>NZ_JAAABI010000009.1 GCF_009903685.1 Flagellimonas ochracea | reverse complement strand
TCACGGCAAGGTTTACCATTTTCCTTAGACGCTCCAAATGTTTCATGGCCCCATTATTGGTACACTTCTTTCCCTTTTGCAGATCAGGCCCATTTATCAAATAGTTCTCAAAGTCGGTAATGAACTTGTAGTTCAATCGCTTTAAGTTGATGTCCTGAATTCTTCGGGTATGCTCCAAAAACCTTTTGAGATACTTTTCTGTACCATAATAGTTTTTCATGGTTCCCGGACGAAGCTTATTCCTTTGTGATTCGTAATGGTACTTGATAAGCTCCATAAGGGTCTTTTGCCTTTCATCTTGCCCCAGATAACGCGCTTTGATGGCTTGTGAGGTTATAATCTTGTCCTCACGCAACAACTGTTTATGGGTATCCATAATTTCGCCATACACCTCATCCAAATAGCTGTTCAACAAACGGGCCTTGTGGGTAAGTCCATGGAGTCTGCCCCTATTTTCATCCCATTCATTCACCGAAACATAACGTTTCAAACTTATCTCGGCACGTTTTCCATTGACGGTGATACGGGCATAAATGGTCAATTTTTCAGGGTTGTTAGAAATGTCCCTAGTGAAGATAAGAACCTTTAAAGTGTTGGAATTGCGCATAATACATAATTTTTGGGTTTGACAAAACTGGTTTGCAAAACACCCATAAACAGCGTCAAACTGAAGCTAAATTATGCACAAGGAACGTACCGAACCATTCACCGAACTCTACACCTTTTATATGGTATTATTTGATATCAGATGAATGCATAAAAAACAAAAAGCACTGTCAATCAGTCAGTTGACAGTGCTTTAATACCACCTATTTAGTGGTTCGTCGGGGTGGCAGATTCGAACCCCACTCCGACAAACCTATGAAAACCAGATTGTTATCTGTGCTTAATCACTTTAGGTAACCGACCAGGTAACTTTCAAATTAAAGCAACTTGTGCCGATTCGGTAAAGGTAAAGAAAACTTCTGAAACCAAATTGCATCAAATTGTATCAAAATGAATTTTTTGATTTCCGCAAAAATAGCCAACTCGTAGTAAGGCGGATAAACTGTTCGCAGGTCAAGAATGTCTCATAAAAGGTCTATTATCAATACTTCTAAAAAAGACCTAGAATGAGACCGTCACATTAAATGAAAACTAGTTTTAGGACTTAGTTCCGTAAAATGGCCATTTTATAAGACGACATAATGGGTGGTGTTGGAAGAGTTCAGCAGTGGCATTTCAGAACCTTCAGTTGTGAAAGAGCGTATTCTGTTTTTGAAGTATTTTGATTTCCGGCTTCCGCGAGGTATTTTAAAAGAAAAAGGCTCAATTTTGTAGGTTATCCGTATTGCCCAACACTATATTGTAAACGGTTTACTTTTTTGACACTTCGATTTCATTTGACCCTGGCAATGCCAGATTACCGAGTTCCTGGCTTCTATCATTGCCTCGTAGATATGTTTCAAACATGGCTACGGAGTTGGCAATATTGAATTCCTCTATCCCGGGATTTTCACCTTTTACGTCCAAATGGTCCGTGTTGTTCCCCCTGACCAATATTTGGCACTTCATGCCGTCCGCGACCATGGCATCAAATGCCTGTAAACGCCAGTCCTCGGCCATAAACGTGCCCGGCCCGTTGATATCCTTTTCCGCTTCCCCAATGATCAAAAACACCGCCGTTCCCTCAATTTGGGCATAGCCGTTCGGGTTTTGGGCGATTCCAAATTGATCGGGATCGTAACCTGCGGGGGACATGCCGTAAACGGCCTTGATCTGGGGCACTTTATAGTTCCCATGGGTCATCACCGTCCCTGCTGCCATAAGCCCCTCCATACAGCCTCCCGAGTGTCCTGAAAAACCCTGTTTCTCCACATCTATGGTACCTTGAAAGTCACCATAATCAATAGTTCCCTCCACAATCTGCTGGGCAATAAATTGGATTTCCTCTCCCCTGTACCGGGCAATGGTCTCAATATCATTGCCCGCCAATCGGTGATCGATCTGCATCACGACATAACCTTCCTGAACATAGGCATCGACATAAGCGGTAAGTTGGCCTCGGTCATCACCGATCCCATTGCCTCCCCGCGACACATGGATCACGAAGGTCTCACCTGAAAACCCTTCGGGATAGTACACCCTGTAATCCAAATCGCCAAACGGGGCCTGGATGGTGGAGTCAAAAGATCCAATGTTGAAATTTGGATTTGGATTTGGATTTGGATCTTGATCGGAGACACCGTCATCGTTATTACATGAGTAAAAGACGACTACCAGTAGTATCAGTAAATTACATATTTTCGCTTTCATTGCTTGCTTCTTATTTTACCTTGGACTGATTTATTGATCGATGGTTTAATTGCCCGCAATGGACAGTATGTGGGGAAAGGGACAATGGTTCAGGAAACATCATCGCTTATATAACTGTCCCGTACCGTTTTTATTTCTTTGCCCGACCTGTTTCTTTTGGCATTTTTCGAAGTTCCTATATGGGTAAGCCATTCTTGATCCTGGACTTATCCTGGATTGTTGTCAAGCATCACGGATAAGCCCTAGTTGTTCCTCAGGTACGTTGACATAAAGGTTATCACCATAGTGAAGGCCATTTATTTTGGGAAGGATCAGTTCGAGTACCGTGGGTTTCTGCAAATGGTCCTCCTTCGTTTGGGGGTCGGGCATATAGACCAGTCCGCCGAATCTTTTGCCCTTGAAATGGAGGGAAACATCAAAAAAATAAAAATTCTCGGGAGGGATGTGATCGGACCAAGCTATGTTCTCAAAATAAAGCTTAGGCTTTATTATTTGGTATCTGTAGGGTGCTATATTCACATTCAGCGTGCCCATATAAAAGGGACTCAGATCCAATCCTTTTTCCTTGAAATGGGGATATTGCAGCTTCAGGGTGCCCTCATGGTAACGCGGGTCACCGCCCTTTCCTGATGCCACCCCATAACCGGGTATTACCTTTCCTTTGACCCTCATATCGCAGATTTCGTTTTTGGATGGTCTTCTATACTATATTTTGTACAATCGGGTTCGATCATTCAATGGACTCGATGGTCTATTTGCTTAATTGTTTGCTCAATTGTTCAAGTGATATTCCCTTGGTCTCGGGCATCACGAAATGTACCCAGATCAATTGCAGCACCATCATAAGGGCAAAGAAGGCGAATACAGTGCCCGCCCCAATGGTACTGAACAGTACGGGGATGAACGACGGGATGATGGCGGCCAATACCCAGTGCACCGTGGATCCAAAGGCCTGTCCGGAGGCCCGAAGATGGTTCGGGAACAGCTCGGAGATGAATACCCAGATCACCGTACCCTGCCCCATGGCGTGTGAGGCCACAAATACCAACAGGAACAGGGCCACAAAAGGTCCCTCCCAGCCCAAGAAAAAGGACAGTGCCACCAAGGTCAGGGAAACGATATACCCAATCGAGCCTACGTACAGCAGCTGTCTTCTTCCCCATCGGTCGATCAAGAACACCCCTATCAGTGTGAAGATAACGTTTATGAAACCGATACCGACACTGCTCAGCAGTGCCGAACCCTTTCCCAAGCCCGCCTCTTCCAGGATCCTGGGAGCATAGTACCAGAAGGCGTTGATTCCCGAAAACTGGTTGAAAAATGCGATGAAAAAGGCCAACAACAACGGCGCCCTGTACTTTTTCATGAAGATGTTCTCGGTGTCCGGGCCGGTCTCTGCGGCGATTTCCCTTTCCAATGCGGCCACATCCTTTCCGGGGCTTACTATGCCCAACACTTTCTCCGCCTCCTTTGACCGTCCCTTGGTAATGAGCCACCGAGGGCTTTTGGGCACACCCAGGATGATCAAACAGTAGAGAAAGGCAGGTAACGCCTCCACCCCGATCATCCAGCGCCAGGCATTTTCACCCATATTTCGCAACAGATAATTGGAAAGAAAGGCGACCAAAACCCCAAAGACGATGCTGAACTGGTAGAGGGCCACCAATCGCCCACGGTCCTTTGACGGGGCGATTTCCGCAATGTAGGCCGGGGCGGCAATGGTCGATGCCCCCACCCCTAGGCCACCGATGAACCGAAATGCCGCAAAGGAATACGGATCGTTGGCCAAGGCTGACCCCACGGCGGATACCAGATAAAGGATGCCGATCCATATCAATGTCTTCTTTCTGCCAATTGCGTTGGTGGGGATTCCCCCGAATATGGCACCGATTACCGTTCCCCATAGCGCCATGGCCATCACAACCGTTCCGTGGAAAAGGTCCGAGGATCCCCAAAGTTCCTGTAACTGCTGGTCTGCCCCGGAGATTACGATGGTATCGAACCCGAACAGGAATCCTGCCAGGGCCACCGACAGGGACCAAATCAAGATTTTCTTCATTCCTTGTTTTTCTGCTTCGGCCATAAGGTTCACAATGTTCCCTCAATGTGCACATCTGCCCTAGACCGGCTGTAAATTAGTGCTTTTTTGGTAGGTAATGGAAGAAAACAACAAATCCAGGGCCCTAATACTGTATATGGGAATTGGGACAGTGGTATCCCAACTGTGACGGACTGGGTTAAGGAATAAAGGGTAATCACATAAAATTGCTTTCGTATAATTGTCCTAAAAATCAACGCTTATTGGGAATTAAGGTATCTTTTACTCTTGTTCTATGTCATCCGTCCTTTTATGGTTTTACTAAAATAATAACCGGACCTTTTCCGTTAGGTAACTATGATAAGGGACGAAACTCCCATCCAAAACTAAACCTCGGGACATTCCCATAGTCCAATCCTAAAACAATTCCCAAATGAACCGGAGGATATTCACGATGATTCTACTTGCATGTTGTTTTGGTTGCAGTAATGACGACAACAACTTCGAAGCCGAGCAAAATATGGAACCAAAAGATTTCCCCGAGCGCATAGACGGAAGTCTGGAACATCAGGGCAATCAACGGGAATTCATCCTACACATCCCCCAAGGTTATGATGGGACCGAGGAAACCCCATTGGTCATGGTACTTCACGGCGGAAGCGGGAATGCCGAAAGCGTGCAGGGTTTCACACAAATGAATCCCGTTTCGGACCAGAATGGATTTCTGGTGGTGTACCCCCAGGGCTTTGGACCTGCATCCCCCGGTTACAGTTGGGCCGATGGCAGGGCCACCAGTGCGACCGAAATGGAAGTGGACGATGTGGGCTTCATTGAAAAATTGGTCTCAGAACTAAGGTCCGAATACAATGTCGATTCAAAAAAAATATACGTCTGCGGTTTTTCCAACGGAGGCTTCATGACCCAGAAACTTGCCTGCGAACTTCCCGATACCTTCGCAGGTGTCGGAACCCTTGCCGCCACCATTGGCTTGGATGTGCTTCAAAATTGTAGCAATGCACAAAGCATCCCGACCATTTTCATGCTGGGCGATGCCGATGCCTTCGTACCCTATGACGGCGGTACCGTTGCCAATAATCCGACACCCGTGGAAGGTATTGAAACCCTTGTCGATTATTGGGTGGAGAACAACGCCTGCGCGACCAACGAGCCAGCCCTTAAACTACCAAATACGGATACGACCGACAACTCTACCGTTACCCTTTTCAAATATACCGACTGTGATTGTAATGCCGATGTCAGCTTCTATCGCATAAACGGCGGGGAACATACATGGAGCGGGGTTGAAAATGTATCCTATGAGGAAGTTGCCGGGGAGACCAATGAGGATATCAACGCGAGTTCTGTACTTTGGAGTTTTTTCAGCCAATACGAACTTTGCTTGGAATGATATCGATTTTTTCTCGGGAACTAAAAATTGAAAGTTTCTTAAAAAGAACATATTTTGGGAATCAAACTCTCCTAACGAATCTGTCTCATAAATTCGCCGTTTTTTTGAACGTATCAAAACCTCTTGTCACGCAGAAAACGAATGCGATTTCACCTTAACATGAGTGTTACTAAATTCATACTCCGTACTGTGCAGCATTTTGGTGTACAGATTTTCATCAACAGTGACAGGAATCTTTAGATTGGGAAATTGGATTTGGTAGGAATTCCCATTTTTTTCGATAAGTCTTACTTTGACGGGCTTTTTCTTCATAACCTAAATTTTAAAAAGTTAAACCATAAAAAAATTACCGAAATGGCTAAGACAAACTTTGTTCCAAGCTGACCAATCCGAATTTGAATCGATTTATTCTCAGTAAACTGTCCTAAAAAATGTCAAAATGACAACCTTTATGTCATTATTTTATGAATACTGACGTCCGAGATTTTTGCCAAGACCGAAAAAATGACA
Organism: Flagellimonas ochracea; assembly: GCF_009903685.1. Lineage (GTDB taxonomy): Bacteria > Bacteroidota > Bacteroidia > Flavobacteriales > Flavobacteriaceae > Flagellimonas > Flagellimonas ochracea. The sequence goes on along the minus strand of NZ_JAAABI010000009.1, from coordinate 32,363 downwards.
GGAATTTTTTAAAACCCTTAACAAAAAAATGTCAAAATTTCGTTTGGCATTCAAATTGTCTATAGTATGCCAGAGTGAAGAATAACTCTGTTCTTTTAAAATTATGTTGAACTTAAAATTTTTAAATGATGAGCAATTTAGTTTCTGTTCCTAAAAATGGAAGTTTAGCAAAATCGACTCTAGACTTCCCTACTTGGTCTGATTGGATCGACAACTTTTTCAGTTCAGACCTACCTTCGGTGTTCACTTCGAATTTCAACACTGGAATGACCCTCCCAAAAGTAAACATCAGGGAGACCGCTGATGCTTTCTGGGTAGAGATGGCCGTTCCCGGAATGAAAAAATCCGATTTCCACATCGATCTTGACAACCAGCTGCTTTCTATCTCCACCGAGCTAAAACAGGAGGAAGAAAGTAAAGAAGAAAACTATACGCGAAGGGAATTTGGATATTCTTCGTTCAAAAGGACCTTCACGCTACCCGAATCAGTGGACGATTCCAAAATCAACGCTTCCTATAATGATGGTATCTTGAACATCCATCTTCCAAAAAAGGAAGAGGCGAAGCAGAAGCCAGCCAGAACCATTAAGATTTCGTAGCTGGTCGTTTTTTGATTCATTAATCGGGTTGGGGCTGAAGTACCGGCCCCTTCCCTTCAATTGTCGGACCTAAGTTTTTGTACAAGTAATGTATTTGTCAAAAAGGTGGGTGAGGCAATCCCTATCCCACCATTTTTAACAGCATACCAGAGCGGTCATCACTCTTGACATATGGCAACAATACCATGTTTAAACTTTAAAGGTGGATAGGTTACCCATCTTTCAAAAAATCAGGTGATATGGCAAGAAAGTTCAAAGCTGGTGATTGGGTCGAAATAAAAGGAAAGCAAGACAGCCCAAAAATGGACGTGCTGAAATATGTGCCAAAGAAAGAACCCATATTTGGGTTTGTTGACAATGACACCTTCTTGGAATGCGTGTGGTACCGCAATGGGGAAAGAAAGTCCAGGATATTTCACCAAAACAGGCTTCTAAAGCTCAAGGATAGCGGTGGTATCCATCAGACGTGAATAAAGAAATCGAAATGTAAATCAAGAATTGGATAGCCAAAAAGTTTGAAGACATGAAAACCTATGTACTAATGACAGCGCTCTTATTCTGTCTAACGGGTTGTAAGGGCCAGGATAAAAAAGAGGGGGCAATTGTCAAAGAGGACAATAAAAAAGAAATGGACCAGCCCAAGGGCAGCTGGAAGGTCGATAAAGAGTTTGATGAGAGCGGAAATCTCATCCGCTACGACAGTATTTATTCCTGGTCGTCAAGTGATTCTTTGAACGACCTGTCAGGCCTTGACAAGGACAGTTTGTTGAACAGCTTTGAATCAAAATTTTACAGCAATTTTTCACAATTCAGAAGTCAGGGCTTTGAGGACATTTTTGAGCCAGATTCTCTTTTCAGTAAGCGGTTCTTTGACAAGGGCTTTTTTGACAGTGATTTTGGAGAGGAATTTATTGAACTGGACAACTATTACGAGCGCATGTTGGAGAGGAGAAAGCGGTTTCTGGAGAAGTATCGCTCCAATTTTAATATTGAAAAGAAAGATAGTTTATAACTAGAATCAAAATAAAAAAACCTACAAACATGAAGAAGACAGTTTTTATATCAGCTATGGTATCCTTGATGATAAGTTTTGGAGTCATTGGAGGATACCAATATTTTGGAGAGAAGGAAGTGGCCATAAAGCATGTTGAAACAAACCCGGGCCACAAAGTGCTGTATGCGGCCAATGCGGATGGAGAGATCACTCCGTTGGATTTTACCAAGACAACCGAGAAAGTGTTGGATGCAGTGGTCCACATTTCGGCAAAGAAGAGTATGGCCTCCAGGGATGGTAATATGCTCCGTTATCGGGAGTTGCCCGACCCTTTCCGTGATTTTTTTGGCGGAAGTCCATTTGGGCAGTTCTTTGAACGTAGATACCATTATGGACAACCCCAAGAACCCAACGACTCCAAGGAATATCAAATGCCTGAGGAAATGCCCGTTATGGGAACAGGCTCTGGGGTCATTATCAACGAAAACGGTTACATATTGACCAACAACCACGTTATTCAGGATGCTGATGAAATTGAGGTCACATTGCATGACAATGGTACGTATAAAGCCAGTGTTATCGGTACGGATTCCTCAACGGACCTTGCTTTGTTACAGATTAAAGCGAAAGACTTGAAAACATTGCCCTTTGTCAATTCTGATGACGTTCAGGTCGGGGAATGGGTATTGGCCGTTGGAAATCCCTTCAGCCTGAATTCCACAGTGACAGCTGGGATTGTAAGTGCCAAAGCGAGGAACATCAATATCAATAGGGACAAGTTTGCGGTGGAGAGCTTTATACAGACCGATGCGGCCATCAATCCCGGAAACAGTGGTGGTGCCTTGGTGAATCTCAATGGTGACCTCATCGGCATCAATACAGCTATTGCAACACGAACTGGAACCTATAACGGATATGGGTTTGCCGTGCCCAGTAACATAGCGAGCAAAGTGGTGGAAGATCTCTTGAATTATGGTGCAGTGCAACGGGGAATGTTGGGCATCAACATTGTCACCCTCAATGGAAACCTGGCCAAGGAAAAAGAGGTCGACCTGACTCAAGGGGTATATGTCGCTTCCGTTGGTGAGGACTCAGCAGCTGATAAGGCAGGGGTCAAGGAAGGCGATGTGATTCTCAAAGTGGATGAACGTGAGGTGAAGACCTCTCCCGAACTACAGGAATTGATAGCACTTAAAAGGCCTGGTGACCAAGTCGCCTTAACCATAAACCGTGAAGGCAAAGAGAAGGAATTCAAGGTTACCCTTCAGAACCGAATCGGCAGTACCAAGGTCAAGAAAAAGGAACATGCCAAAATGCTGAACCTTCTTGGAGCGGAATTGGAAGCCCTTGATAAAGAACAGGCCAAGAAAATAGGCGTTGAAAGCGGTGTCAAGGTGACTTCCCTGTATGCAGGAAAATTGCGCAAGTCAACCCAGATACGGGAAGGTTTCATCATTACCCATATAGATGGCCAACGTGTCAAAGACATTGATGATGTGATGAAGGTTCTTGAAAACAAGCAGGGCGGGATACTACTTGAAGGAGTATACGAGGATATGCCGGGCAAATTTTACTACGCCATTGGACTGGATTCGTGACCCCTTCAAATTCTGTGTTGTTCTGGAGGGGGCTACATAGCTCCCTCCATATAAAATATGGATGATGAAACCGGAAACCTTGACCAATAAGACCATCGGGCTGGTACTCTCCGGAGGAGGAGTAAAGGGTATGGCCCATATCGGCACATTGAAGGCCCTGAACCAAAGGGATATTTATCCCGACAACATCTCAGGGGTAAGTGCTGGTGCCCTTGTTGGCGGCCTTTACGCGGATGGGTCGTCCACTGACGATATGCTGCTTTTTTTCAAGGAGACCCCATTGTTGAAGTACAATTTTGTGACCGTCAACAAGCCCGGGCTCTTTGATACGGACAAGTACCTTCCCTTCTTTGAGGATTTTTTCACGGCACATCATTTTGGCGGGTTGGAAAAAAGACTCACGGTAGTCGCTACCAATTTATTGAAAGGGAAACCAAAGTATTTTGATGAAGGAGAACTGTTTACGCCATTGCTCGCATCAGCCGCATTGCCCCCTGTGTTCAGCCCGGTAAATATTGATGGGCAGCTTTATACAGATGGTGGCATTATGAACAATTTTCCGGTGGGACCCTTGGTAGACGACTGTGAGATAATCTTCGGATGTTATGCCTCAACGATGCGGGAAGTGGGAAAAGGCCAAATAAAGAATGCACTCCAAATTTCCCAAAGGGCGAACCTACTGATGTTACATGCAAACGCAAGGGACAAGCTTTGCGTGCCCGATTTGCTCTTTGTACCCGAAGAATTGGGAGGAATAGGGGTGTTGGACAAAAAAGGCATTGACAAGGCGTTTGTTCTTGGCTATGACTATGCCAACAGAAAATTGGACGAGTGGTTACAATGAATCGGGATTATGGGCAATAATAAGTGGAATGTATAATCTTTAAAGACTATGGAAATGGGAACATTGGCAATCGGAATTTCAGTGATGCTATTGGTTTATGCTTTTTTCCTGTACATCACATTTCGTTATTTCTTCGGTAATGAGAATTCCAAACATTCATATCTGAACGACTACAAAAAAAAGATAAAAGAGTTTGTGGAAAGCTTAGGCAACCTTGGTAAACTGCAAAAACAGTAAAAGATTGATTATGATAAAAGTTTATAAATCTTCAATGCTTAAAAACTTGGTTTTTGTCTTATTTTTATTATCGGTCTCTTTCTTAAGGGGGCAAACTTTTTATGCTTTGCAAATTGACCGGAACATACGTTTTGAAGCAAAGGAGATTACGGCCAAGTATCAGCCGCATCTAGTGATGGGAGTTGACCAAGCTTTGCAGTTCCAATCAACTGTTGCCCGATTCTTGGTGAAAAAACGGGCAGTTGAGAGAGATGATAATTTATCGCCAAAAGCCAAATATCAGTTGCTGAGACGTTTATCAAGCCGTGAAACCTCGGAAATGGCAGATGTTCTTGAATCTTATCGCTGGCGGGAGTACATGAGGGTCAAAGCAGATATCCAACCCATACCGAAACCTATTGATTTTGGGGAAGATCTTGTTGTTCAAGATTAAATCAAGATGTAAATGGTTTAATAAGTTCATCCAAGGAAATCACCTAAATAAAACAATGGTTTTGTATAGTGAACATATTTTGGGAATCAAACTCTCCTAATGAATCTGTCTCATAAATCCGCCACTTGACCAGACTTAGCCATCATCAAAAAATTTAGGAAGTTGGTCATCTATTAGAAGAATCAACAATGCTAGTATAGTAGAAAGTAATCTGTACAAGAGTAAAGATTTATACAATTGGCTAAATGTTGACAATTTTTACAAAATCCGTAATGTTCAGAAATTTTTCTCGACATAAGTCCAACACAGAAATCAAAACCTAACTTCGCCATATGCCAAAAAACGGAATCGCACTAGTGGTATTTTCTCTTTCTATCGAGGAGGAATTGAAAAGAAAGCCATTTTTAGCGACAAAGAATTTGGCGAAATCCCTGCGTTCTCACTTAAGTAATATCACAAAAAACTGTGGTCTTCCTGTATTTCATTATGATGAGCAAAGGCAATTTGGCTCTGACTTTGGTTCTAGGTTTTCGAATGCCTTACAAGATGTCTGCAAAAAGGGTTATCATGCAATCATCGCCATCGGCGGAGATGTTCCGCATTTAGAGGCTAGGCATATCTTACTTGCCAAAGAAGAACTCTTAAAGGGAAATACGGTTGTAGGGCCCACTTTTGACGGAGGATTTTACTTATTGGGCATTTTAAGTAATGACTTTGACCACAGTACTTTCCAAGGATTTTCTTGGAATTCCCAAACCGTCTATGAAGAACTCTTACAAACACTTTCCGCTCGAAATAGAAGCACGGTAACACTCCAGAAACTAAGGGATGTAGACCATTTCTCCGATATTGGGAAGCTTGATTTAAGGTATCTTCGAACCTCTTCTTTGCGTCAGCTCATTCAGGATATAAGGTCTCTAGGGCAGGATGACTTCAAGAATCTACATCTAGGTAATTTCAGACTTTTAACTGCGGTGCCTTTTAATAAAGGGTCTCCGTCCACTTTTCCATTTTCATAAAAAGAGGGATGACCAACCAGTGGGCCAATCTCCGCTGTTTACCTAATCCATATATCAAAAGGGCGTTAATGGGATTTAATGCTCGGTGCCAATAATCCAATAAACAGAAATGAAATATATCTTAACAACGCCTCTACTGCTAGTATGTACTGTGATTATCTTCGCCCAAGAGACCACAGGCACTCTTCAGGGAAGCTTAAAAGATATCCAAAACAACCCTATTCCATTTGCCAATATTGTCCTGACCGACACGGAAACCAGCTTCAACTATGGAGCCATTTCCACTGCAAATGGCTTCTATAGAATCAACAACATACCACCGGGAAGCAGTTACAAGATTACAATATCATTTTTGGGCTACACCAACATCGAAGAGAACAATCTAACCATAAACCTTGGAAGCACCATAGTAAAGGATTTTATTTTACAGGAAAAAAGCACGGCATTGCAAGAAGTGGTGGTCACGGGCGAATCGACTCCAAAAAAGACCGGTAACGAGACCCTATTGGGTAGAAAGACCATTAGGGCGACCCCCACCATTAACAGAAGCATTCAAGACCTGACCAAAAACCTCCCCGAAAATAACCTGAACTCCTTCGCTGGGGCAAGTAATCGTTTTAACAATCTAAATATAGACGGGATCGCCAATAACGATATTATAGGCTTTCAAGAACCCGCCAGTGGCGCTTCAGGGTCATCCGCCAATGGAACACCTGGGAGTCTGTCCAGGAGCCAGCCCATTGGGCTTGGTGCCGTTAAACAAGTAAGTGTAAAACTATCGCCTTTTGATGTAAGTATAGGAAACTTCAATGGTGCCAGTATCAATCTTGTGACCAAAAATGGGACAAATACCACCAAGGCAGAACTATACGGCTATGGCAACAACCAAAATCTAATAGGTGGTTTCGCAGGGGGAGCCGAGCAAGAGGTACAATCCTTTTACGATGTGCAATTTGGTGGTGGCATTGGCGGGGCCATTGCAAAGGACAAATTGTTCTATTACGTAAATTTTGAACAGGCTTTATCCAATTTTCCAGTACTCAATGCCCCAGGCAGCAGCACTTCCGATATTTCTTTGGAGGATGTCACTGCCATTAGGGATGGATTGTTGAATGAATATGACTATGACCCAGGTGCTTTCCAGAGTGCAGACTTACAAACGGCCAGCTCAAAGTTGTTTGCACGATTGGACTATAATCTGTCCGAGGTTCACAAATTGACCCTGCGCAACAACTACGTGAACAGTTTTGCCGATAATCTGGAATGGAACAGTACTTTTTTCAATTTTGGAAACCAAGGCTACAGACATAGTAGTGTTGCCAACAGTCTTGCTTTGGAACTAAAATCAAACTTCAGATCCGGAAGCACCAATAAACTCTCACTTGGATACAATATTGTGAAAGAAGACCGCGATTTTGAAGGTAGGGTATTCCCACATATACAAATTGCCACATCTTCGGCTGCTCGCATTTTTGCTGGCACTTACCGTGAGGCATCCGTTTACAATACCAATTTTTCCACCTTGCAACTAGCGGACACCTATACTTTTGATATTGATAGACACCATTTTACAGCCGGCATATTCGGTCAATTACATGATGTGGATTATGGTTTTCTTTCTGCTTGGAACGGGCGATGGGAATATCGCTCTGTAGATGATTTTCTTAGCGATAGTCCTGCCCGTATACGTGGGGTGTACAACGTAAACAACAATAGCTTTGATTTTGTGAACGATAGCCCTTCAGCCACAATAGGGGTGTTGGAGGCCGCCGCTTTCTTTCAGGATAATTTTCGTGTAAACGATAAACTGGAGATTACTGCGGGTATTCGAGTGGACGGACAGTACCTGACACAACGCCTTCCTGTAAGCGAAGAAGTTCGTAACACACCTGAATTTTCGAGATTCGATAATACAATATCCACGGCACCACAGTTCAATCCGAGATTCGGCTTCAATTATAAAATTGATGAAGCTGGAAAGTATACGTTGAGAGGCGGAACAGGTCTCTTTTCTGGGCGCATCCCGTATTTGTGGTTTGCTTATTCGGAATACATATCGGGAACTGAGTACTTCAATATAGATCTACGCCCGGACGGAGCCGTTGCCCTAACAGAAAATCTCGAAGATCTGAGAAGTGTACAACCCAATCTAACAGAGATTAACCTCCTTGACCCGGACTTCAGTTTACCAAGGGATTGGAAGACGAATATAGCTTTTAGGGCAAAACTGCCTGGACAATGGACTGTAGACATCGAAGGCACGTATACCGAAGTTGTGAATGGCCTGCTCTTTCAATCCTTAAACAGACAGAATAACATGGAGAACTTTAGTGGTGCCGATAATCGTCCTTACTTCTTGGAAACTGGTAATGCCATAAAAATCAACCCCAACTTTACAAACGTATTTTTACTTACCAATACCGATAAAGGTTTTCGTTACAACCTTACCTTAGGACTAAGCAAACAAGCAGATGGTTACAGCGGATATTTGGGCTATACCTATGGCATGAGCAAAGATATTTCCAGTACGGCACGAAGTTCCCCGGCTGCCAATTTCGAATGGAACCAGGCACTGGTGGGAAATAATCCTTCATTGTCCTTTTCAAATTTTGACCTTAGGCACAAATTTGTAAGTAACCATTCCTTTAATTTGGACATTGGAAAAAATGGAACCGGCTTTATATCTTTCCTTTACAACGGTAGGGCGGGTAGCCCATTTTCTTATGTGTATAGGGGAGATCTCAACAGAGATGGTTCTTCCAGAAATGACATTATATATGTGCCCGAGGACGCTTCTGAAATCAACTTAATCGATATTACCGATGCATCGGGCAATGTGACCGTTAGTGCTGCTGAACAATGGCAACAATTGAATGCGTTTATTGAAAGGGATCCTTATCTAAGGGAACGCAGAGGGCAAGTGGCCGAGCGCAATGGTGCACGCACCCCTTGGAACCATGAACTTGACATGAAACTGGAATATGGGCTAAAGCTAAAGAATGGTGATGTGCTGTCACTTTCTGTAGATATGCTCAATGTATTCAATTTTATCAACAAAGAATGGGGACGTTTGGTGTTTGTGCCCAATGTGGTAAACTCCAGTTTCAGTCTTTTGGACTTTAGGGGAATAGAGAACAATGAACCTCAATTTCAGTTCAATATCCCCGAAGGCACGGAACCTTTTGTAACCGATTTATTCAATTCTCGCTGGCGAGCACAATTTGGGCTAAAATATAATTTTTAAGAAGTATATCCAGTTATTCTGCTATAGGGAACCTATTTTGGAAAGCCAGCTCTCGTTATCAATCTGTCTCGGAAACTGGCCGATATTCAGAAAATTCTATTTTTTCTTTTTCGAAACCAAGAATAGTAAATACCAATGCGGCCTTATTCGATTCACCTTTTTCAGCTTCCATTTATTTGGAGCTGTAGGGTGAGCATCTATTGAAATGCCAAAACTTACAGCACGCATTTAGGTTTTTCAGGACTTATTACTCTATAATAAGACAAAGTTGATAAAATACATTTTGGGAATGGTAATTCAGAAGGGGGTATGGATTTTTACCCTCAAAGTAATGTCAATTTGTTTTTGCTTGCAGTGAGTCGTATTGATCTTGGTAATGAACAGCAACCTTTGCTTTGTTCTATTACTTCAATTTTTCTAACTTAAATCATAAAAAAATAAAGGGCATGAAAGGAATTCTTGTAATAATAACCACCATCTATTTGGCCATTAGCTCATGTGGTCCGAGTTTATCAAAAATATCCAGTTCCGGACCAAGTCCAAGATATGTTAACAATCTTGTCTACGATAATGGAAATATCTGTTTGATTGGAGGTAAGAATAACGAGAACTCATTTAATGACTTTTGGATTTGGGATAAAAATCAATGGAATTTGTCCGGGAGTTTTCCCATAAAAATTTGGGATCATAGCTACGTGAAATTAGGAGATTCTGATATAATTTTTTTGTTTGGCGGACGAACATTTCAAGATGAAAAATCCAATCTTCGTATAGATTTAGATAGTACTTGGATTTACGAAGACAATATGTGGTCAAACTTAAAAATCGATGGGCCTGAGAACCGTAGTTCCCATCAATTGGTTTTTTTCAATAAGTTAGAGAAGGTTGTCCTTTTTGGGGGAAGAAACAAGGACAAAGTGTTTGGCGACACATGGATTTTTTATCAAAACAACTGGAAGTTACTTAACTCAACCAATCCACCCAAAAGGTTTGGCCATTCCCTGGCGTATGATTCGAAATCCAATCTTGTCTATATGTTTGGTGGACATGATGGTGTAAATCTATTAAATGATTTTTGGTCATTTGACGGGGATACATGGAAAAAATTAAGTGTGCCGAACGGCCCATCTCCTCGAATGGCACACACGATGCAATTTGATGACAGAGGTAATTTGGTTGTTTTTGGAGGTTGGGATGGTTCTGCAAAGGCCTCTGATGAACTTTGGTATTACTCAAAAGGGAAGTGGCAAGAGATTCATATGAGAAAATCTCTGGAGGGCAGATTGTCTGGTGCAATGGTTTTTGATCCTTTCAAAAGAAGATTTTTTTTGTTTGGTGGTAGTACTGGTTTTGATGGGGCTTTTCATGATAAAACAATAGTATTTAAGCTATAGAATGAATTTCTCAAAGCAAAAGACTTTATGGAAACTAGGCAATCGTTCTTTTTTGACAAAAATGTCAATCATCATATTCTTATTCTCCATAATTATTTCAATACTAATTTATTGGAGAGAAGCTCCTGGAAAGCATGAAGTCAATTTCATCCAAGTTTTCTTTTGGCAATTGATTATCTGGCTTCCCTGGATATTTGTTGTTCTTCTAGAAAGGAAGATAAAGAAATTCCTCAAAAGCAATGGTTCCGAAAGATTTCTTTCCATTTTTACTTTGTATATTTTCATTCTACTTTTTCATTGGCTTTGGTTCGTTGGCTATAGTAGTTTTTTTAGTCCTTATTCGAAGGCTCAAGAATCAAAATACGGAGTCTTTCCTTATTTTTTTATTTTCTGGACCTTGATAGACGTTTTTGTACTTATATCCTTAACAATCTATTTCATCAATTCTACCACCGGGAATCTTAAAAGCAAACCAGCGATTTCAAGCATTCATGTTAAAAATGGGACAAAGGAGGTATTTTTACAATTGAATGATATTTTTTGGATTTCGGCGAACGGATACTATATTACTTTTCACAGTTCCAGGGGTAAATTCTTGGTCAGACGTGGTCTAAAAAACATGTTGAAATCGTTGCCAAGAGAAAACTTTGTTCAAATACATCGCTCAGCAATTATTAATCTAAAGTATTTACACGAACTACGGAAAAAGTCAAGTCAAGGATTTGAAGTTTTAATGGCCAACGGCGATACCCACGCGGTAAGTCGCACATATAAGAAAGTACTCAAAACCATTCTAGATCAAACTGGGTATTAGTTATTCCATTCATTACCAAAAATGCGTACGTTCCCTGCATTATTTTATTTTACTAGACACTTTTTGCGATTTTGCTTTAAATGGTATTCAGAAATGAAAAAAATCGTTTTCAGTGTTATTTTCCCTTTTAGCTTCTTATGCTTTGGGCAGCAGCATGATTCAATAAAGAAAATAGGGCTTTTAGCCAATGATAATGCATCTTGGTCACCTGATGATAAAGAACTTTTGTATACGGCTAATTTTTCTGGCAACTGGCAAGTCTACAGACGAGATTTGGCTACAAACAAGGTGACCAGATTAACTTATCATTCAGGTGACGATGACACTCCTATTTGGGCACCAAACGGCTCCAAAATCGTCTTTGTATCGAACGCTTTGGGAAATGATGAAATAATGATGATGTCTCCGGATGGTGGTAATTTGACAAACATTACAAATCACCCATCAAAAGACATTCATCCGACATGGCATCCAAATGGAAATTCCTTGCTCTTCAATTCTAACAGGGAAAATCAAGACAGTTTTGCAATCTATAGTATGAATGTAAATGGAGGTAATACCGAGAGGTTGACTGACCCACGAGAAATGAGAACAAATGCATGGTGGTCACCCGATGCTTCCAAAATAGTGTTCGTCAAATGGATTTATGACGAAGTTTCTAAAGAACGTAAGGGTGACATTTTCATAATGGACGCTAACGGCACGAACGAAAAAAATTTGACCAACAGTAAAGCACACTCAGATGAATGGCCATATTGGTCTCCGGACGGCTCAAAAATAGTTTTCACTTCTGAAAGAACTGGAATTCGTCAAATACATATTATTAATGCCGATGGCAGCGGGATTAAAAGATTAGTGAGCAGTCCCCATTTGGATACACGCCCCTACTGGTCCTTTGATGGAAAGAAAATAAGTTTTGACAGATACATAACATCGACGGTAATGGATATTTACATAGTATACCTAGACAAATAAGATTGAATTAATCCACAAAAAATTGAAAAATGAAATTAATAGTTACCTTTTGCTCTTTATTTATTATAAGTGTAATTAATGGACAAAATGATTTCAAAATAATCACCTCGGTAGTTGACTCCTATCCAATGGAGAGTCCAGCAACTGGTGAAATCCTGTTTTCCTCCAATAGGACGGGCATTTATCAAATATATAAAAGTAATAACGAAGGGGACAATATCATTCCATTGACAAATTCACAAGGCGGAAATTACACCCCAGTTTGGTCTCCAGACGGTTCTAGAATTGTATTTGCCTCGGAAAGGGATAATGACAGCGAGATTTATATAATGAATGCTGATGGCGGCAATCAAGTCAGACTAACCAATATATTAGGTGATGACAGCCACCCAAAGTTCTCACCAGATGGAAGGAGAATCATTTTTAACTCGCCAAGATCAACCCCGGATTTATCTATTGCATGGGTTTTACAATATCATGAGATATACACGATGGATTTGGATGGAGGTAATTTGAAACAACATACCTCTTTTAAATCCATCGCCACTTACCCTAGTTATTCTCCAGATGGAAACAAGATTCTGTTCAGGCTCGCTGAAAAAGAGAAGGCATTGAATTGGAGCCTGAAACCAAGTGATTATAATTCTGAAGTGTATTTAATGAATGTCGATGGTTCTGACCTAAGAAACCTTTCTAACTCAGATGCATTTGATGGATGGCCTTTTTGGCACCCCTCAAGTAAAAAAATTTTCTTTACATCAAATAGAGGCGGAGTTCCAAACAAAGGACAATTGTATTCAATTAATTTAAAAAATAGCAACCTTGAAAAAATCTCTGAAAACCAAAATTCTTTTATTCAAGCGTCTTTTTCACGAGATGGAAAATACATATTTGCACAAAGAAACTATGAAACTGATGAATACGAATATGGACAAATAATAAAAATAGAATATCAGTACATAAGATAAGCGATTCGCTTCTTGATTCAGGAATAATATAAAATTATGAACATATCTGGTGATGCTTTTAGACAATTCAATAATTAGGTGATTTGGGAAAATAACATCATAACGTTAAAACTGATATAATAAACCTATATTGTAATCCAATTGATCTTCAACATCAATATTGGTTTGAATATCTCCAAAATCCACACGTAATTTGCCCGCGCTCAATCTTGCATGCAATTTCTTGAAGAATGCCCACTCAAATCCTAAGCCATAACGCAGCATTCCCTGCTTGTCCTTTTGGGAAAACGAAACATTACTACTAAGTATTGAATTATCAAATTTCCTTTTGGTTTCGTTACCATAGACATACAACAAGTAATTCTTTTTGTTCCCAATGACATAACCCAAAGTAATACCAAAACCATATTGTGATTTGAAATTGTAGTCAATCACTAACTCCCGTTCCATATCAATGTGTTTTAAATTGCCATCAGCAAAACCGTAATGTACCTCTCCACCTATCAATAGGCGGTCATTGACTATTTGTTTTCTAAAACCTATGGGGATTTCCAAAACAAATCTTGAGTCTTGTGCCAATATATCTTCTCCTTGTATGAGTGAACCAGCAAAAATGTTCTGAATACCAGAGGTTAATCCAATGTAAAAACCATCAAAATTTTCAGAGTGTAACTGCCCTCTCACATCATGAGTGGCTATTAAAAAAATTATGATTAAAACTAAAAAAGTAAGTGTGATATTATTCTTGAGCTCCATGTACAAATAGCTTTTATTAAGATTATGATAGAGTTTTTTTAAAAAAGGCATTAACGGGCAAACAATTGGTGTATCTATCAATAAGAACATCTATCAAATTATCTTCCAACAATTCCTCTGCCTTAAGTTTAAAGTACCAATAGAATTCCTTGTTCCTGATCAAAGGTTGAATCGAAGCCGCCTCTCTGAACTCGGGCGGTATTCTCTTATGCTTGTCGCCTTGAATCTCACCAAAGGTTTCCACGAAAGACTTTTCCTTGATCAATGTATTGAATTCGTGAATATTTTCGGTAATATAGTTACGGATAGCGAACAATTGCTCTTTTTCTAGGTTGTGCGCCCCTGAATAGACACGAACATCTTTGTGACTGGCTTGAATATAGAACCCAGGTCTGGATTTATCCTTTTTGCCATGTGGAAGAACAATGGCGGACATGTGTGTTTTATAAGGTGTTTTATCCTTGGTAAAACGCACATCCCTATTGATTCGCATTATTGAATATTTGCTTGACAAATCAATTTTTGGATACAAACTTTGCAAAGCGTTTATCAGTTCCAAGGTAAATGATTTAAAAGGTTCCTTAACTGACTTCAAATATCTTTTTCTGTTGAGATCAAACCATTCTTTGCTATTGGATTCCGCCAGTTCCTTAAAAAATTTTAGAAAATCTTCATCAAAATAGGCCATAATCACCAAATTGAGATTAATGTCAAAACAATTGCAATTATGGCGAAAATACCATGGATGTACACGGCAGACTTTGGGCCCAGTTCACCCTTTTTTTGGTTGTTTACCAAATATAATCCGCCAAGAGAGGCAATAATCAACATGCCCAATGCGATCCACAATTCAAGTTTGTTCATGGAATACGCTTGTATTGCCAAGACTATCAAAACCGCTAGCCCTATAAAGCCATGGATATTGGCTGCGGATAAAGGTGGTTTTTTGTTTGTTAAAATTTGTGTAGCTAGGTAAAGACCTCCAGCCACCGATAACAACATAACTATAGATAAAAGTATATTCATTTTAATGGAATTTAAATTAAATTGTAAGAGAATTAAAAATTTGATTTTGTATCCAAGGGTATCTACGAAGCGGAATGGAATCCTATTAGATTACCTTCGGTATCAATGACCAAAGCGATGTTTCCAAACTCGTCAATCTTGGTCTTTGCCACTGCAATATGACCACCATTTTGGGCAACCCTTTCTAGTATTGCGTCTAGCCTACCATTTACATCAAAATAGATCGTAGTACCCTCAGCGCTTGGTTTTATCGCTGGATTCGAGCTAATTGCTCCACTGACCCCTCTATTTTGTGGATTTGAAAAAAAGGTATTTTGAAATCCATCCGGGCTAGGAATGGTCATCATTTCTATGCCCAAAACATGGCTATAAAAATTAATCGCCCTATTAAAGTCGGAAGATGGCAAGGCAAACCAGTTTATTACATTTTTCATCTTGATGATTTTAAATTGATACTGTTTTGTATTTAGACGCCTGAGAAACAAAAAACGGACGATATTCTTGTTAACTAATGTATAATTAACATGTTAAATGCCGATGGCTTTTAAATCAATATGGGATTCGTGACATGTTTTTTTACTTCAGTGAGATAGGTAAGCTATGGCTTCCAACTTCGATGATTGAAAAGGGCCATGAGACAATTTCTGAAAACGTAATTTAAGAATCAACCTTGGCCTTTTGCATTTTGGCCCAAGCCGGAGAGTTTTCAATAAGGTAATTGTGAAGGTCTGTGCCTTCAGAATTTAATGGATTGATGCTTTTGGCCAGTTGTAGTCGGAGGTTCAACAATTCTTCATAATTCTTGTTTGCAGCTTCCTTGACCATTTTAAGTTTATTGGCTTCGATGTACGTATCTTGTTCAGGGTTGTATATTTTATTGAGTCCTGTACATTGATGACAAATCCCCTTTTTATTGATGAGTGCGCACCTTTTTTCAAAAATCCGCGTCATATCTTTTCTGGCATCAGCTATGGCATGCTTTACTTTTCCCTCCCTGAATCCTGTAATGACCATTATCTCACTGACCTTGAATGAATAAATCTCCTTCAGCAACAAACAAATTTGATTGGGCAAAAGCAATGTTTTGGTCACACAATTAAAACAATAGCTGATATGCTCTCTGATAACAAATTTTCCATGTTCTGAATTTTGTGAGACCTCATACTTCTTTTTCAACAACCTTTCGTCTTGAACATGTGCATCTTTCACAAGCTCCATCCAATCCTCTCCCCATCTTTGTCTGGCCCTTAAACTATCTTTGGCAAGATTTATGGCAATGGCAAAAACCCAAGTCTTAAAAGACGATTTTCCTTTAAATGTGTCTATTTTCTTAAAGGCCTTGATATAGGTTTCCTGGACAATGTCCTCTGTCTCCTGTTTATGAGTAATGACTCTATAAACAAATGATTTCAGTTCTTCTTGAAATGAAAGGTATTCTTTTTGATATCTTTCTAAATGTGTCATTCAGATTGTGTAATGAAAATTGGAGTTATCTGTATCACAGCAAAATGTTGAAATAAGGCAGGCCGGTTTTAAATCAAGACTATATAAATATAGCACAGTTCTGACCTAAATGATTCGATTTCTTATTAATAATTTAAGGCTTCACCAATAACATTGGGAGTTTATCGTAAATGCTTTATAAAATTTATTTGTCATAACAGTTGAAAGAAAGGCCTAAGTGATGAAAAGTTGATGTTATATGTATAACTGAGTTCTCAAAATAATCCGTTTGTCAAATCGGCAAGTTATTTGGAGTAAATAAATATTCAAAACACCGTAGCTACTCGTCTGTATCCAAAACCTCATTAATATATTTGTCAAAACTAGGGTGGACCTTTTTTAAAATATGATTGCACCAGCTATCCCTTTCAAATCCAATTACCTTTAATTCCCAAATGCAGAACGCTTTACCTGAAGAAGTGATGTTCTTAAAATCAAACGGATCCTCGGGGTATGCCTTAAAAACCAAATGCCTTAATTCGTTCTCAGATGCCCACCAATCAAATATTATTTGATTAAATGACTTAGCAAGATGAATTGTTATAAATCCAGTGCGGTGGTGTTCATCCTCTTTTTCAATCTTGGGTATTTCACTCTTCACGATTTCTTTTGCAATCAAAATATACTTGCTGTCCCATTCAATGCCTAATTCGGAAATAATATAAATCTTGAATGACCAAAACTGAAACTTCCATAATTCCAAGAATCGAATTTGACGCTTTTTATATTTTGAGAATCTCACTGTAAACAAATATATGATGATCAATTTAGTTTAACATCAACCAAACACCCTTTTTGATTAATATCCTTCAGCAAACCAATACTCTTTACAATTTTATGAAAATCGCAACTGGTTTTAAAGATTTAATAGATAGCTTTCAAGATGAAGTAATAGTATTTAAAGCTGGAAATCAACAACTAAAAGTGGATTGAGAA
The DNA here is from genome assembly GCF_009903685.1 of Flagellimonas ochracea. Taxonomy (GTDB): domain Bacteria; phylum Bacteroidota; class Bacteroidia; order Flavobacteriales; family Flavobacteriaceae; genus Flagellimonas; species Flagellimonas ochracea. The sequence goes on along the minus strand of NZ_JAAABI010000009.1, from coordinate 15,023 downwards.
CAAGCACTATTCAATAGCTTAGAACAAATTGTTATGTAGTGTTGTCACCAGAATTTAAACCATTCTTATTTCAACTTTTAAATAACAGTTTTTTGGAAAGTCCTAAAAATCCAACAATTAAAAGGACCCTTTAATTAAACTTATAAGATTTTCATTGTTTATTGCTTCTCAAAAGTTTATTTCCTCGTACTAATTAATTAGTTTAATTTTTGATATATAATTAAACTATTGCTATGATTTTTGGATATGCAAGAGTAAGCACAGCTGAACAAAGTCTCGATTTGCAATTGAATGCTCTTTTGAAAGAGGGGATTGAACAAAAGAATATTTATACGGACAAAGTTTCAAGTACTAAAGAAGAACGAAAAAGCCTTGCCAAGTTATTGGACTATGTAAGGGAGGGTGATACTATTATCGTTTGGAAATTAGACAGACTTGCACGAAGCTTAATTCATTTCACCAAGTTAATGACTATACTTGAGAAAAAGGGAGTGAAGTTTAGGAGTATTACAGAGTCTTTTATTGATACAACAGAGAAGTCATCACACTCAGAGTTTATTATCAACATATTTGCAGCTTTGGCTCAATTAGAAAGAGACATAATTATAGAAAGAACAAAAGCTGGCTTGGAATCAGCCAGAAGACGTGGGAAAATTCTAGGGGCACCCAAAGGCATTAGTAAGAAAAACCAACAAAAAGCTGTACTTTGTGAGGAGTACTTTAAAGAAGGAAAGTTAACCGTGTCCGAAATATGTGAGCGACTGGATATTTCTAGGGCAACATACTACAAGTATCTGAAGCACAGGGGGCTTCACGGAGAGTTAAGACCATATAAACAAATTAGTAAAAAAAATAAGCCAACTTATGATTAGATTAAAGCAAGTAGTAGTCAATAAGTATAAAAGCATCCAAACACCCCAGGTGGTAGATATTGACCCCTCAATAACCACATTGGTGGGAATGAATGAATCAGGTAAAACATCATTTTTAACTGCCTTAGCAAAAACAAAATACTTTAATGAAGACGAAGACTTTAAATTTGACACAACCCAAGATTACCCGCGAAATGAGCTTATTGATTTTCAGCATAGTGGTGAGGAATGCCAGATAATAGAATGCAAATATGAAATTCCTGACGAATTACTAAAAGAAATTGAGGGAGATATTGGCAAAGGAACATTTGCCGTCAAGGAGTTTGGTGTTATCCATAAATACGATTCTACTACAAGAACTTTCACAGGAATATCGGCAAAAAAGGAAAACTTCTACTCCCATATGTTTGAATATTATGAATTGTCGGATGCTACGAAGGAAACTATTAAAAAAATTGAGAAATGGAGTGAAATTGCTGGAATTGAAGAGCAGGAAGGGGACACTGGACTTGATGACTTCAAATCTGATATAGCTAAATATAACAAAAAGTCCTTTAAAGGTTTTAGCAATAGTCTAGAAGGTTATATTGCTTGCCGATGGTTAGATTTAAAAACCCCAAAGTTTTGGTATTTTGATGATTACTATCCACTTTGGGGAAAAATAAATATCAATGAGCTTCACAACAACCCGCCTTCAGATGAAAAGGATAAAACATCGAAAGCTCTTTTTGAATTAGCCAGAATAGAACCAGAAGACATCTTGAATGCCACCGAGGCGGAATATGAGAAATATATCGCACTGTTGGAAGCCTCATCCAACAAAATAACAAGTGAAATATTTAAATATTGGTCCACAAATAGCAATCTGGACATAGATTTCAAAATTCAGAATATTAAAAACGTACATGGACAGGACGAGAAAGTTCTTGACATTCGAGTAAAAAGTCAACGTCATAAAATTACCCTTCCTCTGGACAGGCGCAGTAAAGGTTTTAATTGGTTTTTCTCCTTTATTATTTGGTTCAGTAAAATTCAATCCGATTCGGATTCTGATTATATTTTGTTGTTAGACGAACCCGGATTGAATCTTCATGCTTCAGCTCAGGCTGATTTGTTAAAGTTCATAGAAGAGTTATCCAAAAAGTACCAACTCATATATACTACCCACTCTCCATTTATGATTGACACTTTACATTTAGATAGAGTTAGAACTTGTTTTGAGACGGATGAAGGAACGATCATTTCAGATTCTGTTCAGGAAAAAGATCCAAATACTCTATTTCCACTTCAAGCCGCACTTGGTTACGATATTGCACAAAACCTATTCATTTCCAAATTCAACTTACTTGTTGAAGGCCCAGCCGACCTGATTTATTTGACCATAATGTCAGGCATTCTAGAAGAGGAAAAAAGAACTTTTTTGGATGAGAAAATAACTATTGTACCAGTTGGTGGATTGGACAAAGTTTCAACTTTCATCTCATTATTAAGGGGCCAGAGTCTAAATGTAGCTTGTTTGCTGGATACTTTTACTGATCAAAAGGGAAAGCAAAGAGTCGATGATTTAATAATGTTTAAGATTATAAAAGAAAAGAACATTCGATTTTTTGATGAGTTTGTCAATAATGGAAAGAAAACGGCGGATATCGAAGATCTATTTGAAAAGGAAGAATATCTACGGCTGTTCAATGAAGCATTTAAGGGAGAGTATACAGAAATTAAGCTTGTAGATTTAGACAAAAAACTAGACACGATTTTAAAACAAATTAATAAGCAGATTGGGAAAAGGCGATTTAATCATTATAGACCTGCTCATAAGTTAAGCCAGTTGGGAGCTGATAAATCATTTTTTAAATCTTCGACACTCGATAATTTTGAAAAAGTATTTGAAGAGATTAATAAACTTTTTTGATTGGAAATTGTTGAACAATAACCTGGAACATAGGTTTCGTTGGTATTTAGTGAGCTTAAGATGTTGACTATAGATGATTTTATTGGCACTTGGCGGACAGTCAATTTTCCTGGCTATGTTGGAAATGATGAAAATATAATAACCTTGCATGTTAGTGGAGCTGGGTTGGCCACTTTGTGGAAACAGGAAGGTCAACAAACGATTATTTTTGCAGAAGGTAGCTTAGAAATCATTGATAATAATGATGGTAGTTTTGACTTAGCAATTGAAGGTCAAGCTATAAATCAAGTATACAGCTCAATATGTGGGAATCTTTTTATTCCAAATCCTTCGCCATCTTTTATATCTGAGATTCCAGAACATGGCAGAAGATATTTTGAAAAACTTTGATGATCCAGATCACCATGTACAAAACGAAAGTCTGGATACATAAGAGTAAAGAAGACATAATAACAAATCAGGGAGACTTTTGGCTAAATTGTACCTTCATTGATAAGCCACTCGATGATTATATAGTGACGATAACTGAAGATTTGATTCTTGATATTCAAGACGAAATAATCTGGAATGAATATTATGGGCCAGGAGAATATAAAGTTTTTAAAGCTTCGGAGATGTTTAACCCTGAACAAAATGATGGTTTTTCCTATTGTGTGATGGTTTACAAAGTTCAATAAAATGATTGCTTATAAATCGGATATAAGTCATTATGTACTATATTCCAATGTTGGCTGAAATGCAAATATTCCAATAAGTAAAAAGTAACTTTTAAATGAGATTCGCATTAATTGATGGCGTAAAAGTTGAAGCTTCAAAGGGAGCAAAAGGTTTTTGTCAAAGCTGTGGAGCGGAAATGATCGCAAAATGTGGAGATTTTAAAATAAATCATTGGGCACATAAAAGAAAATACCAATGTGATACTTGGTGGGAAACAGAAACAGAATGGCATCGAAAATGGAAAGGAAATTATCCAATCGAATGGCAGGAAGTTATTCAATTTGATAGTGACACAAATGAAAAACACATAGCTGATATCCAAACGAAAAAAGGACTGGTAATTGAATTTCAGCATTCACGCCTCAATCCGGAAGAGCGCAGAAAGCGTGAGGGTTTCTATAAGAATATGGTGTGGGTTGTAGACGGTACGCGCCTAAAAAGAGATTTCCCTCGTTTTTTTAAAGAATGGAAAAGTAATGGAATCAGTGAAGTACGCAGAACAGATAAATCGGGAATATTTGAGGTTTGGTTTCCTGAGTTCTGTTTCCCAGAAGCTTGGCTTAAAAGTTCTGTGCCAGTTATCTTTGACTTCCTAGGAGACGGAACATTGGAAGACCCCGAAAGCATGCGAAATAGTCTCTACTGCTTATTCCCTCAAATTGGTAAATATGCTAGCGTGGCGGAATTTTCGCGCAAAGCATTCTTAAATGCAACTACAAATGGAAATTGGACATTGAGAGTTCAAAAGTTTTTAAATCATTTAATTGAGCAAAATAAAATCCGAGTTCAGAAAGAGAGATTAGAACTAGAAAGACACTATGCTCTAAATAGATATGAATTCAATCAAAGGCTATTAGGTAGAAAATATACAGGTGGTAAAAGACGCTTGTAAATTCGTACATCGCACAGCAGCCAACAACGAACTGAGTTGGACTAAGGTTTAAATAAAGGATTTAAAAATTATGGCAAGCGATTAGGAGTTTACCCCACTTTACCAATTATTGCATTGGCACCATCATCAGTTTTTTTCAAAATACTAGTCGCAGTGCTATCTGCTTGCTTCAACTTTTGGGCTAGTTCCTTTTCTCTTTGTTTCCGGATTTTGCTGCCCGCTTTGATTGAGTGGACTTCTTCTTTCAATATTTTTAAATGTTCTATCTGAACAGTAAAGAGTAAAATTTCTTGCTCTACCTTTTTTAAACTGCTCATTTTCTTCCCAGAGGGTGTGGATTTAATGCTATAACCACTTTTTGCTTGTTTCATGGCCCAATTTTGAAGTGAACTTCCATTAGCCTTAATTATTTTAGAGTAAAGGTTGTCCACCTTCTCAGAGACAAGAATATCTTGGGAACTCAGAGTAAGTGAATATAGGGTCGTAACCAATAGGACAAACAGTTTTCTCATGGATTTTACTTTTATATTTTGAATATAGCCAATCAAAGGAGTAAAATTTGGGAATTTGTATAAATGGAAGATGATTTTGTGTGAACTGCTCCTAAGGATGGGGTATTTTCCTTTAATTCGACGTTAAGAACTCTACTAATCAAGGGACAAATATCCTAACCCCTATTTAACCTATATTCGATATCTTAGGACTATAAGATTCCACTATTAAAGTTCAAATAAACGATTCGAATTTAGGATGATCAAATACATCGAGTTTGTTCCAATATGGGAGTAAAACGATGTATTTTACATCCATATAAACAAGTTAGCTGCAAGCCGTAAAAATGACCAAAACTTTTCCTGAAATAGAAACCGACCGACTTTTATTGAGAAGATTACAACAATCTGACTGGGAAATGATTTCATACTTGCGCTCGGACAAAATTGTAAATGAATTTGTCAAGCGCCCAAGTGCTGAATCTAAAGAAAAGGCATTGGAATTCATCGTAAAAATCAATGATGGAATTGACAATCGAGATTTGTATTACTGGACAATAACCGAGAAAAACCAAAAGGGAATGATTGGGAGCATTTGTCTTTGGAATTTTTCAAAGGACAAAAAAATAGCTGAAGTTGGATATGATTTATCGCCTAAATTCCAAGGGAAAGGAATAATGAATGAATCCCTAAAAAGTATTATGGCTTTTGGATTTGACAATCTGAATTTAGAAACCATAGAAGCTTTCACGCATAGACTAAATGGAAGTTCAAAAAAATTACTGGAAAGGAATGGATTCAAAGTTGTGTTGGGGAAAAAAGATGAACACAATGCCGACAACATAATCTATGAACTAAAAAAAGCCAGCAGCTAACAATGGCTATAATTCATTGTGGCAACGAGTTAAAACAAAGTTTAATTATTAAATTAAAGGTCTGGATTTCGACGGAATAATCCTGCGGATGATTCCACAATGAAATCATAGCCGAGTCCGCTAGAAAAAAAGGATTCGTTGTCATTTCAATTTGGATTTCTTAATAAGTGAAAGATAATTGGCAAATTCTTTCTTTACGTTTGGAAACAGAATCAATAGCCCTATCATATTGGGAAACACTAAAGCCAATATCATGGCGTCAGAAAACTTTATCACGGCATCCAAGGTTATAGCGGCACCCAAAACCGTGAAAACCAGAAAAAGCAACTTGTAGGTTAAATCGGTTCGTTTTCCTCGACCAAAAAGATATTTCCAAGCTTGAAGGCCATAATAGGACCAGGACAGAATGGTTGAAAAGGCGAACATGCAAACCGCTATCATCAACAAATAGGATGAACCTTTGATTGAACTTTCGAAGGCCAGGGAGGTAATGTTAACGCCTCCCAGACGACTGCCATCATTAAAAAGTGCTTGCCCATTCACCACATTTCCATATACAAATGTGCCGTCCATGTTAAAAAGAATAATGACTATTGCCGTCATCGAGCAGATCAATACGGTGTCGATGAAAGGTTCTAACAGACCAACCAATCCCTCGGAAGCCGGGTAGGCCGTATTCACAGCTGAGTGTGCTATTGCAGCGGACCCCGCCCCGGCCTCATTTGAAAATGCTGCACGCCTAAACCCCTGAATCATGACTCCCACGAATCCACCAGAGATGGTTGCAACCGGCTCAAAGGCTTCAGACAGAATAAGCCTGAACACATCATCAACCAATTCAATTTTGGAAAAAATGATAAAAAGGGCAGCTCCTACGTACAAAATGGCCATAATCGGCACCACTTTTTCCGTTACCTTGGCAATCCGTTTGATGCCTCCAATAATGACAATACCCGCCAAGATGGCAAAGACCAGCCCAATTATGCTACCGGTGGCGTGACCTGAAAGTCCGAATGACCCTATAATCTGAGCGGCTGCCTGGTTACTCTGAAAAGCATTGCCCCCTCCAAAAGATGCACCTACGCATAGAACGGCAAATACAATGGCCAAAAACTTGCCGAAATATCCAAGTCCCTTTTCCTTAAGTCCTCTAGACAAATAGTACATGGGTCCACCAAAAACCTTCCCCTCACTATCTATATCACGGTATTTGACTCCCAAAGTGCATTCCACAAACTTGGTTGACATTCCCAGTAATCCTGCTAATACCATCCAAAAGGTAGCCCCAGGTCCTCCAACAGAGATGGCAACTGCCACCAGCGCAATGTTGCCAAGTCCAACAGTGCCCGATACAGCGGTTGCCAGGGCCTGAAAGTGATTGACCTCACCTAACTGGCTCTCGTCCTTAATGGTCCCCCTCAAATCCCCATCCACCTCATGGACGACAGGTTTTAACTTTGGCGCCTCTTTCTCGAATTCATCAAATTTTCCTCTTACCACCTGTATGGCCGTTGGAAAATGGCGAATATTAACGAAACCAAAATAGAGTGTAAAAAACAGGGCTCCCAAGATTAGAATTATCAGTACCAAGGGAATTCCTATGCCAAATAATTCCACTTCAGACAAAATCAATTTTTCCCACCATACAGCAAAGGGCATAAAGCCGTCATTGATTTTTTCATCCAAACCTTTTTCCGTGGATGATGCAATCCGTTGAACTGTAGAAAGTAATTGCAAATTCGAAATCAGCAGTGTACCCATAATCCAAAAGTTTCTGAAATTTCATGAGCAGAATCTGATTAATTGGCCTATGTCGGAAATAATATGAAAATGTCAGTAGTTGGAAAACTGACAAACGCCGGATTTACCCATCATTTTCAAGGGCAATGTTTTCTTGGGGGAGCAATAGCCTTATTCTTCGTTCCCTATGTTCCGACATTTCAAATAAAGTGTTTTTTAAGGGTACAAAGTGCTTATCTTTTGTCCAACTCTGTTTACCAAAGAGTCCATCCAACAGGGCTGCAATAAGTCTTTTTATCTCATTGTGATCATTGATGTCATATGTTTTGGAGACATCAAAGTTTTTGGGTTTGATTTCAAGCCATCCTTCAGTTTTGTCAAGCCTGCGCTCAGCAAAAAGCTTAAATAGTCTGTAAAGAGCCGGTGTGAGCGACACAACCCTATCTTTATTTCCAGAAAATCCTTGCATCGACACTTGAAAACTATCCTTGTTGCCCCATCCACTCTTTTTGAGAAACCGGAGTTTTAACTGGTGCGGTGAAGGAATTACGGTTTCCGTAAGCTCCTTTACCCAGCTTAGGGCCAGAGCAAAGAAAAGCATGATTAGGGATGTTTTGAATATCGCAGAGAACAACAGTAGGTTAATTGTGTCATCCAAGAGCTTGTATATCTGGGCCAACAATGTTACAGCAATTGTAATTATTGAAAGCCACCCCAATAGCGGAAGCCTTCTTTTTACAAATGATTCCCAAAGTACAAAGCCCAAGAAGAACAACGTCAGCAACGCATAATATACATCCAGTTCACTGATTATTAAAGCCGTGCTCGCGAGAAACATTTTATGAAGTGTGGGGAAAAGGGCAAAAACAAATGGGATTCCGATGATATAGGGCCAGAAATTAGATTTTATGAGAGGAGCAAATGGCTTGGGTAGATATCTGAACCATGGCAGGGACAGTAGTATAAAAAGACTGTTCAATAATGAGAACACGCTTCTCAATCCCTCTTTAAAATGCACACCCAATCCAATGGGTTCCCAGGACACTATTTCAACCAGACCGGAAACGGACCAGCATAAAATTGAAAGCGCCAACCATACTTGGCCAAAATCGTCTTGTTTTTTGCCAATATGATACCAAATTGATAATAGCGCCAGAAATGCGAAAAGGCATACCGAAAACTGCCACCAACCATAGAAAGTGGAAACTTGCGAAGAAGAAACTATGTCCAAATGTTACCGTATAAAGTTAAACCCATGCAAATTTGCCTGATTTCCAAGTAATAAAGATATTTATTAAAAAATGGAGGGAATATACAAAACAAGATATATGAAAATATAAATGAGCAATAGTTATCGATTAGATAGATGGTTGTTCACTTTCTTACTAGCTAGCTGAATCAAAATGGTTAAAATTAAAACGCTATCAAATACAAGTAATCAAGAAATATTGAATTGTTTCAATTTATCGTTTTCAGATTATTCAATACCATTTAAGCTAAATCTTGACCTGCTTGAGACCAAAATAACCGCTGAAAACATAAACCCGGAAATTTCAATTGGGGCGTTTAGAAAGCAAAAGCTGATTGGCTTTGTTTTACATGGTGACAGAAAAGTGGGAGGAGTAAGAAAAGCTTACAATGCCGGAACTGGTGTAATTCCTGATGAAAGAGGACGAGCTCTTACAAGAAGAATGTATGATTTTATAAGGCCGGAATTAGAAAGAATGGCATTTGGTGAAATTATATTGGAAGTCATCTCAAATAACACCCCGGCAATTAAATCGTATGAAAAGATTGGGTTTAAACCTGTAAGGGGATTAAGTTGCTATAATGGAGAACCTATTGTCAATAAAATAAACAGGGAAGTAGTAATCCGACAGTTTGAAAATGCAAACTTTGAAGAACTCAATCAAATAGGTGAGATGGAACCCACTTGGCAAAACACCAAAGAGACGATTATAAATTTAGGCCGTGATGCCCTTTGTTTTCTTGCGTATATGGGAACAGAGTTATGTGGTTATACAGTCCTGAATTCGAACAATAACCGAATTTTGCAAATTGCAGTAAAGAAAGAAATGAGAAATAGACTTGTTGGAAGTTCACTATTGCACCATTTAACAGGTGTGACTTCAAAATCTATTTCAATTATCAATGTCGATAGCAACTTTAACTCGGTGACCGATTTTCTCGAAAATAGAAATTTGAGAAAATCCTTAACTCAGGAAGAAATGAAATTAAAAATAGCCAACAGATAACAATGAAGTTTAGGTGATACTTTTTGATGGACTTCCAACTACCCATATGGCAATGGTTGCTATAGTTCAAAAAATGGATATACCTTTCTAATCTGTATTCAATAATCCATGAAAACGATAAAATCAATTGCTGTCCTTATATTCTTTGTGACCTTGATTTCATGTGACTTCTTGGAAAGTCAGGATAGACCCCAGGGTTATCCAGATTATGACTACAGTTCAATTGAAAAGATTGTTTATTTTGATATGGAAACCAAAGAACAACTTCTAATAGGTGATTTGTCAACGCTTAAATCTGCTGGTGAATACTTTTTAAATAAGGATAATTATTTTAAAGATGAGTTGAGAAAATTTAATGGTGTAAAGCCAAGTTTCTCATTAACACTGATAAATCCAATTGATACATTAGTACTTAGATCATATCCCCTATCAGGATTGAAAGGAAGATTGGAATTTGATTTCACAGTAAAGTATGATCCAAATAACCCAATGAAATCAAGAAAAGTTCATAGGTTCTATATAAAGCAGGGTCTTCTTGATTTATTAGGCATATAAGTTTAAATAAACGATTCGAATACTAGATTATCAAATACAACGAATTTATCCCGATTTGGGAGTATAGAAGTGTATTTTACATCGCTATGAACAAGTTGTATGGCATTAAAAACGACCCAAGATGATTAAAGGACTTTATGAAACCCATTTATTCGTTGAGAACATTGAACGCTCGATTGAGTTTTATGGTAATGTTCTTGAATTAAAACAATGTCATTATGAAGAGGAACGAAGAGCTGCTTTTTTTTGGATTGGAAAAGACAAGCAGTTTATGCTTGGTTTATGGGAAAGACCAAAAGAGGAAATTGACATTCGACATTTTGCATTCGAATGTGATCCTGAGTGGGTACTGAAAGAATCCGTTGATTTCTTAAAATCTCGAGACTTAAAATGCAGGAACTTTTTAAATGACGGAACCGATAGACCAATGGTATTTGCTTGGATGCCAGCAATAGCGATTTATTTTGACGACCCAGATGGACATTCACTTGAATTTATTGGAATCTTGGACGGAAAAGGAAAACCTGAGAATGGAATAATTTCTTATGAACGCTGGTTGGAATTGGAAAAAAATGAAAAATAACGCCATACAACAATGGTTATAAGTAATTGCTACGCAAATACTAATAGCCAAGACCGTAATCAAAGTTCAAACAAAGATGAAGTTACTGCTAAAAAGTATCAAATGGATTGGTAAAATATCAGTTGGGATTATTGCTCTGATAATAATATCTGGAGCATCATACCGTATGTTTAGTTCAAAACCAGTTCCACCAGGAGAATTAGTAGATGTCGAAGGTACTAAGCTTCATATTAGAGCAGAAGGCGAAAAAAAAGATTTACCAACCCTAATTCTTGAGGCAGGTGCAGGAGGGAATACAGATGTATTTCATTGGATTGCAGAAGGATTGAAAGGAAATATGAGGGTTGTTCGCTATGATAGAGAAGGAAAATGGTTCAGTGAACCGAGTAAAGACAGCATTACACCGGAATTTTATGCTCGACAATTACATAAACTGCTCGAAAAAAATGGTGAAAAACCACCTTATATATTGGCAGGCCACTCCATGGGCGGCCCTTATAATCGAATCTACAGAGACCTTTACCCGGATGAAGTAAAAGGGCTTGTTTTTATGGATTCGAGCCATCCTGAACAATGGGAACGACTGGCAGAAAACGGGCTATTTGACAAAAGTCAAATTAACATGATAAAATCTTTCGCAATACTTGCTGATATGGGAATATTGGGAGTCTATGATAGGATAATCAAGCCAAAATCCATGAATGAATATTTACCGAAAGATTGCCAGATTCGCAATGCTAATCTTACTTCTTATTCAGGAAAAATTTATCGTAGGTATCTAAAAGAAAATAACATAAACGACGATGTTCTTATGCGGGCAGGTCAAGCTAGCAGTTTAGATTCATTACCTGTTTTGGTTTTTACAGCAACAAAACAATATGGGGATGCACAAAAATGGTTTGAAATGCAAAAAGAACTTAAAGAGCTATCTACCAACGGCAAACAATTTGATATTGAAGCAAATCACGGTACCATAATTACTAAAAAAGAAAATGCTGAGCTAATTACTAAAGAAATTCTTTTATTGGCCAGATCAGTAAAATAGTATCTTCTGAAGTAGTAAGAGAATTAAAAGTTCAAAAAAACGATTCAACAATCAATAAAATTCATCATATGAAAATGGATAAATACACCAAAATTGTTTTAACTATTATAGCAGTAAACCTAACAATATTGACCATAACGAATTTAGATCTACTGCCAAAGGCTTATGCAAATGAACCTATGGAAAATTCTGAACTATTGCCAGCAATGAATTATGGATTGGTTCCTTTAAATGAAGATGGAACCATTAGTGTGACGTTGAGCAATTATGATCAAATTGATGTTAATATAGTTGGTATAGACACTAACGAGGAACTAGATGTTAATATCGATGAAATTGGTGGGGGATATGTTTCTCATGGCGGACCTATTTCTGTAGAAATTGATTAAAATCCGATAACATTATAGGGAATACTGACTGTATGAAGTTCAAATAACCGATTGTGGATTTCAATAATATTGGTGACATTAAGAAAAATGGATTCAGTGGTTTTAAATCAGCGACAGAGCTTTGGTTAGACAAATCGATTATTCCGAGAGTTAAGGGGGTTTATCTAGTAATCAATCCAGCTTATAATAAAACTGAATTTATTTATCCTGGAGTCGGTGGATTTTTCAAAGGAAGAAATCCAAATGTTCCAGTGTCAGAACTAAAAAGCAATTATGTAGATAACTCACAAGTCGTTTACATAGGAAAAGCAGGGAGTCCAACAGGAAATGGAACATTAAACTCTAGGCTTGGGCAATATTTGAGATTTGGAAAAACAAAAAACGTGGGGCATTGGGGAGGCAGATTAATTTGGCAACTAAAAAATAATGCTGACTTGATTTTTTGTTGGAAGCTAACACCAAAAGAAAATCCAAGAGAGGTAGAGAAAAGGCTATTACACGAATATTTAAATCAGTTTGGAGTAAGACCGTTTGCAAATTTGACCGGATAATCCTTAATTAGAATGGATGGGCTTTAGAACAAAGTGATGCTGGTTTTGATACCAATACACAATCCCTTTTAAACCAAACGGTTACCCTGATTTTAGCAATCAAGGTAACCGTCTCCACAACTTTCGCGACGACGTTTTTTCGCCGACTTGATAAATATATAACAAATATAATTTGCCAACGTTTCGGGTTTTATTTTTGTTTCTTATCCAAATCTGGATAAGGCCTTCGAAGGCCTGGAAATGGAGCCATCTTGGCCATCATTGAGGACTAGCTTTCCCTGGAATACTTCATTTTAACCAAAAAGGATGACCCTGTAAAAGTAATCCTTAAAATGTTTCATCCCGACAGGTATTGCTTTGGCATACAAAGAAACGATAGTTTGGCTAGACCGGTTACACTCCAAATCCTTAGAGCCATGGAAAATGCCTATTTAAAAGAATTAAGACCCAAAACATGTTGGTCAAGGTAATTGACATTCAAAGTCAGAATTCGAAAGTCCTTTAAACGAAACTTTCAATCAACAATTTTCCCTTATCAAGTAGATTAATCGATTCCAGATTTCGTAAAACTTCGTGGAATACTTGTAACCTGTAAAACATCAATCTCCGACCAGTTTAAAATAGTGTCGGGAGGTCGCCCGACGAACCTCACTGCCAAATTGAAACTAATTGGCCTAAATTGAATGGATGCTCCAAAAAATTACCTTATTTGGGTGCGATTAAACAACCCAAAATCAGAGAGTTAACCAAAATAGAATTGTTTCGACCTGGATGCCCGACAACCAAATCCCCTCTAGCCCAGTAGACACGGGTCCTTTCAGGCCGCTAGAAAAAGGAGGTAACCGAATAGGTAACTTTTAAGGGTGTTTTTGGTGTGTTTTTGGCATTTCCCCAAAAAATTAAAGTCCTGAAAATCAGAACTTTAAATTGTTAAAATTATGTTAAAGTCGGGGTGGCAGGATTAAAATAGCCATCTCAAAACCTTAAATATCAATATTTTACACTTGTCTTCTGAGCTGATTCACCGAACTCTTAACTTGGTTTAAATCAGTACATTTCGATGCAAAATTTACGAGTGTTTTTGCATTTCAAATATAAACATTACAAATTAATCGTTTAAATAAAAAACATATATAGGTAATACAAGTCATCAAAAAATGCTCTGGGGTGAACCTTCGAACGACGCCATCAATTATAGTACGCTGCCCAATCTAAACATGGGCAAATACATTGCAACCAAAATGACTCCCACACAAACACCTACAATGAGAATAATAGCAGGTTCTAAAAGTGTACTTAGTAACTTGGACTTTTGTTGCACTTCTATCGCATACTGTTGATTTAGTCTATCAAACATATATTGAGTTTGGTTTGTTTCCTCTGCAACTTTTACCAAGGCAATCATTTTACCATCAAATATTTTATGATATTTTAGACTCTCACTCAGGCTTTCGCCCCGTACTATGCCATCACTAACTTGGTCCAAAGCATCCTTCAAAGGGTAAAAGTTTATCATTTTGCCTGCTAGCTGGATACTTTTTAGTAGAGGAACGCTGGATGAAACCAGAAGAGCAAGTGCCCTGGTGAACTGGGAAAGGTGCACCGCTTTTACAAAATTGCCAAAATAGGGAATCCGCAAGGTAATGTAATCCATTTTTCTTTTGAACCCATCTTTCCTAAGCACTAGTTTTTTTAAAAGAAGCAAAACAAAAAATATGAGAACCAGCCATAGACCATAACTTCCCAAAAACTGTGATATGTTGACAATAAATCGGGTGATCCAAGGCAATTCCACGTTGTTCTGGGCAAAGATATCCTGGAACATGGGCACGACCATTCGTAACATAAAGACAACGACCAAGACCGCTGTGGTCAAAATAATTACGGGATAGGTCAGTGCGTTAACTAAATTCCTGTGTTGCTCATTCTTCTTCGAAAAAAAATGCCCCAATTCCTTGGTTATAGTTTCCAACGTACCGGATTCTTCACCTATCATCAGTGAGTAATACTCATATTCGCTGAATTCTTTTCTTTCCCTTATCGTTTCGGAAAAGCTCAATCCCGATATAAGATTCTCCTCCAGTAGGCCAACCAATGATTTATGCCGTTCCTTCTTTTGCCCCTCTTTTATTAACGCCAATGCCTC
>NZ_JAAABI010000008.1 GCF_009903685.1 Flagellimonas ochracea | reverse complement strand
CTCTTTTACGCTGTCTATACAATATGTCAAATGAACTTCTTCCAGAATCAGAAAAAAACAACCCCTAAAAAGAGTCGATCCCCTCCAAAACTACCCAACCCTTATCGGTTAAGCGGGTGCAAATATAGAGAGGTTTAAATAATACCACAAAACAATTTCAATAAAAATTTCTATTTTTTTTTATTGTACTGAAAATCAATTATTTAAAATACAAAAACAATATTTTAAATCAAATCTAACCTATCAGCAATGATTCTAAACAGCAAACCCGCTACATCGTCTTTTAAATCACATTGTATTTTATAATTTATTGTAAGCATCAATTCAACAATGTATCTTTGCCCACCATTCAAAATCAAGGAGAACGAATGATTGAAATCACATTGCCCGATGGCGCCGTTAAGAAGGTGGCTAAAGGCACCACACCCATGGAAATCGCAAAGAGTATCAGTGAGGGATTGGCGAGAAATGTTATCTCTGCCAAATTCAATGATACTGTTGTGGAAACTGTAACACCTTTACTAGAAGATGGGGCCCTTACCTTATATACATGGAACAACGATGAGGGCAAAAAAGCATTTTGGCATTCTACCTCTCATGTTGTCGCCCAGGCGCTAGAAGAATTATATCCTGGAATAAAGTTAACCATAGGGCCGGCCATTGAAAATGGATTCTATTATGATGTTGATTTCGGAGCGCATACTGTTTCCGAAAAGGATTTTCCAGAAATTGAGAAAAAGGCCATGGAAATAGCCAGGGGCAAGCATGATTATAAAATGAGAAGCGTCTCCAAAGCCGATGCTTTACAATTTTATAAAAATCAAGACAATGAATACAAAATAGAACTGATTGAAAATCTTGAGGATGGCTCCATAACCTTCTGCGACCACAGCTCTTTTACTGACCTTTGTCGTGGAGGGCATATTCCCAATACGGGAATCATCAAGGCGATCAAGATTTTAAGTGTTGCAGGAGCCTATTGGAGGGGAGATGAGAACAACAAGCAATTGACAAGGGTCTACGGCATATCTTTTCCAAAGCTAAAGGAGCTTACCGAATACCTGGAACTTTTAGAAGAGGCCAAAAAACGAGATCACAGAAAATTGGGTAAAGAGTTAGGGCTTTTCACCTTCTCTAAAAAGGTAGGGCAAGGACTTCCTTTGTGGTTACCCAATGGTGCTGCATTACGTGAGCGTTTGGAGGAGTTTCTGAAAAGGGCACAAAAGAAAGCGGGCTATGAAATGGTAGTTACTCCCCACATAGGTCAAAAGGAGCTCTATGTTACCTCTGGGCATTATGCAAAATATGGCGAAGACAGTTTTCAACCTATACATACCCCCAAAGAAGATGAGGAGTTTTTGTTAAAGCCCATGAACTGTCCACACCACTGTGAAATTTTCAACAGTACTCCCTTTAGCTATAAAGACCTTCCTAAAAGGTATGCTGAATTTGGTACGGTTTATAGATATGAACAAAGTGGCGAACTACATGGCCTTACCCGTGTAAGAGGTTTTACCCAAGATGATGCACACATTTTTTGCACCACAGAACAGCTTAATGACGAGTTCAAGAAAGTGATAGACCTTTCTTTATATGTATTGAACTCATTGGACTTTGACGATTTTACAGCACAGGTGTCCGTTCGAGACCTTGAAAACCCTGAAAAATATATTGGTGATCCGGAAGATTGGGAAAAGGCGGAGCAAGCCATCATTAATGCAGCAGATGAGAAAGGACTGAACTATGTTGTAGAAAGTGGCGAAGCTGCTTTTTATGGTCCAAAATTGGATTTTATGGTCAAGGATGCCCTGGGCAGAAATTGGCAATTGGGCACCATACAGGTAGACTACAATCTTCCAAAGCGTTTTGACCTTACTTATAAAGGTAGTGACAATGAACTACATAGACCGGTTATGATACACCGGGCACCTTTTGGAAGTATGGAACGATTTGTGGCATTATTGTTGGAGCACACGGGAGGAAATTTTCCTCTATGGCTCATTCCGATTCAGGCCATTGTACTGCCCGTAAGTGAGAAACATGAAAAATATGCGGAAAAAGTTTTGAATTCTTTGGAAAATCACGAAATTCGCGCGCTCATTGATAATAGGAATGAAACGGTAGGGAAAAAAATCCGTGAGGCCGAGCTGAAGAAAATACCTTTTATGCTCATAGTGGGAGAACAGGAAGAAGGATCTGATACCCTTTCGGTTCGAAGACATGGTGGGGAGGATTTAGGAAGCTTAGCAGTAAGCGAATTTTCAGACTTGGTAGCTACTGAAATAAATAGTAACTTAAAGTCGTTCTAAAAAATTAAGTTTAATTAAAAATTGTAAGTCATAGCAATACGAAGAAGATTTAGACCCCAACCCAGAAGGGAGAATAAAAATCCCCATAATATCAATGAAAATATAAAAGCCCCTGAAGTAAGGCTTGTGGGGGATAATGTGGAAATTGGTGTTTACCCGATTTCGAAGGCTTTGCAAAAAGCAAATGAACTAGAACTGGACCTTGTGGAGATTTCGCCAAAAGCCAATCCCCCGGTCTGCAAGATCATTGACTATAAAAAGTTTCTTTACGAACAAAAGAAACGTGATAAGGCCATGAAGGCCAAAGCCACCAAGGTTATCGTAAAGGAAATACGTTTTGGTCCCCAAACGGATGACCACGATTATGCGTTTAAAAAGCGTCATGCGGAAAAGTTTTTAAAGGATGGTGCCAAACTCAAGGCCTATGTGTTTTTTAAGGGTAGGTCCATTGTGTACAAAGACCAGGGTGAAATTTTATTGTTGAGATTGGCACAAGATCTTGAGGAACTTGGCAAAGTGGAGCAAATGCCAAAATTGGAAGGTAAGCGAATGACCATGTTCATTGCCCCAAAGACAAACAAAAAATAAAAGTACCTGAACTCTGTTCAGAACAATAAGCGGAGATAAAAACTAGGAAAATGCCTAAAATGAAAACGAAATCCAGTGCCAAAAAGCGATTTAAGCTTACCGGTTCTGGAAAAATCAAAAGAAAGCACGCTTTTAAAAGTCACATTTTGACTAAAAAATCGAAAAAGCGCAAGCTTAAGTTGACCCATTCCACGTTGGTACATCCATCGGATGAGGACAACATCAAGCAACAACTAAGACTTAAATAGTTGTTATTTCGGTAAATCATTAATTATTAACCCTGGAGTTGGGCCCATAAAAGTTCCTGAAATAAGTCAGGGCGCCTACTACAAAAAAATGAAACATTATGCCAAGATCAGTAAATTCAGTTGCTTCTAGAGCAAGACGAAAAAAAATAATGAAGCAAGCCAAAGGTTACTTTGGTAGACGTAAAAACGTTTGGACAGTAGCCAAAAATGCGGTGGAAAAAGCAATGCTCTACGCTTACCGCGACAGAAGAAACAAAAAACGAAATTTCCGTGCACTTTGGATTACCCGAATCAATGCAGGAGCCAGAATGCATGGCATGTCCTATTCCCAATTTATGGGCAAAGTAAAGGCCAATGGAATAGAGCTCAACAGAAAAGTTTTGGCCGATTTGGCCATGAACCATCCAGATGCGTTCAAAGCCATTGTTGAGAAAGTAAAATAAACAATAATGTATCCGCTTATTAAAATCCCGCTGTGTTCAGCGGGATTTTTATTTTCCAAAAGCCGTCAATACCAACTTTCTGCCAGAGGCATGATTGCGATGCTCGCATAAATAGATGCCTTGCCAAGTTCCCATGTTCAGTTTTCCATCAGTAATAGGTATCTGCACAGATGCTCCCATTAAAGAAGCCTTAATGTGTGCAGGCATATCATCGGGACCCTCATAATTGTGTTTGTAGTAAGGGGCATTCTCCGGTACCATTTTACTTATGTGACTTTCAAAATCCATGCGAACCGTAGGGTCTGCATCCTCGTTGATGGTTAAACTTGCCGAAGTGTGCTTCATAAATACCTGCAACATCCCAGTTCCTATTTCTCGTATTTCAGGGAGTGACCGCATGACTGTATCCGTTATCAAATGGAAACCCCTGGGGTAGGACCTTAATTGTATCTCTTTCTGATAAAACTTCATCGTTGTCAACAACACTTTTCAACTAATTTAATACAATCTTCATGTGGCAATAGCCTTAACTACTAAATAAAAAATAACTTTGCAGCTTGATTCTTTAAAAAATGGATTTATCCAACATAAAAATGGTGGTCACCGACATGGACGGTACTCTGTTGAATTCCAAACACGAGGTCAGTGATCAGTTCTTTGAACTGTTTTACAAACTAAATCAAAGAGGAATACGGTTTGTGGCTGCAAGTGGCAGGCAATACCATAGTATGGCCGATAAGCTGGAAGTCATTAAGGATGATGTCATTTTTATTGCTGAAAACGGTGCTTTAGTTAAAAGAAAAGACGAAGAACTTTCATCGACCCCATTGAATCAAGAAGTAAAAAGTGAACTCTTGGCGGTGGTAGATCAAATCGATAATGCCCATGTCATGTTATGTGGAAAATACACTTCTTATTTCGACGGAAACTCAAAACAGTTCTTGAACCAGCTGAAAGAATACTATTCGGCCTATCAAATTGTTGAAGACTATCAAAAGGTCACGGATGAAATAGTAAAAATTGCTGTATATCATGCCACTAGCGCAGAAGACTATATCTATCCCAAGGTCAGTTATCTTGAAGACAAGTTAAAGGTTAAGGTGTCCGGGCGAAATTGGGTTGATTTCAACCATGTCAACGCGCACAAAGGAAATGCACTTCAAAAAGTGATGGATCAATACAATATAAAGCCAGATCAACTTTTGGTTTTTGGCGATTACTACAACGATTTGGAGATGCTGCAACTTTCCGACTACAGTTTTGCCATGGCCAATGCCCATCCCAATATTAAACGAGTAGCCAATTTTGAAACAACAAGCAATGATGATTTTGGAGTAGAGCGGGTTTTGGAGAAGTTGCTTTGATTTCCTTCATGGTTTTTTTGGCTAATCTTTTCAGACATCCCGGTATTTCGCATATCTTTAGTTACAAACATGGAGCAATGTAACGTTCCTATTCTTCCCCCATTTTAGTCGAACTAAAGTAAACCCGTATGAAAAAAATTGTATTTCTGCTATGTATTGTAGGTAGCACATTGGCCTGCAGTTCTAAGAAAACAGAACACGTAAAAAACTACGATTCCGATAAAGAAAAAATCAACAGGACCATTGCTGAATGGGACAAAGCTTGGGAAACAAAAGATTTGGAACTAGCAATCGCACATTATGCTGACAAAACCGATTGGACCAATGCTTTTGGAGATAGGACACAAAGCAAACAAGAGCTAGAGGAGCTTCTTGACTTCATTTTTGGTTTAGACTTTGTAATGACTGGAGAAAATGATTATGGAACCAATGATATTACATTTCTTAACGATTCAATTGCAACGGTGCGATCAACAAATATTCGCAAAAACCAAGAATGGCCAGATGGTAGCAAAATGGAGGACAGACATATAAACCACTTAAGGGTTTATAAAAAAATTGAGGAGGATTGGTTCATTACCAACCATATGATTAGCCAAGCTTGGCCAAAAAGACAAGTAACGGATTCCATTGCAAATTAGGATAATAACCTTTCCAAACTATTTGAGAACATAATGAACAAAGATTATTAGTATCTTATTGTCAATAAAAACAAATCATGAAGTCACTCAAAAAAGAAGATATTGAACAAGAAGTGTTTGACTTGTACGACGATTATGCCCATAACAAGATAGATCGTAAGCAGTTCCTCAAAAAATTATCGCTATATGCTGTTGGGGGTGTTACACTACCGTCCTTACTAAGTTTTATAATGCCCAATTATAAAGACACGCTTCTTGTACCCCAAAATGACCCTAGATTGGAGTCAGATTTTATAACCTATTCCTCACCAAGAGGTGGAGGCGAAATAAGAGGTTTGCTTTCAAAACCCAAGGAAATGAATGGCAAATTAGGAGGTATTGTAGTGGTTCACGAAAATCGAGGTCTTAACCCCTATATTGAAGATGTAGGACGCCGGGCCGCTGTGGAAGGCTTTATTACACTAGCTCCGGACGCGCTTACTCCACTGGGAGGATATCCGGGCAACGATGATGATGGTCGTGCCCTGCAAAGACAACGGGGTCGTTACAAAATGCTGGAAGATTTTATTGCTGCTTTCGACTATCTTAAAAATCATGAGGATTGCAATGGTAAAATTGGTGTGGTTGGTTTTTGCTTTGGAGGATGGATTTCCAATATGATGGCCGTACAAGTTCCCGATTTGGCTGCTGCTGTCCCTTTTTATGGTGGACAACCTGATGATGATGATGTAGAAAAAATAAACGCCCCGTTATTGATTCACTATGCCGAATTGGATGAGCGGGTAAACAAGGGTTGGCCAGCTTACGAGGCTAGACTAATGGCCCTGGAAAAAGAATATGAGGTATACTTTTATCCAGGGGTCAACCACGGGTTTCACAATAATACAACACCTCGTTTTGATGAAGCTGCTGCAGATTTGGCCTGGCAACGCACCTTGGCATTTTTCAAGGAGAAACTGGCTTAAGTCTTCTGCTTTTTCTTTCGTGCCGCTGGAAAAAGCACATTGTTCAAGATCAATCGATAGCCCGGCGAAGTGGGGTGCAGTTCCAGTTCCGTTTTGGGGTCCCCTACCCTATGCTGGTAATCTTCAGGATCGTGCCCTCCGTAGAAAGTAAAAAAACCCTTCCCTTTGATTCCATGGATATAACGTGCTTCCCCATTAATTTTGTTCTCACCCAATATCATAACCGTAGGTTTTACCTGACTATGCGTAAACGCCGTGGTCTGTCCCATGAATCCTTTGACCAAAGAAGTGTGGTTCTGTGTCAACATGGTGGGTACGGGATCCCATTTGGCCGAAAATTCCATCAATGAAAAATAATCCGATTCCTTGGGTACATTTCTACGCTGGTTTGTCATATCAATCGAAGAAAACTCATAACGAAGTGGATTTCGTTCCAAAACAAAATTGGTAAACGCAAAAGTTCTACTGTAATCCAATTTACCTTGGTAATTTGCATCAGACGGGTCTCCGTCGAACATAGGCTCACAGATATCCACATTTTCAGCGGCCAACGCAATATCAAAACTATCGGTTGCAGAACACATGGCAAACATAAATCCGCCTCCAATTACATAGTTCCTGATTTTTAGGGCCACCGCCCTTTTCTCTTCGGATACTTTTGAAAAACCTAACCTTTGAGCCAGTGCCTCCGCCTCTTTCTTGTCTTCTATGTACCAAGGAGCGGCTCGGTAGGCCCCATAAAATTTTCCATATTGTCCCGTAAAGTCCTCATGGTGCAAATGAAGCCAATCATATAGAACCAGCTTATCATCCAACACCTCCTCATCGTATATGGTAGCATAGGGAATTTCCGCATAGGTCAGCACCATGGTCACGGCATCATCCCAAGGTTGGTTTCCCTTAGGGGAATATACCGCAATTTTGGGTGCTTTTTCCAAAATAACCGCATCCTGATTTTGGGAGGGACTGCTTATTTCGTCCAATATTTCTTCAGCTTGTCCATCGGATAACACTTCAAAAGAAACTCCACGTATTTGGCACTCTCTTCGGATTGTTTCTCCATCCGGCAATAAAAAAGCACCTCCCCGGTAATTTAAAAGCCATTGCACTTTTTGTTGCTTGGTGAGTACCCAATAGGTGATTCCGTAAGCTTTTAGATGATTTTCCTGGCTCTCGGCATCCATGGGAATCAAGATTACCGAAGCCGATGATTTTAGAAAAAGTAGAAGAAAAAAGACAATAGTGGTATTTCTCACTTTTGCTCGAAATGCGTATTGCATATTATCAAAAAGGTACGTCGTTATCGTCTTCCAAGTCATCGTCATCACTGTTCATTGCACTCCCAAAAGCCTCGTCCGCACTGGGAAGACCGGATGGTGCAAAGGGATTTTCTTCGTCCGCATTCATTTTCGATTGAAATTCGAATGGCGAATCAAAGTCATCCAAGTTATCAAATTTACCTAGAGCACCCACAAATTTTAACCTAATATTATCCAAACCACCATTACGGTGTTTGGCCACGATAAATTCAGCTTGACCTTGGGTAGGGGTCCGTTCCTCATCATCCCACTCATCAATTTTATAATATTCGGGCCTGTAAATAAAGGACACAATATCGGCATCCTGCTCAATGGCTCCAGATTCCCTCAAATCTGAAAGTATAGGGCGCTTACTGCCGCCACGCGTCTCCACGGCACGGGAAAGCTGTGACAAGGCAATTACCGGAACGTTCAATTCCTTGGCCAACGCTTTGAGATTCCTGGAGATGGAAGAAATCTCCTGTTCCCTATTGCCGCCTTTTTGACTTCCACCTGCTGTCATTAATTGCAAATAATCTATGACGATGAGCTTAATTTTATGTTGGGACGCCAAACGTCTAGCCTTGGCCCTAAGGTCAAAAATGGAAAGTGAGGGTGTATCATCAATAAACAAAGGTGCCTTTTCCAAGGCCTTTACTTTAACGTTCAATTGTTCCCATTCATGTTTTTCCAGTTTGCCGGTACGTAATTTTTCAGATGAAAGACCCGTTTCAGCAGAAATCAATCGCGTGATCAACTGCACGGATGACATCTCCAAAGAAAAGAATGCTACCGGTATTTCCGAATTTACGGCAATATTTCGTGCCATGGAAAGTGTCAATGCTGTTTTACCCATACCTGGTCGAGCTGCAATGATGACCAAATCACTGGGCTGCCAGCCCGAAGTCAGCTTGTCCACCTTATCAAATCCGGAGGGAATTCCGCTCAGGCCTTCTTTATTGGAGATTTCCTCGATTTTCTTTTTGGCCTGTATCACCAAATTCTGAGCAGTTTCCGCAGAGCGTTTTAAGTTCCCTTGGGTTACATCGTACAGTTTGGCCTCGGCGTTGTCCAAAAGGTCAAAAACATCGGTGCCATCATCGTAGGCGTCCTCAATAATTTCATTTGAAATCTTGATGAGACTTCGTTGAATGTATTTTTGAAGAATAATCCTTGCATGAAACTCAATATGTGCCGAAGAAGCTACTTTTTGAGTCAATTTAATCAGATAAAAGTCACCCCCAACAATTTCTAGCTTTCCTTCTTTCTTTAATTGCGCTGAAACGGTTAATAAATCAACTGGTTCGGAGGTTTCGAACAATTTAAAAATGGCTTCATAAATAAAACGATGCGCGTCCTTATAAAAGACATCGGGATGTAGGATATCGATTACTTCATCAACCCCTTTTTTGTCAATCATCATCGCCCCTAATACAACCTCCTCTAAATCAACAGCTTGAGGAGGTATTTTACCTTTTTCAAGATTGATTAGCGTTGATTTGTCAATGCGGTGTCCAACAAGTGGGCTAGGTTTATCCATGACTGCGAAAGTAGCTAATTAACCTTAAGTTAACTTTAATTTGCCAAAGTGCGATATTCACAGGACTTCAACAAAACAAATGTTGATAACTTCTATTTCCTGTTAATAACATAAAAAAAAATGAAGACAAAACCTAATAAAAAGAGTGACCCTCTGAAAAACAGGAATTACCCATGGAAAACACCCATTCCCGCATATTTTTCCATACGGGTTTTTACCAAGTCTTTTGGTGATAACTTTTTTAATTCCTCGAAATGGGCCGAAATCTTGTTCTTTACGATTTCAAAGGTTTTTTCTCTGTTGGAATGTGCGCCTCCCAAGGGTTCGCGGACAATTTCATCCACCAACTTTTGTTTTTTCATGTCTTTGGCGGTAAGCTTTAAGGCTTCTGCCGCCTGTTCTTTGAACTCCCAGCTTCTCCATAAAATTGAAGAGCAGGATTCGGGGGAGATTACCGAGTACCATGTGTTTTCCAACATCAATACAGTATCGCCCACACCAATCCCCAATGCACCACCGGAAGCACCTTCACCAATGATGACAACAATAATGGGCACCTTAAGTCGTGTCATCTCCAGAATATTCCGAGCTATGGCCTCGCCTTGTCCCCTTTCTTCGGCTTCAATACCGGGATAAGCCCCTGGCGTGTCAATAAAACTGACCACAGGTATACCGAACTTTTCAGCAGACTTCATCAAGCGCAGCGCTTTTCTGTATCCTTCGGGATTGGCCATTCCAAAGTTCCGGTACTGTCTTGTTTTGGTGTTATATCCTTTTTGCTGGCCTATGAACATGTAGCTCTGATCTCCAATTTTACCAAGTCCACCTACCATGGCTTTGTCATCCTTTACATTCCTATCTCCATGCAGCTCCAAAAAAGTATCACCGCAAATGGCCTTGATATAGTCCATCGTATAGGGTCGGTTGGGATGTCTTGACAACTGGACCCGCTGCCAAGCGGTCAGGTTTTTGTAGATATCCTTTCGGGTTTCTTCCAGTTTTTTCTCAATCTGCTGACATGTTTCGGTAACATCAACATCACTTTCCTCACCAATCACCATACACTTTTGAAGTTGGTCTTCAAGCTCTTTTATGGGAAGTTCAAATTCTAGGTATTCCATTGGAATGCTTTTCTAAAAATAATGGAAACAAATATATAACTTTAAAAGAATACGTATTGGCAACAGAGTCGGCATTTAACGCTTTGCCTTCATAAGCAAGTAAACAGCAAACGCACCAAAAATGACATTTGGTATCAACACGGCCAATAAAGGAGAAAATCCAGATTGCTCCGCCAAAGTGCCGAATACTTTATCGAAAAATATGTAAACAAAGGCCACTCCTATACCAAAGGCCAAATTTAGCCCCATGCCCCCACGTCTTTTCACAGAAGATACCGCCACAGCGATAATGGTAAGAATAAAAGCCGCTATTGGCAAGGCCCACCTTTTGTATTTAACCAATATATAGGTATTGATGTTCGATGCTCCTTTTCGCTTTTGATCTTCGATAAACTTGTTAAGCTCGAACAGGTTTTTGGTCTCGGCCACATATGAAACTGGTGTAAGGTCTTCAATCTTAAAGGTGAACAAAGTATCCAAGCGGCGTTTGGTCTCGATTAATTCTACGCCGTCTTGAAGTTTTCGTTTCACGTAGTTGGTGAGTCTGTAAATACTGTCTTTTTCCACCCACCTAATGTTGCTTGCCGAAATTTTATAATCCAGCTGTTTGTTGGGGTTGAAATGTTCATAGGTAAAGTTGTAACCAATCTTACGATTGGGATCAAAACTGCTTACATAGATATAATCGGTCTCATTCAACTGATTGAAAATGTTATCCGTTACCCGATCTTGTCTACCCCTCTTAAAATATTTGTACTCAAATTCGTTGAAGCCGATGCTGGCGTGTGGCACAATAAACATCCCCATCATAAAAATAAGGACAGCAACCAAGGTAGCTCCAACGAAATAAGGTCTTAGAAAGCGCCAATAGGAAACTCCTGAACTCAAAATCGCTATTATCTCCGTATTGCTTGCCAGTTTCGAAGTGAAAAAGATAATCGACAAGAACAAAAAAATGGGCAATAACAGATTTCCAATCACCAACGTAAAATTGCCGTAGAACACAATGACCTCAGTCAAAGGTGCTTCATTGTCAATAATCTTACCTATTTTTTCTGCCAAATTGGCCATTATCCCTATGGGAACGAAAAGGAGCAGCATACCTATAAAGGTAATCAGATAACGCTTTAGGATATATTTGTCGAGTATGGTGAACATTACAATCTTTTGTCCATTTGTTGTACCATTTTGATTTTCCAATCCAAAAAGTCACCTGCTAAAATACGTTCTCTTGCAGTACGTACCAACCATAAATAAAAACCTAGATTATGTATTGTTGCTATTTGCTTGCCCAAATATTCATTGGCCACGAAAAGGTGTCTTAAGTATGCTTTGGAGTACTCGGTATCCACAAAAGTGATTCCCATCTCATCAATTGGAGAGAAATCGTTCTCCCATTTCTTGTTCTTGATGTTAATGGTTCCATGGGCAGTAAACAGCATACCATTACGCGCATTTCGTGTTGGCATTACACAATCAAACATATCCACACCCAAGGCAATATTTTTAAGAATATTTATGGGTGTCCCCACCCCCATCAGGTATCGTGGTTTATCTTCAGGCAGAATGTCACAGACCAGCTCCGCCATTTCATACATTTCCTCAGCGGGTTCTCCAACAGAGAGTCCACCGATGGCATTCCCTTCGGCCTCTACGGAAGCAATATATTCTGCAGACTGTTTTCTCAAATCCTTGAATGTGGAGCCTTGGACAATAGGGAAAAAACTTTGTGAATAACCATACTTAAAAGGAAGCTTATCCAAATGGGCCACACATCTGTCCAACCAACGATGGGTCAAGTGCATGGAACGTTTGGCATAATTATAATCACATGGGTAGGGCGTACATTCGTCAAAGGCCATTATGATATCCGCACCTATAGTGCGTTGGATTTCCATTACATTCTCAGGTGTAAAAACATGTTGCGAACCATCAATATGGGATTTAAATTTGACCCCTTCCTCTTTGATTTTTCTATTGTTTGACAATGAATAGACCTGGTAGCCCCCACTGTCCGTCAAAATGTTTCGCTCCCAGCCCATAAATTTGTGGAGCCCCCCTGCCTCTTCCAAAATACCTGTTCCAGGCCTCAGATATAGATGATAGGTGTTGCCCAAAATCACATCCGGGTCTATGTCATCACGTAACTCCCGCTGATGTACCCCTTTTACCGAGGCAACAGTACCCACAGGCATAAAAATTGGCGTTTTTATCACTCCGTGATCCGTGGTCAACGCTCCTGCACGGGCCTTACTCAATGGGTCTTTCTGTTCTACCGTAAACTTCAAAGACTTTGGTTTAGGGCGCAAATATAACCAACTCCCTTCCACAATGCCTTAACAAAAAAATAAAGTTTGGTACATGGGGCTATTCACAAAATAATACCTAAGTGTTTGTTTAGCCGAGGGAATGCCGTTACTTTTGAAAAATTAAAATCAATACGATGCCAAACAATCAAGATTTACAGGATTTAGTGATTCAGGTGCGAAGGGATATTCTGCGGATGGTTCACAAGGTAAATTCAGGACATCCAGGGGGTTCTTTGGGATGTACGGAATTTTTTGTTGCGCTGTACAACGAAATAATGGATTTGAAGGACGGGTTTGATATGGACGGAAAAGGAGAAGATGTGTTTTTCCTTTCCAATGGACATATTTCCCCGGTTTTTTATAGTGTGCTTGCCCGAAAAGGTTACTTTCCCATAGAGGAACTGAACACCTTTAGATTGATAAACTCCCGTTTGCAAGGTCACCCTACCACTCACGAGGGACTTCCCGGTGTTCGTATAGCTTCTGGCTCACTGGGCCAAGGAATGTCCGTGGCCATAGGTGCCGCCCTTGCCAAAAAATTGAATGGTGATGATCATTTGATTTTCAGCTTGCACGGCGATGGTGAATTGCAGGAAGGTCAAAACTGGGAGGCCATTATGTTTGCTGCAGGCAACAAGGTGGATAATTTGATTGCAACTGTAGATCGTAACGGACAGCAAATTGATGGTGCCACGGAAGAAGTATTGCCCTTGGGAGATGTAGCTGAAAAATTTAGGGTTTTTGGATGGGATGTGCTTGAAATTGAAAATGGCAACGATCTGGAGCAGGTCATCGCGGGGTTGAATGAGGCCAAGAAAAGAACTGGTAACGGCAAGCCAGTCTGCATTGTTATGACCACAGTAATGGGCAATGGAGTGGATTTTATGATGCACACCCACGCATGGCACGGAAAAGCTCCCAACGATGAACAATTGGAAATTGCATTATCCCAGAACCCAGAAACGCTAGGTGACTATTAATCCAGAAGAAATACTAAAAATGACAAAATATACAGATCAAGGAAAACAAGATACACGAAGCGGTTTTGGAGCTGGGATGACAGAACTCGGCAGAACCAATCCAAATGTAGTGACACTTTGCGCCGATTTGGTAGGCTCTTTGAAAATTGAAACCTTCATAAAGGAAAATCCAGAACGTTTCTTTCAAGTAGGGATTGCCGAAGCCAATATGATGGGAATTGCAGCTGGACTAACTATTGGTGGTAAAATCCCTTTTGCCTCTACCTTTGCTAATTTTGCCACAGGTAGGGTCTATGATCAGGTACGCCAATCCATTGCCTACTCTGATAAAAATGTGAAGATTTGTGCTTCGCATGCTGGCTTGACTCTTGGAGAGGATGGTGCCACGCATCAAATTTTGGAAGATATCGGTCTAATGAAAATGCTTCCGGGCATGACGGTGATCAATCCGTGTGATTTTAATCAGACCAAAGCGGCAACCTTGGCCATTGCGGACCATCACGGGCCTGTTTATCTACGTTTTGGAAGACCGAAAGTGGCAAACTTCACTCCAGTGGACCAAAAATTTGAGATTGGTAAAGCCCTAATGCTCAATGAAGGAACCGATGTTACCCTTTTGGCTACTGGACACTTGGTTTGGCAATCCCTTATAGCAGCGGAAAGTTTGGAGAATCAAGGTATTTCTGTTGAAGTGATCAACATACATACCATTAAACCTTTGGATGAAGAGGCCATTATAAAGTCAGTGAAAAAAACCGGTTGTGTGGTCACTGCGGAAGAACACAACTTTTTAGGTGGTCTTGGGGAAAGTGTGGCCCGAGTATTGGCGACGCGACATCCTGCTCCACAAGAATTTGTGGCAGTCCAAGATAGTTTCGGGGAAAGTGGCACACCAGATCAACTTATGGAGAAGTACGGCTTAGACAATAAAGCCATTGAAGCGGCCGTTTTAAGGGTATTGAAGCGAAAATAATTTTCGATATCATTTGATATTCTTCAATCAATTTAAAACGAAACACTTATGAAAAAAGCACTTGTAATTGCCGTATTTGCTCTAATGGGATTTACGGCCGCCGCCCAAAGTGGCTCCGGATTTGGTATTAAAGCTGGTTTAAGTTATAACAAGAATGGAGATTTAATCGGTTCGGTCGGTGATGCTGGTCAAGATATTAGAGAAGGAGCGGAAGGAAAAGCCGGCTTCCATGTTGGTTTTTGGGGAAAATTGGATTTTCCTAAAATCTATCTACGACCTGAACTGGTTTTCACCAAAACCAAAAGTAGCTACGATCTTGATGGTGGCTCACAAGATTATGATGTCTCCAAACTGGATTTGCCTGTACTTGTTGGATATAAGCTGATAGGTCCCCTGCATGTTTTTGCAGGACCTGCATTTCAATATACCCTCAAAAATGATTTAGGTGATCTGGAAGTAGAGGACGTAGAAAGTGATTTTACCGTAGGACTGAACGCAGGGGTTGGCGTAAATCTCGGAAAAGTAGGATTGGATGTTCGTTACGAACGAGGTTTCTCTGAAAATGAAGCAGCGTTTATTGGCAACAATATCACCGATGTTTCTGGAAGAGTGGACTCTAGACCATCCCAGGTAATATTCTCCCTGTCTTTAAAATTATAAACAAAAAGAATTCCAATAAAAAAAGGCCCAACTCGAGTTGGGCCTTTTTGTTATATAATCAATTGATATCTGGATCTAAATAATCAGGAGTGCCATCATTGTTGGAATCTGGATACGGTAATATAATATTTCCCTGATCATCGGTAATTTCGCTACGGGTAGATACACCATCACCGTCGTCATCACCATCTTGGAAATTAGCAAATCTTCCACCAGCAACCTCTGTTTCGGAATCGGTATTATCATCATATAAATAACCATTGCCATTGACATCCTCATCTATAGAGGGAATACCATCACGATCATGGTCTGTAGCGTTATAGGTATATAAATCCACAGTAAACATTAAAGGACTGTACGCTGGAATTTGTGTATTTAACCTATTAAAATTCCCTAAACCAGATGGAAAAATGACCAATCCTACGCCATATCCTTCTACAGAGACCGTACCATCCCCATTGTCGATTACCTGACCTCCTGTTTTAAAAAAAGGAATACCCTCGGCAAATCCCCTAAACCCTTGTGCTAAATCCTGAATTCTGGCCAAATCGAACCAGACTGGATTATTGAGCGAAGCATCAAAGGAATTACCATCCAAAGTCATTCCCTCGTATCGTACAAAAACGGAATCCGCCACGGTAGGATTCACCCCCTCACCGGACCTAGCATCCAAGTAATATACAGTGTGCGGTATATCATTTTCCTCTTCTGACAATAATAACTCAAAGGATGAAACCTTTATTTCTACCTCCCCAACAAAATCGATCAAAGGTGTCTTGTCCGCATTATCTCCAGCTATGGTATCTATTCTGATTCGATAATCAAAGTCCACAGGTGGCGACTGAAATTCTTCATAATTATAAAAATGAGTCTCCAAAAACTCCCTAATTTCAGCATCATCTTCAGGTGCTACTTCAGCAAGTAATCGAGGTGGAACGGATTCCACATCGGGTCCATTATCATCATTGTTGCAGGAGAAAAAAAACGCGGCCACCGTCAAAAGGGCTAATTTCCCGTACTTCATCAGCTATATTGTTTAGCTGCGCAAGATACAATTTTCCGCTATTTTTGCTCTGTGGATTAACAAAGATTTACGGAGCGTATGCGCATTGATAAGTTCCTTTGGTGTATTAGATACTACAAAACCCGAAACGTTGCTGCCCAAGCTGTTAAAAAAGGACATGTGCAGGTCAATGGCAGTGTTGCCAAACCTTCACGGGAAATTTTTCCAATGGATGAGATTGTCTTGCGAAAAGACCAAATTGAACTTCGGCTTACCGTGCTTGATATTCCGAAGAGCAGGGTCGGCGCAAAGTTAGTTGACATTTACAGAAAAGATACCACCCCAAAAGAGGCTTTTGAACACCAAGAACTGCTCAAACACACCAAAACGTTATATCGAAAAAAGGGACTGGGCCGCCCCACCAAAAAAGATAGACGGGATATTGATGGTTATTTGGATGAATCGGAATAATCTGTTTTATATCTTTGGAATTCTTAAACTTTCCCATGACGAACCGTATTCTCACCCATAAGCAAATTCAACATATCATTAAACGCATCGCCTATCAGATATATGAAGTAAATGTGAATGAGAAAGAGATTATTATAGCTGGAATAGAAGGTGGAGGGGTCCTTTTTGCGAAAAAAGTGGCCAAAGTGCTTGAAAAAATCACCGAAGCCAACATCGTTTTCTGTAAAATTGAAATGGATAAGCAAAATCCTTTGAAAAGTGGTGTAAGTTCATCCATACCCAAAGAAGATTATAAGAACAAATCCGTAGTGCTCATTGACGATGTTTTGAACTCCGGGACAACACTTATTTATGGCGTTCACCACTTTCTGAAAACACCCATAAAACAGCTCAGAACCGCAGTATTGGTCAACAGAAACCATAAAAAATATCCTATTAAGGCCGATTATAAGGGCATTTCACTTTCTACCTCTTTACATGAGCATATCAAAGTGGAATTTAAGCCCAATGACGATGCAGTTTTTCTAGTGTAACAGTGATTTTACCTCGTTCGCCAAAGTTTCCAAATCCTTTTCGTTACAGTTAAGCGTATGCTTGGCACGTGTATAAAATGGCCTTCTTTCAAAAAGGTGTTTTCCAATAAACTCAGGTAAATCATCAGCACCAATATGGCTTACCAAAGGTCTTTTTACTTTTTCTTCACTAATCCGCTCCACTAGAGTGGATATGGGCAGTTGTAGGTATATGGAGTGGTCTGATTTCTCTAAAATTTGGTCCATGTTATTGCTGTAGCAAGGAGTGCCCCCTCCCGTTGAGAGAATACAATCTTCATGCTCTTCTAATACTTTTGCCAGCATTTTACTTTCAATACTTCTGAAGTATATCTCCCCTTTTTCGGCAAAAATGGCTTTGACCGATTTTTGTTGCTCCTGTTCAATGTATTCGTCCAAATCTATGAACTCAATGGCCAGTTCCTTGGCCAACAATTTTCCCAAAGAAGTCTTTCCACTTGCCATGTATCCTACAAGAACTACCTTCATTTATTTGATTTTTAATTGATTCCAAAAAAAGACAAATTTATCATTAATTCATCTTGCAAAATAGATTATTGATGTTATATTTGCACCCGCTTAGCGCAATTCCCGGAGGGTTTTGCAAGCAGGGAGACCTGATAGCTCAGTTGGTAGAGCATCTCCCTTTTAAGGAGAGGGTCCTGGGTTCGAGCCCCAGTCAGGTCACTTTTAAGAGTCCATAATTATTCAAAAAGTCTGTAAATCGTTGATTTACAGACTTTTTTATTTTTCCTGATTTCATTTGATATCAAATAATCCCACTTTTCGCGGTGCGCGATTCGGTGCGCACTTTTTTGAATTCGTAAAGTGCGCACCGCGAGGCTGTTAAAATTTCTGATTATCAAGTTATTACAAAGAAAATTTAACATTTTAATAATTGGTAAAATCAGGGTTATGGAGACAAATTCTTTTTCAGTTTTATGCTACATCAGAAAGAGCAGATTAAATCAACAAGGTGAAGCTAACTTATTCCTCAGAATAACAGCAAATTACAAACGGGCTGAATTCAGTATTCAGCGCAAAGTAAAGCCCGAAAAATGGTGCTCAATTAGAGGTAGGGTCAAGGGTTCGAACCCTCAAAGTAAAGCCCTAAATCACTACATAGATGAATTGGAATCCAAAGCGTATAACATTCATTCAAAATTGGTGCTAAAAAAGAAGCCCTTTACAGCCGAAACCATCAAGCATAAAATTCTTAATACAGAAAGTACCAACAAAACTGTATTGGAGGTTTATGATGAGCACAATAATCAAATTGAACAGTTACTTGGTTTAGAATATTCCTATGGAGCTTATAGAAGACATATTCGAACCAGAAACCATTTAGCGGATTTTGTACAGAAGGAGTATAAAATCAAAGACATCTTTATAAAAGAAGTGGACTTAAAGTTTATCAATCGCTTTAACCATTATCTGAAAACCAAGAAAATCGGCAATCAAAATACCGTCACAAAGTATGTGGTCAACTTCAAAAAGATTATGAGGATAGCAGCTGCAAATAATTGGGTAAACAAAGACCCTTTTTATCATTGGAAAGCAAAATGGAAAAGGGTGGAACGAGATATTCTAACAGAATTGGAGCTGCGCTCATTGATTGAACAAGAATTTGATGTGCCAAGATTGGAACAAGTTCGAGACATCTTTGTATTCTCTTGTTTTACAGGGCTAGCTTATGTTGATGTCAAAAAGCTATCGTCAAATCATATTGTTATTAGTTTGGATGGAAAACGTTGCGTTAAAATAAATCGCTCAAAAACAGACTCCCGAAGTGTTGTACCCCTACTCCCTACTTCAGAGGAAATCTTAAGCAAATACAGAGACCATCCATTGACAAAGAAAAATGGGTTGTTGCTTCCAGTAATAAGCAATCAAAAAACCAATGCCTTTTTGAAGGAAATAGCAGCCATTTGTAAAATTCAAAAAAACCTAACCTTCCATTTGGCCAGACACACATTTGCTACTACTGTGACTTTAGCGAATGGAGTGCCCATAGAATCTGTGAGCAAAATGCTTGGGCACCAATCATTGAAAACAACACAGATTTATGCCAAGGTCATTGATAAAAAATTGATGGAAGATATGGAAGTTGTCAGAGGCAAATTTGGGTTAGCAAAATGACTTTGGACAAAGAATGGGCGAGCAAAACCATGTTTTGCGCTGCAAGCCCAATCTTACCAAAACAAACCTGCTGAGCTTGGTGGAAAGCTAAATACGGTTTCTTAAACTATCTATAGGTTCCTAAGTGTCCTTTTGTAGTTTTCTAGCTCACCTTCCGTAATCTCCAGCTTTAGATAGGGTTTACCAAAAGAAGGCTTTTTCAATGTGACATTCTCCACCACATATTGGCTCTCCCTTTTGAGCCTTTCCATTTTGTCCGTTAGCCTTTCATAGCGGATCTTGGGAACGGTTATCTCTATTTCGGGCTGTTCCTTGATTTTCTTTTTCATCACCCTCATCGGTCTTTCATGTTTGACCTTTTGTTCCAACAAGGCATGGAGGATGGCGTTGGTGGGCCTGGTCTGTGTGACCTCGATGTCACGGATGATCGCAATTGAGGCCTCGGTGCGTTTCCGGTTCTTAAGGATCTCCCGATAAATACTTTTTTCAAACCTGTCACCTGGGTTGAAGCCGTGCCACTCGAAAAAGTCCATGACAGTGTCCAACGTAAGGGAATATGTCCTTCCCACCTTTTTGGAGAACTGTTTGAACCTTTGGGCGGTCCTTCGCTTGAAGCGTATGGTATAGAATCGTTCCATTATCCTTGTTTTTGGTATAAATGGGTCATTATCGTCCACTGTTCATGGGCCTTCCCAAGGGATTTGACCCATTCTTGGTTTTTGGGGGATATGTCATCAATTGCCGCTACCCCAGTGTTCATGGGGTTTTGCAGAGCAAATCATATACGTAGCACCGCCTTGGCGTGTTACCCTCTCGCTTCTCCGAATTTTTGATAAAGTCAAATTCTAAGAACCTTTTACATTAAGGTAAAAGGCATTGTAAAAAAGAAACCTGCATTATTAGATTTTAAGAGATTTATAGAGGTGTTTTTAGGATAAAAGAGGTTATAAGTCAATTCTTGGCTATTTTTTAAAAACAAAAGCCTAGGCAATATGTTGGTTTTCTCTCGATTGGGAGTTGTGTGCTGTAATTGGCCTTTATGGGTCTAGTTTATAAATAGTAGCGGATTGCTACTCACAAACCTTTCAGTTTGGCATTGACTTTTGCTTTGTGTTTATACTTTCTTTTTATCATTTAAGCCGCTATTTACTTATACACAATGTTATGGGGTAGTTATTTTATCCTTTCTATGACTTTTACAAACTCATTCCCGTGGTCAAATTCAGGGTTTTGTGTTTTTTTGTCATCTGTTTTTTCAAAAGTGATTTTTAGTGGAATTAAATCAGAATAGAATGTATTTTCATCTATTGGGTAAATATACGTGGGGTTATCACTATGTAATGCAAGCATCATTTTTTTATTAATAATTTTAAATTCTTTATTTGTTCTTTGACCCACTCAATCCAAAAAAAGATTATCAATAATAAATTAGAATTTAAGCAATCCTATTTTCTCAAGCCAGGACCTTACTATTTTATAAAGGTCATATCTCTCCCCTGTTACTGTATTAACAAAACTGTGATCACCATTTTCTAATATTTCAATATCAAAATTCGAGCTGTTCATTTTTTCAAGTGCTCTTAATGAGGCATCTACTGGAATTACCGGATCATTAGTGCCAAAAATCCATAAGGTTAGGGTATTGATTTTTTTTAGAATTTGATGGGGGTCAAACCCTTTGTTCCCATTAAATCCTTTCAGAATTTCATCTGCCTCTTGTATAGATTTACCTGTTGCAGTTCCATCTTCTGTTTGTATGCTGAAATAATCCTCTTCCCCTGCCGAAACAGCTGCACCTTCTCCAATAATAATAAAATCAACTGCATCAGATTTTGAAGCAGCTAATGGCATTATCCATCCCGCTTGACTTCCTCCTATAAGGCCAATTGGCTTTTTTTTCAATTCAGCTCTATTTTTCAACCAATTCAAACCTGCTAAAAGATCCTCTGAGAGCAGATCAAACCAAGCTTCACTGCCTTCAACTGTAAAGTTTTCATACTCACCTGATGACAAACCTGCCCCTCTTTTATCAAAAGCAAGGATTGCCATGTTTAGTTGCGTTCCTATTTTAATGTAAAATGAAAGATCTTCATAGGTTGTAGGTGCAGAACCATGTCCGATTATTAGTGCTCCACTAATCTTATCTAAATCCTTAGGGGTATAATAGGCCGTATACAACTGTACATCTCCATTCTGAAGGAAGAAGTTAGCCCTGTCATAGCCTTCATATGCTCGGTCGACTACTTTTATCAGAGACATTTGGCAAACTGGGCATTCTCCAGGCTTATCATAAAAATGATCATCACAATCAAATGGGCAAGGTGGACACCTATAACGATCTAAATAAAAAGATTTAGTATCACAAAATGTACACTTCTCAATATCTGAAGAGTTTTCCGTCCAGGTTACACTGGTAATTTTCCAATCCTCTTTTACTTTTAGTAGGGACCAATACTCCTTGCCCCAGTTTAGCACTTGACCGTTCGAGTTGAATGAATACAAAAAATCTACGGTTGAAAACTGACCGGAACTTGAAATGGAAACATCATAAAACTTCTCCTCGAACTCACTATTTTTTGCTTTTAAGAATCTGAAGAAAGATATGGGGTCACTACTGAAAAACTTCCAATGGGGATCTTTTTCATAATGGTCTATTTCTGTCTTTCCTTCCCTTATCATAGCCCATGTAATAGAGTCATGCAAAAATAACCTGGACCATTGTTGCTCACTTTCCAGATGAATGATTCCCAATCTAAAATCTTCTATTACCCGTTCTATATCTTCATGCTGAGCCTGAAGATTCAGGCTTAGTAATAGTCCCAAACAATATACATTGTATATGAATTGATTTCTTTTGTACATCTAATTTCCTATTTTGGCAATAATGCCTGAGATTGACACCATAACTTGTTATTTTAATTGAAAGTATTGGAAACGAAATTTGTGAGCATCCTAATTCCTGATATGATACTTAATTGAGTTTTTCCAATTGCTCTCTTACCCACTTAATCCATGCTTCATTCTTCTTTTCTTCGTTTTGTAGTTTTTCGAGCGTTATTTGAAAATTATCGACTGCCTTTTTATTATCTCCGATTTGCATGTAGGATTTGGCTAAACCGTTAAACGCATGGATGCTTTCCGGGAAAATCTCGGTCATGGCTTTGAAGATTTTTATTGCATTAGCTGCATTATC
Source organism: Flagellimonas ochracea (assembly GCF_009903685.1). Taxonomy (GTDB): domain Bacteria; phylum Bacteroidota; class Bacteroidia; order Flavobacteriales; family Flavobacteriaceae; genus Flagellimonas; species Flagellimonas ochracea. The sequence continues at coordinate 96,547 of NZ_JAAABI010000008.1, read as the reverse complement.
TTTTGCCAACTCTGCATTTCCCATCCTATAGAAATAGCTTTCGCTTACCAGATCGCTATTTGGATAACTTTCTACTATCCTTTGATATTCTGATGAAAAAAGGTTATAGTCCTCTTCAAGAAGGTATTCTATGGGCAACCTTTCGCCTACTTTGAAAAAACTATATTTAACATCAGTGTAAACTCCATTCTGAAAAATTACTGTCAAGTAAGGCTTATTGTCCCAAGGGCTAATTTGATTGAATCTTAATAATCTATTCGACTCATCCACCTTAAAAGTTTTATGACCTAAATGGAACAATTCCAAAGTTCTCCCACCGTCAAAATTTTTGATCCATAGTCGTCCATCCAGATATTCAACAGGAATCAATTCCGCAAAATCATAGCTACAATAATTGCCCGCTAATTTCTTACCGAAGCTTGGGCCGATTGGTTTATATTCTGAAGTATCTAAAGAGACTTTCCACTTATTAGAATCGATGATTTTATCTCTAATTGCGTTTTCAACTGGTATTCTAATTCTATTGCCAGCATTTCCGAGAATCACCATACCATTACCCTCTTCCATTGTACCATACACATAACCTCCCATACCCGTATTCGCACCACCATGTGAAAACCAATCCCTGTTTCCAAATCTATATCTACGCTCCCAACCTAAACTCCAGCCACCCATTACATCAGTCGTAATGACTTCCGTAACTCGATTGGCACAAGAATCAGAAATTATGTCCGTTTTGATTCCGGCTAAAGCTTTTTGGATCTCTATGATAACAAGGGACAATTCCTCGGGAGTACTCCAAAGTCCGGATGGTGCAAGTTGGGGAGTAATCTGTATTCCATCGCGAATCAGGTTTCCTTGGTCATCGTGTGATTTAGCAACATTGGTATAGGCAAACTGTGGTTCATTTGGCTGATAAAAGGTTGTATTCTTTAATTCCAATGGGTCAAATAGGTGTTCTTTGGCGATTTCAGCAAATGATTTTCCCAAATAATCTTCTAGGGCAATTTGCGCAATCACATATGCTCCGCCACTATACCTCCACGAGGTTCCGGGTATATCTAAAAACCGTAGAGCCCTGTTACCGCCAGCTATTTGGCCATTCAAACTTTGAACTGGTGTGGGAATCGAATCTCCCGAATAGAAATCGATGTGACCATGCTGGCTTGTTCCTGCCGTGTGGCTCAATAAATGTTCAAAAGTCAGTTTAATTCCTGCATTTTTTTCATTGACAGGAATCTTCCACCTCTTTAGAAACACCGAAACATCGGCTTTTAGATTAATGAGTCCTTTATCCTCCAGAATAGCAAATAATAATGCTGATATTGGCTTTGCAATTGACGCCGTACAAAAGATGGTGTTTTCGTTCATTTCATCTTTGGATACTGCATCTTTCAGACCCCATGCTTGAAGTTCTTTTATCTTATAGTTTTCAAAAACAGCTAGACTTATTCCATTTATATTTCTGTCTTCCATAGCCTTCTCCATGGGCAATTGGATACCATCGATGTCAATTTCAAACTCATCAAATGAGTTTGCTTTATGTTGTGGGTAAACTTTAAGTGAAACCGCTATAATTAGAAATGTGATTGGGATAGATTTCATTTTGGGATAGATTTCATTATTGATACAAAACTTAGACAAATCATCTCATACATTGATGGTTTCCGGGTATATTTAAGTATTTCATTTCAATTCCTTAATTGGCCTTTGTCTTTAAGGGGAACAAATCCTATTCTATTGTTTGGATAATCAAAAATGATTTTAGAAAAGCCGAGGGCCTTAGTACCCATGAAACCATGGGTATAAAGGTCGGCTTCGCCATCCTCACCTGTCATAAAAATTGCATCTAAATCAAACTGTTTTTCATTAGCGACATCAAACCAGTCTAACACACCATATTCAGCATTTACAGTCCCACCGGCACCAGTAACAGAAGCCTTTATAGTTGCTCTATCATCACCTAACAAACCTAATCGGTCAACGGCAAGCGAATGGAATATCACCCCCTTATTACCAGCACCCGTATCTACCATGAAGTAGCCTTTCTTAGATTCAAATTCGGCAATGACATATGGGACTTTCCAGTGTAGGTACAAATCTTCATAGTTTTTCTTATCCAGTTTATATTTGCCTGGTTCAAAAATTGAAACTTGGCCACTGATAAGGTCCACTTCTATAACGGACCTTATCAAAAGGTCCCAACCTATGACTCCATCAACGGGCCCATTAATGATTTTATTTGCTTTGCTCTTATCTGGATTGTATTCCAACATAGATAATTCATCAATCACCAATGGGCCGATACTAATATTCTGAACGGATCTGACTCCTCTTCTCCCGGAAGTTCCTCCTACTCCCATAACCTTTTTTACTCCAAGCACTGGACAATCCAATTCATTAGCAATTTCTGTACTCAATAGTGAAATACCTGCACCAGAATCAAATAGAAACCATCCATAGGCTTTCCCATTTATCTTTGGTTTTATAAACAAGTTCCCAGACTCTGTTCTAAAAGTTTCTAGTTTTGATTTTTCTTGTGAATTAAATCTAACGCCCAAAGCTGCGTAAGAAGGAGGGTTGAAAATATCCTTGGATATAGATTCCCTACTTACCGACCTGATATGGTAGCCTGTTAGATCAAACCCCCAATCAAACTCTATGCTATCAGGGTAATTGTAACTTTCATATTTATTGGTTCCATGAAAAGAGACTTTTTCTTGTCCAGGGGAATTCGAGGCTATTAGATGAAAGTTATTATTACTGGATTCGACTTCGATCTGGAGCTTCCCAAAAGTTATTTGATTGTCTTCAGTCGTCTCTTTAAAATCAGTTATAAGACCTGAATCAGCAATTATCAAATGTGTCAATGCGAGCAACTCCTTTTCCAGGAATGAAACTTTAATAGGCCCCACTCCGTTTTCAATATAAAATAGGTCTTGACCATTAAATACAATTGTTTGATCCGCCCACCCGTCGATGTTAGAAATAAATCTCCCATCCTCGGATAGCAATAGCTCCAGCGGGAGCATCGAACCTGCGAACTTGGCTTCTCCGGTTAGTTGAAAAACCTGAATTTCGCTAACCGAAGTTTTGCTATCATCTTCGCGGCATGAAAGTGTCAAAAACAAAATCAGCAATAAAAGCATTGAAGTCTTAAAGGTATCTATCATTATGTTATTTAATTAAACGACTTAGCGTAATCTCCCAATTGCATAAACGCCCCTCTCCATGCATTTGCAAAATATTGCTCAGCCTCTTCCCATTCCTTAGACCTCCTCCATCCTGAATGAATTAGTGTAACCTTAGTTTCATCACTTTTTTCCCTAATTAAAACGGTAACCTGGGTTAGAGGTCTCACATTGTTCATGAAATGCTTGTATTGCGTAGGCCCCCTCCATTCAAATGTGATGTAATGAGGTTTCTCAAAAGCAAGAATCTTACATCCTAACGTGCTGTTGTTTTCCGGAATATTCGGTTCCCAGAAAAGCTCATATTTGCCACCAACCTTCAATTCGACATCTGCCTTGGCTGTGAGCCATTTTTCAAGGTGCTTACTTTCTGTGAACATGCTAAATGCTAAGTCGCTGGGGCAATTCAAAATAGCAGCTTCTATTATTATCTTGTCCATCTTTTCATTCTTTTGAGCTATGGAACAGAAAGCTTGAATGGCACATAGAATGGTTAAGAGAATCCTCATTCTGTAAATATCCTAACACAATTCATTTCAAAAGTCCCACATCATGAAATGGGAAATATTTTTGAAATTTTAAAAACAATTATACAATAAAGAAGGGCATATGTATTGATTCCCATGTCCTAATATCATTCAGCGGAAATTAGGAGTTCCCCCTAAGAAGATGGCTTGTACCCGTTACTTACCAATCCGGTTATCAGTTTTTGAGACCCGCCAATTCCTCTCCGATTTTATAAACAAAAGTGGGGGCAGCATCTACCCTATTGGTTAATCCTATCACTATAATGTCCCTTTCAGGTATCCAAACAAGATTTGATTGAAACCCGTTAATCGCACCACTTTTCTTCAGCACCTTAACCTCATTATTTATTTCAACCTTAAATCCGTATGCATTGCCTGACTTTTGATTTGAACCTTCCTTATTCTTGGAAGTTATAAGGTTAACAGATTCCTGTGATAGTATGTTGTTCTCCTCAAGGCCCTTAATCCATTTTAGTAAATCCTCGGTAGTAGAATAGCAATTGCCTGCACCCAATACCCAGTCCAAATCGAACGGGAGATAAATGGCAGGAACAAAATCTCCATTGCGATCAATATTATATCCACTGGCAGAATTGTTTATTAGTTTGTCTGAATTGCCCACCGACGTCGAAAGCATCTCAAGAGGTTCAAAGATATTTTGCGCCAAATAGTCTGAAAAAGTTATGCCGGAGACCTTCTCTACAATGCGGCTTAAAAGTGTATATCCGGTATTACTATAGGCATATTTCGTGCCTGGGGGAAAGGCATAGGTAATGTTATTTATAACATAGTCCATTTTTTCTTCCGGGGATAAATACAGACCGTATACTTTCAGAAATTTCTCCTCTAAGAACACATCCGATATTCCACTGGTGTGCTCCAATAAATGCTTTACTGTAATTGTCCCATTAATACGTGGGAAATACTGATTTATCCTATGGTTCAAATCAAGTTTTCCCCGCTCAACCAGTTGCATTATTGCAGCAGCGGTGAATTGTTTTGATATAGACCCCACGGCATAGACATGATCGGCCTTTGATGGTATTCTATTTTCAAAATTAGCATATCCTGCTGCATCGTTGAACAGAATGTTCCCATGTACAAAAACCAACAAGGACACACCTGGCGAATCCTTATAGCTCTCCAGGTAACTTGAAAAATTGTGTTCAACAGGTGATTTCTTTTTCTGGAAACTGCATAAGACCAAAAGCCCAATGCCAATTAAAGACTTTTTTTTCATTTTTAGATTAAAAGAGTTGCGGACATAAATAAAACGACAAAAAAAAATCGGAGTATCCTACATCATGAATAGGGAAATATTAACAGGGATTTATATATTGAATGGATTTAATCGACCAGCAATGACTTTTACACCGATTGACGTACCGGTTTATATCCTGGCCTTTCAGAGTTTTACAGTTTCTCTATACCTGCTCTTTACAAACAGTGGACAGAAACTGGGCAATCGGTTGTTTTCCTTTTTTTTCATGATAATCTTTTTGAGGATCGTTTTTTATTATGCACGGGGCATTGACCCTTTTATGGGAAGAATCAGCTACGCATTGGCTTTTTTGTACGGCCCCATCGTTTGGTTGTACATAAAGTGTTTGACCGGTAAGTCGAAACTGCAAAAATCGGATGCCTACCACTTGGCACCGGTAATATTGGCTTTTGTCTTTTTCGAACTGATCAGAGACCAGTATGAGCTTAGTGAACTCTTGATTGCACTCTCTTTTTCATCCTATACATTGTTCGCTTATTCGGATGTAAGATCATTTGTTAGAAAAAACAAAGCATTTGAAGCTAACCTAAGATACCTTTTAACAGGATGGTTGAAGATTACTTTGTTCGCATGTTTTGCCATCGCATTTTTTTCTTTGTTGACTTCGATGTTTCAGTTCTGGAACAACTTCAAGCTGGTCCAAGTTGGGTTTCTTGCCCAGACCACAACTTGGTTAATAGTGGTAAACATCTTTATTTACCACGGGATTCCCAGTTTAGATGACCTAATGGAAGATAAAACATCAAAGAAAGAGGTAGACAACAAATATAAAAGCTCCCCCTTGTCGGAGGAAGAAATTGAATACTATTCGAATGAAATCTTGAAGCTTTTGGAATCTGACAAGATATATCAAGATCCAACTGTTAGTCTTACTCATATAGCAGAAAGAATCAGTTTGACTACCAAATCAACTTCTCAAGTCGTTAACGAAGGTTTGGAAACTAACTTTTCCGATCTTATTAATAGTTATAGATTAAAACACGCTCAAAATTTATTGGTGACAAAAAATAATCAAGAAATGAACATTACACAAATACTATATGAAGCTGGTTTCAATTCCAAAACTAGTTTCTATAATTACTTTAAACGAAAAACTGGGACGTCTCCCAAAGATTACAGAGCCCGTTACCTCACCGATCATTGACAGTATGTTATATAGAGTTTGCCACACATGGCATGAGTACTTTGGGATTCCACTCATCAATTTTTCAGCTCATCTTAAGTTAAACAATGATTCAACTATAACAACATTAAACTGTCCTATTCATAAACAATAGATTTAAGTTTTGCCCAAACTTAATTTATCGCAAACTTTTTCCACAAATGGATCAATTTTAATGATTATTAAACTGAAAATTTTTAGTTACATTTATCTTTAAATAAGTTCATCTGATATATGGTTTTAGATAGGTGCGCAAATCGGTGCACACATCTAATAAAGAAGTTTTAACTTTTTGAAAATCAAATGATTGGAGTTAGTATTCTAACCCCAGTCAGGTCACAAAAAGGTTAAGTCTTCGGCTTAACTTTTTTTGTTTTTATACCTAAGTTGCCAATCTAGTGGAATTGATCGATACTTCACCTAACTTGGCAACAGACTCCGATAGGAAGAGAAACATCTTTGGTTTTAATTAGTCCTTCATTTTTTTAGAACAAATTCCATGGTTGAATAGAAGAAGTGCTATTTAATAAACAGAATATGTGAATCGGTACCAGGAATTTTAATCGTCTATTTGAACTTTGGCATCGGTTTATTCGCCAATACATGTTTAATAAAATTAGAGACTTTACTCCTCCTTTTCCTTTTGCCATATCTATGTTGGAAAGTATAATGGCCGTAATCTAATCTTCCCCAAAAAACATGAGCTAGCGTTGCACGGCATACAAGCTGCTAATATGTTTGACAATTGTTTGATTAAATCTTTTGTCCGCTGATAGGCCATACCCATAGTGTGTAAAATAGCCTTTCAAGTCCTAAAAAATTTTAAACGGTCGGTATCTGTTGAATAATTGAAATTCCAATAAAACCCAAGATGAAAAAATCAAATTTCAAAAGCATCTTCCAATAGAAATACTGCTGTAACGGACAGGATTGGAAATAGACATTCGGTTGCCTCCAAATACTGAAATGGAATTGGCTTCCATCCATTTCCGTCGCTCTTTTCTCGAAGCTTATTTTGATGGTTGGAAGTTCATAATTGACCTTTCCAACACCCTTCTCTTTTAAGGAATGCGTATTTATTGCAGGTGTTCTTATACTTTTGGTTGTTTGCCTGTTAATGCTTCTTGATTATTTAAAGGAAAAGATTTACAAACCGTATGTTTTAGTTACAACGACTATACCGATTGTACTTCTGGTATGGGACTATTTTTGGTTATGCAGAATGGTATAAAACTCTGGGTCATTTGATACTGAAATAAGAACTACACAACTACAGATGCCAGAGCCATATAGAAACACTCACTCGAACTTGTCTAATTAAAAACCAAATATTTTTATACTATTTGGCACACGGTTATGCAAAACGGGAGTCCATTATATTTCGAAAAGTCCATTCTTTCAATCCAAAAAACCATTCAATAATATCAAAATCAATAGTATTACTACTTATATATGAAAGTTTAACTATTAATTGTGAATAGTAATAATATTAATATGGAACTTGACATTTATATTTGAATCGAATTTAAAAAACAGTACTATGAGAAAGCAGTTTGTAACCATTGTCAGCCTATGTGCCCTATCTTTTAACTTGTCTGGTCAAGAATCTGAAAGCACTACCATTGAAATAGATAAGAGCCAAATTCTTGTGGAATCCGTCTTGACCAAGGAGGAGCAGGAGGCACTTACCCCAAACGAAGTGTTTGAAAGCCTAAGGTCTGGTAACGAACGGTTTGTGCGTAGCGACCTTACGGCAAGGGACCATTCCGTGCAGATTCGCGAAAGTGTAAGGGCTCAGTATCCTAAGGCGATAGTCCTCTCCTGTGTCGACAGTAGGGTTCCAGTTGAAGATGTTTTCGACAAGGGAATAGGTGATATTTTTGTGGCCAGAGTGGCCGGTAATTTTATCAACAGTGATATCTTGGGAAGTATGGAATTCGCAACTAAAGTAGCAGGGGCCAAATTGATATTGGTGATGGGACATGAGAACTGTGGTGCAATCCATGCCGCAATCGACGGTGCTAAATTGGGCAACATAACCGGTATGCTTGAGAACCTTAGGCCTGCGGTTGCCATGTCAACAGTTACGGAAGGGCCAAGAACATCGAGCAACAGGCTTTTTGTCCACGAGGTTAGCGAGAACAACGTGCGCAACGCGCTGAAAAAGATTGTGGCAGACAGTCCAATCATAAAAGAAATGCTGGAAAAAAAGGAAATAGACCTAAAGGGAGCGGTCTATGATATGGATACCGGGGTTGTTAATTTTCTATGACCACCATTAATATTTATAGGCTTGCCCTCTTCTTGGGGCAGGCCTTTCCAACGGTTCAGTATTGCTTACAACCTTTTAAAGAAGACTTCCAAACTAGCAAAAGCTATGTATAAAATATGAAGCAAACTTTACGCCCATACAGTTGAACAAGACCTAGGGTTACAGATTCTATTATTCCCAATTCTTTTATACGTGGGATTATTGTTTGGTCTTTTTGAATAATATATGATTGTAGACCATTTTACCATTAATCAACCTTTTGAACTGTTATCAAAGTCTTTAACCCCATTTTTACAATAAATCAATCTCTCTATTTCTTTCGTTTAGAAATATCTTTCTTTAATGATATTGATATGATGAACTTCGTGTCCAATAATCGACTTGAGAAAGTCCTCGAGGGTTATTTCAAATTGATTGGCTACCCCTTTTATCCCAAGTTGGCTTTTGGATAGCCCATCTAAAAAGCTGATGCTCCCTTTTCTCACATTTTGAAAGTCAGTGGTCAATTGTTGGAAAGTCATCTCTTCAAAACGACTGTTTTCAACCAAGGAATTCTGGTCATAGCCCCATAATTCCACAGATTCTTTTCTACTAAGTAGGAATGCACGGAAAATCTTTATCCTTTCATGGTCTGTAATGTGCCCTACAACTTGTTTGATACTCCATTTATCAGGTTCATAGCGGTAGGCTGCCTTTTTCTCGTCTATTGATTGCAGGAATCTGAATGTGGACATAGAAGAAAAGAGCGTTTGGCAATCCGTGCTTCTCACAAGGGCATAATAATAGGGAAAACCATCCTTAGGAGTATAATTCATGTTTATTCTGGTATATTTAGATTTAAAATGTGCAAATCTTCTTGATTGAACAGATTATTTTGTTCTATTACATCAACTATAGCGTTTTTACCTGTTTTGTTGAAAGTAAAAATTTCAACTAAGGCTTCTCTCTAGCTTATCCGGTGTTAGCCAGACCTTATCATGCATAATCAGCCTATTATCTGTTTCAGCCAAATATTGGATTTTGTTCCTTACCTCAAGGTATCTTTTAAGATGTTCCGCTCGATTTTCAAAAAGAGCTTCAATACCGTCCACGCAAAGTATAAAATTTCCATCTTCCCCGAACATCTAGGCTTTTATGTCCACATTAAAATTTTCGACGTACAGCATAGTATCTTTTTGATTTACCCCCTTTACAATATTGCGCACTCTATCTGTTTTCGAAACTTCTTGTGATATTGTGAATATTGGCATCAACGCCAAAGCCAACAGGTTTAATAAGTTTGATCTTTTCGTATTTCATGCATCCCTTGTTTAAACTTTTTATTCATACATGTTAAGATAATGTATTCCAAGCAACCATTTAATTAGCTACCATCTATTATGTAAATAGCCTCATGAAACGTTTCTACACTTACATACTACTATTTATTTTCTTTTCTTGCTCAAATTCGAATAAAGATGAAATTGTTTTTGACAGCAATGTTTTTCCACAGCATTGGGAACTAACGGGAATGTCAACAGGTCTATCAGGTGATTTTCTAGAGGGTGATGATTTACCATGGAGGGAAACTATACTTCTTGAAAAGGATAACAGGTTTGTAAAAACAAGACTGGTTGATAACCAAAAGAACGAGGCAGGGGGTGTTTTCGATTTCAGTATAGTAAATGATGAAATGTACCTTGTTTTAAATTATGATGTTGAAACGGACTTGATAGAAAGCTGTGGAACAGAAAATCTTGTCGAAACTCTTTTTATGCCATCAATAATCTCATTGATAGGTGGCTCTGCTCCATGTGATGGGCCAGGACTGTTTTATGAGCGGATGGAATAATTTTCTGAAAAGAAATAAAAAAACATCAATGCAAAAATCAAATGTGGTGTTATTGATGGTATCCACTTCAATACTGGCCCAAAAAGAAGTTTTTGGATAACGATAAAATAACTGTGACGGAAACCTATTTGAGCGCTACATCCGATGGGAACACCACCGAGCAGAAAAAATGGGTGCATGCCATGTCATCGACCACCAAACCACAATGCGGAGGGCACCTGTAAAAAGTCAAGAGAAGATAATACAAGGCTAGAATCAAAGTTTATTTCTTTTTGAAGCAATCTGGGACAGGGTTCTTTCTACTACTTACAATTATCCTCTCCAAATCATTCCAAAAAAATATCTAAAACTGCAGCAATAGTTATTGTTATGGACCATAGCTGGGCTTATTTACTTCGGGATATAAACATTAAAATGGAACAGGATAAACAAGTTAATTGCTAATTAAAACCAAGATCAAATCTCTGTTTTGGTCAAAGCAATCATTATTGCAACTCTATCCTTAAGTAAATTTTGTAAAAATGTCTGAAATGACCACTTTGCTTTAAACCAATTATTGCTACCATAAAGTCAACTTTACTTGAGACTTCCCTCCGCCTATAAACTATACAAGAAATTTCCGATTCTTTTAGATTCCAAGAGGTTATCTCCTAAAGTTCAATTTCCGCATGTGTCTATCTAAAATTTTAAATCAAGATAACAGCAGAAATTTTGCGTGCGATTAAAATAAAAATTGTTGGCGACGTAAAAGATTTTAATCAGAGTGTTCATAAATGCCAACTTAATTCGGTTTTCATTTTTCAATTCGAGCTGTATTCAATGTCCTTTATTCTATAGTCCATAATATTTCAAATAAATACCCATTATGTTCTACAAAAAATTAACTTTTCATAACGACCACACTACTAACGCCAATGCGTATATATTGATATGCGTCCTAGGTCAAAAGAAAGATTTACACTAAGAATCATACTCAGTTATGTGGTACTTGGCATTCTGGCCATACTTGCCGCTTATTTCATTTATGGCGAGCTCAAAAGCTATGCTTCCAGCCAAAACCAAGAGGATGGCAACATTAAGTTGTTAAGGACCAATAAGCTCCTAACCAACCTGTATGAAGCTGAAAGCTTGTCAAAATTGGCTTTGCAGAGTAAAAAGACCCAGGATTTGAAGGCCTTTGCAAAAAAGGTCGACACCATAAATAAGCTTATTGATTCTTTGAAATCTTCTGAGAACACTAAACAAGAAAACCAAGTTTCCAAATTGGAGAGCGTACAGAAACTGTTGAAACAAAAAGTTTTCAATAATGCCGAGCTTCGAAAACTTAAGGTGAAAAACGAAAATGGAGCCTCCCTCGACTCCGTTTTGAGTGCCTTCCATGAAATGGAGGTGAAGATGGGAAGAATTACACCGGAGACATTTGCCCCTAATTTTGGACAATTGACCCCCAAAGCCCAAAAATCCATTAGGGACTATGTGACCATATTGAACAAGAACATTCCTATTTCAAATGAAAATACTGATGCCAACAACATTGATTCCATTCTGAAAGTATCCAAATCCATATTGAACAGGGCCAAGGTCGAAATGGCAATCATGGAACGCTCCCTGATTAAAAAAGAGCTCCAAATCTACCGAACTGACTTAGAACTCTCCCAAAAGATGCGGAGTATACTAGCTGATTTTGAAAGAGAAATGGCTCAAAATGCATATTTGGACAACGTCAATCAAGAAAAAATGCTAAAAAGAAGTACCCGGTTGGCGGGTGGTGCCTTAATACTAGGATTGATGATGGTCATCCTTTTTACCTTTTTGATATCAAAAGATTACTGGAAAATCCAGCTTTATCGGGAACAACTGGAAAAAGAAAAGAAATACTCCGAATCCCTTTTGAAGAGCAGGGAACAATTGATATCGACGGTAAGCCACGACCTCAGAACGCCCTTGAGTACAATCAATGGATATTCTGAATTAATGGAGCATAGTGGAATCAGTTCGAAACAATTGGGTTATCTAAACAATGTGAAATCTGCTTCGGAATATATGGCAAGCTTAGTGAACGACCTTTTGGATTACTCTCGGTTGGGAGCAGGCCAGGTCATTATTGAAAAAATACCCTTTATGCTTCCTCAACTAATCAGTGAAACAGTGGTGTACTTTAATGATATACAAGTCAAAAAAGATATTGAACTTAAGCTAGACATATCGGAGGAACTAAGAAGGCCAATTGTCAGCGACCCGTTTCGTATTCGGCAAATTTTGGCCAATCTTATTGGAAATGCATTTAAGTTCACAGATTCGGGCCATGTAAAAGTATCGGCTTTGGTGGAAGAAAAAAGAGATGTGGCCTGGTTAAAGATTGACGTGATAGACACTGGAATAGGAATCAAGCCGGAAAAACAGAAATTAATTTTTCAAGAGTTTACCCAGGTAATGGATGCTACAGAAGAAAAAAAAGGTGGGTACGGCTTGGGGCTCACCATATCCAAAAAATTGACCGAACTCCTAGGAGGGACATTGACCCTGAAAAGTAAAGAAGATAAAGGAAGTACTTTTTCAATCAATATCCCTATTGAGTTTTCAGAAAAAGACAGGTCAACTGGCATTTCCAAAAAGAAAAATTTTGCAAGCCAGCCCTTATCGGTATTAGTTCTTGATGACGATGACACGCTATTGAGATTAATCACAGAGATTTGTAAAATCAATGAGATACATGTTAGAGCAGTATCAGATTTCATGGATGTTTCCACTTCAGAGTTCCATCAATATGATGTTGTCCTTACCGACATCCAAATGCCGAAGATGGATGGTTTCTTTGTATTAAAAAAGTTACATCAATGGGAGTATGTCAATCCTGTTATCGCCATGACCGGACAACGGGTCTATGACAAATCAATTTATATTGATGCGGGATTCAAGGACGTGCTCCAAAAACCGTTAACTTATTCCTCCTTATTGAATGCCTTGGGCCTAACTGGCACTAAAAAAAAGGAAAAAAGTGGGTCTGACTTTTTTATACCGAAACCTGAAAGCTTGCTGTTCGGCATTGCCGGTATTTCAACTTTTTTGGATAACACCAAGTCCATAAAACAAGTCTTGGAGGTATTTTTGGATACTACAATTGAAAATTTGGAAATGCTTTTTTCTGCTGTCAATAGTCATGATTATGAAGATATACGGTGCATATCGCATAAAATGTTGTCGATGTCCAGGCAATTGGAAATACATAGTGTGGTTCCCATTTTGGAGAGTCTGGAAGTACTTGAAGATGACGCCGAAGCTGAGAAAGTATTCAATAAACTTTTGGAATTAAGAGCAATTCTGCACAAATTGGAAAAAGAAATTCGCTGCTATCTGGTCAAGCTTCAAGGTGGTATTGCTTAATTTTATTATAAAGAGTCTTTCGGGTTATTTGCAAAATCTTGGCCGCTTTACTTTTGTTGAAATTGGCCTGTTTTAGGGCGTTCAATATACTTTCCTTTTCAAATTCAGACTTTGAAAACATTTTGGGTTGCACTGTCCTATTTGGACTTTGAACCACTTCTTCAGCTATGGAATCAGGATACATGATGCTTCCTTCGGTAAATAGAACAGCACGTTTGATTACATTTTTCATTTCCCTGAGATTTCCTGGCCATGGGTAATTATGGAGAATTTGCTTTGTTTCTACAGAGAATTCAATTACTTCCTTGTTCAGCTCCTTGTTTGCCTTATCCAAAAAATAATTTGCGAACAGTAGGATATCCTCTCTTCTATCTCGTAGCGAAGGTACTTCTAAAGAAAACTCATTCAATCTATGATACAAATCCTCTCTAAAATTGCCTTTTTCAACCGCTTCCATCAAATTGTCGTTGGTGGCGGCAATGATACGCAAATCTAGATAGATTTCCTTGGTGCTGCCCACACGTTTTATCTTTCGCTCTTGGAGAGCCCTCAGCAACTGAATTTGATGCTCATAGGACAGATTTCCTACCTCATCCAAAAAAAGTGTGCCCCCATTGGCCGCTTCAAAGTGACCTATTTTATCCTCCATGGCACCAGTAAAACTACCCTTAACGTGTCCAAAAAATTCACTTGTGGCTATTTCTTTGGGTATGGCCCCGCAGTCAACCGCCATGAAACTTTGATTCTTCCTGTTACTGGCTTGATGGATAGCTTTTGCCGTTACTTCCTTTCCAGTTCCACTTTCCCCAGTCAATAGAACGGACATATTGGTAGGAGCCACCAAATTCATATATTGTTGAAGTTTTTTCGAGCTTTCACTCTCGCCGACCAGAAAATATCTTTTACTTGTTTCTTCTCGGGGTGCATCTTTCTTTATAGCTGGATTTCTGTATTCCTTGAGAGAGACAATGTTTAATGCATTTGTGATAACAGACAAGATTTCATCTGGGGTAAATGGTTTGGTAACATAATCGAAAGCGCCCTTTTTCATAGCATTTACCGCAGTTTTCACATCAGCATACCCAGTCATTAGGATTACTTGAGTTTGGGGGTATTCTTCTTTTATTTTGGAAAGTAGAACAACTCCGTCCCCTTTAGGAAGTCTTACATCAGATAGAATTACATCAAAAATTGATTCACGGAGTTTTCCTTGTGCCTCTTTAAGGGAATAGCTAATAGACACATCAAATCGATGCCTGGTCAAAAACTTCTGTAGCATTTGACAAAAGGAAGTATCGTCCTCAATGATTAAGATTTTGGGCATATCTCAGTATCTAATATACGATACCAATTGTTTTTGAGATTGTACCAATCTTATAAAATTGTCACAAAAAGAAAGGACCGCCCCAAGGCAGCCCCTTCCAACCAAACTTACTAACCAAAAGGTTACCAAAACTAACTCACATCTCAATCCAATTTCCTTCAGCGTCGGCATATACGGTTCCACTTGTCCCATCCTCAAGAGATAACTCCAACTTGTACTGGTCGGTTTCATTCTTGTATGCCTTATCGATTTTGGCAGTGGGATAATTCTCCGCGACAGCCGAAGTAACTGCCGTAGGAAGATCGGAGACGCTAATTTCCTCAAAATCCTGGGCAACTATCACGGTTGCTACATCTATTTCCAATTCTGGGGAATCTACATTGGCATAAGAGGTGACTCCTACAAATGCTAGTACGGTTGCAAAAACTAAATTTTTCATGGTATATGATTTTAATTGTTAAACTCAGTTTTTATATGAAAAATCAATACCAAAGAACCCAACTAATATGATATTTAAATTAAGAGTTTGATTATAAGCTTATTACAATAAACCTCATTTTTAAGGACTTGTGTAAATCTGTTTACCAGACCGTTGAAAGTGAGTAAATACTATACATAATTGGGAACATAAAAGCACGAATTTTTGTTGCTGGCTAGAGAGGAGTAGATAAAAAAACCACCTTTTAAGTGTAAAACAGAACTAATTCAGTTTTAATTGAAGGCTTGCCAACCTATCTTACCTTTCTGTCATACTTATCGGCTATAAAACCAATTTTTATAAGAGCATTAGCTTAAAAAAATAACTTGGATTATAAACAATCTTCTAATATGGAAACAGCTAAAAAAGTTTAATTAAACTGATGGTTATATCAGTTCTTTGAAAATAGGGAAGCAAACAAGTGTTTTACCCAGAGACTAGGAGCATCCATATGGATAAAACTTTTAACATCAAATGATCATGATTAATACCACAACCCCAGTTGATCGCTTTTACGACTTCATACAATCTTCAAAAAGCCAATAATTTATTTGTTTGCAGGCTTTTTTTATTTCCTTTGGTTTTAAGTAATCCATTTGAAATAGTTAGTCTGCTATTTTCCGTCCATCCAACAAACTAATAATGCGCGAACCATAGGCTGCATTCTTTTCGGAATGGGTCACCTGAATAATGGTCACACCATCTTCCTCATTCAACTTTTTGAAAAGTTTCATAATCTCCTCACCTTGTTGGGAGTTGAGATTTCCAGTGGGTTCATCGGCCAGAATGAGCTTGGGTTTAGCGATTAAAGCTCTTGCAACACCAACCAACTGTTGCTGTCCACCGCTCAATTGAGCAGGAAACAAATCTTTTTTCCCAACGATACCAAAGCGGTCGAGCATATCGCCTACCATAGCCTTTCTTACCGGCCCTTTTAACTTTTTATAGAGCAAGGGCATTTCTAGGTTTTCATAAACGGTAAGGTCATCAAGTAAATGATAGGATTGAAAGACAAAGCCGATATATTCTTTATACAAATTGGAGCGATGTTTTTCTTTTAGGGCATGCACAGATTCATTTAGAAAATGATATTCACCTTCATCAAAAGTATCCAACATCCCAATGACATTGAGCAAAGTCGATTTTCCTGAACCGGAAGGTCCCATGATTGAGATAAATTCGCCTTCTGCCATGGACAGATTGATATCCTTTAACAGAAAAATCCGTTGGCCGCCAGAGTTGACCCATTTAAAAATATTTTTGAGTTGTAGAAGCATAATTGATTTGTTATTCAGTTCTCAGACTCTTCACCGGATTCACAATTGCAGCTTTGATGCTTTGATAGCTTACTGTTAATACGGCAATAGTCAAGGCCAGAAATCCTGCCAAGGCCAATACCCACCATGCAATTTGTATTCTATATGAAAAATCTTGCAGCCATTTATTCATCGCAAACCAGCCTAGTGGTAATGATATGAGTATTGCCACACTTACCATTTTAACAAAATCGGTAGTTAGCCTAAAGGTTATTTGCTCAATACTGGCTCCCAGAACTTTTCGTATGCCAATTTCCTTAGTTCTTTTCTGGGCATTGAAAGCGGCCAGACCAAAAAGCCCCAAGCAGGCAATCAGAATGGAGAGTACGGAAAAGACCATGAAAATCTTACCCAATTGCCGTTCGGTTTCATAGACAGTATTAAAAGAGTCATCCATAAAACGATAATTAAAGGGCTGGCCTGGGGCAAGTTCCTCCCAGATGGTCTTAATATTTACGATTGTTTTGGGAAAGTCTCCGGCGCTTAACTTGACGGCCATATTCCCGGTAGACCGCCTCATCAAAAGGCACAATGCTCCAATATGCTCCCGTAGTGATTCATAGTGAAAATTTCTGACCACACCGATTACGGTATAATATTCCGCCTCTTCCGACTCTATGTCCTGAGAAATCCGTGTGCCCAGAACTTCATTGGCTCCTATACCCAAAACAGGGAGGGCTGCCTCATTGATGATTACTGCCGCGGAATCGGTACCAAAGCGGTCGTCAAAATTACGGCCTGCCACAAGCTCCATATCCAAGGTTGGAATATAATCTTCATCAACACTCCAGATCTCCATCTGAATGGCATTTTCTTGCTCCCTGGAACCCTCCTTAAAAAAGGAAGTGTTGGAGCGTGCAGAAGGTGTTGGCAAAAAACTGCTCAGGGTAGCACTTTGAACTTTTCCCAGTTTAACAACCTCTTCCTTAAAAGTATCCACTTGATTTCCAGCTGCAAAGGTGTCATCAATTAACACTATCTGGTCTTTTGTATAGCCAAGGTCCTTGCCCTGAATAAAATCCAATTGTTGGTAAACGACAAGCGTGGCAATGATTAAAAAAACCGAAATGGCAAATTGAAATATAACCAAGGCATTTCGAATGCTTACGCCTCCAGCATATTTTTGCTCTCCCCCTTTTAAAGTTTTTACAGGCATAAAACGCGACATGAAAAAAGCAGGGTAACTTCCAGAGAAAAGTCCCAACAAAATTGTTGCAACCAATAAAATCAACCAGAAAAAAGGACTCTCGTAGGGAAGGGAAATCGATTTACCTGACAGGTCATTAAAAAGAGGAAGTACCAACAAAGTCAAAACTAGAGCCAAAAGCAATGAAATAAAGGAAATCAATCCTGATTCAGTTAAAAACTGACTTACCAAATCCAATTTTTTTGACCCCAACGTTTTGCGGATGCCGACCTCCTTTGCCCTTTTTAAAGAATGGGCCGTCGAGAGATTCATAAAGTTCACACTGGCCAAAACAATCAGGAAAAGTGCGATAAATGAAAGGATATAGACATTTTGAATGCTACTGTTGGCACTCATTTCGGATTGTCGGTTGGAGTAAAGATGAATGTCAGTGAGGGGCATGCTATGGTATCTGTAATAGTTGCCTGATGCCGCGAATGATTCCATTGTAAGGCCCGGAAAAACCTGTTGTGCCCATGGAAGCAGGTATTTTTCCAGTATGGACTGCAATGGAGCTTGAAAATCTTCAATCTTGGCAGTGGGTATGAGCTTGATGAAGGTATAATAGTTCGTATTGCCCCAAAGATCTTCACGAGAGTCCGCCAATCCTGCCATTGCCATAAAGACGCTGTGATCCCTTAGGAAAGAATTCTTAGGTAGATCATCAATTACCCCGGTCACCGTATAGGTGTCCGTATTGTCTAGAATAAGACTTTGCCCGATGGCATTTTTCACTCCAAAATGCTTCTCCGCAGCTGTTTTGGTCAACACCAAGGTGTTTGGTTGGGTAAGTGCGGTCTTTGTATCCCCAAACAACAACTTAACTCCGAAAAAATCAAAAAAAGTGGAATCAACGAATGTGGCTCGAAGTTCTTTGGTATTGGCCACAGTACCACTCTTTTTTAAGAGCATGCTCCCTTGGTCTCGAAACCTAACGGTAGATTCAACCTGAGGGAAATCTCGTTGTAAAGTTCCTGCCATCGGTGCAGACGTTTGCGAGGCATCAATTTCTGCTCCCCCGAACTTGATGTCTGCATCTATTCGATAAATGCGATGGGCATCAGCAAACATTTTATCAAAACTCAGCTCATCATATATGAACAATGAAATCAATAATGCACCGGTCATACCAATAGCAAGGCCAAAAGTGTTGAGAAAAGTAAAAAAAGGTTGCTTTTTTAGGCTTCTCCAAGCGATTTTAATGTGATTTTTAAACATGACTGTTCGTTTTTTGATGATTTTATTCTGTACGTAAACTTTTAACAGGGTTTTGTTTGGCGGCCCGTATGGCCTGAAAACTTACTGTAAGTAATGTAATGCCCATGGCCCCCAACATAGCCAAGGCAAAAATCCACCACTTTAATATGACCCGATAGGGATACTCTTGCAGCCAACCATTCATCACATAGTAGGCAATGGGAACGGCAATAAAACAAGAGATTATCACTAATTTCAAGAAGTCTTTGGAAAGCATGTTCCACACATTGAACACTGTGGCACCCAACACCTTTCGGACCCCAATTTCCTTGGTTCGCTGTTCGGCAACAAAAGAAGTGAGTCCGAACAAGCCCAAACAGCTAATTAAAATGGCCAGAGCGGTAAAAATTCCAGAAAGACTTCCTATACGTTCCTCAGCTGCAAACTTTTCTCCGTATTCTTCATCCACAAATTCGTATTGAAAAGGAATGTCCGGAAAATGCTGCTTAAAGACACGCTCTATAATCGCAATGTTTTGGCTTGCGCTTTTATTGGGGTTCAACCGAAGATTGTAATAGCTGAAATTATCTTCCCTATCATACACATAGACTCCTTGCTTTACCGGTTCGTAAGGTGATTGGGCTATCATATCTTCGACCACGCCGATAATTTTTAATGGGGGATTGGGATCTTCTTCATCGGAATCTTTTAGGAACTTACCAACGGGATTTTCCATTCCTAAATAGCGTTTTGCTGTTTCATTGATTAACACGCCCAAAGAATCAGAAGCGAATTCCCTTGAAAAGTCTCTTCCTTCAACAATCTTAAGGTTGAGTGTCTTAGCATATTCCGAGGAAACTTCGGTCCAGGCCAGGTCCTCTTGAAACCCTTCGGGTTTACCTTCCCATGTAAAACCACTTCTGTTCGACCATATTCTTGTCGTCGGACTGCTTGAAGTGGCCATCTCAATGACAGCCCCTGATTTTATGAACTCGTTTCGCATCAAATCAGTCTTACCACTAAACTCCTCTGCAAATGTGGGTATCTGGATCAGCCCTTCTTTTTCATACCCAACAGGTCGATTTTTGGCATGATTAATTTGCTGCATCACAATGAACGTACCTATAATAAAAGCAACAGATACTGTAAATTGCAGCACCACCAAAATCTTTCGTGGCAAACCCGAGTATTTTCCGGTCTGAAACGTTCCTTTCAACACCTCAACGGGTCTAAAAGACGATAGGTAAAGCGCAGGGTAACTACCCGCCAGTAAAGCTGTAAATAAAACAAAACCTAAAGAAATCAACCAAAAATTGGCATTTTGCCAGGGAAAGCTGATTTCCTTTCGGGCCAATTCATTGAATCCATTTAAAGAAAGTAGCACAATGAGGACAGCCACAACAAAAGCAAAAAGCACCACCAAAAAGGATTCGCTTAAAAATTGGTATACCAATTGCCCTTTCTGCGAACCAATGGACTTCCGAATGCCAACTTCCTTAGCTCTTTTTTCTGACCTTGCCGTGCTCAGGTTCATAAAATTGATACATGCCAATATGAGCACAAAAAAACCAATGATGGCAAAAAGCCATACATATTTGATGCGCCCTCCTACTTGTTTTCCATTTTCAAAATTGCTCCTCAAATGCCAATCTTCCATAGGAAGCAGAAATATCCTCGGATTGAACTCTTCCACTTCCTCATCGGCATTTTTTTTAACATCGATGATGGCATTGGTAACATTTTCAAAGGTGGTGTTGTCCGCGATTTGTACAAATAGCTGAAAGGAGTTGTTGCCCCAATTGTCCAACGATTCCCTAATCCATTCCCATCGGGCCACGTAGTTATCCCATGGAATTATATAATCCGTATCGTGAAATGCATTGTTAAAGGGAATATCCTTATAAACGCTGGTGACCATCAGGTCATACTGGTTACTTATTTTCACCACCTTTCCAATGGGATCCTCATCGCCAAAAAGGGCATTTGCGGTAGATTCTGAAAGCATGATGGAATTAATTTCACGAAGACCCTCTTTTTCACCTTTTAGTATTTCAAGGTTTAAGAATTCTGGAGCTATGGGCTGCATATAGTTCCCTGGCCTTGAAATGTTGCTCTCTTTATACTTGATATAACTGTCCTGGGTCCATGAGGACATCATTATATGCTTAAAATAGTCCGCATAGCCGTCACGCAAGGCGGGTTCAAGAGGAAGTGGAATGGCAGGCCCTGTTCCGGTTTGGCCATTAAAGGTTTGGGATTGAAATACTTGTGCTATCTTATCTTTGTTCCCATAATAGTTGTTATAGGTAAGCTCATCATAGATCCAAAGACCAATAATCAGCGTAACGGCCATACCCAATGCAAGCCCTCCTACATTAATTATGGAATATCCTTTGTTCTTTAAAAGGTTTCTCCATGCGATTTTGAAATAGTTCTTGATCATGATTGATTGAATTGATTGATGAATAAACTTCCTTATACGGTAGCTCCGATCGCTCTATTTTGACTTTCGGTGACTATTTGGCCATCGAACAAGTTGACCACCCGGTGAGCATAGTGTGAATCACGGTCCGAGTGGGTAACCATAACAATGGTAGTACCCTCTTGATTTAGTTCGGTCAAGAGGTTCATGACCTCGATTCCGTTTTTAGAATCCAGGTTTCCTGTAGGCTCATCGGCCAAGATCAACTTAGGATTGGTGACCACCGCCCGTGAAATAGCCACTCTTTGCTGTTGCCCCCCTGAAAGCTGTTGCGGGAAATGATTTCTACGATGAGCTATTTTCATACGCTCCAAAACAGCCATCACCTTCTCTTTGCGCTCACTTTTGCTCATCTTCAAATAAATAAGAGGCAATTCTACGTTCTCAAAGACCGTAAGCTCATCAATTAGGTTAAAACTTTGGAATACAAATCCAAGGTTCCCTTTTCGCAATTGGGTCCGTTGACTCTCCTTTAGCCCAGCCACTTCGTGACCAGCAAAGTTGTAACTGCCCTCGGTAGGGTTGTCCAACATTCCAATAATATTTAGTAACGTTGATTTGCCACAACCCGAAGGGCCCATAATGGCAACAAACTCACCTTCCTCCACTTTTAAGTTCACATTGTTCAGGGCCAATGTTTCTACCTCCTCTGTTCTAAAACTCTTTTTTAAATTTTGTATCTGTATCATTTTTTGATTGATTTTATTTTAACACAATTCGTTGCGCTTGTCCAAAACTGTCGTAGTTACTGGTTATTACTTTTTCGCCAGGTTCCAAGCCCTCTAAAACCTCATAGTATCTTGAGTTTTGCTTTCCTATGCGTATATCACGCTTTAGCGCTTCCGCGCCATTTTCGTCAACTACGAACACCCACTGTCCTCCGGTACTTTGAAAGAATCCCCCCTTTGGTAAAAGGAGCGCATCGTTTGAAGCACCCAATTGTAATTTGATATTGTAGGTTTGTCCGGTTCTTATAGTTTCTGGTTTGCTTTCTGTAAATACCAGATCAACTTGAAACCTACCATTTCTGACTTCCGGATATACTTTGCGGACACGAAGTGGATAGATGGAATCATTTCGTTCCAGCAATGCAGTTAAATCACGCTTGACACGGTCGATATAATGTTCATCAATAGCCGCCTCGATTTTAAAATCTGTCAACACGTTAATTTGGCCGATGCGTTGTCCTTGCGCTATGTTTTGACCGATTTCGGCATCCAAAAAACCCAATTGTCCATCCGCTGGAGCCCTTACGTTAAGATGGTCCAGTCGTTGATACACCATGGAAAGTGTTTTTTTCATTCGCTCAAGGTCTGTGTCCAGTCCTGATAATGAAGTTTTTCTGAGCGCATCGTCCTGTTCGGTCTGCAGTTTTACAATTTCATATTGTTTTTGAGCCAGTTCATAGTTTTCTTTGGAGGTCAGATACGCTTCTCTTGAAATCAATTCGTCCTCGTAAAGGGCTTTGTTCTGTTCAAAGTTCCGCTTTAAACGCTGTAAATCGGTACTAGTGGTTGCCAAGGTTCTACGCCCTTCTACCTGTCTGGAATCAAATGTTAGACGCGTGGAACGCAGATCATTTTGTTTTAGGGCGAGGTTGCTCTCGCTGGCCAAAATCTGCTCGTAAAGGTTCATGTTTTCCAGTTTCAGAATAATGTCCCCTTGCTGCACCATCGCTCCCTCTTCTACTAGTTTTTCGCTAACCCTGCCACCTTCATAAGCATCCATATAAATAGTGGAAATAGGAGCTACAGAACCATTTATGGTGATATAATCATCGAACTTGCCATCGATCACCGTGGCAATGGATAATTTGTCCTTTTCAGTTCTAAACGTGGAGATTGAATTGGCGAACAACAATTTCCATCCCACGAACAATATCAAAGCTCCCAGCGCTATATATCCATAGTGTTTTGGGCGCAATCCTTTTCTTTTTTCTAATTGTATATCCATTTTCTAATTGATGTTAAAAATTGGCAAGCCTTTATAGAAATCCAAGGTACTTATGTTAACCCTGAGTCTTAATAGTGCCTGTAAATTTTCATTTTGCGCCGTAGCGAACAAATTTTTTGCCTGCCCAAGTGTTATGGCATTGATCATTCCTTTTTCATACCTTTTTTGTGCAATCTTGAATGCTGTTTCTTGAGAGACTTCCCTTTTTTCGGTTTGTGTCACCTCAGCCATAAGTGCATTGTTTTCTTGCACCAATTGTTGAATGATTTGATATAACTCTTGCTCCTGTATCTTGGCGTTGTTCTTAGCTCTATCAAGGGCAATTTTTTGTTGTTTTATTCGTGATCTTGAAGCCCAAGCGTTAAAAATTGGCACATTGATAGATGCTCCAATAAATTTAAAGGTATTATCCCGGAACTGATCTCTGAAAGGTATCGTTACTCCCAAGGTATCTGTTATGGTCTCAAAATAGCCCGTTCCAATACTGCCCTGCACCCTTAGGGAAGGATAAAGACCACCCCTGGCTACGGCCAATTGTTTTTTTGCTGCTTTTACCCTAAACTTTTGCGCCTTAATGGAGGGCATAAAACCTTTTGCTTTAATGAAAATGGAGTCTGAGAGAATGGGCTCCTCATTTGCGATTTCGGGTTGGGGTATCAATTCCGGCATCAACAGAATGTCACTTTCATTGGGTATGTTCATTATCTGGAGCAATGTAAGCTTGGCCGCCTGCAATCGGTTTTCGTTTTGGGTAAGCGATAGTTTGTCGGCCAGAAGCAATGACTCTGCTTCATATAGGTCGGCCCCTGCCATAACCCCCAATTCAACTTGTCTTTCTACAAGATTATAGTTGGTCTGTGAAATTTCCACTTGTTCTTTTGAAATCTCAATAAGCCCTTCCACAAACAAAATATCGTAGTACGCGGACATCACTCGAAAGGCCAAAAGGTATTTCTGCTGCAGATTTTCCGCAATGGCCGCCTTGTACAAAAACTTAGAGGCCTTGATACCATTAATCTTTTGGAAACCTTGAAATAAATCAAAAGAAGATTGTATGGAATAGTTGTTGGAAAAGAACTCGGTATTCACAAAACTGTTGTCCTCTGGGTTAATGGACCGACCAAAATTGATGGAATAATCGGCAAAACCGTTTACAATTGGCAAAAGATTTCTCACAGATTGCCGATAGGTCTCATGATTAGCTTCTGTAGTAAATCCAAAATCATTCAGTTGAAGATTGTTCTCGATGGCATGGCTAATACATTCTTCCAAAGTCCAAAGCTTTTGTGAAAAAGCGGAAACTGAAAGCAGTAAAATCAGAGTTGAGATGTGTTTTCTTAAGCGCATGTTTATATACTGTGCCAAAATGTAAACCATTGTTGTGCCATATTTATATAGTGCTTATTTTCAGTATTTTAAAAAGATTATTAACGCATTTATAAAAATTATGTGTAAAATATTTATACAAAAAATGTCAAATAATTTGACACCTTGTTGAATTTCTGGATTTCTTATTTGTAGATTAGTGCTTAATAGTTCAAGAGATATGACCGATGCCAAAGTATTAGTTGTTGACGATAATAAAAGTGTGCTCAGCGCTCTTGAGATTCTGTTACAATTCGAATACAAAAGTGTTGAAACAGTTTTCAATCCAAATCAGATTTCATCATTTCCGAATCTAGATTCGTTTGACATTATTCTTCTTGACATGAACTTCTCGGCAGGAGTCAATACAGGAAATGAAGGTCTATTTTGGTTAAGGGAAATCAAGAAAAAGGCTCCTAACACTTCCGTGGTCATGATGACAGCCTACGGGGCTGTTGATCTGGCAGTGGAGGCTCTTAAAGAAGGGGCTGCAGACTTCATTCTAAAACCTTGGAACAATGATAAGCTTTTGGCCACCGTTAAGTCGGCCTATGAGCTACGAAAATCAAGACAGGAAATACGTAGTCTACAAAAAAAAGAAAGTGGCTTAAAGCAGGTCATCAATGAAGATAAGAATTACATCATCGGCAATTCAAAAGCATTGAACAGTATATTGAACCTTACCAGAAAAGTGGCTAAAACCGATGTAAATGTATTGATTACCGGAGAAAACGGAACAGGTAAGGAATTGATAGCCCGTGAACTGCACAGAACTTCAAAACGAAAAGATGAGGTTTTCATTGGGGTCGATATGGGTTCGATTTCGGAGAATCTATTTGAAAGCGAATTGTTTGGACACGTAAAGGGGTCCTTTACCGATGCCAAAAATGACAGAATCGGAAAATTTGAAGCCGCTAATAAAGGAACCCTGTTTTTAGATGAAATAGGAAATCTTTCTCTCCAAACCCAGGCAAAGCTACTTTCTGCCATACAGAATAGAACGATAGTCCGGGTAGGATCGAACAAGACGGTTCCTGTTGATATTCGTTTGATTTGCGCAACCAACTGTAATCTGGAACAAATGGTTGCCGATGGTCTTTTCCGGGAAGACTTATTATACCGCATAAACACCATCCATTTAGAAATTCCTCCCCTACGGGATAGGGACGAAGATGTTCTGATTTTGTCCGATTTTTATTTGAAAAGATTTGGGAACAAATATGATAAACCCAACCTGAGAATTAACAATGCAGCGCAAGAAAAATTGATGCGATATGCTTGGCCGGGCAATGTTCGTGAACTGCACCACATTATTGAAAGGGCTGTTATTTTGAGTGAGGGAAGCATTTTGAAACCGGAAGACTTTTTGCTGATTTCCAAAAACGTAGCTTCACTGAACATGGGGCCCACCACCTTGGACGAGATGGAAAAAGAAATGATATCCCGTGCCTTGGAGCAACATGATGGAAACTACAGCGCTGCCGCAGAACAACTTGGGGTTTCAAGGCAGACCCTTTACAACAAAATGAAGAAATTAAAATCCTAATGGCCAGCAGAAATTTCTACTTGAAGCTTATTTTTAGGGTTTTGCTCATAGCTGCCACAGCATTGACCCTTGCCTGGGCATTGGTAAAAGGACAGTACATCATCACTGCTATGCTGGTATTGTTTTTTGTTATTCAAACGTATTCTTTGATTTCTTTCATCAATAGCACCAATCGTAAAATCGCTTACTTTTTTGATGCCATTAAAAACGAGGATTTTACCCTTCGGTTTCCTGAAAAGGTTTCCATAAAATCCTTCAAAGAACTTAACCAAAGTTTGAACAGGGTAAACGGGTTGATTCAAGAAGTACACCTGCAATTACAAATTAGGGAACGCTATTATCAAGAGATAATGAAGCAGGCCAATATCGGCATTATGACATTTAACAAGAAGGGTCACATACTTTTCTCAAATCCCACCTTGGAAAATCTACTTAATTACAAACCCTTAAACCACATTAAGCAGTTAAGCCAAATTGATGATCAATTGTACCAGATTTTTGCTTCGATGGAACCGTTTGATAGAAAACTAGTGCAGTTGACCAATGAGCGAGAACAAATACAACTGGCCCTTAAGTCTACCCCACTGCAATTGGACGGACAAGATTTGCTCTTGGTCGTGGTGCAAGATATCCATAGGGAGCTTGATGAAAAAGAAACCGATTCTTGGGTCCGTTTAATACGCGTATTGACCCATGAAATCATGAATACAATTACGCCGATTACCTCTATATCAGAATCCATCTTAAAATATTTTAGCAAATATGGGCAACTGGTTGGGGTGAAAGAGCTTACCGAAGACAAGATTAAAAATACCGTAAAAGGGCTGGAGGTAATAAGTGAGCAGGGCAATGACCTTATGGAGTTTGTACAATCCTACCGTAGTTTTCTCAATGTACCCAAACCGGACAGAGCATTGGTAAGTGCTAAAAAACTATTCGAAAAAGTTGAGGTGCTCACACAGAGAAGCGCGGAAGAGGATATCAAAATCACATGGACTTCAAAACCAGCAGATTTAGAGCTTTTTATTGACGAAAAGCAAATAACCCAGGTATTGGTAAACTTGGTGAAAAATGCGATTCATTCCCTTGAGGGCACCAAAATGGCCAAAGTACAGGTAACGGCATTTGTTGGCAATTCTGGCCAAAAGTATATCGAGGTTTCCGATAATGGTCCAGGAATTCCTGAAGAAATAGTTGAGGACATATTTGTTCCCTTTTTTACCACAAAAGCCAAAGGCACGGGTATAGGCTTAAGCCTTTCAAAACAAATAATGCATTTACATGGTGGAAATATCACGGCTCATTCAAAACCTTTTAGCAATACCGCATTTGTTTTAAGCTTCTAAAGAGCTACGAGTAATTAGTGCTGTTATAATGATGAGGACCACATGATCCAAGGTGTTGCAAGAAGGAAGATTACCATATTCAAAACTGTGACAATCGCCCCTTGTTTATAAATATCTTCTGATAGTAAATAGCCGCTTCCAGCAAACAAAACATTTGAACTGGAAGCCTGGGGCGTAATGACTGCAAAATAATTGGTAGCGAAAGATAGCATAAAAGCCATGAGTGCAGCAGGTACTTGGGCATTTACAGCCACTTGTAAAAAAACAGCATACAAAGCCAGCAATTGTGCTGTTTGACTGACAAAAAGATAGTGGATCACAACATACAGTACGGTAAGGAGGATATATACCGTAACCCAATTAAATTCACTGATGTGGGCAGCTATTTGAGCACCTAGGGTTTTCATAAAGCCCATATCATTCAGTGCAGTGCTCATCATATATAAAATTGCAAACCAAATATAGGTTTCAAGTGCATCTCCAGCACCTTGTCGAATATCCTCAAGTGTGTACACATTGGCCAATATCAATATCGATAATCCAAGAAAAGCAACAATAGCCAGGTTTAAATTCAAAACTGGGGAAAAAGCCCAAAGCAGAATCATTCCAAAAAATGTAATGCCCATAATCCATTCTTGCTTGCCCATGGGCCCCATCTCTTGCAGTGCATTCCTGGCCATTTCAGGAGCTTCTGGAGTGTATTTGTTTTCTGGCGGAAAGAGTTTGTATAATACAAAGGGTATTGCAATAAGGGCAATAAGGCAGGGAACCGAAGCCACAAAGACCCAATTCCCAAAGTTCATGTTTACCCCAAATTGGGAAGCAATTCCCGCTCCCACAGGATTGGCCGCCATACCGGTGAACCATAATGCTGAACTTATGGTGTGTCCTGATATGGCGGTCATCATAAGATAACTTCCTGTTTTCTTTCTACTATCTGGTGTGGGTAAAGATTCAGTGTCCAAGGACAATGCATGGGCTATGGGATAAAGAATTCCCGATCTTGCCGTATTACTTGGAATAGCAGGTCCCAAGAGTGTATCCGTGGCCACAATGCAATATCCCAGATTTAGGGTGGATTTACCAAATCGGCGAATTAGTAAAAAGGCGATTCGCCTTCCCAATCCCGACTTAATGACTCCTTTTGCGACTAAAAAAGCCGCCAAAATGAGCAATATAAAGCTTTCTGAGAATCCTGAAAAAGCTTGTTCAGGAGTAAGGACCCGGCATAGGACCACTGCTACCAAAGCGAGGACGGATGCAGTAAAGATTGAAAGTGCATCTATCAACACGCCAACAATGGCCGTTATAAAAATGGCAAACAAATGCCATGCGTCAGGTGATAAATCCCATGGAATGGGAAGGTGCCAGATTATAATGCCAAATACCAGGGTGACAATTCGCTTTATCCAACGTACTTTTTGGTAGTTAGTTGGTTGTTCCGTCACTGAAGCTTGGCTCATAAGGTTCGATTAAATTCCTAATTTTAAATAACTGGTCCACTATTTCAAATCAACCTTCCCATTCAAGGTATTGATTATTCACCTTCTACCAATCTCCCACTCAATTTTTTATCACAGCTCATGTTATTTTATACCATCAATATTCCTCGTTATGTGTAATTTTCGATGATTCTTGATATGAACTCTTTAAATAATCGGGTAGACCTCAAAATCAATTAGGTCTTTCCACTTATCCGTCCAAATAGCGATTAACTCCTCATCATTTGTTTCCATTAGTTGAAAACAAACGTTCTTGTCCTCATTTAACCAAGAATGTAAGTAATATAGACCATCCGGCAACATTCTTCCCTTGTCAATGTGCCTTTGATAAACCTTGCTGGAACAATCAGGTTTGAAGTTTTCAACAATCATGTATTTTTTCAATGGTAAGCGACTTTTTATTTTTTGACTTTGGTAATGTAAGCAATATCGAACATTTGCTTCCTCATTCGCTAAATCCTCTTATAGCGATGCTTTTAAGTATTCATTAGGCAAGATTTTGTTATTTCAATCCATTCTTTATCCAGCCTCTTCCTTTCCCAAGGTAATCTTTGGGCAAAAGATAATGATCAGAAACCTGCCCATCTTCATTATTTTTTTCTAGTAGGTGTAAGAAAACTACAAAATATCAAACAATATTTTTAATAATAAATCCAATGTCATCCTTTTAACATGATTATCGTTTATCGGAACGATATTTACCCATATTCAATTACAGTTTACAGCAAATATGTAACAGCTCACTGATTATTCCCAGAAACATTAATGGGTGGCATTAGTTTTATGATTAAAACAACATAACAATGCAACGAAATCCACTATTTATCCTTGGTTTATTTATATTTTTTGTGGCAAACGCCCAGCAAAACGGAAATGACACTGATAAACAATTCGAATCCGAGATGAAAAAAGGCCTTTTTCTGCATGAAATAGCCACTGGATTTGAAGATGAAAACCTTACCGCCGAACATTATATACAGGTTGGTCAAAAATTTACAAATGAATGGCTTCCCAACTATTGGGCTTGCTATATCTATACGCAACTTTTCAATATGTATGGAAGGACGCCGGACACCCCAAAGGATGTTTCTAGATCAGATTTGTTGAACAAGGCTCAGGAGCAACTAAATATTGCCAAAGAAAGATACAAAGGAAAAGATGCTGAAATTTTATCAGATATTGATGCACTTCAAGGCTTTGTCAATTTCTTCAAGCTTAGAAATGCTATTGGAACAAAGAAGGGAGACAGTGTAATCGCGGACCTAAAAATCCAGTATTTGGAAAAACTCAAGTCCGCACTCCAGAAAGATCCTGAAAATCCTTTGGTGTATGTGCTTATTGGAACATCAATGGTCGGAAAGCCAGATAGCGACTTTCGGGAGGCTTTGGCTGCTAAGGTCCTGTTGAACAAAGCAGAAGAGTTGTTTGACAATGAAACTCGTCATAGGGCATTAAGCACGAGATGGAACAGTGAATGGCTTGGATTCTTTTGGCTTAAAAACGCAGATAACGTGTTGACCAAAAAACTCAACGACGAAGCAGCCAAAGAATAACACGATGGTCGGTAAGGAGGTGTGAAAAGTTGCATCGAACCAATACTCACCATTGCCAAACTCGGATTTTTTATTTGTCGTATCTAAAGAAATGGTCTTCCAAAACAAAATTTTCCAGCTTATTCTATTCCTTTTGACGTTAAGCACGGGAAATGGACAAAAACCATTGTCAATAGATCCATTGGGTGAAACAAAAGTTCTCAAATCTCAAAATTTGGAATACTTGTTGTCAATTCCAAAAAATTACAATGGAAGCAACAAAGTCCCGGTATTATTGTTTCTGCACGGAGGCGATCGGTCCAACACAAAACATCATCCTTTAAAATATGCAAGGAAGAACAACATTGATTTCCCTTTTTTAGCTATTGCCCCTAAATGCTCCTCAGGATGTAGTTGGCAAGATGTGGATTTCAATGCCCTTTTGCACGAAGTGACCAACAATTACAGTGTAGACCTAAATAGTATTTATGTGACAGGGTATAGTATGGGTGGATATGGCTCTTGGAATCTTTTAACCCGTTTCCCGGAATGGTTTGCAGCAGCAGCTCCTATTGCTGGTGGTGGCAAGGTGAACAATATCTGTAAGGCCAAAAAATTGAATATAAGGGCCTACCATGGAGATGCGGACAATGTGGTTACATTTAAAAAATCTGCCGAAATGATCGATGCTCTTAAGCAGTGCGGCGGAAAAGCCGAGCTTATTCTTTATCCTGGTGTCGGCCATGGATCATGGGTAAAAGTCTACCAAGATCCAAAGTTTTACAAATGGTTGCTCGACAAAAAAAGAAAATAGCAAACTATATGCAAGTCTTTTTTTAACCCACTGATATCCGTATATTAACTTGTTTGGATATTAATTTGATACCCCCTTTATACCCTTGTCGAAATGCGCAACCTTAAAGCATCCAAAAACAAAAATCGCCCCAAGACACTTATTTTTTACGTTTTGTTGGCGTGGGTTTTGTTTGTGTGCATCGATATTTTCAAAAAATCTCTTTTTGTGCGCCCCTCTGGGTTTATAATTTTTTATTATGTACCATCCATTTTACTCTGGATTGGATTTACCTTCTTTTTTATCAAAGCATTCCGTTGGGCTGAAAAAGCGTCCTTAGTTAGGAAAATTATCACTTTGGTGGTGATCAGTCTTTCTTTAGGTGTGATAAAGAATTTGGTCACATGGTTAGTTTCTTACCTATTGCAATGGTTTTACAACCCTGATGGCACAACCATAAAGAAAGATTTTTTGGGTAGATTATCCACCTTTCACTTTATGGAATCCATAATAATTTCACTGGTTATTATGGCCGTACTCTACATCGTTGATCTTCAGAAAAAATATAGGTTGAAAAGCATGGAGGCCTTGGAATTGGAATCCCAGCTTGTTGAATCGCAACTGCGTGCATTAAAAATGCAACTACAACCTCACTTTTTGTTCAATACGTACAACACCATTTCAATGTTGGTCCGTGGGAACAAAAATGACATGGCCATCGATGTGATTTCCAACATGGGGGATCTGCTTCGAAACTCCTTGAACGGTTTTTCGAAAAATATGACCACGGTGGGTGAAGAGTTGACCTTTATTCAAAAGTATTTAGAAATTGAGCGTATACGTCATGAAGGTAACCTAGCAGTTAACATGAACATTGATCAAAAGGCGATGATGGCCCCCATACCCACATTATTACTTCAACCGATTATCGAAAACGCATTTAAACATGGATTTGATAAATATATAGGTCCGACACAGCTCAAGGTTAGCATTCAAAGTAAAAGCAATAGAGTCCACATTGAAGTGTTTAACACTGGGCCTAGATTGGAGAAGCGCTTCAATCTTCAAAAGACCAACGGAATCGGGCTAAAAAACACTTTGGACAGATTAAACAAACTCTATGGAGATGACTTTACTTTTGATATGACCAGCGTAAACCATGGTGTCAAGGTAACTATTTCGTTTCCAAACAAAACACGAATATATCATGATAAAAACGGTGATAGTCGATGACGAAAAACAAGCAAGGGACGGTTTACTGCAACTTTTAAAAAAGGATTCGGAAATCGAGGTTACTGAGGTCTGTGCCAATGGTGTTGAGGCTATTGACGCTATACGTCGTACCATCCCCGACTTATTGTTTTTGGATATTCAAATGCCTGGGATCAACGGTTTCGAGGTTCTGAACTCGGTTGATCGCCAAATCCTTCCCAAAACTGTTTTTGTAACAGCTTTTGACCAATATGCCCTGAAAGCCTTCGAGGTCCACGCCATAGATTATTTGCTAAAGCCTTTTAGTGATCAACGATTCTACGATGCCCTTAATAATGCCAAGGTCCACTTATCCCAAAGCGAGCTATACAAGAATTCTTTAAAATCACTGCTTAAAAATACCATCAAAGAAGAGTTGAAGGCCAATAGTGGACACTTTGTGGCCACCAATTTCAACCATAAAAGGCTAATCATTAAAAATTCGGGCAAGATAATTCTCTTAAACACTGAAGATGTTGTTAGAATAGAGGCGGACAACTACTATATTAAAATATATGAGGCTACCGGCAAGTTCCACCTAGTTCGGGAAAGCCTTATCCAGATAATGGAAAGATTGCCAAAAAATGATTTTATCCGGATACATCGTTCCCACATTGTTAATACGGATTGGATAGCTAGAATTGATATTCTAGGACATTTGGAGTATGGGATATATCTAAAAAATGATGAAACCTTTTATACCGGAAGGACCTACAATCGGGTAATAAGGGAGTTTCTTAAAGGTTAAAAACACTTTTCTTTTCCATCCGGTATAAAAATCTCGATATAGGTCAGATCAGGTTTCGAAATATTAACCCATTCAGAAAGTAATATCAACCTCGCTCCAATATCAAATCTATTGTGGCAGGTACTTCGGTCCCATTTCCTAAAAAATCAAATGTGGTAATACCGTTTAAGAACAAAACTCCATTATTGAGTTGAATATTGAACAGTTCGTAATCCTCTGGATCATCTCCATCAAATATCACAATCAATCTATCTCCATATTCTTCACCATTGAAACCAAGTTCACCAGCAAATATCTCGGAACCCTGACCAGGAAAACTAATCGTGATTGTAAACCGACCATTTGCCTGGACCACCAACGTGGCACTACCACCCTGTTCTACAACTTCCAGGCGTTGGGAACCATCCGTACTTTCAAATACAGCAGTTGTCGCCGCCCAATTACCTGTGAAATCTGAGACCGAAAGTACAGGGCCATCCAATGATATCATCAAATCCCCATCGTCATCACTGCAAGAAAAACAGATTATGGATAACAGTAAGATTACAGAATAATAAAGCGTTTTTCTTCCCAGTAAATTTGCATAACTATACCTTGTTTTCATAATTATTTTTTTGATTGCTGCCTAGATTTTTGCTATCTATGGTAGCAAGAGGTTAATAATAACAAAAGGTACATATTTGGCTATGCAATGATTGATGCCAAGGTTGCATCGTTTAACACTTATGTTACCAGTATTGGAAAAAGTCAATTAATCCGGGTTATTCTTCATTGATATGGGAGGTTTATCAGTATCGACAATACTTTTTAATTGGCTTGCTCAGTGTCCGCCTTACCAAATTGAGATGGAGTGAGTTTGTAGATCTCCTTAAAGGACTTTGTAAAGTAGGAAAGATTGTTAAACCCAACCGCATAAGCTATTTCGGAGACATTACCCCACTTTTTTTGTAGTAGCTCGGCAGCCTTATGAATCCGAATTTGTCGAATAAACTCAGAGGTTGATAAACCCGTCAATCCAAGTACTTTGCGATAAAGCTGTATACGGCTATACCCCATCTCCTTGCTCAAAGAATTCACGTTCATTTCACTATCGTCCAAATGGTCTACAATATATTTTTTGAGCTTTAGGATGAACTTTTCCTGGTTCGACAGAAGTTCAGGTGATTGTACAGGTCGGGACATGAGCTCCCGCTGCAGCTTGTTTTGCATACGCTTCCGTTGCGCAAGCAAATTCTGCACCTTTAAGAACAATTCCTTCTTGTTAAACGGCTTGGTGATATAGTCATTTGCACCTTGGGCCAACCCCAAGACCTTATCCGGTTGACTGGCTTTGGCGGTAAGCATAATGAACGGAATATGCGCCGTTCTTTCGTCCTGCTTCAAGGAATCACATAATTCGTTCCCATCCATTTTAGGCATCATAAGATCGCTAATGATCAAATCTGGGATTTCCTTTATGGCCATAGCGTATCCCATTTCACCATCGGTTGCCTCCAATATATGCCATGCTTCCCCAAAAATATTTTTGAAATGAATACGGAGATCCTCATTGTCCTCAACCAGTAGAATTGAATTTAAACCTCTGGTAACATCATTGGAATTGAGCTTATTTTTTTTCTGCTTATCTAAACCTAGCTCGGGGGAAAGCTCTGGATTCTTAACCAATTCCAAGGGCAAAATCACTTCAAACACAGATCCTTCTCCTTTTTTGCCCAACACCTGAATGCTTCCTTGCATTAAGTCTACTATTTCTTTCGTAAGGGATAACCCTATTCCTGTGCCAACACTATTTTCTTTTTTTTCTATGCGATAGAACCGCTCAAATACATTTTTCTTTTCTTCCTCAGTAAGACCAGGCCCATTGTCTTCAACCCTCAACCTCAGTTCTGAATGATGGTTTTTCTGAACCACTTCTGTTCTAAAACCAACCTTCCCGGACGGGGGAGTGAACTTAAGGGCATTGGAAATCAAATTGTTCAGTACCATTTCAATTTTTTCCATATCAATATAGGCCCAAAGCTGCTTAGGGGGAATGTCAACGGAATAGTCAATGTTATTCTTCTCTGCCAACGATGCGAAAGAAGCCCCGATGGGCCTCAAAAACCCATATAATTCGCATGCTTCTTTTTTAACCTCAACCTTCTTCGCCTCTAGTTTGGAAAAGTCCAATATCTGATCGATCAAGCGTTTTAAGCGTTGGCCGTTCCGCTTCACTATCTGCAGACTCTCTTTTGCCTTCGCATCCTTGTTCCTTTCCATCAAATCATCAATGGGTCCTGTGATCAGTGTCAACGGAGTTCGGAATTCGTGGGAAATATTTGCGAAAAACTTTGATTTCATCGCACTGAATTCCTTAAGTTTTTCCAATTCCAGATGCTCCAAGTGCAACCGCGTCTTGAGGCGTTCCCTCATCCTAAAATTTCTGATAGTAAGAGAGAGGGCTCCTAAAAATAAAATCAAGTACAGTGCATATGCCCACCATGTAGCCCAAAAGGGCGGTTTTATATATAAGGTCACGGATTTCGGGGTATCCCCCCAGATACCATCTGCATTGGTCGACTTTACCTTAAACACATATTCCCCGGGTTCCAGATTTGTAAAACTGGCGGTTCGATCCTTGGTATAAATCCATCTATCGTTATAGCCCTCCAATAGGTATGCATAAGAAATTTTCGAGGGGTTCACATAATCTATACCTGCATAGGAGAAGGAAACCATATCTTGATGGTGCATTAATTCCAGATATTCATTTTCTTTCAACGATACCAACAAACTTGTATCTTGAATGGATTGGTTGAAAAGACGGACATCGGTAATACGGAGGGGTATCGAATTTTTGTTGAAACGCAAAGGGGCGGGGCTAAAACTGTAGTAGCCGCCAACGCCAGCAATCATCATTTTATTTGATTCCGGTTCAAAGCGTATAAAGGAATTATAGCCCTTATTGACATGCAGGCCATTGGATTCATCATAATACTTGAAAAGGCCGGTTTCAAGATCTATATGTAAGACACCTTTATCCGAGGTCATCCAATAGTTTTTATGGTGGTCCTGTGCTATGGCCTTTATTTCACCATATGGTAAATCAAACTCTTGGTGCACATTCACCATTCTGTTTTGGCTCTTGATAAAGACATTCAGGCCTTTTTTGGAACCAATCAAAATACTGTCCTTGTCCGGTGTGTACAATACATTCACCTCGTTGTGCAATAAGCTATCCTTGTGTTGGTTGACATCAGCCTGTTTCATATAAAAAGCGTTGGTCGTGGGATCAATGATAGCAATCCCAATATTTGTTGCCGCCCACAATTCCCTTTTGTCCAACCTAATCATATCTTTAAACTGGGCTGTCCCACGATTCAAGAAGCTTGCTGTACTGTCTATCCATTGGCCCAAACCTGCCAACGTGCCCACCCACATAGCTCCATACTCGTCCTTATAGATTTCAAGAACTGTATCGTGAGGCAGGGTCTTGTTATTTCCAGGTTCAAACCGAAGTACTTTATTTTCTCCCGTATTGGGGTCATATATATTAAGGCCACCACTATTGGTTCCAATCCAAATGGAGCCATTCACATTTTGTTCCATACAAAGGATGGATACATCGGACAATATGTTCTCTCCAATACGTTCGTTTCCCGAACTGGAATACAATCCAGAAAAAGCGGTTCCACAAATGAAATTCTCTCCTGATTTTTTAATGGAGGTAATCAGGTCTTCTTCTTTACCGACCCAATAGAATGGAAAATCAAAATTTTGGGAAATCACCATTACTTCACCCGTTGTCAATCCCAACCAGTACAGACCATCTCTGTCAGAATACCCATTTCTAATATTCTTGTTTATGTTTTCCGATGAAATGAATTTTTCTTTCTTTAGATCAAAGCCATAAAAATACCCATCATAGGAAGTGATGTAAAGCGTTCCGGCTACTGAACTAATAGCGTTTAGGGAGTTGGATTTAAGTACGGGGTCGTTGAGTACATCATAATGTGTAAATGTTCCATCTGCTATGTTCAACTTGTTGAATCCCCCATAGGTGGCCGACCAAATACCCCCGTTGCCATCATGGTATAGGTCACGTATCACATTATTCCTAAAGTTTAACGTAGGATCTTGAAGATTCGCAAACCGAAAGTGTTGAAACTGCTCCGTTTTGGGATTGAACTTATTGATGCCTCCTCCGTTTAATCCTACCCATAGATTGCCTTTTTCATCCTCCAAAATTTCAGTTATGTAGTTTTGGGCTATCGAGTTGCCACGATCATCCTTTTGAAAGTATTTGATTGCATTGGTGATAGGGTCATATTTTCCAAGACCACCACCTTGGCTTCCAATCCAAATAATCCCATTCTTATCTTCATGAATAGCTGTAATGAAATAATTTGAAAAAGGTATGCTATCGTGAGGATTATAGCGATGATGAGAAAAAGTATCCCTAACCGGGTCCAATATACTAATCCCACCAGATTTTGTGCCTATCCAAACATTTCCTTGCGAATCCTCTTCGAGTGAATATATTACATCATCGGACAGGGATTCTCGATTACCATATTCATTGTGGTATCTTTTGAAATCCATTCCATCAAACCGAAACAACCCTTGTGTTGTACCAAACCACATAAAACCTCTGCTGTCCTGTAATAGTGCCAACACCTCGGTCCGCTCATTTACTTGCGGTAATTTAATATTCCTATAATGCTTGGTACCGTCTTGCGCATTTGTAAACACAGAGCAGAAAAGAAAGAAAGCCAAAAATTTGAATGTTATCCTAAGCATGGGATTACCGCTATTTTCAAGACCCGCCCTATAGGGCAGGTGGCATATTAAAGATACTAAACTATGAACAAAAGGTTCTTTTCCAGACAATTGGAGATTTGGTACTGAACTGGGTGCAATAGGTCAAGAAATTGGCAACTATCTCTTCCAGCGGAACTCTTATTGATTCCACCAAGCCACTGAACTGATTGAAACCAAGATCTTTAATTTATGGTGACATCTTGCACCCCTTTTGCTTCAATCAAAAGCGAGTTAAGTTTAGAATAAAACATTGGTTTGAACATCAAAGATCATTGCTTTAAGTTTGTTATCTTCGCATCCGAATAGCCCACGTGGTGGAATTGGTAGACACGCTACCTTGAGGGGGTAGTGTTCGAAAGGACGTGCTGGTTCGACTCCAGTCGTGGGTACAAAACCGCATCTTGTTGCGGTTTTTTTTGGCCCATTATTAGCCCGCAGTCCAGTACAATTGGTTACTATTTTTCTTAAAACGGAGATAATTTTTGAAGAATCATTAGGTCATCAGCGTTAAAAGTGTAACTTTGTTTAACGTTTATATGCAAAAGATGAACAATGTTAAGAAATCCTTCAGTATCCGCGACCTTGAAAATCTTTCTGGCATTAAGGCGCACACCATAAGAATTTGGGAAAAAAGATACAATCTATTTTCACCGGAAAGAACCGAAACGAACATCAGGACCTACGATTTGGCCAATTTGCAAAAATTGTTGAACGTTACCCTTCTGTACAACAACGGTTACAAAATTTCCAAAATAGCAAAGCTTGATGAATCCCAGATACCGGTTATGGTACGGGAAATTGTGGCCAATAACAGCAAAAAAGATCATGCCATCAACGCTTTTAAACTGGCCATGGTCAATTTTGACCAAAATCTTTTCTTCAGCACCTACACCAGCCTTTTGTCCGAAAGGTCGTTTAGAGAGATTTTCAATGAGGTATTCATACCACTCTTAAATGAACTTGGGCTGCTGTGGCAAACGGATACCATCAGTCCTTCCCATGAACATTTTATCACTAACTTGATTAAACAAAAAATTTATATTAATACTGAAAAGCTCCAAATATTGGAACCTACCAGAAAGGATAAAGTGTTTGCGCTTTTCTTGCCCGAAAATGAAATTCATGAAATCGGGTTGCTGTATATTAACTATGAGATTGCGCTCCGAGGATATAAAACCATATATCTGGGCCAGACCATGCCCATAGATAGCCTTGTGGATTTAATGAAGTATTATGATAACATTCATTTCATATCCTATTTCACAGTTTCGCCGACCAAAGATGAGTTGAGCAGCTATTTTGAAGAATTTACAAAAACACTCGATTCTTTGGGCAATTGCAAGTTATTGGTTCTGGGGCATCAAATACAGCATGTTGCCCAAGAAGATTTACCCAGGAACATTAACACATTCAATTCCATAGAACAGTTAATGGATTCTATTTGATAAGCCTACACGCTAAAATGAAGAAAATCATTGTTATAGGTTCCGGTTTTTCATCGCTTTCAGCCTCATGTTATCTAGCCAAGGCGGGATATAGTGTAGAAATCTTTGAAAAAAACCCGACTGTTGGTGGCCGGGCCAGACAATTGGTGAAAGAAGGGTTCACTTTTGATATAGGTCCCAGTTGGTATTGGATGCCCGATATTTTTGAAAAATTCTTCAACGAATTCGGGAAGAAAACTTCCGACTACTACCAATTGGATAAACTAGACCCCGCCTATAAGATTTTTTTTGAAGACGATGTAATTACCATTGGTGATTGCATGGACAAAATTTGTGAGGAATTTGAGCGCATTGAAACCGGAAGTTCCGAGCATTTGCGAAACTTTATCGGTAAGGCCCAGGAAAACTACGATATTGCGATTAACAAGGTAGTGCTTAGGCCAGGACTGTCCCCTTTGGAATTGGTCACCAAAGAGACTGTGCTTCGCGTGGACCAATTCTTCAAGACCATCAGTCAAGAAGTACGGAAAAGATTCAAAAACCCAAAATTGATCTCCACACTAGAATTTCCCGTTCTTTTTCTGGGAGCCAAACCTAGCAAAACCCCTTCGTTTTATAGTTTTATGAACTTTGCTGATTTTGGTCTGGGTACATGGCACCCAAAAGGAGGCATGTATGAAATCATTAAGGCCATGAAAAGTGTGGCAGTAGAATTGGGAGTGAAAATCAATACAGGTAGTCCAGTGTCCAAAATTCTTGTTTCAGACAAAACCGTAACAGGAATTGAAAGCAACGGAGAAAATCTTTATGCCGATTACGTAGTGAGCGGTGCCGATTATCATCATTCAGAAACCCTACTTGATAAACAACACAGGCAGTATTCAGAATCGTATTGGGCCAAAAAGACCTACGCTCCATCTTCCCTACTTTTCTATATCGGATTCAATAAAAAATTGGAAAATATTGAACATCACAATCTGTTTTTCGACACTGATTTTGAACGGCACGCCCAAGAAATTTACGATAATCCTAAATGGCCTAGCGACCCTTTGTTCTATGCCAATTTTCCATCAGCAACGGATAGCACTATGGCCCCAAATGGTTGTGAAACCGGATTTTTTCTGATTCCTATTGCGCCCGGACTTGAAGATACCCAAGAGTTACGGGAGCAATATTTCGATATCGTTATGGATAGATTTGAGAAAAGAACGAAACAAACTGTCAAAAAATCCATTATTTTTAAGGAAAGCTTTTGTGTAAACGATTTTGTGGAACAGTACAATTCGTACAAAGGCAATGCGTATGGTATGGCCAATACGCTGAGGCAAACAGCTTTTTTGCGCCCCAACCTTAAAAGTGACAAAGTGAAAAATCTGTTTTTTACAGGCCAACTGACAGTTCCAGGTCCAGGAGTACCTCCCTCTTTGATTTCGGGCAAGTTGGTTTCTGACCTGATCATTAAAAAAAAGTAAGCCCATGAAAACCATTTTTGACGAGGTATCCTACGACTGCAGTAAGCTCGTTACCCAATCCTATAGCACATCATTTTCACTGGCCACCAAAATGCTGGCTTCTTCAATACGTTCACACATCTATAATATTTATGGATTTGTTCGATTTGCCGATGAAATTGTGGATACTTTTCACAACTACGATAAGGAAACACTTTTCAATGACTTTGAACAAGCTATGGAAGATGCCATTGAAAAAAAAATCAGTCTGAATCCCATTTTGAATTCTTTTCAGCATACCTACCATGAATACGACATTCCACATCATTTAGTGGAAGCTTTTATGAGAAGTATGCGGATGGACCTTACCAAAAAGGAATACAACACCTATGAAGAGTATAAGGAATACATTTATGGTTCTGCCGATGTTGTTGGACTGATGTGCCTTTGCGTTTTTGTGGACGGAGATAAGGAAAAATATGAAGAGCTGAAGGAATCCGCCATGGCTCTTGGCTCTGCTTTTCAAAAGGTAAATTTTCTACGAGACTTAAAATCGGATTATGAACAGTTAAATCGCACCTATTTCCCGAATATTGATTTGACCCGGCTGGATGAAGTATCGAAAAAAAGAATTGTGGACGAAATAAAGGCTGACTTTGCCTTAGGGTATGCTGGTATTGCCCAATTGCCAGATCAAGCTAAATTTGGGGTATACACTGCTTATAGATATTATAAAAAACTGTTGCAAAAGTTACAGAGCACACCACCATTGGAAATAAAAAACAAACGGATTAGAGTGCCCAACTATCAAAAATTTGGCTTGTTGGCAC
This sequence comes from Flagellimonas ochracea, assembly GCF_009903685.1. Taxonomy (GTDB): domain Bacteria; phylum Bacteroidota; class Bacteroidia; order Flavobacteriales; family Flavobacteriaceae; genus Flagellimonas; species Flagellimonas ochracea. The sequence continues at coordinate 54,353 of NZ_JAAABI010000008.1, read as the reverse complement.
ATTCTTATCTTAACTACAAATTACAATTGGTATAAATGAAAATAGCACTTTGGATACTTATTTTCCTTGCGACATTCAGCTTCATGGAATTCATGGCCTGGTTCACCCATAAATATGTAATGCATGGTTTTTTATGGAGTTTGCACAAAGACCACCATAGAAAGGATCACGATTCTTGGTTTGAGCGAAATGATGCCTTTTTTATCTTCTACGCTGTGGTAAGTATGACATTTATAATTATTGCTACCAACACATCATTCTGGTACGGTTGGCCCATTGGTCTTGGAATTCTGGCTTATGGAATCACTTATTTTTTGGTGCATGACATTTTTATCCACCAGCGGTTTAAATTTTTTCGAAAAGCCAACAACTGGTATGCACGGGGCGTAAGAAGGGCCCATAAGATGCACCACAAGCACCTGGGCAAGGAAGATGGGGAATGTTTCGGGATGCTTTTTGTCCCCTTTAAATATTTTAAAAAATAATGCCAAAAGCCATTGTTGTTGGCGCTGGTATTGCCGGAATCGCTACTTCAATTCGATTAAAAGCGAAGAATTACGATGTTTTGGTATTGGAAGCCAATACCTACCCCGGGGGTAAGCTCCATGCAGTTGAACAAAATGGGTTTCGTTTTGATCTTGGACCTTCGTTGTTTACCATGCCCCAATTTGTTGATGAACTTTTCGAACTTCACCAAAAGAATCCAAGGGACCATTTCAACTATAAAAAAAAAGCGGTCATTTGCAATTATTTTTGGGATGATGGGACACAATTCTCTGCGTCGAGCGAACAAAGCACTTTTTCTTCTGAAGCAGCGAGGACATTTGATGAATCAAAAGAAAACATTGAAAACTATCTAAAAAACAGTAAGGAAAAATATGACTTGACAGCACCGTTGTTTCTTGAGAAATCATTGCATAAGTTGAGCACCTATCTTACCAAAGATACATTAAAGGCAATTCTTCAACTTGGAAAGCTTGACATCTACAAGTCCCTGAACGACACAAATAAAGGAACCTTTAAAAGCAAAAAACTAATCCAGTTGTTCAATCGGTTTGCCACCTACAATGGTTCATCACCCTATCAAACTCCGGGCATCATGTCGATGATTCCCCATCTGGAGATGTATTATGGCACCTTTTTCCCGAAAGGTGGTATGCACGAGATTACCAAATCGCTATATCGGCTGGCGGAGCAATTGGGAGTAGAATTCCGATTTGATGAAAAGGTGCAAAAAATACTAGTTGAAGGAGGAAATGCTAAAGGTGTCCAATCTCATAGGGAGCGATACACTTCAGATATTGTTGTGTCCAATATGGATATCTATCCAACATTCAAAGAATTACTGTCCCGCCAAAAACAACCAAAGAAGGTCTTACAGCAAGAGCGATCAAGTTCTGCCCTGATTTTTTATTGGGGTATTTCCAAACCATTTAAAGAACTCGATTTGCACAATATTTTCTTCAGTAATGACTATGAGACTGAATTTGAGCATATTTTTCATAAAAAGACCCTGTCCGATGACTCAACGGTATATATCAATATAACCAGCAAAGATGAACCCCAGGACGCCCCAGAAGGTTGCGAAAATTGGTTTGTAATGGTAAATGCTCCGGGAAATCATGGACAAGATTGGGATAAGCTAAAGGCACGGTGCAGGAAAAATATTATACACAAACTAAATAAGTGCCTCAATACTGATATTGAACAACTCATTGTTTCCGAATTCACTTTAGACCCAATAGATATTGAGAAGCACACGAGTTCGCATCGCGGTGCCCTTTACGGAGCGGCGAGCAATTCACGTTTTGCCGCTTTTTTAAGACATCCTAATTTCAGCTCAAGAATCAAGAATCTTTATTTCTGCGGTGGGTCTGTTCATCCGGGAGGTGGAATTCCGCTCTGCCTGTTATCTGCACAAATTGTCAGTGATTTAATCCCAAATATCCCGTGCAAAAATGCCATCTAAATTTCAAACTTGGTTCGCCGCTTTCATTATTTGGCTATTTCATATTTCCGCAATTGTGGGAATCACCATAGGTCATAAGGATTGGTTTTTGGAAAAAACACCTTTGAATCTTACGTTAAGTCTTTTCCTGTTCTTTTGGGTATTTCCAATGAACAATATCAAAAAGATACTTTTGTTCCTTCTGTTTTTTGCGATTGGAATGTTTGCAGAATGGCTAGGAATCAACTACGGAATACTCTTTGGAGACTATGAATACGGCAAAAGCTTGGGACCCAAACTGGATGGAGTACCATGGCTCATAGGCGGTTATTGGGGGCTGCTCGCTTTTATTACAGCCGAGATGGCAAGTTCTCTAAAGACATCACCTTGGATAAAAATGGGCCTTGGAGCTGGATTGATGGTGCTCTTGGATTTTTTTATGGAACAAAACGCTCCAAATTTTGACTTCTGGTTGTTTGACGGACATGTGCCTATCAAGAACTACATTACTTGGTTTACTATTGGTTTTTTGATGCAGTTTTTACTTTGGAGGTTCAAGGCATCAGGAAACAAGGCCATTTCATTTAATCTTTACATGGCACAGCTACTTTTCTTTGTCTACTTTTTTTTGGTTCGGGTCTAAGGAAGGCAAGGGATTCTTTCCAAACCAGGTTCCAATGGATTTATAAGGCTGAAATCTGGAAAACAGTTCTTCTTTGTACCAATCCAGTTTTCGGGTTTCCTTTATTGCGCCAACATGTGGATTTTTTTGATAGGCGAATGAGTCCAGTGCTTTGCGGTCCTTCCAAACGCTAAATGTTGCCATGTTCCTTATAGGAACTTCACCAAAACCTTTCGTGTAGAGAAGTCCACCATTCTCGAAAAGTCCCCTTTGTGATTTTGGAACGTACTTCCAAAACCTGACCAACATTTTAGTCTTTATTGTGGCTCTGGTGATTGCTACAACATAAGGATTTGAAATATCCAAGGTTTTACTTCTGCGAAAAGGGTTGCTCTCCGACCATTCTCCTCTGCTTTTCTCGTTTTTAAGATATAATGTCCATAGCTCTTCGGTGTGATGCGCATACCTCTGCATCAAATAGGATTTCGAGAAGAAGTGTTCTGCATCCTGAGCATTATCCCAAACTTGAATTAAGGCATATATGTTCCAATCGGGCAATGGACTGAAACCGTCTTTACCACTACCCCAAAGTTTGTAGAAACTCAAGCCCTTAACCTCTTTTAAGTGAGTGTGTGCGAATTGCATCATCCCGAATGCCCAAAGTTTGTTTTTAAAACCCTTGTACTTGAACAGTGAAATTGTGGTGATTTGGGACATTTATTGCTTTAAAAGCTGATTTAAAAGGTCTCTTGTAGATTTAGAATTCCAATTGGCCACACCACTTTCGGCAACCACAATCTTTCCAGATTTGCTGATAATATATGTAGTCGGTATACTTGAATGTTCAAGTTCGCCTGGAACTGCAGTAGCCTGAAAATAGACTGGCAAATCATAACCTTTCTTTTTCAAAAATGCCGATACTCTGTCAACTTTATCATTGGCCACGAAAGCAAAGGTTACTTTATCCTTGTAATCCTTATGTAATTTTTCCAAGCTGGGAAGTTCTGCAACACAAGGCGGGCACCATGTGGCCCAAAAGTTCAAAAGCACAACCTCACCCCTGCTCGATTCAAAGTTGTATCGATTGCCCTTTATATCGGCCAGTTGCCAATTGTAGTTTTCCAAAGTTTGTTGTTCCTCCACAGAAATTATATCAGCACCGGTTGCGAACAGCTTACTGACCATCACCCTAAGGTGAAAACCAACGGGCGTGAAAACAATCAGCGCTATGGCAAGAATCCAAATTGCATTGCCAATTTGTTTTTTGGAAAGCTTCATTCTTTGTTATTCTGAAATAAGGTCATCCAACAAAGCATACACTTTTTTGGAACTCCAATCAGCAATGCCTTCTTTATGGATTACAACGTTTCCATTTTTGTCAATAAGGTAGGAGGATGGCACTTCATCCACATTTATTGGCATTTTTTCACCAATGATCAAATAAGTGATGGGAAAGGTAAACCCATGCTTTTCCATAAACGCTTCTACCGGGGGTCTGTTTTCATTGGTGATGATATAAAAGTCCACCTTGTCCTTATATTGGTCGTAAAGCTCTTGTATGCTTGCTAATTCTGCTTCACAAGGTAAACGCCAAGAGGCCCAAAGATTGATGAAAACGACATTGCCCTGGGATTTTTCGAAATTAAAAAAGTTCCAATCGGCATCTTTTAATTTCCAATCATAATCCGTGATTTGGTTTCTTTCGGAAGCATCAATAACGGAAGGTGAAAATGAAAACAATCGATTCAGTGCGATTTTTCCATAATGTCCCAAGGGTGTCACAAAAAATGAAAGCACAAAAAGGATTAAAACAATGTTTAACGCGGTCTTTTTATTGATTTTCATCTTTATCGGGATTTGGAGGAACTAAAAACTCCTGATTGTTTTATCAGGAGTTTTGGTTGATTTTATGGATTTGATTATGCATTTTCTTTTTTAATCACATTCAATGCAGAACCTTCTTTAAACCATTTGATTTGTGCATCGTTGTAGGAGTGGTTCACCATTATAGTATCCTTGGAGCCATCTGCATGGACCAATTCCAAGGTCAAAGGTTTATCAGGCGTAAAAGCCTCGATATCCACAAAGTTGAAGGTATCATCCTCTTGTATCAGGTCATAATCATTTTCATTGGCAAAGGTGAGGGCCAACATTCCTTGTTTTTTAAGGTTGGTTTCATGGATTCTTGCAAAGGATTTCACCAAAACTGCCGCAACGCCCAAATGTCTTGGCTGCATGGCCGCATGCTCCCTTGAAGATCCTTCTCCATAATTATGGTCCCCGACAACAATGGTTTTTATTCCAGCCTTTTTGTACTCTCTTTGTGTGTCGGGCACGCCCCCATATTCACCTGTCAATTGATTTTTGACAAAATTGGTCTTTTTGTTGAAAGCATTTACGGCCCCAATCAAGGTATTATTGGCAATGTTGTCAAGATGTCCTCTATAACGTAACCAGGGTCCTGCCATGGAAATATGGTCTGTGGTACATTTGCCAAAAGCTTTGATGAGCAATTTCATTCCTGACAAACTTTCAGGCTTAATGGGCTCAAAGGGCTCTAAAAGCTGCAATCGTTCAGAATCTGAGGCCACAATTACCTCAACACTACTTCCATCTTTCTTAGGTGGAACGTAACCTGCATCTTCAACTGCGAATCCCTCGGGAGGGAGCTCGTAACCTCTTGGCTCATCCAACATTACTTCTTCACCATCTTCATTGATCAACTTATCAGTTACAGGATTGAAGTCCAATCGTCCTGCTATGGCAATTGCTGTGACCAGTTCGGGAGATCCCACAAAGGCCAGCGTATTTGGATTGCCATCGGCCCGTTTGGCAAAATTCCTGTTGAAGGAATGCACAATGGTATTTCTAGGTCCGTTGGCTGCCTTATCCCCATAACGGTCCCACATACCAATACAAGGACCACAAGCGTTGGCAAATACAGTTGCACCAATATTGTTAAAGGTATCTATAAAACCATCACGCTCAATAGTATATCGAACTTGTTCTGATCCTGGAGTGATGGTAAATTTCGATTTGGTCTTCAAGTTCTTGTCTGAAACCTGTTTGGCCAAGGAAGCGGCCCTAGAGATATCTTCATAGGATGAATTGGTACAGGACCCTATCAATCCAACCTCTACGTTTAGTGGCCAGTCATTTTCTTTTGCAGCTTCGCTCATTTTGGAAATTGGCGTGGACAAATCCGGTGTAAATGGCCCATTCAAATGCGGTTCCAAGGTATTTAGATCAATTTCGATTACTTGATCAAAATATTTTTCAGGATTGGCATACACTTCTGGGTCAGCGGTTAAATGTTCCTTGACCTTTAAAGCGGCGTCGGCCACATCGGCCCTGTCCGTGGCACGCAAGTATCTGTCCATGGATTCATCATATCCGAAAGTTGATGTTGTAGCACCTACTTCGGCCCCCATGTTACAAATGGTTCCTTTTCCAGTACAGGACATTGAAGTTGCTCCCTCACCAAAATATTCAATTATGGCACCTGTACCTCCCTTTACTGTCAAGATATCGGCAACTTTTAATATTACGTCTTTTGGAGCGGTCCATCCAGAAAGTGTTCCAGTAAGTTTGACTCCTATCAATTTGGGAAATTTCAGCTCCCATGCCATACCTGCCATCACATCAACAGCGTCAGCACCTCCCACACCAATGGCAACCATTCCCAAACCACCGGCATTCACCGTATGGGAATCCGTACCTATCATCATTCCACCCGGAAAAGCATAATTCTCCAATACAACTTGGTGGATAATTCCCGCACCGGGTTTCCAGAAGCCAATGCCGTATTTATTGGAAACAGATTCTAAAAAGTCGAAGACTTCGTTACTCGTCTCATTGGCTCTCTTCAAATCGGCCTCTGCCCCTACTTTTGCTTGAATGAGGTGATCGCAATGCACGGTAGTCGGAACTGCAACCTTTGGCTTTCCTGCATGCATGAACTGCAACAAGGCCATTTGTGCCGTAGCATCTTGACAAGCCACTCTATCTGGGGCAAAATCAACATAATCCTTCGCCCGGTTAAAAGATTGGGTAGGCATTCCCTCCCAAAGATGCGAATACAATATTTTTTCGGCAAGGGCCAAGGGTCTCCCCACCAATTCACGGGCCTTTTCCACACGCTCTCCCATGGTAGCGTAAACCCCTTTAATCATATCAATGTCAAACGCCATGCTGCAATTAAATTTTAAGATTTTAGTAATTGCGTAAATTTAGTAAAATACCTACGAAATAAGAATTACAATTACTAGAAAAGCTCCTAGCGATTCTCGTGCTACAAAAGCTTTGTAATTATATCATCCTCGGAGATGCCCTCGGCCTCAGCTTTGTAGTTCTTCAGGATTCTATGTCGCAAAATTCCATGCGAAATTGCCTTTACATCCTCAATATCGGGAGAAAACTTTCCATGTATAGCTGCATGGGCTTTTGCTCCCAGCACCAAATTTTGTGAAGCCCGTGGCCCTGCGCCCCAATCTACATAGGCATTGATAAAATCCAAGGATTCGTCCATGCCGGGGCGTGTTCTGTTTACCAACCTCACCGTATAGTCAACAACATTGTCCGGCACCGGAATTCTTCTTATCAAATGCTGAATAGCAATGATCTCCTCAGCGTTGAACAGAGCATGCAGTTGTGTTTCCTCATCGGTGGTCGTTGTTTTCACTACTTGTATTTCTTCTTCTATGGAAGGATATTTTAGCTCAATAGCAAACATAAAGCGGTCCAGTTGCGCTTCTGGTAATGGGTACGTTCCTTCTTGTTCAATAGGATTTTGGGTGGCCAGCACAAAATAAGGTTTGCTCAGCTGATATCTTTGTCCTGCTATGGTCACCGCCCTTTCTTGCATAGCCTCCAGCAGTGCCGCTTGGGTTTTTGGAGGGGTTCTGTTTATTTCATCCGCTAAGATGATATTGGCAAAGATGGGGCCCTTAACGAACTTAAAATTTCTGTTCTGATCTAGAACCTCACTTCCCAATATATCGCTGGGCATCAAATCAGGGGTAAACTGAATCCTTTTGAAATCCAGTCCCAAGGTTTGGGCAATGGTATTGACCATCAAAGTTTTAGCAAGCCCCGGCACACCAATCAACAGCGAGTGCCCTCCGGTGTAGATGGAAAGCAATATCTGTTCGACGACCTTTTCCTGACCTACAATGATCTTAGCAATCTCCTCTTTAAGGGCTTGGTGTTTTTTTACAAGATTTTCTACGGCTGATACATCTGACATATAACTACTCCTTTACCCAGTTATTTGCAAAATTGCAATCCCTGTTATCGGTATTTACATGGATATAGGTATCGTCAATGTGGTCGTCCATCCATTCTTTGATGGCCTTAAACTGTTTTTCGCGTAGTGCCAACTCCTGTATTTTGAGATAGTCCTTTGCAAAATCTGCCTTGTGTTCGTCAAATCTGTTGGAAATTTTCATGATCTTGAACTTGGGTGCTCCACCTCTTGGATCATCCTCGCGTATCGGCCTTGAAATCTCACCATCCTTCAAATTACGCACTTGGTTATAAAGTGTTGGATCCATTTTGGTCAGCTCAAATCTTGAATCAAAATTAATTGGGTTCCGCAGCAGTCCTCCATCGAACTTGGTCTCTTTTTCATCAGAGAAATTCAATGCGGCCTCTGCAAAGGTATACTTGCCGTCTAAAACCTGCTCCCGAATACTGTCCAGTTCTTTTACTGCTTTATCAATGGCACTCTGTGGTATCTCTGGAATCAAAAGAATGTGTCTCAAATCAACCTCTTGACCTCGAATTTTTTCTATATAAATGATGTGATATCCAAAATCTGTTTCAAACGGTTCGGATATTTCGCCTTCCTGTAAACTGAAGGCAACGTCCTTAAATTCTTTGACAAATGGCGTTTCACGGGTCATGCTATAAAAACCACCTTTTGATTTTGACCCAGGGTCTTGGGAATACAAGATAGCTTTTACGTTGAAGCTGGCGTCGTTATCCTCAACATCTTGCTTTATTTGCTTCAATCTGTCGATCACCCGTTGTTTCTCTTCTTCCGGTGCCGTTGGCTGCTTTACAATCTGTGCAATCTCAAGCTCAGCACCAAACAAAGGTCTTTCGTCTTCTGGTATTTTGCTGAAAAACTGTCGAACCTCCTCAGGGGTAACTTCTATTTCCTCAACAATCTTACTTTGCATTTTCTCAGAAAGCATTCGAAGTTTATTGATTTCGAAAAGCTCTGTGCGAAAGGTTTCGATATCGGGCTTTTTATAAAACTTCAATACTTTTTCCATGGATCCCACCTGGGCAACCAGTTGTTGAATCTGCCGGTCGCTTTGTGCATTCACTTGATCATCGGAAACCAATAGACTGTCCTGCACCGCTTGGTGGGCATACAATCGGTCTTCCATCAACTTTCCCAAAAGCCCACATCGGGTAATATCTTGGGTAGATGCCCCTTGGCTTTTAAGATCTATCAATGTTTTATCTATATCCGATTCGAGAATAACATAGTCTCCTATTACGGCCGCAATACCATCTAGCTTTATTCTTTTCGTTGTGCGGGTGGTATCTTTTTCAGGTAAAGCCTCTGCAATATCTTGGGCGCTTAATGTCCCCAAGCTAGCTAAGAGAAAAAAAATTGCTACTTTCTTACTCATTTTTTCCATAAACCTCGAATTCGTTCTTTTTTATTGCTTCATCAATGATTTCCGTTTCCAATCTTCTTGCATAATCCAATCTCCTTTTGTTCACAATCAATTGCTTAATCTCTGGTATTACATATTCAAAAGGGGCCGTATCGTTTATTTGAAGTACATTGGTGACCTTTCCCAAATATACCTCTAAGGAATCCTGCAATTCAAAAAATTGTGATTTTTTTAAGTACTGTTCTTCGTTGAGTGGGGTTAGAGGTGGTATTTCTTCCATAACCCGGGAAGCACCAACCCAAATAGAATCGTTGAAGTGTATTTTTTTGAACTGTACCGCTATGGAATCCATATATTCCTTATCCTCCTCCTTCCAATTCTTCAGTTTGGCTACTACCGCATCTTTATCCAAAAACTGCAGAGGCAAACCTACAAATCTTAACTGAACCAATTTTTCGTTGAGTTTAAAGTTCTCCTTTTCCTTTTCATAGTACCCTTTAAGTTCTTCACGGGTTACTGCGGTATCTTGGGATTGCAATACCAATGCCTCAATATAAGCCCGGGTATATAAATCCATACGATAATCGGAAACAAGGCGGTCAAACTCAGCCAATTTTTCTTCTGGTAAATTAATTTTTGATTTGGATAACAGCAATTGTTTCGAAGCCCATCTGTTTATATAGTTGGTTACGAACAATGCACTGTCTTGGGCTGACATCTCATCCCCAATAAGGGAAACAACATCTTCTTTATAAAGATAGGCATCACCAACACGTGCCAAAGGATTTTTCTCAGGCGCTTCCCTAAAAAGGGAATCACAAGAGGAGCATATAGCAATTATAATGACACCAAGCAGGTATAGGTAATTCTTTTGGAGCGAAAACATTTCGCAAAAATAACAATTACTTAAAGCCGCACAACATGGTGCCACGCTCATTAACAGATTTTTAGTAGCAAAACAAAAAAGATAATTTGCTACATTAGTGCAAAACCTGACCAAATGCAATACACTGTTGAAATATTGGTTCATCTTCCCCGTGATGAATTCGTCAAAAAGTTGGATGACCCCGAAAACATGAAACACTGGCAAAACGGGTTGTTGCAGTACGAGCATTTATCCGGTGTTCCGGGAGAGGAAGGCGCCCAGATGAGCTTGAGTTATAACATGGGTAATCGTAATGTGGATATGGTCGAGACCATTATAAAACGTAACTTCCCCCATGAACTGCACGCCTCTTATGATACGAAGGGAGTACAAAACATTCAAAAAAACTATTTTGAGGAAGTAGACGGAAAGACCCTATGGAAATCAGATAATATTTTTAAGTTTTCGAGTTTTATGATGAAGCTAATAGGAATTTTAATGCCTGGTGCCTTTAAAAAACAGACCATGAAGTATTTGAACGATTTTAAGGCCTTTGCTGAAAACGGAACCTCCGTAATGGATTCTTGATTCAAATGGAAAAGATTTTGGACCGAAAAGTTAAAATGATATGGGATTTTCGCGGCCCCACGGCCGCCCAAATGGCTCAGCACTACAAAAAACATTTGGAGGAATTTGCCATAATAGAGGAACTAAAATTCGATGATGCCGGCGTGCAACATTTTAGTGACATGCATAGCATCGCCTTTTTGGCTGTGGCCGAGTTCGAAATGAAGGAGGTCCGTGACCTTTTGAAGCCCCATCGGGGTGAATTTCTTTCTGAAACATGACAAACAATTTTATGATGCATACAAGATTCATACTATTGGTTTTGATACTCGGTATGGTTTCATGCAGCAGTGTTTCCTACAAAAATCCTTTACAAACTGCACTAAGGTCGGACAACCCCTTAATCAAAAGGGTAATGGACAACTTAAAGGCGCATGAAGTGCAAATACGCTATACCCAAATTGATGGCAAAAACGACAGCGTCATCTTCAAGGACTTTGATTTTCAAGTGAATTTCTCACATTATTTTTATCCAGCAAGCACGGTCAAATTTCCTGCCGCGGTAGCTACGCTTGAAAAGCTCAATGAAATTGATTCTCTAGATATGAACACCTGCTTCTATGTTGAAGGGGATAGTATTGAGACCACATTTGCGAAAGCTATTTCAGAAATCTTTGCAGTATCGGACAATGCAGCCAACAATCGACTTGTAGAATTTTTAGGACAGAACGAACTAAACCAACGGATGCGTAGCAAAGGAGTCCACCCAATTCGGATTGCACATAGACTTTCTGCTCCCGATGCGGACAATGTGACCACAAAACCATTGATCATATACTTGAACGACTCTACCACATTTATGAGTCATCCTATTATCAATACTCCTGTGAAACCTTTGGAAATTAAACGAGTGCATAAAGGAAGGGGGTTCTATGCCGACGATTCCTTGCATTTGGAACCTTTTGATTTCTCCTTAAAAAACTACTACCCAATTACTGCGCAGCACGCTTTGCTAAAACGCATCATCTTCCCAGAAGCTTTTCCCGAAGACCAACGTTTTGATATCAGTCCTGAACAGCGTGAGTTTTTATTGAACGCCATGCATAGGCTTCCGAAAAGTTTAGGCTACGATACGGAAGAATTTTATGATAGTTATGTAAAGTTCTTCATGTTCGGAGACGATACCGACCCAATGCCAGAGCATATTGAAATTTATAACAAAGTGGGGTACGCCTACGGAACCTTAACAGACTGCGCTTACATCAAAGACACCAAGAACAATGTAGCTTTTATGATCACTGCGACCATTTTGGTCAACAGCGATGAAGTGTTTAATGATGACGCCTACGAATATGATGAGATCGGAATTCCCTTTTTGGCACAATTGGGTAGAGAACTTTACCAAATAGAACTGAACAGAAAAAGATGAAAAAACTAGCTTTTGACGAATTCACAAAAAAGATTTATATCAAAGCTCCAATGGAAAAACTATATTGGTGTTGGGCTACCTCGGAAGGAATAAGTTCATGGTTTTTGAAGAAGGCCGAATATCAAAAAGTGGACGGCACCAAAAGAAACGCGTCAGAGAAAATTCAAAAAGGTGATCTCTATGTTTGGGAATGGCACAATTGGGATGGACAAGCCACTGGAGAGGTTCTTGAAGCAAATGGGACCGACAATTTGGTTATAACGTTTGAAGGTAACAACGTTTCCGTTTCACTGGAGAACCATGAGAGTGCTGTTCTTTTAACATTGCGACAATACAACATTCCTACAGATGATGAAAGCAAATTGAATGTTCACTATGGTTGTAGCAATGGTTGGACGTTTTGGCTGGCGAACCTTAAGGCCTATCTGGAGCACGGAATTCTTCTTAATGAAAGGGATTTCGACCTAACAGATATTCCCCTGGCCGGTTTTGAGTTTGTTAACATGTAAAAAGCACCGCAATGCGGTGCTTTTCAACATCAGAACGAACAATACTTGCTTAGTTGGGCATTACAACATCCTCAATAATATGGATTACTCCATTTGAGGCAGCAACATCGGTTTTGGAAATTTTACTCGAATTTCCTTTAGCATCCATTAAATAAATGCCATCGTCCTTCTTCATAGCAGTCAATTTCCCACCGTTCAAGGTCGTAAGTTCTGCGCTTCCATTTCCTTTCTCCAAAGCAGCAGCGACATCAGAAGCCATCAATTTTCCAGAAACTACGTGATACGTTAGGATAGCTGATAATTTTTCTTTGTTTTCTGGTTGTAGTAGTGCGTCAAGTGTTTCTGAATCAATCTTGGCAAATCCTGAATTCACTGGAGCAAATACCGTAAATGGTCCTTCACCTTTCAATGCACCTACCAAATCTGCCGCTTTCAAGGAGGTCACTAAAGTGGAAAAGTCTTCCACAGATACTGCGATATCCACAATATCATTGGTTTTTTGTGCATTTGTTTGTTGAGCGAATAAGAATACTGCACAGGTTGCGATTCCCAATAATAATTTTTTCATTTTTCTGGTTTTAATTGTTAATGATTTATTTTTTGCGCGCTTTACGTTATTATTTACACATGGTTTGGGCGTATGGATGAAGACAGGCTTTTTTTATCATATCTTTAACACTAACGATGAAGACTACTTTTGAAGACCATGAGGTAATCGCCAGTTTGCTTTCCGGCGATGACAAAGCCCTCCTTACCTTATATGACAAATATGCCGGTGCACTTTACGGGGTCATACTACGTATGTGCAGAGATGAAGCCAAAGCCCAGGATTTACTACAGGAAACATTCATCAAAATTTGGAAAAATATAGGAGGTTACGATGCATCCAAAGGTCGGTTTTATACCTGGGCCTATCGCGTCGCCCGAAATACTACATTAAATTCGATGCGTTCCAAGAAAAAGCTCATCCAAACGGAAGATTTAAGTGTATATGACACAAAAGAGGTGAATGAAGAGGAACCTGACTATGCAGCTTTAAAAGGCTCCATAAAAACCCTTGAACCGCATCATCAAGAAGCTATTGCCCTTGTGTATTATAGGGGTTACACCCATAAACAGGCACACAAGGCCATGGGAGTGCCCCTGGGCACGTTTAAATCCTATGTGAGACAAGCCTTGAAGCAATTACGGGAGACCTACAACCATAAATTGGTCTACATTTTGTTTATTTTACAATTAATGGCATGATGGATAAGAAAAGGATATTAGAAGAAGGACTTCTAGAGCTTTATCTGACCGGAGAGCTCTCAGAAGATCTGACCGCTATTGTGGAAAAAGCCCTTGGGGAGGATAAAGAACTTAAGGCACATTTTGATGTATTGGAAGCTGATTTTGAACGTATGGGAATAGAGCAAGCCATAACACCCCCCAATCTTGTGAAAACGCAATTAAAAAATGCTTTGGAACAACCGGGTATTAGGAAAATAAATTGGCTTCCATTATCCATAGCAGCTACTGTGGCACTGCTTTTCGGGCTTAGCTCCTTTTGGCTTTATGGAAAATGGCAAGATGCAGAAAGCAGTTTAAGTACCCTTCAATCCCAAACCAGTCAATTGCGGCGTCAAGTGGACAAATTAGAATCAGAATTCAGACTTACTTCCAATCATTTTAAGAGTATCAATAATCCCGATGTTATTCCTTTGGTCCTCTACGGAAACCAAAAAGCATCCAACGGAAAAGCCGTGGCCTACGTCAACCATAAAAGTCAGCAGGTGCTTGTCAACCCAAAGGGCTTACCTGCCTTGCCCAAAGATAAAACGTATCAAATGTGGAGCGATGTGGATGGGGAAATGATCAATATGGGCACTTTGCCCACTGATAGTGAGTTGGTCACTTTAAAATATATTGAAGACGCCGAATCGTTGAACATTACCATCGAACCTGCAGGGGGTAACGACCACCCGACCGTTGAAGAATTGGTATCCTACGTAATTCTGTAACGTTTTGCTCGAAAGCACTAAGCTTCTTCCGCCATTGCTTGTTCAACCTGCCAATCACTGGCCAACAGCACTTCATCAAAATCAATTCCATCAATGGGCGCCAAGGTTTCTGAAGCTTCATCCCATTCAATTTTTCGGCCCAATTTCCAAGACAAACCTGCCATGTGCGCTGAAATCGCCTCTTCAAAACCTTCTTTGATTCCACAACTTACTTTACCTCCATTTTTAATGGCACTCAGCCACTCCCGCATGTGCAAGAAAGTGGAATCGACCCTTACCCCATCAATATAGGTCCACATCAATCCCTTATCTGCAAAATATTGGGAGGTTGCCGATGAAATGGCATCGGGCACATTGGCAGCGGGGTTGTATTGGTAGATGGGAATGTGGGGCTTCATCTTTTCAGCTTCCAACATATCGGCATATCGGGTAGATGCTGCATCCGGCCATACTGTCAAATTATTGCCCAATTCCATAGAAGCATCATGGCCCATCAATATGGTAGGTCGATTGAACCCATTGCCCAAGGTGGCACTGTAGCAAAAAGTCATACCCTTCTCTTTCCCCTTGGGCTGGCTGCTTCCCGTACTGTAATTGGGAAACTCCATGTTTACCTGCAAAACGTCCGGAACATTTCTTCCGTCATTATGGGTGTATATTCCCCCCGAAGCCATAACCGAAGTGGGTATGCCCATGTTCAAAACGCAGTTCAAACGATCGTAATCATGGGTTAACAAATCCCCAGAAAGTCCTGAACCGTAGGCCCACCATTTACGCCATCTGAAAAAATGATTCTTGTTGAAAGGTACCTGTGGCGCACTGCCCAAAAATTGGTCCCAATCAATGGTTTGGGGACTCGCCTTTTCATGAATGTCATAATTCCAAGCGCCGTTGTCATCATTACGATTGGTGTTGGTCTGTATCAACGAAACATGACCCAATGTCCCTTTTTCCACAATATCCCTGGCGGTACTAAAACTCAATGTTTGTCTGTGCTGGTGGCCCACGGAAAAAACGGCTTTGGATTGATGTGCAGCATCACGCAAAGCATAGGTTTCGGAAATGGTGTGGGTCATTGGTTTTTCTACATAGACATGCACATTGTTTTTTAAAGCCTCTATGGACATCGGGGCATGCCAATGGTCAGGTGTAGCAATAACAACGGCATCCACATCCCCACTATGAATCATCTCTTTATAAGTGGTATATCGCTTGATTCTATTGTCTGGAGTAGAAAACGAATCGATAGCCCTTTCGGCACGTACATCAAAAATGTCACAAACTCCAACAATATTTACATTGAGCTTATCCTGATTCATGAAATCTTCCAATGCGCTATTATTGGGATCCTCTTCTTTTTCCAGCCGCATTTCTTCCTTCCATTCTTCGGTGGCATACCCCAAAGCCCTAGAAAGTTGTTCTCCACGTATGCCGAAACCGATAATTCCAACCCGGGTTGGTTCGCCTTCAATACCCGGCACCGTGGGAGGTAATGAGGGTTGTATGTTCAACTGTTCCAAAATTTCATACCGTTCCCTTCTGTTATTTACGGTGCTGGTGGCACCGGCCCACCAAACGGCTCCCAGTATGGGAAGTCCACCCAAACCTTTTAACAAGTCTCTTCTAGTCCATTTCATAATTCTAAATTTTGGTCAGTTCTTTTTTACGGGTAAAATAGGTAAGTCCAAATATGTGGCCCGTGGGATAATAGTAGAGTAAGACACAAACTACCAATTCAATCAGATTTTTGTTGACCAACCAGTAGTTCCCCTCCACATTAAGTTGTTGTAGCCAAGGCAAGGATGGATGTGCCAAATAATAAAGCGATAGCAGTCCGATACCGACAAGGGAGCCCATCCGCTCAAGAAATCCCGATATCAAAGTGATTCCGACCAGAAGCAATGCAACCATATTCAGGGTATCTACCCAACCGATTACAGCTTCTGCGGTCAATGTGGTAAAAATTGGTTTCAAAGGTCCTTGAGCCGATGCCAAATAACCAAAGGAAGTCCATTCTGGATTGTACATTTTTACGACGCCCTCATACAAAAAATGCCAACCAATCAAAATGCGAAGCACCACTATGGTGGCACTTACCTTTTTGCCATTAATTTCGTTGGTCATGGGAATAAAGTTTTAGATTTCCAGTTCAGAAATCAAAACTATGCCCTACACGGGAGGTGTACTATGACAAATGTCATCTTGCAAACAAACTTGCAAACTATTGATCTAAGGGAACTCCGTAGAGATCAAAATCGGAAGCTTCCATAATTTTTAGTGAAACGAAGTCACCGATTTTCACATAGTGTTTGGAAGCATCAATGAGCACCTCATTGTCCACATCCGGGGAATCAAATTCAGTCCTTCCCACAAAGTAATTGGCTTCTTTTCTATCGATGATACACCTGAAAATCTTTCCGATTTTCTCTTGGTTCAGTTCCCAAGATATCTGCGATTGAAGTTCCATAATTTCATTGGCACGCTGTTGCTTTACCTCCTCGGGCACATCGTCCTCCAAAGAAAAAGCATGGGTGTTTTCCTCGTGACTGTAGGTGAAACAGCCCAAGCGCTCAAATCGCATTTCCTTGACCCAATTTTTCAGCGTTTGGAAATCCGCTTCGGTTTCTCCTGGATAACCCACAATCAATGTGGTTCTAATGGCCATATTGGGAACGGCAGTCCTAAAATCACGGAGCAACTTGGTGGTCTTGGCCTGCGTGGTCCCCCGTCGCATACTTTTTAAAATGGAATCGGAAATATGTTGTAGCGGAATGTCGATGTAATTACAAATCTTGGGTTCTTTGCGCATCACTTCCAGGACATCCATTGGAAATCCAGTCGGAAAGGCATAGTGCAATCGTATCCATTCAATACCTTCCACTTTCACCAACGCTTGGAGCAATTCGGCCAAATTCCGCTTTTTGTAGCGATCTAAACCATAATAGGTCAAATCTTGGGCAATCAATATCAGTTCTTTGACTCCATTTGCAGCCAATTTTTGGGATTCGCTCACCAACGCTTCAATGGGTTTGCTTTTGTGCTTACCACGCATCAATGGAATGGCACAGAAAGAACAAGGTCGATCACAACCTTCGGCAATTTTCAGATACGCGTAGTTTTTTGGCGTGGTCGTTAAACGTTCACCCAAGAGTTCATGTTTGTAATCGGCTCCCAGGGCTTTTAATAGATTTGGCAAATCGCTGGTACCGAAATATGCATCAACATTGGGAATTTCTTTTTGCAAATCGGGTTTGTAGCGCTCGCTAAGGCAACCGGTTACAAAAACCTTGTCCACATCTCCGGCCTCTTTCTTTTGCACATACTCCAAAATGGTGTTTACACTCTCTTCCTTGGCATTGGCTATGAATCCGCAAGTATTGATGACGACCACATTGCCTTCCTCCTCATGGGCCACTTCTTTGTTATTGGCCCGCAACTGGCCCATGAGTACTTCGGAATCGTAGACATTCTTGCTACAACCGAGGGTAACCACATTGATTTTGTTCTTCTTGAGCGATTTTGTGCGCATGGTTCTTGAAAATGGAATGCAAAAATACGGGAAAGTTAGTTCCTAAAAGGATATTTATCTCTTGAACTCAAAATAGTGCTTAGTGTTCTTTCAAAAGAACGCTCCATTGATTGATGTTAGCTCGATTCATCCGCACAAACTCGTCCTTTCCCTCTTTTGCTGCCAATTCCTTTGATTTTTTCGCAGATTTAATGGCCGACTCGTAATCCCCAAGTTCTGCTTCCACCAAGGATTTTACACGATGAAAGTAATAAGTGTCCCCACCCAGTTCCAAAGCTTTGTTGAGATAACCCAACGCCCTTTCAAAATCCTTCTGTTGTTCTTGTAGGTAACGAGCAGCTTCATAGTAGGTCTGGGCGGTTGGGTTTTCGGTTATTTGCTTGGTAATTTCCGCATCCATTTGCTTTTCCGTGTGCACCGAAAAAGGAATAACCACTTGGGTGTTGGCCCATGTCAATTGCATTTGGAGACTATTATGGGTAATGAAATCAAACGCAATCAAAAAATTTTCTTGATGATAAGGTATTTGTTTTGGTATAACCGTAATGCGAAACAAATCTTCCGAGGGGTCATAGTTTTTTCGGCCATCGCCCCAATGGGTGGTATTGGTATGGAATGCTATTTCCCAGGTATCAGCCTTCGGAAAAGCATAAAGTGCATAGGTGCCTTTTGGTAGTACATTGCCCGTGACTTCCATCTCCGAACTAATAGTTATTTTGGTGGACTCGTTGGCACCTACCCGCCAAATACGGCCATAGGGTACCAAGTTGCCAAAAACCTCCCTGCCACGAACTGCTGGACGAGAATAGTGTACCGTTATTTTAGCCAGGCCCACTTCTTGCTCCACCGTGGCAAAGGGACTGGCTTTGGGGTGGGTGATTTGGGCTTGTGTCACCAGAAAGATTCCACAAAAAACAATGTGGATGTAGTATTTAAGAAAATTCTGCGGCATGCCTTATAACTCAAATGTGAAATGGCTTATCCCTACCTTATACGTGAACACTTCCTGTTAAATTTAAGATTTCTCAGTCACTTTGTTCCTTCGAAATGACATAATTCTTTATATCTGCGTTTCAATAAAAGAGTATTTTTTATGTCCATTATATTCCATTTTGGGTGTATATAAACGTATTTTACATCCATATAAACAAGTTGTAGCACATTACGAAAACGAAATACAAATGAATAAAATTATAATTCCTTTATTGTTATTGACCTTTGGATTTACCTCTTGTAAAAACTCTGAAAAGGAAATTGGCAAACTTGAAATTGCAAAGCAATATTACAAGGCTCTTGACAATTCTGATAGTGCTGTTATGAAAACTTTAGTGACTGATAGCCTTCTGACCAAAGAAACCGATTATGACTATGAGCAAACATTTTCAAAGAAAGAATATATTGAAGAATGGTTGAAATGGGATTCAGTATTCAATCCAACATACAAAATCCTTGAAATTGAGCAAGAAAACGAAATTGTTAAATCAACGATTTCAAAAGTGGATAAAAGAATCCTTCTTCTTCACGAAGAACCAACTGTCTGGAATGAAGTCATCCGATTTGATTCTGATAAAATAATCAGTATTGAAAGAAAGAACGTGCTTTTTAATGATAAAACTTGGGAAAGAAACAGAACTAAACTCTTAAGCTGGATTGACGAAAATCACCCGGAATTAAATGGGTTTTTGGACGGCCAAACAGAGCCTATCGCAATGAAATACCTAAAAGCGATTGAATTATATAATAACAAAAAATAACGTGCTACAACAATGGCTATAAGTAATTGCTTGTTCTCGCCTACTTCTGAAAATCCTTGTGGAATTTCAGTTTGGGTTGTACTTGTTAAGTTAGGTATTAAAGCACACAACTACTCATAGCCGAGACCGTTGGAAGACATTTAAGAAAATCATAACAACAAGAAGGTAATTTGAACGTTTATTAGCTTATGAAAAGACATAAGCTTATATTTCTTTCAATTATAATATTATTCTTTTTTGGTTGTGATAAAGATGAAAATAATCCAAAAGAATCTTTAGCAGAAAGTTTTTTATTCGAGGATGGATTTGAAACACAAAATGACTTATTAGACGAATTATTTCCTTCAAATGGTAGCAGATGGTCAAACATACAACAAACCAATCCTTCAAATGCTATCAATGAAATATCAATTTCCGATACTGAATTCAATGAGGGACAAAATGCACTTCGTGTTCTTGCTTATCAGTCAGATTCTGATTTGTCCAAAGTAGATATTGAAAAAAATGGACTAAACATAATTTCAGGTGATAAGGTTACGATCAAAGCTGATTTCTATATAGTAGGTACAGCATCTATCGAAAATTTATTACTTATTGATTTAGAATGTTGTTCTTGCTGGGACCCAACTGTTGGCGATAATTACGGTTCTGAAAATCAATGCCCTGGCGTAAGACTAATGATGTCTGGCGGAAATGATTTCCTTTCCATCGAAAGAGGAAAAATATCCGGCACCACAATGCAACAAACAAATTTTCCTTTCCCTAGAAATCAATGGGTTACAGTTCAGTGGGAAATGACTATGTCAGAAAGCGAAAATGGTTTTAACAGATTGGTTATTGATGGAACAGAGGTCATAAATGAAGTTGGAATGAATATGCCAAACGCAGAAGTTTTTAGAGATGTATTTTTAAATCAAGGAATTGATTTCACCTTACAAGAGCCGACTTTTTACGAACGTGTCCAAATTGGAGCAACAGCAAATCCTACAGCGGGAAATATCGAACTTTTTGTTGATGATTTTTCAATAAAGGTGGAATAAAAATGTGCTACGCAATATATGACCGTAATTTTGGGGGATTTCACTACCCTTCAACTCCACCCAGGGACAGGCTAAAATCCACTCGGAATTGCAAACGTCTGATTCAAACCGAAAATTAACGCATATTAACCCGTAAATGACAGTTATACGGGACCGCTATCCACTTTCAACTAAAAGCTTATTTTCTAATTAAGCTTAAAAAACGAATCCACAAACTCGTATTTATTAAAAACCTGAAGGTCTTCCAGGCCCTCCCCTACGCCAATATACTTTACTGGAATCTGGAATTGGTCGGAAATACCAATGACTACCCCGCCTTTGGCGGTCCCGTCCAATTTGGTCACCGCAAGACTGCTTACCTCGGTAGCTTTGGTAAATTGTTTGGCCTGTTCAAAGGCGTTCTGCCCTGTGGAACCATCCAATACCAGCAACACATCGTGCGGGGCATCCGGTACTACTTTTTGCATCACCCGTTTTACCTTGGCCAGTTCGTTCATCAGGTTGACCTTGTTGTGCAAACGTCCAGCGGTATCCACCAAAACCACATCGGCATTCTCCGCCACTGCAGAATTTAGCGTATCGAAAGCCACGGAAGCAGGGTCGCTGCCCATTTTTTGTTTGATGATGGGAACTTCCACACGGTCTGCCCAAACCTGTAATTGGTCTATGGCCGCCGCCCGGAAGGTATCGGCAGCACCCAGCACCACTTTCAGGCCCTGTTTTTTGAACTGGTAGGCCAATTTGCCGATGGTCGTGGTCTTCCCAACCCCATTCACGCCAACCACCATAATTACATAGGGTTTTTTGTCCGCCGGCACTACAAATTCAGCAGCTTCCCCAGTATGGGTTTCGGAAAGTAGTCCGGCTATCTCTTCCCGTAAAATGATATTGAGCTCCTCGGTTCCCAAATACTTGTCACGGGATACCCGTTCCTCGATACGTTCTATGATTTTTAAGGTGGTATCGACACCAACATCGGAAGTGACCAAAACTTCTTCCAAGTTGTCCAGTACCTCATCATCAACCTTTGATTTTCCGGCAACGGCCTTGCTCAACTTGCCAAAAAAACTGCTTTTGGATTTTTCCAATCCCTTGTCTAAGGTCTCTTTTTTGTCCTTTGAAAATATATTTTTGAATAAACTCATTGGGTGTGCATCAAACGAAATTCAAAGATAGGAAAGTAAGGGGAGTTTTGTTAAAGTTACAAGGTCATTTCGAGCGAAGCGAGAAATCTCTTTTTAGATTTTTCAGTCACCCCAATAATTATTGGGACTCCTTCGAAATGACAAGTGAACATAAAAAAAGTCGCTACTAGGCGACTTTCAATTTCGTACTAGGGAATTTGACCCTTATTTTTTGTTCAACCAGTCGTTGACCATTTCAGGGGGCATTACAGATTCTACAAAAGTGTATGCACCCGATTTGGGAGATTTGACCATTTTTATGGCCTTGGTCAATCTTTTTGATGATGATTGAAGGGTTGCTACCGTTTTCTTTGCCATGGCTTATCTATTTCTTTGGGTTTTACCTGCGGTAAATCCGATTTATTTAATTTCTTTATGTACAGTCATACGTTTAAGAATGGGATTGAATTTTTTTATCTCCATCCTATCAGGCGTATTTTTTTTATTCTTGGTGGTTATGTACCTTGAAGTTCCTGGCATACCAGAATCTTTGTGCTCTGTACATTCCAAAATGACCTGAATTCTATTTCCTTTCTTTGCCATTGTATCGTGCTTAAACTACTTATTTCTTGGAATTGATTTCCTTCAATACAGCAGAGATTCCTTTCTTGTTGATGATTTTCAATCCTCTTGTGGAAACGTTCAACGTAACCCAACGATCTTCTTCGGGAACGTAAAATCTCTTTTTAGAGATATTGGCGTCGAACCTTCTCTTTGTTTTATTGATAGAGAAGGAAACGTTGTTGCCGAACATCACCTTCTTTCCTGTAACTTCACAAACTTTAGACATCTCCCTAACTTTTGAGTGATTTTATTGAGGCTGCAAATTTATAGCTTTTGACTGGACGGACAAAATTCTTTTTCAGAAATTTAATATTTCCTTTACAAGCAGCTCCAACGCTTTGTTCACAGATTTTTGTACAATACGCTCTCTGTGGTTTCCCATGGCAAAATGTTCGGCAAAAGTACGTTCTGGGGTACTGATGGCTAGGAACACGGAACCAATTTCTTCATCGGAATCTCCCTTGGTGGGACCCGCATTGCCCGTGGCGGCAATGGCAAAATCGGTATCCAGAATTTGTCGTGCATTTTTAGCCATGGCCATGGCCACAGCCTCACTGACCACGGAATGCTTGGCAATCACTTCTTCGGGAACTCCCAATAGTTTTGTCTTGGTTTCCGTTGCATAACTGACCACACTGCCTTTAAAGTATTTGGATGCTCCAGGAATGGAGGTCAATTGCTCTGCAATTCTCCCCCCTGTAAAACTTTCAGCGGTAGCCAAGGTCCTATTTTTTTGGGTAAGCAATTTGGCTATCTGGTTTTCTAGGGATTCATCTTCTTCTTCACCATAAATGATGTCCCCAATTAAAGGATGTAATTTCTTGGTTTCTTCCGCCAAACCTTTCAACAATACCTCCTTGTCAGTTCCGCGCGCAGTAAGCCGCAATCTTACTCTTCCTAAATTGGGTAAATAAGCCAGTTTGATAAAAGGCGGCAAATTATCTTCCCAGTCCTCAATCTTATTTGCTATGGCACTTTCTCCCAGACCATAGGTCATGATGGTTTTGTGTAAAATGTAGGGGCGTTCATATTCCTTTATAATCTTTGGGAGCACAGAACCTGTCAACAGCTTTTTCATTTCGTAAGGTACTCCTGGAAGAAAAACAAAGGCGGTTTGGTCCTTTTTCATCCAGAGTCCCGGTGCTGTGCCAAATCCATTATGTAACAACTCTGCCTTGGAAGGCACCATGGCCTGCTTTCTATTGAGGTCCGATATGGGTGTCGAAATATATTTTTCAAAAAGTTCTTCAATATGGGCGAGAATAGTATCATTCTGGACCAATTTGTCTTCAAAATACTCACAGAGAGTAGGTTTGGTGACATCATCTTTGGTGGGACCCAATCCACCAGTAACAATAACTACCGAAGAACGCGTTTTAGCAGCCTCGAGAGCATCCAGAATGTGTTCGCGATCATCTTGAATGGAAGTTATTTGGTAGACAGAAACTCCTATTTTGTTCAATTCCTTGGCAATGTAGGCAGAATTGGAGTCCACAATTTGACCAATGAGAATTTCATCTCCAATGGTTATTATTTCTGCCTGCATTTATAGGTCAAAATCTTTTTTGAGCTCGGAAATCACTTGATGCACATCTGTTTTGAGCAGGGGAAATTGTTCTCTGATGGCTTCCATACTGGCTTGTGTTTTACCCATGGTCTCAATATCCAAAGCCCGGGCCCTGGTATGCTCCATGCCCAACAAGTCTACATTGGGCTTTATTTTGTGCGCCAATTTGTATATGTTTTCATAGTCTTCTGCTGCAACGGCATTTTCAAGACTTTCTAAATCTTCAGGGACTTCATCCAAGAAAACAGAAATTACCGAGATTACAAAATCTTGGTCTCCTTCTGCCATTTCATTGATTTTGTCGAGGTTGTAAATCATTATTTTACCATTAATTCAAAAAGCTGCTCCCCCTCAAGTGTTCCAGAAAGGTAGTCATTTGGGGCAACTTTACCAACACCTGCGGGCGTGCCTGTGAACAATATATCCCCTTTTTTCAGCATAAAATAGGTAGAAACATGGGCAATAAGCTCGTCTATCTTCCACAACATCAAGGAGGTATTGCCCTCTTGCACCTTTTTGCCATTTTTTATTAAAGAAAAATTGAGGTTGTCAACGCTTTCGTACAGTATTTTTGGCTTCCACCTACCTATCACTGCTGCGCCATCAAATCCTTTGGCTTTTTCCCAGGGCAATCCTTTTTCCTTTAGCTTGGATTGCAGGTCCCGAGCCGTAAAATCTATTCCAAGGCCGATTTCGTCATAATATTTATGGGCAAATTCTTTGGCGATGTGCTTACCCACTTTTTTTATCTTCACCAACACTTCTACCTCATAATGCACATCCTCGGAGAATTCTGGAATGTAAAAGTCTTGTTCTTTGGGCAAGACCGCAGAATCTGGCTTGATAAAAACCACAGGTTCACTGGGCCTTTCATTTTTCAACTCATCAATATGCGCAGCATAGTTTCTGCCAATACAAATCAACTTCATGGGTTTGCAATCAATTATTATTAACTAAAGTTTATTGTTGAGCTTGCTCAACTTTATCTGTGTAAGTACTTTTTTGGTATATAAGGGAAAGTCAGCGTTAAGCATCCAACCAAAGTAACCTGGTTCTTTTTCCAGTACTTCTTCAACTGTGGTTCCTTTATGCTTTCCAAAGGCAAAAATGGGCTCTTCTTCCTCATTCAACCCTATGAAACCAGCAAAATCCAAAGATTGTTTTCTCGTGGTGAACTCGGATAGTTTTTTAATATTGTTCTCCAACTCCGGATAGCGGTCCAGTTGGGAGAGCAATACCTCATAAGTAGCTTTTGTATCGGCCTCTGCGCTATGGGCATCATCCAAGCTTTTGTCGCAGTAAAATTTGTAAGCTGCTTTAAGTGTGCGTTGTTCCATTTTATGAAATATGGTTTGTACGTCCACAGATACCATGTTCTTCATATCGAAATCGACACCCGATCGCAACATTTCTTCCACAAGCAGCGGAATATCAAAACGGTCAGAATTATACCCTGCCAAATCACTATCCTTGATCATGGTGTAAATTTCCCTGGAAAGTTGTTTGAATGTGGGCTCATTGGCCACTTTTTCATTGGAAATGCCATGAACGGCGACAACCTCTGGAGGTATGGGCATTTCTGGGTTCACTAGCCAAGTCTTACTTTCTTTGTTGCCGTTTGGTAATATTTTCAAAATGGATATTTCTACGATTCGGTCCTTGGCCACGTTGGTACCAGTGGTCTCCAAATCAAAAAAGCATATGGGTTTGGTAAGTTTCAATTGCATAGCATGTATTTATTTAGATTTGGAAAAAAGCCAGGGCAGTAATTCAGGTTCGGCAAATGCATTATCCCAGCTATTGTGCCCTACCCCTGGGTAAACCGAATATTTTACATTTATGCCCTTTTCTTTCATGGCTTCCACCATTTGGCCCGAGCATTTTTCTGGAACCACCTTATCTGCTGCTCCATGGAACACCCACCAATCCAATTTTTTAAGTTGGTCACTTATTCTAGGGTTGGCTCCACCACATATAGGAAACGCTGCTGCAAACAGTTTGGGGTTCCTTCTCACCAATTCAAAAGTGCCGAAGCCCCCCATGGAAAGTCCCCCTACATAGATCCTTCTTTTGTCAACCTTATAGGTTTTTCCAATTTGTTTCAAAAGTCCTTCCAATAAAATCATGTCTGAAGTAGGTTCGGCATCCTCATAAAAAATGAACTCCCTGTTCGGAAAATCACCGTTAACATCAATCTTGGACCAACTACTATTTACAGAACACTGCGGGAATACCACAATAGCAGGATACTTTTCCCTTAGCTTTTCCTTTAAAAAAAGACTTGCCCCATGGGTCAGTTGTGCTTGGTTATCATAACCGCGCTCCCCTGAACCGTGTAAAAAGAGCACTACTGGATATCTCTTATTAGATTGAAAATTTTGGGGCAACAAAATTCTGTAAGGAAGTGTTTTACCCGCTGCCACAAATTCTTTTTTCTCATATTTGGTAAAATCTTGTGCCGAGGTCATGGTACCGAACAAAAGTAACAGTGGCAGAAATAGGGTGACATAAGACTTCAAAACCGTGTCATTTTTATTTGAAATCCCAAATTAAGCATAGTCTTGGGAAAAACTGCTATTCTAGAACTAGATTTCCCGATTAATATCCCACGCTTCGAGATAATCGGCAACAGTTTTTACGAACATACCTCCGAGAGCACCGTTCACTACTCTATGGTCGTAGCTATGGGATAGGAACATCTTGCTTCGGATACCTATATATTCTCCTTGGTCGGTTTCTATTACGGAAGGTATCTTCCTAATGGCACCCAATGCCAAAATACCCACTTGTGGCTGATTGATAATGGGGGTGCCAAAAACACTTCCGAAGGAACCAACATTTGTTACGGTGTAAGTGCCCTCTTTGATCTCATCTGGTTTTAACTGATTGTTCCTTGATCTATTGGCCAGATCGTTTACCGTTTTTGCCATGCCTACCAAATTGAGTTGGTCCGCATTTTTGATAACCGGAACAATAAGATTACCATCGGGCAGAGCTGCCGCCATACCCAAGTTGATATTCTTCTTTTTGATCACTTTATCCCCATCCAAAGAAATGTTCATCATGGGGTATTTTTTAAGTGCCATAGCCACTGCTTCCATGAAAATGGGGGTAAACGTTAACTTCTCCCCTTCTCTTTCCTCAAAAGCTTTCTTGACCTTGTTCCTCCAGTTGACCACATTGGTTACGTCCACTTCCACAAAACTTTGTACATGGGCCGAAGTGGATACACTATCAACCATATGCTGTGCAATGAGTTTTCCCATTCTAGTCAGTGGGATTATTTCATCGCCTTCGCCAACTGAAACAGGTGCAGGTTGTGGTTTCTCCTTAACCGTTTTAGGAGCTTCAACCGGCGATGGTTTAGGTTCAACCTTTTCAGGAGCCGTTGTGGTCTCTACGGCCGTCTTTCCATTGGATGAACGGCTTTCCAAATAAGCTTTTATGTCGTTTTTGGTGACTCTTCCCTCTTTTCCAGTGCCAACAATGGCCTCCAATTCGTCCATGGAAACGCCTTCTTCCTTGGCAATGTTTTTGACCAAAGGTGAGTAAAACCGTTGTGATTTGGAAAAATCGGGGGTGGAGGCGGTCACAGTTTCTTTTACTTCGGTCATTTGCTTTTCAAGAACCACTGCTGGTTCCTCGACCTTGGTTTCCTTTACCGTTTCTATCTGGGAGCTTTCTGCAGCTTCCTCTACCTCTCCTTCGGTCTGAATTACGGCAACAACCTCTCCTACTTTGATGACGTCGTCAACATTGAATCGCTTCTCAAGCAATACGCCTTCCACTTCACTTGGCACTTCAGAGTCCACCTTATCCGTGGCAATCTCAAATACGGCCTCATCCATTTCTATGGTATCACCCACTTCTTTCAGCCAGGTGGTCAATGTTGCTTCGGCAACACTTTCCCCCATTTGCGGTAGTTTTAATTCAAACTTTGACATATTCTTATTTAACGAACTAATATCGACTTAAGTTTTGCAAAAATAATAAAGAAATCTGCTTCTTATTAGATTTATCATAAAATTAATGATACTCCTAACCTGCTTTTATGGAATTCTCAAAAGGCACCCGATTTAGAATGCTCCTGCCTAAGGTCACCTCATCGGCATATTCCAACTCATCCCCTACTGAGATTCCCCGGGCTATGGTGGAGGTGACAACTTCCATTCCTTCCAATTGACGATAAATGTAAAAATTGGTCGTATCTCCTTCCATAGTGGAACTCAAAGCAAAAATGAGCTCTGATATGGTTCCTTTTTGAACACGCTTTAGTAGAGCGTTAATATTCAAATCTTGCGGCCCTACGCCTTCCATTGGAGATATTTTCCCCCCTAACACGTGATAGAGACCATTATACTGTGAGGTGTTTTCAATGGCCATCACATCTCGGATGTCCTCTACCACACAAACCAAGGTTTCGTCACGCTTCGGATTGGCACATATCTCGCACAATTTGGTATCCGAAATATTATTGCAGCATTCACAGAAATTGACTTCACTTTTTAATTTCACCAAAGCATTTGAAAGCAAATTTGTTCTTTCCTCGGGTTGCTTCAATAGGTGAAGCACCAAACGCAACGCCGTGCGTTTTCCAATACCAGGCAATTGGGACATCTCGTAGACCGCATTTTCTAAAAGTTTTGATGAAAACTCCATACACTTCAATATTGGGCAAAATTACGATTTTACGGTTACGAATTTACTTTTGTACTTTGCAAATCAAATTCCGACTATGTCCTCGACTCAAATTCTATTGTTGATCGGTGCTTATTTTTTGGTGCTGATGATTATTTCTCATTTTACGGGTAAAAATGATTCCAACGCTGATTTCTTTAAGGCTGGAAAGGAATCTCCATGGTATTTAGTAGCCTTTGGTATGGTGGGCGCCTCTTTATCCGGGGTTACCTTTATTTCGGTGCCGGGTTGGGTCGCAGATTCCCAATTTAGTTACATGCAGGTGGTGCTGGGGTACCTTGTGGGTTATCTTGTGGTAGCTTTTTTACTGCTACCCCTCTATTATAGGCATAATCTCACCTCCATTTATGAATACTTGCTAGACCGTTTCGGAACGGTAAGCCATAAAACAGGGGCTTTCTTCTTTTTTATATCGAGGGTTTTGGGTGCTTCATTTCGCTTGTATTTGGTGGCCATTGTGCTACAACAGTTCGTTTTTGACGATTTAGGGATTCGGTTTGAGTTCACTGTCATCATTTCAATACTGCTAATTTGGATCTACACCAACAAAGGAGGCATAAAAACCATTGTTTGGACCGATACATTGCAAACCCTTTTTATGATTTTGGCAGTAATATTGTCCATCTTTTTCATAAATGGGGAACTGGGTTGGAGTTTTGGAGAATTTTTGGTTTCTGATGAACTGAGAGATTACAATGAATTTCTGTACACTGACAGTTTGTTGGATCGAAACCATTTTATAAAATCTTTTGTTGGGGGTATGTTTGTCACCATTTGCATGACGGGTTTGGACCAAGACATGATGCAGAAGAACCTTACCTGTAAAACATTGAAGGACTCTCAAAAAAATATGGTCTCTTTCAGTTTTGTGTTGGTGGGGGTCACCTTTTTGTTTATGTTACTGGGTGCACTTCTTTTCATCTATGCCAAGAAGAACGGTATTTCGGTTCCTTTAATGGATGGTGAGGCAAAAACGGACTTATTGTTTCCTGAAATTGCTTTGAACAGTGGCTTGGGGCTTACTTTGGCCATTACCTTCATGCTTGGGTTGATCGCGGCGGCCTATAGCAGTGCAGATAGTGCTTTAACTTCTTTGACCACCTCTTTTTGTGTAGATTTTTTAAACATCGAAAAAAAGGGTGAAGAGGAACAGAAAAAAGTTAGGAAGCAGACCCATATAGCCATGAGCGTGATGCTGGTGCTTGTGATTATTGCATTCAAATACATTTTGAGCAGCAATGTAATAGATAGTTTGTTGACGGTAGCAGGATACACCTATGGGCCATTATTAGGACTTTTTGCCTTTGGAATATTCACAAGACATAAAATCAAAGATGCCTACGTTTGGGTAGTTTCGGTTGTTGTGGTGGCCATTATCGTATTCATTGCGAACATCCCATCAGAATATCTGGGAGGTTATGTATTGGGCTATGAACTGTTGCCCTTGAATGGG
The DNA here is from genome assembly GCF_009903685.1 of Flagellimonas ochracea. GTDB lineage: Bacteria > Bacteroidota > Bacteroidia > Flavobacteriales > Flavobacteriaceae > Flagellimonas > Flagellimonas ochracea. The sequence goes on along the minus strand of NZ_JAAABI010000008.1, from coordinate 23,992 downwards.
CTTTTAACATTTATCGGGTTATGGCTAATCAGAGACCGAAGAGCCATAACCAGCTAGTACTGTCCTGTGGCCAATAAGACCAGGGTACAGGCCACTTCAACCTGTATTCCCGCTTTTCGCAGCATTTCGTAAAACTCTGGGTTTTCGGTCCCTGGATTAAAAATGACCCTTCTAGGAGCTAAATTCAATATTGCCTGGTAATATTCGGATTGCCTACCCGGGTTTAGATAAAGGGTAACCGTATCTATATCTTCGAATTCATCCAGATTGTTTATGATCGGAACTCCGTGGGCAATTCCTTCCCTTAGACCGAAAGCTTGGGCATCGATTCCTTTTTCAACCAAGCGCAGAATTGCCAAATTGCTATAGCGATTGGGTTTTAACGATGCCCCAAAAACAAGTGCCTTGCCCATATGTTAATTTATCTGTTAAACTGATTCAAAGATTGTAACTATTTCGAAAAAAACTCGTCTATTGTCCAAAGAATCATCATTGATAAGGCTGTATTTTTATAGTTAATGGTTAGTGTTTAGTATAGCTTATCAATGCAAAGCCCTGGCATCACAATCCAAATGAGCCAGGGCTTCTTCTTTTCTTCTTCTTTTTGACATCCCCGATATTCAAGATTTATCATCATTTATTTGAGCAAAAAAATGTTAAACTTCATTTTTCCCTGTAACAAATTGACCTCTTCACAGTCTAGTAAGCAACATCAAGCTAATCAAAAAATGAACAAAGTCATGAGAAGTGTACTATCACTCTTAGCGCTACTTATCTGTAGTGTGTATTCAACAAACATTAGTGCCAACAATCCAGAAACGGCACTTGGGTCGATCTCCGGAACCGTTGTGGACAATACATTAAATCAACCGATAGCCTATGCTGCCGTAGTGATTAAATCGGAAGATGGCACCAAAACCATCACTGGTGGCATAACCGAGGAAGATGGCAATTTCGAGATAAAAAAACTGCCCGATGGATCTTTTATCCTTGAAGTTCAGTTTATTGGATATGAAACCCATTCGCAAAAACTGGAAATCAATAAATCCAATAGAAATGTAAATATTGGGACCATTACTTTGAAAGAGGCGGCCGAAAACCTGGAAGAAGTTGAAGTTGTTGCTGAACGAACCACAATAGAACAGCGCGTAGACCGCAAGGTAATAAACGTCGGCAAGGATTTGACCACAGCGGGAGCCACTGCTTCGGACATTATGAATAACATTCCATCGGTAAATGTGGATGCCCAAACGGGAGACATTACCTTAAGGGGCAATTCCAATGTGCGGGTTATGGTGGACGGTAAACTGTCCAACGTTCCCGTGGCACAATTGTTACGCCAAATACCCTCCACTTCTATTAAGTCCATAGAATTGATAACCAATCCTTCAGCCAAATACAATCCCGAAGGGATGAGTGGTATCATTAACATTGTACTGCACAAAAATGCCAATATTGGCTTTAATGGAAACGTCAACATAGGTCTTACTCAAGCCATAGAGGCCAAGTTCAACAGTTCCATCGATTTGAACTATAGAAATGGAAAATTCAACATCTACGGTAATTATGGCAACAACATTGGCAAGTATGTAAATGATGGGACCATATTGAGGTTGGATGAGAATTCCCTACAGGATTTTGATTTTTTCAACAACAACAAATCACACTTGTATAAGCTTGGAGTGGATTTTTACTTGAATGATAAGAACACCATCTCAGTGTTTACCAATCAAAACATTTTTGATGGAAAAGGAGATGGAATAACTGAGGTGACGTATTTTAACGACGCACAACGTAACATTACCCAGTTTTTCAATGATGTGAGCGATAACACAAGCGGACAGTACAATTTTGACTATAAATTGAACTTTGCCAAGGAAGGACACAACATAGAACTTGAGGTGGACCATAACGAATTTGAGAGTGGCCAAGATGCTACTTTCAGGTCGGTAGGTAATACCCTATTTCCCGATTACATGGATTTTGTGGATACCGAGCGTGATCAAACCTTCATCAATCTTGATTACGTGAATCCTTTGGACAGCATTTCCAAACTGGAAGTTGGACTTGAGTCCAGAGGTTTTAAAACCGAAGTGGATTATTCCTCCACTGGACTTTCCTTTAATTCCAATGGAGATTTGATTCCAACCCCAAGCACCGATTTCGTTTATGATATGGACATTTATTCGGCCTATGCCACTTTTTCACAGCGCAGGGACAAATGGTCTTATCAGGTAGGTGTCCGAATTGAGGATGTGGAGGTACAGGCCGATACCAACCGGGTTCGCGCCTTTACCGATAAATACACGCAGATTTATCCTTCTGCCTTTTTGACCTATAGCCCTAATGAGAAAGACCAATTCCAAGTGAGCTATAGCCGCAGGGTAGACCGGCCAGGTCTTCAACAAGTGAACCCCATAAGGGAATGGGCGACTCCGTTGATATCTTCCTTTGGAAATCCCAGTTTGGAACCACAGTTCACCGATTCTTATGAAGCCAACTACACCAAAAGATTCAAGGGAGGCAGCATCACCACAGGAGTATTTTACAGGACCATTTCCGACGAAATCAACCGTGCTGTTTACGTAGACCGTTTGGATTTTAACCGGTTGATATTGACTTTTGACAATTTTGACAATACCTCAGCCTACGGTTTCGAACTTTCTTCCAACTACAGACCTACCAAGTGGTGGAGCATTAACGGAAGTTTCGATTTCTTTTCGCAAACACAAAGGGGAATCACTGAAAGCTTGAGCGGCGATAGCCCAAACCCCACGGAGAACGACATTATCGTTGAAGATGTTGAAGTGGAAAATACAGCTTGGAACCTGAGGTTGAACAACAGTTTTACGGTCACCAAAAAGTTGACGCTCCAGGCGTTTGCCTTCTATCGAGGTCAAAACAGAACAATTCAGTTTCTGGCAGAACCCATGTATTTTGTAAATCTGGGTGCACGTTACAACTTTGCCGAGGGCAAGGGCACTATTAGTGTTAACTACAATGATATGTTCAATACCATGCGCTTTGCCTTTGATGGAGATCGACCTTATGAACAAGTGGGTGGCTTCAACTGGGAGAGCAACAATGTATATGTAGGCCTTTCTTATCGCTTCGGAAGTGGAAAATACCGAGCAAAACAGCGTAAAAGAAGGGACGACAATACCAAACAAACCGGAGGAGGAATCTTATAAAGAATTATTGGTATTCCTTGCCAGAGTGTTGGTTGGTTAGTCTTTCAAGGTTTATCAATAAAAACCCCAACTTCATTGTAAGTTGGGGTTTTATTTTATTTCAGAATTGACCTGAAACCCATCAATGCTGTTTGTGTTTTTTATTTCCCAGTACTTTTCCAGTCCATCAATTCCTTTATCTTCGGCCCAAGCTAAAAGTTCCCTTCTATCCTCTTTATATTCAATGAGCGGAACCCCCATGCCACAAGAGGTCTGTATTTTTTCTATTTGTACGTCTATCAATTGTCGGGCTCCTGGAGTTGTTGGGAAAAGGTCAATATGTTTGGTCCATTCCGAATCATTGTAATTACAGACCGATGCTTTGCCATACAGCCTTAAAATAAGTGGATTTCCTTCAAAAGCACAAAACATTAGGGTAATACGGTTTTTATGGGAAAGGTGTATTGCAGTTTCATTACCGCTACCGGTCATATTGAGCCAAATCACTCGATTCTCATTTATCACCCGAAGTGAATCCAGACCCTTTGGAGAGAGATTGACGGTGCCATCTTCCATCGCCGTGGCCACAAAAAACAATTTTTGGTTATTGATGAAATCAATTAGGGCGGATGTAAGCGCTTTAAGTTGTCGGCCCATTACCAGCGAATTATGGCACTTCCCCAGGTGAAGCCACTTCCGAATGCTGCCAATACTACCAAATCGCCTTCCTTGATCTTTCCAGATTCCCATGCTTCGGTTAGGGCAATGGGTATAGAAGCAGCGGTGGTATTACCATAATGCATAATATTATTGAAGACCTGATCATCGGATAGTCCAAACTTCTTTTGCACAAATTGCGAAATTCGAAGATTCGCTTGGTGTGGAATCAACATATCAATATCCTGTGGCCCCAAGCCATTGGCATTAAGCCCTTCCATAATCACTTCGCTAAAGCGGACCACTGCATTTTTGAACACAAACTGTCCATTCATATGTGGAAAATAAGAAGTATCGTTAGGATCATTATCCTGAAGGATATCATTTACCCAACGTTTGCCCATTCCCGGTGCTATTAACGACAATTCCTCTGCATGTTGACCTTCAGAATGCAAGTGGGTAGAAAGTATCCCCTTATTTGTATCTTCTTCTCTACTGATAACCGCAGCACCTGCACCATCACCAAAAATAACCGAGACTCCCCTGCCCCTGGTTGTCATATCCAAACCATGGGAATGTAGTTCGGAACCAATGACCAAAACATTTTTGTACATCCCGCTCTTTACATACTGGTCGGCCACGGAAATGGCATATACAAAACCGGAACATTGATTCCGGACGTCCAGTGCCCCTACGGTATTAATATTCAAATCGCGCTGCACCAACACACCCGGACCTGGGAAATAGTAATCTGGACTTAGCGTAGCGAAAATGATGAAGTCTATCTCATCCTTGTCAATTCCTGCTCGTTCAATAGCTATTTTCGCAGCTTTTACGCCCATGGAAGTAGTTGTGTCATCACCCTTGATAACATGTCTTCTTTCCTTTATTCCCGTTCTTTCCTGGATCCATTCATCAGAAGTGTCCATAAGTTTGGACAAATCATCATTGGTGACCACATTTTCAGGTACGAAAAAACCAAGTCCCGATATTTTAGCATTGTACATTATAATGAGCTTTAATTATGAATTAATTAAAAAAACAAGGGGCTAATTAACGGAAAAGTAAAAAATATATTCAATGAACTACCTATTTATTGGCAAAATTAATTGATGTAGTTCTTGAAATTATTGACTTTCACCTTGGCCTTAAGATCGTGAAGTAGATTATAAAGACCGAAAAAAGTTCGGTTCATGTACAGAAAATGTTTAGATCCCCGATTGCCATTCATTTTTCTTATCTGCTGATCCTTGGAATAGCGCTCACTCAAATTGGCGATACGCGCCCAGAAATCATCCGAGCCAAAATCGAACTCCTCCTGATTGAAAGGGGCTGTAAAAATCTGGAGCATTTCCTTAAAAAGTGCTTTGAAAAACGTTATTTCTTCAGGGGAGTCCGTTGCTGTCAAAATTTCCAATTCGTACAGCTTCTCCATAAAAACTGCATCGTTGTTGATGCTTTCCTCCTTTGCCAATTCAAAATAAGGAACATAAAATTCGTTGGGAATCTCTTTGATGCACCCAAAATCAATTGCTATCAATGTACTTTGATCACTTACCAGAAAGTTTCCGGGATGAGGGTCGGCATGTACTTTCCGAAGATAGTGTATCTGAAACATATAGAAGTCCCATAGTGCCTGACCCAACTTGTCGCCTGTTTCAGCTTTGAAATCGTTTCTTGTAAAATCTCCTAAATGCTCCCCCTTCATCCAATCCATCGTCAAAATACGTTCACTTGATAGATGACGATAGTATGATGGAAATTCCATATTGGGTATCACGGCACAAGCATCGGTAATTTCCTTGCTCTGTTGCAGTTCCAACACATAATTCGTTTCTTCGATGAGCTTATGCTCGACTTCTTTAAAATATTTATCCGAATCTTTCCCGTTAAGGTTGAACATTTTAATGGCAATGGGCCTTACCAAAGCCAAGTCACTGCTTATGCTATCAGCAACACCGGGATATTGTATTTTCACGGCCAACTCTTTACCATCTTTTTTGGCTTTATGTACCTGTCCAATACTGGCAGCATTGATGGAGTTTTTTTCAAAGCTGTCAAAAATGTCTTCGGGATACTTTCCCAGGTATTTTTTAAAGGTTTTTCTAACTAATGGAGCTGATAAAGGAGGCACTGAAAATTGAGCCAACGAAAATTTTTCCACATAGGCACTGGGCAATAGGTTCTTCTCCATGCTCAGCATTTGGGCCACTTTTAGGGCACTGCCTTTCAGGGTTTTAAGACCATCATAGATATCTTCAGCATTGTCTTGGTTCAATTCTTCCTTAGAAATATCTGGATTGACCAATTTTTTGCCATAATATTTCACATAATTGCCGCCAATTTTGACGCCCGTTTTTACAAGTTTCCCTGCACGTTCCAACTTTCCAGTGGGTATTGTGTCCAAAGTCTTCATAAACCCCTAAGCAAAATTTTCTTTGTAAAGAAACTTGCCAAAATCCAGAATTTTCTCAAGAGGCGTATTTTCAAAGACTTGAAATATGGTGGTAACGGATTTTTCTATAGCAATGTCTGTTTTCTCAAAACCGGGTGAACTGTCCTGCATCCAAAACCTTAGTAAGAATAAAAATTGCAGCCAAGCGCCCTCGGAGAACAATTTTTCATTATGCTGAAGTAGCTTAATCTGTTTTTCTTGATTGCCTTCTTCTATAAGCTCGGATGCAAAGGCCTTCATCTTTTTTCTAAGCCCCTTGAGCTGGGCCATCTTTTCCATTGCATGATTTTTTCCATCCAAAACAAACAACACATAGCTTCTATTCAAGTTCAAGTTCTCAAAAAAAGTGAAAAAGAAAGTAAGCATCTTTTCTTCGTTCGTCATGGATGCATAATCCTTGTTCTTTTTAATCAAGCCTATGCTATTGTCAAAGAATTTCTCCCAAATTGCTTTTTGCAGGGATTCAAAGGAACCAAAAAATTTATAAAAGTCGGTTTCCTTAATTTTTTGCTCCTTACAAAACTTAAAAATTGATTTGGGCTCCGCTTCGTTTTCCAGCACGTGGTGCATGTAAAACGTAATAATATCCTCTGCCGTTCTCTTTGAATTGGTCTCTTTTGCCATACTTTCTATTGTTTAAACAAAAATACGATTAATCAAACATAAATTGTGTGTAATAAATCATAAAATATCAATAAAAGAAAACGCACTTTCTAGCAAAAGTGCGTTTTCGACAACCTAACCAATAAATAAACAAATTTGTTATAGAAGTGCATTCTTTCATAGCAATTTCTCCATAACAAAACAAATATAAATATTTTGTTTAATAAATTCACATATAAAATAAACAAAATTATGTTAAAAATTTCCTTTTGCCGAGTTATTGAGTAGTGTCAGTTTGTCATACTTGTCTTAAGTGGTACTTTTTTTGTCCTATTAGAATCAAAAGAAAACAATAGAACAATGGCTACAGGTAAAATCAATGTTTCAGTAGAAAACATTTTTCCTTTAATTAAGAAGTTTTTATACAGCGATCATGAGATTTTCCTCAGGGAGTTGATCTCCAATGCTACGGATGCAACCCTTAAACTAAAGCACCTTACTTCCATTGGGGAAGCCAAGGTAGAATATGGGAATCCCTTGATTGAAGTAAAGGTCGATAAGGACAAGAAAAAAATCCACATCATTGACCAAGGAATTGGAATGACTGAGGAAGAAGTGAAAAAATATATTAACGAAGTGGCTTTTTCCGGTGCAGAGGAATTTTTGGATAAATACAAGGATGCGGAAAAAGATGCGGGCATCATTGGTCACTTTGGTCTTGGTTTCTATTCTGCATTTATGGTGGCGGACAAGGTTGAGATTATCACCAAAAGTTTTAAAGATGAGCCAGCAGTGCATTGGACCTGTGATGGTTCTCCTGAATTCACCATTAAGGAAGTGAAGAAAAAAGACAGGGGAACGGAAATCATCCTTCATATTGCAGAGGATTCCACCGAATTTCTGGAAGATTCCAAAATTCGGGAGTTGTTGAAAAAATACAACAAGTTCATGCCAATTCCCATCAAGTTTGGAACACGGACAGAGACCTTGCCCAAACCTGAAGGAGCCAAAGAGGAAGATCCGGCACCTACCAAAGAGGTGGACGACATCATCAACAATCCCAACCCTGCGTGGACCAAACAACCCACAGATTTAAAGGAAGAGGATTATACAGCATTTTATCGGGAACTCTACCCCATGCAATTTGAGGAACCTTTGTTCCACATTCATCTCAATGTGGATTATCCCTTTAACCTAACGGGAATTCTATACTTCCCAAAATTGACCAATGACATCAATATCCAGAAGGATAGAATCCAACTCTACCAAAACCAGGTTTTTGTTACCGACAACGTGGAGGGGATTGTCCCTGAGTTCTTGACCATGTTGCGAGGAGTCATTGATTCACCCGACATTCCCTTGAATGTATCACGCTCATACCTGCAAGCGGATGGAGCGGTCAAGAAAATATCCTCTTACATCACTCGAAAAGTGGCAGACAAATTGAGCTCCTTGTTTAAAAACAATCGGGAAGATTTTGAAGCAAAATGGAACGACATCAAGGTTGTTATTGAGTATGGAATGCTTTCCGAGGAAAAATTCTTTGAAAAAGCAGAAAATTTTGCTCTTTACCCCACAGTGGATGGCAACTTTTACACCTTTGAGGAATTGGAGGCCAAAATAAAGGACAACCAAACCGACAAGGATGAAAAGTTGGTGGTGCTCTATGCTTCCGACAAAGAGGCCCAGCACAGTTATATTGAAGCTGCCAAGGCAAAAGGCTATGAAGTATTGTTGATGGATTCTCCCATCGTGTCCCACCTGATGCAAAAATTGGAGACCTCAAAAGAAAAGCTATCCTTTGCCCGGGTGGATGCAGACCATGTTGATAACCTCATCAAAAAAGAGGATACAGCCATTTCAAAATTGTCCGATGAAGAAAAGGAGAAATTGAAATCAGAGATTGAATCGGTTGTTCAGGACAAGGGCTACACCATTCAATTGGAGGCCATGGACAGTTCTGCTTCTCCCTTTATTATCACTGAGCCAGAATTCATGCGCCGTATGAAAGAAATGCAACAAACGGGCGGAGGTGGAATGTTTGGTGTGGGCAATATGCCCGATATGTTCAATTTGATCGTGAACACCAATCATGAGTTGGTCGGCGAGATATTGAATACTAAAACCGCCAAAAAGCGGACCAGGCTCATCAATCAGTCCCTTGACCTTGCAAGACTTTCCAAAGGGTTACTGAAAGGTGAGGAATTGACCAAATTCATCGCACGTAGCTACGATATGATTAAATAGGTTTTATTAATTGTAAAAAAAGGCAAGCCGATCGGCTTGCCTTTTTTATTTTTGATGACATGGATATCCCTTGGCATCTTTATCTAATGGCGGGAATGTATATAGTGGCCGGATTGGCGCACTTTGTTTTTCCCAAGGCCTATATGCGCATCATGCCCCGATACTTGCCCAACCACAAACTTTTGGTTTTTCTGAGCGGTATAGCTGAAATTTTGTTGGGAATCGGGCTGTGTTTTCCACTTACGAAAAATAGCAGCATTTATGGTATCATTCTGATGCTACTGGTGTTTCTTTTGGTTCATTTTTACATGCTTTCAGGTGAAAAGGCTTCCGCTGGCATCCCAAAATGGATATTGATCTTGAGAATCCCACTGCAATTTGGATTGATGTATTGGGCCTTGTGGTATTTGCCGTAAACCTTCTCAATAAAAAACCATTAACAGATTATGTCGCCCAGCTTTTTTCTAACTTCAAGGCATGAAAATTATCGCTACCAATTTGGCCAAACCCACGAAAATAATCTGGAACGGGGAAGAACAAAACACCGGCATCTACAAGTATCCTGTTGATACCGCCCTTCGTTTGGAAAAGGAATCCGTTGCAAATGATATAATTGCCGACCGTAGAGTACATGGAGGTGTTTACAAGGCCTGCTATCTTTTTTCTTCGGTCCACTATCCATATTGGAAAGAAAAATATCCAGATTTGGATTGGGACTGGGGCATGTTTGGTGAAAATCTGACCGTGGACGGGCTGGATGAAACCAAAATATGTATCGGCGCTGTATACAAAATAGGAACGGCCAAGGTACAGATAACCCAGCCCAGGGAACCCTGCTATAAATTGGGGATACGCTTTGGAGACCAAAAAATTCTTAAAGAATTTATTGATCACGGGTTTCCCGGAACCTATGTGAAAATCTTGGAGGAAGGAGAAGTATCCGTCGGTGATACCATAGAGCTGATACAGGAATCGGAAAATCCATTGACAATTCATCAATTTTACCAATTGTTATATGCCAAAACCAAAGACCCCAAACTCATAGCACTAGCCATTGAAAATGAAGCGCTACCTCTGCGTAAACGGGAAAAGCTCAAAAAATATCAATAAAAAAGGGAGCAAAATGCCCCCTCCAGAATTAAAATTAACTAAACAACTACTTACTTTACCGATACCGTTTCTGAATAGCTACCAGAGGCATCAGAAACTACCACTCTGTATTCATCCTCATAAGCTTTTTCAAAATTGAAAGCCTTTTCAACAACTAGTTTTCCTTCAATTGATTCACTAAATACAAGTCTGTTTTCACTATCGTAAACTTTTAGTGTAACTTTTTCCTGTGAAAGGTTCAAGAAGTTCATAAACAATTTGTCTCCTTTCTTTACAAATACAGGATCTAACTTAACAGTGATCAAGTTTTTTTCCACCTCGCTCTTGGCAGGTCCGTTTGCAATTCCCAAAGTGGTTATCATTAGGAATGTGGCTACTGTAATGTTTTTTAAAACTGATTTCATAACGTTTCGTTTTTTAAGATTATAGTACAAATGTAGCATGGATATAGCACCGATAACACCACCAAATTTTCCTGTTTATATGGAATTTTAACCTTGAATCTATGTTAACAACACGTTAATGTTAAAATACCATATATTTTGGTTAATTTTGCACATTTCGTGCAGTATACACCGCCCTAACTTTGTATAACCAAATGTAAAATGACACCTATGGTACAAAAACCTGCTTTTGAAGCCATTGCGCCAAGTTTTGGACATTCTTTTACGTACCAAAAGTTCAATGAGCGTAATGAAAACAAGCCTCTTGGCTGGCATTACCATCCCGAATTGGAATTGGTCTATGTCAACGGAGGCTCAGGTAAGCGCCAAATAGGCAGCCATGTCTCTTATTTTATGGACGGTGACCTTATATTGATTGGGTCCAATCTTCCTCATTGCGGATTTACGGATAAGCTCACAGGGAATAAAAGCGAGACTCTTGTTCAAATGAAAGCGGATTTTTTGGGAAGCGATTTCTTCGATATTCCAGAAATGAAAAACATCCAAAAACTGTTTGAAGTGGCCAAGGGAGGTATCGCATTCTCCGGAAAAACCAAAACCAAGGTTGGCGAGAAAATGGAGATACTGGAATACCAGACAGATTTTCAGCGCTTGCTTTCCATCCTCAACATCTTGAACATTTTGGCCAATTCCGAAGAAATGAAAGTGTTGAATGCCGAAGGTTTTTCCATGGAAACCGAAGTGAAGGACAATGACCGTATCAATATCGTCTTCAATCATGTAAAAACCAATTTTAAAGAAGACATCAGCTTGGATGAAATAGCCGATATAGTGAGTATGACTGTTCCCTCGTTCTGTCGCTATTTCAAAAAAATCACCAACAAAACATTTACCCAGTTCGTAAATGAATATCGTTTGGTGCATGCCTCCAAATTATTGGCGGAACAGCCAATCAGCATTACCCAGGTATGTTATGATAGTGGCTTCAACAATTTTTCACATTTCAATAAGTTGTTTAAGGCATTCACGGGGCAAAATCCATCCGAATATCGAAATCAGCTTAAAAAAGTGTTGAATTAATCATGGATTCAGCTTCCGTTAAAAAGACACTTGAACTTCAGGATGCTGAAATAACCTATTATCCCACTTTTTTTTCCAAAGAACAAGCCGATATTTATTTCGAAGTATTAAGAGGGACTTTTCCTTGGCAGCAGGATGAGATAACACTATTTGGTAAAACATATCCTCAACCTCGGTTGACAGCTTTGTTCGGAAACAATGGGAAAAGCTATTCCTACTCCAATATCACTATGCAGCCCCATCCCTTCACCCCGGAACTGCTCCAGATAAAAACTACTATTGAGAAAGAAGTCGACGCACAGTTTACCACCTGCCTGGCCAATCTTTACCGAAATGGCAAGGATAGCAATGGTTGGCATTCCGATGATGAAAAAGAACTGGGCCAAAACCCTATTATTGCATCCGTTAGTCTAGGTGCTCCCCGTTTTTTTCATCTTAAGCATAATACAAATAAAACACTAAAGCATAAATTGCTCCTGGAACATGGCAGTCTGTTGCTCATGCAAGGTAAAACACAGCACTTTTGGCAACATCAGATTCCCAAAACAGCCAAGAAAATTGAAGAGCGCATAAATCTTACCTTTCGGATAATTGCATAGTACTATCTTTGTAAGGCATGGAAAAGAATTTTACAGAGAGGGAATTGGACCGCATTATAGAAATGGCCTGGGAAGATAGGACTCCGTTTGATGCCATAACATACCAATTTGGCATTTCGGAGCAAGAGGTCGTTGAGCTAATGCGCAGGGAAATGAAACCCAGCAGTTTTCAAATGTGGCGAAAAAGGGTCAATGGCAGGGCCACTAAGCATCAAAAATTAAGGAGCAAAAATATTGGCCGATTTAAAAGTTCCCGCCAAAAAAACATCTCAAACAATAAGATTTCCAAACGCTGACCTCAAGCAAAGAGTTCATTCAGAACTTTGGCCAATCGCAGCCCTCCCTTTTGTAATTGGGCAAACAGTAAGTCGTTGTATTTATAGGTGTATTGATAACCCAACTGCTCACCAACCTCCGCAGATTCGTAGATTTCCGCACATATCTGGTGTGACTCGTCGACCCAATCATATATAGTGCCCCCTTGGATTTTTTTACGTTCTTTTCGTGAAACCCAATCAAGTTCCGTTGCCAACTCGGTGTAGGTCATTCCGTAGGATTCAATCAAATTTTTATCCCACACCCGATGTAGGTTACTGCCCTCACTAAACCACTGCACTTGAATATCATTTCCTCCCTTGTCCTCAACTCTACTGGCATGCATCGGTTGGTGTAAGTCGCCGATTAGATGGATGAGCATCTTTAAATGAAAAATGCGTTCCTTCCTGCTGTTTTCACTGTTTTTGATGATTTCCTTACATTGTTCTATTGCCACAATTAGGTCACCATACTCACTTTTCTCTGCATCCTCATAACGCATGTCCAGTGGATAGTTTACATAGTGCCACGCTGAATATTTTGAAAAAGAACGGTCCGCCTTTATTTCATCGGCGTAGGTGGAAACAAAAGCCAGGCTACGTCCGTCCAATAAGTCCTCCAAAGCCCTCTTGGTTTTCCCTTTCAAATGGTTCTCTGCAATTTGGCCGGTGACACGATGTCCCGTTTTCCCCCAAAAATTACCAAATATACACAGGGGAAGAAGTACCAAAAGGAATGTAGTTTTTTTCATGATTGATGATTTTCGCAAAAGTAGAAAACTGGAATCAAATACAATATCAACTTCTGGCAAATAGTTTTGACACTTTTTTCATTATTACAGAAACACTAACAAGTTTTGGGATTTTTTTAACGAGTGTTCGCCTTAAATTTGAGCGACTAATTCAAATTAACCAATGCTCGTATTACGTTTTGTACTCGTTACAACGCTAATTCCTTTTTTTACGTTTGCACAATCCACTCCAAAAGAGTTTACCGTCAAATACATTGAACAGCCCATCATAGTGGACGGTGTTTTGGACGAATCCGTTTGGGAAATTGCCGAAAGTGCGCACGATTTTCAACAATATTTTCCATCTGATTCCATTCTTGCGTTAAAACAAACGGACATCAAAATGATATATGATGCAACCACTTTGTACATCGGAATTAAGTTGGATACCGATGGAAGCGATTATGTGATTCCTTCACTACAACGTGATTATCGGGCCGGGGGCAATGACAACATCAGCTTGCTTTTTGATACTTTCAACGATGGCACCAATGCCTTTCTTTTTGGAATGAATCCCTACGGGGTGCGTAGAGAGGCATTGATTTCAAATGGCGGAATTGGCTTGAGTGGTTTTACCACTTCGTGGGATGTGAAGTGGCGAGGAGAATCCAAAATATACGACGGTTACTACGTTTGCGAGATGGCCATCCCTTTGACCTCATTCAAATTTCAAGAGGGCACTACCAAATGGCGATTCAATAGCTACAGGTTCGATATGCAGACCAATGAAACCAGTACTTGGATAGAAATTCCGCAGAACCAGTTCATTTTTGGTCTTGCCTTTATGGGAGATATGGTGTTTGAAAAACCACTTGGTAAATCAAGGACTCCTATGGCCCTTATTCCCTATGTGAATGGTATTGTGGGAAAGGATTATGAGAATGATGAAGACTTGAGCAATTTCAGTTTTGGGGGAGACGCCAAAATTTCCATAGGCAATGGCATGAATCTGGATGTGACCTTAAACCCAGATTTCTCCAATGTGGAAGTGGACAATTTCTTCACCAACCTTTCCCGTTTTGATGTGATCCTTCCCGAACGTCGTCAATTTTTTATTGATAACAGCGACCTTTTTGGCTCCTTTGGAAATGAAAGGGATTCCAATCCTTTTTTTTCAAGACGGATTGGCATTGCCGAAGATTTGGAGGATGAAACCATTGAAAATGGCATTGTGGGAGGAGTTCGACTCAGCGGAAAACTCAACGAGGATTGGCGATTGGGTTTCTTGAATATTCAAACGGAAGCAGATGAGGAAAATGAAATTCCAAGTAACAACAACACCGTTTTTGCCCTTCAGAAGAAAATGTTCTCCCGCTCCAATCTAAGTTTCATTCTTGTGAATCGACAGACTTTTGAGGATTATGATTTTCTAGAGGAGACGGATAGGTATAATCGTGTTGTGGGATTGGATTATAACCTCGCGTCCGAAGACAACACCTGGACCGGGAAATTTTTCTACCATCGTTCTTTTGCCAATCAAATAGGTGATAGAAATGATGCTGGTGGTTTGGATTTACGATACAACTCAAGGTATTTCAATTTTGGCCTAAGGGGAAATTTCGTCGGAGATGATTTTCGTTCCGATTTGGGCTTTGTTCGAAGAAATGATATTGTTGCTGCAAGACCTTTTGCCGAAATCAATTTCTGGCCGAAAAAGGGAAAATTGAACTTTCATGGTTTCCGGTTTAGTCCCAATGCCATTTGGCGACCCACTTTGGACTACCAAAATACTGATTACTTTATATTCACGGGCTGGAATGCACAATTTAAAACCCAGGAAGAACTTTCAGCACGAATGTTCAACCGCTATGTATTCCTAACGGATACTTTCGATCCGACGGATACGGATGGAGGAACAGAGCTCCCAGCTAATCAGGGCTACTATTTCACAAGCTTTGAAGCGGAGTTTCAAAGCGATCGGCGCAAAATATTCTCTTATTCCCTCGAACCGGGGTATGGAGATTTTTTCAATGGTACCCGATTTTCTTTTGAAGGTGACATGAGTCTTCGATTACAGCCCAAGGTCTTCCTTTCCGTTGGATTGAACTACGACAGCATCAAACTTCCTGAACCCTTTGAAAGTGAGGATATTTGGTTGATAAGTCCCAGAATCAACATTACATTCAGTAAATCTATATTTTGGTCCACATTGGTCCAATACAGCAACCAACGGGACAATCTGGGCTTCAATTCCCGCTTACAATGGCGTTTTGCCCCCCTATCTGATTTGTTCGTGGTCTACAACGACAATTACTTTGTAAACACCTTTATGCCCAGAACTAGGTCAATCAACTTAAAACTTACATACTGGCTCAACATATAGATGGTTGGCACTCTACTTTTTAATCAATCCAAAACTGATTTTCCTATATTTGGTTCCATAGCCAATCTAAATCTATGGACCAGATACCTTTCACCGACGACAAAATCATCTTTGGGTTATTATGCCTCTGTCTAGGTTTCGTTTTTTATACTTCCTCACTGAAATCAAAGTTTTGGAGGAAGTTTTATGCGATAATCCCTACCGTACTTATGTGTTATCTTCTGCCTGCCATTTTAGCCAGTACGGGCATCATTAATGAACCTTCCTCACAGACCTATCATATTGCAAGCAGATATTTGCTGCCTGCCGCACTTATCCTGATGACCCTGAGCATTGACCTTAAAGCAATTGCCAACCTGGGGTCCAAGGCCCTCATTATGTTTCTTACAGGAACCTTTGGAATAGTGATTGGCGGACCAATAGCAATTCTTATCGTCTCCATATTTTCTCCTGAAACCGTTGGGGGAAATGGTTTTGATGCGGTTTGGAGAGGCTTGGCCACCATTGCTGGAAGTTGGATTGGCGGAGGTGCCAACCAAGCGGCTATGCTTGAAGTGTTTCAGTACAATCCCAAGGAATTTTCAAAAATGGTATTGGTGGACATTGTGATGGCGAATGTTTGGATGGCCGTGCTCCTGTTTGGTATTGGAAAATCGAAAAGAATTGATGCTTGGCTAAAAGCCGATACCAGTTCCATCGAAAATCTCAAGGAAAAAGTCTCCGCTTATACACAGAAGATTGCTAGAGTGACCTCCTTAAAGGATTTTATAATGATGTTATCCTATGCCTTTGTAGGAGTTAGCATTGCACACTTGTTAGGATTTCATTTTGCCGAATTTCTGGAAAACAACTTTGAAGTAATCCGAAACAAGGAGAAAATCCTGTCTTCCCTTGGTTCCAAATTTCTCTGGATGGTCGTATTTGCCACCGCAATAGGTATTGGGCTTTCTTTTACTAAAGCTAAGAACTATGAAGGTGCGGGGGCCAGTAAGATAGGTGGCATGTTCATTTATATTTTGGTGGCCACTATTGGTATGAAAATGGATTTAGGGCGAGTTTTGGAAAATCCGGGTCTTATTCTTATTGGGCTTATTTGGATTTGCATCCATGCAGGATTGCTGATTTTAGTGGCAAAACTGATAAAAGCCCCCTATTTTTTCTTGGCCGTTGGAAGTCAGGCCAATGTTGGCGGTGCCGCTTCCGCACCAGTGGTTGCTGCCGAATTCCATCCCTCGTTGACATCCGTGGGGATATTATTGGCCGTTTTTGGCTATGTAGTGGGTACCGCTGGAGCTTATATTTGTGCCTTGTTGATGGAAGTCGCCTCCAAAGTTTAAATATTGAAGAAGTTTATGGATATTTGTCCCGCAAATTTTAAAGAATGAGGCAAATTTTATTTGTAATGATATTGGTCATTATTGTTTTCTCTTGTGAAAAAAACACAGAGCATACCATGACCGTATCGGGAAACATAAAAGGATTAAAAAAAGGAACACTGTTTCTGCAACAATTCAAGGATTCTTCCCTGGTGGATTTGGACTCCTTGATATTAAAAGGAACAGGGGAATTCAGTTTTTCCCATGAAATTGAGGAACCCGACGTGTTCTATCTCTATCTAGAAAAAGAGGACAACAACGACATCAATGACCGCATTGTTTTTTTTGGGGAACCGGGCGAGATGACCATCAACACTACATGGAATGCATTTGATAAAGATCCAGAGGTTTTTGGATCCTTCTCCCATGATAAGTTTGTTGAATTTAGCCAGATGCTCTCCAAATTCAATCTAAAAGATTTGGAATTGGCACAATTAACCCTCACACCAGAATTTCAACAAGATTCGTTGGCGATGGACTCCATCCAAAAAAGAATGGACCAAAATATAGTGAACCGTTACCGGTATGCGTTGAATTTTGGCCTGAACAATGGGGATTCCTATGTTACCCCCTATATAATGATGACAACAGCTCTGGAGGCAAATCCGAAGTATTTGGATTCTGTATACAAAGCACTTGACCCTCGAATTGCTGAATCAAGGTATGGAAAGGCACTAAAAGCACACTTGGAAAAACAACCTTAGCCTAGCTGGCGAGTTTGTTGAATTGTTCCAAAAGCTCGGTGGTCTTTTGCTCTAATTGATTTCTGATCTCTTTGAAATGGGCCTTTGCACCTTCCACTTCTTTTTGATGGATCATGCCCATAAGATCATCAAAAACAGCTATGGCCTTATCAATGATTACCGAACCTTCTTTGGAATCCTGATTGCCTGAACCTGCCTCCCAAATATACACGGCCTCAATGATATCGCCCAGCGCAAAATTGATGTCCTTTTTTAAATCACGAATACTTGCCATATCGGAATTTTTTCAAATGTACTATTAAATGGTCACTTCCAAAAGCTTGGCACCCTTTGTGACAATATCAATGACCATACTATCCGCAGGAACCAACAAGGTTTCACCCTTCTTAATCCTTGCCCTACCGGTAGCATTGGCGATTTCAGCCTCTCCCCCAACGCACATGTAAATGGTGAAAGAATCCCTATCCTCAATCCGTAGTTGCATATTCTGGTTCAATTCTAAAAAATTGGTTTTAAAATACGGAGACTCCACCATGGAATTTACCTTGTCCGGTTCATGATTGTAGGATACCTTAAAGTCATCTTTCTTGGTATAGTCGATGGCGTCCAGGGCCAGTTCGGTATGTAGCTCCCTGTAATTTCCATCTTTATCCTTTCTGTTGAAATCGAATACCCTGTAAGTAATG
The DNA here is from genome assembly GCF_009903685.1 of Flagellimonas ochracea. Taxonomy (GTDB): domain Bacteria; phylum Bacteroidota; class Bacteroidia; order Flavobacteriales; family Flavobacteriaceae; genus Flagellimonas; species Flagellimonas ochracea. Next base: position 5,473 of record NZ_JAAABI010000008.1, on the reverse strand, counting down.
TCCGATGTCTGTTGTATTTCTGCCAACAATACTCCGGCACCTATGGCGTGGATTTTTCCCGTATTGATAAAGAAAGTATCTCCTTCGGCTACCTCTTCGTAATTCAACAAATCCAAAAGTGTGTTGTTTTTCAAACTTTGGACATATTCTTGTTTGTCCACGTTCTTGTTAAATCCTACAATTAACTTTGCCCCAGGGTCCGCATCCATAATGTACCACATTTCGGTCTTGCCAAAGGAATTATGTCGTTTTTTGGCCAATGCGTCATTGGGATGCAGTTGGACGGAAAGGTCCCGTTTGGCATCAATAAATTTAATAAGAATCGGGAATTCGTCCCCAAAACGTTCTACCACGCTTTTACCCAGTAGTTGTTCACCTTGCTCGCTAATCAACTCCTGCAACGTTTTGCCTTTTAGTGGGCCATTGGCAACTATGGAAATATCGCCATCTACCCCTGATAGTTCCCAACTCTCTCCTGTAATCTGACTTTTTATGGGTTTACCCAATACTTCCTTTAGCTTGGTGCCTCCCCAAAGACGTTCTTTTAAAATAGGTTTGAATTTTAACGGGTACAAATTCATGCTATCCAGAATACGTGACAAAATTTCGAGGGGTTTCGTACAGGGTAACCTCCAATTCTTTGGTATCGGCAATATGAGGTCTAAGTTTGTTCCAGATTACCACAGCAATATTTTCTGCTGTGGGGTTGAGGTTTTTGAACTCTGGAACATCGAGATTGAGATTTTTGTGGTCGAGCGCGTCTTCGACATGTTCTTTGATAAGGTCTTTTAAAACCTTAAGATCAATAACAAATCCTGTTTCTTGATCTATTTCACCAGTGACACTTACAATCAAATCATAGTTATGACCATGAAACCTAGGATTGTTGCATTTCCCAAACACCACATCATTCTTTTCATCACTCCAATCGGGTCGAAACAAGCGGTGAGCCGCATTGAAATTGGCTTTTCTGTTTACCTTAACTTTCATTTCCATCCGGTTTTAGGGTGAGGTAATCATAAAATTTTTCAAAAATAATTTTAAACCAAGCCGTATAGCAATCGGGGTTGTTGGAGATATCTTCTTTTATGTCCTCTAAAGCCATCCATTTCCAATCGGCCACTTCGTTTGGGTTTAGATTGGGGGTTCCATTATAAACACCCATCATCACATGATCTAATTCATGTTCGGTAAGGCCATTATCAAATGGTGCCTTATAAATAAACGAAAAGAGCTGCTTAAGTTCGGTGGTAAATCCCATTTCTTCCTTCAATCGTCGCTTTCCAGCTTCCAAGTTGCTCTCGCCTTCTCTTTGATGGCTACAGCAGGTATTGGTCCATAGCATGGGAGAATGATATTTGCTGGCAGCTCGTTGTTGGAGCATGGTCTCTCCTTTTTCGTTCATTATAAAAACCGAAAAAGCACGGTGAAGTACAGCTTTTTCATGGGCTTCCATTTTGGGCATGAGCCCAATGGGTTCGTCGGCCTCATTGACCAATATCACATTTTCTTCTTTCATGAAGTAAAAATATGACCTTTGTAGGAATTATTGGGAATGAAGGTTTCTAAATTCGTTTTAAAAGAAACGAGGCGACTTTAAATTGCCCACATTTCTAATGAAATCATACCTAAAAATGACCTCAAAAGAACCATCGTTGAAGGTAGCGGCGCCTAAATCGGTTATCTCTCGATCATAGGCCAGTCCCAAAAAAATTGAATCGGAGACATGGAAACCAAAAAGGCCACTAAACGCAGCATCCCATCGATAGGCAAGTCCGCCGACAAATTTCTCGTTGAACATAAAATTCGCCGATACATCTACCTGCAAAGGAGCTCCCTGTACCATTTTTGTCAAAAGTGTAGGTTTGAATTTTAAGAATGGGTTCAGGTCCCAGACATATCCCGTTATCAAATAGAAGTTGATTTGTTCCTTGGCAGTGGATATTGAAGATTCATCAAAATGCGTGGTTTCCAAGATGCGTGGAGCAGAAGCACCAACATAAAAACGGTCGGTGTGATAATAAACTCCCGCACCAATATTGGGAGAAAATTGATTTTGGATATCTTGCTGTGCCTGCAACTGTGGGTCTATTTCAAATTCATCCAATTCCGAAAAACGAATGTCCAACATATGGGCGCTTGCTTTAAGCCCAAAACTCAGTTTTCCCTCAAAGGAGGTCTGAATAGTATATGAAAAATCAACATCAAAATATGTTTCCGAAGTTGGTCCAATTTTGTCATTGACCACGGAAATACCTAACCCTACACCTCTATATCCCATAGGTGTATGAAGATTCAGGGTCTGGGTTTCCGGAGCACCGTCCAACCCCAACCATTGGTTACGATACAAAGCTGCAATGCTCAAATGACCCCTGGAACCCGCATAAGCAGGATTTACACTTACTGTATTGTACATGTATTGGGTGTACTGAGCATCTTGCTGCCCATAAGAATTCATTCCCAAGAAAAGAGCGAATAAAAAAACAAGAGTTTGATATTTCTTCTTAAATATGTTGTTCACAGCAAGGCCGATTCGTTATCTGTTAATATATAAGTAACCTGAAAGTTGTTTCATATTTCCATTGAGATCTTCGTAGTCCACAATATAGAAATACGTACCTACCGGCAATTTATTGTCCTTGTCCACAGTTACCCTTCCTTCGGAAGTGCCATCAAAAACATTGCCCGCCGTATTGTAAGAATTGGTTGAAAACACCAACACACCCCATCGATTGTATACTTTTACGGTATTGTTCGGATAATTTTCCAGACCATTAATGGCCAGTACATCGTGTACACCGTCTCCATTGGGAGTTATTACATTAATCACATCCACAGGATCTACTTGTGATTCACCCAGGTCGGAGTCCAAATAATTTGGCATTCCATCCTCATCGGAATCATCATTGGCATAGTTTCCGTCCAAGTCTAAATCTTCATCCATAGTCTCGATACCATCGTCATCATCATCTGAATCCCTGAAATCAGGAATACCATCGGAATCGGTATCCAATAAATCCGTTGCAGGGTTATCAATTTCATCGTTCACATCAACGTCGATAACTGTTGCGCCTTCAAAAGCATCATCCAATCCATCGTTATCTTTGTCTGAACCTATTAATACCACATCAGCAATTCCATCTTGATTCAAATCGTTGCCTTCTATGGCATCGGGCACGTTGTCATCATCACTATCCTCATCCACATAATCTGGTATGCCGTCACCATCCGAATCGAGTGGAATCAACCCTACGTTACCACCATTTTCATATGCGTCGTCCAACCCATTGTCGTTTGCATCCAAATTGCTTGGTGGAATATAGGATAGTGCATCTTGAGCCTCTATATTGTCAGGGAGTCCGTCATTGTCACTATCGATATCCAAATAATCAGGGATACCATCAACATCTGTATCCGTTGGATTGGTACTTGGATCATCATCTCCATCGGAGTTCAAGTCTTCAAAGGCATCAACAATACCATCGTTATCCGTGTCGAGATTTATTCCCGGAGGATTCACCAAAATGGTAATAGTGGCAGTATCGCAATTTCCATTGGTATCACAAACTGTATAATCAAAAGTATCCGTACCTAAAAAACCAGGATTTGGCAAATAGGTAATGTCGTCATCAGAAGGATTGTTCGGAGTACCATTTTCATTTAAAATAACCGTGCCATTTGATGGAGTTGTCGACGTTATGGTCCCAGAAACGGGAATGTCATTGTCGTTTGCGCTCCATGCAATGGCTACACCAATATTTTCTTCAGTTGAAGCGGAATCATCAAATGTGTCCACAATGGGCAGAACATCCACGGTAACAGTTGCGGTACTACATGCGCCAAAAGTGTCGCATACGGTATAATCAAAACTGTCTGTCCCATTAAAATCTAGGTCTGGAGTGTAGGTTACAATATCATCAGATGGATCATTGGGAGTTCCATTGTTATCAATACTTACTGATCCGTTTACTGGGTCGGTTGTGGATAAGGTTCCATCTGTAGGTAGATCGGAATCATTGTCAAACAACGGAACAACAACAAATTCATCCTCATTGACTGAAACAAAATCGTCTACAAGATCTCCTGCCATACCCATGCACACCACAGTAAAACGTGGTAGATCACTGCTGTTACCAGCTTTGGTTATTGTAGCGGTATACCTTGCAACCGTTGTGGTACTGATTACAGTAGGTTGGGTTTGGTCTCCACTAACCGCTGGACTCCAGCTTACTGTTGCTCCCGTCGGAATACTTGCGGAGATATCTAAGGTCACTTCATTATTAGGAGCGGTACAATCGGTTAAAATGAAGTAACCGGTAGCATTGGAACCACAAAGTGTACCATCATATGTAGCAAAATATACCCCGGGTCGCGTTGCTTCATAAAAAGAATTTGTTCCCAAAACACTGCCTAAGTCTGAAGCTTCAAACCATTGGTAATTGGACTCATCCCCACTATTAGGTGCTTGAAGCAAAAATTGGGCGTTGCTGTAGTTCAGTCCTAAAAGGAAGACCAACAGTCCTAGAAATAAAGACTTATGTGAAGCGGTTGATTTCAATTCTTTTCTTTAGTCTTTAGTATTCTTATTTTACTACAAAAACTACATTGATCAATGCATTATAATCGGCTGGTTGACCTATGATATCATAGGTAAGTACACCACTTGCATCAATACTCATATTGTCAAAAACTGTTGGATCTGCATAGGTTACATAATAATATAAATCCGTAGCACCATAAGTTGGTACTGCTGAAGGTGCTCCAGTACTTGCAACTGTTGGGGAACCAAATTGGGCGGTATATTGGGTATATAAATTCACCGTAAACCCATTACCATTTGTAGATGCATCAATAGCGATTGATGGTGGATAAAAAATTCGCCCAGCCGTTGCAGTTACTTTTGTGATATCTGTCATGGCTGCATCAACTGTTGCTTCTGTTGCTCCATCCCCATCAACATCTATATCTGCCATTTCAAAGGAAGCACCTCCATCAGCACCTACTGTCAATTCATTGTTCACATCCGTACTTACAACATTTGCTGTTTCGGGAGTACCTCCATCTTCATCCGTATAGCTTATAACACCCGTTGTAGTATTTTGTGATAAAGATGTTACCGTTTCATTAATATCTACAGCTGTTATCCCCGCTTCAGAAATTGTAGCAATACGATTACCAGCTACCGTGTTGGTAACGCTAACATCATCATCTGCAACAGCCGCCAATTCGGCATCCGTGGCAAAGGTACCGTCAAGGTCCTGGCTCAATGTCCCGCCGGCATCGGTCACCGTTATCGAGGTGCCCGTCAGGCCGACCGCCGTGTTGAGTTCGTTCGTGGGGTCAGCGTCGGCATCGTCCGTGTTAAGGGCCGCCAGTTCCGCATCCGTGGCAAAGGTACCGTCAAGGTCCTGGCTCAGGGTACCGCCTGCATCGGTCACCGTTATGGAGGTGCCCGTCAGGCCGACCGCCGTGT
>NZ_JAAABI010000007.1 GCF_009903685.1 Flagellimonas ochracea | reverse complement strand
TAAGTCCATGGAGTCTGCCCCTATTTTCATCCCATTCATTCACCGAAACATAACGTTTCAAACTTATCTCGGCACGTTTTCCATTGACGGTGATACGGGCATAAATGGTCAATTTTTCAGGGTTGTTTGAAATGTCCCTAGTGAAGATAAGAACCTTTAAAGTGTTGGAATTTCGCATAATACATAATTTTTGGGTTTGACAAAACTGGTTTGCAAAACACCCATAAACAGCGTCAAACTGAAGCTAAATTATGCACAAGAAACGTACCGAACCATTCACCGAACTCTACACCTTTTATATGGTTTTATTTGATATCAGATGAATGCATAAAAAACAAAAAGCACTGTCAATCAGTCAGTTGACAGTGCTTTAATACCACCTATTTAGTGGTTCGTCGGGGTGGCAGGATTCGAACCTGCGACCTCCTGCTCCCAAAGCAGGCGCGATAACCGGGCTACGCTACACCCCGAAAAAAATACCTTCTAAAAGAAAAGCGGAGAGACCGGGACTCGAACCCGGGCGACGGTTACCCGTCGACAGATTAGCAATCTGCTCCGTTACCACTCCGGCACCTCTCCTAGTAAAGTATTATGAACGTGCATTTAAAAATGCGGATGCAAATGTACCTTTTCATTCGTAAGATCGCAACTATTTTTTTAATTTATTTGACTTGGGTATTGTAAGTATTTTATTGCCAAAAGTGCTTGTTGGAATCTACAGGTTCGTCGTAAATTCTGTTTTGAATAGAGCAATTGCTTCACTATTCTCTACAGAGACCAAATGGACTTAACCATGCCTCTTTTACCATCGGGAGTAATCACCTGTGCTTCAAAAAATATAGAATCAACGTTTTCAGGTTTTGCAAACTGTATCTTGGCCTCCCCTTTCTCATCTGTCTTTACAATAGGGTTCCAATATAGTGTTCTCTGAACGTCATCAGCATTCTTTATTTTTTTTGGAATTGATTTTTGGTACTCCCCAAAATCCATTGATTCATGATATCCCTTAAAGCTTAGTTGGGCCTCCTTTCTCGCTACATAATTATTGCCTGCACCGTTGCGTGTATAGATGACAATGGCCCCTCCGGCAGCCCTACTTCCATAAATAGACGCCTGTGGACTTGTTAAAATTTCAATCCTCTCAATATCTGTGTAGTTCACCAAATTGATGATTTGAACCAATGATGTGGGTTGCAAAAGCGGTAATCCATCCAAAACCCAGAGAAACGGACCAACTCCTGTGGACTGTAATAATCCGACTTCTGGGTTCAAGTCACCTAACCCTGTGATCTGAACCCCAGGTATTCCTAAAAATAGCTGAGGTATGGTTCTTGGGTTTTCTGTATCTTGATAAACCACTTTGCTTGGTTCTAGTTTATATACAGAAGGTGTAATCTTTTTAAATTCATTTTTCTGCATCAGAGTGACACCGTCAAGGACTACCAGTTCTTCGCTTTCATTCTTACCCAAAGTAAAATCTACTCTTCTTTTCCGATTTGTGATCTGCATCAAATTTTCAGCGCTGGATTGCTCCTCGTCATTTTCTTTTTCTTTATTGATTTTGACCAAAGGAGGTGTCTCAAATTCGTAGGGTATCACCTGAACCAATTTGGTTTTGCTTTCATCTCCTGCGGTTCTGAAAACCATTTGCACCTCACCGTCCAGTGAGAGTCCCGATAGTTTAAACAATCCCTTGGCATTGGTTTTAGCTTCCTCGATAATAACTTCATCTTTGGATAAAATCATAATTTGGATGCTTGTATTTGTCAACAGGGACTTGTTCAAATCGTAGGCTTGGCCATAGAAATCAAGTCCATGCTGAAAACGATACCTTATTTCTGAGGGCAATCCCACAAATGGCTGCTTTTCATTATTTTTCGAAGACTGTCCTGTAAGCAAGAGTAAATCATTGAGAAATCTTTGGTTACGCAGACTCATCCCGACGTGCACTGAACTCTCGGAAGTATTCTTAATGTCTCCCACACTTGTTTCACCTGTTAGTGAAACTGACACTTCGGTTTGAACAGGATTCCCTTCAATATCAATTACTTTTATATTCAGAATACTCTTTTCATCTTCGGATGATATAGATTCCAACTTCACTTGTAACTCATCAGCATCTATATAAACGGGACGTTCGGCCCAAATTTGGTCAAATTCATCTTCCAATTGAAGATTTATAATTCCCTTAGGCATTTTGTTTTTGGGGACGTTTATTTCAATTACGTTTTTGTTTTTAAAATCTATCTTCTTTTCAAAATAGGTTGTTCCGTTCGACCTTCCCTTGAGATAGATAATCTCATTTTTAAGTTCTGGTACAACTTCAATACGCACCAACAAATCTTGTGTGTCAAGATTATTGCTTTGAATGGAATATCCACTTTCGTAAATGTCTGGTAATGCTATTTTTTCGACCTCATTGAACAATAAAAAATAGCGTTTATTCTTCTGTGGGTTGAGCAGGAAGCTGCCAATGCCATTCCCATAGTTTTTCAACAACGCCACTTTCTTTTTTTTACTGTCTACAATGGGTAAGTCGGTGGCTTGGATATCATCCATTTTTACAAGAACTCTGTGGGTCAGTCCCGAAATCAGTTGGCCACCTTCTGGAAAAAACCTCACGCTATTAACGTCTACTTGATAGGATTCTTTCGATTTTTTGTAAGATCCGATTCTTATTTTTTTAACTGCAAACAACTCAGGCCCATAGTTCAGCATCCACCTTGTATAAGTTCTAAGGTAGTAATCCCCTTCTTCTGTTTTCTTGGGTATTTCAATGGACCCTTCACTTGCACCTCCAACAATTTTATGGTACTGACTTTTTACCAATTTTCCAGTTTCATCCAAAAGTTCAACTTTTAAAACCTTGCTGGAACTTGATCTATATTGATAAGGACCTGAAAGTACATATGCTTTGAAAAACAAATAATCCTTTGGCAAAATCGACGTTTTGTTGGTTTGCAGAACGATATGTTCCTTCATGAGCAACAAAGAATCCATAGCGTTTTGTTGCAAGTATTTTGCTTTTGGAAAGTCCTCGTGCAAATTTGGTCCTTGAGCTTGTGCAAAAAGTATGGGACAATTCAGAAAAAATAGGACAAGAAGAGTTGATGATGGAAAAAATGGAACCTTTTTCATAATGACGTTTTGCCAGAATTCATACTATGAATTTCTCTAAAAGATAGTAGGCATAAGAGAAAACTACAAAGACTTTGTAGTTTTATTAACATCAAACGCGTGGATTTATTCCCTTGGTATCGGACTATTCTGGATACTCCACCCTTAGGTGATAGATATTAGTCAACTTCTGCTTCAATATTTTTTTGACCACCTCAATTTCCTTAAGTGTGATGTTGGCGTTCAAAAATTGATTAGCCTGCATTTGGCCCTTCACAATTTTTTCGACGAATTCATCGATCATCAAAAAAGTGGGATTCTTTAAACTTTTAGAGGCGGCTTCCACAGCATCAGCCATCATTAAAATAGCTGTTTCTTTGGAAAAAGGAATAGGACCGGGATATCTAAAATCATCCTCTTCAACATTCGCTTCAATCTCTTGCTGTTTTTTGTAGAAGTAATATACCGAGGTAGTACCATGATGGGTGCGCAAAAAGTCGATTACCCTATCTGGTATGTTGTTCTTCCGTGCAATCTCAATGCCCTTAATAACATGGTCGATGATGATCTTAGCGCTTTCCCTTGGCGGCAAATCATCATGCGGATTTACATTGGTTACTTGGTTTTCGGTAAAGAAAGTTGGTCGGTCCATCTTGCCTATGTCGTGATACAGTGCCCCTACCCTTACCAACATGGCATTGGCACCAATCTCGTTGGCAGCCGCTTCTGCCAAGTTGGCCACTTGTAAGGAATGATGAAATGTGCCAGGTGCTTTATTAGAAAGCTCTTTCAATAATTTTGAGTTTGTGTCTGAGAGTTCCAAGAGGGATACATCCGAAATGAGCCCAAACATTTTTTCATAAATGTATATCAAAGGTTGGGCAAAAAGTGTCAACAATCCATTGAGCACAAAAATTCCAAATAACATCCATTCTATATTATCTAAATTTCCTTCGTGGATGGCATGAAATGCAAAATATCCTATGATATAAATCAAAGTTATCTGCCCCACTGAAATGAAAAGATTCGCCCTTTTATACAATTCGGATGCAGTTAGAATGGTCACAATACCTGCAATAATTTGCAAAAAGATGTACTCAAAACTATTGGGCACCACAAAACCAAGGATTAAAACCGTCAATACATGCACAAATAGGCCCAATCGAGCATCAAAAAAATTCTTAAGCACCAAGGGTAAAATGCACAGCGGCACCACAAAAACATAGCTTTCATTATTCTTTACCATTAAGGTAGTGGCGAGAACCATGACCAAAATGTTGAAGAAAATGAAAGTGACCTTGTTGTTGTTCTTAAATATTTCATTACGATATCGCTTCAGAAAGAGAAACAGCATGACCAGTACAAGCGCTACCAGAATGGTGTACCCCAAAATAATGAAATAGTAATTATTTCCCTGCCACAATTCTGACTCATATTCCTCCTTTAAGGACTTGAGCATTTTAAAGTTTTCAGCTTCCACTACCTCGCCCTTTGCGATAATAAGCCTTCCCGCAGATACCTCTCCGCGAGTATATGAGATTTTGCCCAGTTCCTCTAACAAAGCCTTCTCTGTTAGGGACTCATTATAAAAGACATTGGCTCGTAAGCTCCGCTGAACCAAGTTTACCAATTCATTGAGGCTACTCACATTCTTCTTGGCCAGCATAGGTGAAACCATCTGTTTAGCCAAGTCCAAGGTTAAAAAATCATTTAACGTTAGTTGTGTCGCTTCATTATTTTTGACCAAAATATTGGTGTTGGCCTCTGGTAAATCTTCAAATATCCCAGATTTGTACAAACTATCGATTACAGATAAACCTGCGGTCAATAATCTTTGCCGTTGTCGTGAGGTGTAGTTATTTGTGGTAAATGTGTTCTGAAATTCACGCTGAAAATCAGCTTTTACGCCCTCAGAAATGGACACGTTGGCCGTGTAATAATCTGTTTTGTTATTGCGCAGGGACTGTTTTTCATCAGCAATTTCAATATCACTTTTCTTGATGGAAAAATCTATTGGGGCGTATAGGTTTTCGTATTGCCAAGGTTTTCCTTTTTGAAACTCGTACTTGAATTTTCCGCCTTTGGGGAAAAAGAACACAATCAAAGCGACCGACACCAAATAAAGAAAGTACTTGTAGGTCAGTGATTGATACTTATAAGCATTGTCCAAAATTTTTCCCATCCTCCGAACTATTGGCCTCAAAAATAGAAAATATAAATAAGAAGTGGGCTAGGCACAATTCCTCGCGCTTGAGCTGAAATTTAGTATTTTCGCACAATCAAACATGCATATATGAACAAAGTAGTTATTGTTTCGGCAGCTAGGACACCTATCGGGAGTTTTATGGGATCGCTATCATCAATTCCCGCTCCTAAATTGGGTTCCACTGCCATTAAGGGAGCATTAAAGAAAATAGACCTTGATCCTGGGTTGGTGGAAGAAGTGTTAATGGGAAATGTGGTGCAGGCCGGTACAGGTCAGGCTCCGGCGAGGCAGGCGGCGATTGGTGCAGGAATTCCAGATACGGTTCCATGCACAACGGTGAACAAAGTCTGCGCTTCGGGGATGAAAGCTATTATGCAAGCAGCCCAATCCATAGCCTTGGGTGAAAATTCCATTGTAGTTGCCGGCGGCATGGAAAACATGAGTTTGATACCACACTATGTTTATATGAGACAGGGACTTAAATTTGGTCCTGCCACGTTAGTGGATGGTATGCAAAAAGATGGATTGGTCGATGCCTACGATCAGAATGCCATGGGGGTATGTGCGGATGCCTGTGCCGTGGAACACGATTTTAGTAGAGAAGATCAAGATGCTTTTGCCATTCAATCCTATAACAGATCTGCTGAAGCATGGAAAGCTGGAAAATTTGATAATGAAGTGGTTCCAGTTGAAGTGCCACAACGTCGAGGCGAACCGCTCGTTGTTGCTGAAGATGAAGAATACAAGAACGTAAAAATGGAAAAGGTTCCTACTTTACGACCTGCTTTTACCAAAGATGGAACGGTAACCGCGGCCAACGCTTCCACGATAAACGATGGTGCTGCAGCTGTAGTTTTGATGAGCGAACAAAAAGCTCAAGAACTCAATCTCACCCCTTTGGCCACCATAAAAGGATATGCCGATGCTGCCCAAGAGCCAAAGTGGTTTACCACAGCACCAGCCAAGGCATTGCCAAAGGCTTTGGAAAGAGCCGGTGTTGCCCTAGATAATATTGACTTTTTTGAATTTAATGAAGCTTTTTCGGTTGTTGGTCTTGCCAACATGAAACTTTTGGGCTTAAACGATAAAAATGTAAACGTGAACGGTGGAGCGGTTTCCTTAGGACATCCGTTGGGGTGTTCTGGTGCTAGAATCACCGTAACATTACTCAGTGTGCTGGAACAAAACAATGCCAAATTGGGTGCGGCAGCCATTTGTAATGGTGGTGGCGGTGCTTCGGCAATTGTTCTGGAAAGAAACTAGACAGCCAACTTCCCGTAAATGGAATATGGAATCTGCCATTTGAGTATTGTTCCGATCAGAAGTCTTCCTGAGGATGATTCGGAAATGGTTTCCCAATTATTATATGGGGAATGTTTCAAAGTCTTGGAGCGAAGAAAAAAATGGAGCAGAATCAGGGTTGATCATGATAAACAAGAAGGCTGGGTTTCCAATAAACAAGTTACTTTAATTTCCGAAGAAGATTATCACAAAACTACCACTACTGAACTGCCGAAATTCTCGGCAGACTTGGTTTCCCATGTTTGTACCCAAAATGGAACATTGCTGCCTATTTTGTTGGGTTCTGTAGTTTCTGCTCTCCACCTCTTAAACCATACTTTTGAAGGGGGAACCATGGAAGGAAAGCATCCAAAAAACACGCTGGTGGACACGGCCTTACTTTACGTGAATGCACCTTATCAATGGGGAGGAAAAACTCCTTTTGGCATAGACTCATCTGGGTTGGCACAAATGGTCTACAAAATTAATGGATACAAACTAAATCGCACTGCAGAGGAACAGTCAAAACAAGGTGAACCCCTTAGTTTCATTGAGGAAAGCGAGCCTGGGGATTTGGCTTTTTTTGATAATAAGGAAGGTGTAATCGATCACGTTGGCATTATACTAAAGGACAATTACATTGTTCATGCCCACGGTCATGTTAGAATAGATAGGTTGGACCATACAGGAATTTTCAATATGCAGGAAAAGCTGTATTCACATCAACTGAGAGTGATAAAAAAAATTATTTGAAAAAAAAGCCCCGAAGAATTTTCGGGGCTTTTTTTATTTGCTAAGTGGGTACTTATTCTCCTAATAGCTTTTTCATTCTCATAAAGTTTTCGGTATCTCCCAAAGCTCCATAGATATTTTTAAGCTGGGTCAAAACACTTTGATTATCTGAATTTGACTTTAGGGCTTCTTCCAAAACCTGTGCCCCTTCACGGAACAGGTCATCTTTTTGTTGTTTCAACTCATCGTATCTGGCAATATCAGACCTAGAATTTCCTAGACTGTTCATTTCATCAATTAAACCATTTCCTTCATCAACATATGTAGTGGAAAGGTTCAGCAACGCATTGATGTAGCCTGGGTCTATTTCCAGCACTTTTTTGTATGTTTCCCTAGCCTCCATCAAGTTTCCTTGTTCCATATTGATTACGCCAATATTGTACAACAAATCGGCATTATCCGGTGCCATGGCTGATGCTTCTGCCATCAACTCCTTAAACTTGTCTTTATCTCCCATGGCATAATAAAGATTTGCTTCACCCAAAACAAGGTTTACATCGTTTGGATCTTCCGTACGGGCATCACTATAAGCGGCCAAGGCCTTATCGCTATCTCCCAATTGTTGGTAAATCAAGGCTATATTTTTAACTATTTCGGGTCGTTTTGATGGTGATTTTTCTTCTTTTGGATCCTTGTGTGTACCCGCCTTCACATACAGGTCCCTAGTGGTTTTGTCCATGGTCTCCACTTCTCCGGTCTCCACATTTACAGCAGTAAAGCTTACAGAACTCCCGTCGTATCCAACATCCTTTAGCTCATTGTAATAAGTAAGAGCATTTTCATAGTCTTGTGCATTTACTGCGCTGCTTGCAGCATAATATAGATATATGGTATCATTGGGGCTCAATTTATAGCTCATGTACAGCTTGTCAGCAGCCTTGCCAAATTCTTGATTGTTGTTGTCCTCAACTGCCGCATTGACCAAATCACTGGTCATTTGGGCAAGTCCTTGCGCTGCCACGGAGGTATATTTTTCCTTGCCGCTGGCTTCCTCAACCGATATCACTTTGTTGTAGGCATCAATTGCCGTTTGAAATGCGGATTCATCACCATTTTTAGCAAGATCATAGTACACATTACCCTTAAGGGCATAGTATTGGGCCTGCAGTCTTTCGTCGGCTCCATCAATGGAAGAAGTTGCTCCTTCCAAAGCACTTTTTGCTGCTGCCACATCTCCTTTTTTCATGGCTTTTTCAGCAGCCTTGATTTCATCTTTTTGGGAAAACCCCATAGCTGAAATACCTATTGCAAGTAGTATTAAAACTTTAGTCTTCATGCTTAATTTAATTATTAGTGTTTATTGATTATTCCTTATTGTCATCCTTCTGGTTATCAATTGCCATGCCATCCTATTCATTGACCTCTATTTCATTGATGTCGGCATTGTCGAGGGGATCATCCTCTTTCATCACTTTGGCCACTGCTGCAATGGAATCGTCGCCTTTAAGATTGATTAACCTAACACCTTGTGTGGCACGCCCCATAACACGCAGGTCTTCTACACTCATTCTAATGGCAATACCGGATTTGTTGATGATCATAAGATCATCGGTGTCCGATACATTTTTGATGGCCACAAGACCTCCGGTTTTTTTGGTAATGGAGATTGTCTTTACACCCTTACCTCCTCTGTTGGTAACTCGATAATCGTCAATGGCCGAGCGCTTTCCATATCCATTTTCAGAAACGACCAAAATATCATCCTCAAAATTATGCACGGACACCATTCCAATTACTTCGTCCTTGTCATCAGCAAGTCTAATTCCGCGTACCCCGGCAGCATTTCGACCCATGGGACGGGTCTTCCCTTCTTCAAATCGAATGGCTTTTCCTGACTTAAGTCCAAGGAAAATTTGGCTTGTTCCCGTGGTAAGCTTTGCCTCCAACAGTTCATCCCCATCTTTTATGGTAATTGCGTTGATACCATTTTGACGTGGGCGTGAATACTGTTCCAGCGAGGTTTTTTTCACGGTGCCCTTTTTGGTGGCCATAATCACATAATGGCTGTTTACATAATCCTCATCTTTAAGGTCTTGGGTACAGATAAATGCTTTTACCTTGTCATCGTGCTCTATATTGATAAGGTTTTGTATGGCTCTGCCCTTGGACGTTCGACTTCCCTCTGGAATTTCATAGACACGCATCCAAAAACACTTCCCGTTTTGGGTAAAGAAAAGCATATATTGATGGTTGGTACCCACAAAAAGATGTTCCAGGAAGTCTTCATTGCGTGTTGATGAAGCCTTTTGCCCCACTCCTCCCCTATGTTGGGTTTTGTATTCTGTGAGCGGCGTCCTTTTTATGTACCCTGCATGCGAAATGGTGATGACCACTTGCTCATCGGGAATCATATCTTCAATACTCAAATCACCTCCCGCAAAATTGATTTCCGACCGTCTTTCGTCACCATACTTTTCTTTGACCTCCAACAACTCATCTTTGATGATCTGCATTCTTCGCTCTTTCTTGGCCAAGATGTCTTTTAGATCTTCAATGGTGTTTAAAAGTGCATCATACTCCTCACGCAACTTGTCCTGTTCCAATCCTGTAAGTTGACGCAGACGCATTTCCACGATGGCCTTGGCCTGGATTTCAGTAAGTTTAAATCGTTCCATTAAACTACTACGAGCATCCTCAACGTTGGAGGATCCTCTTATGATAGCAATAACTTCATCAATATTATCTGAAGCTATGATAAGCCCTTCTAAAATATGTGCGCGATCTTCGGCCTTTTTTAGTTCAAACGTGGTTCTTCTAACAACCACTTCGTGCCTGTGCTCAACAAAGTGATGGATAATCTCCTTTAAGTTCAGCAACTTTGGCCTTCCCTTGACCAAAGCGATATTATTTACACTAAAAGAAGATTGAAGTGCCGTGTATTTGTACAGCGTGTTCAGCACAATATTGGGAATGGCATCCCGCTTAAGAATATACACGATACGCATACCTTTCCTATCGGATTCATCGCGAATGGAAGCAATGCCGTCAATCTTTTTATCGTTGACCAGATCCGCAGTCTTTTTGATCATATCGGCTTTGTTCACCTGATATGGAATCTCCGTGACCACAATACATTCCCTTCCTTGGACTTCTTCAAATGAGGCCTTTGCACGCATCACCACGCGGCCTCGTCCTGTGTGAAAGGCTTCTTTAACACCGTCATAGCCATAGATAATTCCACCTGTTGGAAAATCTGGTGCTTTAATATGTGTTATCAACTCATCAATCTCAATATCATGATTGTAGATATAAGCAATGATGCCATCCACAACTTCAGAAAGGTTATGGGGAGGCATATTGGTCGCCATACCCACTGCGATACCAGAGGCTCCATTTACCAAAAGATTTGGAATCCGCGTTGGAAGAACTGTGGGTTCCTGGAGGGAATCGTCAAAATTCAACTGGTGGTCCACCGTATCCTTTTCAATATCAGCCAGCATTTCATCAGCAATCTTGCGCATCCTGGCTTCGGTGTAACGCATGGCTGCCGGGCTGTCTCCATCCACAGAACCAAAGTTCCCCTGACCATCGACCAACATATATCTTAAACTCCATTCCTGTGCCATTCGTACCATAGTATCGTATACCGAGGTATCTCCATGAGGGTGATACTTACCGAGCACTTCCCCTACAATACGCGCCGATTTTTTGTGCGAACTTGTAGATCGCACTCCCAATTCATGCATTCCATAAAGAACCCTCCTGTGTACGGGTTTGAGGCCGTCGCGAACATCTGGCAGGGCACGTGACACAATGACCGACATTGAATAATCAATGTAGGCAGATTTCATCTCATCCTCAATGTTGATAGGAATTAACTTTTCTCCTTCAGCCATGCTAAAATCTTATTGTTTTTCAGTGGTTAAAATATCATGGCAATATACGGAAAATCATACCTTTCAAAGCGATGGCCACACACTTTATTAAAAAAATTATCAACAGTTATCCAGCTATTATAAAGCTATGTTAAACCTTAAAAAATTGTTCTGTATTTCGACTTTTACCACTAGTTTATCGAATATGGGTACGGTATTTGACCACCGTAATAATAGTTTTATTAATTTTAATTGCTGAAAAAGAAACGTATGGATGATAATTTTTCCCCGAGAGTAAAAGACGTTATAGCATACAGCAAGGAGGAAGCCCTTAGATTGGGGCATGACTTCATTGGAACGGAGCACCTTATGCTTGGTCTTTTAAGAGATGGAAATGGTAAGGCAATCAACATTTTGGATGCCCTTGATGTTGACTTGGAACATTTGAGAAGAAAAGTGGAAATCCTTAGTCCTGCCAATCCAAATACGGGAACAATGCAAAAGGATAAGAAAAACCTTCATTTGACCCGACAGGCAGAACGCGCCTTAAAGACCACGTTTTTGGAAGCCAAGCTCTTTCAGAGTTCTTCCATTAATACAGCGCACCTCTTACTCTGTATCCTTAGAAATGAGAATGATCCAACCACAAAATTGTTACATAAATTAAAAGTAGATTACGATAACGTCAAAGAACAGTTCAAATCTATGATCACCAGTGATGATGACTATGTTGATTCCCCGAGGGCGGAATCCTTTCCAGGTGATCCGGAAGATGGAGGTGATTCCAAAGAGAGCACGTTTGGTTCAAGTTCTTCCCAAAAAGGAAGTAAAAAATCCAAGACTCCCGTATTGGACAACTTTGGTAGGGATCTTACCCGATTGGCCGAAGATAACAAACTCGACCCTGTGGTTGGGCGAGAAAAAGAAATTGAGCGGGTTTCCCAAATACTAAGCCGTAGAAAGAAAAACAATCCCTTGCTCATTGGAGAACCTGGAGTAGGCAAAAGTGCCATAGCCGAAGGCCTGGCACTACGTATCATCAATAAAAAGGTGTCCAGAATACTTTATAACAAACGAGTGGTAACCTTGGATTTGGCCTCCTTAGTGGCCGGAACCAAATATCGTGGGCAGTTCGAAGAGCGGATGAAAGCGGTGATGAACGAACTTGAAAAGAATGATGACATAATCCTGTTCATAGATGAAATCCATACCATTGTGGGCGCCGGTGGTGCCACAGGAAGTTTGGATGCCTCCAATATGTTCAAACCTGCGTTGGCCCGAGGTGAAATACAGTGTATAGGAGCCACAACTTTAGATGAATATCGTCAGTATATCGAAAAGGATGGCGCTCTAGAGCGACGTTTTCAAAAGGTAATGGTTGAGCCTACCACAGTGGAGGAAACCATTGAGATTTTGATGAACATCAAAGGTAAATATGAAGATCACCATAATGTTAACTATACGGACGAGGCGATTTTGGCATGTGTGAAGCTTACCAACCGTTATATGACCGATAGATTTTTACCAGACAAGGCCATTGACGCATTGGATGAGGCAGGTTCGCGTGTACATATCGTAAACATGGACGTTCCAAAACAAATTCTAGAACTGGAAAGTCAATTGGAAGATGTTCGTGAGTTGAAGAACAGCGTGGTGAAAAAACAGAAATATGAAGAGGCTGCCAAGCTTAGGGATGACGAAAAACGACTGGAAAAAGAGTTAGCTTCCGCTCAAGAACGATGGGAAGAAGAGAGCAAACTACATAGGGAGACCGTAACCGAGGACAATGTTGCCGATGTGGTCTCCATGATGAGCGGGATTCCCGTAAATAAAATAGCTCAGACCGAAAGCAATAAATTGGCCGAACTACCAGAATTGATCAAGGGCTTTGTTATTGGTCAGGATGAGGCCGTTGCGAAAGTGGCAAAGGCTATCCAGCGTAACCGCGCTGGTCTCAAGGATCCCAATAAACCCATTGGCTCTTTCATTTTCTTAGGACAAACTGGAGTTGGAAAAACACAGCTCGCCAAAATTTTGGCCAAGGAACTCTTTGATTCCGAAGACGCCTTAATTCGTATTGATATGAGCGAATACATGGAAAAATTCGCCATTTCGAGATTGGTAGGTGCACCTCCAGGATATGTTGGCTATGAAGAGGGTGGTCAATTGACCGAAAAAGTCCGGCGCAAGCCTTATTCTGTAATTCTTTTGGATGAGGTTGAAAAAGCGCACCCAGACGTTTTCAATATGCTGCTACAAGTATTGGATGACGGTTTCTTGACGGACAGCCTTGGAAGAAAGATAGACTTCAGGAACACCATTATCATCATGACCTCCAATATTGGAGCAAGACAATTAAAGGATTTTGGTCAAGGCGTAGGTTTCGGGACAGCCGCCAAGAAAGCACAGGCAGACACCCATCAAAAAAGTGTGATTGAAAATGCCTTGAAAAAGGCTTTTGCCCCCGAATTCTTGAACCGTATTGACGATGTAATTGTCTTCAATCCTCTTGAAAAAGAGCATATCCACAAAATCATCGATATTGAGTTGGAAAAATTGTTTGGAAGAATCAAGGATATAGGTTACCACTTAGACCTTTCTGATAAGGCTAAGGACTATATAGCAGAAAAGGGCTTTGACAGGCAATATGGAGCCAGACCTCTCAAAAGGGCCATTCAGAAATATATTGAGGATGCCCTTGCAGAGGAAATTGTAAATTCCAAATTGGAAGAAGGTGACAATATCTTTATGGATTTGGATGAGAAGAAAGAAGAGCTCACCATTAAAATAAAGAAAGCGGAAAAATCACCAGAAACGGAAGAATAAATTTTAATTTTATCTATTAAAAAGCTGGTCAATTGACCAGCTTTTTTTATCCCGCTGTCGTTAATACGATATTTTGGCCTTTAATCTAATATTTTTCCCACCCTACTATGTTACGCATATTTTCGCCCTGAGACACTATAACTATTTTGGGGAATGAAAATAGCTTCGACTAAGAAGTCTATTGTGGTACGCGAGTATCACTTGGATATTGGATGCGTACAGGTTTTTGAAGACTATATGGTGGCAACTTTTGATGAGGGAGCCACGGTTACCTTGGAAAGGGCTTATCAAATAATCGGCATTTCAGAAATTCATTTTAGAGACAAGGATTTTGGCTATATAAGCCTGCGAAAAAATTCGTATGCCATAGACCCCACCATCTACAATTATCTAAGAGGGTTGGATAACCTAAAGGCGTTTGCCATTGTATCCAAGAAAGAAATAGACATGCATAACTTCAAGATTGAGAAACTGTTCTACAAAAAGAATATGGAGTTCTTTATTGAATACGACAATGCATTGGCTTGGATGAAGAAAAAAATTAAGCCCGCCAAAAGAAAAAAATGAAGCTATTCTTTCACCTCGACTTCCTGAGGTCTTAAAAAATTTAGATAGGCGTTTCCAATATTTTCCAAAATTCCTGAAGCAGTAAGCGCTTCATATCCCTTTTGGGAAGCCCCCATATCTCCTGCCAATCCGTGTAGGTACACTCCAAAAGTAGCAGCATGCAATGGTTCGTAACCTTGGGCTATCAGTGCAGTTATCATTCCGGTTAAAACATCACCACTACCCGCAGTTGCCATACCTGGGTTACCCGTAGTGTTCACATATCCTTTTTCTTCGAAGACAGTAATTGTATGGGCCCCTTTAATTACGATGATCACATGATGTTTTTGAGAAAAGGCCTTTACCTTATCCAACTTTTCAAAATCATCCTTCCATGGACCGACCAAACGTTCCAATTCCTTTGGATGAGGAGTTAAAATGGAAAGTTCCGGCACTTCTTGTAACATCTCGGGATGTTTCGGCATAATGTTCAGCCCATCCGCATCAATAACCATTGGAGACTTAACTTCTTTTAATAAAGAACCCATTGCGGAAACCGTCTCTTCATGAACACCCAATCCCATGCCGACACCCACAACGGTGGGCTTAAAAGGAATTTCCATATTTGAAAGTTCTTTTTCTCTATCCTTGGCAAGAACCATTACCTCAGGAACCGCTGTTTGCAAAGGCAGATAACCACACTGGGGAACAAGGGCAGTGACCAATCCTGCGCCTGATTGCAGACAAGCCCTACTAGCTAGATGTACCGCACCTATTTTTCCATAGCTTCCACCAACAATGACTGCATGCCCATAGGTTCCCTTATGCGAGAACTTCGGTCGAGGTTTATAAACAGAAAGCATTTGCTCACGGTCAATAAGCTCAAAATCCGTATCGGCTTTGTTCAGAAATTCTTTATCAAGACCTATATCCAAAATTTCCCATTGGTCGACATAGATTCCGGTCTGCGGAAGAAAAAAAACCAATTTGGGCACTTGAAAGCTCAACACATAGTTTGCGCGTATTACAAAAGATGGGTCCCAAGGGCCTCTATGCATGGGTAACCCAGAAGGAATATCAACTGAAAGGACGAACGCCTTTGAAGCATTGATATATTTCATCAAATTGCCCACCCACGTATCTGGTGAGCGATTCAAACCAATACCAAATAAGGCATCCACTACAATGTCGTTCGGTGCGATCTCGGGAAAAGTACTATCCGAATTGATGAAGTCGGGCCATACTTTTCGGTCTTTCAATCGTTCCAGGTTCAACAAGAAATCTTTAGAACGTTTTTCACTGTAGTTCACTACATGTACCTGGATAGCATATTCGTTTTCCTTGAGTATTCGCGCCAACGCCATACCATCTCCCCCATTGTTGCCAATACCACAAAACAATTGAATGTTTACCGAAGTGCCCCTCAAACGGGAATGAATCCACTCGAACAGTTTTGTGGCCGCCCGTTCCATAAGTTCGTCACTTGAAATTTGCTGTTTCTCTATTGTGAATTTATCAGCTTCATAGATTTGATGGGCAGAAAAGATTTTCATTCAACAAAAAAAGTTATGTATTACTGTGGATTTCGTAAAAACAAGGCCAAGGATTTGAAGAAGCGACCAAATATGCTACTTTTATCCTCTATTTAAGCACAATGCAATTTAAACAAACGGATAGTAACTTTAACCAGATGGAATCTTTTTCATCAATCTTCACCACTATCACCACCCCATTGGGGTAAGTGTGCTATATATTTTTCCGTCCGTTTTATCAATCCTTTTTTCAATATTTATTGCAAATTTCAACTATGAAAGTCTTAAAGTTTGGGGGTACCTCGGTAGCCAATCCAGAAAACATAAATAAGGTTCGTTCTATTCTAGAAAACCTCGATTCAGAAAAAGTAGCCGTCGTAGTATCCGCCTTTGGCGGGGTCACCGATCTATTGATAACTACCGCCCATTTGGCTTCCAGTCAGGACTTGAACTATAAAATGTCCTTACAAGAAATTGAAGAGCGACATCTGAACACCATAAGGGAATTGATTCCCGTACAAGCACAAAGCCAAGTACTGAGTAAGGTAAAAGGTGACCTCAATACCTTGGAAACCTTACTTGAGGGATCATTCTTAATTGGTGAGCTGACTCCAAAACTTTCTGATAAAATTGTGAGCTATGGTGAACTACTTTCGTCATTCATCATCACTGAATATTTCAAAAATGTTGGTCTGGATATAGCTTTTAAGGACAGCCGCGAGTTGATCATTACCGATAACAACTATGGCAAAGCTGTTGTCGATTTTCCGGAAACCAATGCCAACTGCCAAGCTTTTTTTGAAGAAAACACACATCAAATTGTATTGTTGCCCGGATTTATGGCATCGAGCAAATCTGGTGATTCCACCACTCTGGGAAGAGGTGGTTCGGACTTTACAGCGGCTATAATTGCCGCTGCTCAACAAGCCAGCATACT
Organism: Flagellimonas ochracea; assembly: GCF_009903685.1. GTDB lineage: Bacteria > Bacteroidota > Bacteroidia > Flavobacteriales > Flavobacteriaceae > Flagellimonas > Flagellimonas ochracea. The sequence continues at coordinate 108,961 of NZ_JAAABI010000007.1, read as the reverse complement.
TGAAATTTGGACCGATGTCAGTGGTATGTACACCGCCAACCCCAAACTGGTCAAACAGGCCAAGTGTATTTCACAAATCAGTTATGAGGAAGCCATGGAGCTTTCCCATTTTGGGGCGAAGGTGTTATACCCTCCTACCATTCAACCTGTATTGGGTAAAAAGATTCCCATTGCAATTAAAAACACCTTCGAACCAGAAAGTCTTGGTACCTTAATAGGTGAAAACCATAACGGCCAAGGCAAAACCGTGAGGGGAATCAGTCATGTGGGCAATATCAGTCTATTATCTTTAGAAGGTCCTGGGATGATTGGCACCCCAGGAATTTCAAAACGTTTTTTTGAAACGCTATCTCTCAAAAACATCAGCATTGTGCTAATTACCCAAGCATCTTCAGAACACTCCATTTGTGTGGGAATTGCAGATGGGGATGCTGAAGTGGCAACTGAGGCAGTAAATGAAACCTTTGCCTATGAAATTTCTAGAAATAGGATTAAGCCGGTTAATCTTGAAAAGGATCTGACCATTGTTGCTTTGGTAGGAGACAACATGAAAAGTCATCAAGGGCTGAGCGGTAAAATGTTCAGCACCTTGGGCAAGAACAATGTGAACATAAGGGCCATTGCACAAGGGGCTTCGGAACGTAATATTTCAGCGGTCATCAGAAAAGATGATGTCAGGAAGGCACTTAATTCCCTACATGAAACATTTTTCGAAGAAAATATAAAGCAGCTCAATCTGTTCGTAATGGGTGTGGGCAATGTTGGTTCCAAATTTCTTGCACAAATCCGTCAACAAAAAAAATACCTTAAGGAGGAAATGAAACTCAATGTCAGGGTCATTGGTATCAGTAATTCAAGAACCATGGCCTTTGATGAGGACGGAATTTCCCTAAAAGAATGGGAAGCTACCTTGTCTCGTGGAGAAAAAGCGGACAAAAAGCAATTTTTTGACCGAGTGAAATCCCTCAATTACCGCAATAGTGTGTTTGTGGACAACACGGCCAGTGCAGCTGTTTCCGATAGCTATACCAATTATCTCCGCAACAGCATCTCCGTGGTCACCTGTAACAAAATAGCATGCTCTTCAGACCTTGGCTATTATAAAGAGTTAAAACATCTGGCCAAACAATACAATGCCCCGTTTCTGTTTGAAACCAACGTAGGAGCAGGATTGCCTATCATCGATACCCTAAAACACTTGATAGCCTCTGGTGACAAAGTCAGAAAAATACAGGCCGTACTATCGGGAAGCCTCAATTTTATCTTCAACACATTCAACAACTCCGTAACTTTTCATGACGTGGTAAAGGAGGCTCAGGAACAAGGATATACCGAGCCAGACCCGACCATTGACCTAAGTGGAATTGATGTGATGCGCAAAATATTGATTTTAGCTAGAGAAAGTGGTTATCCGTTGGATATTGGGGATATCCACAACGATTCTTTTCTACCCAAGGAAAGTCTTGAAACCAAAACCAATGACGAGTTCTTTGCATCGTTAAAAAAATACGAAGCCGATTTCCAAAAATTGTACAAAGAAGCTGTTAAATCTGAAAGTAAATTAAAGTATGTGGCCCAGTTTGAAGATGGTCAAGCCCAGGTGGGGCTTCAAAAAATTCCCAAAGGCCATGATTTTTACAATTTAGAGGGGAGCGACAACATTGTTCTTTTCTATACAGAGCGTTATCCCGACCAGCCTTTGATCATTAAAGGGGCAGGAGCGGGTGCAGATGTCACCGCATCGGGTATCTTTGCAGACATAGTTCGAATTGGTAACTTCTAAGCCATGAAAGAAATAACCGTATTCTGCCCTGCCACAATTGCCAACATATCCTGCGGATTTGATGTTTTAGGATTGGCATTGGATGCTGTTGGTGACGAGATGACCGTTCGCAAAACTGCTGAAAAAGGAATTCGAATCAAAAAAATAACGGGGCAGGATTTGCCACAGGATGCTGAAAAAAATGTAGCTGGTATTGCAGGCATGGCCCTATTGGAAAAAAGTGATTATCAAGGGGGCTTTGAAATTGAAATCGATAAAAGGATAAAACCAGGTAGCGGAATTGGTAGCAGTGCCGCTAGTTCGGCTGGGGCGGTTTGGGCCATGAACGAACTGTTGGGACAACCATTCTCCAACTTGGAATTGGTACAATTTGCCATGCAAGGCGAAAAACTGGCCAGTGATGTGGCCCATGCCGACAATGTGGCACCTGCACTATATGGGGGGTTCACCCTGGTACGAAGCTACAATCCGTTGGACATTGTTTCTTTGCCCACTCCACCAGAGCTGGTTGCCACTATAATCCATCCCCAAATCGAAATAAGAACATCGGACTCCAGAAAGATTTTAAAGACTACCATTTCCCTTAAAACAGGCATTCAGCAATGGGGCAATGTTGGCGGATTGATTGCTGGGCTGTTCAAAAACGATTACGATTTAATCGGACGTTCTTTGAAAGACTATGTAGTGGAGCCAATCAGGTCCATTTTAATTCCCTTGTTCGGTGACGTAAAGTTTAACGCCATGGAAGCCGGGGCACTGGGCTGCGGTATATCGGGCTCGGGACCTTCTATTTTTGCTCTGAGTAAAGGAATGGAAGCTGCAAAAAAGGTGGCCCAGTCCATGCATGAAACCTATAGTGGTATTGGAATCCCCTTTGAAGTGCATGTGTCCAGGATAAATACCCAAGGCGTAAAGAAAATTGGATAAACCCATGAAATTCTACAGTCTAAATGACCAATCTATCCAAACTTCCTTTAGGAATGCCGTCATTGCGGGAATAGCTCCAGATAAAGGGCTATACTTTCCTGAGCGGATAAACCCCCTTCCCAATACATTTTTTAATAGTATTGAGGAATTTTCAGATCAGGAAATTGCCTTTAAAGCTATCCATCAATTTGTTGAAGGAGATATCCCCGATTCGATTTTAAAAGAAATTATAGCCAATACTTTGGATTTTGATTTTCCTATAATAGAAATAGAGGATAACATGGGTGCATTGGAATTATTTCACGGCCCCACCATGGCTTTTAAGGATGTAGGTGCCCGATTTATGGCCAACTGTCTAGGATACTTTTCAAAGGAGGAAAAAGAAGAAGTCACCGTTTTGGTGGCTACCTCAGGAGACACTGGAGGGGCAGTCGCCAATGGTTTCTTGGGTGTAGAGGGTGTTAATGTATTGATTCTGTACCCAAGTGGCAAAGTGAGTGACATTCAAGAAAGACAGCTTACCACGCTCGGAAAAAATATTGAGGCCATAGAAGTAGAAGGCACTTTTGACGATTGCCAGCGTATGGTAAAGACCGCTTTTTTGGACACTGAAATCACAGCACAAAAAAAACTTACCTCGGCCAATAGCATCAACATAGCGCGTTGGCTGCCCCAAATGTTTTATTTTTTATTTGCTTATAAGCAAGTAAAGTCCATGGGCAGAGAAATTGTTTTCTCAGTTCCATCCGGCAACTTTGGTAACATTTGTGCCGGGATGGTAGCCCAGAAACTGGGAATGCCCGTAAAACATTTTGTGGCCTCCACCAATGCGAATGATGTGGTGCCCAAATTCATGGAAAAGGGAATTTATAAACCCCAACCGTCCACGGCTACCATATCCAATGCCATGGATGTGGGCGACCCAAGCAATTTTGTACGTATCCGACGTTTGTATCAAGACGATTTGGACCTACTCCGAGAAAATCTCTTCTCCTATTCCTTTACGGACGATGTAACCAAAAAAGCTATGAAAAAAGTATACTCCAAAACAGGGTACACCATGGACCCCCATGGGGCTGTGGGTTATCTCGGTCTCAAAGAATATCAAAAATCCCACCCCTATACCTATGGGATTTTTTTGGAGACCGCACATCCTGTCAAATTTTTGGATGTTGTAGAGGAAACCCTTGGATTCAGTCCCGAAATCCCACCTCAGATCCAAAAAGTAATGGGTAAAGAGAAAAAATCATATAAAATTTCAACCTACGAAGGGCTAAAATCCCATTTGCTGGTCCATTAGTGTTGGAATAGGTTGATTTAACAAAAGATTGTTCAAAACATTGTTCTGGCGGTAAGCTCATCTTGGGTGAATTCAATAAATTTGCCTCCATAAATAAATCGGAATGAAAACGACCGCATTGCACGAAACCCATAAGGCATTGGGTGCAAAAATGGTTCCTTTCGCAGGCTATGATATGCCCGTGTCTTATGAAGGGGTCAACGTAGAACATGAAACCGTTCGAAAGAGTGTTGGAGTATTCGATGTTTCACACATGGGTGAATTCTTGATAGAAGGGCCCAAAGCCCTTGAGCTAATTCAAAAAGTATCCTCCAATGATGCTTCCAAATTGACCGTCGGAAAGGCACAGTACAGCTGTTTGCCCAACGAAACAGGTGGTATTGTGGACGACCTTATCGTATATCGAGTCAAAGACGAAACCTATCTATTGGTGGTAAATGCATCGAATATTGATAAGGACTGGGAACATATTTCCAAATATAATGAGACCATTGGGGCAACCATGCGCAACATTTCAGATGATTTTTCCTTGTTGGCCATTCAGGGGCCCAAGGCGGTTGAAGCCATGCAGTCCATTACTTCCGTTGACCTATCATCTATCAAGTTTTACAATTTTGTGGTCGCCGATTTTGCAGGAATCGAACATGTCATCATTTCGGCAACGGGATACACAGGTTCTGGAGGTTTCGAAATCTATTGTAAAAACTTCGAAGTTCAGCAAGTATGGGACAAGGTTATGGAAGCTGGAGCCGATTTTGGCATAAAACCCATAGGCCTGGCTGCTCGTGATACGTTGCGCTTGGAAATGGGCTATTGTCTCTATGGTAACGATATCGATGACACCACATCCCCCTTTGAGGCTGGATTGGGTTGGATTACCAAGTTCACCAAAGATTTTGTGAACAGTGAAGCCCTTGCCAAAGAAAAAGAGGAAGGCCCAAAGAGAAAGTTAGTGGCATTCCAGATTGAGGATAAAGGTATTCCAAGAAAAGGCTATGCGATTTTGGATGAAGATGGAAACGAAATCGGGGAAGTTACTTCAGGCACCATGTCTCCATCACTTACCAAAGGTGTTGGATTGGGGTATGTTCCCACTGAATATTCAACAACCGATACCAAAATTCAAATTCAGATTAGAAAGAACCAAGTTGCTGCCATAATAGTAAAACTTCCGTTTTACAAGGAATAATGCAAGACTTTCAGTCCATATTAGACAACATCCATAAAGCAGCCAGAAAGCAAACTGCCAAGGGCAAAGTAGCTGACTATATTCCCGAGCTATCCGCTGTAGACCCAGATAAATTTGGAATGACGGTTTTAGATAGCACCAAAAATGTCCATAGTACCGGTGATGCAAAAGAAAACTTTTCGATACAAAGTATTTCCAAGGTATTGGCATTGTCCATGGCGATGTCCCATGTGGGGGAAAAATTGTGGGAACGGGTTGGAGTAGAGCCTTCGGGCGACCCTTTCAATCACTTATCGCTGCTGGAAATGGAGAACGGCATACCTCGAAACCCGTTGATAAATGCAGGTGCCATAATAGTTTGTGATATTTTGGTTTCTAGGCTTGAAAATCCTACGTCAGCATTTCTGGAATATATTCGGGACATAGCTGGGGACTCGACGATAGTCTATGATGAGAAGGTAGCTAAATCTGAAAAGAGAACGGGGTTCAGGAATTACGCTGCAGCCAATCTTATCAAATCCTTCGGAAACCTTGAAAACGATGTTGAGACCGTACTGGATTTTTACTTTCATTCCTGTTCATTGAGTATGTCCTGCGAGCAGTTGGTAAAGGTCTTCTACATTTTTATGAACCGGGGCAAGTGCCTTAGAAACAATGCCCATCTCACCTTGTCACAAGTAAAGCGTATAAACGCCATTATGCTTACCTGTGGATTTTACGATGAGGCAGGGGAATTTGCCTTCGAAGTGGGACTTCCTGGAAAAAGTGGAGTTGGGGGTGGAATTGTTGCGTTGTTGCCAAATAAATTCTGCGTTGCGACATGGGCACCAGGACTGAACGAAAAAGGAAATTCGAAGCTAGGCATGTGGGCTTTGGAAAAACTAACGACCGAAACCGGTTTGTCAATATTTTAATATTTGGATAAAAAAAAGATTCTGATACTAGGGGCAAGTGGGTTTATAGGCAACGCCATTTATAAGGAACTTTGCTCCTATTTTGACACTTACGGAACCTATTGTTCCAATCATTCCTTTTCATCAAACCAGCAGTTTTTAAGATACGACCTAGAAGAAGATGACATCTTCAAAATTTTAGAAAGGGTCCGACCGGATGTCATCGTATCCTCTTTACGTGGGAATTTTTCGGCCCAGATTCAGGCCCATCAACATCTGATGGAGTATTTGATGAAAAATAAGGTGAAATTATATTTCATTTCTTCCGCAAACGTTTTTGATGCGTATAGTAAATACCCTTCCTATGAATTGGACAAAACCCTTTCTGAAAGTGTTTACGGCCGTTTAAAAATAAAAATTGAAAACATGATGATGCGGTTGCCAAAAGAAAAGACCGCCATCCTAAGGGTGCCCATGGTGTTTGGGAACACTTCGCCGAGAATAAAGGAGATAAAAGAAAACCTCGAAAACAAAGAGCCCATTGAAGTCTTCCCTAACCTCATCATCAACGTTACCAACGATGACAGACTTACCCAGCAAATCCATTATTTGATCAACAGGAACAAAACTGGAATTTTCCATCTGGGCAGCCAAGACCTTATCCAACATGAAGAGTTTATTAAAGAAGTGATACGAAAAATGGGAAACTACCACCCCATTTTAAAACGGGTGTTCACTACCAATGAGGACCGGTATCTGGCTGCATTACCCAAACATAACAAGCTTCCCAAAAACCTTCGTATCAAATATCAAGAGATTATAGACCATCATCTTCCCGTTTAGTTTTGCAATAAGATTTGGCTAACTTTAAAAGAAATAAGGTTTTATGGAAAAATTAAATAATAATCAAGTAATGAAGGCTCTTGAAAAACTCAGAGGATGGTCCCTGAAGGATGGTATGATTGTAAAGTCCTTCAAATTCAAGGATTTTAAAGAAACTTTCTCAGCAATGACGCATATTGCTTTTGAGTGTGAAGCCATGAACCATCATCCCAATTGGGAAAATGTCTACAATCAACTTACTATAAAACTCAATACACATGACGTAGGCGGCGTAACCCAGAAAGATTTGGAATTGGCCAATCATATTGAAGACATTATCAGAACCTGAACCAACCCCAATCTGCGACTCTTGACACGGGGTCATTTTTTGTTAAATTTGCCCGTACTCTCTAGCAAATTTTTACATGGGAAGAGCATTTGAATTCAGAAAAGCCAGAAAAATGAAACGCTGGGCAGCCATGTCCAAAGCGTTCACCCGAATTGGAAAGGATATTGTTATGGCCGTGAAGGAAGGTGGGCCTGACCCCGATGCCAATGCCAAACTACGCGCGGTCATCCAGAACGCCAAGGCGGTGAACATGCCCAAAGATAATATTGAAAGGGCCATCAAAAGAGCATCAGATAAGAATCAAGGAGACTATAAAGAAGTTCTTTTTGAAGGATATGCTCCCCACGGAATTGCCATTCTCATTGAAACAGCGACTGACAACAACACCCGAACGGTTGCCAACATCCGAAGTTATTTTAACAAGTGCAATGGAAGCTTGGGCACCTCGGGGTCTGTAGAATTTATGTTTGACCATACCTGTAACTTCACTATCAATCCCGAAGGGATAGATCCGGAAGAATTGGAATTGGAAATGATCGATTATGGCACGGAAGAGGTTTTTGTTGACGAAGATGGCATACATATTTATGCGCCATTTGAAAATTTCGGGGCCATACAAAAGGAATTGGAATCCCGTGAAATAGAAATCATTTCCTCAGGTTTTGAACGTATTCCACAAGTGACCAAAGAACTCAACGAAGAAGAAATAGCTGATGTGGAAAAGCTATTGGAAAAAATTGAAGAAGATGATGACGTGCAGAACGTGTACCATACCATGAAGGAATAATTCCTTTCAATAACCTGATTTTAGTTGTAAAGCATCGTATGGCTCTACGACCAATCACTAAAATACATCCATTATGCGAGCCAATTTCTTGATTTTTCTGTTTTTTATAACACATGGCTTGCTCCAAAGTCAGGACATGACCTCAGAAAAACTCTACGAAATTGTCAAAAGAGAATCGGATACAGTTCGGGTACAAGGGAACACATACCAGTTTATAGTGAACAAATCCATGTTGATCTGTGTGTTTGATGAGAAGGCCAATCGTATGCGAATTATCAGTCCCATTGTTGAACGTGAAAAACTGGAAGAAGAGGAATTGTTGAATGCCTTAGTAGCTAATTTCCATTCGGTTTTGGATGTGAAATATGCGCTAAGCGATGAGATTATATGGTCGGTTTACACACATCCGCTCAGAGAACTCTCAGAGCCGCAGGTCGAAGATGCCATTCAACAAGTATATGCCGCTGCACTCACTTTTGGTAGCTCGTATTCAAGTACCAACATAGTTTTTCCTGGTAACACCAAAAAGGTGGAGAAACCCAAACCGAAGGTTTTGAAAAAAATCTAGAAGCTGTATTCCGGAACTTTGCCCTTTACCCCTTTGTAAAAGGCATGGATTTTTTCAAAATCCTGCTCCATGTCTTCGGTCGGGTGAAAAGGTTCAGAAATTTTGACCTCTTTTTTTCCAAAATCAAAAGCAACCATCACAATGGGCACTTCAGCCTTTTTTGCAATATGATAGAATCCTGTTTTTAAGGTATCCACTTTTTTTCGGGTTCCTTCCGGGGCCAGCGCAAATCGAAATACTTCTCTTTCGTTAAAAATCTGGACGATGCTATCCACCGTGTTGGAGTTTTTTGAACGATCTACCGGTGCGCCCCCTGTCCATCGGAAAAACCACCCGAAAGGCGGTTTAAAAAGACTCTTTTTTCCGATATAGTTGATTTCTTTGTTGATTACCTTGCGCACCACAAGACCCAAAAAGAAATCCAACCAATGTGTATGGGGAATTACAATGACCACACATTTATCCACTTCGGGAAAAGTGCCTTGCATTTTCCATCCAAGTATCTTGTAGTAAATAAATTTGGATAGTCTGTGCATACATCAAATGGAATGTAGTCTAAATCAAAAAGTAGCCCATGACCACTAAATTTTTTCGTACAAGGCTTGCAGGCGTTGTGGGGTCATTATTGTTTTCCAATCTGGTCCGAGGGCATTTTCCCATAACGCTTCCATGCCCAGGGCAACATTGATTAATGTGTCAAAATCATCTTGGGTCAAATTGGCACAAACTCCTTGCGGCAATTGTATTTGGTGTTTTTGAAGCATTTGTTTGAAAAGTTCAACACCTCTGGGATAAAAATCCTGCAAATGTTGAAAAACCAAACAATTGCCAATGCCATGCTTTATACCCAACAGATAGGAAAGACCATAGCTCATGGCATGCGCAACCCCAACTTGGGAATAAGCGATGCTCATTCCCCCGTGCCAAGAGGCCATCATCAGTTTATCTCTGGATTCCTCTTCGGATACATCATCCAAAAAAACTTCTTTGCACAATTCTAGTGCTTTTTCCCCGTAGCTCTGGCTAAAGGCGTTCAAATAGGTGCCTTCCAAGGATTCCACACAGTGGATGAAGCAATCCATTCCCGTGTAGAACCATTGGTCTTTAGGAACGGTTTTGGTTAAATCGGGATCAAGAATTACCTGATCGTACGTGGTATAATCTGAATTGATTCCCAACTTTTTGTCTGGCCCTAAAAGTACCGTTGTTCGGGATACTTCGGCTCCTGTTCCGCTAATGGTGGGAATACCCACATGATAAAGAGAAGGTCGACTGACCAGGTCCCAACCTTGATAATCTTTGGCCAATCCCTTGTTGTTCAAAAGAATGGCCACCGCTTTGGCCAAATCCAACAATGTGCCGCCACCGATTCCAATAATGCCGGATGGTTTCTCGTCGTACTTTCCATTAATGTGGGAAACCAGGGCATCCACTTGTTCGGTTTTAGGTTCTTCCTCAGCCGAAACAAAGACAATTTCATCGTTGAACATCACTGGAATTCGAGAGGTAAAGTCCTTGTTCTCAAAAAAATCATCAATAAGAAAAATGAAAGGAGCATCTGAATTTTTGCGCATGGGCAACAGTATTTCCCCTAATTGAGAAAAACAGCCTGCTCCAAAAACAACCCTGGGCACCATAGGAAAGTTACGGTAGGCTGTCTTCTTATTTGGTATTGTATCTTTTTTCTTCAATTTGTTTTCCGTCTTCATCAGTTATCCAAATATTTCAAAATATCTTTAAGGCGGCTCAATTTCAAGTGATTATTCACCAACTCGTCTTCCGATACCATTTCATGCGCCCATGTCGTATGAAACGGAACATGTACTGCCTTGGCCCCAATGTTCAATATAGGCAATACATCAGACTTTAGGGAATTTCCTATCATCAAAAACTCTTGTACATCAATGTTCAAATGGTCCAGTAAATTTTGATAATTACTTTCTTTTTTGTCACTCAATACCTCCACATGGTGAAAGTATTTTGAAAGTCCAGATTTCTCCAATTTTCGTTCTTGATCCAATAAATCGCCTTTTGTGAGCACTATTAATCTATATTTTCCTTCTAATTTAGACAAGACCTCCTCCACCCCATCTAGAAGTTCAACTGGATGCGATATCATTTTTTTGCCCAATCCCAAAATCTTGGAAATGGTCTCTTGGGAAACCTGATTGTTGGACAGGTCCAAAGCCGATTCAATCATCGATAACATAAATCCTTTGATGCCATAACCATAGGTTTCCAAGTTCTTCATCTCTATCTTAAAGAGTTCTTGGTCTATTTTGTTTTTGGTCTCATAGTCTTCCAACAGTTCGGCAAAACGTTCTTCTGTTTCCCGAAAATAAGTTTCATTCACCCAAAGAGTGTCGTCAGCATCAAATCCTATGACCTTTATGTTTTTAAAATCTACCTCCATGCTCTTCTTGCGCGTTCCAAGTCCTCAGGAGTATCAATTTCTACACCTGAAACATGGGTTTCCACCATTTTTATTTTCTTGCCATATTCCAAAAACCGAATGGCTTCTATTTTTTCTTTGGCTTCCAACGACAACATGGGCAATTGTTGAAAATCTAACAAGGCCCTTTTCCTAAAAGCGTAAACTCCTTTGTGTTTGTAGTAGGTGACTTCCACTTCTTCATCTCTGGGATAAGGAATGGGCGATCTCGAAAAATAGAGCGCAAAATTTTGATTGTCCACAACCACTTTGACGGTATTGGGATTAGAAATTTCCTCCCAGTCGGATATGGGGGTCATCAAGGAGGCTAGGTCTATTTCTTTTTTTTCATCATTTTTAAAGACTTTTATGGTCTTTGCCAAACTCTCCCTATCAATAAGGGGTTCATCTCCTTGAACATTGATTACAATATCCACATCCATGTCAACTATAGCTTCAGCAATTCTATCGCTGCCACTTTCATGCCGTTTTTTGCTCATGATGACTTGTCCACCAACTTCGGTAATCGCTTCTGCAATGATTTCGCTATCCGTAACCACGTATACTGCATCAAACAACCCTGTTTGAACAGCTGCTTCGTAGGTGCGCACAATAACCGGTTTTCCGCATAGATCTTGCATCAATTTCGCCGGAAATCTTGAGGCTTGGTACCTAGCTGGAATCATTGAAATTACTCTCACTGCTGCAAAATCAAGTTGAAGGTTTATTTTTTGGGCCGCAATTTACGGTATATTCTAAAGATAAATATCAATATTATAATGACCAATATGGCAGCTATAGGGGGAACCAAAATCGATGCCGTGGACACGGCAACCGCCGCTCCTGTTTCGATGGTGGCCACAATTGGATTTGCTATACCGCCCGTTGTGGTTGAGGAGGTCAATCTTCCGACTGCATTTGCTCCCTTAATGGCTGTGGCAGTTCCGCCGCCTGCTATTATGGCCAAAGACCATGTGACCACGGGATCCAGATTGACCACTGTGGATACCATTACGGCAGTACCTGCTATTGCGGCCAAGGGCACGGCCATGGAGTCCAGCACGTTGTCGACCCATGGAATGAAATAGGCAAAGATCTCGACCAAAGTGGCCACCCCGAAGACAACAAGTGCGGTAAGGCTACCTATCCATTGCCAGTTATCATTCAACTCCCAAACCCCAAAATAGGCTGACAAACTCAGGGCAAACAAGGGTAAAAACACTCTGAAACCCACAGAAGCGGCCAAACCGATTCCTAAAAATATACTTATAATGGTGTCTGGAGACATGTTCATGGTCTTGACTAAATTAGGGCATTCCTAGCCAAGAAAAAAATCATCTTTAAATCCTATCAGGTATAATTGTCGTTGAGCCCTTGTTACGGCTGTATAAAGCCATCTTAAATACTCTTTGTCCACTCCATTGGGCAGGTAGGGCTGTTCTACAAACACCGTATCCCATTGCCCCCCTTGCGATTTATGGCAAGTGATGGCATAAGAGAATTTTACCTGAAGTGCGTTGAAGTATCGGTTGTTCTTTACCCCTAAAAACTTTTTGTACTTTGATTTTTCATGGGCATAGTCCTGCATCACCTCTTGATATAACCTATTGCCCTCTTCATAGGAAAGTGAGGGAGTTTCTGCATTGATGGTATCCAGAAGCAGCACAGTTTCAAACGGTTTTTGATTGGGATAGTCCACCATCTTCACCCTTACCTCGGCAAAGGAGAAGCCATACAATTCCTTTATGGCGAAAAGTTCCAATATTTCAATGATGTCTCCATTGGCAATAAATCCGGCCTCTGAATTGGGTCTGAGCCAAAAGTAATTGTTTTTGACCACCATCATGTAGTCGCCGACGGCTATTTCACTATCCAAAAAAAGGATGCGCTCGCGAATGTTTTTATTATATAGGTTGGCACGTTTGTTAGATCGAACAATAATGGCTGTTTCCTCTTTTCCCTTTTGTGAATAAGAAGAGTCTATAGCTTCTTGAATTTCATTTCCATCAATCAATCGGACAATGTCGTTAAAATGTCCCAATTCAAACTGAAATGCATCAAAAAACTGAGATTGCATTTGCTCTCTAAGGTTGGTGGCGTTATATAGAATCCCTGAATCCTCTGTTTGCCGCATTACCTCATCCAACTCAATACTTTTTACCTCCTTGTCATAGTTCAGGGAAAGTCGTTTTTCTTCGAGGGCCGGACTCAGTTCCAGTTTCACCGGTGGTAATTGGGCGGTATCTCCAATCAAAACCAATTTGCAATTGTGACCTGAATGCACATAGTACATAAGGTCGTCCAAAAGGGAGCCGTTTTCAAAGAGTTTGGAGTCAGCCGGAGTATCCGGAATCATGGAAGCCTCATCCACAATGAACAACGTGGTTTTATGTTTGTTCGGGGCCAATACAAACTGTACATTGCCTCCTGCTTGTTTTTTGGGGAAATAAATCTTTTTATGAATCGTAAATGCCTTGTCACCAGCATATACAGACATTACCTTGGCGGCTCTGCCCGTCGGAGCCATAAGAACCGCCTTTTTTTTAACTCTCCAAAGATTGTTGACAATGGTGGCCACGATGGTGGTTTTTCCCGTTCCAGCAAAACCTTTCAATAAGAATATTTCGTTCCTGCCGCCCTCCAAAATAAATTGGGAAAGTCGCTCAAGGGCCAAGTGCTGTTTTTTGGTCGGAATATGGGGAAACTTCTCGGTTAAAGTCTGTAAAAAACCTGTTGTTGTGGGGTAGTCCATTTGGGCTAAAGATAGTGTGGTTTTTTAAAGCAAAAAGTTTCGTGATAAAAAAAAAATTGTAGATTTGTCTGTAACCGCTAAATTAACTCAGAAAGACAAAACCAATTATGTTAAACTTAATTCTTATCGTCGTACTTATATTCCTGGTGACTATAGGACTCGTGTTTGTTATTGACAAATTCTTGCCCCAAAAAGTTAAACCTGTACTCGTACTCGTTTTTGGACTATTAAGTATTTTCTTGGGCTACAAAATATATCAATCCGTCAATGCTCCTATTGAGTTCAATAAGGTAAGACAAGAAAGGTTTTCCCAAGTTATTGCCAAATTAAAGGACATCAGGGATTCCCAAGAAGCTTACAAGGTGGTAAACGGAAAGTATGCCAACGATTTTAACAGCTTGGTTCAATTTATTGATACAGCCAGCTTTACTATTACCCAGCAACGTGATTCTTCTTTTATGCGTTTTGATAAAGTATATCAAATAGAACTACAAAAGGACACCATTGTGGTAGACACTTTGGGCTTTATCCAAATCAGGGATTCTCTTTTCAAGGACAGTGAAAGGTACAAATCCATGATGAATGTTCCCTATGCCCAAAACAATGAAAAGTTTGAAATGAAAGCGGACATCATTGATAAGAGTGGGTATAAAGCACCGGTTTTTGAAGCCAAAGTCAAAAAAGACGTTGTGCTGTACGACCAGCCAGAGGATTTGAGAGCACGCGAAAATGCACACCAAAGTGTTGAAGAAGTAAATGGGACCGAAATAAAAGTAGGTTCGCTTACCGACGTAAGCACCAATGGTAACTGGCCGCCTATCTATGATAGAAAAAACAACTAATATAGATTCAGAAAGTACTGAAAACATTTTTAAGAAACTGTCCATTCAAGTTGGTTTGAATGGACTTTCTTTTTGTGTTCTGGACACTATTTCCAACAAAATACTGGTACACGAAAAGATCAACTTTAAGCTGACCTCCACCCCCTACCTGGTGCTCAAAGAATTAAAGGCAGTGCTAAACGAGCATAAGGATGCACTAAAAGATTTTTCTGAAGTCATTGTTATCCATAAAAACAAACTTTTCAGCTTGGTGCCCCAACCCCTTTTTCATAAAGAGGAGCTGCCAAACTATCTAAAGTTCAATGCGAAAATCATGGCCAATGACCAAATCACATATGACGAAATTCCCAACCATGACATGGTGAACGTTTATGTTCCCTTTACCAATATCAACAACTACCTTTTTGATCTTTTTGGAGAATTCGAGTTTAAACACAATGGAACCGTTTTAATTTCTATGCTACTAAATCAAAGTAGAGCTGATTCGGAGCCCATTTGCTATGTACAAGTCTCCGATAAAGAAATGGAAATGGTTGTCATTGCGAATAAGAAGCTCCTTTTATACAATCAGTTTGAATATAGTACCAAAGAAGACGTGCTATACTTTCTGCTCTTTGGATTGGAGCAATTACAGTTGGATTTGGAAAAATTACAATTAAAATTGTTCGGATCTATAAATGAGGGGGATGCCATTTATGAGTTATGCCGCGATTACATCAAAAACGTATCGGTTTTTGTTCCAAGCAATCCTGCCTTTCCTTTTGATGCAATGGAAGACCAAACCATCGATTTCACCGTATTAAGTTCCCTTTGATGCGGATAATTTCTGGAAAATTTAAGGGAAAAAGGCTTATTGCCCCCAAAAAACTGCCGGTACGGCCCACCACCGACATGGCCAAAGAAGGGTTGTTCAATATTCTCAATAACAGATTTTACTGGGACGGACTTAAAGTATTGGACCTATTTGCAGGAACTGGTAACATCAGTTTTGAGTTCGCTTCAAGGGGAGTGGAAGAAATCATTGCTGTCGACAGTTTTGCTGGCTGTATCCAATATATCGCCAAAACGGCCAAAGAATTGGATATTGCCATTACTGCAATCAAATCGGATGTTTTCAAATATCTGAATCGTACCCAAGAAAGATTTGATATTATCTTTGCCGACCCCCCTTATAATTTTGATGTAGATCAGCTTACCCAAATCGTAGATTCAGTTCTGGAAAGAAAGCTTTTGGAAGATGGAGGAGTTTTAATATTGGAACATGAAGAACAAAAGGATTTATCGGCAAATAAACAATTCATGGAAGCACGGAAATACGGGGGTAGTGTTTTCAGTTTCTTTGAAAATAAAAGCAGGCCATAAGCCGGATTCTGTATATCCCTATCATTTATCTAGGCTTCTGGTTGCCCAAAAGCTCAATCCGCCTACCCTCCAACTCGAGCGTGCAGCCCTCAAGTGCTGGTTTACATGGCGTTTCACCGCATAGAGTTTGCCGATTTCACTACAGCCGAACTGTACTTGCTTTCTGTTGCACTGGTCCTCACCTTTCGGTGGACGGGTGTTACCCGCTATGCCGCACTATGGTGTCCAGACTTTCCTCTCCAACCTATGTTGCAGCGATAAGGTGGCCTGCTGTATACAAAGATACGGCAATTGTTAATAAAAAATAAGTTACAGCGGTTGGCAAAAGTACGTTTGCTTATTGCTATTTTTATATTTGTACTAACCAGAAATTTCCACACTTTGGAACCTTTCATAGTATCTGCCCGAAAATATCGCCCACAAACTTTTAAAGATGTTGTGGGACAGGAGGCTATTACGAATACGCTGCTCAATGCCATCGAGAACAATCATTTGGCACAAGCCTTGCTGTTTTGTGGTCCAAGGGGAGTGGGCAAGACGACTTGTGCAAGAATTTTGGCCAAACAAATAAACCAGGACGGTACTGAAAGAGAGGATGAAGATTTTGCCTTCAACATTTTTGAACTGGATGCCGCCTCCAATAATTCGGTGGATGATATCCGAAACTTGATTGACCAAGTACGCATCCCTCCACAAGTTGGAAAGTATAAAGTGTATATAATCGATGAGGTGCACATGCTTTCCCAGTCAGCTTTTAATGCTTTTTTGAAGACCTTGGAGGAACCACCCAAGCACGCCATTTTCATTTTGGCCACCACCGAAAAACATAAAATTATTCCCACCATACTTTCACGATGCCAAATTTTCGACTTTAAGCGCATCACCGTCAAGGATGCAACAGAATATTTAAAATATATTGCTGAGCAGCAAGGAGTAGAAGCTGAAGAAGGAGCACTCCACATCATTGCCCAAAAAGCCGACGGTGCCATGCGAGACGCGCTGTCCATTTTTGACCGTGTGGTAAGTTTTTCAGGGAAACGCCTGAGCAGAAAGGCGGTTACGGAAAATCTGAATGTACTTGATTACGATACTTACTTTGCAACTACGGCATTGATTCTGGAGAACAACATACCAGAGCTGTTGTTGCTCTTTAACAAAACCCTTTCCTTAGGGTACGATGGGCATCATTTTATTTCTGGGCTTGCCTCCCATTTTAGGGATTTAATGGTTTGTCAACATCCTGATACCATCATTTTATTGGAGGTTAGCGAAGATGTTAAACTCCAATATAAGGAGCAAGCAAAAAAAGTAGATAGCAGTTTTTTGCTGAAAGCACTGGATTTAGCCAATGAGTGTGACCAAAAATACAAAACCAGTAAAAACCAACGGCTCTTGGTCGAGCTGACCCTTATGAAATTAGCCTCCCTCGCCTTTATTGGTGAAAAAAAAAAGCATGATTTCCTAATCCCTGCCTCTCACTTCAAAGAAGTAGCAAGCTCTGCCGACCAAAACAAGCTTCAGGAACCCCTTGTCGAAGAAAAAATCGAGGCGCAAGAGATAACTTCTGAAGTCGAACCTGTTTCCAGAGAAACTCAAGAAGAAGTGGTTTTACAAGAACCTGCCTCCAACTATCAGCCCAAAAGAAAAATTGAACTAAAAAATCCATCAAAACGGGTTTCAGGTTTATCGCTGTCCAGTATACAGGCAAAAAAGGCCCACGAGAATGTTAAGGCTCCAAGTGTTTCCCAAGAACAACTCCCAAAAGATCCTTTTACCGAAGAGGCCATGCAACAGCATTGGAATGATTTTGCGCAAAAACTCAGTAAAAAAGGAAGAAAAATACTGTCCAGTAACTTGCTGACGGACATTCCCAAGCTAAAAGGCAACCATACTATATGGATTGAACTCCCAAATGGTACCATGAAAAAAGAGGTGGAACAAGAACAAAACCTGATTTTGGATTATCTCAGGCAAAAACTTAACAACTATTCCATTGCACTTCAGATTACCGTTAATGAAGAAACAGCTAAAAAATTTGCATTCACTCCAGCAGAAAAATACCAAAAACTAAAAGAGAAGAATCCCGCAATAGAGTTATTGAGAAAAGAGTTTGACCTCGATTTTTAGGCTTCATTGGTAATCCTTGTATCTTTGTTTTATAACTATTTACAACGCAACTTTACATGTTAGGCTTAAAATTACCAACTGACCCAAGATGGGTGAACATTGTTGAAAAAAATATTCAAGAAATACTAACGGATCATGCTTATTGCGAACAAAAAGCGGCAAGTACCGCTATTTCATTGATTATTGGTTTTCCTGAAAAATCTGAATTGGTAAAGGAAATGACAGCCTTGGCACGAGAAGAAATGGGTCACTTTAACATGGTTCATGACAAAATATTGAAACGTGGCTGGGTTTTAGGGCGGGAACGCAAAGATGAATATGTTATCGAACTGATGAAATTCTTTCCCAAAGGAGGCAGCAGGGAAACCCATTTGGTCCACAAACTATTATATGCAGCTCTGATTGAAGCCAGAAGCTGTGAACGGTTTCGCTTACTTTCTGAAGAAATAAATGACGAGGAACTTTCAGAATTCTATAGGAATTTAATGGTCAGCGAAGCGAATCATTACACCATGTTCTTAAAATTCGCCCGTAAATATGGTAATCGTGAAGAAGTCGACAAAAAATGGGAAGCCCTTCTGGAATATGAAGCTGAACTAATGAAAAATTTGGGCAAAAAGGAAACCATGCACGGTTAGTTCTTGTAGTATAAAGTTTTTATCATTCCATCTGCCAAACCAATCTTTGGAACATGGATTTTTTTGGCCTTGCTCCACCTGGCCGCATTCAAAAATATTTTAGAGGCCGGAATAATGACATCCGCCCGGTCCTGGTTTAAGCCCAATTCTGAAATACGGTCTTCATAGTCCATACTATTCAAAAAATGATATTGGGCGTTCAACCAGATATAGGATAAGGGCTGGCCCACTTTTCTTCCAGACATTTTATGCAGCTTGTTGATGTTTCCACCAGAACCGATTATTTCTATCTTACTTTCTGGGTTAACATGACGAATTATCCACTCCTTGACTTGATCCCAAACAGAATCTTCAACTAAGTCGTTTAGGATTCTTACCGTACCTATCTTAAACGATTTTGAAATTTGGGGTTTACCATTTTCGAAAAAAGTGAACTCAGTGCTTCCCCCTCCTACATCCACATACAAATAGCACCTATCATTTTTAATAACATCCTTTAAATCTGTCGAGGCGATGATCTCGGCTTCCCTTTTGCCATCAATAATCTCAATCTTGATTCCCGAAGCCTTTTCCACCTTGTCCACTACCTCATTACCATTTTTGGCTTCCCTAAGTGCAGATGTTGCACAGGCCATATATTTTTCAACACCGTAAACCTGCATCAATAAATCAAAAGATTGCATGGTCTTGATCAGTCGTGCAAGGCTATTTTCGGAAATCTCAGCCCGTAAAAACGAATCCTCTCCTAAACGCACCGGCACACGCACCAACTCACTTTTCTTGAACACGGTTGGTTTATCCTCATGTTCGATCACATTATTGATGAGCAACCTGACTGCGTTGGAACCAATATCTATCGCTGCAAATTTGCGAATGACCATGATACCGGCTTTTAAGATTCCAACTTTTTCTGGTAGTACTCGTAAAGGGCAAATTGAGATCTTATCTCGGAATTTCCTTCCTTACGTTTTCGATAGGCATTGTCCTGTTTATCAGAAAAAACTCGGGCCTTAACATTATCACTCCAAGAAATCTCAAAAGTATCCAAAAGCTCCTCTTTGATATCCGGGTCATAGATTGGACAGCCCACCTCCACTCTGAAATCGAGATTTCGAGTCATCCAGTCGGCTGATGAAATGAACACTTTGGGGTTTCCTTCGTTACCAAAGATAAATACCCTTGGGTGCTCCAAGAATTTGTCCACGACACTGATGGCTTCAATATTTTCGCTCATTCCCTGAACTCCTGGAACCAAACAGCAGATACCGCGGATAATCAGCTGAATCTTGACTCCCGCCCTGCTCGCCTCGTACAACTTGTCCACCATTTTATATGAGGTAAAACTATTCATCTTAACCTTGATATAAGCTTCCTTGCCTGCCTGGGCATTGGCTATTTCGTCATCAATAAGCTTAATAAAGGTGAATTTGGTGTAGTGTGGGGAAACTATAAGGTGTTTATACTTGTAAATTTTATAATTGGTCTCAAAGAAACCAAAAACCTTGCTCATGTCCTTCAAAATGCCTTCATGGGCAGTGAACAGTGTGTAATCCGTATAAATCTTCGCTGTGGATTCATTAAAATTTCCTGTACTTACAAAGCCATACCTTTTAATGATTTCGCCTTCTTCCCTTTCAATCATACATATTTTGCTATGTACCTTGAGTCCTGGTACTCCGAAAATTAAATTGACCCCCTCTTCCTGCAACTGGTTGGCGTATTCAATATTGGCTGTCTCGTCGAACCGAGCCTGTAGTTCAATTTGTACGGTGACCTGTTTTCCATTTTTAGCTGCATTGATCAGCGCAGACGCCACTTGACTGTCATCGGCCAACCGGTAAACAGTAATTTTGATGGTGCGCACTTTTGGGTCTAAGGCCGCCTCTCTTAAAAATTTGGTGACATAGCTGAAGGATTGATAGGGGGTATAAATCATATAATCTTTTTCCGCAATCAGGTCCAAAAGACTTCCCTGCATGCTGAAGCCCTTTACCGGTAGGGGTTCAATTTTGTCGTACATCAAGTCTTGCCGTCCCAAACTAGGAAAACCCATGTAGTCCCTTCTATTATGATATCTGCCACCAGGAATCACGCTATCCGTGTCCTCAATGTTCATTTTTTCTTTTAAGAACTGAAGTGTATCCTTATCAATGCTTTTATCATAGACGAAACGAACGGGATCACTTATTTTACGACTTTCTACGCTCGACGATATTTTTTCGATGAAGCTTTTTGTAAGATCGTTATCTATATCAAGTTCTGCATCACGTGTAATCTTGATCATGTGGGCCGAAATGGAATCATATTCAAACATGGTGAACACGCTGTCCAAACAAAATCGAATCAAATCATCCAGTATAATTATGTAGTTTTTATCCCCTTCTTTCGGAAGCACCACAAAACGGTCTATACCCTTCGGAATTTCAATTAATGCGTATCTATTCGGTCCATTGTTGTTGAAATTATCTTTTTTCATTACCATTTTTACGGCCAAATAGGCAGCTGTATCCTTAAGCAATGGAAATTCAGTGAGATCGTTCAAGATAATGGTCATCAACTCTTGGTTCACCTTTTTGAAGTAGTAGTCCCTAATGAATTCAGCTTGTTTTCCATTGACTTCTTGTTCGGTGATAATGAAAATGTTTTCCTCTTTTAGCTCTTTTTCAATACTTCTTAGTATTTCTAAACTTCTAGCCTGCTGGGCAATCACAATTTTTGTGATTTCTTCCAGCAAATCTTTAGCTTTTTCACCTCCCAAAACACTCTTACCTGTTTTTCCTGCATCTACAATGCGTTTAACAGTTGCATACCGCACCTTGAAAAACTCATCTAAATTATTACTGAAAATCCCCAAAAATCTCAGGCGGTCAATCAAGGGTACATTTTTATCAGCACTTTCTTGAAGCACCCTTGCATTGAAATGCAACCAGCTTATCTCTCTGTTGATGTATTCGTTTTTAACCTTGACCATTTAATGCTTTAAGTGTTTTGGAAATATGATTTGTTCAGTGGTTCCCCTTGAGATTTGTGCCCAATTATTTTCTCTAAACGCAATATGGACCAAACCAGCGGTTGGAACATTCTCAATATACTTATCTCCCCATGCATTTGCAAGTGATGTAAAGGCATAGTTATGGCCAAAAATGGCGACTGTGCCCAAGGTGTTGTCCAGTCGATTTACGAACTGCTCCACACTATGTCCTGAAAAATCATATAGTGCCTCGTTTACCTTAAACTGTTCCAAACTAAATCCTTGGTTTCTTAGAAAAATCATACTGGTATGCAAGGCCCTATTGGCGGGGCTGGAATATGCATGATCAATTGTCCTGGGAGCGGTTCCAAACTTTTTGGCCACCAAATGGGTATCGTTTATACCTCTTTCTTTAAGCGGTCTGTCTTTGTCCGAAACATCGTAGTCCCAAGAGGATTTACCATGCCGCATTAAAATCAAATGTTTCATGTTGAATTGCGTTTAAGGTGCCAATCGTTCCATTTTCCAGTCCAAATCTTCCTGAAGCGTATATCTAATGCGGTCGTGCAGCCTGTTGGGACGCCCCTGCCAGAACTCTATGGAAACAGGGCGCACCAGATAGCCTCCCCAATAGGGAGGTCTCTTAATTTCCTTGCCTTCATATTTTTTTTCCAACGCGGCCAATTCTTCTTCCAAATATTCTCTAGAGTCGACCACCTCACTTTGATTGGAGACGATAGCACCTAATTTACTGCCATCTGGTCTGGATTCAAAGTAACCATCCGAGAGGTTTTCGGGTATTTTTTCCGCAGTTCCCTTGATTATGACCTGGCGTTCTAAATTGGGCCAAAAAAAGGAAAGACATACCGATGGATTTTTTTCAATGGCCTTGCCTTTTTCACTCGTGTAATTGGAGTAGAAAATAAATCCTTCATAGGTATATTTTTTCATTAGGACCACCCTGCTTTTGGGAAAACCGTCCAAACCAATAGTACTGATGGTCATCGCATTGGGTTCTTCAAGGCCATCGGTGGCCTCGACTTCAAAAAACCATTTTTGAAATTGCTGCATTGGGTTCGCATCAACAGTGTTCTCCGTCAAAGAACTCCTTTTGTAAGCCTTTCTATAATTGCTCAGGTCATTTTGCATGGATATCAATCTCGTTTACCATCAAATTTCAACAAAAGATAGGAAATGGAAAAGGCCTAGGGCCGTGTTTTTACTTTTTTTATTATATCTCAAAAGTTTTGCCGTCTTCGGCCAATACAACTTTGGGAAATTCCTTTTGGGCTTCTTCCTTAAATAGTTCTATGGATTTGTAACGCGTGGAATAGTGCCCCAGAATCAATTGACCTGCACCAGCCAATTTGGCTATGGTTCCTGCCTGTTTTGAAGTTGAATGTTTGGTTTTGGCGCAAAGCCTTGCTTCGGTCTCCAAAAAGGTAGACTCGTGGTAAAGTACATCCACATTTTTAATTAGGGGCACTATGGATTCATTATATGCTGTGTCACTACAGAAAGCGTAGCTCTTTGGTTTTGGAGGATCAAAAGTTAGTTTTTGATTGGCAATCACGTTACCATCCTTACTCATGCCATCTTTCCCACTTTTTATTTTGATAAATTGACTCTTATCTATCCCATATTTTCTGGTAGCCTCAACATTCAAAGTGCGGGGCAATGGCTTTTCTTTGAACACGAAGCCATTGGTATACACCCGGTGATCTAGTGGAATAGTGTGCACAATTACTTTGTCATCTTCAAACAATAGTTCGGAACTTTGGGAACTGAGTTCATGAAAGACTAAAGGGTAATTGGTCCATGAATCGCCCAACTTCAACAATATGGTAATCGCTTCCTTGATGCCCTTGGGGCCATATATATGAAGTTCCGTTTCCCTACCGAGCAACCTGAACGTGGAAATCAATCCCGGTAACCCAAAAAAATGATCGCCGTGCAAATGGGATATGAAAATATGTTTGATTCTGGAGAATCTGATTTTGCACTTTCTAAGCTGCACTTGCGTTCCCTCTCCGCAATCGATTAGAAAAAGATGGTTCTTTACTTCGAGTACTTGTGAGGTCGGGTTTGTAAACGTTCTTGGAGTTGCCGAGTAACAACCTAAAATTGTTAATCTCATAAATCCAAATCGCGTTCTATTTCCTCCATTTCGATAAGGTCCCTGGCTTCCTGCAGTGTAGGCGCCACACTCATTTCATCCGGCACTTCATCATAGGAAACCCTGTCGGTTACCAATACGAATGATTTCTTTGAAGCCTTATGGGTATTGGAAATATCTAAAAATTCAAGCATATCGTTAGCGGTGAGCTTACTGAACGAAAAAAGATTTACAATAATATTATCGTGTTTTAATTTGGGATATGCTCTTTTTAAATTTTCCAAGAAGGTCGCTAAGGAAGTTTTTTCCTGGAAAACAATCGTGGTTGTTCCTTCTTTGTCGAAAATCATTTTACTTAATTTTTGATGCCAATAAATAGAGTACTGCCATGCGAATTGCAACCCCATTCTCCACCTGTTCAAGAATAATGGATTGGTTGGAATCCGCAACATCACTTGTGATTTCCACTCCCCGATTTATGGGTCCGGGGTGCATGACCACAATTGATTTGTCCAAACTGTTCAACAGTTGTTTGTTCAATCCAAATTGCTGGGTATATTCCCTTGTAGATGGGAAATAGCTGATATCCATTCTTTCACGCTGCACGCGGAGCATATTGGCCACATCACACCATTCCAATGCTTTTCTCAAATCTGTTTCAACTGTTACTCCCAATGATTCTATGTGCTTTGGGATTAAGGTTCTAGGACCACAAACTTTTACCTGCGCCCCTTGCAACTTAAGGGCAAAAATATTGGACAAGGCCACTCGGGAATGCAATATATCCCCCACGATGACCACATTTTTACCTCCAACATCCCCCAGTTTTTCACGAATTGAATACGAATCCAATAAAGCCTGAGTCGGGTGTTCATGGGCTCCATCCCCAGCATTCACTATGGAGGCATTCACATGCCTTGCAAGAAAAATTCCAGCTCCAGGATTGGGGTGCCGCATAACAACCATATCCACTTTCATGGACAAAATGTTGTTTACGGTATCTATGAGCGTTTCTCCTTTCTTAACCGAGGATTGTGATGCGGAAAAATTCACTACATCGGCAGATAGCCTTTTTTCGGCTAGTTCAAAAGAGAGCTTGGTTCGTGTGCTGTTTTCAAAAAAGATGTTGGCTATGGTAACATCTCGTAAGGTAGGCACCTTTTTAATAGATCGATTGATGACTTCCTTAAAATGGTCCGCCGTTTCAAAAATGAGCTTAATATCCTTTTCATTAAGGTATTTTATTCCCAGCAAGTGGTTCACACTCAATTCGCTCATCACATTATTTGCTAACTAAATACACAATATCCTTTCCATCATTCTCTTTCCACATCACCTTTACTTTTTCTTCATTTATGGCATCCACCTGCCTACCTCTATAATTGGGCTGAATGGGCAAATGTCTGCTGAATCTTCTATCAATCAAGGTGAGTAATTCGATACCTGCCGGCCTACCAAAGGATTGGATAGCGGTCAACGCTGCCCGAATACTCCGACCTGTATAAAGCACATCATCAATGAATACCACCTTCTTATCTTCAACGAGGAAGTTCATTTCGGTAGTATTTGCCGTCAAAGTCCTATCCAAGCGTCCAAAGTCGTCCCGAAAAAATGTGATATCCAAAAATCCCAAAGCAATGTGTTTTATCTTGTATTCCTCTTTGAGGATTTTTGCCAGTCTTTCTGCAAGAAAAACTCCTCGCGGCTGGATTCCAATTAAAGCAGTATTGCTAAAATCCAAGTGGTTTTCTAGGAGTTGACAGGCCAAACGGTGCAATATAATGTGGATTTCCTTTGAAGTAAGCAGTACTTTTTGACTCATTTGCGTTGCGACCGACTCAGTTGTAAACAAAAGTAATCAATTCTTTAGAATGTATTGGGCAAAAAAAGCCCCGCCTAAAATGGCAGGGCTTTAATTCTGTATGGTAACGTGATTACTTCTTCTTTGAATCTGCTTCCATTTTGTCCTTCAAGGCCTGCAACTGTGAGTTGGCATCACCAAGGGTCGGCGCCGCTTCGTCTGAAGATACCGCTCTTTTCTTGGCTGCTTTCACATTGCGATTCTCTTGCTCCCTAAAGATAGCGGTATGGCTGGCCACAACACGCTTAAAATCCTTATTGAATTCAATGATCTTGAATTCGGCCTCTTCACCTTTTACAAGCTTTTTACCGTCTTCTTTTTCCATATGTCGAGAAGGTACAAAACCAACAATATCTTCGTTGAAGTTAATAGTGGCTCCTTTGTCCACTACCTCAGCAATTGCTGCTTTGTGAACCGTTCCTTCAGCAAACTCCTTGGAATATTTGTCCCATGGGTTCTCTGTGGTCTGCTTATGGCCCAAGCTCAACTTTCGGCCCTCAACATCCAATTCCAATACTTCAACCTCCAAGGTATCACCTACATTGACAAACTCAGACGGGTGCTTAATTTTCTTGGTCCAAGAAAGGTCAGAGATATAAATCAATCCATCAATTCCCTCTTCCATTTCAACAAACACACCAAAGTTGGTAAAGTTTCTTACAATACCTTTATGTCTTGAACCGACGGGGTATTTGGAAGTAATATCGGTCCATGGGTCAGGGGTCAATTGCTTGATGCCCAATGACATTTTGCGATCTTCTCTATCCAAAGTCAATACAACGGCTTCTACTTCATCACCAACTTTTACAAAATCTTGTGCAGAACGCAGGTGGGTTGACCAAGACATTTCCGAAACATGGATCAAACCTTCAACGCCTTCGGCTACTTCGATAAAGGCACCGTAATCAGCAATAACGACTACCTTACCTTTTACCTTGTCGCCTATTTTAATCTCATCCCCAAGCGCATCCCATGGATGCTTCTCCAATTGTTTAAGGCCTAGTTGGATTCTGGATTTGTTATCATCAAAATCAAGGATGACCACATTCAGCTTTTGATCCAATTCCACAACCTCGTTGGGGTGATTGATCCTACTCCAAGAAAGATCGGTAATGTGAATAAGTCCGTCTACACCTCCAAGGTCGATGAACACACCGTACGAAGTGATGTTCTTGACCACACCTTCCAATACCTGGCCTTTTTCCAATTGACCAATGATCTCCTTCTTCTGTTCTTCGATGTCCGCTTCAATCAATGCCTTGTGTGATACAACCACGTTCTTAAATTCATGGTTGATCTTAACCACTTTGAATTCCATGGTCTTGCCTACATATTGATCATAGTCACGGATTGGTTTTACATCAATTTGTGAACCAGGTAAGAATGCTTCGATACCAAATACGTCCACAATCATACCACCTTTGGTTCTACATTTAACAAAACCAGTTACAATTTCCTCTTTGTCATGAGCATCATTTACCCTATCCCATGCTTTGATGGTCCTTGCCTTTCTGTGGGATAATACTAGTTGCCCTGTTTTGTCCTCACGAATATCGATAAGTACCTCGACCTTGTCCCCTACTTTAAGATCAGGATTGTACCGGAACTCGTTCAAGGAAATAACACCTTCGGACTTTGCATTGATATCAATGATTGCCTCACGGTCTGTCATGTGAACTACCGTTCCTTCAACTACTTCCTCGTCGGCAGTATCCACGAAATTTTCCTCTACAAGTGCTTCAAATTCCTTGAGCTTTTTATCGTCAACGCGCTCAATTCCTTCTTCGTACTTTTCCCAATCAAAGTTTTCCAAAAATTCTTTCGGGTCCTTTTGGGTCTGGGTTTCTTCTTTTACTTCTTGTGCTGTTTCAACAGTTTCCACTGCATCAACATTTGTCTTTTCTTCAGCCATGCGCTGATTTTTAATTTGTATTCCGCGTTTTACAAGAGTTAAACAATTACCGCGAAAGGGTTTTTAAATACTTTTTACAAATTCCTTTTTCCTCTTGTTTTTTGTCAAAAAGGAGTGCAAAAATACAACTAAATTCTTGTTTCGCAAAGCTTAAGGAGCATAGCTTTGGAGAATGTGAAAGTATAACCGAAATTTAATGGCAAAATATGTTGATAATACCTATATTGAAAATTCTAATTATTAACTAAAAAATACGAGTATGAGTGTAAAAGCAAAATATCAACCTGTTTTGGATTTAGGTGAAAAATTAAGCATCAAAGATGGGGATGTAAGTGAGGAAGGTGGCGTACTAAAAATAAAGGGGACCGCAGGTACCCAGTACGAGAAAAACTTGATATGGGACAAAATCAAGGAAATTGGTGGTGAAAGCCCATCTGACATTAAGGCGAACATTGGTGTTGAAGATGATTCGGTATACCACAGACATACTGTTAAAAGTGGAGAATCCCTAAGCAAAATTGCCAAACACTATTATGGCGATGCTATGAAGTACAATAAAATTTTTGAAGCCAACACGAACATCCTTAAAAACCCGGATTTGATCCATCCCGACCAGGTTTTGGTTATTCCAAATCTATAACAGACAAATTTCTTAAATTAAAAAGGCGTCTCATGGACGCCTTTTATTTTTGTTTTTGGATTAACCGGAGTGCATATCCATGTACTCTATTATACTGCTCTTGTAATCCCATATCGCTGTTGTCCAGTTCAATGGCATCTACTGCTTTTCGTAGTGGTGAAACCTCACGGGTGGAATCTATCCGGTCCCGTTCCCTTACATTTTTTAGCACTTCTTCATAGGTAACCTGTTCCCCTCTTCCCAACAATTCTTTGTAACGTCTGGCCGCCCTTGTTTCAGCGGAAGCCGTCATAAACAGTTTTAATTCCGCATCTGGGAAGACCACCGTGCCAATATCCCTCCCATCCATGACCACACCTTTGTCCTTTCCCATTTGCTGTTGCATTTGCACCAACTTTTCGCGGACCTCCGTTATTGCGGCAACCTTGCTTACCTGCCTGGAAACCTTCATGGTCCTGATTTCCTTTTCCACATTTTTGCCATTCAAATACATATCTGAACGGCCGGTGGTCGGATTGGGTACGAACTCGAGATTGATTTTGGGTAAATGGGCTATCAAAGCTGGGGCATCAACATTGTGGTCAGTAAAGCCTTGATCTATTGCATAATGGGTGACTGCACGGTACATGGCCCCCGTATCCACATATACATAGCCCAATGCAGTCGCCAACTGTTTGGCTATTGTGCTTTTTCCGGTGGAGGAATACCCATCTATGGCTATTGTTATCTTTCCCATTGGTTAAAAATAGGGAGAAAAGGAGTAACTATTCATCAATTTGTATTACAGCTCCTTGGCATTTTTAACCCTTCGATCTGTTATGGCGATATCCACCACTTCGCTCATATCGGTCACATAATGGAAAGTAAGTCCTTTTAGGTATTCTTCCTTAATTTCCTCAATATCCCTTCTGTTGTCTTCACAAAGGATTATTTCTTTTATCCTGGCCCTTTTTGCAGCCAGTATTTTCTCTTTGATACCGCCTACAGGCAACACTTTGCCACGCAAGGTGATCTCTCCGGTCATTGCTAAACTTTTCTTTACTTTCTTCTGTGTGAACAGCGACACCAGCGAGGTCAGCATGGTAATACCCGCGCTTGGACCATCTTTCGGAGTGGCTCCTTCCGGAACGTGGATATGTACATTGTATTTCTCAAACACATCGGCATCTATACCAAATGTCTCTGCATTGGATTTGATATATTCCATGGCAATGGTTGCAGATTCCTTCATTACCTTGCCCAGGTTTCCTGTAATGTTCAGGTTTCCTTTTCCTTTGGACAGTATTGATTCAATAAAAAGTATATCCCCTCCAACACTTGTCCATGCCAGTCCTGTCACCACTCCGGCCACTTCGTTGTTCTCATATTTATCACGTTCCAAGCGTGCTGGACCCAGTATTTTTTCTACATCTTCATTAGCGACCTTAATATTATACTTCTCTTCAATGGCAATGGACTTGGCAGCATAGCGTACCATTTTGGCCAACTGTTTATCCAATCCCCTTACCCCTGATTCACGAGTATACCCTTCCACTATTTTTTCCAATTGTCGTTTGCCAATTTTCAAATCCTTGGTTGAAAGACCATGTTCCTTCAATTGCTTTGGCAACAAATGTCGCTTGGCAATCTCCACTTTTTCCTCAATGGTATATCCGGTAACATTGATGATCTCCATTCGATCCCGCAATGCAGGTTGAATGGTGGACAGACTATTCGCAGTGGCAATAAACATGACTTTGGAAAGGTCGTACCCCATTTCCAAGAAGTTGTCATGAAAATCATTGTTCTGTTCAGGGTCCAAAACCTCCAACATGGCAGAAGAGGGGTCCCCTTGATGACTGCTGGAAAGTTTATCAATCTCATCCAAAATAAAAACCGGGTTGGATGTCCCCGCCTTTTTTATACTTTGTATTATTCGACCTGGCATTGCCCCGATATAGGTTTTTCGGTGTCCCCTAATCTCGGCTTCATCACGGAGGCCACCTAACGACATGCGAACATATTCCCTACCCAAGGCTTCGGCAACGGATTTCCCCAAGGAAGTTTTACCCACCCCTGGAGGTCCATATAAACAAAGTATTGGCGACTTCATGTCGTTCCTTAGCTTCAAAACGGCCAAATATTCAATAATTCTCCGCTTAACATCTTCTAGACCGTAATGATCTCTATCCAATATTTGTTGGGCACGTTTAAGGTCGAACTTGTCCACTGAATACTCATTCCATGGCAGGTCCAAAATCAAATCCAGATAGTTGCGCTGAATGGAATATTCGGCAACTTGGGGATTCATTCGCTGCATTTTCCCAAGCTCGCGTTCAAAGTGCTCTTCAACTTTTTTGGACCACTTTTTGTCTTTTGCCTTGCCCCGCATTTCATCTACCTCTTGCTCGTACGACATTCCGCCCAACTCTTCTTGGATGGTCTTCATCTGTTGATGCAGGAAATATTCGCGCTGTTGCTGATCCATATCACTCCGCACCTTGGACTGAATATCGTTTCGTAGCTCCAATTTTTGAAGCTCCATATTCATATATTTCAAAGTGGTAAGTGCCCGTTCCTGCAAATTTGGAATTTCCAGCAGCTTTTGTTTTTCAGCTACATTCAGATTTAGGTTTGAAGAAACGAAGTTTATCAAGAACGAGTTGCTCTGGATATTCTTGATAGCAAAAGTGGCCTCACTGGGAATGTTTGGGTTGTCCTTTATAATTTTAAAGGCCAACTCCTTTATGGAATCGATTATGGCCTCAAATTCCTTGTTGTTGGTTTCAGGACGTACCTCTTCCGCCTCTGCAACCTTTGCGGTCAAATAGGGTTTTTCTGTTAGGATGCTCTCTATTTGAAAGCGTTTTTTTCCCTGAATTATCACTGTGGTATTTCCGTCGGGCATTTGTAATACCCGTAAGATTCTGGCCACTGTACCCATGGTGTTAATATCCTCAACCCCGGGGTTTTCAGTTTCTTCGTCCTTTTGGGCCACCACACCAATGGTCTTGGAGCCATTATTGGCATCTTTAATGAGGTTTATGGACTTATCTCGACCAGCTGTAATCGGAATTACAACGCCAGGAAAAAGTACCGTATTCCGCAGGGGTAAAATGGGAAGCACTTCTGGAAGATCTTCCTGGTTCATCTGTTCCTCATCCTCAGGAGTCAGCAACGGTATCAGTTCTGCATCTTGGTCCAGCCCTTGTAATTCTATATTGTCAAAATTTGAAATTTTCATTTCTCCCATATCATCTTTTCGGTCATTTTGTCATAAAGGACAAAATTTCACTTCTGTTGTTAGTCTTTCGAACCTAAACAATCTTCTGAAAATCAACAGAATTACTAGATTCAAAGCTCATTTACTACACATAGATGGCAATTCCCATGCCATTAAAATTTATTTTTTTACAAATAAGTGTAACAATTGATAAATTCATACCTCTATAAGACAAACCATTCATTTTTTGAGCCACCAAAATGAACATATTGATACGTTGCTCGACTTATGTCGCGAAGGAAAGCAAAGTGCGCAAATGGAAGTTTATAACCGCTATTACAAAGCTATGTACAATGTTGCCTATAGAATCGTAAAAAACCCAGCAGAAGCGGAAGACGTAATGCAGGAATCCTTTTTGAACGCTTTCACAAAGTTGCACACATTTAAAAGGGAGGTAGCCTTCGGGGCCTGGTTAAAGCGAATCGTAATCAACAATAGCATCCATCACTACAAAAAACAACAAAAGAACAGAGCAGTGGATTTGAACGAGATAATGTACAAGGTCGAAGATAATGAAGCGGTTACGCCCAATAACAGTGGTTTTACGGAACTGAAGGCTCAAAAAGTGATGGAAACCATGAAAAGTTTGAAGGATAATTACAGAGTTTCTTTGACCTTACATTTAATAGAAGGGTACGACTACGAAGAAATAAGTGAAATAATGAACATTAGCTATGCTAATTGTAGAACTACAATTTCGAGAGCGAAACAAAGCTTAAGGAAAAAATTGACCGTAAATGCTTGATGATGAATATGGAAAAGGACAATATTGAACAACTTTTTGAACGTCTGCAAGGGCAGATTGATTTTGAAGAACCGGTGACAGGACACAGCGAGCGGTTTATGGAAAAACTGCAGAAACATAAAGGGGCCATTCCGCTACGTAGTAGAAAAAATACTTGGTGGAAATCGTTGTCCATAGCAGCATCCTTAGCACTTATTGCCATATTGGGCCTACAGGTGTTCAATATCGAACCCAATATCAAGCAACAGGTGGTAAAAATAGCGCCCGAGGTATCCGATACCGAGTTTTACTTCGCAAGTTTGATAGAAGAGCAAGTGCAGCTTTTAAAGGATGAAAAAACACCCCAGACCGCACAATTGGTGGACGACACACTGATGCAATTGGAACATCTGGAAGAGGACTATAAAAAATTGGAGCAAGACCTTGTAAATGGTGGCGACAGCAAAATTATTCTCAATGCCATGATCAATAATTTCCAAATAAGAATAGATCTGCTCAAAGAAGTGTTGGGCAATATTGAAAACATTAAAAACTTTAATTCTTACGATGATGAAAACATTACTATATAAGAGCAGCCTCTGGACATTCATGCTGATTCCATTGTTCCTATCTGCGAACATGGACAAATGGAAAGGTAGATATACCAAGGAAAAAACAATTAAAAAGGAGTTCAAGGTAAATTCAAACGCGCTTTTTAAAGTAAAGAACAGCTACGGAAACCTGAACATCACTTCTTGGAATGAAGACAGAGTGGTGTTAGAGGTGCACATCAAAACCAACGGCAACAACGAGGAAAAGGTCCAGGAAAGACTGAATGAAATCGATGTTGATTTCGAACACAATCCCAATTTGGTCTTTGCAAGAACTATTTTTGGAGACAGAAACAACCGCTGGGGCTGGTGGGGAGGCAGAAAAAGGGTAAGTGTACAGGTGAATTATACCATAAAACTACCCGTAAAAAATAATATAAACCTTAATAACGATTACGGTAACATCTATCTAGACCGCATTGATGGTCATGCCAAAATCAATTGTGATTACGGGAAAATTGATATTGGTGAGCTACGTGGCAGAAATAATGAACTCCGTTTTGACTATACATCAAGATCGAGCTTTGGTTTTGTAAATAGTGCAGAAATAATAGCCGACTATTCGGGTTTTACTATTGAAAAAGCAGGAAATCTGGCGATAAAAGCGGACTATACCAACGCGGTTATCAATAAGATGGAAGATTTGGAATATTCAAGCGACTATGGCTCTCTCGAGGTTCATGAATTGCACAATGCCGATGGTGTCGGCGATTACATCGGGGTAAAGCTGGGAACTATTCATGGCAATGTAAACATTACCTCGGATTATGGGTCCTTAAAAATTGAGGAAATGGCACAAGATGCTGGTGATATTACCATTAAAAGTGACTATACGGGAATCAAAATCGGGTATAACCCACAGTACCATTTTGATTTTGAAATCTCAACAGATTATGCAGGAGTTAGCGGAAAAGATGCTTTTGAAATAAATGTAAGCAAGGAAAAATCAAATGAAAGATACTATAAGGGTTACTATGGAAGTGAAAATTCAGGGAACATGGTCAGCATTACCAGCGACTATGGTGGAATAACCTTTAATCAAAACTAAAAATCAAATCAAAAAACTATTCTAAAACACAATCATGAAAAAAATCATCACACTAGGATTGGCATTGTCCCTAACAGTAATAGCAAATGCACAATGGGGCAAAAGAATAAAAGGAAACGGGAACGTGGTCACCATAGAACGCTCGGTGGGTGATTATGAAGCCATTGGTTTGGCCGGATGGTTCGATGTAGAGCTAGTAGAAGGCCGTGAAGGGGAGATTACCCTAAAGGGTGAATCCAATTTATTAGAGTATATCAAAACTGAGGTGAAGGATGGAAAACTGCACATTAAAAAGGAAAAAGGTGTTAATCTTCGTCCATCCAGTTGGGGCAACTCCATATTGATAATCGTTCCGGTGGAAGAAATCAACTCCTTGGCCCTCTCTGGTTCTGGGGATATTGTGGGCAAGACAACTTTAAAATCAGATGACTTCAGTGTAAGTATTGCAGGGTCTGGAGATATTGATATTGATGTAGAAGCTGAAGAAGTGAGTGCATCTCTCTCGGGGTCTGGAGACATTGCCCTATCGGGAAAAACCTCCAACCTTGATGTACAAGTATCTGGTTCAGGAGATGTAAAGGCCTTTGAATTGGAGGCTGAACATGTTGATGTTCAAATATCGGGGTCAGCCGATGTAAAGGTCACTGCAAATCAATCCCTAAATGCAAGGGTATCCGGGTCAGGAGATATCGTTTACCGGGGAAATCCAACAAAAATAAATACCAAAGCCTCAGGTTCTGGGGACATCACAAAAGGATAAATCAGGAGTTTATCACCAATCAAAAACACAATCAAACAAAGGTCTTGAATTTTCAAGGCCTTTTATTTTGGGGGTCATTTATTCTCCTTGTTCACACGGGTTAACAAAAATAATCCCACCAAAAAGAAGAGCCCCAAAAAAATAGTGCTGTTTCTCATACTTCCTGTTATTTGGGCCACTGCGCCATACAAAAAAGTTCCAATGATGATTCCTATTTTTTCGGCCACATCATAAAAACTAAAGAAGGACGCCGTATCTGTTGTTTCAGGCAAAAACTTGGAATAAGTAGATCGTGAAAGCGCCTGAATACCACCCATAACAATACCTACCAACCCGGCAGCTATGTAAAAATCCATTGGGGTAATAAGAAAATAGGCGTAAATGCACAACAAAACCCAAATCATGTTTATTACTATCAAACTCCTTATGTTGCCAAAAATTCTTGAAGCTCTTGCAGTGACTGTTGCACCCAAAATGGCAACAATTTGTATTACCAAAATACTAATGATAAGTCCTGTAGTCCGCTCGCTGTCCGACCCCCAACTGATTTCCTCTTCCCCAAAATACGTAGCAATCAACATGATGGTCTGTACAGCCATACTGTAGACAAAAAAGGCTCCCAAAAAACGCTTCAATCGGGTTTCCGTTCCCAGTTGCCTCCATACACCTTGTAATTCTTTAAATCCATTGAGGACAATATTGGTGGGCTCACCTTGCCTTTTGTTCCCCTTGGGAAGATGTGCAAAAGTGTACTGGCTAAACAATATCCACCATACCCCTACTGAAATAAATGAGTATTTCATCGCCTTAATTTCGGCGACCTCACCACCACTGTCCGTAATTCCAAAAACGGCAGGCTGCATCACCATGGCCAGGTTAAAAACCAACAAAATAACACTTCCTACATATCCTAAAGAAAAGCCCTTGGCACTTATACCATCTTGCTGCTCGGGATAGGCTATATCTGGTAAATACGAGTTGTTGATGGCAAAACTGACCCAGAATCCAACCAATCCAAAAAAGTAACAGGTCAATCCCAAATATATATTCTCCAGTGAAAACCAATAAAGTCCGATACAGGAAAGTGCACCCAAATAGCAAAAAAACTTGAGGAAAACTTTTTTATTGCCCATATAGTCGGCAATGCCGGACACCAATGGAGTGACCAGTGCAATGAACACAAAAGCTAAGGATGTTACATAGCTTATTAATGGTGCCCTGGCTATCTCGCCGCCAAAAATGACTACTTTTTCAATTCCGGCCACACGAAAAAGAGCCCCATAAAATATGGGGAAAATAGCGGAGGAAATTACCAGACTGTAAACGGAATTGGCCCAATCGTAAAATGCCCAAGCATTCAATAATTTTTTACTTCCTTTTATGGCCAGCACTTTTGTCATAGATAGGCTTAAAAAAATGTCGTTCTGGTCTCATGAAAGAGTGCTTATAGTAACAAGCGGTCTCTTCAGATGCCCAAAATGACATTTCTGTGTTATACTTTTCAAACTATTTGAATGAGGTAACCCCGTACTTGGCCGCTTCCTGCTTTGCTGCAGGTGCCCAAGCTGTCAGATTGTTGATTCTGGTATCGTTGGAAGGGTGTGTGCTTAAAAACTCAGGAGGGGCCTGACCTCCTGCTTTTGCTTTCATTCTTCGCCAAAGGTCTGCTGCTTCATCAGGATTATAGCCTGCAATGGCCATAATCTGTAATCCAATACGGTCCGCTTCGGTCTCATGGCTTCTGCTGAACGGGAGCATTACCCCCACAGTGGAACCCAAACCATAGGCTTGATTGAACATGTTTCTTTTTTCTGGATCTTGAATTGCTACATTACCAGCAACGGCGCCAATTTGCTGTAACATCCCCGCACTCATACGCTGGGCTCCATGATCTGCCAAGGCATGGGCAACTTCATGTCCCATAACCACTGCTACTCCAGTTTCATTTTGTGTAATGGGCAAAATTCCCGTGTAGAAAACAATTTTACCACCAGGCATGCACCAAGCATTCACTGTTTCATCTTTAACCAAATTATATTCCCATTTATAATCTTTCAGGTATCCCGGGTATCCGTTCGCATTTAACCATCTTTCAGCTGCCGAGGAAATGCGTTGGCCCACACGGGTTATCATCTGTGCTTCGGAAGTGCCTGTTACCACATTATTCTCGTTCAGAAACTGATCATATTGGGCAAAGGCCATAGGAAAAATTTGGCTGTTTGGATAAAAATTCAACGTGCTTTTACCGGTAAAGGGGTTCGTTTTACACGCTGCAACACCCATAAAAATGACTATGGCTAAAATTAATTTTTTCATGACGTTTTTAGTATTTAGTCGACCGAGGTAAAATACAAAAAATTATTTTCCGATAATGTGCAATTCGGTGAAATCCTTGCTGATTTCAATCGAATTGTTTCCATTCAGTTTTATATCTTCCGGGCTGACCTCCTCGTTGTCCACCTCAACAATACCAATGGTAAATGGAAGACCATGAAAGCTAAGTTTGAATATGTCATACGTGGTGATATAATTGCCATCTTTGAACTGCTGAATGATCAATTCGTTTTCTTTTCCCCTTAATCTAAACCTTCGCAGACTGAACCTTCCTTTTTTGTAATCGTAGCCATCTTGCTGATCTTCGTAAACTTCGGAGTTTTCCATTCCTTCTTTGAAGTATATATCTATTTCGAGTTCCTTTATCTCTTTTTCTCCCACATATTGTTGTACGGGATATTTTGGAATCATGGCCCCCTCTTTTATGTAAAAAGGAATTACATGCAAAGGAGCAGAAACCCATTTTTCAACGCCACCTGAGATTACCTCATCGGTCCAATAATTATACCAATTTCCTTTGGGAAAGTACATTCTTCTCCCCTGAGCGTTGGGTTCCTGAACAGGACACACCAACATCTGCTCACCAAATAGGAACTCATCGGTCCTGAAATGGGTTTGTGTATCCTCTTGGTCATAAAACACCAACGATTGAATCATTGGCAAACCATCTTTTATATATTTATAGAATGTGGTATAGATATAAGGCAACAACTTGTACCTCAACTCAATAAACTTTCGAACAATACCGGTGATTTCTTGCCCAAAGGACCATGGTTCTTGGTCTCCATGATCTCCGCTTGAGTGTACTCTGCAAAAAGGATGAAAGATAGCCAGCTGCATCCAACGTGCAAAAAGCTCTCCGTTGGGCTGCTCGGCAAAACCACCAATATCTGATCCTACAAAAGAGTAACCGCTCAGTGCCATGCGTTGCATTTGTACATTGGCAATCCATAAATGTTCCCAAGTAGCTACATTATCACCAGTCCATGTGGCACAATACCGTTGAGTTCCAGAATAAGCCGCCCTAGTAAGTACAAAAGGGCGTTTAGGAAAGGTATATTTCTTTATCCCATTGTATGTGGCACGTACCATTTGCATACCGTAAACATTATGTGCCTTTCGATGGCTACAACGATGCCCATCATAATCATGGCGCACATCCAAATTCGCAGTTTTGGTGGGAACTTCCATCACAGCGGGTTCGTTCATGTCGTTCCAAACTCCATGGACGCCCATATCGGCAATCATTTCCTTGTACAGTCCCGCCCACCATTCTCGAACTTCGGGATTTGTAAAATCGGGAAATTTGCATTCTCCTGGCCATACTTTTCCCTTAAAATGAGGTCCATCGGCCCGTCTACAGAAATATTCATTTTCCATAGCTTCTTGGTATACCCAGTAATCACGATCAATCTTGATTCCTGGATCTATCATGGTCACTGTCTTAAACCCATCTGCTTCCAGTTCCTGAATCATTTTTTTAGGATCGGGAAAACGTTGTTTGTCCCAAGTGAAGCATCGAAAACCATCCATGTAATCTATATCCAAATAAATGGCGTCACAAGGTATTTCCAGTTTCCTAAAGGTTGCGGCTAGATCTTTTACCTTTTTTTCAGGATAATAACTCCATTTGGACTGATGGAATCCCAAGGCCCAAAGGGGGGGAAGTTCAGGAACCCCCGTTAAATCGGTATAAGCTTCCACCACCTGACCCATTTTGGGCCCGTAAAAAAAGTAATAGTTCATCTCTCCGCCATCTGCCCAAAAGCTGGTTACATTTCTCTTCTCATTGGCAAAGTCGAAATAAGTACTGAAAGAATTATCGAAAAAAACACCGTAGGCCATGTTTTGATTCAATCCTACATAAAAGGGAATGGCCTTGTACAACGGTTCCTGATCTTTGCCGTAGGCATAGGAGTCGGTTACCCAATTGTTCACTCGCTTTCCTTTAAGATTGGTATGCGAAGCCTTATCACCCATGCCATAGTAGCTCTCGCCAGAATGGCATACTTTACTCATCTTAACTATGTTACCCCCATAATCATAGTTCTCCTCCCAATGAAAACCCAGTTCGTCTTCCGAAATAACAGTTCCTTCCTTGTCAGTTATTTTTACTTTAAGATTGGATTTTTTTATGTGGATGTTGATTTTTGAAGTCGAAACTATGTACGCGGCTGTTTCCTCTTCGACGGAAAGTTCATTATAACCGGAATTCACATCATCATTCAGTGCATATGAAAAATCCGGTTCGAAAACATGCTCGGTGGCATAACGAAACCGGATGGCACTATCGCGCAAAATGGTAAGTTCCAGAATAACTCCATTTTGGGTGGTAAAATGAAGTTTGTCATTCTCCTGTTTGAAATCTACTATGTGGTCGGGTTGTTGGTTTCCCCGCTTTTCTATTTCCGTGTTGGTAATCATTAGTCAGTTAATTGAGCCTAACAAAAGAAACACATTCAACCGAGAAATTAAAGGGATGTTAACAACATTGACACTACAACGTTTTCGTCCAACTGTTCATCGGTAAATAACAACACCGAGCGGAGGAAGTGTCATTGTAACAGAGTGTTCAAATCCGTTCCATTCCTTTGATGAGGGCTTAAGCGTCTTCTTGCCCATTCCACTGCCAGAATACTTGGTGTCATCACTATTGAAAATCAATCTCAACTGTTTGTCTTTGGGCACCCCTACCCTATAATTCTCTCTTGGTACCGGGGTAAAGTTACAGGCGATGATCAAATCATCCTTGGGATCGTTTCCTTTTCGGATAT
Source organism: Flagellimonas ochracea (assembly GCF_009903685.1). Taxonomy (GTDB): domain Bacteria; phylum Bacteroidota; class Bacteroidia; order Flavobacteriales; family Flavobacteriaceae; genus Flagellimonas; species Flagellimonas ochracea. The sequence continues at coordinate 69,178 of NZ_JAAABI010000007.1, read as the reverse complement.
AGGTCAAGGTGGTATTTTCGTGGTCGTTGTGCTCAATCCACTGAAACCCCTCAGGACTAAATTGTTTTTCGTAAAGTGCCGGATTGCTGCGGTATACCTTGTTCAGGTCCTTGACAAGCTCCTGAATTCCGGAATGAAAATCATATTGGGTCAGATGCCAGTCCAAGCTTTCTTGAAAATTCCATTCGGAAGATTGGCCGAACTCGGCTCCCATAAAAAGTAGGTTTCCACCGGGATGGGTGAACATGTAACCAAAAAGTAACCTGAGGTTGGCAAAACGTTGCCACTCATCGCCAGGCATGCGATACAGTAGGGACTGTTTCCCATAGACTACTTCATCATGGGAAAATGGTAGCATAAAGTTCTCCGTAAAGGCGTACGTCATGCTAAAGGTTATGTCATTAAGGTCATACGATCGGTAAATGGGTTCTTTTTTAAAGAATTCCAATGTGTCATGCATCCAACCCATCATCCACTTCATGCCAAAACCAAGTCCACCTAAATGCACAGGTTTGGTAACTCCTGAAAAGGCAGTAGATTCCTCAGCAATGGTCTGTACTCCTTTAAAACTGGCGTAGACCTCAATGTTCATTTCACGGATGAAGGACATGGCCTCCAAATTTTCATTATTTCCGTACATATTGGGCTCCCATTCCCCATCCTCTCTCGAATAATCCAAATAGAGCATGGATGCCACGGCATCCACCCGGAGTCCGTCCACGTGAAATTGATCGAGCCAAAAAGCAGCGTTGCTGATAAGGAATGCTCTCACCTCATTTCTTCCATAGTTGAAAATGAGACTTTTCCAATCAGGATGATACCCCCTTCGGCTATCAGGGTGTTCATAAAGATGTGAACCATCAAAAAAACCAAGACCATGGGCATCTTCCGGAAAGTGGGAAGGAACCCAGTCCAAAATTACCCCTATTCCTTTTTGGTGGAATTTGTCCACCAACATTTTAAACTCCTCGGGTTTACCAAATCGAGAAGTTGGGGCAAAATAGCCCGTTAATTGATATCCCCAAGAAGGATCGAACGGGTATTCCATAACCGGCATGAACTCCACATGGGTAAATCCCATTTCGTCCACGTAGTTTACCAAATCCTCACCCATTTCATCATAGGTGAGAAACTCTTGTCCATTTTTCTTCTTCCAAGAGCCTAAATGCACTTCATAAACTGAATACGGCCTGTCCAACCCATTGTGCTTTTCGCGTTCACCCATCCATTTTTCATCTTTCCATGAATAAGGTGCATCCCAAACCAATGAAGCTGTTTTGGGGGGTTGCTCACAGTATCTCGCAAAAGGATCCGCCTTTTCTGTCCAAATGTCGTTGTTATATGATTGTATCTTGTATTTGTATTTGGTGCCTTTATCAACTCCCGGAATAAATCCTTCCCAAATACCACTTTCGTCCCAGCGCACCATAAGCTCGTGCTCTCCTGCATTCCAATGGTTAAAATCACCAATAACGGAAACTGATTTTGCAGAAGGTGCCCAAACGGCAAAATAAGTGCCATTTTCGCCATCTACCTGCGTCAAATGGGAACCCAATTTGTTATAAAGCCTAAAATGCTTCCCTGATTTGAAAAGATTGATATCGAAATCTGTAAAGAAACTATGTGGAACTACTTTTGCCATTGTTGTGTGTTGTTAATTATACTCATTATGCCCCGCAACGGAATAACCGCCCATTGAGGCCTTGAATTCATTTCGTAGCCCAATTCGTAAACGGCCTTTTCGAGCATGCAATACTCCAAAAGGAAGACGCGTTCTTGGGCGTAGCCAATGTTGATGTTGTTTGTTTGAATCAATTCAACATAGGTGTTTAAAAACACCCCTATGAAATAGGTGTACAGAATCTCCCCCGCATGGAAGAGGTCTTCTTGTGAATAGGGATATTTTCCTTCGTTATTAAAAATAGTGGCATAAATGGCATAGTGAAAAGAGCGGAAAATGCCTGCCACATCTTTCAATGGTGGTTGTTTCACTTTTCTGTCCCGAATGGTACTTTCGGGTTCTCCCTCAAAATCCAATAGGTAAAAATCATCATCTTTTACCAAAACCTGACCAAGGTGGTAATCGCCATGCACACGGATTCGTTCCCCCTTGAGCTTGGTCCAATCAAAACCAATAAAACGTTTTCTAATTTCATTTTTACGCTCTAAAAATTCTTCGGCCAGAGTTGCGGACAGCCCTTCCAATTTATCAAAATTGTTTTCTACCGTATTGAGACGATTCTGAAATTGATAGAGCAATCTATTTTTAAGCCAAACCTCATAGTCTCCATTAAAACGCTCAGGCGTAAAGGCGGTTTCCTCAAATTCCGAACCTAGGGCAACATGCATTTCGGCAGTTCTTTTGGCCAAGGTCTGTAGTTTCAAAAAAATGCTTAGCCCCGCCCAGTCGATTATTTGCGGAGGGACATCGGAAATCTGCAGTAGTTTGAAAAGTTGCGTTTGGGGTAAAGAGCGAACATCTATTCGTTTTCGTTCCAAGGATTGAAAAATATCATCAATTTCCTTTAACATGTAATCCCAGGCATCGCCGTTGTTCGGCAACAATTCTTGCATCAAAGCTATGGTGATATTGGCATTATCGGAATCAATAATGCTCAAACTACCCATATAAGCCGGCGTATTCCGATATTCCTTTTTTTCGGAAAGAAAACGGCTCATTTCGTAGTCCGGATTTTTATCGGCATAAATACGCCTAAAAAACTTGATCACGTATTTGTCGTTCATGATAATGGAAGTGTTGCTCTGTTCCATTCCCATAAAACGTGAAGATTGGTATGCCGTATCCGTAAAGTTCAAACTTTTATGGTATCGTACTCGCGTAGTGTCATTGGGCTCCGCATTAATCAAACGTTCAAAGACCAATTTTCTAAATGCATCAAGATTCAAGGCATCTATAATGTATCCTTCCTGTCCGTTTAAAATAAGTGGCAATATCCGGTCCTTTTTGGCAAATTTTTCGTCAGAAACAAAGGCAATGGGCAAAAAATAATGTTGATAGAAAGCTTCCTCAAAGTTTACTTCAAGAATAAGCCCATAATAAACCTCGCCATGCTGTTGAATCCTAAAGTGCTCAGGAAGTTCAATGTACTTTAGCTTACTTGATTTACCTCCATACCAACGCTGGCGAAGAACATACTCCTCAAGTACGGTAGAGAGAAAAACCTGCGTAAATCCTTCATCTTCCAAAAGGTTTTCCCAAGCAATATTGAATTCGTACGGTGGCTTCAACTAAATTATTTTTTGTTTACTCCTTTATTATTTGAAATATGTGAAAGGGTACGTTTGGATGTAATTCTACAAAATTCCATTCGTCATACCAATGGTATTCCTTTTCGGTGATAAGGTCTTTCATCCTTACCCCATGTCCGTGAATGGGTTCCAAATCGTACCAAGGAAACTGCACGTTACCCTGTATCACATGGTGTGGGTCCATGCTGATAACAACCAATAAATGATCGGTCTTGTCATCATCCCATTTGTAAAAAGCTATCATGTTGTCATGCTGTGTAACACAAAATTTGATATTATTGGTTTGCTGCAACGCACCATGTTCATGTCTGATTGCATTGATTTTAGTGATGTAATGGGTCAAATTGTTCTCTATGGTCCAATCCCAATGTCGAATTTCATATTTTTCACAATCCAAATACTCTTCTTTCGGGGGCAATTGCTCGGTAACCATATATTCGAAAACCGGGCCATAAATTCCAATATTGCCACTTAATGTGGCAGCCAAACTATATCGTATCAAATGCATGGATTCATTGGCGCCCTGCAAATGATAGGGGTTGATATCTGGTGTATTGGGCCAAAAATTGGGTCGATAATATTCCCGCATATCAGTTTGTGTCAATTCAGTGACATACTCCGTGAGCTCATGTTTGTTCACCCTCCAAGTGAAATAGGTGTAGGATTGTGAAAATCCTTGTTTGGCCAATTGTTGCATAACCTTGGGGCGAGAAAAGGCCTCCGCCAAGAAAAGTACATCGGGATGGTCTTTCTTTATTTCCGAAATTAACCAATTCCAAAAGTAATAGGGCTTTGTGTGCGGATTATCGACTCGGAATACTTTAACGCCAAATCCAATCCAATGCAGCACAATGCTCAAAAGTTCCTGCCAAAGTGCTTTATATGCCTTTGTCTCAAAATAAAAATTGACAATATCCTGATACTTTTTGGGTGGATTTTCGGCATATTGAATGGTTCCATCCGGTCTTTTTCTGAACCACTCCGGGTGTTCAGTGATATAAGGATGGTCAGGAGCAGCCTGAAATGCAATGTCCATGGCTATTTCAATTCCCAAATCCTTTGCTTTCTTAACCAAGCGTTTAAAATCGCTTTCCTTTCCCAATTCAGGATGGATGGATTTATGCCCTCCATGCTTGGAACCAATCGCCCAAGGCACTCCAGAATCTCCTTCTTGCGCGCTTACGGTATTGTTTTTCCCTTTTCTGTTCACCTCGCCTATAGGATGAATTGGTGGGAAATACAGGGTATCGAAGCCCATTTTGGCTATACGTGGTAACAACGCCTCGCAATCCTTGAAGGTGCCATGGGTATTTGGCGTCGGTGAGGCAGAACGTGGAAAGAATTCGTACCATGTACTAAAGTTGGCCTTTTTCCTATCCACATAGACTTTTAAGATTTTGGTCTCGTTTGCCAATACCCGCTGCGGATACTTAACAAACCAATCGTGTAGTTTTTGGGAGACTGCATTTTTTAGGGCTTCATCATACTTTTCAGGATCTTTGAATTGATCCATCCATTTTTTTAGTGTGTCGCTGTCATGCTGAGTTACTTTTCCAGATAGGTACTTCAAATATTGAACACCCTCCAACAACTCGCTTTTTAAGTGCTGGCCATCTTTCAGTTTTGCCTCAACCCCATGTTGCCAGTTTAGGGCGTAATCCACCCAGCCCTTTAACTTATATTCGTAAAAACCTTGTTTCTTTACTTGAAAAGAGCCACTATAAATATCATTGCCATCATGGTGCATACGAACCTGGACAAAGTTTTTTTCTTTTTCATGGCGATAAAGAAGCTCCGCTTGTATCACATCATGGCCGTCGGGTAAAATATCTGCAGTTACATGCAACTTTTCGCCAACGACTCGTTTTACAAAAAATTCACCACAATCCAGTTGTGGCTTAACATTATCGATTACAACGCGCTGCTGCCTGAGCATAATTTTAAATTAGTCGGTCCGTTTTGATAAATATAGAAATTAAACCAAATAATCAGTGGCAAACCCTCTTTTTTCTTGATGTGCTTTTTTAAGGTGTTATAATTTATGGAACGCTTTTTGATTTAGGACATGGGACAAAGGAAAATACAAATCAAAAAAATCAGAAATCATGAAAAAATTCAATACAATTATTGGTGCACTTGTTGTTCTGTTCATCGTTTCCTGTGAAGGCCCACAAGGACCTCCAGGACCTCCAGGGTTTGACGGCGCGCCAGGTTTAGATGGCTTGGATGGAATACAGGGACAGGTGGTTGAGGTAGATGGCGTAAATTTTGATTACGATGTAGATGGCAATATCTTCAGTACGTTGATCACTTTTAGTGATGTGACTAATTTTGAAGTGTTTGAGTCCGACGCAGTTCTAGTATATCGATTTGACGGTCTTATCGATTTAAATGATGGCAGTACTGCCGATGCATGGAGCCAGATTCCCCAAAGTTTTTTCCTGCCTGAAGGAACCATTCAATATGTTGCAACTCACACATTTTTGGATGTGGAGATTTTTATTGATGGAAATTTTGACCTATCGGCCCTTGATACCGCATTTACGGATAACCAATTATTCCGAATTGTTTTTGTGCCAAGTGAGTTTGCCAATTCCTCGGAAATAGACCTCTCCAATATTCAAAATGTAATGACTGCACTTGGCATTGAAGAAATTGGTGTTCAAAAACTTGACCTGCAATAATTCTTTAAATAGTACATATAAAAAGTCCTGTTGTTTTCAATAGGACTTTTTTGTTTTTTATTTTTGATAGGAATAGATTGAAAACTCGTCTAAATACTAAAATAATAATGGGGAAAAAATTGCTGTGGATTGCCTTTTTTGTCATCGTCGGATGCAAAGGCATTTCCCAAGAAGAGAAAAACGACATCAAAAAGGAAGAAAAAGTATTTCCTGTCACCAAAACGGATGCGGAATGGCGGGCCGAACTTACCGATATGGAATATTATGTTCTCCGAAAGGCAGCCACTGAAAATGCCTTTACCAGCGAACTACTGAACAATAAAGAAAAAGGCACTTATGTTTGTGCCGGTTGCGGTACGCCTTTGTTTGAAAGTAAACATAAATTTGATTCAGGTACCGGTTGGCCCAGTTTTGATAGGGAAATTGAGGGCAACGTAGCCTACGACGTAGATTACAAAATTGGTTATGCACGTACGGAGGAACACTGCGCCACTTGCGGTGGTCATTTGGGTCATGTGTTCAATGACGGCCCAAGGGAAACTACTGGAAAAAGGCATTGTATAAATGGGGCAGCCCTTGATTTTGTTCCAGCTTCAGTAAATTAAGCTCTCACAAAAAGTATCGAGGAATGAAAAAATATGGTATCGAAAAAACAGAGGACGAGTGGAAAAAGGAACTTTCCTCCGATGAATATCGGGTTCTACGTCAAAAAGGAACAGAAAGACCATTTACAGGGGAATATAACCTCCATTTCGATAACGGGGATTACCACTGCAAGGCTTGCAATGCAAAACTCTTTGAAAGCGAGCATAAGTTTGAAAGTGGTTGTGGATGGCCCTCTTTTGATCAAGCTGTGGAGGGTGCCATTGAATATATAAGAGACACTTCTCACGGTATGATTCGTACTGAAACCGTCTGCGCCAATTGTGGTAGTCACTTGGGCCATGTTTTCAATGACGGTCCCAGAGAAACCACAGGGCAACGATATTGCATCAACTCTATAAGCATCGATTTTGAACCCGGTACTGAAAAATGAATTTTCAGCAAAACTATCTATCCAACATCCAATTTGAATTCCAGCGCTATAAAACGCTTGGGGATAAAACTTTTGAACAGCTTTCGGAACGGGACATTTGTTGGCAGTATCAAGAATCGGACAATTCCATTGCCATTATTGTGAAACATCTAGTGGGCAATATGCTGAGCCGATGGACCAATTTTCTGACCGAAGATGGTGAAAAAACATGGCGCGAACGTGAGATGGAATTTGAAGGCCCTTATTCCTCCAAAGCAGAAATGCTATCCGAATGGGAGAAAGGTTGGCAATGTTTGTTCGATGCTTTGGAGGAGGTAAACACTTCCAATTTTGATGCTAAAATCAAGATCAGGGACGAAGAACATACCATCATTGAGGCTCTCAATCGTCAATTGGCACATTATGCAAGCCATGTCGGGCAAATTGTTTTCTTGGGAAAAATGATTCGTGGAAAAGAGTGGATTTCATTATCCATACCCAAGGGAGGTTCCGAAGCCTTTAACAAAAAAATGTTTGGAAAGGACAAAACCTGATTTCCGAAATAAAGTTTTTTTTCATTTTTAGCCCTTGGGATTTGCCTTTTGAATTCCGTACTTTTGCGCTGCCCAAATGGGCAACTTCAAGAATAAAAACTAAAATCAAAAACTGATGAGCAAATTTGACGTAATTGTTTTGGGCAGTGGTCCTGGAGGTTATGTGACGGCCATACGTGCTTCGCAACTAGGATTCAAAACGGCGATTGTGGAAAAGGAAAGTTTGGGAGGTGTATGCCTCAATTGGGGTTGTATTCCCACTAAAGCACTCCTAAAATCAGCTCAGGTTTTTGAATATCTAAAACATGCTGAGGATTATGGTTTAAGTGTCAAGGACGTGGAACACGATTTTGATGCCGTGGTGAATCGAAGCCGTGGTGTTGCTGAAAGTATGAGCAAAGGTGTTCAATTCTTGATGAAAAAAAACAAAATTGAAGTCCTTAACGGCTTTGGGAAAGTGCAGCCCGGTAAAAAGGTCTTGGTGAAAGGCGAGCACGGTGATACTGCAGAATATACAGCTGACCACATCATCATTGCCACAGGCGCTCGAAGCCGGGAACTTCCCAGTTTGCCACAAGATGGGAAAAAGGTAATCGGATATCGCGAGGCCATGACCCTAAAAAAGCAGCCCAAGAAAATGATTGTGGTAGGTAGTGGGGCCATCGGCATTGAGTTTGCTTATTTCTACAATTCCATGGGTACCGAAGTTACCGTTGTGGAGTACTTACCGAATATTGTTCCTGTGGAAGATGAAGAAGTGTCCAAACAGCTGGAACGTAGTTTTAAAAAAGCCGGCGTGAAAATAAAGACTTCAGCGGAAGTTACCAAGGTAGATACATCCGGTGATGGTGTAAAAGCCACGGTAAAAACCTCCAAGGGTGAAGAAATCTTGGAGGCTGACATTGTACTTTCCGCGGTTGGAATCAAAACAAATATTGAAAATATCGGATTAGAAGATGTAGGTATCGCCGTGGACAGGGACAAAATATTGGTCAACGACTACTACCAAACCAATATTCCAGGATACTATGCCATTGGGGATGTTACTCCCGGACAAGCTTTGGCACACGTGGCCTCAGCAGAAGGCATACTCTGCGTGGAAAAAATTGCCGGAATGCATGTGGAGCCCTTGGATTATGGAAATATTCCCGGATGTACGTACTGCATGCCTGAGGTTGCTTCCGTAGGAATGACTGAAAAACAGGCCAAGGAAAAGGGGTATGACATTAAAGTCGGTAAATTTCCGTTTTCTGCCAGTGGTAAGGCCAAGGCATCGGGTAATGCAGATGGTTTCGTCAAAGTTATTTTCGATGCCAAGTACGGTGAATGGTTAGGTTGCCATATGATTGGCGCAGGAGTCACCGACATGATAGCTGAAGCCGTTGTGGCGAGGAAATTGGAAACAACAGGTCATGAAGTCCTCAAGGCAGTCCACCCCCACCCTACTATGAGTGAAGCCGTCATGGAGGCGGTGGCTGATGCATACGACGAAGTAATCCACCTGTAACTGAGATGCTAAAACTCTTTCGGGCAACCGCTATTCTGGAGGGGATTTCCTATTTGGCCCTGTTTGGCATTACCATGCCTTTAAAATATTGGGCCGAAATCTTCGAACCCAATAAGATTGTAGGGTACGCACATGGGTTTCTCTTTATCGCTTATGTGGTTGTGGCCTTAGTGTTTTGCTGGGAGCGAAAATGGAGCATAAAACGATTTATAGTTCTTTTCTTAGCCTCCCTCTTGCCCTTTGGAACCTTTTATGCGGATAGGAAATATTTGAAAGATTTAGGGTAAAAAACTTTGTATGGCCAAATCATAACTCTGCAGGCCAAAGCCCAAAATAACTCCCTTTGCTCCAGGGGATATGTAAGATATATGCCTGAATTCTTCCCGTTTATGGGTGTTGGAAATATGCACCTCTACCACGGGTGCATCAATGGCTTTTACCGCATCACCAATTCCAATGGAAGTATGGGTGTATGAAGCCGCATTCAATATGATTCCATCATAATGAAAACCAACCTCTTGGATTTTGTCTATGAGCTCCCCTTCAACGTTGGACTGAAAATACTCCATCGCCACCCGGGGATATTTTTCTTGTAGTTTCTTAAAATAGTCCTCAAAAGTAGTATTCCCGTATACTTCGGGTTCGCGCTTGCCCAACAGATTAAGATTGGGGCCGTTGATAATGATTAACTTCATGGGAATAAAAATACAACAAAAAGAAAAGGCGGGATAAACCCGCCCTTTATGTGCATTTATTATTTTTAATTAAAGGCAAACTGAAGCCCAAGACCAAAAGCTGCAACTTCATTGTCTGGACCATCGCTTAAAATAATGGAAGGTCGCCAATCAAAGTTAATTACAATAGGTGCTCCATTCACTTTAAAATCCAATCCACCATGGGGACGTAATGCAAAAACATTGTCAAAGTCCTCAATTAGGATAATACTGGGCCCTACCCCCACATACCATCGCAGCCCTCGTGCTCCCACAAACTGTTTATGGTATGAGTACAAGGCAGTGATTATGGTAGCATTGTCCTCAAAGCCTAAATCGGCCTGTCCCACATGATTGTCGGAGAAGAAAAACTTTCCTGTTGCACCAACAAAGGTTGCGTCTTCAATAGCTGTATCGACACCCAAGCCCAATGCAGCACTATAGCTTGTTTGACCCTTGGCCGTTATCATGCTCAACGAGGTAAATGCGAAAACAAATAATAATTTTTTCATTTCATAAGTAATTAGTGGTTAATATCTAAAATTTGATTCGGGGTTATTAACTTTTATTTCAATAGCTCTCATCTTTTGGTGTTGCTCTTCTTGTTTTGCTATTTGCCTTCAAATAATCAGAACAAAAACAAAATTCCCAGCGTAGCGATAGAAAAATTCCCATCATTGCTAATATTTATATAAGAGACATTGAGTTCCGTATTTCCAGTAATATTGTACCCAACGGAAGGTCTAACATAGAAGCCTCCATCACTTTCTGCATCAACTGCAACGCCATAGCCCACATCGGCACCAAACTTAAAATGGTAGGTTGGGTAAATACGAAAGGAGCTTGCCAAGGGTATAAACTGAAAGTTTTCAAAATCCGTAGTCACAGTTATTGGTCCTTCGGAAATAGTCTCTGTTTTACCAAAAACATTAATAAAGCCAGTGGCCAAACCGGCATCCAGCCATTCTGATACCCCCCAATGATAAGCTACATCGAGTCCGATACTAAAATCTGAAACTTCCGATGCATCGCCCACTGGAAGCCCTGCATTAATTCCGGCCTTAAAACTACTCCTGTCTTGCGCAACGCTGTTCATAGTTACCAATACCAACAAACTCACAGTTACTAATAAGGTTTTTCTCATAATTGTTAAAATTTACTAAAGCCTAAACGGGACTTGAGTCAATATAGTATCAAAAATGTTAAAAAACCGTTTTGGTAATCCTGGATGAAATTATCCAAACCTCATCCATGTTTTCCGGGTAAATTGACCAAACACCCATTTCAGTTGACCAATCGGTGAATGAATGGAACAAAAATTTATGTGCCTATCTTTGCTATCATGAGATGGCAAAATGCGTTGCTTGACTATAAGCATTACTTAAAAATTGAGCGTGGTCTTTCTGACAACTCCATCGCCAATTACGCCTTGGACCTGCAAAAATTAATGGATTTTTTAGAGCTACATGCCATGGCCATTTCCCCAATCGATATCCAACAAGAAACCCTTCAGCAATTTGTACATAATCTTGCAAAAACTGTAAATCCACGCTCTCAAGCTCGGGTTATTTCCGGATTGAAAGGCTTTTTCAACTACCTTGTTTTTGAGGATTATCGGGACGACAATCCCATGGATTTAATTGAAACTCCAAAGGTGGGCAGAAAACTACCAGACACCCTTTCCACGTCGGAAATCAATGAACTCATAGCGGCAATTGACCTATCCAAACCTGAAGGAGAGCGCAACCGTGCCATTTTGGAGACCCTGTATGGATGTGGTCTTCGTGTGTCGGAATTGGTGAACCTAAAATTATCGGACCTTTATTTTGATGAAGACTTTATAAAGGTGACCGGGAAGGGAGACAAGCAGCGATTTGTGCCCATAAGCTTCTTAAACAAGAAGTACATCAACATTTATAAAAATGAAGTGCGGATACATCTTCTCATTGAGAAAGAGCATATGGATTATCTTTTTCTAAACCGAAGGGGGAAACAATTGACCCGGGCCATGATATTTACCATTGTTAAGAAACTGGCCGAAAAAATAGGTTTGAAAAAAAATATCAGTCCGCATACTTTTCGACACTCATTTGCAACACATTTACTTGAAAATGGGGCTGATTTAAGAGCGATACAACAAATGTTGGGGCATGAGAGCATAACCACAACGGAGGTTTATATGCATGTAGATCGAAAACAACTGACCAAAGTGCTGGAAAGATACCATCCTAGAAGATGAAGTTATTAGAACTTGACTCGAGTCCCTATTTCCACTCTTGTTCTTACCCCTTCCAAGCCCACTTTGTAAAATCTTGGAATTCCCTTTCCCAAAGGATGAACCATTTTGACTTCCATCAACATGCCTGGGCCAACATCGTGTCCAACACCAAAGTATACTTCATCAATCGGGATAGGGTTGGGCTTGCCCACTCCATTGTTCAAAAGGTCCCATTCCCTTTCATATCCCCCAATAAAAAAAGTTCTTTTGTTCATGTATTGCCTTAGTTCAATGGGTATTGAAAATCTATCAGCTCCATAATTTCTGTAATGATTTCCACCAATGCTTAATTCTGTGGTCGATGTTATTGGAAAATTGACTTGAAACCAGGCATAATGGGTATATTTTTCAAAATCAGGATAATTAAAGCCTTCGATGTATATAAATGGTTTCTCTTTTTCTGTGGAAAGTGCGCCATGAGCTTGCCCATAGCCATAGTGCACAGTAACTAATAGGAAAAGTACCAAGAGTAATCGAATCATTGCCAACATATATACAATATACCCTTTTATGAGCTTAGTGCATCAAATGTTGGCTCAGTTTTAACCCTTGCCAGCCTGTATCAATTTCTGGATTTGGATGTTCGATATTGTTTCTTAAACGGACGAATAATCAATCGAGCCTCGCGGTCAAAACGAACGTAGTTGTAAACCCAGTTGATGAAAACCACCAATCTGTTTCTAAAACCTATCAAAAAATAAAGATGCACAAACATCCAAACGAACCAAGCGAAAACCCCTTGGAACTTAATTTTGGGCAAATCAACCACAGCTTTGTTTCGCCCTACAGTGGCCATACTCCCTTTATCTCGGTAAACAAAAGGTTTCATGGGTTTATCATCCAATAATCTTACCAAGTTCTCTCCCAAATTTCTACCCTGTTGCATAGCCGGTTGGGCCATCATAGGGTGTCCATTTGGAAATGCCTCTGTTTCCATTTGGGCCACATCGCCAATTGCAAAAATTTCCTCAAAACCTTCCACTTGATGATATCGGTTCACCTTTAGGCGATTTCCCCTGCAAAGCAGCTCCTTTCCATTAAGCCCGGGTATATTAACTGCTTGGACTCCCGCGGCCCAAATCAACGTGGCGGTCTCAAAACTCGTATTCGTACTGGTTGTAACCCGTTGACCATCGTAATCTGTAACTCTAATATCTTTCCAGACATTAACGCCCAACTGTTCCAAAAAACGTTCTGCTTTGTGGGAGGCAACTTCACTCATGGCAGGAAGTATACGGTCACTCCCTTGAACTAAATTGATTTGGGCCCTACGTGTATCCAAATCGGGGTAGTCTTTCGGGAGAATACCTTTTTTTATTTCGGCAAGGGCACCTGCCAGCTCCACACCCGTGGGCCCTCCTCCCACAATGACAAAATTCATGAGTGCATCCCTTTGATGTAAATCATCGGTCAATAGCGCCTGTTCAAAATTTTCCAAAATCAAACTTCGTAGGTTCAACGATTGGGGTATGGTCTTCATGGCCATTCCCTTCTCTTCAATACCTTTGTTACCAAAAAAATTGGTCTCTGAACCTGTCGCCACCACAAGATAATCGTACCCAATGGTCCCGATATTGGTTTCCACCGTCCTGTCCTCAGTATGTATTTGAAATACTTCTGCCAATCGAAAATAAAAGTTGGGATATCCTTGAAGAACCTTTCGAATGGGATAGGCGATGGAATCGGGTTCCAATCCTCCTGTTGACACTTGATATAAGAGCGGCTGGAATGTATGATAGTTGTGGCGGTCCAACAGTACCACCTGTACTTCTTTCTTGCTCAATTTCTTAGCTAGGGCGATACCGCCAAAGCCCCCTCCTATTATAATGATTCGTGGAAAACTGGATTGTGGAATATTCATGGCCGACATGGGGGCAAATTTACATAATCCCAAAAGGCCCACCCAACTTGGGACAGGTTTTTTGCTATCTTTAAATGCTAATTCATAAAAACACTTCCATGAAAAAAATACTGTCTGTTTGGAGCTTGCTTATTTTGACCAATGCCTTTATCTCAGCTCAAGAAAATAGAGATGTCATTTTGAAAGAACTTAACAATAAAACCCAAGCATATGGTGACCTGGCCCATAACATTTGGGATCTTGCCGAGATGGGCTATTTGGAAGAAAAAAGTGCTGCTTTATTGCAAGGCGAGCTTAAGGAAGCAGGTTTTTCAATACGGACCGGTATTGCAGGCATTCCAACGGCGTTTATGGCAGAATATGGTTCCGGATATCCGGTGATTGCAATTTTGGGTGAATATGATGCCCTGCCTGGATTGTCGCAACAGGCAGTCCCCGAAAAAAAATCGGCTGGCAAAGCGGCAGGTCATGCTTGTGGCCATCATCTTTTTGGTACAGCTTCTGCTGCAGCCGCTATAGCAGTTAAGAATTGGCTGAAATCCAATAAAAAACAAGGAACCATTCGATTTTATGGTTGCCCTGCCGAAGAAGGAGGCTCTGGAAAAGTATATATGGTTCGAGAGGGTGTATTTAACGATGTAGATGCCGCCCTTCACTGGCACCCAAGTTCCCAGAATGCCGCAAGCGCTGGAGCTGCCTTGGCCAACAAATCAGCTAAATTCAGATTTCATGGTGTTTCGGCCCATGCAGCCGGAGCTCCCGAGCGTGGTCGTTCTGCTTTGGATGGTGTAGAGGCGATGAATGCCATGGTCAATATGATGCGTGAGCATATTCCCCAAGATGCAAGAATTCATTATGTAATAACAGATGGAGGTAAAGCGCCGAACGTCGTCCCCGATTTTGCAGAGGTTTATTATTATGCAAGACATGGCAAAAGGGATGTAGTAATCGATATTTTTGACCGAATCGTGAAAGCAGCGGAAGGAGCCGCCCTGGGCACAGGTACCACCATGGATTATGAAATGATTGGGGGCACCCATGAGCTTTTGCCAAATCTTACGCTTCAGAAAATAATGCACGATAACCTCACCAAAGTAGGAGGCGTAACCTACTCGGATGAAGAAAGGCAGTTTGCCGAGAAAATATCCAAAAGCCTTGGATATGATCAATTGGATATGTCCAGAGCAGAAGAAATACAACCCTACATGGAAGAAGCCCGGGCCTACGGATCTACTGATGTAGGTGATGTAAGCTTCACTGTGCCTACCGTTGGCATGGGAGCGGCTACTTGGGTACCGGGAACTCCAGCCCATAGCTGGCAGGCTGTAGCTGCCGGAGGCACTTCCATAGGAACAAAGGGCATGATGGTGGCGGCCAAAACATTGACGATGACAGCCATGGACCTTTTTGACAATCCTAATGTGGTGGCCAAAGCAAAGGCCGAGCTTGAAGAGCGCAGGGGCAAGGATTTTACATACACTCCGCTATTGGGCAATAGACCACCCGCACTCGATTATCGAAAATAATCAATCTAGGATGTAACAAACGTGGTGGTAATCATACTTATTAGGCAAACTTACCAACCTAAGTGAACAAAGAACTGGAACATCGTTTTGTAACGGAGCTCGAGAGCAATCAGAACATTGTTCATAAAGTGTGCACGTTGTATACCAACGACAAGGATTCTCATAACGATTTGTTCCAAGAGATAACCATTCAATTATGGAAGGCATATCCGAAATTTAGGGGAGATTCCAAATTTAGTACTTGGATGTACCGAGTGGCCTTGAATACCGCCATTACGTTGTACAGAAAATCAAAAAGAAGAGTCCAAACCCAAGACTATGATTCGGTAATCTTCAAAATTAAAGCAAACGAATATGACGATACCGAGGAAAGACAGCTTAAACTGATGTACAATGCCATAAAACAATTGAACGATGTGGACAAGGCACTGGTATTTCTTTACCTTGAGGATAAAGATTATACCGAAATATCAGAAACTTTGGGTATAACAGAGGTTAACGCAAGAGTAAAAATGAACCGAGTAAAAAATAAATTAAGAACCATACTAAATCCTTAGAATATGCTGGATGAACTGGAACTCTTAAAAAAGGACTGGCAAAAAAGGGACGCTGAACTTCCCAAACTGTCCTATGATGAAATCTATAAAATGATTTGGAAAAAATCATCTTCCATAGTCAAGTGGATTTTTTATATCAGTATCATAGAGTTTATACTCCCCCATTTGCTCTACCTCGTTCCATCTATGCGCAACAATCTGGATCTATATTCCGATTTGGGATTGTCCAATGTCATCCTCGTGGTAAGTATAGTTCAATATCTTGTCATCTTTTACTTCATCTATCAATTCTATAAAAGGTACCGTGAAATTTCAGTGTTGGACAATGCGAGACAGCTTACTTCCAACATCTTGAGAACTCGTAAAACCGTGAAGCACTATGTCATATTTTCCTTATCCATGGTCTTGCTGACCTTTGTTTTGCTTATTGTAGGTATTTACTTTACCGATAACGTTTTGGAAGCGCTTGGTTTAACAGGGAAAATGGCCTCTTTACCAGCGAATGAGGCGAAAATGATCATTATGGCCAGCTTTGCCATTTTTGGTGTACTGTTCACAGTTGCCTTGGGAGGTATTTACTTCCTGTTGTATGGGCTTTTGACAAGAAAACTAAGAAAAAACTATCGGGAGTTGCAAAAGCTGGAGGTTTAATCTCCCCGATAACTGTATTTCCTTTTTTGATGTTCGGCCTCATATTCGGCCAACTCTTCTTGGGAAATAACCTTTAAAAATGAAGGATGCTGTTCAATGGCATATTCCAGCTTCTCCAAGATGGACTCAATGGATTCATTTTCATAATCAATTTCCAAGGGTTCCTTGATGTGCATGGACTGCAGAATTCCCTTCTTCTTGACCCGTAACCCCTTCTTATCGAAAGAACGCCTAAATCCATCAATCACCACTGGAACTACCACAGGCTTGTAATGCTTAATAATGTGGGCAGTACCCTTTCGCAGGGGTTTCCAGGGGGTCGTGGTCCCTTGGGGAAAAGTAATTACCCATCCGTCATCCAATGCTTTTGCAATGTTGCTTATGTCGCTGAACTTCACCTGTCGCTGCACATCTTTACCCTCCGCGCGCCAGGTACGCTCTATGCTAATAGATCCTGCATAAGCGAGAATTTTGGTCAAAAGGCTTTTTTTCATAGTCTCTTTGGCTGCCACGTAATAAATGTTAAGCTTTGGGTTCCAGAGATAACCTAGGTTTTTAATACTGTCTTCCCTGCCACTTAAGCTTGCATTGAAAACGTGGAACATAGCCACTACGTCCGCAAAATAGGTTTGATGGTTGCTTACAAAAAGTACATTGGTATCGGGAAGGTCACGAATAACTTGAGAGCCTTCAATTTCTAAGGTGTTGAAACCTTTGTATCGTTGATGGGTGATCATTCCCGCAATACGGATCAACCAACGTTTCAGGAATAGAATATGACCAAAAGGATTCTTTTTGAATAGGCTCATGGGGGTATTTGTTGAAAAGTAAATTTACAAATTAGAGTTTAAAGTGCTTTCTGCAAGAGTTCCTTGATTTCACTCAGCATCATAGCTGTAGCTCCCCAAACCGTATAACCATTTAGTTTATAAGCCGGTACGTGGATATTTTTTGCATAGGAAGTACTCAAAACTTCTTCAATATGGTTGGAATCGTCCAGAAAATCGTGTAAATATACCTCAACCAAACGTTCCACTTCACTTTCTTCGATAACAAAAGGCCGTGGTTCATGATATATCCCCATAAAGGGGCGAACCATAAAGTTGCTGGGCGGAATGTATACTTCACTCAACTCTTTAATGACCTCAACAGCGGAAGGCGGAACGCCCACTTCCTCATGTGTTTCACGAAGCGCAGTCTCCATCAAATCGCTATCAACATCTTCAACTTTGCCACCAGGAAATCCTATTTGGTTGGAATGGACCCCTTGATATGCTTTCCGTAAAATGAGCAGCAAACGTGTAACTTGCGATGCATCTGGATAAAAAAGTGCCATGACACCAGCCTTTTTAGGGTTCATCTTTTCAACCTTATGGGACTTTAACCACTCGATCCTTAATGTCGGGGACATTTTATAATGCGAATCCGTGCCGGGTAGTGGTAGATTTTTTATTTTTAATGCTGCTTGATAAAATTCATTGAAATCCATGTTGCTAAAACAATCGGCTTTACTTACAAGTATACTATTATTTTTTTTGGTCTCCTGCGGAGAAAAAACTAAAAAAACGGAACCTGCTCCCAAAAAAGAGCAAGTGAAAAAAGACTCCATACCTTTAGAAAGTCCTGGGGAGGAACCAGAGGAAAAAAAGGAGGAAGCTTTTGTGCTCTCCGAGGAAAATGCGATTGATTTCTTTTTTAACTACGCCAAGGAATTAAAGAAAAATAAGGTGAAGGTCACAACAACAATGGGAAGTTTTACCGTACTGCTCTATGATGATGTTCCCTATCACAAGGCCAACTTTATCTACTTGGCCAGAAAAAAATATTTTGACAGTACCCAATTTCACCGTGTGGTGAAAGATTTCATCATTCAGGGCGGAAATTCCGATGATAAAAAAACACCAAGAAAAAGAAGGGCAATAGGAAGGTATTTACTGCCTCCAGATGCCAAAAAGGGATACAAACATCACCGGGGTGTTATATCGATGCCGAGCAGCGAGCGCGACAACCCGCATAAATTGGCCTCTCCCTATGAATTTTTTATCGTCGTTACCAAGCCGGGATCCTACCATTTGGATGGCTCCTATACCCCATTTGGCCGTGTAGTTGAAGGAATGGATGTCGTGGATGCCATAAACAATGTTCCTGTGGGAGATGGTGATTGGCCCTGGCAAAACGTGTACATTTTAAGCGTTGAAGTATTGTAAAACCGTTATTGATCTAAAATCGAATGCCATGATAAAAACTGAAAAATACTCCTACAACGACGCTATCCAATCCTACGAAGGAGTTATCGCTTTTGATGATGCCATTAAAGATAAAAGACCTGTGGTTTTGGTTGCCCATACTTGGATGGGACAAACACAATTTGAAACGGAAAAAGCCAAAAAGTTGGCTGAGATGGGCTATTTGGCATTGGCTCTAGATGTTTACGGGAAAGGAACAAGGGCAGCAGACGCTTCAGAAGCCGAAACACTTATGAATCAAATGTTGGCCGATAGACAGGAGCTCTTAAATCGTTTGATATTGGCATTGAACAACATCAAAAAACATGAACTGGCCGATAGCGCCAAGGTCGGAGCCATTGGATTTTGTTTTGGTGGCAAGTGTGTATTGGATCTGGCCCGATCTGGACTAATCATCAATGGCATAGTAAGTTTTCATGGTATTTTTGACTCGCCGGGCTTAAATCACCAAGGAGATATCAATGCCAAAATCTTGGTCTTGCACGGCTGGGAAGACCCCCTAGCCTTGCCAAAAGACATCAATATGCTTGCTGAAGAACTAACCGAAAGAAATGCTGTTTGGGAAATGGATATTTTTGGGCATACCGGCCATGCCTTTACCAACCCTAATGCAAATAGTCCTGAACAGGGTATGAACTACAACCCTATGGCCGATGCACGTGCTTGGCAACGAATGGTATATTTCTTTGAAGAAATTTTTGAAAACTAACCTTTAATCCCAAAGCATTGGAAAGCTGTCCTTTTTTGGCATGCACAGTTTCCTCCTTATATAACAGCACCAAGGCTGCTACAATGATGAGGTTTTTCATGATATACTGCCCCAAAAGGGTCAAGTAAAATGGTCCTTGATTAAAAGTTTCATCCGGGAATAGCAAGAGCGGGGCAAAAGTGAACACCATATGTATCAGTGCTAGTAAAACGGCCGTTCTCCGAAGAAGTCTCACAATCAAAAAAGTACCTATCAACGTTTCCCATAGCGCCAATAAGAGGATGGAAACATCATCTGGGATAATCCCCAGCGTTAGGGAATGAATGGTATTCTTGGCCAATCCCTCTGCGGGACTTAAATCAGGAAAAAATTTCAGCATGCCGAACCACAGGTATACGAAACCTATGGAAATAGATAAAAAGTTGTTCTTGCTATTCGATTTCATGTGCTTCCAAAATGGTCGGGTTGTCATTAAATTCAGCTATCTTAAACGGCCGTAATTCGGGGTCGTTACTAAACCGTATTTCAAATTGTAGGCAATATAGGAGTACAAAAGATATAGTGCGGTTAATAGAAAAGTAACTAGCCTTAAGCAACGGTTAATTCTATTAATGAAAAATTAAGGAGACTTAAGGAATGGATATATTTGATTTACTTAGTCAATGATTTGAAAAAGCGGAACATCTATATCATAATTTTTACGGTGTCGTTATTTGGACTGGCCGTGGTGCAATACCAATATCTTCAAATTGGCCTGAGCTTGGCCAAAGTACAATTCAATCGAAAAGTACAAGATGCTGCCAATGAAATAAAAGAAGGTCTCGGCACGCAAAACCAACTTACATTTTTAGTTGGCAAAGCTATAAAAGAAGATGATTCCTATTTCAACCTGAGTTTGGACAGCGTACAGGATGCGTCCAGTCATTTTTTAAATGATTTTCTTACCGAAAAACTCGTGAATCATGGTCTGGAGGCCCACTTCACGTACAATCTGTACTCCAAGGATAGTATTTACTACTTGCAATCCCCAACGGATTTAAAAAGAAAGGACAATTTCGCTTCCTACCCCATTGAGTTATATGGGTATCTGCCAGAACTCATGGACAAAAGATTGGTACTGGAACTGCATTTCAAAAATTTAAACAACTACTTCTTAAGACAACTTAATGGGTTGACCCTTCCCAGCATACTTTTTATTATAGGCATAATAGCTGCCATTATCTGGGCACTTCGCACCTATTATTGGCAACGCAATGTTATCACCACTACCAACGAGTTCATCAATAATTTGACCCATGAACTCAAGACTCCAGTTTTTTCCATCAGTCTGGCCACAAAATTGCTAGAAGAGGAAGCCAGCTCGAAACAGCAGCATGTCATTTCATTGATCAAACAACAAACGGAACGGCTGAGCGGTCATATTGATAAAGTCTTGGAACTGGGAAGCCTAGAGCACAAAAATGTGATGACCCTTCAAAAAATTGATTTTAAGCCATACCTTTTAAAGCTCTGCCAAGAATTCGAAACGCTGTCCTCAATTGATGGAACGGCCTTTGAGTATTCTTTGGAAAAAGGTCAATATTTGATTAATGTTGAGCGATTTCATTTAGAAAATGCAATCAACAATTTGTTGGATAACGCCAAAAAGTATGCTGAAAATCCCAAAATCATCTTACAAGCCATTCTTTACAAAAACAACTTGGAAATCAGGATAACGGATAACGGAAAAGGTATTTCAAAAGAAGACCAGGAACAAATTTTTAAAAAATACTACCGGGTAAGCAATGGAGATGAACACAGCGTAAAAGGATATGGGTTGGGCTTGAGCTATGTGAAAAAAGTGGTGCAAGGCTTTAAAGGTAAAATTGTGCTTGACAGTGAACCCGGGAAAGGAACAAAAATCACATTGTTATTACCTTTGATCAAAAATGGAAAAGACCTATAAAATATTGTTGGTTGAGGATGATGAATCCTTAGGATATTTGCTTTCGGAATATCTAAAGATGAAACAGTTGCAGGTGGAATGGGCACAAGACGGCTCAAAAGTGATGGAGCTCATGGAGCAAAGACTGTTCGATTTAATCGTACTCGACGTTATGATGCCGCATTTGGATGGTTTTACATTGGCCAGGCAAATAAAAGACAAGCATCCCAACATGCCTTTTATCTTTCTTACCGCCAAATCCCTTAAAATTGATGTACTAAAAGGTTTTTCCCTTGGCGCATTGGATTATTTAAAAAAACCCATTGACGAGGAAGAGCTGGTCGCCCGTATCATGGCCCATTTGTCCCGACTTGAAAAAACCGTGGCCGCGCCGATTGAAAAAGAGGTTATATCCATTGGCAGTTACAGTTTTGATAACCGCAACCATGTGCTTTTGCATGAGGGGGAATCCATGCGGTTAACGGCCCGTGAAACAGAGTTGCTCAAATTTTTGGTACAACATAAAAACAATTTGTGCTCACATAAAGATATTTTATTGAGCATATGGGGCAACAACGATTATTTTAACCGAAAAAGTCTAAATGTATTTGTCACACATCTGCGCAAATACCTTGAGAAAGATCCTTCCATAAAAATTGAAAACGTGCATGGTCGTGGTTTCATCCTAAAAGTGAATCAATAAGTTCTTTCGAAAAACTATTCCTCTTGCTTTTTATAGATATTGGGTAAACTGATACTGAATTTCACCGCCAAAAGTCGCAAAACGATTACAATTAAAATAGCGGCTATGTAAGCATAGCGTTCGGGAATGGAGAATTGAAGCAACAAGAAATAACTGGCCCCACCCAAAATGCAGGCCGTAGCATAAATTTCCTTTCTGAAGATAACCGGTATCTCGTTACACAAAATATCCCGGGTAACACCACCAAAACTTGCGGTCATTGTCCCCAGGGCAATGCACATTACAGGTAACAAATCGGCCTGAAGCCCTTTTTCAATACCTACCATGGTATAAAGCCCTATCCCAATGGTATCAAACAAAAACAGGGATTTCCTCAAATATTTGAGCTTGCTGGCGAATAGAATGGCAAAGACCACAGTGATGAAAATAGTGGAAACATAGGTAAGATCCTTCATCCAGGCAACCGGGGTATTGCCAATAAGTAAGTCGCGCAGGGTTCCACCACCGATTGCAGTAACAAAGGCAATAATAAGTACGCCAAATAGGTCCAACTTTTTTTCCATGGCGACCAACACCCCTGAAATGGCAAAGGCAACCGTACCCAAAATATCAATCGTCAAATAGAACATAGTTACATTTTTTGGGTAAAGTAGTTGTAATCTTTTAGAACAGCCTCCAAGTAAGGAACGTCATATAGTCTGGAATTGGTTTTAAGTATACTCTCTACCTTGGAACGCAAAGCCTTCATCGTTTTAAAATCACCGCTTCGTTTGGCAATATGAAAGGTCTCCTTAATCAGGCGCACGTCTTTATCACTTAGCAACGTGACATTATTGAACTGTGGTACATAAGAATCATCTATTTCCTCCAAAATGGTATGCGACACTTTGGTCTTCCGCTTGGTGCTGATTACAACTGTTCCTGCAGCAGCATCGCCCACACGTTGTCTTTTTTCCGAAAAAAGGATACTCAAAATACCTATGGAACCCAAGAAAATCCAAATGTCGACCAACCGCAGCATCCAACGAACCAAAAGATTGCTCCAATGTACCGGTGTTCCATCCAAGCGCACCACTCGCATCCGCATTAACATCTTGCCCACCGTTTGACCGTTGAACAGGCTGTGCATCAATAAAGAGTAGAACATGGCCGGCAAAAAAATAAGGGATGCCAAACCCCGTTGGGTCCAGGTATCTTCATAAACGTACCCTATGGCATTGCTGATCAAACTCACCAGATAGGCATACATGTACAAAATAAGACCATCAATCAAAAAGGCAACTATTCGCTCCCCGATGCTCACAATTTTATAATCCAAATTGACATTTTGGGAGGTGTTGATTTGTAGGTTACCCATATAAACGTAATTTTAGCTGTAGGAATTTCCACGTATGCGCGAAGCTGCCTTTGTGAAACAAAATAAGGAAAAATGGATCGCTTTTGAAAAAGCGGTCGCATTGGGTTCCCAAACCGACCCCGATGCCTTGGTGGACGGTTACATCCAACTCACAAACGACTTGGCCTACGCACAAACGTATTACGCAGAAAGCAAAACTTTATTGTATCTGAACTCTTTGGCATCCCAGGCCCATCAAAAAATTTATAAAAACAAAAAAGAGTCGGGCAACCGAATCATAACATTTTGGATGCGGGAGTTTCCGTTGTTTTTCAGACAGTACCACCCAACCCTACTTGTGGCCTTTACCATTTTTTTGGTGGCTTCGGCCATTGGTTGCATTTCTGCATTGAACGACACTTCTTTTGTACGACTTATTTTGGGCGATGCCTATGTAAACGAAACTTTGAACAACATCGCCATGGGAGAGCCCACTGCCATATACAAAAGTGGCAGTGAAATAGGTACTTTCCTTGGAATTACCATCAACAACATTCGGGTGGCCTTTTTGGCCTTTGCCTTTGGGGTAATCACCAGCTTGGGCACTGCATACATTTTGTTTAGCAATGGGGTGATGCTAGGTGCTTTCATCACTTTTTTTTATACCAAAGGAGTGTTTTTTGAGGCCAATCGGCAGATTTGGCTACATGGAACCATAGAAATTTCAGTCATCATTGTTGCGGGCTGTGCAGGACTGATCATGGGCAACAGCATATTGTTCCCCAAAACATTTTCCCGAAGGGTCTCATTTATGAAAGGTGCCAAGGATGGTCTGAAAGTGGTGGTCAGTACCATTCCTTTTTTCATTATTGCAGGTTTTATTGAAGGATTCATTACCCGCTATGCCAATATGCCCGACTGGCTTGCGTTTTTTATTATTGGCAGCTCTTTGTTGCTCATCATCTATTACTATATCATTTATCCCATCATATTAAATCGATTACATGAAGGACAAATTCATCGAGCTTAGGATCAACCGTGATTTTGGAGATATCCTTACCACCTATTTTGAATTCTTAAAGCAGAACATCAAAAAATTCACAAACGTTTTTTTGAGTTATAACGGCGTATTTTTAATAGGGCTGTTGATTACCAGCTATTTGTTGGTTTCTGGTTTTGTGGGGATGATTGCAGCGGACTCCAATATCTACGGGATCAATGCTGGGCAAAGCAACGAAGACACTTATTTAATCTATATTATCAGTGGTGGTATTCTGTTCTTCCTGATTTTTTTGATGGTTGCGGGTCTTAATTTCAGTCTGAGTTCATCGTACCTCATAAAATATGAAGAACATAAAGGTCTAACATTTGATAAAGACCAAGTGTGGCAACATACGAAGGGCAAAATTGGCAATACCCTCGTTTTTATCCTACTACTTGTCCCTATCTATTTAACATTTATGATTGCTTCGTTGATTTTTGCATTTATTCCGCTACTCGGTCTAGTTGCACAATATATTGTTCAATTTTTTATGACTGCATGGGTCGGCGTATCCTTTTTCAGCATGATGAGTGAAAATAAAGGAGTAATGGATGGATTTGGAGAAGGCTGGAATCTCGTGGGCAAGAATTTTTGGAAATCAGTAGGAGTCAATTTTATACTGGGTTTACTGAACGGTTTGCTGTTCTTCATTATTTTGTTGATTCCCGGGATATTGGTTGGGATTTATACCTTCCATGTGGTACAGAACAATGTGGATGTGAGCGGTTCCATTATATCTACAATTGTGTATACTTTGGGACTCTGTGTTTTACTTATTATGATGGTATATGCGCAGTGTCTATCCCAATTCATCAATGGTATACTTTTTTATGCATTGCACGAAAAAACATATAACCTCAACACTCGAAGTAAAATAGAACAAATAGGACAGTCCAACCCGTGAAGCTACGTTTAGTTACCATACTTTTTTTGGTTTGGGTCAATGTATCTTTGGCCCAAAATGATACTATTTCACTCCCAAAGGATGTAAGCTCAGCGTTAACGGAAAGGCAGATTGATGAAAACCTAAGCGAAAAATATACTGGAGATGAATTCAACTACGATGTAAAAACCGGGGAATCCGCCAATTTACTGGCCCGATTTATCCGATGGCTGCTCAATGGCCTTGGTGAAACGTTCGGTTTTGACATTTCCCCACAAACCTTGCTGGTACTTGAGTATACAATCTATGCCCTCATGGGTGCCCTGGTTATTTATTTATTGGTCCGTGTTTTTATCAATGAAAAGTTCAATGCTATCTTTTCTAAAAAGGCAAAGCCCTTGCTGGACATTGACCTATCGGAACAACATATTGAGGCCATTGATCTGGATGCCCAAATGGAATCAGCCTTGAAAAACAAGGATTATCGCCTTGCAGTTCGATATCAGTTCCTTAAAATATTGAAGATGCTCTCCCAAAAGCATATTATCGATTGGCATTTTGAAAAGACCAATATCGATTATCAACGGGAAATCAAGCAGGACCGGTTGCAACAAGAGTTCAAAAAAGTCTCTTATTTATATGAGAACATCTGGTATGGTGAACAACCCATTGACGCAACTGGCTATGACAAAACCAGATCCCGCTTCAGGGCATTGAACCATTTAATTCCGTAATGAGCATGGACCGGAAATCTAAAATTGTCATCGCCCTATTTGCCTTGGTGGTTATTGGAATCATCATTACAGAGCTTGTCCGTCCCAGACCCATCAATTGGAGACCTTCATATACAGCAGCGGATAAAATTCCCTTTGGTTGCTATGTGCTTTACAACGAACTCCCATCCCTTTTTAAAAATGAATCCATTGAGACCATTGACCAAAGCGTTTATGATGTTTTGGTCAGCCGTGATACCACCATGCTTTCCAACTACCTGCTCATCAACGAATATATCGACTTGGACCGACAAGAGACCCATCAACTTTTGGATTATGTGAGCCAGGGCAATTCAGTTTTTATTTCGTCCACTGGTTTTGGATGGGAACTTATGGATACCTTGAACATAAGCATCAGTTCCGATTATGGTTTAAAAGAGGGGACGGCCCTTTTGGATTTGACCAACAACAAATTTAGGGGACAAGAGTTTGAACTATCTCGAGGTGTTTTTAACTCACATTTTACCAGCGTAGATTCCACACGTACCACTATTCTGGGGCACATCACCTATTCTAAAGAAAACTTATTGGAAAGCCAACCAGACGAACAGGTTTCCAAGCCTAATTTTATAAAGACCTCATTTGGAAAGGGTAACTTCTATGTTCACACCACACCCCAGGCCTATTCCAACTTTTATATGCTCGAGGGAAACCATGATTATGTGACCCATACGTTTTCTTACTTGGAGGACAAAGGAGTACTTTATTGGGACAATTATAAAAAATCAGGTCGCATTATAATCGATTCGCCCATGCGGTTTGTGCTGACACAGTCTTCGTTAAAATGGGCCTATTACTTGACCGTTTTAGGACTGTTGCTCTTTGTTTTGTTTCGAGGAAAACGGGAGCAACGCATCATTCCTGTTATCAAGCCTCTGGAGAACGCCTCGGTGGGGTTTGCACAGGCTGTGGGCTCTTTGTATTATCAAAATAGGGACTACACTGACCTGATCAATAAAAAGGTGAATTACTTTTTGGCGGAGCTACGAAGCAAATATCATATCGATACAAACCAGCTTAATGAAAGAACCATTCAAATTTTAGCAGCAAAGGCAGGAAAAGAGGTTGGAGAAACGAAAGCTTTGATCACTTTTATCATGGCACTTAAAAACAAAACTTCCCACTCGGAAGAGGACAGCATTGAACTCAATAAAAAGATAACCGCATTTAAGCAATAAAACATGGAAGAAAACAAACCACAGGACGACGCGCTACAGTTCATCAATCGGATAGATCTATCGCCTTTGCAGAAGGCCGTTTCCCAAATAAAATCGGAATTGGGCAAAGTAATCATTGGGCAAGAGAATATGATTGAACTGCTCATTGTCTCCATTCTGGCCAATGGACATTCCCTAATTGAGGGCGTACCGGGTGTAGCAAAGACGGTAACGGCCAAATTGTTGGCCAAAACCATGAGTGTGGATTTCAGTCGTATTCAATTTACCCCCGATTTGATGCCCAGTGATATTTTGGGCACCTCTATTTTCAATGTGAAAACTTCTGAATTTGAGTTTAAGAAAGGCCCCTTGTTTTCCAATATCGTTTTAATTGATGAAATCAACCGTGCCCCGGCCAAGACCCAAGCAGCCCTTTTTGAAGCTATGGCAGAGCGACAAATCACAATGGATGGCATTGAATACACCATGGAACCACCATTCCTTGTATTTGCCACCCAAAATCCGATTGAACAAGAAGGCACCTATCGTTTGCCTGAGGCCCAATTGGACCGCTTTCTATTCAAAATTAATGTGGACTATCCTTCTTTGGATGAAGAAGTCCAAATTTTGGAAAGCAAACATGAACAAAAGAATAAATCGGAGGAAGATTTGGTAAATACCCTACTATCCGCGAAACAAATTGCGGAGTACCAGAGTACCATTAAGGAAATCATTGTCGAGAAAAATCTGCTCAAATATATTGCCTCCATTGTGAACAACACGCGAACCAACGCCAACCTCTATTTGGGTGCATCACCAAGGGCGTCCATAGCCATTTTAGATGCTTCCAAGGCCTTGGCAGCAATCAATGGCCGGGATTTCATCACCCCGGACGATATTAAAAAAGTAACAGGCCCAGTTTTAGGACATAGAATCATGTTGACCCCTGAACGGGAAATGGAAGGATTGACCGCTGACCAAGTGGTAAAACAAATCGTCGATAGTATCGAAATTCCCAGATAAGCACTCGTGAAGCGATTTTTTAGGCCCGTATATCTTCAAAAAAGGTTCTTTATAGCCTTATCAGCCATCATAGTAGGTTTTATAATCTCTTATATGGAACCCAAATTGTTTGGAGTGATGAAGTTGTTGTTTTTCGTGTTTGCGATTTTGCTCATCACAGATTTACTGCTGCTGTTCGCCTCCAAGGGAAAAATTGAAGGCAAACGCCGTTTACCGGATAAGCTTTCCAACGGGGACAACAATCCAATCCAGTTTCAAATTACAAACACCTATCTTTTTCAGGTAGCTGTAAAGATTATTGACGAAATTCCCTTTCAGTTCCAAAAACGTGATTTTGGTCTCACAAGCTCTATTGCAAGCGGTAATGGTAAAACATACGAATATCAACTAAGACCAACCGAACGTGGTGTATATTCCTTTGGAAGTTTGATTGTATTTGCAATTTCTCCCATTGGTTTATTGGGAAGAAAATTCACTTTTGACCAAGCACAAGAAGTTCCGGTTTACCCCTCCTTTCTCCAACTTCAAAAGTACGACCTCTTGGCGGCCACAAATCGCCTGCATGAGTATGGCCTAAAAAAAATTAGGCGGATTGGTCATACCATGGAGTTTGAACAGATTAAGGAATATGTATTGGGAGATGATATTCGCAATATTAACTGGAAGGCCACGGCAAAAAGGGGGCAACTGATGGTCAACCAGTATCAAGACGAAAAATCACAACCTATTTATTCGGTCATTGATAAGGGACGGGTCATGAAAATGCCCTTTGAAGGGTTGACCCTGTTGGATTATGCCATCAATGCCACTTTGGTTATCAGCAATATAGCTTTAAAAAAGCATGACAAAGCGGGTATGTTTGCCTTCAGCAATAAAATTGAGAATAGGGTGGTTGCCGAACGAAGAAGTTCCCAAATGAATCTGATCTTGGAGACCTTATACAATCTGGAAACCAATTTTATTGAAAGTGATTTCAGCCGATTATATGTAGATGTGAAGCGCAACCTGAATCAGCGAAGTCTGCTGTTGCTCTATACCAATTTTGAGACGTTGGATGCACTGCATAGGCAACTACCTTATCTGCTCGCCATGGCCAAACAGCATTTGTTGGTTGTCATCTTCTTTGAAAATACGGAACTCCATGTGTTTGCCAACAAAAGGGCAGAAACAGTTCCACAGCTATTTGAACAAACTATAGCGGAAAAGTTCATTTATGAAAAGAAGTTAATAGTCAATGAGCTGCGAAAACATGGTATACAAACCATTTTGACCAAGCCCGAAAACCTAACGGTCAATACCATTAACAAATACTTGGAGTTAAAGGCCCGAGGACTCTTTTAAAAGGAAATGCCAGCCTGACGCAATTCTGGGGAGAGTTTTAGTGCATTGATTGCATCAAGTTTTTCCTCCCGTACCACGAACTCCAAATCTGTTGTATCATGACGAAGCTCTTTTCTTTTGATATCAAGTTTGGAATAGCTGCCCCGCAATCTTCTTTTATCATCTTTCTTGGAAAAAAGGTCTATGGTCACCCCTACGGTTACCCCGCCCAAAACCGTGGCCGCCAAATCATCATTGTCCCATCCATTAGTGCGTTGGCTGGCATCCACAGCTTCCTTGGCCACTCCAATAAGGGTACTTCCCGCTACGGAACCAACAAAAGTCCAGATTCGATTGCCATCCGAAGCCTGTTTGGCGATGCCGGCTCCGGCCAATCCAAAGAGATTGCCACCCAAAAAATGAAGTGCTTTGTCTCGTTCCACTTGACCATGGGCATGGGATACGAGCATAAAAAGGACCAGTGTGGGGATTAGTGTTCTCATGCGCAGGGTAAATGTATAAAAAAATGTCTATGAATGGAGCTAATACACTAATACTGTTGTACTTCTTGTTTGGCCAGGTGAAATTCAGCCATTAAATCCTGAACAATTTCGGCAGCAGGTTTAATGTCGTGAATCAATCCAGAAACCTGACCAATTTCCAACTCTCCATCTTCCATATCACCTTCGAACATGCCTTTTTTTGCCCTAGCCCTGCCCAACAAGGTTTTGAGCTCCTCAACGGTTGCGCCCTGGGCATAAGCTTGCTGTACTTCCTTAAAGAACTTGTTTTTCAACATACGAACCGGTGCCAGTTCTTTAAGGGTCAATTGGGTGTCCCCTTCCTTGGCTTGCACCACCTCTTGTTTGAACAATTCATGTGAAGAAGCTTCGGGACTGGCCACAAAACGGCTTCCGACCTGTACCCCATCGGCACCCAATATCATGGCAGCCAACATGGCCCTTCCCGTTGCAATGCCGCCGGCAGCTATCAACGGAATCTGTATTTGCTCTTTTACCGAGGGGATAAGCACCATAGTTGTAGTCTCATCCCTCCCATTGTGTCCACCTGCTTCAAAACCTTCAGCGACAATGGCATCCACACCAGCCTCCTGTGCTTTTAAAGCAAACTTCACACTGCTTACAACGTGCACCACAGTAATCCCTTTTTCTTTTAGAAAATTGGTCCATGTTTCAGGGTTTCCAGCAGATGTGAATACGATTTTGATCTCCTGTTCCACAACAATTTCCATAAGCTTATCAATATCTGGATACAGCATTGGAATGTTGACCCCAAAGGGTTTATCGGTTGCCTTTTTACATTTTTGGATATGGTCGAGCAACACATTGGGGTACATGCTCCCTGCACCCAAGAGACCCAATCCGCCAGCATTGGACACCGCAGACGCCAATCGCCAGCCGCTTGCCCAGATCATTCCGGCCTGTACAATCGGGTACTCTATTCCAAAAAGTTGGGTTATTCTGTTTTTC
Source organism: Flagellimonas ochracea (assembly GCF_009903685.1). Lineage (GTDB taxonomy): Bacteria > Bacteroidota > Bacteroidia > Flavobacteriales > Flavobacteriaceae > Flagellimonas > Flagellimonas ochracea. The sequence continues at coordinate 37,956 of NZ_JAAABI010000007.1, read as the reverse complement.
ATTTTATGAAATTACACCTGAACCAATAAGTTCCTCACCCAAATACCAAGCTACGAATTGTCCTTCAGTAATAGCCGATTGTTTGTCCTCGAAATCGACATAAAGTCCGTTTTCAATTTTATAAAGCGTTGCTTTTTGCAAAGGCTGTCTGTATCGTATTCGGGCCATAACCTCCATGGAATCATCTGTTTCCAAAGCCAGATCAGGTCTTACCCAGTGCAGTTCATCCTCATTTACAAAGAGGGTATTGCGAAAAAGACCCGGATGGGATTTACCTTGCCCTGTGTAAATGATATTTTTGTCCACATCGGTGTCGATTACAAACAAAGGTTCCTTTGTGCCACCAACATTGAGCCCCTTACGCTGCCCAATGGTGAAATAGTGGGCTCCTTGATGCTCCCCGACCACTCTTCCATCAGTTTCGGAATATATTGGTTTTTCGGCACTAAAGGCCAATTCCTCTTTTTTGTTTTGGAAGCTAGGTACGCTATTGGAAAACTGGGAAGCATCGCTGGGCACTTCCACTATGACTCCTTTCTTTGGTTTTAACTTTTGCTGTAAAAACTCGGGCAAATGAACCTTGCCAATAAAGCAAAGTCCTTGCGAATCTTTTTTCTCGGCGGTGACCAAATTGTTTTTGGCAGCTATTTTTCGCACTTCGGGTTTGGTGAGCTCTCCTATGGGGAACAACGCCTTTGAAAGCTGTTCCTGTGAAAGTTGGCACAAAAAATAGGACTGGTCCTTGTTGGGGTCCTTTCCCGCCAATAGTTGATAGGTTTCGGAACCATCATCATTCTTAATAACACCTTTTCTGCAATAATGTCCAGTAGCCACAAAATCAGCACCAAGTTGCAGTGCAATTTTCAGAAAAACATCAAACTTGATTTCACGATTACAGAGTACATCAGGATTTGGTGTTCTTCCCTTCTCATATTCACTGAACATATAATCCACAATTCGCTCTTTGTATTCCGTACTCAAATCCACCGTCTGAAATGGGATTCCCAGCTTTTCGGCCACAATAAGGGCATCATTGCTATCTTCCACCCAGGGACATTCCTCGGAAATAATCACAGAGTCATCCACCCAATTCTTCATAAAAAGACCGATCACCTCGTAACCCTGCTCTTTTAGAAGATGGGCCGTCACACTGGAATCAACGCCACCGGAAAGTCCTACTACTACCTTTTTCATTTATTACTTGTTCAGTGCAAAAATACAAAATGGTGTCCATTGGTTTTAATTTCGCGGAATGTAAAACAGAATACGCTTTCAGAGTGGACTGTTGCGAACAATGCCATCACTGCCAACATTATTTATATTCTCTCGAATGGTATACGAGTATTTTTAGTATGATTATTATTTTCAAGTAAATCCTAAACAAAATGTGAATTTTGAAAATCAAAATGTTTAAAGAATCATAATTCTGCCATTACGATTCAAGAAAAAGAAGTTTTTATCTAAAAAATTGATTAAGTAATAGTTACCAAAAAATTATTCAAAAAAATTCGTACAAAGATTCTCTTGAGGCTTCTAACTAAATCATTTTGTTAAACTTTTTATAAAAATCATAAAACAAAAGCAACCAATTTTGTTTAATTATATCTTTAAAGCATTAAACAATTAATTTAATAAAATTTACTATGAAAGCACTGATCAATCTCACCAGAATCTCCCTGGTAATTTTACTACTTACATTTACATCATGTTCCGATGATGACAATGGTACACAACCCCCAGAAAATGACACCAATATTGTAGAAACCGCTCAAGCCACAGCAGAACTTAGCAGCTTGGTAAGTGCGTTGCAAAAAGCCGATGAAAGTTCCAGCAACGACCTGATTAGTGCTTTGAGCGGGGGTGGTCCCTTCACGGTATTCGCACCAACCAATGCTGCTTTTTCTGATTTATTGGCACAATTGGATGGTTTTGATTCCTTGGATGATTTTAATTCCGAAGAATTGCAAAACCTATTGGCAGTGATCTTAACTTATCATGTTATATCAGGTACTGCAGCCTTAAGCACCGATTTAAGTGATGGACAAACACTGACCACGCTCCAAGGTGCTACACTTAGTGTTTCCACAACAGGAGGCGTATTTATTGGAGACGCTACAGACACTGATGCCCAAGTGACCACCGCCAATGTAGAAACTACCAACGGAGTAGTACATGTTATAGATAAGGTATTGTTGCCTCAGACCATTCTAGATTCTTTGGCAGACATTATTTTAGTACCTATAACTGATTTGGCTATAGCCAATGAAAACTTGCAAAGCCTGGTTGCTGCCCTTACTGCTGCGGATGGAGATTTGCCCACAGCATTACGAGGCGATGGCCCCTTCACAGTATTGGCACCATCTGATACAGCTTTTGAAACCTTCTTAAATGGTACTGCCTTAGAGGACATCCCCGTTGAAACCCTTACGCAAGTTTTATTGAACCATGTTATCGAAGGAGAACTTTTCAGTACAGATCTACAGGATTTAGGATCAGGTTATGCCAAAACCTTGGCAAGAGGAGCCCAAGATGAAAACATCAGTATTTTCTTCAACACTGATGGAGATGTTACCTTTAATGGTGTTTCTACTGTTGAAACACCCAACGTAAAGGCATTGAACGGTGTAGTGCACGTTGTGGATGTCGTTATTGATTTGCCCAACATAGTAGACCATGCCGTTGCCAATCCCAATCTTTCCTCTTTGGTAGCAGCTTTGACCGACGGAGATAACACAGCTTTCACCGATTTACTTTCCGATGAAGAGGAAGAATTCACAGTTTTTGCACCCGTAAACGCAGCTTTTGATGCCTTTACCAACCCAAATGCGAATGATATCAATACCATACTTTCCAATCACGTAGTGGTAGGAACTGCTGCATTCTCCTCTGGTTTGAGCAATTCTTACGTAAATACAGCAGCCGAATTTGATACAGATGAAAACCTAAGTCTCTATATCAATACAGATGATGGTGTCACTTTAAATGGAATAAGCAATGTTGCTGAAGCGGACATCGTAGCAACAAACGGGGTCATCCATGCTGTAGACGCTGTTATTGACCTTCCTACCGTAGTCACTTTTGTAGTGGCCGATACTAATTTAAGCTCTCTAGCTGCAGCACTTACTACCGATGGACAACCAGATTTTGTTTCAACCCTATCAGGTAACGGTCCTTTCACCGTATTCGCTCCTACAAACGATGCATTCCAGGCGCTATTGGACAGCAACGACATGTGGAATTCATTGGAAGATATCGATTCTGGATTGCTTACCAGTGTATTGCAACATCATGTTATTTCTGGAGCAAATATTCGATCAGGTGATTTGAATCCAAATGGAGATACTGTTACTCCAGCTACTTTGGAAGGAGATACGTTCATTATTACTCTACCAGGCACAGGTGACAATATTGCTGACGTCACCGATGGCGCTGGTAATACAGGAATTGGTATTGATGTAGTGGATCTGCAAGCTGCCAATGGCGTAATCCACGTATTGGATTCCGTATTGATTCCAGACACTATGAATTAGAATGAATATGGGCCATGGTAAATCATGGCCCGTTTCTTTCACCTCACATATTTATTAACTAAACACCCTATGAAAATGAAAAAAGTAATACGTTTAAAGAGCTATTTGCTCTTTATGCTGGTAGCCCTTGTAGCGCTATCCTGTGATGACGAAGACGACGGCGCTGCCCTTGCCATGGCAGATGAACCCCAAAGTAATATTGTTGAAACGGCCCAGGCCACTGATGATTTAAGCTCCTTGGTAGCCGCACTTACAAAAGCGGACGAAAATGAAGATTCAGATTTAATTGGTACACTTAGCAGCGACGGACCATTCACTGTATTTGCTCCAACCAATGGTGCATTTAACGAATTATTGGGCAATCTGGATGGGTTTGATAAACTTGAAGACTTTGACACCCCAGAAGAAAAGGCCCTTCTTGCTACCATTCTTAAGTATCATGTGGTTGCCGGTGTTTCTGTCAAATCCACCGACTTGGAAGATGACCAAATGATCACCACGTTTCAGGGTGAAGACCTTGAAGTTGATTTGGACGATGGAGTATTTATCGAAGATGCCACAGACGAAGATGCAGAGGTAGTCATACCTGATGTATTTGCTTCAAACGGCATTGTACATGTAATCAATAAAGTATTGCTTCCTCAAGCCATTTTAGATGCCCTCAATGATGATGATGGTGACGAAGAATCTAAAAATTTGGTTGAAATTGTAGTGGAAACAGAGAGTCTTTCCCTATTGGAAGCCGCTGTCCTAAAAGCTGAATTGGCAGAAACTCTAAGTGGTGAAGGTCCCTTCACGGTTTTTGCACCGACTGATGATGCCTTCCTTGCATTGCTCGATGTTTTAGGTGACGACTATACTTCCTTGGATGACTTTGATACCACAGAAGAAATAGATCTACTTAGAAATATCTTACTATACCATGTTATTCCTGCCAAAGTACTCGAGGACGACTTGGAGGCAGGAGAAGTCCCAACAGCATTTGAAGGCAATAAATTATCAGTTATAGAAAGTGACGATGCTTTTTTAATAGGCGATGCTTCTGACACCAACGCTAATATCACTGGAACTGATATTTTGGCTTCCAATGGTGTGGCACACACCATCGACAAAGTATTATTACCACAAGCTGCCATCGACTTTGTAGCTGGACTACAATTGAAAACCATTGTGGAAATAGCCATAGAAACCGATGACCTTAGTCTTTTGGTAGAAGCTCTCCAAGCAGCCAATGCGGGATTGGTAGAAACATTAGGTGGGGAAGGGCCCTTTACCGTTTTTGCGCCTACCAACGAGGCTTTTGTTGCACTTTTGGGCATCCTTGGTGATGACTACAAAAATCTTTCTGACTTCGACACCCAAGAAGAAATAGATTTGTTGATTGCTATTCTAACATATCATGTTGTTCCAGATATTGCCGCATTCGCTGATAATTTATCCAACGGACAGCAGATTCCAACTGTTTTTGGAGATAATCTTGAAGTAAACAAAAAGAACGGTACAGTGCATATAGTTGATGCAACCGATAACAATGCTACGGTAGTGCTACCCGATGTGGAAGCAAGCAACGGAGTGGTACATGTGATTGACAAAGTATTGCTGCCTCAGGTGGCGCTCGATTTTGTAGCACAGCTTCAGCTCAAAAACATTGTGGAGATTGCGGTTGAAACTGATGACTTGAAATTGTTGGTAGAAGCCTTACAAACGGCTAATGCAGGTCTGGTTGAAACTTTGAGCGGTGTTGGTCCGTTTACAGTCTTTGCTCCGACCAACGAAGCTTTTGGTGAGCTTCTGGATATACTAGGAGATGATTTTCACAGTTTGTCAGATTTCGATACCCAAGAAGAATTAGACATTCTTGTCAAGGTACTGACATATCATGTGATTGTAGGTACCGCTGCTTTTAAGGATAATTTATCTGATGGACAGCAGATTGAAACTTTCCAAGGTGAAAATGTAGGTATCAATAAAAAGAACGGTACAGTGCATATAGTTGATGCAACAGATGATAATGCCACTGTGATGCTACCCGATGTTGAGGCAAGTAACGGAGTGGTCCATGTGATTGACAAAGTGTTGCTCCCTCAAGAAGTTTTGGATATTCTTTTCCCTCCAACTCCCAACATTGTTGAGCTAGCACAATCAGTTGATGACCTAGACCTTTTGGTGGATGCACTGATTCAGGCTGATGCCGGATTGGTCGGAGTGCTAAGTGGAGAAGGTCCTTTCACTGTTTTTGCGCCCACCAATGAGGCTTTTGCAAGCCTTTTGCATGATTTGGGAAGTCAATACAACAGCTTGGCAGATTTTGATACCCCTCAAGAAAAAGAGTTATTGGCCAAAATATTGACTTATCATGTGGTTGCTGGACAGGCTTTAGCCTCTGGAGACTTGAAAAACCATCAAAGATTACATACGGTTCAGGGAGAGGATGTAACGGTAATACTCAATCACGGTGTGTTCATTCGTGACAAGACCCATGTCGATGCGGAAGTAATTGGTGCGGACAATGTGGCCAGCAATGGAATCGTCCATATCATAGACAAAGTCTTGTTGCCAAAAGAAGTGCTTGATGCCCTGCACTAATATTTTAATGCTATAATTTTTGAGTTTTAGTTTTTCAAAAACTCCCTTGATGATGAATCAAGGGAGTTTTTTATTAGTTATCGTTTTACCGTTCATCGATGACACATCAAAAGATATCTGTTTACCATACAAAACAAGAGGTTTGACAACTATTAATTTTTTTTAACGCCATCATGCCTCATCTTTGAAGTCCCAAATCTTTCCAAACTAAGCCAATAAATGGAAAACTCCCCCAACACGTTGAGGGAGTTTTTTTATGTTGTTAAAGACAGGATTGTGACTTATTCTTCCTCTTCTTCCAAAACATCGATAAGTTCATAGCCATCCTCAACAGCTTTGTATACCGCATCGTTAAGTTCGTAGGCCGAAACACCATCGAAGTCTATTTCTTCCGCATCTTCGGGAAGCTCATCCAAAACTGCACCTATTGGGGGTTCGGTTACTTCATACTCGCCTTCCATTTCCCTGTAATAAACACCATCTGCATATCGGTAGGCATTGCCCCTAACGGTAAGTGCAATTGCAGTAGCTGGCAGCAGGCGCAAACGGAAACCTCTTGGAGGGAACGTTCTGACATAAACACCCCTGCGTTGCACGTAATACATCCCTCCTATGGGGTAATACGATACTCTCCTGAAAATAATGGGTCGGGTGTTTCTCGGCAGGGTTCTTAAAGTTCTACGGGCCACTCTTCTATTATGCCTACGGACCTTGCGCTTTACCCTTCGCTTTTTTCTAACAGTTTTTACGGTAGACCGGCGGACCTGCGCTTCAGCATAATCCGTTGAGCCAACAAAAATAAATGCCAACAGAAAAAGTAGATACTTTAAATTTTTCATACTATGGATTTTGTAGGTTATTGGGGTTGGACACAGGTTTAACTAAAAGGTTTAATTGAAAGTTCCAAAAAAATCCAAAAACTAAAAATCTAACGCTTGCCTATCTTTTTCTGCTCTTCGGCTTGTTCCATCATCTCTCGCATTTTACGCTGGAACTTATTTTCCTTTTTGGGCTTCTTTTTGTTCTCTTGAATTTGGGCATGTATCTTTTCTTCATCCAAAATGTACTTTTTGATGGCCAACATGATGAAAATGGTGATCAAGTTAGAAATGAAGTAGTACAAACTCAAACCACTGGCGTAGTTGTTAAAGAAGAACAACATCATTATTGGAGATAGGTACATGATGAACTTCATATTAGGCATTCCGGGTTGTTGTTGCATTTGCATGCTCTGCCCAGTGGTCATCATCATGTAGAAGAAAATGGCGACCGAGGCCAAAATGGGAAACAAGCTTACATGGTCTCCATAGAAAGGAATGGTGAACGGTAAATTGAAAATAGTATCATAAGAGGACAAATCCTCTGCCCATAAAAAAGATTTCTGCCGTAATTCAAAAGAAGTAGGGAAGAACATGAAAAGGGCATAGAAAATTGGCAACTGCAAAAATGCAGGAATACATCCACTCATGGGGCTCACGCCTGCCTTGTTGTACAGCTTCATGGTCTCTTGCTGTTTTTTCATGGCGTTGTCCTTGTACTTTTCGTTGATTTCGGTAATCTCCGGTTTCAAGACCTTCATCTTAGCTTGTGAAAGATAAGACTTATAGGTAACAGGGGATAGTGCCAAACGCACCAAAATGGTCATCACGATGATCGCAATCCCATAAGGAAGAAAAGAGCTCAGAAAACCATAAAAGGGTGTGAACACATAGCGGTTAATCCAACCGAATATACCCCATCCAAAAGGAATGGAATCGGCCAAGGCCAAATCTTTATAGTCGTCCAAAATTTTTACATCCGTAGGGCCATAATACCAATACATTTGTTGGGAAAGTTCCCCACCCTGAAGTTCCAAAGGAGCCTTGGTACTATATTGCTTGGTAAAAAATTCCTCCTTACTTTCTTCCTCAACAAGATTTTTGGAAATGAGTTCGGCCGTTTTAAAATGATTGTCGGTGGCCAAAATGGAGCTGAAAAAATGCTGACGGTAAGAAAGCCATTTTATATCCTCCTCGATTTCTTCATCCAAGTCGCTGCTTTCCGAAAGCTTGCTAATTTTTCCATCCTCATGGTTATAGGTCAATCGAGTATAACGATTTTCGTACTGAACACTTTTATTATGACGTATACCCTTCATGTCCCAAGTCAAATCCAGTGGCTTGCTGCTATTGATCACTCCATTAAGCCCTTGCGAACGTACCGTGAAATCAACTAGATATTCGTTGGGTTTCATCTCGTAACGGTATTCCAAATACTGATTGTTGGACACCTTCGCCTTCATGGAAAGAACCTGATTATCACCGTTGTTGGAAAAAGAGGGTTCAAAATATAGATCAGCTGTGGTGAGCACCCTATTGTCGGAAGTTGAAAAACTAAGTGCAAAATTGGCATTGCCATCTTTAACCAAATACACTGGAATGGAATCGTACGTGACAAAATTCTTCATCTTGGCCTCCACAATTTGTCCTCCTTTGTTGGCAATTTCAAGATAAAGCAATTCATTTTCCAATTTTGAAGTTCCCTCATTCGCTTTGGTAAAACCAAACGCTCCAATGGAACTTTTATATTTGGCCACTGCAGTGGAATCATTTACATCCAAAGGTTTGGGTTCTTCCAACTGGGGGGTATCCGCTTCTTTTTCGGCTTGCTCTACTGCTGCTTCTGCTTCAACCTGTTCCTGTTGCGCCTTTTGGGCTTCCAATTCTTCCGGAGTAGGTTGATTTTGGTAGAACATATAAATTAGAATTCCAAAAATCAGAACGAACCCGATAATGGAATTGATATCCAGCTTCTTCTCTTCCATGAAAATTATTTAGTCGAAATCTTTAATGGTATTTCAGGTGGCAAATATATGCCCAAAACCGCAGTTTATGCCAAACTGGCATTCTTTTGTTTCTGTTTCTGGGCCAATACGGCCTTTACAAACCCTACAAATAATGGGTGGGGGCTCGCCACTGTACTTCTATATTCCGGATGGTACTGCACTCCAACAAACCAAGGATGGGATGGAATCTCAATCACCTCAACCAATCCGGTTTTGAGGTTAAATCCAGTGGGCACCAATCCAGCATCTTCCATTTGCTGTTTGTACTCATTGTTAAACTCGAATCGGTGACGATGCCGTTCGGATATATCTGAAGTGCCATAAACTTGGTGCACCAAGCTGTTCTCTGTTAAATGGCAATCCCATGCTCCAAGTCGCATGGTCCCCCCCATGTTGGTCACAGATTTTTGTTCTTCCATCAAACTGATTACAGGATAGGGTGTATTTGGGTCCATTTCGGTAGAGTTCGCTTTGTCCATGCCAAGGACGTTACGTGCAAATTCTATCACCGCCATTTGCATACCCAAACAGATGCCCAAAAAAGGCAAATCGTTTTCCCTGGCATAGCGTACGGCCCTTATTTTTCCTTCGATTCCACGTTCACCAAAACCTGGAGCAACCAGAATTCCATCCAGCCCTAAAAGTTTTTTATCAATGTTTTTGGCCGACAAGTGGCTGGAATGAATGGAACGCACCTCGACCTCGACTTCGTTGGCAGCACCGGCATGGATGAACGATTCTTGAATGGACTTGTAGGAATCAGGAAGTTCCACATACTTCCCAATCAAACCTATGACCACTTTGTTCTTTGGATTTTTGTGTCTTTCCAAAAACTCTTTCCACTGGTCCAAATTGGGTTCTAAGTCTTTAGGCAATGCCAATTTTTCCAATGTCACCGCATCCAGACCTTCTTCCTGCATCATAAGTGGTACATCGTAAATGGTGGAGGCATCAATGGACTGAATTACGGCTTCCTTTCTTACGTTGCAGAAAAGGGCTAATTTTTCTTTGATTTCCTCAGAAATTTCATGCTCGGTACGGCAGACCAAAATGTCGGCCTTAATTCCGCTTTCCATCAAGGTTTTAACCGAATGTTGAGTAGGTTTTGTCTTTAACTCGCCCGCGGCGGATAAAAAGGGCACCAGGGTTAAATGAATCACAATACCGTTGTGCTCTCCCAACTCCCAAAGTAACTGTCGGACAGCTTCAATGTAGGGTAATGACTCAATATCACCCACAGTACCGCCAATTTCGGTAATAATAATGTCGTAATCGCCACTATTGCCCAAAATTTGAATGCGTTCCTTTATTTCGTTGGTAATATGTGGAACCACTTGGACTGTCTTACCCAAAAATTCGCCCCTTCGTTCTTTTTCAATTACACTTTGGTAGATTCTTCCCGTAGTCACGTTGTTCGCTTGGGAGGTTCGAACGTTCAAAAAACGTTCATAGTGGCCCAAATCCAAATCGGTTTCGGCACCATCGTCTGTCACATAACACTCCCCATGTTCATAGGGATTCAACGTTCCAGGGTCTACATTGATATAGGGATCCAACTTTTGTATGGTGGTTCGGTAACCTCTGGCCTGCAAGAGTTTGGCCAAAGATGCGGCGATAATTCCCTTGCCCAGGGATGAAGTTACGCCTCCCGTAACGAAAATGTATTTGGTCTGTGACATTTTGAACGTTCTATTACGGGGCGTAAAGTTACAAATTGCAGCACAAAAATCAGGAGGAATCCCGAGGAAATTCTTTTTGCAGCTTTCTAATGATAGGTTCTAGGTTGTTATCCTTAATGGTAAGCATGGTATTGAGATAATCCCCTAACTTCCCTTTGGGGAAGCCTTTTTGTCTGAACCATACCAAATAGGGTAACGGCAAATCCAATAGATATCGCCCCTTATACTTGCCGAAGGGCATCCTGTAATGAGCAAGCTCCAGTAATTGTTCTGCGTTGGGCCGTATTTCCATTTATTGACCTAATGTACTATCTTTCCATGAACAATCCATCCTCAATGAAACGAAGAAATTTTATTGCAACGGCCGCTGCGGGTTCTGCTGGATTAGTGTCAGTTTCGGCTTTGTCAAATGAGGGTCCAACCCAAAAAGATTTTAAACTAAAGCACAACATTAACCACAGCGTATGCCAATGGTGCTTTAACGATATTCCTTTGGAAGAATTTTTATCGACCTTGAACGAACTTGGTATCAAGGCCATAGATTTAATTGGCCCCAAAGATTGGCCTTTGTTGAAAAAGCACAACATACATTGCTCTATGTGCAATGGTGCGGAGATTAGTCTTACTGAGGGATGGAACGACCCCAAATACCACGAACAACTCATCCAAAATTATACGGAAATAATTCCCCTGGTGGCTGAAGCTGGCTACACCAACCTTATTTGTTTTAGTGGCAATCGGCGGGGGATTAATGATTATGTGGGTCTTCAGCATTGTGTTGATGGACTATCGCAAATAATGCCTTTGGCAGAAGAACATGGGGTAGTAATACAAATGGAATTGTTCAACCAAATTGACCATCCCGATTATATGTGTGATAATTCGCTATGGGGCATTGAGCTCTGTCGGCGTTTGGGGAGTGATAATTTTAAATTACTGTTTGACATTTATCACATGCAGATTCAAGAGGGTGACATTATCCGTACCATTCAAAAATACCACAACTATTTTGGGCATTACCACACTGCAGGGGTTCCTGGAAGACATGAAATTGATGAGACACAGGAACTCTACTACCCTGCCATAATGCATGCAATTTTGAATACCGGTTTTAAAGGTCACGTGGCCCAGGAGTTCATAGTAACCTGGGAAGACAAAATCGGTGCTTTAAAGGATGCTTTTCTAAGGTGTGATGTATAAAACTTTTATCGAAAGATGATAAATCTGGACCAAGTTTGCATGAATGTAACCCAAACGGCCGTAAATGGCGTGGTCAACAAAGAAACTCTCTTTTATTTTAAACAAAAAGAACATGTTGTCCATGCCAAATATTCAGGAGGTAAGATTGCCAAGGGGTTCCTAGTGGGCAGTTTAACGGGGTCAACTTTGAAATTTAGCTATTGCCAGCTACAATTTGATGGTGAATTGGACAATGGCTCATCGGTTGGCGAACTGTCCATGCTAGAAAATGGAAAAATTAGAATGACCGAAAATTTTGAATGGGGCTCTCGACCAAATGCCAAAGGAGTTAATATTTTTGACGAAATTTAATGTTCATCCTCTCGGTTTAGGGCTTTAGCTACCTTTTCATTCCATTCCAATTGCCTCCCGCGATTTCGGGAAAAGTCGGTTTCCCAATCGTAAAACTCTTGATATTTTTGCAGTTCTTCCAAGGTCTCCCTATAGATTTTTCGTATTTCGGCCTTTACGTTGTCTGAAAAAGAGGTGCTTTCCAGTTTATTGCGCATTTGACGGGCAAAGAGCTCGGCAATATCAAAATGGAGTTGCTCATGGCTCAAGGTCAAATCGTTGCACTGTTCAGGTTTGTACCACGATTCATTGGGATAAAAATGAGCGTTTACTTCAAAATCCAAGTGCACCTCATGGTGAATCAGATTTGCTGTATAGGAATAGCTGATCCCACTTGCCGTGGTTGCTGCAGATACCGCCGCTGGAGGCACTTTGCCCTTAAAATCGTGCCATGTAAGTCTGTTTTCCATACTCCATGGTATTCCTTCCTCAATTTCCTGACACAATCCCAAAAAACCAAGAAGTAACACACATACTATAGGAACTATTTTGACCAATGGAATTCGATTACTTTTTCAATATCGGGATGAAGACTAAAATGTACGGGGCAAGTGTTGGCTGTATGTTCCAATATTTTTCTGTTTTTTTCCGAAATATTTTCGGGAAAGGTCATAATCACATCTATTTTAGAAATACGCCTCGGATTTGATGCCATGTGCTTGGTTACTTCTGCCGTAGCTCCATTCAAATCTACGTCCAAATCACGAGCTTTAATGCCCATCACTGTTAACATACAGCTCGCCAAACCGGTTGCCACAGTATCCGTGGGAGAAAAGGCCTCCCCTTTTCCGTTGTTATCCATTGGTGCATCAGTAATAAATTCGTTTTGCGATTTCAGGTGAACGCACGTTGTTCGCAGTTCTCCGTTATAGGTTACTTTTGAGGTCATTCAGTTGTACTTCTTTTATTTGTAAGCTATCATACTCCATAAGGTAACAGGCCTTGTTATAGTATCCCGAGGTCCAATCGTTAAAATAATTGAAACTATTTCCAGTGTACTCTGTTAGACCAATTATCTTGGATGTTTCAAAAAGGTTGTTTTTGTGGGCCAACTTCAACAACACATCAAATGTTACATCAAAACCACGGGCCGCGTAGCGATTTGGAATTAGTCCGCGGTACCTTTTCCTGTATGCCCTAGTAAAGGCGTCGTTGTCTATCCCTTTATAAAAGGAAGGATACGTGAACCGTAGGTTGGAAAGATGAGTTTTTGAAACCGCGTCATCCTCAAAAGCGTTATTGTAACTCGTAGTAAACATCCGCACCTTAATTTCTTCGGTGTTGGTCGAGTTGAGAATGGAGCTAACACTTGACACCATATTGGCTTGGTCGGTTTCCAAAAACACCCAGTTTTCCTTGTCTTCCGATAGTTGAATCAAAAACTCGTCCAAATGCAACGATTTGTTGTCAATAACCTTGGCAATTTGAGCAGCAGGGAATTTTTTAAGAATGGAATCGTACGCTACTTGATGGGTAGAATCAGCAATGATGATTACGTTTTCATCCGTATGAACTTTCTCCAAATAAGTGAGCATCTTATGTCGTAAAACTTCATCACTGGGCACCGAGAAAAAAACGTTGCCATGGCTCAATTCACTATCCGAGGCCACTGGGGCAATTACAGGAATGTTTTTGCTCGCTGCTTGCACTGCAACTTCGTTTAGTGCACCAGAAGCCACTGGACCGATAATTGCACTTACTCCCTGCATATTTTCCCTGAACAAAATTTGTTTTACCTTATCTTGGCTCAATTCGGTATCAAAGGTTTGTACGTCCACCGAAACACCTAATTTCTTAATGGAATCCAAAGCAACCAATGCACCGGAATAAAAACCGAGACTCAAAGCAAGATCCCTTCGGGTGGCGATTTGGCTTCGTGTTTTTTTGCCATCGTTCAAATCGATTCGATCCAACCTGAACGGAAGCATAAACACCAATTTTGGTTTGTTTTCAACGTTGATGCTATCAGCCAAATTGATTTTGTCCAACACCAAGGCATTCTTAACATCCAATACTTCAGCTTTTTCCTTGGGAAGTTTAAGTACCATGCCTGCTTTTAACCCATTCGCTAAATCAGGGTTCAGTTGGAACAGTTCGTCTCGGGTCATTTTCAGGTTTTGCGTAAGCCGGAATACGTTCTGTTTTGGCTTGACCTCATAAAAAATATAGTTATCGGTATTTACGATACCTGACTTGTCCTGTTTTTTAGGAAGACGGATAACCATACCTTCTTTCAACCCGCCCTCTTTCATGATTTCGGGGTTTAGCTTAACAATGGAATCGGATGGAATACCATATTCTTTGCCCAAACTGTATAAGGTCATTTTTAATGGAACCGTGTACGACGTGAAAAGATCTACCTTTTGGTCCTTGAGGCTATCCCCTTTGGGTCTTGGTAGCTTCAGCTCTTGCCCGGCAGCTAAATAATTGGAGTTTTTGGGCAAGTCTGGATTGAGGTTAACAAGACTGTCAACGGTAATGCCATATTTATGGGCAATACTCCAGCGCGTCTCCTTAGGTTGTACCGTGTATGTTTCAAAATCCAGCTCTTTCTCTTCATTTGGGTCCACCTCAGGGAACTTCGGTATCCGCAACACCATCCCCTTTTTAAGTGGTTGGGAATAGAGTTGGGTATTGTAGCGCTTCAACTGTTCCTCGGTAATGCTATAACGCTGGGTCAATCCAAATAGCGTCTCTCTTTTTCGAACCCTGTGACGAGAAAATCCAATAGGCTCAATCTGCTCCTCAACTTTTTCTTCCTTGGGCTTATCAGTAGTTTCAATCACAGAACCATTCAGGGGAATTACCAAAATTGTGTTGGGCCTGAGATCTGCAGCAGTTTTTAGCTCTTTGTTGGATTGCAAGATGGTATAGGGCGTAACCCTATATTTTTGGGAAATGCTTTGTAAGGTCTCGCCCTCTTTAACTACATGTGTCTCAAACTTTTTTTGTGAGGAAACATGCAGCGAAGCCAATAAAAAGGCTCCAAAAAACAATGTTTTGATAATTTTTTTCATTCCCATTCAATAGTTGCAGGTGGCTTCGAACTAATGTCGTACACTACTCTATTAACGCCTTTTACCTTATTTATTATTTCATTGGAGATCTTTTGTAGAAATTTATAGGGTAAATTCACCCAATCGGCAGTCATACCATCGGTACTTTCCACCGCTCGTAACGCCACACATTTCTCATAGGTTCTTTCATCGCCCATAACCCCTACACTATTAACGGGCAAAAGCATAGCTCCGGCCTGCCAAACTTTATCATATAGCCCCCAATCTTTCAATCCCTTTATAAAAACATGGTCCACATCTTGAAGCATGGCTACTTTTTCGGCGGTGATGTCCCCCAAAATACGAATGCCCAATCCCGGACCTGGGAATGGATGCCGTCCCAAAATATTGGGGTCCATATGCATACTCGCACCTACCCGTCTAACCTCATCCTTGAAAAGAAGCTTTAGAGGCTCAACCACTTTTAATTTCATATAATCTGGGAGTCCTCCAACATTATGGTGACTTTTAATGGTAGCAGAGGGACCTCCAGAAACCGATACGGACTCAATAACATCAGGGTAAATGGTTCCCTGGGCCAACCACTTGGCGTTTTCTACCTTATGTGCCTCATCATCAAATACTTCAATGAACACCCGTCCTATCGTTTTTCGTTTTGTTTCTGGATCACTTTCTCCTGCCAAAGCACCCAAAAAGCGTGCCGAAGCATCTACACCTTTGACATTTAGTCCCATGCCCTCATATTGTTCCAGCACATCATGGAACTCATTTTTTCTTAAAAGTCCATTGTTCACAAAAATGCAATACAGGTTTTTGCCAACGGCTCTATGCAATAGAAGGGCGGCCACACTCGAATCCACTCCACCGGATAGGCCCAAAATCACCTTGTCGTCACCCAACGTGTTTTTGAGCTCTGCAATAGTCGTCTCCACAAAGGCATCGGGGGTCCAATCCTGTTCCATTCCGGCAATGTCTACCAAAAAGTTCTTGAGCAACTGTTCTCCGTCCGTGGTGTGGTATACCTCAGGGTGAAATTGAATGGCATAGGAATCTTCGCCCTCAATCCTAAAAGCTGCATTCTCCACATCGTGGGTGCTTGCCAACAATACTGCTCCCTTGGGAAGTTCTTTTATGGTATCGCTATGGCTCATCCAAACTTGACTTCCCTCGTTTATGATGTGAAAAAAGGGCTCATGTTCTTTGATGAAAGACAAATTTGCCCTTCCATATTCCCTAGTGTTCGATGGAGCAACATTTCCCCCATTGAAATGGGCCAGATACTGGGCACCATAACAAATGGCCAATAAGGGTATCTTTCCTTTTATTTTTGTCAGGTCGGGAATGGGAGCCTCTTCTGCCCTAACCGAAAGCGGAGATCCCGAAAGAATCACAGCGCCATAATCCGATAAATCGGTCGGAACTTTATTATAAGGAATAATTTCGGAGTAAATATTGAGTTCTCGTACGCGTCTCGCAATCAACTGTGTGTACTGAGAACCGAAATCTAGGATAAGTACGTTGTTATGCATGGGCAAAAATAGCAATTTGCCCCATTTAGAAAAGTATCCGCTCAAGGATATTTATCACAACTTTTTTAATTGGAATTTATGGATTTAAATCTATGATACTTTTTAAGCTCGATTTTGTTCGATTGAACGCAAATTAATCGGCTTTGTAGTTTTTTTCTTAACAATTTTCATCATTTCTTTGCTTTTTCAAAATCAAAACCATGATCAAAGGATTTATTTTCGATTTGGATGGGGTAATTACCGATACCGCTGAATTGCACTATGAAGCTTGGAAGAACCTATCGGACGAGATGGGATGGGATTTTGACCGGGAACTCAACGAGCAACTGCGCGGCATTTCCCGATTGGATTCCATTAGAGTGATCATGGACCACAACAACGTTGAACTTGAGGGAGCCAAAATTGAAGAGCTGGCCAACAAAAAGAACGAAATCTATGTGGCGAGTTTGGAAAACATCACACCTGAGGACTATCTGCCGGGTGCCAAAGTGCTTTTGACCCACTTAAGGACCGAAGGATTTAAGGTCGCCCTGGGCAGTGCCAGTAAAAATGCGATAAAAGTTTTGGAACAATTAAATGCCATGGGATATTTTGATGTGATTGGAGATGGAACCAGTGTTTCAAAAAGCAAACCCGCACCCGACATTTTCTTATATGGTTCTGAAAAAATGGGCCTACAACCCGACGATTGCATTGTTTTTGAGGATGCAGAAAAAGGCATTGACGCCGCTAAAGCAGGTGGTTTTTACAGCGTTGGCATCGGTCCTGAAGAACGTGTGGGCCATGCGGATCTTCGATTTGACAGCATGAATGAGGCAACCTTGTTCGAGATTAAGTCCTTCTTCAAGGATTTATTTTAGCTTAAGGGCTTTTCGTAATTTCCTTTTACCGAACTAAATTGTTCTTTTTCAAAAGGTTGTGGCAAATTGCCTATTTTTAATGGGTAATCCAGCCGCTATGAAAACCTCAAAACTATTTCTTCCATTCCTACTTTTCATATGTAACTTCTCAATCTCCTCCCAAGAAAAAGAGCAGATATTGGATAGTATCCTAAATGTGTATCAAAATCAATCCGACGGTATTGAAAAGGTAAAAACGTTAGATGAGCTCTACGGAAAGACATTTTTTTTGAAGACACCTGAAGAGGCCTTGGTATATGCCAAGGAACAATTGGCCATTTCTAAAAAAATAAACTATGATCTCGGAATAGGAGATGCCCTGTACAATATTGGCAATTATCATCGAAGAACGTTCGCCTTTGATTCGGCAAGGTACTATTTTGGAAAAGCCAACAAAATCTGGGATAAAACCAAAGATGATTTTGGCCGATTTAAAACCCTTAACAATTTTGCCAAAGTAGAACAACTGTCCGGCAATTTTGAAAAAGCATTGAAACTATATGAGGACGTTGTCAAATTAGCTTTCAAAATGAAAAGTGGAATCCGAATTGCGCAAACAAATAGAGAAATTGCCACCATTTATATGGACAAAGGGAGCTATGAACTGGGAGCAAAATTCATGTATGATGGACTTAAAGGCTTGGACTCCTTGTCCGAACCTCATCTGGATAAAAAGGCAGATATGCTGGTAGGCATTGGTAGGATAGAATCTCTAAGAGGCAATGATAGTATTGCATTGGGACCACTTCAAGATGGTTTGGATATTTTTATTCAACAGGATAATGTGTTATGGCAGTGCATTACACATACCGAAATAGGATATGCCCATTTAAACTTAGGTGACTACGAAAAGAGCCTTAAAAATTTCAACCAAAGTTTAAAAATTTCCGTAGAGCAAGGCAGAAAGGGCTTCGAGGCCATTTGCTATTATAATCTAGGTTTGGTCAACAGAAAAAGGGGGAATCTGAAATTAGCTGAAGAATACCTTAATAAATATGTCACCCTAGGCGGTAGTAGTGCAAACAATGACATAACGCTATTCAACGAGTTTGGCACACTCTACACAGAAAAGAATGAAATGTCCAAAGCGTTTGAAAATTTTGATAAAGCGATTTCCATGGCCGATTCCATTGGCAGTCTGGTTGAACTCAAAGATGGATATTATGGACGTTCTATGGCCAGGGAGCAAAATAAACAGTTTGATAAGGCTCTTGAGGACATAAAGAAATTCATCACCATCAATGATTCAATCTTCAATGAGACGAAATCCAAACAAATTGAAGAATTGCGCACCATTTATGAAACCGAGCAAAAAGAACAACAAATTGCCCTGCAGCAAAAGGAAATTACCGTTTTGGAACAAAAAGCGGAAATAAGTACCCTGCAAAAAATTCTACTTGCGGGACTGTTGGTTATCTTCTTTTTTGCTTTTTACGGTGTGCGACAAAAACTCAAACGAAAAAAATTGGAAAAGGAAAAAGTTGATGTCGAGCTAGCATTCAAAAGGAAAGAACTCACTACCCATGCGCTGCATTTGGCCAAAAAGAATGAAGTTTTGGAAGGACTGAAACAAAAGGCGGAAGCACTCAAGGAAAAAGAGGAATCAAAAAACGGTTACCAACAATTGATCCGCACCATCAATTTTGACTTACAGGATGATAACAATTGGGAAAATTTTTCCCGTTATTTTGAAGAAGTACATAAGGATTTCAACAGCAATGTGAAGTCAAAATATCCTCAGGTTACCTCAAATGAACTTCGACTTTTGGCCCTTTTAAAGATGAATCTATCCTCCAAAGAGATAGCCAATATCCTTAATATATCGCCAGAGGGCATCAAAAAAGCCCGATATCGTCTGCGAAAAAAATTGGATATCACCACTGAGGATTCTTTACAGGATTTGGTGCTGTCCCTTTAAACACCAGTCGTAACAGGGGTGTCTACCGATTGTCCCACTTTTATTTTTAGGGTGTCCACCAGTTGTCCACCCCGCTTTTTTCTTATCTCAAAATCAGTGATTTAGGTTTGTGTTGTCATCGAATTCTATATGGAATCCTGACAACCAGTTTTGTGGTCTTGCTCGGCTAAGGGCTGCAGACCGTTTACCGGGCAGGTCACACAAAACTATAATCAAGTTTAACCCACAAAACAAAAACGTGATGAAAGCAAAATTTAAATTATGGAACAGGTCTATGATGGTACTGCTCATAGTGGTAGCCATTTCCTGTAGCAAAGATGAAAGTCCAGATACTTCCGGATCAGTAGATACCGATCAGGATGGTGTGGTTGATGCAAATGATAACTGCCCAAATGAAACAGGGCCAGCGAATAATAATGGCTGTCCTGAAACTATAGCAGCAACTACACTCTCAGAAGTTGTTGCTAGTGGAGATGCATTTGAAAACTTTCCACTCAATATCACGGAAACAGAAGTTGCCGGTACAGAGACCACGGCAGACGATAAGTTTGACCGTAAGGAGAGTAGCAACGGACCAACCATAGAGCAACGTTGGGTCTGTACGGAAAAAGAAGTGGATATCACAGGGGGAACCCATACTTTCCCACTATACAACACCAACGCATCGGTGATTTGGCCAGGAAACCTTTTGCAAGGGAAAACTTTGGATAATGGAACCCCAACGGATATTGTTGTAAAACGTGCTGGTGGTACAATTACCTATAATTTGATTACAGGAAATCCTGTGGCTACGGTAGCTGTAGATGTTGTAAACCAAGGAACGGTACAACAGGCCATGAATGACATTATAGCGCAAAATGGCGATATTACGCCCGCTAACTTCACTCTTGATGTAGTCGCAGTAAACTCGTCTGAACAATTGGCATTGGAAATGGGTTTGAAAGCATCAACACTCACTGCAAAAGTTAGCAGCGATTTCTCATTAGATATCAGTTCTAAAACGAGTAGTGTTCTCGTTAAGCTAACGCAGCAGTATTATACCATGAGCTATGTGAAGCCCACAAGTCTTGATGAAGTTTTTGATTCAAGCGTAGCACCCGAACAACTGACAAATTTTATTCAACCCGATAATCCTGCAACGTTTATATCATCAGTGACGTATGGTAGAATATTCTACATGCTTTATGAATCCACAGCCTCGGCCGAAGACATGGAAGCTGCTTTGAAAGGATCATACAATGCTGTTGCTGGGAATGCTAGCGCAAGTGTAGATATTGAATCACTAAAGGAATACAATAACTTGTCGGTTAAAGTAATTGCCTATGGTGGAGATTCCCAAGGCACCTTAAATGCCGTTGGTGCCGTTTTCGGGGGTGATGATACTAATGAAACGGTTAATAATCTCCAAGATATTGTAGGAAGATTGGCGGAGTCAAGTGATATTTCAGGCGGACTACCTTTATCTTATGTTGTGAATAGTTTAGAAGACCCTAGTCAAGTAGTAAGCACCAACTTAGCCACACGATATACAGTCAAAAATTGCGAACTAAAGGGTATATTTCCTCCAGTTGGTTATCAGCCCTTAGTGGATATCTTCAAAACGGAGACCGACGAAGGTGGCATTGGTGCAATGTTCCAAATTAGGGATGGTGATATCATTATATTCAATAAAGCAGGTACACGCTACGCCTGGTACGATGGCAATGCAGCCACCAATGATGAAAGGATACGAGGCATGTGGGAGATTTCAGACCCTGAAGGACCCATTGGTGGTACAACCTTTGATTCAATTGGTGCTTGTACCCGATTTTCGGATACTCAAATCTACATCTTCAACGATGATGGTTTGGCCGCAGAAATCTTCAACTACACTCCAACAGCATCACCCGAAGATGGACCTATCGGTACTTATAGTCGATCGGGAGGGGAAAACATCATTTACTCGGTCAATGCAATATTTGGTGATAGTGGTGGATTTCCTTACACCAACCAAGGGTTCACCGCCGGAGCCAGATTCGATCTTGGTGGCAATAAAATGTTCTTTGGTGACGATGGCAGTAGCTATGCTTTATATAATAGTTCCGGCAATGGCTCATGGGGTCCAGAAGTAGCGACCACGGAATTTGGAGGAGGAACAGGTGTAAAGCTATTTGAAAAAGTTGGTGCGAGCACTTTTATTTCTTTTGGAGGTGCCAGTGGAGGATGGCTATTCATAAACGACACAGGTGAGGAGTTAATGGAATATAAAATAGATACCGATAGTTTTAATGGTCCATGGGTCATAAACTAGTTTCAATTTGATTTAGCAAAAAACAAAAGCCCCGGGAACCACTCCGGGGCTTTTAAATTAAAATCAAAACCAACCTAAACATATGAGTTACCAACTCATTTTTAGTTGAAAATTTCATAGCAATTTTCAATAGTAGAACAACACGGGTAAAAAAAACCCTACTTGATTATTACTTTTTTTTTAAAAAAGGTATTTTCATGGGCTATGATTCAAGATCTTTTTAAAGAATTGACAGCTGAACTTAGGCTGGGTGCATCCAAAAAAGGACATCCTTTTCGATATTTTGCCTTGGCGACCCAAGGATTGCAGAATGATATTGGCTTGCGAACAGTTGTTCTTCGAAGAGTTTCGCCAGAGTTTCACCTGACCTTCTACACCGATAGTCGTTCAAGTAAAATAAAGGAGTTGAATAAAAACCAGCATATTTCCGCACTTTTTTACCATCCAAAGAAATTGTTTCAACTTAAAGTGGAAGGAAAAGGTCAATTAGTGACTGATAGACAATTGATTGAAAACCACTGGAAAAATGTCCCTACAAAAGCGCGGAGGGACTACACTGTTTTTATACCCCCAGGAAGCACTATCAAATCCCCAGAGGCCATAGACTATTTACAAGACAAAAACCATTTTGCCATCGTTAACCTAATCCCGCAAAAGTTTGAGTATCTAAAACTGGGTCGCCCTAACCATACGCGAGTTCAATTTCTTCCTCATGGCAATATATGGAAAGGCACTTATTTAATACCTTAAAATGAGAAAGTCCTGCTTAAGGGGATCAAGTTTTTCCAATAGGGTTGGAATCAAATTGTCACCCATTTCCAGATAGAACTTTGAAAAATTTAGTTGTCTTTCTTGAAGGGATTGGTTCGGAAACAGAACATCTTGCATGTCCCTGGTCCTTTTCACATGATCTTGCAGTTTCCGTTTTTGGGC
This sequence comes from Flagellimonas ochracea, assembly GCF_009903685.1. GTDB lineage: Bacteria > Bacteroidota > Bacteroidia > Flavobacteriales > Flavobacteriaceae > Flagellimonas > Flagellimonas ochracea. Next base: position 15,161 of record NZ_JAAABI010000007.1, on the reverse strand, counting down.
TTTTAGCAATCTTTTTTCAAGGACATCCAGGCCTTTTTTCTGCTTGACTTCCTGTGCCTTTACGGCTCCCAAAAAACTTTTATCCGTTTTTTCAGCCAGTTGATACAAATTTTGGAATTGATTCTCCAAAAGTTGTTTTTGTGGTGAAAAATCAATGTCAACATCAGAAATATCCCTGACCTTCTTTTCAGCGAGAAGATGTTGCTTTAAAAAGAGGTCGGAAACCTTTAAATCCAATCGCTCAACTTTACCTTTTTGCTTTTCCGTGAGCAAAAGCACCGAATTTCGCAATAAAAGCATGGGAAAGGTGACATCCATGGCCTCAAAATAGGGTTTGAGCTCCAACCAGTAAGCCAGCTCTCCCCCTCCTCCAATGTAGCATAGGTTAGGTAAAATTACCTCCTGAAACAATGGTCTTGCAATTACATTGGGAGAAAACCGTTCTGGATAACCATCCATTTCTTTTTCAAGTTGTGCTTTGGTAAAACTCAACTTAGTGTTGACCACATGAAAACCTTCATCTTTCCTTACAATGCGCTCTCGTAGCCCTTCTCTCAGATAGAAATAATTAATCTCCCGAGGGTTGACCTGAATGTTATATTCGGAAGAAACCCCCGTAAGACCAACAATCGCTTCGGAAACCTTTTTATAGGGAATTTGCTCAAAAACATCCTGTTTTATATACGGAATCAATAATTTTTTTAAGGCTGTATCATTACCATCAACAATAACCAGCCCTATATCGCCAAACAGTTCATTGACCAAAAAACGGGTCGCATCGGCCAAGTTGTTGTGCTCCAAATAGGCTCGCCTGAACAAAGTAACGAGCTCATCGGCACGTTGCCCCTCTCCCAAATCAGCCGAAAATGCTTTTAACACCTTATCCATATCCTGGGTATCTAATTCACCGACCACTCCAGAAGCAGCTCTGTCCCACGCTATCTTCTTGCCTTCAAAGTTAAAATGGTTGATTTCATCAAAATCATGATCCTCCGTGGCCATCCAGTAAACCGGTACAAATTGATATTTGGGGTATTCTTTTTTTAGTTTCCTAGACAGATTGATGGTGGAAACAATCTTATACAGAAAATAAAGGGGTCCAGTAAAAATATTCAATTGATGACCGGTAGTAATGGTGAAGCTATCCTCACTTTCTAAAGCAGCAATGTTTTCCTGGGTCAATTTTGAAACCTGAAATCCTTTATATTGTCGATTTAGGGTTTCCACCAAAACTTTCCTGTGGGAGGTGGCATAATTTGCCTTTTTTTCGTTTATCTGGGGTTGAAAATTTTGAAGGTGGGGAAATCGGTTATAAAATGGCTTCAAGTTTTCGTGTTCATCAAGGTAATCACAAATCAACGTTGAAAAATAACCTGTTTCCCTAAAAGGTATACAATCTACTTCCATTAAAAGTGCAATGATGTGCTAAAGATACTTCTCTTCTTTTTTTATCCTCCTAAAAAATCGTTAATTACTTTTATCGTATTTTCGCAACGGTTCAAAAACAAAATTATGCTTTGGGAACAATTTATTGTTAGCTTTGGTTACCACAAATGAACCATTGCATCTATGAATAAATTTTTACTTTCCCTCTGTTTACTTTCTGGTTTTTTACTTAGCGCACAACAACTAAAATCTCCTTCTGAGTTTTTGGGATATGAACTAGGCACCGAATTCACCAGACACCATGAAGTGGTGGATTATTACGAATATTTGGCCAAAGAAGTCCCGAAAAGGGTAAAACTAACGGTTTATGGGCAAACCAATGAACGAAGGCCGTTATTGTTGGTTTTTGTTTCTTCTGAAGAAAACATGGCCAACCTAGAAGATATAAGAACGGAACATGTAAAAAACACCCAAGGCACGGGAACAAATTCCAAAGCAATTGTCTGGTTGAGTTACAACGTGCACGGGAATGAAAGTGTAAGCACGGAGGCTTCCATGAAGACCATTTATGAGTTGTTGACCAAGAAAAGTGCATATTTGGAAGATGCTGTGGTCATTATAGATCCCTGTATCAATCCAGATGGTCGGGACCGATATAGCAATTGGTACAATCAGTATAAAAACAATCCGCATCAGGTAGACCCCAACAGTAAGGAACACCACGAAGGTTGGTGGAACGGACGTAGCAATCACTATATGTTCGACCTAAATCGGGATTGGGCATGGTTGACCCAAGTGGAAAGTCAACAACGCATAAAAGTATACAATGAATGGCTTCCTCATGTTCATGTGGATTTTCATGAGCAAGGCGTGGACAATCCTTATTATTTTGCTCCGGCCGCTGAGCCCTATCACGAAGTGATTACTGATTTCCAAAGGAATTTTCAGGTAACCTTGGGAAAAAACCATGCAAAATATTTTGATGCCAATGGATGGTTCTATTTCACCAAGGAAATTTTTGACCTTTTCTATCCCAGCTACGGAGATACCTATCCCACCTATAATGGTGCCATAGGCATGACCTACGAACAGGGAGGAAGTGGACGTGCAGGTTTGGGAATTATCACAAAAATTGGGGATACCCTTACTTTAAAAGATCGTATAGCCCACCATTTTACCACGGGACTATCCACCGTGGAAGTGTCTTCAAAAAATGCAGATAAGCTGAACACTGAGTTTCAAAAATTCTACAAAAACAGAAACTTCAAGTACAACAGCTACGTACTGAATGGGGACAAAGACAAAGTTGACGCATTGAAATCCTTGCTTGACAAGCACAAGATTGAATACGGTATGGGCTCCAGAGGTTCGGTAAAAGGTTTTGAGTACAACACGGGCGGCAATGGAAGTATGCCTGTTTCGGAGAATAGTCTGGTTGTCTCCACCAACCAAACCAAGGCAACGCTTGTGAAAGTACTGTTCGAACCCAAAGCCAAACTAAGTGACTCGCTTACCTACGATATTACGGCCTGGTCCTTGCCCTATGCCTATGGGCTTGATGCCATCGCTTCCACAGCGCTCATTTCTTCAAGCAATAAAGGAGGAACTAATACCTCTGGTGTGCAAAGCAACATTAGTGAGGGTAATTATGCCCACATTACCGATTGGAACAGCATGAAAGATGCCCGCTTTTTGGCCGACTTGCTTAAAAATGGCATTCGTGTACGAACAGCACACCAGCCCTTCTCCATCGAAGGAGATTCTTTTGACCGTGGCAGCTTGATAATCACCAAAGGAGATAATCAACATAAGGACAACTTCATTCCAATACTGCGCAATATTGCCAAGAAGCACAACAAAAGCATGATAAGTAGTTCAACAGGTTTTGTAGATTCTGGTAAAGACTTTGGCTCCAGATACGTTCAGATGGTGGCCAAACCAAAGGTGGCAATATTGTCGGGCGGCCCTACGTCCACACTCCGTTTTGGTGAAATTTGGCATTATTTTGAGCAGCAATTACATTATCCATTGACCGTAATTGACAACGAATATGTTGATAAGGTTGACTTGGACGATTACCATATTTTGATTTTGCCCGGAGGCCGTTATGGGGATTTCTTCAAAGAAGAAAAATTGGGACTACTTAAAAATTGGGTGAAAAAAGGCGGTAAGATAATTGCAATGGGGGGCGCTATTGATGCTCTTGACGGTGAAAAAGGATTCAGCATCAAAAAGAAAAATACTCCAAAAGACACTGTAAACAGACCCATGCCCCACAAAAATGCTCAAAGGGAGCAGATAAAGAAAGCCATTACCGGTGCTGTTTTTAGAACTGAAGTAGACAATACCCACCCGCTGGCCTATGGATATGGCAAACAGTATTTTACTCTAAAATTGGGAAGTAATGGTTATCAATATCTAGAAAATGGTAATGCGGTTTATCTAAAAAACAACGCTACTCCCGTTTCAGGATTTGCTGGTAGTGAAGCTCAAAAGAAGGTGGACGGCTCACTTATTTTTGGTGTTGAGCAATTCGGTCAGGGTCAGGTTATTTATATGGTGGACAATCCTTTGTTCAGAGGTTTCTGGGAAAACGGAAAGCTTTTTATGGCCAATGCACTTTTCATGGTGGATTAAAGCATTATCACACCAACCCGCTTTTTATCTGGTTTTAAACCAATTAGATTGCAATATTGGAGTAAAAACTAATTAAATCACTGTAAAAATTTGTATATTTAATAGTTGAAGAAATTATTAAAATATATACTTATGCAGTCCTTAAGAGCCGCTTTTCCCATACGACAAAATAGCATCCCATTGGTCTTCTTTGTGATAACCGCATTGTTCATGCTACCAAAAGTATGGGGTTTCCAGCAAGAAGCAACATCGGAAAATGATTATAAACAGTACAAGGGAGAGGTTGTTGATCAATCGTCAAATAAGCCCTTGGTATTTGCTACGCTAACTGTAGAAGGAACCAACATCACTACAATCACTAACACGGAAGGTAGCTTTTTGTTGAAAGTGCCTAAAAATATGACGGAAGGTAACGTTGTAGTGTCATTTCTGGGCTACCAAAGCAAGAATGTGCCTTTGGCACAGCTAAAGCCAGCAAAGAACACCATTACACTGTTGGTTTCGGTAATGCAGCTATCCGAGGTAAACATTAATGCGCCAAAGGATGCTGCTGCCTTGGTCAGGGAAACTTTGGCAAGAAAAGGGGATAATTATTTTGACGACCCCACATTGATGACCGCATTTTATCGAGAGACAATAAAAAAACGTAGAAAAAACGTATCTCTTTCAGAAGCTGTTGTGAACATTTACAAATCACCATATAGCTCGGTGCGCCAAGATGCCGTGGAGCTTTACAAAGCACGAAAAAGTACCGACTACAGCAAATTGGACACTGTTGCTCTAAAATTGCAGGGAGGCCCCTTTAATACACTTTATGTGGATATTATGAAATATCCGGAGTATATTTTTTCCGATGGGTCCATAGCTAATTACAAGTTTACCTTCGACCGCTCAACAAGGATTAACGACAGACTTATTTTTGTGATCAAGTTTGATCAATTGGAAACCATTAACGAACCACTATATAAAGGAGAACTCTTTATTGATGTGGAAAATAGAACCTTGACCAGTGCCATTTATACCCTTAATATAACAGACAAGGTTAAAGCTGCCAAGCTATTTGTCAGAAGAAAGCCTGCCAAGGTAGACGTATGGCCCACCGAAGTGGCCTACCGGGTAGATTATCGTGAAAAAAATGGCAAATGGTATTACGGGTACAGTAATGTTTTCTTGGAATTCAAGGTGGATTGGGAAGATAAATTGTTCAATTCGGTCTACAGTATGACGGCAGAAATGGCGGTCACCGATTGGGAAAAGAATGTTACGGGCAATCTACCGAAGAATAGAGAACGCCTCAAAAAATCAATCATTCTTAGTGATGAGGCCATTGGGTTCTCAGATCCTGATTTTTGGGGAGAGTACAATATTATCGAACCCGAAAAATCAATTGAGTCCGCCATCAAAAAAATTCAGCGTCAATTGCGCAGGGCCAAACCCAAGGGCGGTTCTGCAGCAGCCGCTCGTTGATGTTTTTAGGTTAGAGAATATATTAAAAGCCCCAAAATGGGGCTTTTTCTATTTTTTTTCAAAGTCTTGCAAGGTCTTTGCAATTATTGAGACACAATCAAGCAACTGCTCCTTCGTCATTACCAGGGGTGGTGCAAAACGGATAATATTTCCATGGGTCGGTTTTGCCAACAGCCCATTTTCTTTTAGGGCCATGCAAATATCCCAAGCCGTGGAACTATCCTCAGAGTCATTAATCACAATGGCATTGAGCAATCCTTTTCCACGAACCAAGCGGACCAAATCTATGTTTTGGACAAGCTTTTCCATCTCTCTACGAAAGATTTTGCCCAATTCGTCAGCATTTTCTGCCAATCGCTCCTCTTTGACCACTTCCAAGGCCGCCATGGCAACTGCACAGGACAGAGGATTTCCGCCAAAAGTAGAACCGTGATTGCCAGGTCGAATTACCTCCATGATTTCTTTGTTGGCCAGAACCGCAGATACCGGAAGTACGCCACCTGAGATGGCCTTTCCCAAAATCAATACATCGGGTTTCACGTCTGGTGTACCTGAACAGTTTTTATCGGCACAGGAGCAGTTTCCACAAGTCGCCAGCAACCTTCCAGTACGTGCTATGCCTGTTTGTACCTCATCGGCCATAAAGAGCACGTTTTTGGCCTTGCAAAGGGCAAATGCTTCTTTGATATAATTTCCATCGGGCACATATACTCCAGCTTCACCTTGAATTGGCTCTATCAAAAATGCAGCAATGTTCTCGTCTTTCAACACCTCTTGCAGCGCATTGATGTCATTATAGCGAATGGAAACAATCCCAGGGGTGAAGGGTCCAAAATTTTCCGTTGCAATGGGATCGTTGGAGGCAGAAATTATGGAAATGGTACGCCCATGAAAATTGTTTTGGCAAACCACAATCTTAGCTTGGTTGGTGGGAATGCCCTTTTTCTCATAGCCCCATTTTCTGGCGAGCTTAATTGCCGTCTCCACGGCCTCGGCCCCGGTATTCATGGGCAATAACTTGTCATAACCAAAAAAATTGGTGGCGAATTCCTCAAATTGACCTAGCATATCATTGTAAAATGCCCTCGAGGTAAGTGTCAGCTTCTCAGCTTGATTCTTTAGCGCACCGATAATTTTAGGGTGACAATGTCCCTGATTTACCGCTGAATAAGCTGATAAAAAGTCATAGTACTTTTTACCTTCTACGTCCCAGACGTATACGCCCTCTCCTCTACTGAGGACCACGGGAAGTGGATGATAGTTTTGTGCTCCATACTTGTTTTCTAAGTCAATCGCTTGCTGAGATGTCAAATGTTCTAAAACAGCCATTTTAATAGTGTTTAAATTAATAAAATAACCATTCCTACTGTACCTTTATTCTTTCGAGGACTCGAAAAAGCAGCGTGGGAGAGAAATCACCCCTTGAAGAGCTGCTAAAATATTAAATATTTGGTCAATTTTGGTTATAATGGCCCATTGCGAGTTTATTTTTTATGGGAAAGTGCCGAAACTTGGAGTTCCAATCGCTTTAGTTCCCTTAAGATATCGTTCTTGTCCATCTGCATCCAAATATAAAGTTTTAGCATACTTACCAAAATTGAGCAGACCAGAACGCCCACACCCCAGGTAACAAGCCCCTCTGTGGTCTCCGCACCGAAAAATTGAACGGCACAATAGACCAGCAGCACAAAAAATACCAAGATCCAAAAGTTCATCAAAATGCTCAACCAACCCATTCTTCCTTTAAACACGCCTTCAAACTTTTCAAGAACATTTTGCTCACCCAATTCATCGTAGAATCTTGCTTCTTCCTCGGTAAGTGCTTCTTTGATTAATTCATCGATTTTTTTGCTGTCATCTTTCATTTCTTATTGTTTTTAAAAATCATTTTTAATTTTTCCCTTGCATGAAACAACCTGGATTTTATTGTTCCCACAGATACTCCCAAGATGTCTGCGATTTCCTTGAGTGAATATTCCTCCACATAGAACAACCGCAAGACCATCCGCTGATTTTCTGGCAATTCCCTTATTGCCATGAGAAGGTTTTGTATTTCCGGTTCGGTTTTATCCGGTCCTTCCAAGGTTTGCTTGTCATAGGAATAATCTTCCAATTTTAACCTATCCCTATTTTTCTTGTTGAGATAATCCAATGATTTTCTGGTTACTATCATGGTTGCCCAACTTCCAAAACTATTAGGTTTCTTTAGAGATTGTATGTTATTAATGATGGAGCTCCATGTATCCTGTACAATATCCTTTGAAACTTCAAAATCCTTGGTATAACCATAAGCATGCCTGCACAATCTAAGGTGATGTCTTTTCACCAATAAGGACAATGACTTTTTGTTACCGGACCGATACTCCAAAACAAGTAACCCATCAAAAACTCTATCAGTTGCTTTCATAACTATTTCCAATCAATAGACATAGAAAGGAGAAAAAGGTTCAAAAAAGCGATGGTCATTTCTTCAACCCAAATCAACAAGTTAGTTGTTCTTTATGAAAACCTATGCTTACTTTTGCCCCATGCGCAAAAAAACTAGACGGAGAACGTTCGAACATGTAGAAGTAATCGATGCCGGTGCCAAAGGAAAATCGGTTGGAAAAGCTCCAGATGGGAAGGTCATCTTTTTGTCCAACGCCGTTCCCGGAGATGTGGTCGATGTGATGACGACCAAGAAAAGAAAAGCCTATTTTGAAGGGGTTGCTACCCATTTCCATCATCTTTCGAGCAAAAGAACCCAACCAATATGCAATCACTTTGGTGTTTGTGGGGGGTGCAAATGGCAGCATATGGCCTACGAGCACCAACTTTATTACAAACAGAAAGAAGTAGAGAACAACCTAAAGCGCATTGGTGGTCTTGACCTCCCTCAGATTCTACCGATACTGGGTTCAAAAAAACAGTATTCCTATCGTAACAAAATGGAGTTTTCCTTTTCTAGCAACCGTTGGTTGACCGACGATGAAATAGCTTCAGAAAATGAAATTAAAGATAGAAATGCTCTTGGTTTTCACATTCCTGGCTCGTGGGACAAGATTCTTGACATTGAAAAATGCCACCTTCAAGAAGATCCGTCCAACGCCATTAGATTGGAAATAAAAAACTTTGCAACCCAAAATGGACTTTCTTTTTTTAACCACAGAAAACAAGAAGGATTGCTGCGCACTCTTATGATTCGGACATCTTCCAAAGGGGAAATTATGGTATTGTTGCAGTTTTTTGAAGATGAATTGGAAAAAAGAGAACTACTATTAAAACACATCGAACAAAAATTCCCTGAAATAACGGCCTTGCTCTATGTCATCAACCAGAAACAAAATGATACCATTTATGACCAGGAGGTGCATTGTTTTGCGGGACGGGACCATATTTTTGAAGAAATGGAAGATTTGCAGTTCAAAATCACGGCGAAGTCCTTTTATCAAACCAATTCAGAACAAGCCCATGAACTGTACAAGGTGGCCCTTGATTTTGCTGGACTGACCGGGGATGAACTCGTTTACGACCTCTATACCGGTACAGGAACCATTGCCCAATTTGTTTCAAAAAAGGCAAAGAAAGTAATTGGCGTGGAGTCCGTGCCCGAAGCCATAGCCGATGCCAAAACAAATGCCCAACATAACCATATTGAAAATGTGGATTTTTTTGTTGGGGACATGAAGAATGTGTTCACTTCAGAGTTTATTGAGAAGTATGGACATCCCGATGTTATCATAACTGACCCTCCTCGCGATGGTATGCATAAAAAGGTAGTGGGACAACTTATCAAAGTAGCGCCTGAAAGAATAGTATATGTGAGCTGCAACAGTGCCACACAAGCGCGTGACCTTGCCTTGCTAAAAGAAAAATACGCTGTGGAAAAGGTTCAACCAGTAGATATGTTTCCCCAAACCCACCACGTGGAAAATGTTGTACTTTTGACAAGACAGGTTTAATCGATTCTAAATTTGCCGATTTAAACAGGAATGAGAAAAATACTCCCCGCTTTATTGATAACCATACTACTTGTGCATATTTCATCCTGTGAAAAAGATGATATCTGCGTGGATGGCGATACTCCACTTGTGGTAATTGGTTTTTTTGATGTGGCGGACACTGCAGAAACCAAGCAGGTTACTTCCCTTCGCATTATAAACACGGATATTTCCACTGTTTTGGATAATGAATCCTTTGGTGATAGGTCCAATTCCCCTGATTCTTTATCTGTTCCGTTAAGGATCAACGAAGTGACAACATCCTACCAGTTTATATTGGACTCTGCAGATGATGAAGATACCGAAGAGGAAACAGGCAACGTGGACACTTTGACCATTTCCTATCAAGTCCGTGAAAGCTTTGTGTCAAGAGCATGTGGTTTTGTGGCCAATTTTAATGATTTGACCGTCACACTTTCAGAAGGTACCGAAAACTGGATTCAGGATATCCAAATTGTTCAATCAACAGTAGAAAACTCCAATAATATCCATGTTAAGATATTTCATTAGCCTTTTTGTCCTCTCATTTTCACTTCTGGTCACAGCTCAGGATAAATCTATTGACCTCCAGCCTAAAGATACAGTGGAGTATAAGGAAGAGTACGGTCTTCGGGTTGGTGCCGATATCAGTAGATTGATATTCTCCTTTATTGATGAAGACTATACTGGATTGGAGCTGGTAGGAGATTATCGTCTTACCCAAAAATTATATTTAGCGGCGGAAATCGGCAATGAAGAAAAAACGCAAACGGAGGATTTGGGAAATACCTTAATCTACAACTATACTACCTCTGGAAGTTATTTCAAAGCCGGTGTGGACATCAATACCTATGAAAATTGGTTTGGGATGAACAATGCCATAACCCTTGGAGGCCGCTATGCAGTAGCCTCTTTTAGCCAGACGTTAAACGATTATAACATCTATAATAGCGATAGATTCTTTGATGATGATTTTTTGCCAGGCGCTTCACCTGGAGAAGAGTTTAGTGGTCTCAATGCATCTTGGTTAGAATTTGTGGTCGGGATCAAAGCTGAACTTTTTGCCAATATCTATATGGGGATGAGCGCCCGTTTGGGCTTTTTGGTGACAAACAAGGAAACGGACCGATTTCCAAATCTCTGGATTCCTGGCTTCAACAAGGTTACCGATGGAAGCAATTTTGGTGTGAGTTACAACTATTCCATCTCCTATTTTATTCCTTTATACAAAAAGTCCAAAAAGAAACGTGAAACACCCAAATCCGAATGAAAAATACAGTGATTGACTACGTCGAGTTCAAGGCCAAAGACTTACATAAAATCAAAGAGTTTTATGCATCAGCTTTTGGCTGGAAGTTTACGGATTATGGTCCTGGCTACACCGCCTTTGCGCAAAGTGGCATTGAAGGTGGTTTCCAAAGTGCTAACGAAGGAGAAGATATAGTGAACGGAGTGTTGGTTGTGCTATATCATGAAGATTTAGTAGCAATCAAAGAACGGGTAATGGAATCAGGAGGTATAATTGTGAAGGATATTTTTTCCTTTCCCGGTGGCCGTAGATTTCATTTTACAGACCCGTCGGGGAATGAACTAGCCATATGGTCCGATAAATAAGACTTCGGCTGTCCATATGTCCAATTTCATCCTTCGCTGTCCAAGTATTTGGATTTTTTGCTTCCTTTATACATTTCATACTTTACCAATCGAGACTCCAACTTCCCGTTGAAAGTTTTGATTTTTTTGGAAGTACGAAGACCAACGCTCTTCAAGGCCTCCAGATTGGATGTAATCAGCCAAGCATCGGTTTCAGGATAGTGTTGTTTCAAAGTATCACCAATTTTCTTATAAAAATCGTCTGCCGCAATGGGTAAACGCTCCCCGTAGGGCGGATTGAACACCATGTGCAGTTTCCCATCCACTGGTTTTTCACCTCGGAAGAAATCCTTTCTTTCAATATGAATGTACTCCGATAGACTGGCATTCTCTACATTTTCTTGCGCCTTGCGTACAGCAGAAGGAGCCTTGTCATATCCAAATATCCTATGATGGAACTCACGGGTTTTATTGAGACTTGCATCCACTATTTTTTCGTGCAGTTCAGAATCATAGTCTTTCCAGTGCATAAACGCAAAAGATTCCCGGTTTATGTTTGCCGGAATATTGCAGGCAATCATTGCCGCCTCTATTAAAAATGTGCCGCTACCACACATTGGGTCCAAAAAGTCTGTTCGTCCATCCCAACCGCTCATCAATAAAAGTCCCGCGGCAAGTACCTCATTAATGGGCGCAATATTCGTTGCAATTCGATAGCCGCGTTGATGAAGGGACTCGCCAGAACTATCTAAAGAAACCGTACATGTGTTTTTGAAAATATGGATGTTTATTCTGATATCCGGATGTTGAGAATTAACATTAGGACGCTGCTTTAGCTTGTCCCTAAACTTGTCCACTAAGGCATCCTTTCCCTTTTGGGAAACATACATGGAATTCTTAAAAACATCAGAACTCATGGTGGTATCAATAGCGAAGGTCTTATCCACATCAAAATAGGCCGTCCAATCAATGGCGTACATATTTTGGTACAAGTCCCTTTCGTGAAATATCTTAAAGGTTTTAATGGGCCTGAATACTTTTAGCGCCGTACGTATACAAAGATTGGCCTTGTATAAAAAACCAAGGTCTCCATCAAACGAGACATTACGGACTCCTTCGGTGACATTTGCAGCACCCAAATTCCGCAATTCTTTCGCCAAAATGGGCTCAAAACCATATAAGGTCTTTGCCAACATCCTAAAATTTCCTGCCATTTCTTCTGTAAGACTTTCAACAAAAATAGGCTATTTTTGCCCCTTCAACGTAACCAATGGATGTTCCTTTTGCAGTAATTCTACTGATTCCCTTTTTGGCGGTTTGGATCAGTTTTGCCTTTGTTTGGTGGAAAAAACCAAAGCAGGCGGATACCATTAATCTACTCCTGGCCTTTAGCGGTGCATTTCTATTGGCACTGACCTTTTTTGAGTTGCTCCCGGAAGTATACCATGCTGGCAATCCCAAGCATGTTGCTCTTTTTGTTTTGGCGGGAATTCTTCTGCAGGTTTTTTTGGAGTTCTTTTCCAAAGGTGCCGAACACGGACACATGCATCACCCGATTTCGGAAAACACATTTCCCCTGATGCTTTTTTTGAGTTTGTCCATCCATGCTTTGGTAGAGGGAGTTCCCTTAGATGGAACCAATTCCATGCTGTATGGTATTGTTATCCACAAAATACCTGTTACCTTGATACTGAGCATATTTTTGGTCAACTCAAAAATGAAACCCAGTTTTGTGGTTTTGTTTATAGCATTGTTTTCATTGATGACTCCTCTGGGCACCTATTTGGCCGCACACTCACCTTGGGTTGATAACCATGGATTTCTTTTGAATTCATTGGCTATTGGGGTTTTCCTCCATATCTCAACCATTATCCTTTTTGAAAGTTCCAAAGGGCATTCATTTGATTTTAAGAAGTTGATTGTCATAGTTTTGGGCGTAGCAGTAGCCTATTTCATTTGAATTCCAAAAGCTTAACGGACGGTCTCTTCATAAATCATCATCCAATGGCTTATAGCCCCACCCAAAACAAAAAAATGCCAAATTAGGTGGTTGAATGGGATTTTTCTAATGGCATAAAACAAGATTCCAACCGTGTAAAAAGCTCCTCCCAAGGAAAGCCACAACAATCCTTTCGGTGACATGGTATCAAGAAGGTATGGTAAATCTATAACGATTATCCATCCCATGATACCGTAGAGTATCAAAGAGAAAACTTCAAACTTTCCGGTGAAGAAAATTTTCAAGATGGTGCCGAACAAAGCAGTACCCCATACTAGATAAAACAATAACCATCCTTTTGAACCAATCAATACAGTGAGACAAACTGGAGTATACGTACCTGCTATCAAGTAATAAATACTGATATGGTCCAAAACCCGCAATTTCCTTTTCAGTTTTGGGTTTTCAACGGCATGATAAATTGTTGAAGCGGTAAACAACAAAATCAAGGAAAGACAGTAGACCAAAATGCTTTCAAATTGGTAAAGTCCCGAGCCTAAATCTTTTGAAAGCAAATAGTAACTCCCCATTAAGGCCAGAACAATACCCAAAGCGTGCGAATAGGCGTTCCACTTCTCCTCCAGTAAAACAGATTGGGATTTGAATGTCAAGGCAACCTATTTGTAGCGTTTACCGTGTTTGATTACCAAGTCAACATCCTGCAATAGGCTAATGTACCGAAGTACATCACCATCCACCGCAATAATATCGGCATATTTACCCGGGGTAATTGTTCCAACTTCATCCGCAACACCCGTCCAAAGTGCTGGCCAGTAGGTAGCGGAGCGTATGGCGTACATGGGGTCGATACCAAATTCGTTGACCCATACATCCAGTTCATTCCAGGTGGATTGACTATGGAATTTCATGGGGATACCACTATCGGTGCCTATTAAGAGCACCACTCCCGCATCCAACAATTGTTGAATTTTCGTTTGTAAAGTTGGTCTTCTCGAAGGGGTCAATTGGAAATAAGGAAGCCGGTCTGGGTGTTTAAAGCTATTTTTTATATCCGTTATCACGCTATCAGGTAGACCCAAATGCCAAGAATCGTTATCCAATTTCTCAGGATTATCCCTTACATACTCGTAATTGTAAAGCCCTTCAACAGTCGGACACCAGAACAAGGGCCCTTTGTTCATCTGTGCTGTTCGCTCCTTAATCATTTCCATTACATCATCGGGATATCTTGGCGCTGAAGACAATCCAGTGTGTTCAAAACAATCGACTCCTACTTCCAGTCCTCTTCGTATCTCTTCGGGTCTATGCCCATGGGCAACCACCTTTAGGTTATTTTTATGCGACTCATCAACTACTGCCCTTAGTTCTTCCGTGGTCATCTGGTCATGATCAATCAGTTTGATGACATCCACTCCGGCCTTGGCCAATTTTCTGATTTTTTTTCTTCCATCCTCGGGACCGTTCACCCCCCACCTAAAGTCTTCTGTTCCAGGGTAGGGTTTATGTTGGATAAACGGGCCCGAAACATATAACGTTGCTCCTGGAATTTCTCCAGAATTGATAGCATCCCGAACCGCTATGCTTTCTTCTAAAGGTGCTCCCAAATCTCTTGCACTGGTAACACCGGCCATCAGTAATTGATACGCAGAAGCAGGCATGATCACATCTTCGAACAATGGTGGATATGTCTTGTCCCAATACGTATAATCTGCATGACCATTGATCATGGTATGCACATGCATATCCCATAGTCCGGGAAGTACGCTCATACCTTCTGTTGATATGATTTCAGCATTTTCAGGCACGGTTAGTGTTTCAACAGTTCCAACTGCTTTGATACGTTCGCCTTGTATTAATATTACACTATTCTTTATCGGGTCTGAACCATAGCCATCAATCAACGTTCCCCCAACTAGGGCTTTTAACTGATTATTTTGAGAAAATAGTGAGAATGAAAAGAGTAAAAAAGAGAATACAAGAAGTTGAAGCTTACGCATAATTTAGTTTTATGCTAAAGATAGTGCTTAAAAATAAAAAAGGCCCGATACGCATTGCATCGGGCCTTGAGGAAGGCGGCGACCTACTCTCCCACCTGGTGTGGCAGTACCATCGGCGCTAACGGGCTTAACTTCCCTGTTCGGAATGGAAAGGGGTGGGCC
>NZ_JAAABI010000006.1 GCF_009903685.1 Flagellimonas ochracea | reverse complement strand
ATTTTTTAACCAAATTTAGAGCAAGTGTGCTTTTTCCTGCACCGGGCATTCCTGATATTATTAAAACAAATTCAAGGGGAATTGACACCTTACTTTTAAGTGGCATAATAATTAGTTATCCGTTATTCAGACGGCTAATTGTGTGATATAAGATTGCGTGGATGATTTAGTTTCAGAATCTCTGAAGTTCTCTGATGACTGACATGGGTATAAATCTGGGTAATGTTTACTGAGCTATGCCCCAAAAGCTCTTGAATATATCTAATGTTAATGTTGGCCTCTAACAGCTGAGTAGCAAAAGTATGCCTAAAAACATGAGGGGTAATACCACGCTTGATACCTGATTCTTGAGATATTTTTTTGATAAGATGACGAACAGATTGTTCGGAAATGCGATGATTCAAGCGATTGATAAAAAAGAAAGAGTTCTGGTTTATTTTTTCCTGAAATAATCTGTAATAATCTTCTAATGCGTTAATGGTCTCCCCATTTGTGATGGGGATGATACGTTCTTTATTTCCTTTGCCCAGGATTTTTATTGTGCTAAAGTCCGAATGTATGTTTGACCTTTTAAGAAAACAAAGCTCTGAAACACGAATTCCGGTAGCGAATAACAGCTCAACAATAGCTATATCTCTAACAATCTGTCGATATCTCATTGAAGTCTTTAAAGCCCCTAATTTTTGAGATTGTAGTTTTTTAAGTATTGCGGCAACCTCGTTTAAAGATAATACAGATGGAAGTGACTTTTGAACCCTTATGTTAATCCTTATTTTATCAAACGGATTTTCTGAAATGCAATCTTCATATAGCAGATGACTGTAGAATACTTTGAGGGTTGCTATTTTTCTTTTGACGGTTCTAGGAGCGTATTTATTAATATGAACTAAATGCTTCTTAATATGCTCTCTTTGAATTAATCTAAAATCGTGGATATCAAATTCTTCTCTTATGTACTTTCTAAATTGTTTGAGGTCAGAAGTATAAGCCTCAATTGTTTTTTCACTTAATTTTTTTTCAATCTTACAATGGGATACAAAATGGTTTAGATACATTACTTGGTTTTTTTGGTTAAACCAATTAATGTAGTGCAATTCAATGTGTATATCCCTAGATAAAGCTAATTAAGAACCCGATAGTCAACAAACAAGATTTAAACAGTATTTTTCATTTTAATATGCAAATCATTCGTAAGGGATAGTATTGAGTTCATTACAAGCATACTATGAAAGATTAATACCGCATATTCTTAATTATCTCAAATTTTAGTATGAAAATCAACCTTTGATTCGGCCATATGCGCAATCACAGAAAACACGAAAATTATTGGCATTTTGTAAAAAACGATTACCGACCTTGGAAACCATGTATTCAATAAATGCTTCTATGGTAAATCTTTTGTACGATTGTAACTCTCCCCATAAATATTGAATATGCCAGTAAAAAATTTGTTTTGTAACAAAACCTCTTTCGGAAATAGCTACTGCATAAGTCGCAAAACATGGTGCTAAAGCGTCAATAATCCCTGAAATAAAGTAATAGCTCTGATTAACACGTCCATAATCCTCAGCAATCTTAGGAACATAAATTGTGGAGATGTGATCAAGGTTTTCACGTATTCTTCTGTCTTCCCAAGATGCGAAAAAGGAGTTTTTGGGTGGTAGACTGTTGAACGTAGTATATTGGGTTGGACAGGAACTACAGTCTTCTATTTCTATATTTAAAACAGTATTCGTTTTTTCATTCAAAATAACATTCCATCCACCCGGATAAAAATCATTATACTTACCATAAAAAATTAAATCATCATAGGTAAGATCGGAATCAGACAACTTGAAAATCAATGGGTCATCTACGTCATAGTCAAATACAACTCGAAACAAATTCTTTGGCCAGTAGACATTTGATTTATCTTGAGCTTTGGGCGTGGTCAATAAAGAGTTGGAGTTTTGGGTGATTTGTAGGAAAGAATCACTTTCGCTTGCCCAATCCGTTTGAGGAATATTTACCAAACTGTTTAAGGACAGCTTAATTCTATTTATACCATTAAGCCAATCATAAAAGGATTCATCTTCAGTTAGTAGTATAAAACTGGGGTCGTTTTTTGCTCTGTTTCTAAAAGAACCATATGAAGAGTAGAGGTTTTTTTTGGTGTAGAAGTTTCTAAGCGTTTGAAGTGATAGATGTCGTTCATTATTTAAAGCATAATAACGGGCCAAGTCATATAAAAGTTGCTTGTAGTAAAAGCTAGTATCATATTTATGCTTGTTTAAATGATTTATGGCATCTTTATATCTTAGATTTATTGCATAGATTTCAGCAATTGCTGCGTCAAGAAAAATGCTTTCTTCATTTCGAAGATTTCGGTTGAACATTCCATAAGTTGACTTATGTACATCGCTTACCTTAATTGCCTTTTCAAAGATATCTCTTGCCCTAAGCAAGTTGTTATCATCTACAAGGAGTGCTACTAATGATAGATACAGGTTGTATATATAATCTTTAATCTCGCTGTCGTAGGGAGCGTCTTTGTAAGAGAGCTCAGCATAACGTATTTTATCATTTATTTTTCTTTGATTGACGGCAAAAGCAAAATAAATCTCAGACCTAAGCTTTATTGAACTTTTTTGGGTATCGTACTCTCCTTCTTCTATGGCAAGACTTACAAATTTCAAAGCATCTATTAAGCTATTTTTGGATAGAAGGTGCTGTGCCTTTTTTTCATAGATTTTTGCTCTTAAAAGTACAAAGGACTGTTTTTTGGGAATATCCCGTAGGGCCTTTTGGATATATTCCAAAGCGATATCGTAGTTGTTTGAATCAAACTCCTTCTGAGACTTGTACTCATAAATGTACCCTCTTAGTTTTATTGCATCACGATTATATTTATTTGCATATTTGGAGGTGCTATTTATTATTTTTTTTACCCTGCTAAGGGCAATTTTATCATATCCTCTGGACAAATCATATTTAGCCAAGAAAAGGAGAACTTGGGGATTAAGCTTTAAAAAATCATCCTCAATGGGATAAAGGTATTTTTTATCTTGATTCATCAACTGCTGATATTTGTTTTCTACACTTTCTGGTTTATTATCATTCATATCCTCCAAAATATTCTCAATAAGAATCCTAGGTTTCAATAATAAGGCACTTTCAAGTGTTGGAAAGTCAAGAAGTGATTTGTTTATAGCAATCAAGCTTTCTTTATGGCTACCTTTATGCAGAAGGTTTTCAGCAACGTGATAATGAGCGAAACCACGATCTTTTCTAGCTGAAATTTTACCAAATTCAATAGCTTTATTAAAGAACTTTATGGAGTTTGAATATGCTTTTTGCTCATAAGCAGAAATCCCAAGGCCGTAATATGAATCTTTGTTCGATTGGTCTTTTTTAAGGGCTTTTGAAAACAACTTATCCGCCTCTGAATATTGCTTTTTTTGAATTTTGGTGAAACCCCTCTCATTTATTTTTGAAACCCCGCATGAGCCCAAAAAGGTAAACACTAACAATAAGAAAAGGATTCTAATATCGATGAATTTAAAGAAAGAATTCGCTATCATTGATGGATGGGTGAATGCTCTTTGAACATGTTAAATTATGGTTCTTTTTGATGAGAAAATCATTATTAGTTAGGACATTTTTTTTCAGCTCACATAAATTTCATTCTGGTAATAACATGCCTCCAGAATGATTGATTCCGTTAAGAATTTTTCAGAAGGACTCGAACCTATCTCTCAAGATTTCAATAAGTTTTGTCCATCTAAAGATTAATAAATTTATGTTCACCCAATTGGTCATTTTTTGTGAATCAACCAATGCTAAAGAGATTTCACTTTGATTGAAGTAATGTCTAAATACTTATCTATTGGAATGGAAAAGCTTCTGTTTTCGTATTCGGTTAAACGCGATTTAGCGGAGAAAACTGAAACAGGTTTCATGTTAAAATTCTCGACTTTACTGTATACTTCAGAGTTTGAATCATTAAAAAACTCTATTAGAAGCCTACCAGATGAACGAGTTTGACTTTTTGAACTAATCTCTGCCCTTAAATTAACATTGCCTTTGCCATTAAGAACAACGTTTACATTTTTAAAAAAAAGATTTCCGGAACGACCTGACCAAGTCTCGGATTGGGATATTATGGCATCTGGATTTTGAAGTATTTGAATAGCTTTTTTATTATAATGCAAAACCTTTTCCTGTTGGTCTCTCTGTCTCACCACTTCGGATATACTATCCAATAACTCGATAGTTCTGTTCTGAAAATCATTTAAAGAACTATCTCTGTGTTGAAGCATTAACCTTAGGGTATCAATCTGTCTTTCTTTTACTTCAATTTCTTGGTTTCTTAGATTATTATTGTAAACCGTAAACAATATTATAGAAGCAACAACTATTAAGCTAAGTATTCCTACCAATGAAGCGACACGCTCTCGTTTCTTCAAACTGTCAAGTTTTTTTTGGAACACAGTTTTCGAAGGTTTGTTTTTGGAATCAGTTTTCATGTATACTACATTAATTTGTAAAAATCATTATTCAGTTCGGTTATATCCTCTTGGTTTAACTTCCCAAGAGCCTTTAGGTATCGATTTCTTTTAATTTCCAATACTTCTATTTTTTGTAATGTTCGCTGTATTTTCCTGAAAATTAACAATGACCAAATTAGCCCTACGGCCAAAACAAGAATGCCTGCTATTTTAGCGGTACTATCACTTTTGCTCCCAATTATCATGAAACAACAAAGACTTATTAAAATTGATATGAAAGCGATTAAGATTGGATGCCAATATTGTTTCACGGAGTTTTTGAGTGACTCAATTTCTTCTGTTGAGATTAGTTTCTCTTCATTTTGATTTTCATCCACTGCTCTATTAGATATAATCTCTTCTTTTTCAATTAATTTTGGAATTTTTGATTCCTCTCTATATGACAATTTTATTCTACCGAGAGCTAGTTTAAATGCATTTCTGACACCCCTTTTTTTCAACAAGGCATTGTAAAAAGAATTTGAAAAAAGGTGGGCGGTATCATCTGGTATTTTTTTGTTCATCCCTATTAGATAATTGAATTTAATTCTGTCTTCATCTATATTTCTGGAACTGTAGCAGGAATTTAAAATCAAGCATTCGATGGATTTAATGTCATTTAAATAATCGATGATATCATGTATATTGATTTTCTCTTCATAACCTTCTCTGTCTTCAAAACAGACTTCGTTATTCTCTGTACCATGGGCTGATATATGAACTAGTTTTGGTTCATGTTCCATTACCATATCCCAAAAATCTTCTACCTTAGCACCTCCACGTGAGTCAAACTCAAACTCATTTGCACCGGTTTTTTTGATAAAATCTGAAATAAGGTTTTCTTCCTCTACCAACTTGAGGCTTTCGCGATCCACCGGATTTGACCAAAACAAGAGAATTTTATAACTCATAAACTAAGCAGTATTATAAAGTGATGTTTTTTATAATGACAGTGTCGGTTAACCCTCTGACATTGGTCGACTGCTCAATCAGCCTCACAGGTCTTTTTTCCTTAAAAATTTCGATAGCCTTATGAAAAGTCAGATTTGTTAAAGATTCAATAAGGGAAACATCTGTCTGATATGTTTCGGCAGCCTTAAATTTTTGAAAGTTGTGTTGAGATTTTTCTGGAAGTCTATCAACCGTTCTTACTATGATGGGCTTTATTACCCTATTCTTTTCAAGAATATCCTGCTGATTGGTGATAAACGAAACCCGCATAAGTTCGTTTTCGGAATTTTCATAGTAAATTACCTTCCAAAATAGAGTGGGCAACTTGATGGGCATACCGTTTATTGGAGTAACGAACTCTGGATCTTGATTTCGTAAAACAGGGCCTGTAAACAAAATTATTTTCAGGTTTTTGCTTATGGTTTCATGATGAAGTATGTAGTTTTCTAGTTTTAACCAAATACCCCTATTCAGTTTTTTGTGCTGAGGAATGGCATTGGTGTAAAAAAAAGTAGATTCAGCCGCTTTTTTGGCACTTTCAATATCTATGCCCCATTGTACGTCTTCTCTCTTTGTCATATGGCCTCTATCGAAATCGCTCTTTTCAGCGGAGTAAAGCTCAGTCCCAAATTGATGATTATCGGGAATCCTGGAATCTTTTGTCCATTTGTCTCCGTTACCATCAAAAAGCTCTTTTCGCTTGATTTCCTTTATCAGCTTGCCATCAATGTTGGTTGCCGTGTAAAATGGGAATTTTCTAAATGGATTATGTAATAGACTAAAGTTGTCGTATGAAAGGAGATAATCATTAACATCAAGATTTTCCTCATTAAAACTATTTCTTTGATTTTCATTTAGAGTTGGAAATGGAACTATATCGGATTTTAAAAAGGCAGGAGAATATGACATTGATTGTTTTTACAATGATTGTTGACTACTCATGACAGATAATGTTTCGGATTTAATCTTGCAATTCGATTAAATTCTTGTTCTTCCAGCAAAAAGTCACTGGACACGAAAAGCTCTTTTTCGGAGTTGTGGTTGCGCACCACATAAAAATCCGTTCCATACAATACCCGTTCCCTTAATTTTCCGTACTTGGGTTTCAGAGTCTCCTTTAGTAAGGGGAAAATGGAGGGGTCGTGTAGTATATAACTGATATCGGCATATACATTTGGGTACTGCATCATCATGCTACTGATGATACTGTACCAATCCACATATTTCCATAACTGTGCCAAGCGGTCATAATCTATTTTGTCGGTATCGTCCTGAGTTTTGATAAACTTGATTCCGGTTCCGGGTGCTTTTATAATCTGTTGAATGTACCCATAACTGTCTTTTTCCAAATATCTCTTCCATTGGTCTTCACCTCCATAATGCGCAAGACAGATTTTAAGTCCGTTAAGGTTTTTGTCCATGGGCGAATCCGGTCCTTTATAGCCGAAAAGGTCCTTAAGCTGTTGGTCATCGTAATGTCCAATTAACACGCGGAGCAGCGGCTCTTCCAGAAGACATAAAAAGTTCATGGGGTGGGTGAAGTTTCTTTGGAAATCAATATTCTTCACTTCAGGTAATAAAAGTTGATTCTTGGTTTCCTCGTCTTTGAAAACCCAATGCTCATCCCATTCCCTTTTTTTTCTCCCCCTATAGAAAATGGTACCTTTGATACAGTGACTCATAATGGGGATCTCATTATCTACGGCATATTTCCAAAGAGGTAGTAGCTCTTTTTCAAAGGGATAGTACCCAATCGCCGGATAGATTTTGAATCCGTTGAACCCGTGGTCCTCCATGTAAGTCTTAATGATGCATTCCTCAAGGATAACCTTGTGTCCTTTGGTGCTAAAATTGAAAAGTTGGTGCCCTTTCGAAATTCTTACTGACTTTGGTTTTTTATCGTCCCGAATCCGACGAGGGTCCACAAATACAAAAGGGTAAACGCCAACCCCCTGCTTTTTGTAGGTACTGGAGATTTTGATTTTCTGTAACTCCTTGAGCTGAGAGAGGTAAGAGTCCTTAACCCTACCGGCACCCATATATTTCATGTCCATGGGTAATAGGACGAATCCAGAACCCCTTGGATACTGTTCCTTCATTTTGGAAAATATGGTAGTCTGCTTTTTGTAGACTGCAAACTTAGCTATCAGCATATAGCGCTCAATCAACTTTTTGGTCTCCTTCCCAGGAAGTACTTTAAAGAAGGTGAACATTTTTTTAAAAAGGAATATGATTAGGTTGCGCCCCGACTTTACAAATACAAAAACAAATAGTGCAATTGCTATCTTAAGCAGGATGGGAGGTTTTTTGGGGAATATTCCATTGGAAGACATCAGTTCCCTTAGCCATTCAATGCCCTGGCCCAACCATGAGCTCCCACCCGAGGTGTTTGTAAGTTCAATCAGAAAATCATAAATGTAGTAAAAGGTCAGTATAGACAACCAAGCACCAAGAATCCATGAGATTAAGGCCAACAGGAAGTTTCGACGTATAGTAACGGATACAAAATATAAGAATCTCTTCACCGCCCTATGCCAATTGCTATACGCCAGTCCTTTGAATTCCTTCAAGAATTTATAAAATCCTATGACCACATCAAGATGAACTAGGTAGTAAAATGGAAAGGGAACGAACCTTTTCGCTAATAAAGGTGGTACGTGCCTTGCCGTGAAGACATGGGAATGGGCGTTTATGATAGGTGGAATTTTCTGTGGTCCTCTTGAGAGTCCATCACTTTTCTCGGGCCGATCGTTGTTAGCGGTCTCTTTCTTGGTCATAGTTTAGGACCTTAAAAAATCCTCTTGCTATTTCCTTCATGCTTAACTATTAAAATAGACAATAAGGTCAATTCAAGACAAAGTCTGGATTTTATAACAGAGGTTTAATTAGAATCAAAGGGGGAATAATTACAAGTTACTAATTGACGGGAATTTCTAAATTATAATAGACTAATTATCAAATAATTAGATGAAACGCACTGCATGGATGAAACCCCTAACATCATTAAGGTTTATCTCGAAGATTTTTTAATTAAACCCCCTAAAACTTAAAGGTTTTTATTGGCTTTAATTATGTTTTTTCCTTAGTATAAAATCTCGAACCTAAATTTTAAATAGCTGAATTTGCTGGAGTTTCAGAGTCTTTGCGTTTTTTTGCTCACCGAATAGGTAACTTTAATAGAATATTTCTGTCAACCTATATTTATGACTGCATTAGTATTGTAGTCTTCCTTGTACGTCTTCAAACGAATTTGAACGGGCCAAGTCCACTTTTGGTTGGAGATTTACATTGATATAAAAACAGTTTTAGATACCTAATCGTAGATAGTTCAATTTTCATTTTGAGCAGTAAATTCTCCATTTGGTTGGGTAAGTTTTAGTCGTTGCATTTTGCCGGTTCCCCTTTTATGGGAGCTAATTTTGAATGAAAGCTCAAATAACCTAGTTTTTTTCGTCCTTAACTTAAAACGTGGCAATTCAAATTTTAAATGACTCTTTAAGTTTCTTGAATTTCTGCTGTAAGTCCATCAAAGTACCCCAAAGGGAGTGTCTGGTCATTTGATTGATTTCATTTGAGGAAATTGGATTTTTTGGCAGGAGTATCATTTGCTTACTCCTATCTTGGCTAACCATGGTCCTATATATTCCAACAAATTGTAACTCACTCCCGTCTCAACATTGACAAAGTCATGATTGCCATTTTTTAGCACTACAATTTCATGTTTGGGGTGTTCCATGGTTTTTAATTCTCTAATAGAAGCATCAACAGGAATAACGGGATCACTAGTTCCAAAAATCCAAAGAATAGGGACATCTATCTTTTTAAGTATGTCTCTTGGGTCAAAGCCTTTAGGTCCATTAAATTCACTCATTTTAGCATCAGCCTCTTTAATGGACATTGGACCATCCAGTCTGTCATCCGTCAATTCACTAAAATATTGTTCCTCACCTGCAGATAAAGGGGTTCCTTCGCCTGAAATAATGAATTTGACTTTATTGTTCTTGTAAGCCGTAAAGGGCATTATCCATCCAGCTTGGCTTCCTCCTAGCAGTCCAATATTGTTTGAGTCTACTCCTTGTTGTCTGGCAAGAAAATCTACCCAAAGGGACATGTCATTTGAAAGAAGATCAAACGATTCTTGGCTTTCACTGAGATTAAAGCGTCTATAAATACCTTTAGATTCTCCTACACCCCTCTTATCATATGCAAGCACGACAAAGCCCAGTTTTTGAGCTAAGTAGGTATAATATCCTACATCTTCATAGGTGGAAGGAGCGGATCCATGACCAACTACTATTGCCGGAGTTAATTTTCCACTGTTTTGTGGGGTGTACAACACTCCGTGCTGTTTAAAGTTGTCTTTGGAAGTAATAGTTACATGCCTTTCTCTATAGGATGTTTTCTCTTGTGAATTATAGTTAAATCCCATCAGAATAAAGGCTAACGACTGGAGGATGATATGGAAGTTGATCTTCATGTTTATGTTATTTTGTGAAAATGATTGTGGCTAAAATGTGCGAACTGAGAGATTATTGTTCAAAACTTCCCGTCTTATATAAATCCCATATAATCATATTTGTAAATACCAAGCTCAAATCGCTTCCTTAATGCAAGTTGTTTAAAAAGGATCAAATAAAGGTGCTGAAACTTATTTTTGAACTAATAACACCTATTTCAATCGAGTTCTGCCTGTTTATCAACGATACTGAGAACTCCTTTTTATTCCGTATCTGACTACAGGTAGTTATTTGTTGTTGGTTGCTCTGAAAATGCCGAAGGATGCTCAACATGGTTCATGCTTGTGAGTTTCAATGCTAATCTGTACTATTGCTCATAGTTTGATTCGTTGTGCTTTGTTATTGGGAGTGATAGTTATGACAAAAAAGGTTTTTGCTTACATCTGGGAATATATTGTCAAAGAGGAGTATATGACGGAATTTGAGAAAGTATATGGCCCTGAGGGAGATTGGGTTCAATTATTTAGAAAGGGCAAAGGATATTTTGCAACTGATCTTGATCAAGATATGCATAGTACAAATCGATTCCTAACAGTTGATTATTGGAACACAAAGGAAGACCGGGATAATTTCCATAAAAAATACTCCAAAGAATTTTTAGAACTTGATAAGCATTGTGAAAGGTTTACGGAGCAGGAAAGACTGATAGGCGATTTTGATACTACAATGAACAGATATTATAAAATGTAAGGGACATTGATACAAATGTTAGTAATTGCAAAAAAAAAGAAATTGGGATTTTTCTGAGTGGGTCTTTAAAAAGTATTTTAAAAATCAGTATCAATTTCCATGTTCACTCCAGTAAATAAAGTCGATTGAGTATTTATTCATTCTTTGGAATACGCAAGAAGCACTTTGGCTCCGTTTGTCCTTTTTAATTTGAAGATGAGGATAAAGGTTTGTAAACGAAATGGTATTCCTTATTGCTAAAGGTACCGTACAATGTGGTACTCTTATTTCTTTTAGAACCTTATCCATCTTTTTTTTTAAAAGCTTGCACAATAATCTGAGCGACTTTTGCATAATTAATTGCAATTTTCTCAATAAACTTTGATAACCTGGGAAAACAAGTAATTAGATATGGTCTAATATTGTCGATAGCGACTATAATTTATTTCCTATTGACCAATTTATTGGGAGTATCCGGCACCGAATGGGCAGGTTGGCTTGGGTATACCCCATACCTAATAGTCATATTTATTGGCCAAAAAAACCTTGACAAGGTTTATCAGACATCATATAAGTCAAGATTTTTCTTTGGTGCTCTGATTAGCTTACTGGCGGCAATGGTGAGTTCATTGTTCATGTATGTTTATTTGACTTATATAGATGATCTCATGGTAAGAACGGTAGTTGAAAATGCAATCAACACACTGGATAAAGAAGATGCCAATTATACCCAGTTAGTTGTAAAGATTAAGGAAGGTATTACGCCATTGTTTTATTTAAAGTTTGGGACTCTGGCAGGTATTGTTGTTGGCATCTTAGTATCGGCCGCAACTGCTATTTTTACGCGGAAAATAGTAAAAAATTAGGCGTAGTTAGGGGTTGTGAACCCAATTAAATTTGGTAAAGATCACTATTGTCCAGTCGATGCCCCTTTAAGTGGTCCACATTCTAGTTGATGGAATTGGGTCAACTATAAATTTTAAAAGTCAAAGCTTTTTTGGGCCAACAACAGTAAAATTATTACAAATTAAAAGACGTTGTTTTTTTTGCTTTTAAGTATACGGGACTAATCTCGGGGCTAAAAGTTCTATTACCGATTGAGAACTTTTTTCCAAGATTTTTGACCCCCCACAATGTTTTAATAGTCGGGGCGGTTAAAAGGAAACATTGAAACAAATAATACAATTGTGATTTTGATTTATTTTCTGAGGTGAATTTTCAATTTAATTATGAATTATGAGGAATTTTCTATTAATATGGGTACTTTGTTCTTTGACGAATTACGGATGTCTTTTTGGACAGAAGGGTAATTTTTTTCAACTTGGCGGGGTTTGGGAGTTTAAATCCACGGATGGCAAAAAGCTTGAATTCAATTTGAGTATTTTGAAATTGGATGATGAATTTCGAGGAAGGTTTGAAAGTTATTCGTTGGGAAATACTTCTGTTCAAATAACCAATATTGGCAACGACTCCTTAATTTTTTTTGGTATCCTTGGTTCTGATTATAAAATCCATGGTGAATTTAATCGAGTATCTGATGATGTTGTGGAAGGAACTTTCACTACCAATGGGTCACATCAGAATTTCTCAGGAATAAAAATATCAAAAAGTGTTACTAAGCTAATCATTGAATCCTCACCAAATTGGTCAACCCCTGCAAGTGCTTTAATTTTGACTCGGGAAGAGCTAGGCAACAAAGACCTTATTAAGTATTCCAAAAAGGAAGGGGAAATTAATCTTACCAACAGCAAAACTGTTGATGAAGAAGGCGCCGTTTGGTCCAATAAGGGTAGTCAAATTGCATTTTTTTCCAATGCTTCTGGAAATAAGGAGGTTTATATCATGAACCCAGATGGAAAGCAAAAAAGGCAAATCACCCATGGTGCGAATTCCCCCGATTTATTGAATTGGTCATTTGATGATAAATATTTGATGTACTCAAGTCCTGAGGGTCCTTTCATAATTCATGTCAGTACAGGTATGGCACAAAAATATTCAGTAAACCAACCGAAATCTTACTATGCACGGTTTTCCCCCAATAATTATGATATCTCATTGACCACGACTGAGGGCAAGCAATATGACATAGCCTATATAGACTTCAAAACTAAACATCTAAGCATTATTGATAGCGTTCAAACACCTGATTTCAATCAATCAATTTCTCCAAATGGAAAAGAGATTATTTGGGTTTCCCTACGCGATGGCAACTCTGAAATCTACAAAATGAATATCAAAACTAAAGACTTGATACGATTGACCAAAAACACTTTTCGGGATAACAATCCGGTTTGGTCACCTTTGGGCGATAAGATTGCATGGGTCGCCCGCCCTGAGGATAAACCAACCGTATATGTTATGGACAGAACAGGTGGAAAAAAAGTAAATGTTGCCAAGAGCAATGCTTCAGACAACAATCCGGTATGGGGCCCAGATGGCAATACTATTTTTTTTGAAAGCGATAGAACGGGTGAAGCAAGAATTTATGCATTGGTCTTGGATAAAAGTACCCTCTATTCTGTATCAGACTTTTTTTCAAAGTAATCAATCTAATAGGATTTACAGTCTGTGATATGTTTTTGCCACTTGGGAAATCAGAAAGAACCCATAACTACAAAATCCAAAAGTTTGGGAATGTATGTTTCGCCACTAGTGTCCCGCCCCTTGGGGAGACGTTACAAAATGTGACACGGATTCATCCGTCATCGAGGTTGTCCGATAAAAGGCTGCCCAACAATGTCTGGAGAGAAGGGATAAACTGTCTCTGGATAAACCAAACCATAATAGGACGCTTATTGCACACGGATGGCTTTAATAATACCAAAATCCTCAATCCAACTCCTACCATTGTCATACGATCGGTCTGATTTCCATTTGAAACCATTTTCATCCATATCGTAAAATTTAATCCTAGAAATGAACTGCCTACCCTCCGAATCCTTATTCTTGGCAACCAAATGCATCTCACCACCCTTCCTTTTCCCATGAAAAGTATCAATCCATTCTCTTTTAATGCCGTCATAGAACTTCATCGTCCAAGTATCGTCTATTGGATCGTACGACCTATAGGTGATTCCCAAGAAATGTACATTGCCTAGTTTATCCTTTATTGAGAATTCATCGGTAAAAATATACCCGTCCAGTAAATAGTAACCATTCCATTGTCCTTGGTAATCCAAATACCCTCCTTTTGTTTTGCTTCTTCCCAGGACCGAGAAGTTTCCAGCCAAAAACTGAAACTGTGAAAGCCCTTCGGGGGCAATGGGATTTGGAGCAAGTGAGACTTGCCCAATAAGGGTATGTCCTGTGAACAAAAGAGTCAACAGAAGACTTAGATGGCAAAATCTGTTCATTATGTTTACATTTTGTTTTATTCTAAAATTCCCTGACTGATTTCCTAGGCACAATTGTTGGATTCTGTAAGATGTTCCCTTCCTCTATTTGTCAATGGTTTTGAGCTCACGCTCATCAGTGCCAACAGCCCAAGGACCCATATTCCCACCAGTCCAAGGTAGTGCCGAACAGGGATATCCCGGAAAAGAGGTAAAAAACTACGATTTGCCGATTCGAAGGCCTATTGAATACATCGACAGGCCCATTAATTGTTCCCTCCATACGCCGTAAGAGCCCAGTATCAGGACCAACAACCCCAGATATCCCATTGATAAAACGCCGCCCCATAAAATATTGCCACCCAAATTCCCATCAGTGATTCCTTCAAGCATCTGTTCATTTTATTAACTTATACTCCACCCCTATATCCCAATTGTGGTGGGGCATAACCCGAGAGGACATATCCATTGGCGAATCGATCAATACCAGATCTTCTCCAAAGGCGCTAAACGATTTTTGGCTGCTTTAAGGGCAGGTCCCTAATTCTTTTGCCAGTTGCCGCATAAACAGCGTTCAAAACTGCTGGAGCGAGACCCGGAACAGCAAGTTCACCGATTCCTGTCGGAGCATTTTCATTATCCACAAAATACACTTCTATTTCGGGAACCTCTGCCATTTTGAGCAGCTCGTATGTATCAAAGTTTCTTTGCTGAACCCTTCCATTTCTCACCGTTATCGGATTCTTCAAAAGTGCTGTCAACCCCCAAACGATACTGCCCTCCACTTGGGCCGTTGCCTGGCTTGGATTGATTACGAGACCACAATCGACCACTGCGGTGACCTTATGGATCTTCAATATATCCTCACCGACTATCGAAAGGTCTACTATCTGGGTGCAGTAGGAAGTGTTATAACTGATTGAGGAAACCCCTTGATAAATGCCCCTTTCCTTACCTACGCCCCAATTTGCCTTTTCAGCGGCAATCTCCAAGGTGTTTCCAAGTTTATCGGGATAAAGATCATCACCAACCCAAGGTTCAAAAACCTGTTCCACGACATCTGCGTTCTTCAATAAACCGATTCTAAATTCGAGAGGGTCTATCCGTGCCCTATGTGCCAATTCGTCTATGAAGCTTTCCAGCGACAGGCCCCAAGGGTGGGCCGCCACACTTCGCCAAGAAGCCCTAGGCAACAAACGTGGATATCTGTAGCCCAATGGCCTGTAAAAGGTAGTCGGTATTCCATAGGGAAATGGAGTAAAACCACTCGGGCCCGCTATCGCTCCCTTATATTTGAATGCAATAGGAACCCCTTTATTGTCCAAGGATGCCTCCCAGTTATCTACCCAATACGGATGATTTTTAGAGGTAGCCAACGTATCTTCACGGGTCCAGGTCACCTTGACAGGTTTTCTAAAATGATTGGAAAGGACCACGGCCTCTTCAACATAATCCGTAAAAAAGCGGCGACCAAAACCGCCACCGGAAGGCAGGTTGTTTACGGTAATGGCCGCTGGAGGAAGTCCCATAAGTTCCGATATCCGGTCCCTGGTAATGCTCGGGGACTGGGTGCCGGCCCATATTTCGATTTTATGCCCACGATGGTATGCCGTGGCATTCAGGGGTTCCATACATGCGTTGGCCTGAAAAGGGGAACTGTAATAGGCTGAAAAAAAATCGTCACCTTTTTTAAATACTCGGTTTGCTTCGTCTATCTCCAAACTGATGTCATTGTTGGAGAGGCTGTCCTGTATCAATTCCCTTTTGATGTCCTCATCTGACTTTTTGGCATTGGCTCCACCATCCCATTGAATTTCAAGAGCCTTCTTCCCTTCAAATGCGGCCCAGGTGTTACTCGCAAGGACCGCTACACCGTGCCGTACACCCCCTTTATAGTCATCAGGTTGCTCTTCCAAAGGTTTAACCTGAACGACCTCGATTACCCCTGGAACTCTTCTGGCCTTATCATCATTGAAGGAAACCAAACGCCCACCCCATACGGGACAACGTTCTATTGCAGCGTAGAGCATGTCTTCAAACTTCAGGTTGAGGCTATAGTTTGTCCTTCCCGTGGCCGCCAACTTGGTCTTGGGCCCTATGATGGACTTGCCGATATATTTGAACTCGCAGGGCTCCTTCAGCTTTACATCCTTGGGAGCAGCCAAAGTGGATGCGATCTCCAGGAGCTCACCGAAAGCTGCCTTTTTTTCTGAAAGCCTATGATTTACTATTCCCTTTTCACAGTAGCAATCCTTTGGGAGCACTTCCCATTTATTGCATGCAGCAAGAATAAGTAGTTCCCTGGTGGTGGCTATCGCCTTTCGCAGGGCAGGCCATTGCATACGAATGCCATTGCTGCCCCCAGTATCCTGCATATTACCATACCGTTCGCTGCTGCCTGTTGAGAATTCGATTTCAATTTGGTCCATGTCCACTCCCAGCTCATCAGCAGCAATCATTGCCAGCCCCGTGGAAGTTCCCTGTCCCATTTCAGACCGGGCACACAGAAACGTAATAGTGTTGTCCGGACTTATGCGAATGAAAAAATTGGGCATCCAGTTTTGTTTGGACCTCTTTTTTGGGGCACATCCCACGGGAATGGACACACTTATCAACAGACCTCCCCCGCTGATTGCCGCTGTTTGGATAAATTCTCTTCGTTTTATGGTAATAGTGATTTGTGACCTTTGTTTCCAATGGTCTTGATTGATATGTCATTTTTAGTGTTTCGTAGCATGGAAGCAGCCTGTTTGATGGCCTTTCGAATTCTTAGATAGGTTCCGCACCGACAGAGATTACCTGCCATTGCCTGATTGATATCCGCATCCGATGGATCTGCATTCACGCTCAAAAGAGCCAGTGCGCTCATTATCTGCCCACTTTGGCAATAGCCACATTGTGGCACATCATTTTCTATCCAAGCCTTTTGAAGTTCATGCAGCCTTTCTTCTTCGCCCAACCCTTCAATGGTCACTACATTATTATTGGAAAGGGAGTCCAGAGATCTGGAACACGATCTTACGGGCTTGCCATCAATCAAGACGGTACAGGCCCCACAGACCCCTATCCCACAGGAATACTTGGTTCCCGTTAATTCCAGAAAATCACGCAGAACCCATAGTAAGGGAACATTTCCTGGAACATCTAGGGAATGGTCTTCTCCATTTATCTTAATGGTTTTCATATGCATTTTTTTAAGACAGGTTTGGATTACAATCTTTCGTATTGCTTTTTCATCGCCCGGCAATACTTGTTGGCCGGATTAATGGTCTTTTGTTTGTGAAGCTATTTAACCATGGACAACTAGAAGTATCGAAATGACTTTCAGAACCTATTTTTCGTAATAACCCAAATATCTATGTGCCCTGTCATACCCCACCTGATTGTGCAACGCTCCCCAATCCCAAAGCAACACTTCACTCGGTAATTGCTATGGTACAGTTCCAAACCAAAACAGATTTGTCCTTTCGCTAGCTCTTCTATGGACCATAGTACACAGTGGCCAAAAGTGACATGATTAGTTGCCGTTGCAGGATTACGAAAAGCCATTTAAAATCTACTTTCTTGGTACAATCTTCAAGAAACTGATCAAAACTAATCCAAGATTGGGGACTCCTGCCGTGGAGTTCAGGCAGGTACCAATCAGAATGGACCATATTTTCACCCTGCACGAGTATCCCAAATGCCGAGATCGTCCCTAAAGGACTCTAGCATGGCAAAGGTTCAAACGCTTGGTATCCAAAACCAAGTTTAGGGCACTTCGGCACCTGCATTTCCTTGTTTATATTCACCTACTGCGTTTAAAGGCCGCCCAGATTCCCTGAAAAATCCAGTAATATCACGTTCAATCCACATTGATACCTTGGTGCTGTGAAATAGGGAGACTTGTAGCCAACCTATAGCTCCAACCCAGTTTGGGAATATCAATCCTTATAATCCTATGGGTCTTCCTGTCAATATAAAAGGTTTGTTCGGCCATACCGCCCTCAAAAGACATAACGGCACACTCTTTATTGCCCATGTGCGTCGCCAATATCTGTTCCCCCTCATATTTTAGGTAAACAATTCTGAATGCTAAATCAAGAACATTGAATTGTTTAAAGGAGACATTGTCTTCCCTGCTGTCCACTAATTTAGGGAGGACGAAAAGGCCCAAGGACCTATCGAGATGGGAAGTTTCTGCGGCAATCAACGTGTCCTTAATTCCTGAATGTACAAAAAGGGAATCGTTATCGACAGACCATTCAACCTGTGTTCTTTTTACTTTTCCTGTATATTCTATCTCGGCCACAGTGGATATCATCCTGTGAATTGAGTAGTTATACGCTGTGGCAAGGGTCTCTTTGAGCACATTGTCATTAAAAATGGCTTCTACCTCCTCATGAAACCAGAGGATATCGTCGCTGTAGTAATACTCGATTTGGGTCCAGCCCAGGGAATCCCCCTCCTGTAACATGGCATACTTCAATTTTTCGGCAGGAACCCGGTTTTTAAAATCGGTACGGGACACTTCAGCCAGTTGGGCGGACAAACCATACACCTTAAAGAAGAACAAAACTGCAATGAGCAAAACTTTTTCCATATCTGGCACAAGTAAGGTGCACCCAAGCCAATAAAGGTTCATGAATTGGTTTGGGAACCTAATTTTTTGTAAGCAAGGATTCCTAAGGCCCAGGGCATCCGTTTTAGGGATTTGCCGAAAATTACGGTTGCTTCATACCGGGGAGACCTTACCATTCTCAATATGTTAAATATCCCGATACTGCCTATACTTGGTCATAAGGTTGCTTACATTTGAAGCTAATCAATAATTTTGCACATTTCAACAGTAATGGACAGATGGTATACTACGACCTGGCTTGATATGATCGTTGTCCCCTTCCTATGTTGATTGGAAATTAGGATGAGAGCTGAATTGTTATTAAGCATACTTCGTGGTGCATGCATTTTTCAATGCTTGGGCATCGCGGTCGTTTTTCTAGCTAAAAGAAATCAAACCCATCATCGCAATATTTATCTCGGATTTTACCTACTTGGGGGCTCATTTAACTTTGCGTTGCCCTTTTTTGTTGAAAGATTCGGGGGTTTAGCCTATTTCCTTGATTATTTTACAACAAGTTTTTACGGACCGCTGCTTTTCCTTTTTTTTGCCTCTTACCTCCAAGTACGACCCTTTAAAGAATTCTCGCGCCACTCCACCCTTTTGTTGTTCTTGCCCCCCATGTATGTGACGATTTATTTCCTTTCAACCATTATGTTGGGTGGATACCCTTCAGAAAATCCCATTCCGTTGCTCTCATTTCAAATTGACTTTTTCAATACTTTTTTATTGTCCTATGTCCTATATAAATTTATAAGATCCCGGGTTGCGATCATTCAAAAGAACCCATCGGGCAAGGGCAAATACAACACGTTATTCGCGTTGATCTGCTTTGCCATCCTGATGAACCTGAATTATTATCTGGTGAAATTCCTTCTTATCTCGGATTCTGTCCTTTCAAACAATAGGGAAGCCATAATAAAGATTGCCAACATCCAATTTATCCTAATCATTGTTTTTATTAACGCACTGGTCTATGTTGCCTTAAAGTTCCCGGAACTTTTGACCGACGTCAAGGTCTTGCGAAGTCATATCACCTCATTGAAAGATGGTAAGTACAGCTACAGCTCATTGACGCAGGAAAGAGCCAAATCCATATTGGACAAATTGGATGGGGTCCTGAAAAACCAAATGGTCTTTAAGACCCCGGATCTAAAGATTGAAGAGGTTTCCGAGATGATTGGAGAGGATTTCAAGGAGGTTTCCCAATCCATCAACCAATATCGGGGAAAAAATTTCAAGGATTATGTGAATCACCTAAGATTGGAGGAAGCGGCCCGGCTCCTCTTGGCCAATGACAAATCGGACTGGCGGATCAATGAAATCATGTACGAGGTCGGGTTCAATTCCAAATCCCCGTTTTATACGCTTTTCAAAAAAAAGTTTGGAATGACCCCCAAAGAATACCGTGAGAAGGAGAAGCCCCAACTGCCTTCAGGAAATAAGCTCTAACCTCCTTGACTTCATCCATTGTTACCTTTTCCCAACCGCATCAGGCAGGCCATTGTATTTTCAATATGGGTACCTAGGCATTTTTGACAGTCCAATTTCCCCGCCGAAAAGAAACCTCCAAACGAGCTGAACATGTCAAAGGGCCCTTAAAACCTGTAATGAATATTGTTTTTTTGGTTCTGGAACTCTTTTCAAAACCGAAGTGATCCAAATTAAACAAATCTTTAGAGCATAATA
The DNA here is from genome assembly GCF_009903685.1 of Flagellimonas ochracea. Lineage (GTDB taxonomy): Bacteria > Bacteroidota > Bacteroidia > Flavobacteriales > Flavobacteriaceae > Flagellimonas > Flagellimonas ochracea. Next base: position 139,967 of record NZ_JAAABI010000006.1, on the reverse strand, counting down.
AGATTCCAATGTTACAGATAAGACTCTTATTGGCATTTATTTCGACCTGCTCCATCTCTATCGTTTTCTCGGTGACCCATAACATTATGAAAATGGACTTTCAAAATGATTATGGCATTTCACAGCCCAATATACTCTACTTTATCCTTGGCCATGTAGTCTATTCCATCGTTTTGTTAATCCTATATCGCATGTATCAAGTCCATTACCCCACGCTTATCGATGCGCTTAAATTCGCATTGCTGCCGGTCATAATCGCTTTGCTTCCAAAATATGGTATTTCCACGTTGGATCATAATGTGAAACTGGTCGAGTTCATCCAGGACATTGGTATGAATCTATTGGCAAGTGTTCTCATCATTTTAATGATCAGGCATGTGCTCTTTAGTGACTAGTGCTTCACCATTTTCGATTAAAAAGTGAAAAACATGAAAAATAACCCTCTCAATTATTCCCGACCAATAGAAAAGCCACCAGGAGCTACCTTACTCATTGGACTCCTGCACATTCCTCTATTTTTTTATGGCCAAGGTGATGCGCAGGATAAACCGCAAATAGATAAGGTCATCTCAGGACTCTACAGGGCCATTTCTTTTGAAAAGGGAGAACAATGGGAGATGGAATTTTGATTTCATATTACCACGCCCCAGGCAACGATTTGGGTCGTGGATACAGGGTTTCAGGGTACGTACGTGTCAAGAACAAAGGCCGAAATAATGAAAAAAATGCAGGTGGTATCCTTCAGTGAGCTTGAAATCAATAAGACCACCCATTTATTCGGTAAGGTGGCCCAACGTTTCAGCACCGATGAGTTTGTGTTAAAAACACCCCATGGGGAATATATCATGAAAGGAGTGAACATGATTCAGCTTGTTAAGGACCTATACCAAGGGTGGACGGTCCTTTCACCCGTTTTGAGTGACGAGAACACTTATAGCGACATCTCCAAGGAATATCTGAACGGAGTTCACTCCAAAAAAAAGTTCATGGCGCACCGATACCATAGATTCCCATCCATTTGTCCAAAACATAGGCCATTATTTATTCTTGAATCTACACGGGTAATAGTATTTATGGGATGAAAGGCTTTCTGGACTTCATAGCGTACCTTAATACTAGGCAAAGACCTAAGAAATACGAAAAATTAAGTATCTCCATTGAGGAGGAATTCCATATTAAGAACGAGATTGAAAAGATTATGCGTTCCGGTCTCTATAAGATCAATGACCTTGATCTGCAACAATTATCGGAAGCCGTATCCGCTCAAAGACATAAGGTATCCATGGTCATCAACAAACATTATAGATGCAATTTCAACCAATGGCTCATACATTTCAGGCTTGAAGAGGCCAAAAGAATGCTCCTTGAGGAACCGGCAGCCAGTATAAAAACCATCATTTTCGAGTCAGGTTTCAATAGTACCTCCACCTTTTACGAGGTTTTTAAGAGACAGACCTGTCTTACACCCAATGAATATCGTAGAAACAGGGGTTACTGATTACTACCGATAACCTGCACAAATTTTTATGTTACTGTTTTTCAAACCTGCATAGTACATGGTGCTGGAACGTCCCTTTTCCGACACCCATTGAATAGACCATGGATTTGACCACTTAATGAACCTTACTTTCTATCTAGATTGGAATCCAACATCCTTGACTGCCCATAACATGTTAAAAAATGTCCGGTATTATAATTTCGGAATTAGACAAAGGAATTCCCGTTGATTTCGGACATCGTAGCAAAGCATTTTCATTTTGTTTGTTTTGCAATTGTAAAGGTAGGGCGGTGAGAGGCCACACCATTTAGAGAAGCAACCCATTAGGTTTTGTTCTCGTTTGTGTTATTTGAATTAGCTATTCCAAATTCTTTCCCGCCCGCCTTTCTCAGTTGCACTAACTCAAAATAATCATTTACTAACGAAACTTTTAATTCTATGAAAGTAAGGAAACTGTTGGGGATTCTTTTGCTTACGTGCATTTGTACTACAGCCGGATTTTCCCAAGAAAAACAGATTACAGGTACTATTACGGACGCCGATGGGCTTCCACTGCCTGGGGTCAACATTGTCGTTGAAGGGACCACTACGGGTACCCAAACGGATTTCGATGGAAATTACGCAATCAGTGCGAGCGAGGGCCAGGCCCTGCTCTTCACCTATATAGGGCAGCGACCTGCCAGAAGGGTCATTGGTGCGGCGAGCGTTGTGAACGTTCAGATGGAAGAGGATACCCAGGCCCTTGAGGAGGTCGTTGTGACCGCCCTTGGTATCAAAAGGGAGAAGCAGGCACTTGGTTACGCAGTGACCGAGGTCGGCGAGGAACAGTTGGAGTCAAGGCCCGAAGGTGACGTTGCCAGGGTGCTCCAAGGCAAGGCGGCAGGTGTACAGATCACCAACCAGAGTGGCCTTTCAGGTTCTGGTACAAATGTAGTGATTCGTGGCAACTCCACTTTCAGCGGTAGCAACCAGGCACTGTTCATCGTGGACGGTGTGCCCTTCAGCTCCGACACCAACTCGGTCGGTAGACAGGGTGATAGACGGGATTTCGTAAATGGTAATAACGGTTCGTCCCGTTTCCTTGACCTGGACCCAAACAGCATCGAGAGCGTGAACGTACTTAGAGGTTTGGCAGCCGCCACACTCTACGGTTCACAGGGACGTAATGGGGTGATCTTAATCACCACAAAAGGGGGTTCCGTTAGAGCTTCCGGTCCCAAAAAGACCGAGATCACCGTGAACTCATCGCTCTTCTTCAATGAGATTGCCTCGTTGCCCGATTATCAGGATGAGTACGGTAACGGCTTCGATCAATCCTTTGGATGGTTCTTCAGTAACTGGGGCCCCAGTTTCGATAGAGATGGACCGTCAGGTTGGGGCAACCAGAACGCCATCGATGACAATGGCACATTGGCGCACCCCTATTCCACTTCCACATCGGCCATCCAGGCGGCGTTCCCTGAGTTTCAGGGGGCACGCTACGAATGGAGGCCCTATGACAGTGTGAAAAAGTTCTTCAAAACAGGGACTGTGGCCAACACCTCGGTCAATGTCAGGGGAGCTTCCGACGATGGAAAGATAGGGTACAACCTAAACTACGGCTACCTCAAAGATAATGGGTTCACGCCCAATAACAGTGTTACACGTAACACCCTATCGGTTGGGGGACGTGCTATACTCACCAACAAGTTTACCGTAGCGGGGACCTTGAACTATTCTAGGACAAAATTCGTCTCCCCTCCCGTGGCACTCAGCCAGGGCAACGGTGCGACCGGTACCGGTTCCTCTGTGTTCGGCGACCTTTGGTTCACGCCAAGGAGTATTGATATTCAAGGACTTCCCTTCCAAGATCCAATCACTGGTGGAAGTGTCTACTACCGCCAGAACAACTCCATACAGCATCCACTTTGGACCATTGCCAATGCGGAGACCAGTCAGGAAACCAATAGAACCTTTGGACAGGCAACGGTACAGTATGACCTTACCGACAATCTGAACATCATCTACCGTGCCGGTATCGATATCTACAGTGAGAACAATGTGAACCTTCAAAATAGAGGAGGTATCAACAGCAACAGTGGTGATGTGCGGCTCCAGAGCGGAATATATGCCACATGGAACAATACCAACACCATCTGGGACCACAATCTGGTGCTGAACGGCGATTATGATATTACCGATAAGATAGGGTCCACCTTCAACGTGGGTGCGACCTCCAGGAGGACAATCTTTGACCAGAACGGTGTGGCCAGTGATGGCCAGCAGGTCTTTGGGGTATTGAGACACTTCAACTTCCTCAACCAGAACGAGATACAGAACTTCAGCGAGCAGAACATTGTCGGGGTCTACGGACAGGCCGATTTTGACTATGACAATATGGTCTATGTAACCTTGGCGGGAAGGAACGATTGGGTATCCAATTTTGCCAGGGACAACAGGGCCCAGTTTTATCCCTCTGCCAGTGTATCCTTTATACCGACCGCCGCTTTTGACGGATTGAAATCGGAGAACATATTGAACTACCTCAAGATTCGTGGTGGTATCGGGGTATCGGCCAACTTTGATGCCGGTAATACCAACTACCCGACCGTGAGCACGTTGTTCCTTGATGCACAGGATGTACAGGACGGTTCGGGACAGAACGTGGTGACCAATACAACAGGAAGACGTTTGGGGAACGAAAATCTTCAGCCTGAGACCTTAGAGGAAATCGAAGTAGGTGTAGAGTCAAGATGGTGGAACAACCGTATCACCTTTGATGCCTCTGTGTACCAACGTAAGACCAATGATTTGATCTTGGACAGGTTCCTTGATCCAGCGGCCGGGTTCTTGAGAACTTCAACCAATATAGGTGAGATTGAGTCCGAGGGTGTAGAGGCCGACCTTGGCGTCGAGTGGTTCAGGGCCGCAGAAGAGGGAGGCTTCTCTTGGAGGACCAATGTGAACTTCACAGCTTATGAAACAACGGTCACGGACCTCGGCCTGGATACCGATCAAGTGGTATACTCCGGTTTCTCCAATTTGGGTAATGCAGCCATCGAGGGTGAACCTTTGGGGGTCTTCTTCAGTAGCCGTATCCTAAGGGACGCCAATGGTGAGTTTGTGGTAGGTGCCGATGGTAACTACGTGCAAGACCCCGTGGACGGAATCATTGGTGACCCCAACCCGGACTGGGTGGCCAACGTCATCAACTCCATATCCTACAAGAATTTCACCCTTGGTTTCCAATGGAACTATACACAAGGTGGGGACGTATACTCCAGTACCATTTCCACATTGTTGGGAAGGGGATTGATCGTCGAGACCCTGGACAGGGAGGATACGTACATCCTGCCAGGGGTGGATACAAACGGAAACCCCAATGAGCTGCAGATCAACAACTCGACCTTTTGGTTCAGCAACATCCTTTTCGGGCCCAGCGAACTACAGGTGTACGATGCGACCACCCTTAGACTGCAGGAGGCCTCCATAAGCTATGCCCTGCCAAGCAAGTTCCTGGACAGGACACCTTTCGGAGCATTGACCTTTACGGTATCCGGTCAGAACCTTTGGTTCAGGGCCTTCAACACGCCCAAGGGAGCCAACTTCGACCCCAACACGGCCGGACTTGGGGTATCGAACGGACAAGGTTTTGACTTTATCAACGGCCCAAGTTCCAGAAGATATGGTCTTAGCGTTAAAGCAACATTCTAAGAATAAAAAAACTATGAGAATAATGAGAACTATCAATAAATATTTAGCGGCAACGGTCCTCGGGACAATGCTTGCGATGGTTTCCTGTGAGACTACCGAGCTGGACCTTACACAAAACCCCAATGCGCTTACCCCTGAACAGGCAAGCCCAGACTTTTTCCTGAGCTCTATCCAAGAGGACTTCATTCGACAGTTTGAAGGGGATGCAGATTTTGATAATAATGATAACTGGGTTTCTGGTGGTGCCACCACAGGTGATGGTTTCAATGAGATAGGCATGGAACTCACCCGTATCGTGAACCTGAACGGCCGTAATTATACTAGTGCCTACCAAGGCTCTGATATGAACGACGAATGGACCAACGCCTACCAGGGTGTTTTGAACGATATCCGCCAGATGCAGCCCTTGGCCGAGGAATCTGGGCTTACCCACCACATCGGTATTGGACAGTTCATCGAGGCTTTCCTTATGGTCAGTATGGTAGACTTTTTCGGAGATGTGCCCTATACCGAGGCCATACAGGCCGAATCGGGAGAGCCCAACTTCAATCCCGCGGTCGATAGCGGTGCCAGCATCTATGATGCCAGTCTGGCCCTTTTGGACCGGGCTATCGACAACTTTGCCAGCGAGGCAACTTCTGATCCCGAGGTCGATTTCTACTATGGCAATGATTATGGGCTTTGGACCAAGGCCGCCAATACGTTGAAGATGAAGATCTATATGCAGAAGCGTTTGGTGGATGGTGGTGCCCTTGCAGCATTCGATGCGATCGTTGCCAGCGGCAACTACATCCAGGACACCTCTGAGGACATGCTCTGGGAATGGCCCGCTTCCAGTGCCACACAGCCCGATACCAGACATCCCAGATATGGCATAAACTACCAACCGACCGGTGCGGGAGAATACATGTCCAACTGGCTTATGAACCTGATGGACACCTCGGATGACCCTAGGATTCGATACTATTTCTACCGCCAGAGTCCAGGGGTGCCGGGGGCTCCCGGTGTGGATCCCAACGAGGAGACCTTGAACTGCTCCTTGGAGGCCCCACCGCAACACTACGTGGATGGTGGATTTACCTTCTGTTGGTTGCCCAACGGTTATTGGGGCCGAGACCATGGGGATGCCGATGGCACACCCCCTGACGGTCTTTTGAGGACCACCTATGGGGTATATCCCGTGGGAGGACTTTTCGACGACGATACCTTTGCCGAGATTTCCCAGAATTCTGGGACCGGTGGTAATGGGGTCAGCAACCTGTTGACCGCCTTCGGTGTGGACTTCATGTTGGCAGAGCGTGCCATGGTAGCTGGTAATGTTTCAGGGGCCCGTACCGCACTGATCAGCGCTGTGACCAAGTCGATAGAAAAGGTACAGGCCTTCTCCACCCCTAGGCTGGCGAGTGCGGATGCATCTTTTGCCCCTTCCGATGCTGACGTGAACGGCTACATCAGTGCTGTTGGCACTGCCTTTGACGAAGCGGATGACAATGGCAAGTGGGACATATTGGGTGAGCAATATTTTGTGGCACACTTTGGCAACGGCGTGGAACCCTATAACTTCTACAGGAGGACCAATTTCCCCACGACCCTGCAGCCCAATTTGGAGCCAGATCCCGATGTGTTCATACAATCCATGTACTATCCTATAAATTCTGTGAACAATAACTCGAACATCTCACAGAAGGCCAACCAACAGCAGCCTGTCTTCTGGGACGACAATGGGGTGCCGCCCGCTAACTAATAAAAATTGCAATGAACAAAAATTTAAAATTCATGAAAAATTTCAAGATATATATACTGCTCGCGATCGGCGTCCTTATGGCCGCCTGTAGCGAGGACGACAAGGTGACCCTGTTCGTGCAGGACAATTTCACCGCTGGTGCAATCCTCAGGACCTTGGACCAGACAGGGGCCCTGGACATGTTTGACGAGGATGTTGAACTGACTTGGTCCATCCAGGAACAAGATCGAGAAAAAGGCGGTCTTTTGGATCGTGTAGAGATTACCCTGAGCTTCAACGACAACAACGCGGGAGGGAATTCAAGTTCTGGGACGGCCTTGGCCACGATCACCGAGTTCGGTAGCACCGACGGGCTCCCCAGTTTCGACTACAGGATCACCTTTGGGGAGCTGTTGAACGTTGTGGGGCTTTCGGTGACAGATGTACTGCCTGGAGACCAGTTTGTAGTCGATATGGAGCTGTTCCTTACCGATGGGCGTTCCTTCGGGGCCGACAGCACAACGGGTAACGTGAGTGGAGGTTCCTTCTTCAGTTCGCCCTACCAGTACTCCTATACTGTGGACGATGGTATTGAGTTTGAACTTGAGGACGTAAATGCCAACGAGGTATCGCTCACCAATCCTAACGAGGATTATGCCGTGACCATTATTATCGGCGACTCGACCTTGGTTGCCAATGGCCTTGTCCAAACCGTGAACGTGTACCGTAGGTTCGTCGACCGCAGTATTGATGAAGGAGAAGACGACCTCTCTGAGGATGAGGCACTTTTCGATACCTTCGATTTAATGTCCGATTTCATGGTTGATGCCGAAACAGCTATCGCAACCTACGACTTTGTCGTTACGTTGGACGATCTCTATGGGCCGAACCTTACCTTTGATGACCTTGGGCTCAATGATGGCTTCAACCTGCGCTACGAGTTGATAACTTTTGATGGCCGCGTGGTCACCGTGGACGATGAGAACGGTATCGGAGAGGAGTTCTTCGACTCTGTCATTGTGACCGAGTGTATCCAGCTCAACGCCGATGCCCCGTTTCCAGGGGAATACACCATCCAGTTTACCGACACCTTCGGAGATGGATGGGACGGGGCTAGATTCGATGTAACCATAGATGATGGGGAGACCGAGAGCTTTACCTTGGAAACTGGTGGGAGCGGAGAGGCCACCTTTACCGTACCGGAAGGCACCACTACCTTGTTAATCGAGTATGTACCGGGGGCCTATGAGGAAGAACACATCTTCAGGATCTTAGATCCAAACGGAAAGGCTGCTGCCGATGGTGGGCCTAACCCCACTCCAGGTCCAGTCGAACTATTGGTCTGTGAATAAACAGATTGCAATCTTCATAAAAAGGGCATCCATTTGGATGTCCTTTTCTGTCTTGTCCGGAGAAACCTCTATTTTTCGATGTCAAATTTGTTGGTCCATTAAAACTTTTGGGTTTAAGTCTACATGTTTAGGGAAGGCAACAGTTTTTTAAAACTGTCTTATAAATGGATTTTTTTATTATTCGGAACTTTGGTAGCGACAAATTATATGTTTAACGACCGGTCTGTGACGTCAAATAAGACAGCATTAGGAACAATAGAACAAAACAAACCAGAATAATAAAAATATTCAACCATTTTACTCTTATGGAAAGTATGATTTCCTTCTTAGAATTTTCATATCGAACATGCACAATTCCTAAAAGATTAAAAATAATTGCCAATATGGGCCCCAATAAAAAAACCATTCGGATAATCCAATTCAGAATTGACGTGTCACCAAACCTGTTATCATGTTCAACTATCCAATCATATACGAAGGTCAACATCTTAATGTCGATTTGTGTGTAATTGTTAAACATTAAGCCAACCAGAAAAAGAAAGGGTAGGCAAATCAAAAGACCACCTGTGATTGCAGTCTTTTTTGTATTCAACAGAACCATTCTAAATTCCTGTTGGTGCTTCGAGACATCAACACTTGGGACCTCTATTTCTTTTAATTTTCTTTCAAAATCTGACATTCAGCTATAATTTAGTTGGTCATTATTTTTCTTAGTTTCGAAATACCGCGGGAAAGTAAAGACTTTACCGTGCCTTCTTTTTTTTTTAAAATCTGTGATATTTCTAAAATTGTCATCCCTTCAAAGTACTTTAAACTGATTACATCGGAATAATTAGTGGGTAATTGTTTAACTGCCTGATGGAGTTTTATGAATTCCATATTTTTTTCAAATTCAATATTCGCTGATTCAATTTCCTTTTCAATTTCATAAGAGTGTAATTCTTCCAAATAATTTCCATATACATTTTTGATCAAGGTTGGGCTATATTTTTTCGACCTAAAAAATAGATTGATCTCATTTGAGGCAATTCTATAGAACCAGTGGACTACCGGGATACCCTTTTCCTCATAGTTGTCAAATTTTAAATATGCTTTTAAAAAAGTTTGTGAGGCAATATCATACGCCTGGTGAAAATCGCCCGTACGTCTCAAACAATAATTAAAAATGACCGAATAGTATTCATCATAAAGTTTATCAAACAACATTTAAACGTTTAGTACTACAATGCAAAAACTGCCTTTAAGTTGCAATAAAATCCTCTTTTTTCTAAAATTCAATTGTCAGTGCAACCCATTTACTTTCCATGTATTATAAAAGTATAACAATTCATGTAATGGGTCCCAGATGGCCTATTCGAAAAATAGATTCCCAGGATTGACAACACATACTTTAATAAATACATTATGAAACCTTTAAAATTCCATTTTCTAAACATTTGTGCAATTGTTTGCCTTCAAGGATTTGGCCAGACCGTTCTAGATCTCCGTGAACCCCTAGGGCCATATGATGTGGGTTTTAAAGTAATCCATACCTATGACTATTCCAGAAATTTTGAAGGAAAACATAAGCAAACGAAACATCCAGAAGGTAAGAATCATTATAGGCCAATGCAAATTGGGATATGGTATCCTGCGGAAAAATCGGAGTCATCAGATTTAATGAAATATGAAGACTATTACCTTCTAAAAGCACATGAAACTGGCCTGTTAAAAGATGCTGACACTTTGAGACAAATGGTCATACGGGAATCGGACCCTATTGAGGAGAATCAACTATTGCGGGAATTAAATTCAAACGTGTTCGCAAGCTGGGACGCAAAACCTGTTATGGGAAAATTCCCTACAATAATTTATGCGCCCAGTTGGTGGTCAACAACTTTTGAAAACGAATTACTGTTCGAGTTTTTGGCAAGTAATGGTTTCATTGTTCTATCCAGTCCAAGTATGGGGCCCAAAACCCGGGAAATGCCCATAAATGAATTAGGGATTACAACGCAGGCAAGAGATATGGAGTTCCTTATTGGCACGGCTATTGGATTATCAAATGCAGATGCCGGTAAATTGGCAGTTGCAGGATTTAGTCTTGGAGGACTGTCCAATGTTTTTGTCGCCTCCAGGGATGTTGCCATTAAAGCCTGGATAGGGCTTGATCCAAGTGTTCACGAACTTTATGGTATTTTCAAGGATTCCCCCTATTACGACTATTCCAATTTTAAAATGCCGACCCTGTTTATTAACTCGGAGACATTTATTCATTCACTTCCTTTTTATGAAAAGCTCGTTTATAGCGACAGCTATGTATTCGATTTACCCTTCTTGACCCACACGGATTTAGCTTCCCAATTCCTTAAGTTAAACTTAACACATAGTGCTCTCAGTGAAGCTGACATGGAGAAGAAAATATTTGGCTATAACCTAATATGCAATTATACCCTCGCTTTTCTCCAAGGCGTATTCCATGAGGATTTAAAATTTGGTGATATGGTCGCAAAAAAGCTAATAGTCTCTTTAAGGGATAAGAAAATGGGTGTGAAATTTAAATCTAAAAAAGGGCTTCCCCGACCCAAGGAATTGACCCAAGCCCTATTTAAAGAAGATCAGAAAAGTATCAAGGTTTTTTTAACTAGCCTAAATACTTCCAACGGTAAATTTCCATACCCAGAAGGTGAATTTAGAAAGATTGTGTTCAATGTTCTTAAGTCCAATGAAAAACTAGGAAACGAAATACTTGAACTTTATGGTGAATTTTATCCTAAATCCTTTTACAATGATGTAGTTTCACATATTACCCCTAACGAATCAGGAATCATGTTCAAGACCATTTATGAATTTAATGGGGACTGTAGCTTTACTTATGAGCAGATCAATCATTCCGCTCACAGACTTTTCATGTCTGAGCTACCGGAAGAAGGAATCAAATATTTTGAGCTTAATCAAAAATTATATCCAGAAAATTATATGGCCAACTTCAATTTGGGATTGGGGTATTTTTGGCTATCCGAATTTGGGGAAGCAAAACATTATTTCAATAGATGTTTGGAACTAAATCCAGATAAAAGATATGAGGGACTGGCCCATGACTTTTTAAAGAAAGTGTAACGGTTTGGGAGGCATGGTTAATTGGATAAATAGCCCATAAATCCAATTGTGTTTACTTCATCGATAAATTATGCCTTGGTCTATTGATAAGTAGTGTTTGTCAATAAAAGATTAGAATTTTGAGAAAATCAATTTTGATACTGGCGGCTGCATTGGTTTCTTTTTTAATTCCTGCACAGATACCCATTCAAACATTCCTAGCAACACTGGTTCAGTAAGCGGCTCCATTAAAATTGCCGAAATGATTTTTGTAAGGGAATGGGGGATGACCAAATAAGAAGTTGGATTCAGGGTTAGATCAATTTTCGGAAAACGCCACATGAATCAATTCCCAAGTATATTATTTTGAGGCCAAAGGGAATATCGTGTAGTCCCATAAAATGATGGCTGAAAGATGGCTGAAAGGGAACTGTAAGTACCCCTAGATTAGCTACAAGTTAGGTTATACAAATTACATTATTGTTTGATAAGGAAAAGCTAGCTTTTTCATATTTCCTTAAAAACTTCTATGGCGTCAGTTTTTGTAGCGCCTCATGGGGTCTCTTTTCATTGTAATGTTCCATCCATTGTTCGGTCAACATCGTTACCTGTTCCTATTCCAGTGATTCGAACAGATAGGCATTGCCCACCTCCTGTCGGTAGCTCCTATTGAAGCGTTCGATAAGGCTGTTCTGGACAGGTTTTCCGGGTTGGATATACTTGATCTCGATATCTTGTGCCTTGCACCAAAGCTGGAATTTGGCAGAAGTGAACTCCGGACCCGTTGTCCACCCGAATAACGGATGGTCTCCCCCTGAATGCCACCAGCCTGTCCAGTTCCCTGACCAATCTCCGTGAACCGATTGAGACATCGGAAATGCTCCAAAGAGCTTCACTGTTAAAGTAGTCGATGACGTTCAGCACCTGGAATGTCTTGCCATAGGCCAAGCTGTCCTGCATTAAGTCAACGCTCCAGACAATATTCTGTCCAATGGACGGGGTCAGCGGCTCTCTCACCCGTATTGGAACCCTGTGCTTTTGCTTATACCTGACGTTGAGTCCCATCTGCTTGTAGACCCTATAGACAACTTTATGGTTCCATAGATGTCCTTGGAGACGAAGCATCAGTAACATTTTCCTGAACCCATAGGTAGGATGTTCTTGGGCCAACCGCTCAAGCGCCCCAACAATGTCCCCATCTTCCTTTTTCCTTGGGACGGTAATAGTATATCGAGGTGCTCAGGCACAATAGGACACAGGCCGTCCTTAAGCCCATTCGGTGCTCGGAGACAAGGAAATCCGCGGAGGAACGTTTATCGGCCGACCCTAAAGCTTTTTTTCAATCAAGTCTTTCAAGACATAGTTCTGATGGGCCAATTCTGCGTACATCTGCATGTAGCGGGACAGTTCCACTACCATTTCCTTTAGCTTCCTCAATTGTGAGGTGTCCATGCCCTCGTATTTGCCCTTCCAATTGCAGAATGTGGCTGCACTGATGCCATGTTCCTTGAACAGTTCCTTAACGGAAATGCCCGCCTCGTGCTGTTTTAAGATCTTGACCACTTGGGTCTTGGTGAACCTGCTTCTTTTCATGTCTCCAAATTCAAGGTTATTCTAATTTTGACCGTAGCTGTTTTTAGGGAAACTTACAAAAAGGGCAAGGCTACAAAATGACCATTGGCAAATACCTAGATTTAATTATTGTTCTCTTCAATAATTGATAAAGTATTAGAAATCATTTCTGATGATATATACTGCCCTCTATAAATAACTGCACTTATTTTTTGTGAGTTTGTAATATTATCCAATGGATTTGCATCAAGTAAGACGAGATCGGCATACTTGCCTTTTTCTATTGTTCCCAGAATGGAATCTTTTTTTAAAAACTGAGCCACATTTAATGTTGCTGTTTTTAATGCTTCATAAGGCGGTATTCCGGTGTCCGCTAAAAACTCCAGCTCTTCATGCATTGATCTGCCCGGAATAACCCATGGAATTCCAGTATCCGTTCCAGCCAGTAATGGGACATCTTGGTCGAACAATGCCCTGGTAGTACAGTTCAAAAGTTCTTTCTGTCTGATAAACCCTTTGGCTATGATTTTTTTTATATTTCTACCTGTTTGTGCCTCTCTATCCCACCACTCCTTGGAATATGAATTGATCAAATTCATTTCTTTTCTTGCCCTTATTTCCTTTAATAAAGAATCATTATGATGCAACGCAATATAGTGATAGGCAGTCAGGTTAGGGCAAACAAAAATCTCCGCCTCTTTGGCCTTTGTGGCTACCTTATCGATATACCATGGTAAGGTTTTACAAGACTGTACAGTCAGATAAAAGGATGAAACCAGTAATAGCAGCACCAACAAGTTTATTGCTCTATATCTAAAGGTTTTTATCGTTTTGACATCATTGACATTCTTAAAAAAAAGAATGCCCATAGAAAACAGTAATAAAATCAAAACAATCCGAACGAGTACACTATCAAAGAAATATCCATTTACAGGAGGAACAGAAAATAAAAATAACAGGATAAAAACAAAGTGGGCCAGGATTACTTTTCCAGAATAAAATCTTGTTTTAAACCTATGAAGTTTTTTCTTTTTTAAAATCAAATGAAAGAAAAGGTGAAAAACCTCGATTATCACAAGTGCTATTAAAGATAATATCCCCGCAAAAAAAAGTATCTGCCATTGTCTGGTAATAATCGGCTGAAAAGCGGTATACATAAATTCCTCGCCATGTGCAAGATTATGCTTGTTCTTCCATACTTCTGATATTGATAAGTTGCGTGGGGCATGGCCAATTACCGGGATATTATTTTTATTAGATACATTATGCAAGCGCTCAAATGATTCACTGCTCAGGGAGCCATGGGTTTTAATAAGATCAAATCCCGCTTCTACTTGCCTGATTACTTCATTTTCTACTTCCATTGGTGAAGTGAAAAAAGGTTCATTTATATAATTTCCTGCCGTAAAAATTCGTGGATACCAACCCTCTATTGACCCCTTCGAAAGACCATTTCTGAAATCAAGAATTCTTTTGTTTCCATTTAGGTTGATTAAAGATGTCACTCCGTACGATAAGTAAATAGGGGCGTCGCTATAAAATTCACCTGTAAAGACCTCGTCAATATGGGCATGTGCATCCATTAACCCGGGGATTAAAAATTTTAATTTGCCATTGATAACTAAGGTCGTTGGGTCAGTTTCGTGTAATTGATATTTTGACGGTATTATGCTATCAATTACACCTTTAGATATATAGACATTTTGATTATAACTAATAGCATCTGATAACATACTGATCACATTGACACCCTCAATTATCAATTGCTCTGCACTTTGTATTTCCGGGAGTGACTTTTCTGAAACATTTTGTGATTTCAGTTGAAAAAGGCCAAATAGCATACTTGTCAGTATGCATAGTGATAAACGAATTAAATTGGAAATTGTCATGTTCTTATCGTTTTTACAATTAGGAAAGATGTGCTATTTAGTAGTTGTAAATTGACCTTCTTATTTTTTTCGCCAAATTATCTGCCTTCCCAGATGGGGCTATGTATGTTTCATCATACATTTTTGTAATTTGTAATCCTGCTTTAGCCAGATGCATTTTAGGATTTAGTATCTCCGTGCCCATAACATATTTGTCAAATAATAATGTCAAATCGATTTCAGCGACCTTGTTTACATATTTGATTATATCCTCCAAGCTGTACATTTTGTCTTTCATAGCAAAATCTTGATACATACTACGTAGTACCTCTCTTAATCCGGCTTTGTTTACATTCGCACTTCTAATCTCAATATCAAGTATTAGAGAAAAAAATGTTCCAAGACCATAGACTTTCATCCTGTTCTTGTGCTTGTTGTCACCTGCCCTTTGGAGTGACATACTTTGCCCCATTACGGTAGACAAAAAATATCTTCTGTATGAATTTTCAATCTTCTTCTCAATGGTATTTTTTGACATTGAACCATTTAAAGCTTGCACTTGTATGCTTAAATATTCGGTGACGCCTTCTCTAAACCATTCCATTTGTTCTTTTGGAATTAATTTCTCCCATTCCACAGATGAAATGTTTCATGTATCATTCCATGTCCCCATAGCACCGAACTGTTATCACTAATAGGTTTTTCAAATAACATGCTATAGCTCTGATTAAAGGCTCCGCCGGCAATCTCCCCTTCGTTAAAAACGATTAGGTAATAATCCCTCGGTGTTCCACCAAACAAATCTCTAATTGCAACCATATTTGGTTTTAGGTAGTAAAGGATTGTCTCTCTTTTGGCTTCCAGAGATGCTCCTATAATGACCCTTAAGTTTACCCCACCAATTTTTATAGTCTCTTCTTTGTGCTCGCCGATATAAATTACATTTTCACGTAAATCAATTCCTTTAACCCTTTGGAATTTCATTTGTGAATTGTTATTCGTCCGAGCAGTACTAACTTTCCAGGATTCAGGCAAAATAAATTCAACATTATTCGAATTGCCTTCATCCCAAGAGGGTATTATAAAAAGATATTTTCCAATGATCATAACCCCGTCTTCTTCTCGATTAGCAACTTCCTCCAACCCAAATGGCCGATTATACAAATAATGCTCAATCAGAAGATCATATTCCACAACAATCTTTTCTTCATGATTTTCGAGATGCCACTCATAAAAATCTTCTTTGTTAAAAGCGTTTAAAATGGCAACATTTCCGTTTTGGTCATGAATATTTAAGTTCCGTACAAAACTGGCCGGACCATTTGGCAAGTCGTTTGGAATTTGAATAGGCATATAGAGACGATTTTCGGAAGTTTCCATATAAGCAATAACATGAATTTTTGAGTAGTCGCTAAGCTGCACTTCATATTTTACTTGTGCTTTCAGAATACCTATGCTGCTGATGATGAGAACAAGAATGGAAATAATCCGGATTTGATAAAAGGAATTTTTCATAAGTGGTCAACTTTGCTAGAACAATATTAGCAACAATGGTTGACCATTAAAAAAAGGATGCATCCGTAATTGCAAATACGGATATATGAGTACAATTAAAATCTGCGTTTTATGAAATCCTTAGGTGTAGTCCCTGTTTCTTTCTTGAACGCTTCGTAAAAAGAGGAGGTGGATTTAAATCCTGATTTTTTGGCAAGCCCGGCAATTGTATAGTTGTAATGTAGATTTGATTGAAGATTATGAACGACTTCTTTGATTCTGTAGGAATTGATATACTCATTAAAATTTTTATGGTGAACATTGTTTAGATGAGCACTTAACTTAAAATATGGTATTTCAAGAATATCAGACAGCTCTCTGATGTTCAATCCGGGTTTTCTGAAATATTTCTTTTCCCATATTACTTTGTCGATATTTTGATATTGTAATTGTTCATTTAAATTGATATTTAAATATTTACCCTGCTC
Organism: Flagellimonas ochracea; assembly: GCF_009903685.1. Taxonomy (GTDB): domain Bacteria; phylum Bacteroidota; class Bacteroidia; order Flavobacteriales; family Flavobacteriaceae; genus Flagellimonas; species Flagellimonas ochracea. Next base: position 123,201 of record NZ_JAAABI010000006.1, on the reverse strand, counting down.
ATAATTATTTGAGGTTGAATTTAATTTTTTAAAAGAATACCACACAATAATTAGAGTAAAACCCAATGCAATGTTTAGACTAACAATTGGATTGACAGGCTCAATAACCCTAGAATAAACAAATAATGACAAATTTAAAAGCCAAATTAACCCAACCCCAAATATCAGCAGTTTTGGCAAAAACAAGTCTTTAACTCTATTGTTGTTTAGGAGCTTCAGGGGTAGTAGAATGTAAGTCAAAAAATGGAGATTCCATATCACTTTTAATGCTGTACTGTCGAGAACTCGACTTCTAAGAAAAAGAGCAATTTCAGTTGTGGAAATCAAGGAGCAAAGAAGTATAGTAATACACAGATAAAATGGCACAAAATGAACAGATTTTGCCTTTAAATAATTTTCATTCTCACTAAGGGATTTTATATAAATGAACAATAAAGGTGACAAGGTAAAATTAATGGCATTGCTAAAATCTTCAAAAGTTTTGAAGAAGTGAGATAGACCTGCACTATTAATAATGGTGTTTAATATTATAATCGAGAAGGTTAGAAAAATTAACGAAATGGTAAGGTTTAAATAGCTACATTTTCTGCTATTGCGTCTTAGAAACATGATGAATAATAGAAAACCATTTCCCGCACCCAATGCATTTAACAGTAAGGAGACATCACCAAAAGTTGCTACATTCATAATTCTAGTATATATAATTGACGAATGAATAAAACAATTATTACATTTAATTTTTTCAATTCATCGGCTTATTCCTGTTTCTTTTCTTAAACTCCTTTGCCATTGGGGTGATAAGCATAAACTAGTACTGCGCTACTTTAGCTAAAATGGCACCAAAACCTTATTTTTTCAAGTGATGCATTAAGATTTCATAGGGTGTCTTTCCTGTAAATGCACCATGGTACCTATCAAAGTTATAAAAGTCCTCCCATTGCTTTATTTTTTTGTTCAAGTCCACATCTCCAGAGTAGTTCAGTAGCTGATAAAACCCCTTCTTGTCGGTGAGGTGTGACCGCTCCACCTTTCCGTTGAGCTGTGGTCTTTCTACCTTTATATAACGTTGCTCCATGCCAAGGTCCTTTACATGCCAGTTAAACCTGGATTGGAACTCGTGCCCGTTGTCGGTCTGGACCGTATGGATACGGAACGGGAACTTGTCGACCACGTAATCCATAAAGTCAATGGAGCTTGATTGGTTGTGCCTTTCATATATTTTCAATGCCCTGATACATGTGCAATCGTCAATGGCCCTGTACTGGTGCCGTTTTATCTATTTTCCTTCGTTGGTGTGGAAGACCAAGCACTTGACATCCACTTGGACATGGTGTCCCGAGGTTTCCTTGGCATATCGTGCCGGTCCCATGGCCCTCTTGGCAATGTTCCGCTTGAGTGGTTTTACGCCATTCCTTTTCAGGGTTCTACAGACACTTGATTCGGAGACATTGATGTCATGGTATCTTTCCAAGTACCATTTGATACACCATGTGCCAAGTTTGTATTCCTTTCTAAGGTTCAACATCAGTTCAACTGTTCTTTGATTAATTCTCTTGGGGCAGGTATCAGCTTCTCTCCTTTTCCTTAAAAGACCCTTTGCACAATGTTCATCAAACCTTCTTTTCCAATTGAAGCAAGTGCTCCTGCTCACATTGAACATTTCACAGGTCTCCTTGACCTTGCCATAATCCTTTGCAAATTCCAGTACCCTTAGTTTGAACTTCCATCTCAAACAATGTTCAATTTCCCTTGTCTTTTCCATGTCAAAAGTGTCTCTTGATTTATTATCATAATAGCACACTTTTAGTTGATGTAGTCACAGTTTATTTCCCAATTCAGAATGTTCTTCAAATATTTGTTTTCAAAGAATGATTATTACGTGAAAGCTTGAAGCTTGTTGAAAATGTATTATACTTGAATCCATATTATTTTGGTTAAAACACCTATTGGTACAATTAACTTACTTTCATTCTAACCTTCACCAAAGATTGGGGTGTCTACAGTTTCAAATGGCCCATGTGCGGTTTTACCCCTATTAAATGCATTACCATTAGACTTTTTAAGATATTGGTAAAAGCAGTTTATATCTGACTCCTTTTAAAGCAGTTCTATTCGAAAGTTCAAATTGATAATTACCTGCATATAATGAATCCAATCTTTCTTTTATGTTTCTCAAGCCCATACCTTTGGTCAATACCTTATCGAAATTTCCACTCATTGGTTTGCCATTATTTTCGACAATAATTTTAATCTTACCGCTGCAACGAGTAATCTTTATTAAGATATTTAAGTTCAAATGATTTTTTGAATATCCATGTTTTACACAATTTTCCACAATAGGTTGTAATAATAGGCTAGGCACCAGTAGAGAATTTATATCAGAATCTATCTCTTTTCTGAATTCAATATGATCTGAAAATCGGACCGTTACAATTTTAATATACCTGTCCATAAGCTCAATCTCTTTTTCAAGTAAAATGAAACGCTTTTTGCTTAAGTCAAGAATCATTCGAAGCAGTTCCCCAAAATCTCCTATGGTATTTTGCGCTTCCTTGCGATTAACTTCTATTAAACCAGATATTGTATTCAATGTGTTAAAAAAAAAATGTGGCTGTAGCTGAGATTGAAGAGCACTGATTCTGCTATCGTTTAACTGATTTTTTATGATCTCTTCTTTCAATTTAGCTTCCTTTACTTCATTTAAGTAATAATAAATGTAGATTACTCCAGTAAGACAAAAATATATTGGAAATGTGACATCGATATACCTTATTATATAGGTAAGAATTCCCTGGATGCTAAAATCAGAGTAATAGTCCATGCCAAAAAGGTTGTGCAATAAACTCAATCCGATAAGTATGAGCAGGCCCATCATAAAAGATAAAAATATATGTAAAAGAATAACATATAAAAACTTCACACGCTTTATAATCACATATCTAATAATAATTGTCAACAATGTCATTACGGATATTACAACAAAAAAATCAAGTAGATGAAATTTCAATATCGAGGACCAAGTCCTATTTGAATACTCCATTCCATTAACTTTTAAGTATCCAACCTTGAGTAAAGAGACAAGAGAAAATGATGTATAGAAGTAAATCATCAATAGCACTAATTTTTTATCTATATACCCTGAATATTTAAGTGCTTGGTTTTTCATTCTGCTCCAAGTTTGCTCAAGAAAGTTTTCTTATTTGATTTACTTACCCTAAATAGTTTCATATCTAGCATTTTGGTATCAATCTCACCATAATCTGAAAAGACTACTTCTTGAATCATATTAATATTTACTATGGTCGAACGGTGAATTCTAATAAAACAATTGGGGTCCAATTGATTTGTAAGTTTTGTAAGAGAGGTTCTTAATACATATTTCTTTTGATTGGTAAATATCTCAGCATAGTAGCCATTTGCAACAATGTACTTGATATCATTAGTATTTATGATAGTAGCTTTATTTCCCAATTTTATAAGAAGCCGTTCTTTTTTTGAGTAAAATTGATTGGCATTGGGGGCCTTCACATAGGATATCAAATCATTTAGCTTTTTTTCATAAAGATTGGCATTTGACTTTTTTATATGCTCTATTGACCTCCTTAAGGATTGGTAGAATCTATCATCTTTAAACGGTTTCAATAGAAAATCAAAAGCGAAGAAGTCAAATGCTTGTAGAGCATACTGATCATAAGCTGTTGTGAATATTATAACGGGGGGAGCCTTTACCTTCATTTTTCGTATTACATCAAACCCGGTCATATCTTTCATTTTAATATCAAGAAAGATAATTTGTGGTTGAATCTTGTTGATGCAACTAATTGCATTTTCTGCATTGCCACATTCTGCACTTATTTGAACCAGTTCATCACTGAAATCGTTTATAAGATTTGATATTCTTTTTCTTGCAATAGGTTCGTCATCAACAATAATGCCCTTTATCATCTTTTCAAATTATGTATTTGAACATACTTTTTTATACAAGTTAAGAATAAAAGGACAACGCAGAAATAATAGGAATTCGCTTAAATCATGATATTGATGCTTACATCAATATGTGTTGATAGAAATCATTTATAGAGTAGTTTAAAGCTTTGATGATATAAAAGCTTCAACACCTGAATGTAGTTTGAAACCGCTCTATAGATAGCTACACAGCGATTTATCAATTATTCAAATCAAAATCCGTAGCACTTAAATCATTCCGCCCTAATAGTGAGGAACATCACAATACATTCGTGATTATCTAACTCAAATAACTCAAACTATTTAAAATGAGAAAACAATTAAGGATTCCCCTTTTCTTGTGGGGTTTTGTATTAATGAGCATAAACGTCATAGCTCAAGACAATTTAATTTCCGGTAATGTAACGGACCAAAATGGGATACCATTACCAGGCGTAAACATAGTCGTTCAAGGTACCCTTGAGGGAACCCAAACCGATTTTAACGGAGCATACACAATACGAGCGAGTGAGGGTCAAACCCTTGTATATACCTATATAGGACAAAGGAGCACTACAAGGTTGGTCGGTGCGGGAAATACGATTAATGTCCAGATGGAGGAAGATACCCAGACACTGGAAGAGGTCGTAGTAACTGCACTGGGTATCAAAAGAGAAAAACAAGCTCTTGGTTATGCTGTGGCAGAAGTTGGATCCGAACAAATTGAACAAAGAGCCGAAGGGGATATTGGAAGAGTCTTATTAGGTAAGGCCTCTGGTGTCAACATTACTCAACAAAGTGGTCTTTCAGGGTCAGGTACAAATATTATAATTAGGGGATTCAATTCTTTCAGCCAAAGTAATCAACCTCTCTTTATTGTGGACGGAGTGCCATTTAATGCAGACACCAATACCTCAGGTAGGCAAGGGGAGCGACAAGATTTTATCAATGGCAATAATGGCTCCAGCAGGTTTTTGGATTTAGATCCTAATAGTATTGAGAGTGTGAATGTGCTAAAAGGTTTGGCTGCCGCAACCCTTTATGGTTCTTTAGGTCGAAACGGAGTGATACTGATTACTACAAAGACGGGTAGCGGTGCACAAGGAGCTAAGAAAACCGAAATTACTCTAAACTCTTCCTTTTTCTTCAATGAAATAGCCTCTACACCCAATTATCAGGATCAATATGGTGGAGGTTTTGACCAATCCTTTGGTTGGTTCTTCAGTAACTGGGGCCCAAGCTTTGATAGAGACGGTGTGGCGGGTTGGGGCAATAGTTCAGCCTTCGATGACCAAGGCACGCTACCTCACCCTTACTCTACATCCACTGCGGGTCAGCAGGCTTTTCCTGAATTTTCTGGTGCAAGATATAAATGGCAACCATATGATAGTTTTGAGAACTTCTTCAGAACAGGAAGCGTTATCAATACTTCAATCAATGTTAGTGGATCTTCAGAAAGTGGGAAAGTTTCGTATAATGCTAATTATGGGTACCTGAAGGATAATGGGTTCACTCCGGGCAATAGTCTTAACCGAAACAATTTAGGAGTTGGCGGTCGTGCATTGCTCAGCAATAAATTCAGTGTTACTGGAACTCTAAACTTTGCCAGGACAAAATTCGTTTCTCCCCCTGTGGCCTTAAGTCAGGGCAATGGGGCGACTGGATCTGGATCTTCTGTATTCGGTGACCTATTCTTTACCCCACGTAGTATTGATGTGCTTGGTCTCCCGTTCCAGAGCCCTATCGATGGGCGCAGTATTTACTACCGCAATGGCAATGATATACAACACCCAATTTGGACAGTAAACAATGCCGGTACTGAGCAAGAAACCAATAGGATTTTTGGACAAGCATCACTTCAGTATGAATTGAATGATAATCTGAATGTTATCTATCGTGCTGGGATTGATGTATATAGTGAAAACAACTTGAACTATCAAAACAAGGGAGGCGTGAACGGTAATGTTCCGCAGCCAAGATTGGCCAGTGGAATTTATGAGACTTGGAACAATACAAATACGATATGGGACCACAACTTTGCGATCAATGGTGATTATGACCTTACCGAAAAGATAGGAACCACCTTTAACATAGGAGTTAATTCCAGAAGAGAGCTATTTGAACAACAAGGAGTCGCAAGTGACGCCCAACAAGCATTTGGGGTGCTGCAACATTTCAACTTCTTAAATCAAAATGAGATCCAGGGGTCTTCAGAGAGAAATCTTGTGGGACTTTACGGTCAAATGGAATTTGATTACGACAATTATGTTTTTTTAACTCTAGCTGGAAGGAATGATTGGGTATCCAACTTAACAAAAGAAAATAGATCTCTTTTCTATCCTAGCGCGAGCCTTTCCTTCGTGCCGACAACTGCTATTGATGGATTGAAGAGCGACAAAATACTAAACTACCTTAAGTTTCGTGCAGGTTATGGTACCTCAGCTGGATTTCCTGATGCTAATTCTGATAATTATCCTGTGGCAAACAGGTTGGTTTTAGACACTCAGGATTTTCAGGACGATACCGGAACTAATATAGTAACCAACACAACCAGTTTAACACTCGGTAATCCAAACCTTAAACCAGAAAGGGTAGACGAGATTGAAGCTGGTATTGAATCACGTTGGTACAGTGGAAAAGTAACACTGGATGTGTCGGTTTATAAGAGAATAACTAGTGACTTAATTGTATCGCAGCCATTGGATCCCTCCTCGGGGTTTTTTCAAACAAACACCAATGTTGGAGAGATAAAAGGAGAAGGAATAGAAATAGATTTAGGACTTAATCTATTTAGAGGCAATGCAGAAGGTGATTTTGATTGGAAGACCAATTTTAATTTTACTGCCAATGAAAGTGAGGTGACTGATCTTGGTCAAGATACTGACTTGATAGTATATTCTGGATTTGGCAACTTGGGCAATGCAGCAATAGAGGGAGAGCCTTTAGGGGTCATTTATGGTTCTCGAATCCTTCGGGATGCTAATGGAGAGTTCGTGATAAATGCTATTGGAGATTATGTGCAAGATCCACAGGATGGAGTTATTGGAGACCCAAACCCAGATTGGGTTGCGAACATAATCAACACCTTCTCCTACAAGAATTTCACACTGGGTTTTCAATTGAACTATACTCATGGGGGGGATATATATTCCGGTACTATTTCTACCTTGCTGGGTCGAGGCCTGATTGTGGAGACAATAGATAGAGAAAACACCTTTGTTCTTCAAGGTGTGCAGGCTAGCGATGGCCGTATCAACGATGTCCAAATCAATAACTCAGATTATTTTTTCAATAATATCCTCAATGGACCCTCAGAACTACAGGTATTTGATGCCACAGTTATAAGATTACAAGAATTATCGTTGGGGTATTCACTTCCTAAGAAATTTTTAGATAGGACTCCACTTGGATCGCTATCATTTACCGTGTCGGGTTTCAACCTATGGTATGATGCCATTAATACCCCAGATGGCGCAAACTTTGATCCAAATGTTTCCGGAACAGGTGTAGGTAATGGTTTTGGGTTTGATTTTCTAAACGGTCCAAGCTCAAGAAGATACGGATTCAGCGTAAAAGCAACATTCTAAAAATAAAAAAGATAGAAAAATGAAAAATATTATAGGATACAAAATATTCGGTCTTATGACTTCTTTGATGGTATTGTTTTCCTGCGAGACAACGGAGCTGGACCTTACACAAGACCCCAATTTCTTGACCCCTGATAAGGCGGTTCCCGATTTCTTTCTAAATTCAATTCAAGAAGATTTTGCAAGACAAATAGACGGGGATGCAAATGGAGATGCAGGTGATGGATTTGTTACGGGGGGATTTCAAAATGGTGATGGTCTTTCTCCCTTGGGAATGGAACTTACAAGGGTCATGCAAATGCGAAGCAGGGATTATGCCAGTGCCTATCAGGATAGTGATTTTGATGATGAGTGGATCAATGCATATCAAGGGATTCTATTCGATATTCGGACTATGACCCCCACCGCGGAAGAAGCTGGCCTGACCAGACATTTGGGGATAGCTCAGTTCATAGAAGCTTATATTATCTCTTCCTTGGTAGATTTTTTTGGTGATATTCCCTATACAGAAGCTGTAAGGGCCCCTGAAATCTTAAACCCTGTTTTAGATAGTGGCGCATCAGTATACGATACCGCTTTTGTGCTATTAGATCGGGCAATTGTTAATTTCACTAATTCGGCATCAGCAGATCCACCAACAGATTTCTTTTATGCAAATGACTATTCAAAATGGGTAAAAGCAGCTAATACATTAAAATTGAAATTGTTATTGCAGACAAGACTTGTGAATCCTGGTGCAATTGATGAATTCAAAACGATTGTGGCTTCTGGAACCTTCATTCAGGATTCGTCTGATGATTTTGACTGGAATTGGCCTGGAACCAGTGCAGCCTTGCCAGACAATAGACATCCCAGATATGGATTAAATTATGCGCCTACCGGTGGTTCGGATTATACCTCCAACTGGTTAATGAACCAAATGCAAATCAATAATGATCCCAGAATAAGGTATTATTTTTATCGTCAAACGGCCCAGGTTCCCGGACAAGAGATTGAACCTAACGAACAAACTATTCGTTGTTCTTTGCAAACTGCGCCAGCACACTATGTGGATGGAGGGTTTACTTTCTGTAGCTTGCCTAATGGTTATTGGGGTCGTGACCATGGTGATGATGAAGGCACCCCGCCAGATGGTCTATTACGATCGACATGGGGGGTTTATCCGGTAGGTGGACGCTTTGATGATAGCAGTTTTAGTCCAGTTGGACAATCTTCCAATGTGGCATCTTTAGGAGCTGGAGGCAACGGAATTACACCAATACTCGACGCTTTTATGGTTGACTTCTGGAGAGCGGAAATTGCCCTTTTGGAAGGTAATGTAAGTGAAGCTCAAATATTTTTTGAGGCTGGCTTGACTAAACAAATTGCCAAAGTAAGAAGCTTAGCCTCTAATGATACCAATTCCGATCTATCATTGGAGCCAAGCGATTCTGATATTGCGAATTTCGTAAATGGTGTAGTTGCTTCCTTTGCAGCAGCGTCGGGTACAGATCAGTGGAATATTTTTGGAGAGAACTATTTTGTTTCCCACTACGGTAACGGAATAGAAGTGTATAATTTTTATAGGAGAACAGGCTATCCTGCAACCCTTCAACCAAATCGGGAACCTAATCCTGGAAATTTTCCTAGATCTATGTTCTATCCCAATCAAGCGGTGAACTCAAACTCCAATATCTCTCAAAAATCTAATGTAGAGGTCCAGGTGTTCTGGGACACTAATCCAAGCGGGCCGTCATTTCCAATGGCCAACTAAATTACCAAAACAATGTTCTATAAATCATAAATTATGAAAAATCTAAAAAAATATATCTACCTGTTGACTCTGTCCATTCTGTTTTTTTCTTGCAGTTCTGAAGAAAAATTAGTGGAGGAAGTACTTGCAACTACCCCAAATGGCGTTGTTCTCAGAACAATATCTGTAAACAGCTCTACATTTGATTTTTTTGACCCCGCTAAAGAATGGAGTGTCACTTTGGAAGTACAGGATGCTGAAAATGGCGAACTTCTATCAGAAATTGATATTTACATGACTTTTATCAATGATGGGATTGGAGAAAATGAAACTTTGGTAAAGACCGTATCGGCTTCAACTTTTTCAACTGGTCCCTTTGGATTACCTCGAGGAGATATTTCGATTTCTTTGTCGGAGGCTCTTAATGCACTAGGTCTTCAAAATGGTGATTATGACAGTGCAGACTCTTTCAATATTCGCTTAGCAGCCAAATTAACCGATGGAAGAGAGTTTACCAATAGGGCTGCTGGAACTGTACTAAACGGTTCATTTTTTAATTCTCCTTTTGCGTATTCTGCACAGTTTTTTTGTGAACTTGCAGATGCCTCATTATTTGACGGAAATTATACCGTTGTAGAAGATGTTTGGGTAGATTATGTACCTGGGGATGTAGTGCCAGTTCAATTTGTTTCAAACTTCACGTTCCGAATTTTATCGACAAACAATCCCTTCATTGCAAATACAGGCACTTCGTATATGGAAGTTACAATTGATCCTTCCACTGGAAGTGCCACCATGAAGGTTAATGAGCCTTTTGACTATGGAATTCCTATTGATGTAATCGGTGTAGGAAGTGTTGGTACTTGTACAGGGAGCATTACACTGAATCTCGAATTTGTTGGTTTTGCAACTAACCAAACATTTATACTGGTTAAGAATTAGGATGGGAAGATTTTAGATTATTTGAAGTGAAACGTAAAAAACCACCCTATTAAGGATGGTTTTTTTGAATAGTGGGTGTTGGGCGGTAAATTTTATTTTTTATGATTATTTCTAATTATTGTTAATCAATATTTAGGTTGCCTTACATCATATTTGAAGTCCTTCAAATCATTTGTCAATAAGTGCATCAGTCAATCTATTATTTTAGATTATTATTTTCAATCCATTGAGTTTATTCTTCGTTTGGATTGTTTGAATTAGCTATTAAAGGGAGTCTTCGGACTCCCTTTATTTATGGATATCTTTTAATGATGCAAGAGCAACATTTGATTTAAAGAAGGGAATCACAAGAATGACATAAAGACTCGATTCCATTTAGATATTATGGATTTGGTTAAAGACATTGGAAGTTCAAAAACTCTAATAGCAATTGGTAAAGGGATAAGAATCTTATTTACCTTGAACTTGGGTTGTATTATGGGGCATTATTTTTTTTGGATGCAATCTCACGGATGATTTAGGTCTCGCTTAAAAGATTGAAAAACATTGGAATTTTTGAAATTTGGAACAATCAAATAGAAAAATTAAATTCCTTGAAGAGACCCATCAATAAAAAAAGGGGTTGAACGGGAAGCTATACTGAAATTAAAAAATCATCTCTTTGTAACAACCATATTGATGTATCCAAAATGTATCCAAAAATAATGTAATGATTGAAAATTGGATAAGCATGGAGTGCAAATCTTCAACTAAAAGTGGACTGAAGCTGATCTAAAGTTAAGTGATGGTTTTGTCATCTTCAAGGCTAGCCTTGAAGATGGATTCATTAACCATTTAAATCACTTAAAATGACAAAGAAGAAGAACACGGAATCAATCGTAAAGGACATCAAAAGGAATACAAGGAGGAAGTTCTCCGCCGAGGAAAAGATCCGTATCGTGCTGGAAGGGTTCAAGGGAGAGGAATCGGTATCCGGCATCTGTCGGCGTGAGGGTATTGCCCCGGCACTGTACTACCGTTGGAGCAAGGATTTTCTTGAAGCAGGAAAAAAATGACTTATGGGCGACACCATGCGCGAGGCCAATACCAGTGAGGTAAAGGAATTGCGTGGGGAGAACTCCCAGCTCAAGGAAACCGTGGCCGAACTGTTGCTGCAGAACCTGGTGCTCAAAAAAGGTACCAATGGCTTAGGGTAAAATGGAGGAAGTACATGCGATTTACCCAAAAGGAGAAATATGAGATCATACATCTGGTGGAGACATCCGAGATAGGCGTGAACAGGACATTGAAGGAAATAGGGATAAACAAGAGCACCTTCTACAACTGGTACGGCAAGTACCTCGAAGGTGGCTTTGACGGACTTGCACCCAACCATAGGGCACGCAATACCTATTGGAACAGGATCCCCGACAAGGTCAGGTTGGAGGTCGTGGAGATGGCCCTGGACTTCCCGGAGGAATCCTACCGTGGACTTGCCTGCAAGATGACCGATGAACGGGAATACTATATCTCAGAGAGCAGTGTCTACCGCATACTGAAGTCCCTTGGACTGGTGACATCCCCGGCCTTTGATACCATGGCCGCCCCACAGGAGTACAGGGACAAGACCACAAGGGTGCACCAGATGTGGCAGACGGACTTTACCTACCTGAAGATTGTCGGGTGGGGCTGGTACCATCTCTCGACCATATTGGACGATTACAGCCGTTATATCGTCCATTGGGAACTCTGTCCCTCGATGAACGCCGGAGATGTGGAGAAAACGGTGGCAAGGGCATTGGAAAAGGTATCGTTGCCCAAGGAGAAAATGCCAAGACTGCTGTCCGACAACGGGCCCTGTTACATCAGTGGCGAACTGAAGGAGTTCATAAAGGAAAGGGAGATGGAGCATATCCGCGGAAAACCGAACCATCCACTGACGCAGAGCAAGATAGAGCGTTACCACCGTTCGATGAAGAACATCATCAAACTGGACAACTACTATCTGCCGGGGGAGCTAAAGGAAAGATTGGAAGAGTTCGTGGACTATTACGACAACAGGAGATACCACGAATCATTGGACAACCTGACCCCAGCGACCGTATATTTTGGACGGGACAAGAAAATATTGGAAAACCGTAAATTGATAAAGAAAAGAACGATGCTCAAAAGAAGGAAAGAGCACCAAATTCAAAAGTTGAAACTATGACTTAACTTTAGACCGGGCCAGTCCTAATTCGTTTGAAGACGTACAGGATTTTCGTAAGTAATTAAATATCATTATATTATAGTCCCCAATAGACTCTTTTCCCCAGAGTATTCCATTACTAATCTTCACAAGGGCTTTCAGATAAGTTCAACCGAAATGAGAATCATTATAACCAAAATATTGTTGTTTCTATTATGCCTTCCTTCTGGAGGAATCTTGCTATTAAAGATGTACGGCGTTATTCAAATGCATCAATCTACCTATATTTTGTTTTTACCGTCTTTACTGTTATTGATTTTCACAGCAGGGTTTTTATGGTATAAAAAGGACGGATTGTTGCATGTTTTGCTTTTAGGATTCCTGGGTGGTCTGGTTGGAACAATAGGATATGACCTTATTCGCATTCCTTTTATGCTTATGGGTAGCCGCATATTCGCACCGATTTCCATGTATGGGATGTGGTTGACCGATGCGACCGTAAGCACTTCATTTTCAGACTTGATAGGCTGGCTTTATCATTTTTCAAATGGAATTACTTTTGGTATTATGTATGCCTTGTTTATGAAAGGCAGGAATATGTGGTGGGCGGTTTTTTATGCATTACTCTTGGAGACCATTTTTGTAATCTCTCCCTTTGGGAAATTATTTGGTCTTACAGGCAAACCAATGGCGTTGATTGCGGCATATCTAGGCCATGTGGCATATGGATATCCTCTTGGTAAAATGGTTCAAAATCATCAAGTGTCAATGGAGACCATAAACTTCTTCAGAAAGGGCTTATTGTGGTTTTTTTCAATTACCCTGATTACCACAATAGTTTTATGGAGTATCTCATCAAAAGAAATAAACGCTGACCCCAATTTTACTTTAAAGAATAAAAAGATCAGTCCGGGTATTATCCGTGTCGATAGAGGATCAATGCTATATTTTCAAAATCAAACTTCATCCGAGGTAACATTTTTATTGCCTTTACTAAATGAAGAAATTCCCGTAGAACCTGACGGCAAATCATCTAGGTTATTGGAATCATTCGGAATTTTTCATGTACTCATACAAGAGGATAGTGCAATTAAGGGGGTATTCATTCTATGTGAACCCGTGGAACAATATAAATAGTCAATTATGGAAATCAACTATTCAAAAAAAACCGTTCATTCAATTCTAAGGTATATAGGCTACTATTTGTTATGGGGATTGGCATTTAACCTTTTGATCTTCGTACTTGTTTGGTATTTGAGCAAATGGGATTTCAAACAAGTTTATTACAATCCATATTTGTCACCCTATAATGGTTTAATAGTTTGGATATTGATCGGGGGCATTAGGGGATGGTACAAGCGGAATAGGAAGAGAACAATGACCCTTAGAAAATGGGCAAGCACTTTTCTGTACATCGCCGTGTTTGGCGCATTTATGATTTCTCTTCAAATTTATTATGTGCATAAAAAATATCCGGGCTGGTACGATTTACCAGTTGATAGTACTACCTGTGTAAAAAAATTCCATTCCTATTGGTTGGTTAAAGACAATGAATACTTTAGAAGAATTGATGAGTGTTTGAAAACTAAAAAATTAAATGAAGGAGAATCTTCTGTGGGAGTTGCCTACAGATCAAATAATATCTCCGTTCATAAAACCAGGTTGATTGATTACGATGTAATTACACCTAAACTATTGTGGATTTTAATAGTATTTAGTGTAATTACCCTCATAAAATTGGGTGGACGATTTGGCCTTATTAATTTTTATAAAGGCACGTTGTCGTTTAGTAATTATTGGTATAATGGCATATCAAAAATTAATTTCAAAAGCTTCGAACTAATATTGTTAGGAGCTGTCAGTACTATTATTTTATTGGCCTTAATGCCAAAAATTAATGGATTTCCCAGTAAGCAACTCCCTTTGGTTTTGTGCATTGCATCGATCGTACTGTCCCTTCGCCTTTACTTTTTCAAAACTGTAAAGATTGATGATCACTCGTCAAAAGGATTGCCCAAATGGTTCCTGTTCATCACAGGAATAACAGTTTCCTGTGTGCTCTTGATGGTAATGGGAATGAAGGCCATGTATTATTTAATGGTTCTAACAGGCGGTGGATTTTTATTGTTGCAAAATAGAGTGCCCCCGGCAGCTGTTAAATCAATTATTATTGTACTTTTTGTTTTGGATCCTGATTTTTTGTTTGCCGACGATGGCGCATGGCCAGAAGGAAAAGGTTTTGACAAATTCATGGATGACACGGCAGGTGGTGTTGGTGTTGATGGTGCTAAGGAAAAAGCTGGAACAGCGGTTCTTGTTGTCGATACCGCTTTGGATGACGACAAAGACCAGGAAGTTACCATCACGGAACCCGATAAAAAGGAAGAAACCGACGAAAACCAAGATTATGACAATGAAGCGTTGGACGAATTGGATTTTGATGAAGATAATGATATGGATGATGATTTGGAAGGCCCCAAAATCAATCTACCACTTGGAGAAGATTAAAGATATTGATTGAATAAATTTTAAATTTCTAGCTATGTCAGTTCATCAGTTAACCTTGTTTTTGTTTTTTATCCTTAGCACAAATCCCTTGATGGGACAGGTAGACTATAGAGCTTCCTGGTTGATGGTTAAAAAAAACTCTGGAGCACCTACCTCCCAAGATACTACTATCATCAATATTGTCATTAAGAATGACAAAATGAAATTTCAGAGACTAAATGAAAGGAAAGCGGTTTACGACGGTACTGTTCAATCTGATGGAAGTTTCACAGTTTCATACGTTTATCCAACTGTAGGTGATGTTCCAGACCTCTCCGATTCTTTAAATCCGAGGAATCCGGAGATTTTAGAGCTATTTACAAAACAAGAGAACAAATTGGCATTTACAGGTGTCTTTCGGCCATTGGGGGAATCGGAAATTCAATGGCGAAGACCAAATTTTGATCTACAAACGAAGCTCAGAAAAGATGACGATATAGTTACGGACTATGTACTCATTCCGAATCCAAGAATCAGTATTGGCAACGGGAACGGTCAACAGATTAATTTGACCGCTAATTTCTCAAACCCTTTTCCTGAAGTAATTATTGATGATGGATCTATTCATATCGAACAGTTGTCCAATAACAGCCTATCCCTATCCTTTTCGGCAACCATTACGGATTTCCTTGATGATGTTGTTGAAAATGACGCGGAACTTAAGGGCATATATCTTGAGTATTTAGACCCCTCCTCCCAAGATTTTCAAATAAGTAGACGTCTCAATTTTAATAAATCCCCCAGTAAGCCTACAAAATGGAGACCTTATGCCCATAACTATAAAATCTCTGTCCAGAACGAATTAGTGCCTGTTTTTGGTGAAGAAACAAGCGTAAATGTAAGAGCTGTCAATGCACTCGGAAACGAAACAAGTGCATCAATTGTTCTATTAGCTTCAGGGGAAAAGAATAATTCAGAAATATCCAATGATCCATCATTTGAACCTGTACGGTTTAAACACCAAAAGTTTGAAGTAAGCAATGGTATCGGATCGGGTTACAACAACCCTGTTCAAATAAATGTGACCAAATCCAATTTTGTTAGAAGTGTTGGGGATCAGATTGATGCTGACTCGATTGTTTTTGCTGGTAAATATTTGAATATGATTCCCAATCCAAGTCCCAACAAACCAAATGAGTTTAACTTGGAAGCACCAATCATTGGATTGGACTCTATTCCAGAAACATTGAATGATGTCCCCAATCTATTTTCTATCAACGACTTTCAGAATTATACACTAAAATACAACGATGTGGAAAGGGAGCTGCATTGGAATTTTACGGCGAATAGTCCGGCTAATATATATACCTACGCATTGGGCCTCACATACAATCATCTTGTTGGCTCAACACTGTTTTTCAACCATGATATTACGGAAGTTCTTGGGATCTTTGATGAGCGTGAGCCCAACAAAAAAATAATTGATGGGAAAAATATTACGGTCAATACTATTCAAAGACGAGCTTTGACCTTCAAACAATTACGTTTTACAATTCCATTTGAGAAAAGTTTAATCGGCAAAACAGTTTTTATTAAAGCTAGAATAAAACGAAAGGGAGCAGCTAACAATAGTGCAAGAACGGAGGCCCTAGGGGCTTTTAAGATAGGTACTTTAAAAACAATCATTATTGGGGTGGACGGATTTGCCTATCAATCCGCGTTTAATTTGATCAACAATCAAAATAGTTGGGCCAACGGGTTTCAGAAAGCGTTCAATTGGTTGCGCAATGATGATGCAATTAAGGAAAAAGTATTATCGGCCATCCCTACAATAACCTGGTGCAACTGGACAGGGATTTATAGTGGTAACCCACCACGCGAACATGGTATTATTGGTAACTCCTATATCGGATTCAACTCTTCATTTAGGCTTATTAATCTTGCACAAAGCTTTGGAGCGGTCTCATCTGGTTTTAATGAGGATGCTTACGAAAGTGGGGGTAGCTTGTTTAATGATATTTCTTCTGTGTACCCCATCGACAGAACAAAAAAGCTAAAGGTATATACCGCGTTTCCTTGGTATAACAAAGTGGACGATGAGAAAGTGGATATATCATCCTATGGTTACATTAAATCATTTCTACTCTATTTGGGTAAGACCATTAAGAATATTTTTGTTTCGTTCGAGTTTTCTTTTTCGGGTTTTGACCTTTTTGCCCATAGCCCTGATGGTGCCCGGACTCTGGATAAGACCACTTCAGATGTGTTCACCAATAATATTGCCAATAAATTACTTGCCAGTAGAAGCAATCCTATTGATGTTGTGTCTCTCTATTTCCCTGGGCCGGATAACATGGCGCATTATCTGGGTGACGAAGCGCCAGAAGATTTTGAACCTCCGTATCATTTTGAGAAAGGGCTTACCATAAACACTGGAGATTACCATGATGGCCCTAAACTTCCTGAAGTAAGTAGGCCCTTGAAAGCCATTGAAGAACATGCTACTATTGTAACGGATTTTTACTTTAGAAAGAACTATGGATTTTTGTATAACAACGGATTACAATATTCTACGATGTTTGTGCTATCTGCAGATCACGGGTTGCACGCTTATATTAATGAACCTGATGATAGCTTTAATGTTCTGCCCGAAGACATTGTTGTGCCTTTGACAAAACACATTGAAACTTTTTTCAGCAATCCAATAAACAGGCCGTTGTTTACAGATTATAAAAAGGAATTGCAACCAATTAACCCCAATGTTACGGAATTTGCCAATTCTGGGATTGTTCAATATTCCCCCAATGGTGGGATGGGACATATTTATACCAGGACCAGATCGCCTAGAATGAATAATATTTTGGCAAAAGAATGTGCCAAATTTCTGTTTTTGGCTTCAACAGGTAAGGGTAAACAATATCAGATTCAAAGTCAAAAGCTTGGACCAAAGAAAAATAGAGCTAATAATGGTAGGCTGGATAACGGAGCATTCGGTGCAAAACCTGCAATATTCATCAAGGCATGTGCTAGCAATGTGGATTGTAATGATCGTCATATGGGGAAATATCGTTGGGTTAAAGATGTTAGTTCACTCAATAGTGACATTACATTTGGTACAATTGATGAATATTTAAGAGCTAGTGGACATCAAAATGATTGGCCTGATTTTGAGGCGAGGTTGGAAGAGTTAAACGATAAAAGTACAACAAGTAGATCAGGAGATGTTGTGGTTTTTACAGATGGTGCCATGGGATATCTGACTGTGAATAGTGGCGATCAATACAATGGATGGCATGGTGGCGCCACAGAGTCTGAATCCTATATTCCGATGTTTATAAATATTCCCGGGAAAGTAGTCGATGAGAAATTCATTAAAAATGGATTTGACAGAGCCAAGGCTGATTGGTTGCGATTATCTCCAAAATCGAAGTTCATGAGGAATTGGCATTTAAGCAGAGTCCTGTCCAAAATATATAGCGAAATTCCTAGAAAATAGTTTTAGGATTATCCCAAAACAAATCTAATATCGGACACAGTTTTTGTGCTTTCTAAATATAGATGTATAAAGACCAGAACCTAAATTTTAAATGACCTAGTTTATAGGT
The DNA here is from genome assembly GCF_009903685.1 of Flagellimonas ochracea. Classification (GTDB taxonomy): domain Bacteria; phylum Bacteroidota; class Bacteroidia; order Flavobacteriales; family Flavobacteriaceae; genus Flagellimonas; species Flagellimonas ochracea. The sequence goes on along the minus strand of NZ_JAAABI010000006.1, from coordinate 104,736 downwards.
ATTTCAACGCCTTCGCATTTTTATGCTCACCGAATAGGTGACCTTGCTTTTTCGGTGTAAAATCCCCTATTACTTACTGTCGATTATGTTATGAAGACGTTGTAGTATGATTTCCATCCGTTCATCTGCCTGGCTGTAATATAAACTGCCGCGAATGGCGGTTAGAATCGTACTATCTTTTTTGAATGCCCTCAGTTTTTCAATCAAGTACGGCTTAACTTCGCTTTCAGAAACCAGAACTTGCTTGTCAATATCTGTCGTGTAATTGAACAGGTAGGCAATATCCTCTAAATCATGGCTGGCGTAAATATCTTGTATTCCCCGGTCAAAAAACGCTTCTATCTTCGTGGCCAAAAAATAGGGTAATGGCAACACTTTGATGGTCACTTCATCCAAAACCTTTTCAATGGCTTTTTCAAAACCTTGGGCAAACCATCGATTGGATGGCGCCCATCCGACACTTTGGGTTGACATAACATCCACTTTTAAATCTTCATACCTAAACCTACAGTTCACGGTATCCTCCGCGTTTTGGGTAAACCCTTTTTCAATTAATTGCATTCGTAATTTTTCCAATTTGGCGAAAGTGGCCAGCTGAAAAGTTAGGTCTATGTCTTTGGTCGGCCTAATATCTTCGGCGGCAGGGTCGTCAATATAAAGACTTACCATGGCCCCGCCTACGTAAACTACTTCCTGGTTTAAATCCCCTAAAGCCAGAGCCACTTTTTTCGTTGCCGCTCTATTGATTAACGTGTTCTTTAGCATATACGTTGCTCTAAGAGTTCCAATGCCCTATTTTTTTCCCGTGCCCTTCCTACACGAATGGCATCCATCAAGGCCAATAATTCATGCAAAGAGGAATCTAAAGCCACGGCTTTGGGTACTGTTGGGTACAAAGGGTCTATGCTCTGCCCCCTTGAACTCCCCCTGGCATATGGCCAAACATATTTTTCCTCGCTCACGATTTCCATATCCAATGGCGGAGCACTATGGGCCGTTACAGTACCCCTTACTATGGCACCTGGGTGTTGGGGGAAAACCACCGCCAAACCACATTTGATAAAATCAAAAAATAATTTTCGGTTGACCTCCTTTCCCTTATTTATGATAAGTCCGGCATATGAAGACCTTGATATGGAACTGCTGATTTCGGACTGGCTCATATAAAGCATTTCGGACAATGCCATTTGAGTGTAGTCGGGGTCGTTTATGGCAATTAGTTTTGCCAAGACTACTATATCTTGGGGTTTCATTTGCTGCAAACTACTTTTACTCATAATTATTCCATATCGCGATATGCAATATTAGCATATAAAACATTATAAAACAATGATATAAATAAAAATATCGCGTATCGCGATACGCGATATTCTAAATTTAAAGAACAAGTTTTGCGATATTTAGATTATTTCATTCGTATAAACATTGATTATTCCAATGGATGTTTGGGTATTCATACCAATATTCATCACTAAGGTAAACTCGCAAAATTTTATTCGGAAAAGGGACGGCATAAAGCCGTTCGTTCCTCACTATTTATATACTCTATTAAAAACCAAATTTTTTAGAAAGAATTAAGCCAAAATATTTTCATAAAAAGGTTCTATGGTTCCGTAAAAAGTTGGGTTTACAGAACTGGACCAGGGCTTTTCATAGGGCACATTGTCCTCTGCAGGCTTTATTTAATTTTAAAACCATTTTTTAGCAAAAATTCTTCAGTAAGTCTTCTTCTTTCATCCGAATCCTTTTGAGAGCTTCCTCTAAAATAAAAATGTCCGGCACCAGCATAGGAACGCCAAGTGAAACTATTCTTGGTTTTTTGAATAGCATCCCTGAATTTTTCAAATTCAGAAAATTCCACCATATCATCATTCTCACCATGGAAGGCTAGGATGGGAGGAAGGTTGTCCTTTATAAGATAAAGGGGTGAGATCGTTTTTGTGTCGTAAGAAACGTTGTAAACATCTCTACCTTCAATGTCGTATGGGCAAGAACCTAAAATGATAGCATTTGGTTTTGAACTATATTTTGACGCCACCCCAAAATCTTCTCTGTCTTCAATCATACTTGAAACCAAGGCTAAATGTGCACCTGCAGAAAAACCGTCCGCCAAAATCTTGTTTGGGTCAATGCCTAATTCCTTCACATTTTCACGTACCCAAGCTATGGCAGTTAGCGCATCACTTACCGAAGCTTTTACGTCTGTACCGTATACATTTCTCTTTCGATAATCGAAAGCGATTGCAACTCTTCCATCTTTTGCTGCACCTTGACAAGCTCCATAACTCCATTCAGGCAATCCAATCGCCCAACCACCCCCGTTAAAAAATATATGGGCAGGTTTTGGTTGAGTTTTATCATGATTTTCTGGGTAGAAAATATGAGCATTAAGAGTGATACCATCTACGGTTTTGTAAACTTTAATTTCGCTGGCATCATTCCTTCTATCTTTACCCATTTTGTAGGTATCCTTAATTTCCTTTACATACTCTTGATTTTTGACGTCTTCTAAAATTTTCGCGAAAGCGTAATCAAAAGCCTCGACACGGTAGGTCCAAATATTGGAAGTAAAATGTTCCTTAATGAAAAAATCTTTCACGCTTTGATGAGCGTCCAAGTCAACGATGGCGTTGTAACGGTTATCCAAACGTTTTAAAGAAACATATTCAAGATGTGAAAACTTGTATTTTCCAGCAGAAAGAATATCAAAATAATAATTCATACATCTTTTATACTCCTTAAACTGAACTAAGGAAGGGTTATCAAAACTTCCCTTCATCACATTTTCAAAATAGTCTTTGGAGACGGTTGCGTTTTTCTTAAAGTTAGCAAAACGATGATAGTTATTTGGATACAACAACCGATAGCGTTTGTGTTTGAATGTAGTTTCAGTCAATAAGCTATCTAATATTTTCGCATCTATTTCTTCAGAATTTCTTTTGTATTTCTTGAGCAATTTTAGCACGGTTTGCTCCAAAGAATCAATGGTGAAGTTAAACGACTCCAATTCTTGACTGAATATCTTTTCACGGTTAGCCGTCACAAAAGAATCGTTTTTCTTGATAAGATTACTGTGGGCCTCCAGCAGTGGCTGCTTTTGTTCAGCAAGTGGACTTGAAGAAGTTGCCTTACCTTGGACAACAGTTTGTCCAAAAACCAATGTGAATTGGAACAGCGCAATTGGGATTATGAAATATTTAAAATTTACCATCAATTTATATTTTGGTTTTCAGGTTGATTTGTTCTCATTTGGACTATGAAATTATGTGAAGGTTTAATATGATGTTAATTTTTTATGCTTGCAGAAAACAAGCGCTATGATTATTGATAAATTATGCGTTTGAAAAACGTATAGATTTTACCACAAAGATTTCCGTAGAAATGAAAGTCATTGAAATTTAGAATTTGTGGTACTGGTTACAAACAGGCGCGGATACCAAGAATCATTCTTTTCACCGTGTATAACTTGTTATCATCATGCCAAACCAAAGTAAAAGCTAAGTATACCAAGGGTGTTGAAAAAGCCATGTACCATGACATTAAACCACAGATCATATTTACGTAAGTAAAATATAACAGACAACAGGGCTCCGGTGGACCCAGCTACAATTTGTCCCGTAATTCCTTGCTGCATATGCATATATCCAAAAAAGCTGCAGAAAATCAGAACATTAATGACCAAACTGATTTTACCATCTCCAAAGAATTTGATAAACTGTCGCATAAAATAACCGCGAAAAATTGTTTCCTCTCCAAACGCTGCGGTGGCCCAAACTATTGACAACCAAACGACAGTGGTTGTAAGATTTCCTTTTACTTGAGACATGCTAGAATAATCAATGGGAACTCCCGTGAGCATCTCGATTCCCGGGACCAAGACAAAGACATAAAACACAAAAAGTACAAATGCTACCAAAGGGGCAAGGAGTAATAGGTTTTTCGCAGTAAATTTTTCACGGTAAAACCCAAGTGCCGAAAATGGTTTCCCTTTGTATTCGAGATAATTGGCTATAATGATTATTACGGAGAGAATTATATTTTCAAAAGCAGTTCGGGTGATGGGCCCAAAATACATAAAACAAATAATTGCCAAGGTTACCAGTGGAATAACTATTTGACGTAAGCTCAGTTTTGTCATTTTCAATTGATTTTAAATTCGAAACCAAATACCGAATAAAATCTTTGAAAAACCCCCAGAAATACTTTAGATTTTACTGAATGGTAGCGAATCTACAACTGAATGGTCGGTCACTTTCGCCCTCCTTTATTGGAACCAATTCATAAACGCCTTTCGTCTGTACCGACTAATATTGATTTCACCATTCGCATCATTTTTAGGGAAAGCTTTTAACTGAATGCGCAACTTACCGTTTTCAATCTTCTCAATTTGGTCAACCGCATCTTTATGAATGATAATTTGACGATTGGCCCTAAAAAACAATTGGGCGTTTATTTTTTCTTCGAGTTCATTCAATGTAAAATCGGTAGTAATTGTGGTGCCATCATTTTGAACTGTATAGACCATTTTGTTTTCACTGTAAAAGCAAGCAATATGTTCGTAGGTAAGCTTCTTTATTTTCGCTCCACTTTCAATGGTGATTTCAGCATCTTTTATGGATTTTTTGTACAAATTGTATATGTCTTGAGCATATGCCAGCCCGATGAGAACAAAGCTTATCAACAAGGTTAGGAGCAGGCCGATTAATAAATAATAGAATTTTGTTTCTGCACCCGCAATTCTATTTAAAGCAATACCTAAAGGAACATACATAACTGTTATGTAGCCAAGAGTAGAAACCATATACCATGAGATTGAGACGATGTCTACTTTTTTGGAGAAATACTTTTTCTCGTAAAATTTAAAATTAAGCTCAGCTATGGTTCCTATAAGAATACACAAGGCAATGGAGGTCAGAAAGCCTTCGATGGGAAACCGGTACGATTCGCCATCAGGAAAACTTTCAGGCGACCCTAAATGATTTACCACAAGGGAGAAAATTATAAAAAGGATTATTTTTTGCGCCCATCGCCATGCTGAACTACGAATAAATGCGTGCCATACTGTTTTCACGATGGTCTTGTTTGGTTGTGCGTTACTTATGAATTAAAGGCTCCGTTATTGTCATAATTAAAAATAAGGAATAATCCCTCTATGGAAGTGTTATCACAAATATTGGTAGTCGCTCATTTCCAGTATTATCCCTCATGGAATCCAATAAAGTTTTAACGAAATTATTAAAAGTGTGTTTAATTGGAAAAGGGGTTGATATGAATAATATACCTCAGATATTTTTACAAAAAAGTGATACCAATCCCTATGATTTATTTTCTGCATCCATAACCGAAGCAAAATAATTCTAAGGTGGAAATTAGTGACCTTTAGCAGTGGGGTATCCCAAAAGTTTTATGAATCCTAGACTTGATGGCATCTCATGGTACATTAGCGAAGTACACTGCCCAACTGCTCAATCCCTATAGTTTTCGATAATGCTTGCGTCCACCCAATAAATATCCTGATTGCTGGTATAGAATAGATATTTGCCATCCATGCTCACAAATGGACAAATATTAGAACTTAGGAGAATCATCTTCCATAAGAGGCAAATTGAAAAGGGTATTTATTGAGAACAAGAATAATTGAGATTTGTAATATACTATCAATGTATTAATACCGCAGCACGGAATCTGATCACAACTTGCACGGCCCATAGTTTTTAAAAAGTCTCTATTCCCTCTTTGGACGGTCACAAAAAACGGCGAGTTAATGGGACGGATTGATGGGGAGAGTTAGATTCCACGAAAACGTTCGTTTTACGAGGTCAAGTAGGCTCTAGGTTTGAAACTGCTAATTAATCTTACTCGCTTTTTTTTCAGTTTGAGGAAGCATTTCGAAACCGGTTACAGAATCCACGGTTTTAATAAATCTAAGTCCAATAAAGGAACTTTTTTCGAAGGAAAAGACCGTATTCGATTCTGCCTGCATTTTCCGGGTTCGTCCCTTGCCAAGAGATACTTGGAGATGTTCATTTTCCATCGTTATGGACAATGTATTTCCATCCATCGAATATTGCCCGTAGTATTCCTTTAGGATACTCTTTTTTGGTTGTATGTATTTGGGAAGATTGTTTTTTCTGTTTTGGTTGAGCATCCAGGTATACCACTCATCGTTGTACAATGTATTTCCCCAAATTTCCTCTAGATCATGCCCTACATCCTGGTAAACTGTGAATTTCGGACTACCGCCGTTACTTTTGATATGCTTTACAGCCTCATAACTACAATTTATATTGATGGTTTTGTCCTTTGCACCATGGATGACCCAAACAGAAATATTTCTAATCTGCCATGCGTTCCTCAAATCTGTTTCCTTGGCACAACCTGCAATAGGCGATATGGCGGCTGAAAAAAATGGTGGGGAAAAACTTACAGGTTTTGAGTTAAATACAAAAACCTCGTTACCAATGAAATGCATTTGACAAAAGTTAATAAGATTAGGAAATTCATTTTAACGTAATCCAACAAAAATTCTTTCGAATTTAGAAAGGTTTCTTGAGGCGGTCATGACAGGATTTGAACCCGCGACCGCCTGCGGGAAAGCTTCCTGGATCAATCTTCAATTGTTTACATTAACCTTATAAATTGAGGTATGTCAATCATTCATCGTTGATGATGATTTTGAAATATTTTTGATGGGAAATGGAAAATAAAGGCAATATTATATTTGTGTGACCCCATTTAACATATTTTATTGTTGAGCTATACTATTGGATAAGCAGTTTTTATAACAATTCGTACTGCAGAAACTTCTTTTTCTTCGAGATTTCTTGATGGTTGGTCAGCTCTTGGCTCCTATTGATCCTGAATATGTTAATCGGGTTTTCATTGTTATAGACATATAATACCCGATCGTTATACCTGACTTTGTCAAAGCCGGCCAACTCAAAAATGGGGTAGATAAGGGCAACATCCATAGCTTCTTTAAACCAATTGCCGTCTTTGTCTTTCATACAACTGTAATCAGGATCTTGACGGCTTATTTCATGGTATAAAAAAGCCCTAAAGGTTCTGATGGCCGGGCAAACCCAGGAGGAACGCAACTTTGAGAAAGCTTGCTTGCCCGAAAAGGGTTGAGACCAGCCATATTCCCCATTGGCAAATCGAAACTGCCCGTATAGTACCTCGCAATCGTACTGGTTATATTGCTGGTTGATATGACTTAGGGCATCCGTGCAGGCCAACCAGTCATCTCCGTCAACTTGGGCGTAGATATCATCATCCTTGCAATATTGGCTTAGGCAAGTGTGTATGTTGTACCCGCCCCCCATACGTTCCTTATTTCGGACTAGGGTTACCCTGGAATCGGAAACGGGCACCTTTGTATGGCTGTTGTCGGTTGAGGCATCATCGATAAAAATCATCTCAAAATCATCGTAATCTTGCGCGAGCAAGCTCGATATACAATTGTCCAAAAAGTGTCCGGGATTATAAAATGGAACAAAGACTATGATCTTATTCTTTTTGGGTATAGCGGCCTCATTTTTATGATAGATCCGATTCAGGCTGAATTTTCTGTTGGCAATCACCTGTTGCACCACGTTTGCCGGAACATTTCGCCGGTAAAGAATGGTATTGTTGGCATCGATTGCTGCTTCATGGTTGCCTACCCAATAGCTGCATATGGCATATTCCATTAGCAAGGCATACCGATAGATCGAGGTTTCGACAAATAAAATATCGTCCGGTATGGGCATGTTGACAGCATTGGTGGCAAATAAGTTGCCAAGGACATACTGTCGGTTGATGCGGTAGTGCAGCACAATTCTGTATAGCGGTTCCGCCCGTTTGGGTCGATATTCGAAAGCCCGTAAATAGGCCTGTAGAACGTAGGACCAATCCTCGTTCTGCATCTCACTGATCACCGCAATTTGATACAGCGAATACCATACTTCCTCTTCCCAGCCGCCCATTTCAATTCTTTTTTCATAATATTTCAACGCTTGCGGGTACTCCGCCGCATCCCTATAACTTTGCGCCAAATAAAAGACATTGCGGGTATTGGTTGGATCGGTAAGCAGTGCATTTTCCAACAAGAGGGCATCCTTTCTGTATTTGTTGGGGTCAGATGATCGCGCCCCATCCCGAAAGGGTTTATTGGTAGCTCCAATCAATTTTTGTTTGGTATGATCTTGATCGGTGGTGATATATTCATGAACCACCCCTTCATAATACCAATTCAGGCCATTGGCCACCAGTTGCGTTCTATAGTAATCCAAATTGCCCAGACGGGTTTTGATATCGTAGGCATCGGCTGTAAGTGAAGGCCAGTCGAAACCTTGTTCGAACTCGAGAATTTCATCAGCATCGATAATCAACAGGTAATCGCCCTTGTCTTGGGCCAGTTGCAATGCCTCCGTACGGTTTTGGCCAAAGTTTATCCAGGGCCGCTCGAACAGCTCTCCGGGAATGTCTTTTAAAAAGGAGGCTATTTTCTGCTGCGTGCCATCGGTGGAACCGGTGTCGACAATGACCCAATAGTCAATATGGTCTTTGACTGACCCAAGGCAACGTTCAATGACATCGACCTCGTTCTTTACAATCATGTTCAGACAGATACTCATTGTATATGCGATAAGATGTTAAAACGCACTGGTCGTGCGATGGGATAGTAAGTCAAATGCTTCCAGATGCTATCATCAAATTGTTCCAACAAGCCCAGATTTCTACCGTACAATTTTGAAATCCGTCCATGGTGTTCCCTCGAAAAGGTATTGCGGCCATGGTAGGTATACATATATAAATAGCCATACTTGGAAAGCCTGCTGATCTTCAAATGCTGAACCATTGAATCGAGCAGGGCACTGTCTTCACCTATCCGGGCGTAAATACCATCTTCTGGATAGGAGAAATCTGTGTTCTTGTACATCATTACCGTGCCTGGAATCAGTTGCCATGGGCCCATATGTGAATCTTTGGTCCAGTCTACCCAATTGAGTACCCTGTCTTCCCACCAATATTGTAGCTGATCGGTAAAAAAAGAGGCATCAGCCTTATCGGCCGCCATTTGTTCGAATTGTACCTGAAGTCTTTTGGGATGGTATAGGTCATCATCATCCCACTGGCAGATAATATCTCCCTGGGCCTCCGAGATTGAAATATTTCGAAGTTGCCCCAGTTTATAATCCTTTTGCTCTAATGATATCAATCGAATATCATCGCGCTCAAGATGTTTTATATAATCGGCTACAGCCCGTTTAAACCAATCAGTACCGTCGGTGACGATGACGAGTTCTTTGTTGGGATAGGTCTGATCCATATAGCACTTGATGGCCATCTTTAATTGGATCAGCCGATCTTGGGTGACTGTCAGGCAGCTTATCTTCGGAAAGGTGTTCATCTACTAATAGCGTATCACTATTTCTTCTTTCTGTTCTCTAAACGTTTAAACTGATTGTAGAGCTCATTGACAAAATCATCCGCAGCACCTGAATTGATGGCCTCCATCAATTTTTTGGCGATATCTGCTCCGGCTGGAGCACTACCTGTTGCCCCTGTGGGTCCCTTGGGTCCGGTTGGCCCTACGGGCCCCTGCGCCCCGGTCTCACCTTTAGGTCCCGTTGGACCTGTTGGTCCCGTGGGTCCAACAGGTCCTGTTGTTCCTGTTGCCCCGTCTGGCCCTGTGTTTCCAGTAGGTCCTCCAGGTCCAGTTGGTCCGAAAGGCCCGGTAGGTCCTGTCGCTCCCGTGGGCCCTGTCGGTCCGAAAGGCCCGGTAGGTCCTTTTGGTCCAGTGGGTCCGCTTGGTCCTGTAGGTCCGAATGGTCCTGTTGGTCCTGTTGGTCCCGTAGGTCCTCCAGGTCCAGTTGGTCCTTTTGGCCCCGTAGGCCCTTTTGGTCCGGTAGGTCCTTTTGGTCCAGTGGGTCCCTTGGGTCCCGTTGGTCCGATGGGTCCAGTTGGTCCTTTTGGTCCTGTGGGTCCTTTTGGTCCTGTTGGACCGACGGGTCCTGGTCCGCTTGCCCCTATGTCTTTTTCAGCCAGTATGGTCAATGCTTTAGGTTTAACATCTTTTGGTTTGTGCGTTTGACCGTCCTTATCGTTGGCCCTTGAAATAAAAAATACGTTTGGTGAAACCACCTTTTCAGGATTGTTACTCTTAGTGTCCATATCCTATGTTTTTATTTTTTTAAAATCTGTATTCTATTTTGCAAGGCTTCCATGAGTTCTTGGGTATCTCCCTTTCGCAGAAATTCATGCAAAAGCTTGACGATTTCTTCCTTATTTTTTAGCAAAGGCCGATCATAGGGGTTTCCAATTGCCCCTGTTGGCCCTTGTGGACCGGTCACTCCAGTTGGCCCTTTTGACCCGGTGGGTCCTTGAGGCCCTGTAGGTCCTATGTCTCCGATTGGCCCTTGTGATCCAACTGCTCCAGTTTGTCCTGCTGGTCCGGTTACTCCGGTTGCCCCATAGGCGCCTGTTTCCCCTTCGGCACCGGTTGGTCCCATAATCCCAGTTGGGCCTGTTGTGCCGTCGATCCCGGTTGGCCCGATACTTCCCGTAGGGCCTGCTGCCCCGGTTGGGCCGTCGATCCCGGTTGGCCCAATTGCACCAGTAGGCCCAATAATACCTATGGGACCGTATGCTCCGGTTGGTCCGTCTACACCGGTTGGCCCCAACAATCCTGTAGGTCCTATAGCTCCAGTTGCTCCTGCTGGGCCCGTTGGCCCCATCGACCCGGCGGGTCCCGTGGGTCCGCGCATGGGTATGACAACGGGGTCGCTATGGCCCCATCTGCCAATGGCTGAGGTGGTAACACCCCGTACACGCGCTGTATAGGTTGCGTTTTCGATCAGATGTACATTGCTACTTGGCGACCCTACCACCAATTGGGTAGTCTTTAGACCGCTTTGCGCAGAATTGGGAACCACCTTATGGTTACTGTCCCATAGTTCAAAATCATAGGTTACATTACCTGAATCGGCCGACCATCTTATCTTCAAGGCCAGTAGGCTGTTTACATATTGCATCTGTACCTGTGGTAATGCCGGGATGCGGACTTGGGCAGCAACGCTGCTGTCACCTAGCCGCCCATAATTGTTTCCTTTGACCTTTATGGAGTATGCTTCCCCATTTTTTGACAAGTAAGAACCGGGCACATAAATCTCGGTTGAGGATATTTGCGCTGTCGAGTACACCGTGTTTTGGCCTGCATCGGTTACAATAATTCCATAAGTTTGGGTGCTGCTGGCCGCATTCCAGCTCACATACAATCGCAGCTGTTCATCGAGATTAAAGGTGGGTTGTTTTAAGACGGGCGTTCCTGGTTTTTTCGGTGGCTGACCGTCATGGTCTTGCCCGCCTGCTACAAATAATCCTCCAATAAATAATCCTCCGATACCGCCCACCATCGCACCCGCGACATCGACCGCAAAATCACCCATCGCAGCCTCCACAAATTCAGCGGCCAAGTCTTTCACCGAATCCTTGAAATACTCCTCCAACGCACATATCAGCTCTTTTTTTGCAAATTTCGCCCCTTCGATAGCCAGTAGTTTGGCCACGAATTTGGGATCTGATAGAAGTTGTTTAAATAAGGAGGCTGCATTTGCGGCCAAGGCATCCAGTATGAAATTCGGAAGTGTTTTCCAAGTTAAATCCCGTGCTTGGGAGAAAGGAATGGTGACCCTGAATTTTTTTAGATCACCACAAAGAATGGGATTTGAGCCTAAAACTTTCAGCACAAATGACATCTGCATGGTAATATCCAGATTAAGATTGTCTTGAACCTCAAAATTGGTTTTAGTTATCGTATACTCCCCTTTGAAAGTTGCATTGAGAAATTCACCACATTTGGCGTCTTTAAAGGGGACATTGAAGTTGGGGCGAAATGGCAGTTTTTTTGGAAAATCCCAGTTATCTACATAAAAGCCTTTGGCCTTGCTCCAGCAGACCGTTAACGAAATGGAACCGAAAACGGGAACGTCGTTTTTTTGATAGGTTCCGCAGACCAGGGTGGCCTGATCGGTGCTGTCTTTGCTCAATGATACCGTAAACGTTCCAATATAACTATTGAACAGACTGAAACCCGACTGCATCGACAGTGTTGCCGGCGAACTCTGGGTGTTTACCTCGAGCTTCGGGCCGGTTCTTGAATTGGGATCCCCAAATTGTATGAATCCCCAATCGATATAATCCAGTTGTCCGCTGGCGATGATGCCATTTTCCTTGACATTGAACAGTATGGTGGTATGGATGCCCAACAAATACATACTCGCGTAAACATTGAACCCCTGTTTGTAGTCGAATCCTTTGTAGGTAATATCGGCTGTGGCATAATAGACACGTCCTTCAGCGAATTCGAACGGACTTATGGTAGTGGGCCATTGATTGTCGGGAATGCTTTTCTGCTGGTATAAGTTCAGTACGCTAAAGTTTTGTATCAAAATGTCGACGATCTGTGGCTTTCCGTTGATAAAAATGATAGCGCCCTTGAGGCCGATGGCACTACCAATGGTGACCTTGCCCGTCAAAGCCACTGTCATTTCTTTGGGCTTATTGGGTGGGAACAAATAATCAATTTCAGCACTGAGATGATTGAGTAAGATACCCCTCATGCCCAGAGGTTTGTCAATTGAATTGGCAGTTTTTACTGAAAAACGCGCTTCCGTTTTTTGTACGAGCAGGTTGCCAGCAAAAGGAAAGGCTTGTTCCCCTACTTTCAGCGTGATCATTCCTTTTAAACCGACAAATTCGTCACTGGCTCGATACCAGAACCAGATATCGGAAAAGACGATGGTGTCGGCAATGGTATAGTTGTCCAGTTTGATTTCGAAGAATGAATCTTTTGAAGGTTGGGTAAGCGCGGCATGTATCAGCAAATTGGATTTCTGCTCTATTCCCGGCAGTATTTTGGGCAGATTGCTTACGGGCCCTGTGCTGCCCGCCCCAAATTCGAGCTCCGCGTAAAAGTTCACACCTTTTACCAAATATTGAGATGGCCCAGTTGGTCCTGAGGGTCCTGATGCACCAGTGGCTCCGGTTGGGCCTGAAGATCCCGAGGCACCGAGAAAATTCTCATAAAACATGGCGGCGGAAGGGCCAGTAGGACCTGTCGGTCCTGGTGGAATCTCAGCCAGATCAGGCACAAATTGTACGATGGGATCTAGACTTTGATCGGCCACAGAAGATATTGCGATTACCCCCTTTTTCACTTTTAGGAAATTGTCCACCGGCTTTAGATCTTTCGATAGGGCCTCAAAGGACCAATTTTCTGATAACGAGAAAGCAAACGCATATTGCCATTTTTTCTCGTTGTCTTTTTGCAGTAGCATGGCTGCTGTGCCAAATCTCGACGCCTTGCCCGTCAGGATAAAGGTATTTTTGGTGACGTTTAGATAGAGCATAGCACTGTCAAAACCGATTGAAGGAAAATCTGACGGTCTGGGCAGGTTTTCCCATTTTGTGCCGGTCGTATCATTGGTTGCCAGGGTGTCGGTGAGATAGGCCACCGATAGTTTGTCTGCATCTGCCACTACGGCGGTCAGTATGGTATCGTTGCCTGCACTTCCCAATTCGAGATTTGCAATGGCCTTGAGGTCGCCGACTTTGAATCCACCGTAAATATTTGCTTTGTAATGCCGTCCATCAGCGGCTTCCGCCGTACCTGTGTGCCCCAATTCAAAGCCCCCTCCCAAATTGGTCAATCCAATTTTTGTGATACCGATATCTATAGGCCAGTCTAAATGAGCATCTCCATGAAAGGTAAATTCCCCGGTATTGGGGGTAAAGGAAAAATCGGCCGTGACCAGCAAGAATTTTTTGGGAAAATCATAGGCTGTTGGTAACTTGAAATCTGGTGGCGTATCGAATTGCTTTAGCAACGACTTGTAGTCTATTGAAGGCCCGGTCGGCCCATCTTCAGATACATTTTCCCGGAAGCGGGATGGATCCAAAGCAAGTGGTGCCGAGGCTTCGAAAAAATTGCCTCCGGCAGTCAGTTGTCCTGAGAAGGTCCAGGGATTGTCTGGTTTCTCTTTGAGTGCTTGTGCACTTAATCCCAATCCAACCAAATCGATTGAACCACCAATGACTCCCGTTGAGGTGCGATTATCATCAATCGGGTGTTCAATGGTCACACCGATATAGAGATTTTCGACAGCAAGAAAATTGTCGATCACTTTCCAGGAATCCGTGCCAGCATCATAGATTAAATAAAATGAAAAGAAGGTCACCTGTTTTTCGGTGACATCGAATGTAATTTCAAGATTGGTGATGATCAATTGACCCGCTTGGTCTATACTTTTGGGAAGCAATGAAATTAGATTTGGGCCTTCTTCCACCGTGCGCCCTGCCTTGACCTTGAATCTCATCGGATCGTTTGAGATACTACCCAAGAATCCTTGCAGTGAATCGATGCTGGGGAGTACGATATTTTCAGAGGTCACGGAGAGTATCCAGTCATCATCTTTCTGTACTTTTTTCAGCACCACATCGATAACCACCGCTGCGTAGTCAAATTGCATGGTTCCTGACACCTCACCGCTTATTGCCGCAGTACCCAAGGGATCGGTAATGTCCATATCTATGGAGACATCGCTGATTTTTACCGATTCGAAATAGGGTATTTGCCAATCATTGGGAGCGCTCAACCGGAAAACCAATTCTTGTATTTTTACCGGTTTTAGACTAAATGAAACCTGAAGGTACTCAAGGGTCAATTCACCGATATTGCCTAGGCCTTCTGGAAATATGGCCGCCAAATCAACTCCTGGAAGCAGCCCGATAAATTCACCGAAGCCGGGGATGACCATATCGCTTTGTACCTCGATCTTCCAGTACGTATGGTCAGCATAGATGGGTATTTTGGCAGTGGCATGTATTTTATCACCAAAAATAGCTGAACCTTGAATGGCACCCGTTAGCGTAGAGAAAGCGGGTTTTTCTTTTTGTTCAGGATAATATTGATAATAGAGCTGAACCGAGACATCATCGTCTATCACCAGCACTTTCTCCTTGATGGTCCAAGGGGCGGTGGATTTGATATCCAAGAGAATGGTATTTATCCTGGGGGTTGATGGATTGAACTGTACTGCCAGTGAGTTCAAGGTAAAATTGCCAATTCCATTAAAACCGTCGGGAAGCTGATCTAAAATGT
Organism: Flagellimonas ochracea; assembly: GCF_009903685.1. Lineage (GTDB taxonomy): Bacteria > Bacteroidota > Bacteroidia > Flavobacteriales > Flavobacteriaceae > Flagellimonas > Flagellimonas ochracea. Next base: position 89,591 of record NZ_JAAABI010000006.1, on the reverse strand, counting down.
TGATACCTGTGAACAATTCACCAATCTGGGCGATGCTCGACAACGAGATGCCAGGGGGTACAATGCTTATACTCCAACCATAAATTCCAAAAGGTAATTGTACCTCTACAGGAATGGTCACTGCTTGTTGGCCAGTGCCTAGTTTGATGCTGGCTCCCACGGTGATATGGTAAGTTTTGGCTTGACCGATATTGCTTAATTGGTTGGTGAGTTTTAGGACAGGGGCATCAATGGCCGCGCCTCCTAATCCCAAGATTGGCCAGTCTTTTGATTTCTTGCTTTCCAAGGAGACACTAAGTGTCTCTGACTTAAAGACAAAGGAAATCCCTTGAAAACCAACATCGGGATAATCATCAGGTGGGGTGGAATACGAGTAGGGCAACAGTTTGTTTTCAGCCAATTGTTTCAAGCCCAAAAGCGGGAAAGTGGCCGATATTTCCAACTCGAGTTCTGCCACAGGGGTAGTGAAGACAGCGGTGATTGCAACGTTTGAACCATATAGATCAACCTGGCCATTTACGGTCACGTTGGTAGGGTTTAAAACAATACTTTGCGGGGTGACCCCAGAAAGAATGATGCTATTGTTGGTGGTATTCAACAATGTATCGAAAAGACCGGTAATATTTTCAGCAACAATGGTCTTTTGATCCAAAATCAACCGGCCGTCGGTGATTGCTTTCTTAAGTCGTTCAGCGAGTTCTTGAAGTACTGATTGCGGTGGTGTGTTTGTCCGTTTGGCCATGATGAGTTGTTGTCACTCGTATTTAAGTATGGCTTTATGCGTTCCTGGAAAATGAAAATGGTCTTTCCCTTTCCTTTGTACAAACAGGTCACTGATAAGTTCCCTGTCTTTAAATTCTCTCCAGAAAACGGTCATCCAAACAGACCAGTTCCCTTTTGCTTGAGCGGTCATGGTGATTAGATTTCTGAAGTGGTCCCGAATCTGTGTATGTTGCTTTAAAATTTGGTTTTTTGAGGATATGGTCTTCCAACGGTCCACAGCGGTCTCGGCCTCATGCCAGGCATTCAATCGCTGTTGAGCCCGATGATCCACCAATTGCATATGGTCCTTTAGGGGGATTGAGACTGTATGATTGCTATGTGAAAAATGGGGGGTGTTCAGTTCAAAGAGATCGATCGTCTTTTGGGCTTTCTTATAAATCGATGGTTTCAATTTAGGATTGGCCCTTATAGCCACAAAGTATTTCTCTTCAGTACTAAGTGCCTTGCTACCGTCGGTTATTTTGTATTCTATTAGGATTTTCTCATACAAGAAAGGTGTGTGGTCGGGGTGGAGGCTAAATGTCAAATCGGTGTCTGGCCATAGATATTTGGATAGGTCTGTTGCATTCAATTTGGCCCGGTTAAGATGGCGTCTGCAATCATTGCAGATAAGTAATAAGTGTTTCCAATCTTTTCTTTCCAGCGTTTTACGCCATTTTCTATGCAATTTGTGATGTTCAATTTCAAGTTGGCCGATAGGCATTTCACAATAAGAGCAATATTCTCCGAACGTTTCCAACAATCGCCACCTTAGGTTCGGACCAGCACTGTTTTGGGAAGTATCCTTTTCATTTTTGCCGAACTCTTTTCTCTTTAGTGGTCGCATGGATGTGGTTTTTATGGGATTTCAGCTGTATTCGTTCCGGGGAAATAGGTGTTGTTCGCGGTTTTTTGGACGAATTCCGTCACCAAGGTTTTCATATTGGTGTTGGCAGTGAAATATTGAAGGATGAATATCCACATATAGTAGAAACCTTTGGCAGAAGCCATACTCTTTAATTGGTTGAAAAAAGTATCGATAATGGTCTGGTTTCCTGTACCGACGGCAATTTCAAAACCTTTGAGGGCCTCAAGTACAGCCAACCAGGTTTTGGTCAGGTTTAGTATTCTTCGATCGCTCAGTTCCGGTGCGTTTGGATTAAAGTCGTTTTGACCAATTAGTTTGAGCATGTTGTCAGATACATTGTTGTTTGGATTGACAAAGGCCATAACCGCCACCCGCTGAAGTTGATTGCCATCAAAAATGCTGGCAATGACTTCCTGCCCACTCGTTTCGATAAATGAATTTTGAAGATAAAACGCATAGTTTGGTGGAAGGGCTGTCCAATTTCCCTGGCCTACGGGTTTTACCAGAAATGTGGGATAAAAACCGCGATAGGCCTCTTTAAGTGTGGCCCACATGAAGTTAGCAAAAGCGGCATCTCGCACCTGAGCTAGGGTCGGATGGGGTACGCCCGACCACGCCACCCCATCTGCATAGGTTGGTCTGGACCCCTTTTTGCTGTTGCATACCGGGCAAACCAACAAAAAATTGTTATAGTCTACACATACTATGGGAAACTGATCTTTTGGAAGGGTATGTTCAACGGCTAGAGATGAATCATATACTGGTAATCCGCAGAAATTACAATATTGTCCGAAATTGTCGATTAGATCTCTGCGAGACGAGCCGTAAATGCCATACATTCGGACTTTCATTAGCCGGAACGCTTCAGCATCAACGGTTTTTTTTGCAGGTGGGTTCTGTGAATATGATTGCATTTTCTCCAAAATGGCGGTGGTCTGTATAGGTGTGTTATTGTGCACCTGAAACACGTAGTTCACAGGATTGATCACCCCACCTTTAAGCGCGGCAAATTTTTGGGTAGCGGGCACTTGATAATGAGGGGGAGGAGTAATTTTGGTTACGGGTCGCATGTACGAAAATGGCTAGGCGATAAGGTACAATAAATTTCTGAATTATAAGAAATTACCTGCTAAATTTGAGGATCGATCTTACTAAAATAATAATCCTATTGTTAGGATAATAAAAGGACTATTCAGTGCAAATTACTGCTTTACATATCGTCGGACCACATAAAGGCGTATCGGGCTATGACCATCATGTGAGATCTTTTGTGGGCGAATTTTTGAAGTTGGGCATCGATATTCATCTCAAAGATGTCGCAACTTGGAGTGAGAAGCAGTTGCCGGATGCACTGCAGCCGAACTGGATTGACTCCCTAAACGATGACGTAGGGTGTGATGTATACCTGTATTTCTGCATGCCACATCAATTTGAGATTCAAAAGGAGGGCAGGCATGTGTTGTTTACCATGTTCGAGGCCGATCGCATACCTGCAATGTGGTTGGAGCCCAGCCTCAAGTCTGACTTGTTGATAGTGCCCACGCAATCTTCAAGGGCCTCTTGGGAGTTCAGGGGATTTCCAAAAAATAGGATACGATTATGCCCTTTGGGTGTGGATTCAGAACTGTTTGTCCAGAATTGGCCTCCGTTAAATATCGGTGATACCGAAGGAAGGCCACTTTCTGATTATTCATTTCGCTTTTTGAACATTTCTGAATTGCGTCCCAGAAAGAATCTGTTAAAACTTATTAGGGTTTGGATGGAGGCTACCACAGCAGAAGATGATGCTATCTTGATTCTGAAGATTGGTGGGCTGCAAGAGGGCTATTATGAAACATTCAAAGCTGATTTGGAGTATATGCAAAATTCTTTGGGTATAGAAAGGGGTCACTACGCTCCGATACATTTCATTCAAGAAATTCTGTCATCCGAGTCTATGGTACGCTTGTACAGAACGACCAACCACTATATTAGCATGTCACATGGCGAAGGTTGGGATATGCCCATGATGGAGGCCGGTGCTGCAGGTCTAACCTTGATTGCACCACATCATACTGCCTACACTACCTACCTAAATGACGAAATTGCTCATCTTATACCAAGTAGAAAGGTGCCAGTTGAATTTGATGGACAACTTGGCATTGAAGACCTTTCACTATTTGAGGACGCCCACTGGTGGGAGCCGGATGCGGAAGCGGCTAAATCCATTGTTAGGGCCATACTGGATGGGACCAGCAAGAAAATCACATCACCACGGAGCTTATTTTTAGAAAAATATTCATGGAAGAACGCGGCAAATAGATTTTTGGAAATACTGTCTAGTGAATCTGCGATCTGATTTGATGGATAGTTATGAAATTATGCTGGCCGTTTTCGCGGCTGACAGCAATACCGAAACCCCACTGTACTGCAGGGAAGCATTCAATTGGTCATTGGGTGTTGGCGTGTACCCAGGGTTCGGGCTATTCCAATCCATACTAAAAATGTAGGAAGGGTAGTTTTTCACCACCATATCTGCATTGGCCTTAAGCATGGTGTCATATTTTTTTGCCCGTATGACCAAATCAGCATCGCCAGATTTGAACATATTGATCGCAAGTTCGGCCAAGTATCGCGAAAATATTCCTTTGAACAGGCATGGGCCCGAGTTTCCTTCCTGCCAGTTGAGGGACTGGTTTTTCCATTCAACATCTTCTTTGGTCTGAAATATCTGTGTTCCTGAAAAGGTCTTGTTGGCCATCGCCCAGGCTACACAGTTTTGGGCAGCCGTTAGATATGATTGATTTTTGGTTGCGGCATACAGCGCCCATAAAGGGGCCAATGGATTGCCCTGTAGGGCAATTACCGGGGGATTGTCATTGGCGATACTACAATCTGTTTGATGCCCCATGCCGCCCCAAACAGCACCATTTGAAGCAATCAATCCCTTGGCCATTACCCAGTCCATTGCGGTTTTGGCATCGTTCAAATAGCTCGCATCTTGTGTGATGTTATATAGGTCGATGGCGGTTTCTGCCCATCCAATAGTGGAATTCGCGGCCTTGAAATTATTGGGGTCGCCGGTATCCCGTTTCCACCAAATTCCCCCACCGCAGACCGAATCGGCAGCGCTTTTCAATTGATTGCTCACCGTTTTAGCCTCGTTCAGAAAATTGGCGGCATCTTGTACTTTCCCCTGGGCGTTCAGCAACCTATAGCCCTTGGTGTACATTCTTCCCCATACACTGAGATCGTCATAATACGCACAGTCGGTAGTATCAGGGTTGCCGGCATTATAGGCATTGACAAGGGTATTCAGGTAGTCATTAGTGTCATACAGCTGCATGGCCTCAATCAAGATAAGGCAGATGGTCGGGGTACGCCAATAATCGTTGGGCACCCAATTCCCCGGAGTGTCTGGAGTAAACCAATTTGAGGTGAGAATATTTAGTGCGGTCTTGGAATATTTGTAATAGGGATTGTTATTGGTTGACATGGCAAGAACGTTCTGTTTAGTAGACACTTAATATACCTATTTTAGAAGATTCTTACAACTCAAAAGGAATTGTTTTACAAGTAGGTATGCATCCAAGTTCGATTGATTCCAATATGGTTGTATGGCTTGATCGTTGTGGTCTTGTCAGGTCTTCCAACTACCACTAAAGTGGTGATGGATGAACACAAGATGCTGCTTGTGGATACTTTGGGGAATGGACGCTACCAAAGAGGGGTAGTCATCTTCAAAACCCGTGGTACCGCACGACCCATTGGCGAAGAAGTACTGGGGATATACCGTTACGTTTTGTTTTTCTTCCTTGGCTTTTAAGACCATATCAGTGAACACGCCAGGACCTGTGTGTTGCAAAGTCTCTTCAAGCCCCCATGAGGCAACCCGATTGGGTGGATAATTTGTGCTAATTCTATCACATAGTGACTTTAAAAGCACGCACCCTTTTACGCCTCCGAAAAACCATTGACATAGTTGCAAGGGCCTTACCAATCTTAGTGCTTTCATGGTTTGCTCGTCTGGGCAACATTTCTCAACACAGCAGAAAAAATCATCATTCGTTTCAAGAATCGGATCTATGGGTTGCAGACATTCGGTATCAAGATCTGCATAGATTCCGCCGAAATGATATACCACCAGATATCTGAAAAAGTCGGCCAGCTCAACAGGACGTCTTAACCTGCCCAGCAAATCTAGGTACTCGGGATATTCGGTATTTATAAACTCAATAATGACCTTATCTTCCCAGAGAACATGGTGAAAATGGGGGTTGTGTTTTTCCCAAGAATCGACCCATCCCTTATAATTGTCGGGAACAACGGAGGTCTTCCAGGTTTGATGCACAATTTGCGTGATTTTACCTTTTTCCAGACTGACGGCATCGGGTATTTCTTCCGGTTTGATTTTCATAAGTCATATTAACCGCCACAAGCACCAATATCTCCTTTTCAATTTCTTTCGTTTTGATTTGAAAAGCCAATTTGAATGGCATAAATACTGCAATTATAGGGAAGGTTGTACACACATGTGGTACTCTTAAAAAAGAAAAAATGCTCCCAAGAAATTGGACGCATTAATTTTAGTGCGGTCTGGACGGTACCCAAACCTTAATTATATTATCTTGAAAAACAATTATTTATATGTCAACTTCCTTGGATGGTAACCGAATCGGTCGCCTATAACTCCTAAAAACTAAAAGAACATCAATTGATTTTAAAAATAGACAAATTTTATTAAATGGGGTAAGCAAAATTCTAATAAGAGAGTTAATTCTTCTGTTGAGTCCAATAAAAAGGCCGTGGCTGTTGCACAACTCTGATATTCATCAATTCTTACTTTCATAGGCGTCGGGAAATCGGTAACTTATGGTATGCAAGGCAGAAAAAGCTACACCGAAAAACTGTTCCTCAGCTTCAGGCTGTCGGACCGTGTTCCCAAGTACAACCTTTACGGAAGGCTCCACGAGACACTTGATCTGAGTTTTCTTTACAGGTATACGAAGGAACTTTATGGCAGTACGGGCAACCCGTCGATTGACCCCGTGGTCTTCTTCAAGCTTTTGATCACGGGATACCTAGAGAACATCACCTCTGACCGAAAACTGTTGGAACACTGTAGCATGCGGATGGACGTGCTCTATTTTTTGGGCTATGACCTTGACGAGGAACTGCCATGGCACTCAACGGTCAGCAGGACAAGGCAACTTTACCCGGAATCCCTTTTCGAGAAACTCTTCAGCAAGGTATTTGCACTTTGTGTCGAAAGCGGGATGGTGTCCGGCCACACCCATGGATGACCACTTGAAAAAAGTGTCGGAAGAAAACGGGGGAGCCACGAAAAAGGATGGGAAGACCGTTTCCCTCGCACATATCACCGCACCCGAACACGAGCTGAAGCGCATGGAAAAGCACCACCGAAACCTTCGGGAGAGTCCGGTACGCCCCTCTGGTGCATCACACAAGAGAGCACGACTGCTCAGCAACAAGACACACTACAACCCCCATGACCCGGATGCCCGCATATCGGTAAAACCGGGCAAGGCCAGAAAGCTCAACTACCGTTGCAGCATGGCTGTGGATACGGCGGAAGGGGTCATCTCGCACATCCAGGCGGACTTTGCCGACGGCAGGGACAGCCAATACCTGAAGAGTATCGGCCTGAGGGTGCAGGACCGTTTGGGGAAGAGCGAGCTTATAAAGACGATTTTACTGGCGGACGCGGGTTATTCCAACGGCTCCAACTACGATTTTCTCGAGCAAAGGAAGGTCACCGGATGGATACCCGTCTTCGGAAAGTACAAACCTGAGATAGAGGGTTTTCCCTACGACAGGAAAAGGGACGAGTACCGTTGCCCGATGGATATGCCGCATGCCCTGCCAACGGATGGGTACCATGGTCACCCCAAATTTCAAGGGGGCCATAATAAAACAAGCCCCTGATGTTTTTCGGGGCATCGAAAAACAGGGCAGTGCCCAAGGAATTCCAATCAGGACACCATCGCCTGCACTCGCTTTACTTCTCGTACGCTCCCTTGCCAATGGGTCGGAGGGAATTCCTAGGGGCCCTTGTCGAACCTGTAAAGGCCAAGCACTGTTTTGCGGGCAAATAGGGTATCCATTTCCTTGAAAAACCCAAGGGTTTAACTACGTTACGGACCCTCCCGATTTCCCAGCAAAAGCCTTGACAGAACCGACTTCTTTTATGTTGCTGTGCACGAAGGGAACCAAACGAACGCCCCTTAAAATTTGGGTTCAAGTGCGCAAATGGAACGGGGGATTTTTTAACCTTTTAAAACTTTTTATCATGAGTACATTAAGAAACAAGGTACAGTTGATCGGAAATGTGGGACAGGACCCTGTGATCACCGATCTGGACAGTGGCAAACGGGTGGCACGTCTGAGCTTGGCCACCAACGAGCATTACAGGAACAAGGAAGGGGAGCGCATCACCGACACCGAATGGCACACCCTTATCGGATGGGGCAAGATTGCCGACATCATCGAAGGGTTCGTGACCAAGGGCAGGGAAATCGCCATCGAGGGGAAACTCACCTCACGTACCTATGAGGACAAGGAAGGGAACAAACGCTATGTGACCGAAGTGGTAGTCAGTGAGATCCTGTTGTTGGGAGGCAATAACGACCAATAGGACCAATGGGTGCCCCGATACATCTGGGCGCCCACTTTCCCTTTTATAAAAAGACATGGAACATAAAGTCAACGAAATACTGATCAGTTACCGGGAAAAGCTCAGTACCCTGAAGTCGCTTTCCCTTCAGAACTCCAACGAAGTGGCCCAACTGCTGTTCAAGAACTGGGACACCGATACCATAGGCCTCCACGAGACCTTCAAGGTGCTGCTGCTCAACCAATCCAACAAGGTCAAGGGCATCTATCCGCTTTCCACGGGAGGTATCTCGGGAACCTTGGTCGATGTGCGGATTCTGTTCGCCATTGTACTGAAGACCCTCTCCACCGGGATCATCCTCACCCATAACCACCCCTCGGGACAGTTGCGGGCCAGTGGACCCGATCGCCTGATCACCGAAAAGATCCAGGAAGGGGCCAAAGTCTTTGATGTCCAAGTACTGGACCATATCATTCTGGCACCCGATGGCCGCTACTACAGCTTCGCCGATTGTACGTCTTCAAACGAATCTGAACTGGTCCAGTCCAAAGTTAAGTCATAGTTTCAACTTTTGAATTTGGTGCTCTTTCCTTCTTTTGAGCATCGTTCTTTTCTTTATCGATTTACGGTTTTCCAATATCTTTTTGTCCAATCCAAAATATACGGTTGCAGGGGTCAGGTTGTCCAATGATTCGTGGTATCTCCTGTTGTTGTAATAGTCCACGAACTCTTCCAACCTTTCCTTGAGTTCCCCCGGCAGATAATAGTTGTCCAGTTTGATGATGTTCTTCATCGAACGGTGGTAACGCTCTATCTTGCCCTGTGTCTGTGGGTGGTTGGGCTTTCCCCGGATATGCTCCATCTCCCTTTCCTTTATGAACTCCTTCAGTTCGCCACTGATGTAGCAGGGCCCGTTGTCGGACAGGAGCCTTGGCATTTTCCCCTTGGGCAGCGACACTTTTTCCAGTGCCCTTCCCACTGTTTTCTTCACGTCCCCCGCGTTCATCGAGGGGCAGAGTTCCCAATGGACGATATAACGGCTGTAATCGTCCAGGATGGTCGAGAGATAGTACCATCCCCATCCCACGATCTTCAGATAGGTGAAGTCCGTCTGCCACATCTGGTGAACCCTTGTGGTCTTGTCCCTGTACTCCTGTGAGGCGGCCATGGTATCAAAGGCAGGGGATGTCACCAGTCCACGGGACTTCAGTATGCGGTAGACACTGCTCTCCGAGATATAGTACTCCCGTTCATCGGTCATCTTGCAGGCAAGTCCACGGTAGGATTCCTCCGGGAAGTCCAGGGCCATCTCCACGACCTCCGACCTGATCTTGTCGGGTATCCTGTTCCAATAGGTATTGCGTGCCCTATGGTTGGGCGCAAGTCCGTCAAAGCCGCCTTCGAGGTACTTACCATACCAGTTGTAGAAGGTACTCTTGTTGATGCCTATTTCCTTCAATGTCCTGTTCACGCCTATCTCGGATGTCTCCACGAGCCGTATGATCTCATATTTCTCCTGTTGGGTAAATCGCATGTACTTCCTCCATTTTACTCTAAGCCATTCGTACTTTTTTTGAGCACACGGTTCTGGAGCAGAAGCTCCGCCACCGTTTCCTTGAGTTGGGAGTTCTCCCCACGCAGTTCCTTTACCTCACTGGTATTGGCCTCGCGCAAAGTGTCGCCCATCAGGCGTTTCTTCCCAGCCTCCAAAAAGTCCTTGCTCCAACGGTAGTACAGTGCCGGGGCGATTCCCTCTCGCCTGCATATGCCGGATACCGATTCCTCGCCCTTGAGCCCTTCTAGTACGATACTGATCTTTTCCTCGGCGGAGAACTTGCGCCTTGTCTTTCTCTTGATGTCCTTTACGATTGATTCCGTGTTCTTCTTCTTTGTCATTTTAAGTGATTTAAATGGTTAATGAATCCATCTTCAAGGCTAGCCTTGAAGATAACAAAACCATCACTTAACTTTAGACCAAGTTCAGTCCACTTTTGGTTGAAGATTTACAATCAATATCAATTGCCCAATGAAATCAAAACAGGAGAAATAAAGCGATTTGTTTATGTGCTTCCAAAATTTGTACTTGGGGATAATGAAAAGTTGATGATTGAGTTGAAGGAAGAGAAGGGGAGTCGGAGAGTGGATATGATGACTGACTTATAGAGAGTTGTTGGCCAACTTCTCTTTTAAAATCGCCATATCCTCCTCCACTTTCGAGTCAATTATTTTAGCATAATGTTGCGTAGTCCGCAAATTTTTATGCCCCAACATTTTTCCGACCGTCTCAATGGGCACCCCGTTGGTCAAAGTTACTGTAGTGGCAAAGGTATGACGGGCCAAATGGGTGGTAAGGTTCTTTTTGATATCGCAACGATCGGCAATTTCTTTCAAATAGGCATTGGATTTTTGATTGCTTAAAACAGGAATCACACAACTACCCTGGGATGGTTCTGGTATTTTTCAATGATGGCCACAGCTGTGGGTAAAAGTGGAATAGTAAAGTCCGTATCCGTTTTAGAACGTTTGGATTTAATATAATATCCGCCTTCCTCATTTTGATAAATCTCCTCTGGTCTCAATTTTTGAATATCGACATAAGCCAGACCTGTAAAACAGCAGAGTACAAACATATCCCGAACAATACCCAACCGTTCCCCATCGATTTTTTTGTCAATGAGCTTTTGTAACTCTTCTTTGTTCAAAAACTCACGCTCTACAGTTTTAAATTGCACTTTGTAATTGTAGAAAGGATCTTTCGCAATCCAATCGTTGGCTACAGCAATCCGAACAATCTTTTTAAAGTTGTTGACATACTTAAGGGCCGAGTTGTGGTTACAAGTTTTCGTAACTTTTAGAAAGTACTCAAAACCTTTGATGAATTTCAAATCCACATCCTTTACTGGAATGTCCTTTTTACGATACTCTGTATTCAAATATTCTGTAACATGGCTTTTGGTAGTATGATATCGCTTCCAGGTACCCAACGCAAATTCAATACCCACCAATTTTTCCATTTGTTGGTTATGCTCCTCAAAGAGCTCCAGAAGCATTTTATATTTTTTGTCTTTTCCAAGATATCGGTCCTTAACATCATGAACTGTAAAAGGTTCACTTTCTTCAATAAGTTGATGTTGAATCTTGTTTACCCTATGCCGAATTGTTGTCATAAAACGATTCAATTCTTCAGGTTCGGCACCTTTCCCTTTCAATTTATTCATTCGTGAGTCCCATTTGGACGGGTCTATTTTTCGGTTCAAACTTAGCACTGTACGCTGTCCATTGACCGTAATCCTTAGGTATAAGCCCGCTTTTCCATTCTTGTCAAGCCGCTTGTCTTTGAGGTAAAATAGAGTTGAAAAGGTATTTGCCATTTTTTGGGTATCGATTTTAGCTAAATAAAGGTATAAAAAATAATTTTATTTTTTTATAAATAACTAAAAAAGAGTAATTTACAAGGAAATCGATACCTATTCTTATTTTCAAAATGGGTATCGATTTGGTGCCTTTTAGAATGGTGTATTTTGGATTCAAATGGATACATGTAAAATAAAAAAATCCTGTAAATCAGATATTTACAGGATTTTGTATCGTTTTGATACCTAAAAAGTGGAGCCGGAGGGATTCGAACCCTCGTCCAAACAAGCAATAACAAAGCTTTCTACATGTTTAGTCTTGAATTGATTGTCGACGCACGACCGACCCAAAACCGCCTATCGTACGCTTAGCTTCTTTAGTTTAGAACCACCATCGAAGCCGTGGTGGTCCGGTGTTGACTTTTATGGTGCCCAAAAATTAGTCGCCGTCAACAAGGGCTACTAGAGGACATCTCGCTTCTCTGCCTAGCAGAGACGTGGCATAATCTTACTTTGATTCAGATTACGCGGCAAGAGCGTAGTTAGACTCGCCATTTAAAAGTGTGGGATATTGTATTAACGAGCATCATTCCCATAGCTCGACATGCTTACATTGCCATTGGTCTCGCTGTCAAAACCGGTCGGCCCCATAATGAGATGGCAAATCTTTGATTTGCGCAATCGAATCGTGTCCCGAATACCAGGACCTTGTTCACTCACTTTTTTTTCAAAGAACCATTTGGGCGTTACCCTTTTTCAAAAGGGTCGGACTATCGGCTGTACAGGGTACCTGCCTCTATCCCTAACGCGGGCGGCAAAGTTAATCAAAAGTTTGCTCACCCTTTCCAATACACGTATTTTAGACCAAGAATTATACCAAATCAATTTATGAAGTTCGGAATCATTAGAGAGCGTAAAAATCCTCCAGATCGCAGAGTAGTGTTGTCTCCCCACGAATGTCAAAATGTCCTATCACACCACCCAAAAGCTGAAATTTTGGTTGAAAGTTCCCCAATAAGGGTGTTCAGTGATGAAGAATATGCGGCATTGGAAATTCCTGTGGTGGACAATATGGAATCTTGCGATGTACTTCTTGGAGTTAAAGAGGTGCCCCTGGATGCCCTGATTCCCAACAAAAAATATTTCTTCTTCTCGCATACCATTAAAAAACAACCCTACAATCGTAATTTGTTAAGGGCCATCTTAAAAAAGAACATCGAGTTATATGATCATGAAGTGATCACCAACAAAAAAGGACAACGATTAGTGGCTTTTGGCCGTTATGCCGGAATTGTAGGCGCCTATAATGGCATTCGCGCCTATGGATTAAAGTTCAACTTGTACCAACTTCCCAAGGCGGAAAATTTGAAGGACCAACAAGCCCTTATTTCCGAACTTAAAAAAATCAATCTCCCCAATATCAAAATATTGCTTACCGGTAGGGGTAGGGTTGGCAACGGGGCCAAAGAAATGTTGGATGCCATGGGGTTGAAAAAAGTGACGGTCGCCGACTATCTTGCTGACACCTTTCAAGAACCGGTCTATTGTCAGATTGATGCTTCGGAATACAACAAGCGAAAAGATGGAGTACGGGGAAGCAAAACCGATTTTTTTGCAAATCCGCATGAATATGAATCTAATTTTTTCCGTTTTGCCAAAGTGACCGATTTCTATATCGCTGGACATTTTTATGGCGATGGCGCACCTTACCTGTATACCAGGGAAGATGCCAAACACCCCGATTTTAACATTAAGGTCGTTGCCGACATCAGCTGCGATATTGATGGTCCGGTGGCTTCCACCATCAGACCTTCTACCGTTGCGGAGCCCATTTATGGCTACAATCCCATTTTGGAAAAAGAAACGGATTACAGGAAAGAGGATGCTATTGCGGTTATGGCGGTGGATAACCTACCCTGCGAATTGCCACGTGACGCCAGTACAGGATTCGGGGAGGCCTTTTCCAAACATGTAATTCCCGCTTTTTTCAATCAAGATATGGATGGCATTTTAGAAAGGGCAAGGATGACCCAAAATGGAAAGTTGACACCGCGTTTTTCCTATCTGCAAAATTACGTAGATGGGTTGGAATAACTGCCGTTAAACGATGCCTTGAACTTTTTTGACAGTCCAATGTCTTTTTTCACTATCTTACTATGCTCAGTTAAGAAAAGTGAAATTCAACTGGATAATCTCCGAAAAGAAGAGTGCCAAAATACAACAGGCCTGTATTGATTTTGAGTATCTCTTACGACCAAAAATCACTCGTTTTTTAATGGATCGGTTAGATACCGAGTTCGATGGTAACTTCAATTGTTTTTATTTTGATGTGGATATGAAGAACCGTTGGGTTTGGATATCAGAAAAAACGCCACAAAAGTATGCTGATCATATAAGGGAGGACTTTGATAGGGAAATCAACGGTTCCTAATTCTGAAGCGCTATTTATGAAAAGCGAGTAATCACATTTTGAACATTTCCTTTGGTTTTATCAAAATTTTTAGTCTAGCATCCTATTTTTGGACCTCATGAATCCCGCGGAAGAATATATCCTGAGACAACCCGAGCCCAAGCGTAGCATTTTATTGCATCTTAAGGCAATTGTTGAAGCTGTTGTGCCCGAAGCAGCCATGAAATACAAATGGGGCATCCCTTGTTTCTATGTTGATAAATTTCCCATCTGTTACTTTAATGCCCCATCAAAGAAAGATTATGTTGACATTGCCTTTTGGACTTCTGCCCACCTGACGAAATATATCGAATTGATGGTCACTGAAAAGCGGAAAGTGGTCAAATCTCTTCGCTATGCTTCGTTGGAAGAGATTGACGACACAATTTTAGTAGAGGTTTTAGCAGAGGTCTATGCCCATCGTGGAAAAGGGTTCTACAAACGGGACTAAAATGTGTTCACCACAGCCCTCAAGGCCACCAAATCAGCTAACAACTTCTCCAATAAACTCAAATCGAGCATATTGGCACCATCACTTTTGGCATTGGCTGGATCAAAATGGGTTTCCATAAAGAGACCATCCACCCCTGCAGCAATTCCTGCGCGGGCCATGGTACCGATCAATGTTGGTCGACCACCGGTCACACCAGAGGATTGATTGGGTTGCTGGAGAGAATGTGTAACATCCAAAACAACAGGCGCATATTGTTTCATAGTTGGCACCCCCCTAAAGTCCACTATCATGTCTTGATAACCAAACATGGTTCCACGATCTGTGATCCAAACCTTGTCATTCCCAGAATCAGTCACCTTTTTTACTGCGTGTTGCATGCTTTCAGGGCTCATAAATTGTCCCTTTTTCAGGTTCACAACCTTACCGGTTTCGGCGGCGGCAACCACCAAATCGGTTTGTCTGACCAAAAAAGCGGGGATTTGCAAAACATCTACATATTCAGCGGCCATTGCGGCATCGGATATTTCATGGATATCCGTTATGGTGGGAACTTCAAAAGTATCAGAAACTTTTTTCAAAATTTTCAACGCTTTTTCATCCCCGATCCCGGTAAAAGAATCAATACGACTGCGGTTCGCTTTTTTAAAACTTCCCTTGAACACATAGGGTATTTGAAGTTTGTTGGTAATGGCGACTACTTTTTCTGCAATTTTTAAAGCCATTTCCTCGCCTTCAATAGCGCAAGGACCTGCCAATAGGAAAAAATTACCGCTATCTGTATGTTTTATCTGGGGAATTACGTCTAATTGCATCGGAAACCTTTTTGGCAAAAATACTATTTTGAAAAAGGATTTGTTATACTAATACCCAAATAACCTACTATGTGGCGATTCTTCATTTTAATTTGGCTAGGTACGGCTGTATCGGCCAATGCTCAATTCGGTAAAAATTGTGAAGTACGACAAGTGAAGCTAAACCTGTTCAACCCGGGTATTGAATATGAAATGGGTCTGGGTGTGAACAGTACTTTGGATATTAGGGTTGCTTGGCAAGTTGCCCTTGAACCTGCAAGTTCCGAACCGATTGAAAATTATGATTTTTTTCCAGCAATAACCGCACAGAATAGGTATTACCACAATTTTAATTCACGTCATAGAAGGGGAAGATCCATTTATGGTAATTCGGGGAATTATCTAGCACCCAGCATAGCACTTTTTTCACCGGGCGAAAGAATAGTAGAGGGCATATTGGTTGACGGTTTGCATGGATACGCAGGCTTGGTTTATGGTATTCAACGTAGCTTCGACGCGGGGTTTAGTTTTTCCATCGATGCCGGTGCAGGGTATTATGTGGGACCTTTCAAGGGAGCCATTCATCCAGTGGTAAACCTTAGTATCGGATGGATCATCAGCGAGAAACGTTGGTGTGTGGGCCTGTAAGTATGGAACTTTCACAAAATCAATAAGATAAAAATAACATTTTGGCGTATTGACAAGTAGAAAATAGCAGTATCTTTGCGGGCTTAAAATTCAGGTTATGTCCAAAATAAAGAATATTGCCATTATTGCCCACGTAGATCACGGCAAGACCACTTTGGTAGATAAGATTATGTACCACTGTCGCTTGTTTCGGGATAATGAAAACAAAGGTGATCTTATTTTGGATAACAACGATTTGGAGCGGGAACGTGGAATTACCATTGTTTCAAAAAATGTTTCCGTGGTCTTCAAGGGTACCAAAATCAATATTATAGATACCCCTGGTCACGCCGATTTTGGTGGCGAAGTGGAACGCGTTTTGAATATGGCCGATGGAGTTTTGTTGTTGGTCGATGCTTTTGAAGGGCCTATGCCGCAAACCCGGTTTGTGTTGCAGAAAGCAATTGATCTGGGGTTGAAGCCTTGTGTGGTGATCAATAAGGTGGATAAAGAGAATTGTACGCCTGAGGAGGTTCATGAAAAGGTGTTCGATCTCATGTTTGAACTGGGAGCAGAAGAATGGCAGTTGGATTTCCCCACGGTATATGGCTCTGCAAAACAGAACTGGATGAGTGAGGATTGGCGAAAGCCAACGGAAAGCATAGAACCACTTTTGGATATGGTCATCGAGCATGTACCCGAATTTCAGCCTGAAGAAGGGTCTACCCAAATGCTGATAACCTCTTTGGATTTTTCATCCTTCACAGGGAGAATCGCCATTGGAAGATTGCAACGAGGAACATTGAGGGAAAACCAACAGATTTCTTTGGTAAAGCGAGATGGAAAAATAATCAAAACCAGGGTAAAAGAACTTTACATTTTTGAAGGTTTGGGCCGTAAAAAAGTGGAAGAAGTGGAGGCAGGGGATATCTGCGCCATTGTAGGGGTGGAAGGCTTTGAGATTGGTGATACCGTGGCCGATTTTGAAAATCCTGAAAAGCTGAAGACCATTTCCATTGACGAACCTACGATGAGCATGTTGTTCACTATAAACGACAGTCCCTTTTTCGGAAAGGATGGTAAGTTTGTCACTTCAAGACACATTAAGGAACGGTTGGAAAAGGAACTGGAAAAGAATCTGGCACTACGTGTTGAAGAAACCGATAGTGCTGATAAATTTATGGTGTTTGGACGGGGAGTCCTTCACTTATCCGTGTTGATAGAGACCATGAGGCGTGAGGGCTATGAACTCCAAATTGGTCAGCCCCAAGTCATCATTAAGGAAATTGATGGTGTAAAATGCGAGCCTGTTGAGCATTTGACCATAGACCTTCCGGAGGAAGTATCAGGAAAAGCGGTGGAAATGGTATCCATCAGAAAAGGCGAAATGACGAGCATGGAAGCCAAGGGGTCCCGTATGGTTTGTGAGTTCATTATCCCTTCAAGAGGAATTATTGGGTTAAGAAACCAATTGCTTACGGCAACTGCGGGAGAAGCCATTATGGCGCATCGTTTCTTTGAATATCAGCCGTTAAAGGGAGATATTGCCCAAAGGCAGAATGGTTCACTGGTTTCCATGGAAAACGGAACTGCTATCCCGTATTCTATCGACAAACTTCAAGAACGGGGCAAGTTTTTTATTGATCCAGGGGAGGATATCTACGAAGGCCAGGTGATTGGTGAGAATTCCCGAGGAGATGATATGGTGGTCAATGTGACCAAAACGAAGAAACTTACCAACGTACGTTCTGCAGGAGCGGATGACAAAGCCAAAATAGTACCTGCCATCAAGTTTTCCTTGGAGGAAGCTCTTGAATACATCCAAAAAAACGAGTATGTGGAAGTAACCCCGAATCATCTTCGACTACGAAAAATCTTTCTTAAGGAAGTAGACCGCAAAAGAAATAAACTAGGCTAAGTTTTTGCACTCAAGTGCCCATGGTGTTGTTCGCGCAAACAGGCCACAGCGGCGCCAATAATGCCGGCATGGTTCATTAGTTCCGCTTTTACCACATCGGTTTCAATATTGATGAAATGACTGAACTCGTTCCATTTTTTTGAAGTGCCTCCGCCAACAATGATAAGATCAGGAGCAACCACGGTTTCCACAATTTTAAGGAATTTGTTAAAACGCTTGCCCCACTTTTCGAAGCTGAGACCTTCTCGTTCTTTTGCCGAGGCGGCTGCCCAAAGTTCAATTTTCTTATAATTCTTGTATGGAATTTGCCCGAGTTCAAAATTGGGAATAAGCATACCATTGAAGAAAGCGCCGCTTCCCAGCCCAGTACCTATTGTAATCATAATTACCAGCCCCATTTTTCCTTTTCCCACACCATAATTCATGGAAGCATAGCCAGCAGCATCGGCATCGTTCAATACGGTAAACTCACGTCCCGTGGCCTCGGTGAACAGTTCATCCACATTGATCCCTATCCAACTGGGATGAAGATTGCCTTCGGAGCGGCAAATCCCATTTTTAACGATAGAGGGGAAGCCACAGCCCACAGGGCCCTTGTAATCAAAGTGTTCAACAATTTGCGCGACCACTTGGGCCATTTCTTTGGGTTTTCTTGATTTTGGTGTAGGAATTCGAAAACGCTCCGTCAGCATTTCACCGGTTTCTGCATTGACCAGAGCACCTTTAATACCTGAGCCACCAATATCAATACCTAGAATATTCATAAACGGTTAGTGAATTTTAATTTAGGCAAAGAAACAAAAAAACTTTTGGGGTGAACATATAATGCAGATATCGAATTGAACACCGATTGACATATGCTAAAGTTGGCAGCTTTTTTCACTTAGAATGTATTGGGATTAAATCGCTTTTTGTACTACTTCAAAAACCTTGCTGCCATCACAT
The DNA here is from genome assembly GCF_009903685.1 of Flagellimonas ochracea. Classification (GTDB taxonomy): domain Bacteria; phylum Bacteroidota; class Bacteroidia; order Flavobacteriales; family Flavobacteriaceae; genus Flagellimonas; species Flagellimonas ochracea. The sequence goes on along the minus strand of NZ_JAAABI010000006.1, from coordinate 70,811 downwards.
TTTAGGGTTTTATGCGGATATTTCAAGATCAATGCATAATCATGCGTTGCCATAATGATGGTTTTTCCATTTTGGTTGATATCTTGCAACACTTTCATTACCTCAACACTGGTTTGGGGGTCCAGATTTCCGGTTGGTTCATCCGCTAAGATCAATTCCGGGTCATTCAATAGTGAACGGGCAATGGCGATACGTTGTTGCTCACCACCAGAAAGCTCATGCGGAAACTTGAAGCCTTTGGTCTTCATGCCTACTTTGTCCAAGACCTCGTCAATCTTAGCATCCATCTTTGAATTGTCGGTCCACCCTGTCGCTTTAAGCACAAACCGAAGGTTATTGTTCACGTTACGGTCGGGCAATAATTTAAAATCTTGAAAAACAATGCCCAATTTTCTGCGTAAAAATGGAATTTCTCTCTCCGAAAGCCCTTTTAAATTAAAACCGACCACGTTCCCAGAACCTTGTTTCAAAGGCAGGTCGGCATACAAGGTTTTCATAAAACTACTTTTGCCACTTCCTGTTTTACCGATTACATACACAAAATCTCCTTTTTTCACCTCAAGGTCAATATGGTTCAAGATGAGATTTTCATTTTGGAAAATGGCTACGTCATTCAAAGAAACGATGGTCTCGGACATAATTTTTAAAAGTATGCCATAAAAATAGTGAGATTAATATCATTTGGGGCTTCTGAAATCCATGAAATGTACTTCTGTTCTTATTAAATTAATCTATCTATCCCCAGATCTTGGTGTTTAAGTTAAGGTCTTCCACAATTCCAATCGCTGTTGTGATGTCATCATAAAAAAGTTCAAGCGCATTGGATGTAATCAGGTTTTCATTTGTTCTTAAACTTAAAAACCCGTGTGGCATAGTCACCGCTATATAAAGTTTATTATCCTTAAAGGATAAAGAGATAGGACTTTTTATTTTTCTTTTGAAATTACTTATCCGCTCCATTAAAGAGGGGGATAATAAATACCTAGCTTCCACTTGATCAGTGCTATAGACCACAAATTCATTTTCAAAAGCAACATCTTCTAAGTTTACTAATTCGTCACGTTTGAAGTTTATGGATTGTATATTCTTTGCCAGATATCCCAATTTTTTTTCATACTGGTCGGGGAGCACTACCGTAGTGCCTTTAAAACTTTTAGGAAAGTCAACAAAAGCAAACATTCCAACGAAGCTGCCCCCTATTTGCTCAATACTTGCTTCTTTTTTGAACCAAGGTTTAAGATGTTCATATGCCAAGTATAAATGAGCCAGAATTGGCAGGAACATTAAATAAGACCCATAGTTTGTTTCGACAGTTTTAACATTGCCCATGGTAATATCTGTGGAATCGACTTTTCCTAAAAGAACCCCTTGGTTAAGATTGTATATGGTCTCCTGTTTTTTGTTCTTGATGAAGGGATTGTATTTCGTAAGTAATTCACTTTTTTTCAATGCTTCGGAGCTGATTTGTCTGTGCTGGTAGTATCTGAAAGAAGGAGCTATTTTTTTTATAAGCTTTGATAAAATTTCTCCTTCAAGATTGCGGTACTCCCTTTTTCGATTGTTGGAAATAACGATTACAACAATAAAAGCACCCCAAAAAAACAACATTGCGAACTGGATCGGGAATCCTGATATGGTGTTTTTGGGCAATGTTCCCACCCATGCTACAAATTGTGAGTTGAAAAGGTACATCGCAACTGGAACTATAATTATTGCGAGAAAAAAAAGCTGCAGAAACAAGGTACTTATTAATTTATAACGCCTGTAGACCTTTCGTTTTTCTTCGGCCTTCTCCAAAATGGGGAGGAGCTCTTTTTTAACTTCTTGAAAATTCATCTTGCAACATGGGGTTAAAATTTAATTTTAGGAGGATTTGTTTCATTTTCAGTTATTGCGAACATACTTTTTTGACGATATCCCATCAATTTGGCCACTATATTGGAAGGAAACATTTCTATGCCATTATTCAGCGCATTTACAGCGGCGTTGTAGGACCTCCTTGCCGCTGATAATTGTTCTTCCACTTCATTTAAACTGGCCTGTAATTGCAGAAAGTTTTCACTTGCTTTCAAATCCGGATAGGCCTCCACGGCAATCTGTAATTTGCCCAACATTGAATCAAGCTTGTTTTCCAGGGCGATACGTTGATCATCATCCATATTTTCATCCATAACCTGTGTTCGCAATTTTGTGATTTCAGTCAGAGTTTCCCTTTCATATTCTAAATATCCTTTTACGGTTCGTACTAGCTGGGGTATTAGGTCAGTTCTTTTCCTGAACATTACGTCGATGCTGCTATAGGCCTCTTTGAGCTTATTCTTTTTACGGATTAGGTTATTATATAGAATGATAAAAACCCCAACAAACACGGAAAAAATGCCTAGATAAATCATTATGTTATGTTTTAATGTGGTAATGACTCTTTTCGGATAGGATTTTCTTTATCCAATTTTAAGAAGTCAAGCACCACTTTTTAGTTGTGGGTTTAAATTCAAAAAATTTAATCATAAAACAGAGTGTCAATGGACATATGCATATTATGAATTGACAAAACATACTTTGACACAGATTTTGACGTTATGATAGCAGTCAATCGAGAACAGCGTAGAACACTATGAATCGAAAAAACCTCATCTTTTTTCCCATTTTTATGGGAGTTCTTTTCACACTCTTTTCACAAGAATCGCAAGTATTCGTGCATGATGACAAAGCCTTTCAGGACGCCTTGGCATTGTACAACAACCAACAGTATCAGGCTGCACAGGCCGTTTTTGAGAAAGTAAGGGCAAATACCGAAGATTACGAGACCGAAGCCAACAGCGCGTACTATTCTGCCAATGCCGCAATTCGACTAAACCAGCGCGGTGCCGATAAAATGATGGAGGATTTTGTGGAACGTTACCCAACATCGACCAAGCGCAATTCGGCATTTATGGATGTGGCTGATTACTATTTTGATACTGGTAAATATCCGTATGCCCTAAAATGGTATAAAAAAGTGGACCAATCTGCTATGTCCCATTCTGATGGAGAAAGGTTCAACTTCAATATGGGATACGCCTTGTATGCCTCTAAACGGGCCAAGGAAGCCGAACGGTACTTGAGCAAAGTGAGCACTTCAGCCAAATATGGGTCCCAGGCAAAATACTACTTGGGATATATTGCGTATGAACAAGACGACTACGAACAGGCCAGCGCCCGCTTTGACCAAATTACCGACCCTGAGTTGCTAAATGAAAAGCTGTCCTATTATCAGGCCGATCTAAACTTCAAGCTTGGAAATTTTGAAGAGGCCATTGCCATGGCCGAAAAACAATTGCCCAAATCGGACCGAAAGGAACAATCCGAGTTGAACAAGATAATTGGCGAAAGCTATTTTAACTTGAAAAGATATGACGAAGCCATTCCTTATCTAAAAAAGTATCGGGGAAAAAGGGGAAAGCTGAACAACACCGATTATTATCTATTGGGATACGCACACTACAAGCAAGGCGACTATGAAAGCGCGATTCAACAGTTCAACAAAATAATTGGAGGCACCAACAGTGTTTCCCAAAATGCCTATTACCATTTAGCCGAGTGCTATTTGAATGTGGATAAAAAACCGGAAGCATTAAACGCGTTCCGAAATGCATCCCAGATGGATTTCAGTGGTGATATCCAGAAAGATGCCTTTCTCAACTACGCCCGGCTATGCTATGAAATAGGCAATCCTTACCAGCCCGTTCCCCAAGTGATGGCGGCATACTTGGAGAAATACCCAAAAGATGAACATCAATCTGAGATTCAGGAACTTTTAGTGGATTCATACATCACCTCCAAAAATTTTGAGGGCGCCATGCAACTATTGGAGGAAAACAGTTCCTATGCCAGCAAGGAGACCTACCAAAAAGTGGCCTATTATAGAGGTGTGGAGCTGTTCATTGATGGACAATACGAAGCGGCTTTGGAACGCTTTGCCAAAGCATTAAAAAATACTGAAAATCCAAATTTTGAAGCTCGGGCCCTATATTGGAAGGCCGAGTCCGCCTATCGATTGAACCGTTTTGAAGAAGCCTTGGCTGATTTCATCCGATATCAAAAACTGCCAGCGGCCAAGTCCATGGAAGAGTATGAAGTGTCTGACTACAATTTGGGATATTGCTATTTCAAACTCAAAGATTATTCCAATGCCATATCCCATTTTAAAAAGGTCACAAATGCCACCGGCATAGATGATCAGCAGCGAAATGATGGCTATCTTCGACTGGGTGACAGTTATTTCGTCACCAGTAAATATAGGTTGGCACAGTCCGCTTATGAAGAAGCTTCTAAGGCAAACGGACCTGAACGGGATTATGCAGCATTCCAAAAAACACTATGTGTTGGATTTCTGGGAAACAGTTCCGGAAAAATAGCGGGCATCAATGAATTCTTGATTCGATACCCCAAATCCCCATTACGTGATGATGCACTTTTTGAACTGGGCAATACATATATCAAGGTCAATCGAGAGTCGGAAGGATTGAAAACCTATGACCGATTGATTGCGGAATACTCACGCAGCAGGTTTGCACCAAGGGCCTTGTTGCGCCAAGGATTGGTCCACTATAACGCTAGCAGAAACGATCAAGCCTTGGATAAACTAAAAATAGTGGTACAAAAATATCCAAACACCCAAGAGGCCAAACAGGCAGTGGCCACGGCAAAATTGGTCTATGTTGATGAGGGTAAGGTAAGTGAATATGCTGCATGGGCTCGAGGTTTGGATTTTGTGGAAGTGACAGATGCAGAATTGGACAATGCCAGTTATGAGGCTGCGGAACGTAAGTATATGGAGGGAAAAACGGAGGTTGCCATAAGGGCTTACGAAGATTACCTAAACGAATTTCCCAATGGGATGAATGCCTTGGAGGTCAATTTTAAACTGGCGCAGCTCTATTTTGCAAATGGAGACAAAGCAAAGGCATTGCCCAAGTATCAGGTGGTTGCAAACAGCGGTAGTGGTGAGTTTGTGGAACAGGCCCTAACACGGGTATGCGAAATTTATGTGGAGAAACAAGATTATCAAAATGCCATTTCCTACCTAAAACAATTGGAAAATATAGCAGAAATTTCCCAAAACAGGACTTTCGCACAATCCAATTTGATGAAAGGATACTACAATAAAAAAAATTACGACAAGACAATTGAATACGCCGAAAAAGTATTGGGAGCCGAGCAAGTCGATGATCGTATAAAGAGCGATGCGCAAATTATGATTGCACGATCGGCCATGGCAACAGAAAATGAAAGTTTGGCGCAAATAGCCTATCAAAAAGTAAAGGAAATCGCAACGGGTGAACTGGCAGCTGAAGCTTGGTATTATGATGCCTTTTTCAAAAACAAGGACCAAGATTTTGAAGCTTCCAATATATCCGTACAAAAATTGGCCAAGGACTATTCTGCTTATAAAAAATGGGGAGGAAAAGGACTCATCATCATGGCCAAGAATTTTTATAACATGGGCGATGCCTTTCAGGCCACCTATATTCTGGAAAGTGTTATTTCCAGCTTTTCGGAGTTTGAAACAATTGTGGCCGAGGCAAAAGGGGAATTGGCTGTAATCAAAACGAAAGAAGCGGAAATCAATTCATCCGTTGACCCCAATCAAAATTAAATTGAGAACCAATATGGATAAGAGAACCTGTATATTTCCATTGCTTTTTTTGAGCATTTGGGGTGTCCTTTTGGCCCAAGAAACCGATAATATAGGCACAGAAACCGTTACGGTTGTCAAGCCCTATTCACCAACAGTTTCAGATGCTTTCAAAATCAAGTCTTCCCCAAACCTAAATGATTCCATTGTATTGCAGAAAAAGGATATTGATTATAGTATATTTTCAGTGCCGGTCGCTTCCACCTTTACCCCGGCCAAAGGGAAAGCCTCCAGGGTAAAAAAAGTTCCGCCACCTACCCTGTACAATACGTATGCGTCTTTGGGTCTTGGAAATTATAACAATGCCTTGCTGGATTTTTATACAAGTCAGGAGCTGAACAGGCGAGAAGATTTTTTGGATGTAGGGTTGAACCATTTTTCTTCAAGAGGCGATATCGATTTCACCCCGTTGGACACGGATTTCTACAATACCAAACTGGATGTTTCCTACCAAAAGAAAGATAGGGATATGAATTGGGGTGCGGGTATTGGTCTTCAACATCAAATGTATAACTGGTATGGGATTGAAAGTGAAAGTTTGGACCAAGCTATCATTGATGGGATTGACGAAACACAGCATTATTTTAATGCCCAGGGCACAGCCCATTTGGAATTCGAAGATTCTTATTTTAGGAAAGGCGATGTATTGCTACGACGATTTTGGGACGTTGCGGAGTCAGCCGAAAATAGGGCCATAATCAATTCTACCCTAGAGTTGCCGATTACAGAGGAGTTGTTGACTGTTGATGTGAGACTCGACCTTGTAAATGGAAGTTTTGAAAACACTTCGGTCAATAACACAGTGAATGACGGAGGAATTGATTATAGTCAGTTTCAAGCAGGTGTCACACCAAGTTTATTGGTACTTCGTGACGACCTTGCCTTGAATTTGGGTGCCTGTTTTGTGTACGGTCTGGAAACAGAGAACAGCGATAGTAATTTTTTCATTTATCCGGCAGTAATCGCATCGTATCGATTGCTAGAAGATAATGTGATTGTATATGGTGGTATTGAAGGGCAATTGGAGCAAAACTCCTATCATGATTTTGTGGATGAGAACCCCTTTGTATCCCCAACACTTGACATACAGCCGACGGATCGGCAATATGAAAGCTACGTGGGTTTGAAAGGGCAGTTAACATCCAATGTGGGCTACAATGTAAAGGGTTCCTATACTGCAGAAAACAGAAAACCCTTGTTTTTGTTGAATCCACAAAACCTGTTCAGAAATGATGAAAAAGGCTACACTTATGGCAACTCTTTCCAAGTCTTCTATGATGATGTCAAAACCTTGGGCATTTTCGCAGAACTAAATGTGGATGTAAACAGGAATTTTATGTTGGGAATCAATGCGGAATTTAATGATTATGATACTGAGACCGATAACCCTGCATGGAATTTACCTTCGGTAAAAGGTTCTTTGTTTATGGACTATCAAATCAATGATCAATGGTATCTTGGGGCCAATCTTTTTTATATTGGCGAGAGAGAGGATTTAACTTCATTGGTAGTAGAAAATGTTCAGCCTTCCGAGTTTCCAGCCACGATATTGACCTTGGATGGTTTTTTTGATGTCAATGCGCATTTTGGATATCGGTTCAATGAGCAATTGTCCATATTCATCAAGGCATCCAATATTGCCAATAATGATTATCAGCGATGGGCCAATTTTAGAGTTCAAAGTTTTCAGGCGTTGGCTGGAGTTTCCTATAAGTTTGATCTGTAGCATTGCACCACACTGTAAATTATCAAAAAAGATTTCGACCAAACGTTGGAAAGTCTTTATATTAGTTCAAAGGCCGAACCATGGAGGTAGAAATTAAAAAGGGTGAGATCAACAGCTTTACGGGAAAGAAGGTTGATGGAAAAGTCCTTTTTTCCAATCTAACAGAGTTTAGGGCGCATTCCTTAACCGAAAACTATTCCTTAAAGTTGGTTTTCCATGGAGCCGAACAGTACATCGTCAATGGGCAAAAGAAAACTGTGGGTCAAAATCAGTTTTTGCTGGTGCCACCCGGTCAGGAATTGGAAACCAGAATCAAAGCAAACGAATCGGTAAAGGGGGTTTGCGCTTATTTTTCGAAGGAGGCTTTTGAAGAGCAACTGGACAGGTATCAAACAGAATTTCCCATAGTTCCAATTTTTCCAATTTCTACCTCATATTTGGCCGTCCCCGACGTTTTTTCTTGCCCCTCTAACAAGATGCAGTGGAGCGACCCAGATGTTTTTCTTGAAAACGTCTTTGGTAGACTGATCCCATACCTTACACATTCTTCCAGTAAACTGCCTCAGCTTGATGCGAAAAAAAAAGAAACCCAATGTCATTTATGGGAAAAGATGGAAAAGGGGAGAATGTTTATTGAAAAAAACTACAATTCAAAATTAAGTCTTGAGCAAATCGCCAAGGCAGCCTGCTTATCCCCATTTCATTTTCAAAAGAAATTTAAGAGTTTTTATGGGCAATCTCCCAGTAAGTACTTGACCAAAGTTAGAATGCAGCATGCTGAGCAAATGCTTCTAAATGGACATGATGCTACTTATACTGCTCTTCATTGTGGCTTCAGTGATGCGCATTATCTAAAAAAGTGCTTAAAGAAAAGATCCATCGAATAAAATTCGCAAGATTTTACCTCGACCCTATTCGGGCAAGCACTAAATTGTTCACATGTTATTGAATCGATTGATAGTGGGACGCGAAGGGTCTGCTCTATTGTTTTTCATTGTATTATTTATTTCTGTTTTGTTCATGGGATTTCTGTTCTTGAAGGAGTCTATGTTAAGCACTGTTTGGGTTGAACAGAAAAGTACATCCGAAACAATTTACAATATTGATTCCAATGCCTTAAAAAGCAAGAACTTAGACCAAAACTCCATGGCTGGAAAGGCTTTTGACTTTAACGGCGATGGTTATGAGGATGTGGTTCTGGCCATTGAATTTGGAAGAAATGTTATTCTCATCAATAATGGAAAGGGTTCTTTAGTGGATGAAAGCGGAAATAGGTTTCCAAAGAACACTCATGATTCTGAGGACATCGCTATGGGAGACTTTGACAAGGACGGTGATGTGGATTTGATATTTGTTAGTGAGGATGATCAAACAAATGAATACTATCTCAATAAAGGCCCTGGTTTTTTTGAGGATCATCCAAAGGGACTACCAGTAAAAGGGATATCCAACGTCGTGGAAACTGCCGATTTTAATGAAGATGGATTTAGAGACTTGATCATAGGAAATCAAGGACAGAATTTTTTGTTGATCAATGACAAAAATGGAGTATTTACTGATGAGACCCAACTGAGATTACCGTCGGATTCATCAACAACGCAAGATATTGAACTAGGCGATTTGGATGGCGACGGGGATTTGGATTTTGTGGAAGCCAACGAAACCCAAAACCGAATTATGATCAATTATGGCAAGGGCCATTTTAGAGATGAGACCGGTGAGCGATTGCCAACGGTAAATGATCAAACCCGTGAGGTTGAACTGGGAGATGTTGACAATGATGGTGATTTGGATATTTTTTTCGCCAACGTCGACTTTGGTGGAGTTGGCAATCCCCAAAATCGACTTTTGATGAATGACGGACACGGAATTTTCACGGAAATCACTCAGCAATCATTGCCCAAAAACAACTTTAGAACCGTGGGGGCATCATTCTTTGACATCAATAATGATGGATTTTTGGATTTGATCAACGGAAATCGATTCAACGGACGACAAATGATGGTCTTGATTAATCAGGGAGATGCCACCTTCAAAGATCAAACGTCCGATTTCTTTCCAGAAATAGAATGCTACACCTTTGATTTTGTTTTTGGCGATTTCAACAGAGACGGTCTCGCAGATATGTATTTGTGCAATTTTAGAGGTCAAGACCTCTTGCTCAAAAGAAATAAATAGAGCTATAGAATGAACGAAATTAGAAAAAAGCCCCTCGTTGTAACATTGATTTGCCTTTTATGTCTTGTCTGCACTTGGGGATGTTCAGGTTTCCAAAACAAGGTGCAGGTCGAAAATATTCGCGAGCACCACGATTTGGTCTATTATGAAGGGAAAGATGCGGATTCCGTAAAGCATAAGCTTAACCTGTTTCTTCCGGAAGATGTTGAAAATCCACCGATACTGATTTGGATTCATGGTGGTGCTTGGGCTTTTGGAGGAAGGAAGTTTGAAACAGATTTGGCTCGAGCGTTTGCAAGTGATGGTATTGCAGTAGCTGCGATAAGCTACAGATTGAGTCCTGGTACTTGGAAGAATCCGAAATTTGATGAAGGCGTTCAGCATCCTGAACATATTAAGGATGTGGCTCGTGCTTTTTCTTGGGTGTATAAGAACGCAAAATCTTTTGACTACGATCAAAATTCAATTTTCGTGAGTGGTTATTCCGCGGGAGGTCATTTGTCCGCTCTATTGGCCATGGACCCTAGCTATCTGTCCGAAGTTCGAAGATCTGTTAGAGAGATTAAGGGAGCAATTCCCATAGCTGGAGCTTATGACATAGCTGCTTATCATGAAAGCCATTTGAGGTATAATGGCAGGGATATGGCCGAAAAACATGTGCAAGCTGTTTTTGGAAATACACCAAAGCAGTTTAAAAACGCCTCGCCCACTTTTTACATCGAGAATCAATGGATTCCAATGTTGGTCATCTCGGAAAAGGACACCTACGGTTATACCCAATTGCTAGAACACGCTGCCAGCCAAGCCAATTACAAAACCATGGATTTTTATCACGCTAAAGACATGAACCATGGACAATTGCTTCGCGATTTAGCAAAACCTAAGAACTCCAAATATCGAAGTCTCATAGTGGACTATATTCAAAAGAACCAAGCGGATTATTCCTATTTGGAGATGAAGGATATAAACTTGGCCTATAAAATATTTGGACAAGGCGAGCCATTGTTTATCCTTAATGGGGGACCAGGTTTTTCCAGTCATAATTTTGTCTCCTTGGCCCAAAAATTTTCCAAGAACCATTTGGTAGTGCTGTTTGACCAGCGGGGCACCGGTTTCTCAAAATTAGCTGAACCGAATGAAGACAATGTTACCATGAGTGCAATGGTTGAGGATATGGAGGCGATACGAAGACATTTGGGACTGCGGGAAATCACCTTATTTGGGCAATCTTTTGGGGGGATTTATGCAATGAGCTATGCCGCAAAGTACCCAGAACATGTAAAGGGCATGATTTTGTCGCATTCCGGTGGTATGAACATGGATTTTCTGAACACTGTGGATAAAAGATTGACGAGCAACTTGGAAGAGACCGATAGGATTGCTTTGGCTGAATTGGATGAGGTACAAAATCCAGATTTACGTTCCATGAAGCAATCCAAGGCCCTGGCAGGAGGATATCTTTTCTACAAAAAAAATAAGGATAAGGTTTTTAGAGGTTTGGCTTTCAATTCCAGATACCACCCCAGAATAAATCAGCTATTATGGGCGGATTTGAGGGAAACAAACTATGATGTGGTCGATACGATGAAACAATTCACAAAACCGGTTCTGATCATTCACGGAGAAAATGATATTGTAGATCCAAAACATGCAGTTTTTATGCACGCTATATTTCCGAATTCAACTTTTGAACTCCTGAAAAATTGTGCCCATTATGGATGGTTGGATGCTCCAGGTGAATATTTTAAAGCGATTGATGATTTTTTCAAAAAAAATGGATAACCATGCTATGGATATAAGAAATCAAATGATATTGGCATTTATGGCTAGTTTTTTGTTTTGTTCAGTAGCACCTGCCCAGAAATTACAGCGAAAAGCTTCTTTGGGCATAGGAATGGCTAACGTAAATGATTCGTTGGCCAAAGTTCACAATTTAAAAACCAATGAAGGAATCCTAATAACAAGACGTATCCCTGAAACTACCGCTGATGTCCTAGGGCTGGAAGAGGGAGATGTAATCTTACAAATTAATGGTCAACGTATAACGGACAGATCGCAGGTTTTTAGAATTTCTGCCAATTTGAGGCAGGATGACGATTTAATTGTTCATCTTAATAGACGGGGAAGGTTAAAAAAAATCCATGGAAAAGCATTGGGGAGACCAAAAGAAACTCCTGTAGACGATGGCGAGGCAATCTATGGTGCACTTCAAACAAAACTTGGGACTTTGCGCACCATTGTCCATAGATCAAAAAAGAAGGATAAATCCCCTGCAATTTTCTTTCTACAAGGTATTTATTGTGGTTCTCAAGATTTTTGGGCGAACCCAACAGAACCTGCCAAACGTTTAATTGATGATTTTGTAAATGCGGGATATACTGTTTACAGAGTTGAACGACCAGGTATTGGAGATAGTGGAGGAACCAAACACTGTAGAGATATTGATTACAAAGAAGAACTGGATATATATAGGGCGGCTTACGAACAGTTTAGGACATTGCCTTATGTGGATCAATCGCAATTGTTTCTCTTTGGCCATTCCATGGGAAGTGTTACAGCACCAATTTTGGCAGAAGTGTATCAACCCAAAGGAGTTGTTGTTTATGCACCAATTTACAAGACATGGTTTGAATATTTTCTCGATAATTTTCGGGAACAACCTGTCTATTACGGAGTGGAAACCCGGAAGCAAATGGACGAAATGGCAAGAAACTCCATTTCATTGATGCACCAATGGTTAATAGAGGGAAAATCGCCTCAGGAAATACGGGACGATCCAAAAAATAAAAAATACTTGGTTGAAGAGATGAATGCTTTTAACTACAATGACGGTGATTACTTTTTTGGCAGGCATTTTAGTTTTTTCTCCACAATGAACGCTATCAGTAATGCCGAATCATGGTCCAAAGTAAAATCAAAAGTGCTGGCCATTTATGGAACTTCGGACCTTCAAGCGCTAAGCAATGAAGCTGCTAAGGATATTGTGTCCTTGATTAATGAAGAAAATCCGGGTCATGGTACCTTTTTGGAAATTCAGGAAGCTGATCATGTGTTTGCAAGAACAAAATCCAAGGAAGAAGGTGCAAGGTTGTCCCTTCAAGGGAGGTATAGGAACTATATAAGGGAAAATTACCATCCAGAAATTGCCAAAGAAGTTATTGATTGGATGCATGCCGTTAATTGATTTTTTTTCAAATGACTGATTATTAGGTATTAACGAAATAAATTCTGAAAAATGGCGTTATAGTACGTACGCCAGTCAATCAACCTAAATTGCGATTGGGCGTTCCAAAATTATTGGAACTCATGTCATTGCGATTCATTCACATAGTGTCCATAACGGTTTTTCTGTGCTCTGGAACAACCCGCTCCCAAAATCTCGTACATAATGGAGGTTTTGAAGATTTCGCCACTTGCCCTGTAAAAATGAGCAACCTAAATAGAGATGCGGAGTTCTGGAACGCTCCTACACTGGGCACCACAGACTATTTTAACAAGTGTAGCAAGACCAAGCTGGGCATTCCGCTGAACTTTAAAGGAAAACAGGAGGCATTTGAGGGAAATGCCTATGCGGGCCTATATCTATTTGCACCGAAGGATTATCGGGAATATATTCAGGTATTGCTCAAAGAAACACTTCAAAAAGGGCATCGATATGTGGTACAGATTTCATTGAGCCTTTCTGAAAAATCAGATGGTGCAGTAAAGGATATTGGGGCACTTTTTGCCGAGAAACCCCTCTCGATACATACCAAAAGATATTTGTCTAATAGCAATTTGGCGAACAAGGAGGTACAAACTACCCACGCAAAACAATTTTTGGTCAACGGCTTTTTGGATAATAAGAAAAAATGGATGCAGTTGAGCCTCGAAATTGTTGGCAAAGGATTCGAGAACAACCTCATTCTAGGAAACTTCAAAAGTAACAGAAGCACTGAATATATAGATTTCAACGATGAATCACCCAGCGCTGAGGGTTATTCCTACTATTATGTGGACGACGTCTCGCTGACATACTTGGGCCCTGAATACAAACCCAATGAAGTCTATGTGCTTGACCATGTCAATTTCAATTTTGATCGCTTTGACTTACAACCTAAGGCTAAACAGAGTCTTAAAGATGTCTTCGTGTACTTGAAAAAGCATCCCAATCTAAAAGTCTCCATTAGCGGCCATACGGATGATTTGGGATCTGAAGATTACAATGATGTGCTATCTCGGCAACGGGCCAAAAGCGTGGCGCGTTACCTGATGGCTTTGGGACTGGAAAAAAATCGAATAACCGCAAAAGGGTATGGCAATAAAGTGCCCCTGGACACTACGCTTTCAGAAAAGGCCCGTAGAAAAAACAGACGGGTAGAATTTGTAATGACAGAGTTTGTAGACGAGTAACCTCACTATTACAGCTGTATTTTCTATTTTTGATACAAACCAAACCCTATAAAAATGAGATACGGCGTCATCTATTGTATATCCCTTCTTTTTTTTGTCGCATGCAACCCAAAAGAGGCGGTAGATTTAATTGTTTACAATGCGAACATTTATACGGTTGATGATTCCTTTTCCAAAGCATCGGCTGTAGCTGTCAAAGATGGAAAATTCTTGGCTGTTGGCGAGACCTCCGAGATCCATCAAAAATATGAGGCTGAACAGCAGTTGGACGCTGAAGGGAAGACCATCGTTCCCGGTTTAATTGATGCCCATTGTCATTTTTATGGATTGGGTTTGAATCAACAAGTGGTCGATTTGGTGGGAACATCCAGTTTTGAAGAAATCTTGGAGCGAGTAGCCCTATTTCAAAAGGAGAATCCTACTAATTTCATTCAAGGAAGGGGATGGGATCAAAATGATTGGGAGAACAAGGAGTTTCCAACAAAGGACAAACTGGATGAAATGTTTCCTGCCACCCCAGTGGCTTTGGAACGTGTGGACGGACATGCCTATTTGGTCAACCAAAAAGCATTGGATTTGGCGGGAATAACCGATAAAACTGAAATAGAAGGAGGAGAAATCGTAAAAAAAGATGGAAAGATCACCGGGGTACTTGTCGATTCACCCATGGCCATGATAGATGCAGTGATGCCCAGACCAAATCGCCAAACCCAAATACAGGCCTTAAAAGATGCCGAACGCTTATGCTTGGATTATGGCCTTACCACGGTAAACGATGCCGGTTTGGGCAGGTCTACCATCGAATTGATAGATAGTCTACACCAGACAGGGGATTTATCAATTAGGATATATGCCATGGTGGGCAATTCCAAAGAAAACCTGGATTATTACCTCAATAAGGGAATCCTTAAAACGGATAAACTCAATGTTCGTTCGGTGAAAGTTTATGGCGACGGGGCTCTGGGTTCCCGGGGAGCAGCTCTCAAAGAACCATATTCGGATCAAGAAGGCCACTATGGTGCGATGGTAACACCTGTTGATGAAATTGAGGCCCTTGCACAACGAATTGCCGAATCTGATTATCAAATGAACACCCATGCCATTGGAGATTCTGCCAATGTGGTCGTATTGAAAGCCTATCAAAAAGCCTTGGAAGGTCGGGACGATAGGCGATGGAAAGTGGAACATGCACAGGTGGTCTCCACACCTGATTTCAATTATTTTGAAAATGGTATCATTCCATCGGTACAACCTACACATGCCACCAGCGACATGTATTGGGCCGAAGACCGTTTGGGGTCAGAACGGGTCAAGGGAGCCTATGCTTTTAAAACGTTGTTGGACAAAGCTGGAATTGTTGCGCTTGGCACTGATTTCCCAGTGGAAAGAGTGAGTCCGTTTTTAACCTTTTATGCCGCGGTGGACCGTCAAGACCTTGAAAATTATCCAGAAGGGGGATTTCAGATGAAAGATGCCCTTTCCCGTGAAGAAACATTAAGAGGAATGACTATTTGGGCCGCCTATTCCAATTTTGATGAAAATGAGAAAGGAAGTATCGAAGTTGGGAAGTTTGCTGACTTTTTGATTTTGAGCGACGACATCATGTCTATGCCCATTGATAGTGTGCCCAATCTTGAGGCAGAAAAAGTTTTTCTGGGAGGAGTTCAGAAAAAATAAAAAAGCGGGCAACAACCCGCCTTTTTTCATATTCAAACCATATCGTTGCTACATGCTAATAGGCAATGTAACCCGGGTTTTGTCCCATCCCATAATCATATTACCGTCATCATCAAAGGCAATGGAAAATGCCTCTAGAGAATCTCCATTCGTGCTTGCTTCAGCAGATACTCGGGCAACATCCGCATTACTATCATACGAATAAGCGCCCCATTGATTTAAGTTGCTGTTCAAAATCACGGTCCACTCATCCTCTCCTGGAATGGTGAATAGCGAATAGGTGCCAGCTTTGACCTGCTCTCCACCTACAGTGGCATCTTTGTAAAAAGTGATTTCTGCAGATTCGTTGGCCCCAGTTCTCCAAACCTTACCAGCAGGAGCAAGCTCAGAAAGCGTTCGGCCCTTTAATTGGGGTCGGCTATAAATTACCCGAACTGCTTTATCGGCGACCCTATAACTTGCAGGATAAGAAGCTATATCAGCCGGACTTTTATCCAACCCACTGAATTTTTGGGCAGTTGCTTCTGTTGAAAATGCCAGCGCAATGGTTAAAAAAGTAAACAAGAATACATTTTTCATGATTGTGATTTTAGTTGTTTCCAAAACTAGGATGTAATTAAATGAAGTATTTATAAAGAGACGTTAAAATTTAAAAACCTTACAGACCGTACAAAATTTGCCTTTGGACACGTCAAACAATTTCAATTATACATTAAAATAGATTGTACTAATATATTATTGTAATCTATAAGTACTTTTTTATTTTATTTTATAATTATTTAGTTGATTTTTGAATCATACTGTTATTAAAATGATAAAATATGTGCGGAATAGTATGTGCGTTTGATGTTAAGGAAAGTATCGAAGTACTAAGACCCCAATTGCTGGAAATGTCCAAAAAAGTACGGCATCGGGGACCAGATTGGAGTGGTATTTACGCTGATGACAAAGCCATTTTGGCCCATGAAAGATTGGCTATCGTAGATCCAGCATCGGGTAAACAGCCCTTGTTGAGCGACGATGGTAAATTGGTTTTAGCAGCCAATGGAGAAATATATAACCATCAGGAACTCAGAAAACCTTTCGAGGGTAAATATAAGTTCAGGACCCAATCGGATTGTGAAGTGATACTGGCCCTGTACCAAGAAAAAGGAGCGGATTTTCTGGACGATTTAAACGGAATCTTCGGATTTGCAATTTATGATAGTGAAAAAGACCAGTATTTTATCGCTCGGGACCATATGGGTATCATTCCGCTTTATATCGGTTGGGACAAAAATGGGACCTTTTACGTAGCCTCCGAACTCAAAGCATTGGAAGGTACATGTTCCAAAATCGAACTCTTTCCTCCAGGACATTATCTATATAGTGCAGATGGTGAGTTCCAAAGATGGTACAAAAGAGATTGGATGGAATATGACACCGTGAAAGAAAACGAGACCAGTATCCAAGAGATTAAGGACGCGCTCGAAGCTGCAGTTCACAGACAATTGATGTCCGATGTTCCCTATGGGGTTTTATTATCAGGCGGTCTGGATTCCTCGGTAACTTCGGCAATTGCGAAAAAATATTCCCAAAAACGTATTGAATCTGGGGACACCAAAGATGCCTGGTGGCCACAACTGCATTCTTTCTCGGTAGGTCTGGAAGGGTCTCCCGATTTAGCAGCGGCCCGGAAAGTGGCCGACCATATCGGTACCATTCACCATGAGATAAAATTTACCATTCAAGAAGGGTTGGATGCTATTAGAGATGTAATCTACAATCTGGAAACTTACGATATCACTACCATAAGGGCTTCCACACCTATGTATTTAATGGCCCGTGTCATTAAATCCATGGGTATTAAAATGGTCCTTTCCGGAGAGGGGGCAGATGAGCTTTTCGGTGGATACCTATATTTTCATAAGGCTCCAAATGCCAAAGAGTTTCATGAGGAGACCGTACGAAAACTGGATAAACTTCATATGTACGATTGTTTACGGGCCAACAAATCCTTAGCGGCATGGGGTATTGAGGGTCGAGTGCCCTTTTTGGACAAGGAATTTATGGATGTTGCCATGCGCATTAACCCAAAGGACAAAATGATCAATAGTGAGCGAATGGAAAAGTGGGTGGTGCGAAAAGCTTTTGAGGCCTATTTACCCGAAAGTGTGGCGTGGCGACAAAAGGAACAATTCTCCGACGGTGTGGGATACAGTTGGATTGATACTTTGAAAGCTTTGGTGGAAGAACAGATAAGTGATGAACAATTGGAAAATGCCCACTTTAAATTTCCCATCCAAACACCGACTACCAAGGAGGAATACTATTATCGTTCCATCTTTGAGGAGCATTTCCCTTCCGACGCTGCTGCCCTTAGTGTTCCGCAGGAACCATCGGTGGCGTGTAGCACCAAAATTGCTTTGGAATGGGATGAAGCTTTTAAAAATATGAATGACCCATCAGGTCGGGCCGTTGCCAATGTGCATGAAGATGCTTATCAAAAAAGTTCATTGGTCAAACTCTAGAGATGTTGGAACGTGTTAGCCCGGTTGGACTTTGAACGGCAAAGGAAAAAGCTCCCTTGGATCAAGGGAGCTTCGACTTTTTTCTTAGAAGTAAAGGGCAAACCCTATTCGAAATTCAAATATGCCTTCATCGGTAAAATCCTCGTTGAGACTTAGATTATAGCGCAAACCAGGCTCTACACTTATATGGTCAGAAAGAAAGAAGGCGTACCCTCCCTGTAAACCCAGCCAAAGGGGATTTTCCGTAACATCTTGGATACTGGCACCAGTGATATCTATTTGAAAGGGAATGCTACTGATTACATAGTATTTTGCACCAACTTTATATGTGAAAACGGTTAATCCATCAAAATCTGAGTAACCCAATCCTGCTTTTAGGGCTAAATCATCCGCAACAAAGTAACCACCCTCTCCACCGATACCCCAAATGGTGGCATTATCGGTTGAAATAAGTGAAAAACCAGTGTTGGCCGAATGTGCTGTGAGGCCCTCCCCACCAAAACCGGTGTTTGCTTCAATGAGCCAACTTCCTTTGTCCGTTTGATTTCCATCTTGTGCGATTGTAGCAGCTACAAATCCAATCGTAGCCAAAAACGTAGTTAAAATTTTCTTCATGATATGAAATTTGAGTTTTAATGCGTGTAAAAGTAGGATTTTCCACACAAAACCCAAGTTTTTGGAGAATAACTTAAATCTTTTGGGTTATGCTCAATAGGCTTTGAAACACATTTAACTGTTTATTTGAATCCTAGAGGTAGGATTTAACCAGACTCTTTTACGATATATCTGCTTGATTTTAACCACTTAACTTTCCACTGCGTTTTCCACAAAATCATGTTGATAACTTAAGGTGTTTAAAAGGCCTCAACCACCTAATTTCAAAGGGGATTCCTTATATTTGTAGGATTTGAAAAATTCAAGGCAAATACTGTAGATAATATGAGCGAAGAAGCTAAAAAACATCAATATTCGGCGGATAGCATCCAAGCCTTGGAAGGTATGGAGCACGTACGCATGCGACCTTCCATGTATATTGGGGATGTGGGCCTTAGAGGTTTGCATCATTTGGTATACGAAGTAGTGGATAACTCCATCGATGAAGCCATGGGAGGGCACTGCGATTCCATTGAAGTGATTATCAACGAGGACAACTCCATTACCACTAAAGACAATGGTAGGGGTATCCCCGTAGGATTGCACAAAAAAGAGGGTGTCTCCGCTTTGGAAGTGGTCATGACCAAAATTGGTGCAGGTGGAAAGTTTGATAAAGATTCCTATAAAGTTTCCGGAGGACTTCATGGTGTAGGTGTTTCTTGTGTAAATGCCTTGTCCAGCCACCTAAAAGCCACGGTACATAGAGAAGGGAAGATATGGGAACAAGAATATGAGAGGGGAAAAACGCTGTATCCTGTCAAAAGTGTTGGTGATAGTAAAGAAACAGGTACGATTGTCACTTTTATGCCTGACAATACCATTTTCACCCAAACTACGGAATACAACTACGATACCCTGGCGAACAGGATGCGCGAGTTGTCTTATTTGAACAAAGGAGTTACAATTACCTTGACCGACCGTCGTAATAAGGATGAAAAAGGTGAGTTTGTTTCAGAAACCTTTTTCTCGGAAGAAGGTCTCAAGGAATTTATTCGTTTTCTTGATGGCAATCGTGAATCGCTCATCCAGAATGTTATCTCCATGGAAGGGGAGAAAAATGGAATCCCGGTAGAAGTGGCTATGGTATATAACAATGGTTATACTGAAAACCTGCATTCGTATGTAAACAACATCAATACCCATGAAGGTGGAACCCACCTTTCTGGATTCAGGAGAGGGTTGACCACTACCTTAAAAAAGTATGCAGATAACTCTGGGATGCTTGATAAATTGAAGTTCGAAATATCCGGTGATGATTTTCGTGAAGGATTGACCGCCATTGTTTCTGTCAAGGTAGCCGAACCCCAGTTTGAAGGTCAGACCAAAACCAAGCTTGGAAACCGTGAGGTGACCAGTGCCGTTAGCCAATCGGTTTCTGAAATGTTGACCGATTATCTTGAGGAACACCCTGAAGACGCTAAGCAGATTGTTGAAAAAGTGAAATTGGCGGCCCAAGCTAGGCACGCTGCCGCCAAGGCCCGGGAAATGGTCCAAAGAAAAAACCCTATGGGCGGGGGAGGACTCCCGGGAAAACTATCTGATTGTGCTGATCAAAACCCTGAAAACTGTGAGATTTTCCTAGTTGAGGGAGACTCGGCCGGCGGTACGGCAAAAATGGGCCGTGACCGAAACTTTCAAGCCATTTTACCACTGCGGGGCAAAATTTTGAATGTGGAAAAAGCCATGCAGCACAAGGTCTTTGAAAATGAGGAAATCAAAAATATGTACACCGCTTTGGGTGTGACCATCGGAACCGAGGAGGACAGCAAAGCGTTGAATTTGGAAAAATTGCGGTATCATAAAGTCATTATCATGTGTGATGCTGATGTTGACGGTAGCCATATTGAAACCTTGATTCTTACCTTCTTCTTTAGATACATGAGGGAATTGATTGAAAACGGACATGTTTACATTGCCACACCACCCCTTTACCTTGTCAAGAAGGGTTCAAAAAGGCGCTATGCTTGGAATGACAAGGAGCGTGATGAGATTGTAGAATCGATGAACGGAGGGGCAAGTATTCAGCGTTATAAAGGTTTGGGTGAAATGAATGCCGAACAATTATGGGACACTACCATGAATCCCGAATTCAGAACACTTCGGAAGGTAAGTATTGATAATGCCACAGAATCGGACCGAATCTTCTCCATGCTTATGGGAGATGAGGTTCCTCCGAGACGCGAGTTTATAGAGAAAAATGCCGTTTATGCCAACATAGATGCATAAATAATGGCTGTTTCACAACAAAAACTCGCTCCAAAGGGGCGAGTTTTTTAGTTTTAGGAAAAATTTTACAAGATGAAAAGAGTAATGCTTTTGTTAGCCTTGTTTTCGATAACCGTTGGTAGGGCCCAAGATTTGAACGACCTATTCGTCTCTGGTGTCAACGATGCCGAGCGATTTGCCAATGCCTATCTGGCTCCTGTTTCCGAAGCAGGGATTTATAGTATTTCTAATGGATGGTACAATTCTGGGGCCGCAAAGCCTTTAGGAGGGTTTGAAATATCAATTGTTGGGAATATCACAGGATTTAAGAATAAGGATGATAAAAAGTCTTTTGTTCTAGATCCCAACGATTATGAAAATCTAGACTTTGTCAACAACCCGGGCCAGGCTAGAGCTGTTTCAACTGCCTTGGGTGATATTGAGGGGGTTGTTGTATTCGTTGAGGACGAAAGTGGACTGTTCAGGGAAGAGTTTGAACTACCGACCGGATTAGCGGCCGAGGACTTCAATTTTATCCCTTCAGGATATATTCAAGGCAGTGTGGGTTTGGTAAAAGGTCTCGAAGTAAAAGCTAGATTCTTACCAAAGATCAAGTTTGATGATGATGCGGAAATAGGTTTATTTGGAGCTGGAATCCAATATGAGTTCACAAAATTGCTCCCAGCTGATAAAATTTGGCCTGTAGCGCTTTCCGCGGTTATTGGGTATACTAATTTAAATGGAGAGTATGATTTCACAGATACAGGGGTCATTGATGGTAGTGACCAACGAGTTGAAGCTTCCTTTCGAACTTGGAATATTAGCGCCGTGGTTTCCACCAAATTACCTGTTATCAATTTTTACGGCGGTCTTGGCTATATTACTGGAAATTCTGATATGGACCTTTTGGGGACATATGAGGCAAGAGGTCCTTTCTTTACCACTACGGTCACGGATCCATTTACAGTATCAACCGATGCCAGTGGGGTTGCCGCCAATGTCGGGACCAAATTAAAATTGGGTTTTTTCCGATTGAATGCAGAATACAATATCGCCGAATTTAGCACCTTTACCTTTGGTATTAACTTCGGATTTAGATAATAAAAACTATAATAACCACTGACCAACCTTAAATAAAGAAGGCCCCACATATGTGGGGCCTTCTATTTTCATAAGTGTGCCTTCACATTACTCCCTGGTGGCGAAGACAGAACCATTGTCCAGGGTCAATCGTTCAGGATTGTTGTTTTGTTCCAAGCTGACCTTTACATCCGTTACTTGAGGATCACCATAAATTATGGTATAAACCCCATTTTCTTCGGACCACTTAAAATCAGTGTAGAATTCTAATTTGGAGTTGGAATAACTTTGATATCTACCCAGGTAAACATCATTGAAAATCCATTCTTCGCGTGTATTGTTTGTGCTTTTGTCGGTATCGGTGGAGACATTGCTCCTGACCCAGATGCCCAAGATGGGATCATTGTTTTCAGGAACGCTGGTACAGTTGCTTATTGCCACAATGGAAATGATACACAACAATGAAAAGAGCTTTTTCATGTTTAAGTAGGTTAAAAACAGTATTTGGGACTATTATAACGGCAATAAGTAGTTGTTTATTGCACATGTTTTGATGTATTGTACCTGATTTTGCATTGGATATCCCGTGGAGTATTGAAATGTCCCAATTTACCGACATTTTCTTTCAAATTGAATGCCCTAAAATGCCAAATGTCAGGTTTTTTCTGCCCCAAATGCCTTATTTTTGATCCACTAAAATTAAAACCCATAAAAATGAAAGTCACCGTAGTAGGAGCAGGTGCAGTTGGAGCAAGCTGTGCCGAGTACATAGCAATGAAAAATTTTGCTTCCGAAGTTGTTTTACTGGATATAAAAGAAGGATATGCTGAAGGTAAGGCCATGGATTTGATGCAAACGGCATCACTCAATGGCTTCGACACCAAAATTACCGGAAGTACCAGCGATTATTCGAAAACAGCCAATAGCGATATTGCGGTAATCACCTCAGGAATTCCCAGGAAACCAGGGATGACCCGGGAGGAACTTATAGGAATCAATGCAGGAATAGTTAAAGATGTTTCTTCCAATTTGTTGAAGCATTCCCCGAATGCCATTATCATTGTGGTAAGTAACCCTATGGATACTATGACTTACTTGGTTCATAAAACCACAGATATCCCAAAACATAGAATTATTGGTATGGGAGGTGCTTTGGACAGTGCCCGGTTCAAATACCGACTGGCTGAAGCCTTGGGAGCACCCATTTCTGACGTTGACGGTATGGTGATAGGTGGACACAGCGATACTGGTATGGTTCCATTGATTAGGCATGCTACCAGGAATAGTGTGAAAGTTTCTGAATTTCTTCCAGAGGATAAAATGAAATGGGTGGTAGAGGAAACCAAGGTAGGCGGTGCCACATTGACCAAATTGTTGGGTACCAGTGCTTGGTATGCTCCAGGAGCCGCAGTTTCCGGATTGGTTCAGGCCATTGCCTGTGACCAGAAGAAGATGTTCCCGTGCTCCACCTTGTTAGAGGGAGAATTTGGATTGGACGACATTTGCATAGGCGTGCCGGTCATTTTGGGTAAAAATGGTATTGAAAAAGTGGTTGAAATCGAACTTAGCGATGCCGAAAAAACCAAAATGAAAGAAAGTGCCAAAGGGGTTAAAAACACCAACGGACTACTTCAGCTATAATACCGGAAAACAGTTACCAATTGTCATTTCGAGCAAAGCGAGAAATCCCATAATAAAGATTTCCGATTCTTTGAATTCGAAATGACAATTTTGTTTTAACACTCCCCAAGAATCGCAGACCTTGCAATTCCATCAATTTCTATTGGCAAATCTTATCGGAAATGATATATTTGCACGCTGTTTAAGAAAACTTCTAAAAATTTAATAATCAATGCAAAATAAAGGACTTATAAGGCTTTTTGCGCTCCTTTTTGGTTTGGTAAGTATCTACCAACTATCCTATACTTTCATAACAAGTAAGTTGGAAAAAGATGCTGAAGTATACGCCGTCAACCAAATTTCGGAAGCAGAGGAAGATTATGTGGCAAAGCGCGAGGCTTTAGAGGCATCGTACTTGGATTCCATTGCAGACAATCCTGTGCTGGGCTTCACTAGCTATGAAGATGCCAAAACAAAAGAGTTGAACAAGGGTCTTGACCTTAAGGGTGGAATCAACGTAACCCTACAGATTTCCGTTAAGGATATTTTGAAGGGTCTGGCGAACAATACCAAAAACCCAGTTTTCAACAGAGCATTGGCCGATGCAGATAATGCTTCAAAGAATAGTGATGAAACCTATTTGGAGCTTTTCTTCGATGCTTTTGACAACATAAAGGGGGAAACGAAGTTGGCCTCTCCAGATATTTTTGCGAATAAGGGATTGAGCGACGATATTAACTTTCAAATGACCGATGATGAGGTTAAGCCCATCATCAGAAGAAAGATTGATGAATCGATTGTTTCTGCATTTGAAGTACTTCGAGAGCGTATCGACGGTTTTGGTGTAACACAGCCCAACATCCAGAGAGAGGGAAATTCAGGACGTATTTTGGTGGAGTTACCTGGCGCTAGGGATATTGCCAGAGCACAGGAATTACTATCAAGCACAGCGCAATTGGAGTTTTGGGAAACCTATCCGCAAAGCAATCAAAATTTGGGTGCTTTCATGGTCAATGCCAATGAAAGATTGAAAGAGATTTTGGAACCGGTTGAAGAAGAGGAAGAAGTAACAAAGCCGGAATCCGAAATAGACTCCCTGCTTTCCGATGTGGCCCAAGATTCTTTGGACGTGGCAACGGAAACAAATCCATTGTTGGGCAAACTGATACCGGCAAACCCTGGCAGTCATGCCATTGCAAGGGCCTTGGTAACTGATACCGCAGAGATTGGCGGCTACTTGCGTATGCCGGAAATTCGAAGATTACTTTCCAACGATGTACAATTCACCAAATTTCTTTGGGAAAGACCAGCCAAAGATTCAGAAGTGGCTGAATTGTATGCCTTAAAATCAAATAGGGAAGGAGAGCCCCGTATAAGTGGCGATGTGGTCTCCGATGCCCAAGATACATTTGATCAGTTCAACAAGCCTGCCGTAAGCATGACCATGAATACACGTGGGGCCAAAGAATGGGAAAAGCTTACAGGGGATGCCTATACCAATCAAACAGGTATTGCCATTGTTTTGGATAACAAAGTGTACACCGCTCCTGGCGTTTCCTCGGGACCTATTTCTGGTGGCCGTTCTGAAATTACTGGGACTTTTACCATAAACGAAACCAAAGATATCGCCAATGTTTTACGTGCAGGTAAATTGCCTGCATCTGCAGAAATTATTCAGTCAGAAGTAGTTGGCCCTTCCTTGGGTCAGGAGGCCATTGATAGTGGCTTTATGTCTTTCTTGATTGCAATGGCCTTTGTATTGCTGTGGATGATTTTCTATTATGGAAAAGCGGGAATCTTTGCAGACATCGCTTTGGTGTTCAACATCCTTTTAATTTTTGGCGTTCTGACAAGTTTGGGTGCGGTATTGACCCTGCCCGGTATTGCAGGTATAGTATTGACCATAGGTATGTCGGTGGATGCCAACGTGCTTATTTTCGAACGAATTAAAGAAGAACTGGTACGGGGTAAGGGTAAAGCACAAGCTGTGGCCGATGGTTTCAGCAATGCATTATCTTCCATTTTGGATGCCAATATCACAACAGGACTTACTGCGATTATCCTATTCATTTTTGGTTCGGGTCCAATTAAAGGATTTGCCACTACTTTATTGATTGGTATCGTCACCTCCTTGTTCACTGCTATTTTTGTGACTCGACTTATGGTGGATACCTACTTGAGCAAGAAGGGTAGAAGCTTGGATTTTTCAACTTCGATTACGAAAAACCTTTTCAAGAATTTGAATATCAATTTCTTGGGGAAAAGAAAAATTGCCTACGTAATCTCTGCCATTTTGGTAGGCGTGGGCATATTTTCATTGTTCACTACGGGGCTTCAACAAGGCGTTGATTTTGTCGGTGGACGTTCCTATCAAATACGGTTTGAGAATGCGGTAAGCCCTTCTGAGATTGCTTCCGAATTGAACACTGTTTTTGGAAGTGGAACCAATGTGAAGACTTTTGGGGATGCAAACCAAATAAAAGTGACCACTCCATATAAAGTGGAAGTGGAAGGTATTGAGGTGGATAATGAAATTCAAAATAAACTATACACGTCACTTCAAAAATACTTACCAGACGGAACTTCTTTTGAAGATTTCACGGTAGGTGCATCAGAAAAGTCCATTGGTATCCTTCAATCTGTAAAAGTAGGACCAACTATTGCGGATGATATCAAAAACAACGCCTTTTTGGCCATTATCGGTTCCTTGGCCGTCGTTTTCCTATATATTTTATTGCGATTTAGAAGATGGCAGTTCTCTTTGGGGGCTGTGGTAGCTGTGTTCCACGATGTAATGATTGTATTGGGTATCTTTTCCCTAACCGGAAAGATCATGCCTTTCAATATGGAGATTGACCAAGCATTTATTGCAGCTATATTGACGGTAATCGGTTATTCCCTTAATGATACGGTGGTTGTATTCGACCGTATTCGGGAAATTGTGGGTT
The DNA here is from genome assembly GCF_009903685.1 of Flagellimonas ochracea. Classification (GTDB taxonomy): domain Bacteria; phylum Bacteroidota; class Bacteroidia; order Flavobacteriales; family Flavobacteriaceae; genus Flagellimonas; species Flagellimonas ochracea. The sequence goes on along the minus strand of NZ_JAAABI010000006.1, from coordinate 44,144 downwards.
TAAAGGGGTGGAAAGCTGGAGAAAATATCAACTTGGCATTGAACAGTACCCTTAGCCGTACGTTGAATACTTCCCTGACCACTTTGATTGTACTCTTGGCCATCTTCACCTTTGGCGGAGAAAGTTTAAGAGGGTTTATGTTCGCTATGATTGTGGGAGTTTTGGTGGGTACGTATTCTTCGGTATTTATCGCTACTCCAATTATGTTCGATAGCTTAAAGAAGAAGATAACAGCTGCTGTTACGGCGTAACAACAAGTTTTGAAAATAAAGTAAATGGCTGTCCTTGGGCAGTCATTTTATTTTGGTGGTAGTGACATTACATACTCGTATCCCTTTTGGAGATAAAATCCGAGGGTATCAGGTTCAGTAAACAAAACCTCAGGAACCAACACATATTCTTTCATAACCGCGCCATATGAAGTAAAAGGCTTTGCCCCGTATTTGGTATCGAAAGCCGAAGTATCGGTTTTGGAGAGTCGTATTCCCAGTTCGCCATCCTTATTGAGTTGCGAAAACATGTGTCCGTTGGCCGAGGTATAGGGCATGGACTTACCCTTAAGCTCAAAATTGGAATTTTTGGCAATCACGTTTCGATAAAGTTCCAAAACTTCCTCTCGCTTCATCAGTTCTATTTGTTTTTGGCCAATACTTCCAGCCATAAAATCAATTGACTGAACAGGGTAAAGTTTTGTATGACCCTAATTTGGCCATTAAAACTCCATTTATCACGCTCTTTGGGATTATTGAGCATAAAAGCCAACGTTTTCGATAAACTATCGATGTCTTTTGGATCTTCATTGATTATTCCTGATTTGTTATGTTTCACTTGGTACTTCAATCCTGCTGCACCGGACACCAAGATAGGCTTTCTCTTCCACATGGCTTCGGTGGCAGTTAAACCAAACCCTTCTTGAATGGAATTTTGGACGATGATACTGGATGATCTTTGGATTGCATTCACGATTAAGGCGTTTTCTTTAGGATTGTCCAAAGGCAACAATAAAATGGCAATATCGTTTTGTAGGGCGCTGTCCACTTTTTGATAGGCTTCGGTGAGTTCTTTCAGAACCTCATCTCCCTCAGGGTCGTCAGAAACAAAGGCAGGATCTGGTCCGGCCATCACTAAAAGCGTCATTTCAATACGCTTGTACTCTAAACTGTTGGGGTCGCCATTTTTTTGGTTGTCCAGTTTCATCTTAATAAAGGCCTGCATCAACTCCTTAAAACCTTTAAGGCGGTCCCAACGGGAAATTTCCGTCACCACAGGACGGTAGAGAAAATCCAAATCCTTTTGTTCATTGACATTTCCAAAATCACCATTCGGTAGCACTCTCCGTACCAAATGCTTATATCTATGATACAAGATGGCTTTGTGGTCTTTCATAATTCCCGACTGATACAAGATGCCAATGCACTTATGTATTTGCAGCGCCCTGTTTTTATGACTAAGTGGATCTATAGCCGGCGGAATTATGGATGCCTTCTTTCTTAAGGATTTTGGAACGTAAGCGGGTAAACTGAACACAAAATGATCATAATCATCAGAATATGGACTCAAGAATTTCCAAACCGCATCGGTAACCTCGGTATCTTCCTCCAAACCTATATGGCATCGCCAAATTATAGAAACGTCTTTTTCCTTTTTGATCATTGCTGCCAGGGGCATGGGCTGGGGATCGTGCACCACCACAATGTCATCATCATTGATCAACTCCAGTGCTTTTGAAAGGTTTTGTTGATTCACTGCCTCATACACTTGACGGTCTTCGTCCGTAAAAACCCCGTTACCACTTCCATGAATTGCATTGTGGATGCGTTTGGTCAAGTCAAAAAAGGCATTTTCCTTGGCTTCAATGACCAACCATTCTATGGATACTCCTAGCTCGCGAAGAATCCGCATTTGGCTGGGAAGCATTTCGGCAACCCCGCCTCCAATGGCTGTTGAGTTGATCATCCAAACGGTTCGACCCTTAATTGCTTCGACAGAATTTTTTGATTGTTCCAGAAAATCCAGAACGGAGGAGTAAAGGGATCCATAGGCTTTATAATCTTCTATTTTGGCTCCCGGTTTTACATTGATTTTTTGCATGGTTGAACGGCTTTTTTTACGGATTGCTTGAAGATAACAAAAAACGAAGGACCACACAGATTAAGAAAACCTTAATTCATGCACTTTGGCAGATTAGGCTTCAGCAGTTTTCTAAAATTTCCACTTTTCCAGCTGAGCCCGTTTCTTTCATATCCAATATGTAATTGTATTGGGGATTTAGCCCAGTCTCATTTCTATGCGAAACATAAACAATCGCCGTATCGCTTTCATTGGCAATTTTATTGACCAGAGCTATAAAAAAAGTAGCACTCGTATCGTCCAGACCGGCTGTGGGTTCGTCCAAAATAAGTAAAGGCGGATGTTTGATCATAGCTCTTGCCGTCATCACCAACCTTTTTTCTCCAGAGGTCAAACTTTTGAACAGATCATCTTTTCTGTTCGTTAGCTGTAAGAGATTCAGCCATTGCCGGGCCAGTTTTTTTTCAACATCCGTGGGTTGAATGTAAAGCCCAATGGAGTCGTGCAATCCAGAAATGATCATGTTTTCGAGGGTGTGGTAGCCTCTAAACTTGTCCATCATGGCTGGGGTAAAGTAGCCAATTTTTTCCTTGAGGTCCCATACACTTTCGCCACTTCCTTTTTTTCTTCCAAACAAGGTCAAATCCTGTCCGTAACCTTTATGACTATCCCCAGTAATCATGGATAGCAGGGTGGTTTTACCACTCCCATTGGGTCCCATCAATTGCCAAAACTCCCCTTGCTTAATGGTCCAAGTAATGCCATCCAAGACTTTCCGACCGTCAAAACTTACCGACACATTGTTAAAGGAGACCAATTCAGGTTGAGTTGGGTTGGCCCTTTTCATAGGCGGCGGAATGCTTCCTGAAAATGCAATGGAATCGTGCCTATTTTCTTTCCAAAAAGATTCGGGAGAAGGATAGGAAATTAGATCAGAACCATCTAGTTTAAAGAAATCTGTGGTCATGGGCAATATATCATCTAACCGGCTAACCACTTGCACCAGAGTCTTCGATTTGGAAATGTTGTTCAGTTCTCTCCGAAAGCTGGATTGTGATTCTGCATCGAGATTGTCAAATGGATTGATGAGTACCAAAAAATTTGGGTCCTGTCGCATGAGATACTTTAGCAAGGCTTTTTTTTGTTCGCCACTGCTCATGGTTTTGAGCGGTTGTCGCATATGTTGGGTCAAAATCTTAATGTCATGCCTTTCCTCCTCATCCATAAACCGCTCTATTTCAGATCGGGCAAATAGCATTCCTTTCTTATGGTATAGCGTTTCACAACCTGGCACAGGGTGGTTTTTCAAGAACTGCTGCACCAACTTTTGGGTCTTTGAGGTATTGTTGATCAGGATGGCAATGTGCTTGATTTTGGCCATGCTTTGGAATATGTACGTGCTTACGGAAAATACAGATTATCTTGCATTTACCCTAAAAATGTGAACTGGATTATCCTTGTAAGTTGTTATTTTATCCAGATGCATCCCATTTCTGATGGCCACTTTTTGAGAAGGAACATTGTCCACATGGATTATGGAGATCAACGAAGGGGCAAAACCGTTGCCAAAAGCGTATTGCTTACATTTTGCCGCAGCCTCCAAGGCAAATCCTTGCAACCGATATTGGGATAGGATGGAATAGCCTATTTCCAGTTCTTCCAATCCATCCACTTCCTGTACCAACAAGCCACAGATTCCGACCATTTTTTTTGACTCTTTGGAGATTAGTGCATTCATACCTCCGAGGTCTTTTTTATAGCGTTCAAAAATGCGGTCAAATTGTTCTTGGCATGCTTGTTCTGGATCTTTTGGCAACCCCTCCCAGAATTGGGTGGATTTTGGGTCATGGTAAAAGGGCAACCACTCATCAAAGTCAGTAGTTTCCAATTTTCGAAAAAGCAACCGTTCCGAGGTTTCGTTGCGAAGAAGATATTTGGACATTATTTTTTAGTGAATGCTATGCTGTCCCCTACTTGTAATCCTATGCTATCTGAAAGTCCAGCATTGATTTCCAACACATATTTTACGGGAACTTGGGAAGAAAGTCCAGTTTCATCAAAAGGTTGGGCATTTTTTTGAAAGCTGGCAATGCGGAGGTTTTCGTCAATGTATATGATGTCCAAAGGGAACTCGGTGTTTTTCATGTAGAACGAATGCACTTCAACATCGGGAAAAATAAACAACATGGCTTGGTTCTGGTCCATGGATTGGCGATACATCAACCCAGTTTGGGTTTCGTATTCCGATTCAGCGACTTCAATGTCAAACTTGGTGATGATGGAATCTGTTTCAGACTGAAAGATGGTCAAATCACCCTCTTTGGTGAAGGAAATGGTCTCTGTCTTAATTTCTTTCTTGTTCTCTGTTTTGCATGAAGCCAACATCAAAACAAATAGAAAGACAAACAGTGTCATCAACCTTTTCATAAAATCAAGCTTTTTGGGTTTGAGGCCTGAACATAAAATAAAGCCCTATTGCAATCATAGGAAGGCTCAACCATTGTCCCGTTGAAAGCAGACCGAGTGACTCCTCAAATCCACCTTGGCTCTTCTTAAAGAACTCCACGAAAAAGCGAACCGTGAACAACAGAACCATAAAAAGCCCAAAGAGATATCCGGTTTTGTCTTTTTTACCCGTCTTCCAATACAGTAGATACAAAGCTGCGAAGACAAAAACATAGCAAATGGCCTCATACAACTGTGCGGGATGCCTATAGGGGATGGATTCTAAAATATTGGCGAATTCAGGATTGTGCTGAATGGCTTTATAAGCGGCGTTCTCTGTATTTTCTTTGGTCAACGCCATAGCTTTGTAGGCAGGCATGTCGTCCGAATCACGGATGAATCGAGTGGCCAAAAAATAGGACTTGTCCACCACTTTGCCATTGATTTCGGAGTTAAAAAAATTTCCTAAACGCACAAGAGCCGCACCTATCGCTGTAGGGACTACCGTGCGGTCCAATATCCACAACATGTTAATATCTTCCCATTTTCGACAGTAGAGCCAAACCCCAATAATAGCGGCAATGGTGGCCCCATGGCTCGCCAACCCTGTAAAACCTGTAAACTCATATCCGTTAATAATTCCGAACAGATTGCCACCCTGACTTTCACGAATGGGAAGCAAAATTTCCAGCAAATGGTTTTGGTAATAGTCCCAATCATAGAAGAACACATGACCGAGACGTGCTCCCAACATAATGGAAACTACGGCATAAATAAACAAGGAATCCAATTTATCCATGGATTTTTTTTCGTTCAGGAAGATTCGTTTCATAATGAACCAACCAAAAACAAAGGCCGCTATCCATAGCAAGTTGTAGTACTTTATCTGTATAAACCCCAATTTGAACAGTGTTCCTTCTGGGTTCCAATCAAAGCCAAGAAAATACATTCGGTAAAATTTTGGACTAAGATAATTATTTAGATGTTAGGAGTTGGGAAGTTAATAGTTAGGGGTGAAAGGTGAAAGGTGAAGGATGAAAGGGCATGAAGGTACGAGTTGGTATATGGTTGGAAATACTTAAACCTTGACCTCGAGTTTGGGTTATACTTGATTTTTGATCTTTGATTTTGAACTTTCTAAGGAACAGGGTCATATCCGCTGCCACCCCAAGGATTACAGCTAAAGATTCGTTTGATGGACAACCAACCCCCTTTAAAAAGGCCGTGTTTTTTTAGTGCTTCCAAGGTGTATGTGGAACAGGTCGGGGAGTACCTACAGGTTGATGGGGTGTAGGGTGAGATAAGGAGTTGATAGACCCTTACCAAAAAGACGAAGGGAGCAATAAGAATTTTTCTAAACCCGGAGGAGCCAGTTTGATCCCCATTTTTCATGGTTTTAATTTATCGTGAATGTGGTTCCATCCTTGCCATCCTTGATTTGCACGCCTAAGGCATTCAGTTCATCCCGTATTTTGTCGGAGGTGTCAAAATCTTTGTTGGCCCGAGCTTGATTACGCAAGCTTATCAATAACTCCATAACGCCAGTAAGAATTTTGGAATCGTCTTTTCCAGCTGATTGGTCTTCAAGGCCCAGCACATAATAAACAAAAGATTCCAACGTGTTTTGCAATAGGGCCTTGTCCTCCTTGGTAATCTTTTCCTTGTCTTCCTTGATGAGGTTGATGTGTTTCACGGCGTCAAAAAGATGGGCGATAAGGACAGGGGTGTTGAAATCATCGTTCATCGCATCATAACAGTTTTGTTGCCAAGTATCGACATCAAAATCTGATTTGTCCGTTGTCTTGAGGCTATCCAAATTTCCCATGGCTTCCATCAGGCGTTGGTATCCTTTTTCAGAGGCTTGCAGGGCGTCATCACTAAGGTCAAGTATGCTCGTATAGTGTGCCTGCATCATAAAAAATCGAACCACTGAAGGTGCATAGGCTTTGCTTAGGATGTCATTGTCGCCACTAATGATTTCTGCCGGATAAATGTTGTTTCCAGTGGACTTGGACATTTTTTTTCCGTTCAATGTCAGCATGTTGGCATGCAACCAGTATTTGACAGGCGTTTTTCCTGTGCTGGCTTCGGCCTGGGCAATCTCACATTCATGATGGGGGAACTTTAGGTCCATTCCTCCTCCATGAATATCAAAATGTTCCCCTAGGTATTTGGTGCTCATGGCCGTGCATTCCAAATGCCATCCTGGAAAACCGTCACCCCAGGGCGATGGCCATCGCATGATATGTTGGGGCTCAGCTCTTTTCCAAAGGGCGAAGTCTTGTGGATTCTTTTTTTCGTCTTGGGCGGTGAGTTCTCGGGTATTGGCGATCATGTCTTCCAATTTTCTGCCGCTCAGTTTGCCGTATTCGTTCTGTTCGTTGAACTTGACCACGTCAAAATAAACAGAGCCGTTGGCCTCATAGGCGTATCCCTTGTCAAGAATTTCTTTGATGATTCCTATTTGCTCAATAATATGGCCCGTTGCTGTAGGTTCGATACTTGGAGGCTGCAGGTTGAACTTCTGGAGGGTATTGTGAAAATCCACGGTATAGCGTTGTACCACTTCCATGGGTTCTATTTTCTCCAGCTTTGCCTTTTTGGCGATTTTGTCCTCGCCCTCGTCGGCATCATTCTCCAAGTGTCCCGCATCGGTGATGTTTCGCACGTAGCGAACCTTATAACCCAAATGCTTGAGGTATCGAAATATCATATCAAAGGACATGAAGGTGCGACAGTTCCCTAAATGTACATTGCTGTATACCGTGGGTCCGCAGACATACATGCCTACATAGCCTTCATTAATGGGCTCAAAAACCTCTTTTTTTCCTGAAAGTGAATTGTGTACTCTAAGGTTTTGGTTCTTGTACAATTGCATGAAAAAACTCGATTAAAACTCGGTATCAAGATTGATGTAGTCCAAAAACTCTCTTCTGGTGGCCTCATTTTTGAACTTGCCACCATATTCCGCGGTGACCGTACTACTTTCAATATCGCGTATTCCCCTTGAATTTACGCAGAGATGTTTTGCATCGATAACACACGCAACATCTTCGGTGCCCAGCACCTGTTGCAGTTCTTTTACGATTTGAATGTTCATTCTTTCCTGAACCTGTGGGCGCTTGGCAAAGTAATCGACTATACGGTTCATTTTTGAAAGCCCTACTACGGTTCCATTGGATATATAGGCGATATGGGCACGGCCAACTATTGGAAGCAAATGGTGCTCGCAAGTGGAGTAGACCACAATGTTTTTCTCCACCAACATTTCGCCATATTTGTACTTGTTCTCAAAAGTGGATGGTTTGGGTCTTCTTTTTGGGTGTAATCCTCCAAATATTTCCTCTACGTACATTTTCGCGACCCGTTTTGGTGTTCCTCCAAGACTGTCATCATCCAAGTCAAGGCCAAGGGTAAGCATTATTTCCCGAACACTATTTTGAATTCGCTCAATTTTCTCTTCGTCGCTCAGTACAAATGCATCTTTTCGCAAAGGGGTTTCTGTTGACGACCCAACATGATCGTTTCCCCTTTCTTCTTGCTGTTCTTCCAATGCCCGTTCTAGTTTCATTGCTTTTGCTTCAAGAACGCAAAGATATACATTAATGCCCTATTTAACATCTTCCAGGCGTTGTTTGACAACATAAATTATTGTTAAGGCATGGCATACGGTATTTTTACCTTACCCAAAATTTATCAATCTCATACCGTGAAATTCTTGGTCAAATCCTTGCTGGTTTTCTTGTTTTGTCCGGCGGTGTATTCGCAGGTTACCTTTGATTGTGGTAATGCTGTCCCTATTTGTAGCAATACCCCTATCAATGGCGGGTCTACGGGCTTCGGGAGTGATGATTTTAACGGTGTTTCGTCCAGCGGATGCCTGGAACAGACCACTTCGGGAAGCATTGAGTCCAATTCAGCATGGTATCAGTTTAGAACAGCAGCATCGGGTCAATTGGGATTCAATATTGGCCACGATAGTTCAGAAGACTGGGATTTTGCTTTATATCGAACCAGCGATTGTAATAATTTGGGTGACCCCATTCGATGTAACTTTTTTGATAACAGTGAAGGAAAAAGCTTCATCGGGGTAGGTGAGGACCCCACAGGGGACTTGAATTCCGTGCACTATGAGGACTGGCTGCAGGTAAGTGCAGGAGAAGATTATGTGCTGTTCATCAACAATTTTAGTAGTGCTAATTCTGGCTTTTCCATTCAGTTTACGGGAGATATTTGGACCATGAATCCCAATAGCGCATTGGATTGCTCCATAGTGAACAACCTTTTAGGGCCTCCTATTGCCGCTTGTGAAAATGACATCGTGGTATTGGATGCTTCAATTGCAGGGGCGATGGCTTATGAATGGTATTTGGACAATGGAAGTGGTTTTCAAAATATTTCTGGAGAAATCAGTCCGACATTGAACGTATCGAATTCAGGGTTGTACCGTGTATTGGTGACCACGGCCACAGGAAACATCATCAGTGATGTTCAAGTGGGATTCAATACAACGCCGATAACCGCCACAGTGTCCGACGAGAATTTTTGTCATAACCCTGGACAACTTTTTGATCTGGGAACGAAGGATTGGGAAGCGCTTGGTGCTCAAAATCCGCAAGAGCTCATCATAAGTTATCATGCCTCACAAACTGATGCCTCATTGGGAAATGATCCGTTACCAAAGCAATATGTAAAGAACACGGGTCAAGAAACGATTTATGTTAGGACCACATCATTGGCAAATCCGAATTGTTACGATGCCTCACAAAGCTTTCTCCTGACCGCAATTGAAACACCAGTGCTTAGTTTTGAGGATGAGGTAACCTATTGCGAAGGTTCTGGAGGAGTGGTGATAGGGGAGACCTTACCCAATACCAATTTTAGTTATAGCTGGAATACAGGAGAGAATACGCCAACTATAACGGTTTCACAAGAAGGTGAATATACATTGACCGTGAGCAATGCCTCACAAGGCATTTTATGTGAGGCCAGTAGGACAATCACGGTCAATACATCCAGGCTTCCGGCCATTTCAGAAATAATCATCGACGACTTCAAACCCAGTAATACCATAACCGTACAGACCGTTGAGGAGGGAGACTATGAATATCAATTAAATGATGGAGCTTTTCAGTCAAGTAATGTTTTAGAAGATGTGCCTGCTGGTGTACATACCTTGACCATCCGTGATTCCAACGGTTGTGGCGAAATCGTTGAAGAAATTGTAGTTGTTGGATTTCCGGCAATATTTTCGCCCAATGGGGATGTGCTTAACGAAAGCTGGCATATAGAAGGACTTTCTGCACTGAATTCACCTGTTGTCACGATTTATGATCGGTATGGAAAACTGATTGCCCAAATGACCGAATTCAACTTGGGTTGGGACGGAAATTTCAATGGTCAGCCCTTACCTTCCACCGATTATTGGTTTAAGCTTTCCTATTTGGACAATGACGGCAATAGGGTATTTGCCAAATATTTGCAGAGCCATTTTTCACTGCGTCGATGATATAAAAATGCATTTTATCGATTAGTGGCATGTTTTTTCCGATGAAGCATACTAAAAAGGGATTTTGAAGAGTTATATGAGTTAGATTATTGCATAACCCTTAGCCCCAAAACCTCATGAGAGCCCTATGTTGCGCAATCTGCTTTGTTTTCCTGTTTTTTACTGAACTGAAAGCCCAAAACTCGCCAGATTGTAGGACGGCGATTCCCGTTTGTGCCGATGCGCCCATATTGGGTACTACCGATGGAGGTGGAGATATCGATGATTTCGACCCAGAGGTAATCACAGAATCAGGTTGTTTGGAAAAAGGCAGTGTTAGCTCTGCCAATTTGGAAAACAATTCTGCTTGGTACGTATTCCGGGCAGGAACCGATGGTCAAATAGGATTTGATATTGAGGCTCTTCCCATTGTTCCTGGAGGCATAGTTACTTCGGAATGGGACTTTGCCCTGTATGGGCCTTTTGACCAAACCTCGGGACAAAATTTCTGCGGTATTGTAGGTGATGGCACCGCCCAACCGATTCGGTGCAACTATGAAGTGAACGATACCAATTTTACTGGAATAGGGATAAATCCTGTGGATGGGAGAGAAGGAGCACCTTTTGTTGTTGGGAGCCAAAACACGTATGACGAATGGTTGGATGTTATCGCTGGAGAAATCTACTACTTATTCATCAACAACTATAACACCAATTTTGATGGTGACCCAGAATCCTTTATACTAACTTTTACAGGAAATTCCGTGGAAGAAGATCAAGACAATGCTTTGGACTGTACTTTGCGGGACGAATTTTTGGGCTTGGACATTATTGCCTGTGAGGGAGATCCCGATATCGTATTGAGTGCACTCAATTCACCGGTTGGTCCTAATATTGCAAATATTACCTGGGAGTTGGATGCTGATGATGATGGAACGTATGAAACTGTTTTGGCAACTGGAGCAGGCCAGACCGAATTGACCGTTACCAGTCCAAATTCGGGACGCTATCGAGTAACCATCGAATCTACATTTGGAAATACAATAACCGATGATATTCTGATTACTTTTTATGGGGTGCCTGAGTTGGATGAGGTACGCATTATAGATGATTTGGCCAACAGTGATCAAACTGATCCTTATAATATTGAGATTGTACCTTTAGGTGATGGGGACTTGGAATATGCCATTAATGGCGGAGAGTTTCAAGACGACCCTGTGTTCCTTGATGTGCCCCCTGGAATCAATACGGTTATAATTAATGACAAAAACGGTTGTGGTACCACCGAACCTATCGAGTTTTTGGTGGTTGGCTATCCAAAATTTTTTACCCCGAATGGGGATGGAATCCACGACAACTGGAATGTGTTGGGCATTGAAACGCTCGATAATCCCGTTGTGTTCATTTTTGATCGGTTTGGGAAGTTGTTAAAACAGTTGGACGATGCTTCTGGTTGGGATGGAACGTTCAATGGCAGAGAATTGCCTTCATCCGATTATTGGTTTCGTTTGGATTATGAACGGGATGACCAAGGCGTTTTGGTAGCACGTTCGGTACGAAGACATTTTTCGTTGGTTCGATAAAAAAGGCCGGAAACATTCCGACCTCTCTCCTTATCTATTTCTTTTTGTTTAAAACTTTATGGTGTATCCCAAAGTTATCTGGGTATTGATTTGATTAACCAAGGCTGAGTTGTCTATTCCTGAATCAAAGAAAAAGGAATTAACATCTTGTTCGGTCCTGCTAAAGGCCAAATCCAATCGGCTACCCCCAAAACTATATCCAACTCCACCCGAAAAACCATTGAGGTCTCCAATGATGTCTCCACTTTCATAAGGACTTTCCTCATATCGGTAACCTCCACGAAGACTTACTTCATCAAATCGGATTTCTCCACCAACCCTAAAAGTATTAACGGCACCCAATTGATTGGCTATGAACTCATTTTCATTAGCAAAACTAGGGTCTGCGGTAGGGCGCAGTTCGGCCTGAGACATGTCTTGGTAGCCATAGTCAAAACTCAATAGGCCATCCTTTCCGAAAATAACAGCAACACTCCCGGTGAGTTTGGCAGGGGTCTTAATACGATATTCTTCAAAAAGGTTTACCACCCCAAAGTCGATGAAATTGATATCGGAAACTGCCAAAGAAGAATTGATTCTTTGTGAAGTGTCATCGGTAAGTTCATACCAAGTGGGCGATTGATAACTTCCTCCCACTCGAATATTGTCGTTCAACTTGGCAATAGCTCCCAAACTGAATGAAAATCCATAGCCATCTGTTCGCAAAAAATTGTCGAAAGTTGTGAATTGGACGGGTGAATCTTGATTGTATCCGTTTTCGTCGAACAGTGTTATTCTATCATAAAACACATTGTGGAAATTCAGTGAAGCACCCAGATAAAGGTTTTCTTGGTATTGTCCGGCAAAATTCAATGTAAATCTGTTGTTGTAGCCCGAGGTGCTTTGTAGGTATTCTTGGTTTACATTGCCATACTCTGCATTGCTGAAGTAGGAGGTATTGGCATCGTCATCTTCTGTTGGCTCAATAATGCCGGATTGAAAGCCCAAAAAGGCCTGTTGGGCACCAAAACCTAGGGAAGCACCAATATCCAAATAGGCATCTTCTATAAATTCACCTTGTTGAACCCTAAGCGGACCCAATTGCTGCCCTTGGGCAAAGTTTAGAAAGTAGTTGTCAATACCTTGTGATGTATTTCCGGCAGCGAAAAATTCGTTGTCAAAATTTTGCACCATATCGTAGTTGAACGCTAAGGCAATTTTTTTCCAATCGCTATCGTTCGATTTGAATATCAGTACCCCACCTACTTGGTTCAGTTCTACCGAATTTATTTCCGTATTTCGTAGCGTATTTCCAAATAAGGCATCATTGTTCCTGTTGTAGTTGGAACCGGAGATGGTCAATTCGCTGAAATTGAACACTGCAGAACCTGCTGGATTAACGTTAAGGGAAGACAAATCGCCGCCTAAAGCCCCGAAAGCGCCTCCCATAGCCTGATATCTTGCCGTTCCTAAAATATTTTCGGAGCTGTATCGCAAAACGTCGTCAATAGTCTGGGCACTTGCATAAACACATGCCAATATCATTATGAAAGTTGAGATTCTTTTCATTTTGTTTGATTTTGTATGAACTATGTTATTTTAGGATTTAGCGTCTTCCACCACTTCTGCCACCTCTACCTGAAGATCGTCCACCCGATGACCTGGAACCACCAGAGCTTCTCATGCTTCGCGAACCACCAGAACTGCGATATCCACTGCTCCTTGAACTTCTAGAGCTACCTCTGTAACTCCCTGAGCTTCTTGAACTACGAGAGGATCGACTGTAATTGCCTCTACTTGGAGCAGATTGTCCGGAAGACCGGTAGCTTCTGGTGCTTCTTCCAGATGAGTTATATCTAGAAGAGGAACCTCTATTTATATTCCCGTTTCTCTGATAGGTGCCGCTTCTACCACTGCGGTATGTTCCCCTGTTTCTGGATGAGGGCGTTGTGCCATAGGAACGATAATTTCTTGATCTACTTGAATATGGAGAAACACGATTACTTCTGCTTGTTCTGTAATTTCTGTTTCTTTCAATGGCATCTGCACTTACAGACCTTCTTGCGGTGGTTCCACTTCTATATGTTCTGGAACTTCTTCCCGTTGCGGTGCTTCTGCCCAGGTTGGAACGTCCTCTGTTGGTTGCATATCGCGATGAGTATCTACTGGTCCTTGAGGCAAGATTGGAACGTCCTCTTAAAGCTGTTCCCGGTATGATGTTGCCTGCATAACCTCTTCGACCTCTATTGAAGCCATAACGTCCTCCGTAGTAGCCTCCCCAGCCACGGTATCCGGCCCAGCCCCAATTATTCCAACCCCATCCCCAACCAAGGCCTCCCCAGCCCCAGCGGTTCCATCTCCATGGGTTGTTCCAACCCCAGCCCCAACCAAGGCCTCCCCAGCCCCAATTGTTCCAACCCCATCCCCAACCGAGACCTCCCCAGCCCCAGCCGTTCCATAACCATGGGTCGTTCCATCCCCAACCGAGACCTCCCCAGCCCCAGTTGTCATAAACATTGATGGTTAGGTTGGTGGGATTGTCACCCCAACCTGGATTTCCTAAATAGGTGTTGTTATTGGCGAAGTAATCTGTCTGTTCACCCAATGGAATGCTGTCATTTTCAACATTACTGGAATAACTGTCTATATCTGTAAATATTTCTTCATCTAAAATTTCACCGTATTCTTCAGCCTTTTGACCAAAATAATCACCATAGAGGTCACTTTCCCTTTCTTGAATCCTTAAGGCCTCCGCAGATTTTTTCTCTACACGGGCAACAGGTTCACGACTGGAATAAATGCCATCATCATCATCATAATAAGATGCTTGTTGGTACGAACCGCATGAAGCCAATAACAAGGCAACAATCGATATAGTGCATGTGGTTAGAAATTTTGGGCGGGGTACAGACTTTATCATCACGCAATTTTTATTGTTGGACATATTAAAAATAATTAGTTTTACCCAATTATTTTCCTAACAAAGTCACAAGTTTTGTGCCAAACTATAGTAGATGGGTAAAAAATTGACAAGTCGAAGCGAGGATTATTCCAAATGGTATAATGAACTTGTTGTAAAGTCGGATTTAGCCGAAAACTCGGGTGTTAGAGGCTGTATGGTCATCAAACCTTATGGATTTGCCATTTGGGAAAAGATGCAGGCCCAGTTGGACAAAATGTTCAAGGAAACAGGTCATGAGAATGCCTACTTCCCGTTGTTCATTCCAAAATCCTATTTGAGCAAAGAGGCCAGTCATGTTGAAGGTTTTGCAAAAGAATGTGCCGTTGTTACCCATTATAGATTAAAAAGTGCTGAGGATGGTAGCGGCATTGTGGTTGATGAGGATGCAAAATTGGAAGAAGAACTTATTGTTAGACCCACCTCTGAGACCATTATATGGGATACCTACAGAAAATGGGTACAATCGTATCGAGATCTTCCCATTATGATCAATCAATGGGCCAACGTGGTGCGTTGGGAAATGCGTACACGCTTGTTCTTGCGGACAACCGAGTTTTTGTGGCAAGAAGGCCATACGGCCCATGCCACAAGGCAAGAAGCTTTGGAAGAGGCGGAACAAATGATGCATGTATATGCTGAATTTGCTGAAGACTATATGGGAGTACCTGTTATTAAGGGGACCAAAACCGAAAGTGAGCGTTTTGCAGGGGCTGAGGAAACCTATTGTATAGAGGCTTTAATGCAAGATGGAAAAGCCCTGCAAGCTGGGACTTCACACTTTTTGGGCCAGAACTTTGCCAAAGCTTTTGACGTCAAGTTTGCCAATAAGGAAGGAAAGCAGGAGTATGTTTGGGCAACATCCTGGGGCGTGTCAACAAGGTTAATGGGCGCCTTGGTAATGACCCATAGTGATGATAATGGATTGGTGCTTCCACCAAATCTGGCCCCCATTCAAGTGGTCATAGTTCCTATTTATAAAGGACTGGAACAGTTGGATAAAATAAGTGAAAAGGTCGAGCCACTGGTGAAGGCATTGCGGACTAAAGGAATATCGGTAAAATATGATAAGCGGGATACCCACAAACCAGGATTTAAATTCAACGAATATGAGTTAAAAGGTGTGCCTGTTCGCATAGCTGTTGGTCAACGTGATCTTGAAAACGGTACCTACGAAGTGGCACGAAGGGATACGTTGCAGAAGGAATTGGTGCCTGCTGAAGAGGTACTGGACAAGATAAAGGGTTTGCTTGAAGAGATTCAGGAGAATATTTATAAAAAAGCCTTGGATTTTAGAAATGACCATATCACCGAGGTGGATAGTTATGATGAATTCAAGCGAATCATAGATGAAAAGGGAGGATTTGTTTCCGCCCATTGGGATGGCACTAAGGAAACTGAGGATAAGATTAAGGAAGAGACCAAAGCCACTATACGTTGTATTCCTTTAAATGTTGAAAAAGAAGCAGGAAAGTGTATGGTCACTGGAAAACAGTCGAGCCAAAGGGTATTGTTTGCAAAGGCCTACTAAACAGGTTCAAAAAATAAAATTTACTGTTGCAAGACTTAAAAATAGTTGTATTTTTGCATCCGCAATTGTGCAGCCTTATGGCCCGTTCGTCTAGGGGTTAGGACGCCAGGTTTTCATCCTGGTAACAGGGGTTCGATTCCCCTACGGGCTACAAGTCCAACCAAGAAGCCAATTTTTGGCTTTTTGATTGTTATTTTGAAATAACGGCCCGTTCGTCTAGGGGTTAGGACGCCAGGTTTTCATCCTGGTAACAGGGGTTCGATTCCCCTACGGGCTACAAATTAAGTTAGAAAGTTAAACTAAGGTAATGGCAAATCATAAGTCAGCATTAAAAAGAATTAGAAGAAACGAAGCGGTACGTTTGCGTAATAGATACCAACACAAAACCGTTCGTAATGCCATCAAAAAATTGCGAAACGAAGAGGATAAAAAAGCTGCTGAAGCTTTGTTGCCCACTGTTGTTGGCATGATTGATAAATTGGCCAAAAAGAATATCATCCATAATAACAAAGCTGCCAATTTAAAGAGCAAATTGATGAGCAAGGTTGCAGCTATGTGATCTGGCCGTAACAATACAATATAAAAGCGCCCCAATTTTTGGGGCGCTTTTATATTATGCTTGTGGATTATTTATCGAAAGGCCTTTCTTTTTCCCATGAACATTCCTATTATGAAAAGTGTATACATAAGCAATATGAGCGCAACCAAAACGGAATGTAAATCATACATGGTCCAAATATCATATCTAACGAATCCAATCAGCAAAACATAAGGAGCCAATAAATAAAAGATAAAAGTTGCGATACTTACCCAATATAAAAGGTTATAACTCTGCGGGTACGGATTTTTTTCTTCTTTCTTTTCTTTAAAATAGAAAAGAATACACATAATTAAAACCAAGGCACCCACTATATCAGCATAATAAAGGCTAATATAAAAGGGATTTTGAAAGAACAGACTTATCACATAGCTCACCAGTACAGCACCAACTCCATATTTCAACCATTTTTTGTGTTTTTTCGACTTAAGTGTTTTCCAATACACCCAATAGAAAAAAAGAAAAGTGATCAGCTGATAGATATTATAAATAATAATGTTGCGCCATGAATACCGCTCATCTGAAAAGAACTGAAACTCTTCGTGATATTTGATAAAATATCCCAATAATTCCGTAAAAAAGGTGTAGGCGATGAAAACCGGAAAATACTTTAAAACGGTATCAAAAAATTTCCGATAGGTCACTACCGATACAATCCAAGCTAAAAGATAAAAGGGTATAAAATAATGCTCCCTTAGTATGGTAAAGATTTCTGCGTCCATCGGTTATTAAAAATCACCTGGTGGCGGTGGACTTGAGCTTCCACGGTTTAGGTTTAGACTCTGTCCGGCAGTCTGTGTCGCAGCTGTGGAAAAATTGGGAGCAAAACTGGCATACGATTTTTGCCCCTGGCTTTGTGTGCTGCCCATTCCTTTTTCGGCAACAGCATCTTTGATGAGTTGGGCCTTACCATCTTTACCAATATAAAACCCAAAATCTTGCCCATCTACATTAATGGTGGGTACAATGAAAATGGAATTTTGTCTGGGATGAACAACTCTTTTTCCATCAGGAAATTTTTCTTTATTCGGATAATTGCCAAAATAAAAACGTAGGGATGAGATGTCAACACCCGCGGAATCAGCTTCTTGCTCAATGAAGGCGATGTATTGTTTAATGGTGGCATAATCAAAAGCAGTAAATCGCGATGCTTCAAATTTGCTGTCAGGATCTTGTTGGGTTTCAAAATCCTGTATTAAGTCCACTCTTTTTCGGGTGTAATTGTCATAAAGAGATTTGGATTCCTCTAGCGATATTATTTGCTCAGGAGCTTTCACCCTTTCTTGTTTTTCCTCAACTTCAGTTTCGGAAGAATCTTCTTTTTTTTGAGCGGGCTGGCAAGCTCCCAACATAAGTAAAAAAACGCCAATTAAAATGGACGTTAAAGTTCTGGTTTTGTTCATTTTGTAAGTGTTTTAAGGTTTGTATTTCGGGAAACTATTTTAAAGATATGTTTTTTCTTCAAAATGGTTCAATAAAAAACCCTTTACAATGCTGCAAAGGGTTTTTGAATATGGTATATATCCAGAAAAATCATTGACTCATCGTCATAAGGAATTCTTCGTTGCTTTTGGTCTGTTTTATGCGCTGCTCCATGAATTCCATGGCTTCAATCGGGTTCATGTCTGCCAAATATTTGCGCATGATCCACATACGTTGAATGGTATTCTCATCCAATAATAAATCATCTCTTCGCGTAGAGGAAGAAATAAGGTCGATGGCAGGGAAAATTCTGCGGTTGGAAATTCTACGATCCAACTGAAGTTCCATGTTTCCGGTACCTTTGAATTCCTCAAATATAACCTCATCCATTTTGGAACCTGTTTCTGTCAAAGCCGTGGCAATGATCGAAAGTGACCCACCATTTTCAATATTTCGTGCCGCCCCGAAGAAACGTTTTGGCTTGTGTAGGGCATTGGCATCTACACCTCCACTCAAAACCTTACCAGAAGCGGGTTGTACCGTATTGTAGGCTCTTGCCAATCGGGTAATGGAATCCAACAGAATTACCACGTCATGGCCACATTCTACCAAACGCTTGGCCTTTTCCAAGACGATGTTCGCCACCCTTACATGCTCTGTTGCTTCCTTGTCAAAGGTAGAAGCTACCACCTCACCACGCACATTACGTTGCATATCGGTAACTTCTTCAGGTCGCTCATCAATCAAAAGTATAATTTGATAAACCTCAGGATGGTTTGCGGCAATGGCATTGGCGATGTCCTTGAGGAGCATGGTCTTACCCGTTTTGGGCTGGGAAACAATCATACCGCGTTGTCCTTTGCCTATTGGTGAGAACAAGTCTATGATTCTTGTGGAAATGGTGCTCTGTCTTTCGGCCAATTTGAATTTTTCTTTTGGGAACAAGGGTGTCAAGTGCTCAAAGGC
The DNA here is from genome assembly GCF_009903685.1 of Flagellimonas ochracea. Lineage (GTDB taxonomy): Bacteria > Bacteroidota > Bacteroidia > Flavobacteriales > Flavobacteriaceae > Flagellimonas > Flagellimonas ochracea. The sequence goes on along the minus strand of NZ_JAAABI010000006.1, from coordinate 25,103 downwards.
GACCCTATCCCTTACCACTTGGGGGTCCAAGCCGTTAATTTTGTTCACTTTAATAAGTGGAAAATACTTTTCCCCTTCTTTAGGAGGCCTGATGTTTCCTAAAATGGTATCGCCCGATTTTAGCCCAAAAAGTCTGATCTGTGATTGTGATACATAAATATCATCTGGAGATGAGAGGTAATTATAGTCCGAAGAACGCAGAAATCCATAGCCGTCCTGCATGATATCCAACACTCCTTCACTTTCTATAATGCTGTCAAACTCGTACTCAGGCTCCTTGTACCTATTTTTTAAATCCTTATCAAAATTGCTGCTTTTCTTGTCATAAGTGTTGCTTTTTTGATTTTGGGTGCTTCTTCTATGGGTATTTTGATTTTTTGGCTTGTGTTCCCGCTTGCTGGGTGGATTACCCGTGTTTTCCTTTTTGTTTTCTGGAGCTTTGTCCATAGACTTTTCTTGGTTGACAGGAGTTTCCTTTTTTGGTGTTGGTGTTGGTGTTGGGGTCCCAGTCCTTTGTGGTTTTGGTGAACCATTCTCTTGGGAATCCGATGAAGTCCCTTTGATGACGGCTTTTGGATTCGACGCCTGCAAATCAAGTATTTGGTAGACCAAGTCCAATTTTTTTAAGGATTTGAATTTGGGAACATTGAGGGTTTTGGCAATTTCTTGCAACTCAGGAAGCTTCTTAGCTTTTAGATCTGAAATCTCGAACATTAAATAATGGAATAAGTTAGACTTGTATAAACTAGATATTGAAGTAAACCGTTATTTGGTAACTACTGGAGGAAAGATTTTCCTAGGTAAGAGCTTAACTAATAACGCCACAAGTATACAAATTATTTTTCAAGAACAAGGGTAGTTTTATCAAAAAGACGACTATTTTTGCATTTTGAAATCAAATAGTACAATGATTCAACGTATCCAAACGTTTTTTTTGGTAATTGTGGCCCTATTGGCAGGGCTGCTTCCGTTCGTATTGTATATTTGGATTGATGTTGAAGGAGCAAAAATATTTGCGGAGAGTGAGTTGGGCATCAGTGTAGCGTTTTACGTATCGGCTGCATTGGCCCTTATTACTATTTTTTTGTACAAAAACAGACAAAATCAATTTGTGATGAACAGATTGAACATCATATTGAATCTTTTTTTACTAGGATTTTTCGTTTACCGATCGCTAAGCTTATCCGGAGAAAGTGTTATTTCTGAGAAGGGTATTGGGATGCTGATTCCTGTATTTTCTATCGTTTTTCTGGTCCTGGCGAACAGGGCCATCAAAAAGGATGAAGATCTTGTAAAATCTGTTGATCGCTTACGTTGAACCTAACATCTTAGTAGTATTAGTGCGAAAAAACCCCGGCCTACGCCGGGGTTTTTGTTTACGGAGTTTTTAAAAAAATGTCTTATTCCATAATATTGTCAACGGTAAAGCCATTGTTGAATTTTATTTTAGTCAATGTCTGCACCGTACCGGGTTCTTCCGGGTAGCCTGCTTCACTGGGCAAAAAATAGGACCGCTTGGTGGCAATAAGTTGACCCTCAATTTTTTCGTATTCATAATTGGCGGCAATGACCGGGTCATCCACACCAAAGAACGGTATCGAAAAATAGAAACGATCGATCAGTTTGGTCTTTGGATTGACCAATATAATGTAAACATCATTCTGTTCCTTTCCCGTAATGGCAGCATCATAGGAAACCTCAACTTTGTCATACGCTATGCCATTATATTCTTCCTTGCCTAAATACTTGGCCTTCGCCGCTTTGTCGTTCAGTTTGTACGGCATTGTAAACCAATAATAGTTCGTCCTTCTTAAAAAATCGGCCATGTCCAAATGCGTGGCATCTTGGATTTCCTTTCCGTTGTGGTAAATAACCGTTTGGTTACCATCAAAGAATTGAATAACCTCTCCTTCCGCATTGGGCATAACGTTGATTTCATGACGGGAGTATTTTGCGAACGACTCTTCCGTACCAAAAATATAACGTTCTATGGATACATCTGATTTGCCCTCGGTGGGATAATTATAGTTATATTCATACTCCACATCATGTTTTTTCCAAAGATTTCCCCATCCGCCATGGGCATATTCAATGGATGCCAAAATGGTCTTTGGGTCATTGGTGTCATATATTGGTACTTTTGATTCGATTTTTGCCTTAGGTTCAGGGGCTGTTTCCTTGTTCTGAGCCCGTTCTCCACAAGAATACAATAAGACAAAGCTTAGGACAGTCAAAAGTGATAAATTGATTGTTTTCATGATATTTTCAGTGTTTTTATGGTGTCTTAGACGTGTTTGGTCCACATTGCTTACTTCATCCGTAAAAGAGGAAAAGGCATTACAAGTCAATATGTTGAAGGAAGGTTGCAATTTTAAAGCCCTGTCTTCTTACTGTTGAAGACGCTTCGCTGTCTTGATTCAGCAACGCATTGGTATGATTAAAATGAATAAAATGGATTTTTGCTTTCTCCTGGTCCGGAAGTGCACCAAAAAGCTTCAAGCTTTCCACGACGAAGGGGTGAGGAATCTCATTGATATCGCGTGCATTTATTTCTTCACCGTTATAAAAAGAAGCATCCAAAAAGGCCACATCCACCTTTTGGGTTTCTTGAATTATATCTTTTTCCCATTTAGACCACTTATCAATATCAGGAATGAACAAAACTGATTTTTTTGGTCCGGAAATCTTGTAACCTACAGTCTCTGAGTATTCATCCCGATGGGGCACAGTGAACGGTTCAACTTTTATGTTCGGTGTAATCCGTATAGCTTTTTGATTTGCCAAAGGATTTATAGTAATGTTGTTAAGCGCGACCAACTGATTCCATGGACCATTGGTTTCCAAAAATTGCTTCATTCTGGGCATTGCATGCACCGGGACGCTCTTTGCACCCAAGGCTTCTCTTCCTAGGTACATCAATCCCGTATAGTGTCCAATATGGGCATGGGTCAAAAAAATACCGTTGGGCATGATTCCAATTTCGGACGAAAAGGTGGATAAAAGTTGTAACTGCGAAGTCATGTCTGGAGTGGCCTCGAACAAAAAGGATTTATTGTGTTCGTGGTCAATCACCCCAAGGGATACAACTTTTCTGTTGGGATTGGGATTTTTAAAAAGTGTTGAACAGCATTTTTTTTGGCAACCAATATGAGGGCTTCCACCATCCTGAACGGTGCCGAGTACATACAGGGATACTGGGGATTTTTGTCTTTCCGTGTTGTTAAAATCAATCGTTTCTTCCTGCTTGACCTCTTGAGTACAAGACGCAACACAAAACATCGTAAAAAATAAAAGGTACTTCATCTTATCTTTTGCCCAATTCTATTACTTCCAAATCGGATATTTTGTCTCCATGTATCACAAATCGTAGCATGGTTCTGATGGTATGAAACCCATGTTTTCCGCAAGCCCCAGGATTCATATGCAGCAAATTCAATTTCTTATCGTTCATTACTTTCAAAATATGCGAATGCCCGCAGATGAATAATTTGGGCGGATTTTTTTTGATTTCATCTCTTATCCTCATGTTATAGCTACCGGGATATCCACCAATATGTGTGATCCATACGTCCACATCTTCACACATAAACCTGTTGTGCTCTGGAAACTCTCTTTGCACTAAATGATCGTCTATGTTGCCATATACTGCACGTACTGGAGTCACACTTTTCAATTCATCCGTAACGGTCAGGCTGCCAATGTCCCCAGCATGCCAAATTTCGTCTGCCTGGGCAGCGTATTTCAAAATAGTTTTATCCATATGGCCATGGGTGTCTGACAGCAACAAAATTTTCGTCATTACGCTAAAAATTTGCTAAAAAAGGAGGGTCCCACATCAAATGGATTGGATTGAATTATCTTTAGGACCTTAAAAGTAAAGGATTCTTTTGAGATATTTTATCCGATTTTCCTATTTCGGCAAAGCCTATCATGGCTGGCAAAACCAGCCCAATGCCATTACGTTACAAGAAACGTTGGAAAAAGCGTTGTCCACATTACTTCGTAGCACAATTGAGGTTGTCGGGGCAGGGAGGACGGATGCCGGAGTCCATGCCAAAGAAATGTTTGCACATTTCGACGTTGAAGTACTGGCAGACGTGCAGGACTTGGTGCATAGGCTGAATGCCTTTCTACCAGAAGACATTGCTGTTCAGGAAATCTTTAAGGTGAAACCCGATGCTCATGCACGTTTTGATGCCGTAGAACGAACCTACGAATACTGGTTAGTGCAACGTAAGAATCCGTTTTATTCAGATTATGCCCATTTTGTGAAACATCTATTGAATATTGATGCCATGAACAAGGCTGCATCCTTCCTTTTGGAACATACCGATTTTGAATCTTTTTCAAAATCTAATTCAGACGTTAAAACCTTCACTTGTGACGTGAAAAAAGCGTTTTGGCAGAAGCAGGAAGACAAATTGATTTTTACCATAACTGCAGATAGATTTTTGAGAAACATGGTACGAGCTGTGGTCGGAACCTTATTGGATGTTGGCACAGGCAAGATGAAGCCAGAGCAGATAAACCAGATAATTGAAAGCAAAAATCGAAGTAAGGCAGGGGTTTCTGTCCCTGCAAAAGGATTATATTTGACCAAGGTTATATACCCCAAAGAAATTGTAGATGAACAAGAAAGATGAAATAGGCAAGGCATTTGATTTTGGCCTTTTCAAAAGGGTTTTTGCCCATACCAAACCGTATCGGGCGATTTTTTGGATTGTGGCCATCGCAGCAGTACTGTCAGCGGCCTTCGCAGTGGAAATTCCCCTTTTGGTTCGAAGAATCATCAATCAAGCGCTTGAAAATAAAGATAGTGAAGTTCTTTTGACCTTGATTTTGATGATGCTTGGGGTATTGTTGGGTCAGGTAATAACACAGTTGTCTTTCAACTATTTTGCCAACTTGTTGGGAGAGTCGGTCATTAGGGATATCCGGGTGCGACTTTTCAAAAAAATGATGGGCTTTAAAATGACCTATTTTGACAATTCCTCCATTGGGGTGTTGGTGACCCGGGCCGTAGCCGATATGCAACGTATAGGGGAAATATTCAGTCAGGGTTTTTTTATGATTATCGCAGACGTACTGAAAATGCTTCTGGGAGCTGCAATAATGCTTTACACCAGTTGGAAATTGGCTTTGATCGTGTTTGCCATTTTACCTGTAATCTTAATAGCCACCCGATTATTTCAACAGGCCATGAAGGTGGCCTTTATTGAAGTGCGTGCCCAAGTGTCCAACCTCAACTCCTTTGTGCAGGAACGAATAGCAGGCATGAAGATTGTTCAATTGTTCAATAGGGAGGAGATTGAAAAAGAAAAGTTTCGCGTAATCAATGAAAAACATCAAAATGCTTGGTTGAGAACAGTGTGGTACAACTCCATCTTTTTTCCTGTGGCCGAGATATCCTATTCCATAGGAATTGGCTTGGTGGTATACTTTGGAGTCATTCAAAATATGGAGAATGTAGGTCTTAACGATACAGGTGCCATCTTTGCCTTTTTCTTTTTGATGGACCTGCTTTTTAGACCGCTACGTCAAATTGCGGATAAGTTCAATACCCTACAAATGGGAATGGTAGCTGCAAATCGGGTTTTCAAGATTTTGGATACTGAAAGCCACATTGCCGATACGGGAAAATTGGACAAGGAAGATGTAAAAGGGAATATCGAGTTCAGGGATGTCCGTTTTGGTTATGTGGAGGATGAAGAAGTGCTCCACGGCATTTCGTTCAAGGTAAAGGCCGGTGAAACCATAGCCATTGTTGGCGCTACAGGGGCGGGCAAGTCTACCATAATCAACTTGCTCAATCGCTTTTATGAAATTCATTCAGGAGAAATTTTGATCGACGGACACCGTATCGACGATTATACCCTTCAATCCCTTCGATCGCATATTGCCATTGTGTTGCAAGATGTATTCTTGTTCGCAGACTCGATTGCAAACAATATTTCCCTTCGGGATGAATCCGTGACCCTGGAAGAAATTGAGCTGGCCGCAAAACAAATTGGCGTGCACGAGTTTATCTCCAGTCTGCCCGAAGGATATCAATACAATGTAAAAGAACGGGGGAGCATGCTCTCCAGTGGACAACGACAGCTTATTGCCTTTTTGAGGGCCTATGTTAGCAATCCAAGTATTTTAATTCTGGATGAGGCTACTTCTTCCGTGGATACGTATTCAGAACAATTAATTCAACAGGCTACCGATAAAATTACAGAGGGCCGGACTTCCATTATCATTGCCCACCGCTTGGCAACCATTCAAAAGGCAGATAAAATAATTGTAATGGACGCCGGTAAAATTGTGGAAATGGGTACTCACAAAGAACTGTTGGCCAAAGGTGGATATTACAACGATTTATACGAAGCGCAATTTTTGGCCGAGGAAGTAGCCTGATCACACCTGGGGCCTGAAATCTTCAATATTCATTATCCCCGTTAGTAAGCCAACAAGCACAATTAGCATTCCCATGGCCAACATAACAACAACTAAAAGAATAAGGTAACCTAGACCACGAAGTAAAGTTGACCAAACACCGGTCTGATGAATCTTTTTGAGCACAAAAAATTGAAAGGTAACTGTTATAACGGTAAAAATCCAGTTGAAAATATCATACGGAATACTAAAAAAACCAAACAACGGTAGGCATATCAGTATTTGAACAAAGGATAATTGACCAATAATGTAGGCATTGGCAACAAGATGTTCGGTGTAATTGAATTTCTTCCGATCCAAAAAAAAGAGCCAAGTCATCAATGCATAAATGGGCATGATCAAATAGGCTAAAACCCCTTGATAATCAAACAGGAAATCCATCTCAGAAGTCTCCACGTCGGAAAAACTGTTCTGGGTCAAATCAACATTGTATACATTTCTTAAAACAAAGAAAAGAAGACCTGAAAGGGTGATGGCTATAGCAAAATAGCTTATCGGATTCATGTATTTTTTCCGGATTCCAGAAACATAGCTTTCAATTACTTCGTGCGGCTGCAAGAACATATGCCTAAACGTCTTCAGGAAAGTATTGTCCAAGCTTAAAAGTTGAACACTTACATCTTTCATTACATTTTTGAAGGTCAGTCTATTACGGATAATTTTTGCGCCACAAGAAGGACAATAGTCAAAATTGGATTGAAGGCCTGCATCACAATTTTTGCATACCATTATTCCAAATCTTTTTTGATCATGGCGATTAGTTCGTCAGTACTCTTAAAAGGAACAAAATCTCCGTTCTTAATGTAAGTGATTGCGCCGGTTTCCTCACTGACCACCAAACAAAGCGCATCGGTTTTTTCACTGATGCCCACTGCGGCACGGTGTCTTAGGCCAAACCGAAGAGGAATGCTTCGGTCATTTGAAACAGGCAATATGACCCTTGTCGCAGTGATGTAATTATCTTGAATGATAGCGGCACCATCATGCAATGGGCTGTTCTTGAAGAAAATACTCTCCAAAATGGGCTGTGTAATCTCAATGTTCATGGAATCACCGGTAGATTTGATAAAATCCAGGGAATTGGTTCTCTCCATTACGATAAGGGCACCAGTTTTGGTCACCCCCATTCGCTCACAGGCACCTACAACCGCTTCTACATTCATATCCGTGGGCATGCCCTCTTGCTTTAAAAACTTGAAATGCCGAATAAAATTTCGTTTAGAGGCAAAATTCGTGGAACCGACCATCAGCAAAAACTTTCTGATTTCCTGTTGAAAAACAATGATTAGTGCAATCAAGCCAATGTTCATGAACCCACCGACCATACTACTTATCATTTTCATTTGTATAAGTTCGGTAAGTTTCCAAAGCGCCCAAACAATTACGATGCCAATAAAAATGTTGATGGCCACGGTTCCCTTGACCAGTTTGTAGATATAATAGAGGAGTGCGGCCACGAGAACAATGTCAATTACATCTGTGATCTTGAATTCGAGAAAATTTAGAAAATCCAACCGCGGTGTTTTTGTAAAATTAGCAAAAATAGCAGAACAAAAAATTAAAGGGCATTTGCCTTCAAAGCCTCCACAAGTGCAATGCATTCCATGGCCTCTTTTACATCATGCACGCGTAAAATGTTCGCTCCTTTTAACAAGGCGATTGTGTGCAGGCATGTAGTTCCATTGAGCGCTTCCTTGGGGGAGGATTCCAGAATTTTATAAATCATCGACTTTCTGCTTAAACCAATCAAAATGGGACATCCCAAACTATGGAACAGGTCCAAATGGTTCAACAGGGTATAGTTTTGTGAAGTTGTCTTGGCAAATCCAAAACCTGGGTCAATAATAATATCATTTATTTTTTTTGATGTAGCCTCGAGCACTTTTTGGGAAAAATAGAACAATAAATCCTTTATCAAATCATCATATTGAGCTTCCTTCTGCATGGACTGGGGAGTGCCTTTCAGATGCATCATTACATACGGAACTTGATTTTGGGCAATAATCTGGAACATTTTTGGGTCCAGATTTCCTGCTGAAATATCGTTGATCATGGCCGCACCACGTTCCAAACAGGCCTCAGCCATTTTGCTTCGAAATGTATCGATGGAGACCAAGGTATCTGGAAAGTTTTTCAAGATTAGTTCCAAAATGGGCAGCATCCGTTTCATTTCCACATCTTCGGAGACGTGTTCGGCACCCGGACGGGAACTGTAGGCGCCCATATCAATAAAGGTAGCACCATCTTCCAACATCTGTTCCGTTCGGGATAATATGGCATCCCTGTTCTTATATTTTCCACCATCGTAAAATGAATCAGGGGTAAGGTTAAGAATGCCCATTACTTTAGGGCTGCTTAGGTCTATCAGCGCTCCTTTGCAGTTTAAGGTCATAAAAAATACCTGCTTTGTTGTGTTTGTTTATCTTTGGCAAAGTGCTTTTTAGGCACCCACATTTTGACGAAATTTACGCAAATTAGTAAGAATACATGCAGCATACCTCCCAACAATATGATGCCGTGATCCACACCTGTAGGGAATTGTTCTTGAAGAAGGCCCAAGATTATGGAACCGCTTGGCGCATTTTAAGATTACCCTCCCTCACCGACCAAATATTCATCAAGGCCCAACGGATTAGGAGCCTGCAGCAAAATGAGGTCAGGAAAGTGGATGAAGGGGAACAATCTGAGTTTATTGGGATTATCAATTACGCCATCATGGCACTTATCCAACTAAAAAAGGGAGTGGTGGAACAGCCCGATTTAAGTGCCAAAGAAGCTGTTGCCCTTTATGATGAAGAAGTGGCCAAAACCAAAAAATTGATGGAGGACAAAAACCATGACTACGGTGAGGCCTGGCGTGATATACGTGTTAGCTCCCTGACCGATTTAATTCTTCAAAAATTGTTGCGCGTAAAACAGATAGAGGATAATGCGGGGGAAACTTTGGTGAGCGAAGGTATAGATGCAAACTATCAGGATATTGTCAACTATGCCGTTTTTGCAATGATTCATTTAAGCGAACAAGCATGAGATACGTGGTTTGGATTTCAAGAATAGTGGTTGGGGCCTTGTTTATTATCAGTGGCCTCATCAAATTGAACGACCCTGTTGGTTTTTCCTTTAAACTGGAAGAATATTTTAGCCAAGGAGTGCTTGATTTACCTTTTTTGATGCCTCTGGCTTTGGGAATATCCATTTTCGTTGTCATTATTGAGGTGATTTTGGGCATTTTGCTGTTGATTGGTTTCAAGCCCAAATTTACCGTGTGGAGCCTTCTACTCATGATTATCTTCTTTACATTTCTCACCTTTTATTCGGCCTATTTCAATAAGGTGACGGATTGTGGGTGTTTTGGGGATGCCATAAAGCTCACTCCTTGGGAATCGTTTACCAAAGACGTAGTGCTACTGATTTTGATTCTTGTGCTTTTTTATGGCAGAAAGTTTATTACGCCCCTGTTCAAGGCCAAGACCAACTGGATTTTAGGGGGTATTGCAGTGTTGTTGTGTGGCCTTTTCGCCAATCATGTGTTGAACCATTTGCCAACAGTAGATTTTAGACCATATAAAATTGGGGCAAACATACAAGAGGGCATGAGTGTTCCTGAAGATGCACCCCAGGCCATTTATGAATATGCCTGGAGGTTTAAGGTTGAAGGAAAGGACAAGATTGTGGTTACCAATGGAGAATATCCATCAGTGGATGGAGAATTTATTGATGTGGAAACTACCGAAATCCAAAAAGGATACGAGCCCCCCATTCACGACTTTACCATTGAAAAAGAGGGACAAGATTATGCCAATGAACTTTTGAACGAAGATAAATTGGTGATGGTCGTTGCCTACGACCTTTTCAAAAGCAATCAAGATGTTTTTAATCAGGTGGAACAGGTAACATCAGAAGCCATCGAAAAAGGGTATACCGTGATTGGCATGTCCGCATCAAGTGATGAACTAAAGGAGACTTTTATAAATAACTATGGATTGGAATTTGATTTTTACTTCACGGATGAAACCACATTGAAGACGATTGTACGTTCCAATCCCGCCATCTTGGTTTTAGAACGAGGGACCATTCGCCAAAAAGTGCACTACAATGACCTCGACCAATTGAAATTTTAATAGATACATAAGAACACTACCACTATGAGAACGAAAATAGTTGCCGGAAACTGGAAAATGAACAATAACCGCGATGAAACCGAGACATTGCTTGCTGAACTTTCGGCAAAATTGCCCGATACGGATGCACAGGTCATCGTGGCACCAACCTTTGTTAATCTAGAAGTCTCAACGAGGGCTCTGGAATCCTCTACCATCGAAGTAGCGGCCCAAAACATGCATTTTGCAGAAAATGGAGCCTATACGGGGGAAATCTCTGCAGATATGCTATTGAATATTGGGGTGGACACGGTCATTTTGGGGCATTCGGAAAGACGTGCTTATTTTGGGGAGACGGATGAACTTTTGGCCAAAAAAGTGAAAACGGCGGTCGATAAACATATGAAGGTAATTTTCTGTTTTGGGGAAGAGCTCGAAGAACGCAAATCTGGAAACCACTTTTCAGTGGTGGAAAATCAGTTGAAAAACGGACTTTTCCATTTGGACGCACAGGCCTGGAAACATATTGTATTGGCCTATGAGCCCGTTTGGGCCATCGGTACTGGAGAGACTGCGAGTCCAGAGCAAGCACAGGAAATGCATGCATTTATCCGCAATACCATTGCCAAAAAATACAATGATTCAGTTGCTGATGCCGTTTCCATTCTCTATGGTGGAAGTGTAAAGCCCAACAACGCCTCCGATATTTTTTCCAAGCCAGATGTGGACGGTGGCCTCATTGGTGGCGCATCGCTTAAAGCGGATGATTTTGTAGCTATTATAAAAGCTATTTAACCGTTTTTGGTTTGATTTACTTAGAGTACAGTTTTACAATAAAACCCATTCAGCCAGCAACTGATATTTTAATTGCTGAATTGGGCGAAGTTGGTTTTGAGAGTTTTGTGGAAACCGAAACCGGACTTCTGGCCTACATTCAAGAAACCGATTGGAAAGCATCTATTTTAAAAGATGTTTCCGCTTTGTACCATCCGAACTTTAAAATTGATTGGTCCCATAAAAAAATCCAGCAGCAAAATTGGAATGCCGAATGGGAGAAGAACTTTCAACCCATAAAAGTTGGGGAAAAGTGTATGGTCAGAGCACCTTTTCATCCTCCCGAACAGGTGGAATATGACATTGTCATTGAACCCAAAATGAGCTTTGGCACGGGTCACCATGAAACCACCCACATGATGCTACAACATATATTGGATACCGACTTTGTAGGTAAAGCAGTGTTGGATATGGGCTGTGGCACTGGTGTATTGGCCATTCTAGCCAAAATGAAAGGAGCTGTGTCCGTGGATGCCATTGATGTGGATGAATGGTGTTATTTAAACGCCAAAGAGAATGTGGAAAGAAATGATTGCGAGGATATTCAAGTGTTTCAGGGGGACAAAAGTCTGTTATGCGGTAAAAAGTATGACGTAATTTTGGCAAACATCAACCGAAATACCTTGCTTGAAGATATTCCTGCTTATGCCGAATGCCTAAATACTGGAGGAATACTTTTTTTAAGTGGATTTTATTTGGAGGATTTAAATGCTATTTCCTCAAAATGTGCGGACCGTGGTTTGGAATTTGAAAAAAAGTTGGAAAAGAATAATTGGGTTTCCGCAAAATATGTAAATTAGAAAAGTAAACTCCAGAACTATGGGAATCAAGGAAAAAGGCCTGGAAGAACTTCTTTTGGAAGAAGAAACGGTTAAGCAAAACGAAATTGTGTTGTTTAATGATGATGTGAATACTTTCGATCATGTTATCTCCACCTTGATCGATGTTTGCGACCACACACCCGAACAAGCGGAGCAGTGCTCCCTAATTGTGCATTACAATGGAAAATGCACGGTGAAAACAGGAGAATATTCCTATTTAAAACCCCGATGCTCCAAATTACTGCAAGCAGGTTTAAGCGCTGAAATCATATGATTTTTTGAGTTTCTTCAAAAAAACATAGCTTTCCCACATCTATATCATAAATTCTTCTTCGTTACATGCTCCTGTCTTAAAACATTTCAAATAACTTTGTGGCAATTGCAAGGAACAACATCTAACTTCTAATCTTTTCTCCGGTAATGAGCGAATTCTTTAAAGCCGAACTGAAAGATCGTTTTTTAGAATATGCGTTGGAGCGCAAGGATTATTTTGAAATACAAACACTGTATGACGAGTTTTTAAGGCCCAATTATGACCTTCAATTTGTGGAAAAACTCGTTAAGGAAATTCAGGAATACGATTCGGAACTTTTGGACATTATGAGTGGAAATGGGCAGGAAATATTCATGCTCGCATCCACTTCGTACACCCAAGGTTTTTTGAATGAAGGCGGATTCATGGAAATGTACGTAAAAGAAGAGGAAAAATGGGATACTTTTTTAGACCAGTTATCCAATGATCGTAAACTTTCCAAAGATGAAAAACAGCTGCTAAAAAAGAACTCAGCAGGCTTGAAACGAGAAAAGAACCTGCTCATCACTTTGATTGTAGCCATCGGGATTAGTTTTTTGTTTACCATCGTTAGTATTTTCAAGGCAACTTTTTTGGAACCAGAATATGTTCCCTTAGATGATTTTGAACGCAAAATGGAGCAATTACAGTTGCAATATCTTGATGAAAACCAACAACTGAAAGCACGGCTGAAACAACAACAGGCAACCTTAGATTCTTTCAAGCTGGAAAGAAACCAACAATAGTCTTTTCTCTTGCTCTATTCTTGTAGCAGTGTTAAGATATCCAACTTCTGTTTTGCAGAATTTCCATACCTTTAAAAAGATGCTTTTCCCCGATAAATTAGATAATTGTCTGGAGTATGCAGTTTACACATCTGAATTAATGGGAAGAATCATTTTTTTGAATACGGACACATATCTTCCATGCAGATAATAGAAAACGCTAAAGTTTATGATGCAATTGTTGTAGGTTCTGGAGCCGGTGGAGGTATGGCCACTAAGGTTTTGGCCGATGCTGGCCTAAGCGTGGCCGTTGTAGAGGCAGGCCCCTTTTTTGATCCTGCAGACCCAAAACATCAAACTCAGTTAAAGTGGCCTTGGGAAAGTCCAAGAAGAGGAGCCCCCACTGTTCGCCCGTTTGGTGACTTTGATGCCGCCTATGGCGGATGGGAAATTGAGGGAGAACCCTATACGCATAAAGACGGGACCAAGTTTGATTGGTACAGGTCTCATATGCTTGGTGGAAGAACAAATCACTGGGGACGAATCTCATTGCGCTTTGGCCCAAAAGATTTTAAGCATAAAAATGTTGATGGTTATGGGGAAAACTGGCCCATAGGTTATGAGGATGTGAAACCCTACTACGACAAGGTAGACAAACTTATTGGCGTTTTTGGCACAAACGAAGGGTTGCCGAATGACCCTGACGGATTCTTTTTACCTCCTCCGAAACCCCGTTTGCATGAATTATTCTACATACGCGGTGCCAGAAAAAGCAAAATCCCGGTCTATCCATCCCGAATGTCCATGTTGACCAAGCGTATAAATAAGGAAAGGGGTGTTTGTTTTTACTGTGGACAATGTAGCAGGGCCTGTCAGGTGTATGCCGATTTCTCAGCAGGCACCTGTTTAATATTTCCCGCCCAGAAGAGTGGAGGACAAGTGGATTTGTTTGTCAACTGTGTGGTACGAGAGGTCACTACAGATAATGAAGGCAGGGCCACGGGTGTTTCCTACATCAACAAGGAAGACCGAAAGGAATACAAACTAAAGGGAAGGGTGGTGGTATTGGGTGCATCTGCCTGTAGTTCGGCAAGAATACTGTTGAACTCCAAAAGTTCACAACACCCCAATGGATTGGGCAACAGTAGTGACCATGTTGGAAAATACCTGCACGACTCAACAGGTGGAGACCGCGTTGGATTTATTCCTGACCTCATGAATCGCAAGGTGTCCTATAACGAAGATGGGGTTGGAGGAATGCATGTGTATTCTCCATGGTGGGGTGATAATTCCAAGTTGAATTTCCCTAGGGGATACCATATTGAAATTTGGGGAGGAATGGGTATGCCGAACTACGGTTTTGGATTCAATGTGAACGAATTCAACAAGTTTTTTGGCACCAAAGTGGGTGGATACGGCGATGTCCTCCGGAGTGATGTTAAAAAATACTACGGAGCCTTGGTGGGATTGAGTGGTAGGGGAGAATCGATTGCCCGAAAGGAGAATTACTGCGAGATAGACCCATCAACAGTCGATCAATGGGGAATACCAGTGCTTCGGTTTCATTATAAATGGTCCGATTTGGAAAGAAACCAGGCCAAACATATGCAGGAAACCTTTGCTGAAATCATTCAAAACATGGGAGGAACCCCTTTGGGTGATATGCCCGGCAGGGATCAGGACTATGGATTGCAGAATCCGGGAAGAATCATACATGAAGTGGGAACAACCCGAATGGGAGATGACCCGAAAACTTCGGTCACCAACAAATTTCAACAACTACACGATGTGGACAATGTATTTGTGGTGGATGCCGGCCCCTTTGTTTCACAGGCTGACAAAAACTGTACCTGGACCATTTTGGCACTATCATGGAGGGCCTCTGACTATATCGTAGACCAACTGAAAAAACAAAATCTATAGAAAATGGATAGAAGAAAAAGTATAAAATCCTTGGTTTTGGGTTCGGTGGCTGGTGGTTTGGCCTTGCACGGATGCAAACCCGGGGATGAGCAGATGGAGCAGGTGGTAGAGCAGGCGGAGGTTTTCTATGGAAGAACGCCTGAGGAAAGAGAATTGGACGCAGAACTCCAAAAAGAACAGTTTTTCAATATTCATGAGATGGCCACCTTGGCCATTTTATGTGATTGTATATTGCCCGGAAGTGAAGAATACAAAAGCGCAATGGATGCCGAAGTTCCCAACTTCATTGAATTTATGGTAAAGGATATTCCAGAAATGCAGGTCAATTTGAGAGGAGGACTCATGTGGTTAGATCATCAATGCAATGCACGATTTGGAGCTGAATTCATTTCTTTGGAACAGGAAAAGCAGCATGAAATACTAGACGAAATAGCTTATTATGATCCTGATATCCCTGAAGAAGAAAGGCCTGCTGCGGTAAATTTCTTTTCCTTGCTCCGAAATTTGACCTTGACTGGTTTCTACACCTCAAAAATCGGAATCGAAGAATTGGGGTACAAAGGCAATATGCCCAATGTGTGGGATGGTGTACCTGAAGATGTGCTCAAACAGCACGGAGTGGCCTATGAGGAAGAATGGTTGGCGAAATGTATCGACCAAAGTAAGCGTAACATTGTTGCCAAATGGGACGATGAAGGCAATTTGATTACTTAGCCAATCACGTAGTGATATCGGATACAACAAAAACAAGCCCTGCCAATTTAATTGGCAGGGATTTTTACTTTTTGAGCTTTACTGGACCACAAAATTTCTATACATAAGATATCTTAAAATTATAAACCGGCCCGAAGTGTCTGCACCAAATAACCAGACAAACAACCGTGGTGTTTGAGAACATCATATCAACTATTTCCTCACTTATTTGATTCCTTATCTAGTTTGGTTTAAGCCTTGTATGTTAATGGATTAACCCAATGGTTGAATTGTAAAAGTAATTCTGGGTCGGGAAATATGTCAATGCCAATCGGCTCAATCACCCTAAATGGTTTATTTCAATTGTTTTACGGTGCAATTGTAAAGGTAGGGCGGTGAGAGGCCTTACTTCTTCTACAGAACAACCATTGAGTTTTGTTCTCATTTTATAGAGGTATTGTTTGAATTAGCTATCATAACCTTTTCTTCCGCCCGCCTTTCTCAATTGCCTAACTCATTTTTCAAATACTAACAAAACTTTAACTCTATGAAAGTAAAGAAACTGTTTGGGGCACTTATTTTGATGCTGTTTTGTCTGGCATCTGCCCAGTCCCAAGAAAAAACAATCACTGGTACGGTCACTGACCAAACTGGACTTCCGCTGCCCGGGGTAAATATTGTGGTCGAAGGGACCACTAATGGAACTCAATCGGATTTTGACGGAAACTATGCTATTACAGCCAGTGAAGGACAAGTCCTTCTTTTTACATATATAGGTCAAAAAGAGGAGCAAAGAACTATAGGTGCCCAGAATGTTCTTAATGTTCAAATGCAAGAAGATACTCAGGCCTTGGAGGAGGTAGTAGTTACCGCTTTGGGTATTAAAAGGGAAAAGCAGGCCTTGGGTTATGCCGTAGCCGAAGTTAATGAAGAGCAATTGGAATCGAGGCCTGAAGGGGATGTTGCCAGAGTGCTTCAGGGGAAAGCGTCTGGGGTTCAAATCACCAATCAGAGTGGGCTTTCGGGTTCAGGAACCAATGTGGTGATTCGTGGACTTTCCTCTTTTAGTTCGGGCAACCAAGCCCTTTTTATCGTTGACGGAGTACCTTTTAGCACTGCCACCAACTCTTCTGGTAGAAATGGAGGGTCGGATAATGCAGCTCCTGGTGGATCTCGTCAGGATTTTATTAATGGAAATAGTGGCTCCAGTCGTTTTCTGGATTTAGATCCCAACAGTATCGAAAGCGTCAATGTACTTAAAGGTCTTGCTGCCGCTACACTCTATGGTTCACAGGGAAGAAACGGGGTTATCTTAATCACTACGAAAGGGGGTAGTTCCCGGACGGGACCTAAAAAAACTGAGATAACAGTAAATAGCTCTTTCTTCTTTAATGAAATAGCATCACTGCCCGATTATCAGAATGAATACGGAAACGGGTTCGACCAAAGTTTTGGTTGGTTTTTCAGTAACTGGGGTCCTAGTTTTAGAAGAGATGGTGTTGCTGGATGGGGAAACCAAGCTGCCATAGATGAAAATGGCACTTTGCCACATCCTTACTCCACTTCTACAGCAGCAATTCAAGCTGCATTTCCGGAGTTTCAAGGAGTGCGTTATGAATGGAGACCATACGATGGTGTACGTGAATTTTTTAGAACAGGAGGTGTTGCAACATTGAATGTCAATGTTCGAGGTGCTTCGGATGACGGAAAGGTTTCTTATAATATCAACTATGGTCACCTTAAGGATAACGGGTTTACACCAAATAATTCTGTAACGCGTAATTCCTTAGGTATTGGAGGAAGCGCAAAGTTGTCCAACAAGTTTACCGCAAGTGGAACCTTGAACTTCTCTAGAAGCAAATTCGTGAGTCCTCCTGTAGCTCTAAGTAATGGAAGTGGGGCAACTGGAACGGGATCATCGGTCTTTGGTGATCTTTGGTTTACGCCCAGAAGCATTGACATACAGGGTCTGCCTTTCGAAGATCCGGTTACTGGAGGAAGCGTTTATTATCGGCAAGACAATACCATACAACATCCTTTATGGACGGTGGCCAATGCGGAATTCTCCCAAGAGACGAACCGAGTCTTTGGACAGGCTTCTCTACAATATGATATCAATGACAATTTGAACTTGATTTATAGAGCTGGTATTGATGTTTACAGCGAGAATAATGTCAATTTTCAAAATAAGGGAGGTGTAAACAGTAACAGTAACGATGTTAGATTGTTAAGTGGTTTCTACGAAACATGGAACAACACCAACACCATTTGGGATCATAACTTTGTACTCAACGGAGACTACGATATCACCGAGAAAATCGGGTCTACTTTTAATGTTGGAGCTACCTCTAGAAGAGAAATCTTTAACAGGACTGGAGTTGCCAGTGATAATCAGCAAGCTTTTGGGGTATTAAGGCACTTCAATTTTTTGAACTCCCTTCCAATTCAAGCGACTACGGAAAGGAATTTGGTCGGAGTCTATGCCCAAGCTGATTTTGATTATGATAATTTCCTATATCTAACCTTGGCGGCAAGGAATGATTGGGTATCCAATTTCGCCCGAGCAAATCAAGCACAATTCTATCCAAGTGCCAGTCTTGCCTTTATTCCAACAGCTGTTTTTGAGGGGCTAAAATCAGAAAATGTTTTGAATTATCTAAAGATTCGCGCTGGATTTGGTTCCTCTGCAAATTTTGAGTCTACCCCGTTCCCAATTGCCAACACTTTGAGTCTTAATGTAAGGGAGGCGCAAGATAGTTCAGGACAAAACGTTGTGGCCAATTCGACTCCTGCTCGCTTTGGAAATCCCGATTTACAGCCAGAAGTTCTGAATGAAATTGAATTGGGAATTGAATCCCGTTTTTGGAACAACCGTATCACCTTGGAAGGTTCAGTATACAAACGTTTCACCACCGACCTGATATTGGATAGACCTTTGGAGCCAGCTACTGGAAATACAGTGATTGCCACAAACATTGGAGAAATCGAATCGGAAGGTGTTGAGATTGATTTGGGAGTGAACTGGTTCAGGGCCAAGGATGAAGGAGGCTTCAATTGGCAGACAAATTTGAATTTTACCGCTTATGAAACCACTGTCACGGACCTCGGTTTGGATACTGATTTGGTAGTATATTCTGGTTTTTCCAATTTGGGGAACGCTGCAATAGAAGGTGAGCCGTTGGGTGCATTTTTCGGAACTCGAATTCTTAGGGATGATGATGGAAATGCGGTTATTGGAACTAATGGGTGGTATGTGCAAGATCCTACAGATGGGATAATCGGAGACCCCAACCCGGATTGGGTCGCCAATATAATCAACTCGCTTTCCTATAAAAATTTCACTTTGGGCTTTCAATGGAATTATACCCAAGGAGGTGATATTTACTCTTCAACAATTGCTACACTATTGGGAAGGGGCCTAATCCCTGAAACCAATGACAGAGAAAACACCTATGTCATTCCAGGCGTTGATTTGAACGGAAACCCAAATAGGTTCCAGATAAACAATTCGGATTTCTTTTTTCAAAATGTACTTTTTGGACCTAGTGAATTACAGGTTTACGACGCGACAACACTTCGCTTGCAAGAGGCGTCTTTGGCGTATTCGTTACCCAAAAAGTTTTTGGACAAAACACCTTTTGGGGGACTCACGTTTACAATCTCTGGCCAGAACCTATGGTTTCGAGCTTTTAATACACCCAAAGGAGCCAATTTTGACCCCAATACCGCAGGATTGGGTGTTGGGAATGGACAAGGTTTTGATTTTATCAACGGGCCTAGTTCAAGAAGATATGGGCTAAGTATTAAAGCAACTTTTTAAAAAATAAAATTGACAACGATGAAAAAATTGAACAGATATTTATATACAATCTTGTCTAGCTGCATATTGCTGATTACCTCGTGTGAAACAGTTGAGTTGGACATCACGGAGGACCCTAATTTTTTGGTTCCCGAGCAAGCAGATGTTAACTTTTTCTTGACCGCAATTCAAGAAGATTTCGTGCGACACCTTGATGGAACAGCGGTTACCGAGGATAATTTTACTGCTGGTGACGATGGGCTGAACATCATTGGTATGGAGCTGACTCGTATGTCCTCTTTCACCAATGCAACCGCAAGCAACTATCAAAGTAGTTTTCAAGGGAATGTTTTTGATGACGAATGGATTAATGCGTATAGAGGAATCATCCAAGACATTCGCGTTATGACACCATTGGCAGAGGAAGCAGGTTTTACCCGACATATTGGAATAGCACAGTTTATCGAAGCCTATTTGATAACCTCACTGGTTGATTTCTTTGGGGATATCCCCTATACCGAGGCTGCTAGACTGGCAACGGATGGAATCGAAAACCCAGTTCGTGATCCTGGTGCTAATGTCTATCAGGCAGCCTTCGCTTTGCTGGACGAAGCTATAGCAAATTTCAATAGCAGTCCCATTTCAGACCCAACCAACGATTTCTTTTATGGAAATGACTACGGAAAATGGGTTAAGGCGGCAAACACCTTAAAATTAAGGCTCTATTTGAACACACGTTTGGTGGACAGCAATGCGGCAGCCAATTTCAATGCCATTATAGCATCTGGGGATTATATCCAGGATGCTGTCGATGATTTTCAGTGGAATTGGACTGCAACCAGCGCTACCAATCCGGATGCTAGACACCCACGGTATGGTATCAATTATACAGCGGGTGGAGGAACAGACTACATGTCCAACTGGCTTATGAACCAATTGGATACCACCGATGATCCTAGATTAAGATATTATATCTATCGACAAACTCCAGCTGTACCCGGAGCAGAAATTGAACCCAATGAAGAAACTTTGAGGTGTTCTTTACAGCAACCACCTGCCCACTATGTGGCTGGTGGATTTACCTTCTGTTGGCTGGACAATGGTTATTGGGGGAGAGACCATGGAGATTCACAAGGTATTCCACCAGACGGTTTGTTACGCGCTACATGGGGCGTTTACCCAGTTGGTGGTCGTTTTGATGACAGCACGTTTACTGCAATAGCTCAGCCGTCAGACCCTTCATCCTTTGGAGCTAATGGAGCGGGAATCACCCCAATAATGACATCTTTTATGGTAGACTTTTGGAGGGCTGAAATGGCATTGGTAGCAGGAAATTCTGCTGAAGCAAGTATTTTATTGAATCAGGCTATTACTGCCCAAATTGAAAAAGTACGCTCTTTTGGTGGCTTGGACCAATCTGCAGACCGATCTTTTGAGCCATCTGACGTGGATGTATCCAGTTATATAACCGGAGTGATAAATGATTTCGATGTTGTGGACAATGCAACCCAATGGGATATCCTTGGTGAGCAGGTGCTTATTGGGTTTTATGGGAACGGAGTAGATCCATATAATTTCTACCGCAGAACAGGTGCTCCAACCACAGTTCAGCCTAATCAGGACCCCAACCCAGGAAATTTCATGCGATCCATGTATTACCCTGCGGTATCTGTAAATGCAAATTCCAACTCTACACAGAAATCGTCTAATGCGGAACCAGTTTTTTGGGATACAACAGGTGGACCACCTGCTAACTAATCAAGATTTCCAATAACATTAAAATGAAGACTTTCATGAAACAATTAAAGAAATATTTTATGTATGCTTTCGCCTTCCTAGTGTTGGCTTGCAGCGATGACGATAAAACAATCGATATTTTGTTGCCCAATGTCGAAAGAGGGGCCATCATAAGAACCGTTAATATAAATCCCAATTCATTTAACATATTTGATCCAAATTCCCCATGGACACTCACTATGGAATATCAGGATGATGAAAATGGCGGATTACTTTCCAGTGTGGACGTATATATCAATTTTGTGGACAATAACGATTTCAATGGAAATACCACCAGCACGGAAACGTTGTTTACCACTGTACCTGCATCCGAGTTTTCCACAGGCCCTTTTGGTCTGCCGAGAGCAACTTTTTCTTTAGTCTACCAAGAAGTTTTGAATGCTCTTGGGGTGCCCAATGATTCTAACGCAATTTTTGGAGGTGACCAAATAAATGTTAGGCTGGTTGCCAACCTTACAGATGGTAGAACTTTTACCAATACCGATGTAGCGGCAAATATATCTGGAGGCTCCTTTTTTCAAGCTCCATTCAACTATTTGGCTACTATTGTTTGTCCACCTACTGTACCAACGCCCGGCACATGGTCTATTGAAATGCAAGATTCATTTGGTGATGGCTGGAACGGAGCTAGCCTGGACATAACCATCGATGGCGAGACAACAAATTATACTTTTAATACTGGGGGAAGCGCTAGTTTTAGTTTTGATGTTCCTGTAGATACAGAAGTCATATCCGTTATCTTCAATTCAGGTTCTTTTGACGAAGAGATTTCTGCACAGGTTACCTCCGCCAATGGAAATGTAGTTGTTGATTTAGAGCCTAGTCCGGCAGCTGGTGTTGAACTTTTGGATTATTGCCTGGATAATCTGTAAAACGAAAACATCGTATTATGAAAAAAGGCCCTATTTATTTGGGGCCTTTTTTTCGATGCTGTGGATAAAAAAATTCGATAAATCTTTTTTGTGACTGTATGATGAATAACAGATTAGGGACTTTATTTTTTATTCTTTGATCATATGATTAAATATGCACTTTATTGGTTGTTTCTATTATCACTTTCTTTCGTCTATGCTCAAAAGGACAGTGTAATAGGTTCAACTAAAGATTTTTCCTTTTTAATTGGTGAGTGGAACGTTGAACGGATTTATGGACCAAAAACTGAAAATCCAAGAAATTTAAAAGGAACTTTAAAATGCGAATATGCGGCAAACGAACAATTTGTCAAATGCACCTATAATTTTAAAAGACCGAACAAGTCAAATGCGATGGATATCGTCTATCTTAATTTCAACGGCATTTATAGAAGGCACGAAAGTTTATGGATAAGCTCTGCTTGGCCCATCAAAGTATTGATGCAAGGTAATATTGACTTTATGGAAGAAGAGCTAATACATACCTCCAAGGCCCAATTTCAAATTACCGATACTGTTACGGAATATGTGCAATCTACTTTGCGGATGAAATTATACAAGGCCCTTTTTGTTCGTGATACTGATATTAAAACTTCCAAAGATTCTGTCTGGCATTTTCATTTAAGGGAAAAAGCAGTTAAAATATCAGATTGATCTCTAAACAATATTATTAACTTATAACAGGTCAGTAATCGAATTATTAATTGTTAAGGATTAGAAATCATAATTGAATGAAATAAATGTGACTTTCTTTATGAAGCGTTCATCATTTTTTGGCTACGGAATTCTGAAGGGGTTACCCCAACATGTTTCTTGAATGCATTATAGAAAGACATGCGATTGTTGAAACCGGCCTTGAAAGCGATATCCGTAATATTGAGGTCGGAAGCTTTTTCGTCCGTCAAGAGTTTTTCCGCCTCTTCAATTCTGTACTTATTGATATACTCGTAAAAACTCATTCCAAAACACTCGTTTATAATTTGGGAGGCATGGTGCCTTGAAACATGTAACTCATCTGCTAAATCCGTCAATTTCAATTCGGAATCCAAATAAAGTGTGTTTGATTCCATGATACTCAGTAGTTTTTCTTTATATTCATGGAGCACTCTTTTTGACAGCCCCGATTTTTGATATTTAATCAACGGAAAAACTTTATTCAAGGCTTTGCCATTGAATACTTCGGAATAATTGAAACCGAAATACGTGGTAATTGCAATTTGGGAGACCATAAAAAACGCAATGAAGTAATCATGGCTTAATTCCAGAACGCCTAGTCTGAGTAAAACAAAATATACGACCCAGGAAATACCAAACAAGAAAAACACTCCGGTTGTAATGGTCAACCATAACTTCATCTCTGGATCCTGTTTAAATGCTTCCTTTACCGTTTTAAATGTCAAAAATGAATAGGTTAACATTATAACGGATACTACAACATATACTGCCCTTGGGTTAACCAAAAAGGAATTGC
This sequence comes from Flagellimonas ochracea, assembly GCF_009903685.1. Taxonomy (GTDB): domain Bacteria; phylum Bacteroidota; class Bacteroidia; order Flavobacteriales; family Flavobacteriaceae; genus Flagellimonas; species Flagellimonas ochracea. Next base: position 1,299 of record NZ_JAAABI010000006.1, on the reverse strand, counting down.
CAAAACCACCCTCATCCTCCAAAACAATTTTGGTTTCCACTGGCAAGCTGAAATAATATGAAAAGTTCACAATAATAAGGAGTGTAGGAACAAAATGCGGCAACATTTTTTTCCATGAAATTGTCCCATTTTTGACCAAGGCATTGATATATAAATAAAACAAGGGACCGTAAAGTGAAAAAGGTATTAGGTACACTAGATTTAATGAAACGGTAAGTCTCCAATCATTGTAGGCCCAGAACAGTATGTTGTAGACTATATTTAGTGAAAAGAGCAATAAAAATATTCCCCATATGGTATTGGCGAATTTAGAAGCACTTTTTTTTGTTAAAAGAAAAAAGGAAGTCATTAATCCTTGAAGGGCAAAAAACAGCAATAGTATTTCCCAAATATTCATAGCGAAAGGTCTTATTGTAAAGATAGGGTAATGAAGATATAAGTCTTGTAAATCTCAATCGGGAGTTATATCGTTTTGGTTAATTTCTAGTGCTATTGGTTAGTAGGTCTTCAGTTACACGTATTAAATAGTAAGTCTATTTTCGCAAGTCACTTGGTCTAAAACCGTATCGCTTATAAAAAGCATTGGAGAAATTACCCACACTGGAATACCCTGCTTCGTATGCTATTGATGTGATTTTTTTTATCGGTCTCCTGAATCTCCCCAAATGCCCTTTTCAGTTTTAGGTCAATAAAAAAATCAATAACGCTTTGGCCAAAAATTTCCTTGAACTTTGTTTTAAGGGTGTATTCGTTTAGCCCCGCTTCCCGAGCAATAATTTTGAGTGACAACTTTTTGTTAAGGTTCCAAATGATAAATTCTTTGGCTTCGAGTAAGTTGTCAGTTTTGTTCATTCTAAACATTCAGACTGTTGGATGGTTAAAGAAAAACAAAACCCTGCATTTTCATACAGGGTCTACGCTTTAAGTGACCGCGGCAGGGTCACAACTTGTAATTTATCTATTTGATATTCAAAAAGTTATAATTTTATTTTTTCTCCGTGCGCACCTAATTGCCAACAGGATTGCGCTTGGGTTTAAAATGAACTTATTTGAATATAAATGTAATCAAATATTTTCAGTTCAATGGTAATTAAATATAATCTACCGGTGGAAAGAAAGTTTATGATGAATGTAAGTTTAGATAATGGTAAAGTTCGTCATATATAAATAGGACCGTTTTATTGAACTTTCATTGTAAAACGAGTTCACTGATTCTAAAGAGTTTACTTTTTCGGTACACTTAAATAGTTTACCTTATATACCCTTTTTTACACCTAAGATGAAGTTCGGTTATGCAAG
>NZ_JAAABI010000005.1 GCF_009903685.1 Flagellimonas ochracea | reverse complement strand
TCTTTTGCCAAGTTCTTACTTCTAGGTTTGGACCAACTCAAAAATATTTTATTACTCATTTTTGGTTATCCTTATCCTTTATGGAGATACTTTCTATCCAAACCATAATAATTAGTTATCCGTTATTAAAAAATCTTGTTGATGTGGTTTATTAGTATCATTTTGTTCAATAGGAATCAATGCCGCTTAAGGGCCTCTGGCAAGTACATTTTGATTTAAGGGAAAGTAAAACCTTAAATATAGTAATACAAAGCAAAAGTGCATTGTGCAAAAACCTTAGTTTTTTTATGGTTTTTATCTATTTAAAATTATATAAAACCCCACTCTCTTTGTGGTTTCTATATAGAAAGAAACAATCATCTAATTATTTGACATTTAGTCGATTAACATTTGGATTTAAGCCCAAAAAAAAGAATTTAAATTTATATGAATTACGTATTCATATGACTTATCCCCCACTTTAAGATTTTTAGGTTTTAAGGGCCTATATAATGAGATCAAAAAGCACGCGATTGCACTTTTATTCTTGGCCACGAAAACAAATTGCTTTTCAATTTTAAGCTCATATTGTTTGAAAGTGAATTTTAATAATATCTAAAGCTCTAATCAACATAGTCACAATGTTATGGAAATGAATATAATACTTGAATTATTAGGAAAGTACCTAAAGTCTGATGAGACCGTTTTAGATCAAAAAACACTTTCCGAAATCAGCAAGAAGATTCAAGATATTCCATCCGAGAACTTCTTTAAGGATAAAGTTTATAATGTCATAATAACAGATATTAAATCTCGAGGATACGAAATGTCATCATTCCCTAAGCTGCTTGACTTTAAGGCATCTGTTGACACTGGTGATTTGAATGATATATGGAAACAAATTGAAGAAGAGCTTAAAAACAAAAATTAGGTTTGAGCAAAAAAAAGTCAATAACGGATTTCGAGGATGCTATCGATTTAGCAAAAGACAATTTTGCTAAGCAAAGTCGACACCTTTTAAATACAATTAAAACAAATCCTTCGATAGATGACGTACGAAATGAGGTAAACGAGCTAAACGGAAAAGCTACTCGATTCTTTCACTTATTCCAAAGATCATTAAACGAATACTTTACTGGGACTTACGAAGTAGACCAAAATATTCTTAATAGTAAAATAGACGATTCAATAAATGTAAGTTACTCAATAGTAAACTATCACAGGTTAGTTCATTCAATAAGTGAAAAATACCTATTCGAGCCTCCCATACCCGCTGAGATGGCTTATTCTAGTATCCAGAGGTTTATAAAAACACATGCTCCAGATGAGGTTTCTGCCCTAAAAGAAAAATTTTCGCAATACAATTTATCAATCGAATCTTTTAATTCTAAAAAACCACATGTCGTGAATAAAAAACAAATTTTATATGGTATTATAGTAGGGACACTATTTTTAGTTGTTCTCCTGGTCATAGCATTAACTGGGGATGGCTGCCCAACCGAGTTTCAAAGCAGAATTTTTACTCCAATTTTAGCCTTAGCCGGAGCTGGTTTTGCATCAGCTCTTCCTGGTTTTATTGAAATTCGATACCGTAATTGGATAACAGCCACTGGATCCTTGGCAGTATTTTGCGTAATATTTTTTTCCAAACCAGCTGATTTGTCAGATTTTAAGGATTGTGATGGTAATGCTGATAATAGGCAAAAAAATCTTTCAGGAATTGTTTATTACGATAATACCCCTATTGAAAGTATAGAAGTAAAACTACTTGATCAAAATCAAACGACGAACACAAATCAATTTGGCAAGTTCAGCTTTCCATTCAATTTCGGAGCCGTTGATTCATCTTTAAAAATTCAACTTAAGAACCCTAATATACAATTGGATACAGTTATCCGTATAGATAAGGTAGCACTGAAGCCTTCAATTGAATTACATGTTGAAAAGTATTGTGTTGTCTGCACACATAAGAATTCTGATGGCAAATTGACCAATAGGAGGAAAAAATGTAGTTCTAGTGAATCATATATTTCAAAATATGCAAAAGGTTTCACTGATAGTGGTAATGAACAAAATCTAACTACAAATTGTACTTATGGTAAATAATATGATTTCAATTTCAACCTTTAATGCTAACAATTTCCTCCTGAGATATAAATTTTCAAGAAGCATCATGAAAAACATATTTACAATTTGCTCTCTTCTATTCTGGTTTAACCAGTTTTATGGACAAGACCAAATGCCAAATGCAAGAACCAAATTAAATACGGAGGAATTAACAAAAGAAAAGGAAAATCTTTCCACATTATTAAGTTTTGTTAGCACAGGAAATTCATTTACCAATATTGGCAACTATGCAGCAATCAGTACGGCCTCAGAAACTCTTGAAGCTTCTATTTTTTTCTTACTCCCTAATGAAAGTATGTTTGCAGTTAATGTGAAAGCTGGCTCACCAAATGGTATTGCAGAAATATTTGATGAGGGTGAATTAAATAGCAATGTAAGTCTTGGTTTAGAATACCAATTCCTTCTTGGTAAGAACATATCTGTGACAGATGCCTCTATTCAAGACAAGCTAAACAACGAACGTGATGCGATTAATAAAGCCTATGACGACAAAATTATTGCTCTCGCAAGTCGGTTATCAAATCCAATTGACAAAAAGAAGGAATTTGGTGAAATTGATGCAAAAATAGATGCAATTGACGCCTATCTAGCCCCGTATAACGCAATGAGAGTAGCTGCTTTAAATGCTTTAGGTAGCAATCAATTAAACTTGCTTCAACAAATTCGGAATATTAAAAGTAAACTTGAAAAGGACAAATTAGACAATCTAGAGCAGTTGCAATATAAGTTAAGGGAATTGTATAATAAGGAACAAAACATATTGCTGAAAACATCGAACAAGTCTATAGTCAACTTACTGGCAGAAACTGAAACTCCAAAACTTGACATAACGCTATATCCCGATTTAGATAAAAATCTTGCAAAAATCAATCGCTATCTTGCTCCTTTTGATGCCATGACTGTTGCTGAGTATCAATCCAAGGTCTCAGCAAAGCAGAAAGCTTTGGTAGCGGAAGCTCATAGAATAAGAAATGATATTAAAGAAACAAAAAAGAATAATCTAGACTCCCTTCTCGATAGTCTTAATATTCTTTATAAGGAAGAAAAAGCTACTAAATTAAAGGCTCTGGCAGAAAAAGAAAAGTTTATCAAACCAGATCTGATTAAAATGCAATATCTAAGCATTGGTGGTAAAATCACCAACAAAGGATTCACCCAATTTATTGATACGTTGGACTTGGAAAATCAACTAACCAAACAAAACTATAATAGTTTAGGGTTGAACCTAAGCTATAATTCAATACGAAATTTTGATGGTGAAATTAGGGTGCCAAAAACACTTCAATTTCTCTCGTTTGGTGTAGAAGCGAGTTTAACGGATAATCAAAGTAGTCTTAATCAAATTGAAATTGTTGATTCTAAATTAATAGATGAAGAATCAAATCGAACTCAGGTTTCAAAACAAAATGCCTTTGTAGGTAATTATGAACAGGATTTAGCTTCAATAACCGCATTTTTAGACTATTATAACTTCTTAAGTCCCACGCAAAATTCAGTAGCATTACACATTAATCCAAAAATGTTATTTAGAGAAAATGAGAAACCTACCGCCTCTCTTTTGGTAGGTGTTCTGCTGCCGTTTAGAAAAAAAGATAGTCAAAAAGTAATTACAAATCTTGAGGTATTTTATAGACTCAATGACTTTTTTAATACCAGTGACACTGATAACTCACTTTTGAACAGAAATGTAATTGGTATCCAAACATCATTTCCTTTTAACTTCTAAAATATTCAGATTATGCCACACACTGTTGTTTGTTACTCACATAGAACTCCTAAAAGCTGGAACTTCCAAACTGCAGGTGAAGCCAGAGCTTTCAAAGCGGATTATGAAATTGCTAACCCAGATCATGATGTTAAATATTGGCCTTCTAACAGTTTAAATCGTATTGGGTATAGAATAGAAAGAATCTTTAAATCTATCCCATTTATTAGACCAGAGAATCTGGATTAACTCGATGATTCTGTTCTTTTTTGAGGAGTGTGTTAATTAAATTATCCAATTCACTGATATATTTGAGAAACTCCGAAGAACACGATAGAAAATACTACAAGGTTAAAGATTAGATGTAATTACTATGTATCTGATTTTCAATCTACCTATTCGGTGAGCACTTCTCTACTATCCTCTGAAAATCCCTATACACAAGGCTTTTGAGCCCTAGGTTCTAGTCCCTCCGGCTCCACTAAGGATTAATTGTTAAATTTTATCGTTGGCATTATTTTGTCAAAATAGGTGTTGAAATATTATATTTTGGTATGCAATAATTGACCCTGATTAATATTTAAAAACACCCTTTATCTTATAAAATAATCGTTCTGCAACACTTAGGTCTTCGGTAATTATCTCCGCTGTTCCCAGCATCTCTTGTGTAAAGTTGATGTCTTTTTTATAGGATGTTTGTAAATCGCCACCCAATGAAATATACACTATGTAATTTCCTCTTGCGTCTGGAGATATCGATATGTTTTTAACTTGTCCTATCAACATTCCATATTGCTGGTATGGATAATTATCCAACTTAACCAGTACTTTTTGACCCGTATTTATTTTCCCTGCATTCTGGGAAGCAATCGTAAGTCTTCCTACAAAATCTTTTTTTTCTTCTGGAAGTATCGTAAAAACAACATCACCAATGGCTACTTCTTGGTTTGTCCCCCAAAACTCATTGAAACTGACAATTCCATTTATGGAGGAGGACAATACATACCTATATTTCCAATTATTGATAGCTTTCTTCAAAGTGTTGAACGACTGCAATAGATTTTTTTTTCCTCTTGCGTACTCCAATTCTTTTTCGATGTAGGTAGCTCTCAAATTCCGATTGGCTGTAGAAAGGGCTTCCCGCATCTGTGATATGGAAATAGTGGTATTATTAAGATTCTTTTCGGCTTGCAGGTAATTCAATTCTTTAGATTCAAATTCCTGTTGTGAAATCACCCCCTTTTCAAATAATTGTCTGTAACGATTGAATTCTACATTTTTTAGATTGAGTTCCGCTTCCAAGATTTTTTTTTGATTTAATTGTTCAGAAAGTTGTTTTTTAATTTCTCCAAGGGTGATTTTATTACCAATAAGTTGATTTTGGTATGGATATAATTCTGTCAACAATTTGAACTCCAAATAGTGTTTCTCAAAATCAAGATAGGCAGGCTCTATATCCCCCAAAGTCATAGCTGAAACTAGTTCGACAGGAAAATCAAAACCATCATCTTTCAGAGCAATGGTATCGAGAATGTTGATTAACACCTTCAAATCTTCATATTTTGAAAGGCTTTTTATAACAGCAAGCATCTTGTTCTTGGCTACTGTTTGACCGTTTTGAACATAGAATTGTTCAATTTGACCGGAAGATCTGGCCACTACTTTCTCAGTAGGGTTTTTGGTGGTGATCAGCACTTTAGCTGAAACAAAATCCGGATATTTGATAATAAATGTCAATGCAATAAGGATACAGACAAATACAAAAATCATGGTAATTCCCCATCTCACAATCCATGAAGGAGGTGTGCCCAAAATTTCCTGTACTTCTTCTGATCTTAAGTTTAACTTTGTTGTCTCTTTGTTTTTTGGCATAATCAGTCTGCAAGCTTTTCCAGGGCAAGCTGGTTTTTTACAAGATTGAAATAAGCCCCTCCCTTCTCTATCAATGTTTGGTGGTTTCCTATTTCCTTTATTTTACCTTTTTCAAGCACAACAATTTGATCTGCATTTTGTACAGTACTCAATCGGTGTGCAATTATCAATACTGTTTTATTTTTGAAAACAATATTCAAATTTTCCATGATCTCAGATTCGTTGGAAGCATCCAATGCAGAAGTAGCCTCATCAAAAAACAAAAAATGAGGATCTTTATATAAGGCCCTTGCAATGAATATTCTTTGTTTTTGTCCTGTACTTATTCCTATCCCTTCATTGCCAATTTTGGTATTGAATCCCAATGGTAATGATTGAATAAAATCATAGATATTGGCCAGTTTTACTGACCTCAACAACTTATCTTCATCAATCACATCCACCCCTACGGCAATATTACTTGCTATAGTATCATTGAAAATATAGCCCTCTTGCATGACCACTCCACTACTGGCCCGCCAAGACCTATGGGAAATGTCTCTTAAGTTATGTTCTCCATAGCTGATTGAACCCTCATGAGGTTCATAAAATTTCAATATCAATTTCAATAATGTGGTTTTACCACTTCCACTGGTGCCCACGATTGCAGTTTTTTTACCCGATGGAATGGTCAATGAAAGTTTATTGATAACATCTACATCATTGCCCAAGTATCGAAAAGAAATCCTATTTATCCTAATATCATTACTGAAGTCGATTTTGGATACATATGTTCTTTTCTGATTTTCTTCATCTTCCTTGTCATGGATTTCACCCAATCTTTCCATGCTTATTTTGGCATCTTGTGCGGTTCGGATAAAATTTACCAACTGAAGAATGGGAGAATTGAGCTGCCCGATGATATATTGAATCGAAAGCATCATACCAAGGGTTATGTTGCCATTGATGACCATCAATGCCGAAGTAAAGGTAATGGCGATGTTCTTCAGTTCGTTAATAAAGGAAGACCCTATTTCCTGGGTTTGTTCCAATGCCAAATTTTGTAGGTTCACTTTGAAAAGACGGGCCTGCACAAACTCCCATCCCCACCGTTTCTTTTTTTCCGCATTGTTCATTTTTATCTCCTGCATGCCATTAATCAACTCAATAACGGTGCTTTGTTCTTGGCTCAATTGCGAAAAACGTTTATGGTCAAGTTCCTTTCTACGCTTTAAAAAGAAAAGTATCCAAACTATATAAAGTGCACTGCCCACTACAAAAATGGTAAAAATTGACAGGTCATAATAAAGTAGTACCAATCCAAAAACGAAAAGGTTGGCCAAGGAAAAGAGTGTGTTAAGTGTATCACTAGTCAATAAACGTTCAATGCGATTATGATCATTGATTCTTTGCATGATATCGCCGGTCATACGTGTATCAAAATAGGAGATTGGCAAGGCCATTAGTTTTATGAAAAAATCGGATATGAGCGAAATGTTGATACGTGTACTGAGGTGCAGCAAAATCCAACTTCGAAAAAACTCAACGCTCACTCTTCCAATGAAAAGCAAAATTTGTCCCAACAATACTGCATATATAAAATTGATATCCTGGTTCTGTATACCAATATCAACAATGCTTTGAGTAAGAAATGGGAAAATTAATTGGAGAATACTCCCTACCAAAAGGCCAACACAAAGCTGGATGACCAAGCTCTTGTACTTGAAAAGATATTGATATAAGAAAAGAAAGGACTTTTTATCGACCCTTTCCCATCGTTGCGATTTAAATTTTGGGGTAACTTCCAAGAGCAAGGCAATTCCCTCACTGGTTTTTTCGTTCGCATTGTTTCCTATCCAACGGACCAAAAATTCATCTTTTTGAAAAGACGTTAGACCAAATGACGGGTCTGAGATATACACAGTGTCATCCTTGATTTTATAGATGACCACAAAATGACTTTTGTTCCAGTGTGCGATTAACGGAAGTGGTGCTTTTTTAAGTTTTTGATAATTGGTTTTTAAAGCAAGAGACTTGAATCCAATACTTTCGGCGGCATCACTTAATTTTAACAAGTTGCTTCCCTCCCTGGTGGTTTCGGTAAGCTCTCTGATCTGCTTTAGGGATATGAGTTTACCATAATACTTGGCCACTATCTTGAGGCAGGTTGGACCACAGTCCTTTAAATCGGGTTGTTTGTAAAATGGAAAGTTTTTTTTCAAAAGAGAGCAACATAGTTAACTGAAAAGTTGGCATTCTCGTGTAAAACAATTGGGAATACTTGAAAAATATTCCCAATTGCTTCTAAATAGCATTTTTGTGCCTAATAGCAGTAGGCCAAATTGGTATTCCACGCCCCGCTACAGTATGCGGCTGCATGACTACATGATGAGAAACCGTAAACAGGTTGTGCATCAGGGGCATTACACCGGAAAGTAACTCCGCCTAAAATTTTCTTTTGCTCATTTTTGGACAATTCTTGTCCCAGATTTAACTTTTTCATTTCATAAAATTTAAGATTAAACTATAATTACTCTACACTTGTGGCCCACTACCAACAGGAAACCACAGTTCCTCCATATACTCCAGCGCAATAGCCTGCAGCATTGGAACAGTTCACGTAAGGGCTGTACGTAGTAGCAGTACCTCCCCAACTAGTAGTACATGTGGCACCACCACCAAGAATTTTCTTCTGTTCACTTTTGGACAGTTCCTGTCCTAGATTTAATTTTCTCATGGCATTAAGAATTAAAGGGTTAATAAAATATTCGAATCCTTTTAAATTATTTATTTAATCTTTTTCCTACAAATTTAGAAAGTTAATGTTTCAATATTATGAAGTAATTTAACATTATTATGTTTTTTAAGGCAAAAATATCACATGATTTCAATAATATTCTCAAATGCCATTCGCTTTATGGTTTCAAACAAAAGATGTTGATATTGTTCATTTTCCACTAACATGTTTCCGTCAAAATACTTAGTTAAAGAAGTGGCCAAAAAAATTATCGGACCTTCTTTTAACTCACTCAAAAGAATGGCATCAAAACCATCATGTCGCATTTCCATAATATCAACATTTAAAATATCTGGACTTAGGCTTATTATACAATCCTGTTCATTTTCAGCAGCCCCAAGTTTGATATTCCAATCCCATTTTTGCTTCACAAGTTTTACCCGGTCAACAAGTTTGATGCTGCAATCCATCCAACCCTTTTTCTTAAAAAAAACAGCTGTCATTTCATACCGCTGCAAATCATATTGGTAAAGCCTGGTCTTAAGTTCATACGAACTCTCACTTAAATTAAGAAGCATGGTATATTTAACTCTTTCCAGATCAAAAACTTCGGACAACATTCCAGATTGAGTGTCAGTTTTTCTCCTTTCCAAGTAGCCTGACAAACTTGATAAATCTTCAAAGCTTTTCTTGTCACAAGTGCCTATCAAATTAAGCGTCCTTCCAAAAGACTTTTTAAAAGAACCTTTGCGCCGTTGAACCAAATCTTTTTGTTCTATTTGTTTAAAACTTGATTTTGTACGACCCTGCAAATCTGTTCCAGAATCAACTTCCATCAGGTAATAAATTTGGTTTAGCAACTTCGGTCCTTTTCGCCTGATCAGGTTTAGTACTTTGTAGTAAAAAGATGGAAATTCCATTCTCAGCCTTTTTGAAAGATGGTTGAGCACATAAAGTTCTCTTTTACAACCTCCAACCGGATGAATCAAATCCACAAAGGGGATATCCGAAAACCGCCAAAAATCAGGGTACAAGGGATTACTTTCAGGCTCCTTGATTAAATAAGAAATGGGGACATTTTCCGCAAGGGCTAAATAATAGAGTGAGATTTGTTCTATAAACCAATTTAAGCCACCGACCGACACTAGGTCTAGATTATGGGTATTGCCATCTATGAAGACATTGGCTGAGTCACAATACTTCTGAATGAACTGAAGGTTGCTTCCTCCAAGAATTCCGGCGTTAGAGGCATAAATATGCTCGTGCCGATGCACACCAATGAGATAGTCTGGGATATGATCAAAATGCTCGTGGACGGCTTCAAGGATTTCCTTGTTGAAAAAGAGGTCTTTTTCTGGATTTGAAGCGATTAGGCCCGCCGATGAAAAATAATCCGGAAAGGGCCTCCAAATGTAAATATCGCCATCAACATGAATAAATGGTTCATTCTGGAGTCCGTAGGTTTTTATCTTAGCCAAGGAAAATAATTCTCGTCTAGCTTTGAATGACTCATCAAAAACCTCATGAACCTTGGTATAGGGTAGATTGAGATTATCAATCAATATTTTTTTTCCAATCGAATCAGTGTACAGCTCAACTTGATCATAGTGTCTTCTCAATGTAAGACAGCTTAGTGCCCAAGACATCCAATGATATTCTGCAGAGGTCCATCCTGCTTTAAAATCCAAATGGTTGCCATTCTTCAAATCTCCCGTCCAAAAAGTTTGTACAATTTTCATTTTTTATAAGATTATTCTTATATTAAATATAAGAATATATACTATAGTAACATTATAATAGAACAGATGGAGTTTTATGAACATGCATATAGGTTCTTAGACATTTCGGGTCATTCTGTAAGCAAAAGCTATATCAAGGAATGGATGCTATCCCATCCAAACTATCCTGCTCTAATATGTTTTTCTGATTTGTTGGATGAATTTAGTATTGACCATACTGTCGTTAAACTGGATTGGAACCAACCCCACGAAATGCTTCCGGAAAGATTGCTTATCCATGTGGTATCAGAAAAAGGTGAAACTGGTTTCAGAATCGTAAAAAAACGAGCAAAGGGAACATTTAACAATAATGACTTAGAGGGTTGGACCGGAATAACATTGCTTCTTGAAGAAAATTCTAAAATCGAACACCTTGAGCACAATGAACTCCTTAAAAATCAACGTGTTTCCAAAACCTTCCGTATCATTATATTGTCTTTGTTGGCAGTATTTCTTTTCGTAAATCAGCTCGTAAATTTTAATTGGACCATACTTATAAGTTCAGGAATTTTATCATTGGGGTTTTTCATTTCTATTCTCATAGTCGTTAAAGAAATCGGCTTAAAAAGCACTATTTCCGATTTTTTTTGCAAGACAGACCACTCCGGCTGCGACAAGGTATTGCATTCTAAATATGGTAAATTGGGTCGTTTTCTTAAGATTGGCGATCTGGCACTAATTTATTTTACGAGCCTGATATTGTTTCTTTCTTTCCTTCCAGAAATAAATACTGACCAAAAGATAGCCATTTTGACCATAACGCTCTTACCAGGCCTTTTGATCACACCTGTTTCTGTATACTATCAAATCAAGCTTAAATCCTTTTGCCGTCTTTGTTCCGGCCTTTTGTTGATTCTGTGGTTACAAGCTATCAACCTTTTTGCTTATTTCATGTATCTCGGGTTACCAAACAACCTTTTTGATGTAAGCATCCAGACTACTGTAGGGTTTTTTATAGCATTTTTGATCGCAGGTCTGTGGATAGTGGTGAAACCCTCCATCATTCAAAACCAAAGCATACCTCATCAAAATATCATGCTAAGAAAATGGAGACAAAATCCACGGTGGTTTGATGCACTTTTACCTTTGCACAAAAAAATTGATGATTCCATTTGGAGCAAAGAAATTTGTTACGGTAATCCAAAAGGGGTCTTACAGTTTCTTATCGTAAGCAATCCGTTTTGTGACTTCTGCGCATTGGCCCACAAGGATTTAGATAAAATTCTAGACAAACACCCTGAAGATATTGGAATTCGAATTAGGTTTCATTTGAAAACATCCGACCTGAAGAAAGGCAACAAGAAGCATGAAGCGGTATTACAAATCCTAAGCGCATACGAAAAACGAATATGGATAAAGGAAGGCTATCAGAAGGATTATGGCAAAGGTTCTAGAGAAATAATTACCGACTGGTACGTCCTAGGTCCTACTGATTGGAAGAAGAAGTACGGTTTCGACATGAGGCAAAAAGAATATTCGGCAACGATATCGAAACTGATTCATGATTCGATGACATGGTGCAAGAGCGTGGACATAAAACAGACCCCTTCTTTCTTTGTCAATGGACACGAAATGCCCAATCCCCATACCTTTAAGGATGTTTTTTTATTCATCTCGGACTACATACAAATTCTCAAAGATAGAGAACAGAAAAAATCCGTTGCCATTTGAAACTTCACGAATCTAATACGGCATCGCTATTTATCTTACGGTTGGCACAAAAGTATTGGAATAATGGACATTGATTAGTAAAGACAGACGGGTAGCCCAAGACACACAAGGGTTAACAACAAAATATTGTATTGGCCAATCTTAAATATTTATAATCTAAAAATGTAACCCAATGCCAAAAAACCTCCAAACCTAAGTTTGGAAACGGTCAATGATTCGGGAACCTCGCTTAGGACAGCATTAAGTTCAAAAGCGTTACTTTTTTCCTCAACGAATCCTGCAATTCCCCCTAAATCTATCGAAAACCCATGTTTATTTCCCAGGGAAGCCCCAATTCCAGCAAGAAGGCGAGGTCTTACTTTTTCTGAAATACTGATTCCAGGTCCAAATGAAATATGGATACCCTTCCGTTGCTCATCTGAAATCCAACCATAGTGTAACAAACTGGCAAAGCCAAGTTCCATTTTGGTTACATCTTCTTCCACAAACCGAACTTCTCTCTCATTTTCTGAAATTATCGTGGTGATGGATGAATAACTCTCATCATATAAGCTGGACAGATAAAAAGATGCATCTATGGACCAATAGTTCTTTTTCTGAGTAGGAAAGATAAACTCAATTTCTCTTTGATCTTCCCTGAGCAAAGAATCTCTCGGAACAAACAACATACTAACGCTCGAAAGTTCTTTTTTGAACTGAATGGGCAGAGAAACAAAATCCTCGTCTTTATCCCTTAGATACAAAACACTCTTCAGCATAGCGGCTGCATTTTCCGCCTTAACCATTTCCATCATCTTGGTGGAATTTGTCTTCAATGAACCATATTTTGATTTAATATCCTTGTCGATTGTTTTAAATACTTTCTCAGCTTCTATCTCCTTTTTCTTTCCCTCTGAAAATGTCAAATAATTCTTTTCCTCCCTCACTAAGTTTTGTTGAAACTGCAGCATTTCAATACGTAGATATTCTATTTTCTTTAGCGCATCATCAAAGTCAAAAATCATTGAAATTGATCCCGAATTATCCACCGCTTCCAATTGTTTTTTCATGATATTATATTTCAATTGGTCTAATTCATTCGTGAAAGTGTTGTTTTGGTCTACTTTTTCATTAATGTCCCTTTCAGCTGCAAGTAATTTTTCCTTTAACTCTCTACTTTTAACCGAAACATGCTCATCCTCCAATCTGGGGGGTATCACAAACTTCAATTGCGTTTGAATTTCAGGAGTGATTTCCGTGTCCAACTTCAAATCTGTGTCTGATTTCAACGAAGATGCCAAAGCAGTAATAACATCTAACTGAACATCTGCAAATGTTGGTGTGGACATTTTAGTGGTAAGGGTGGTATCCTTGGAATTCAGAAGGACCTTCCATCTATTAAGATTAATATTTTCCACGCGAATTTGAAAGAAATCACCTGTTTTAAGATTTTGAGGAAGGTTAATGGTTTTTGTAGCGGTTGAAAAATCAATCGTAATATCTGCTGAGTTCCCTTCATAATATTCAACTTGCCCTACCGCCACACCAGCAATAAAAAATGCGATAATAAACAGTATGTTCTTATTCATTAGTTCTGTTTTATATTGAAATGTTGTAGGGAATTCTATCATCGATATCTCCCAAATTTATTACCCGGTTGGTCGAAGCCAAGCCCCAACTATAGCAATGGCCATACCCAAAAAGGTCGTCCCCATGTTAGCTACGTTTTGTGGGACATTTTCTGTTTTGGTGCTGAGAAAGGCCCAAATAACCACTGAGGCCAAACCAATTAGAATATAGGCCCAAGCATAAATGGACCCAAACAACTCCTTTTGCTTGTCTTCCTTGGCAGGAGAAGAATAGGTGCCGAGGCTCTGCATTTTTAACTGTCTTCTGGATATGGGTATGTTGACGCCCTTGGGTGGAGCAGATTTAGGAACCTGCACGCCAAATGCTGTTGCGACGATTCCCCCAACCAGTCCGGTAAGGGCACTAGTAATGTTCATGAATACCAAGTTCGGGGTCAAATCTGGATTGGCTACAATTTGAAAAGCTTCCTTGAATAGGGTAATGCTGAAAATAACATAGCCGACCAAAAAAGCTCCAGCCAAAAAAACGATAATTGCTTTTCTTTCTTTCATCATGGGATTTAAAATGAATTTTTACTGTTTCTATACATTCTGAAGTTTGTTCTTTGCATTTTCTACCGACTTTCTTGCATTGATTCTGCCATAGCCATAATAAATGCTATGCCCATTAGCGTCATAATTCGCATTTGCCTCATCTATTTTATCACAACTTTGCCGCATAACTTCTTTGACTTCTTCCAAATTCAGATTTGGATTTACTGCTAAAATAAGGGCAATTACCCCGGCTGCTCCAGGACATGCACTGGAAGTTCCCGAAAACGTCGCTGTATAATTTCCCGCTGCATCGCCAACCAAGGGGTTGGTTCCAAAGTCACCAGGGTTGTATCCCCTAGGGCCCGTAACGTCTGTGGTCCAAATCCCAGGGGTTAAGGGTTTTGGATGGTTGAACAATGGGTAACCAAAGTCTCCACTGGGAAATGCACAAAAAACCTCCTGTCCAAAATCACTGTACACCGATCTCTTACCTGTATCATTGCAGGCTGCAATGGCCAAAACCTTTTCGTAACTGGCATAGCCATCGTAGAAAGTATCTTCCCTGCCATTTCCTGCCGCCCAAGTAATGATGCAGCCTTTTCCATTACGCCCACTGGTCGCCGCATAGTCAATCGCCAAACGGGTACTATCTGGTAAATCAATTTTGTTGGTGTGGTTGGGATCACTTGGGTTCGACCAATCGCCATCTGGTGGCCCCCAACTGCACGAAATTACATCCGCACCATTTTCTACGGCCCAAACAAAGGCCTCTGCCTCTTGCATAGAACCCAAATTTGCGTTCAACTTAATCGGCATCAAAACGGATTCTGGAGCCACTCCTGCCGCAGAATCCAAACCAGAGGCACAAGCCACACCCGCACATGAGGTTCCATGTGCTTGTGTAGGGAATGTGGGTTTTGCATCAGACGAACCCGTAGCCATATCCTTAGGTGCTACAATTTTTCCGGAGGATATAAATTCAGGGTGGTCCGTGTCCACGGAATCATCAATAACGGCAATAACAATTCCCTCACCCTTGGTATGCTGCCAGGCAGAACGCACCTCAACGCTCGCATCCACAAAAACGGACATGAACGTAGTCTTTTCCAGATGCCATTGCTGTTGATAGATACTATTTTTATATTTTTTCTGGCGAATCAACTCAGGATGACAATACTCTACCTCATCTTTATCCAGTAAGTTTTCGGCCACTTGAAAAATTTGTTTGCCCTCAGCCTTTTTCGATTCCACAAAAAATGCATTCTTTGCGTAGACCACCTCTTTTTTAATGACCAAGTCATTTTCTTCTAAAATCCTTTTGCTTTCCGCTTCGCTTATATCATCAAAGAACTTAACAAAGATATTTTCAGTGTAAATCGAGATGGTTCCCTTATCGTCCACTAAAACCCTCCCCGAAAATTTAATGTCCTCCTCCATTGATGACATTTTCCGAACTTGGTTTCTAACCTGTTTCGCAGACTTCTCGCCCAAGGGATTGCATCGATAAATGTTCACATTGGCTTCAGGGAATGAATGAACCAACACCAAATTGTTTATCAATGTTTTTTGTTTGGTGCCCAAGTCGATACTATTGAAGTCTTTGTTCTCCTCAAATCGAACAACAACCAAATCATCGGCCTCTTTCAATTTTTGTTTTTTGGCATTTTTACCGCCCATTCTATAGGTTACCATACTTCTCTTTTTAGGGGTTATAATAGATTTTCCAAAAGATTCAACGAAAACCTTGCATATCGGGATTGGTTTTCGGTATTCATAAAATATGATTTTCGGGTTTCGCCTGAATTTATATTCTCGATTGCCGGTGTAAATGTTAAGCTGGCAGCAAATTCTATGGCATCCACATCGACGATATAGGGAATCAAATCTTCGTCAAGATCGGAGAATGGGTCCTTTACAAAGGCTTTACTTCTCACCCTATCACTGGGAAAGTAAATGAAATCAAGCTTTTTTAAGGCCATCTCTTGACTCAAAACAAATCCAATGCGGTGTAGTTGATTATTTTTAACATAGTAAACAACTTTCCAAAACTTAAGGGGAATGTGGAGGTTTTTGACTTCTTTGGATTCGTGTCCCGTATAAACAGCCACGGGGTCACTTTCCTGAAAAATGCAACCTGAAAGTACCGAAACCTTGTTTTGAACCTTGTCTATAACATAATCTTCAAGCTTTTTCCAATCGCCTTGATTGAGCAAATAATGCTGGGGAGCGATATTGGTGAAAAAAAATGTCTCTTTGGATGCGATTTCTGCTCTTTGCTTTGTTCCCCATTGCGGATACTCCCTTCGGATAACATGGCCACGATCTAAAAGATTTTTATTGTTAATGACAGGATGATCGTTTTCCTTGCATTTATAGAAATCATCTCCCACCTGTTCTTCCTTTTTAAGGCTGTTGGTATCTTTTCTGAATTTTTTGGGTCTTTCAATATCAATCCTTTGATCATGTTTGGGAATGTTGCAAGCACAGTACAGCGCAAGCCTTCTGTCCTGGTTGAAAAAAGTACTGAAGTGGGTATAATCAATAAGTTCGTATTGATTATCTTGGATTATGGGAGTTTCAATTTTAAACTTGTCACCATCACCCAAAAACCCCATATCAAATCCTTCTTCCGTAGACTCTGGCATGATTCATATTTAAAAAAGTTTTGTTCTAGAACAGTGGTCAATTGAACTAGTAATCAAAGCTTGGGAAGGGGAACTCTTTAAAGTTAACCAGAAATTTTGAAAGACGATTATACAAAAACTGCAAAAATTGTATGGTTTTTTATGTGGGCATATTAAACTACAGATGCTATTCACGCGGCCTTGGGAATCCGATGAAAGACGCTGTTTTCTGGTTTAAAAAAATAGGTTAAATGCATCTTTATTCGATAAAAATTGGGTGACAGGTCGTTTAACCCAACTTCTTTACATTAACCGATAGGTTTTTAAGACTGTAGCGTTTCTTGCCAATTTTAGGTCAAAAGTTACCCCAATGAAAGTCTTAGTTCAAAAACTCAAAAAAGAATTTACACCTGAAAATCGATTGGCCGCCATCAGTTGTTTGGTCTTGTCAATTACCGTTTACTTTATTATGGCCATCATGGAACGTAATATTCCACTCTAACAAAACCAAATAACCAAATATCTAAGGCCGCCATTTTTTGGCGGCCTTTTACTTTCTATGTACTTTCAATGTCGTTTATAGAAGATTACCTTGTACACCATCATCGACATAGAGACCACAGGAAATGGAATAAAGGGAAACAAAATTACCGAAATCTCCATATTTAAGTTCGATGGAGCACAGATTATTGAAGAATTCACTTCATTGGTGAATCCACAATGTCCCATTCCAGCCTTTATAACCGGTTTAACCGGGATTGACGACAACATGGTGCGCAATGCACCAACCTTTTCAGAAATCGCGACGGATATTTTGCGGCTTACAGAAAATTGTGTTTTTGTTGCCCACGCGGTCAATTTCGACTACGGAGTAATCAAGGAAGAGTTTCGACAAATTGGGACAGATTTTATCAGAAAGAAATTATGTACGGTCCGATTGTCCCGAAAACTGATTCCAGGGTTACACTCTTATAGTTTGGGCAAACTTTGCTCTTTAGTGGGCATCCCTATCATAGACCGGCACCGTGCCAGAGGGGATGCCCATGCCACCGTTTTACTATTTGAAAGATTGATGGGCATTCCAAATGCCGAGATTACTTTCAAAACCTTTTTAAATGCACGAAGCCAAGAGGCAACCTTACCTCCCCATCTGCCCAAATCGGTTTTTGATGCTATTCCTCACAAACCGGGCATTTATTATTTCAAAAACAAAAAAGGGGAGATTATTTATGTCGGAAAGGCCATAAATCTTAAAAAAAGGGTTCTTGGGCATTTCTATGATAAAAGCACTAAAGAGATCCAAATGTGCAATGAAACTGCATATATTGAATTTGAACTGTCTGGAAGTGAACTGATTGCACTACTTATGGAATCCGCCGAAATAAAAAGACTGTTCCCCAAATACAACCGAGCACAAAAACGGGGGCCAAAACAGTATGCCATCTTTGATTATGAAGACCGAAACGGTATTATACATCTTGCCTACAATATCATTAAAGCGGTTCCCAACCCGATAAAAATATTTTACAATCCAACGGATTGTAGGACTTTTTTGGAGAACATATGCAAGGAGTTTTCACTTTGTCCCAAATACTGTCATTTACTGCAAACCCAAGGGGCCTGTTCACACCATGAAATTGAATCTTGTGATGGCATCTGTACTTCAAATGAACCCGTGGCCATTTATAATGAAAAGGTAAGAACAGCCATTGCCTACATGAAAAGGGCTGAGAAAGAGGTGCGGATAATTAAAGAAAAAGGGAGGAACCCAAATGAGAATGCCGTGGTGCTCATCAGCCAAGGTATGTATAAAGGGTATGGTTTTATCGATTGTCAATTGGAGATTTCTACCTTGGACGATATCGAGGCCTTTATCATTCCACAAAAAAATACATTGGAAACCCAACGGATTGTTGAGTCTATGCTCTCCAAGACCAAGACTTTCTCTTTACAATCCTAGCTTTTTATTTTTCTATACATACGAACTACAAAAACAAACCAGGCCACAAAGAATATGCCCACAATAATGGAGTATGCCAAAATAAAATCCATTACTCTCTATGTTTAAAGTAGTTCATAAAGCCCAATATGGTGGGCGCCCAGAATGCAATAAAAATTGCTTCTAGTTTTTTTCCATTAAGGAACATGACCTCCGAAACGATAATTATAGATAGTACTACAAGGAGCATGATACAATTCATTACCCCGATTTTCTCAATAAAATTTTTGAACATCAATCTACATTCAAATAAACCACAGTCTAAGATAGAGATTTAATGCGTGATCTTTTTAACTTATTTTAAGATTTTTTTAACTCTTTTGAGGTTTTGGATGCAGCGCTACCTTAAAAATACGATGATCACCATCTAAACAATCAAATCCAAGGTGGATTTCTCTTTGCTCCACCGCATAGGGATAAAATGTAATAGGTTCAATGCACACCATGTTCCTTACCTCTGTCCAACACATGAAGTGCCCAAATCCTTCTGTTTGAATAGTGATGTGGTGTTTATCTTTAAGTGTGATTGAAGTTGTATCCGCAACTTGAAGCGCCCTACTACCTACCTCTATTACTTCGTCAAGAGAGATGGTTCTTGTAGGTGTAACAATCGTCGGATGCTGCGTCTGAAGTTTAAAAGCAGGATGATATCCCAACATGAAAGGCATGCCCTGTTCACCGCTAATCTTAAAGGTGATTTCTAACTGATTTTCTTTTAGGGAAAATGATTTTTCAAATTGAAAACCATAGGGCCATTCCAAATGTTGTTTTGTTGATTTTTCAGGGTATTTGGAATTTTCAACAGGCGTGCCTGCCCTATACTCCTTTACGTAAACTGCTTCGTTTTGGCTCTCCGAAATTAGGACATATGGCAATTCCCTCAACAAACCGTGCTGGTCTTGAATTGCATTATTGCGAGGCACCTGGACTCTGAACCCAGCTTGGTCAACGGGGCCAATTATCGGAAACATCTCTGTGTCCGAACTCCGCCATCCGGGACTGCCTTTTTGATGAATAAACTGATGCCCCTCCACTTCAAAACCAACCAATTCTCCCTGGTATATACGAACCAACGAAGCATCACTTTTAAGTTCAACCATTATTTTGAATTTATGAGCCTGTAAATTAAAATGGCAGTTCGTTTGGTCAGTGCCTCTATGGTATTGAGATTAACCGTTTCTTCTGGTGTGTGGGCCCCAGTACCCATGGTTCCCAAACCATCCAAACAATCTACATACTCGGCCACAAAGGAAACATCGGCAGCTCCCCGTTTTCCCGGGTCATAAGCGAGCACCTCCCCTTGATTCAAATCGAGACTTACGCTATTGAGCGTTTTCAAAAGTCCAAGGTTTCCCTCGGTAGGCTGCATAGCCGGGTAACTGTCTGTAAAACTGATGGATGCTGAGGTATTGGGCAGATTATTGGAAACAATGCTTCGCATTTTTTCTCTGGCCCGCTCTTTTTGCTCTTCAGAAATAAATCGAAGACCACCATGTACCATCGCCCTCTGGGCCACCACATTAGTCTTCCCAAAAACCTCACCCTTACTGGTAGACTTATCAAAATTGACAAAAGTTCCTCCCAACAATGTACCAGGATTGAAGGTGAGCAAATCCTCCCCTTTTACATCGGTATAAAATTGGTGCAGAATACGTGAAATCTCAAAAATGGCCCCAGCACCTACCCGGTCATTAAAAATTCCCGAAGAGTGCGCTCGTTTTCCTTCCACCTCCAACGCCCAACCAGAGGCACCTCTTCGAGCTACAGTGGCATAATTGAATCCGGTAGAGGTCTCAAAACCCAGGGCAATATCACTTCGTTTCGCAGCTTCCACTAAAGCTTTTCTGCTGATGGACAATGGCTTTCCGGTGCTTTCCTCATCGCCTGTTAACGCCACAATAATTTGGGCATTCTTAAGCAAACCGTGTTCTTGTAATGCTTTAAGTGCATATAGTATAATGACATCTCCACCTTTCATATCATTGCCTCCAGGCGCATGGGCAATACTGTCGTTGACCATGGTAAAGGTTTGAAAAGGACTGTCTTCTTCAAAAACCGTATCCAGATGTCCTATAAGTAGTAGTTTTTTTCCTTGGTCGCCCGAAGTTTCCGCAAATAAATGGCCCGCTCGATTCATTTCGTCAGGCATGGCTATCCAACGGGTATCAAAACCAATGTCATCAAATTCGTTCTTGAATACCATGCCAACCGCTTTGACACCTTTTGCGTTCAAGGTGCCACTATTGATATTCACCACTTTCTCCAAAAAAGTAACGGCTTCTTTGTTGTTTTTTTCAATGGAAGCAACAATCCTTTTTTCGGTTCTGGAAAGCTTTTGGGCTGTTAATGATAAGACAAACAGTAAAAATAATGGGGTTAACAAATACTTCATGGCAATGGTTTTGTGTTTTCCCCGAATTTATCAAAAATTTACTCGATAAACCCCTGTTCACGCATCCAATCGTCATTGAATATTTTGCCCACATAGCGACTGCCGTGGTCATGAAATAAGACCACGACCACATCATCCTCGTTAAAATGTTCTTTCAATTGAAGTAATCCTTTGACCGCAGCACCTGCAGAGTTTCCCAAAAACATGCCTTCCTCCTTCGCCAATCGCTGGGTATACACCGCCGCGTCTTTATCCGTCACTTTGGTAAAGCCATCAATGATGTCAAAATCAACATTCTTGGGCAATATGTCCTCTCCAATGCCCTCTGTGATGTAAGGGTAGATCTCATTTTCGTCAAAAATGCCAGTTTCGTGATATTTTTTGAACACGGAACCGTAGGTGTCAATGCCCCAAACTTTAATGTCAGGGTTCTGTTCTTTGAGATATTTTCCCACTCCAGAAATGGTGCCTCCTGTGCCCACGCCTACCACAAAATGGGTTACCTTGCCATCGGTCTGCCTCCAAATCTCAGGGCCTGTCGTTAAATAATGCGCTTTGGCATTACTTGGATTATCATATTGATTGACATACCAAGAATTGGGGATTTCTGTTGATAATCTTCTTGCTGTGGAATAGTAACTTCTGGGATCATCCGGGGCAACATCGGTGGGGCATACATGAACCTCACTTCCCACGGCTTTTAAGATATCGATTTTTTCTTTGGACTGCTTGTCACTTATTACACAGATCATTCGATAACCCTTCACAACAGCCGCCAAGGCCAAGCCCATACCTGTGTTTCCAGAAGTACCTTCAATAATGGTCCCCCCGGGTTTCAAAATTCCGGCAGCTTCAGCATCCTCTATCATCTGGAGCGCCATTCTGTCCTTTACGGAGTTCCCAGGATTAAATGTTTCGTATTTGGCCAGGACCAAACAGGGCAGTTTGGCCGTTAATTTGTTCATTTTCACCAAGGGCGTGTTTCCAATGGTTTCCAAAATATTTTCTGCGTATTCCATAGTTGGGCACAAAGATAGTTTTTTGGGGTGCACATCAACCCTAAAATTATTCCAAAAAAAGATTAGAAAAAGCGGAACATTGGACTTCTTTATTCAAACTTAATCGCTTTCACGGGTGTTATTTTGGTGATGATGTAGGAGGGCAACAGAAGCATCAAAAGACACAAAAACATCACGCCCAGATTGAGCAAGATGACCATTGGCGCATTTAGATAAACCGGAATATAATCAATATAGTACTCCTCTGGATTCGGAAACTTCAGAAATCGGTATTTATGTTGAAAGTAGAGCAGTCCCAAACCTATAAGATTGCCCCAAAACAAACCAACAGCAATAAGATAGGTGGCATTGTACAGGAACACTTTTCGAATGCTCCAATTGGCAGACCCCAAAGCCTTCAAAATTCCTATCATTTGTGTACGCTCGAGAATCAAAACCAAAAGTGCCGTAATCATATTGATGCCTCCAACAATAATCATTATACCAATGATCAGAGCAATGTTAAAATCAAAAAGACCGATCCATTCGAAAATCCGGTAGTATTTGGTTTTGATGTTTTGGGTATCCAGACTTGAAACGGTCTTCCCGTATATTTCATTGCTTTTTACCTCCAACTTGTCAAAATCATCCAGAAAAACTTCAAAACTTCCAATTTGGTCCGCCTCCCATTTGTTCATGCGTTGAATATGACGGATGTCCACAAAAACATAAGTGGCGTCAAATTCTTCGAAGCCACTGTCATAGATACCAACAATCTCAAACTTTCTATTGTTAGGTGCTTTGGAAGCATCTCCATCCTTCAGAAAAAAGGAAAAAAAGGAATCACCAATGTTCAATTGCAGTCGATTGGCCATCATTCGAGACAACAAAACCTCATCATTCAACTTTTCTGAATAATTTGGTAATCTTCCTGCTACCAAATACTCCATGAAAGTGTTCCAGTTATAATCCTTACCCACCCCTTTGGCAAGCATTCCCTCGAAGGTTTCCTCGGTTCTAATAATGCCCCCTTTCAAGGCCACGGCCTGAATATGGGCCACCCCTTCTACATCTTTGAATTCTGGGTAAAACTCCTGATTGAGAGAAATTGGGGTTACCGAAACATCAGAATTATTGTTGTCGTAATTGGAAATTTGAATGTGGCCGTTGAACGCAGCTACTTTCTCCCGAATTTTGTGTTTAAGCCCCACACCGGTGGCTATGGCAATGAGCATCATGACCACTCCAATGGCAATGGCTGCAATGGCTATTTTTATTATAGGGGCGGAAATGCTAATTTTATGCTCCTTCCCTGTAATCAGGCGTTTGGCAATAAACAATTCTAAATTCAACGAATGCCCATTTTATCAGTTTTCAAAAGTACGGTTTTCTTGTTGGTTTTGGTGTTTTCTTCCTGTAAGGGACAACCAAAAGACAATGTTAAATCCCATCGCCAAGTGGATTTGGACCGCCTGCCCCAAATTGAGGTGGCCGCCAACCGTATGAATTTGTACCTGCCTGATCTCTTCGAAAAAAAGGTGGGGATTGTGGCCAACCAAACGAGTGTCGTATTTCATAACGTAGGCTACACACATTTGGTAGACTCCTTATTATCCCACAAAGTGGATGTTGTCAAGGTCTTTGCCCCAGAACATGGATTTCGGGGCACAGCGGATGCTGGAGAGCATATCAAAGATGGCGTGGATGCAAAAACTGGCCTCCCTATAATTTCATTATATGGAAAAAACCGCAAACCTTACCAAGAACAATTAGATGGTCTTGACGTTGTCGTGTTCGATATCCAAGACGTAGGCGTCCGATTCTACACCTACATCGCCACCTTGCAATTGGTCATGGAGGCTTGTGCCGAAAAAGATATTCCTGTTATCGTTCTGGATAGGCCCAATCCCAACGGTCATTATGTGGATGGCCCCACAATGATGACGGAACACTCAAGTTTTTTGGGAATGAATCCTATTCCTTTGGTTTATGGCATGACCATCGGGGAATATGCCCAAATGCTGAATGGTGAGGGTTGGCTACAAGACAGTAAAAAAGTGGAATTAAAGGTTATACCTCTCAAAAATTATACACATCAATCGGAATTTCATTTGCCAATACGGCCCTCACCGAACTTGCCCAATGATGTTTCCATAACGTTGTACCCTAGTTTAGGACTCTTTGAAGGCACCAACGTTAATGCGGGAAGGGGAACGGAGTTTCAATTCCAGCGTTACGGGGCTTCCTTTTTGGATAGTACCGCGTACGATTTTAGCTATGTGCCCCAACCAAATTTTGGCTCCAAATATCCTAAGGAAGAAGGTAAAATTTGTTATGGAAAGGATCTTTCACAAAGTGAAAGAATGAATCGGGTATCGCTTCGCTGGATTATCGATGCTTATCAAAATGCCTTGGATAAATCCAAGTTCTTCAACACGGATGGATTTACAAAACATGCAGGAACTCCCTTGCTACAACAACAGATTGAATCTGGCCTTTCCGAAGCAGCGATAAAGGCAACTTGGCAAGAAGATTTAGAGGCCTTTGAAAGAATTCGAGAAAATTATTTGATGTACGAAGAGTAGTTCATTTGCCAATTGGAAAGCTATACGTTTTTGAACCAGTTCAAGGTTTTTGGCCACAGTGAGTTTTGAAATCTTCGACTGAAAAATCCAAAATGGCCTATTTGGGATACGCCAACGTCTTCCGGGGAAATAGAAACATAGTCTTTTTCAGCATGTACAAAGGCATCATGAACGCGCATCAAAGCCTGCTTGGTGCCTATCGGATCATCAGTAATGGCAAAAGTCAACAATTTTCCTTTGAACATATCAAAATAGATTTGGTGCCCATCTTCAATCAACTGTCTGGACATATTGGAATTCAATCGTCTGGCATGCCACTGTTGTATGACCCCTTTGGGAATATCTTCCAAGATGCCCAAATGCTTCCCAGGAAAATATCCAAAAACACGTGTCAACCCTGGTAAAAAAATGTGCCACATCAAGTACAATTTCATGCTATCTCTTTCCCAGTCCTTATAATAGGCCGTTTGTGCTCCGATAGTCAATATCCCATCGACCTGTTGATTCAAAGGGCAAAGCCCCAGAAGTGTTCCGCCAATGCTGTGACCCAACATCAGGATGGAATGTTTGGTATAGTTGCGCTTAACATAGTTGATAACCGCAAATAAGTCCTTTTGGGCCCAATCCACAAAAGACGCCCTAAATCCTCTTAATTTTTTGGGTCTGGAGCCGGCAATACCCCGATAGTCATACGTAATAACCTCGAATCCATTTCCGGACATATACAAAGCATAGTTTTGATACAAATCTTGATTGACAGCGGTAGCTGAATTGATGATTAAAACCTTCTTTCGATTCTTTGATTTTTGGGCCACAAATACTTTGGCGCAAAGACCGTAACCATCACTGCAAGTAATGATAATCTCTTCGTGCATCAATAACAGTTTAGATTTGAAGGGTCATTCAAGGCTTCGCCTTTTCGGTAGTTGGTCTTCTATACTTGTGAAAAGGTTGTTTCAACAGTCCTATGATACTACTATTTTCTTTTTCGTCCGGAAAGGTATCCACACCATAAATGATTTTATCCAGGTTCATGGTCATATAGGTGCCGAACAAGCGGTCCCAAATCGAAAAAATATTACCGTAATTGGAATCGGTATAGGGTAGTTTATAATGATGGTGTACTTTGTGCATATCGGGACTAACAATGAACCAACTTATGGCATTATCCACCATTTTGGGCAGTCGTATGTTTGCATGATTGAACTGGGAAAGCACCACGGACATACTCTGGTACAACATGATGATGCCAATAGGTGCTCCAACAAGAAAAACTCCTATCAATGTGAAGAAATATCGAATAAGACTTTCCAAGGGATGATGGCGATTCGCTGTGGTCGTATCCACATTATGATCAGAATGGTGCACCAAATGCACCATCCAAAGTAGCTTTACCTTGTGTTCCACCCAATGGGCCGTGTACGCACCTATCAAATCCAAAAAAAGTAAGCCTAGCAGCACATAGAGCCATAGCGGCATCTCTGGTAACCAATTGATAATCCCAAACTGGTTGGCCACTGCCCAATCTGATGTTTTGAGCAACAAAAAGGCCAAAGGAAAATTCACTAAAATGGTCGTTAGAGTAAAGAAAAAATTGGGAACCGAATGTCGCCACTTTTTGTATGGTGCATTAAATAGGGGCACAATACCCTCTAAAATCCAGAAAAAAGTAATGCCTCCCACCAAAATAAGGCTTCGATGCCAAGAAGGTATTGTTTCGAAGTAGGTAATGATTTGTTCCATACTTCCAAAGATAAGAAATGATTAAATTTTGATTCTTCGCTTCATTTGTTCTACAATGTTGAAAGCAGCAGGACAAATGGCTACGTTCTTTAAAGTAAGATTACTGATTTGCTGAAACTTTTTTCGGTCCGTATGGGGGTATTCCCGACAGGCTTTCGGGCGCACCTCATAGATGGAACAGTAATTATCATCTCCCAAAAATGTGCAGGGAACGCTCTGGAGTACATGGTCATTGTCTTCGTCCAGTCTCAAATACGTCTTAATAAATTGGGAGGATTTCATTCGAAGATGCTTTGAAATCCGTTCAATATCCGCGTTGGTGAAAAGGGGACCCGTGGTTTTACAACAATTGGCACAGGTAAGGCAATCTGTTCGTTCAAACTCATCATTATGGAGCTCCTGCATGGTATAATCCAAATCCTTGGGAGGCCTTTTCCGCAACTTGGCAAAAAACCTCTTATTCTCTGCATGCTTTTCCCCAGCTTTTAGAGACAGTTGTTCCAATTTAATTTTCATGGAAACAAACATAAAAAAGAGATTTCAATTAAACCTTTATCTCCAATAAAAGTCACAACTTTGTAATCCAAATCAATATGGATGGAAGATGTTTTCGGAAAAGCTTTGATGGACTACCATCTTGGAAATTATACGGAAGATATCCTAACGTTTTCCTCCCTGGATGAGGAAGACGCGATTCCGCTACCCTATCTATTTCGCAATTTTGAAGCAATGCCCCTGTTGGAACAAAAGGCTATGGAAATGGCCAGGGGTTCAGTACTTGATATTGGCTGTGGAGCGGGAAATCACGCACTGTATCTTCAGGAAAAGGGAATGAAGGTAACAGCCTTGGACTCATCTGCAGGGGCTATAGAGGTTTGCAAAAAAAGAGGTGTTATAAACCCGATAAACCAGACTCTTCTCGAATACAAAGAAGAAAAGTTCGATACCCTACTACTACTGATGAATGGCGTTGGATTGGCAGGAACTCTAGACCATCTAAATGTTTTTTTACGGCATTTGACATCTCTTCTGAAACCCAATGGGCAAATACTACTGGATTCCAGTGATATCATCTACATGTTCAACCAGGATGATGATGGTGGCTATTGGATTCCATCGAACGGCAATTACTACGGCGAGGTAACCTTTGTGATGCGTTACAAAGGCAATAAAACCGCTCCATTTCCTTGGCTTTACATTGATTACAATACGCTTCAAAATGCATGCGCCGCGAACAATTTATCCTGCGAACTGGTACTATTGGGCCCGCATTACGACTATTTAGCTAAACTTTCATTAAAAGAATACTAGAAATAACCTTTATAACGTTCTTCTTTAATAGTTTTAAAGCATGAAAAAGAGAAAGTTGTTTTTGCCATTAATGGTAATGGTGTTTTTATTCGGGTGTTCTTCAGACAATGAAACCAACTCTGGAGGCACTAATGTCACTATAGATAAATCTGCAAATCTTTTGGCAACGGGTGCTTCTGCCAACGACCTTTTATCCAATAACAATTTTGATCAATTATTGATTGAAATCGCATACGTTACTGGCTTTAGACCAACTGACGAGGCCTTGGAAAATTTTGAGAATTTTCTAATGCAAAGAACATTTAAGCAGAACATTCAATTTAGCTTTAATGAACTGCCATCCCCCAACGAAGAAACTCTTTTGTTGGATGAAATAGTAGACCTTGAATCCGAAAATAGAACCGCATACAATCAAGGGGGGACCTTAGCGATATATATTTATTTTGCTGATGCCCCAGCAGATTCCGATGATGAGAGCGAAGGGGTTGTCTCCCTAGGTGCCGTCTACAGAAATACCTCTATGGTAATTTATGAAAAGACACTTCGCGATTTAGTGGGGAATAGTGTTATCGTAACCGTTTCTGATGTTGAAACGGCGACGTTGAATCACGAATTTGGCCATTTATTTGGATTGGTCAATTTGGGCACTACCCCGGTAAATGACCATGAAGACCCGGATGCTGAAAACCACTGTGTTGTGAATGGATGTTTGATGCGTGCCGAACTTCAGTTTGGTGGAACGATGATGAAAGCTATGGAAAGTAATACTTCAAAAGGTCTTGCTGCGGTACCGGAACTCGACGCAGAATGTATTTTGGACCTGCAAAGTAATGGCGGGCGCTAATTTATAGTGTATTAGGGTATATTCAGGTATTTATGTGTTTGTAGGGACACTTTCCATTTAGGATTTTTCATTACGTAGTCCACAATTAAGGGAACCACTTTTTCCCGAACACTCCATTCTGGTTGAAGATATAACACACAATCTTCACTTACCTTGGCAGCCTGTTCTTCTGCAAATATAAAATCGTGCTTGTTGTAAACAATTACCTTGAGCTCATGAGCCTTTTTATGGATATCGCCGACAGGAAGCTTGTTTTTCTTTGGGGATAGACAAATCCAGTCCCAGGTTCCGGTCAAGGGGTATGCCCCTGAGGTTTCGATATGGGTTTTTAACTCCCTTTCTTTTAGACCAAATGTCAGCGGGCCCATGTCCCAGGTTAACGGCTCACCTCCAGTCACCACAATAGTATCGGAAAATTTGGTGGCATTATCAATAATGCTATATATAGGCGTAGGAGGATGGGTCTCGGCATTCCAACTTTCCTTAACATCGCACCAATGACATCCCACATCACAACCTCCCACCCGTATAAAATACGCCGCGGTACCTTTATGAAATCCTTCCCCTTGAATGGTGTAAAATTCCTCCATTAAGGGCAACATCAGTCCTTTTTCCACCAAGTCCATTACGTTTTCACTAACCATAATGCAAAGATAGGTATATGGCAAAAGAGCGGACAAACTATTTGGCGGGAAGTGGTAACAAATCAGCAATAAATACGTCTACTTCCTAAAACCATCCCTATGAAAAACAATAAGTCCAAGGCCCGTGTGGCCGGATTGCTTTACTTTATTGTAGTTATCACTGGAATTTTTTCGTTGATGTATGTTCCATCAAAACTTATTGTTTGGGACAATTCGCAGCAAACCTTGGAAAACATTCAAAGCTCTGAAAGCCTATTCCGGCTGGGAATATTGGCAGAATCCATCAGCTTTACCGCTTTTTTGCTTCTTCCACTGGTCCTTTACAGTTTATTAAAACAGGTGAACAAGTCCTATGCCGTTGTGATGGTGGCCCTGGTGCTACCAAGCGTTCCCATTTTTTTCAGTGCTTTGTTGAATAAATTTGCTGTACTCTCAACAATCTCCGGACCTGAAAATTCCGCATGGTCCAAAGCGGAACAAGTCATGTTTTACATGCATCAATTTAACGATGGTAACCTTTTGGGACAGAATTTTTGGGCTTTATGGCTTTTTCCGTTCGGGTATCTTGTATTCAAATCTGGGTTTCTTCCCAAATTATTGGGTTACCTTCTTATGGTAGGAAGCGTAGGTTACTATCTGGACTTTTTGGGAAGAATAGCGATTCCCAATTATTCGGGCTTCATCATTGCCGACTATATCACTATTCCTGCCAGCATTGGAGAAATAGGGATCTGCCTGTGGTTATTGATAATGGGCACCAAGGAAAAGGAATGACTATTTAATCGCCATTGCTTCAATCTCAATTTTGGCATTTCGAGCCAAACCACTGGCAGCAAAGGTAGTCCTGGCAGGTTTTTTGGTAAAATGCTTGGAATAAATCTCATTGAAGGCTCCAAAATCGTCCATGGTGCTCAAAATCACCGTGCACTTGACCACATTGTCCAAGGTCATGCCATGCTGGGCCAAGACAGCTTTGATGTTCATAATGACCTGTTCGGTCTCTGCCTGTATGCCACCTTCAACCATGGTTCTGGTGGAATGGTCCATGCCAATCTGCCCAGCCAAAAAGAACAGGTTTCCTGCCTGAACGGCATCACTGAATGGAGCTTGCTGCTTTTTCACTTCGTGGGATTTATGGAAAACCAGTTCCGTACCTTCTTGGGCATGGGTTGAAAAACTCAGTCCAAGCATCAAAACAAAAAGCAAAACATATTGAAAGCGTTTCATAAGCGCATTTTTAGATTTGCTTAAAATTACCCTATTTTTATCGGAAATTGAACGGAATGGACCGCAAAGAAAAATTCTTTAATCATATTGAAAAGGGATACGCCACCAAAGGTGACTTCATTACCATGGGTGCTGGCATGCTGGATGGTGAAACGGTGACCAAGGCTTTTATAAAGATACCCCTAAAAACTCTGAACCGCCACGGCCTCATTGCGGGAGCCACAGGAACTGGAAAAACCAAAACCTTGCAAGTATTGGCCGAAAATCTTTCCGAAAAGGGCATTCCGGTTCTATTGATGGACCTAAAAGGTGATTTGAGCGGTATAGCCCAACCTAGTCCGGGACATCCCAAAATTGATGAACGTCACGAAAAAATTGGATTGCCCTTTGAAGCTAAAGGGTTTCCCGTGGAGATTTTGTCACTCTCGGAACAAGATGGGGTCAGATTGCGAGCCACCGTATCTGAGTTTGGTCCTGTCCTACTTTCCAGAATATTGGACCTGACCGTTACCCAAGAAGGGATTGTGGCCGTTGTCTTCAAATACTGCGATGACAACAAACTGCCCTTGTTGGACTTAAAAGACTTTAAAAAAGTATTGCAATATGCCACCGGAGAAGGAAAGAAAGAGTTCCAAGAATCCTATGGTCGTATCTCCACCAGTTCTACTGGCACCATCCTTAGAAAAATCATTGAATTGGAGCAACAAGGAGCTGACTTATTTTTTGGAGAAAAATCCTTCGAAGTTGATGATTTAGTCCGAATTGATGAAAATGGCAAGGGGTATATCAATATCATTCGCCTTACCGATATTCAGGACCGACCCAAACTATTCTCCACATTTATGTTGAGCCTTTTGGCCGAGATTTACTCGACCTTTCCTGAGCAGGGCGATAGTGATAGACCCGAACTGATTCTCTTTATTGATGAAGCACATTTGATTTTTGACAATGCCTCCAAAGCGCTTTTGGACCAGATTGAGAGCATTGTGAAATTAATACGTTCCAAAGGAATCGGACTTTATTTCGTGACCCAAAACCCCACCGATGTACCCGATGATGTGTTGGCACAGCTTGGGTTGAAGGTACAGCATGCCCTCAGGGCTTTTACGGCAAAAGACCGAAAAGCGATAAAGTTGACCGCGGAGAACTACCCCATTTCGGAATTCTACGACACCAAGGAGGTACTGACCTCTTTGGGAATTGGCGAAGCATTGATATCCGCTTTGGATGAAAAAGGTAGG
This sequence comes from Flagellimonas ochracea, assembly GCF_009903685.1. Taxonomy (GTDB): domain Bacteria; phylum Bacteroidota; class Bacteroidia; order Flavobacteriales; family Flavobacteriaceae; genus Flagellimonas; species Flagellimonas ochracea. Next base: position 153,075 of record NZ_JAAABI010000005.1, on the reverse strand, counting down.
CCAACGCCTTTAGCCGCAACCTTGCTACGTGCACCGATGAGTCGCATGGACATTTTGACGGATGCTGAATTGAAGAAAACCATCGGAAAATCGAAGCTGGTCAAAAAATATAATGATGAGATTAATCGCGAAAGTGCTTATGAAATTTTGAATGAAAAAATTAAAAAGGCAGAAAAGGAAGCAGAAAAAGAGAAGGACCAAAAAACATCCTCAAGAAGAAGAACTTCCACAAGACGAAGCACGAGAATGAACCCGGTGGTAAAAGTCCTTACCAGCGCCACCTTTATCCGTGGGGTTTTAGGTGTGCTTAAGAAAGTGATTCGTTGACGCTAAAATTATTACAGTTTTGAAAAGGCACATCGAAAATGCGGAACATTACCATTGGGGAGAAGGTTGCGATGGATGGCATCTCGTCAAAACTGATTCATTGAGCATTATACAAGAGACAATGCCCCCCAAAACAGCAGAAAAACCCCATTATCATAAGTATTCGCAACAGTTTTTCTATGTTTTGCAGGGCAGACTCGTAATAAAACTTCAGAATGTGTCTTATAGTCTGGCAAAGGGCGAAGGTTTTCATTTAGCACCTGGAATCCAGCATCAGATAATAAACGATTCGGATAGCTCATCACATTTTCTGGTCATATCCGAACCAACAACCAAAAATGATAGAATTGAAGAATCCACTTAGAAAAAAATGAAGAACCCATATCATGTCGCCTTATATTTTTTGTTATTAACGGTTTCCTTCAACTGTTCGAAGAAAGACACCGCTTTTCTTATTACCGAACAAAGTGTGGGTCCCTTATTGAAAACGACTCAAGTATCCCAATTGGAATCGGTTTTTGTGAGGGATTCGATAGTACAGGATACTTCAACCATTAAAGTGGGAAAAACAACGAAAATCAAGATTTTCACAAAAAGCGGAAAGCATCTGTTAACGCTTACCCCTTCATTAGATAGTATTCCCACCATTGAAAATGTAAGGGTTTTTGATGCTCGCTACCAAACTGACAAAGGTATTGGCCTAAGAAGTACTTTTCGCGAAATCCAAAAAAATTATTCCATCAAAAAAATAGTGACCACTTTGAACAGCGTGGTTATTTTTCCAAGGGAAAGCAACCTATATTTTACTATCGACAAGGAAGAACTGCCTACCAACCTACGATATACAACATCCAATATTGAAGCGGTGCAAATACCTGGAACGGCCAAAATAAAGTATTTGATGATTGGGTGGGATTAGTCACACCGTTAACAAATTCCTAAACCTAAAGGTTTTCTGGCCGCATTTGGGTAATTTGTGTGAAAACCAATCCAAATGAAAAACCTTTTATTATCCCTGTTTCTGTTTCCTTTGACTTTGTTGGCTCAATATGATTATGAGCCTTCATCAGAACATCCGTATGGGCTCCCAAACCCTGAAGCTCCCAAAGAGTTGTTGGATTTTGCACCTATGATCGGGGAATGCAACTGCATATCGGAGTTGCGAAACCCTGACCAAACGTGGGCTGAGCCAACAAACATGGTTTGGCGTTTCAAATATATCATGAATGGCATGGGGGTTCAGGATGAAACCCTAAAAGAAGACGGCACCTATTCCGGAAGCATCAGACAGTTTATCCCGGATAGCACCAAATGGTATGTGCACTATTATAGTCATCCGAGAGCATCTCCTACATTGCCAGCCTGGGAAGGAGGAAAAACTGAGGACGGAAATATAGTACTCTACCGCGAGTCAAAGGCACCAAACGGAATGGACGGTTATTACAGACTTACCTTTTATGACATGGATGAGAAAGGTTACAAGTGGGTTGGGGAATGGGTCGACAAAACGGAATCCATAGTATTCCCAACTTGGAAAATCGACTGCTCCGGAGCAAAAGTTTCAAAAAATGAGGCCCATGAAAAGGAGAAAATACTGGAGGCTACCCGAAATTTTTCAACCGCTTTTATCAATGGTGATTATGAAACTATTGCCAACAGCTATACCTTGGATGCCAAGATTTTTCCAAATAATGCCGATATCATCTCCAGCAGGGAAGCAATCAAAGCCAAATGGATGCAAGGGGCTGGAGCCAAAATCCTCCATCATGAAATCCTACCACAAGAAATCAAGTTTTTTGGTAATTACGCCCATGATTACGGATACTATCAGGGAAAAACCGAACGTAAAGATGGTTCTGTGGTCGACTGGAAAGGAAAATATGTAGTAGTCTGGAAAAAAGAAAATGGCAATTGGAAAATGTACTTGGATATTTGGAATCGAATCCAGGACTAAAGCAATCCATATTTTTCGCGATTCGCCAATACCTTGGGACTGTTGGTCTGCATCCACTCGGTCAGTTCCAATAATTTTTCCACATAGGTCTGTCCAAATTCAGTTAAACTGTACTCTACTCTGATAGGAACCTCTTTGTATGCTTTGCGCTTTAGATATCCATCAGCCTCCAATACTTTTAGTCGCTGACTTAAGACCTTGTTGGAAATTCCGTAGACATATTTTTTAAGCTTGTTGAATCGTAACACATGAAAAAAACCCAGCCAAAGAAGAATCAAAGTGCTCCACTGGTCAGAAGCCACCGACATCACATCCCGCACTGGACAAAGTTCAGGCGGATTCTTGTAATCAATATGCCCAAACATTTTTTCTAATTTTTTTGCCGTTCTAATCTTCTGATTTTCAACTACAGTTTCCATTGTTATACTTGGTAGGGGTTAAGTGACTTCTTTTATTTTACAAAATGAATGTGTATTTTTAGTTTCTTTAATAGAGTAAGTTACAAAAAGTAACCTTATGAAAAAACTCCTGACCAAAATACTTCCATTGGCTTATGGTCAATTTTTTAACCTCTATGCCTTTTTTGCTCCCCAAAAAGCCGCTCATTCCGCTTTTACCCTATTTTGTAGAGTACGAAGAGGTCGTGTTCTGCCACAGCAAAAGACATTTTTAGAAGTATCCAAGATGGACATTGAAGAAGTTTCGGGCCATCAACTGCAATCATATCGATGGGAGGGGCGTAAAGAGACTGTGCTGTTGGTGCATGGTTGGGAAAGTAATGCCTTTAGGTGGCGAAACCTCATCAAAAAGCTTAAAGAAGCTGATTTCAACATCATCGCTTTTGATGCTCCCGCACATGGCCATTCCTCCGGAAAATTACTGTATGTACCCCTTTATGAAGAAGCAGTTCACCATATGATAAAAAAATATGACCCCAAACATGTAATCGGACACTCTGTGGGTGGAATGACCTTAATCTACAATGAATACAATAATCCAAATCCACAAGTTGATAAGATGGTCATTATCGGAGCTCCTTCGGAGTTCCACGAAATAATGGGACACTATCAGGATTTACTTCGATTCAACGACAGAGTGATGCAGACCTTGGACAATTACATCTTAAAACGTTTTGGATTCCGCATCCATGATTTTTCAGCGTCCAGGTTTGTAAAAAACAATACGAAAAAGGGACTTCTTTTTCATGACCGATTTGATGCCATTGCACCTTATCATGCTTCGGTTGCGGTGCACGAAGCGTGGAAAGGAAGCCAATTGGTAACTACGGAAGGTTTGGGACATTCCATGCATCAGGAAGAAGTCAACAATCAAATCATTGATTTTTTGGAAGCTTAGCAAAGAAGTTTTACTTTACTTAAAAAATCATTCATGCAAAAAATAACTCCTTTCCACATCGCCATTCCGGTACATAATCTGGATGCATGTAGAACATTTTATAGCGAAATTCTTGGGTGCGAAGAAGGTAGAAGCAGTGATCATTGGGTAGATTTCAATCTTTTTGGGCATCAATTGGTCATTCATTACAAGCCCAAGTCAGAAGAAGATTTGCACACCAACCCAGTGGATGGTAAAAATGTCCCTGTGCCCCACTACGGCGTGGTGCTTCCATGGGATACGTTTCAGTCATTTTCCAAACAATTGAAAGAAAAGGGAGTTAAGTTCATTATTGAGCCCTACATCCGTTTTGAAGGTGAAGTAGGAGAGCAAGCGACCATGTTTTTTCTAGATCCTGCTGGAAATGCCTTGGAATTTAAAGCTTTCAAGGACATTGGGCAACTGTTTGCCAAGTAGGTTTAATCTATCGTAAGCCCTTTTCTACGAACCCATAAGTGGGCAAAAATGATATTGGGTACCCAGCAAAGCCAGGCCACTATCTTGTAGGCTATCAAAAACTCGCCGAAAGCCATGGTCAAAAGTGGTAACCATATTCTCAAAGTAACAGCTGCAAAACAGGCAGCGTAACTATAGATCATCATGCCTTGGTGCAAGGATAAATCGCCTCGTTTTATTGCCAAATAGGCCTTTCCGGTGGTAAAAAGCCAAACCAAGCCCAATAAAATGAATCCCAAAGCAGGAATAAATCCACCTGTTGCGAAAAATCCAATATATACACCGCATACACCACTTATCAGAACAGAGAATACATATATCTTGCCTAGGTTTCTATGCAATTGCAAGTTCTTGGCCCTAATTTTTTTGCTAAACTGTGACCACCCCGTGAGCAAAGCCAAACCCCCAAATGAAATATGTCCATAAAATCCAATTTGCCATACCACATTGGTCAATATTTCGCTGGATTTACTTGCCAATAAACCTGCATCCTGAGGCATAATAAGATACATAGCGGGATATAGACCTATGGAAATTGCCAAAGTCGCAAACACAATCCATGCTATTTTATTTCTGGTACGTCCCATGTCTTTATTTATATCGCCAGCTTGTCAAGTCCGCACCTTTCGGAGCGCTCTCCGCAATACGTTTCATAATCTTGGGCACATACATGCTATTGTAACGCAAACGGCTTATATGGTTCGGGAGTTCTGGGTCGCCATTCCAGCAATGTTCTGCCCTATCGCCATACAACACCTCACCATCGTAATAAGGATCTGAAGTATTTTCCAGAAAATCTTCCATCAAATAAACGGCATTGTTCAAATAATAGTTATCCATATCGCCGCAATAGATATGAATTTTGCCCCTCAATTTTTCTCCTAATTTCTCCCAATCCCTTTCCAAAATATACCTCAGATCATAGTTTTCTTTCCAATATGCTGCCACTTTTGGATCAATTTCTCCTGTCATTTTATCCCAAAGGCGTTCTGGATAGCCATCTTTTCCTTGGGGTGAATAGGTGGCTTCCCAAATATCCCATTGTTGTCCGGACCTGGATTTGGTGCCCAAGACCAATTCCAATTGATTGTATTCCCTGGTCGTGGTCTGAACATGCCCCAGATAGTCCCGATGCGCGGGAACCTCTAATGACTTGTGCTCACTATCATAGTAATACGCATTTGTGTCCTCATAGATATTGGTGAGGCAATATGCCCTAAAATCGATGGGGTCCGGACATGCGGCAAAGCAACCATTATATTCTTCTGGATAGTTTACCTGAACGGCCAGGGCTTCCCAGCCTCCTGTGGAACCGCCGTACAAAAATCGAGACCATCCTTCGCCGATACCCCTAAACTCTTTCTCGATATACGGAATCAATTCGTGTGTGATTGCATCGCCATAGGGGCCTTGACTGGCGGAGTTCACGGCATAGGAATCATCATAATAGGGTGTGGGATGCTGAATCTCAATAATCAAAAATCTGGGGAAATCAGGTTCGTTCCACCTTTTGTAAAAATCATAGGCCTCTTGTTGCTGAATGATATTATATCCTTCAACATCGAATCGTGCTGAGTATTCGGGTTTTAGATTCGGGTCTGGCGGTGTCGTCCTAAAACCACCAAAGTCGTCTGGAAAGTGCCCATGAAAAATCATCATCGGATACTTGGCTTCTGGATGCTCCTTAAAGCCTTTTGGCAGTAAAACGTGGGCACCCAAATACATGTCCCTACCCCAAAACTCCGATAGTTTTTCTGATTTTATCTTGATGTGTTTTATCCATTCGGTATCCTCTGGTTCTTCAATGGGCGAAATTACCTTTTCCATGACAACCTTGATATCTTGGATTCCTTTTTCACCAATACTGATCTTGAACGGCTCGCTATACAGATTTCCGGGTGACCTGTTCCATTGTTGTCCTTCGCCATTGTCCATGGGCAGTTTAACCGTGTGGCCCGTAGCCAAATTAAAGGTCTCATAGGTGTGCAACAGTGCTTGCACATTGTATTCCCCCTCAGGGATTTCATCTAAACTTGTATAGGGAAATCCGAGAATGGTATCATCAAAAATGATTTCATCTCCCGGATTCATACCATCTACATCCACCCCAAAAATCAATTGCGTATTTAAACCCCCATTTATCTGAAATCGGGGTTCCTGATCATCATTTGTGGAAAGCATTAGAAGCAATCTTCCATCCAAGGCTTTTTCATTAGCTGCTTCTGTAAATGAGACGAAAATATGGTTTTGGTTTTCTTTTTTTGCACATGCGCCCAATAATAACAATAAGAGCAATGTCAGTTTTGCCTGGATTTTCATGGATGGTCTAGTTTGAATGAAAAAGATACTGAATTTAAATTGCTAATCAAACGAAAACCTTTTTGATCTTCTGCAGATACTATTTGGGGAGTTTGAAACGTTATTATATGGAAATCATATGGGTATGACACCTACTAAATTACCAGATGATGAAAACCATTCTCCTCTTAATAAGCATACTGTTTAATAAGCATACTGTTTGCTTCGTTCGCGATTACCGGTTGTACCAATGATGAAAGTGATAATGATTTGGATTTTATAACCCCCGATGAAGAGGAACAGCTTGCACTTGTCGATACTGAAGTCGAAAATGTAGATTAGGCATTGGAAGCATTGTGCCTTTCCCTGGCCAATAAGGTGTTTTTAAGCAGCATGGCAATGGTCATCGGACCAACCCCACCAGGCACAGGTGTAATATGGGACGCCTTTTTGCTGACGTTTTCAAAATCAACATCTCCGGTAATGTAATACCCTCTTTTTCGGGTTTCGTCGGGAACACGGGTTATACCCACGTCAATTACTACGACGCCCTCCTTAACCATATCTTCTTTTAGAAAATTGGGCACACCCAGGGCAGAAATAATGATATCCGCCTGCACAGTAATCGCTTTAAGATCCTTAGTTCGGCTATGAGTAAGAGTGACCGTAGCATTGGCAGCTTTTCCCTTTTGGCTCAGCAATATGCTGATGGGGCGACCCACAATATGGCTCCTTCCTATCACCACAGCATGTTTTCCTTCGGTATCGATGTTATACCTGCGAAGCAGTTCCATAATTCCAAAAGGCGTGGCTGGTATAAAAGATTCCATATCCAAGGCCATTTTACCAAAATTTGCAGGATGAAATCCATCCACATCCTTATCAGGGTCCACCGCCATTAACACCTTTTGCTCGTCGATATGTTTGGGCAAGGGCAATTGCACAATATAACCATCAATGTCTGTGTTCTTGTTTAAGTTCTCCACTTGCTTCAACAATTCCTCTTCGGTGGTTTCCTCGGGTAGATGAATCAAAGTAGATTCAAAGCCTATTTTTTCACAAGACCGTACTTTGCTTCCAACATAGGTAAGACTGGCACCATCATTTCCCACAAGTACTGCAGCCAAATGAGGAACTTTTTCGCCTCGTGCTTTCATCTGGGCGACCTCCACGGCAAGTTCTTCTTTGATTTGGTTTGAAACTTTCTTTCCGTCCAGAATTTCCATGGATTGTATATCTTTTTGCTACTGACTACTGACTACTGACTACTGACTACTGACTACTGACTACTGACTACTGACTACTGACTACTGACTACTGACTAAAATTACCGCATATTCTGCATCATCTGCATCATTTTTTTACCTCCGCCGCCTTGCATCATTTTCATCATCTTGCTCATTTGCTGAAACTGTTTCAACAATTGGTTCACCTCTTGAATAGAAGTGCCGCTACCTGATGCTATACGTTTTTTGCGACTTGCATTAAGCTTGGAGGGGTTGGAGCGTTCATCTGGGGTCATGGAGTGGATTATGGCCTCAATATGCTTGAAAGCGTCATCATCAATATCCATCCCTTTTAAGGCCTTTCCGGCTCCTGGTATCATTCCCATGAGGTCCTTCATGTTCCCCATTTTTTTTATCTGCTGAATTTGGCTCAGGAAATCATCAAAACCAAATCGATTTTTTGCAATCTTCTTTTGAATTTTTCGTGCCTGTTCCTCATCAAATTGTTCTTGGGCACGCTCCACAAGGGATACCACATCCCCCATACCCAAAATACGGTCCGCCATCCTGGAAGGATAGAACACATCAATGGCCTCCATTTTTTCTCCAGTCCCAATAAATTTGATGGGCTTGTCCACCACCGATTTAATGGAAATGGCCGCACCGCCTCGAGTATCACCATCCAACTTGGTCAGGATAACCCCATCAAAATTCAATACGTCATTGAAGGCTTTTGCGGTATTCACAGCATCCTGCCCCGTCATGGCATCCACCACAAAAAGTGTTTCTTGCGGTGATGCTGCTTTATGGATATTGGCAATTTCGGTCATCATTTGTTCATCCACCGCCAAACGTCCTGCCGTATCTATAATGACCACACTGGCACCAATTTCCTTAGCATGCTTTACCCCTGCCCTAGCTATTGCCACAGGGTCATTGTTCTCCCTGTCTGAGTATACTTCAACACCTATTTGCTCACCGACAATGTGCAACTGGTCAATAGCTGCGGGACGATACACGTCACAGGCTACCAAAAGGGGTTTCTTGCCTTTCTTGGTTTTGAGATAGTTGGCCAGTTTACCTGAAAACGTGGTCTTACCAGATCCTTGTAAACCAGACATTAGAATTACAGAGGGATTCCCCGATAGGTCAATTTCTTCCGCCTCGCCCCCCATCAATTGGGTGAGCTCATCCTTTACAATCTTCACCATAAGCTGGCCAGGCTGCAAGGTGGTCAGTACATTTTGACCCAAAGCCTTTTCCTTTACCCTATTGGTAAATTCTTTGGCTATCTTAAAGTTGACATCGGCATCCAATAGGGCCCTACGAACCTCTTTTAAGGTCTCTGCAACATTAATTTCCGTAATCTGTCCATGCCCTTTGAGGACGTGGAGGGCTTTATCCAGCTTTTCGCTTAAATTATCAAACATGGGCACTCTGCATTTTTAGAGGGACAAATTTAATAATAATAAAAAGAAAAGGACGGCTTTGGGGAGGGCCGTCCTTTTCAATAAAGATTAGGGGGAAAATCTATCTAGTTCTTTTCGAAAACCAAGTTATCAGTTCCACCATTTCCACCACTAACATCGATTAACTCAATTCGAACTGATGAGTATTCCACAATGTCCCAGTCGTCACTTAAATCTTCAAAATCAGCTGGCGATGAAAAGGCTATGTTGAAATCTGCTCCACTATCGTCATCACTGCTATCATCATTACTATTGCTATCGGAATCTGTTATGGACCAAGTTCCGGTGACCTCATTTGATCCATTGGAAGCAGTAAGTGTGCCATCCGAATTGAAAGTGAACGTATATCCATTGAAATCGGAGGTTTCCTCTTTGTCTGTATCAAAAAAGTAGGTGATTGTCCATGAACCGTCTTCTGCAATAGCTTTAAGTTCTGCTATTTGTGCAGGAGAAAGGTTGTTTTCCATTGCGCTATCCTGATTGTCATCACTACAGCCTATTGTTACAACCATGGTTGTGATAGCCATCAATTTTAGAATTGCTTTTTTCATTTTATATAGTGTTCTCGTTTTTTAAGTTCTAAGGTTTTTCAAAGACAAGTATGTCCACAGTGCCATCACCACTTTCATCCCTAAGCTCGATTCTGTTCTCAGTGACTTCTACGATTTTCCAATCGTCAGTCAAATCACCCAAGGCATCCATACTGTCAAAATTGATATAGAATTTCAACCCTTCTTCAGAATCTCTTAGGATTCTCCAAAGTCCAGCGGCTATGGGATCGTCATTTATGGAAACCTCAACTTGGTGCATAGTGGAGAAGTTAAAATCCATATCGGTATAATCGGCGGTCATGTCCATTCCATCTTCTTGATAAAGAGCCACATTCCATAATCCTCCAAGCATAATATTCCTAATCTCGGTAACATCACCATCTCCAGCGCTGTCATCACACACTCGAAGTAAAATCAATTCGTAATCAATTTCTTCGACTTCAAATCTAAGTCTGTCATTGTCCAGATCTCTTAACGGCCAATCAAAGCTTACGCTAGTTTCACCTTCAATGGTAATCAGCAATGAGAGTACTTGTTGGTCATTGTATCCAACTTCCCATGTACCTTCGGAAGTTGAAATTCCGTCGCTCAAGGTAACCACACCTTCGGGCATAAACTTAAACTCGAACCCAAGTAGTCTTTCTATTTCCTCACCTTGGTTTTTTACCTTTTTGATGATCCACTCACATTCCTTAAGAATCTCTCTCAATCCGCTCAAATCAACCTCGTCATCATTATCACAAAGCTGTTTAAGGATAATTTTATTGCCGTTCTCGGCATATAACTTTATGGTATGGTCTCCAATTTCATATACCAACCACTCTAGGTTGAAGTCCACCAACATATCGAACTCCAAGGTCAATAATGGACCATGGTCGGTGAATCTGGAACTCCAAGTTCCATTCAAAACGTTTCCTGTCCTATCCTTAACCGTAACACCTCCATCTTCGGTAAAGGTCATTATGTATTCCAGGTACTGTTCTGTGTTGTCGACGTTGTCACGAACCACTTCCTGCACCAACCATGGGCATTCAGTCAAACAAAAATCGAAACGTTCTTCATCAAAATCATCATCATTATAATCGTCATCATCATCCTCGTCGCATTCATCCTCAGCATTTTCCAAGGCCATGGCCAATTCAGCATTACTATTTACCACAAGCTCGGTACCGTCAAATTTCTTAAGTGTTAATGGAAACTCAATGCCAATAAGGTCATCATCATCGAGTTCGTCAAAGAATTTTCGCAATTGCTCATCGCTTTCAATAACAACCTCACCAGACTGCTGCTCGTTGATATCAAATGTGAACAAGGTAATGGGATAAACAAAATCTATACATTCGATGTCATCATCATCACCTCCCTCAAGACAGTCTTCTGCCAAATCCTCTAACTGATCTAGATTTTCAATGACGATCTCAGTAAAGTCAGCAAGGGTGATAGTAATCGGGAAAAGAATGTTCAAAATGTCCTCATCATCATCAAGTTCATCAAATATTTCCTCGATGGCATGAAGATCTTCTCGGGAATCAATAATAATTTCAATTCCATTTACCTGAACGGTGTAGGGAAAATTTACAGCAACACAACTTGCGCCATCCACAATGTTGTCGAAAGAACCATCGTTCGAGGATGTCTTTTCTATTAGTACCGCTGTAGTGGAGTTTGCTTTGATGGCTTCAGTATCCTCACCACCGTTAATTTCCTCAAATTCCGACTGGCATGCCGTAAAATTAAGGGCAATGATAAAAAAGCCAAGGTACATCAGGCTATTTAAAAACTTTTTCATAACGAATTTGGATTATGGGGTTAATTTTCATCACTAGAACAACGCTCCGATAAAAAACCCTACTTTTTCTAATTTTTTTTCAAATATCTTTGGGTTCCGACAATTTCGAACCCATGGACAATGTATGTGAAGAACAAATCTTCAACACTATATTTAAAACTAACTCTAAAACGATTTTTAATTACATCTATTATAAGTTTGGCAATGAGGAAAGGGCGCATGACGCTGTTCAGGAAGCCTTCGTAAAGCTTTGGGAGAATTGTGGCAAGGTTACCCCGGACAAGGCAAAGTCCTTTGTTTATAAGGTTGCCAACAATCTTAGTCTTAATATGATAAAGGCAGAAAAGGTAAGGTTGAACTATACTAAAAACGCCAACGAACGTTTTGGTGAATCTCCAGAATTTCTGTTGGAAGAAAAGGAATTTCAACAGAAACTGGATAGGGCGTTGAACGCATTGCCCGAAAACCAAAGGACCACTTTTTTATTGAATCGGATAGACGGAAAGAAATATGCTGAAATTGCTGAAATGGAAGGAGTGAGCATAAAGGCCATAGAAAAAAGAATGCATTTGGCGCTGAAAAGTTTACGGGAGCAGATTGATGGCATCTGAACTTCAATGGACAATTGATAATCAACAGTAAACAGATTGCAGAAAAATATCTCGCAAACTAATTTATTAATAATTGTAAATTGAAAAAGTAGGGTTTTTAATAACCAAATTGTTTAAATAAGGTAAAGCATAGAAATCATGCAAGAAAATTACTTGGCAAAATGGCTTAGTGGTGAGCTTACGGAAGGGGAACTCAAGGAATTTGAAAATTCCGAAGAATATGCCTCTTATCAGAAGCTTAAGGAGATTTCGGGTGCTCTTGAAGGACCGGATTTCGACGTGGACCAAGCATGGAAGCGACTTAAAGAAGAGCGTATTGACCAAGCACCGAAGGTTATCAGCCTCAATCCTTTCAAGAAGTTTCTTCGAGTGGCTGCTGTTATTGCCATATTGCTTGCCAGTTCCTATTTTTATTTGTCCAATTTGGGCGAATCCGTTTCCACAGACTACGCTCAACGTACCGAGGTTACCTTGCCCGATAATTCGGAAATTATTTTGAATGCTGACTCCAGAGTGTCGTTCAGTGAAAAAAAATGGGATAAAAAACGTGATGTCTCCCTCGAGGGTGAAGCTTTCTTCAAAGTTGCCAAAGGCAAGAAGTTTACAGTTACCACCAGTCAAGGTACCATTACAGTGCTGGGCACCCAATTTAATGTGGAAAACAGGAAAAACTTTTTTGAAGTTACCTGTTATGAAGGCTTGGTAAGCGTAACCTATGATGGAAAAGAAACCCAGTTGCCTGCCGGAAACTCCTTTGTAATCATCAAGGGTGAACAATTGAACACCTCCGAAGCCAAAGATATCCAGCCCAGTTGGTTAAACAATGAAAGTAGTTTTGAAAACATTCCTTTGCAGTATGTTTTTGACGAACTGGAAAGGCAATACAACCTCAAGGTAAAAACCGAAAAAGTGGATACCGAACTTCGATTTACCGGTACCTTTAGCAACACAGATTTAGATATGGCTTTGAAAAGTATAAGTTCCCCCTCAAAATTGCGTTATAAATTAGAGGGCAATAATGTACTTTTTTATGCTGAGAACACTCCGTAATAGCCAAATAACGTTTTTATCAGCGCTATTACTGTTGCTTTCCTCTACCCTAACAGCCCAGGAAGAACAGCAAGATACCGTGAGCCTGATTTCTTATATCAAGAAATTGGAAAATCGGTTCAGTGTCAAATTTTCATATCTGAATGAAGATTTGGAGGGTATCGAATTGTCCACAACCGATAATTTAAACACGCTGGAAGATGTACTGAAGCACATTGAAACCCAGTTCCAAATCACAATAGAAAAAATAAGTGATCGCTACTACAGCCTGTCCAAGAACGCATTGGTCAATCTCTGTGGTTTTGTTTTGGACAATTTTGCCGAAAATACGATTCCAGGGGCCACTTTGGAAGTGCTGGGTACAGATACTGCGCAAATAACGGGAACGGACGGTGCCTTTGCCTTATCAAATATCCCTCGGAATGCCTCATTGAGAATCCGTTATCTGGGGTACAGTACAAAGGTAATCAAGGTGGAAGAAATACTTAAAGACAAGGGCTGTTCCAAAATTCTGCTGGCACAGCAATACGAAAGATTAAATGAGGTCATCGTATATGAATTTCTTACCTCGGGCATCATTAAGGAAAAAGACGCGAGCATTACCTTGAACACGGCCGATTTTGGTATTTTGCCAGGCCTTATTGAACCAGATGTCCTGCAAACCGTCCAAGCACTTCCGGGTATAAAAAGTATAGATGAAACCGTTTCAGATATAAACGTAAGGGGCGGCACCAATGACCAGAACCTAATTCTTTGGAACGGCATTAAAATGTATCAATCCGGACACTTTTTTGGATTGATTTCTGCTTTTAACCCCTACCTAACGGATAAAGTCACCGTCATTAAAAATGGCACCCCTGCTGCTTTTGGCGATGGCGTAAGCAGCGTAATTCAAATGGAGACGAACAATCAGGTTCCCGATTACTTTTCCGGGGGGGCCGGAGTCAATCTTATCAGTGGCGATATTTTTGGACAAATTCCAATCTCCGAAAATATAGGCCTTCAATTTTCCGCCCGGCGCTCCACCACCGATTTTTTGAATACACCAACATACAACAACTTTTTCGACAGGGCTTTTCAGGATAGCGAAGTGACCAACCAGAACAACATTGCTGTGGACGAGGATATTGAACGCAGTGAAAACTTTTTCTTTTATGATTTCACGGGCAAGCTGTTATATGACATCAATGATGACCACCAATTTCGTTTGAATTTCATCAGTATTACCAACAACCTGGATTATCAGGAAACCGATGTGGAGAACGATGAGACCACCAACAGTATTTTGAAACAGAACAACTTTTCTATTGGAGGGCAATTAGTAAGTCGTTGGACGAACCGATTCTCGTCCCATTTGAACGTGTACTATTCCAATTACAATTTGGATGCCCAAAGTATTTTTGCAAATCAGATTCAAATACTCAATCAAAAAAACATAGTAGACGAACGGGCCATAAAACTAGACACCCAATATGAACTTTTGGAAAACTTGGGATGGTCAAACGGCCTTCAATATGTGGAAACCGGTATCGTCAATCGAGCTTTTGTATCACAGCCCAACTTTGACAGCAACACCAAAGGTGTTATTCGCATATACGCCCCATACTCAGAAATCAATTTTGCTTCTTTTAAAAACAGATTTATCGCCAAGATAGGGGCACGTTTAAATTACATTGAAAATCTGGATACCTTTTCCAAGGTTTTGGTGGAACCCCGGCTGAATCTCAATTTTAGGTTGGCCAACTACCTTAGGGCCGAGGTTTTGGGAGAATTCAAAAGCCAGACCACCAATCAAGTGATTGATTTGGAGCAAAATTTTTTGGGTATTGAGAAACGTCGCTGGATTTTATCCGATGACAACATTCTTCCCATAACAGAAAGCAAACAAGGGTCAGTCGGCATCAACTACCAAAAAAACAATTTGTACTTAGGTCTTGAAGGCTTTTATAAAAAGGTGGACGGTATAAGCACCCGAACCCAGGGATTTCAAAACCAGGACCAATTTAATGGAGAAATCGGAAGCTATGATGTCGCAGGAATGGAGTTTCTTATCAATAAAAGGGGGGATAACTATAGTACTTGGTTCAGCTATACGTACAACAAAAACGATTACACCTTTGAGTCTATCGTGCCCAATAGTTTTCCAAACAATTTGGACATTCGACATACCCTTACCTTTGCAGGTACTTACACCTACAGCAACCTAAAAATGAGTGTGGGGGTCAATTACCGCACAGGGAGGCCAATTACGGAGCCTTTGGCGGGTGATGAGGCCTTGGACACCACGGTTTTCCCTATCAGCATCAATTACCAAACACCCAATAGCAGCCGATTGCCCGACTATTTCCGAGCTGATGCCTCTGCTGTATACAACTTTGATTTAAGTCGCCGTGTAAAAGCCAGTGCGGGCATTTCGCTACTGAACATAACCAATAGAAAGAACACCTTGAACCAATATTATCGCATTAATGAAAACGACCAGATAGAAACGGTTCAAAACATTTCGCTTGGACTAACCCCCAACGTCAGTTTTAGAGTCAGCTTTTAAATATTTTTCAAGTCGCGACATAATAAATACATGTGGGAACGTAATAGCGGCCAAAAAACAAATTAAAGCCGATACCAAAAAACCATCATCCGAGCCAAGTAGCAGATAAATTCCAAAAAAGCCCATTACTGAAATCAACCAATAGATAAAGCTGCTTTTAAGGTATTTAAGAAAGGCTTTCCCGCTTATTTCTCCATACAGAAACTTCATCTGGTCCAATAGAGAGGGCACACTGTGCCATATAACAAAATAAATGCAGAACCCAAGTAAAAGTGATGAGGTCTTGAAAATCACATAGAAAATTCCCAAGAGAAATAACTCAAAGAAGAATTGGTGCTTTAAATGCCCCAATAAAAGACCCAATGCCCATTGTACTGCCAAAAGTAAGCCTAAAAGTATAAGTGTAAAGCGGTAGAATTGTCCGGATAACTTAATTCCGGATATTTCTCCTATTATTACTTGAACTTGTTCATTATTCACATAAAATATCATAAACAAAATGAAAGAGCCATACAAAAAATAAAATACAGCCTTCCAAAATGGTGCAAAGCTTATTTTTTTATTCCAATGTTGCTCGCCAAAATGATATCCGCTAATAAGCACAAAGGCAATCAATGCCAAAAACGGATACACATAAAAAAGGGACCAAATACATAATATAGTGAGTAAATAAACTATAACATATTGAAAATTAGACTTTTTAATTCCTCTTTTTCTGGCATAAGCACCAATCAGGTCAATGTCATTGGCCCCATGAAGCACCCCAAAACTCAATATCAAAACATAGGACAATATCGCTTCGGACCTATCACCAAGAAAGACCGACAACCATAATCCAAATACGGTTGCCACAATCATAAAACTTGTTGATCTGATAAAATACAATAGCTTTTGTTTAATAATTTTTAAAAAAAGTTACGCAAAAATATGAATATTTTGTTTAATTATTATTACATTTGATTAAACAAATTAAACTAATAATTATATATACTATGGAAAGTTTGATTACTTCTTTGCCCATGGTGGCCAAAATTGCCACCAACGACTATGTAGGCTTTACCTTCTTTGTGGGGTGTATGGCCATGATGGCAGCAGCTGCATTCTTCTTCTTATCAATGAATAGTTTTGATAAAAAGTGGAGAACCTCAATCCTTGTTTCCGGGTTGATAACATTCATTGCCGCAGTACACTATTGGTACATGCGCGACTATTGGGCGGTGAATGGCGAGTCTCCAACGTTCTTCCGCTACGTGGACTGGATTTTGACCGTTCCGCTTATGTGTGTCGAGTTCTACTTGATTTTAAAAGTTGCAGGAGCCAAAAAATCCTTAATGTGGAAACTGATTCTTCTCTCTGTTGTTATGTTGGTAACGGGTTACTTAGGAGAAACAGTCTACAGGGACCAAGCCCAAATATGGGGTCTAATCTCAGGTATCGCCTATTTTGTAATCGTATATGAGATATGGCTGGGCGGAGCAAACAAAATTGCCCGTGAAGCCGGTGGTGCTGTGCTTTCTGCCCACAGAATGCTATGCTGGTTCGTATTGGTAGGATGGGCTATCTATCCAATCGGTTATATGGCCGGAACTCCTGGATGGTATGATGGTATCTTTAGCGGTCTTTCTATGGATGTTGTTTATAACATTGGTGATGCCATAAACAAAATTGGTTTTGGACTTGTTGTTTACAATTTGGCGGTAACAGCCACTTCCAATGAATAATTGATTTAGTTGGTTAAGAAGAAAGGTCATGGAAACATGGCCTTTTTTTATTACATCCGTTCTGGAACGTCAATTCCCAAAAGTTTGAACGCAGACCGAATCACTTCCCCTACCTTTTTGCTCAACTGCACCCTGAACACTTTTTTATCGGTATTCGGTTCTCCCAAAATGGACACTTGTTGATAAAACGAGTTGAACTCCTTCACCAAATCATACGTATAGTTCGCAATTAAGGCGGGACTATAATTTTCAGCGGCCAATTGTACGGTTTCTGGAAACAATTGGATAAGTTTCAACAATTCCTTTTCTTTTTCATGGAGGTCAAAGATCATGTCTGGTGCTGTCAAGGTATCAAAATCCGCCTTGCGAAGTATGGATTGAATTCTCGCATAAGTATACTGAATAAAAGGCCCTGTATTCCCTTGAAAATCAACCGACTCCTCCGGATTGAACAAAATCCGTTTCTTGGGGTCCACTTTTAAAATATAATATTTTAAGGCCCCCAATCCAATGGTTCGGTACAAACACTGTTTTTCTTCTTCGGAATAACCCTCCAATTTTCCCAGCTCTTGGGAAATCTCGGCGGCAGTGTCCTCCATATTTTTAATAAGGTCATCAGCATCTACCACAGTCCCTTCCCGACTTTTCATTTTACCGCTCGGCAGGTCCACCATACCATAGCTCAGGTGATACAATCGTTCGGCCCAAGAATAGCCCAATTTTTTCAATATCAGGAACAGTACCTTAAAGTGATAGTCCTGTTCGTTCCCAACGGTATAGACCATTCCATTAATATCAGGAAAATCAGTTGCCCGTTGGATGGCTGTACCAATATCTTGGGTCATGTATACGGCCGTGCCATCGGAACGCAGTACAATCTTTTCATCTAGGCCATCTTCCGTAAGATCAATCCAAACACTGCCATCTTCTTTTTTAAAGAAAACGCCTTTCTCAAGACCATCCTTTACCACATCCCTGCCCAGTAGATAGGTGTCACTTTCATAATAGAGTGTGTCAAAATCGACACCCAAATTCTTATAGGTCGTTTCAAATCCATCATACACCCATCCGTTCATCTTTTTCCAAAGCGCGACCACTTCATCATCTCCAGCCTCCCATTTACGAAGCATTTCTTGGGCTTCCAATAAGATGGGAGCTTCTTTTTCGGCCTTTTCCCGCTCCATACCATCGGCTATCATCTGGGAAACCTCCTCTTTGTATACCTTGTCAAAAGCTACATAATACTTTCCCACCAAATGGTCGCCTTTCAGCTCCGAAGATACAGGAGTCTCTCCGTTTCCAAATTTCTGCCAGGCCAGCATACTTTTACAAATGTGTATGCCTCTGTCATTTATAATTTGGGTCTTATACACTTTTTTTCCTGAAGCCTTTAAAATCTCAGCCACGGAATAGCCCAACAAGTTGTTTCGGATATGTCCCAAATGCAAAGGCTTGTTGGTGTTGGGCGAGGAATATTCCACCATTACGGCATCCTGAGAGGTACTTTTTACATAGCCAAAATCCACTTCATCCCTAATCTCATTGAAAAAATTGAGATAGTATCCGTCTGCAATCACGAGGTTTAAAAAACCTTTGACCACGTTGAACTTGGCTACTTCATCCATATGCTCCTGTAAAAAAGCCCCTATTTGGTTGCCCAGCTCCACAGGATTTTGCTTAACAAAGCGCAAGAGCGGAAACACAACCACCGTAATATCACCCTCAAAATCTTTTCGGGTAGGTTGAAATTCCACAGAAGGCAAATCTATCTGGTGAAGTTGTTTCACCGCCTCCTTCACTTTTTGGGTCAATTGATCCTGCAAACTCATCTAAATTGCGTTTCAGCCCGCAAAACTACATATTTTTTGGCCTATTGTAACATAATTCCCGGGGCATTGCCCCAGAGATAGGTACAATTTTGATTAATTTTAAGCATGCTACTGAACGTATCCTATAATGACAAGAAAATTACCCAAAAAATTGACGAAGCGGTGGGCAAACCTTTTTCGATAAAAGAACGTCTTGCCCTGGGGGGAATAGGGTCACCAAAATTGTTTATTACAGAGACGAGCATTGAAATCCAAAATTTGCTGATTTTGGACAATAATCTGAACTCCTGCAATATTGAAATGCGGCCCAAGGGCATCATTGTAAGATTCCGTTCGTTGTTGGAAACCTATGCCTTGGTTATACCGTATTACAAACTGAGTGTGTACAAAGGTGATTTGGCCATCCATTCCATCTACAGAGACCATTATTTCATCAAAGTTAGGTCGGACACCAAAGCCATACAGAAGTACTTCAAAAAGCTGATGGATTACAAAGCCGATAATGCGCCAACCTCAATAGAAGATCTATGAGTCTATTAAAGAGCCATCCCAAAATAGAGGTCAAACCCACCACTTTGGACAAAAGCTTGACCCGGGCAGGGTGGGCAATCGTAGCTTTTAATGCAGTTTTGGTACTCCTTTTTTACTTTGACCTGCCCGAGACCATTCCCACCCATTTCAATTGGGAAGGTCAAGTAGATGGCTATGGGCATAAACTCAGCTTGTGGATCATACCTTTTATCAGTGCCCTAATGTATATGGGGTTGGGGTTTTTGATTTCCAAAATGAGGCCCCACCAAATGAATTATCCAGTCAAGGTTACGGAAAAAAATGCGCCAAAACTATATGCCACGATGCTCCGGATGGTAACCGTAATGAATCTTTGTTTTGTAATTGCTTTTTTGATCACCACGGCCGTCATCCTCCTTAAGGTAAAAAACTTGGTCGATACCGTGGACGTGCAACTATTGATTGGCTTATGGGTAGTGAATGGGCTGGTGCCTTTCTACTTTATTTATAAAATGTTCACCCTTTCCGATAGATGAAAATACTACTCACCGGTGCCAACGGTTACATTGGTATGCGACTGCTGCCCAAATTGCTGGAAATGGGACATGATGTGATTTGCGCTGTCCGAGATGAAAAACGCCTCTCGGTCGATGCCAAATTACGCTCAAAAATTGAGGTGATTGAAGTGGACTTTTTAGAGGAAGTTCAGGAAGAAAAAATTCCGCAGGACATTGATGCCGCCTATTATCTCATCCACTCCATGACCTCTTCCATTTCCGATTTTGATGAAAAAGAGGCCATTGCTGCCCACAATTTCAACACCTATCTGGCCAAGACCGATGTGCAACAGGTGATCTATCTCAGTGGAATCGTCAACAACGAAGAACTTTCCAAACATCTGAGTTCCCGAAAAAATGTAGAGGACATTCTCTATCAAGGTTCCTTTAATTTGACTGTGCTCCGTGCGGGCATCATTGTAGGTTCCGGAAGTTCCTCTTTTGAAATCATTCGTGATCTATGCGAGAAACTACCTGTGATGATCACCCCAAAATGGGTGCTGACAAAAACCCAACCCATTGCCATACGGGATGTGATCCAATTTTTGACCGGGGTTTTGGGACATACTGATACCTATAACCAATCGTTCGACATTGGAGGCCCGGATGTGCTCACCTACAAAGACATGCTAAAAGGCTACGCCAAGGTACGTGGCTTCAAAAACTGGATATGGACCGTTCCCGTGATGACCCCCAAACTCTCCTCCTACTGGCTCTATTTTGTCACCTCCACCTCCTATAAACTGGCCATTAACTTGGTGGACAGTATGAAGATGGAAGTCGTGGCCAAGGACAATAGATTACAGCAGCTATTGGGCATTGAAACCCACACTTATGAACAGGCGATTGATATGGCCTTTAAAAAAATCGAACAAAATTTGGTGGTCAGTAGTTGGAAAGATAGCATCGCCAGCGGGCAAATAAGCGAAGACCTCGAAAAATACATCCAAGTGCCCAAATATGGTGTGCTTAAAGATGAACAAATGATATCCATTGAAGATGAACAGGCTGTTTTGGACAAAATTTGGCGCATTGGTGGAGAAACCGGTTGGTACTACGGCAGTTGGCTCTGGAAAATACGGGGATTTTTGGACAAACTGAACGGCGGTCCCGGGCTGCGTCGCGGACGTACGCATCCAGATAAAATCTATCCCGGGGACGCGCTCGATTTTTGGCGTGTGCTCTTGGCGGACAAAAAAGGAAAACGCCTCTTGCTCTTTGCAGAGATGCGAACTCCGGGCGAGGCGTGGCTCGAATTTAGAATTGATGAAAACAAGAAGCTGCATCAAACCGCAACATTCCGACCTAGAGGACTCTGGGGCAGACTGTACTGGTACAGTGTGCTGCCCTTCCACTACTTTATTTTTGGCGGCATGATTCGAAACATAGCAAAAAGTTGATTTCTAGTCATTTCGACATGAGGCGTACAATGATGATTGGGAAATCTCTCTTGAAGTTTTAGATTTCTTACACTCGCTCCGCTCAGTTCGAAATGACAAAATATTTAAACAGGCTTTTTTTTGGAATAATTCGTGTTACAAATCCCAATGAAATTCGTCCTAATACCATGCAACCCTTTTAGGGTTGCCCTGTCTTTAAAACAAATGCATCAAAAAACGAATATGAGCAAGACCCCATTTCTATTATTTTGTTTTTCATTCCTTTTCACAACATCCCTTATTGGTCAAACCATCAGCTCCCAACTGATAGATGCCAAGACCCAAAAAGGGATTCCCTACGCCACCGTGCAATATGGGGAATACCAAGGGGTGATCACCAATGAGGAGGGCCGTTTTAGTTTTGTAGTGGATGACACCACCACCCTACTCGATTCCATCTATGTTTCGTCCATGGGGTATGCGAAAAAAGGATTTGCATTGGAGCAGTTGCAGGACAGTGTGCTTGCCTTACAACCCAAGGCCATTGAGCTCAGCGGGGTGTACCTATTTGACAAGGAACTCACCGTGGAGGAAATCTTGGAAAAAATGAAAGAGCGTTTGCCCCAGAACCTGAACAACGAGCCCGTAAAACAGCGCTTCTTCCTACGGAAGTCCGAATTGGGCAACATCCAGAAAGTGGATTTTGGGTTTGAGAAATCCAGCATCAAGGAACTCAACAAGGCATTGATGGACAGTTTGGCGGCCTCTATCCCCAGAAATGCCCATCACTATACCGAAACCTTGGGTGACCTCTATCTGAACGATGGCAAATACAAACTGGACATTATAAAAGCCGCTGATCTGTATGACAAAAAAGAAATCGCCTCCATGGAGGATCTCGGGGCCAAGATGGAGGATATTTTTACCAAGAACATCAAACCGGATTCCTATTTGAAGATAAAATCTGGGATTTTTAGCCAAAAGGTGCAGGTAGATTCCATTTTGGCCGATATGGAAGAAGAGCAGGCCGAAGCGGTGCAGGATGAGCTGGAAAAGGACAGCATCAATGGGTTGTTGGACGGACAGCGTTATGTGTTCCGGGAGTTGTTGAAAGAGCTGTATTATAAAGAAGACACCAAACTGGATGTGATTGACAAGACGCGCCGGTACGATTTTAAACTCGTGGGCTATGCTGACATTGCCGATAAAGGGGTCTATGTGATTGATTTTTGGCCCGACCGCAGCAGTGCGGATTTTAAGGGGCGGCTCTATATCAACATTGAAGATTTTGCCGTGATGCGTATGGATTTTGAAAACGTACAGCGCCTGCGCAACTTTAAGCTGTTGGGCATTACCTACCGCGAAGTGCTGTACAAGGGCACCATGCGTTTTGCCCAACTCCCCAACAAAAGGTACGAGCTCCAATTTATGGACCTCAGCTTTGGACAGTATTTTGCCGTGGACCGACCCCTAAAAGTGGTGGAAAAGAACAAAAACGTAAAAGGCCGCCGCAAACAGAACGAACTGCTGCTCAACATTGATTTTAGAATGGGAAACACCAACAAATGGGAACTGGTGGTATTTAGCAACAGCCTGATCGGCGCACCCGAATACGAGGAATTTACCGAGGACAAGACCGTGGAGGCCACCTATATGCCTACCTATAACCCCGAGTTTTGGCAAGGTTATACCATTATGGAACCCAACCAGGCCATAAGGGAGTTTACGGTGGAGGAGGCCAAGTAGGGATTGCTATCTTTTTATTTGTTGACCCATTCGCTTAAGTAGCGCATAAGGATATCGATGTCATTTTTTTCAGAGTCATTGGTATACCGTTCCCATAAATCTTTGTCATCTCCCATATAGTGCATAAGATCCTTGTCAGTGATAAGGTAAACCTCTTCGGTTTCCTTATACAATATGTAGGGCACGCGAATCAAAGCCCTTTTGCCAGCACTCAAACCGGCGAAAATACCTCCAAACATATTGGGTAAAGCAGAAGTTTCTATCCCATAACGTTCAAAATTGGAGGGTAGGCCTGCCCTAAAAAGAAAACATTCGTCATTTTCCGCCTCAACCTTGCTATACCAAAATTGAATCTCATACTTGTAGCCATTCAAATACAAATCGGTGCCGTCAGCATAGGCATGCAGTTCTTTGCGCAAGTATTTCTTTTTTACCGACTTTTCCAGAGGATTCAGCTGGTAGTCGTTACCAGCGCTCATCCAAATTTTTCCTTCGGAACGTTTTTCAATCTCCAGATTATAATCAGCGGAGGGGCTTCGCTCCAAAACTTCCTGAAAACTGGCATAACCACCTTTGGGATAAGATTCGGTTTGGGCAGAAAGTTTGTTGCATATGAGAATAAGAACAAGCAGGGGGAAAACATTTTTCATAGGTTGATTTAATTAATTCTGTACCCAAAATACTACGAATTCACAGTACTACCGCATAAATTTTATAGAGAAATTGCACCCGTGAAAGATCTTTAACGGGCCGAACACTTTTTCGAATGGTTCAACGATACCTACGGTTCAACAGAAGAACTGGCTAAAGTTTTAGACTTTGGCATAGAAATGCTATTTTATTTAGAAGAAGATTCCTTTGACCGGAAAGAGGTACGCGAGGTGGTAGCGGCGCTACGCGGGGTAGTATGGGTTTTGAGGAGGTAATCCCGTATTTTAGACCTAATATTCACCGGTTTAAAAGTCCTCTTTTATTTGCTTGGTAGTTATTATTTTGGATGTCAAAATGTCAATCTCTTTCGGACTAAATCTTTGTTTTATGTTCCTTAATTCAGTCATCATTTGGTGAATTTCATTATCATCCTTTACAAAAATGTACTTTATGTCTTTTGGTTTGAAACCTAATCGATAATCTAATAGTTTGGCATTTTCCTCTTGCAGAACCTCTGGTTTCGAATAATGGGATTTGTCAAGGTAATTCCCTACATCTGAATCGAATTCAATCTTTGGAACATAACGCCATTCTCTTTCATTATAAAACCGGACATTCTTGTAAATCTTATCTCCTCTTTTAAAATTACCCTTGTACGGTTTTAGGAAGTTAGAAAGATTCATAAATTCATCAGATATTCCCTTTGTTACCTCACCGCAATATTTATCTAATGCTTGGTAAACACTTTCAGCTAATTTGCTAATAGATTCTGATACGTTTGAGTTAGGGTTAATATAAATAATCGGGTTCAACTTGTTCCTGATTCCCCATTCTTTTGTCATTCCAATACCGTATTCCCCATAAGTTTTAATATGATTGCTAATTTGGCTTAATGATATATCGCAAAAACAAACCATAGGTATAGCTGATTCAAATTTTTCTCTCTTCAGCTGGTCACTAAGTTGTATTTCCTCGAAACAATACCTCGGCACGAAAGTTTGTCTCAGAATGTTGAGAAGATATTCCCTTTTTGGGGTAAAATGAAACAGACTATTTGAACTAATATTGCTCATTAGGTAATTCTAGCAAACTGCGCATAACGCTATGTTTCTACTATTACTTTACAAATCGGGAAGCATTCTGAAAAAGACAAATTTTATTTTTTTAGACTATCGCCCCCTTGGTCTCCTCCTTTTTCAATAGTTGATCTTTGAGAAGGATCAGTTTGAGGAATCTGTCTACCGCGGTTTCCAGAGTTATTGCTTCCATTAGAATTTCCCGAACTACTACTGTCGTTTTCTTCAGCCATTACAATTGTTTATAATTAAAAGTTGTATCAAAATGATTAGGGTCAGACAAACGGCGCTTACGTATATAAAAGTAAGTCCAAATTTCAAATTGTTGTTTTGTTTATTCAGTGTCCCCTGATTGTCCACAAACGAGTCTCTATTTGCTCCAATCTCAAAATCGAAAATGTCCCTTACATCATCTTTGTTGATTAGATTATCAAATTGGCTGAAATTCATTCCATGAAATACCTTCTTTGGAAATAATGATTTGACTAGGAAATAAAGTCCTATCAAATTCAACATTATTGGTACAGCAAATATTGAAATCCACCCAATGTTCTTGTCAAAATTATCAAGCAAATTAAAGGCCAATGGGATAAAAAGAGAAGATATTGAAACAAAGATTCCAGCTTTATTGTTATTTGCATCAATTGAATTTAGTTGATCACTTAACAATTCTCTTGATTTCTGAGCTAATATCTCTGAATTTCTATTTTCCATTTTTAAAACAGTTTATAAAAAAAGACCTTATATGATTACCCACCGTAGATATCGGAATCAATATCAATTGAAATTTCGGTAATAATAATCTCTTTAGAGTTTTTAAAGTCAAACTTTCCATTTGCCGAAAAGGGTTTGCTATAATTTTCATTGAAGCTGTGTTCTCCTTTACTAGCACCCATTACCAAATTTGCTGAAAAACTGCCACTATTTACAACAAAAGTCCTTTCAGGAATATTTACATAAATATCCTGATAATCCACAGACGCATCCCAATGATTACAGCCATAATTTCCTGGTGTAGTATCATTTAATACGTCATTCCAAACGTCCAAATCAATCATTATTTTATTAGCTAATTGCTCTCTAATTTCATCCAGTATCATTGCGCTTCTATTGTTAAAAGTATTCCCAAAAGTATTGAGTAGGGCAAGTAATAAACGTCTCCAATGAATACCAAAGCCACGAACAATGTTTAGTAACATAAACCAAAGGTTTGGAATTGGATAGTTTACCTGATCAGGCCACTATGAAGATACCACATTTTTTGGTAATTTATCTTACGTAAGTTGAAAGGTGTTGGATATAAGGTTAAGGTAAAGTCTTAACCATATACCTTCAGCCTTTCTACCTTTAGCTTTTACCCTTACACCAAAGATCAGTACCTTCGGGTATACCAAACCCATAAACCCATTTTCCAATTCCTAAAAAATAACAAGTTACTCTCCGTTTCCACCGGGCTTTTGGTGCTGTTTTCGGCTGTGGTGTTCCTATTTACGCAGTGGAGCTACCAGTCCATAGAATCCCTATCGCTTTGGGTGCGGAACTATTTTGGGTATTTCTACCTGTATTTGGGGTTGGGCTGTGTGTTGTTACTATTGGGTATTGCTATTTCACCCTGGGGTACCTGTAAACTGGGCAATCCCGAGGAAAAACCGGAACATTCCACCTGGGCCTGGGCCAGTATGCTTTACAGTACGGGCATGGGGGCTGGTATTTTGCTCCGAGCGGTTCAAGAACCGGTGTTTATGCAACAAAATCCGCCGTTTCCCTCCAACAGCGCACCGGAGATTTTGGCCCTAGAGTTTACCTTTTACCAATGGGGGTTTACGGCATGGGCTTTTTATGGCATCTTTGCCCTAGTCATTGGGCATGCGCTCTTTATCAAAAAACAAAAAGTGTTGGTCAGCAGTGCGGTGCCCCAAAAGTTTAAGGGACGTAAACGTGCCAATGCCATCGATATTTTGGCCATCCTTACCACCGTTTTTGGGCTTATAGCTGCCGTGGGGTTGGGAACAGCACAAATCACAGGAGGTCTCAACCATGCGTTCAATTCCAATTTCGGGGTAGTAATCACCCTATTGCTTGCCGTGTTGATTTCCACCATCGCCTTTATCTCGGTCTGGATGGGGGTGGACAAGGGCATCAAGCAAATTTCCAAGTTTAACATTGCCGTCACGCTGCTCTTGTTGGCCTTTGTGTTTGTCAACAGCAATATGGGTCAGATTTTGCTTTCCTTTGGAAAAGCTTCACTGCAATATCTTATCGATTTTATCCCCATGAGCCTAGCGGTGGGGAAATACAACCCCGGCATCGCCTTTCTTACGGATTGGACGTTCTACTATTGGGCCTTTTGGTTGGCCTGGGCACCATTTACGGGCATCTTTATCGCTCGTATTTCCCGGGGAAGAACCCTGCGGCAAATGCTTTTAGGTGTACTGATCCTGCCATCGTTGGGTACCTTCTTTTGGTTTTCGATCTTTGGCACCTCCGCTTTTGAAATCATAGCAACCTGGGGCAGCTACAACGGCGAATTTGCAGATGTGTTTTCCTCCATCTTCGTGTTCCTGAGTGCGTACCCTCTATCCGGGTTACTCAATGGGGTCACTATCCTTCTTTTGGTCAGTTTTTTGGTCACCTCGGTGGATTCTGCGGTTTTTGTGCTGAGCATGTTCACGGACAAGGGCAACCCCAACCCAGATAGAAAGCATCGGCTTATCTGGTCGGTGCTGATACTTTTCACCACCCTGGCTCTAATTCTTTTGGGATACGCCAAATCCGATATTGACGTCCTGGTGGCCGTACAAAAATTGTTGATTGTCACCTCCCTCCCTTTCGCGTTCTTTATGGTGTTTATGGTTGCGGTTTTTTTGACAGGATTTGGAAAAGGTAAAGGGTAATGGGGTCATTCTGAAAGGAGATGCGAAGCGACGATTGAGGAAATCTAAACTGCCACAAAAAGATTTCTCACAGCCCCTTCGTTGTACTTAGGACTGGGTTCGAAATGACAGACCACATCCAATAAACAAGCATAGGATTCGTGACAATTGGAATAATTTGTGTAAAAAACTCTAAAAAGGGAAGCGACCCCTTCGCTCAGAATGATATAACCATGTAATCTTAGGCCCTTGGCAAGAAAACTTCCGCCATCATGCAACGGGCACTACCGCCTCCACAAGTTTCAATGGTGTCCAAAGGACTGTGGATGATTTCACAATGCTTTCGAATGGCTTCTATTTGATCTTGCCTTAAACTATTGTAAGCGGCTGAGCTCATCACCATATAGCGTTTGTCATCCTTACCAATAACCTGAAGCATATTCCCGGCAAAGTGGTACATCTGCGCTTCGGTAATCTCAATGATTTCACGTCCGTCCTTTTTGATATGGTCCACCACATTTTTTCGCTCTTTTTTGTCGTCTATGGTATCCAAGCAAATCACCACAAAGGTTTCTGCCATGGCCATCATAACATTGGTATGATAAATGGGCAATCGCTGCCCATCCACCGATTGATTGGCATGAAAGATTACGGGAAAGCAATCAAAGTCCTCACAGAATTCAATGAATAGATCTTCATGGGCACGCTGCGATAACGCACAATACGCTTTTTGATTCACACGATCTTTTAGGATACTTCCAGTGCCTTCTAAAAACACCCCTTCCTCCTCGGCCGAGGTATAGTCTATAATATTATTGATTATAAAGCCTTCCTCTTCCAATAGGTCAAAAAGGTCTTCTCTTCGCTCCTTGCGTCGGTTCTCGGCAAACATCGGATACACACAGACCGTTCCGTTTTGGTGGAAGGATACCCAGTTGTTGGGAAAAATGGAGTCTGGGGTATCCCGCTCTTTGGTGTCATCCACCGCTACAACGTTTACGCCATGTTCCCGAAGTACTGAAACAAACTGGTCAAACTCTTGTTGCGCCTTCTGATTGATTTCGGTGTTCTTGATTTGGATGTCTTCCTGAAAATAATTGTTGACCGCTGTTTGCTCGTTCATCCGAAAATTTACCGGACGAATCATTAAAATGGTGTTGGTAATTTGCTTGTTCAATTGTAATTAGAGTTTAGAATTACCTGTGGCAGCAGGTCGGTATGTATAAAAGTTTTATTCTCGTATCAAAGGCATAGTGCTGCATCGTAACAATCCTTCTTGTTTTGCTATTTCGGCATAGGGAATCTCCTCCACGGTAAAACCTTGTTCTCGAAGCCATTGGTTCAATCGGGTGAAGTTTTTTTCGGAAACCACCACTTCTGGAGATATGGAAAATACATTGCTGAACATTTGGTACATCTCGTCTTTGGTAATCTCAAACACGTTTTCCTTCCCAAAATAATCAACCAGCCATTGGTATTCCTCTTCCACTAAAAACCCATTTTTGTGCAAAATGGCCTTGTTTTTTCCCACGGGTTGAAAACAACAGTCCAAATGTAGAGCATTTTCTTTGGGGTCGGTGTTGGATTTTCGCAGTTCAAAAGCTTTCACCTGCTTTTCAGGAAACAATTTCTTTAGATACTCAACGGCCTCTTTGTTTGTTCGGGCAGTGATATAGTCCGGGTAATCTTCCTCGGTATAGGTTCCAACAAAAATATGTTCATTCCATGGCATTACATCGCCTCCTTCTATGTGCACTTCTTCAGGTGGCCTGATGATTTTGTTTGGATCAATTTTTTCCAAAACTTCATGGATGGCCTCAAATTCACGTTCCCTATCCGGCAAAATATTGGCATGAAAGAGTTTATCCTCGATTACAAAAGCAATGTCCCTAGTAAAAATTTGGTTGCAATCTTCCAATACTTCAGGGCGGTAGACTTTAACCCCATATTTTTCAAAAACGCCCTGAAAAGCTTCCATCTCCTTGACCATATCCTCTTCTTTGGGATAGGTTCCCGCCAGTATGTGTTCCAAGGATTTTGGGTCGTATGCATCCTCGGGTTTTGGAACAGGGCCACAGCTTTTGGCCGTCCCCAAAATAACTGCCTTTAAAGGACTGGTCTCATCAACTATATTCAAGTGCATCATATCCTATTTGTTTTCGGACCTTTTGGTTTCATGAAAAGGTCTGGAAAGTGTTGGGAACAGGTCCCAAAAAAGTTGAAACAAATCTAATGTTTTACCCTCTAATTACCATTCAGAAAAATGAAAAAGCTTTCCTTGTTTTCTTGGAATTGCAGTTCTGATTACGGTAGGTGATTTTCCATTGATGCTACTGGCAAATTGGGACAATAAATCCATGGTTTTAAAAAGAAAAGAGCGGCAGAGCCACTCTTTTTTAATTCTATTTCCGCTTATCCAATGGAACAAACGGCCTATGGTTTTCCCCAATGTACACTTGTCGTGGTCTTCCTATGGGTTCTTTTCGCAATCGCATTTCGCGCCATTGGGCTATCCACCCTGGCAACCTACCTAGAGCAAACATAACCGTGAACATCTCCGTTGGAATCCCCAAGGCCCTATAAATAATGCCAGAATAGAAATCCACATTGGGGTACAATTTTCTTTTCACGAAATATGCATCTTCCAAGGCTTCTTTTTCCAAACCTTTGGCTATGTCTAAAATAGGGTCCTCAATGCCTAAACTACCCAACACCTCGTCTGCGGATTTTTTGATTATTCTGGCCCGTGGGTCAAAATTCTTGTAGACACGGTGTCCAAATCCCATCAACCTGAAGGGGTCATTTTTATCCTTGGCCTTGGCCATATATTTTTTTGTATCCCCGCCATCTTCCTCAATGGCCTTAAGCATTTCGAGCACAGCTTGATTAGCACCTCCGTGCAAGGGCCCCCAAAGTGCGGAAATTCCTGCGGAAAGGGAGGCAAACAGTCCGGCATGTGATGATCCCACAATTCGCACTGTGGACGTTGAACAGTTCTGCTCATGGTCGGCGTGCAAAATCAACAACTTGTCCAAGGCATCAATAACAATCGGATTTTTCTTATATTCTTGATTGGGCTTTTTGAACATCATTTTGTGAATGTTCTCCACGTAACCCAACGTATCATCACCATAATCCAAAGGCAGACCTTTCTTTTTACGTTGTGTCCAGGCTACCAACACGGGGAATTTAGCCAAAATGCGCACAATGGAATTGTACATGGCCGATTCGGATGATACATCCACAGAAATAGGATTGAAAGCAACTAGCGCACTTGTCAGCGAGGAAAGTACTCCCATCGGATGGGCCGCTTTTGGAAAGGCATCCAAAATCTTCTTCATTTCCTCATCTACATGCGATTCTTCTTTAATGTCATTATGGAACTTCTCAAGTTGTTGCTCATTGGGCAGCTCTCCGAAAATAAGCAGGTAGGCCACTTCCAAGAAATCTGCCTTTTCGGCCAACTCCTCAATGGAATATCCACGATACCTCAAAACTCCCTTTTCGCCATCCAAAAAGGTAATTGCGCTTTCGCACGAACCTGTATTTTTATAGCCCGGATCTATGGTCACCATGCCGGTGCTAGCCCTTAGCGTTTTTATATCTACGGCCAATTCATCTTCAGTACCTTTGATTACCGGGAATTCATATCGATTCCCTCCATATTCGAGTATAGCTTTATCCGACATTTTATGATTTAAAAGATTAACAAAATAGGACATGAAAATTACGAAAAAGCGCAACCATTAACAATTTCTAACGCTTATTTATGAAAGCCTTAAGGATTCGTGATCACGTATTCAGATGATGGTTGTTCTAGTCCAATTTGTAAAGTAATTTATAGTAGTTGTCCACCGACTTTTTCCAAGTAAAACGCTTTCTTTTGGCAGCTTCCTGAATCTTCTTCCATGTTGGTTTGTCATTTTGAAAAACGTCCAATGCCATGTCGAATGCCTCCAACATGTTCTTTATTTTTTCATCATAGCTATCGCCAGCAAAACAAAAGCCTGTTTTCATGTGGTGGACCGTATCCTTGAGTCCTCCAGTATAATGCACCAAACACGGATTGCCGTTTCTCATGGCCAACATTTGGCTTATACCACAGGGCTCAAAGAGACTCGGCATAAAATACAGGTCAGATTCCAAATAGATGGAATCAATCAGTTTTTCCGATTGTCCATTGGTAAATATGAAGTTTTTGTGTTCGTAGCTTAGCTCCCGGAACAGTTCTTCATATTCTGGGGCGCCAGTTCCCAAGAGCATAAAAATACCGTCCGCTTTCTCCAATTTTTTTAGAATCTCAACAAACGCTTCGGGCGAACGTTTGAAGAAATAAAACTTTTGTTCTGTTAATCGAGCTACGCTCGAGGCTATGAATTTGGGTTTATTTCCCACGTATTCCATGATTTTTTCCCCGGTATGGGCCAAAAAATCCGCTTTATATTTTTTATCCTCTTGTTGCAACCATCCAAAGAGTGCCTTAACCGTATTTCGATAAATCTCTCCTTTTGCCTCTTGATTCACATTTTTGTAATTGCAGCCATTGAGTATTCCGAACAATCTGCCCTCTTGGTCAGCCTTCTGCAAGTCCTTTTCCAAACCTTCCCCTCCAATAAATTCGGGAGGTGAGCTGGGCAGTAGTACATCTTCCTTGTAAGACGGGGAAACGGTATGCACTGCATCTGCAAATCGAATGCCCAATGCCATAAGGTTGATGCAGTCTTGATAACGGTAGTCCATAAGTGCCATATAGTCGATGGGGACCTCCGGAAACCAATTCTTCAGCGAAGAATAATTGTTATCGAATGGCCTGATACCCTGTATGGCCAAATTGTGAATACTGAAAACCACCCTGACATCTTTAAGGTTAATGTATTCTTGATGATATTCACGAAGGAACAGCATAAGACTGGTGTGCCAATCGTGAAGATGTATCACGTCTAACTCGCCAAAAGACCCTTTTTTAACTGCTTCGGCAACTGCCGTACAGAAAATAAAGTACTTGATGGCATCCGTATAGAATGGTTCCTTTGGGTCGTCATGGTAAATATGGGCTATGCCGCCTGCTTCAATTTCTGGGTGATGTATTACGTAATGAACAATATTCGGAAGTTCCTTTTTGGGTTTTACTTCATATAGCTCAGCCGTATAGGGCAAACCTCTTAGATTAAAATTGAGGTGGGTCTTAAAAAGTCCATTTTGATGAAGGCGGCCATAAGAAGGCACCACCACATGCACTTTATCACCCCGTTCGGAAATCTGTCGGGGAACATCGCGGACCACATCACCCATTCCTCCGGCCTTACAATTGGCCAGTGCATCATTCTCCGCTGCAACAAATAGAAAGTTGTTCATTAAAAAAAGAAAAGTTTGCTAGTTCGGTTGAATCTTCAATTTAGACAAAGTTTGTTAGTGTAACAAAAAAAAGCCTTTCCCGATTGAGAAAGGCCTTAGCTATGCTAAAAAATCATTATCATTTATTTCACCTTAAAGGCTTTTTCCTGAGGATAGTACGCAGTATTGCCCAACTCCTCCTCAATGCGCAACAACTGGTTGTATTTGGCCATCCTGTCACTTCTGGATGCTGACCCGGTCTTTATTTGTCCCGTATTCAATGCCACGGCCAAATCGGCGATGGTGTTGTCCTCGGTTTCTCCAGAACGGTGCGACATTACAGAAGTATATCCGGCGTTTTTGGCCATGTTTACCGCAGCAATAGTTTCCGTAAGGGTTCCTATTTGGTTTACTTTGACCAAAATGGAATTGGCAATGCCATTTTCTATGCCCCGGGACAAACGTTCCACATTGGTCACGAAAAGGTCATCCCCAACCAATTGGACTTTGTCTCCCACTTTTTCAGTAAGCAATTTCCAGCCATCCCAATCGTTTTCATCCATTCCATCCTCGATGGAAATGATGGGGTACTTTTCACAGAGTTCAGCCAAATATTCGGCTTGCTCCGCTGAACTTCTTACAGCTCCTTTATCTCCTTCGAATTTAGTATAGTCATATTTCCCATTAACGTAAAATTCGGCAGCAGCACAATCCAGAGCTATCATAATCTCATCACCAAATTTATATCCTGCTTTTTCAACAGCTTTTGCAATTGTATCCAAAGCATCCTCGGTTCCATCCAAAGTAGGCGCAAAACCTCCTTCGTCTCCCACTGCAGTGCTTAAACCACGGTCGTGCAACACTTTTTTCAGGTTGTGGAAAATTTCGGTCCCCATTTGCATGGAATGACTAAAATCCTTGGCCTTTACAGGCATAACCATGAACTCTTGAAATGCAATTGGGGCATCAGAATGCGAACCTCCGTTTATAATGTTCATCATAGGTACGGGTAGCGTATTTGCGCTTACCCCACCCACATAACGATACAAAGGCATTCCCAATTCGTTGGCTGCAGCTTTGGCAACAGCAAGGGAAACACCCAAAATGGCATTTGCACCTAGTTTGGATTTATTCGGTGTACCATCCAGATCGAGCATGGCTTGGTCAATATGGTTCTGTTCAAAAACTGATGCGCCCACCAATTCCTCGGCGATGACGGTATTGACGTTATCAACGGCCTTTCCTACACCTTTTCCCATAAAGGAATCTCCTCCATCACGCAGTTCAACGGCCTCATGTTCTCCGGTAGATGCTCCAGACGGCACTGCAGCCCTTCCCAAGAAACCATTTTCGGTAACTACATCCACCTCTACCGTAGGATTGCCCCGTGAGTCTAAAATCTGTCTCGCATGAATGTTTATAATTAAGCTCATCTTTTATTAAAGTTTTTGGTTGACAATGAATTAGGCTAAGATACGAAAGCATTGCCTTTTTTACTTCAAGATATCATCGCAAAAACACATGAAATAACCTAAAAATAAAACTATAACGTTTTAGTTACGTCCTGTTTTGATGACCTCAAAAAATTGGTCAAAAAGATACTCGGCATCATGGGGGCCGGGACTTGCCTCGGGATGGTATTGTACCGAAAAAACATCCTTTTCCTTCATTCGTATACCGGCGACGGTATGGTCGTTCAAATGGTTATGCGTAATCTCTAAATCGGGATGCGCCTCGGCTTCTTCCCTATTAATGGCAAAACCGTGGTTCTGGGAAGTTATTTCGCCTTTACCTGTGACCAAATTCAGAATGGGATGATTGATGCCCCTGTGCCCATTGTGCATTTTATAGGTGGAAACGCCGTTCGCCAAAGCCAAAACCTGATGTCCCAAACAAATTCCAAATAAAGGTTTATTGGATTTGATCATTTCTTTGGTAGCCGCAATGGCCTCAGTTAGTGGTTGTGGATCCCCTGGACCGTTTGATATGAAATATCCATCTGGATTCCACTCCTTCATTTCCTCAAATGAAGTGTTGTATGGAAAAACCTTTATGTAGGCGCCCCTTTTGGCCAAATTTCGAAGAATATTCTTTTTGATGCCAATATCCAAGGCCGAAATACGAATGTCGGCATTTTCGTCTCCGTAATAGTACGGTTCCTGTGTGGAAACCTTAGAGGAAAGCTCAAGGCCCTCCATACTTGGAACCTGTTTCAATTCCT
Organism: Flagellimonas ochracea; assembly: GCF_009903685.1. Taxonomy (GTDB): domain Bacteria; phylum Bacteroidota; class Bacteroidia; order Flavobacteriales; family Flavobacteriaceae; genus Flagellimonas; species Flagellimonas ochracea. The sequence goes on along the minus strand of NZ_JAAABI010000005.1, from coordinate 117,504 downwards.
TTTTCAAGGTCTCTATTTCGTCCACTCTTGTGGAAATTAACGCATTCATGGCGCCATTTTCTCGAATATAACTTACCAATGCACGTGTATCAACATCTGAAATGGCAAACAGGTTGTTCTTTTCCAGAAATTCCAATAAGCCCATATTGGCACTGGGGCGGGAATATTCATAGCTGAAATTTTTGCAGATAAGTCCAGCAATCTTAATGGAGTCAGACTCTATTTCATCATGATGGGTACCGTAGTTGCCTATATGGGCATTGGTAGTCACCATCAATTGACCGTAGTACGATGGGTCGGTAAAAATTTCTTGATATCCGGTCATACCCGTATTGAAACATACTTCCCCTACTGCGGTACCATCCTTGTCCCCAACGGCCTTTCCGTAAAAAATGGTTCCATCGGCCAACAAAATCAATGCTTTTTTTCTTGTTTGATACTTCATTGTGTGATTAGTTTTATACTGCTCCCTACTTCTATTTTTTGTCTTCCTTTATTCTCTAGTTTGAAAACACCCCTTTAGTACCCTCAAGGGGACAATTCAATTTCAGTTTCACAAAAAAACATAAAAAAAGGATAAGTTTTCACTTATCCTTTTTCCACTAATACAATAGTTAATAACATTTTTATTATTCTTCAGAGTCATCGGTTACCGTTTCAGCGACCGGTGCGGCTGCTTCCACTTTTTTACCTCCTCCTCTTCTACTTCTTCTTGTGGATTTTTTCTTAGGCTTTCCAGCGTTGTAAACTTCGTTGAAGTCCACCAACTCAATCATGGCCATGTCGGCATTATCACCAAGACGGTTACCCAGCTTAATGATTCTTGTATATCCACCCGGGCGATCACCCACCTTTTCGGCAACAGTGCCAAAAAGTTCAGTTACCGCATATTTGTTTCTAAGGCTGCTAAACACAATTCTTCTATTGTGCGTTCCCTTTTCGACAGTTTGGTTATTCTCTGACTTCGATTTGGTGATCAAGGGCTCTACAAATTGCTTCAAAGCTTTGGCCTTGGCCACAGTGGTATTTATTCTTTTATGCTCGATTAGGGAACAGGCCATATTGGCCAACATAGCCTTTCTGTGGGCTGCTGTTCTTCCTAAGTGATTGAATTTCTTTCCGTGTCTCATTTTCTTCGTTTTATCATCTTGCTTCCAAACCCATTTATTATGGGGAGCAAAATATGATTACTTAATCTTTGTCTAATTTGTATTTGGAGAGGTCCATGCCAAATTCAAGTCCTTTGTTCAATACCAATTCTTCCAATTCGGTCAACGATTTTTTACCAAAGTTCCTGAACTTCATCAAATCATTCTTATTAAAGGAAACCAAGTCGCCCAAAGTATCTACTTCGGCAGCTTTTAAGCAGTTCAATGCCCTTACGGAAAGGTCCATGTCCACTAATTTGGTCTTCAACAATTGTCTCATGTGCAACGATTCCTCATCATAGGTCTCCGTTTGGGCGATCTCATCCGCTTCCAAAGTAATGCGCTCATCAGAGAACAACATGAAGTGGTGTATCAATACCTTCGCGGCCTCGGTCAATGCATCTTTAGGATGTATGGAGCCATCGGTCACAATTTCGAAAATCAATTTTTCGTAATCGGTCTTCTGCTCTACCCTGAAGTTTTCGATGCTATATTTTACATTCTTTACTGGAGTGTAAACAGAATCTACAGCAATGCTTCCCAATGGTGCATTGGATTTCTTATTTTCCTCCGCAGGAACATAACCACGACCTTTTTCGATAATGATTTCCATGTTGATGCCCACTTTGGGATCCATATTACAGATCACCAAATCTGGATTAAGCACTTGATATCCTGAGATGAATTTTTGGAAATCCCCAGCTGTCAACTGTTCTTTACCGCTGATGGAAATGGACACCGTTTCGCTCTCTACATCATCAATCTGTCTTTTAAATCGAACCTGTTTAAGGTTCAAGATAATTTCGGTCACATCTTCAACAACACCTGGAATGACAGAAAACTCATGTTCCACTCCATCAATGCGCACAGAAGTAATGGCGAAACCTTCCAAGGAGGAAAGTAAGACCCTTCTCAGGGCATTTCCAACTGTCAATCCATAACCAGGTTCCAAAGGGCGGAATTCAAATTTCCCCTCGAAATCTGTGGAATCTATCATTATAACTTTATCGGGCTTCTGAAAATTAAGTAATGCCATAATTTGGATTAGTGTTGAATTTTTATTTAGAGTACAATTCCACGATCAGTTGTTCCTTGATGTTCTCAGGAATCTGGATTCTTTCGGGAATGGCAACGTATGTGCCTTCCTTCTTTTCTGAATTCCATGTGATCCATTCGTAAACGCTGCTGTTGGCAGACAAGGAATCTTGAATGGCCTGGACGGATTTTGATTTTTCTCTTACGCCTACAACGTCACCTGCTTTTAGATTATAGGATGGGATATTGACCACATTTCCATTAACAGTGATGTGACGGTGTGAAACCAACTGACGGGCTCCTCTTCTAGAAGGGGCTATGCCCATTCGGTATACTACGTTGTCCAAGCGGGATTCGCACAATTGCAGGAGCACTTCACCGGTAACGCCATCTTTTCTTTTGGCCTCGGCAAATAGGTTTCTAAATTGACGCTCCAAAATACCGTAGGTATATTTGGCCTTTTGCTTTTCCATCAACTGGACAGCATATTCTGATTTTTTTCCACGGCGTCTGTTATTACCGTGTTGTCCTGGAGGATAATTTTTCTTTTCAAAAGACTTGTCGTCCCCGAATATCGCTTCTCCAAATTTTCTAGCGATCTTTGATTTTGGTCCTGTGTATCTTGCCATCTTCTTTTAGTTTGAAAGTGCGATTATGAATTAAGGCTTATCCTTCGATAATCTAAAATGCACCATCGTGAAGACCCTTTTGGGCCATATTATTAATGATTGTTAAACTCTTCTTCTTTTTGGTGGTCTGCACCCGTTGTGTGGAAGTGGGGTCACATCGATGATTTCGGCAACCTCTATTCCTGAATTATGGATGGAACGGATAGCCGATTCCCTACCGTTTCCTGGTCCTTTCACATAAACCTTCACTTTTCTAAGTCCTGCTTCGTGAGCAACTTTTGCACACTCCTCGGCAGCTACTTGCGCAGCATACGGGGTGTTTTTCTTAGAACCGCGAAATCCCATTTTACCCGCTGAGGACCACGATATCACGTCTCCTTTTTTGTTGGTAAGGGAGATGATTATATTGTTGAAGGACGCCACAATGTGGGCTTCGCCAGTAGATTCTACGACTACCTTACGTTTTTTAGTTGTTTTGGTACTTGCCTTTGCCATATTTTTTAGTTTATAGTTGTTAGCTCTTAGTTATTGGAATCCTAGACTTTTACATTTCAAACAGATTCTTCTAACGTCTAAATACTAATGACTACTATCTGATAATTATTTCGTTGCTTTCTTCTTGTTGGCAACTGTTTTTCTTTTTCCTTTTCTCGTCCTAGAGTTGTTCTTGGTACGTTGACCCCTCAATGGCAAGCCTGATCTGTGACGAATTCCCCTGTAACAACCGATGTCCATCAAACGTTTGATGTTCAACTGGGTCTCAGAACGCAGTTCACCTTCAATTTTATAATCGGAAACAGCTTCCCTGATTCTTCCAATCTCATCATCGTTCCAATCTGAAACTTTGGTGTCCTGACTTACTTGGGCTTTCTCCAAAATTTCTTGGGCCCTACTTTTGCCTACACCGTAAATGTAGGTAAGTGAAATAACGCCGCGTTTTTGTTTAGGTATATCTACCCCTGCAATTCTTGCCATAATTACCCTTGTCTTTGTTTAAATCTAGGATTCTTTTTATTGATCACGTACAATCTGCCTTTTCTGCGAACAATCTTGCATTCGGCACTTCTCTTCTTTATGGATGCTCTTACTTTCATCGTATTAGTATCTGTAAGTAATTCTTGCTTTTGTTAAATCATATGGGCTCATCTCAAGTTTTACCTTGTCCCCTGGAAGTAATTTGATATAGTGCATACGCATTTTCCCAGAGATGTGTGCCGTCACAACATGACCGTTCTCTAATTCTACCCGAAACATTGCGTTTGACAATGCCTCGATTATAGTTCCGTCTTGTTCTATTGCTGGCTGCTTTGCCATAAATTATGCTACTTTTCTATTTTTACCGGTTTTCATCAAACCATCGTAATGCCTGTTCAACAAATAGGAATTCACCTGTTGTACTGTATCAATTGCAACGCCAACCATAATCAATAGTGACGTGCCCCCATAGAACAATGCCCAACCTGCTTGTACATCCATTAACTTCACAACTACCGCTGGCAATACCGCTAATAGCGCCAAGAAAACAGAGCCTGGCAGGGTAATCAAGGACATAATCTTATCCAAATAATCTCCTGTTTCTTTACCGGGACGTATACCTGGAATAAAACCTCCACTTCTTTTTAAATCATCGGCCATCTTGTTGGTGGGCACAGTGATCGCTGTGTAGAAGTAGGTGAATATGATTATCAATATTGCAAATAGAATGTTGTAGGCCAACCCGAAAATATCGGCAAATTGCACTTCCATCCATTGTCCAACTGCTGTATTGTTGAATGTTCTTCCCAATAAACTTGGAGCAAACATAATGGCTTGCGCAAAAATAATAGGCATAACACCAGAGGCATTCAACTTAAGGGGTATGTATTGTCTGGCCCCCATAATGTTTTTCTCATACCCTCCTGATGCTGTCCTTCTGGCATATTGTACGGGTATTTGTCGTACCGCCATTACCAAAAGTACACTAGCCAATATTACCAAGAACCAGATGATCACCTCAATCAACATGAACATAATACCTCCGGTATTGTTGGCTGTTCTGGAGATAAATTCTTGTACAAAGGACTGTGGCAAGGTCGCTATAATACCAATCATGATCAATAAAGAAATACCGTTTCCGATACCCTTATCTGTAATCTTCTCTCCCAACCACATGGCGAACACGCACCCAGTTACCAAAATTATCACTGCAGGAATTATGAAATCCAAACCTTTACCTAATATAAAGGCACTGTCCGGAACACCCAGAGCACCTAAACCAAATAAATAGGCAGGAGCTTGAACGATACAGATTCCTATTGTCAACCAACGTGTAATTTGGTTGATAGTTTTTCTTCCACTTTCCCCTTCTTTCTGTAATTTTTGCAAATAGGGTATTGCAATACCCATTAATTGCACCACAATGGATGCCGATATATAGGGCATGATACCCAATGCAAAAACCGATGCGTTGGCAAAAGCACCTCCGGTGAAAGCATTAAGAATTCCCAGAATACCCTGTTCTGTGTTTGAGGTCAATTCTGCCAATTGGGTAGTATCAATACCTGGTAGTACGATTTGTGCTCCAAAACGATATACCAATAGCAACCCGAGGGTAACTATGATACGTTGTCTCAGTTCTTCAATCTTCCAAATATTTGATATGGTCTCAATAAATTTCTTCATGCTTCTCCTTACCTTATAAACCTATTGCTTCTCCTCCTGCGGCTTCAATCGCAGCCTTTGCGGATGCAGTAAATTTATGTACGGAAACTTTAAGAGCGGCTTTTAATTCGCCATCTCCCAAAATTTTCACCAAATCGTTTTTGTGGGCCAGTCGGTTTTCCACCAAGGTGTCCAAGGTAATTTCCTTTTTAACCACACCCTTATCCACCAATTCTTGCAATTTGCCCAAATTGATGCCTCTATATTCTTTTCTGTTGATATTCTTGAATCCGAATTTGGGCACACGTCGTTGCAAGGGCATCTGACCTCCCTCGAAACCAATTTTCTTGGAATATCCAGATCTTGACTTGGCTCCTTTGTGTCCACGGGTGGAAGTTCCTCCTTTTCCAGAGCCTTCTCCTCTTCCTACTCGTTTTCCTTGTTTGTGCACAGCACCTTCTGCTGGTTTTAGATTGTGTAAATCCATCTGCCGATATATTTTAAGCTTCCTCGGTGGAAACCAAGTGTTTTACCTTATTTATCATTCCAAGGATATTGGGCGTTGCTTCGTGTTCCACAACGTGTCCTATTTTTCGCAATCCAAGAGCCTCCAAAGTTCTCTTTTGGTTCTGAGGCTTTTTTATTGCACTTCTTACTTGTTTTACCTTAATCTTTGACATACTATCCTCTATTTATCCCTTAAAGACTTTTTCCAAAGAAACGCCTCTTTGCTTGGCAACAACATTGGCGCTCCTCAATTGCAACAAAGCATCAAAAGTTGCTTTTACCACATTGTGAGGGTTGGACGAACCTTGGGACTTTGACAATACGTCATGTACCCCAACAGCTTCCAATACCGCCCTTACGGCTCCACCTGCTATAACTCCTGTACCTGGTGATGCGGGCTGAATATAAACACGCGCACCTCCATATTTTCCTTTTTGCTGATGCGGAACGGTACCTTTGACCAATGGGATGCGCACCAAATTCTTTTTGGCATCTTCAATAGCCTTGGCAATGGCCGTGGCCACCTCCTTGGATTTACCCAGACCATGTCCTACAACACCATTTTCATCACCAACCACAACTATGGCTGAAAAACCAAAGGCTCTACCACCCTTTGTTACTTTGGTAACACGTTGTACGCCAACTAAACGGTCTTTCAACTCCAGTCCTCCTGGCTTTACTACTTCTACGTTTTTGTATTTCTGGTACATAGTCTTATTAGAATTTTAGTCCGGCTTCCCTAGCTCCTTCAGCCAATGATTTTACTCTTCCGTGATAAAGGTTTCCTCCCCTATCAAAAGCCACAGCTTCAACACCCAACTTAAGCGCTTTTTCTGCAATGGCCTTTCCCACTTGGTTGGCAACCTCTATTTTGGTGCCCTTGGCATCCACATCCTTATCTCTGGACGAGGCCGCCGCAAGGGTAACTCCATTGCGGTCGTCAATCAATTGGGCATATATTTCTTTATTGCTCCTGAAAACGGAAAGCCTTGGTCTGCTTTCAGTTCCAAAAGATACTTTTCGTATTCTTCTTCGGATGCGTAATTTTCTTTCAGTCGTTGATAGTCCCATATTCTAAATCAATTAAGCTGATTTACCTGCTTTTCTTCTTAGTTGCTCACCTACAAACTTGATTCCCTTTCCTTTGTAAGGTTCTGGCTTACGGAAAGACCTTATCTTGGCAGCTACTTGACCCACCAATTGCTTGTCGAATGATGTAAGTTTTACGATAGGATTCTTTCCTTTTTCGGAAATGGTCTCAATTTTCACTTCAGGAGCAATGTCCATCACTATATTATGTGAAAATCCAAGCGCCAAATCTAGTTTTTGGCCTTGGTTACTGGCTCTGTAGCCGACACCGACCAATTCCAATTCTTTGGTCCACCCTTTGGAAACTCCTTCAACCATATTGTTGATCAAAGCACGATATAGACCGTGTCTTGCCTTGTTTTCCTTGCTATCGGATGGTCTTTCCAATACTACATTGGCATCCCCTACCTTTACAGTAACCCCAGAAAACTCTTGGACAAGTTCTCCCAATTTACCTTTTACGGTAACGACATTATCGTTTACCTCAACGGTCACTCCTTCTGGAATTGCTATTGGATTGTTACCTATTCTTGACATCTTCTACTCTTTTCTCAATTAATATACGTAGCATAATACCTCACCGCCCACATTTTCATGCTTGGCCTGCTTGCTGGTCATTACCCCATGTGACGTGGACACAATGGCAACGCCCAAACCATTCAGGACCCTTGGCAGTTCATCAGAACCTGCATACTTGCGAAGACCTGGCTTACTTACCCGCTGTAGTTTTTTTATTACAGGCTCTTTGGTAAACTTATCATATTTCAAGGCAATTTTTATGTTGCCCTGCACCTTGTCATCTTCGAACTTATAACTTAGGATATAGCCCTGATCGAACAATATTTTTGTAATCTGCTTTTTAAGATTGGAAGCGGGAATATCCACTACCTTATGACCTGCCTTATTGGCATTTCTTATTCTGGTCAAGTAATCTGAAATTGGATCTGTAAGCATCTTTTATCTTTATCTGTTTACCAACTTGCCTTTTTAACTCCTGGAATCAAGCCCTTATTAGCCATTTCCCTAAATGTAACTCTGGAAATACCGAATGTTCTCATATATCCTCTAGGTCTTCCGGTCAACTTGCAACGATTGCGCATGCGCACGGGAGAAGCATTCTTTGGAAGCTTTTGGAGTGCTTCATAGTCCCCGGCTTCTTTCAATGCTTTCCTTTTCTCCGCATATTTTGCAACCATTTTTGCCCTTTTTCTTTCTCGGGCTTTCATTGATTCCTTGGCCATACTTAGTTCTTTTTAAAGGGTAATCCCAATTCGGTTAACAATGATTTTGCTTCTTTATCCGTTTGTGCCGATGTCACAAACGTAATGTCCATTCCATTGATCCTATTGATCTTGTCAATATTGATTTCTGGAAAGATAATCTGCTCCGTGATACCCAGGTTATAATTGCCTCTACCGTCAAACCCAGTAGCTTTCACACCTTGAAAATCACGTACCCTTGGTAAGGCGGATGTAATCAAACGGTCCAAGAACTCATACATGCGTTCACCTCTTAGAGTGACCTTAGCGCCAATGGGCATTCCTTTTCTCAATTTAAAGGAAGCCACGTCTTTTTTGGAAACCGTGGCCACGGCTTTTTGACCTGTAATGTTGCTAAGCTCTTCAACCGCGTGGTCGATAAGTTTTTTATCGGATACCGCAGCACCCACACCTCGACTAACCACTATCTTTTGCAACTTAGGTACCTGCATTACGTTATTGTACCCAAATTCTTCAGAAAGTGCTTTGATCACTCGCTCTTTATATTCTTGTTTTAATCTTGGAATGTAACTCATGACTAAACTACTTCATTGGATTTTTTGGAAACCCTAACTTTCTTTCCATCTCTCAACTCGTAACCCACACGTGTGGCATCACCAGATTTTGGATCGATCAACGATAGATTGGAAACATGTATGGGGGCTTCCTTTTTTGTTATGCCACCTTGAGGGTTCTTAGCACTGGGCTTTTCGTGTTTGGACACCATGTTGACGCCTTCCACTACAGCTTTGTTCTTTTCACGGTCCACGCGAAGCACTTTACCTTCGCTGCCTTTGTGGTCACCCGCAATGACTTTTACCGTATCCCCTGTTTTTATCTTCAACTTCATCTCTCTTAATTTCTTTTAAAGCACTTCGGGTGCCAGTGAAACGATTTTCATGAACTGTCTGTCCCTAAGTTCTCTGGCCACAGGCCCAAATACACGAGTTCCCCTCATCTCACCAGTTGGATTCAACAATACACAGGCATTGTCATCAAAGCGGATATAGGAACCATCAGGCCTCCTTACTTCTTTCTTTGTTCTAACAACAACAGCTGTTGAAACTGAACCTTTTTTTACAGTACCATTTGGAGTTGCTTCTTTAACAGTGACAACAATTTTGTCACCCAAGGAAGCATATCTTCTTTTTGTTCCCCCAAGTACGCGGATGGTAAGTACTTCTTTTGCACCTGTGTTATCCGCAACCTTTAATCTTGATTCTTGCTGTACCATAATTATTTAGCTCTTTCAAGGATTTCTACCAACCTCCAGCATTTTGTCTTGCTCAAGGGTCTAGTCTCCATTATTTTAACGGTGTCACCTTCGTTGCAATCGTTCTTCTCATCGTGGGCTACATATTTCTTGGTCTTTAAAACGAACTTCCCATACATTGGGTGCTTTACTCGTTTTACCTCAGAAACCACAATTGATTTCTCCATTTTGTTGCTGGTAACAACGCCTATTCTTTCTTTTCTTAAATTTCTGTTTTCCATAAGGCAGAACCAATTATTGTAATTCCCTTTTTGTTAATTCTGTTGCAAGTCTTGCCACCGTCCTTCTTGTACTTCTTATCTGTAAAGGATTTTCCAAAGGAGTAACGGCATGTGCCATTTTCAGGTCGGCATGTTGTTTTTTGAACTCGGCCAACTTCTCCTTTAGTTCTTCAATTGAAAGTTCTTTTATTTCTGACTGTCTCATCTTTCTTCTCAATTAAAAATTAAGCGGAATAATCCCTAGCTACGACAAACTTCGTTTTTACCGGTAATTTCTGTGCGGCAAGTCGTAAGGCTTCCTTGGCAATGTCCATGGGAACCCCGGCGACCTCAAACATGATTCTTCCCGGTTTCACAACGGCCACCCAATATTCTGGAGCACCTTTTCCTTTACCCATACGTACCTCAAGCGGCTTTTTGGTAATGGGTTTGTCCGGAAAAATTTTGATCCACAACTGACCTTGTCTTTTCATATATCTTGTCGCAGCGATACGCGCAGCCTCTATTTGACGGGAAGTGATAAAGTGTGAATCCATGGACTTAATACCAAACATTCCATTGGAAAGCTGATGTCCTCTCTGGGAATTCCCTTTCATACGTCCCTTTTGGGCTTTACGAAATTTTGATCTTTTTGGCTGTAACATTTTACCTTTACTTTAGCATATTATTTTCTACGGCGCTGTGGTTTTTTACCATCTTGTTTGCCGCCTTTTCCTTGACCTTTCGACAGTCCTACCAATGGGGATAGTTCTCGTTTACCATAAACTTCTCCCTTCATGATCCAAACCTTGATTCCTAGTCTTCCGTAGGTGGTGTGGGCCTCGTGTAACGCATAGTCTATATCCGCTCTGAACGTAGACAATGGAATTCTACCGTCCTTATAAGATTCTGAACGTGCCATCTCCGCACCGTTCAATCGTCCAGAAATCTGAATCTTTATTCCTTCTGCATTCATACGCATTGCCGCAGCAATGGCCATTTTAATGGCTCTTCTGTATGAAATTCTACTTTCAATCTGTCTGGCTACACTGGCTGCAACTAAATTGGCGTCAAGCTCAGGTCGTTTTATTTCGTGAATATTGATTTGAACTTCCTTGTTGGTGATTTTCTTAAGCTCTTCCTTAAGTTTATCTACCTCTTGACCTCCTTTACCAATAATAATACCCGGCCTTGCAGTGGTGATGGTAATGGTTATCAACTTTAACGTTCTCTCAATAATTACCCTTGATACGCTGGCCTTGGCCAAACGCGCATGGATATACTTTCTTATTTTATCATCCTCAGCCAGCTTATCGCCGTAATCGTTTCCTCCGTACCAGTTCGATTCCCATCCTCTGATAATTCCTAAGCGATTTCCTATTGGATTGGTCTTTTGTCCCATATTGTTTCTTCTAGCTTTGAACGTTGTTACTCGATTCCACAACCATGGTAACATGGTTGGAACGCTTTCTGATTCTATGTGCTCTTCCTTGGGGCGCCGGTCTTAATCTTTTCAACATGGTTCCTCCATCTACACGAATTTCCTTGATATAAAGATCAGCTTCCTCAATATTGGCCTCCTCATTTTTAGCCTCCCAATTGGCAATGGCAGAAAGCAAAAGTTTTTCCAGCCTTCTTGATGCTTCTTTTGGGTTGAATTTTAAAATGGCCAATGCCGTTTCAACCTGTTTTCCTCTCACCAAATCAGCTACCAATCGCATCTTTCTAGGAGATGTTGGGCAATTGTTGAGCTTTGCGATAGCAAGTTGCTTCTTCTCTTCTTTCAGCCTTTCGGCCATTTGTCTTTTACGAACTCCCATAGCTTACTTACCTTTTACCTTTGTCTTTAGCCCCTGCATGACCCCTGAAAGATCGTGTAGGTGAAAATTCTCCAAGTTTATGTCCGACCATGTTCTCAGTTACATATACAGGGACAAATTGTCTTCCGTTATGCACTGCGATGGTCTGTCCTACAAAATCTGGAGTTATCATTGAGGCCCTGGACCACGTTTTGATAACTGTTTTCTTACCTGATTCTATATTGGCTTGGACTTTTTTCTCCAAGCTGTAATGAACGTATGGTCCTTTTTTTAATGAACGTGCCATTTACTTTTCTTTTATTTCTTTCTACGTTCTATGATATATCTATTGGAATCTTTAGTCCTTGAACGTGTTCTATATCCTTTTGCAGGAATGCCGTTCCTAGATCTTGGATGACCTCCGGAAGCCCTTCCTTCACCACCACCCATTGGGTGATCGACAGGGTTCATGGCCACAGGCCTAGTTCTTGGTCTTCTGCCCAACCATCTACTTCTACCGGCTTTACCAGAAACCAATAACTGATGATCCGAGTTGGAAACCGCACCTACAGTGGCCAAACAAGTGGCCAATATCATACGTGTTTCACCTGAAGGCAATTTAATGGTCACAAACTTTCCGTCCTTCGCCATCAATTGGGCGAAAGTGCCTGCGCTTCTGGCCATTACAGCTCCTTGTCCAGGTCTAAGCTCGATGCAAGAAATAATCGTTCCCAACGGAATTTCACTCAATGGAAGTGCATTTCCAATTTCAGGAGCTGCTTTTGAACCGGAAGAAATTTTCTGGCCCACCTGCAACCCATTTTGGGCAACTACATATCTTTTTTCACCGTCCTTATACTCTACCAAGGCAATAAATGCCGTTCTGTTGGGGTCGTACTGAATGGAAACCACTGTAGCATCCATATCTTGTTTGTCCCTTTTGAAATCGACAATACGGTATCTTCTTTTATGACCTCCACCTCTGTGGCGCATTGTCATCTTTCCTTGACTGTTCCTACCACCTGTCTTTTTTAACGGAGCAAGCAAGCTTTTCTCCGGCTTATCAGTAGTAATCGCGTCAAATCCGTTTACTACTCTAAAACGCTGACCAGGGGTTATCGGTTTTAATTTTCTAACTGACATTTCTTGTCTTTATAGATTGCTGTAAAAATCAATTATATCACCTTCGGCCACATCAACAATTGCTTTTTTCAAAGCGTTTGTTTTTCCATGTTGGACTCCCGTTTTCGTATAACGGCTTTTCCTGTTGGGACCATAATTCATTGTTCTCACCTTTTCCACAGAAACGCCATACGTTGCCTCTACCGCCTCCTTGATTTCCAATTTATTGGCTTTTGGGTCAACAAAGAAACCATAACGATTGAAAAGCTCGCTGTCAGCGGTCATTTTTTCCGTAATAATCGGTTTTATCAACACACTCATGATATTTCTATTTCTTTAGGTTCGATTCAATTCCTTCCAAAGAGCTCTCTGTCAACACAATACTATTTGCATTTACAATTTTATAAGTGCTTAATTCTGAATTGATTACGACTTCGGAACGTTCCAAATTACGCGACGACAAATATACATTATTATTTATACCGCCCAACACAATGAGAGACTTTTTATTTTCTAGGCCCAAAGAGCTCAAGAAAGCCATAAAATCCTTGGTTTTTGGAGCATCAAAATTGAAGTCTTCCACAACTACCAAAGCCTTCTCTTTGGACTTTAAGCTCAAGGCCGATTTTCTGGCCAATCGCTTAACGTTTTTATTCAACTTTTGGGTATAATCCTTAGGTCTTGGACCGAAGATTCTACCACCTCCTCTAAAAATGGGCGACTTGATGCTACCAGCTCTGGCAGTACCTGTTCCTTTTTGCTTTTTGATTTTTCGGGTACTCCCGGCAATCTCAGCTCTTTCTTTGGCCTTGTGCGTGCCTTGTCTTTGGCGAGCCAGATACTGCTTCACATCCAAATAGATGGCATGCTCATTCGGCTCTATGGCGAAAACATCGTCAGAAAGGTCTGCCTTTCTTCCTGTTTCTTTTCCTTTGATGTCTAATACTGCTACCTTCATTATTGCCACCTTTGTATAGTTACATATGAATTTTTATGCCCGGGCACACAACCTTTTACTACCAAAAGGTTCTTTTCAGGCACAACTTTCAATACTCTTAAGTTTTGAACAGTCACTCTTTCACCACCCATTCTACCGGCCATTCGCATTCCCTTAAAAACTCTTGCAGGATACGAGGCCGCTCCAATGGAACCGGGTGCCCTCAATCTGTTGTGCTGACCGTGCGTTGCTTGGCCGACCCCACCAAAACCATGTCGTTTTACAACTCCTTGGAATCCTTTTCCTTTTGATGTGCCTACAACATCTACAAATTCTCCTTCTACAAACAGGTCAACACCAACGGTATCCCCTAATTTGTATTCTCCTTCAAACCCTTGGAATTCAACGACTTTCTTCTTTGGAGAAGCACCTGCCTTTTTAAAGTGGCCGGTCTCGGCCTTATTAGCACGTTTTTCTGCCTTGTCATCGAAACCAAGTTGAAGGGCACTGTACCCGTCTACCTCTTCGGTTCTGACTTGGGTAACCACACATGGTCCAGCCTCAAGAACGGTGCATGGAATGTTTTTTCCATTCTCGTCGAAGATGCTGGTCATGCCGATTTTTCTTCCTATTAACCCAGACATATTTATTTAATTATTAATTGTTTACTTTTTATTATACCAATTTCTTGGCAAAAAAATTGGGTCAAGAAAAGCCTCTGCTCTGACCCAGATTTTTTTCTTTCACCGTTTTTCCCAGACCGTCGCCCAGGACATGTCATTTCTGCCCTATGGCAGAAACTTTATCAAACTTTAATCTCAACCTCAACACCACTCGGAAGCTCAAGCTTCATCAAGGCATCAATGGTTTTTGATGAGGAACTATAAATATCCAAAAGTCTTTTATAAGAGCTCAATTGGAATTGTTCCCGTGATTTTTTGTTCACGTGTGGTGAACGCAAAACTGTAAATATCTTTTTGTGCGTTGGCAACGGAATTGGACCGGTAACCACAGCACCGGTTGTTTTAACTGTTTTCACGATCTTCTCAGCAGATTTGTCCACCAAATTGTGATCGTAAGACTTTAATTTTATTCTAATCTTTTGACTCATCTTGCTGAAATTAAGCGGTTACTCCTTTAGCCGTTTTAATAACTTCCTCCGCAATATTGGAAGGTGTTTCGGCATAGTGTGAAAATTCCATCGTGGAAGTGGCCCTACCTGAGGACAACGTTCTCAAGGCGGTTACATATCCGAACATTTCGGACAGAGGAACCTCGGCTTTAACCACCTTGGAACCTGCTCTATCGTCCATGTTATTGACCTGCCCTCTTCTTCGGTTCAAGTCACCCACGATATCCCCCATGTTTTCTTCGGGGGTCAAGACCTCCAATTTCATGATGGGCTCCATCAATACGGCCCTGGCAGCTCGCGCAGCTTCTTTGTAACCAATCTTTGCAGCTAGCTCAAAGGACAATGAATCAGAATCCACAGGGTGGAAAGATCCATCCTTAAGCGTAATTTTCATGCTATCCATCTCAAATCCGGCCAAGGGACCATTTTTCATTGCTTCCTTGAATCCTTTTTCTACTGATGGGATATATTCTTTAGGAATGTTACCTCCCTTGATTTCATTCACAAACTCAAGACCTTGTGTGCCTTCTTCTGCAGGTTCCATAGTGAACACAATATCAGCAAATTTACCGCGACCACCAGTCTGTTTCTTGTAAACTTCTCTGTGGTTTGCTTGGGCAGTAAGTGCTTCCTTATATTCAACCTGGGGTTGACCTTGGTTCACCTCAACCTTGAACTCTCGTCTTAAACGATCGACAATGATATCCAAGTGAAGTTCTCCCATACCAGAAATAATGGTCTGGCCCGAGGCTTCATCAGTTTTCACTTGGAATGTAGGATCTTCCTCAGCTAATTTAGACAAAGCCATGCCTAACTTATCAACATCTGCCTTGGTCTTGGGCTCAACCGCAATACCAATAACGGGATCAGGAAAGTCCATGCTTTCAAGCACAATAGGGTGCTTTTCCGAAGACATCGTATCTCCTGTCTTTATATCTTTAAATCCAACAGCGGCACCAATATCACCTGCTTCGATGTAATCGATGGCATTTTGCTTATTGGAGTGCATTTGATAGATTCGAGAAATACGTTCTTTTTTTCCAGAACGATTATTCAAAATGTAAGAACCAGCATCCAAACGACCAGAGTATGCTCTGAAGAATGCCAAACGACCAACGAATGGGTCAGTGGCAATCTTAAATGCCAAAGCAGCAAATGGTTCTTTTGGGTCCGGCTTTCTTTTTTCTTCTTCTCCCGTATCAGGATTAACACCTATAATGGCTTCCTTATCCAAGGGAGAGGGCAAGTAGCGACAAACAGCGTCCAAGAGAAATTGAACTCCTTTATTCTTAAAGGAAGAACCACAAATCATTGGAATAATGGCTCTGTCCATAACTGCTGCACGTAATGCGGCATGCACCTCTTCTTCCGTGATAGAGTCTTCATCCTCAAAGAACTTTTCCATCAACTCTTCATCGTATTCGGCAACAGCTTCAATTAAAGCAGCTCTGTACTCTTTTACCTCGGCTTCCATTTCTGCAGGAATGTCAACCACATCAAAGGTGGAGCCAAAGTTGTCTTCGTGCCATACAATTGCCCGATTCTTGACCAAGTCAACTATTCCTTTAAAATCAGCTTCATCGCCAATAGGGAGAACAATTGGCACCGCATTTGATCCCAACATTTCACGAACTTGCTTGCACACGTTCAAAAAATTAGAACCTTGACGGTCCATTTTGTTAACAAAACCAATACGTGGCACCTTATAATTATCCGCTAGTCTCCAGTTGGTTTCTGACTGTGGCTCAACACCATCAACTGCGCTGAACAAGAATACCAAACCGTCTAAAACGCGAAGAGAACGGTTAACCTCGACCGTGAAATCAACGTGTCCGGGAGTATCAATGATATTAAAGTGGTACCCTTTGGCATCTGCAGTTGGTTTGCCTTGTTCGGTTGGAAACTGCCAAGTACATGTTGTGGCGGCAGAGGTAATTGTAATACCACGCTCTTGCTCTTGCTCCATCCAGTCCATGGTGGCGGCACCATCGTGCACTTCCCCAATTTTATGGCTCACACCCGTATAAAAAAGAATACGTTCCGTAGTAGTGGTTTTACCAGCATCAATATGAGCTGCAATACCTATATTCCTTGTATATTTTAAATCTCTTCCCATTTTCTTACTTAGAATCTAAAGTGTGAGAATGCTTTATTGGCCTCAGCCATTTTGTGCGTGTCTACTCGTTTCTTAACAGCAGCACCTTCCTCTTTTGAGGCTGCCAAAATCTCGGATGCCAGCTTTTGAGCCATGGATTTCTCATTACGCTTTCTTGCATAACTGATCAACCATTTCATTGCTGTGGATATTTTTCTGTCTGGACGAATCTGCATGGGAATTTGAAATGTTGCACCCCCAACTCTCCTACTCCTTACCTCAACATGGGGCATTACATTGGAAAGCGCATCCTTCCATAGGTCCAATCCAGTTTTTTCCTCGTCCGTGTTTTTCTCGTCTACAATCTCGATAGCATCGTAAAAAATCTTGAATGCTACTGACTTTTTACCATCCCACATCATCATGTTCACAAAACGTGTAACCAATTGATCGTTAAACTTGGGATCTGGCAACAACGGCCTTTTCTTTGCCTGCTTTTTTCTCATCGCTTCTTCTTAAAGTTGATTACTTTTTAGGACGCTTTGCACCATACTTTGATCT
Organism: Flagellimonas ochracea; assembly: GCF_009903685.1. Classification (GTDB taxonomy): domain Bacteria; phylum Bacteroidota; class Bacteroidia; order Flavobacteriales; family Flavobacteriaceae; genus Flagellimonas; species Flagellimonas ochracea. The sequence goes on along the minus strand of NZ_JAAABI010000005.1, from coordinate 100,078 downwards.
CCGCTGTGTTCTTCCCGCCACTCCGGCAGTATCCAAAGCACCGCGAACAATATGGTATCGCACACCAGGCAAATCCTTAACTCTTCCACCTCTAACCAATACTATCGAGTGCTCTTGGAGGTTATGTCCTTCTCCAGGGATGTAGGCGTTCACCTCTTTGCCATTGGTCAACCTAACCCTTGCCACCTTTCGCATGGCAGAGTTTGGTTTTTTTGGCGTAGTGGTATAAACCCGCGTACAGACACCTCTTCTCTGAGGACACGAATCCAAAGCAGCCGATTTACTCTTCTTGGTAATTGTGGCTCTTCCTTTTCGTACTAATTGTGAAATTGTTGGCATTAAATTTCTATTATAAAACTAAATAACCCTCTTTTTGAGGGCTGCAAATGTAGTGATATTTCGGAATAATTCAAATCAAGAAAGATTAAATTTATTTAGAGATTGAAAAAACTTGCTTTCAAATATTTTACATTCCCTATTTTCAATCGTTTTAAAATAATTTCGAACACCCAAATGTGCTATAAAATTCGAGTTGAAAAAGGTGAAATCGAAAAAATTAATCATAAAACCACTATCCAAAACAATTTCCTTAAAGATTAATTCTAAAATGAACTTTTAGAATAACATTATATATTAAGGTATATAATTTTTTCCTTCTCAAATCCTCCCACTAATTCCTAAGCAATAGCATGAACCTCTAAAAGAGCTATAGTAAGCCCTAACAGACATTTAGTTATCCAAATTTGCATTTAAAACAATTCTTGACAGGGTAAATTGTGGGCTCTTCAATAATTAGCAAGGATTTTAAACTAAAGGTATTTAAAGAGGTCCGAGTAAAAATTTAGTAAAATTAGTTTGGATTATTAACATGAAATTATGATTTTAGCGGCTAGCTAATTCAAATAATTTTAAAATGAGAACAAAACTTAATGGATTGTTAACGCTTTTATTGGCGTTTGTTGTGCACATTTCCTTTGCACAAGACAAGACGATTACAGGTACGGTCACGGATGCCGATGGGCTTCCACTGCCTGGGGTCAACATTGTCGTTGAAGGGACCACTACGGGTACCCAAACAGATTTCGATGGAAATTATGCGATCAGTGCGAGCGAGGGCCAGGCACTGCTTTTCACCTATATAGGGCAGAGACCTGCCAGAAGGGTCGTTGGTGCGGCGAGCGTTGTGAACGTTCAGATGGAAGAGGACACCCAGGCCCTTGAGGAGGTCGTTGTGACCGCCCTTGGTATCAAAAGGGAGAAGCAGGCACTTGGTTACGCAGTGACCGAGGTCGGCGAGGAACAGTTGGAGTCAAGGCCCGAAGGTGACGTTGCCAGGGTGCTCCAAGGCAAGGCAGCAGGTGTACAGATCACCAACCAGAGTGGTCTTTCCGGTTCTGCGACAAACGTTGTGATACGTGGCCAGTCCACATTCAGCGGTAGCAATCAGGCACTGTTCATCGTGGACGGTGTGCCATTCAGTTCCGACACCAACTCAGTGGGTAGAGGGGGAGATCGTCAGGACTTTATCAACGGTAACAACGGGTCTTCCCGTTTTCTGGATTTAGATCCGAACAGCATAGAGAGTGTGAACGTACTTAGAGGTTTGGCCGCAGCCACCCTTTATGGTTCACAGGGACGCAACGGGGTAATTCTTATCACCACAAAAGGTGGCGCCGCGGGTACATCAGGTCCCAAAAAAACAGAGATTACTGTTAATTCTTCCCTTTTCTTCAACGAGATTGCCTCGTTGCCAGATTATCAGGATGAGTACGGTAACGGCTTCGACCAGAATTTCGGATGGTTCTTCAGTAACTGGGGACCGAGCTTTAGCAGAGAAGGTCCCGCAGGATGGGGCAACCAACCAAACATTGATGATAATGGTACGCTGGCACACCCCTATTCCACATCAACGTCTGCCATACAGGCAGCGTTCCCTGAGTTCCAGGGGGCCCGCTACGAGTGGAGGCCTTATGACAGTGTGGAGAAGTTCTTTAGAACGGGAGCTGTCGCCAATACATCGATTAATGTACGAGGGGCATCGGATGATGGCAAGATTGGTTACAACCTTAACTATGGTTATCTGAAGGATAATGGCTTTACACCGAACAACAGTGTTACGCGTAACACCCTATCGGTTGGTGGACGTGCCATTCTATCAAACAAGTTTACCGTAGCGGGAACGCTGAACTTTGCAAGAACAAAATTTATCTCCCCCCCAGTGGCGCTCAGCCAGGGTAACGGGGCGACGGGTTCGGGTTCATCCGTGTTCGGTGACCTTTGGTTCACCCCTAGGAGTATCGATGTACAGGGGCTTCCTTTTCAAAACCCTATCACCGGTGGTAGTGTCTACTACCGTCAGAACAACTCCATACAGCATCCACTTTGGACCATTGGCAATGCGGAGACCAACCAAGAGACCAACAGGGTGTTCGGACAGGCCACCGTGCAATATGACATCACCGATAACCTGAACATCATCTATCGTGCAGGTATTGATGTCTATAGTGAGAACAACGTAAACTTTCAGAACAAGGGAGGTATAAACAGTAATAGTGGTGATGTGCGATTGGCCAGTGGTGTCTACGAGACCTGGAACAACACCAACACCATTTGGGACCACAACTTGGTGCTTAACGGTGACTATGACATCACCGAGAAGATCGGATCTACCTTCAACGTGGGTGCGACCTCCAGAAGGACGGTGTTCGACCAGAATGGTGTGGCCAGTGACGGCCAACAGGTGTTCGGGGTGCTGAGACACTTCAACTTCCTTAACCAGAACGAGATACAGAACTTCAGCGAGCAGAACATTGTCGGGGTCTACGGACAGGCCGATTTTGACTACGACAATATGGTGTATGTGACCTTGGCGGGAAGAAACGATTGGGTATCCAATTTTGCCAAGGACAACAGGACCCAGTTCTATCCTTCTGCCAGTGTGTCCTTTATACCGACCGCCGCTTTTGACGGATTGAAATCGGAGAACATATTGAACTACCTCAAGATTCGTGGTGGTATCGGGGTATCGGCCAACTTTGATGCCGGTAATACCAACTACCCGACCGTGAGCACGTTGTTCCTTGATGCACAGGATGTACAGGACGGTTCGGGACAGAACGTGGTGACCAATACAACAGGAAGACGTTTGGGGAACGAAAATCTTCAGCCTGAGACCTTAGAGGAAATCGAAGTAGGTGTAGAGTCAAGATGGTGGAACAACCGTATCACCTTTGATGCCTCTGTGTACAAGCGTACGACCAACGACCTTATCCTCGACAGGTTTCTCGATCCTGCCACAGGTTTCCTTAGGACTTCCACCAATATAGGTGAGATAGAGTCAGAAGGCCTCGAGGCCGACCTTGGCGTCGAGTGGTTCAGGGCCGCAGAAGAGGGAGGCTTCTCTTGGAGGACCAATGTGAACTTCACAGCTTATGAAACAACGGTCACAGACCTCGGTCAGGATACCGATCAAGTGGTATACTCCGGTTTCTCCAATTTGGGGAACGCAGCTATCGAAGGCGAGCCATTGGGTGTATTCTTCGGAGGTCGTATCCTCAGGGATGAAAATGGAGAGTTCGTTATAGGTGCTGATGGGTATTTTGTTGACGATCCAGTGGACGGAATCATTGGTGACCCCAACCCGGACTGGGTGGCCAACGTCATCAACTCCATATCCTACAAGAATTTCACCCTTGGGTTCCAATGGAACTATACACAAGGTGGGGACGTATACTCCAGTACCATTTCCACATTGTTGGGAAGGGGATTGATCGTCGAGACCTTGAACAGAGAGGACACCTATATTCTGCCAGGTGTGGATACAAACGGCAACCCGAACAACCTTCAGATCAACAACTCTGACTTTTGGTTCAGTAATGTATTGTTTGGACCTAGCGAAATGCAGGTATACGATGCGACCACCTTGCGTTTGCAAGAGGCCTCTTTGAGCTATGCGCTTCCCAAGAAGTTCTTGGACAGGACACCTTTCGGAGCATTGACCTTTACGGTATCCGGTCAGAACCTTTGGTTCAGGGCCTTCAACACGCCCAAAGGTGCCAACTTCGATCCGAACACCGCAGGTTTAGGGGTATCGAACGGACAAGGGTTTGACTTTATCAACGGCCCAAGTTCCAGAAGATATGGTCTTAGCGTTAAAGCATCATTCTAAGAATAAAAAAACTATGAGAATAATGAGAAATATAAATAAATATTTAGCGGCAACGGTCCTTGGGGCCATGGTTGCCCTGGTTTCCTGTGAGACGACCGAACTGGACCTCACTGCAAACCCAAATGCACTTACTCCCGAGCAGGCCAATCCTGATTTCTTCCTGAGCTCAATTCAGGAGGATTTTATTCGACAGTTTGAAGGGGATGCAGATTTTGATAATAATGATAACTGGGCTTCTGGTGGTAACACCACCGGTGACGGTTTCAACGAAATCGGGATGGAACTGACCCGTATCGTCAATCTGAACGGAAGAAACTATTTTAGCGCCTACCAAGGTTCCGATTTGGATGACGAATGGGCCAATGCCTACCAAGGTATTCTAAATGACATCCGACAGATGCAGCCCTTGGCCGAGGAAGCTGGGCTTACCCGCCACCTTGGCATTGCCCAGTTCATCGAGGCTTTTCTGATGGTGACCATGGTGGATTTCTTTGGGGATGTTCCCTATACTGAAGCGGTTCTAGCAGAGTCCGCTGAGCCAAATTTCAATCCTTCACTGGATTCGGGCTCTGAAATCTATGATACCATGTTATCTCTGGTGGATCAGGCCATAGCCAATTTCGCCAGTGAACCATCAGCCGATCCCGTAGTGGACTTCTACTACGATAACGATTATGACCTTTGGACCAAGGCCGCCAATACGTTGAAGATGAAAATCTATATGCAGAAGCGTTTGGTGGACGGCAGTGCCCTTGCGGCATTCGATGCGATCGTTGCCAGTGGAAACTATATCCAGGACACCTCCGAGGACTTGCTCTGGGAATGGCCTGCGGCCAGTGCCACACAGCCAGATACCAGGCACCCAAGATTCGGTCTCAACTATCAAGACGCCGGTGCGGGGGAATACATGTCCAACTGGCTCATGGAATTGATGGACACCTCAGACGATCCAAGGCTAAGATATTATTTCTACCGCCAGAACAATGCGACTCCAGGAGCTCCAGGGGTAGATCCGGATGAGGAAACTTTGACCTGTTCTTTGAACACGCCTCCCGCACATTATGTCAACGGCGGGTTTACTTTCTGTTCTTTACCCAACGGCTATTGGGGACGTGATCACGGTGATGCGGATGGTATTCCACCAGATGGACTTTTGAGAACCACCTATGGGGTATACCCAGTCGGGGGACTTTTCGATGACGATACCTTTGCCGAGATTTCCCCCAGTTCGGGAACTGGAGGAAACGGTATCAGCAACCTGTTGACCGCTTTTGGTGTTGACTTCATGTTGGCCGAACGTGCCATGGTAGCTGGTAATGTTTCAGGGGCCCGTACCGCACTGATCAGTGCTGTGAACAAGTCCATTGCAAAGGTCCAGGCCTTCTCCACCCCTAGGTTGGGAGGTGCAGACGCCTCTTTTGCTCCATCTGACGGAGATGTGAACAGTTACATAAACGCCATCACAATTGCCTTTGACGAAGCAGATGACAATGGAAAGTGGGACATTATAGGCGAGCAGTATTTCATCGCCCATTTTGGGAACGGTGTTGAGCCTTACAATTTTTATAGGAGGACCAACTTCCCAACAACCTTGCAGCCCAATTTGGAGCCGGACCCGGATGTGTTCATCCAATCCATGTACTATCCAGTGGATGCAGTGAACAACAACTCGAACATCTCCCAAAAGGCCAACCAGCAACAGACTGTCTTCTGGGACGACAACGGGGTTCCGCCCGCTAACTAATAAAAATTGCAATGAACAAAAATTTAAATTTTATGAAAAGTTTTAAAACATACATACTGCTCGCAATAGGGGTCTTTATGGCATCCTGTAGCGAGGACGACAAGGTGACCCTGTTCGTGCAGGACAATTTCACCGCTGGTGCGGTCCTCAGGACCTTGGACCAGACGGGGGGCCTGGACATGTTCGATGAGGACGCCGAGCTTACCTGGTCCATCCAGGAACAGGACATTGAGGACGGAGACCTTTTGGACAGGGTGGAAATCACCTTGAGCTTTGTGGACAACAACGGGACTACTGATGATTCGGTTTCTGGGGTTGCCCTGGCCACAATCACCGAGTTTGGTTCTACCGATGGTCTGCCAAGTTTTGATTACAGCATTACACTTGGTGAACTTTTGACCGCTGCTGGTATCACTTTACTTGACATTTTGCCAGGAGACCAGTTTGTAGTTGATATGGAGCTGTTTCTTACGGACGGACGTTCCTTTGACAGTGACTCCGTTACCGGTACGGTAGAGGGCGGATCGTTTTTCAGCTCCCCGTTCCAATATACATTTGATATCGATGATGGTATAGAGTTTGAGCTTGAGGATGTTAATGCCAACGAGGTATCGCTGACCAATCCAAATGAGGACTATGCGGTTACCATCATTATAGGTGATTCCCTGCTCATCGATGCCGGTCTTTTGGAAACGCTTAATGTATACCGCAGGTTTGTTGACAGAAGTATTGAGGAAGACGGGCCAGACCTTTCAGAGGATGAGGCTTTGTTCGCCACCTTCGATATCGCAGCGGATTTCACCGTAGACGAGGAAGGTATCGCCACATATGACTATGTGGTGACCCAGGAGGCACTTTACGGCGACAACCTTACCTTTGCTGACCTTGGGCTGAACGACGGCTTCAATCTGCGCTATGAGATTATCACTACAGATGGACGATCGGTCAGCTTGGACAATGAAAACGACATAGGAGATGAGTACTTTGATCCTGTTATTGTTACGGAATGTATCCAATTGAACGCTGATGCGCCATTCCCAGGGGAATACACGATCCAGTTTACCGACACGTTCGGAGATGGATGGGACGGGGCTAGATTCGATGTAACCATAGATGATGGGGACACCGAAAGCTTTACCTTGGAAAATGGTGACAGTGGTGAAGCTACCTTTACCGTACCGGAAGGTGCCGTAACATTGGTGGTAGAGTACGTACCAGGAGCCTATGAGGAAGAGCATATCTTCAGAATCTTAGATCCAAACGGAAAGGCTGCTGCCGATGGTGGGCCTAACCCCACTCCAGGACCAGTCGAACTATTGGTCTGTGAATAAACAGATTGAAATCTTTATATAAAGAAGGGCATCCAGATTGGGTGCCCTTTTTACATTTTTTTAAATCCTATAGAGAAATGGTTTCCCTAACATTATCCCGATAGATTCTAACATAATGCTATTTTGATTATTTTTACAAAAAAATTATGATTCATAGTAGAACCATTTTCCTTCACGTTCTAATTTGTTTATTCTTTTTGGCTTGTGATAGCACTGACGACGATAATACTATTGAAGGAGTCCCTGCTAGCGAAACCCCATCAGATAACAATCCAAACGATAACCAATCTTCTGATGATGATATGTCAGACAATGAAGAATCCAACAAAGCTGGTGAAGTAGAGTTCCTAATCCCGAACCTTGCTTATGATGGATATATCCTTATCAATGATGCTGGCAATGACCGCGTTTATATAATGGATAAGGAATCGAACATAATCCATGAATGGGATTTGCCCAATGATATTGGAAATGATGTTGAACTTCTTCCAGATGGCAGACTTTTGGGCATTATGAAAGCTGATGACCCCAAAATTACCTTTGGGGGACATGGTGGCAAGCTTCAATTTTTGAATCCTGATAGTTCTGTGGACTGGGATTTTGACTATTCGTCAGAGGATTACATTGCACACCATGATGTGGAGCTACTCCCCAATGGAAACATTATTACCATTGTGTGGGAACGTAAAACAGCTTCTGAAGCGGAAATAGCTGGTTCAAGTATGGATATTGACATCTTTCCCGAAGCCATTATCGAAGTGAATCCGGCTACTGATGAAATCGTATGGGAATGGCATGCTTGGAACCATCTCATACAGGATTTTGACAATTCTAAAGAAAACTTTGGCGTGATTGGAGAGAATCCCCAACTAATTGACCTTAATTATTATTTTGATGAGGATGGAGATATAATGCATGCTAACGGAATTGAATATGATGAAATAAATGACTTGATTTATTTGAGTGTCAACTTCTACCATGAGGTTTGGGTGATAGATCATAGCACGACCGTCGAAGAAGCTGCTTCCCATAGTGGAGGCAATCATGGTGTTGGTGGTGATTTAGTTTATCGTTTCGGGAATCCCAAGGCCTATGACAATTCAGCGGGAGAGAGGTTATTCCGAAACAACCATCACCCACTTCTTTTAACGGGTGCTGATGAGGGTAAAATATCCATTTTCACCAATGGAGCCGAATTAATGCAGTCAACAGCATATGAGCTTGAGCTCCCAAACCCGCTTTCATTACAGCCCAATGTTGATAACGAGCCCGCGGTGCATTGGAGTTTTACCGATATGGACCTTTATTCACCAAAAGTGTCTGGACTGGTTCGGCTTCCTAATGGCAATAGACTTATAACCGAGGGGGATTTTGGTGTTTGGGAGGTTACTGAACAAGGTGAAGTAGTGTGGAAATTTTCTAGTCAGGGGTTTTTCTGGAGAGCATATCCCTATTCTAAAGATGACCTGGCCATAATAGCATTGGGTCTATAATAATCCTTCCAAGTAATAGCATAGTTTAGCACGCAGCACATAATTAAATTGTTGAAAATTGTTTACGAATATATTCACAAAAAAAATCTATTGTTATTGGCTTCCAATATTGATTGTGCTAGTTTCAGGTTGTGTCCAACCAGACAAGAAAAATGAAACCTCTGATTCAACCACAATGATTGAAAATGTTTCCGTGTTCCAAAAGTTGGACGCTGTACAAAGCGGTGTTGACTTTTCAAACACTATCTCCCACGATGTAGGCACCATGAACAACCTGTTCGACTACGACTACTTCTACAATGGAGCTGGTGTTGGAATGGAAGATGTTAACAATGATGGTTTACTGGATGTTTTCTTCTGTGCAAATCAGGTACCCAATAGGCTTTATATAAATCAAGGTAATCTAAAATTTAAGGATGCCACTGACTCTGCGAATATCAATGTTGGAAAAAATTGGTCTAATGGTGTCACCTTTGTGGATATCAATGTGGACGGAAACATGGATATATACGTTTCCCAAGGAGGCCCTAATACAAGAGATAACCGGAAAAACTTAATGTTCATCAATCAAGGAGATGGAACGTTTCAAGAACGTGCAGAAGAACTTGGTTTGGCAGACATGGGAATCAGTACGCAATCTGTATTCTTTGATTTTGACAAAGACGGTGATCTCGATTGTCTGGTGATGAATGAGAACGAATTGTACGGAATGGATCCCATTACTTTTGGTAGGTATGTAAACGCCAACCAAGAAACCATTTATTTCAATTCTTCGCACCTGTACAGAAATGATGGAGGCCAATTCGTGGACGTTACTAAAGAATCAGGACTCCAAAAGCCCATATTTGGTCTTGGTCTTATTGTATCCGATATTAATGAGGATGGTTGGATGGATATCTACATGGCCAGTGATTACTACCTGCCCGATGTACTTTATTTGAACAACCAAGATGGTACCTTTACCGACAACATTGAAGAATCCACCCAACAGATATCCTTTTATGGTATGGGTATTGACATTGCCGATGTGGACAATGACGATTTGCAAGACATCTTTGTTTTGGACATGGCCGCCAACGATCATGTGCGCTCCAAGACCCTTATGGCTTCCATGAACACCAAACGGTTTGATTATCTGGTGAACAAAGCCGGTTTTCACTACCAATACATGTACAATTCGCTACAGAAAAACATTGGAAGTGGAAAATTCAACAACATTTCCCAATTATCTGGGGTCGCGAACACCGATTGGAGTTGGTCGGTACTCATGAACGATTTTGATTTGGATGGCCATAAGGAAATTCATGTGACCAATGGTTACCGTAGGTATGCATTGGACAACGACCTGCAGCGAAAGGTTTTTGAAGCTCGTCGGAAGTACGGTTCCCAAGTACCGCTCGAGGTGAAACAAAGACTTTATGAGTCTATGCCCTCTGAAAAGCTTCCAAACATCATGTACAAAAGAAATGCTGACCTTATTTTCAAAAATGTTTCCAAGGAGTGGGGTATGGGGGATTTCTCATTCAGCAACGGAGCGGCTTCAGGTGATTTGGACAACGATGGTGATTTGGATATCATTATCAATAACATGGACGAAGAGGCTTTTGTGTACCAAAACCTTTCCGTCGAAAAAAATCTTGGAAATTATCTTAAAGTAATCCCCAAAGGCAATTCTTCCGAAGAGTTTGCCAAAGTTGAAATAAAGGTAGCTGATAACTCCCAGATGATTGAGGTAAAGCGGGTAAGAGGTTATAGGTCTTCACAAGAAAACAGTGCTCTTTTCGGCCTAGGTTCAAACAGCAAGGTCGATACTGTTACAGTTTATTGGAAAAATGGCATGGTGGAGCAAAAATTCAATGTGCCTGCCAATTCCACGCTGACATTCAATAAAGAAAATGCAACCATCCAGACAAAACCTGAATCAAAACAAGGAAAATTCTTTTCAAAGGGAATCCATCAAATTGAAGGATTGGATTTTACCCATAGAGAAAATGCATTTGACGACTTCGAAGAGGAAATACTCCTCCCTTATAAGCAATCTAATATAGGACCTTTCATCACCAAAGGAGACGTTAACGGCGATGGTCTTATGGATGTTCATATTGGTGGCGCTTCCGGGCAGCCCGGACAAATTTTTATTCAAACCGGTAATGGGTTTAAGAAGATGGTCTCCCCTGCCCTGTCCAACGATGCACAATTTGAGGATATGGAGTCGGTATTTTTTGATTTTGATGGAGACAAGGACCTTGACTTGTATGTGGTAAGTGGTGGTAATGAATTTGCAGAACATTCCTCGTATCATGCCGATAGACTTTATATAAATAATGGAACAGGACAATTCATTAAAAAAGAAGCTGACGCATTGAAATCCTATCCGAAAAATGGCAAAGCAGTAGCTATTATCGACTTTGACAAGGACGGCGATAACGACATTTTAGTAGGAAACAGGGTAATACCAAAAAAATATCCTAATCCCCAACCATCCACACTTTACGAAAATAGAAACGGAGAGCTTGTTGATGTCACCCAAAAAATTGCACCCCAACTTCTTAATTTTGGGATTGTCAACGACATCCAAACCACTGATGTCAACAATGATGGCTGGGAGGATTTTATTACCGTTGGAGAATGGACCGGGGTGGGCGTTTTTATCAACACAAATGGGTCTTTTCAGAATATTTCCGAAGATGACGAACTTCTTCAGGAAAGAGGATGGTGGTTCTCCGTCCATGAGACTGATGTAAATAAGGATGGGCTCAAAGATTATATTGTCGGTAATGTGGGGCTGAACATCAAGTTCAAAGCCTCGCCAGAGAAGCCATTTAAGGTTTACGCCACCGATTTTGATGACAATGGCACCAACGATATCGTTTTGAGCAAAAAATACCATGACACCTATGTACCTGTTCGCGGAAGGGAGTGCTCCTCACAACAGATGCCTTTTATCAAGGAGAAATTTGAGACGTATTCTGAGTTTGCCAACGCCAGTTTGGTGGATATTTATGGAGAAAAATTGGAAAACTCCTATGAAAACAGTGTCACAGAGTTTCAATCCATAGTATTGATCAACCGAGGAAACAATGATTTTGAAAAGCGTATTCTTCCGATAGAAGTCCAAGCATTTCCATTGCTGGATTGTGCTTTTTTCGATATCAACAACGACGGTTATGAGGATATTGTTACTGCCGGAAATATTTATGAGACAGAGGTGGAAACACCACGACTGGATGCAATTTCAGGCGTTATTTTGCTTTCCAATGGTAAAGATGGTTATACCAGTGTTCCTCAACAGGTTTCCGGTCTACTGCTAGAGGGCAATGTGAAGTGTCTGGAAACTTTGTCCAATTCCAGCAGAGAGCAGTTTCTGCTGAGCGCTTCCAACGACGGTCCTTTAAGGACCTATAAACTGCTTCAATAACTAAATTGATTTATGAATAACCAAATCTATGGTATTCGGGCCATATTGGAAGCCATTGCTGCCGAACAGCCGATAAACAAAATATTTCTCCAAAAAGGACTCAAGGGAGAACTGTACCTAGAATTGGAAGCGGTTATTCGAAAAAATGGTATCAGTCGGTCCTACGTTCCTGTAGAAAAACTGAATAGACTGACCAGAAACAACCACCAAGGAGCTGTGGCCCAAATCTCTCCAGTATCCTTTCATGATTTTGAGAATTTGGTGGAGAAAATTATCCAACGAGAAGAAAAACCCTTTTTCTTATTGTTGGACCAGGTTTCCGATGTACGAAATTTTGGCGCCATCATACGAACTGCGGAGTGTTCAGGCGTTCATGGCATCATTGTGCCAAAAACAGGTGCTGCACCCATTACCGATGATACTGTGAAAACTTCTGCTGGGGCAGTTTTTAACATTCCAATTGCCAAGGTGGAGCATTTAAAGGATGCCCTCTTTTATCTACAATCTTCGGGCATTGCAGTGGTAGCAGCCACGGAAAAAGCGGATAAGGAACTTTATGAGGTGGATTTCAATCGCTCTTGTGCGATTATCATGGGCTCTGAGGGCAAAGGAATTTCGGCTTCAGTGCTGAACCTTGCTGATCATCAAGCGAAATTGCCCCTTTTGGGCAGTATTGGTTCTTTGAATGTTTCTGTGGCTTGTGGAATTTTTCTGTACGAAGTGGTTCGGCAAAGAAGGATTTAGCGTTACTCCTTGTCCTTCTTTTTATAATGATACCGGATGGTTACATCTTCCTCATTTGCCCTGTCCAAATTTTCTTCAATGAAATTGCCATGTTCATCAAAATGACGTAAAAAAGGATCATCCTTTTCATTATAATCTTCCCGTTCCCAAGTATACTTTTTTTCACTGGGGATGCTCACCTTTGTCATCACTGCCAACAAAAAACCTGTAATAAATCCAGAAAGATGTCCCTCCCAGGATATTCCATCCTTTACAGGAAATATATACCATATCATACTTCCATAAATAAAAACCACAATCAATGATAGGGCAACGAGCCTGTAATGTTTGGTGAAAATTCCTTTAAAAAAAATGAAGCTCGCCAATACGTAAATCAAACCACTTGCCCCAATATGGAACGAAGGTCTGCCAATAAACCATGTTAGCAATCCAGACAAAAACACGCCCCAAAGAACTATCCTCAGGGCAGCAATGCGATAAAAATAAAAAAGAAAGGAAGTTAAAACAGCCAACGGTATTGTGTTGTTATACAAATGTTCCACAGAGCTATGGATGAATGGACTGAACAATACTCCTTGAAGTCCACTGATTCTTCTAGGATAAATGCCCATATCATTCAGGTTGATTCCCAATTGTAACTCGACCCAAAAGACAGTCCATATGGCCAATACAGCTACCAATGGTGCCAATACCACTCCGTTGGAGAACTTAAAATAATCGTTGGTCGACATATACCTAATTGAATCAATTACCCGGCCAGATGGTTGAATTTACACAAATTGTCAGATTCAATTCCATATCCTTTCAAAAGGATAGGCCAAATGCGCCCAAATTTGTTTTATTTTTATCGTTATGAACGAACCCCTGGCAGAACGTATACGTCCCAAAACTTTGGAAGATTATGTTAGCCAAAGCCATTTGATTGGTGAACATGGTGCTTTGACGCATCAAATCAAAAAAGGCATTGTTCCATCATTGATTTTTTGGGGGCCGCCGGGCACTGGTAAAACTACCTTGGCCAATATTATTGCCAATGAGAGCCAGAGACCCTTTTATACACTCAGCGCAATAAGTAGTGGAGTGAAAGATGTTCGGGAGGTTATAGAAAAGGCCAAACAAAGTGGTGGCCTTTTTACCTCCAAAAATCCCATTCTGTTCATTGATGAGATTCATAGGTTTAGCAAATCACAGCAAGACTCTTTGTTGGGCGCAGTGGAGAAAGGCTGGGTAACCCTCATCGGAGCGACCACTGAAAATCCGAGCTTTGAGGTAATTCCAGCACTTCTGTCCCGTTGCCAAGTGTATGTGTTGAATCCTTTTGATAAAGAGGATTTGGAGACTCTATTGCACAGAGCCATGACCACGGACGAAGTGCTAAAGTCAAAAAAAATTGATCTTAAAGAAACCGAGGCTCTGCTGCGCCTTTCGGGAGGCGATGGCAGAAAACTATTGAACATTTTTGAACTCATCGTGAATTCGGAAAATGATGAAGCGATAACGATTACCAACGATTTGGTCCTGAACAAGGTTCAGAAAAACACGGTGCTTTATGACAAGACCGGAGAGCAACATTACGATATCATCTCGGCATTTATCAAATCCATACGGGGAAGCGACCCCAATGCTGCGGTCTATTGGCTTGCCCGTATGATTGAAGGTGGCGAGGATGTAAAATTCATAGCCCGTAGGATGGTGATCTTAGCTTCGGAAGATATTGGCAATGCCAACCCAACGGCATTGGTAATGGCCAACACCACCTTTCAAGCTGTGAATACCATTGGACATCCTGAGGCAAGAATCATTTTAAGCCAATGTGCAACGTATTTGGCCAGTTCCCCTAAAAGCAATGCCAGTTATCTTGCCATTAAAGAAGCGCAAAAAAAAGTAAGTGAAACTGGGGATTTGTCGGTTCCGCTGGCCGTTAGAAATGCTCCCACTAAATTGATGAAGGACTTGGGGTATGGCACGGGATATGAGTATGCCCATGATCATGTCGATAATTTTGTAGATTTTGAATTCCTTCCAGAAGAAATTACGGGTACTGTTTTTTATCAGCCCGGAAATAACCAAAGGGAAAATGCCTTGCGGGAATTCTTAAAAAAGCGTTGGAAAAAAAAGTATGGCTATTAGAACCTGATGTTGAGTTCCTTTAAGTGTTTCTCACCATTTTCTGCATATTCAAGCACCCACTTTCCCTCTTTTTTGAACACAACGGCATTGTTGCCCATATAGTCTGCCAAAAAAATGTCTTGCATGGAAGTTTCTTGAAGTTTTAATACCACATTGGATGCACTGTCCAACAAATAATATCCACTTTCGGAAGGTTGGGCAATCAGTATGTCATTAGCTTGAAAATCTTCAGATGATGGGACAGGCTGGGTCTCATTTTGTAAGGGCCTTTCATTGGGTTCTACTTTCACCATGTTCGAACTTACGGGCTCTCTGTTTTTATACAGTTGTTCTTCCGGGGTAGCTTTTTGCTCAACTATTTTAGGTTTGGGAGCATTGTCAACTGACTTCACATCATCTTTAAAGCTTATTGTTATGGGCTCCTCTTTTTTGGTTTTGGTTTCTGATTTTTCCATCGGAATGTATTTGTAATCCATCCCATCAAAAGAAACGAAAGAATTTTCAAGAGCTTCTTTATAGGCTTCCCGGTACTCTTTCTCCTTACTTCTTCCTTCCATAGTCCTAAAAACTTCTTTTCCTTCGCAGTCAGTGAGCACTACTACCGCCTTAGTGGCGAAGAGGGAAGAAAAATCCAAAAGTTGTGCAGTAACTCCCAAACAAGGGTCCGCAATTAAATCTGCCTGCAGAGCATCATCGTACACCGCATTGAATCCATATTGGGAGAAATAATGTTTGACCATCGTGCTTGTCAAATGCATGTTCTCCGACTTAAAAGCCTCAAATTTTTTGGGCACAATGATATACTTATAGCTATTCAGCTGTCCATTGACCGAACCACTGATTCCCAAGGAAAAAAGCACTATATATATAATTTTTAACTTCATATCTAGGTTAAATCAATTATCGTTCCAAGATATAATATTAAATCCGAATTGTAAAGATGCATAGTGGCTGTCAGCTATGTTTTGATAACCCAATAAATTGTCTCCAAGAATATAGAAATTTACGGGCCCCGCTTGAAAATTTAGACCCAGTCCCAAATTGGTAAGGGAATATTTATCAAGGGTATAGGTCGTTTTTAAGGAGAATGCCCTGCCAAGTCTTTTTTGATAAAACCCTGTAAGCGCAGGCTGTATCCCCCTTGGTCTTTTTATAAGGAAAATCTGCCCTCCAATACTGTTCCTGTAAAATTCCTGGTTAGATGCGCTAACCACATTTATTGCGCAACCGCAATTTTCATTTCTGCTTTCTCCTTGGCCAAAATCGTAGCGTATGGAACCGTAAGCTTTTACTGGTCTTAGTGAAATATATCCTGTGTCATTTTCTTCATACGGAAGAGACTCCTCAATATCATCAACCAATTGCTGCCAAAGGTCATTGTCAAGGTCATTTACATCCTCTGGCAAAAAAACAGTTATGCCCTCGGTAATGGCACTCCCTGACAGAGTGTAGTTTTTCACATCCTTGGATTGATAAATGAATCCCATATCCAAAATACTGGCTGTAATGGTCGTCTGCGGATTGATGTTATAGCTGAAGCCAACATCGAACCCAAGACCAAGATTGCCTCCCAACAAGGTTCTTTCAGTAAAAAGACTTGTCAAATCTTTCCGGGTAGTGGAAGTGTCCTCCTCCAAAACATCAACAAAACCTTCGACTCCCGCTGTTTGAAGTTCCATATCAGCCACAATAGCGCTTCTATATATGTTATCCTCCCCTTGGGTGGTCACAAAAGATCCAGTATTGTTTATCGATTGAAATTGAAAGACGCTGGAGTACAATTTGGCGCGAGCACCCACGGTAAGAGTATTACTCATTTTTCTATTGATGCCAAAATGAAACACATTTACCATTTCTCCCCTTACATTTAGATCACCAAGGTCAAAACTTCGTCCTATATTGGGCCCTCCATTTCCTTCAAAGGCCAGAATGGCCAAATCCCTTGGCCAATACACAATAACATCGGTTTCACCATACATTCCAAAAGAATAATAGTCATCAGGTCTGTTTTTTCCACGAAAGCCCACATTGAATCCTTCAATTTGACTCGTGGAGCTGAAATCATCCCTTCGGCTCATAACATTCAAAACCCTTTCCTGCACCTTTGTGGTAAAATCGATAACATCGTTGGCAAATAGATCATTGACGGTTACACCACTGGTCGCTGCCTGAAAAGACAATCCCGATATTAATGGAATTCCGGTATGCCACCGTTCCATGGTCTTTACACCTGGGTTGACCATCAACGATTGTGGAATCTCATAAAAATCATAGAGCAATTGCTTGTTTTGACCAAATGATGCGGTCAATCCAAATAGGATGGCCATAAATGGGGGAAGGACCAATCTCATTTCAATTGAAATAGAAATTCTGCACCTGATTTAAATATAAACTTGGGTTCGGGCTCTGAAGAGGTACTGGTCGTATCGCTAAGATTACTTCCAGTAACCCGGAGGGTGGATGTTGCTGTTAATATGTCCAAACTCTTGCCTGCAGGTCCATAAGCCACTTCGCGCGTGAGAACACCAGATGGCGCAGGGTCAATGCTGAACGTTTCCACATCAAGCACGTTATCGGCTTCATCCAAAAATTCAACGGTAAAATTTATGCTTTTACTTGTAGTGTTCTCAACTTCATAAATGATGATGCCTTCCAAAAGTCTTTCCGAAACAAATTGCTCATTGAATGCATCAAAATTCACCGTTTGACTATAAAAAGCCCCCGATACGGAAGATGTATTTATAAAGTCTTCTGTTGATTCGATATAAAGAATACTGGAGGCCAATAATGGAGTTACTTCCAGGTCATCAAATTGGTCAAAATTCTGCTCTTCGGAACATGAGATCGACAGGGATAAAAAAAGGGATGCACATACGAAATGTAGGAGGTATCTTCTCATAAACTCTTAAGACTTTTTATAGATAACAACATCGAGGCAGCCCCTCCCTACTATAACTCTACAAAAAGCTTTTTATTTCAATGAGATTGTTAATCATTGGAGCTACTTCATGGCTTGATTCTCCATTGCAATTGAAGTGAATGGCCTGCATTCCCACAGACTTTGCGCCTTGAACATCGGCCTCGAGGCTGTCACCTATCATCAGAGCGTTTTGAGGTGTGGTTTTGGCTTTGTCCAATGCCAATTCAAAAATATAGGGATGTGGTTTTTTTACGCCGGCTGTCTCCGAATTTACAACATGCTCAAAGTAATGATGAATTTTGCTTCCCTTGAGCTTTTTCTCTTGGACCTCTTGAAATCCATTGGTGATAATATGCAGCCTATATTTTGGTGAAAGATATTCCAGAACTTCAGTGGCATTTGGTATCAAATGGGTAAATGAGGATAAATGTGCAATATAATCATGTGCCAAGGTGTCTATAATATCATCGGACACCACTTTACCCAAATGGTCAAAGGTCTTTTTCAATCTTTGATAGCGCAACTGGGGTTTGCTGATCCTATTTTCTCGATAAAGCTTCCAAAATTCAAAATTGATGGGGGCATAAACCGTTAAAAAATCATCCAGCTTTATAGTAAGCTGATTTGCATCGAATATTTTCCGAAACGTTAGGGCAGAATTTTTTTCAAAATCCCAAAGGGTATGGTCTAAATCAAAGAAAACGTCCGTAACCCTATCACTACACATAATAGCGCTTTAAAAAGGAGTTGTACAAATCAATCCAGTCCATTTCACTTGTACTTCCCAATAATTCATTAGAGAAAATACAAACAAAGCTTCCATTTACCTCTTTAATGCTTCTATAAATTTTGTCCATCTTTTCGAATATGGCCGTCTTTTTGTTGTAATTCAAAAAAGCATAGTCGTGCACAGCGAAGGGATGGACCTTCAGAGGTTGTCGCACTTCCATATTGATGTCATAAAAATAAAATGGAGTGCAGGTTCCCGCTCTAAAACCGATTTCATGGGTATAGCCCATGGAGAAATCGTCCGTGAATTCAGTTTCGACCAAATTTCGATATGTTGTGGGAACACTTACCCGATTATATCGAAGTCGAGCGTAGCGAATGGGCCGGTTTATTAAATTGCCCAAACGTTCCTTTTCTTCTTTTAAAACTGCTTTATCTGTGGAGGAAACATAGGATGTGCTCAAGGAAACAACACTATAATCTGCAACTGATTTTATAAGATATCGGAACTTATTGTTGTTTGGTGATATATTCTTGTCATGAGTTGAATGCTCCGCCATTTGAAAGAAAAACATAGTTTTAATAGGAAATTTTTTATGGATTTGCACCAGTTCATCAAAATTATCATAAGGGTCTTTTTTAAAGCCCAACAACACCAAAAAACGGTTTATGATACTTTTGAATTTTAAACTTCCCAAATCAAGTAAAAACCCTCCCAACGTCCTCGTCACTCCCCTTAGGGCAAAACTATGTGAGGTAGTTACGTTTACCACTGAAGTGAAATTGTAGGCTTTTTTTTCCCGTTCCATATCTGGAAATCGTTCCAAGAGTGCATCCAGCAATTTATAGGCCCATAGATCTACAACAGGAAGCTCCAAAAATTTGTTTTGATAAGCGAGACTTTCCTTTACAGGATAACGTCCTACGCTGTCCTTAACATGAGGCAAGTACTCCTCATATCGTGTAAGCAGAAAAAAACTGGCCGAAAAAATGTCGTAAGGGACTGCACTTTTTTCCCCAGAGGCAAAAAAACAGGGAATCCCATCCCATTCAGATACTTTGATATCCAGGTCATTGATTCCCTGTTCAAACAGCAAATCGTTGCTCCGGATAAAAAATTCATTTTGCAGCGGTTGCTTGGAGTAGGTGATTTTAGGACCCGTATGTTTTATAAAGTCCTCTACTTTGGTGGTAAATGCAATATCAATACCCAAAATACCTTCAAAAATTTGTTTGGCCGTATAAGTGAGCCTATTGGTAATTTTATGGGTAAAAATCAAAAGCATATAAAAACACGGCTATAATAATCCCTCATCTGCAAAGCTAAGGTAATCATGTTGGGTTAAAATTAAATGATCTAAAACTTTAATGTCGAGTGCTTCGGCCGTAGTTTTCAATTTTTCGGTAATTTCTATGTCTGATTTACTAGCTCGCAAGTTCCCAGAAGGATGATTGTGGGCAAGGATGATTCCCACGGCACTAAGTTCCAGAGCTTGTTTCAAGACTAAACGGACATCTACCAAAGTTCCAGTAATACCTCCTTTGCTCAATTGCCCCTTAAAGATGACCTTATTGGAGTTGTTCAAATAAACTATCCAGAATTCTTCATGCTGTAGCTCTCCCATTAAAGGAAACAACAATTCAAACACTTCTTTACTTCCGGTAATTTTTATGATTTTCTTGTGATCTTGTCCTCTACGGCGTCTTCCTATTTCCATGGATGCCACAATACTTACTGCTTTGGCCTCCCCTATTCCTTTGAACCGCACCAATTGATTCACTGAGAGTTTGCCCAACTTATTCAAATCGTGGTCCACTGAGGCAAGAATACGTTTGGAAAGCTCCACGGCGCTTTCGCTTTTATTTCCAGAGCCTATCAAAATGGCGATAAGTTCAGCATCGGAAAGGACTGAGCTTCCCTTTGCCACTAATTTCTCACGGGGTTTATCATCAACTGC
This sequence comes from Flagellimonas ochracea, assembly GCF_009903685.1. GTDB lineage: Bacteria > Bacteroidota > Bacteroidia > Flavobacteriales > Flavobacteriaceae > Flagellimonas > Flagellimonas ochracea. The sequence goes on along the minus strand of NZ_JAAABI010000005.1, from coordinate 79,443 downwards.
CCAATTTTTAATTGAAAAAGAAGTTGTTTTTTCTTTCATTACCTCCAAATAATAATTCGATTTATGTAAATTTTAATCAATAAACATCAAACACATGAAATCAATTTTCGATAAGGAAACCTATACCGAGGTTCTTTCCAGAATAGATGCTTTGAAAGATTCTTCCAAAGGAAACTGGGGAAAAATGGAGGTTGGACAAATGCTACATCATTGTCAGTTTCCCCTAAAAATCGCATTGAATAGGTACAATTTTACGAAAAAACCCAATCCCGTAATGAAATTGCTTTTTAAAAGTTTTAAAAAGAATATGTATAATGATAAACCTTGGAAGAGGAATTTGCCCACTGCCAAGGGTTTAAAAGTTACATCCCCTAAGGAATTCAATACAGAAAAGAAAAGACTGATTACTTTAATCAACGATTTTTACGCAGAAAGGGAGAAAGAATCACGGAGTCCGCATCCTATGTTCGGGCACTTCACCAAAGAACAATGGGGGCAGATGCAGTACAAACATTTAGACCATCATTTGAGGCAATTCGATGCCTAACGGGACGCAATAAGGTGTAGTTCAGGCGTATTAGAAAAGCGCTTTGAGCTGATCAAAATCAAGTCCACCGTAGTTTCCGGAACTCATCAACAAAAGTGCAGTGTTATCTAAGCTTTGGGTAAAAAGATATTCTTGGAATTCCTCGGGATTCGTAAATATTTTAATATCATTTCTATTTAGGGCCACTGAGATCTGTTCGGAAGTAACTTCCGCCAATCCCTTTATTTTCACCGCGTTTGGGGAGTAAAAAACCACTGCTTCGTCTGCTGCGTCCAAAGCTCCTTTATATTCCTTCAAGAATTCTGCATTGAGGCTACTATAGGTATGCAGTTCCAAACAAGCCAACAACCTATATCCCACATATTGTTCCTTAACAGCTTCCGTAGTGGCCTTGACCTTGCTGGGGGAATGGGCAAAATCCTTGAACGCAACCCGGGCATCGCCTTGGGCTATTTTTTCCAAACGTTTTGATGCTCCTTTAAAAGTTGCAATAGCTTCATAAAAATCCATTTCATCAACGCCCATCTGCTGACAAATCCACTTGGCTCCGGCCAAGTTGTTAAGGTTATGCGCACCAAAAATTTCCAAGGGCATATCCCCTTCAGGAGTTTCCAAAAGTGTTACCCCGTCAATCACACTAAAATTCGGAGTCTCATAGGGAAACTTGCGAATAGTGTTTTCAGAGGACTCTATCACATCTTTTAATGTTTGGTCCTCCGCATTGTATGTAATACTGCCTCCCTTAACAATGCTGTCCACAAAAATTTGAAACTGTTTCACATAGTTTTCAAAAGTGGGAAACACATTAATATGGTCCCATGCAATACCACTAAGTAATGCAATATTGGGTTTATAAAGATGAAATTTTGGTCTCCGATCTATGGGAGAGGATAGGTATTCATCCCCTTCAAGCACGATAAAATCATTATCCTCGGTCAAATGAACCATGCGATCAAAGCCATCCAGCTGGGCCCCGACCATAAAGTCAACTTTAATGCCATGATATTGCAGCACATGTAGGATCATGGAAGTAATGGTCGTCTTTCCATGGCTCCCTCCAATTACCACCCGTGTTTTGTGCTTGGACTGCTCAAAAAGGAATTCAGGATAGGAATATATCTTCAACCCCAGCTCTTGGGCTTTAACAAGCTCTGGATTGTCCGGTTTGGCATGCATTCCCAAAATTACGGCATCCAAAGTTCGTTGAATCTTCTCAGGGAACCATCCAAATTCTTCAGGTAGCAGCCCCTCAGCATCCAACCGACTTTTTGAAGGTTCAAAAATTACATCGTCACTTCCGGTTATATTGTAACCCTTGTGCTTAAGTGCAAGGGCAAGATTGTGCATGGCGCTACCACCAATGGCAATGAAATGAATATCCATCAATAGGTTTTAGCCTCAAAAATAGCTAATGGTCAAACCAATGCCAATAAAGATTTCTCCATATTAATTTTATACCTTGGTATACATTTGATTTAATTATAACATTTAAAATGAAAAGACTAGTAGCAATATTATTCGCATTATTACCGCTTATCGTTCACGGACAAGATTCTGATTACAAGATAACGTCCTTTTTAAATGAGGGCATCAAAGCACCCAACACACACCATATCGGTGATGCATGGCTTAACTTCTTACTGAAAGCAGACAACAGTATAGACTACAACATTACCCAAGCCACATTTAGTCCAAATTCCACATTAGACTGGCATAAACATACCACACCACAAGTACTAATTATTATTGAAGGTGAAGGGTACTATCAAGAACGAGGCAAAGAGCCAATTATACTTAAAAAAGGTGATGTAATAAAGTGTGAAAAAGATATAGAACATTGGCATACATCAGCTGTTGGCAGTAAAGTATCCTATATCGCTATTTATGGTAGCGAACCTACGGTTTGGACCGAAAAGCTAACCAAGGAATATTATGATAGTGTAGCAGAAAAACTACAACGTAATTGAGGGATTTATTTAATCACCTTGCATAAGGCCACACATTGATGGGCTTCATCACTTAATTTCGTATTATGAACCTGAAAGACATATCAAGCAAAGAACTAATAAAGGGCTATCATGGCAAAATGATTCATAGTGAATCAATGACTTGGGCCTTTTGGGATGTGGAAAAAGATGCAGAAGTACCGGAACACCATCATGTACATGAACAGATCATGCATGTGGTGCAAGGGAATTTTGAGTTTACCCTGAATGGTAAAACAAGTATCTGCCAACCTGGAGATGTCATTATAATACCATCAAACACACCACACAGTGGAAAGGCTTTGACTCCTTGTAAGTTGATGGATATTTTTTGTCCCGCACGGGAAGAATACAAGTAGACATGAATATTTCTCTTTTAGGAAAAAAAGCACTCGTAGGAGGAAGCAGTAAAGGAATTGGCAGATCCGTTGCAATGCAGTTGGCCAATAGTGGAGCCCATGTGACCCTAATGGCCAGAAATGAGCGTGACCTAAAAGCCGTTGTTGCCGAAATGGACACCACAAAAGAGCAAAAACATGACTATTTAGTGGTCGATTTTTCTGATTTTGAATCGTTCAGTAAGACTATAACCACATTTTTTCAAACGACCAATATTGATATTTTGGTAAACAATACCCAAGGGCCAGAAGCAGGCGGAGCTCTTGAAAAAAAGGTTGAAGACTATCAGAAAGCGTTTGACTTATTGTTTAAATCGGTGGTGTTGACCACAGAATTGGCCATAAAGCACATGCAACAAAACAAATGGGGTCGCATTATCAATGTTGCTTCCATTTCTGTGAAAGAACCGCTTAGCTATTTGGCACTTTCAAACTCCATCCGGGCCGCAGTGGTCACATGGTCAAAAAGTCTATCCCTGGATGTTGCAAAAGATGGAATAACTGTGAACAATGTGCTTACTGGCTATTTTGATACGGACCGTATTGCTTCCCTCAATGTAAAAAAAGCTGAAAAAATGGGCATTCCGGTTGAAGAGGTTAGGTCAGCCATGGAAGCTATGGTACCCGCAAAACGTATCGGAAAACCCGAAGAGTACGGCTTTTTAGTGGCATTTTTAGCCTCCAATAAAGCCGCGTACATCAATGGTGCCAACATTCCCATTGATGGAGGCCTGTTAAAATCACTCTGAAATTTTTGATGGGATATTTTCGGGCTTTCATAAAAGATTCTTTGCGCTTTGATTGGAGAACGGGTCTTGCCTTGATTTTGATATTTGGAATTCCAAGGTTTATAACTGTGCTCCATGCCAGCAAAACAGGTGATTATCGATTTACGTCTATCATCTTTGTGGCCATGTGGATTTTACCTTTTCTTTTACTCACCAAATTGGGAAGAAAAGAAATCGGTCTTAAAAAACCCACCGGTTTTATACCGCTACTATGGGCATTTTTGGTTGGGGGTTTGGTCTGCTTGGGGGTTTGGCTAATCGGTACATGGTTATATGCAGATACAGTACAAAACTGGATGGTCTACATTTCTCAATCGTACCAAGTTCCTTCGGGGCCAAGTTTTGAAGCCCTTAAATTTCAATATTTTATGGTCTTTGCTACTATGGGCATGTTGTTCAGCCCCATTGGCGAGGAGTTTTTGTATAGGGGACTTATCCATAGATGTTTTTCAGAAGGACTGGGCGATAATAAAGCATCCCTTATTGACAGTCTAGCTTTTGGCGTCACACATTTGGCCCATTTCGGGATTCTTTTTATAGATGGCAAATGGATGTTTTCATGGGTACCTGCATTTCTTTGGGTTTTGTTTATGTTTTCTGCTTCACGGGTCTTTTTTATGATGAAACGAAAATCATATTCGCTATGGGGTGCGGTCATTTGCCACGCCGGATTTAACCTTGCCATGACATACTTCATTTTCTATTATGTTTTCTGATATCAGATAGTCATACACACAAAGCCAATACTGCATTATTCGCAATTTTTAGCTACTTTTATTGCTTAACCAATAAAATATCAACGTATGAATTCAAAAGTATTTATGGTGGTCCGTATCCTCTTGGGGCTGTTTGTCCTCATTTTTGGGTTGAATAAATTCTTTCATTTTATACCCATGGGAGAAATGCCTGAAACGGTAATGGGCTATTTCGGCGCATTGTCTTCAACTCATACAATGACCTTGGTGGCCGTTGTGGAAGTTTTAGCCGGTCTGGCATTGATTTTTAATAAATATGGCGCACTTATGGCCGTAATTTTGATGAGCGTTTCCGTATGTGCCGTTTTGTTTCACGCCTCTTTGGCGCCGGAGGGAATAGGGCCCGCCCTAGGATTACTGATTTTGAATATTTTAGCTTTGGTCGGTTATAAAGATAGATATAGGGACCTATTACGCGCATAACCTTTAAAAAGCCTCCGAATGGAGGCTTTTTCTTTTCAAAGGCTCATTTTGTCCTTGAATATGTAGGATTGCCGACGTGAAACCTCAACTTCTTCCCCATTTTTCATGGTCAGTTTCAATTTCCCATTGAACCAGGGAATTACGGTTTCAATGTAGTTGGTGTTGACAATTTGTTGCCTATTGGCCCTGAAGAACGATTCTTCGGGAAGTTTTTCCTCTATTTGGTTAAGGGATTTGTACAGCATAGGCTTTTTGCCCTCGAAAAAAACCCGGGTGTAGTTGCCCACAATTTCAAACTGTGAAATATCACCAATTTTAACCAACCAACACGACTCACCATCTTTGATGAAGATTTGACTGTTAACCGTCAACCTCGTGCTTTCAGAATTTTTTCTCTGCTTGTTTTCCAATCTGACCCTCACTTTTTCAAGGGCAATGGCAAAGCGTTTCTCGTTTACAGGTTTCAACAGATAATCCAGAGCATTGTACTCAAACGATTTTATGGCATATTCATCAAAGGCCGTAGTAAAAATGGTAATCGGGACTTCATCCAGCATTTCCAAGAGTTCAAACCCATCTTTTTCGGGCATGTTGATGTCCAAAAACAAAAGATCTGGATTTTCATTCCCAATAAGCTCATATCCCTCATCCACATTTTCTGCTTCACCCACCAATTCAATCTCATCATAGTCTTTTAGAAGCTCTTTTAGCTCATTGCGCGCCAATCTGGAATCTTCCACAATTACAGTTCTTATCCTCATGCCGACAATGGTATTTTTATGTTGGCCACCACTTCATCCGCTTCTTCGTCAAGGGTAAAAGACGCCCGTTCTGCATACAAAAGATGCAATCGTTGCCGTATATTTTTTATGCCCAATTGTGTGGAATTCTTTGAAACTTTCAGTTTTCCAGTATTTCTAACCCCAATTTGCAGTTGCCCGTTTTCCTTTTTTATCTCCAAAACTATTTTACCCCCCTGCTTCAAATTGGAAATACCATGTTTGATGGCATTTTCAATCAGTAATTGTATAATCATGGGCGGAATACTCAGGTCCAGAGTATCCTCATCTACATTTTTGATGAACTCCAGACGGTTTTCAAACTGTATCTTGGAAAGGTCGATATAGTTATCCACCACTTCCAGTTCTTCGGCAACCGATATGGAGTTTATGTTGTTTTTGGTAAGGGAGTATCTTAGAATTTCGGAAAGCTTGGTAAGCATTTCCCGGGACTTTTCCACATCTTCCAGCATCAAACCCCGAATATTGTTTAAACTGTTAAACATAAAGTGGGGATTGATCTGTCCTTTTAACGTGTCCAATTGCGCCTGTTTTAGATTGGTATTGAGTTCCAATCGTTCAATCCTGTCCCTATTTAACTTTAAAAGTAACTTTATGACCAAATATGTAATGACCCAAGCTCCAATTAAAAAGAGTGCATTGAGCACCTGTATCCAGACACTGTCATAATGTTTGAACAATTGGGTCTCCTCTGTGGTCAATGTGGGACCGAACTTAACATATATGTAACCAAAGGCTATATTGAGCAAGCCAAAAAGTAAGGAACCCGCGAGTACAGATACTATGACCTTACCTAAATCCTGAATACCAAAAGAGTCAAAAGAAATATTTCGCTTTAAATACCAACGTAGCACGGAAGTGGAAAAAATTCCAATGCCCGTACCCACCACAACGGAGTATAGTATGAATTCAACACTTACCTTTTTTAGGACAAAAATGGAAATTAGGTTGATAAAGCCCCAGCCAATAAACTGAAGTGCCCAGAATGCGACGTTCTGTCTTTTTTTGGTAATATTCATTCCCTGAAAAATATGCGTATAAAGATAGTTGAGTTTAAGCTAGCTTTTCTAGTATCTGATACAACATCCTGCCTACACCAAACCCCAGTCCAAAACAAACGAAGAGTGCGGAAATTGTTAGAAGTTCAATTCGAAAATGGGTCAAAGTATCTATATTTTTAGATTTATTGCCCAATATGATTTCGCTTGAAAATTCCATGATTTTTGAAAACCCAAAGACAACTCTGCTTTTACCAAAATAACCTAACAGAAACAGGCTAGCTCCCAAAAAACATATAAAAGTAATCCCTACAAATTGTGAACTGTTTAAAACCGAATAACCAACAACAGTTAAAATAGCTGCAACGCACAACAACATGATCTTATTTACGTTTTTCACTATCCAGTCATTTTATTCCAAAAATCCTTTTAAGATAGCGGACCTCGCATTTGCTATCTGAGTTCAAAAACGCCACCCACATAAATGACAAACCAGTATACAATGGAATAAAATAGCTTTTATGGTCCCAACCATTCCACTTTCCGTAAATACCTACTATGGTACCTATTATGCCAAGTACCAAGATCACTTTTTGCGCCGTATTCAATTTCTTCATAAAAGTTCGATTTAAGTTTTACCCTCTAGGGTTATAGTAAAATGTTCAAGAGTAATGAGATTACCAATTTTGCCAAGGTGATCATCGCTTCCGGTTTTTTGAATTAACAGGACTAAAATAGGCAGCGGATTCTTGCAATAGAAATGAATTATGGGCAACGGTAGAATGATAATGGCGAACGGTAAACTATTTCAATCATGAAAAGACAAAAAAAAGGGACCAATGGTCCCCTTTTTTACACCAAAAAGTTTCTTCAATCTTTTAAAGGCTTAGGAATTTCTGCATTGTCCAAATGCTTGGCATAAAAGCCCATCATGGCCTTATAAAGTTCCAAACGATTTTCTTCTTTGCCAAAACCATGTCCTTCGTCATATTTTACCATGTAGGGTACATCAAATCCCTTTTCCCTTAAGGCACTTACAATTTGGTCAGATTCATCGATATTTACCCTTGGGTCATTGGCTCCTTGAACAACAAACAGGGGTTTTTTAATTTTGTCCACATTGTACACTGGTGAAACTTCTTCCATTATGGATTTCTCCTCTGCAACATCTTCATCATACCAAATTTCTTTGATGATTTTCAAATAAGGCTTCCAATAAGGAGGGATGGTTTTCATAAAAGTGAAGATATTGGATACCCCTACATAATCAACTCCACAGGCGTAGAGGTCTGGGGTTTTTGTCAAGCCTCTCAAAACGGCATATCCTCCATGACTACCCCCATAGATAGCCGCTTTGTCGGGGTCTACCCAACCTTGGTCTATCACATACTGCAATCCGTCTTCCACATCATCCATGGCCTTTCTTCCAATTTGTTTAAATCCAGATTCCAAGAACTCCCTGCCATAACCTCCAGAAATTCTAAAGTTGACTTGGAGCGTTGCATATCCCCTACTGGCAAATAACTGTGCCTCTGGATTGAAACCCCATGAGTCACGAATTCCCTGAGGACCTCCATGGGGATTTACAACTACCGGAACCTTTTCGCCAGCCAAAGCTGCCTTTGGCAGCGTAATGTATCCATGCAGCATGATTCCGTCCCTACTCTTAAAGGTAATGGGTCTCATCTCGGCCATATCCTCCTCTTTCAAATGTGGCATGGTATTGTAAAGCTCGTTCAACTCATCCTTAGCAACATTATAAGCGTAATACACACCATAAATGCGGTCACTGCTCACATAGAGCATATACAAATTTTCATCCTCGGTGGCATCTAGCACTTGGTATTGTTTTCCGGGCAAAAGTTCTTTCATTTTGGCGTCCAATGCTTTGTAGGCATCACTCATGGGTACAACAATGCTTTTTTCGCCCTCATAAGAGAAATAATCGATCTCGTAGTTTCTTGTTCGTGAAAGTCCCATCCCTTGAACATCATACTGATCATTGGCAAACACCCGTTCAATCATTCTATCCTCTTTAAGGTCATAAAGCAAAACCTCGGCCTTGTCACTTTCTAGGTTAGATACAACATAAGCATCATGAGGGTATTCTGTGGCATAGTTAAAATCTGCTATCACAAAATTGTCTTTCCAATTGAGGCTCTTCAGCAGTTTGTAGCCCCCATTGCCATCTTCGTAATAGATATCCTGCTCCACACCATCCCGAATCTTGGTAAAAGACTTAAGAGTGCCGTCCTTGTCAAAATTATATCCAAAAATGGGGTTGTTTGGGTCATCATTGGCATACAACTGTTTTAGCTCCCCTGTTTGGTGATTCACCTTGTAGGGTTCAAATACTTGTGGGTTGTTCTTGTTCATGGACACGATGATATGGTCCTTATCATCGCGAAGCAATTCCGTAAATTGTGCTCTTACTCCATCAAAAGGTGTAAGGTCCTTTTGATTTTTACCATCGATATCAACAGCATAAATGTGGTAATTTTCATTGCCGCCCTTATCCATCGAAAAATACAGTCTTTCGTTGTTGAGCCATCCGTAGGCACGTACCAGTTCATCTTTTTCCTCAATGGCCATTATTGCTTCACCTGTGGATAAATTTTTGACATAGATATTACGCTTGCCCTTCTCATTGCTTTCACGGTAGGAGATGTATTTACCATCGGGCGAAAACCGGAAAGTAATGGCCTTGGGATTGGCAAAGTAGTCTTCCACCGTATATCGGTAATCGCCTGCGTCCAAGGCAGCTAGGGCTTTCAGCTCTTCATCGGAGCTTACCAAACTAGGATTTCCTGGTAAATCTTGTGCTTTTATAGTCAACCCTATTAAAAAAAGCAAAGCTGCACCACAAATCATTCTAATTTTTTGTGTTGTTCTCATTCTATTTGATTGTATTTGATTGTTAGTGATCTCAGGCATTTAAATTAAGACGCCACTTTTTATCGGTTGTTACACCAAAATCAAAAATATGTTGCAAAATGGACCACCTTATTCAAATTATGACCAACGGTATATAGCTAATACAAGCGGAAACTATTTTATCTTGGGTGGAAATTTGGAAAAGACCTTTTTTACAACGGCCCTTAGTTGACTTTCCCTGACACTGGGAGATGCATTGTCCCTAAAACCGCTCTCGCTGAATGCCTGCCAAAACAGCATATCCCGCTGTGCATCCACAAAATCGAATTGAATCATGCGTTGAATCCCTGAGTTTGAAATGGGCAATCCTATGGAAACGCCTCCACCGACATTTCGTCCTGTACCACCGACACCCACCCCAACAGCACTATTGGGTGCACTTCTGTATTCTTCACTTAAAATGTTGATGAAAAAATCAGGTTCTTCTGTCAACCGATATCCCTTGGACTGTAACATAGAGTCCAGTGCCCTTATCAATCTTCTCTCGTCCAATCCGCTCAAGCCCGTTTGCATATCAGAAAAGTAGTTATAGGTGGTATAACCTGAAAAGTCGGTTTGTGAGTCATAATCATAATTCACCCGAATCGCCGAACAGGACATTAAAAAGGCTCCCAAAACTAGGGTAAGTACACTTTTTTTATAGTTACTTGGCATACATAAATATAATTAATATTCGGGTTGAAAGCGTAGTGAGGTTGCTGTTATTCGTTCAACAGCTTCCAGAGGGCATCCTTAAGCTCTTGTATGCCCAATTGACTGACTGATGAAATAAAGACATAGGGAACATCTTTGAAATCTTCTTCCATATCTTCCTTCATCTCCTGTATGAGCTCCTCATCCAGTAAATCACATTTGGAAATGGCCACCAATCGATTTTTATCCAGGAGTTCAGGGTTATATCGCCTTAATTCATCCAATAGAATGGCATATTCCTGACTGATATCGTTGCTATCGGCAGGTATTAGAAAAAGTAAGGTGGCATTGCGCTCTATATGCCTTAAGAAATAATGTCCCAAACCTTTGCCTTCTGCAGCTCCTTCTATTATACCCGGAATATCGGCCATGACAAAACTTCTAAAATCCCGATACTTTACAATCCCCAAATTGGGTTTTAGGGTAGTGAATTCATAATCGGCAATTTTGGGCTTGGCCGAGGTCATTACGGAGAGCAATGTGGACTTTCCCGCATTGGGAAATCCTACGAGGCCTACATCGGCCAATACTTTTAATTCGAGTGTTATTTGACTTTCCTGACCTGGAATTCCTGGTTGGGCATATCGTGGTGTTTGGTTTGTAGCACTTTTAAAGTGCCAGTTTCCCCGGCCTCCTTTTCCACCTTCCAATACTATTTTTTCTTCCTGGTCTTCTGTAATTTCAAATAAAACTGCGTTGGTTTCGCTATCGCGGACCACAGTTCCCAAAGGCACTTCCAAATACACATCTTCGCCATCCGCCCCAGTGCTTCGCTGTTTACCACCATGTTCGCCATGCCCAGCCTTAAAATGCCTTTTGAACTTATAATGAATCAGTGTCCAGAGGTTTTTGTTTCCCTTCAGGATAACATGGCCACCGCGACCACCATCACCACCATCTGGACCTCCTTTGGCAACAAACTTTTCGCGACGTAGGTGCGCAGAGCCTTTACCCCCATTCCCGGAAGAGATATGCACTTTTACGTAATCTACAAAATTGCCTTCTGTCATTTTTTGGGTTTCGAGGATACAAGTTCATCAAGATATTTATAGATCTTGTCATAATCCGTTGCAGACAACTCCCTTTCCGTTACTTGGGCTCCATGCAACAATTCCAGCGCCGCTTCTTTTACTACAATATCATCTGTGGGCACGTGCTGATTAAGTTTTAAGCCCACACCTTTACTTTTCCAAAAAGTCTGCTCATTGAACATCAAAAATTCATGTGCTTTGAAATCTCTGAGTTGCGGTGCGACACCAATATTTTGGGTATAAACAATCTCGTTGTTTTCAGTAAAAATATGCCTTTCAAAATTGAGTGTCTCCTCTTGAAAATGTCGAGCAAGAGTTTTCTTCAGACCATCTTGCTCAGCATATTCTGTAACAAAAATTACGGTTGATCCTGATTCTAGGGTATAATTCGCTAATTCCCGTGCATTCCGGTTGTATACGTTTACCCTATTCTGAATATCTTCTGTCCACCCTCTGCTTTCGCATGAGAATAGGAATGCATAAAAAAAAAGAATCAATAATAGGAATCGCGCTCTCACAGACAATCAATGACTTTGCTCAATCGCTCCGTAATTTCATCAATCTCCCCAATACCATTTACAGCGTGAAACTTGCCCTGCTTTTCGTAGTAAGCCTTTAAGGGAGCTGTTTTTTGATTGTACTCATCAAAACGATTGCGAATCTTGTTCTCATCTTGGTCATCGGAGCGACCACTGCTCTTACCCCGTTCCAATAAACGCGCCACCAAAACATCATCATCGGCCTCAAGGGCAATGGTGGCATTTATACCCATATCCTTGGATTCCAAAAAATTATCCAAAGCTTCTGCCTGAGCTGTAGTTCTTGGAAAACCATCAAAAATAAAACCTGCTGCTTCCGGGTTTTTCTCCACTTCGTCCTTTAGCATGTTTATGGTGACCTCATCGGGCACCAAATCCCCTTTATCGATATAAGACTTGGCCAATTTTCCCAACTCCGTTCCGTTTTTAATATTATACCGGAACACATCACCAGTGGAAATATGCTTCAAATTGTATTTTTCTTTTAAAAATCCCGCTTGGGTACCCTTGCCGGCTCCTGGTTTTCCAAAAAGCACTAGGTTAATCATATCTGCTTGATTTAATTGGTATACTTCTCTTAGATTCCGCCCCAGTTCATTATAGTCCAAACCGTATCCGACTATGAAATTGTTTGGGATTTCCATTCCGATATAGTCGATGGTATATTCACCATTATAGATTTCAGATTTATAAAATAGGGTGGCTATCTTAAACTCTTTCACGTTGGTCTGGGAGAACAAATGCACCAATTGCTTCAGAGTTCTTCCCGTATCCACTACGTCTTCTAAAATAATGACGCTTTTGCCGTCCATTTCCTCAGGAATGTCCAACAAAGTTTCTACAATTCCAGTGGACGTAAGGCCCTGATAGGAGCTTAGTCGGACAAATGAAACTTGACATGGATGCGGATAGGCCTTTAAAAAGTCGGATACAAACATAAAAGCTCCGTTCAGCACCCCCACAAATATGGGCACCTCTTCATTATAATCCTTGGCGATTTCACCAGCAATTTTTTCAATGGCGGCCAAAATCTGCTCTTCCTTTAAAAAAGGTTTAAAATATTTGTCGTGAAGTTTGATCAATTAGTCTTCCATTTATCAGGTTGGCAAAGATAACATTTTTAGGGGTGGTTTTTGCTGTTGGTTTCCCTGCTTCATGGAATTCATGTATTTTTGCTTTTATTCCAATCTGCAAGACCAATGCAATTTTTTTCTTCCAAATTTAAACTGGGTATTCTTGGAGGTGGACAGTTGGGAAAAATGCTGCTCTACGAAACACGAAAATGGGATATCCATACCAAGGTAATGGATGCTTCCCCTGAAGCCCCTTGTAAGATTTCCTGCAATGAATTTGTACAAGCAAGCCTGATGGATTTTGATGCGGTGTACAATTTTGGAAAGGATGTGGATGTGCTCACCATTGAGATTGAAAACGTAAACGTAGATGCCCTAGAGAAGTTGGAAAACGAGGGTGTGAAAGTATATCCGCCCACAAAAGCCTTAAGAACGATACAAAATAAGGCAACTCAAAAATTGTTTTACACGGACCACAATATACCCACGGCCTCTTTTACCCGTTTTGCATACACCTCTGAGATTGAAGACAGTATTTCCAATGGAGGGCTCCAACTCCCTTTTGTATGGAAAAGTGCGCAATTTGGTTATGATGGACAAGGGGTGAAAATTGTCAGGACTCCGGAAGATTTAAAAGACTTGCCCAATGTGGAATGCATTGCAGAACAGTTGGTGGATTTTAAAAATGAACTTGCTGTAATTGTGGCTAGAAATACCGTCGGAGAGGTCAACACTTATCCCGTTGTGGAAATGGAATTCCATCCGGAGGCCAATCAGGTGGAATATGTAATCTGTCCTGCCCGAATTGAAGATGAGGTGGCCCAGAAAGCGCAACAAGTAGCGCTGCAAGTATCAAAACATATGAATCATATAGGGTTATTGGCGGTGGAGTTATTTCAAACACAGGAAGATGAGATCTTGGTCAATGAGGTGGCCCCGAGACCGCACAATAGTGGACATTACAGCATTGAAGCCAGCTACACCAACCAGTTTGAACAGCATATTCGTGCCATTTTGGGCTTGCCGTTGGGAAAAACGGACAGTAAGGTGGCGGGCATCATGGTCAATTTGGTAGGGTCGGAAGGTCATACCGGCAATGTGATTTACGAAAACATAGAAACCATACTAAAAATGGATGGCGTAACTCCACATATTTATGGTAAAAAACAGACCCGTCCCTTTCGGAAAATGGGACATGTGACCATTGTGGATGAAAATATGGCCCGAGCTCGGGAAGTGGCACAAAAAGTAAAGGAAACCATAAACGTTGTTAGTAATTAAAATATGAGCAAAGTAGCCGTAATCATGGGAAGCACCAGCGACCTTCCCGTTATGCAAGAAGCCATCGATATTTTAAAAGGATTTGATATTGAAGTCGAAGTGGATATTGTTTCAGCCCATCGAACACCGGAAAAACTGTTTGATTTTGGCAAAAATGCCCATAAAAATGGATTTTCTGTCATAATAGCAGGTGCCGGAGGAGCGGCCCACCTACCTGGCATGGTTGCTTCTTTATCTCCACTGCCCGTTATTGGAGTACCTGTAAAAAGCAGTAATTCTATTGACGGATGGGATTCCATTCTTTCCATTCTACAAATGCCGGGAGGCGTTCCCGTGGCCACCGTGGCGCTGAACGGAGCCAAAAACGCCGGGATATTGGCAGCTCAGATTATTGGCAGTGCCGATAAATGTGTACTGGACAAGATTGAAGCCTATAAACAAGGCCTTAAAGAAAAGGTCATCAAAGGTGCGGAAGAAGTCAAAAGAAACTAATAAACACGTGTTCCAAGGTTGAACTACAACGAAATAGGCATAATGATAGGCGTATTCGCCATTGTCATCGTCCTTTTGGTGAGAAAGAAAATCCAAAATGCGTATATAGTTGTTTTTTATCGGAGCGCACTGTTGGCATTTGTTATGTACGTCCTGATTCTTACTTCTGTTGAAATTCGCTGGCACTATATCACGAGACATGCCCAAAGTTTTGACCTAAACGGAAATGGATTCGTAGACTTGAATGAATATACGGATGAAGCCCTTGCGGCCTTGAACAAGGCAACACAAGATACCTCTAGAACCTTTGCGTTTGTTACCGTTGCAATTTTTTCCGGCTTGGTCTCCTTCGCTTTTTTGCTGACTGACATCGCTGTGAACCCTTTAAAAAATAAAAAAACAAGAAATCCATATGAATAACCCATTGCTCAAATCTTTTGATCAGGCCCCTTTTTCAAAAATCAATAACGAACATTTTAAACCTGCTTTTCTAAAAGCCATCGAAAATGCCAAGAAAGAGATTGATGAAATCGTGGAAAATCCTGAACCTCCAACTTTCAAGAACACCTTGGAGGCGTTGGAATTTTCTGGGCAGCAACTGGACCGAATCTCAAGTATCTTTTTCAACTTAAATTCGGCAGAGACCAATGAAGAAATCCAGAAAATAGCCCAAGAGGTTTCCCCGTGGTTATCCGAATTTAATAATGACGTTATTTTGAACGCAGGGCTTTTCAAAAGGATAAAATCGGTCTATGCCCAAAGGGCAACTCTTGACCTTACGCCCGAACAGGACACCCTATTGGAAAAGCGGTATAAAAAATTCAGCCGCAATGGAGCTAATCTCAATGAAAAAGACAAGAAGCGATTGCGTAAAATCGATACGGAATTAGCTCAATTGAAGCTCAAGTTTGGCGAAAATGTGCTTGCAGAGACCAATAAATATGAACTTTTGCTCACTTCCGAAGAAGATGTGAAAGGACTTCCCGAGGGAATAAAGGAGGCTGCGGCCCAGTTGGCAAAATCAAAAGATAAGGACGGTTGGCTCATAACTTTGGACTACCCCAGCTACATCCCCTTTATGAAATATGCCGAGAACAGGGAGTTACGTAAAAAATTGTCCCTGGCTTTCGGCAGTAAAGGATTTCATAATGACGAACTGGACAATCGGGAAAATGTGCTCCAAATTGTAAGATTACGATATGAGCGGGCCAATTTATTGGGCTACCCGACAAATACCCATTTTGTTTTGGAAGAACGTATGGCCGAAACTCCGGAAAAGGTTATGGATTTTCTTAATGAACTTCTAGAAAAGGCATTACCTGCGGCCAAAAGGGAATTTGAGCAATTACAAACTTTCGCCATGGAATTGGATGGCATTGACCGATTGGAAAAATGGGACAGTGCCTATTATTCTGAAAAGTTAAAACAGAAGCTGTTTAATTTGGATGATGAAATATTGAAGCCCTATTTTAAATTGGAAAATGTCATTTCGGGCGTTTTCAAAGTATCCGAGAAGTTGTTTGGCTTGCATTTCAAAGAAGTTTTTGATGTGGACAAGTACCATGAAGAAGTAAAAACCTTTGAAGTTTATGATGATTCCGGAGAATTCATTTCCTTGTTTTACGCCGATTTTCATCCCAGACCTGGAAAACGAGGTGGCGCTTGGATGACTTCCTACAAACCCCAGTATCAGCAAAATGGCAAAAACAACAGGCCCCACATTTCCAATGTCTGTAATTTTACCCGATCTACAGAATCCAAACCGTCTTTGCTCACATTTAATGAGGTAACCACCTTGTTTCACGAATTTGGGCATGGATTGCATGGTATGTTGGCGAACACCGTCTATCCAGGGCTGTCCGGAACTTCCGTGTACTGGGACTTTGTAGAGTTGCCCAGTCAAATCATGGAGAACTGGTGCTATGAGCGAGAAGCTTTGGAGCTTTTTGCCCATCATTATGAAACAGGTGAATTGATACCCATGGAACTGGTGGAAAAAATCAAGGAATCCGCTACCTTTCAAGAAGGTATGGCCACGGTTCGTCAATTGAGCTTTGGTTTTCTGGATATGGCCTGGCATGGAAAAGACCCTTCTAAAATCGAAAATGTGAAGGCTCATGAAGTTGAAGCATTTAAGGGTACCAAATTGTTTCCAGAAACAGCAGAAACGTGCATGAGTACATCATTCTCCCATATTTTTCAAGGTGGGTACTCATCAGGCTATTATAGCTACAAGTGGGCAGAAGTATTGGATGCAGATGCCTTTGCCCATTTCAAGAAGCAAGGTATATTCAATAGGAACATTGCAGATAAATTCAAGAAACACATCCTGTCCAAAGGGGGAACGGAAAACCCCATGGTACTTTATAAGCGATTTAGAGGTGCGGAACCTAACATTGATGCATTATTGGAAAGAGCGGGATTACTTAAGATACAAAATTAGCAACATTCAAAGGTTGCTCCATTTCCGCTTCCACTCGACCAAGAGATAGTTCCTATGGTTACAATGGTCAGCAATACCCCAAGGGTGCAAGCTGCTATGGTTTTACCCATGGAAAATTTTCTTAGTTTACTCTCGGTGACCATTGATTTTTTAATTGTGATTTCAGTTTTATTCTGAAGCACAATTATCGTTGAATCTGTCACTTGGTTTACCAGGACTTTTTCCATCTCTCGGTCCCCCACCCTTATCTCATATTTTTCTCCAACCACAAAATCCATTTCAGGAAATTCCAGACTTTTATAACTATAACAACTATTGAAAAGAATAAGCAGGGCAGTTAACATGGAAAGTTTCTTCATAAGGATAGGCTGATTGATTTGTTCTATTATTCTGGTTAATAACAATTTACAAAATAATTTGACTTTTATAACATCATGGACAACTTCATATATATTGATTCAAAAGATATATGCCAGCATAGTCTCTTTAAACGAAAAACCTCAATATGCATTTAGCATCAGGTATTACCATTTTGGAAGACCTTTCTAGGAGTTCATTGCATAAAATCCACTATTTTTGATACCTCATAAAATATGGCAGCACACAAACTTCATCCTGAAAATTGGGTAGACCAATATGCCGACTACTTGTTCAATTATGCAGTAGCACGGGTAAGTGATGCTGAACTTGCCAAAGACTTGGTTCAAGAAACTTTTATAGCTGGATTGAATTCTGCCAAAAACTATAAGGGCAATGCTGCCGAACGGACATGGTTGATAGCCATACTTAAGCGTAAGGTGATCGATCATTATCGAAAGATCAACTCCAAAAAGGGAAAAGCAGAAGTACGTATCAACTACAGTCCAAGTAGTGATTCCGAAGGGGATTGGCTGGAAGAACAGGTAGCTGACCCATTTAGCCAAGATGGGGACAACATTTTGGAGAATGAGGAACTTGGGCTTGCGATACAAGAATGCATTTCCAAGTTACCTCAGAAGCAATCCCAGGTCTTTACAATGAAAACGATTCAAGGAATGGCCACAGAGGACATTTGTAATGAATTGGGTATAAATCCGTCCAATCTGTGGGTAATGATCCATAGGGCGAGAACGGCACTTATGGGTTGTTTAAATGAAAACTGGTTTTAGTTATGAAGATTTCCTGCGACGAGGCAGCACATATCTGTACTAGATCACAATACAAGGAAGCAAGTCTTTGGGAAATTCTCAAACTCCGCTTGCATATCTTGTATTGTAGAGCCTGTGCTAAATTCTCAAAGCAAAACAAAACATTGACCTCGCTTTGTGACCGTGCAGATATGCAAGTACTTTCCGAAAACGACAAAAAATCGATGAAGAAGGATTTGGAGAAACATCTTTAGAAGAATTCGTTTACGAACCTAAAAAGGACCAGCCAAAAAATCGGGATTCCTTCCACCCAAAATGAAGCAAAGTAGTTGGATTGTCTTCTTTGGTCAAAAAGAAAGATAAGCACCAAAAATAAGACCAAAACAGACCGCAGTAAAACTTCCTTTCCATCAACGACATCCTTAAAAAATGTCAATAAAAAAAAGATGCCGATCAGCACCAGCCCCAGTTTTTGGGTTTTTTTCGGTCCAATAACCTGGGGCAAAGTCTTTAAAGCTTTGTCATCCCGATGCATATCCCGAATTTCAAAAGGCAATATCAGTATCAAAACAAGGATGAAGCGCTGAAGGCATAGCATCCCCAAATCCCACGTGGGTAAAACATTGGCATCTAAAATTGGGAGCAAAGCCGTAAAGCCAACCCACACCAATGCAACAATATAAATCTTAAAGCCACCTAGACTCCTCAAGTTTTTTAAGTTTGGCAACATGGGCACTGCATATAGAGTAGATAAAATGCCCAAAACAAACACTGCAACCCATATTTTAGGGGATAAATACCATAAAAAGTAAATAGCGAAGCCGAAAGAAAGAAAACTAAACACCTGAATAGCCCTGTGGTACGCATTGGAGACAATCAAATACTTATGCGCTTCAACACCATACTTCACAAAATTGTAGCAGACCACACTAGCAAAAAAAACAAATCCAAGCAGAAAAAAATTCCAAGAAATGGCCAACAAATCAAAGGTAATGGCAGCAAGGGATACTACAGCCAAAGAGACGTGTATGCTGGCATTTAAGTAAAAGTTAAAAATGAATTTTAAAGTGCCCATCAAACCAATTACATTCCCAAAACCTCACCAATTGATTCACAGTTAACAATTTTGATTCTGAGACTCTCAAAATTGACTATTTTCATCGAATTTATCCCTAATTTTGTGCACTTTATTGGATTAATATGAACACAGAAGTATTTGCTGCCAGACACATTGGCATCACGGAGAAAGATCTTTCAAAAATGTTTGAGACCATTAGCGTCGAAAACATGGAACAATTAATCAACGAGACCATTCCCGGTGATATCAAGCTAAAGAAAGCGTTAAACCTTCCAAAAGGTATAAGTGAACATGAATTCTTGGCTCATGTTCAAGAATTATCCAGCAAGAACAAGGTGTTCAAAACCTTTATAGGACTAGGTTACCATGAATCGCTCACTCCTTCGGTGATTAAACGAAATATCTTGGAAAATCCGGGATGGTATACCGCCTATACGCCCTATCAGGCCGAAATTGCCCAAGGAAGATTGGAAGCATTGCTTAATTTTCAGACCATGGTGACCGATTTAACAGGAATGGAGCTTGCAAATGCTTCGTTGTTGGATGAAAGTACGGCCGCTGCTGAGGCCATGACCATGTTGTTCGATGTGCGTTCCAGACAACAAAAAAAGGATGGGGCAGTTAAGTTTTTTGTCTCTGAAGAAATATTGCCACAAACCTTAAGCTTGCTAAAAACGCGCTCTATACCATTAGGAATAGAGTTGGTTATTGGAAATCATCAGGCTTTTGATTTTTCAGAAGGCTATTACGGTGCTATGCTTCAATATCCAGGAAAACACGGACAAGTTCATGACTATGCCGGTTTTGTGCAAAAGGCAATGGAAAATGATATAAAAGTTGCCGTTGCAGCCGACATTTTAAGTTTGGTTTTGCTGACCCCTCCCGGCGAATGGGGTGTAGACGTGGTGGTTGGCACTACCCAACGTTTTGGAATCCCTTTGGGATATGGCGGGCCACATGCTGCTTTCTTTGCTACCAAGGAAGAATATAAAAGGAGTATTCCAGGTAGAATAATTGGAGTGACAAAGGATACCGATGGCAATAGGGCCCTCCGTATGGCCCTTCAGACCCGTGAACAACATATAAAAAGAGATAAGGCAACCTCCAATATCTGTACTGCACAGGTTTTATTGGCCGTAATGGCGGGCATGTATGCCGTGTACCATGGGCCTAACGGATTAAAGTATATTGCCAACAAAGTACACCTCCAGACTCGAAAGCTATCTGAAGGTTTACAAGATTTGGGGATTAAGCAGCTGAATACGGAATATTTTGACACCATCAAATTAAAAGTTCAAGATGTTGCAACACTTAAAGAAGTCTCCGAAGGAAAAGGGGTCAACTTAAACTATATAGATGCTGACCATGTTTCCATCTCGTTACATGAAGCAACTTCGGAACAAGATCTTGAACTTTTGCTCAACTGTTTTTCTGTATCCCAAAAAATCGAAAAAGACAGTTCACTGCCTTCTGAAGTAGAGGAAATTATTTCAAGTCCACTGAAACGTCAATCTTCATTTTTAGAACACGAGGTGTTTAATTCCTATCATTCAGAAACAGAGTTGATGCGCTACATCAAAAAACTGGAGCGTAAGGATCTTGCCCTAAATCACTCGATGATTTCACTGGGAAGCTGTACCATGAAATTGAATGCCGCTTCTGAAATGTTGCCTTTGAGTTGGGCCAACTGGGGCAATATTCATCCGTTTGTTCCCTTGGATCAAGCTAAAGGCTATCAAGAAATGATTCAGTCGTTGGAGTCACAATTGAACGAGATTACCGGATTTGCTGGAACATCCCTTCAGCCCAATTCAGGGGCGCAGGGGGAATATGCTGGATTGATGGTGATTCGTGCTTATCATGAATCACGGGACGAAGGACATCGAAACATATGTATTATCCCAGCTTCAGCGCACGGTACCAATCCTGCTTCAGCAGTAATGGCGGGCATGAAGGTGGTCGTGACCAAAACCGATGAAAGAGGAAACATCGATGTGGCTGATCTAGAGGAAAAAGTGATGTTGCATTCAGATAACCTAGCGGCCTTAATGGTCACCTATCCCTCTACCCATGGTGTTTTCGAGTCTTCCATCATCAAAATAACGGATTTAATACACGAACATGGCGGACAGGTCTATATGGACGGTGCCAATATGAACGCCCAGGTAGGATTGACAAATCCAGCCACCATTGGAGCGGATGTATGCCACCTAAACCTTCACAAAACCTTTGCCATTCCACATGGAGGCGGAGGTCCTGGCGTAGGACCCATTTGTGTCGCGGAACAACTGAAGCCCTTCCTTCCTGGCAATCCCGTGGTAGAAACCGGGGGTAAACAAGGAATAACAGCCATATCAGCAGCTCCATGGGGTAGTGCTTTGGCTTGTCTTATATCCTACGGATATATAAAAATGTTGGGGGCTGAAGGATTAACTGAAGCTACCGAAATAGCCATCCTCAATGCCAATTACATCAAAGATCGACTTAAAGGAAGGTTTGAAGTATTGTACACTGGCGAGAAAGGTCGTGCGGCCCATGAGATGATTGTGGATTGCAGACCATTTAAGGTACACGGTATAGAAGTTACAGACATCGCCAAACGATTGATGGACTACGGATTCCATGCCCCCACCGTTTCCTTCCCAGTAGCTGGGACAATGATGATTGAACCTACAGAAAGTGAAAGCTTGGCAGAGTTGGATAGATTTTGTGATGCCATGATTGCAATTCGGGCAGAAATTGATGAGGTTGCCTCTGATGAGCCGAACAATGTTTTGAAAAATGCCCCGCATACGTTGGATATGGTCACCAGCGATTCATGGGATTACCCCTATAGTAGGCAAAAAGCTGCGTTTCCTCTGCCCTATGTTTCAGAAAACAAGTTTTGGCCGAGCATTAGACGAACAGATGAAGCTTTTGGGGATCGTAATTTAATTTGCACCTGTACTCCTATCGAAGCATACGCTGAGGTATAGAAAGAAACTGTCAGCATAAAGAATAAGCGTGGATATAGGGTGACTATCAGCACTTTTTCTGTTTGATAGGCATTTAAACGGACCTTGGACATCGTAAAAACTCTTATGCGCGCATAGGAAAGGAGCTTATTACCACTATATTAGCAATTAAAACCTCCGCATGAAAATAGGCATTACGGGCACAGGAAGTTATATTCCATCCATTATTGCGAAAAACGAAGACTTTCTCCAACATCAATTTTTGGGTGCTGATGGTGCCCGGTTTGGGTATGAAAATGATGTGATCATTGAAAAATTTCAATCCATTACTGGAATTTCAGAAAGAAGATATGCCAAACCCCAACTGAATACTTCCGACTTAGGCCATCTTGCTGCGGAAAAAGCTATTGAAGATGCTGGAATTGACCGAGAAGAACTTGACTACATAATTTTCGCCCACAACTTCGGGGATATTGAGCATGGTACAATTCAGGGAGATACACTGCCCAGTTTAGCCACACGTGTTAAGCACTTGCTTCGAATAAAAAATCCGAAATGTGTTGCTTATGATATGATTTTCGGTTGTCCCGGCTGGATTGAAGGGGTAATCCAGGCCAACGCATTCATAAAAAGCGGCATTGCTAAAAAATGCTTGGTAATAGGCGGCGAAACCCTTTCAAGGGTTGTCGATGAACATGATCGCGACAGCATGATTTATTCTGATGGTGCTGGAGCTGCAATAATCGAAGCAAATGCCCAAAGTGGTGAAATCTTAGGTCATGCATCTGAAACACATGCCAACAATGAGGCCTTTTATTTATTTTTTGACAAAACCTATAATGAAGAAGGCTGCCCAAACACCAAGTACATCAAAATGCATGGCAGAAAAATCTATGAATTTGCCTGTACCCATGTTCCCAACGCCATGGCAGCATGTTTGGACGAAAGTGGTGAAAGCATCAATAACGTGAAGAAAATATTTATTCACCAAGCCAACGAAAAAATGGATGAGGCCATCGTTAAGCGTTTTTACCGTTTATACGGCAAAGAAGTGCCTCAGGACATCATGCCCATGAGCATCCATAAATTGGGCAATAGTTCTGTGGCTACCATTCCCACCCTTTTTGACCTGGTTCGAAATGGGGATTTGGAACCACATTCAATAGAAAAGGGAGACCTTGTCATTTTCGCAAGCGTGGGTGCGGGCATGAACATAAATGCTATTGTTTATCGCATCTAGTTATTCTGTTTCCCGTAGAAATACCAACAAAAACTCTTGCTTACGATTCAAAAAGATAGCTGAAGATCAGATTTCTTCTTGATTGTAATTTCTTTTTTGGATTTTTGAACCATGTACGAGAATAACTTTCCCAATAAGCGTTATCGCCATACCCTTGTGTTTCTAAAAAAGCACATCAATACTACGGAAACCATTTTGGATTTAGGTGTTGAAAATCCTTTTTCAGAGATTATGAAACAACACGGGTATTCCGTGGAAAATACCAAGGGGCAAGACCTAGACCTCGATTGGAAGCAAGTAAAAAATTCCAATGCCGATGTAATCACTGCCTTTGAAATTTTTGAACACATGTTGGCTCCTTTCAATGTACTGAAAGAAATGAAAGCCAATAAATTGGTGGCGAGTATTCCGCTTAAATTGTGGTTTGCATCAGCATACCGCAGCAAAACAGACCCTTGGGACCGACACTATCATGAATTTGAGGATTGGCAGTTCGATTGGTTGCTGGAAAAGGCAGGATGGACCATAAAAGATACCGCCAAATGGACCAATCCCACAAAAAAAATAGGTGTGAGGCCCCTATTACGACTGTTTACACCAAGGTATTACGTCGTTTATGCAGAAAGGGAGTAAACTTGTTTGGATTTTATGATTTGATTTTTGCACCTTTAGCCAATGCGAATAAGCATTATCATACCTGCCCACAATGAAGCGACCCATTTGGCTAAATGCCTTGATTCTTTCGTCAATCAGACATTGCTTCCTAACGAATTGATCGTGGTCGATGATAACAGTGCGGACAACTCTTTTCAGATTGCAACCTCCTATTCCCAAAAGTATGATTGGATAAACGTGGTTCAACGAAAGTCATCCAACGAACATATTCCTGGAAAAAAAGTGGTGGATACTTTTAATTACGGGCTAAAGCATGCTGCTGAATTCGACCTTATAGGAAAATTTGATGCCGACATCATCTTACCGCCCGATTATTTTGAAATGATGATCAACCACTTCCAATCCAACTGGAAATTGGGTATGTGCAGCGGACTTCTTTACATAAAAAAAGGAGAGCAATGGGTATATGAAAACATTGCTAATAAAACTCATATTCGGGGACCTATCAAACTTTACCACAAGGCTTGTTTTAATAAAATTGGAGGACTTCGTTCCGGCGTGGGTTGGGATACTGTGGATGTCCTACTTGCCAAATATCATGATTTTCACACATTGGTCGACGAATCGCTCCAAGTGAAACACTTACGACCCACTGGTCGAGGATACAGTTTGAAAAAAGCACATGCTAAGGGTGAAGCCTTTTATAAAATGAGGTATGGTCTTGTTTTAGCAAAGGTAGCAGCTTTAAAGATGGCCTGGCAAGCCAAAAATCCGTTATTATACTTTCAAATACTTATTGGTTACTTCAAATCGGCCATTCACAAATTGCCAAGGTACATTACCAAAGAAGAGGGCACGTTTGTCCGAAAGTATCGGTGGAGAGGTATTTGGTCAAAATTTTCTTGAATAGACTTCTAAAGAAATTTAAAACAGTAAAACATTTAGGACAATTATCTCTTTGATATACGTTTTTTCTTATCAACACCTAAGATTTTACTTTTTCAAAATATCACTTAATTAATACATTTAAACACTTATACATGTTTGACCTTCAATTGGTTAACTGAAATTAGGCATTCGTCAATTGGAAACTGTCAAAAGCGTCCCAAGGTTCTACTTTAAGGAGATGGAAGCTAATTCGGAAATCGATTGGAATGAAAAAAACTACCACTCTATTCGCTTTGCATAACTCTACCGTGGTTTTACTTTGTATGCTCTTCATTATCTTTTTTCCAAGTACTAGTGAAGCACAAACTCCCGGGCAAAGTTATTTTGACGACACAGGATACATAGAATATATCGCCGGAAACTATCCGTTAATCATTTCTGTACCCCATGGCGGATACTTGGTGCCTGACGAAATTGCCGACAGGAATTGCAATGGTTGTAATTATTCTAGAGATTCATTTACCCAAGAAATAGGAAGAAGCATTACTCAGTATTTTCATGACCAAACAGGTTTTTATCCACACGTCGTCATTAATCTTTTGGACCGAAGCAAACTAGATACCAATAGGGCGATAGAAGAAGGTGCCGATGGTGATCCAATAGGAGTAGAAGCCTGGAACAACTATCACAATTACCTTGAAACAACCAAAAACAAAATAATTCAAGATTATGGAAGAGGTCTTTTAATAGATCTGCACGGACATGGGCATCCGATACAGCGAATAGAACTGGGATATATTTTGACTCATACCGATCTTAATAAATCGGACGACGAGCTAAATACTCCTTTTCATATCAATAGAAACAGTACCAAAAATTTAATAAATGACAATGTATTGAATCTTGAACACGCCGAATTGGTCAGGGGACCCTTAAGTTTCGGTGCACTCATTCACAATAAGGGCTACCCAGCCGTACCCAGCCCAGCTGATCCTTTTCCAGAATTTGGAGACCCTTATTTTAATGGAGGTTACATTGTATATGAAAACGGAGCATTCTTTAGTGAAGAAATCGATGCGTTCCAAATTGAGTGTGACCAAGATATTCGAATTAATGGTGGAGAGCCTGGTAGAGAACAATTTGCGGAGCAATGTGCAACGGCCATTAATGAGTACATGAGTCTTCATTATGGGATTGGAGTAATCGACTTTGATAATGATGGTGTACCCAGCGATTTGGACTGTGACGACTTCGATTCAGCAATTAGCCCTAATGCCGACGAGGTCCCCTACAACGGGATCGATGACGACTGCGACCCCGCAACGCCCGACGACGACCTGGACGGGGACGGCTTTGCCAATGCGGACGACTGTGACGACAACGATGCCGCGGTCAACCCCGGTGCGGTCGAGCTGCCCTACAACGGCATCGACGATGACTGCGACCCCGGGACGCCCGACGACGATCTGGACGGGGACGGTTTCGCCAACGTGGACGACTGTGACGACAACGATGCCGCGGTCAACCCCAGTGCCGACGAGTTCCCCTACAACGAGATCGACGATGACTGCGACCCCGCAACGCCCGATGACGACCTGGACGGGGACGGCTTCGCCAATGCCGATGACTGTGACGACAACGATGCGGCGGTCAACCCCGGTGCCGACGAGGTCCCCTACAACGGGATCGATGACGACTGCGACCCCGCAACGCCCGATGACGACCTGGACGGGGACGGGTTCGCCAACGTGGACGACTGTGACGACAACGATGCCGCGGTCAACCCCGGTGCGGTCGAGCTGCCCTACAACGGCATCGACGATGACTGCGACCCCGCAACGCCCGACGACGACCTGGACGGGGACGGTTTCGCCAACGTGGACGACTGTGACGACAACGATGCCGCGGTCAACCCCGGTGCGGTCGAGCTGCCCTACAACGGCATCGACGATGACTGCGACCCCGAAACGCCCGATGACGACCTGGACGGGGACGGCTTCGCCAATGCCGATGACTGTGACGACAACGATGCCGCGGTCAACCCCGGTGCGGTCGAGCTGCCCTACAACGGCATCGACGATGACTGCGACCCGGGCACCCCCGACGACGACCTGGACGGGGACGGCTTCGCCAATGCCGATGATTGTGACGACAACGATGCGGCGGTCAACCCCGGTGCCGGCGAGGTCCCCTACAACGGGATCGATGACGATTGCGACCCCGCAACGCCCGATGACGACCTGGACGGCGACGGTTTCGCCAACGTGGACGACTGTGACGACAACGATGCCGCGGTCAACCCAGGTGCCGGCGAGGTCCCCTACAACGGGATCGATGACGACTGCGACCCCGCAACGCCCGATGACGACCTGGACGGCGACGGCTTCCCCAACGCCGATGACTGTGACGACAACGATGCGGCGGTCAACCCCGGTGCGGTCGAGCTGCCCTACAACGGCATCGACGATGACTGCGACCCCGCAACGCCCGATGACGACCTGGACGGGGACGGGTTCGCCAACGTGGACGACTGTGACGACAACGATGCGGCGGTCAACCCCGGTGCCGACGAGGTCCCATACAACGGGATCGATGACGACTGAGACCCCGACACCCTGGATGTAGAAGAATCTAACACCGCTTCAGAAAATGATGAGCAAACTGAGGAAGCTGTCACATTGGATGAAGCAGATGAAAATACAGCCGAAGATAATTCTATAGTAATCTATCCTAATCCATCAAACGAATATTTCAATATTAAAGCAGATGATGAATCAGAATTCCAAGTTGAAATTTTTGATTTGGCAGGTAGATTAATTTCGACTAAGAATATAGGAAAACGACTAGATACAGAAAGTCTGGCAAATGGCACCTACATTGCGAAGTTTAGAGAACTAAAAACTGAAAAAGTGACTTTGAAAAAACTAATTGTCATCAAATGGTAGTATCAAACTTTAGGCTGTGAATGTAAAAATCAGTCCAAAACCTCAGCTATCGGAGTACCTGTAGTCCCATTTGGAAAGGCTATACCCAACAAAGTAGCAATAGTAGGAGCAATATCGGGAATTTCGGTTCGATTCACCGTGCTTCCTTTCTTGATTCCTTTTCCGTAGAATACCAATGGCACATGGGTGTCGTAAATCATGGGAGAGCCGTGGGTTGAGCCTGTAGTTCTGTAAGAGGCATATCCAGGTCTAAGCACAAATAGGATGTCTCCAGAACGTCCTTGATTATATCCCTGCTGTAAAACATAGGGAATTCCGGAATCGTAATTATTTTGCCACATTTGGAAACCTGTGAATACCTGATTTATATATTCATATCCCAGGAGCTCCATAGCGATTTCTTCTTGGACATCTTCTAAATCAATATCAAGATTTGCAATTACCTTATGGTCTAAAAACACTTGATAATTTGAAATATTTTTTACAATATCGGTAGTGCCATATCGATATTTCAAGAAATCGGTAAATTTTGTTTTCATTTCATCCATGTCCAGATATCCAGCCGGAATTTTTTCATCCTTTAGATAGGCAGGCACATTCACTGCGCCGTGATCGGCTGTTAAAAAGACGGTATATTGTCCGATACCTACTTTTTCGTCCAACATGGTCAATATACGTTCTAAATCTAAATCCAAACGTAAATAAGTGTCCTGTACTTCCTTGGAATTCACACCATATTTATGCCCAATATAATCGGTACTGGAAAAACTGATGGATAAAAAATCCGTTATGCCATCAGACCCTAAACCTTCATTTTCCAGTGCTTCCAATGCGAAATCTGCCGTAAGATTGTTGCCGTATGGGGTATACTTTAAAATTTCAAAATCCCTTTCTTTGCTCAACAAATTGGGTGTAGCATGTGGGAATACCGGATTTTCCTCATCATCAAAAGGGGTCTCATATTTTGTATTGTCAGGGCCACTTTCTACATACAATTTGATATCTTTTAACGTATTCCATTCCTTTTTATAGGCCTTTATTCTGTCTGAAGCGTTAAAATCGACTACCCATTTTGGAAGTAGGTCCATATAATACCTACTGCTTACCCATTGGCCTACATTCTCACCTTCAAACCAATAGGCTGCATTGGCCATATGCCCTCCCGGCAATACAGCTCCTCTATCCTTTAAAGCAACAGCGATTACCTTGCCTCTCTTTTGGGTGTGCAGACGTAGTTGGTCCGTAATTGTAGTGGTCAATAAGCGATGGGGCGACATTTTTCCTGCTTCCGTTTCGGTTCCCAAGGATTCATAGTTTTCATCCGAGGCGCAATACACTTCTTTATCTCGAATCTTGTCATACCAGTTATTGCCGATTATACCATGCGTAGCTGGGGTAGTTCCGGTATAAACCGAGGCGTGTCCAGGTCCCGTGCTCGTGGGAGCATAATTGAAGTGGTGATTTTTACAAAGAAAACCCTCACCTATCATTCTTTTGAATCCCCCATCACCATAATGGCTCCAAAACCGGGTTAAATAATCATAACGCATTTGGTCCACCACTATACCCACCACCAATTTGGGGTTTTGGGCAATTTCAACGGGAGGTTCCTCTATCATGTCTTTTTTGCGTCGCTGACCGTAGGTCATTCCAACAAACAACAATGCGATAAAAAGGACGATAAGATTCGTGTTTTTCATGGATTTCTTTTAACCGAGCGATCACAAAATTATTCATTAATCCTTTAAAAAGATTAATTGAAGGTTAAATGCTGACAATATTGTTATTTTTATGCACGCAAGACCAAATTGAATACATGAACTACCTTGAAGCGATTGGGAAATACTTCATCATGATTTGGGAAGTATTTAAAAAACCGACCAAGTGGCCCATAATGAGATCCCTTATCTTAAAGGAAATTGATGAACTTATCTATGGCTCCATGGGTATCATCATTTTCATCTCCTTTTTCATTGGAGGCGTAGTCACCATTCAAACAGCTTTAAACTTAACCAGTCCCTTTTTGCCCAAAAGCCTTATCGGTTTTGCTACCCGTCAATCGGTAATACTGGAATTTGCTCCGACCTTCACCTCCATCATAATGGCAGGAAAAGTAGGGTCCTACATCACTTCAAGCATTGGCACCATGCGGGTTACTGAACAAATTGACGCCTTGGAGGTCATGGGTGTTAATTCACTCAACTATTTGGTTTTTCCAAAAATCATTGCCATGCTCATGTATCCTTTTGCAGTGGCCATTGCCATGTTTGTAGGTATTTGGGGTGGTTGGACCGCTGCAATTTTTGGTGGTTTTGCACCTAGCGGTGAGTTCATCAAGGGGTTACAAATGGATTTTGATTCGTTTCATGTCACCTATGCATTTATTAAAACCTTTTTCTTTGCTTTCATAATCGCCACATTGCCTTCTTTTCATGGGTTTTACATGACGGGCGGGGCGTTGGAGGTTGGAAAGGCCAGCACTACGGCTTTTGTTTGGACCAGTGTGGTCATTATAATATTGAACTATATCCTAACACAATTACTATTGGGCTAATGATTATTGTCGAAAATCTACATAAATCATTTGGAGACACCCATGTACTGAAGGGTATCAACACTACTTTTGAGCAAGGAAAGACCAATTTGATCATTGGTCAAAGTGGCTCTGGAAAAACTGTCTTTTTAAAATGTCTTCTGGGGCTTTTTGAACCGGAAGAAGGTCAAATATGTTACAATGGTCAATATTATTCTGAGCTTTCCATCAAGGAGCGCCGTAATCTAAGGCAGGAAATGGGCATGGTTTTTCAAGGCAGTGCGCTTTTCGACTCTATGACCGTGGAGGGGAATGTAATGTTTCCACTGGATATGTTCACTAAACAGTCTAGGTCTGAAATGCAAGATCGTGTAGATTTTGTCTTAAAACGCGTAAATCTTATCGATGCCCATAAAAAATATCCTTCGGAAATCTCTGGGGGAATGAAAAAACGTGTAGCCATTGCCCGTGCCATTGTCATGAACCCTAAATATCTCTTCTGCGATGAACCTAATTCAGGACTTGATCCAAAAACCGCGATTTTGATTGACAACCTCATCCAGGAAATCACTCAGGAATATGACATCACCACGGTTGTCAACACCCATGATATGAACTCCGTAATGGAAATTGGGGAAAAAATCATCTTTTTAAAAGATGGTTTCAAGGAATGGGAAGGCACAAACAAGGAAATCTTTAAAACCGATAATAAAGCGGTTACTGATTTTGTCTATTCTTCAGAATTGTTCAAAAAGGTTCGACAGATGTATATTGAAGAGCGAAATTGAAGGAGCTCATAATCATTTCTGATGTAGTTATCTAAAGACTAATCTACCTCCTTGACCACCAAAGTAGTATCCTGAAGCCTCAATTTCAGCCAAGCCAACAGTTTTTTGAATTCTGCCTGCTTTTCATTGTTCCGAATGCCTTCTTTCCATTTCACCTCAAAAACAGGAATAGTATCCAACTTGTTAAAATCGGTCTGTAGTTGATAGGAAAAACTCAGACCCGCAATGTCCTCATAATTTGCCTTGGCTTCTTGGCTTATATTGCTGAAAGGGATTTGTTTGCCCATGTTTTTGGTCAAATTGGCCACTTCCTCTTCCAATAATCGTATTTGCTCATCTTTGTTCAAGAGTTCGGCTTTGTTTTTTTCATAAAGTTCGCTTACATAATTGAACTTCTCTTCAGAATCGTCCTTTCCTCCCTGAATAATATGCAATTCGGCATCTTTTAATCGAGAATATTGGCTTTTTTGGGTTCTCCATGTGTTTATCACATTTTCCGGTATCAGTTCATCCCCCATACAAACCAATTCAATCAAAGGAGTCTTGCCATCGTTGTATTCAATTTGTGTCAAATTGTCCACATATCGGCCTGAGGCATCAAATTGGTACACTTCTATGGTGTCTTTCAAAAACTCTTGAGCCTGTTTCTTGAAGAGCGATTCCTGAAATACTTGGTAGAATGTAAATCCGGCAGGAATCATGACCAAGATTCCAACAATGGACGCTACTCGGGCGATAAACCTCCGTCTTTGGGAGTTAGCATATCGCACCATGGGAAAACGCAAAAATTTGATTATCAAAAAGGTTGCCAAGCCTATAAAAATGGTATTTATGGTAAATAGATACATTGCTCCCGCCGCATACCAGGGTTTTCCTATGGCCAGTCCAAAACCAACGGTACAGAGTGGTGGCATCAACGCAGTGGCAATGGCCACACCAAAAATAACACTGGCAATGGTACCCTTCTTTGCTCTAGCAATCACCAAAGCCAAACCACCAAAAAAAGCAATGAGCACATCCCGAATATCGGGCTTGGTACGCGCCAACAATTCCGAAGATTCATCACGCAGGGGGAAAAGATAGAAAAACAAAAATGCCGTAATCACACTCAATACCACCATCACGGCAAAATTCTTAAGACTACGACGGAGTGTGTCAATATCGTTTATGGCAAGGGACATGCCCATACCCAAAATGGGGCCCATCAATGGAGAAATAAGCATGGCACCGATTACCACCGCTGTAGAATTCGCATTCAATCCCACCGAGGCAATAAAAATAGAGCAGACCAAAATCCAAGAGGTGTGTCCTTTGAAAGGAATATCCGCTATGATGGATTCCTTGGTGGCGGCCGCATCGGTATTGGAGCGTATTTCCAAGAGGTCGGACAAAAACTTTCGAACACTGCCCAAAAGACCTTTGAAGTCCTTTTTTACCTCATCCCCACTATCGGAAGTAGGGGTAATGTTTTCATCTGTTAAATGTTCTTTCATCGTCAAGCGAACTGATCACCAAATTTGTCTTTTACCCCTGCCAAGACTTTTTTAATGTCTTGCTGTTTGGCTTTTGGATAGATTAAAAGGACATTTTCTTTGTCCACAACAATGTAATCTTCCAACCCTTCTATTACCACAATTTTATCCTTTGGGGACCGTATCATGTTACCTTTGGAATTTTCCAACAAGGTTTTGGCATTTACCACAGCATTTCCCATGTCATCTTTGTCCAACTTGTCATAGAGGGCGCCCCATGTACCTAAATCGTTCCAATCAAAAGTAGCCGGTAAGGTGTATATGGATTTCGATTGCTCCAAGATAGCATAATCAATGGAAATGTTTTCTGCCTTGGCATAATTTTCTTGGATAAAGGCACTTTCTTCACCTGTATTGTAACAAGAGATTCCTTCACTAAACAGTTGATGTTGATCTGGTTGATGTTTTTTGAATGCATTCACAATGGTGTTCACACCCCACATAAAGATTCCTGCATTCCACAGAAAATTCCCCTGTGCCAAAAACTCCTTGGCGCTTTCATAGTTCGGTTTTTCTCTAAACTGTGATACCTTTTTAAGTTTTTCAGAGCTTCCCTTTTCAAACTCGATATAACCAAAACCAGTATTTGGAAAGGTGGGCTGAATGCCAAGAGTACAGAGCACTTCTTCCTTTTCACATTTATCAAAGCAAGCTTTCACGTCGTTCTCAAAAGCTGTTTCATCCTCTATCCAATGGTCACTTGGGGCCACTATCATAACGGCATTTGGGTTCATTTTTTGGATCTTTAAAGCGGCATATAAAATACAAGGAGCGGTGTTGCGCATGGCGGGCTCAAGCACTACCTGCTCTTGGGCAACCTTGGGCAACTGCTCCAAAACCAGGCCATTGTATCGCTCATTGGTGAGAATCAAAATGTTTTCGGTCGGGATAAAACGATTAAGCCGGTCGAATGTTTTTTGAATAAGTGTTTTGCCTGTCCCCAACATGTCATGGAACTGTTTGGGATTTTCAGTGGTACTCACAGGCCAAAATCGAGAACCAACACCCCCGGCCATTAAAACTGCGTAATAGTTTTTGTTCATTTTTTTTATTTCATGTTGTCATTTCGAAATGAGCAAAGTGATTGAGAAATATTTACAATTAATTATGGGTTCGTAGATTTCTCACATACGTTCGAAATGACTTTTATAATTGATGTCGGGTCGAGCGCGGTGGAGAAGTAAGTATAGTCTCAACTGCGCTCGAAGTGACATTTATTGTATCAATTCAACCTCAGCATTGGGCTGGAACAAATATAATCTGCCTGTGGACAATTCCACACATTCGTACCGTTTTACTTTTTTGTTTCCTTTTTTGAACAATTTACCATTGTAAAGTCGAAATATACTACCGGTAGGAAGTTCGTACACATAACTACCGTTTCTTTCTTTCGCATCAAACGCCTTCAATGCAATGGACAAACGAGCGTCAGTACTACTGCTGGCCTTTGGATTTTTAAAGTGGTTGGCAATAATGGGTAACAATTGTGATGGAAAAACCTCGGGACGAATAAACGGCACCATCAAATGTTGAAAGATACGCTTCCATTCCAATCCGTGAGGTTTTATACGGCGGCCGTAGGTCTCAAAAGCCACCAAATGGGCAATCTCATGAACAAGGGTAATAAGAAATCGATATTTATTCAGTGAAGCGTTCACCGTGATTTGATGTAATCCGTTCGGCAATCTACGATAATCCCCATGGCGTGTAACGCGATGGTTTACAATCTTTAAATGCACCCCATGGGTTTTGATGAGCTCAAAACAAGATGCCACGGCGCGTTCTGGAAGATATGTTTGCAAGGTGGCGTTCACGCAAATAAAAATAAAGGACAGTTCTTGATTAGCACTTTTAGTTTTCTTTCTTTATGGCGTACTATTACTCACCTGTAATAACTTACCGTTGTAGAGTTTATGCCCGGTCAAGGCGAAATCCTTGATATAGGTGGCCATTTCCAGTGCGGTCACTGGGGCTTGGTAGCCAGGAAAAGCCTCTTCTAACATTTCGGTCTGTACGGCCCCCAAAGCCAATACGTTGAAACTGGGGCCTGTTTCTTTGAACTCTTCAGCCCACAATTCTGTTAAGGTAATCACTGCGCCTTTGCTAGAACTATAAGCGGAAAGTCCAGGGAATTTCATGCTGCCCTGTACCCCTCCCATAGAGCTGATGGTCACCACATGCCCCTTTTTACCCATTTTAGGCAACACCATTTTGGTTATCTCCGCCACACCAAATACGTTTACGTTGTAAACAGCCTCAAATTCGTCTCGGGAGGTTTCCAAAAAAGGCTTGTTCAGTAAGCTTCCCGCATTGTTTATCAAAACATCTATCGTATTCCAGGATTTTAAAAAGTCACCCGCTTTCTCAAAATCTTTGGAGTCTCCCAAATCAAAAGGGAAACCATGGACATTGGAAAGTTCCAAATCCAAAATAGGTTGGGCATTTCGGGATAAGGCCAGAACTTGATGTCCTTCTTCGGCAAAAAGTTTGACCAGTTCAAAGCCAATGCCCCTGCTTGTCCCTGTAATAATGATATTTGCCATAGTCAATTACTATTTGTCGTTCCCTTAAAACGGGGTCGATTGCATCCCTGAAGCCTCCTTAAGGGGATAATTTCAATTTATCTTGATTTCTTGTGTCGGTGCATTGGCAATACCTTCTAAAACAGGCAACATACTGTTTACCAAATGGGCCATATGCCCAAAATCCATAAGGTCTACCTCGTCGCCTACTTTGTGATAATGATCAAAGTTGGTAAAATCGAAGGTGCAATAGGTGTGTGAGGGCACTCCAAATTCCTTATGAAAGGGAAAATTATCGGAGCGTTGAAATAGATTATATTCCTGTGCTGTACGCAGATAGCCCACCAAGTTCGATTGGGCATATTTGTTGCTTATTTCTGCCAGATTGGATCGTTTGTAGCCAGTGATGTAAACCTCATAATCTCTCCCGCGCAGCGGGACCCCTGTCATCTCAAAATTGAGCATAGCATACAAATTCAACTCCTCTTCCTTTAATTTTTTAGCCAAATGTTCTGAACCCAGCAATCCTTTTTCCTCCGCACTGAACAAAGCAAAAATCAAACTACGCTTATTGTTTTTATAGGTGCCAAAGTGACGGGCAATTTCTAGAACTGTTGTTGTTCCCGAAGCGTTGTCATTGGCTCCATTGGCTATATAGTCCCCATTTTCGGGTGAAATGGTACCAATATGATCGTAGTGCGCTCCAATGAGGATATATTCATTTTTTAAGTCGGGGTCATTGCCCTCCACAAGGCCCACAATATTATAAGATGGTTTTTTGAAATTAATCAAGGTGTCGCGGTACGATGTAAAATAAGGTCCAACTGCATAGGATACGAAGTAATTTTCGATGTACTCAGCAGCCATCTCAATACCTTCACTACCTGCGTCGCGTCCTTTTAAATCATCAGAAGCGAGAAAATTCATGATTTCCTCCATACGATCGGCATTGGTAAATCCTGGTTCTTTTATAATGGCACCATCCAAATTCGCATCGGCCTTTACAACATCAGAAGTTGATGGTGGGGGTGGAATGATCTTGGTTTCCACAATCTGTGCGGAACCGCAGCTCAACAATGCAATAAACACAACGCAGGCAACTATTTTTTTCATTTATTCTGATTTATGTTTTTAAAGATAAAAAAAGCATCCCAATAAGGATGCTCTCAAATTTCATTTTGGTTATTAATCGTCGACAAAACGCCCTTAAAGTCAATCCAAGGGGCAATGACGTCATGCCAGCATTGTCACAGGATTTTCCAGATAGGATCTAAGCGTCTGTAAAAATTGTGCGCCTGTCGCTCCATCCACCGTTCTATGGTCACAGGCCAAGGTCACTTTCATGGTGCTACCCGCTACTATTTCACCATTCTTTACAATGGGCTTGTCCACAATGGCACCAACAGATAAAATTGCCGAGTTGGGCTGGTTAATGATGGAGGTGAACTCCAATATCCCAAACATTCCCAAATTGGAAACCGTGAAAGTACTTCCCTCCATTTCGTCGGGTTTGATTTTCTTATTTCGGGCCCTTCCCGCCAAATCTTTTACAGCTGCCCCGATTTGAGTCAAGCTTAATTGGTCGGCAAACTTAAGTACGGGTACCACAAGGCCTTCATCCACGGCAACGGCAACACCCATATGCACATGATGTTTATAGATGGTAGTATCGTTATTCCAGGTCGTATTAACCTGAGGATGTTTTTTGAGTGCCATGGCGCAGGCTTTCAACACCATATCATTGAAAGATACCTTAGTGTCAGGCAAATCATTGATTTGCGCTCTTGAAGCCTTGGCATTGTCCATATCCACCTCTATGGTGAGGTAATAATGCGGTGCAGAGAACTTGGATTCACCCAAGCGTTTGGCAATTACCTTGCGCATGGTTGAATTCTTCACTTCCTCCATACTTTCTTCTCCAACCGGCAGACTAACCGGTGCTATCGGTACAGCAGGTGCATCGGTGGTCCTAGTTTCTTCAGGGGCTACTTGCTGCGAGGGTTGATAATTCTCCACATCTCGCTTAACAATTCGTCCATGGTCGCCCGTACCTTTTATATCAGAAAGATTGATTCCTTTTTCTTCCGCAATCTTTTTGGCTAAAGGTGATGCAAAAATCCGTTCTCCTTCTTGTGAAGTGGATGTTACACTTTCTTGTGACTTTTCTTCAGCCTTGGATTCTTCCGAAGTAATAGATGTAGATGGTTCTGGAGCACTTTCGGATGCGGCTCCACTGGACTGCGCATTGAGCACGGC
This sequence comes from Flagellimonas ochracea, assembly GCF_009903685.1. Classification (GTDB taxonomy): domain Bacteria; phylum Bacteroidota; class Bacteroidia; order Flavobacteriales; family Flavobacteriaceae; genus Flagellimonas; species Flagellimonas ochracea. The sequence goes on along the minus strand of NZ_JAAABI010000005.1, from coordinate 41,785 downwards.
CTTCACATCGGTGCCTTCGGGACCAATAACCGCCAACAGCGAATCGACCGGAGCCCCTTCTCCTTCTTGAATTCCAATGTGTAGTAGTGTTCCCGAGTAAAACGATTCGAACTCCATCGTAGCCTTGTCCGTTTCAATTTCGGCCAAAATATCGCCTTCTTCCACCGTATCCCCCACTTTCTTCAACCAGCTGGCCACTGTTCCTTCCTCCATGGTATCGCTCAACCGAGGCATGGTAATTATTTCGACTCCTTCCGGAATTTCAAAGGGAGCTTTCGTTTCCATCCCTGACTCTTTGGTCTTTTCAGGAACCGTTTCGCTTTTTTCATCTCCTTTTGGGGTTTCCCCGCCTCCGTTCAGCAAGGCCGAAACATCTTCTCCGTCTTCACCAATAATTGCCAGAAGTGAATCAACCGGTGCACCATCTCCTTCTTCTATTCCGATATGAAGCAGGGTGCCTTCGTGGAAGGATTCGAACTCCATGGTGGCCTTGTCTGTTTCGATTTCAGCCAAAATATCACCTTCTTCCACTTTATCTCCTACTTTTTTGAGCCATTTTGCCACGGTTCCTTCTTCCATGGTATCGCTCAATCTCGGCATGTTGATTACTTCTGCCATCTAGCTATAGTTTATGTTGTAAAAATGGATAGTCTTCTTGTTCGTAAACGGTGTCATACAATTGCTCTTTTGGTGGAAAATCTGATTCCTCAGCGAATTTTTCACATTCTGACACCATTGATTTCACCTTTTTGTCTATTTCCTTCAACTCGTCTTCCGATGCATATCCTTTTTCAAGAATCACATCCTTTACCTGGGTGATGGGGTCTATTTTTTTGTATTCCTCCACTTCTTCTTTGGTCCTGTAATGCTGTGCATCGGACATGGAATGTCCCCGATATCGATAGGTCTTCATTTCCAAAAAAGTTGGACCTCCTCCTGTTCGTGCACGTTCAATAGCTTTGTCCATTTCTTTGGCAACAATTGCAGGGTCCATCCCATCCACGGGTCCGCATGGCATTTCATAACCCAAGCCCAGTTTCCATATTTCTGTGGAATGTGAAGTACGGGCCACGGATGTTCCCATGGCGTATCCGTTGTTTTCACAGATAAAAACTACCGGAAGTTGCCACAACATGGCCAAATTGAAGGCTTCGTGCAGCGAACCTTGTCTAACGGCTCCATCTCCCATGTAACAAAGTGTCACGGCATCCCGTTTGAAATACTTGTCTGCAAAAGCCAATCCTGCACCCAAGGGAATCTGGCCCCCTACGATACCATGTCCTCCGTAAAAGCGATGTTCTTTGGAAAAGATGTGCATGGATCCTCCCATACCTTTGGAGGTTCCTGTTACCTTTCCGAAAAGCTCTGCCATTACTTTTTTGGGGTCCACACCCATGCCTATCGGTTGTACATGGTTTCGATATGCGGTTATCATCCGGTCCTTGGTCAGGTCCATGGCATGCAGCGCTCCCGCCAAAACGGCTTCTTGGCCATTGTACAAGTGTAGAAATCCACGAACCTTTTGTTGTATGTAGACGGCGGCAAGCTTGTCCTCGAACTTTCTCCAGAACAACATATCCTCGTACCACTTTAAATAAACTTCCTTGGTGATTTTTTTCATCAGTGGTTGTTATATTATGTGATTATCCCCCAATTGGAGAAAAGCAAAAATACATATATATCTGTTTTGGAAAAAGAATTGATTTAAGAATCCCCTAAAAATGAACTACTGAAAGCCAAGGGTAAAATATCGGCAACGGAAGAACAGGCATAAACAGGTCCTTTTTCGGCTTTCATCAAGAGGGCAATTGGTTTTTTTTGACGCTGTTCATATTCGATAATGGACTGTCTACAATTACCGCACGGGGCTGCCGGCACATCCAACAGATGTTCTTTTGCAGCCGCACTGATGGCGATAGATACAATGGTAACCCCCGGAAACTGAGCTCCCGCTTGAAAGACCGCTACCCGTTCCGCACACAATCCGGAGGGATAAGAGGCATTTTCTTGGTTGTTTCCAATGATGATTTCCCCATTCTCCAAAAGTACCGCCGCCCCCACGTAGAAGTTCGAATAGGGGGCGTAAGCGTTATTACGGGCAGCCTCCGCCGCCTCCAATACCTTTTTTTCCTCTTTTGAAAGTTCGTCCGACGTATCAAAAATCGAAAGCTCAAAACCCAGTTGTTGTTTTTTCATTGTTTTGAAGGCTGTTCTCCAAAAATAAAAAAACCTGCCATTCGACAGGTTTTTTTATGATAAATCGTTCTTAGTCGTTTAATCGTTAAAGTATTCTTCACCAAAATTAAAGGTAAGTGAAAAACGAAGCGTGTTCTCCAAAGGATTCCTTACCTGCGAAGTTGAGAACAAATAAGAAAGGTCTATTTGGGCAGATTTGAACTGAAACCCGGCACCTAGGGTGAAGAATTTTCGAGCTCCTTTGTCCTCGCTCTCATTAAAATATCCTCCACGCAACATAAAGGCTTCCCTATATCTATATTCAGCTCCCAAAGCCCAAGTGACTTCCTTAAGCTCCTCACTGAAACCATCTGGAGCGTCGCCAAAGGACTCGAAGACGCCGTTAAAAAAGTTGATGTTTTGATATTCGTCATTATCTTCCGCTGTTATGAGTCCGTCGCCAGTAAAATCCCTAGGCGTGGGCACCAACAGCTTGTTTATCTCGGTATGGATTCCAAGTACATTGTCCTGGTCAAATATAAAATCGAAACCGCCGCCAAGTTTTAAATTGGTGGGCAAGAAATTTTGTTGGCCACCTTCATCATACTGCAGCGAACCTCCTAAATTGGAAATGTTAAAACCCGCTCTCCATCGTCCATCAAAGTTGTTATAGGCAACTTCCCTGGACCTAAAAAAACCAGCTATATCCACCGCAAATGCATTGGCAGCTTGGGAATCTTGCAATCCATCTTGAAACCTTAAATTGGAACTGATGAATCTTCCCCCCACAGCCATAGAAAAAGTTTGACTCAATTTTAGTGAATAAGAACCATCTATTGCAAATTCATTAGGTTTTACCAAGGTAGGTTCCTCATCAATGGTTTGTCGAAGCTCAATTTCACCCAAACCAAAGTAACGTAATCCAAAGGCAAAAGCGCTTCGGTCGTTTATTTTGTTATAAAAAGCCGCGTTTAAGAGAGATACATCATTAACAATACTTTCCAAATAGGGCGTGTAACTGACTCCTATTCCTGTCTTTTGGGTAGCAAAAGCATATTTTGCTGGATTCCATTGTTGGGAAAATACATCAAACGAGGTGGCCACACCCATATCTCCCATACCGGATGACCGAGCATCTGCTGCTATGGTCAAAAAAGGGACCGCCGTTGTAATTACTCTTTCTTGTTGTGCGCTAAGGCGAGGCAAAATACCCAATAGCGCCACCAATATCAGCAACTTTTTCATTCTATTTTTTTAGCGTTTAGTACATATTGAGGTCCATATACAGTACTGGACATATTACAAGTAAACGACTTTTTGTCCGAATTCTTGTAATAGAGGACATATTTTTTGTACACCAATGATATGGGGCAGCATCGGACCATCTCATTTTAACCACTAACTGAAGTTGCATCATAGATATATCAACTCTATCATACTATTTTCAAATGATTCACGTTACAACAATGTGATGCATCCCTTTATGGTATTGCCAAAATATTTTTTGAACACAAAATATTATAGCCAAAATGCCGTTTTAATGCCAACAAAGGATTAAAAAATCAAAACAAATTGAAGTTTCTTAGGGTCAAAAACCCTTATTAAAGTACTCAAGCCCAAATTATGAAAAAGCACTTTATAAAAGTTGTACTTTCCTGCGCCATTGTTATGGGAAGTTTTACGGCATGTAAAAATTCCTCTTCATCCTCCAAGAATGTTTCTAGAGCCACAGGATGGAAAATAAATGCCAAGGAAGGTGGATTTCAGTACAATTCGGATTTTAAGGAGCAAGAGACTCCTCCAGGAACCGTCTTTATTGAAGGTGGAACCTTTACCAAAGGTAAAGTTCAAGACGATATAATGCATGATTGGAACAACACTCCTACACAACAACACGTGCAGTCGTTCTATATGGACGAGACCGAGGTGACCAATGTGATGTACCTTGAGTACTTAGATTATCTTAAGGCGGTTTACCCTCCAGAAAATCCAAACTATGCCAATATTTACAAAGGCGCTTTGCCCGATACTTTGGTATGGAGAAACCGATTGGGCTTTAATGAAACAATGACCAATAACTACCTTAGGCATCCTGCCTACGCGGAATATCCCGTGGTCGGTGTTAACTGGGTACAAGCCACACAATATGCAGAATGGAGAACTGACAGGGTTAACGAAGCCATGTTGGAAAGGGAAGGTTATTTGGCCCAAGATTCAAAATATCAAGTGCTTAATGGTGAAATTGACGGTACTTTTAGTACAGAGGCGTATTTAAACAATCCAGAATCTGTTTATGGTGGAGAAATCGACTCCCTACAAGGAAAACAAAAAAGAGATTCCATAAACGTATTTGCCAAAAGAAGTAGCGGTATCATCATGCCGGAATATAGGCTTCCCACGGAAACTGAATGGGAGTATGCCGCCCAAGCGCTGGTTGGCTCAAGAGAATACAACAATTATAGAGGACGAAAAAAATATCCTTGGGAAGGTGACTATACCCGAAACGGACAACGCGTAGGTCGAGGCGACCAATTGGCCAACTTTAAACAAGGAAAAGGAGATTATGGTGGAATTGCTGGATGGTCCGACGATGGAGCCGATATTACCGCACAAGTAAAATCTTACAAGCCCAATGATTTTGGTCTTTACGATATGGCAGGTAACGTTAGCGAATGGGTTGCCGACGTATATCGCCCCATTGTTGATGATGAGATAAGTGACTTCAACTACTATCGAGGCAATGTGTTCTTGAAAAAGGCTATCGGTGAAGATGGCAAGGTTGAAATCCTTACGGATAAAATTGTATATGATACGCTACCCAATGGAAAAATTGTAGCAATCAATCTTCCCGGTGAAATCAAAGAAGTACCTGTAACCGATGAGGAAACCTATTTGAGGACCAACTTTGACCAAAGTGATAACCGAGGCTATCGAGACGGTGATCCCGGTTCATCAAGATTCTTTGCTAGATTCAACGACGAGGAAGACAATAGAAAAATGTACGATTCCCCCAAACATAAAGTGGATCGGGATTCAACAGGAAAAATACTTCGCCAATATGATACTTCCAACTACCGTACATCATTGATCAACGATGAGGTCAGGGTATACAAGGGAGGATCATGGAGAGACAGAGCATTTTGGCTGGATCCATCGCAGCGTAGGTATCTACCACAATATATGGCTACGGACGATATCGGTTTCCGATGCGCCATGTCCAGGGTAGGTTCCAAGTCCAAAACCAAGAACAAAACGATCAGACATAAAAAAGCACGATAACTTTTAGGTAAAGTTGTTTATCTGCCCTGATTTTTAATCAGGGCTTTTTTTTATCTTCGATTAATGACTTTGGATAAACTTCACGCTCTGTTTTTGGAGCACCCGGACATTTGCACCGATAGCCGTAGGGTAACCCATAATTGCCTTTTTTTTGCGCTAAAAGGTCCTAATTTCAATGGAAATGAATACGCCAAAGAAGCCCTTGACAAAGGGGCGGCTTATGCCATAGTTGATGAGGCGGCGTATAAAATTTCGGATAGATGTATTCTTTTTGAAGATGCATTGGAAACGTTGCAAAAGCTTGCTGTTTTCCACAGAAATTATAGCAAGGCAAAAATAATTGCACTGACCGGAAGCAATGGAAAGACCACGACAAAGGAATTGATCAATGCCGTCCTTTCCAAAAAGTACAGGACCGTTTCAACCCAAGGCAACCTGAACAACCACATAGGAGTTCCTTTGACCCTGCTGTCCATTAAAGCGGATACCGAAATCGCCATTGTGGAAATGGGAGCTAACCATCAAGGCGAAATTGCTTTTTTAAGTAACATCGTCCAACCCGACTTTGGCTACATAACCAATTTTGGAAAGGCACATTTAGAGGGTTTTGGAGGAGTTGAAGGGGTCATAAAAGGCAAAAGCGAATTATACAATTACCTTTTATCCAATGACAAACATGTCTTTTTAAATGCTGACGACCCTATACAAATCGAAAAACTGGATTCTTATGTAAAAAAAATAGGGTTCAGCACCGAAAACCCCCAATATTATATCATTTCTTTAATTGAAACCAATCCTCATGTTGTCCTTGAAATGGAGGGCGTGCAATGCCGCACAAAACTTGTTGGTCAATACAACTTTTCCAACTGCTGTGCCGCCGTCATGATGGGAAAATATTTCAATGTTCCCTTGGAGGACATCAAGGCTGCCATTGAATCCTACATTCCAGAGAACAATCGTTCACAAGTGATTGAGCGCAATGGACTCGTCATCATCTTAGATGCCTATAATGCCAATCCCACGAGCATGAAAGCTGCTTTGGAACATTTTAAAATCATCAAAAGCGATGATAAATTTCTTATCCTGGGCGATATGTTTGAGCTCGGAGAAGATGCTGACAAAGAACACCAAGAAATAGCAGACTTCTGCGAAGCATCTGGATTTCCAAACGTTTTTTTAATAGGTGAGAACTTCAACAAAGTCCGAACTTCTTTCAAAAAATTCAACACATTTGATTCTCTAAAAAATTACCTATCGTCCAACCCTATCAAACATGCTAGCCTTTTGATAAAAGGTTCCCGTGGAATGGCGCTTGAAAGGGTTTTAGATGTACTTTAACACAAGTAGAAATCGTCCTTCAATTCATAGAAAAGTAAAGTCTCCCGAAGTGATTTAACGTAAATCCTTATCGGAAAAAACCGCAACTCACTGATATTGTTGTAACTAGATATATGTTAGTTTATAGCAAAGCCAGATGAGAAAACTTCTAACCACATTTTTCTCCAATAAAAAAGTTCCTTCAGATGAGTTGAACAATCTTATGACATGTAAATATGTCAAGTCTGGATTAACCCCGGAAGAAGCTTTTGAGATCAAACAAAAAATTGTTTTGGCCCTCGAAGAAGATAGACTTTTTAAGGACGGCTCCATTGGTCTCAATGAACTTTCCCAACATATTGAAAAGGACCGCTATAAAGTATCACAGGTGCTTAACGAGTATCTGCAAAAGAATTTCTATGCTTTACTAAATCATTACAGAATAAAGGAGGCTCAGAATTTATTGCTTACCCAACCGATGCTGAGTGTTAAAGCAGTAATGTATGAAGTTGGATTCAACAGCAAAACCAGCTTTTATTGTGCCTTTAAAAAGGAGACCGGTCTATCTCCCAACGATTACCGAAACTTAGTTAGGTATGCTTCCTGACACAGTACACAAGATTCAAGAATTTCGACTAATCTTTACCTATAATACAGTGCTGGTACTCTTCTAGTATAGTCTCTTACATTCAAAAAATACCACCCAAAAAATCATCAAACCCCTTTGGTCTCCGATAAAAAAATGTTAAAAACAGTTCTTTCCGTTGGGCACGGAAATTTAAAAAGTTCTTCCCGTTTTAGAAGTACCCCATTTTATTCAGGTTGCGGTTGCTTTGTTATTGCAATTGTAAAGGTAAGGCGGTGAGAGGCCTTACTACCTTATAAATAGAGACTTTCCATTAAGTTTTGTTTTCGTACTAGGGAGTATTATTTGAATTAGCTATCAAACACCTTCTCCCGCCTGCCTTTCTCAGTTGCGCTAACTCATTAATTACTAACAAAACTTTTAACTCTATGAAAGTAAAAAAACTGTTTGGGACACTGGTCTTTGTGTTGTTGTGTATAACAGCGGCACGGTCTCAAGAAAAAACAATTACGGGAACCATCGTTGATCAAACAGGGATTCCACTCCCAGGGGTCAACATTTTGGTTGAAGGCACTACCACTGGAACCCAATCCGATTTTGATGGTAACTACGCCATAACTGCCAGTGTTGGACAAACGTTGGTTTATACCTATATAGGCCAAAGACCGGAAAGCCGTGTAGTAGGAACCCAAGATGTAATAAACATTCAAATGGATGAGGATACTCAGGCATTGGAAGAAGTGGTGGTAACCGCTCTTGGTATACGCAGAGAGAAACAAGCCCTGGGCTATGCAGTGGCCGAAGTGAATTCTGAACAAATTGAACAACGCGCAGAAGGTGATATTGGTCGGGTACTTCTTGGAAAGGCCTCCGGTGTCAACATCACACAGCAAAGTGGTTTGTCAGGTTCGGGTACCAACATCATTATCCGAGGATTCAACTCATTCAGTCAAAGTAACCAGCCGCTTTTCATTGTAGATGGTGTTCCGTTCAATGCGGATACCAATCCTTCTGGTAGGCAGGGTTCCAGGCAGGACTTTATAAACAGCAACAACGGTTCAAGTAGGTTTTTGGATTTAGATCCAAATAGCATTGAAAGCGTAAACGTGCTTAAAGGTCTCGCCGCAGCAACGCTCTATGGATCTTTGGGACGCAACGGGGTTATTTTAATTACGACCAAAGCAGGTAAAGGCGGTCAAGGAGTCAAAAAAACCGAAATTTCTGTAACCTCATCCTTTTTCTTTAACGAAATAGCATCCACCCCAAATTATCAGGATCAATTTGGAAATGGTTTTGACCAATCCTTCGGATGGTTTTTCAGTAACTGGGGGCCTAGCTTTGATAGAGACGGGATTTCCGGTTGGGGAAACAGCACAGCTTTTGATGATCAAGGTACCCTTCCGCACCCCTACTCCATTTCCGCAGCAGGGCAGCAAGCATTTCCAGAATTTGCCAATGCGCGATACGAATGGAGACCTTATGACAGTTTTGAGAACTTTTTCAAAACAGGTACGGTATCCAATCTATCTGTCAATGTAAGTGGGGCATCCGATGATGGAAAAGTATCTTACAATGCTAACTACGGATACTTAAAAGACATAGGTTTTACACCAGGAAACAGCCTTGGTAGAAATAATATAGGCATTGGAGGTCGAGCGCAATTGTCAAATAAATTCACGGTTACGGGGGCGTTGAATTTTGCCCGAACCAAATTTATTTCACCTCCCGTGGCATTGAGCCAAGGTAACGGTGCAACTGGTTCAGGATCTTCTGTATTTGGCGATTTGTTCTTTACCCCTCGCAGCATAGATGTTGTAGGATTGCCTTTCCAGAGCCCCATTGACGGTAGTAGTATTTACTACAGAAATGGTAATGATATTCAACACCCGTTATGGACGGCCAATAATGCTGGAACAAGACAGGAGACCAATAGGGTTTTTGGAAACCTAGGCCTTCAATACGACCTAAATGAAAATTTGAATGTCATTTACAGGGCAGGTATTGATGTATACAGTGAGAATAATGTAAACTTCCAAAACAAAGGAGGAATCAATGGAAATGTTCCGCAACCAAGACTTGCAAGTGGTATTTACGAGACCTGGAACAATACAAACACCATTTGGGACCATAATTTGGCACTAAACGGTGATTATGACATTACTGAGAAGATTGGCACCACATTCAACTTAGGGGTCAATGGAAGAAGGGAGATATTTGATCAAAGTGGTGTTGCCAGCGACGCGCAACAGGTATTTGGTGTATTGCGGCATTTCAACTTCTTGAACCAAAATGAGATTCAACAGTCTTCGGAGCGGAATCTTGTTGGGTTTTATGGGCAAGTTGAATTCGACTATGACAACTATGTTTTTGTGACCTTGGCCGGTAGAAACGATTGGGCTTCTAACCTATCAAAAGCAAACAGATCGCTGTTCTATCCCAGTGCCAGTGTCTCCTTCGTACCCACCACCGCCTTTGATGGGCTGAAAAGTGAAAACATACTGAACTATTTGAAAATTCGGGCAGGTTATGGAACATCTGCAGGTTTTCCTGACTTAAATTCGGACAACTTCCCTGTGGCCAACCGTCTTGTATTGGACACTCAGGATTTCCAAGATCCAACAGGAACAAATATTGTATCTAATACAAGTCCCTTGACATTGGGAAATCCAGACCTTAAACCAGAACGGGTCGATGAGATTGAAATAGGAATCGAATCCAGATGGTGGGACGGAAGAATTACTTTGGACGCATCCGTATTTCAGCGTAACACAACAGACCTTATAGTATCACAACCTTTAGACCCTTCATCAGGATTTTTCAGGACCAACACCAATGTAGGTGAGATCCAAGGAGAAGGTGTTGAGATAGATTTGGGTCTTAATCTACTAAGACCTAAAAATGAAGGTGGATTTAATTGGCAGACCAACATCAATTTTACTGCCAATGAAACTGAGGTGATAGACCTTGGAGCAAATACGGACCTTATTGTATACTCTGGTTTTGGCAACTTGGGCAACGCGGCCATCGAAGGCCAGCCCCTGGGGGTAATTTATGGATCCAGAATCCTTAGAAACGATGATGGAGAATTTGTAGTAAATGCCATTGGTGACTTTGTTCAGGATCCGCAAGATGGTGTAATCGGAGATCCAAATCCAGATTGGGTTGGTAACATGATCAACTCCTTTTCTTATAAAAACTTCAATTTTGGTTTCCAGTTGAGTTACACCAGTGGTGGCGACATATGGTCCAGCACAATCTCCACACTGCTTGGTAGAGGTCTTATTGTGGAAACTCTTGACAGGGAAAACACGTTCGTTCTTCCAGGGGTACAACAAAGTGATGGGCGTGTAAACGATGTCCAAATAAATAATTCGGATTATTTCTTCAACAATATTTTGGGCAATATCTCCGAATTGCAAATTTGGGATGCGTCGGTGATTCGCTTACAGGAGATTAGCCTTGGCTATTCTTTACCCAAGAAGTTTTTGGACAAAACCCCCTTTGGAAGCTTGTCATTCACCCTTTCTGGACAAAACCTTTGGTATGACGCCATCAACACTCCAGATGGCGCCAACTTTGATCCAAACACCTCAGGAACTGGTGTAGGAAACGGATTTGGGTTTGAATTTCTCAATGGACCAAGTTCAAGAAGGTATGGGATGAGTGTAAAAGCAACATTTTAACAAAAAAAGATTCTAAGATGAAAAGAATAACAAAATATATGACATGGAGTCTTTTTGCAGGACTCTTATTGATGACTTCATGCGAAGTTTCTGAGTTGGATATTACAGAAGATCCAAACTTTTTGACGCCAGAACTATCTTCTCCTGACTTCTTCATTACATCCATACAAGAAGATTTTGCAAGACATTTGGATGGTGATGTAGCTGGGGATCCCAATGACAATTTTGTGACTGGAGGATTCCAATTCGGAGATGGCCTATCCCCTTTGGGAATGGAATTGACCCGGGTAATGCAAATGCGAAGCAGGGATTATGAAAGCACCTATCAAGATAGTGATGTGGACGATGAATGGGACAATGCCTATAGAGGAATCCTGTTCGATATACGTTTGATGACACCCTTGGCGGAAGAGGCCGGGCTTACGCGTCATCTGGGCATAACGCAATTCATAGAGGCTTACGTGATAAGTTCCTTGGTCGATTTCTTTGGAGACATTCCATATTCTGAGGCCGTACAAGCACCAGAAATTGTGAATGCTGTTCTTGATAGTGGTGAGTCAGTTTATGATGCAGCTCAAGCTCTGCTGGATCAAGCTGTAATCAATTTTACAAACTCGACTTCTTCAAATCCCGCAACCGACCTCATTTACAATAATGACTACACAAAATGGGTAAAAGCAGCGAACACTTTGAAAATGAAGCTATATCTACAAACTCGATTGGTTGATCCAGGAGCTATCGATGCCTTCAATGCGATAGTTGCATCGGGCAACTATATCACTGATACTGCAGATGATTTGGATTTCAACTGGCCGGGCACAAGTGCTGCGCAACCAGATAACAGGCATCCAAGATATGGGCTAAATTATGTATCGAATGGTCCCGGTGACTACGCATCCAATTGGTTGATGAATGACATGCAAGTAAACAATGATCCAAGATTAAGGTATTACTTCTATCGTCAGACAAGCCAAGTGCCTGGAGAAGAAATCCCACCAGACGAGCAGACCATAAGGTGTTCCCTTCAAACACCCCCTACCCATTATGTTTCGGGAGGTTTTACTTTCTGTAGCCTTCCGAACGGATATTGGGGGCGAGATCATGGTGACGACGAAGGTACCCCTCCCGACGGTCCACTAAGAACAACTTGGGGAGTATATCCAGCGGGAGGAAGTTTTGATGATGGCAGCTTCCGTGCTGTTGCACAGCCAACAGATCCAGCATCCCTTGGAGGTGGAGGGGTTGGTGTAACGCCTATACTCAATGCCTTTATGGTTGATTTTTGGAGAGCAGAAATCGCTTTGGCACAAGGCAACCCAGCAGCAGCTCAAGGCTTTATGGAAGCTGGTATGATCAAACAAATTGCTAAAGTTCAGAATTTTGCTTCTTTGGATACCAGTGCCGATTTGTCTTTTGAACCATCCACAACAGATGTTACCGACTTCATCAATGCGGAAGTGGCAGCATTTGGGGCAGCATCAGGTGATGACCAGTGGAATGTATTGGCTGAAAACTATTTTGTTGCCCATTATGGGAATGGGATAGAGACCTATAATTTCTACAGAAGAACAGGTTTTCCAAATAGTCTGCAACCCAACAGGGAACCAAATCCCGGAAATTTTCCCAGATCGATGTTCTACCCCAATCAAGCGGTCACATCTAATTCGAACATAACCCAGAAATCAACACTAGGTGTACAGGTCTTTTGGGATAACAACGCAGCAGGACCATCATTCCCGTTCTCGAACTGATTATATCTAAAACGCAAAACATAATACAATGAAAAAAATAAAAATATACTTAATTCTAGCAATGGGGCTAGCGTTTACTATTTCATGTACTGAAGCGGATGAAATTGTAGATCAAGTTCAAGAAACGGTATCCCGTGGCCTTGTATTGAGGACTGTCGCCAGTTTAGGTGATGATTTTAGTATTTCTGATACGGAATCTGTTTGGGGAAGAACCTTGGAGGTACAGGATATAGAAGGTGGAGCACTTTTGTCTGAAATCGACATATATGTTTCTTTCTCTGACACGACAATTGAAGAAGGAGATCCTGATCTTAGCACTGATGAAGGCCTTATTGGGACTGTTTCTGCTTCAAGCTTCTCTCCCGGACCTTTTGGATTTCCAAGGGGCGATATATCGTTTACCTATGCGGAGGCCATTGCAGCATCGGGGGTTGACTTTGATGATATTGATGGGGGAGACGTATTTAACTTCAGACTAGAAGCTACATTGACTGATGGCAGAGTATTCACCAACAACGCCGCCGGCACTGTTGCCAATGGTTCTTTCTTCAGTTCTCCTTTTGCATATACATCCCCAGTGGTTTGTCCACCTACCAAACCAACCGCTGGAACTTGGTCCGTAGAAATGCAAGATTCTTTTGGTGATGGCTGGAACAATGCAAGCCTGGACATCACTGTTGATGGTGAAACCACTTCATACACATTTGAAACAGGTGGTTCCGCAAGTTTTACCTTTGACGTGTCAACAGACGCCGAGGTACTTGGGATTATGTTCACTTCGGGAGATTTTGATGAAGAAGTGACTGCACAGATAACCTCAGCCAATGGCAACGTTGTGCTTGATCTTCAACCAAGTCCTGCTGCAGGGGTTGAACTATTGGATTACTGTTTGGATAATCTGTAATTACATTTCAAATACAGTGTTTTTTTTGAAAAAGGAGCCTCCTAAATAGGGGGTTCCTTTATTTTATAAACTTACACTATGAAGGTTCACTACTTTTTCTTTGCTTTGCAGTATGATTGCCACTATTTGCAGAAAAGCCCATTTTAATGCTGCCCATAGGTTGCACAACCCAAATTGGAGCACGGAAAAAAACATTGCGGTCTTTGGAAAATGCCATAGTCCAAATTATCATGGGCACAATTTTGATCTAGAGGTTCGGATTAGAGGTGAGGTTGACCCTGATACGGGTTTTGTGATGGATTTGGCTATTTTGGGCAAACTTATCAAAGAGGAAGTTGAAGATAAATTCGACCATAAAAACTTGAACGAGGACTGCCCTGAATTCAAAAATCTGTTCCCAACCACAGAATATTTTGTAAAGGTTATTTATGATATTTTAAAGCCTAGGCTGAAGGAAGGCCATCTATTGCACATAACCTTGCACGAAACCCAAAAGAATTCTGCAGAATATGGAGATTGGTAACAAATTTCCGATATTGCACCTCCTTTTCAAGGGATATTAGCTCAGTTGGTTTAGAGCGCTGTCTTGACAGGGCAGAGGTCACTGGTTCGAATCCAGTATATCCCACCAAAACTTTCGTGAATCTAAGAGACGTTTTTTGTTACTTTGTGGTTGAAGGGGAGTGAAAATGCTGTGAAAGTTCTTAGAACCATCATAAATTACGGTTCTGTTCGTATTCCCCGAAAGCTTTTCTTACCTTTGCACTGATGAAAATCAAACTTCACGAAACAAAGAACTTTAGAATCCTGAGCTTTGGCTATCTGGTTTTAGAAATCAACCAGATAAATTTATTCCGCCAGTCCTTTAGATCGTAAGCTCCATAAAATAGTTGTTTCGACTTGGCATCATGAAGCAGTTAGGCTTTCATGGCCGTTGATTTTTTATACAATCCATAGAAAATCCAACAGTCGCTTGTTGAATATCGCTCTGGAAATCAAAGCCAATGAGGTTAAAACAGTATTGAATAAGATTGAAGGTCGGTCATTCAAAAAAAATAGAACTAAAACAATAAATAAAATATATGCTAAGAATTGAAATTAAATCGGGTGAAAATATTGAGCGTGCCCTAAAACGCTACAAAAGAAAATACAGGAGCACCAAACGTTTGGAGCAAATCCGTGAAAACAAAGAGTTCACCAAAAAATCTGTAAAACGCAGAAGAATTATTAAAAAAGCCCAGTACAAAGAACAATTTTTAAACAACGAAAACGAATAGTCCATTTACATTATGAAACTTTCAGAAGTAAAAAGAGAGACCAAGTACGAAAAGCGATACAGCGTAAAAATGGGAGAACTCACTACACAAGTTACCTATATCAAAAAATATGTTCTGGGACTACCTATTCGAACACTTCATAAATATCGGGAGACCTACTATGGAGAAGTAAAGGATTGCCAAGAGTGTAATCTCTACGCATAAATCATCAATCCTTGAGTTAGCGTTGTTCGAGGGATGAAACTACACTAAATTACCTGAAATCCGTATGCATAAGGGTCATTGTCATCAATGGTAATCGTATTTTTTCCATAAACATGGGCCCAACCCTTGATACTCGGAATTATTGCGGTTTTTCCATCTATTGAATCCACCTTCTCTATGCGCCCAACAAACGTTGACCCTATAAAACTTTCATGGATATAATCTACCTGTGGGCCTAACATGCCTTTTGCATGCAACTGCGCCATACGAGCGGAGGTTCCTGTTCCGCAGGGTGAACGATCAATAGCCTTATCACCATAAAAAACAGCATTTCTGCCTGAGGATTTGCCATCAAGAGGTGTACCTGTCCACAAAACATGGCTCACATCCCTTATGGTGTCATTTTCTGGATGGACAAAGCAATCAGGATATTTTTGATTGATATGCTTTCGCAGCACTTGGCTATATTGAATGATTTTAGAAGCTGAAAAGGCCTGAATTCCTTCAAAATTCTCTTGGGGATCAATAATGGCGTAAAAATTTCCACCATAAGCGACATCAAAAGTGAGCATACCCAGTTCTGGACATTCCACTGTTAAGGAATCCGTCGCCAGATAACTCTTTACATTGTTGAATTTTACCCATCGTACTTTGCCTAATTCCATTCTATATTCGATTTCCACAAGTCCAGCGGGGGCTTCCATGCGCAAAAGTCTCTCTTTTTTTGGTTTTAAAAGGCCCTCTTCCAAAGCTATGGTCACGCTTCCTATGGTGCCGTGGCCGCACATGGGCAAACAACCACTGGTTTCTATAAACAATATGGCAAAATCATTCTTTGGGTCATGGGGTGGGTATAAAATGCTGCCACTCATCATATCATGTCCCCGTGGTTCAAACATCAACCCTCTGCGAATCCAATCAAACTCCGTCATGAAGTGCAATCGTTTTTTATTCATGGATTTCCCTACAAGGTCAGGCCCTCCTTTAACCACCAATCGAACTGGATTTCCGCAAGTGTGAGCATCTACACATTCAAACGTGTGCTTCATAGTAGTAATTGATTATTTGCACAGCTTTTTTTTGTTAAGTACTTCCATTTTGATTTGTCACTTTCCTCTAATGGTATGAGCAGTCCTCATATCTTTTGAGAAGTGAATTCTCCATTATACCGCCTTAAAAGACACAAAGGATTGTCATTTTTAAGAGATTCTGGGAGCATGCTATCAGGCCAATTTTGAAAAGCAACTGGTCTTACCCATCGTTTTACTGCATCATCACCAACGGAGGTAAACCGACTATCGGTTGTTGCCGGATACGGTCCGCCGTGTTGCATGGCGCCACAGACTTCAACTCCGGTGGGAACTCCATTGAAAATGAGCCTACCTACTTTGGATTGTAAGCTTGTAATAACACTGCCATAAGCATCCAATTCGTCTGGATTGCCTAGAATCGTTCCCGTTAACTGTCCATCCAAATGTGTGATGACCGCATTGAGTTCTTCTACATCATCACAAATGACCACCATTGAAAATGGGCCAAACACTTCCTGTTGCAGTGCAGCATTCTTTATAAAATCACCTCCAGAAACTTCAACCAGATTTGGGGCGGCGAAATGGGCTTTATCGCTATCCTTTTTATCTACTGCAATACGAGTTCCCATTTGTTCCATGGCACTACTTCCCTTTTCATAGGCCTCAAATATTTTGGGATGAAGCATGCAGCTCGGTTTTTGTTCGGAAAGTGCTTTGCCCAATTGATTACAGAAGGTTTTAAAGGCTATACTTTGAACACCTAAAATCAATCCAGGGTTGGTACAGAATTGTCCGGCTCCCAAATTTACGCTTTCCGCCAATGTTAAAGCCCAGTGAGCTCCATTTTCCTCAATTATCCCAGGCAATACCACTACAGGATTAACACTCCCCATCTCGGCAAATACCGGTATGGGCCGTTCTCTTTGCTGCGCGATATGGCTTAGCGCCTTTCCACCATTAAAACTGCCGGTAAATCCTACCCCATAAACTTCGGGGTGTTTTACCAAAGCTTCTCCCACCGAATTATCCCCATCTAAAAGATGAGAGAAAACACCTTCAGGCATATTGGTTTTCTGAGCGGCCATTCGTATGGCTTGGGCCACTAAAGTGCTGGTCCCGCTGTGCATGGGGTGCGCTTTTACAATTACGGGGCACCCCGCTGCCAAAGCACTGACCGTGTCCCCTCCTGCCGTGGAAAACGCCAATGGAAAATTACTGGCTCCAAAAACAACCACAGGTCCGATGGGCACATTGGTTTTTCTAATATCTGCCTTATCGTTGATGTCAATGGTCGGGTCAGTCCATTGAGCAACCTTTGCAATTTTTGCAAATCGCCTTATTTGAGCCAAAGTACGTGTCAACTCACCTTCAGCTCGCCCCAAGGGCAATGCCGATTCGGCCACATACACCTCAAGAATTTCAGCCTTGTACTTTTCCATTTCCAAGGCAATCGTTTCCAAAAAGGCAGCTCTTCGTAATCCTAATAACGAGGAAAAAATCGGAAATGCCTCAGCAGCTTTTTTTACCGCGCTTTCAATTTCATGGGCAGTAGCCTGGCAGAAGGTCCAAGGATTTTCTTCATTCAATAAAGAATTGAAGGTCCTAAATTTTATAGCTCCTTCTGCCGAACTTTCATAACCAATCGTATTCTCTCCCAATACCCGTATTTTATCTGTAGTCATGGTGCTTTTTGTTTTTTTATTACGATGAGGTTATTTCAAATTTTTGTAATCGGGAAGTACCGGCCTGTTCTTCAATCCGTTTTCAATTATCTCGATCACTTCCTTACGGCGCTCTCCGCTAAGCGGAAGTCTTGGTTCACGAACATTTTCCGAACCAATACCGGTGTACACTTCTGCCAGTTTGATATTTTGGACCAACTGCGGGTCAATGTCCAACTCCAACAAAGGTAAAAACCATCGATAGATTTTTAAGGCCTCATTAATTTTTCCTGCTTTTTGCAGTTCATAGATGGCCACGGTCTCAGCAGGAAAAGCGCAGACCAGGCCGGCTACCCATCCTTCAGCCCCCATTAAAAGACTTTCCAAGGCCAAGGTATCCACACCAGACAGTATTTTCAATCGGTTCCCAAATCGGTTTTTAATCCTGGTGATATTGGAAATATCCCGAGTGCTTTCTTTAACAGCCTGAATATTTTCAAACTCCAATAGGGCTTCAAACATGTCCAAGGTAACTTCAATTTTATAATCCACCGGGTTATTGTATACCATAATGGGCAAAGGGGTGTTCTGGGCTATGTTTTTAAAGTAAGCTACCACTTCCCTATCCGAAGCTTTGTACCGCATAGGCGGTAACACCATCAGCGCGTCCGCTCCATTAGCCTCAGCAACTTCGGCCGCTTGAATGGCGCCTTTTGTGGATTGCTCCGCAATATTCATCAGCACGGGAACATTACTTCCAACCACTTCCTTGGTTTTTTTCAACAAAATGTTCTTTTCTTCATGCGTTAAAGTACTGGCCTCCCCTAAGGTTCCCCCAAGTACAATGCCATGAACACCTGCCTCCACTTGGGCCTTGATATTCAACTCAAACAATTCTAGGTCCAATGTATCTTCTGATGTGAATTTAGTGGTGACCGCGGGCATTACACCCTCCCATTTGAACTTCATTTTGAATGCTTTTTTTGTGTTAAATCAAAAGTAAGGAGTCCATTTGGAGTTAAATGAGCAGGAATTAGCAGCAAATATGCATATTTTAGCAGTTTAAAAAGAAATATTTACTATTTAAGGTAATTATAGCACATTGAGGATTACTCCGTTCAAAATACCAAAAACTGGCAACAACGCGGTGATTGTTCAGGAGGACATTGAGGAACAGTTTTATGATAAGTTTCATCAACATGAAGAGCTGCAAATAAGTTTGGTCTTGAAAGGTAGTGGGACACTTCTTGTTGGGGATTCCATAAAACGCTATGGCCCGGGGGATGTCGTGGTCTTTGGCAGTTACCTGCCGCACGTGTTCAAAAGTGATATTAATGGACAGGACAAGTCTCATATGGTTTCCATTTTCTTTACTAAGGAGAATTTCGGTGAGCAACTGTTTCAAATCAATGAACTGAAAAGCCTTGAAACTCTGCTCTCCATGGCTACTTCTGGCTTCAAAATCAAGCGTCCCAATCCCCTTATGACTAAATACTTTCTGAACCTAAGAGACTGTGTTGGCCTTGACCGCTTGATTCAATTTTTTGGTTTATTGGCACTTTTGGACCATGAGGAAAAAATCTTGTTGTCTTCTACAGCTTATAAGACCCGGTTAAAGGATAACGAAGGACAGCGCATTGCCAAAGTTTTCGATTACATGGTATCGCATTTTCAAGATAAGATATCGCTAGGGGAAATTGCCGATGTGGCCTCGATGACCCCGACCGCATTTTGCCGCTTTTTTAAACTGCACACCCGAAAGACCTTTTCTCAGTTTTTATTGGAATTGCGTATTGAACACGCCTGCAAATTGTTGGAAACACAAGGCCACAAAGTAATGGTTTCCGATATTGCCTTCCGGAGTGGGTTTAGTTCCATTTCCAACTTCAATCGTTATTTTAAAAAAACAAAGGGCATGTCGCCGCTCAACTATGCTGCATCCAAACTACAAAATCATTGATAGGCAGATAGCTGTTGGAATTCATCCGAGAAATACTGTTAGGTTAGAAATCCTTTTTGCTGGCCTTAAATTTCAAACTTAAGATGGGAAGGATGGTCCACAAAAAAAGAATTACTATTGAAATTGACAAGCCATAATCCGTTCCAAAAAACTTTTTGAAAACAGCGCCAGTGTAGCCTAACAAAGCAGAAATGTCCAGTTTCAATAGAATAAGGGTACGCGAAAGGTCTATCGGATTGAGCATGGAAGCAACCAGTGAAAAGGTGTCCAACGGATATTCTTCCAAAAGAATCAACGACATCAGGAAAAAACCATCATAAATCACCGCCAGAAAAAGCCATAATAGGACCGCATAACCAAAACCCTTTATTTTGTTTTCGTTGGATAATGCAATATTAAATGCCAGTGCAGTGAAGATAAAGGTCAAAAATGCACCGGTAACCAATAACAAAGAAAAATCCCAAATGGCATTGCTGCGAAAAAGTCCATACATCATAAAGGGTATGCCCAGTCCCAACACCAAACTTAAAGTCAACGAACTGGCAACTCCTAAAAACTGCCCTAAAAAGATTGAGGTCCGTTTAATAGGTTGTGCCAACAACAACTCGGTAAATTCTCGGGAATTATAGAAGTACATAACCCCAAAAATGGTCCCGATCAAGGGCACCAACACAATAATCACATTCATGAGTGTGATTACTGCTTTGGATATTTCATTGTTCAAAAAAAGTAGCACAAACCCCAGTAGCAGGTAGAAAATGAAGTACACATAGCTCCATCTGCTTCTCATAAGGTCGTAAAAACTATATTTCAATATCTTAATCATGGGTTTGCGATGCTATTGCTGCTATGGCATGTTCAAAATTGTCCTGATTCGTCTTCTTTTTTAAATCTGCGATACTTCCCTTGAAATAGATTTTCCCTTCCAACAAATAAATAACCTCATCAGCCATTTCCTCCACAAATTGTAATATGTGCGAGGTAATCAATATCGTTTTTCCCTGCTCTTTTTCCTTCCGCAATAATTCTTTCAATTGAATCAAGGCATTGGGATCTAGTCCGGTGGTAGGTTCGTCCAAAACTAGGAGTTGACTGTCGAACATAAATGCCAATACGATGTTTACTTTTTGTTTTGTACCTCCCGAAAGGGTTGCCAGTTTTTTGTGCAAATGGGGTTCCAAACTAAATCGTTCAATCAAATTTTTGCCATCGCCAGGTTTTTGTCGCAAATCCATTATCATCGCCATCAACTCCTTTACCTTTAGATTACCCGGGAAATTTGCAATCTGGGGCAGGTAATTGATATCTTTTCGATATTTCCATTTGTTTTTTATCAAATTTTCCTGAACCAGGATGTCGCCCTTATCTGGAATCACCATCCCCAGAATACTTTTTATGAGCGTGGTCTTTCCTGAACCGTTTGGACCAAGAACCGCAAAAATACCACCTCCATTTATGGAAAGGTCCAATCCACTCAACACTTGGTTTTTGCCAAACTTCTTGTAAACGTTTTTAACTTGTATCATTGTACTTTTTTCATTAAGGGAGCACCATCCATCAAGTTGTCGGGTGTGAAAACAGGAGATACTTTTTCAGAAAAATCGATAATGTCCATGAACAAACTCCGAAGCAAAATAATAGTCTCCGGGGTTCTGTTCACAATGTAGGAAAAGAGTTTTACAGGTCGATATGGCACGTCACCAACGCCGTTTTTGTCCAGATCATACCCTGTATAATCACTCCAGTAGTTTCCAGTGAACACATTATCGTTCAACTTGCTATTATAGGAAACATCGAAGGAATTGTATAAAAAATTATTGCCCACAAATGAATTACCATAACAAGCTCCCCTTACTTTAAGGGCCCATCCATTATTGGTGAAACTGTTCTTTTCGTATTTGATTCTATTAGATCCCTCTATGCTTATCCCGATGGTGTTTTCCTCAAAGATATTACCCGAAATCTCAGCATCATTTATCTCTTTCAACAACAGACCAAAAGAGGCAGTGCCCCAGTTCTTTCTAAAAACATTATCACTCATCCTTATGTTTTTTGAAAACATTACCGCTACCCCTGCGCCGTTGTTTTCAAAGGTGTTCCCCTCGTAGGCATCATTGTTCGAAAACATAAAGTGCAGCCCGTAGCGAACATTATCGATGCTTACATTATTCTTGATTATGACCTCATCAGAAAATTCCAGATAGATTCCATCCCGAACCCGTTGCACATGATTGCGTTCTACCTTTATATTCTTGCAATACCATAGCTGAATTCCATTGCCAGAATTGAATTCCTCCACCGCATCACCAATAATTTTGTTATGATAGACTATGCCATCAGTGGCCTTTTCAAGATAGATACCAAAAAATAGCTTTTCCAGCACCACGTTTTGAATCTTGAAGTTTTTGCTTTTTATAACCCGGATGGCAGCATAATCTTTGGTATAACTAGTCCCTACATTGATTATGAACAACCCGTCGACAGTAACGTTATCAGAAATAATGGTAATGATTTCTCCCTGGTCCTCCCCATCAACCACAGGGTATCCTTTTCCCAAAATTGTCAATGGTTTGTCCACAACAATATTGAATTCTTTGTAGGTTCCTTTCTTTATTAAAAGAGTATCATACCCTGAAGCTTGAGAAATCCCTTCCTTAATGGAGCGCACGGGGCATGATTCGCATATTTCAATTGTATTACCATACACAGAACCTCCGCAAAACAGAAAAAGAAAAAAAAGCAAACTATATGAAAATTGCATGGTTTGGGTTTGGTTGAAGATACAGTTTAGAATCCAAAACCTTTAACAATCTTGTAAAATACATATTACCTGATAATCAAAAATTTCGTGTTCTCATTGGCCCGTACCCAATGCTTTATCTCCTTGGGAAAATCAAAATGCTGGAACTGGGTAAGATTGTAGACGGTATGGTTTATATGAAAGTCAATATCTCCCTCCAAAACCACCAACTGAGCTTCTTTAGGTGAAACATGCTCTGGAAAAACTGCATCTTTTTCCAAGCTAATGGCAATCACTTCGAGCGTCTCGGTCTTAGCCAGCTTATGTGTGTTTAGGCCACTATATTTTTCGTTTTTTATGTGATTGTCAACTGTATACATTGCCGTGTTCTGATTATCTATTGAATCTTTTCAGTAACTCATTCCATGTGTAGATTTCTCCTCCGTTTTCATTCTTTTGAACCAATGCTTCTTTTTCAGACTTAAATGCCGTTAAAAACTCACCCATTGGACTAGGGATATTTTCACTGATCAAAAACATGGCCCCAGTAGCATCAATCAATTCTTTTGGTTCGGAATAATGATTGCAGAGGTACATGGAAATTTCTGTGGAATCAATTTCCTTTTGATAGTTTACCATACATTCCACCGCATCAAACTTGAAGACCTTCCCTTTATCGGTAACCATTTCAGCTGCATGAATTGCATCCACAATCGTCATTCTACAAAAATGGCAATTATCCGAACCGTATTCAATGGGTTGAGGCTTAGCACTGCAACCACCAAGCAATACAATGACAATTATATAAAAACTATCACGAACATTCATCGTTACGCCTTTAAGGTTTGTTTCCTTCCCAGATAATAAGCCACAAGGCCCAAGGCAATACCCAATCCCAAAAAATAAGCTCCTAATCGAGGATAAGAGTGTGCCGTAAAGTTTAAGATATTCTTGGTGCCAAAGAATGGAGGTTGGAACCCCATAACGGAGCCGTCGGGATTTGTAAACTTCATGATGGCCCTGGGGTCCAAGTCATGACCATATTCATGTTCCCACAAATAGAAATCAATCAATCCAGCGGTACTAACCAAAACCATCATAATAAACCAGTACAAGAACCATTTGTGGTTGGCCTTGAACGCGATGATCAAACCAATTATAGTGGTAATAACAATTCCGATCGGAAAAATTTTGAATTCCGGGATTGCATCGGGAATATATTTCATACCCACATAGTGGTTCATCAGATTGATGTTTTTGATATCATGGGGATTGGCATCGGCAAAGTCGTTTATATGAATATACATACCTAAAGGAGTGGGGTATTGCGGGGCTTCCAAGGTGATTTTCCAAAGCGGAAATACAAAAAGCAACAAGGGCAACAATGCTGCCAAAGCCATAATTATTCTTGATTTCTTCATAGTGTATTGTTTCTTGTTTTGACAAAAGGTGGGCCGGCCCTAAAGCCAGCCCTGTCTATCACTAAAAATCATGCAGATTCTCTACTCTCCTAAAGACCATGTAAGATCTATGTTGGAGTTGGAAGGGGATACCCGAACGTAGCCTTGCATTTCTTGGTGCAGGGCTGAGCAAAAATCGGTACAATAGAATGGCCATACACCCGGTTGTTTGGGCTCCCACACAAAGGTTTCCGTTTGTCCTGGCATAATCAATAACTCTGAAGTATTTGCTCCGATTATACTTACGCCATGGGGCACATCATAATCCTGTTCCAAATTGGTCACGTGGAAATATACTTTGTCCCCCACTTTGATTCCCTCAATATTATCAGGATTGAAATGGCTACGGATCATGGACATATAAATATGAACTTCATTCCCATCACGTTCCACACGAACATCGGCATCTGAAGTAATGCCATATTTGTGTTTATTCTCTGTTAGGTTAAAGATTTTTTTGGAACGTTCCTTGACGATATCTGCGGCAATGCCGGCGGCGTAGTGTGGCTCACCTACTGTTGGAAAATCCAATAGGAGTTCCATCTTTTCGCCTGAAATGTCATATAACTGTGCCGATTGGGTGACTTCTGGACCTGTTGGCAAATATCTGTCCTTGGTGATTTTATTCATGGCCACTACATACTTACCGAATGGTTTTCTGGAATTACCGCCAGGAATCATTAAGTGACCCACAGAATAATAACACGGCTGTCTATCAACAACTTCCCAAGTACCCAATTTCCATTTTACAACTTCAGAGGAAATGAAAAATGTGGTATAGGCATTACCATTGCCATCGAACTCGGTATGCAATGGCCCTAGACCAGGTTGGCTTACGGTTCCGGCCAATACATCCTCAAAATTTAGGATGGGTATGCCATAGGCGTCTCCATCATACTTTTCACCCTCAATGGCTTCGAGCATTTTGGTAAATGAGTGTACTGTTAAATCTGCGGAGAGTTTTCCGTTACCTACAATGTATTCTCCGGTCGGGTCAACATCACATCCGTGTGGAGATTTTGGGGTCGGCAACAAAAATACAGCTCCGGGCACCTCCGCTGGATTCACTACCCGTACCTCTTTCTTCATAGTAGAGGATCCAGTATGGGTCTCTTCGTCATATACGTTGTGTGCATAGTTGGCAGGCATCATGGTTCCTCCTCCGTTGTTTACATATTCCTCAATTTTCTTCCAATTTACCGCAGCGATGAAATCTTTATCATTTTGGGAAGCATTTACCTCGAGTAATGTACTGGCCTCCTCTGTGTTATATGTGGTGAAGAAGAACCATCCATGGGATTTTCCTCTTCCCGGATGGGATAGGTCATAATCAAACCCAGGCATGATCAACTGAAACTTTATGTCCATTCCACCATCCTCTGGGTCCACACTGATAAAGGTGAGTGCACCCTTAAAATTACCCTTATATTCGTTAATGGGCATATCGCGTTGTGGAACCGGAACGGAGAATCGAGTCCCTGCCACCACATATTCGGTGTTCTCGGTTACAAAGGCCGAGCTGTGGTTCCCTGCACTATTGGGTATTTCAATAATTTCAGTGGTTTCAAAAACGCTAAGGTCAATTTTGGCTATTCTTGGGGTATTGTTTCCATTGATGAAAACCCATCGACCATCCAGTTCCCCATTGGTCTGGGAGATATCTGGGTGGTGTGAATCGTCCCAGGGAATGAATCCATGGGAAGTGTTCAACATAGGTTTGGTTTCCTCGTTATATCCCCAAGCTTTTTCAGCATCTTGAGAAAATACGGGTATAACCTTAAAAAGTCTGCCCGATGGAAGACCATACACCGATAATTGGCCACTGAATCCTCCTGAAATAAATGCATAGAACTCGTCATGTTCCCCGGGAGCGACATATACTCTTTCCGCTGCATTTGAAGTAAGTGCTCCATTATTACCTTGATTTTGGTCCTTGCAACTGAATAGTATTAGGGACAGGCCCAAAATAAATAGTATTGGATTTTTGATTGTTCTCATAGTTATGATGTTATTAGTTGTTTTAATTTATTCAGATGGTGGAAGAATTACCTTGTCCACAACATGTACAATTCCATTTCCTGCAGGAACACTGGCAATAATCTTGGCTCCACCCACGTAGACATCATCTCCCTTCACTTCAATCATTACATTTTGATTATTGGCCTGTCCAAGTTTTTTGAATTTTTTCAAAAAATCTTTAGTGTACCTGCCCGGCGTCACATGATATTTTAGAATATTGGCCAGATCATTTTTGTTTTCCGGTTTCAATAGATTCTCCACAGTTCCTTCGGGAAGGGCATCAAATGCCGCATTGGTCGGGGCAAAAACCATTAAAGGCCCTGCGTTAACCAATGCATTCTCAAGTTCCGCAGCTTGAACCGCTGCAACTAACGTTGTATGATCTTCGGAACCAATGGCAATGTCCAAAACGTTGGGTGTTGCTTCATCATCTTTTAAAAAAGCTTGCCCTTGCTTTGTGGTAGGCTGTCCAGCTTCTGTATTGGAAGTGGTGGTAGTTTCTGTTTTAGCCTCGTTTTTACAGCTAAAGAAAAGACATACTGTAAATAACGAACCAACTAACAATTTAATCTTGGTGGTTGTTTTCATAAGTGGATATTATAATGTTCTAAAGTATTCTAGCACGGCCCTGGCCTCCTCTTCAGTGAGACCTTGGTTGGCCATGGGAGATCCGTTGAATTCAATGAGCAGCTCTTTGGCCAGTGGGTCTTCCTTAACCATCACCTCCGGATTCAGAATCATGTTCATCACCCATTCGGGAGATCGTCTATCCAAAATTCCGTCGGGTGCAGGACCAATGAACTTTTTCCCAATCCTATGACAAGCAAGACACATTCTATCATAGACCTCTTTGCCCTTATCGGCCATGGCCTGATCTATTTGGTCGTCCAAGGTCATGGACTTGATCGGGCCAACTCCTATGTTGCCCAAATCAACTCTTTCCGAGGCTTTGACCACATTTGTTTCAATAGTGCTCTGCTCTTTTTCTTGTTCGGTTTTCTGTCTTTTAACACTAAAGCCATCCTCTTTTTTTTCAGTCTTTCCGCCGCAACCCAAAATAAGTGACGCTATTAGTGCTATGCTTAATGTAATACTGGTTTTCATGGGCTTTTTTTAATAATTCCTCAAAAGTAGATAGCCGAATTTGCCAAAAACATGATTTAAATCATATTTAAGACAAAAACATCTTTTTATCCTTATATTTTGAAAAAACGAACGAAAATGCTTTCCAATTCGGCCAAATATGCCCTAAAAGCGGTATTGTATCTGTCACTGAATTCAAATGAGGAAGAGAAATTGATGACAAAAGATATCAGTGACAAAATCAAGGTGCCAAAATCCTACTTGGCCAAACTGCTACAGGATTTATCCCGTCACGGCATAATTTCTTCCACCAAAGGCCCCAAAGGTGGATTTTATCTAACCAACAACGACAAAAAATTATCCTTGATCGAGATTATAGAAGTCATTGATGGTAGACAACGTTTAAACTCTTGCGTGCTCGACCTTGAGGCGTGTAATGACAAAAATCCATGTGTTCTTCACGATATTGTAGGTCGGGCCAATAGTGAATTTGTAAAGAGTCTTCAAAAAACAACAATTGAAGACCTGATAGCTGATATAAAAAAAGGGAAATCTGTTTTTCCTTTCGAATGAGAGAAGTCATCAAACGTTAAAATCCATATACTTCAAGATAGATGACTTTATACGCAGTAAGGTTAGCAGAAAAATGTGCGAATAGTTTGCACATAAAAAAGCCTCAGAAAATCAAAATCTTCTGAGGCCTTGTGTTTACTTTGTGGGCCCTACTGGATTCGAACCAGTGACCCCCTGCTTGTAAGGCAGGTGCTCTGAACCAACTGAGCTAAGAGCCCGTATTTTCTCAAAACGGAGTGCAAATATAGCATCATTTTTTACATTCGGAAAAGAATATCACAAAAAATCATACGATTTCTGCAACCACAAATGTACTGCCTCCAACAAAGACGAAGTCATTTTTTTCAGCGGCGTCCAAAGCCGCATGGTATCCGTCCTTAACAGATGCGTATCCAACCCCGTTAATTCTGTTGTCAGAGGCCAATTTTTGGACCACCTCCACCTCCATTCCTCGAGGTACATCGGGCTTTACGAAATAATAGTGGGCATTTTTTGGGAACAGCTTCAACAAGCTTATTACATCCTTATCGGTCACAAAACCTAAAACTAGATGTAATTCCCGAAAAGTTTCTTCCAGAATCTGGGTTATCACTAGTTTCAACCCATCTTTGTTGTGAGCCGTGTCACACACCACGGTGGGATTATTTCCCAATACTTGCCACCTTCCTAAAATTCCAGTATTGGCAACCACATTTTTCAATCCTTTTAGAATGGCCTCATTGGTTATTTCATAGTCCTTGCTAAGTTGTTTTAAACATGCGACCACACCACGAATATTTCTTTTTTGATAGTGGCCGTTCAAATCTGATTCGTAATCCGCAATTTCCAATTCATCTGCAAAAACAATATTGGCCCTTCGTTGATTAGCAATCAATTTGAATATGGTCTCAGTCTCAGGTTGGCGCTCACTAATCACCACCGGTACATTGGGCTTTATTATGCCTGCCTTCTCCATTGCTATTTTTTCCAAACTATCGCCAAGTATATTGCTGTGGTCAAATCCGATATTGGTGATCAGGCTCACTTCCGGGATAATGATGTTCGTAGAATCCAAACGCCCACCTAAGCCCACTTCAATTACCGCAACGTCTACCTTTTCTTCCGCAAAATAAGTAAACGCCATTCCCACTGTCATTTCAAAAAAAGAAAGCCGATGAAGCTCCAAAAAAGATCTATGATCAACTATAAACTGCTTCACAAACTGTTTGCTGACCATTTCCCCATTAATCTTAATGCGTTCACGAAAGTCTTTCAGATGGGGAGAAGTGTAAAGTCCAACCTTATACCCTGCCTCTTGAAGAATGGAAGCAAGCATATGACTGCTAGAACCTTTACCGTTGGTTCCTGCTACGTGGATGCTTTTAAATTTTTCTTCTGGATTGCCCAACACTTCGGAAAAAAGGATTGTGTTATCCAATTTATCCTTATAAGCAGCTGCACCCTTTTGTTGGTACATGGGCAATTGGGCAAACATCCATTCCAGTGTTTCCCTGTAGGTCACTATTGCCCTAATTTAAAGTTTACAACTACGAAGCCTATTTGCTCAGCGGGAGCATTGGCGTCTAGATTCCATCTGTGAAGTTGAGCCGTTTCCTTGGCGGGTTGAAGAAGACACGGAGCATTGTTGGTTGTTCCCTTAACACCGGGCGTTGCTTGAATTACCCGACCGTTTCTTCCCACGACAATCCGGACGACAACACGGCCTTCCTCATTGCATTTTTGCTGCACTTTTCCTTGATTGACCAGTGACCGCCCTTTGAGACCATAACCTCCTGTACCATTGCCATTGCCCGGAACTCCATAATAGGAGGTTGCATAAGGATTACCATCGGGTTGACCCTTGTCACCAGCCTTGTTATCATCACCTTCACTGCCTGTGGCACTTCCATCGGATTTACCAATACCTCCGATTAATGCGTCCAGACTTTTTTTCTTAGCATCCTGCTCCTGTTTTATTCGTTCTTCCGCCACCCGTTTCTCCCTAGCCATACGCTCGGCCTCCAATTGTGCCTTTTTGGCAACTTCATCGGCTTTCCTTTTGGCTTCTCTTTGCTGCTTAATTTTTATGGTTTCTTCGACTTCACTTGTCAAAACCTTTTCTACCGGCTCCTCTTTATCGGTTTCCGGTTGGGTTTCCGGTTGGGCTTGTTCCATAGGCTGAGACTGCACCTTTTTGGGCTCAGAACGAATCTTCTCTTTAGGCTGTATATTTCCACTTCCGTAGTCCATGGTTCCAAAGTTTACGGCAATTCCATTTTCAATGGGTGGGTCCAAGTATGTGAGTCCGATATAAAAAAGCAACAGAAGAAGTACGCTCAATATCAAGGTAGTGAGCGTAAAGGATTTTTTCTTGTGTCTCGTATCTAAAAACGACATTATTTTGGCCGTACGGCCAAGATTACCTTGTAACTATTTCTATTGGCAATATCCATCACGTTTACTGCCTCTCTTATGGCCACATTTTCTTCTGCCCTAAGGATAATGGTAGGCTTCTCTTGACCTTCAAGTACTTTTTTTAATTCAATTTCAATGTATTCCTTACTAATCTGTTCGTTGTTGACAAAATACTCCAAGTCCTTGTTTATGGTCACAGAAACATTTTGTGTATTGGTGGATTTTCCTTTTGCCTTTGGCAAGAGCAAATCCAACGCGTTGGGTGCATTGGAAGTTAACATGAAAAAGACCAAAAGCAAAAACACAATATCCGTCATAGACGACATACTGAATTCTGGACTTACCTTGTTTCTACCTTTCAATTTCATACCACCTCTTAAATAGGTTCATTCAATAGGTCCAAAAACTCAACGGCGTTGGCCTCCATTTTGTGAACCACCTTATCCGTTCGGTTTACTAAATGATTGTATCCAATGTAGGCGATGATTCCCACAATGAGACCCGCAACCGTTGTGGTCATGGCCGTATAGATTCCTGAAGCCAACGAACCCATTTCTGCTTGTCCACCACTACTTGCCATTTCATGAAAGGCCAAAATCATACCAATTACTGTTCCCAGAAACCCAATCATTGGAGCGGCACCGGCCACAGTGGCCAGAACACTTACATTTTTTTCGAGTTTGTACACTTCCAACGTTCCAGCATTCTCAATGGCGACATTAATGTCCTCCAAGGGCTTACCTATTCGAGAAACCCCTTTTTCGGTCAACCTCGCTACCGGTGAGTCCGTTTGGGCACACAATAATTTTGCGGCCTCCAACTTTCCATTCATGATATGATCACGAATCTGATTCATAAAGTTTTTGTCGATTTTGGAAGCGGCCTTTATGGCAAAAATGCGTTCAAAATAAATGTAGAGTGCCACAAAAAGTAGCACAAAAAGTACCATAATGATGATGACACTTCCGGTACCACCGTTAACAATCAAATCAACGACGGATAGGGTCTTTTCTTCCGAGATGGATACACCAAGCTCAGCCCCTTCCTCTAAGTCCTGAAAAAAAATCATATAAAATCCCCAATTTAAGTTGCAATAATAACGGAGATTTTTGAGCTAAAGTATTTTTTAGACTAAATATCTCATCATCATAAAACAAATGGCTCCTGCAATGAAACCGATGAAAGCCAACCATCCTATTTTACGGAGATACCAAAAGAAGTCTATTTTTTCCATACCCATGGCAACAACCCCAGCAGCAGATCCTATAATCAACATACTGCCCCCTGTTCCTGCCGAATAAGCTATAAAGTGCCATAACTGATTGTCTATTGGTTCTGAAAACATGCCCAAACTTGCTGCAACCAAGGGTACATTGTCAATCACGGCCGACCCGATTCCCAACAAAATAACCACCAAATCAGAAATTTCGGTGCCTGCCATTTCAGTACCCAACAACGGCATTCCCTGTTTCAGCCCTTCTGCAAAGTTGAACAACAAGCCTAATGATTCAAGGGCGGCAACCGCCATCAAAATACCCAAAAAGAAGAGAATACTGGGCAATTCAATTTTGGTCAAGGCACTGTGAACTGGACTATGGTGTGCTTCTGCATCGCTTTCTATGTCCACAGAGGATATGGCAATTTTTGAACTACTGTATATCTCTGCAAATGTAGCCACAATCGCCAAGGACAACATCATACCAACATAGGGGGGTAAATGCGTGACTGTTTTAAAAACGGGCACAAACACGATGGCGGTCAACCCTAAATACAGCATTGTGGCACCAAATTTTGATTTTGGCCCAGAGTCTTCTTCAACGTCTATTTCACCCTTGAACGCCGGAAGAAATGAGGCGATGAAAGACGGGATTATCATACAGACCAACGAAGGTATGAGCAAATTTTTAATCAGCATCATGGTCGTAACCTTGTTCCCAATCCATAACATGGTAGTGGTAACATCGCCAATAGGCGACCAGGCACCTCCTGCATTGGCGGCAATGATAATGAGACCAGCATACCAAATTCGTGTGTCCCTATCAGCAATAATCTTCTGAAGAATGGAAATAAGCACTATGGTAGCAGTAAGGTTGTCTATGATTGCCGAAAGTATAAAGGCCAAGAAAGAAAAAATCCACAAAATCTTCCTTTTACTCCGTGTTTTAATGAACGACTTTATGGTCGCAAAACCATCGAAATAGTCAATAATTTCCACAATGGTCATAGCACCTAAAAGGAAAACCAATATTTCCGAGGTTTTTCCCAAATGGTGCAATAGGGTTTCCTCCAAAATGTGCATCTTTTCCTCATGACCAAAGCTGGAAAAGTTTTCGAGCAGTGTGTGTTTGCCAGAATCAAACCAAGTCGTGAAACCATCAATCCCAAATGCCATGAGCGCCCAGAGAACAGCCATCATTGCCAATGCAGGAATAAGTTTGTCAATTTTAAGATTGTGTTCTAGGGTTATCGCCAAATATCCAATGACAAAAATTACTATCAGGAGGGTTTCCATGTTTGGTTCGGTTTATTTAGGTGAATATGTTATTGAAGTGTTCAATTCTGCTTAAAGATATTCAAAATGAGTTTTTCCACATAATGTTCTTTGCATAAAAATGGACTCCTCCAGAATCCAGCAGAATCAGGGGGTCTAAAAATTCTTTAAGTCATTCTCATTTTTTGGGGGCATCCACTAAAAAATTACCATTATAAACCTATCTTTGTATCCCATTTTTAACCATTTCTCATTTTTATGGATTTTTCACTTTCGGAAGAACAGTTGATGATACAGCAAGCCTCCAAGGATTTTGCACAAACTGAACTTTTACCAGGCGTTATAGAACGCGATGATGCTCAAACATTTCCAGATGAACTACTAAGAAAAATGGGGGGATTGGGCTTCATGGGCATGATGGTAGATGAAAAATACGGTGGTAGTGGATTGGGCACACTTTCTTATGTTTTGGCCATGGAAGAATTGTCCAAAGTGGATGCCTCAGCATCAGTGATGGTTTCCGTGAACAACTCCTTGGTTTGTTGGGGGCTCGAAACCTACGGTACCGAAGAACAGAAAGAAAAATACCTTACAAAACTCTCAACGGGAGAAATTATTGGCGCATTTTGCCTTTCCGAACCAGAAGCCGGTAGTGATGCCACTTCCCAAAAAACCACTGCAATCGACAAAGGTGACCACTATGTAGTAAATGGAACTAAAAACTGGATAACCAATGGCGGCAGGGCCGAAGTGTTCTTGGTCATTGCCCAAACGGACAAAGACAAAGGACATAGAGGAATAAATGTCCTTATCGTGGAAAAAGGCATGGAAGGCTTTGAAATTGGGCCCAAAGAAAACAAATTGGGCATTAGGGGCAGTGATACACATTCATTGTTATTCAACGATGTAAAAGTTCCAAAAGAAAACCGTATTGGAAATGATGGATTTGGATTCAAATTTGCCATGAAAACCCTGGCCGGGGGCAGAATAGGAATAGCCGCCCAAGCTTTGGGCATTGCTGCAGGAGCTTACGAGCTATCGTTGAAGTATTCCAAAGAAAGAAAAGCATTCGGAACGGAAATTGCCAACCACCAAGCAATCGCATTCAAACTGGCCGATATGCACACCAAGATACAGGCCGCTAGAAATTTAGTGTACCAAGCTGCCATAGATAAGGACACCGGAAATGACTATACACTTTCAGGGGCCATGGCGAAACTTTACGCTTCTGAAGTTGCCATGGAAACCACTGTTGAAGCGGTTCAAATATTTGGCGGAAACGGATTTGTGAAGGATTACCATGTTGAACGGCTCATGCGGGATGCAAAAATTACACAGATTTATGAAGGAACTTCTGAAATTCAAAAAATCGTTATTTCAAGAACTATATTAAAAGATTAGTCATTGTAATTTTTTTTGCCCCTTAATTTATAGGGGTGCATTCTACCAAAACAAAAAAAATAAAGCATACTGCCCCTCTTTTTTGCGCAATATTTCCCAAGAATAAATTCTTTATTGAGCTGAAGCCCCTTATCATAGAATAAAAGGCTTTATCATCAGTGTATTTTGAGATAATCACAATATAGCACCCATCAAATTTTCAATTTGCATATTTTTTAAGCTTTTCACTTATATGTTGATTATTTTATTGTATATCGTAAAAAACCTTATTATTAATTCAGTCATTTTGATATTTTTGAAGAAATACCATAATGATGATGATGAAAAAGCAAGGTTTATATTTACCAGAATTTGAGCATGATAACTGTGGTGCAGGATTCATTTGTAGTCTTAAAGGAAAAAAATCCAATGACATTATACATAAGGCTCTTGAAATCCTGGATAAACTTGAGCACCGAGGAGCTGTTAGTTCCGATGGTAAGACTGGAGATGGCGCTGGTATTTTAATTGACATCCCCCATGATTTCTTTACCGAGGTATGCACATTCGCACTTCCAGAAGCTGGGGCATACGCTGTAGGCAATGTTTTTTTACCCCAAAAGGAAAATCAACGTATCTTTTGCAAATCCATTTTGGAAGAAAGCATCAAAAAGCAGGGCCTTCAGTTGTTAGGTTGGCGCGACGTTCCCGTAAACCGTTCGGTACCAGGGAGAATCGCCGCAGAAACCGAACCTTACGTAAAACAAATATTTGTCGGCAAAGGAGAAGCGCTAGACGATTTTCAGTTTAACTTAAAACTGTTCATCGCCAGAAAAATTACCGAGCATGCCATTATTGAAAGTAAACTTTCCCAAAGCCAGTTTTTCTATGTTCCTAGCCTTTCCACCAAAATTATCATATTCAAAGGCTTATTGGTACCGACCGATATCAGTAGATACTACGAAGATTTGTTGGACCCCAGAGTGGTAACCCGTTTGGCGCTGGTACACCAAAGATTCTCTACCAATACTTTTCCCACGTGGGATTTGGCCCAACCTTTCCGCTACATGTGCCACAATGGGGAAATCAACACCCTAAGAGGCAATGTATCTCGCATGCGTTCTCGTGAGGAGTTGATGCAGAGCGATTGGTTTGGAGAGGACATTAGAAAAATTATCCCCGTCGTTTTACCAGGAAAATCTGACTCCGCCAGCATGGATATGGTAGTTGAGCTACTGCTGATGACCGGTAGGTCGCTACCGGAAGTAATGATGATGCTAGTTCCTGAAGCATGGGAAAAAAATACCGAAATGTCAACCTCCAAAAAAGCATTCTACGAATACAATTCTTGCTTAATGGAGCCTTGGGATGGACCCGCTTCCATTCCTTTTACTGATGGAAATTATATAGGTGCTGTATTGGACCGTAATGGGCTTCGCCCATCGCGATACTCGGTCACCAAGAAAGGGTACGTAATCATGTCCTCCGAAACCGGAGTCGTGGAACTCGATCCTGAAGACATTGAATTTCATGGTCGTTTAGAGCCTGGAAAAATGTTTTTGGTAAACATGGAAGAGGGCCGCATTATTAATGACGAAGAAATTAAAGAATCCATTACCAAGAAACACCCCTACCAAAAATGGCTGAAGAACAATTTGGTACACTTAAGGGATATTCCCTATAATGAATGTCCGGTGTTCTATGGAGAATTTCCCTTGACAACCCGGAGAGCTGCGTTCGGATATACTCTGGAAGATATCAACACCATCATCATGCCCATGGCCGAAAAAGGCAAAGAGCCAATTGGCTCTATGGGTTCAGACACCCCGATCGCTGTGCTATCGGAAAGACCACAATTAATCTACAACTACTTTAAACAATTGTTCGCACAGGTGACCAATCCACCTTTGGATGGAATCCGCGAAGAATTGATTACGGACATCAGCCTTACTTTGGGCAGTGATCAGAATATTTTTGAGATCAACGAGCTGCATTGCAGAAAATTGAAAATACAGAATCCTGTCATTTCCAAGGAGGATTTGGACAAAATCAAAAACTACGATGCCAGTCCGGACTATAAAGTGGTTTCAATTTCGACACTTTATGAAATTGCAAAAGGACACAACGGCTTGGAGGAAGCTTTGGATGCCGTCTTACAACAGGCTTCCAATGCTATAGAAGAGGGAGCCAATATCATTATTCTATCGGACAGAATGGTTAGCACCGAAATGGCAGCAATTCCAGCGCTTTTGGCCTGTTCTTATGTAAACAGTGGCTTACGAAAAATAGGGCGGCGTTCTAAATTGAGCATCATTATCGAGTCTGCTGAACCGCGCGAGGTGCATCATTTCGCTCTCCTTTTTGGATTTGGGGCAAGCGCTATAAATCCTTATCTGGTGAATGAAATCATCGGCGAGCAGATCAAAGAAAACAACATTACAGAATATACCTTTGATGAAGCAATCAGCAACTACAACAAAGCGGTCGGCAAGGGTATTTTAAAAGTAATGAACAAAATTGGGATTTCCACACTTAACTCGTATCGTGGATCTCAACTATTCGAATGCATTGGCATAAACACCAAGGTAGTGGATAAATATTTTCCCAATACCCCGACCAGAATTCAGGGAATTGGGTTGTACGAAATTGAAAAGGAGGTAGCAAAACGCCACAACAAAGCATTCAAAAATCAGGAGTTAGCAGCCAATCTTGATATAGAGATTGGCGGAGAGTACCGTTGGAGAAGAAATGGGGAAAAACACATGTTCAATCCATCAAGCATCGCCAAGCTTCAAAAATCGGTGCGCAATAACGAGCCGGAGACTTACAAGGAGTATGCCAAGTTGGTCAATGAGCAATCCAAAAATCTAATGACAATCCGTGGGTTGTTTGAGTTTTCAAACTACGACCCTATTCCACTTGAAGAGGTGGAACCCTGGACAGAAATCGTAAAACGGTTTAAAACAGGTGCCATGTCCTACGGAAGCATCAGTAAGGAGGCCCATGAAAATCTTGCGATTGCCATGAACCGAATCGGCGGAAAAAGCAATTCGGGTGAAGGTGGAGAGGATTCGGCTCGTTTTTATAGAAGTCAAACAGGAGATTGGAAAAACAGTGCCATCAAGCAGGTGGCATCCGGTAGATTTGGTGTCACTTCCAATTATCTTACCAACGCCCAAGAAATACAGATTAAAATGGCCCAAGGGGCCAAACCAGGTGAAGGCGGACAATTGCCAGGCCCAAAAGTGAACCCAGCTATTGCGAGGACGAGGAATTCAACACCCTATGTGGGATTGATTTCGCCTCCGCCGCACCACGACATCTATTCCATTGAAGATTTATCCCAACTGATTTATGATTTGAAATCGGCCAATAGGGATGCGCGCATCAATGTGAAATTAGTTTCCGAAGTAGGTGTGGGTACAGTTGCCGCAGGTGTGGCAAAAGCAAAGGCCGACGTTATCCTTATCTCTGGTTTTGATGGTGGAACGGGGGCTTCTCCACTTACATCATTGAAACATGCAGGTCTTCCTTGGGAATTGGGAATTGCCGAGGCACAACAAACCCTTGTCCTCAACGATTTAAGGAATCGTGTTGTTTTGGAATGTGACGGACAGCTTAAAACAGGAAGGGATGTTGCAATTGCCTGTCTACTCGGTGCCGAAGAATTTGGATTTGCCACGGCACCCTTGGTGGCTTCCGGATGTGTTATGATGCGTGTTTGCCATTTGAATACATGTCCAGTCGGGATTGCCACCCAGAACCCAGAACTGAGGAAAAAGTTCCAAGGCAAACCGGAGCACGTGGTTAATTACATGTATTTTGTGGCCCAAGAGCTTCGGGAAATTATGGCCAAACTCGGTTTTAGAACCTTGAACGAAATGGTAGGACAGGTACAAAAATTGGATAGAAAAAAGGCCATTGACCATTATAAGGCGGCGGGTATCGACCTAACCCCAATCCTCCATCAAGTTAATGTTCCGGAGGGTACCAAATTTTATAATTCGGAAAAGCAGATTCACGATATCAACAAATCTATAGAGTTTGACATCATTGCAAAAGCGCACCCTGCTTTGTTCCGAAAAGAAAAGACTACGTTGGATTTTCCAATTTACAATACCGATAGAGCCGTGGGAGCCATTATCAGTAATGAGATTTCTAAAATTTATGGTGCTGACGGTCTACCGGACAATACCTTAAAGTTGAACTTCACAGGATCGGCAGGACAAAGCTTTGGTGCATTTGCCACAAAAGGATTGACCATGGTAGTCTATGGGAACACCAACGATTATCTTGGAAAAGGACTTTCAGGAGCCAAATTGGTCGTGAAAGTGCCGTTCAAATCCACCCTAAAACCAGAAGAAAATGTAATTACCGGCAATGTGACCCTCTATGGAGCAACTTCTGGTGAAGCCTATATAAATGGAAAGGCCGGCGAACGTTTCTGCGTAAGAAATTCAGGAGCCAAGGCAGTGGTTGAAGGGATTGGCGACCATGGCTGTGAATATATGACGGGGGGAATTGCTGTGATTCTTGGAGATGTGGGTAGGAACTTTGGTGCCGGAATGAGCGGTGGAATCGCCTATGTGTACAATAAAGATGGTTCCTTTCAGAAAAAATGTAACGGAGAGCACCTAAATCTGCTACCTGTGGACGAAAACAAAGACGTTAACCAACTAAGATCACTAATTGAAAACCACTACAATGCCACATCGAGTCCACTGGCCCAAGAAATATTGGAAAACTGGGAAGCATGTCTGCCCAAGTTTATAAAAGTATTCCCGGAGGAATATCGACAGGCCTTGATTCGATTGGAACAAGAAAAAATGGAAACCTTATAATTTAAGCGATGGGAAAAACTACAGGATTCATGGAATTTGATAGGAAGGTGGAACCCTATGTTCCTGTCGAAAAACGTATCAAAAACTATAAAGAGTTCACCGCACCGCTTAAACAAGATGAACTCAAAAACCAAGGTGCGCGCTGTATGGATTGTGGCATTCCCTTTTGTCACAGTGGATGTCCGTTGGGCAACCTGATTCCCGATTTTAACGATGCCGTTTACCAAAGTAAATGGGAAAAAGCCTCAAGAATATTACATGCTACCAATAACTTTCCAGAGTTCACGGGCCGACTTTGTCCAGCACCCTGTGAGGAAGCCTGTGTGTTAGGCATCAACGAGGACCCAGTTTCAATAGAAAACATTGAAAAAAATATTGTAGAGACCGCTTTTAAAAATGGATGGATCAAACCGGAGCCACCTATCAAACGTACCGAAAAAAAAATAGCCGTCATAGGATCTGGCCCAGCAGGTCTGGCGGCAGCCCAGCAACTTAACCGGGTAGGGCATAATGTAACCGTTTTTGAACGAGATGAAAAAGTGGGGGGGCTTCTACGTTATGGAATTCCCGATTTTAAGATGGAAAAGAACGTGATCGACAGACGCTTGGAAATCATGAAAAAAGAAGGTATCGAATTTAGAACAGGAGTACATGTTGGTGCGGATGTTAAAGCAAATCAACTAAAAAAAGACTTTGATGCCATAGTGCTTTGCGGTGGGGCAACCATAAGAAGAAATCTGCCCATTCCAGGTTCTGATTTAAAGGGCGTGGTCCAAGCCATGGACTTCTTGCCACAAAACAACAGAAAGGTAGATAGCATTCCTTTTAAAGGGGAAGACATCTCAGCAAAAGGAAAGAAAGTCATTGTTATCGGTGGGGGCGATACCGGTTCTGATTGTATTGGAACCTCCATTCGACAAGGTGCTGTTTCAGTAACAAATTTTGAGATTATGCCCAAAGGAACAACCGAACGTCCTGCAGAACAACCATGGCCTTTTTGGCCGATGCGATTACGGACCAGTACTTCGCATCAAGAGGGAGCAGAACGGGTTTTTAGTATTTCCACCAAAAAATTCATTGGCGACAACAATGGCAACTTAAAAGGGTTGATCACTTCAGAGGTTGTCTGGGACAAAAAGCCAGGGGAGCGACCTGTATTAAAAGAGGTGGAAGGAACCGAAAAAGAATGGGAATGTGATTTGGTCCTTCTAGCATTGGGCTTCACCGGCTCTGAAACCACGGTTGCAAATCAGTTGGGACTGGAAATGGACCCAAGAACCAATATTAAAGCTTCTACCGCGAATTATAAAACCAATATTCCCGGAGTGTTTGTCGCAGGAGACCAACGTAGAGGTCAATCTTTAATTGTTTGGGCCATAGCTGAAGGACGACAGGCGGCATATCATGTGGATTCATATCTAATGGGAAAATCCGAACTGCCCTTAAAAGGTGAAGGAGATTTACCCAGGGTATAACAGTGCATTTCAACCATTATGCTCAGCGAGGATTTAAAGAAATCAATTTAACTCTTATTAGGATTTGATTAATCCACTTTGCCAAACGTCTTATTGCTGATAAGAGGTTTGGCCCATATTCCTATACTAAAAATAAAGGCCAATCCGATAAAATTAAGCAACATACCTGTCTTAAGTGAGGCATGGTCAATGATAAAACCAATCAACAATTGCATTACTGCTCCACCCATAATACCGCTCATTAGAATTCCAGTAAAGGAACCATGGTGCTCCTTAAAAGAGTTCAAGGCCAACGAAATAATGATGGGATACATTACCGACATAAAAAAACCGCATGCCTGGAAACTGTACAAGGAGATATTGACTGGAGCAAACAAGGCCAATACCAAACAAAGGATGGAAATTCCGGTAAACACTCGTAAAACAAGCTTACTGTCCAATACTTTGAGCAAAACCAAGCCCAGTAATCCACCAAGCGTCATCAAGCCCCAAAAGTTGCCTACTGCAGCGGCTCCAACAGTTTCAAAATCCAATCCATGGTAGTTCTGCAAGAATTTTGACATCCAGTAAGAAATACCTTGTTCCGTACCCACATAAGTGAAAATCCCTAAAAAGTACAGGATTACTATACGATTATGAATTAGTTTCTTAAATACAGTCCAGGTTCCCATTTTCTCTTCACCTCTTAGTTCCATGCTTGGGAATCTCAAGAACATTACCACAACAACCATCAACAGACTTAACGCAGCAAAAAGAGCATACATAAGCACCCAGTTCAACTCCTCCGAAAAAAGCTGGGACAGCCAATCACTGGAAGTCACACTGTCTACTGGTGAATCAGGTGATTGGGTGACAAATTTGGAATATACGTATGGACTCAAAAAAGCTGCTGCACCAAAACATAATTGTCCTAATACTGAGTTGAACGCATAATGTTCCTCCCCTCCAGAAACCCTTAACAATGGATTGATTACCACTTGTAAAATGGCCATCCCACAGCCGATGGTAAACAAACTCAGCAAGAATATTTCAAAAGTTGGAAGCAAAACGAAAAGTATAGAACCCAAAAAAGACATCAGAAAGGCAGATACCAGCATTTTTCTTTCACCATGGGTTTCCAAAAGTATGCCAGCCGGAATGGACATTAAACCGTAAGCGATAAAAAAAGAAAAGGGAAGAAAACCTGCCATGGTTTCTGTTAAACCAAAACTCAATGAAGCACTAGGGTTCAAGGCACCCAATACATTGGTCAAAAAAGAGATTACAAAAAATGTCAGCAGTACAAATACAACTAAATTGTTGTTTCTAATATTGGTTTTCATAAAAACCAATATACTCATTTCATTCTAGAGATCTTTAAGGAAAATACCAATAAAAAAAGGCCCGATACGCATTGCATCGGGCCTTGAGGAAGGCGGCGACCTACTCTCCCACCTGGTGTGGCAGTACCATCGGCGCTAACGGGCTTAACTTCCCTGTTCGGAATGGAAAGGGGTGGGCC
>NZ_JAAABI010000052.1 GCF_009903685.1 Flagellimonas ochracea | reverse complement strand
GTACCCTGAGCCAGGACCTTGACGGCACCTTTGCCACGGATGCGGAACTTGCCGCGCTGAACACGGACGACGCCGATGCGGACCCCACGAACGAACTCAACACGGCGGTCGGCCTGACGGGCACCTCGATAACGGTGACCGATGCCGGTGGTACCCTGAGCCAGGACCTTGACGGTACCTTTGCCACGGATGCCGAACTTGCAGCGCTGAACACGG
>NZ_JAAABI010000051.1 GCF_009903685.1 Flagellimonas ochracea | reverse complement strand
GTACCCTGAGCCAGGACCTTGACGGCACCTTTGCCACGGATGCGGAACTGGCGGCCCTTAACACGGAC
Source organism: Flagellimonas ochracea (assembly GCF_009903685.1). GTDB lineage: Bacteria > Bacteroidota > Bacteroidia > Flavobacteriales > Flavobacteriaceae > Flagellimonas > Flagellimonas ochracea. The sequence continues at coordinate 148 of NZ_JAAABI010000051.1, read as the reverse complement.
GATGCCGACGCCGACCCGACCAACGAACTCAACACGGCGGTCGGCCTGACGGGCACCTCGATAACGGTGACCGATGCCGGTGGTACCCTGAGCCAGGACCTTGACGGTACCTTTGCCACGGATGCCGAACTTGCAGCGCTGAACACGG
>NZ_JAAABI010000050.1 GCF_009903685.1 Flagellimonas ochracea | reverse complement strand
GGGCACCTCCATAACGGTGACCGATGCAGGCGGTACCCTGAGCCAGGACCTTGACGGTACCTTTGCCACGGATGCGGAACTGGCGGCCCTTAACACGGACGATGCCGACGCCGACCCGACCAACGAAATACAAGATGCGGCCGGAGTTGATTTTACTCCTGCTGGAAATACCACAAGTACGGACGTACAGGCGGCAATAGAAGAACTTCAAACAGATA
>NZ_JAAABI010000004.1 GCF_009903685.1 Flagellimonas ochracea | reverse complement strand
GGTAACAGGAAAAAGTCTTGTTGAAGGGTATCTGAACCTTGGAAAAAAATACCTCTGGATCTATGCGTTTGTTACCTTAGTCTCGACCTTTACCATATTGGCTGCACTCTATGTGGTCACTGCCGGACTTTTTATGAATTTATTCCAACTGTCCAGTTTGAGTACAGGGGGTATTGCATTTGGTCTTTTTGTGTTCATAAGCTCCTTGCTGATCATAGGAAAATATCAATTTTTGGAAAACTCTTTGAAAGCGGTTATTTCCATTTTGTTCTTGGCCTTGATCATCACAACGGTTTTGGTGGTGCACAAAGGCCCCGTTCCAGGCGCGGAAAATTATCAAAGACCGGAGATTTTCAACGAAGTCGGTATTCTTTTCTTAATAGGATTAATGGGGTGGATGCCCACGGCGGTAGAAGCTTCAGGATGGGTAAGTTTATGGAGTATCGAAAACTTTAAGACCATGAAAGAAAAGCCATCCTTAAAATTAGCATTGCAAGAATTTGATTTGGGCTATTTTCTAACGGCACTCCTAGCAGTGTTCTTTTTGATTATTGGGTGGATGACCTTGTACGGCACTGGAACCGAACTAAGCGGAAGTGCCGTAGTATTTGCTGATCAGGTGGTGGGTTTATTCACCGTCCACATCGGGAATTGGGCATACTTTTTAATTGCTATAGCTGCTTTTGCCACCATGTTCAGCACCTGTATGACCGCCCACGATGCGGTTTCTCGCATTAGCATTGATGTTCTTGAAAAGCTTTTCCCTAACAACTACGCATTTAAAAGCAATAAGGCCTTTGCTGTGGCGGTAGTTTTTATGGCGTTGGTAAATTGGGTGGTCATTGTGCTTTTTGGTGCCAACATGGCCCATTTGGTGGCCTTGGCCACATTTGTCTCTTTTGTTTTAGCTCCGCTGTTGGGGTGGATGAACCTGAAAACTGTAACGGGAAAGGACATTCCCGAGGCGTATCGACCAAAATCAGGTCTTAAACTATTGACCTATTTGGGAATCGTCTTTCTTTCGTGCTTCGCCCTTTATTATTGTTGGATGGTGCTGGTCTAGACTAGTTGAAAAGCACATTGTCATTAAGCACCACAATCAGGGATCTTTGATTTTGCTTGTGCAATACTTCCAAGCAAAAGACCCCATTGGTGCAGTTGTTCAAAATTTTATCCTCACCGTACCCAATGGAATAGATAATATTGGTGGGCGAAACCCCTTTTTGTATTAAATATTGCTTTATGGCATCGGAGCGGGCCTGTGTCAATCTAAAATTGGTGCTGCTTCCCCCCCTGCTATCGGTATAGGTTTCAATTCTTAATTGCACCGAAGGAAATTGTTCCACAAATAAAACCACTTTGTCCAGCTCTTGCTGGATTTCTGAAGTGAGCGATGTTTGACTCGTTTCAAAATAGAAATCATCCATCTTGACCACCTTTTGTCCTTCTTTTTCTTCTACCAAATCATCATACAGGGCAACCTGTATATCATATGTGCTGTTCTCCATCGCGTTCATGTCCTCTTCGGAAAATGTTCTGCTGAAATCAGAAAAACGTTCTTTGGCGGATTCAACCACCACCCCGCTTTCCCAGGGTATCTCCAATCGATAATTCCCATCATCATCGGAATAGGTTTCGGCCAGCAGTGTACCATCGTTCTTCAACAATCGCACAGCGGCTTTGGAAACGGTTTCTGAAGTGTTGTAGGGTTTAACCACTTTTCCTTTTAATGTGAAGGTTTTGAGTCCCGGCTTTTCATCCACTTTAAAGCCATAAAGATCATCTTTTCCTTTTCCACCTGCTCGGTTCGATGCAAAATAACCCAATAGTCCGTCGCCTTCGTTGCGCATGATCAAACCAAAGTCGTCTTCTGGGGAGTTAATGCCCATTCCCAAATTGATGGGTATGCTGAAGGCCTCATCCTCAATATTGGATTTATAGATATCCATTCCGCCCAAACCATAAAACACATCGGAGGCAAAATAGAAGCTGTCCTCAAAAATGAAAGGTGCAATTTCGTTACCAGGGGAGTTGATTCGAGGACCCAAATTAATGGGTGCTGACATAATCTGCCCATTGTTGGTATACACAAAATACAAATCAGTACCCCCATAACCATCTTCAAAATTGGCAGCAAAATAAAGTTTACCACTGGCCTCATCATAAAAAGGATAGTAAAACGAGGTGCTCAAGTCCTTCAACAATAATCGAAAGGGGCCGTCCAAAACCTGCATGCCAATCGCCAATGCGTTTTTGCCTTTGGAGTCAAAAGCCAATTCGTTGTCCTGCGTATTCGACATGACGTATAACACACTGTTCAATCCAAGTGAATAGAATGGAGTTGCCTTGTGATAATCGGAACTAGGAATTCTAGCAAAGGGTTGAACGGAGCCAATTTGACCATTGGGTTGTAGATTGGCATCATAAATGTTGAGGTAGCCATCTGTTGCTCCTCTTTTGTTTGTATTCTGGATTCTGCCGCTTGAAAACAATAGTTTCTCCTTAAAAAAAGCTGGGGAAAAATCAGCTTCAGGGCTGTTGCCATCTAAATTGAAAACTTCAAAATCGAGCCCATTTTCTCCGGAACTGGTTTCCAAAAGATTGCTGTTGAAGTCCATGTTTTCCAAAAATTCCCTGTCAAAATAAGAGGAGAGTGTTGCCAAATAGGCATTCTTTCTCTCCTTATCTGACGTTTTGGAAAGACTCTGCATCATCCTGTTCAAATGAAGTGGTGTCATTTCCACACCCTTTTTATGAAGATTGATGTAAGCTTGCGCAGCCTTTTCAAAACGCTTTGTCTGATAATACGATTCGGCCAGATTAAATTGTTGCTGGTCTGTTAGGCCATCCTCCATCAATTCGGCCTCGTACGCTCTTACCGCATTTTGATAATCATACTGAAAAAAGTAATTGTCCCCTTTAGAGTTTCCACTTTGTGCCAAGGAGAAAACCATACCCATAAGAAAGGCAAAGAAAAAGGGAACTGTTTTTTTAATTGGGTTCATGTTAGAAAAATCTTGGGGAATCTATCTGTTTTGGTTTGCCTTTTAATTTTTTGTTCTTGCCTTTCGATTTGGAACCTGAACCAAATCCACCACGTCCGATGTAAAATTTAAGGATGGCTTCATGCGATCCGCCGCTAAATTCTCCAAGTCCATTGGTGTTGTAATCGTAGGAGTAGCCCAAAAACAAGGCATTGGATATTTGAAAACCTGCCAAACCGCTCACCGCATTATCAAATCGGTACGCTGCCCCTATGGTCAGTGCATCAATAAATTGAAAATTGGCCGATAGGTTTACATTAACGGGAGAGCCCTGCAAGTAATTGATCAAAAATGCCGGTTTAAACTTGGTCCTATCTGCAAGTTGAAATACATAGCCTCCTATGGCGTTGAACTGTAAATTGTCTTCCACAATGGTTGCCACCTCTTCGTTATACAATCCGTTGGTCAAAAAATTGGGAACCGAAACACCCAAATACCAGTCCTCTTCACCATATAAAAATAGTCCTGCACCAACGGTTGGATAAAAATTACTAAGATTTTCTGCAGAAATCGTCGGGTCGGAAGGATCCAGAAAAGAACCCTCGGAATAGTCCAAACTTAACAAAGAGCCTCCTGCGGATAGTCCAAAAGATAGCTTGGTAACATCCGAAAGGCTGATTTGATACGAATAGGAAACATCAATATAGGTTTGATTGGAAGGTCCCAACTCATCATTGACCACGTTGAGACCCAGACCCGTGCGGTCATTCCCAAATGGGACATTGGCCCCAAACCGAATGGTAGTCGGCGCCCCCGGAATATCAATCCATTGTGCGCGATACAATCCAGCGGCTTCGGCACTTTCCACAGTACCCACATAGGCTGGGTTAAAACTGCCGATGTTATACATGTACTGGGTGTATTGAGGTTCTTTTTGGGCCATGGAAATGCCAAAACCTCCCAGCCATATGGCCAACAGCAAAGCAAACAAGCTATATCCTTTATTTATCGGCATTTCTTTGTTTATCGTATGATTTGAATCCAACCTTTTATAACCTCTGTACTATCATCGTTGGCATCTAAATCCAAAATATAGAAATAGGTGCCTTTGGGCAATTCCCCATTACTTCCTGTTCCATCCCAAGTACTATCGTAGCGATCCATCTGGAAGACACTGTTACCGTAGCGGTCGAAAATCTCTATGCTGTTATTTGAAAAACCTTCATGACCGACCAAAACAAGAAAATCATTTTTTCCATCCCCATTCGGTGAAAAGATATTGCAGATTGTGCCGGGATCTTCACATTGACTACGATTCACTTGGACAGATACCGAGGCCGTATTATTTTCGCTTATCCCATCTGCAGGAAAGGAGGATGCAATGGATGCTGTGTTCTGCAATTGACCAGAAGCAACCACAATCACATCAATCACCAAAGTGACAGTTTCTTCAGAATCCAACTCATCAATGGACCACACTCCAGATATTTGATCATAAAGTCCCTTTGAAGCTGAATGCGAAACATATTCAAATGCCACATCCAACAAATCATTCACTTCAATATCCAGGACACGGTCCATGGTAGTGTTCTCCAAGGTTATGGTAAAGGTTATGGCACTGTTCAATAAAGGTTCCTCGCGATTTACCTCTTTCGTTATCGCCAAATCAATGTCTTCCGGATTACAATCCGGAGTCAAGAAAGGGTCACAGGCATCCAAAGGATCAGTTGCCTCTTCAGGAATGGCCGTGGTACTAGGATCATCCACTACCAACACTTCTTCCCCATCCGTAAGGCCATCACCATCGGTATCGGGGTTGTTGGGGTTGGTGCCTAAATTGTTTTCCTCCCCATCGGTCAACCCATCTCCATCAGTATCGACAATACAATCACTTATGGAAATGGTTACCTGAACAGAGTTATTGGTACAGGGCGCTACTGCCCCTGTCGTGGTATATTCAAACACATAATCACCATCGGGCAGGCCTTCAAAATTCACATTGTTTTCTGCTCCAATGGATACAACTCCATTTGAAGGGTCGTTTATTATGGTCCATGAGCCCGGGTCTTCATCGGTCAAGGTATCATCAAGATCAATTATAGTGGGGCCACCGTTTCCAACCACGTTGCAGGCAACGGTGTTATTTGGCGTACCTGCAGAAGGCTCTTGATTTACCGTGGCTACTACCTCAGTTCGGACTGAGCTGCACCCATTGGCCGTAGCATCCACATAAAACGAAGTGGTAGTAGAGAGAGAGGGCGTCACAAACGTACCTCCTGTTCCCAAACTGACACCTCCTGTTGGGTTGGCATACCAATTTATAGAGGCCGCATCACTTGCAGTTGCTGTTAAGGTCAGTGTTCCATCGCCACAACGCAGATCACTTGTGGTATCTGTAATAGTTGGTGTATTGTTTCTTATCAATGATACAGTCAGTACAGGACTGGCACAATTGTTTCCCGCATCGTAAAAGAATCCAAAATAAGAGCCCGGTGCATTGACCAAACTACTGCGATGTGCTGTGAGAAGTAAGGGATCAGGGCTAGTGCTCCAAGTAAGCACACTTCCCGGTGGGGCGGTACTGGTCACATAATCATTCAAATCTGCCACAATGGTGTCGCAAAACTCTGTGGGTTCGGATGTATCTAAAATGGGTGCTAGGTTTCCAGCATCACAAGGCAGCGAGCAATCCGTTACCGTTACTGTCAAGTCGACACTTTCATTTACACATGGCGCTGTAGCTCCAGTAGTCGTATAGGTGAAAATATAATCCCCTTCAGGTTGCCCATCAAAATTGACAATGTTACTGGCATTGATTGTGATTGACGAACCGGGTTGTGGACCAGTCAAAGACCAAGTGCCCAGGTCATTGTTGGTTATTTGATCATCTAAATCTACTAGGGTGTTACCGTCAGTAGAATTACTGCAAGGTGCAATACCCGTAGTATTTCCTGGGTTGGGAGTAAAACTTTGGCTTATGGTAATTTGTAGCGTAGGGCTGGCACAATTGTTCAAAGCATCGTAGAAAAATCCGTAATACGTGTCGGGTGTGTTGTCTATTGTGCTATTTGTCAAATGATCACCTATAATCAGAGGATTAGGATTAGTACTCCATTGCAATACAGCATTTGGAGGTTCAGGTGTGTTGGTATAATCATCAAGATCTTGGACAAATGCATCACAGAAATCCACAAAAGATCCTGCTAAGAAAGTTGGCGCAATCGTACCAGCAGCACATACATCATCGTTGTTTATTGTTACCGTAGCCGTATCGGAGGTGTTAATGGCAAGTAAGGCAGGTGTCAAATTGTTCATAGAAATCAATACGGTCTCATCTCCCTCTATCAAAGCATCTAGATTGGGCGATACAAAAAATGTTTCAATTTCACCTGGTGTACCATCAAAAGTCAAGGTCTGGAGCAACGCATTGTAATCATTATCAGCCAAGGTGGCCGAGCCGTCCGCCGTGCTCACTTGTACCGTGAACCCACCGGCCACGGCATTATCCAAAACCGCTGAAAGTTGAATGGGTCCGTTATCTTCATTACCATTGGCATCAGCGATAGTAACCGCTGCTGCATCGTCGTCCGTGAAGGAACTGTTGCCCACAGCCGTGCTAATGTTGGCGTTCGCGCTCGCGTTGCTCAGGGCAACGCTCACTGCTTCGTCCGCCTCGACGACCGTGTCGCCGGTCGTGGTGACGCTCACCGTCTGGGTCAGCGTCGCCGTGGCCGCCAAAAATGTCAGGGTACCGCCGGTGCCGTCCTCGTTGCCACCGCTTATCAGATAGTCCACCGTGATGTCGGCCCCGGGGTCCGAGGCGTCGATGCTCACCGTGAAGTCGATCGTGCTCACACCTGGACCATCCCCCTCGGCAACCGGAGTGGGACTGTCTATGCTGATGTCCGCCGTGAACGCATCGTCGTCCGTGAAGGAACTGTTGCCCACAGCCGTGCTAATGTTGGCGTTCGCGCTCGCGTTGCTCAGGGCAACGCTCACTGCTTCGTCCGCCTCGACGACCGTGTCGCCGGTCGTGGTGACGCTCACCGTCTGGGTCAGCGTCGCCGTGGCCGCCAAAAATGTCAGGGTACCGCCGGTGCCGTCCTCGTTGCCACCGCTTATCAGATAGTCCACCGTGATGTCGGCCCCGGGGTCCGAGGCGTCGATGCTCACCGTGAAGTCGATCGTGCTCACACCTGGACCATCCCCCTCGGCAACCGGAGTGGGACTGTCTATGCTGATGTCAAACTGCCCAAAACCAAAACCAAAAGTAAAAAGTGTGATTATCAAGAACAGTATTCTTCCTTTTCCATAACTGGAAAAAGCAGAAAGTGAGGTTGTATTAAGGATGGATAGCATTACCTATTCAATAGTTTTCAGTGCTGTTCTTTTGTATCATGTTGGTTGGTTATTTGGGAGCCACCAATATTACTAAAAATGACTAGAACCCAACAACTTTGTGGATTAAATCTATGTTTCTTGGTTGAAATGCGTAAAGCTGAAAAAACTTTAACATTACACCTCTGCGGAAGCCGTTTCGGCTTTGGAGTCTATCTTTCGTACCAACCCTTGCAACACCTTGCCCGGCCCCACTTCAACAAAAGATTTTGCCCCGTCTTGGACCATTTGCTGCACACTTTGGGTCCATTTCACAGGAGCCGTCAATTGGGATATCAAATTTTTCTTGATTTCATCAGGTTCAAATACCGCCGTAGTGGTCACATTTTGATAGATCGGACAACTAGGTTTTTTGAATTCTGTTGCTTCAATGGCCGCTGCCAATTCTTCCCTTGCAGGTTCCATTAATGGAGAATGGAAGGCACCACCAACAGGCAACAAAAGTGCTCTGCGTGCTCCTGCTTCTTTCAATTTTTCACAGGCTGCATTCACGGCATCCACTTCACCGGAAATCACCAGTTGACCAGGGCAATTATAATTGGCGGGCACTACGATACCTTCAGTTTTCTCACATATTTTTTCAACGACCTCGTCATCCAATCCCAGAACGGCTGCCATAGTACTGGGTTTGAGTTCACAAGCTTTTTGCATGGCTAAAGCGCGCTCGGACACCAGTTTTAATCCATCCTCAAAATTGAGTGTGCCATTGGCCACCAATGCGGAAAACTCTCCCAAGGAATGGCCCGCGACCATATAAGGTTGGAAATTCGCTCCCATGACCTCCCTTAAAATCACGGAGTGTAAAAAAATGGCGGGTTGGGTAACCTTGGTCTGTTTCAGGTCTTCTGGTGTCCCTTCAAACATTATATCAGTAATGGAAAAACCTAAAATCTCGTTGGCATTTTCGAATAACTCTTGAGCTTTGGGATGATTTTCATAGAGGTCGAGCCCCATACCCACAAATTGCGCTCCTTGTCCGGGAAATATATATGCCTTCATTTAGTTTAGTTTTTTTGGTGGTGCTAAAATAGGGATTATTTGGTTGTTTGGTCTTCCTTAAACCAACTAGAGTATTTGACATAATTATTGGCTATTCTGTCAATTTCTCCAGCGCTTAGCTCAGGGCTTACTTCTTTAATTTTCCGTGCCGGCATGCCTGCATAAATACTGCCCGATTCAACATGGGTGCCTTGGGTGACCACGGCACCAGCCGCAATGATGGAGTTGCTTTCCACTACGCAATCGTCCATTATAATACTGCCCATTCCGATGAGCACATTGTCTTTTATGGTGCAGCCATGCACTATGGCATTGTGACCTATGGAAACATTGTTTCCTATATTGGTCGGAGATTTCTGATAGGTACAATGAATTACCGCTCCATCTTGTACATTCACCTTGTTGCCCATTTTTATATAATGCACATCACCCCTAACCACAGCATTGAACCAAATGCTGCATTGATTTCCCATGGCAACTTCCCCCACAAGGGTTGCGTTCTCAGCTATAAAACAATCTTCTCCTAGCTGTGGAGACTTTCCTCGTACTGATTTTAGTATCATTTATTTTTTATTGAAAGTATGATAGTAAGTTCCTTTTTTTTGAGGCTGATACCGATAATTCCTTGCCATTGGACAACACCACACTTCCTCCTTTTCCTTTTTTGTACTTCACCACTTCGGCCACATTGACCAAATAGGATTTATGGATTCGGGCGAAGGCATATGATTTAAGGGCATCTTCAAAATATTTCAGCGTTTTGCTCACCACAATTTTCTTTTTCTCCAGATAAATTTCGGTGTAATTGTCATCGGCTTTGCAAAAATAGATATCCCCCACTTCCAGCACTTGAAATCCATCTTGCTGCGGTAGCGTAATTTTTCCCGATACTTGGGCCGTGTTGGCATTTAGCACTTGTCCCTCCAGGGCATTTTCTTTTTGTTTGATCTCGCTTACATAATCCACTGCCTTGATTAGTTCATCAATATTTATGGGTTTCATCAAATAATAGGCGGCGTGATGGTTGAGGGCATCCATGGCATATTGATTATATGCAGTGACGAAAACAGTCTCAAAAGTTCTATTGGGTATTTTGTCCAAAAGGTCAAAGGCATTTCCAAAGGGCATTTCAACGTCCAAGAAAACCAAGTCTGGGTTATTCTTTTGAATCAACTTTAAGCCTTCGTCTACGTTGTCCGCTTCTCCCAAAAGTTGTACTCCCCCGCAATATTTGGTAAGATAGTTTCGAAGTATCTCCCTGCTATTGGCCTCATCCTCCACAATAACTGCCTTTAACTCTACCATTACTTCTTCAACTTTAGGGATACTTTGGTTCCTGTTTGGTTCTCATTGAGGTCTGTGATAGAGACCTCAATCTTATTCTTGTACATATCGTTAAGGATTTGAATCCGTTTTTTGATATTTCCCATACCCTTTGATTTTTGCTTCTTTTGATTGGAAGTTTTAAGTTCGGCCGACTTTTTCCGGCCAATACCGTTGTCCTCGATGCTTATTTCAAGTAAATCGTTGGTGAGTTGTTTTACTCTTATAGATAGCAGGCCTTTTTCATCCTTATAACGCAATCCATGCCAAATGGCATTTTCTATATAAGGTTGAAGTAGCATCGGTGGAATCTGAAATGAATCAGCATCTAATTGTTTGTCCACCTCAATTTCAAAATCAAACTTGTCCGCAAAACGGGAATGTTCCAATTTTATATAAAGTTCAAGAAGCTCCAATTCCTTGGAGAGCGGAATGAAATCCTCTTCTGAATTTTCTAGAACGCTACGCATCAAGACCGAAAAATCACTAAGGAATCTATTGGCGCTACGCTCGTCGCTTTTGGCAATGTAATTATTTACAGAGTTGAGGGCATTAAAAATGAAATGGGGATTCATCTGGGTCCGCAAAGATTTCAGGGCCAACAGGTTGTTTGCCAGTTTCTGCTGTTTGTTGCTTCGGTAATAGAGCAATGCTGTAAGTGCCATCAGCAGCAGTCCAAAAATCAAGGAGTAGATGACCCATAATTGTCGCTTGCTGTTCTCCTCGAATAGTTTTTGTTCCGTTACGGCTAAACTGTACTTGCTTTGTGAAAGCTCTCTTTCTTGTTCTAGGCTGGAGATCCGGTTTTGCTTGTTCGCAATTTCCCTATTGAGCCTTGCCGCTCTTGATATTTCCTGTTCTTTCCTTATATAAAGGCTATCCACTACGGTGACATAGTCCTGGTAAGACTCCAAGGCTTTGGAAAAATCCCCCTTGTTCCTGTACACCTCTGACAATTTTCTGGTAGCATCTTTTTGCACCACCAGATCGTCCTCCGCATCGGCCTCCACAATACTTCGCTCTAAATATGGAATGGCCTCATCCAACCTGTCTTGTGCTATATAGGCGTTGGCAATTTTATAATTGATCTGCTGCGAGGTGATGCTATCCTCGTGAGCAATGCCTTTCCTTTTGTCAGCTTCCTTAACCCCTCCTAATTGCTGAAGTTCCGAGAGGCTTTTTTTCCGCAGCTGTATTTCGTCCTGAAATCGGTTTTTTTGGTTGTAAAAATCAGCTACTTTCTCGTTCTCTTGAATCAATCGTGCTGGGGCTACTTCTTTGGACAGACTAAGGGAGTTATTGTAAAATCCTTCAGCTTCTATGTTCTTATCCTCACCAGCATAGGTATCCGCTATTTTCGAATTTAGGTCAATGATTTTGGGAGATACCTGATTCTTTTCGGCGATGTTAAGGCCTTCTTTGTAAAAATCAATAGCTTCTTTAGAGTTCGAAAGTCCTTTATTGGCATCACCCAATGTTTCGTAAAGCTGAATACGTTGATAAGGCACCATGTTCCTTACATCGGTAATCGGCAAAAGTAAGTCTTCCGCTTCTTGGAACTGAACATTGAGCACATAGGCCTTTCCCAACTGAATCTTTGTGCTGTTGAAGGATTGTGCAGCGATTGCATCCTTGAAGTTAGTTATGGCCAAATCATATTGCCTATGGTAAAGATAAATCTCACCAAGAGTGGACAGGGACTTGGACAAGGCGGTCTTGTTCCCTTGTTTTCCCAAGGCGGAGATTGATTTGGCAATAAAATCGATGCTCTTTTCCAAATCGGTCCGTTTATGGAAATTTGCCGAGTCCAACAATCTTTGATGGTCCAATGTGGCTCTGGAAACGGTCTTTGCTTCCCTTTTATCAGCTTCGCCAGCACTTGATTTGGAACGCTGCGCATTTTCTTGGGAAAATCCGTTGTGGAATACCATCAAAAAAAATAACCCTATGTAAGCTTTCCGTATCATCTGTTATGGTAAACTTACACCATCCATGGCGTTTTAAAAAATGACATAATGGATAACCCACTTCAAAAATGGTCTGTTCTAACGGCTTCACAAACCTAAAAGTATGATACACTCATTAGGGAGTATGCTTCACTCATTCAAGGTTTTTATTGGAAAATGTTGCCTCTACTTTTAGGGCATATTTTTAAAACATTGAACTATGAAATATTTGAAACACCTTTTAGTACTGACAATTTTTACGTATTCCTTGGGAAGCATTTATGCTTGCAATATCAATGCAAGAGAAATGGAACCAAAACAAATTGTCCCCAAAACTCCTATTGAAAAACCTTCCAAACAGTATGTGAAAATTGCATTGCTCTTGGATACCAGTAATAGTATGGACGGCCTCATTAATCAAGCCAAGGCACAGCTATGGGATATTGTAAATGAATTTACACATGCCAAATGTGGAAACGAAAGCAGACCCCTGCTTCAAATAGCCCTTTATGAATATGGAAACGACAATCTTTCTTCGAGGGAAGGGTACATCAGGCAGGTTATTGGTTTCAGTAATGATTTGGATGAAATCTCGGAAAAGCTGTTCTCATTGACGACCAATGGCGGCGAAGAATATTGTGGGCAGGTGATACACACCTCATTGAAGCAATTGGATTGGGGAAAAAACGCTGATGATTTAAAAATGATCTTCATTGCTGGGAATGAACCTTTCACCCAGGGAAAAATGAACTATAGAGATGCTGCATCGGACGCAAAAGAAAAAGACATCATTGTCAACACTATCTTTTGTGGCAATTACAATCAAGGGGTTTCCACTATGTGGAAAAATGGGGCTACCCTTACAGGTGGGGAATATATGGCTATTGACCACAACCGACAAGTGGTACATATTAAAACGCCCTATGACGATGTAATCATCAAACTAAATTCAAAATTGAACAATACCTATATTTCCTATGGTGCTTTGGGCAGACAAAAGAAAATGCAGCAAAGTGCACAGGACAGTAATGCAGCCGAAATGGAAGCTGGTGTAGCCGTGAAAAGATCTGTAAGTAAAAGCTCCAGATTGTATAAAAATTCTAAGTGGGATTTGGTAGATGCAGTGGAGGACGATGAGGAGATCCTAGAAGAAATCGTTGAAGAAGACCTACCGGCGGAACTAAAAGGTAAATCAGAAAATGAAATTAAAGAGTACGTGATGGCCAAAAAAGCTGAGCGCGAGGAAATACAGGGACAAATTCGTGAATTGAACGCCAAACGCGAAGCCTATATCGCAGAAAACCAAAAACAAGAAAAGGGCGAGTTGGAAAATGCGTTGATTACGGCCATTAAGAATCAGGCTTCAAAGAAGAATTATATCTGGGATTAGTATCTTTTTATTGTTGGAAAAATGGTCCGTATTCAGTTGCGGGCCATTTTTAGTTGTTAGCTGCTGGACAGTAACAATCATAGCGCTTGGATTGGTCGTTTTGTCCAAAATCGTAACCTAGGGTAATCTGATGGAATCCGCCATTATCAAAACGGATATCCCCGGATTGATAGGAGTAGTTGTAGGAGAATAGGAATCTGTCCCAATTGACACCAATAATCGGTGTGAACAACTGTAGGCGTTGCTCCCCAAAACCACCGTTTTGCTGAAACTGGGCCCCATCAAAGCTTCTGCGATACGAAAGACCGGCCCAAACGGTTCCAAAACTTACATCTCTGTACACCTTGGCGTTGATATCTACAGTTTTTTCCTGGGTAAAATCGGTCATTTGAAACAAGACGGAAGGTTCAATACGTGTGGTTCTGCCAAAAACATAGCCTGCGGACAACAGATACCTCCGTAGATTATCAAACTCAGCTGCAGTATATAAATCCCTTCCGCTTCCTAGTAAGTTTAACACTGCTGCATGGGCATAAAATTCGAATAAACTATAAGAAACTCCAAGGTCTACATTAAAATAACTCGCCGTATTTTTTACACCTGTGATCACTGGGTCAGGTATCACTGACCTAAATTCTGTTTCGTCCAAACTGCTCAAAATCACTCCAGCGCTAAGTCCGAATGACAATTGGTTCAAGGTCCTAAAGTCGCCTGCCAACTGCAGATGATGGGCATAGGTGCCCTTAAAACCGGTTTGGGAATGGTATCCATTGGAGTCATTAAATAAAATCACCCCTACACCACTGCGTTCACCAGCTCTAAAATTGACATTCAGAGTTTGCAGGGATGGGGCCTCATCTACATTGAACCATTGTTTTCTGGCTGTCAGGCGTATTTTGGTACCCTCTGCAATCCCTGCCATGGAGGGATAAACCAAATAATAGTTATCTGCCAAATAATCAAAATATACGGGAATTCCTTCCTGAGCTCTAGCGGACAGCCCAAAAATGAGGGTTATGATGAGTGAGGTTATATAGCGTCTCATGTGACGTAGTTGGGCTATGTTCTAGGGTTAAAAGTAATCAAACACTTAAATAACGGTCTTAACAATACATTATTATATCTTTTGCTACTCATCTTTACTATTGGTATTTTTGTGGAAATTTCTGCTATGAAAGATTATAATATAACGGTGGTCGCCACCAACAACCCGAAAATACTAAAATTTGAGGCCAATGACTTTCTGGTAAAGGGGAGTTATGAGTATAAAAATATAGATGAGGCCAAGGATTCACCACTGGCCCAACAGTTGTTTTATCTACCTTTTGTTAAAACGGTTTACATTTCTGGAAACTTTGTTGCCATGGAGCGTTTTGATATTGTGGAGTGGCAAGATGTAAAAGACGAAATTGCCCAACAACTGGTGGAATACTTGAACGCTGGTGAACCAGTAGTGCATGAAAAAGAGGCCAATAAAAAACAACCAATCACCGTCTATGCAGAGGTTACCCCCAATCCTGCAGTCATGAAATTTGTTTCTAACAAGCGGATTGTCCCGGCCACCTATGAATTCAAGAATATAGATGAGGCTAAGGACTCCCCGCTGGCCCGGGAACTCTTCCATTTTCCCTTTGTGAAAGAGGTCTTTTTTGATGAAAACTATATTTCCGTATCGAAATACGATGTTGCCGATTGGGAGGAGATTACCATGCAGCTTCGGGAATTCATCCGAAACTTTTTAGCAGATGGAAAGGATGTGGTTTCGGCAGAGGCCTATCAAAAAGCAATAGAGGAAGCTGATTCCCAGGCACCAAATCAGCAAGTGAAGGATGCAACATCCAAGCAAATCATTGATATTCTAGAGGAATATGTTAAACCTGCAGTGGCCAGTGATGGCGGAAACATCCTTTTCCAGTCCTACGAAGAGGAAAGTAAAACGGTGAACGTAATCCTTCAAGGAGCATGCAGTGGTTGTCCATCTTCAACATATACGTTAAAAAATGGCATTGAAACCATGCTCAAAAATATGATGGGTGACAAAGTGAATGAGGTAGTGGCCATCAATGGTTGATTTTTCATACATCTAGCATCCTGTTCTCCTCAATTTTTGTTACATTGAGTAAATTTAAAAATCAACATCATGGCAGTATTAAAAGTGATAGAAGTATTGGCAAATTCTGATGAAAGCTGGGAGCAAGCAGCTAAAAACGCATTGGACCAAGCCTCTAAATCGGTAAAGAATATCCGCTCCGTTTATATTAATGAGCAGAGTGCATCAGTAAAAGATGGAAAAATAGACAGCTACAGGGTTAATGTAAAAATTACCTTTGAGGTCAAATAACAAAAGGACAAAAACGAAAGTGCGTCCTTTTAGGGCGCTTTTTTTATGTTCAAAATGTTGAAAATGATCAGAAATATTGTTCAGATTTTGCTGCTTATCTTTCTTTTGCAGAGCTGCAATCAAAACAACAACAAAGTGACCCATAAGCACACTAACGACCTAATCCACGAAACCAGTCCTTACCTATTACAGCATGCGCACAATCCGGTAAATTGGCAAGCGTGGAAACCCGAAGTTCTTGAGCGTGCCCAAAAAGAGGACAAACCACTTCTTATAAGTATCGGTTACGCGGCGTGCCATTGGTGCCATGTGATGGAAAGGGAATGCTTTGAGGATGAAGAAGTGGCCCAAATGATGAACGAGAATTTCATCAACATTAAGATTGACAGGGAAGAAAGACCTGATGTGGACCAAATTTATATGGATGCCATACAACTGATGTCAGGCAACGGCGGATGGCCACTGAACATTGTAGCCCTACCAGATGGCAGGCCTTTTTGGGGAGCCACCTACGTTCCCAAGGATAATTGGATTAAATCACTGGAACAATTGACCAAATTATACAAAGAGGACAAAAACAGGGTTGTACAGTATGCCAATGACCTCTCCAATGGTATAAATGCGATCAACTTGGTGGAAAACAATACCGATTCAGGGGTTTACTCCCTGGACCAACTAGAGGCTGCAGTTACTAAATGGTCCCAATATTTCGACAACTTCTTGGGAGGTTACAAGCGTGCCCCAAAGTTCATGATGCCCAATAATTGGGATTTTTTGCTCCACTATGCCACAACCCAGTCCAAACCTGAACTCATGAAGCAGGTGAATACCACTCTCACCCGTATGGCCTACGGAGGTATTTATGATCATGTGGGAGGAGGGTTTTCCCGATATGCCGTGGACACTACCTGGCATGTGCCTCACTTCGAAAAAATGTTATACGACAATGGTCAGCTTACCAGCCTTTATGCCAAAACCTATGCGGTTACCAAAAATGAGCTTTATAAAAAAGTAGTTGAAGAGACGATTGGATTTGTTAAGGAGGAACTTTTAGATGAAAGCGGGGGCTTTTATTCTTCTTTGGACGCAGATAGTTTGAATGAAAATGGCGAATTGGAAGAGGGTGCTTACTATGTATGGACCAAAGAAGAATTGACACGGTTATTGGGTGTCGATTTTAATGTTTTCCAAGATTATTACAACATTAACTCCTATGGATTCTGGGAATCAGACAATTACGTGCTCATCCGTGATAAAGGGGAGACAGAGATTGCCCAAAAACATGGAATTTCCATTACCGAACTCCATGACAAAATGAAAAAAGCCCTTCAAGTCCTTGAAAAGGAAAGGAGCAAACGTGCCAAGCCCAGATTGGACGACAAAATTCTTACCTCATGGAACGGGCTCATGCTCAAGGGCCTTGTAGACGCTTACCGGTATCTGGGCAAGGAAGAATATCTAACCTTGGCCTTAGATAATGCTAGGTTTCTTGAAGAGGAAATGATAAAAAAAGACCATTCCCTGTTCCGAAACCACAAGGAAGGAAAAAGCAATATCAATGCGTTTTTGGAGGATTATGCCACGGTCATTGAAGCCTATTTGGCACTGTACGAGGTGACATTTGAGGATAAATGGCTAGAGCATTCAAAATCCCTTTTGGACTATGCACAAATCCATTTTTTGGATGACAGTTCCGGTATGTTTTTCTATACCTCGGATGAAGATGCCTCGTTGATTCGAAGAAGTATCGAGACCAACGACAATGTGATTTCCGCATCCAACTCCATAATGGCCAAAAATCTGTTGAAATTCCATAAACTATATCCAGAAGAAGGTTATGGCGACATTGCTGTTCGAATGCTTAAAAATGTTCAGCTCAACTTTGATACTTCGGCGCAAGGTTATGCCAACTGGCTTCATGTGGTACTCTATGAAAACCAAAATTTTTATGAGGTAGCGGTAGTAGGAGAGAATTACAAAGCAATGGGAAAGGAAATCGGTAAAAGCTACATGCCCAACAGCATTTTGGTCGGCAGCAAAAAGGAAGGCCCCATTGAATTATTGAAAAACAGAGATGTTGAAGGCGAAACCTTAGTCTATGTCTGTATTGAAGGAACTTGCAAGCTTCCGGTAACAACAAGCAAAGGGGCCCTTGAACAAATTAAGTCATTTAGCGAATAGACTTTTGTTTCTTAAAATAAATTATTGTTTAATTCAAAAATCGATTAAGTCAAAATGTCATCAATAACAGAGACCACCGTGGAGGAATTACAAAATTATCAAGAGTATATCGATAAGGGCATTGACTGGGCCTTGAGCATATTGCCTAATCTTATAATGGCCATAATTATATTTGTAGTTGGCTTTTGGGTTATTAGTTTTATAAACAGAATGGTCCGCAGGTTTTTCGACAAAAAGGACTATGACGAAACCTTGGAGACCTTCCTACAAAGTTTTATCAGTATTGCACTCAAAGCTATATTGGCTGTATTGGTAGTAACGCAGTTGGGAGTGAAAACCTCCTCTTTGGTAGCCATACTTGGTGCGGCGGGTCTGGCTATTGGCTTGGCCCTTCAGGGTTCTTTGGCCAATTTTGCCGGGGGCGTGCTCATACTCATTTTTAAGCCCTTCAAGGTGGGGGATTGGATTTCTGCCCAAGGTGTTGATGGTACGGTAAAGGAAATTTCCATTTTCAACACCAAATTGACCACCTTTGGAAATCAAGTTGCTATAATTCCCAATGGACAACTTTCCAATGGAAATATTGTAAACTTCAATATGGAAAACACAAGGAGGGGCAAGTTTGATGTGGGAATTGGATACGGGTCTAACATCAAAAAAGCCAAAGACATCCTTTTACAAATGTGTGCTGAGTGTCCCGACATACTCACCGAACCGGCGCCGGAAGTATATGTGGGAGGGCTTGGCGATAGTTCGGTAAACCTTACTTTACGTTTCTGGGCCAACAACGAGGTGTTTTGGCCAGCCCACTTTTTCGTGATTGAGCAGACAAAACTTCGATTTGACAAAGCAGATATTGAAATTCCATTCCCGCAAAGGGTCATACACGAAGCGGACTAGTCCTTTTTCTTGCCTTGAAGCACAAAATCCTTAAGGTAAAAAGGTTCAAAATAAGCTACGTCCTCAAATATTTTAGCTTGGTATTTTGCGAAAGCTATCTTCGCCATTTCCCGAGCAGACGGCACTATGCCTTTATCAAAATAAAAATTGGAATGCGCTAGGATTTCGCTGCATTTTTGGGCCCCACTTCCTACTATATGCACTTTAGTTCTTGAAGAATACTCTCCGAAAGATGACTCATCAATAACTTCCGCCCTAGTCTCCCGGATTTCTTCATAGTCCCCATTGAAAACAGCGGAATATACCTCCATGCGCCGGGCATCAAGCACAGGAATAATAATTTCGCCCTCCAAAGCTTTCACTTGATGGGCCATACTCTCTAAGGTCGGTACCGAAATCAAGGGCAGGTCCAATGAAAAGCTGAGGCCTTTTGCTGAGGAAACCCCAATTCGGAGCCCGGTATAGGAACCAGGGCCCTTGCTTACGGCAATGGCGTCCAAATCTGAAAAAGACAGCGAAGCTTCTTCAACCGCCTCTTTTATAAAAATGTGCAATTGCTCGGAATGCGAGTAATTGACCGCATTGTTCTCTTTTAAAGAAAGTACTTTATCTCCATCGGAAACGCACACCGAACAGTTGGTGGTAGCAGTTTCTAAATTAAGTATTCTGCCCATAATGGGCACAAAGATACTAGTTTAAGGAAATGGGAATACCAAAATAGAACTCCAAAATCTTCAACCTAAAAATGTAATCATATTTGGTTCGGATCACATCGGCTTCAGCATTGTCAACCCTGGCCTGTGCCTGACTGAAATCAAAGGCATTCATAAGGCCAACATCATATCGTTCTTTCGCATAATCATAGGCCAATCTGCGGGCTTCCAAGGTTTTCTGAGCAGCTTCATAGGCTTTTTCAAACGTACCAACATCCACATAGGCCTGTTGAATGGTGGATTCCAAATCGAGCTTGTCCTGCTCAAACTGTATTTTGGCCTGTGCCAAGCTTATTTTGGACCGCTTTACGTTGTTCCTTGTATTCCAGCCATTAAAAATGGGAACATTCAACTGTGCACCGTAGGAGATACCATCAAAAATCCAAAGCTGATCCGTAAAATTCGGAGTAAAGGGCACCCCATTAGCGTCAGGTATTTGGGTCACATCTGAATATCGGGTTCCATATTGGAAAAATGCGGACAACGTGGGCAAGTAGCCTCCCTTGGAAATTTTCAAATCCTCCTCGGCCAATTCTACATTGCTCTTGGATAATTTAATGTCGTTCCTAAACGATAGTGCCTTGTCAAAAATCACCTTAGCCGAGTTACTTAAAATATCTGATGGAGGAATATCAAATTCTTCATCGGCTATATCAAAATTCTCATAATCGGTTATTTGAAGTAGCTGGGCCAAATTCACTCGGGATATCAATACCAGACTCTCTCCATTAACGATTTGTTGTTCTTGATTGGCGGCGGTTGCCTCAATTTCCAACAAGTCCCCTCTTGGTAACACCCCAGATTCGACCAGTTCCTTGGTTCGCTTTAGATCCTGTTCAGTTACAGCATATTGCGCCCTAAAGGTTTTCAATTGCTCCTTATTTGAAAGCACCTGTAAATAGGCATTCGCTACATTCAATCGAATATCATCCTTAAGGTCATCCAATCTATATTGGTTGGCAATGGCGTTTATTTTTGCCCGGTTCAATTGTCTTATGTTGCGAAGGCCATCAAACAGGGTAAGACTGGAGCTGAGGCCCAAGTTAACGTTAAGTGCTGTCTGGTTTGTGGGTAGGTTGTTTGTGGGGTTAATCGAAAAACCCGTGTTGCTCGATACACTTGAGGTACCGTTCAAATTGGGTATCAAATTTCCCAAGGCATCGGATTTGTCAATTTTGGCATTCTCCAAATCCAGTTCGAACCGTTCTACGGTCAAATTGTTATCTACGGCATACTCCACACATTCTTGCAATGTCCATTTCCGCATTTGTGCCTGTGATGCAACTGTAATGAAAAGCAAGAGTATGGTTGTCGTTAATCTATTTCTCATTCGTTTTTTGATTTTAATTGATATTTGGTTGGTCTATGAGTCTTCGTCCTCGTCATCTTTCTTCTCGAGCTTGTTCCAAACTTTTATTTTGGCATTTTCGTCAAGTCCTGAGAGTACTTCTACATCAATTCCATCACTAACACCCAATTCCAGTTCCCTTTTTTCAAATTCATTCTCCCCAACTTCCACTTCAACATAAGGCTCCTCGGTTTCCTTATCGAATTGGAGCAGTGCCTCTTTTATGGCCAAAACATCCTTCTTTTCCTCCAACACTATAGAAGCATTGGCACTATATCCTGCCCTTACATAGATACTATCGTTCATTTCCAAATCTCCCTCAATCTTAAACTGCACTGCTCCTTCTTCCTCTACGCCTTTTGGGGCTATGAAGTTAAGCTTGGCCTGAAACTTATTCTTCTCCAAGGCTCCCAAGCTTATTTCCAATGGCATGCCCTCATGCAACTTCCCAACCTCGGCTTCATCAACTTCACCTTCAAAAATCATTTTGGTCATATCGGCAATGGTAGCTATGGTAGTGCCATCATTGAAATTGTTACTTTGGATTACTTGGTCTCCTTCTTCAACGGGGATTTCAAGAATTGTTCCGGAAACAGTTGCCCTTATATTGGTATTGGCACTAGATGAGCCTCCAACTGAACCTCTTTTTATTATTTGATAATCGGCCCTCGCGTTTTTAAGCTCTTGCAGTGCTTGATCATAGGTCAACTGTTGGTTGTTGAATTCTTGGTTTGAGATTACACCCCTGTCGAACAAGGCTTTGTTTCTTTGGTATTCTATTTTGGCGTTGTTCAGAGCCAATTCTGCATTTCTTACCCTACCTGCTGCCTGGTTCAACGATTGTTCGTTGGGCACGACTTTAATTACGGCAATGAGGTCACCTGCCTTGACGTCCACTCCCTCTTCCAAATAAATTTTGTCGATAATGCCAGAAATTTGTGGCTTAATGTTGATTTCATCCTCTGGGATAACCTTACCGGTAACGATAACCTTATTGGTGATATCCTTTCGCTCAACGGTTTCGGTTTTATAGAGCTGTTCGGGTGTGCTGTTTTGTTTTAAGAAATAGACAATAGCCGCCAAAATACCTATTACGACTACTGTTATCAACCCGTACTTCACATATTTGTTCATTGTTTTTCTAGTTTATTGTTTGATCCCTTATTCTTCTCTTAATGCTTCTATCGGCCTTACCTTGATGGCCCTGTTTGCCGGCAACATTCCAATCAACACGCTTAGACCTACCATAAGCAAAAATGAAATTCCAAATTGGGGAATGTTCACCATGGGATTTACAAATGGAAAATCTTCACCACTGCCCCATACGTTGTTCAAAATGGCTAAAATACCTACAGATATGGCAAAACCTATCAACCCTGCAAAAGCTGTCAATACAATGGCCTCAACCACTATTTGACGTTTTACCACCTTTGGAGTGGCCCCCAAGGCTCTTCGAACCCCAATTTCTTTGGTTCGTTCTTTTACAGTTATCAAAAGAATATTGCTAATGGCAATGACCCCCGCCAGCAGGGTAAAAATTCCGATGAAAAAGGAAAATCCTTTCAGCACATTGGTAAATGCCGTGATGTTGTTGAAAATCTCCGACATATCAAAACTCCCTATAGCTCTTTCATCATCAGGATGGATATCGTATTTGGCTTTGAGAATGGTCTTGATCTGATTTTCAACCACGGCCACTTTTGTGCCCGGTTCCACCGCTATGGCCATCCAACCCATTCGATCTCCTGAATTAAATGCTTTTTGAAAGGTGGTAAAGGGAATAAAAACAGCGTTTTCTCCATCAATATTGATATTGTTGTTGGGCTTGTATATGCCCACAACTGCAAAGAAAACCCCATTGATTCGTATATCCTCTCCAATGGCATTCTCTCCTTTTTCAAAAAGGAGTTTATAGGTTTCTTCTCCTATGACACAAACTTTTTTCGAATGCTCAATATCATTGTTGTTGAGGAACCTACCCTCGACCAATTTCTTTTTGGTAATGTTATCTATCTCGGGAAAATCACCATAAACCGAAGAACCGCTGGTCTGCCCCTTTCTATATACTGTGGTAACATCGCGATGGCTGCCCAACTCAATTCTTGGTGCCAAAACCTCAATTTCGGGAATCTGTTTTTTAAGTGTCTCCGCATCTTCAAGCTTGTATCGGATTCTGCGTCCCCGTTCAAAGCCTTTGTAGGGTTCTGAGGTACTTTGCCCCCACACAAATAGGCTATTGGAGGCGGTTCCTGCAAAGAGCTTGTCAAAACCGTTGCTCATACCATTGGCCGAACCCAATAAAAGGACCAATATGATCATGGCAAAAATGACACCTAGCATGGTCAAAAATGTGCGGAACATATTTTTGCCCAGCGTGTGGAAGATTTCAGACCATAAATCTTTGTCAAATAGCCACATAATCATTTATCACTTAATGCCACAATAGGTTTAACGCTTGCTGCCTTTATCGCAGGTATCAATCCGGCCATTACACCTGCTATAATCAATACAATGGTCGCAGTAATAACCGTAGAGGCGCTCACACTGGGGTTGCTAAACGCTGGTGTTTCAATATTGGGACCGATCAGGGCAAGAATTATCCACGCAAACACCAACCCTATAAATCCCGAAAGCGCCGTAATAAAAATGGATTCCAAAAGCACAAGGTTTATAATTTGTCTTGGTCTGGCACCCAAGGCTTTTCTCACTCCAATTTCTTTTGTCCGTTCTTTGATCGTGAAAACCATGATATTGCCGATACCCACTATACCTGCAATCAAAATAAGAAAGCCCACTCCAATTCCTATTGCCTTGAGCACTGCTGAAAAACTGCTGATGTCATCGAACGCCTCAGCGTAGTTCCAAACAAACAATCCAGATTGATCTTCGGGCGATACTTTATGTCTTCTTTTCATTAAATCTTCCAAACGGCCTGAAAACTCTAATGCCTTGGTAAGATCATACGTCGGGTTATAAGTAAGGGCAATTATATTGATGTCATTGGTATTTCCGTATATTCTTTGATAAGTGCTTACGGGAGCATATATTCTTCGCTCTGCATTGTCGTCTCCTTCATCTATAAAAACCCCGATTACTTTGAACGGTAAATTGTTGAACTCCACAAATTTCCCCAAAGGGTCTTCGGTATCGAACAGATCTTCGGCCACTTTTCTCCCAATAACGGCTACTTTGGTTTTATTTATATAATCTGCCTCATTGATGTACCTTCCTTTTGTTACAATTGTTTTCTCAATGATTTGATGATCAGGGTGAACCCCTTGTACCGGATATGAACCTGTCTCGCTCTTATATCTTGCTGAAACGTTGGCGTAGTATCTGGCACTGATGTACTCTATATCTTCTGGAAAACTCTTCCTTATGTATTCAAGATCTTCATTCTTGAACTGGATACGCCTCCCTGCTTCGAAACCAGCATAGGCCTTTGCTGTGGTTCCAGGGCGTATAAAAATGGAATTCGTGGCGTCGTCATTGAATTGACTCACAAATCCGTTTTGCATCCCATTTACGGAGGCCAATAACATTACCAGAATGAAGATGGCCCAGCCAACAGAAAATCCTGTTAAAAAGGTCCGAAGCTTATTCTTCTTGATGGTGTTGAATATTTCTTGCCAAATATCCCGATCAAACATAATGGTCAGCCCTTACTTGTTTTACTTTTTTATCTTCCACAATCACGCCATCTTTTAAGTAAACAATTCGTTTGCACATGTGGGCGATATCTTCCTCGTGGGTCACCACCAAAATGGTATTCCCATCATCATTGATTTTTTGAATCAGGTCCATCACCTCATAGGATGTAGTACTATCCAAAGCCCCTGTAGGCTCATCTGCCAAAAGCACCTTGGGCTCGGCAGCCATTGCCCTTGCTATGGCGACACGCTGTTTTTGTCCCCCGGAGAGTTCACTGGGCAGATGGGTGGCCCACTCCTTTAATCCTACCCGCTCTAAATATTTAAGTGCTTTTTCTTGTCGCTCCTTTCTAGGTACGCCTTGGTAATAAAGTGGTAATGCTACATTTTCTAGAGCACTCTTGTAGTTAATTAAGTTGAATGACTGGAAAACAAAGCCCAAAAATTTGTTTCTATATTGTGCGGCTTTTGTCTCACTCAAATCCTTAATGGGAACTCCATCCAACGTATACTCACCGCTATCGGCCCCATCAAGCATACCCAAAATATTGAGCAAGGTTGACTTTCCAGAGCCCGAAGAGCCCATAATGGCTACTAATTCACCTTCTTCAGCCCTGAAGTTGATTCCTTTTAATACATGAAGGGAATTACTGCCCATTTTATAGGACTTGTGAAGATCTTTGATTTCTATCATGATAATGCTTTTGAATGCATAACCTCTAACATATGTAATATGACTTACAAATCGTTAAAATGTTACAACATTTATCTATTTTTTCTTAAAACCTAGTTGCTATTTTCTTCTTCCTCAATGGCATTCCAAACCTTAATCCTGTCCTCCATTTCCAGACCTGATTTTACTTCAACATAAATTCCGTCACTCACACCCAATTCAATGTCCCTTCTTTCAAATTGCTGTTCAGCAGTTTCAATCTCAACAAAAGGTTTTTTGGTCTCATCATCAAATTGGATCAAAGCTTCTTTTAAGGCCAACACACTATCAGCCCGAGCCAAGATTATGGAGGCGTTGGCACTTAGCCCTGCTCTTATGAAAGTTGTATCCTGTTTTTTTAGGGTTCCCTTGATTTCAAATTGAATGGCTCCATTTTCCTCTTTTCCCTTGGGGGCAATATAGTCCAAAACAGCATCAAAAACTTGGTTTTCAATGGCTCCAACGGTGATTTCCAGAGGAAGGTCTTCCATGATTTTTCCGACCTCGGATTCGTCTACTTTGCCTTCAAAAATCATTTTTTCCACATCGGCAATTGCTGCAATGGTGGTTCCTTCATTAAAGTTGTTACTCTCTATTACCTGATTGCCAACTTCCACGGGAACTTCCAATACCATACCACTGACGGTAGCGCGGATAAGTGTGTTCGCAGCGTTTCTCAATCCGCTGGTAGTACCTGTTTTGACAATATCATACCGTTTGGTAGCAGCACTATACGATTGTTTTGCTTGATCGTAAGCCACTTGGGCTCGCTCCAAATCGGCCTGTGAAATAACACCCTTGTTAAAAATAGATAGCTGCCTTTCGTAATTTCTTTTCTGGTCGTTCAAGTTAATCTTGGCCTCATCAATGGCATTCCTTGCATCGTTCAAAGCATTGAGATTAGGGACCACCTTGATTTTTGCCAACAGATCACCCGATTTTACGTAATCTCCACCCTCGACATAGATTTCTTCAATAACCCCAGAAATATTTGGCTTGATCAAAACTTCTTCCAAAGGAAGTATGCTCCCTGTGGCAACAGCTTTTTTTACAATACTTTGCTTGGAAGGTGTCTCTACTTGATACACCACGGGATCTTCTGCATTCTTTTGGTACAGATAATACATGGAGGCGGTGAACACTACTACTATTAGTACTAGGATTATAATGGTTACTGATTTTTTCATTGTGTTTTAATACTATGGTTTTTGATTGATTCTATTCTGTCCGAAGTGCTTCAATGGGTCTTACTTTAATAGCACTATTGGCTGGAATAAACCCGGCCAGCAGACCTGCTATTGTTAATATCAGCATGGCCCCACTTACGACTCCAATACTTACACTAGGGCTTAGGAACATATCCACTGGTCCTATGCTGTCCAACAATGAGTTGATTCCATAAATGACCAAAGACCCAAAAATTATTCCGACCATGCCAGAAACTACGGTCAAAAATATGGATTCCATCAATATCTGTTTTTTGATGGACCAGGGCTGTTCGCCCAGTGCTCTTCGTATTCCAATTTCCTTGGTGCGCTCCTTGACCACGATAAGCATAATATTGCTTACCCCAATAATACCAGAAAGCAAAACCATTACTCCTACTATATAGGCTACTGCTTTTAGGGCCCCAAAAAGACTTTCAACACGGTTGAATTCTTGATAAAGGTCAAAATGACCTATGGCACGGTTGTCTTCCGGATGCACCTTATGTCTTTTGCGCATCAATTCTATAATATCTTCCTTCAGCACCGATATGGAACTTCCATCGTGGGCGGTAATGGCCATCCAACCTACATCTTCACCTTGGTTAAATGCTTGGGAAAAAGAAGTAAAAGGCACATATATTTCCTTTTGGGCCTCTTCTCCATCACCATCACTGCTATTCTTTTTATAGGTGCCGATGACCATGAAATTCACCCCTTGAATTTTTATGTAGGTACCCACGGGGTCTTCTCCTTTTTTATACAAGTCGTTTTTCACCCCCTGTCCAATAACCGCTACTTTTCTTTTTGCGTTGATATCATTTACATTTATAAAACGCCCCGAAGTGACGGTCATGGGGTCTTGATTAATGATTTCGGGATAGTCGCCATAAATATTGTAGGCCCCAGTGCGTATACCTCTAACTACATTACCGCCACCCCGAAAACCTCCCAACTGATTTCTTGGAGAAACAAATCTTAGATTGGGCACATTGTCACGTATGGACTGAACATCGGATATTTTGAATTCGAAGCTTCGTCCTTTGGGAAGGCCCTCATAGGCTTTTGTAGTACTTCGGGTCCACATAAACATGGTGTTGGTGGCAATATCACCAAAATCCTTACGGATACCATTTTCCAAACCCTTGCCGGCCGCCAACAGAACTATTAGAATAAAGATGCCCCAGCTTACCCCAAATGAGGTCAGAAGGGTACGCCATACATTGCTGGTCAGTACCTCCAAAATTTCACGCCATCTATCTCTATTAAACATTCCCTATTTTATTAAGCCCAGTTCTCTATTCATCCTTCAAAGATTCTACAACTTGTACTTTTGCAGCCCTCCAAGCAGGAACAAATCCAGCTAAGGTTCCCGCAAGTATCAAAACCAATACTGTGGAAAAGGCCACGTTAAAGCTAACTGAAGGATTGACCACATAGTCTACCTCCACATTTGGACCCACAATCTCGAGCAGTCCCATGCTTAGTATCAATCCTGTAAAACCAGAAATTGCGGTTACAAATATGGATTCTTGGAGAATCATTCCCACAATGGACCATGGTTTGGCGCCCAAGGCTTTTCTAATGCCAATCTCCCGGGTTCGTTCCCGAACTACAATAAGCATAATGTTGCTTACCCCGACCACCCCAGCAATAATTGTACAGATACCCACAAACCAAAAGAATATTTTGATGTTTCCTGTAAGCCCGTAATAGCGTTTAGCCTCCTCCATAGCGCTCCAAACCTCCATGGCGCCATTGTCATCTGGAGCCACAGTATGGGCCTGTTGTAGATATGTTTTAAGGTTATTTTTGAAATCCACGGCCTGAGCGACGGCTTCATCAAAATTTTCAACGGGAGGCAAAGTAAATGACATGTTGTTTATGCGGTTGCCTCCATTGAATACACGCTGGGCAGTAGTTATCGGTATATATATACGCTCCTCTTCACGATCTCGCATCTCCCCAAAAACACCTACAATCTTAAATGGTATTCCAGAAATGTCTATGAATTCGCCCAAAGGTGAATCCACATCGGTGAAGACATCTTTTTTGATCTTATTCCCAATTATCGCCACTTTACCCGTTGAGGCTTCGTCTTGGTAATTGATGAAACGACCTTCCCTCATTTTGGGTCCTTCAATAAATTGAAAATCGGAAGAAACACCCTGAATGCTGTAGACCAAGGCCTCCTTGCCATAGTTCACGCTGACGTTCCTAACAAATATTCTTGAAGACTCGTACTCGATAACGTCATTGAACATGGAACTTGCCGTCTCAAAGTTTTCATTGATGAATTGGATTCTTCTACCTGGATTAAGTCCCTTATATTCTTTTGAAGTAATCCCGGGCCAAGCCCATACACTGGTGGTAGCGTCCTGCTTGAACTCATGCTCAACACCATTCTGCATGCCCTGCCCAAATCCCAATAGTATGACAAGGATAAATATCCCCGATGCTACGGAGAGACCCGTTAAAAAAGTACGGAGTTTGTTCTTTCTTATGGTGTCAAATATCTCTTGCCACCTTTCAATATCGAACATAGGTCAGTGTTTGTTGATTGATGAAATTAGAAAACCTATGCTTATAAGATAAAGATTCTAGCGTATTGTTACACTTTTTTCCAAAGAAAATTGCTGGCAAAGATTTTCTACCCGCGCATTCTTTTATAGATGAAGTAAAACAAGACCCCTACCAGTATATAAGGTATGGCCATTAAATACACAATACCGTTATTGATACCCTCGGCTGTACTTCCGTCCACCTCGCTTTCCACGACCGCCCTGCACATGGCGCATTGGGCTTCGGCAACTTGTGGAAGTGCAACGAGCACTAGGAGTAGTACTATGAAAAATCTGGTTTTCATAAAATGCTAATAGGGATAATAGGGTGAAATCATGATATAGACCAGCACACCAGTAATTGCAACGTACAACCAAATGGGAAACGTAAACTTGGCCCACAATCGGTGCATAACAAAATCTCCCAAATAGGCCTTTGAATAGGTTATCAAAACCAAAGGTATCACTGAGATCGAAAGGACAATGTGTGTAAGCAGTATGAAATAGTAAACATATTTCATTGGACCTTCTCCTCCGTAGATTGTTGATTCCGAGGTCATGTGGTAGGCCACGTACATCACCAAAAACAGCACAGACAAAACTATGCAAGTGTTTATTAACCTTTGATGAACACGTCGCTTGCCTTTTTTAATGGCCACAAGGGCCATAACCAACAAAATGGCTGTCAATCCGTTGGTTCCAGCATAAATAGGGGGTAAAAACGATAAAGGTTTGGCATTGGGTATCTTATAGGCGAAAAGTACCACCACCACCAAAGGAACGGCAACGGACACAACAGTGATCCATTTGTTCAAACTCTTTGCTTTTTGGGAAGTTTCCTCCATTATTCTTCTAAAAGTTTTTTAATGTCTTCTTTCAGTATAGTAATTTGTTGCTCCTCACCTTCCGAGTTTTCTCCTTGCTTCTCGGTTATAGTGCCCCGATAATAAATCAAAGGGTTGCCAAATTCGTCTTTGCGGGACCGAATATACCCATTTTTGTCAACCAAGGCGAACATCCCAGAGTGTTCAAAACCACCGGGGGCATCCTCTACTTCATTGGCCACAATGTAAAAACCTTCTTGGGCCAGCTTATAGATTTTATCTTGGTCTCCAGTCAATAAATTCCAATCTTTATCAGTAATCCCATACCGTTCGGCGTATTGTTTCAAAACAGAAGGGGTATCGTACCTTGGGTTTATGGTAAAGGAGGCCACTCCAAAATCCGATTGGTCTTCAAAAGTGTGCTGTAGTTCCACCAAGTTTTTGGTCATAATGGGACAAATGGTGGGGCATGTTGTAAAGAAAAATTCCACGATATAGACTTTTCCCAAATAATCCCTATCCGTAACCAGAGTGCTGTCCTGATTCAAAAAGGCGAAAGATGGAACACTTCGTTTTTGTCCATTGTTCAGGATAAAACCAACTTCATTTTGCCGGGCCACTGAACTCATACGATCATGTTCAACAACTTCACCGCCCTTTATTTTCTTAGTGATCTCGTAGACCGCAAAAATTCCAAAAATTAGAATTATTGCCGAAACCCATACATAGGTATACTTCCTTTTCTTATTTGCTCCTGTCGGCATTGTTCTTTTTTAAAGCCAAACGATATTCTGCCAGGATGATTTTTACATCATCTTCCATCTTGTTGTTTAATTCTGCCACCGAGGTGGTATTAAAACCGTATTTGACACCCTCATCCTCATCGTCTTTTCTTCCTCTAAGATTTCTTTCTTTGTCTATAATGAAGACATATGGGGTAGACAAATCTTCACCCAATTCCAAATTGGTCTTTAATCCCTTATAAAAAGATTTTATCTCTTCCTCTGAGCCATAGGCAAACCGCCATTTATCAACTTCTGAGAGTTTGCCCAATTCTTTTTTTAAACTTTCCGCTTCTTTTTGATAACCTTTGGGAACAACCATCACTACCTGAAAATCTTTAAAATCGCTGAAGCGCTTGTATATTTTTTGATTGAGGTTAAAGGCATTTCCCTTTCTCAATGCTATTTGGTTTCCCAAGAACCCCAAGATTGTGATTTTATCATCCACCCTGACATTTTCATCAATGTCAGACAAATTGGGGACTTGCTCGGTAAGCACAGGAAGTCTACCAAAATTGTTAACCCCTGAGGCAAAAAATAAATACGCCACCAACGGAAGCACAAAAAGAACCACTAAAACAAAAACCTTTTTCATTGACCAGAAAGTGGATTGCAAAAATAAAAAAGACGGTTGGGAAACCGTCTTTTTATCTTGTTAATACTTTTCTAGAAGTTCCATGCTAGATATCCTTCTTTGAACACATTGTAGATATAATCCGCTTCAAACAACAAGATAAATATCAGATAGCAGACCAAGAATATCGGAGTCCATACAATTGCCCTTCTTAGAGCGCTTTTTTCATCCCGCAAATGCATAAAATCCCATGCGATGTAATAGGCCTTTACCAAGGTCAGGACAATGAAGATCCAATTGAGCAATTTCATGCCAACCAAATAATTAGCGGTCAAAAACTCTGGCTTGGTAATTCCCAAGGCTACCTCAACTGCGGTCACAATAGAAAGGAAAATCAAAACACCCCAAATTTTTTGGGTGTTCGACTTAAATTTTAAAAGTCCTCTAAAAATTTCGAGTTTATGTTCGTGTGCCATTTAAACGTGAATGTTTTATACCAAATAAAAGAATGTAAATACGAATACCCAGACCAAGTCCACAAAGTGCCAGTACAGTCCCACTTTTTCAACCATTTCATAATGTCCACGGCGCTCGTAAGTGCCCAAGATAATATTGAAAAAGATAATGATATTGATAACCACTCCGGAGAACACGTGAAATCCGTGAAAACCTGTGATAAAGAAGAAAAAATCCGCAAAGAGACGACTTCCATATTCGTTGTGGATGAGGTTGGCTCCTTCCACCACTTGCGTAGCTTGTGCTATTCGCGAAAGCGATTCTTGCCTGTTCAAAACTGTTTTCTCACCTTCTTCGTTGATGGTTTCTGTTCGAACTAAAATATTTGGGGTTGCTTTAAAACCTGCCACCACCTCATTCAAAGAAAAGGAGGTTTTATAGCCTTCTTCCTGATACCAAATTCCTTGGTTTTTTTCGTGCTTTACCCTTGCCTCTGGTAAAGTTTTGGCAAAATCGGCCAATGCCGCCCGTTCTCCTGTTTCCGCATTCACAAACTGAAGAATCCTTCCTCCTTTAGTCTCAAGTGCTCCGTAATCTCCTTTAATAAATGTGGCCCATTCCCAAGCTTGTGAACCAACGAAAATAGCTCCTCCAATAATGGTAAGGAACATATAGAGGATGACTTTTTTCTGCATCATTCTATGTCCAGCATCTACGGCAAGTACCATAGTAACCGAAGACATAATAAGGATAAATGTCATGAATGCCACATAATACATGGGATAGTTTCCATGAAAAAATGGTACGTGGGTAAAAACCTCATCCGCAATGGGCCAGGTTTCAATAAACTTAAATCTTGAAAAGCCATAAGACACCAAAAAGCCAGAGAAGGTCAAGGCATCAGAGACTATAAAAAACCACATCATCAATTTTCCATAGCTAGCGCCCAAAGGTCGATTTCCTCCTCCCCAAACGCTGCCTTCTGTACCGGTTGTTACCGTTGCATCCATATATTAAAGCCGTTTTAATAAAACTTTCACAAATTTACACCTTTTGACGTATTCAAAAAGATATTCTTTAATGAAAAGTGTTTCTTACCTTTTTTATTTTACGAAATACATAAACAGTATTAAATATACCCAGAGAAAATCCAGAAAATGCCAGAAAGTGGCGCCCAGCTCCAATCCCAACATATTTCCAGGCGCATATTTTCTTTTTATTTGCTGCACCAATACCACCAACAAAGAAATAAGGCCTGCCACCAAGTGGACAATATGCACAGCAGCAATTAAAAACACATAAGACATTTTAATATTGCTGGTGGGTCCTGTAAAATAGTATCCATTCTCCAACATTTGGGAGAAACCCGTAAACTGCAATACTACAAAAGCTATTCCCAGAAGCAGTGTTGCCAGTAAAAAAATGGTTCCCTTTTTTTGTTCGTTCCGGGCAACGGTTCGTTTGGCCATAACGTACGTCATACTACTCAAAACTAAAATGGCCGTGCTGATAAAGAAAGCTTGGGGCAATTCTAAATCACTTACCCAATCTTCACGCTTGCTACTCACAATATAAGCACTGGTCCAGCCAGCAAATCCCATAATCAAGCTGGCAATGCCGAACCACAACATCATTTTTTTGGCTCTCCTGTTCTTTTCTTCTGCGGTACCTTGGGTTAAATCCATAATTTAACTGATAAACTTATCAACAACATATATTATCTGAATCAATGAAATATAGGTTACGCTTGCCAACATCAATCTTCTGGCAGAAGCATTGTCCCTGTTCTCATAAAGCTTTAATGCGAAAAACAACATAACCAATCCGGCCAACAACACCAATATCGCCGCCGGAATAGATAGATGGAGTCTTCCCGTAATGCCAAATGCAGGCACCACAGATATGACAATCATCCAAATGGTATACAATATAATCTGAAAGGCTGTTCCAGCATCCCTTTTTCCCGTGGGAAGCATCTTGAAGCCTCCTTTTTTATAATCCTCGTGCAACATCCACCCCAATGCCCAAAAATGGGGAAATTGCCAAAAAAACTGAATCATGAACAGGGTTCCAGGCTCAATTCCAAAATCGTCCGTGGCGGCCACCCAGCCCAACATAAAGGGTATGGCTCCCGGAAACGCACCGACAAAAACTGAAAGAGGGGTTTTAGTTTTTAGAGGGGTGTATACGCTGGTATAAAGAAAAATGGAAATAGCACCAAACATGGCCGTTTTGGGGCTTAAAATGTACAATGCTACCACACCTAGTACGGTCAATGTGATAGCAATGCCAATCGCTGTTTTTACACTCATGCGTCCCGATGGAATGGGGCGGTTTTTAGTACGCTTCATCAATGCGTCCAAATCCCTCTCGATAACCTGATTATAGGCGTTGGAGGCACCCACCATACAATAGCCTCCAAAAGCCAACAGCGCAATGGAAGCCACATTCAACTGGTACGCTCCCAAAAAATAGCCCGCAATGGATGAAAAAACCACACTGACCGCGAGCTTGGCTTTGGTGATTTCCTTGAATTCGGAAAAAATCAGGGAAAGAGAGTTATTTTTTACGGAACCTACAGCAGATTTCATGCATGCTTTTATTGGCTGGCAAAGATAACGCCAGATGGTTTGTTTTCCAACCATTAACAACTTTTAATGCATTTGATTGGAAGCAGAGGGCCTAGGCAATCCCTCTTTTAACTTTTAATCTCTAGAAAACAAAGAAGCCCAAATGGATTCATCTGGGCTTTTGACATTCTTGCTGAACAAGAGTGTATATCTTTTACTGTAGTTTAAAGGTAATCGGAATACTAAAAGGAACTTTTACCGCCCTACCTCGCTGCTTTCCAGGAGTCATTTTAGGCAGTTTTTGGATAATTCGCAACGCTTCCGCTTCCAAGTTTTTATCCGGTCCGCGCATTCTAATATTTCCTATGCTCCCATCTCTTTGGATTACAAAGATTACGTTTACCCTTCCTTGCACACCCATTTCCTGGGCAATCTCAGGATAACGGAAGTTTTTACGGATATGCTTCTGCATCATTTCCTGGAAACAAGCTTTTTTGTTGCTTGCTCCTTCACATCCTGGAAATATCGGAACGTCTTCAATTACGGCGAAAGGCACTGAGATATCCTCATCCATTTCTTCCACCTCAACGTCCTCTACTTCGACCACTTCCTCTTCCTGACTAGTTTCTGTGGATTCTATAACGGTTTCCTCCACTTCTTCTTCATCCTCAACAACCTCTATAACTTCGGGGGCCGCTGGTGGTGGTGGTGGTGGTGGTGTCTTTATTTGTTCCGTCATGGGTACTTCTTCGTCCAATTGGTCTTCAACATTCAAGGCAATATCGTAGTCGTTCGCCTTGTCGTATTTTTTCCATTCCATGGCTCCATAAACAACGCCCATGACCGCGGCCAATCCTATAACGAAATAGAGGGTGCTGTTTTTTCCAACATCTGCTTTTGGATTCTTTTTTAGTTCCATTTCTTAATTTTTAGTATTTGCTAATTTAATTATTAATTGCTTAAATAAACAATTAAATTTTCCATTTTAACGGCCTTTCTTTGGAAAAATACCATCTAATAAACCCAATTCCTGCAATTGCGCCAATGGCGTTTGCCAGGACATC
This sequence comes from Flagellimonas ochracea, assembly GCF_009903685.1. Taxonomy (GTDB): domain Bacteria; phylum Bacteroidota; class Bacteroidia; order Flavobacteriales; family Flavobacteriaceae; genus Flagellimonas; species Flagellimonas ochracea. The sequence continues at coordinate 268,305 of NZ_JAAABI010000004.1, read as the reverse complement.
GCCCATTTCGGCCATACGATCTTCAGTAATTGTGTACTGTAATACCTCAATTAGTATGCCATATACTATGGCCATTATCACAACATATTTCATGGTAACGGAGCGTGACCAATTTCCTTGGGTTCGTTCTCTTATGAAGAGACATCCCAAAATTGCAAAAACCATATAGAAGATTAAATGGGTAAGTTTATCGGCATAAGGAATGTCCAGTTTCCCGGCATCCAATTCCATCCCAGAAAAAGAAAATAAGCTGAGCGCAGTAATGAGCAATACCCAGCTTACGAATAAAATGGTAAAGACATAGTTTTTAAGCACCTATCAATGCCTTGTAATCTTCATCGCTCATTAAATCATCTACCTCAGTGGTGTCATTGATTTTTATTTTAATCATCCAACCTTCGCCATAAGGATCGGAATTCACTTTTTCCGGTTCGTCCTCCAATGCTTCATTGAATTCGATAATTTCCCCACTTAAGGGCAAGAAAAGGTCAGAGACCGTTTTTACCGCTTCAACGGTACCGAAAACCTCTTCTTTATCCAAGGTTTCGTCCAAGGTCTCCACTTCTACATACACAATGTCACCGAGTTCTCCCTGGGCAAAATCCGTAATGCCCACCGTGGCGACATCACCGTCAATTTTCACCCACTCGTGGTCCTTAGTGTACTTTAATTCTGCTGGTATGTTCATTCCATTAAGTTTGAATTAGTCAATAGACAAATGTAACGGATTGTAAAAAGGTTTTCAAACAAACCTGACAACAAAATTTATCAAAGGAAGACACGGCCCAAGTACACTTCAGGAATTAGTTGCCAAAGTTGTACCTCAACGTAAATCCAGTATTAATGGTGGTTTGTGGAAAAGCAGTGGAAACTGCAAATTCTGAGAAGGAATAATCGAAGAAGAAAAGGGCATTCAAGTTCTTGCTCAAAGCATAGTCTGCGGTGAATTTAGTCGACAACAATTTTTGACCCGATGTGATTTGGTTATTGTCAATATCCAAGTTACGGATAATGGTAATGTTATCTCGAAGCGACAGGTCGGCCTTAAGGTTCAGATCACCTTTCAGACGCGTCTTTTCCCCGCCAATATTGGTAACAAATTTCACATCCTTAAATCGATAGCCCAGTCCCAACGTATATTCTTGACCGTTTATTTCCGTCAGTAGATTGTTGTCAAAACTTAACGAGAGCGTTCTATCGGTACGCACCTCGGCCAAGAAACTGAAAGAATTGGTCATCTCAAAGTCGACACGTAACAGGGGATTGAACTGGTCAGTAAGCACCACGTTGTTTATGATATTCTCCGGTAGGCGGTCTTCCGTCTCGGAATCGAAAAGACCATTTTCACGTTCCAGATTGGTTTGAAATGAGTTGATACTGTAAGCCGCTCGATAGCCATGACTCAATGAGAAACGGTTGAACTTTTTCCGGAACCATTTGTTCTTCATCAACCCCGTGTACTTTATGTTCCAGTTAGGAATGGGAATATCCCGGAAAGCATCCAGATTAACCCGATTCACATCCTGACCTGTGTAAGCGGCAAAAAAGGCGGGCAACAATACTTCTTGCTGTGTTTTTCCATAGCGCTGCGGAAATCCATCTTCATCCAAGGTGCCGGGACTTTCTCCCCGGTCGGAAACCAATCTGTTGGCAATCGTGATTCGGTTTTGTTTGAATGTTTCAAAAGTTTCTGAATCAAACTCATCACTTTTGTTGAACACGGTTCCAATCATCACGGTAGAGATGCTAAAGTTCCCAAAGTTATTGCCCAATAGATTGATATATTCCAATTGTCCGTTACCGATGTCCTCAACTCTAAAATTTTCTTGATAGCTATTGGAAATTTGTCTGTCCGCCGTTAAATCAATTGTCAAATCTGGGGTGGGCTGCGCAGTGGCCGTAATGTTCAATTGCTTGTTGGAGGTTTGCATATACTGCGTGTTGAACTCTTCAAAGGTTGTTAGCCATCCATTTCTGGCTGCTTCAAATCGCACATCGGCCTGACTTCCAAAAACAAAACCCAACGTAGGACGTGTTGTCCCAATGAATCCTATGGATTGTGTGTACCCTGGCAACACTTTACCGTTGTTTTCACTGTAGTTCACGTTGACCCGTTTCACCATAGTTACAATATCCACCAATGTATTGAAGGCCTTGCTGGTCTTTTTGGGTGCCTTTTCGTCAGAATCGCTGGCTGGATTTCCTGCTTTGTCCCTTCGCACTGCAGCTTGGGTTGCCGTAACTTTGCCACTACGTTTTTTCAACCCCAAAAAGTCATAAAAACGCTGCATGCCCAAGTTTGCCGTCAAATTATGGGTATTGGCATTTTGAATGGTATTGATATCCTCACGGGCTACCTCAATCAAGGCATCACCACCCCGTTGCCAATCAAAATTGCTGGTGTAGGTATATTGCGCATTGATAAAGTTGAGGAATGGGAACTTGCTAAAGGGCAGTTCATAGTTCAATTGCATTTGTTGCGAATGTCGATTGGGCTCCCCAATATCAAAAAAACCATCCCACAAATCCAACGCTTGATCGATACCCGAGTCTGGGTCATCATCCACATTGAAATAATTACGGACAATATTGTTGTTTGAAGCCGTCAAATTCAACCTAAGTGATTTGCTTAAGCTATAATTTAAGGCATATTGCCAATTAAAGAGATAGTTGCGTTGTTGTAACAGCGGTAACTCCAGAGCCTCGACCCCTGGTTCCAAAACATCCCTGAATCGTTGCTGGTTAAACGAACGATTGTAGTTGGCATTGAACGATAAGCTTGTAGGCAATACATTAAAATTCAAATCCTTCAACCATTGCCAGTACCTACTCATAAATAATGAATCCTTTTTAGCGAAAGGAGCAACCGAAGCGGGTTTAAAGTTATGGTTGTACACAAAACCTGTGGTGACATTCTGATCTCGAAGGTCGGCCACCTCAAAATCCCTATGATTCGTTTCGTTATAGGAATAATTGAAGGTGAAATTTTCTACGTCGAAAAAGTTCTCCTTGGCTTCTTCTCCTCGATTTTTTCTTACCCCAATTAGGTTGATACTGGTCCGTTTCGTATAATCTTCTGCTTGCTCTTTAATGGTTTCTGCATCCTCTGGTGTTGTCGCCGCCGCGATTCGATCATCCAATTTTAAATCGTCGTACACCGGGTCAAACTCAGGGGTGATCAAAGTTTCAGAAATTCCATAATTGAAGGGCAATTGCAGGTTCCATTTTTTGGGGAACAACTGCCCCACGTTCACGTTGGTAACCACATCGTAAGAGATGGCATCTTCCCGAGAACGCTCGTTGGGCATCTGATCTATGGAACCGAAACCTGAGGTACTCTTGCTTCCCGTGGCCGTCACATTGGCAAAATCGGCCATGTTGGCATCCAATGCGGCAATGGCGGCCCAGCCTCCCTTGTTATCCAATCCCGCCAACCGAAGCTCATTGAACCATACTTCGCCACGTGCTGGTAGATCATCGATGTTCTTTATCCCGACCATCATTCCCCGGATACTTCCCAAGGAGGGGTTTCCTCGAATCCCAATTCGAATCCTGCCCAATGTTCGTGGTGCAAATTCATCAATTTGAACAGCCTCACCGTCGATAATTTCGTAATAATTAACAGTGTTCAAGGTCTGCTCTGCAATTCCACGTGATTTAACCTTGTTCAAATCGCTTAGGGCAATATCAATCTCGTTGACATCGGGCCATATTTGTTGCGCTGAAGTAACATTGAATGGTGTGAATTGTAGCGGTAGTTCTATTTGATAAAAGTTCTCGGAAAAATCCGTACCGATACGAAGAAATCCGACCAAAGGCGTATCATCATCGGAATAGTCCCCATTTAAAATCTTTTCGGCGTGCATGAACATTTTAATGCGTTCATATTGCCGTACATCTATATTCACATTTTTGAAAACACCCCTAGAATCTTCTGACTCTAGATTCTCAATTACGAAAGATAGGGATTGTTCATTCTGACGGATAATGGTGTTGTTATTGTTCAATTGCTCTCGAACCACTCCTGGGGGCAATACATAGGGTATGGGCTGCCTTCCAAAATTCTCTTCAATGTTTACCGTATTCACATCGGTCACGGTACCATCATCAGAGGGGTCGTTATCCACGTCAGGTTGTAAGGAATTGGTATAGGTACGCCAATCTCCTCGAACCAAATCCAAGGTAGCAAAACGAAGTACAATATCATCCGTAAAACCAGTAAGGTACATCCGCATAAAACTTATAGACCTGAAGTCAGTGATTCCGCCCACTGCATCGGTAAAGTCACTTAATGGTATTTTGTACTGAATCCACCTACGGTTAAGTTGCGTACCGTTGGGCAAAGTCGGGGTAAGCCCTTCTCGAATGTCAGTTACGTATTGATCATCAATAGTAGTGTTGGGCCTTATTTGGATGCGATATTCATAATAACTGTTTACCGTGTTCATGGTTAAGTCCCGATCAATGTCCTCCACATCGGGCAAAGTTGTGGACCCCCGGTTGGTATTAGTTACGGTTACGGGTGAGTTACCATCAGGGTTATTGAAGTCAAAGTACCGCTCCAAAATGCTCCCATCCCTGTTCAAATAGTATTGATAGTTATCCAAAGCAGGGTCCTCAGCTGGGCCATTGTAGATTGCTTGTTCCTCGGTATCATCCAACCCATCAAAACCAATATCCTGTAGGGTTCGGTTTGTTTCATCAGCATCAAAAGCGTAAACCAAGGATTGCGTGGAAGGCACTTGTCCCCAAATAGTGGTTCTGGGAACCTCATTGTTGGTACTCGCTGGCAATCCATTTTCGTATTGCTTCCTTCCGTCCTTTAAGATATCTTCGGATATATTTCCCAGGTTCAACACCAATTCTCCAGCATTGGCATCGGTGGTTTGCCCATCAATATACGGGTCCAATACCCAAAACTGGACAAACTCCACATTGGATTGTTCAAAATTGGTACTACTAATAGGACGCATTATTCCAGCCCACTTATCATCGGGTGTCTCTGTTTCAAAACTTGGATTGGCATTGTAAGGTCCTTTTGTATTGGGATAATACACCACATCCAACGTACTTTGCACTTGGGTCTGCCCTTGAGCAATATCGGTTTCGGTAAACACCTCATCGATAAATACCCTTCGTGTGGCGTTCAAGGAAATATCATTATCTGAAAGTCCCGTGGGACGTTGGTTGGTGTAGAATATGGGGTCAATGGTGTACCAGGACATCTTGGCCCGTTCGAAGCCCACATCAATATCCGTGCGGTCTTCCAAAAATTCAACAGGTGGACTGGCCAATGTCCAACCCAAGGAAGAGCGAATATCTATGAGGGCCTGAGCTCCTTCAAAATCATCCAAATAGGTTGTGGTCTCTCCTTGGAAATCGGCATTCTTTGGTGAATTGGGCTTTAAGAAAGCAACTTCACCACGCAGCGAAAGATTGGAGGGCACATCGGTATCAATATTGGGCAGTTTGTTAACCAAACGGGTCAGAAAGGGAACCTCGGTGCTAAAGTTGCCATTCAAACCGAAAATCGTATTGTTCACAGGCTCCACCCCAAAGTTTGATTTTTGGGTCAGTGGTCTTTCGTTCAAGTTCAGGACTGTTCCTCCCAGCACAAAATTCTCGTTGAAACGATGCTCGACGTTAACTCCTGTGAATCGACGGGTCTGTTGTCCGAAAACGGCATTGTTCTCCACAGAAATATTGATCGGGGTATTGGAAGCGGCCAGGCTAGGGTCCAAAATCTGGACAGTACCCGCCTGATAGTTTACCGTATAGTCAATCCCTTCCTGCAGTTGTCTTCCGCCGGCAGTAACACGAACAGATCCTCTTGGCACATTGAACGCCCCAATCGGGATGCCATTGTTCCCTGTTGACTTGTAACGGCCTTTTATTTGGAATCGGTTTTTTTCAGCATCTTGTAATGAGGCCGCCTTGGTTTTGGAATACATGTTACGGAACACGTAGCGCTGTTGGTTGACATTATACCCTTGGTCATTCTCAACATCATACACGCCGCCTCCAAGTTCATCAAAAAGAAACTCCCCGAAGGGCTCCACTTTGGTGAAGATGATTCTTCCAGATTGCGTATCTACAGTGATTCCGGGTACGTAGTCAAAAAAGCCATCACCCCCTGGTTGTATATCGTTATAAATATTTAACCTGTCCAGATTAAATACGTTGAGTAATATTCTATCCTCAAGGCCATCTGGCCATCCGGCATTGGGGTCAACCGGAGTAATATAGTTTCGAGGCGTAGGATCTGAATACAAAATATTCAGCTTGAAATCTTCTTGGTCCAATTGAAAGGCCCCTGTGGAATAGATGTTCTTCATCATCAAATCCCAAATAGGATCTTCCACATTGGTGATGTTACTCTTCAACATCTTCAAAATAAGCGTGTTGTTCTCAACTATGGGATTCACACCACCAGTAACCGTAGTGGCATCTACACCTCCATTGGCAAATTCTCCTACTTGATACACTTCGCCGTTGAACGTATATTGAAAGGCCACACCCAATACTTCATCGTTGCTTAAACGTTGGTTAAGGGAAATATATCCCAATTGGGTATTGAACTGGTAATCTCTTCCTTGCTCCAATTTTCTGGCATTTTCCAAAATGGCATAATCAAACCCTTGGTTTACCGGATATCCAGGAATATTGAATCCAGATTCCACTGTGGCAATATCCCTTATGGATTGGGTAAGTGCTCCTGTACCAATTTGATTGGGGTCATAGGCATTTGCTTCGTTCTGGGGAAGTTCAGTGACTATGGCCGTCGGATTGAAAAATCCCGCCGGATCTCCATTGTTTCTTCCTATTCGTGTTTTATCTTCCAAAGATTCTCCCAAATCTTGAATGGCCACCACATTCCGCACATTCAGGGTCTGCTGGTTTCGGTTGGTCACCCAAACCTCCAATCTTGTAATCTGTATCTGGCTTCGTATAAAGGGATAGTCAGCTAAGGCCCTGTCGTAATTGTCCCTGAAATATTGTGCGAGAAAAAAGTGTTTGTCTTCATCATAGTCCAGTGCCGTCAATGAAAACTCGTTCAAAGTACCTCCACCCTGTGCCACTACAGTATTGTTTTGTGAACGCTGTTCTGAAAATACAGCGGTAACCGATGTTTTACCAAATTGAAGCTGGGTTTTTATACCGAAAAGACTTTGGGCTCCTGTGATCAAAGAACTGTTCAAAGGCATGTTCACGTTACCAATTTCAATTTTTTGAAGGATATCATCTTCCGTTGGGGTGTAGTCCAATTTTACCAAGTTCTGGAAATCGAAGGTAGCCTCCGTGTCATAATTGGCCGTCACTTGAAGCCGTTCCCCTACTTTTCCCAATAAACTTAGACTGATCCGTTGGTCAAAATCGAAGGATAGATTGGTTCTGTTTCTTGGTGAAAGTGCTGGATTGTCATTCTTTTGCCAAAGCACACCAAGATCCATTGCCACTGAGCCTTGTGGAATGACCTCGATGGTATTCCCTCCGAAAATGGATTCAAAGAAGTTGCTATTGACATAAAAATTGGGCAGTAGATTCTTTCTGGCTTCTTCGCTTCCTTCCTTTCTTCCAGTGAAAGCATCAATTTTGTTTTTGAAATAAGATTTCATTTGCTCCTTACGGACCAATTCAAAGTATTGATCGGGAGTAAGGATTACTGGATAGTTGATGTTGAAATCCCCTATGCTTTCTGTATAAACATAGCGGTCCGTTTTGGGGTCGTAGGTGTATTTGGCAATAATGCTATCTGGGTTCTCCAAAATGAGGCGACCAAGCTCTACTCCAGTCTTTATAGAGTCTTGAACCTGTTCATTGGTTTCCTGTCCCATCAAAATGGTGGTGAACAGAAAACATATGAAAAAGAAAAAGTGCCTAAATCTTGAAGATCTAAGTATTGGTTTTGCCCCTCTTTTCAAACTTGTTACAAATTTTTCAGCGCCAATTTTATAATGTCCTCTGCGCTTAAAGATGAGTCTTGGGAAAGCACCTTGTCAACAATCTTTTCAGATTGCCTCCTGGCGAAACCAAGAACCTCTAATGCAGATAACGCTTCTTCTTTGTTTGTATTGTTTGTTTGCAGTGAAACTTCACCAATGTCGTGGACTTTCAAAATCTTGTCTTTGAGGTCCAAAATTATACGTTGCGCGGTCTTCGCACCAATTCCCTTTACGGCCTGTATAGACGGCACGTCGCCATTGGCGATGGCGTTCTTTACTTCCAACGGCGACAAGGACGACAACATGGTCCTGGCAGTACTTGAACCCACTCCTGAAACGGACAACAACAACCGGAACACATCGCGTTCTGACTTTTCGGCAAAACCAAATAGGGTATGGGAATCTTCCTTGATCAATAAATGCGTAAACAGGTGTATGTTTTCCTGATCTTTCAGCAGGGAAAAAGTATGCAATGAGATGTTCAAAAAATATCCAACTCCATTACATTCCACAATCACATGGGTTGGATTCTTTTCGACCAGTTTTCCTCTTAGGTGGGTAATCATTATTATTATTTTGGATAGATGTGATGCAAATTGCTACTCGCCCATTCTTACTTTTCTTCTTTTCTCACGCTCCTGGGCATCGATAACGGCTACGGCAGCCATATTTACCATTTCATCCACACTGGCACCCAATTGTAATATGTGCGCAGACCTTCGAAGTCCCACCATAATGGGTCCAATAGAATCGGCATTATTGAGACCCTTCAGTAATTTATAAGTGATATTGGCAGCCTCCAGATTTGGAAAAATAAGTGTATTCACCTTTTTCCCGGCCAACTTGGAAAACGGGAAATTGTTATTGCACAGCTCCTGACTTAAGGCGAAATCCGTTTGAATTTCACCATCAACCACCAATTCCGGATTGTTTTCGTGTAGAATCCTTACCGCCTCTTTCACCTTTTGTGCATTGGGATGACTGGAAGACCCAAAATTGGCATAAGAAAGCAAGGCCATTACCGGATTGAATCCAAAAGTTGAAGCTACATTGGCCGTCATTCGGGCAATTTCCGCCAATTCTTCTGCATCTGGATCAACGTTGATAGATGTATCCGCCAAAAACAGTGGTCCTCTACTAGTAATCATGATGTTTACCGTTGAGGCATTTTTAACGCCTTTGGACCGACCCAAAACTTCGAACACAGGTTTAAGTACCTTCGGATACGATCTTGAATAACCTGAAATCATTCCATCGGCATCACCCTCCAACAACATCATGGCTCCGAAGTAATTGCGTTTTCCCATATTTACTCTAGCACTGTATTTGGTCTCCCCCTTTCGTTTTCGGGATTCCCAAAGTTTGACTGCGTAACGCGTTCGCATATCACTGCATTCATCTGAACGTGGGTCAATGATGGGTACATCGGCATCAAAATCCAATTCTTCCTTGAGATTTTCGATAGTTTCCTTGTTCCCCAACAAAATGGGATGTGCAATCCCTTCCTCATAAACAATTTGGGCAGCCTTCATAACATCCAATAGCTCGGCTTCAGCAAAAACAATACGCTTTGGGTTTACTTTGGCCCGATTGTGAAGCATTCGAACTACCTTATTATCATTCCCCGACCTTAAGTAGAGCTCTTCTTCATATTTTTTCCAATCTTGAATTGGTTCTTTGGCGACGCCACTTTCCATGGCAGCCTTGGCAACTGCAGGAGGTATTTTTGTTATCAGACGTGGATCAAATGGTTTTGGAATGATATACTCCTTGCCAAAAGTTAGTCTGGTGGTATCGTATGCAATATTTACCTGCTCTGGCACAGGTTCCCGGGTCAAATCGGCCAAAGCCCTTACCGCTGCCATCTTCATTTCTTCATTTATCTTGGTAGCTCTTACATCCAAAGCACCCCTAAAAATAAAAGGGAAACCCAATACATTGTTCACTTGATTGGGATGATCGGACCTACCCGTGGCCATGACGATGTCCTTTCTGGTGTTGCAGGCCAAGTTATAGTCAATTTCCGGGTCTGGATTCGCCATGGCAAAGACTATGGGGTCTTTGGCCATAGATTTGAGCATTGCGGGTGTAAGAATATCGGCAATGGAAAGACCAATGAACACATCGGCATTCTTCATGGCCTCTTCAAGTGTGTCTATTTTTCGGTCAGTGGCAAATTCCTTTTTTTCATGGGATAGGCTTTCACGATCACTTCTTATCACCCCCTTACTATCCAGCATCACAATGTTTTCTGCCTTGGCTCCAAAGGCTTTGTAAAGCCGAGTACAAGAAACAGCCGCAGCCCCTGCTCCACTTACCACAATTTTCACCTCCTCCATCTTTTTATGAGTCAGTTCAAGGGCATTCAACAAAGCTGCCGCAGAGATAATGGCTGTTCCGTGTTGGTCGTCATGCATTACCGGAATATCCAACTCTTCCTTCAATCTGGTTTCTATCTCGAAGGCTTCAGGGGCTTTGATATCTTCTAAATTTATTCCACCAAAGGTGGGAGCAATGATTTTGACCGTATCTATAAACTTATCCACATCCTTGGTATCCAGCTCAATATCGATTCCATCGATGTCGGCAAAAATCTTAAACAACAGGCTTTTACCTTCCATAACCGGTTTAGCTGCTTCCGGTCCAATATCCCCAAGTCCCAATACTGCAGTTCCATTGGAAATAACTGCCACTAAATTTCCCTTAGCGGTGTATTTATAAACATCATCCTTGTTCTTTTTGATTTCTAAACAGGGTTCTGCAACTCCCGGGGAATAGGCCAATGCCAAATCGCGCTGGGTGGAATAGGGCTTGGTTGGGACCACCTTTATTTTTCCGGGTTGAGGTTTTGCATGATAGATTAAAGCCTCGCGTCTATGTTTCTTCTTGCTCATATAGTGAACTATGAAGGGCCAAAGTTAGGAGTTTCGCCATAATTGGTATGGCGTTTCGGCAATATTTTCCTAGTAGGTGTTATTTCCCAATTTCAGTAATGCCTACAGATGTATTATTGCCTATGGGATTTCCACATCCATTGCTGAATCCAATTTGTCCTTGGGTAAGTTGAGGCGCATCGCCAAGACCCCTGCTATTACGAAGAATACGCCGCCAAACAATATGGCATTTACCGCATTGTTATCCAACACATTCTTAATGATAGGACCAAAACTTACCGTTTGAATAAGCATGGGGATTACAATCATCATATTGACAATTCCCATATAAACCCCTCGTCGTTCTTCTGGAATAACTTTGGAAACCATGGCATACGGAATTCCCATCATGGCAGCCCAACCGATACCAAACAACACCATGGGGGCCAACAACAGCCATTTATCAGTAATGAAAGGCATGCTTAACATGGCAATTCCTGTAAGGAACAAACAAACTACATATACAAGTTTAGAACCAATTCGTGCCGCCATGGGTACTAAAGCGAGTGCCACAATCATGGTCACAAAATTGTACGTTCCATTCATTAGACCGGCATGCCCTAAAGCTTGTTCTGCCAAAGATTGTATATTCTGAGCAAAGGACTGGTCTTGAGCACTGATTTCAGCACCTTCCCTAAAAGATGTCATTATGGACTCAAATTTCTCGTTGTCCTCGTTGGAAATACCGAACAAGCTGGTGCGGAGCATGGGCGGCATAAATTGCCAGTATACAAAAAGTGCATACCACTGAAATAGATATACCGCGGCCAATTTCCAAAGGAAACCGGGCATTACTCCGATGGCCTCTGCTGCTTCCAATAGGGGATCCAAGGTGTCCCCAAGCTTCTTAATGCTTCGGTTGCTTGTATTGTTTTTGATGATTCGATAGAGCATGAAAAGCCAAGCGAAGGCAAATACCAGCACGATAATTACCCAAAGATTGACGTTGTCCCATAATTGAGGGAACAGTTCACCGACCAAATAACCCAACAAAAGTGGCACAGAAAAAATTACCAGAAGTACGCTTAATATTTGGATGATGGGAGCCGGTGTACCATCATTATGTTTTTTGATTTCTTCCAACTCTTTGTCAGTTGGTGGAATTTCAGGTGTTTTCCATACCGACCACATAACCGTTCCAATGGATGCCAGCGCTCCTAAGAAGAAAGAATAGTATACCCAAGTTGGGATGGATGATACTGTTTCGGCAGCAGCATCAAAAATGCCTCCACCTTCAACTGGGGTGCTAAACCAATGCTGGAACATAAAAAGAGACAAGTTGGCCAGCGTTATTCCGGCCCCTACAAATAAACTCTGCATTTGATAACCAAAGGTCAACTGGCTATCGGGCAATTTATCTCCAACAAATGCTCTATAGGGTTCCATGGCAGTATTATTACCTGCATCCAAAATCCAAAGGAGTCCCACTGCAAACCACAACTCAGGACTAAAAGGAAAGGCGAAAAGACACAAACTTGCCAAAATGGCCCCAATCAAGAAGAAAGGTTTTCGCCGCCCTCCCCATTTTGGTGACCACGTTTTATCGGAAATGGCTCCGATAATGGGCTGTATCAACAAACCGGTCACAGGGCCTGCCAAGTTCAACAAAGGCAGCTCGTCATGATGGGCGCCCAAAAATGAAAAAATTGGACTTACCGCGGTCTGTTGAAGGCCAAAGCTAAATTGGATTCCGAAGAATCCAACGTTCATATTCCAAATTTGCCAAAAATTAAGTCTTGGTTTAGTGATCTTAGTCATCCCTTGAGTTTAGTTAGTTATCGGAACAGCTCCAAACCGTGTTTTGATTCCTTCAAAAATCCCTCGGTATTTTTGCGAATATCACAGCTGGATTGCCAAACAAGATAGCATTTTTAATCTTTTGGTTAAAAAAACTTAACATCTAATGCCTCGAAAATGACAACGAAATCGTTGTAGTTATTTTTGCGATTTTAAGAAATTGATGTTCCGCTGCAAACCGGTGAATTTGGTTCGCTTGACCGCCGATTTTTTAAACACCTTTTTGAAAACATCCTCAGTAATCTCTTCCCAATCTTTTTTGGTCATGGACAATAAATCTGGGTGTGGGTCGAAGAGTGGTTCTTGATGGGGTTTTGAAAAACGGTTCCACGGGCAAACGTCTTGGCATATATCGCAACCAAACATCCAATCGTCAAATTTTCCGCTATATTCAGAAGGGATTTCATTCTTCAATTCAATGGTGAAATACGAGATGCACTTGCTGCCATCTACAACATACGGTTCCACAATGGCCTCTGTGGGGCACGCATCGATACAAGCGGTGCATGTTCCGCAATGGTCGGTCGCCGGGGTATCATATTCCAATTCGAGGTCGACAATCAATTCAGCAATGAAGTAGAAAGAACCAACCTGTTGGGTCAATAAATTGCTGTGCTTGCCCATCCATCCCAGACCGCTCTTAGCCGCCCATGCCTTATCCAAAACAGGAGCCGAATCCACAAAAGCACGGCCATGCACTTCTCCTATTTCTTCATGTATAAAATGCAATAAGCTTTTAAGCTTGTCCTTTATCACAAAGTGATAATCGGTTCCATAAGCATATTTGGAAATTTTATAAGATTCAGGATTTTGCACTTCGGACGGGAAGTAATTCAACAGGAGCGAGATGACCGATTTGGAACCCTGAACCAATTTGGTCGGGTCTAACCGTTTATCAAAATGGTTTTCCATGTACGACATTTCCCCGTGCATATTTTGGTTGAGCCATTTTTCCAGTCTTGGAGCTTCTTCTTCCAAAAACTTAGCTTTTGAAATACCACATGACAAAAAACCGAGGCGCTTGGCTTCGGTTTTGATTAAACTGGTATGTTGTGCTTTTACATGCAAACTAAAATAATCCTCCTTGGGTTCCCCCTTTTAGCTTTCCCAAATGGGTATAGGCCAATTCGGTCACTTCCCTACCCCGTGGTGTGCGCATGATAAAACCCTGTTGAATCAAAAAGGGCTCATAAACTTCTTCAATTGTCTCGGCACTTTCTGATACGGCTGTGGCCAAGGTGGTAATTCCGACCGGGCCCCCTTTAAATTTATCAATAATGGTGGAAAGAATTTTATTGTCCATTTCATCCAAACCGTGGGTATCAACGTTCAAGGCCTTTAGTCCAAATCTAGATATATCAAGATCAATGTTGCCATCTCCCTTAATTTGGGCAAAATCACGGACCCTGCGCAGCAGTGCGTTACATATTCGAGGTGTGCCCCTACTCCGCCCGGCAATCTCTATGGCGGCATCATTGGTTATGGGAACTTTTAAAATGTCGGCACTACGCTGGACAATGGTGGAAAGCAGTTCGGTGTCGTAGTATTGCAAACGGCTTGATATTCCAAAGCGGGCCCGCATCGGTGCCGTCAAAAGACCTGAACGTGTGGTAGCACCAATCAAGGTAAATGGAGCCAAGTTTATCTGAACGGAACGGGCATTGGGCCCCGTCTCTATCATAATGTCAATTTTATAATCCTCCATGGCGGAATACAGGTACTCTTCCACAATAGGGCTAAGACGATGGATTTCATCAATAAAAAGTACGTCCCGTTCTTCTAGATTGGTCAAAAGTCCAGCCAAATCACCCGGTTTGTCCAACACAGGACCAGAAGTCACCTTGATTCCGACTCCCAATTCGTTGGCCAAAATATGGGCAAGTGTGGTCTTGCCCAATCCGGGCGGGCCATGAAAAAGTGTATGATCTAAAGCTTCATCGCGTAGATTGGCCGCCTGAACAAACACCTTTAAATTTTCCAATACTTGCTGCTGACCTGTGAAATCATCAAAAGTGATTGGCCGTAATGCTCTTTCTATGTCCAACTCCTCTTGGGAAAAGTTGTCGCTTGTTGGATCTAGGTTTTCATTCATCTACAAACAAATATAGTTGAAAACACAACGTGGACCGTAAAATGACCTGTGCATCTTAACAATCTAAGCCTTAACTTAGTTACATAGAAAATCAGCATCGCCTCAATCTAAAATTCTATGGTCACTACAGCTTATTCCCTGGGAATTTTACAATATATCCCCTTTTTCTACGTGATTTGGTCGGACGACCTCCTTTCCGCTTCTGAAATCTCCGTGGTCAAAAAAACCATTGAGCAGGATGCCTCACTAAATCCGGAGGAAAAGCAGCAACTCATGCTTTGGCTCAACAGGGAGAATCCGCCAAAAGATGAAGAAATCAAAAGTTGGAAACAGACCATATCCCATTCGCAAATCAAACTTATTGAAAATGACACCTATCCTTTGACCTCTTTTAGCCAACGCTTGGGCAATGCTCATTGTGCAGGATGCGAGTTCAATGACCATTTGAAGCACATTGAAATTAATTTGGGCATACAGCCCAATCACTACAACCACCTTTTTGATGTGGAAGTCATTCACGAAAGGACCTCCAAACAATATGATGCCGAGGTACTGGATAACCTATTAAAAGGCTCCCATGGTGCTTTAGTGGATTCGTTTCGCAAATTCATTGATCAACCCATTTTTGAATGGGATATTGATAGGGATAAAGAGGTGTTCAGAAATCGTGTACTGGAACAAGTTTTCCTTTTAGGTGAAAAAGGATACGGGGCCATGGCATACCCAAAAGATTTTGGCGGCATTGAAAATATGCCGGCCTATGCCGCCATTTTTGAGCATTTAATGTATGTGGATGGGAGTTTGGCCGTGAAGTTTGGAGTACAATTCGGTTTATTTGGCGGTAGTATTCAAAAGTTGGGAACGGCAAAACATCATGATCAATACCTAAAAAATGCTGGAAGGTCCAAACTGTTAGGCTGTTTCGCCATGACAGAAACAGGGCATGGTTCCAACGTAAGAGGGATTAAAACCACCGCTACCTACGATGCATCCTCAGACCGAATTATAATCAACACTCCTGGCCAAAATGACAACAAAGAATATATTGGCAATGCGCTCCACTCTAAAATAGCCACCGTATTTGCCCAATTGATCGTCAATGGAAAAAATGAAGGGGTTCACGCCATTTTGGTTCCCTTGCGTAATGAAAAACATGAGGTTCTTGAAGGAATCACTATTGAAGACAATGGCTATAAGCTAGGTCTAAATGGGGTAGACAATGGAAAAATTTGGTTCAATCAAGTTAAGGTGCCACGAGAAAACCTGTTGGACAAATATGGGGAAATCCGAAAGGATGGTTCTTATTTTTCAGCCATCAAAAATCCCAATAAGCGCTTTTTTACCATGTTGGGCACATTAGTGGGAGGACGCATTTGTGTGGCCCGAGGGGCCTTGGGTGGAGCCAAAATGGCGTTGACAATTGCAGTTAAATATGCATTGGGACGGAGACAGTTCAACGATAGCATAAAAATGCAGGAAGACCTGATTATGGACTACCCCACCCATCAGTTACGCTTAACCCCTCTCGTCGCCAGTGCCTATGTGTATCATTTTGCCCTTGAGGAACTGATGAAACAATATAGCGACAATTCAAAATCAGACAAAAGAATGATTGAAACACAAGTGGCGGGATTAAAATCGGTCATCACTTGGTTTGCCAGCGATACGATACAAGAATGCCGAGAAGCCTGTGGTGGAAAAGGGTACTTATTGGAGAACAGATTAGCCGATTTACGGGCCGATGTTGACATATTCACCACTTTTGAGGGAGATAACACCGTACTGTTGCAATTAGCGGCCAAAGGAATTTTATCCGATTTTAAGGCTGAGTTCAACAGTGCAGGGTTTTCCTCTGTGCTGAAATTACTTCAAAGTCAGTTGTCTGATAAGCTAACGGCAATCAATCCTTTATACTCCAACAAGGTGGATGCGGAACACTTGTACAATCCCAAATTTCATCAACATGCCTTTAATTATAGAACCCGCCGATTGACCTATACTTTGGCGATGCGTATCCGAAGTTATATTAAGAAGGGAGTGCCTGCTTATCAGGCTTTTTTGAAGGTGCAGACACATTTGCTGGCATTGGGAAAGGCTTACAGCGTTGAGCTTGCGTATAAGGAATACCTCAAAGTGTATGATGGCATCGAAGATACAGAGTATAAAGACCTGATGAAAAAATTGGGCTCGCTCTATGCACTATATCAAATTCGATTGGATGCACAGTGGTATTTGGAACAAGGATATATTGGCAGCAGCAAGTCAAAGGCCATAAGACAGCGTGTAGAAAGATTGTCTTCAGAACTGCGACCCCATATTGAAGTACTGGTGGAAGGTTTTGGCATTCCCGATCATTGTGTTACCGCACCTATTGCCCAATGATCACTCTTCCTTCTTGATTAATTGGGCGGAATCTGTGAATTCATTTATGATGATACCCGAATTGCCGTATAAGTTGATTCTGGCCCTGTCCTTTGCAGTCAATTCCAACTGTTGATACACGTTTATTTTGGCGTCTGCCTCTTTATCGGCCATTAGCTTTAATGTCCCGGTCTCCATGTTTTCTGCTTTGTATTTAGAATAACCCGTCAACCTTGCTTCTACATGTTGTGAAGTTCCCTCAAATGTTATGGAACTCTGTCCTTCCAAGTCTAACAAGCTTACCTCATTGACAGCATAGACATAAGCTTGTGCCCTTTTGTTGAGACTTATGTTCAAAGAGTCGGCATCCACATTAAAATCTCCTCTGCTCATATCTTCCAAATTAATGTCCAAAATCTCGGCCCTAGCCTTGATGTCCAATCTTGAGTTTCCAAAGCCATCCACAAACAATTCGTCGCTCTCCACCCTATCCATGGTTAAAATACTACCTTCTTTAAGAGTAATGGATTTTAATTCCGTGTAGTTGACGGTAATGTCGAATTGTTTTTTTGCAGTAACCTCATAATAGGAACTGATTACTAAGGTACTGTCCTCGACGTTGAATTTAAGTATGTCAATCAGGTTGTCATCAGCAATAATCTCATACCCTGGACCAAAGGATTTCTTCAAAACTATATCCAAATCATCATTAAGTAAGATAGCATTGAAGGCAGGTAATTCTTCGTTAACCTGAGAAACAACCCGACTTCCTTTGATCTTAGGTTTTCGTTGGGCAGTCAATACTATGGGACCGACCAAAAATAGCAGCATCAATATTTTTTTCATGGCATTGTTCAGTTGGGGCGTTTAGGTTAAAGATATGTATTTCATGTAAACCATTCTTTGAGCAAAAAAAAGCCCATTTATGTAAATGGGCTTTATGTTTTTAAGTTTAAATCATCAATGATTCAATTCCTCTTCATTTTCTTGCAGCGGAACATCTTGAGGGACAAAATCCTGTCCGGGAATAATATATTCACCATTCTCATAGGTCTTGCTATAATCATAGGCCCAACGATGGACATGGGGAATTTCACCCGGCCAGTTGCCGTGCATGTGCTCCTGCGGTGCAGTCCACTCCAAAGTATTGGAACTCCATGGGTTTTGTGGACCTCTTTTTCCATAGAAAATGCTAACAATAAAATTGTAAACGAAAACCAATTGTGCCAAACCGGCAATAAGTGCAAACACAGTCATCAATACCTGCACGTTTGTCAATTCATCAAACATAGGGAATGCCGTATTCTCATAGTAACGTCTTGGAACACCTGCCATACCCACGAAGTGCATTGGGAAAAACACTCCATAGGCACAAATTGCAGTTATCCAAAAATGGACATATCCCAAATTCTTGTTCATCATCCTACCCTGGAACATTTTGGGGAACCAATGGTAGACCCCTGCAAAAAGTCCATATAAAGCAGAGATACCCATCACTAAGTGGAAGTGTGCAACAACAAAATAGGTGTCGTGCACATTAATGTCCAAGGTGCTGTCTCCTAAAATAATTCCTGTTAAGCCACCAGTAATGAAAGTAGATACCAAACCGATTGAAAACAACATCGCGGGATTCAACTGCAAGTTACCCTTCCATAAAGTAGTTATGTAATTAAATGCCTTTACCGCAGACGGAATAGCAATCAGCAAGGTGGTGAATGTAAATACGGAGCCCAAAAATGGGTTCATACCAGAGATGAACATATGGTGTCCCCATACGATAGTGGATAGAAACGCAATGGCCAAAATGGATGCCACCATTGCCCGATATCCAAAAATTGGTTTTCTTGCATTAGTGGACATAACCTCGGATGTGATACCCAAAGCTGGCAACAATACGATATAAACTTCTGGGTGACCCAAGAACCAAAACAAATGCTCAAAAAGAACTGGTGAACCTCCCTGATAATGCAGTACTTCTCCTTGAATAAAGATATCAGAAAGGAAGAAGGAAGTACCAAAACTTCTATCCATAATCAACAGCAGGGCCGCAGAAAGAAGAACCGGAAAGGAAATAACACCAATAATTGCAGTAACAAAAAATGCCCAAATGGTCAAAGGCAATCGAGTCATCGACATTCCTTTGGTCCTAAGATTTATTACAGTCACGATGTAGTTCAAAGAACCTAAAAGTGAGGAAGCAATGAATATGGCCATGGATACCAACCAAAGTGTCATACCTGCACCAGATCCTGGCTGAGCCATTGGCAAAGCACTCAAAGGAGGATAAATGGTCCAACCTGCAGCGGCAGGGCCTGCCTCCACAAACAATGAGATAACCATGATTACTGAAGATAGGAAGAACATCCAGTAGGAAAGCATGTTCAAAAAGCCAGATGCCATATCCCTTGCTCCAATCTGAAGCGGAATCAACAGGTTACTAAAAGTACCACTTAATCCTGCAGTCAATACGAAAAACACCATGATGGTCCCGTGAATGGTGATCAAGGCTAGATAAATGTCCGCATCCATGACACCGTCAGGAGCCCATTTACCCAACAAGGCCTCAAAAATGGGGAACGATTCCCCGGGCCAAGCCAATTGCATTCTAAAAAGCAAGGACATTGCTATGCCGATGAATCCCATAATGAGTCCTGTAATCAGGTACTGCTTGGAAATCATCTTATGATCTTGACTGAAAATATATTTTGTTACAAAAGTCTCTTTATGGTGATGTCCATGATCATCGTGTGCATGATCGTCAACATGTGCATTGGCTACTACAGACATATTCCAAATTATTTTTTAAGTTATTTCTTCTTTTTCAGCAATTAGTTCGTGGCTTCCGCTTCTGGTTCTACGGCAACTCCGTCATTGGTGTTGAACGCTTGTTCTTGGTCATCAACCATTACGGTTTCCTTAAAGGTTTTTTGTTCAGCCAACCATTTATTGAACTCCTCTTCGGATTCCACGATAATTTTCATTTGCATATTGTAGTGGGACTTACCACATATTTTATTGCACAGCAGGACGTAATCAAACTCCCACGGTTCGGAATTTGGTCTACCTTCAGCCGCCCATTCGGCCCGCAATGCATTGGTTCTTTTCACTTTGTCGACAACATCTGGGTTCAAACGTATTTCTTCCGTCGTTACTGTAGGTGTGAACGAAAACTGGGTAATCATACCGGGAACGCAGTTCATCTGAGCTCGAAAGTGTGGCATATATGCCGAATGCAAGACGTCTTGTGAACGCATCATAAAGTTCACTTTTCTGCCCACTGGTAAGTGAAGTTCCTTTACAATAACGTCATCTTCCCCATTGGGATCCGCCTCATCCAGACCAAGCACATTGGCCCTGTTAATATCAATCAAGCGCACACTTGCCTCTCCCAGCACATTGTCTTGACCACCATAACGGGCGGTCCAGTTAAATTGTTGGGCATATAATTCAACAATCAATGGATCATCTTCATCATTGATATCCATAATATTTGTCCATGTGTATAGTCCCCAAAGAATCAAACCAGCCAATACAATAACGGGGATGATGGTCCAAATGAACTCCAGTCGATCATTATCCGCGAAGAAAAGTGCTTTTTTGCCTTTTTCACCACGGTACTTATATCCAAAATAGTGCAACAAGGCCTGGGTAATGGTCTGCACAAAAAAGATGATTCCGAAAGAAACCCACATAAGTTGATCATATTCACCACCATGGGCAGAGGAAGCTTCGGGAAGAAGTACCTTAGAGTACTTGGCAAAACTGAATATGGTAATCCCGTAGATGAAAATCAAGAATGCAAAAAGCAAATAGCCGTTATATTTGTTATCGGTATCGTTTGCGATCTCTGTGTTCTCAGCTGTTTTAACCTGTGACAATTCAAATATTTTGGTCATTTGCCAAATGGCAATTCCCACCAGTACTAAAACAGTCAATGTCAATAATGCAGTCATTGTATAATTATCTAAGACTTAATCGTATTAATAATGAAATTGTCTACTTTCCTCAATAAAAGGATTACGTTTCGGTTGTAACGGTACTTTCGTCAATGCATTGAACACCCAGAATGTAAACAATCCTCCAAAGAACAATATACCTCCCATTTCTGGTAGTCCAAAGCTCCACTGGTCGCCCACCGTTGCTGGCATTACCATATTGAAAACATCCAAATAGTGGCCTAAAAGCAACACTATACCGGTCATCACCACAAACCAATTTATGCGCTTGTAGTCACTGTTCATCAAAAGCAATAATGGAAAAATAAAGTTCATGGCCAACATAGTAAAGAAAGGCAGCTTATAATCCTGAAAGCGCGCGACGAAATAGGTCACTTCCTCTGGAATGTTGGCATACCAAATCAACATAAACTGGGAAAACCATAAATAGGTCCAAAAAATGCTAATGCCGAACATAAATTTGGCCAAGTCATGAATGTGACTATCATTTACATCTTCTAGGTATCCTTTGGATTTAAGGTAGATAGTAATCATTGCAATCACTGTTATTCCCGAAACAAACATACTGGCAAAAATATACCATCCAAAGAGGGTACTGAACCAATGCGGATCCAAACTCATAATCCAATCCCAAGACATCATGGATTCGGTAATTAAGTAAAATACCAAGAACCCAGCTGACCACCTAAAGTTTTTCACAAAGTTGGTATTGTCATCCGATTGGTCCTGGGCCAATGAAAGTTTTCTTGAATACTCGCGGTAAAAAATCCATCCTCCCAAGAAAATTGCAGCTCTCACCAAGAAGAAAGTAGGATTCAAATATCCAGCCTTCCCTTGTAATAATTTGTCGTGGGCCACTGTATCAGCATCCATCCAAACAAACATATGGTTCATGTGCAGTACAGAAAGTACCAAAATCACAAATACAATGATTCCTCCAGGAACCAGATAGGCGGTAATTCCTTCCATGACCCTAAACAACAGCGGTGACCAACCAGCCTGCGAAGCACGTTGTACGGCATAAAATGCCAATACCCCCAAGGCAATCATAAAGAAAAAGAATGCGGCAACATACAAAGCAGCCCATGGCTTGTTTTGTAATTGATGCAACAAGTGCTCGTCGTGAGAGTCGTCGTGACCCTCATCAGAACCATGTGCAGTACTTTTACCATGGCTTTGGTCTCCATCATGGCTTGCTGCTTCTTCGGCATGACCTCCGCCATGTCCATCGTCATGTGCAGATACCACCATGGCTTTTGCCTCTTCCACGGTTGAAGGAGCGGAAACAAAACCTATTGCCAAAAAAATCAGCCCAAGGCCCATGGCAATAAAAGATCCTATTTTTAGTCTGTTTGAAAAGGTGTACATAGTTTACTCTTATCCAATTATTTTGTTAGGTCCTCCTTTAATTTCATAACATATTCAGAGACTTGCCACATTTCTTTCTCATTGGCAAACTGGGCCGCATATGATCCCATGGAGTTCAATCCATAATATATGGTGTGGTATGTGGTACCCACGGTAATATTTCTCGCTGCATCAGCATAGCTGGGAACACCGAGTATTTTCTCTCTTTTGACCAACGTACCTTGTCCAGCACCTTTGGCACCATGACAAATGGCACAATAAATATCGTAGAGCTCCTTACCTACGGCCAAATTTTCCTCAATTTTAAGTGAGTCCAAAGGACTTGGATTCGATCGTGCCAATTCTTTTCCCTCAGGAGTGTTTTCAAATCCATAGGGCATCCATTCTTTGGGAATGGTCCCCTCAACTGGTAACATGGCTTCCGTTCCCTGTGGAAACAAGCCATTGTCCACCGCTTCATAGGTTTCGTATCCCACAGATTCATACATATTGGGCATGTATTGGTAGTTGGGGCTGTTTTTATCAGCACACGCAGCAACGGACACTATCAAAACCAATACAACAATTATTTTACCTAAGTGCTTCATATTTTTAAGAGTCCTTTTCTGTAACATTTATTTCCACAGCTCCGGTTTCCCATAGCAAATCGGTGAGTTCCTTTTCATTGTCATGCAGCCCAATTTCCATTAGAAAATGATCATCCGTGGTTCTTTTATCTGGATTCTCCGCTTTTTTAAATGGCCACATTCTGCTTCTTAAATAAAACGTGATTACCATAAGGTGTGCCGCGAAGAAAACCGTCATCTCAAACATGATCGGTACAAAGGCCGGCATATTTTCCAGGTAGCTAAAGCTTGGTTTTCCACCAATATCCTGGGGCCAATCTTCAATCATGATGTAATTCATCATAACTATAGCCACTGCAAGACCCAAACAACCGTACATGAAGGATGTTATCGCAATACGAGTATCTTCCAGTCCCATGGCCTTGTCCAGACCGTGAACCGGAAAGGGGGTGTATACTTCCTCTATGTGATGATGTGCTGCCCTAACTTTTTTTACGGCATGCATCAAAACATCGTCATCGGTATAAAGTGCCTGAATAACTTTTGACGCCATACTTATTTTTTATTGTTTAATATCCTTGCTTGACCCGCCCAATCGTCACGTTGTGCACGACCAGGAAATCTTCCTGTGATTGAATCCAACAAGTCATATTCCTTTTCCGTCATTCGACCTACCTGTGCATAGGTGAAAATGCCTATTTCATTTAAAATGCGTTCCATTTCGGGGCCAATTCCTTTGATTTTCTTCAAATCGTCAGCAGTTTCCTTAGTAGCATCAAAAGTCCCCACGGAACCCAACAATTCCGAAACACCCACTTTATCGCCAACTGTAGGTTTGGCTTCCCCCATCAATTCGTCATCTGTGATGATTTCTTGTTTAGGAGTATTTTTATGTGCAGGTTTCTCATACAATGGTTTTCCTGCATCCCTCAATTTTTTATAGCGTTCCCCTGAAGATTTTAGAATCGACTTTACTTCAGCCTGCGCAATTACTGGGAATGTTCTAGAATACAAAAGGAATAGCACAAAGAAGAATCCGATAGTTCCAATGAATATCCCAATGTCCACAAAGGTGGGTGAAAACATGGTCCAAGATGATGGTAGGTAATCCCTGTGCAAAGAGGTTACGATAATCACGAAACGCTCAAACCACATTCCTATGTTCACGACAATGGAAATAAAGAACGAGAACATGATACTGGTTCTCAATTTTTTGAACCACATGAATTGTGGGGAGAACACATTACAGGTCATCATGGACCAATAGGCCCACCAGTAGGGTCCCGTAGCTCTGTTCAAGAAAGCATATTGTTCATATTCCACTCCAGAGTACCATGCTATGAACAACTCTGTGATATAGGCACATCCAACGATAGAACCTGTAATCATTATTACTATGTTCATCAACTCGATATGCTGAACGGTGATATACGCTTCAAGGCTACATACTTTTCTCATGATGATTAGAAGCGTCTGCACCATGGCAAATCCAGAAAAAATCGCCCCAGCAACAAAATAAGGTGGAAAAATGGTGGTATGCCATCCTGGAATCACCGAAGTAGCAAAGTCAAAGGATACTATGGTATGTACTGAAAGCACCAAAGGTGTGGCCAAACCAGCAAGGACCAAGGATACTTCCTCAAAACGTTGCCAATCTTTGGCGCGTCCTGTCCATCCAAAGCTCAACAGACTATATATTTTCTTTTGGAAAGGTTTTACGGCTCTGTCGCGAATCATAGCAAAATCAGGCAATAAGCCCGTCCACCAGAAAACCAGGGAAACAGATAAATAGGTAGAAATAGCAAATACGTCCCAAAGCAGTGGGGAATTGAAATTGACCCAAAGTGAACCAAATTGGTTGGGAATTGGAAGGACCCAATAGGCCAACCAAGGACGTCCCATGTGAATAATAGGAAATAATCCTGCTTGAATAACGGAGAAAATCGTCATCGCCTCAGCAGACCGGTTAATCGCCATTCTCCATTTTTGTCTGAAGAGCAGTAATACCGCCGAAATAAGTGTTCCTGCGTGACCAATACCCACCCACCAAACGAAATTGGTAATATCCCAGGCCCAGTTAACGGTTCGGTTAAGACCCCAAACCCCAACACCGGTGGAAATGGTATAAATGATACATCCTAAACCCCAAAGGAATGCGACTAAAGCTATGGTAAAAACAATCCACCATTGTTTGTTCGCCTTTCCCTCAACTGGACGGGCAATATCCACAGATACATCGTGGTATCCTTTGTCTCCAAGTACTAAGGGCTTTCGAATAGGTGCTTCGTAATGCGACGCCATAATTTATCTTCTTGTTACTTCTTTTTTATTGATTAAGCCTCATCGGTGTTTCTTACTTTCACATGATAGAAGACATTCGGTTTTGTGCCGACATGCTCTAACAAGTGATACATTCTATCATCCTCCTTCAATTTCGCCACCTGGCTATCTTTATCATTAATGTCTCCAAATACCATGGCTCCACTGTTACACGCTGCTGAGCAAGCGGTTTGGAATTCCCCATCTTTGATGGTTCTGCCTTCGCGCTTGGCATCCAAAATGGTCTTTTGGGTCATTTGTATACACATAGAACATTTTTCCATGACCCCTCTGGAGCGTACATTAACATCTGGATTAAGTACCATCTTGCCTAAGTCATTGTTCATATTGAAATCGAACTCATCATTGTCATGGTACAAGAACCAATTGAACCTACGTACTTTGTAAGGACAGTTGTTTGCACAGTACCTGGTTCCAACACAACGGTTATAAGCCATATGATTTTGCCCCTGTCTACTGTGCGAGGTTGCGGCTACTGGGCAAACGGTTTCGCAAGGAGCATGGTTACAGTGCTGGCACATAACCGGCTGGAAAGCCACTTCAGGGTTTGCCGAAGGATCTTCCATTTCACGTAACCCGCCCAACGAGCCATTTTCTCCCCAAAGACCATCCAAATTATCTTTTCGCTCATTGTCCTGCTCAAAAGTTTCTTCGGAAGAATAATACCTATCAATACGTAACCAGTGCATATCGCGTGAGCGACGGATTTCTTCTTTACCGACAACTGGTACATTATTTTCAGCATGACAAGCGATAACACAGGCACCACATCCAGTACACGCATTTAGATCTATGGATAGATTGAAATGATGCCCAATGGAACGATCAAACTCATCCCACAGATCGGCATCTGGAGAGGTTACTGGTATTTCTTGGTGATTCAATGTCACCTGGGGCATGTGGTTCCACTCATGGTGATCCTTGGTGTTGAAAATCTCCAAAGTGGTCTCCTTGATAATGTCTCCTCGACCCATTAAGGTTTTATGCTGCTGAACGCAAGCAAACTCATGTTCGCCATCCGCCTTTTCAACAGTAACCGATTGTACGTCAGAAAAGTCCTTATATAAGGTATATGCATTTACTCCTGTTGCCATTTCGGCTTTCATTCCAGCTTTCTTTCCATACCCGAAAGACAAACCTAACGTTCCAGGAGCCTGCCCTGGTTGAACAATTACCGGAACTTTGTCCAATACGTTGCCATCCACAGTTAACTTTGCATAGTTTCCATTTACGCCACCGTTGGCCACAGTGAAGTTCTCAAAACCCCATTCTTCCGCATCGGCCTTGGACACTGTTACATAGTTGTCCCATGAAACTCTTGAAATAGGATCTGGGAATTCTTGCAACCAAGGATTATTGGCCTGGCGACCATCTCCCATGCCTACTTTGGAATACAATACCAACTCAGTATCACCTCCAGTGGAATTCACCAAAGAACGAATGGCAGAAGCAATGGGAACGATACCTGCTTCAACAGGATTCTCTTCATTTTCTCCGGATAAAGAGACAGCTTGCTCTTCGTCCAAGACAACCATTTCTTCAAAAACACCATCTTGTAGTGCCGTATTCCAAGAACCTCCATTGAGGATTACCGTTTCCCAGTTTTCTTTTATGTAGTCGTAATAGGTTTTATCGCTACCCATCCAAATCAACAAAGCGGTCTGCAACTGTCTTGTATCGAACAATTCGCGAATAACAGGCTGCATCAAGCTGAATTGTCCTTTTTTGAATTGGGCATCTCCCCAAGATTCCAAGTAGTGCGAAGCTGCAGCCACGTATTTGGATGACTGGGCGGTTTCATCATTATTGAAGGCAAAAGAAACAGAAACATCTACTTTTTCCAATCCAGAAACAAATTCATCGGCATTGGGCAAGGTGTAGGCAGGATTAACCCCGTCCATAATCAAAGCTCCCACTCGACCTGCATTCATATCAGCAATCAACTTGTTGACTTTTGCAGTATTACCTTGACGAACGTATCTTGGGTTTTCCGTATCAAGCGCCTCACTGGCCAAAAGTTTGTTGATCGCCAACACTACGGTCTGGGCGTGTATATCATTTAGTCCGGTCACCACGACCGCTTTACTTCCTGCTTTTTTGATTTGAGCCGCTACTTTATCAACAGCCTCATCCACATCTGAAGTGCCACCGCCAACATTGCTGCCATTCAACTTTCCATAAAGCTTGGCAAGCGCGACTTTTTGCTGGGTGGGCGTCATGGGATATCGCTTATCCGCATTCGCCCCCGTTAAGGACATGTTGGATTCCAATTGGATATGCTTGGACATTTTTCCATTTTTGGGAACCCGTCCCTTGGCATATCCACCATCGAAACCTCCACCTTGCCAATCGCCCAAGAAATCGGCACCAAAAGAAACGATCAAATCCGCTTTGCCAAAGTCGTAATCCGCTAATGCACGTTCACCATAAGCAGCGTTGAAAGCATTCAGAGCAGCGTCTTCGGAAATGGCATCATACATCACATGATTCACATTCTCACCATACATTTCCTTAAACTCGGCAATCAATTTGTCGGTTGAAGGACTTGCGTATGTTTGGGTCAACAGTACAATTTGCCTGTTGCTTCCTTTAAGACTGTTGAGTTTGGCCCTTACAGTGGCATCCAGGAATTTCCACTCAACGGGTTCACCGTTTGCAGAAGGTCCCTGCACCCTTTTGCTGTCATATAGTGTCAATACCGAAGCTTGCACACGGGCATTGGCCCCTCCGTTCACCTTGGCATCGATATTGTTTTCAATTTTTATCGGCCTGCCCTCACGTGTTTTCACAAGGATACTGGCAAAATCAAAACCATCTGCTATGGTGGTAGCGTAATAATTGGCAACGCCGGGTACAATTCGGTCCGGCTGCACCACATAGGGTATTGATTTGTGAACAGGTCCCTCACAAGCTGCAACAGTGGCAGCTGCAGTACTGAAACCTACATATTTTAAGAAATCCCTTCTACTGGTATTGGAGCTTGACAAATTTTCCTTGTCTCCCAAAAAATCATCCACCGGAATTTGCTCGGTAAACTCGTTCTGTCTTAGCGTCTCAACAATGGAATCGTTCGGGTTTAGTTCCGCTTCGCTCTTCCAGTATTTCTTGTTTGATGCCATACGATATATCTGAGATTATCTTCTTCTTTTTATTATTAATAGTGACACTTACCACATTCCAGACCCCCCATCATGGCTGCGGTCAGCTTGTCAACCCCGTACTTCTTGGAAAGTTCGGCATGGATAGCTTCATAGTATGCATTACCTTCTACCTGTATATTGGTTTCGCGGTGGCAATTTATACACCAGCCCATAGTCAAGGGAGCATATTGGTACATGATTTCCATCTCCTCAACTGGACCGTGACAGGTTTGACACTCAATTCCAGCAACCGATACGTGTTGCGAGTGGTTGAAATAGGCAAAATCGGGCAGGTTATGAATTCTAACCCATTCCACAGGCTGGGTCTCGCCAGTGTATCTTTGGTTCTCTTCATCCCAACCTACCGCTTTATATAGCTTTTTGATTTCCCCAGTATAAAATTCATTGGTGTAGCCATTTGCCAAATCTTCTGCACTTGGTCCTTCTGGATTCCCTTTGTATTCATAAATGGATTTATGACAGTTCATACATACATTTAAGGAAGGTATGCCTGAATGCTTGGAAACCCTAGCAGATGAATGACAATACTTGCATTCAATTTTATTGTCCCCGGCATGTATCTTATGGGAATAGTGAATAGGCTGTACAGGGGCATAACCCTGGTCAACCCCTATTTGCATCATCCAACCATAAGCAAAATAGGCACTGGCCAAGAGCAAAAAGATAACGCTCACCAAAACCAAAAACTGATTTCGGGCGAAGGCCTTCCAAATGGGAACTCTTTTTTCGGCTTTCTCCTTTTCAAGAACAACACCGTTCGCTTCCGCTATGCGGCGCAGTGTTTTGTTCACTAAAATCAGCATCACCACCAACAGGCCAAAAATCATTGCCAAGGCTCCCAAAAGAATCTCATTGGAGATGCCACTTGAATCCGTGGAGCCTGTAGCAGCCGTATCAGCCGCTGTTGC
This sequence comes from Flagellimonas ochracea, assembly GCF_009903685.1. Taxonomy (GTDB): domain Bacteria; phylum Bacteroidota; class Bacteroidia; order Flavobacteriales; family Flavobacteriaceae; genus Flagellimonas; species Flagellimonas ochracea. Next base: position 238,880 of record NZ_JAAABI010000004.1, on the reverse strand, counting down.
TGCTGCCGGTGCTGGCGGAGGTGCAGCTGTGTATGCTAAAATATCATCTATATCTTGATTGGAAAGCGTAGGAAAAGCAGTCATTGCCGCTTGGTTGTACTCGGCATATATTTTATTGGCATAAGGATCACCGGCACTGATCATCCCGGGGCTATTCTTAATCCAAGCATAGAGCCATTCCTTATCCAAACCTTCATCTTCCATCAACCTGGTTTCTACGTTGGCCAAGGCAGGTCCGGTCATTTTTCGGTTCAATGCATGACAGGCAGCACAGTTTTGATTAAAAAGTTGTTTTCCCTTAACTGGGTCACCACCCGATGTATCAGCACTTTCCTCGGCAACCACTTCTTCTGTGGGAGCTGCCTCTTCTTGTGCATAAAATGAAATGGAAAAAAGTAAAAGAGAAAAACCTAAAACTTTAGATAATAGATGGCGGTATAAAACCTTTTTCATATTCACGAAATTTCTATCGAAATCTTTGGCATGATAATTACTATTGATACTGAGAACAATAGCTTTTAGCTTGTCCAAAATTGGAAACAAAAGTACGACATAGAGTCTTTTTTTGAAATGTTAAGGTATCTATAACATATAATTTATAATTGTTCTAAATAAAGATGGTCCACACTGTTTAAAACAGAATAATTTACATTTGTATGGATACAAAATCTGATTGAAGTCATTGCCTATGAAAACCTTTGTATTTACCGCATTTTTTATGGCCTCTTTATTCGGGGCCTCTGCGCAAGAGGGCACAGTAAACATTAAACAAGATGAAAAAATCGACAGATTGTTGGCCCTGTACGCAGAGGTCAATTCCAAGGCGAATTTTTATCAGATCCAAGTTGGTTTTGGAAACTATCAAAAAGCACAAAACCTAAAGTCGCAAGTAGAAGTTGATTTCCCCGGATGGTACTCCAAAATAGAATTTGAATCGCCCACGTATCGTGTTCGTTTAGGAAAATTTAAAACAAAATTGGAAGCCGAACGTAAGTATTTGGAAGTTCGTAAAAAATATCCCGATGCCATGCTATTGAAACCTGAGAGCGACTCCCGATAAAAAAAATCCCGCCATAAGTGGGATTTTAATTTTCATTTTTTTTACCAACGTTTTACAACTTTTTCTTTACAGCCACTTCTTGGAAAGCTTCCACAATGTCCCCTTCCCTAATGTCGTTGTAATTTTTGATTTGAAGACCACAATCGTATCCTTTGGACACTTCTTTTACATCGTCTTTAAATCGCTTTAAAGAAGTCAACTCTCCGGTAAAAATAACCACCCCATCTCGAATAAGACGTATCTGGGAGCTTCTAAAAATCTTGCCGCTTGTGACCATACAACCTGCAATGGTACCGACCTTGGATATCTTGAACGTTTCCCGAATCTCCGCATTACCTGTGATCTCTTCCTTCATTTCTGGAGAAAGCATTCCCTCCATGGCATCCTTTAGATCATTGATGGCATCGTATATAATGGAGTAGGTCCTAATGTCGATTTCTTCCTTATCAGCTATGCTGCGGGCATTGCCCATAGGTCTTACATTAAATCCTATGATAATCGCATCGGAGGCACTGGCCAGAAGCACATCGGATTCCGTAATGGCCCCAACTGCTTTATGTATAATGTTTACCTGTATTTCATCCGTGGACAACTTTTGGAAGGAATCTGTCAAGGCTTCCACCGATCCGTCCACATCTCCTTTCAATATAATGTTCAGCTCCTTGAAATCTCCCAGAGCGATTCGTCGGCCAATCTCATCCAAAGTAATATGCCTTTGGGTCCTGACAGATTGTTCTCTTTGTAGCTGTGAACGTTTGGCAGCAATCTGCTTAGCTTCCCGTTCATCCTCCAACACATTGAATCGATCTCCTGCCTGAGGAGCACCATCCAAACCAAGTATGGAAATTGGCGTAGCCGGACCAGCGCGCTCAATATCTTTGCCACGCTCATCTTGCATGGCTTTTACTTTTCCGCTGCATGTTCCTGCAAGTACGTAGTCTCCTATACTAAGTGTTCCAGCTTGGACCAAAACGGTGGCCACATATCCTCGTCCTTTGTCCAAAAACGCTTCCACTACGGTACCGGTAGCCAAACGCTCCGGATTGGCCTTCAGCTCCAATAACTCAGCCTCCAACAAAACCTTCTCCAAAAGTTCTTTAACACCTTGCCCGGTTTTAGCAGAAATATCGTGCGATTGAATCTTTCCTCCCCAATCTTCCACCAATAAATTCATTGAAGCAAGTCCTTCTTTGATTTTATCCGGATTGGCTGTTGGTTTATCCACCTTATTGATGGCAAATACTATAGGAACTCCAGCCGCTTGTGCATGACTGATTGCCTCTTTGGTCTGCGGCATTATATCGTCATCCGCGGCAATAACAATTATTGCAATATCCGTTACTTGGGCTCCTCTTGCACGCATGGCCGTAAAGGCTTCGTGACCAGGTGTATCCAAGAAAGTAATTTTTTGTCCGTCTTCCAACATTACTCCATAAGCACCGATATGCTGCGTAATACCGCCACTTTCACCTGCAATCACGTTTTCTTCACGAATGTAATCCAACAGGGATGTTTTTCCGTGGTCCACATGTCCCATTACCGTAACAATGGGTGCCCTTGGCTTTAAGTCTTCTGGGGCATCTACCTCCTCTTCAATGGCCTCCTCGATTTCGGCAGTGACAAATTCCACTTCGTACCCAAACTCATCGGCAACTATGGAAAGTGTTTCCGCATCCAAACGTTGGTTCATGGTCACCATGATACCTAAAGACATGCATGCAGATATAATCTGTGTTGTTGACACATCCATCATGGTCGCAACCTCATTCACCGTTACGAACTCTGTAACCTTGAGGATTTTGCTCTCCAATTCCTGCTGTTCCAGATCTTTTTCAGTCTGCTGACGGTGTTGATCTCTTTTTTCCCTTCTATATTTGGCTCCTTTGCCCTTGCTGGATTTACCTTGAAGTTTCTCCAAGGTCTCACGCACCTGCTTTTGTACTTCTTCCTCCGTGGGCTCCACTTTTGGTGCAACACCTCTTTGTCCTCTTCTTCCCTGACCTTGCCCACTTTTGCCGGGACGTCCACCTCCTGGTTGGGCATTTTTGCTGATGATACGTTTTCTCCGCTTTCTCCTATCGGAACTATCCTCTTTGGAGGCTGCATCGGTTTTTTTGGAATCTTCCTTTTTCTTTTTTGGTTTTTGAAATTTGGAAAGGTCGATTTTATCCCCGGTAATTTTAGGCCCACTCAATTTTTTATATTGTGTTTGAATGGTTTCCGGTTCCTTTGGCTGTTCTGTCTGCTCTTGCTCGGATTTAACCTCTGGCTTCTCTAAAGTCTCCGTCTTGGGCGCAGCTTCTTTTTTTGCTGCTGGTGCCGGTTTCTCCTCAACCACTTTAACCGGTTCCTTTGCTTTTGGAGCCTCAGGCTTTTTGTCCAAGTCTATTTTACCGACCGTTTTGGGACCGGAAAGCTCTGCTTTGGCCTTGATGACCTTGTCAGCATCTCTTTTCTCCCTGGCAAGTCGTCTTTCTTCTTGCTCCTGTTCCATTTGAATTCTGAGCGCCTCTTTTTCCTTCCTCTTTTCTTCTCCTACCTCCTTGGAAGCTACTTTTTTGCTCTTATCCGTCTGGAATTCATCCAACAGTACTTGATACACTTCATCAGATATTTTAGTGGTAGGCCTAGCCTCTACTTCATGACCTTGTGCGGTCAAGTAGTCCACCGCCCTATCCAGGGAAATGTTCAATTCTCTGAGAACTTTGTTAAGTCGTATTGTTGGGTTTCCTGCCATAAATTGATTTTGCTTGCCCTAAAATTCGCTGCTAATATATAGTTTAATCTTCAAATTCTTCTTTAAGAATGCGGACTACCTCTTGGATTGTCTCCTCTTCAAGGTCAGTTCTTTTGATAAGGTCATCCACATCTTGTTCTAGAACACTTCGTGCCGTATCCAAACCTATTTTCTTGAACTCATCAATCACCCATCCTTCTATCTCATCGGAAAACTCGGTCAACTCCACGTCTTCTTCTACTCCTTCTCGGAAAACATCTATCTCATAACCAGTCAATTGTCCTGCCAGCCGGATGTTGTGCCCTCCTCGTCCAATGGCCTTGGAAACCTCTTCTGGCTTCAAATACACTTGAGCAGTTTTCTTTTCGTCATTCAATTTCACGGATGAAACCCTAGCGGGGCTCAATGCACGGGTAACCATCAATTGTGGATTGTTGGTCCAATTGATGACATCGATATTTTCGTTGCCCAATTCACGCACAATGCCATGGATTCGAGATCCCTTCATACCCACACAGGCACCTACGGGATCTATTCTATCATCATAGGAATCTACGGCTACTTTTGCTTTCTCTCCTGGGATACGAACCGCCTTTTTTATGGTGATAAGACCATCAAACACCTCCGGTATTTCTTGGAAGAACAGTTGTTCCAAGAAAACTGGTGAAGTTCTTGACATTATGATTGCGGGTTTGTTGCCCTTGAGCTCTACACTTTCAATGATGCCTCTTACATTGTCTCCCTTTCGGAAAAAATCCGAAGGAATCTGTTTTTCTTTTGGAAGAATAATCTCATTGCCCTCATCATCCAGCAAAATAATGGCCTTATGACGAATATGGTGTACCTCAGCGGTATATATTTCGCCTTCTAAGTCCTTAAACTGCTTATAAATGGTAGTGTTGTCGTGCTCGTGGATTTTGGAAATTAGATTTTGTCGAAGTGCTAAAATCGCCCTTCTTCCCAAGTCCATCAATTTAACTTCCTCTGAAACATCCTCGCCGACTTCAAAATCCGGTTCAATCTTTCGGGCTTCTGAAAGGGAAATCTCCTCATTGGGCTCTTCCACTTCCCCGTCTTGTACAACCACTCGGTTTCTCCATATCTCCAAATCTCCCTTATCCGGGTTGATGATGATATCGAAGTTATCATCCGAGCCAAATTTTTTCTTTAGCGCATTTCGGAATACGTCTTCCAAAATAGCCATAAGGGTCACCCTGTCAATAAACTTATCGTCCTTAAACTCTGAAAAAGATTCGATGAGCGCTAGGTTTTCCATTTTTTGATCTTCAATTAAATTTTAAAACAACTTTTGCTTCTTTAATATCAGAAAAGGCAATCTCTTGCTTCTTCTGTACAGTCACTTTCCCTTTACCTACGGGTTTTGGCTCACGGGCCTTCCATTCCAAGGTAATGTTATCTTGGGTTACTTGGGTCAAGGTTCCTTCCATTTCTTCTTCAGCAGTCTTGACCTTCAGTTTTCTTCCTATATTCTTTTTGTACTGACGAGGTAGTTCCAAAGTGGCGGTTGCTCCGGCTGACGTCACCTCCAAGGAAAAATCCTCTTCTTCACGGTCCAAATTGTGCTCAATGGCCCGGCTTATCTCCATACAATCTTGAAGATTGACCCCTTCATCACCATCCAAAACAATCCGAACCATATTGTTCCCTCCCACAGTAAAATCAATCAAAAACAAGTCCGGGCGTTGCTCCAAAGCTTTGTTCAACAAAGATTCCACTTTCTCCTTTAACATAATTTCAAGTAATAAAAGAGGGGACTCGAAGTCCCCTCATGAATACTTTTATATCCGTTCAGTGGCGCAAATATAAGACATTTTTAATACTGTAACAAAACGAAAGAGGCACTTTAACCCGCTTTACCCCATCCGGTGTTTTTTTTTCGCACTCCATGAAGTTTCTTACTAAAAAACAGCAATGTATGTGAGGGCCGCCTTTATTCGACAAAAAATTACATGATCATATTCCTTGTTCCTCAATCTTTTCCCGCTACCACACGATTTCATCTTGTGGTAATCAAAGTCAAGTAACCCCAAAAACCTATTTCATCAATTTCCAAAACGGCAGCTTCTGCACAAAAGTTTCCCGCATTGCTGCATTTCGAATCTTCATGTCAGGTCCCTGAAGGCTTCTAGATGCTATGATTGCGATCAATAAGAACACCTTTTACCACTTTGATAAGGGATTTGTCCATACCGAAACCGTTTTTATTGCATTCTATCAAAAAAATTGGAGTAATAACCGATTAATTGTAGGGATTAGCACTATTTCTGTTTTCTTGTGGCTCTACAACCAACTGAAAAACAACAGTAATGGCGGAAAAACTGATCATCAACTTCACCCCTACCGGGATGATCCCAACCAAACAAATGACCCCGCATGTCCCTGTTGATGTTCCGGAAATCATAGAGGACGTACACCGCGTATCCGAAATTGGGATAACCATGGTACACCTCCATGCCCGGGAAGCCGATACCGGAACCCCAACATACAAGAAAGAAATCTATGGTAGCATCATAGAAGGTATTAGAAAACACACCCCTGATTTGGTGATTTGTGTTTCCTTGAGTGGTCGAAATTTTTCTGAGTTTGAAAAACGTTCAGAGCCCTTGTTTTTGGAAGGTGCCTTGAAACCAGATATGGGAAGTCTCACCCTAAGTTCGCTTAACTTCAATGCAACGGCCAGTTCCAATTCACCCCAGATGATTAAGGATTTGTCCAGAACCATGCTGGAAAATGGAATCGTACCCGAGCTAGAGGCGTTTGATATCGGAATGATCAACTATGCCAAATATCTAGAGAAGAAGGGTCTCGTGGAACCTCCCTATTATTTCAACCTTATACTTGGGAATATTGCCTGTGCCCAAGCCAATCTACTTAACGCGGGCATCATGATCAACGATCTCCCCGACCAATCCTTATGGAGTCTTGCCGGAATTGGAAACTCCCAATTGAAAATGAACTCGATTGGAATAGCCATGGGTGGTGGAGTGCGTGTTGGCATAGAAGATAACATTTGGTACGACGCCAATAGGACCCAACTGGCTTCCAACGAAGCATTGATCAAAAGAATACATACCATTGCCAAAGCCAATGAAAGAGTGGTTATGTCCCCTATGGAATTCAGGGCCAAAATGAAACTTCAAACCGAAAAGGGCAGTTACGGTCGACTTAAAAAACAAGTGTCATGAAAAGTAAGGAAGAAGGACGATTTTATAAACTCCAACTACTTTTCATCAGAATCAAACACGGTTTATTTCTATTTACGCTTCGTAGCTTTTTTTCCAAAGTTGGATTGGATTTCATGTTGTTCTATTGGGAGTTGGAAGGTACTGCCGACCTTCCGGAACCAGGTATCCGGGAGGATGGTGGAAACTATAAAGTGGTTCCTTTGTCCCGGGAAGATTTGAAAATGCTCAAGGGGCTCTCCTTTATCAACTATGAGAAATTGTTGGAGAGGTATGATTTGGGCTTAAGGGTTATTTCCCTAAAATGGAAAGACAAATTGGCTGCCTTTACTTGTATTGAGTACCAAGATTTCATATTTCGAAAAAAGAACTTTCCCTTGGCGGAGGATGAGGCCTATCTCCTAAATATGTATACTTACCAGTCTTTTAGGGGAAAGAATTTAGCGCCATACCTAAGATATCAGGTTTACAAAATGCTCAGGAGCGAAGGAATCGAGAATATTTATAGCGTTACGGATTATTTGAATAAGTCATCCATAAAATTCAAAAGAAAGTTAGGGGCAAAACCGCTTGTGTTATACGGTTCGGCAATTTTTCTGAAAAAATTTCACCGGACTTTTAAACTGAAACAATACAAAACGAACAGTCCCTACCCTTATCCGAGATAGCCTTCCCCAACATATTTAGGTTGAAAGTTCGAATTCAATTCTTTATTCCGTTTTACCAAAGAATCATTTACCCTATTTATTATTGAAAGCTCTTTCTTATCAAAATCATTCGAAGGATTAAAATCATCAATTTCCTAATAATCCCTGTTTCAAAAGAACCAAGGTCAAAAGGAATACGTTCCTCTGAAATCAAAACTTTAGCATTTGTCTTTTTTAACAGAGATTTTGAGGGTGGATTGTTTTGAACCCAAAGAAAACCCAAATAGGGTAAAAATCGCATACTGTTAAGCAGGTTAATTCTTTGGGACCGTGCGAGCAAAATATTAGAGCGACTACTAAGTCACTCCGAAGATATGAAGTTTTTTAATGGTGCAATTGACTGTCAAAATCTAAAAAGCAAAGCTTATTACTTGATAGGGAAAACTAAACCAGTATTGAAGGACCCGTCCCTATTTTTGACCCCATAAAATAAAAACCCCTATATTCAGGGGCTTTAAAGAGGTTTAATGTTGGCCTACAAGGACTCGAACCTTGAACGACTGAACCAAAATCAGCTGTGTTACCAATTACACCATAGGCCAATATAGCAATTGAGCGTGCAAATTTATAACAAACTTTGGTTTCAACAAATAATTTCAAAAGAATAGAACCTATTTTTTCATTCCTCATGTTGTTAAAGGTTTTGAAAATTTAAAGGCCCTTCTGTGCGATATTTACTAAATTCGCCCCAACTTGGTTAACCACGACCTTTATGTTCGCAAACAACTTTAAAAAATGGGACACCATCCTTGGGTGGACATCCTTTACCATAGCTTTATTGGTATATGCACTGACTGTAGAACCTACAGGTAGTTTTTGGGATGCCGGTGAATACATCACCACTTCGGCAAAGTTACAGGTAGGACACCCTCCTGGAGCCCCCCTGCTCCAAATGATCGGTGCCTTTTTTGCCATGTTTGCCTTCGGGGACACCTCCAAAATAGCTCTGATGGTAAATGCGGTTTCAGTAGTTTCCAGTGCCTTTGCCGTATTGTTTACTTTTTGGACCATCACCAACCTTACCCGTAAGTTGATTTCGAAAGACAAAGCCCTTACCAACAGCAGGGCAATTGCTGTTTTGGGAAGTGGTCTTGTGGGTGCATTGGCCTTTACCTTTTCAGATAGTTTTTGGTTCAATGCCGTGGAAACCGAAGTGTATGCCATGGCCAGTTTGATCATGGCACTGCTACTTTGGCTGGGCCTAAAATGGACCGATAATTTGGATGATCCCCGAGGTCACCGCTGGCTTTTGCTCATTTGCTTTGTTATCGGCCTCACCTTTGGCATCCAATTTATGGGCTTTTTGGCCATTCCTTCTATTGGTCTTCTGTTCTATTTCAAAAAATACAAGAAAACCACGGTAAAGAATTTCTTGCTGGCCAATGTAGTCGTAATTGCCCTCTTAATGTTGGTGTATAAATTCTCGCTCACCTACGTGCTAAAGCTTTTCGGATGGAGTGAAGTTTTCTTCATAAATGAAGTTGGCCTACCTTTTAACTCAGGCACAATCATAATGGGAATCTTGTTTGTTGCTGCCTTTTATTTTGTTTTGGGATATACTCGAAAAAACAAATTTTATACTGGTAACCTTGTTGTGCTATGTGTCATGTTCCTAATTCTAGGATTTTCCTCATGGCTCATGCTGCCCATCAGAGCAAATGCCAATACGGTGGTGAACGAAAACAATCCAGAGGACGCCCGTTCACTTTTGGCCTATTATAATCGTGAGCAATATCCAGGTGTGGAAAGTCCTTTTTATGGTGCTTATTATTCCGACACTTTTGCCGCTGCGGGTGAGGACAAGGATGACAGCCCCAAATATGAAAAGGATGAGAATTTGGGCAAATATGTCATCGTAAACAATTATAAAGATGCCATGCAAGGACCCAATGAAAAACATGTGGGGCCTTTACCTAGAATGTGGAGTGATCAGCATGCTGAGAATTACATGCAGTATTTTGGTGAGTTGGAATTCCGCATCAAGTCTGAATATATCTCAAATAACGACCTCCGCCAAGCGGTGGCTCAATTTAAGGCAGCCTACCTACAAGGTGAGCTGGATACTGAACAATACATCCGTTTTCTCCGTGAATTTGGAGAATATATCGAAGTGGAACCACCCACCCTAGGTCAGAACCTTCGCTATATGTTTCAATTTCAGTTTGGCTACATGTACATGCGGTATTTCATGTGGAATTTTGTGGGCAGGCAAAACGATGTTCAGGGACGCTATGATGAAAACGGGCATTGGTTGAGTGGAATTGGTTTCTTGGACAGTCTCAGGTTGGGAAGTCAGGATAATTTACCCTCGGATTGGGCAGACAACAAGGCCCGAAATACCTATTTCTTTTTGCCCCTACTTCTAGGAATCATTGGATTGGTATTTCAAATCTCAAGAAACCCAAAGCATTTCTGGGTACTTTTTGTCTTTTTTATGTTTACTGGATTGGCCATTCAGTTCTATACCAATCCCTACATTTTCCAACCACGTGAACGGGACTATTCCTTAGTCGGGTCTTTCTATATTTTCTGTATATGGATAGGTATTGGGGTCTATGGCCTTTACGATGAGTTCAAAAAAATAACAGCTGCCAAGATAGTTGCTCCCGTGATTACAACATTATGCTTGCTGGCCGTGCCCCTGTTGATGGCCTTTCAGAATTGGGATGACCACGACCGTTCGGGCCGTTACACCGCACAGTCCACGGCAAAGGCCTACCTGGATTCTTGTCAAGAAGATGCCGGGGCCATCCTGTTCACTATTGGGGACAATGACACTTTTCCATTGTGGTATGTACAGGAGATTGAAAATTTCCGTACCGATGTACGTGTTGTGAACACCAGTCTGTTTGCCACCGATTGGTACATAGATCAAATGAAACGAAAGGCCTACGAGAGTGAGCCCGTTCCCTCTCAACTTACCCATGAAAAATACCGCTATGGCACTAGAGATGCTGTTTATTATCAAGGAATAACGGATAGTCGATGGGACATTAAGGATTTTATGAATTGGATTGGGAGCGACAAGCCCCAAACTAAGTTCCGATATCTTTTGGAAAAGCGAGGAGCAGATCTCAGTGAATATTCTGAAAGCAATTTGGACATCGTTTACTACCCCACAAACAAGATAAGAATTCCAGTCAATAAGGAAAACGTATTGAAAAGTGGACTGGTTAAAGAAAAAGACGCTGACCTTATTGTAGATTACATCGACATTGACCTTCCTCAGAGCGCACTTCCCAAAAATCGAATGCTGATGTTGGACCTGATTGCCAACAATGATTGGAAACGACCTATCTATTTTTCAGGGGGAAGCTTTGATCGTGCCGAATATATTTGGATGAAGGAATACCTTCAAATGGATGGGCTGGTGTATAAGTTGGTCCCCATAAAAACTGAAAACGAGAGTTCTTTTGAAATGGGCCGTATCGATTCTGAACTCACCTATGACATTGTAAAAAAATGGGATTGGGGCAATGCTGGAAGTGACGATATCTATCACGATCCGCAAACCCGTTCCCAAGGATTATCTTTCAGAAGTAATCTGGCAAGGCTTACAGAGACCTTGATCGCAGAAAATAAAATTGACAAGGCTAAAGACATCATCAATATTGCCATGACCAACATCCCTGTAGAGCATTTTGGCTTTTATGCCTTCGCGGAACCTTTTGTGGATGGCTATTATAAGGTTGGAGAAAACGAAAAGGCCAGAAAGCTCTATGAAAAACTGAAAAAGATATATCAGGAGCGTCTCGAATACTACGCCGGTGTTCCCTTGGATGAGCAATATGAAAAAATTGATGATATTTTGGCCGATATGCAGGCTTATCGAAGAAACATTGATATTCTTATTAAAAATGAGGACCGGGATTTTGCAGAATCTGAAACAATCATCTTCAATGAATACATTGATAAGTTTTCACAGTTCATGGGCGAAGAAGAGGAAGATATCTTTGAAGAACCTCCGGGGCCCAATCCAAGTTTGGAAGATTCCATCCCGTTGGACACCATTGAAACTGTAACCGATGGCGTTGTAGTTGAAGAACAATAGTAAAAAAGCGAGGTTTTCACCTCGCTTTTTTATTAAATATATTCGTTCAAAATGCCTATCAGTGTATTGGCGTCCTGTTCACCGCTCTGCCGCCAGACCATTTCGCCTTTCTTGTAGATCATTAACGTTGGCAGCCCCTTTATACGAAGTGCTTGAGATAGCTCTTTGTTTTTGTCAACATCTATCTTGATTACCTTGCCCTTATCTCCAAGAGCAGCAGCAACATCCCGAAGAACCGGGTGCATGGAAGTTGATTGTTCGTTCCATTCAGCGTAAAAATCCAACAACACGGGGACATTTACATCAATGAGTTCGCCAAACTTAGACATAGATTTTCTCTGGTTTACAAGTCAAAAGTAAGAAAATTTGTTAACGTTTTACGCGAAGCACGTGCATTAGTAGTCCTGCACAAGTTAAATTCAAGTTAAAGCTTTCTTTTTGAGTGTAATCACCGAAATCTCGGGCCAGATGCCTACACGACCTGGATAACCAATAAATCCAAAACCACGATTTACGTTGATGAACTGTCCCAATTCTTTATAAAGTCCTGCCCAATATTTATAGCGCCATTTTACAGGGCTCCATTTCACCCATCCTGGAATTTCTACACCGAACTGCATACCATGGGTGTGACCACTAAGGGTTAGATGAAAATGGTAATCATCCTGCAAAACCACATCCTCCCAATGGGAAGGGTCGTGACTCAATAAAATCTTAAAATCATCTTTAGAGACCCCTTCCTTGGCCTTTTCCAAATCACCTGCTTTTTTAAAACCTCCCCTGCCCCAGTTTTCAACACCAAGTAAAGCAATTTTTTGGCCGTCACGTTCCAAATAACGATTGGAATTCAGGATAAGGTCAAAACCCATCTCTTTTTGTAATGTTTTCAAATCCTCCAAATTTTGAGCTTTGGCCTCTTCGGTATCCCATCGGGTATAGTCTCCGTAATCGTGATTTCCCAGAATGGAGAAGATACCATCTTGGGCATCCAAACGTGCAAATAAGTCTTTCCATGGAAGCATTTCATCAGTGCGGTCGTTGACCATATCCCCTGTAAAAAAGATAACGTCACTCTTTTGTTGATTGATCAAATCCACTCCATAGGCCACCTTGTTGGCATCATCAAAACTACCGCTGTGCACGTCGGAAATTTGTGTAATCTGGTATCCATCAAAAGCATCGGGAAGATCGTCAAACTCCAATTCGTATTTAAATACTTGGTAGTTGTACTTGCCTCTGTACATACCATAAAGCAAGGCACCAAAAGGTATGGAAGCCAATCCCACCGCAATGGCACTTATAAATTTTCTTCGATTGGGAAAATGACCTGTCTCGGAAGGTGCAGCTCCTGAAATCTTGTTATAGCCAAAAGCCACCAGTCTCCCCAAATCTTCCAAAAGCATAAAAGAGCCCAGCATGATTCCAAGTAAAAAGAAAGCGAAGAAAATACCCGAAGCCAAAGCCACGGAACCCCTAAAACCATCTCCTGGGGTATAGGCCAGAACTTTGATAATCAAAAACAATAATGCTCCTAGAAACAGCACCCCATACGCCCAATGGGCCCATTGCGTTTTAAACAAGGTGCGGAACGCCTGAAAGCCGTAAATGGCCATGACGATGTAAATTAGCGATAGAACGATTACAAACCGAGGCATATCAATTTTTTCGCAAAAGTATCGCTAAACTACTGAAATAAAGATGATTTTAAATTTATTTAACGGTATCTGTCCTTTTATCCACTGCCCTACTTGTTGTATTGTATCAAGCAAGAAGATAGCACGACAAAACAGGATCCACAATCATTCAAGACTGTCCACCCAAATCCAGATGTATTTCACCATTTTTGTTTCTTTCCGACAGCAATTTGTACTTTTAACAACTATCCGATAAAAACAGATAATTAATAATTCATGTCCGATCAAAAACGACTTTTTCTGCTTGATGCCTACGCACTTATTTTTCGAGGGTACTACGCCTTGATCAAAAACCCTAGAATCAACTCAAAAGGAATGGACACCTCAGCCATTATGGGTTTTATGAACTCCCTTTTTGATGTGATCAAACGCGAACAGCCCGACCATTTGGCCGTGGCCTTCGACAAAGGAGGCAGTGTGGAGCGCACCGAAATGTTCGAGGAATACAAAGCCAATCGTGATGAAACCCCGGATGCCATCCGTATCGCCATTCCGTACATTCAAAAAATATTAAAGGCCATGAAGATTCCTGTGGTGGAGCTGGAAGGCTACGAAGCCGATGATCTTATCGGTACCTTGGCAAAACAAGCTGAAAAAGAGGACTACAAGGTTTTTATGGTAACCCCCGATAAGGATTTTGGGCAATTGGTCAGTGATAACATTTTTATGTACCGCCCGGCCCGGATGGGAAATGGCATTGAGATTTGGGGCATTCCTGAAGTACAAAAGCGATTTGGCGTGGACCGTCCCGAACAGGTCATTGATTATTTGGGGATGATGGGGGATGCCAGTGACAACATTCCGGGCCTCCCTGGTGTGGGTGACAAAACAGCTAAAAAATTTCTGGAACAATTTGGTTCCCTGGAAGGATTGCTGAGCAATACAGACCAGCTCAAAGGAAAGATGAAGGAGAAGGTGGAGGAAAATGCCGAATTGGGAAGACTGTCCAGACAATTGGCAGAAATAAAGACGGATTGTGATGTGACCTTCCACGCTGAAGATTATGAAATGTGTCCTCCAGATGCAGAAAAGGTCCAAGAAATTTTTAAGGAACTGGAGTTTAGAAGGTTAAAAGATCAGTTCATAAAAATATTTTCTGGTGAGGTTGAAGCCAGCACTCCTGTAACCAGCACTGAAACAGCCAAACAAGAGGCCAAAGTGGCCGGCAGCGGTCAATTTACGCTTTTTGGAGGTGATCCAGGTGAGTCTGCTGCCACCATTAAAGATGTGAACAGCAGAAAAACCATTGCCGATGTTCCTCATTTTTACCAAGCCGTATCCAATGGATTGGCCATGGATTTGTTTTTGGAGAAATTAATGCAACAGAACTCGGTCTGTTTTGACACGGAGACTACATCCATCAACCCTTTGGAAGCAGAACTGGTCGGTATTGCTTTCAGTTGGTCAACAGGCAAAGGGTTCTATGTGCCTTTTCCCGAAGACAGAAATGATGCCATGTCACTCATTGAAAAGTTGAGACCCTTTTTTGAATCCGAGGACATTGAAAAAATTGGTCAAAATTTGAAGTACGACATCAAAGTGATGCACAACTATGATGTTGAGGTCAAGGGGAAATTGTTTGATACGATGTTGGCGCACTACCTGATCAATCCCGATATGCGGCACAATATGGATGTGCTTGCGGAGACCTATCTCAATTACACCCCGATTTCGATTACTGAACTCATTGGCAAAAAGGGCAAAAATCAATTGAGCATGAGGCAAGTGCCGGTGGAAAAACAGACCGAGTACGCTGTGGAAGATGCCGATATCACCTATCAATTGGCCCAAAAGTTTCGTCCCGAGCTCAAGGAGGCCCATACGGATAAACTGTTTGAAGAAATAGAAGTGCCACTGCTCCGTGTTCTGGCCGACATGGAACAGGAAGGCATCAATTTGGATAAGGAGTTCTTGAATGACCTTTCCAAAGAATTGGATAAGGATATAAAAAAATTGGAGACAAAGATTTATGAACAGGCTGGGGAGGAATTCAATATTGCATCACCAAAACAGTTGGGTGACATTCTCTTCGGTAAGTTAAAACTCGTAGATAAACCTAAAAAGACCAAAACCGGACAATATTCCACCGCAGAAGATGTACTCTCCTATATGGCCAAGGACCATCCTATAATCAGAAACGTGCTCGAGTACCGTGGACTGGCCAAATTAAAGAGCACCTATGTGGACGCCTTGCCCAATGAGGTGCAAAAACACAGTGGGCGCATACACACGGATTATATGCAGACCGTGGCCGCAACAGGACGTTTGAGCAGCAACAATCCCAATTTGCAGAACATCCCCATACGCACAGAACGGGGAAGGCAGGTTCGGAAGGCTTTTATTCCCAGGGATGAGAACTATGTGTTGCTGGCAGCAGATTATTCCCAAATCGAATTGCGCATTATTGCGGCTTTGAGTGAAGAGGATACCATGATCTCCGCTTTTAAAAATGGAGAGGACATTCATGCCTCAACGGCCTCCAAAGTATTCAATGTGCCGATTGACAAAGTGACCCGCGAACAACGCAGCAATGCCAAAACGGTAAACTTTGGAATCATTTACGGAGTTTCCGCTTTTGGTTTGAGCAACCAAACCGATTTGAGCCGTACCGAGGCCAAGGAACTGATAGACACCTATTACAAGACCTATCCCAAATTGCGCAATTACATCGGCGAGCAGATAGATTTTGCCCGTGAGTATGGCTACGTGCAAACAGTTTTGGGCCGTAGACGTTATTTAAAGGATATAAATGCCGGTAATCAAGTGGTGCGTGGCGCCGCCGAACGTAACGCCGTTAACGCTCCCATCCAAGGAAGTGCAGCCGACATCATCAAAGTGGCCATGATCAACATCCACAAAAAGCTTTCCGAAGGAAAGTATAAGACCAAAATGCTGCTGCAGGTACACGATGAATTAGTTTTTGATTGCTACAAGCCCGAATTGGAAGAGTTGAAGGAACTTATCAAAACTGAAATGGAAAGTGCCTATGAATTGGCTGTGCCCTTAGATGTGGAAGTAGGAATCGGCGAGAACTGGTTGGAGGCGCATTGAAAAATTTATGCTGACAGTATAGAATGATTGTTGCTATATACGATAATTTCAGAGATGAATGAAGCATAGAGTGCCCTTCGTCAATTTTAGTAACTTTCAGATTATTGGAATTACAATAATTGCTAAAACATTTATGTCATTTTGAATTTAAAAAACTGTTTATCAAAATATTATACTTCTTCATGAAAGCTTATCTCCTTTCCCTTGTCAGTCTTCTTTTAATCTTTTCACTGGTATCCGCACAACAAGATACCAAGGCCGACCTATTGAATACCATGATAGAAAAGGGCATGGAAGATTGGAAAATACCGGGTTTGGTCACCGTGGTTGTGAAAAATAGTGAGGTAGCGTTCAAAAAGGCGTATGGGTTCAAAGATTTGGAAAGCAAAGCCCCTGTGGACGAGCATACGCTATTTACCATGGCCAGTACCACCAAGGCCATTGTTTGCCAAGCCCTTGGTATTTTGGTGGACCAAGGCAAGTTGCAATGGACGGACAAAGTACGGCAACACCTGCCCGACTTTAAACTTTCGGATGCCTTTATCACTGAGGAAGCCCGTGTGCAGGATCTTTTGACCCACAATTTAGGGATTCAACAAGCGGACCTGCTCTGGGTGATGGACAGCACCTCCACCAAAGCCACAGTGCAACGGTTTGCCCTATCCCCAAAAACCTATCCCGTTCGCGGGGGGTTCGATTATAATAATATAATGTATGCGATTGCTGGAGAAGTTATCCAAGCGGTAAGCGGTCAACATTGGACGAATTTTGTAAAGGAAAATATCTTTGAGCCCATTGGCATGGACGATGCCGTTGCCAAATCAGCCGACATATTCAGCAAAGGAAACCATGCCACCCCCTACCTCAACGATATCGAAGATGGTATTGTAACGGTCGACTATAATCTTTCGGACCAAATCGGAGCTGCGGGAATGATTTGGGCCAGCCTATCCGATGTAAGCAATTATCTACATTATTTGGTCAACGACGGAGTGGTTGGTAAGGATACACTCCTCAAGAAATCCACCTTCGAATATATGTTCAAGCCCCATGCCTTTGTAACCGATGCCAGTTTCTATCCTACGCAACAGTTGACCAAACCGCATTGGAAGACATATGGTTTGGGTTGGTTTCAGCACGATTACCGAGGTGAAAAGCTCGACTTTCATACAGGCAGTATTGGAGGTTTGGTCGCCATTTGCGGTATAATGCGCGACAAGGACGTAGCCGTTTATGTTTTTGCCAACCTAGATCATGCCGAATTGCGCCATGCCATTATGTACAAGGCCATGGACCTCTTTGCCTTTGATGACAACAGCCGCGACTGGCATAAAGAAATCTTTGACCTCTATGTTGATTTTAGGGAACAACAAGAGGAAGATTTGAAAAAAAGCAAAGCTGAACGTGCGGCGGGGACCAGCACCACATTGCCAATGAAAGCCTACGAAGGTACCTATGAGCACCCCATGTTGGGACAGGTCAATGTAAAAATATCAAACAGGGGACTTGATATAGATTTCAATAATTTTAAGAAGCTCTCAACCTATCACTGGCATTACAACGCCTTTAAATCTACCAAAGAAAATCCCTTTCATGCAGTGATGGACTTCAACTTTCAAATAACTACTTCAGGGAAAGTGGCTTCAATGGAAACCTTCGGAGAAACATTTGTCAAAACAAAATAAGAAAGGCACCTAATTGGTGCCTTTTCCTTCATTCCTGTTCGTTTTTTAGCTTCAGAAGCTATTTGCCCATCGAGGTCTTGGATTTTTATTGGAAAATGGCTCGATGAAAGCTTTCCAATGACGATTCCAATGAAAAGGCACCAAATCAAACCACAATTTGAGGTCCAATACCCCTTCATCTTTGATGGTAAAGCCATTTTCGATGGTGAAATCCAAATGGTCCAATTGATTGGCGTTTTCCTCGTTGCCATCAGCATATCGTAGCACGTTGCCTTGGTTCCTAACATGAAATCGCAGGGCGGTATAGTCTCTTGCAGGTAAATTAACCAGACTTCCCAATCGCACAAAATGACCCGATTGCATTCCTTTGAAAGTGACCGCATTGTTTTCAGAAAATTCCTGAATCAAATATTCCCTTCCTTCAGAATCAACGGCACTAAAACGGTAAATATTGAAGGTCATTTCAGCAATATTGCCGTCTTTAATAACTTCATTTTTCAAAATCAATTCTTTGGCAGCCCGTCCTTGGGCCTTCCATCCAGCAAACAAATCAAAAGTGAAAGGAACTGTTTGCCATTTATTTGGATATACTTTGTTAATTTTCATAGTACATTGTATTTTGATATACAGTACAAAATTGCGATAGTAAATAAGTCTGTGCTTCTATAGAATTCACCAGTTTCTATGCTATTTTATCCTTAAAAATTGATTTTTTATTGTTTTACGTTAAAATTTCACAAAAACATTCTTCCTTACCTTTGAATGGGACATCCTTAACCAACATATGAAAGTCAATTATTTCTTTTTACTGCTGGCTCTTTTGGCAGAAATAATCGGAACAGTGGGTGGTTTTGGATCATCGGTCTTTTTTGTTCCCTTGGGCAATTTTTATTTTGATTTTTACTCTGTCCTCGGAATGACAGCTATTTTTCATCTGTCAAGTAACCTTAGTAAGATATTTTTCTTCAAAAAAGGGTTGGATAAAATGCTGTTACTCTATATTTGTTTGCCATCAGTACTGTTTGTTATTATAGGTGGATTTCTCTCCAAACTCGTCCAAACTGCAACACTTGAAATTGTATTAGGTATTTTTTTAGTGGTTTTTTCCCTTTTGTTTCTCATAAAAAGTGAAATAGTGGTCCTTCCCAAAAAGAAAAATGCGGTCATCGGTGGCACGCTGTCCGGGTTTTCCGCAGGGCTTTTGGGAACCGGAGGTGCCATTCGGGGGCTTACCTTGGCCGCTTTTAATCTGGAGAAGAGTGCCTTTATTGCTACTTCCGCCTTTATTGATTTTTTGATTGACTTCTCCCGCACTTTTGTGTACTACAGCAATGGGTATATCGGCAAGCAGGAGCTTACCTACCTTCCCTTTCTATTGGTCATAGGATTTGTAGGCACCTATCTCGGCAAAAAAATACTGTTTTATATCCCGCAGGGGATTTTTAGGAAACTGAGCCTAGTACTAATTTTGTTAATAGGCTTGGCAACTCTAGCACAATTGATTGTTAAGTATTCCTATTGAAACTGGAGCATCTTCTTTGGATTGATCTCGATGCGCTTGAGAAAATTATTAAAAGAAAAAGGCACCCAAATGGATGCCTATTCATTATTTGAATATTCGATTTGAAAGTTTACCAGCCCAAGGCCAGTTTAAATTTTGATTTTCGTTCTTTTTGCACGGTTTCTTTTTTCACGTGCCTTTCGCTTTCCCTTAATCGGGCTTCCTTTTCCATATGCGCAAACAAATCCATTGAAAAGGGATACGTCTGCCATACGTTGGGATAATGCTTAAACTTTTTCATACTATAAGTTTTTTGAAAAATGTATCACAAAATTCACGCATATCTTAAGGCAATAAATTAACAGGATTTTCCGCTTTCTATGCTATATTAACATCGAAGGCCCTTTTTAACAATTCTTTGGGACAATCTCCCATATCATGTTGGCAATTAAGAAAATAGGTGCCAATTTCAGGCCATATTGTAATTATCCCCTATCTGGTCCAAGACCTTCAAAAAAATCTCAAACTCTGACACCTCCAATTTTTTGATGGCCTGCTTGCGAAGGTCAACTGCATGGGGCAATACCAAATCGATTATTTTTTGACCCTCAGAGGTAAGTTCAAGTTTAAATCGTTTTTGATCGCCATCAAATCGGGTTTTATTGATCCATCCCTTGCGCTCCAAACCTCCAATTACCCGGGAGGTAGTAGCTCGATTCCGAAAATTACTTCGTACAACCTCCCTTTGGCTGGCTTCATCACCAAGTTCATAAATACGATGTAGAATAACCCATTGCTCAATCGTCATATTAACGCCTAATGCATCAAACTTACGCAGGTAGGCGTCTTGAACTTTTCGAAGCACCAAGTCCAAATGCAAGCCTATTCCCTGTATTTCATCAATTTGATTGAGCATATTGAATTTTAGGTCAAAATTTTAACCTTATTTTTTATTTCCGAAAACGCTTTCGTAAGCCAAAAATAACTATTTTTGTTGCATTAACAACAATAATAATCGAATTCAAAAAATAA
Source organism: Flagellimonas ochracea (assembly GCF_009903685.1). Lineage (GTDB taxonomy): Bacteria > Bacteroidota > Bacteroidia > Flavobacteriales > Flavobacteriaceae > Flagellimonas > Flagellimonas ochracea. The sequence goes on along the minus strand of NZ_JAAABI010000004.1, from coordinate 218,159 downwards.
AAGCCTTATGGAAACTTCTACCCTATCCAATATAAAGGATGACAAGTTGCAAGATTTTATGCCCATCAATGGCACGGACTACGTAGAGCTCTACGTGGGCAACTCCAAACAAGCTGCCCATTTTTATAAGACCGCTTTTGGTTTTCAATCGCTGGCCTACGCTGGCTTGGAAACAGGCCTTAAAGACCGCGAAAGCTATGTGGTGGTCCAAGATAAGATACGTTTGGTTTTAACCTCTCCGTTGAAAAGCGGAACAGAAATCGGAAAACATATTGACAACCACGGCGATGGTGTGAAAGTGGTTGCCCTTTGGGTAGAAGATGCCACCTACGCCTATGAAACTGCAATGGCCCGAGGGGCAAAATCCTACATGGAACCAACCACCGAGAAAGACAATACTGGAAAAGTGGTTCGCTCGGGAATATATACCTACGGGGAAACCGTCCATATTTTCGTGGAACGCAAAGATTACAACGGTGTTTTTCTTCCCGGATACAAAAAATGGGAAACTCCCGATTACAATCCTGCTCCCGTAGGGCTAAAATATGTGGATCACATGGTGGGCAATGTAGGTTGGAACAAGATGAACCATTGGGTGGACTTCTATGAAAAAGTATTGGGTTTTAAAAACATTCTTTCTTTTGATGACAATGATATCTCCACAGAATACACCGCATTGATGAGCAAGGTGATGAGCAACGGAAATGGTCGCATTAAATTCCCTATCAACGAACCTGCCGAAGGCAAGAAAAAATCGCAGGTAGAGGAGTATCTTGATTTTTATGAAGGCGAAGGCGTACAACACGTTGCTGTTGCCACAGACGATATAATCAAAACCGTAAGAGATCTAAAAAGCCGGGGCGTGGAGTTTTTAAGGGTCCCGGACACTTACTACGAAGCAGTCACTGACCGCGTTGGTGAAATTGATGAGGACATTGCCCCCTTAAAAGAATTAGGGATTTTGGTTGATCGTGATGATGAGGGGTACCTGCTCCAGATTTTTACAAAACCGGTAGAACCACGCCCTACCATGTTCTTCGAAATCATTCAAAGAAAAGGCGCACAATCGTTTGGAAAGGGTAACTTTAAAGCATTGTTTGAAGCCATAGAGCGCGAACAAGAGTTGCGTGGAACACTTCACTAAACAAAAGCTTACGCATAAAAAGGAAATGCAAGTTTGAAAAACAAATACGCCTTATTCGTAAACTTGTATTTCCTTGTAAACTTCAATTTAAAATACTAAACTATGCCCATCTATCATAAACTCGGTAAAATTCCACAAAAGCGGCATACCCAATTTGAAAAGCCCGAAGGAGGGCTCTATTATGAGCAGCTGTTCGGCACCATTGGTTTCGATGGCATGTCATCCCTACTCTATCACATTCATCGTCCAACACAGGTAAAGGAAATTGGCGAACCCGTGGATATGAATCCGAAAATTGCTGTGCAAAAGAACATCACATCCCGTAAACTAATTGGATTTGATGTGCTGCCCAAAGATGATTTTCTCGAAGCAAGAGAACCTCTTTTGGTGAACAGCGATGTACACATCGGGTTGGCAGCACCAAAAAAATCGCTTACGGACTATTTTTACAAAAATGCCGATGCCGATGAGATGCTCTTTATCCATAAAGGCTCCGGAACATTAAAAACCTTTTTGGGGGACATCCCTTTTGAATATGGCGATTACCTTATCATTCCTAGAGGGATGATATACCAAATCGAATTTGACACCGAGGACAACCGTATCCTATATTCAGAATCGTTCCATCCCATATATACCCCCAAACGTTATCGAAATTGGTTTGGACAGCTTTTGGAACACTCCCCATTTTGTGAACGGGATTACAAATTGCCACAAGACTTGAAAGCGCATGATAAAACCGGGGAGTTTGTGATGAAAATAAAAAAGCAGGGCATATTGCACAGCTTGGTCTATGCCACACATCCGTTTGATGTGGTTGGATGGGACGGCTACAATTATCCCTACGGATTTTCAATCCACAATTTTGAACCCATTACAGGTCGTGTGCACCAACCGCCACCCGTGCACCAAACCTTCGAGACCAGTGCATTTGTGATTTGCTCATTTTGTCCAAGGCTTTACGATTACCATCCGAAGGCTATTCCGGCTCCCTATAACCACTCCAATATCGATTCTGACGAGGTGTTGTATTATGTGGATGGCGATTTTATGAGTCGCACAGGCATTGGACCTGGCTATATTTCCCTGCACCCTGCAGGAATTCCACATGGACCACATCCTGGAACGTATGAGGGAAGTATTGGCAAAAAAGGCACTGAAGAATTGGCCGTCATGATAGATACGTTCAAACCTTTACAGGTGACCGAAAATGCCCTCAAAATTGACGATGGCAAGTACTATAAATCTTGGTTGGAGTAATAGTTAAACCATATTGAATGTCATTTCGAACGAATGTGAGAAATCTCACTTTTAGATTTCCCAATCGCCACGCTCATTTCGAAATGACCTAGCAAAACATAATAAATGATAGTAAACATACCTGAAAACTCAGATTTTTCAATTCATAACATTCCTTTTGGAATATTTTCTACCAAGGATAGAAACCCGCGTGCGGGAGTGGCCATCGGGGAGCATATCCTTGATTTGGCAGCCGTGCACAGCTTAGGTGTTTTCGATTTTGATATTGCTGTTTTAAATCGAAATAATCTCAATGATTTTATTGCATTGGGCAAATCGGTCACCTCCAAGGTACGTACCGACATTCAATCGTGGTTGCAAGACGATAATTCAGTTTTGACAGGAAAGCCCGAATTGTTCGTAAAGCAATCCGAGGCACAAATGCATATGCCTGTACACGTAGGTGATTATACTGACTTTTATTCCAGTATAGAACACGCCACCAACGTGGGAAAGATGTTCCGCGACCCTGAAAATGCATTGCTTCCCAACTGGAAGCATATTCCTGTGGGTTATCATGGTAGGGCCAGCTCTATTATTGTGAGTGGCCAACCCATTCATCGACCAAAAGGACAAACACTTCCCAAGGATAGTAACACTCCCGTTTTCGGTCCTTCACAACGGTTGGATTTTGAGTTGGAAATGGGATTTGTGGTTGGAAAAAATACTCAAATGGGCGATACAGTATCCACAGGTGAAGCCGAAGACCACATTTTTGGCTTGGTCCTCTTTAATGATTGGTCTGCCCGTGACATCCAAAAATGGGAATATGTACCATTGGGCCCTTTTTTAGCGAAGAACTTTGCTTCCTCAATTTCTCCATGGATAGTAACCTTGGAAGCCTTGGAGCCGTTTCGCGTGGCGGGCCCCAAACAAGAGCCCAAAGTATTGCCTTATTTGGAATATGACGGACAGAAAAATTATGACATCCATCTTGAAGTAGGTATTATACCAGAAGGTAGTGAAGAAACCAACGTTTGTCAAAGCAACTTCAAGCACATGTATTGGAACATGGCACAACAATTAGCACATCATACAGTAAATGGTTGTAATGTGCATATCGGGGATATGATGGCATCGGGAACCATTTCTGGAAAAGACGAAGATTCCTATGGTTCCATGTTGGAATTGGCCTGGATGGGGACCAAACCACTTCAAATGAAAGATGGAACCGAACGCAAGTTTATCAATGATGGAGATACGGTAAGCATGAGGGGTTACGCTCAAAAAGATGGCATTCGTGTTGGATTCGGAGAGGTTTCCACAAAAGTGATGCCTGCAAAATAGTATATTGGTTCTGGACGTCACATTGAGCACAGTCGAAATGTCATCCAGAACTACTTTTCATATCTCGACTACGCTCGATATGATAAAAAAGGTTTCAAAATGATACAGACCATAGACCCAAATCAAATTTCCCAGCCTGATCTTCACAACATTTTGTTGACGGCTGTGGCACCAAGACCCATTTGTTTCGCCAGCACAGTGGATAAGCATGGCAATGTGAACCTGAGCCCATTCAGTTTTTTTAATGTGTTCAGTTCCAATCCACCTATAATGATTTTTTCTCCTGCCCGCAGCGGACGAGACAATTCCACCAAGCATACCCATCAAAATGTGAAAGAGGTTCCAGAGGTGGTGATCAACATCGTCAATCAGGGTATAGTGGAGCAAATGTCACTTTCCAGCACGGCTTATGATAAAGGAGTAAACGAATTTGTAAAGGCCGGATTTACCCAAGTGCCCAGCAAAACAGTGAGTCCTCCAAGAGTTGGAGAAGCACCGGTTTCTTTTGAATGCTCGGTGGAAGATGTCATTGAGTTGGCGCAAACACCCGGTGCCGGTAACCTTATTTTGGCCAAAGTGAAACTTATCCATATTAATGAAGAGTATCTGACCGACGGTTTATTGGATACCCAAAAACTGGATTTGGTGGGACGTATGGGGGGCAGCTGGTACGTTCATGCCAATGGAAGTGCTCTCTTTGAAATTCCCAAGCCCATACGAACCAAAGGAATAGGTGTGGATGCTCTGCCGCAGGGGATTCGTCAAAGTGAAGTGTTGACGGGCAACAATTTAGGTCGACTGGGCAATTTAGAACGATTGCCATCAAAGGAAGAGATAATGGAAAGTCTTCAAGATTTGGAGTTGGAAGATGCATCCAAAAATGAAATCCATAAGATGGCACAACAAATTTTGGAAGAAGGAAAAACTGAGAAGGCGATGGCCTTATTGATGCACGCCGAAATGCTTTAACCATGGAAAAAGGAATCGAATCCATCTTTAAACCCCATCTGGAACCCAAAGAAGTCTATAAAGGTGGGAAGAACATTCCACCATCGCTGAAAAAGATTTACAAACTCTCTTCCAACGAAAACCCCTTGGGCCCATCACCAAAAGCAATACAAGCCATAAAATCAGTATTGGACCAAATTGACCTGTATCCCGACCAAACGGATATTCGCCTTCGGGAAGCTTTGGTTAAAGACTTTGGAGGAAAATTAGCTGCTGATCAGTTTATAACCGGAAATAGTGGTTCGGAAGTAATAGATATGATTTTGCGGGCCTTCATTAATGAAGGAGACGAAGTAATCTATTCCAATCCTTGCTTTTTGCCCTATTCTGTTTTTTCGAGATGGTATGGCGCAAAACAGATTGATGTCCCCCTGCGTGAACCCGATTATGAATTGGATGTTGATGGTATTTTGAATGCCATTACCCATAGGACCAAAATTATTTTTTTGACCAGCCCCAACAATCCCACGGGCACTTATATTCCAAAATCAGTTTTGGAGGATTTCTTGGAAAGGATCCCAAAAAATATTGTGATTGTTTTGGATGAGGTCTACAGGCACTTTGTAGACGCTCAAGACTATGTTATGGCACTTCCCTATGTTCTAAAGGGACACAACATTATAGGCCTGAACAGTTTTTCCAAAACATACGGATTGGCAGGACAGCGAATTGGCTATTGCTATACTACGGCCACTATTGCGAACTACATCCGACTCATTCATAAGCCATTCCTCTTGCCATTAACTTCCATTGAGGCAGCCATAGGTGCACTGAACGACCATGAATTTATTGAGGAAACGATTAGAACGGTACGCATTGGGCGAGCTTATCTTGCCCGGGAATTTGAAAAGCTACAAATAAAATATTGGCCAAGCCAAGCCAACTTTTTCATTATTGACCCGCCACTGCCCGAAATGGAATTCACGGACAAAATGTTGGACGAGGGTATTATGGTCCGACCCGTTTCCCAATTTGGGGCACCTGGTAAAGTACGGATTACCATTGGTGACCGAGAAGCCAATGGAGCTTTGGTCAACGCACTTCAAAAAATAAATCCCCATCCGAAAAGATAGGCCCTTGTACTATTCGTGGGAAGGTCTATTGCCTGGTAAAAACAGCGTCGGCCCCGGCATAGTTGTTTTCATCAATATCTTCGCCTGAAATAATCAACGTGTTATTCCCTTCAAATTGAATAGTAATGGTTTCAGACATTTGGTTTTCGTCGGTAAGTGTCAGTTCATTGCCTTCCAAGATCCATGTGCCCGACTCAGTATCACTTTGCGTTGGACAATCCACAGACAAACCTGTCGGGGTGGCATTTGGGACAATATAGTTTACGCTGTTTGATGACATTACCGTTCCATCAGCATTAAAGGTAAAGCTTGCCAAAAAGCAATCTTCATCTACCAAAGCATCCAGAATTTCATCTGCCAAATTTAATGTAGGGTCACTCGGGTCTTCAACAAACCTTGCATCGGTTAACGCCCATGTCCCTACCAAATCATTGTCATCTGTAGAATTTTCTCCAGAATTATCATCATTGGAACATGAGAAAAGAAGCGTAATCATACCTATTAGAAGAGATGTCTTTTTCATTATTTTTTGTTTGTGAGGTTTTTTCAACCTTAAAAACGAAAAAATATGCCAAATCTTGCCCTTCCGAAACCAAAGGGGAGTCTAAAAGACGAAGCGATACGTTGCTTTTAAAAGAAAAATGTTCTGAGGGGTCTGTCCGAAAACATTATCTCCCAGACTAGTTAGAAGTCCTCGGGTAGGGTCTCCATCGCGGGAAACATCTTGGGACCACACCAAAAAGATTTCTGAACCTGGAATGTACTCCCAACGAATCACCAAGTTGGAACGGAACTGAACAAAGGAAAAATCAGAATCATCGAAACTGAAATCCTGAACACCGTCCATATCCTCGTCCACACCATATGTTCCTTCCGAAAAAGTGATTTGGCTTCCTTGATACTGCACAAACCTATTTTCAAATCGATTTGCCGTGGCATCGGTGACATGCTTGAAGTTGGAATATCTCCCTCTGGAGATAAAGGGCTGGCCCCAATATTGTATGGTCAGGTTTGGATTGATGGTGTAGTTCAGTCGAAATGACATGCTAAGGGTACGTTGGTCTATCTCGCCATTTAAGTAACGAGCAGCACCATCGCTATTTTCGAGATTATCAATATACTGTAACTTATCCCGATTGATACGCAAGGAAGGAAATGCTGAAACCCGAATGGCATTCACGGGCTGGTATACAAACCCCGCCTCTATAAAATAAGACTTTCTGGAATTGTCAACGGCCTTTCGCCCATTATGAAATACATTAAAGCGGAGCTTTTTACGGCTATCTGTCCTAATGCTGTTCCAGAAACTTATCCAAGGAGATTGTCGCAATCTTGGCCCACCTCGCAAAGCAAAATTATCATATTGTATAGGTGCATAGTTAAATCCAAAATTAGAAAACCAGTTGTTTTGCCAGTTTTGCCAGCTGTTGGTGTTGAATTGCAAATAATTATGGTTCCCACCAAAATCCCAAGCGCTCCAATGGTTATAGTTGATGCCTACGCGTCGGAAGGTACTATCGGGTTTCAGGGTCTGATATCCTATCCAAGTGTAGTGCCGGAGATCATCGGCCTGTCGCTGAAAGCCAACATCATTCAGTTCCAACTCTGGAGAACGCCACGTGCCCCCCGTTTCGAACCGCCAATGGCCATTGCCCACTTTTCCAATTTGGAGGTTACCTCCCGTGCCGGAAAGTTCCGTTCTGGTACTATCGACAGAAACATAGTTGGCATCCACCCGCTGAAATAAATGCGTAATGGACTCTTGTGTATTTTTGATGGCTTCCTCGCTTCCTTTCACGTGGCTAAAGGTTACATTGCCTTCTACATACCAATCCCGATTGTTCCACTGGTGTTTAAAATCAATTGCTCCAGTAAAAGCTGACTTATGCAGGAAGTCGAGCTGTTCCGTTAAATTGTCCCTGTTGGTGGCCGTAAAAATTCCTCCAATATAGGAGTTGCGTTCATTGAAATCTTTTTGCAGCCTTCCCACAAAATAGTTGGTAAGTGGCTCCACCATCTCTCGACGCTTGTTACCTTCTTCGTCTATGATGGAGGCGTATCGCTTGGCCGTGACACTTTCCAAGACCCCTATGGCCCAACCATTCTTTGTTTTGCCGCTAAATTTGGCCGCACCTATAATTGGAGTGTTCGCCGGGAGATCCATAAACTCATTATCCTCCGTATCTGGTGAACCTTGAGGATTTCTTCCTATACGTCGAGAATAGAAAACATTGTCAAAACCGAAGGTGTTTCCCGCTTCAGATTGGGAAAGGTTGAAATCGAAAATGTTCTTGTTCTCCACAAAAAATGGCCTTTGCTCCCTAAAAAAGATTTGAAAACCATCCAAAGCAATTGCCGAGGGGTCTGCCTCTACCTGTCCAAAGTCGGGGTTAACCGTTAAATCAAGAGTTAAATCATTGGTCACGCCAATTTTGGCATCCAATCCTACTGTAATATCACTTTCGTTACCGTCCCTAAAGGGATTGCCTTCCTCTTCCTCATAGGTTTCCCCACTGGTAACTGTATAGGGCTGAATCTCCAACTGCTTTTGGGGCTGTATGTTCTTTAGGCCGTGCAGCTCACCAAACTCACTTACCCAACCGGGTTGATCAATGGGCTTTCGTTGCCACAAAGAGCGTTCTTCCGCCCTAAAAAAGCGTCTAGTGGACTGTAATCCCCATACTTGGTTGTCGGCTGAACCAAATTTTAATTGACTTAATGGAATTCTTATCTCTGCCGTCCATCCTTCATCATCAATATTGGTCTTGGCATACCAAATGGGATTCCAACTCGAATCCCAATTGTTCCCATTATTGGAAACAAACTCGTCTCCCTTTACTCCTGCTGCTGTAATGGTAAATGAAAATGCCGTCCGTTTATCATGGTAACTGTCAATGTTGAACTCTACCCAGTCCCCATCAAAACCATCCCTTCGGGATAGTCGCTTTACAATTTTATCCGGTTCGGAATCATAGCATCGTACACCTATGTATAGGTTCTTGTCATCATAAACAATCTTGAACTTAGTTTGATTGGAAGGATCTGTATTTTCATCTGGTTGAAATTCCACATAGTCTCCTCCCCATTCCACAAGCTTCCAAACGGAATCGTCCAGAAGGCCATCAATTATTGGAGGATTTTCTGGTTCAAGAGCCTTTGTGACATAAATTTTTTTGGGGACTTTAGTTGCCTCTGCCTTCTCTTGGGCAAGTGCCCCAAAATACAACAACATCACCATGAGATGAAAACCAATTCGTTTCAAGTGTTCGCTTTTTGATTGATGAGTTACATTAAAGACATACAAAAATTTAGATAGTTACAGTATGGCTTGTATTTATTTTTCAGCAACGAAAAGTATTTGCCATCAACCCATGTTCCAAACAAAACATAATGGATAGGAAAATGAAAAAATATTCCCAATCAACGGTTTGTATTTCAATCTAATAATTGTACATTTGCAGCCCGTTTATCGGAAAAGGATTCAAATTCAATAATATTCAAGAAGTGGATACATTAAGTTATAAAACTGTTTCTGCCAATAAATCCACCGTTGATAAGCAATGGTTGGTTGTTGATGCTGACGGACAGACATTGGGAAGATTGGCATCGAAAGTGGCCAAATTGCTCAGAGGTAAACACAAGACCAATTTTACCCCTCATGTAGATTGTGGAGATAATGTAATTGTGATCAATGCCGAAAAAATCACTTTGTCCGGCAATAAGATGGATGACAAGGAATATTTAAGATATACTGGATATCCAGGAGGTCAACGATCTACCTCTGTAAAGGATTTGTTGAGCAAGCATCCAGAGCGAGTTGTTGAGAAATCCATCAAGGGAATGCTCCCTAAAAATAAATTGGGTGCTGAGCTGTTCAGAAACCTAAAAGTATACGCAGGGCCCGAACATGGTCATGAAGCTCAAAAACCAAAAGCTATAAACCTAAACGACTACAAATAATGGAAGTGGTTCATAAAATTGGTAGAAGAAAAACCGCTGTGGCGAGAGTTTATGTTTCCGAAGGAAAAGGAAATATCATCGTCAACAAAAAAGATTTGAAAGATTACTTTACCACTGCAACCTTGCAATACAAAGTAATGCAACCTTTTTCCCTTACAGACACAGAAGGCGCTTACGATGTTAAGGTAAATGTTTATGGAGGAGGAATAACAGGGCAGGCAGAAGCTGTGCGTTTAGCACTTTCCCGTGCCATGTGCGAAATTGATGAAGAGAACAGGGGCGTTCTTAAACCTGAAGGTTTGTTGACAAGAGATCCGAGAATGGTGGAAAGGAAGAAATTCGGACAGAAGAAAGCCCGTAAAAAATTCCAGTTCTCCAAACGTTAATACCCCGGTGCTTTGCACCAAATTATATACTAGAAGTTCATTGAAAGCCCTGAAGTTTTTCAGGGTTAAATTTTAACCGAGTTGTCGTTGTTCCAAAAAGGGATAAAACCGACTTTTTGGAATTTAGTTTAGCATCTAAATGGGTAGGGCGAGCTTATTGCGACCACCAATCCATTGCTACTACAACGGAACGTAAACTAATTACAAAAAAATGGCAAGTAAAACTGAAGTCAAAGACTTATTGGAAGCATGTGTGCATTTCGGACACCTAACACGAAAGTGGAACCCAAACATGGCCCCATATATCTATATGGAGCGAAACGGTATCCACGTTATCAATCTCTACAAGACAGTAGCTAAACTCGAGGAGGCCAATGAGGCACTCAAGAAAATAGCTTCATCTGGAAGAAAAATCCTTTTTGTAGCCACAAAAAAACAAGCTAAGGACATTGTCGCCGACAAAGTGTCCAAGGTAAATATGCCGTACATCACCGAAAGATGGCCAGGGGGAATGTTGACAAACTTCGTCACCATCCGTAAAGCTGTGAAGAAAATGGCGTCCATCGACCGCATGAAGAAAGATGGCACCTTCAATACACTTTCTAAAAAAGAAAGATTGCAGGTTGATCGTTTACGTGCCAAGTTGGAGAAAAACCTAGGTTCGATAGCGGACATGACCCGTTTGCCAGGCGCAATATTTATTGTGGACACCATGCGCGAGCACATCGCCGTTAAAGAGGCACAAAAACTGAATATTCCCATTTTTGCAATGGTGGATACCAATTCAGACCCAAGGCCTATCGACTTCGCAATTCCTGCCAACGATGATGCAGGAAAATCCATTGAGGTTATTTTGACCTCAGTGACGGATGCCGTTGCTGAAGGTTTGGCAGAACGCAAGAGTGAAAAGCAGGAAGGAAAACAAGACGAGACTCCAAAGGCAGCTGCGAAGGAAGTTGCTAAGGAGAAGGAAGTGAAACCAGAACCTGTACAAGAAAAAGAGGAGCCAAAAGCCAAAGAAAAGGTAGAAGTAAAGAAAGAAGAACCTGTCGCCGAAGCCAAGGAAGAGAAAAAAACAGCCAAGAAGACAACGTCCAAAGCTGAAGACCTTACCAAAATAGAAGGAATTGGACCAAAAGCTGCAGAGGCCCTTACCAATAGCGGTATTAAAACCTATGCTGAATTGGCCAAGGCCGATGCCGAAAAAATCAAGGAAATATTGACCGAGGCAAGTTCAAGAATGGCCCATTTGGACCCAACCTCTTGGCCAAAGCAGGCTAAAATGGCAGCTGATGGGAAATGGGACGAATTACAGGAGTGGCAAGACAACGCCAAAGGAGGAGTTGAAGCCTAAGACTGGTTTAACATTGTTCTAAAACAAAACACCTTAGTGTGTTTTATTATACACAAAAATTTAAAATTTTATAAGATGGCAAAGATTACCGCCGCAGAAGTAAATAAATTAAGAAAGGCTACCGGTGCCGGAATGATGGATTGCAAAAAAGCTTTGGTTGAAGCCGATGGTGATTTTGACAAAGCAATAGAAATCCTAAGGAAGAAAGGACAAAAAGTGGCCGCCAAAAGAGCGGATCGAGATTCTTCGGAAGGAGCTGCTATCGCCAAAGTGAGCGTAGACAAAGCAAATGGAGTGATCATTTCCTTGAACTGTGAAACCGATTTCGTAGCCAAGAATGAGAGTTTCGTTAAGTTGGCCAACGATTTAGCTGACTTGGCTTTGGGATACAACAGTAAGGATGATTTTTTAGCTGCATCCTTCAACGGGATGACTGTAGCTGATAAGTTGACCGAGCAAACCGGTGTTATTGGTGAAAAAATAGAAATTGGAAGCTTTGAAAAACTAAGTGCCCCATTCGTGGGCTCTTATATCCATGCAGGCAACAAAATTGCCACTTTGGTAGGTTTGTCAGCCGCAGTTGATGGTGCCGCAGAAGCCGCTAAGGATGTTGCTATGCAAGCTGCTGCCATGAACCCAGTAGCCTTGAACGAAGCAGGAGTTGACCAGTCCATAATTGATAAGGAAATTGAGATTGCCAAAGATCAATTGCGTCAAGAAGGAAAACCAGAAGCCATGTTGGATAACATCGCCAAAGGAAAACTGAAACGCTTCTTCAAGGACAACACCTTGGTGAACCAGGCTTTCATAAAAGACAGCAAGCAAAGTGTCGCCGAATATGTAAAATCCGTTAACCCTGATTTGGAGGTGACCGGATTTCAAAGAGTTGCCCTAGGGTAAACTTTTGGTTTAACATATAAAAAAACCGCTCTAAACGAGCGGTTTTTTTGTTTCCTAGGATTTCTTGATATCACTTGGACTTAATCAATATATCCCCATTAAAGGTTTTAAAAAGTATTTCAGGGCCACCGCCATTTATAGTTCCTCGAAGCCATTGTTCAATCTTAACCTTGTAACCTCTCGCAGATTGCCCTTTTTCTACCTTGGGTTCCCTTTCTGAAATGGCCATATTAAAATCCGAATAGATTTCGCCCATATCCGATTTAGCCTTTACATTGGCTTTTATCATGCTAGGGAAAGTCACTTCAACATTGCCATTAAAACTACTGAAGGCCATGTCGGAATCTTCTTTTACCGAGTTGAAATTAACCTTTACCTCTCCATTGGTGGTATCGGTGATGGCTGACCCACTTACATTTTTTAGTGTTATGTGCCCGTTTACATTGCTGATTTCCATATCCCCACTTACTCCCTCAACATAAATATCTCCATCATTCACAGTTTTCAACTTCAACGAAAAATTCTTGGGCACCTTAATCTCAAAATCCGTTTTCCTATTCCATGCTTCGTTATCGATTTTTACCACATTATTCTCTTCTTCGGCACTAATGCTAAGTCCAGAACCTCCTATCCGTTTCATACCATACTTTGACTGACCGGAATTTTCAACTTCACCAACCATTACCTTTACAATAACCTCTTTACCCTCATAAGCTATCACATTTATAGATCCAGACAACTGCTCTACCTTGAGCATACCTTCTTTGCTGGGCGAACTTAATGGAATTGTGAACAAATCAATTTCCTTTTCTTGGGCCTGTGCAACACTTATCCACAATACGGCCAAAACCGCAATCCATGCTTTTATCCTTTTCATAGCTATATCTTTTTTAAGTATACATCCCCGTTTAACGTTTCAAAATCCAAAGCTATGCCCCCTTTTCCAATTTGTAGTTTGGGGGTTGCTTGATATGTGTACTTGGCTTTCTTTCCTTCAAATGATCGCTTGGCATCCATATACTGTTTAGCAATATCAAAGTCTGTAAAAAGTTCTCCGTTCATGGTTTTAAACGACACATTCGCAGATAGTTCCTGTTGATATTTAACGTTGATGTCCCCATTCAATGAATAATACTTTGAATCCTCGGTTGGGTTGTTTACGTATGCAATGGAAACATCCCCATTTATACAATGCAAATCTGTTTGACCGGATACATTCTCTAAAGTAATACCCCCATTGATATTATTTACCTTCAAATAATCCCCTTTCATGTTCTTTACCAAAATTTCTCCGTCATTTATGGTACTAATGTTGATTTTAACGGACCAGGGAACTTTCACATCAAAATGGAGGGAATGATCATAGGGCCATTCTTCCTGATTGCACCAATTATAGCGCAAGTTGTCATCATCAAATTCAATGTAAGGGGCATCAGGCCTAAGTATCAGCCTATCCGGGTCGGTTGTCACCTTTAGCTGAAGCTCTTTCTTGCCAAGCTCTAAATCTTCAACCGACTTGGCTGTTATGATGCGCATCACTTCCATTACGACCTTATCACCGTTGTAGCCTTGAATATCAATGGAGCCAAAAACATTTTTGATTATCAAAGTATTTGCCGAAGTGTTCCCAAAAGGTACTTCTTTAGAAATTTTTTCCGAAAACTCTTTCTGCTGGGCTTTCATGCATGCGGTACCTACCCAAATAGTGAGTGAGAGCACCAAGATTAATTGTTTCATCATTTTGATTATTAAACTGTTCGTGATTTGATTTTTGTCTCTATGGAGACAGATTGATAAATAAACTCTAGATTATCGATTCTATGGAATTCTCTATTTTCTTCTTCACCGTAGTATCCAGTGTCTTCTCCTGCAATAGCTGTCGAAAAGGCGCAATGGATGCTTTCTCTTGCAAGGCCACCATAAGGTTCGCCAAGGTAACTTGAAGAATGGGTGATTCTTGGTGTGCAATGGACTGGACCAGTCCTTGCCTAACGGTCGGGTTGTCCAAATAATTGGTCAAAGATTCTATGGCCGCCAATCGCACATTAACATTTGGATCATTGTTGAGCGTTTGCAAAAGGGCCTTCACCACAATGCTGTCAACTTGGGCAATTTTATTGGCCTCGCCGACTCCCTGCAATCGCTGATTGGCAGAGGGTTGTTCCAATAAGGTCAATACGAGCCGCTGCCTGACTTCTTCCAAGGGCTCATCTACCTGAACAATCTTTTGATTTTCATCGGGCATCTCCCCAGGGCTAAAAAAGTATCCAATTACCAAACCCACACCTACCAACAAAAATCCATAGGCCAATTGTGGTTTGAAAGCCGAAAAAACCATCTCTTGAAGTAAAATCCAAAAGCTTTTTTTAGTCTTTTTATCCACCTCTTGCACTAATGCATCGAAAAAGCTTTCATCCATTTTCGCTGTTGGCTTTGGGGCGTCCAAGTTTTCAACCTTGGACCAAATGTTCATTAGTCCTTCGAACTCTTTGCTCAAATTCTCATTTTTGGCAAGTAACTTCTCAAATTGTGCCCTATTCTTTTCAGGCATATCCCCACTGAGATATTCCATCACTTGTATTTCAAAGTTTTCCTTATTCATCATGAAGTTTCCAATTCTAAAAAAATCGTTCTTAATTCTTTGAGCGCCCTGTGCACTCTAACTTTGGCAGCTCCTTCGGTACAACCGAGTATCTCGGCCAACTCTCCAAACTTCAACCCTTTATATTTGCTCAAAATCAAAAGCTCCCTTTTTTCATCGGACAATTTTGCCAACGCGCGTTTTAACAATATGGAGTTACCTTCTCTTTCCATTGACTCATTGAAACCATCATCTGAAGCTTCTCCCAATTCCTCTGATGATACCTGCCAGGAAATTTTTTCCTTGGCCGTTTTTTTATGATGATCATAGTTGACATTTCTTGCCATGCGAAACATCCAAGCACCAAACATTCCCTTACCTGTATAAGAACCTCTATATTTCAACATCCGCATAAAAACATTCTGCACCAAATCCTCACTTACCGAAGGATTGTTTCCCAGATTATAGAAAAAACCAAACAAAGTTTTTTTATGGCGTTCATAAAGTAATCCCAACTTGTCCAAGTCTCCTGATTTTACTTCTGACATAAGAGCATTGTCCGATAGGTGGTCCAAGTTGTCGGTGTTTTCTTGTTTGTTTTCAGGATATACCATCACTTTTTCAAAAGGTTACAAAATGTATGGTTTTTTTAATCGATTTTCTTTCAAAACCGCTCATTTTGATACTGCAAAGCCTAAATAATTTTGATTATTTTTGTCCGGACTTCAACAATTCCTCAATGCAATACAAAAGAATTTTACTCAAATTAAGCGGTGAAGCCCTAATGGGAGAACAGCAATACGGTATAGATGCCAATCGGTTGGCAGAATATGCCGAAGACATTAAGGCTGTTGTCGAAAAAGGGATTGAAGTAGCCATTGTCATTGGGGGAGGCAATATTTTTAGAGGTCTTTCCGGTGCAGGTCAAGGAATGGATCGCGTACAAGGAGATCACATGGGCATGTTGGCTACCATAATCAATGGTTTGGCCTTGCAGAGTGCTTTAGAACTTCAAGGGGTTGAAACGCGATTGCAATCGGCCATAAAAATAAATGAGGTTGCAGAACCCTTTATCCGAAGAAGAGCGATTCGTCACTTGGAAAAAGGCAGAGTAGTTATTTTTGGTGGCGGTACGGGCAACCCCTATTTTACCACAGATTCTGCTGCTGTGTTAAGAGCCATAGAAATAAAGGCCGATGTTATTTTAAAGGGCACTCGGGTGGATGGCATCTATACATCCGACCCAGAAAAGGACAAAAACGCCACTAAATTCGAGTCCCTCTCCTTCAGCGATGTATTGTCCAAGGGTTTGAAGGTGATGGATACCACTGCCTTCACCCTAAGTCAGGAAAACGAACTTCCCATTGTGGTTTTTGACATGAACACAAGAGGAAACCTGATGAAAATCGTATCCGGCGAGAATATCGGTACAGTTGTCAATATTTAAGTGGCATATACTTTGATTCATTAGTTAAAATTGAAAATATTATGAACGAAGAAGTTAAATTTATACTGGACACCACAAAAGAAAGCATGGATGCCAGTATTTCCCATTTGGAAAAAGCATTGGTAAAAATACGGGCGGGCAAAGCAAGTCCAATGATGCTCTCCACAGTTATGGTCGAATATTATGGTTCTCAAACCCCACTATCCCAGATAGCCAACATCAATACCCCTGATGCCCGGACCCTTTCGGTACAACCTTGGGAAAAAAGCCTACTTTCCGAAATAGAAACGGCCATTATGAATGCCAATTTGGGCTTTAATCCGATGAACAATGGCGAAATGGTAATCATCAACGTTCCTCCCCTGACAGAGGAAAGAAGATTACAATTGGTAAAGCAAGCAAAATCCGAAGCAGAGGATGCCAAGGTAGGTGTGCGAAGTGCCAGACAGGATGCCAACAAGGAATTAAAGTCATTAGATATCTCAGAGGACCTGCTGAGCAATGCAGAAGTGGATGTACAGGAACTGACCGATAATCACATCAGTAAAATTGATGCTATCCTCACTGCCAAAGAAGCGGAAATAATGAAGGTATAACACCTCGAAATTGAACTTTTCATTTTCTAGGAACACAGCGCATCATTTTCTACCTTTGCGCCCAACGATTCCCCAATGGTAGCAAAGCTCACAAAAGGATTTTGGCCCAAGGTAGCACGCCTTATTCTCCGTAATAGAGTCCTTATTCTTTTAGCAATAGCTGGATTCACTGTTTTTTTGGCACTCCAGTGGAAAAATATGCAATTTTCAAATTCGGAGGCCAATATTCTTCCTGATGACCATCCAGCTACCGTTAACTACAATGCATTCAAAAAAATATTTGGTGAAGAGGGCAATGCGGTTGTTCTGGCCGTTAGGGATTCTGCGCTGTTCACGCCTGATAATTTTAATCGCTGGAACAAATTAAGCAAACAACTGCAAGCTTTTCCGGAAATTGATTTCGTGGTTTCCACAGACAATCTAAAAGTATTGGTGAAAGATAATGACCAACAGGCTTTTGTGATGGAGCCCCTTATAAAGAAACCATTCTCCACCAAGGAAGAAGTGGAAAAAACGACAAACCACCTTTTCAAAGAGCTCCCTTTTTACGACAACCTTATCTACAACCCCAATAGTGGAACCATACAGACCATCGCCTATCTGGATAAGGACATCATGAACACGGCGGTCAGAAATGAGTTTATTTTGAACGACCTTGGGGATTTGGTCAAAAATTTTGAAACTGAAACTGGTTTGGATGTCCGCGTTTCCGGTATGCCCTATATCCGAACCTGGAACACCAAGTCCATCGTTGATGAAATCGGTATTTTTATTGGGGCCGCATTGTTGGTTACCTCTCTTATTTTTTTCTTTTTCTTTAGGAGTTTTAGGGCCACTTTTATTTCGATGTTCGTGGTTATTATCGGTGTGATGTGGGCCTTTGGTATTCTTGGGCTTTTTAGATATGAAATCACGATCCTTACAGCTTTGATTCCGCCCCTGATTATTGTTATTGGAATACCTAATTGCATCTTTCTAATCAATAAATATCAGCAAGAAGTTAAAAAACACGGTAATCAAGCCCTTTCCCTGCAACGGGTTATTTCCAAAATAGGCAATGCAACGTTGATGACCAATGTCACCACGGCTTCAGGTTTTGCCACCTTCATTATTTTGGACAGTGCCTTGCTTAAAGAATTTGGTATCGTAGCTTCTATAAATATCGTTGGGATTTTTATTCTTTCCCTACTGATCATACCCATAGTGTACAGCTTCATGCCCCTTCCCAAAACCAAGCACTTGAAGCATCTAAACAAAAAATGGATTGATTTTTTTGTGAACTGGATGGAACGCATGGTAAGGAACCATCGCATAGGCGTCTATATTACTGCTGTTATTGTTTTGGTGATGAGCATTGTAGGCATTTATCAAATTAAGATTACCGGAAGCCGTATCGAAGACCTACCCAAAAACACACATTATTTTAAGGATATCCGGTTTTTTGAAGAAGAGTTTGACGGCATCATGCCCATGGAAATTGTTGTGGACACCAAGCGGAAGAATGGCGCGGTTAAACCAGCAACCTTAAGAAGAATGAACCAGCTGGAGGAAATCATTGAAGAGACCCCAGAGTTATCCAAGCCAATTTCCTTGGTCAATTTGGTGAAATATTCCAAACAAGCCTTTTACAATGGCATTCCAAAGTATTATCAATTGCCCACATCCCAAGAAAATACCTTTATCATGGACATGGCAAGGAAGTCATCAAGTGATGACGACCTTTTGGAAAGTTTTGTGGACAGTACAGGTCAAGTGGCGCGGTTGACCACCTTTATGCGCGATGTGAAAATAGAACGCATGGAAGAGATTGAACAGGATGTTCAAGATGCCATCAATAAATTTTTTCCGACAGAACGCTACAGTGTTTTTATGACTGGTAAGGCCCTTTTATTTTTAAAGGGGACACGATATTTAGTCAAGAATTTGTTGATTTCTTTGGCACTGGCCATTGGATTGATATCTCTTTTTATGGCCTATCTGTTCCGTTCGTTTAGGATGGTCATTATTTCACTGGTCCCAAACTTGCTTCCTCTTGTCATTACGGCGGGACTCATGGGTTATTTGGGCGTGCCTATAAAACCCTCAACCATATTGGTGTTTAGTATTGCTTTTGGTATTTCGGTGGATGATACCATTCATTTCTTGGCCAAGTATCGACAGGAATTAACGGCCAACCGCTGGCAGATTAAAAAATCCGTCTATGCTGCCCTACGTGAAACCGGTGTAAGCATGTTTTATACATCCATTGTGCTTTTCTTTGGATTTTCGGTCTTTATTATTTCCAGTTTTGGGGGGACCAAAGCTTTAGGAGGACTCGTTTCGGCAACACTGCTTTTTGCCATGCTTTCCAATTTAATTTTGTTGCCCTCTTTGTTGCTTTCCTTGGAAAGAAGTATTGCCAATAAACAAGTCCTTAAAAAACCTCAGATTGATATTTTACCCAAGGAAGAAGACACCATCAAGGATAAATAGTTAGTGAAGTGCCTATAAATATGGCTTTTCTGTTGCCCTCTTTTTTCATCAAAAACCTATCTTTACCCCTTAATTTACCAGAAGGAAGAAATGAAATCTTATTCCGTAAAAGAACTATTGGAGAAACAGCCCCTAGGAGATTCCGTTGTTGTGAATGGATGGGTAAGAACTTTTAGGAGCAATCGATTTATAGCGTTGAACGATGGGTCGACCATCCATAACCTGCAATGCGTTGTCGATTTCGAAAATTTGGAAGAAAGTCTTCTTAAACAGATAAATACAGGGGCAGCCTTAAAAGTATCAGGAACTTTGGTAGCGAGTCAAGGAAGAGGACAAAGCGTCGAAGTCCAAGCTACCGACGTTTACGTTCACGGTGGAGCCGACCCAGACACCTATCCCATACAGCCTAAAAAACACTCTTTGGAATTTTTAAGGGAGAAAGCACATCTTCGGGTAAGAACCAATACGTTTTCTGCGGTAATGCGTGTCCGTTCCGCATTGGCCTTTGCCGTACACAGTTATTTTCAGCAGAACGGATTCTACTACATGCACGCACCTATAATTACAGGGTCCGATGCCGAAGGAGCTGGAGAAATGTTCAGGGTAAGTGTCCTAGATCCCAAAAATCCACCGCTGTCTGCAAGTGGGGATGTGGACTATGAGCAAGATTTTTTTGGCAAAGAAACCAATCTAACGGTTTCCGGTCAATTGGAGGCCGAAACCTATGCTATGGGCTTGGGTAAGGTATATACTTTTGGTCCTACTTTTAGAGCAGAAAATTCGAATACGTCTAGACATTTGGCAGAATTCTGGATGATAGAGCCTGAAATGGCCTTTTATGATTTGGATGCCAACATGGATCTGGCGGAAGACTTTGTTAAATGGATAATACAATATGTCCTTGATAATTGTCAAGATGATCTTCAGTTCTTGGAAAAACGACTGTTGGATGAAGAGAAATCCAAACCCCAGCATGAAAGGTCTGAAATGGCCCTGATTGAAAAACTAAAGTTTGTGGTAGACAACAACTTTAAAAGGGTCACCTACACCGAAGCCATAGATATTCTTAGAAACAGCAAACCCAATAAAAAGAAAAAGTTCCAGTTTCCCATAAACGAATGGGGAGCAGATCTTCAAAGTGAGCACGAACGCTTTCTGGTAGAAAAACATTTCAAGTGCCCTGTCATTCTTTTTGATTATCCAGCGAACATCAAAGCATTCTACATGCGCCTTAACGAAGATGGGAAAACGGTCCGGGCCATGGACGTGCTTTTTCCAGGTATCGGAGAAATTGTTGGTGGATCACAGCGGGAAGAACGCCTGGAGGTACTCCAGGAAAAGATTAAGGCCTTGGATATTGATGAAAAAGAGTTGTGGTGGTATCTGGACCTTAGACGATTTGGTACCGCGGTGCATAGTGGATTTGGACTAGGCTTTGAGCGTGTGGTCCAGTTCGTTACGGGCATGGGTAACATTAGGGACGTCATACCATACCCAAGAACACCACAAAACGCAGAGTTCTGAATTGAATTCTTAAATTTATAAGAAGGAAGATAACGCATCATGCTAAAACAGCACTTACAGTTTAAGCTTTCACAAAAGCTGTCTCCACAGCAGATTCAACTCATGAAATTGATTCAACTGCCCACACAGGCTTTTGAACAACGATTGAAGCAAGAGTTGGAGGAAAATCCTGCATTGGAAAGCGGAAAGGCCGAAAGCGAAAACTTAGATGATGCCTATGATGACACCTATGATGATGCATCGGACCACGAAACCATCTCCACGGACGAAATCAATATCGATGATTACCTGAGCGATGATGAGATTCCAGATTACAGGACCCGAGCGAACAATTATAGTTCCGATGATGATGAAAAGACCATTCCCTATGCAGCAGGCACTTCTTTTAACCAACACCTGATCAATCAACTGAACACGATTTACCTGGATGATGAGGAATGGGCAATTGCTGAATTCTTGGTAGGAAGTGTTGACGAAAGTGGTTACATCCGAAGACCCCTTGCCGATATTATGGACGACCTTGCCTTTACACAGAATATTTATGTTGAGGAAGATAAAATAGAGTCTGTGCTTAAGGTGGTACAAAGATTAGACCCTCCTGGTGTGGGTGCCCGCTCGTTGGATGAGTGTCTTTTGATACAATTGAGACGAAAAGAAAAAAGACCGGCCGTAGAATTGGCGATTTCCATTTTAGAAAAGTCCTTTGAACAGTTCACCAAAAAACACTACACCAAACTCATCCAAAAACATCATATTAGCGAGGAGGAACTGAAAGAAGCCATCACCGAAATTGAAAAGTTGAACCCAAAGCCCGGGGGATCTTATGCAGGCAACAATAGGATGGTGGAACATATTGTTCCCGATTTCTCCATTCGGATTGTGGATGGTGAACTGGAACTTACCCTAAATGGAAGAAACGCGCCCGAACTTCATGTGTCCAGGGAGTACAACAATATGCTTCAAGGCTATAAGGACTCAAAAGAAAAGACCAAGTCTCAAAAAGACACGGTACTCTTCATCAAACAAAAACTGGATGCGGCAAAATGGTTCATCGATGCGATAAAGCAACGACAGCAAACCTTGTTTGTGACCATGAGCGCAATCATGAACTACCAGAAAGAGTATTTTATGACAGGCGATGAACGGAAACTGCGCCCCATGATCTTAAAGGATATAGCGGATGAAATTGATATGGATGTTTCTACCGTGTCCAGAGTGGCAAATAGTAAGTATGTGGACACGCCTTATGGAACCAAATTAATTAAAGAGTTCTTTTCCGAGTCCATGAAGAATGAGCAAGGAGAAGACGTTTCGACCAGGGAAATAAAAAAAATATTGGAGACCGTTATTCTTGATGAGGAAAAGAAGAAACCATTGACTGATGACAAGTTGGCCAAAATACTGAAGGAACGCGGATATCCCATTGCAAGACGTACGGTCGCCAAATACCGAGAACAATTGGGCATTCCTGTGGCTCGGTTAAGAAAGCAGATCTAATGCGCCATTTTTTCCACATTGTCTCCTATGTGTTTCATCCCTTGTTCATCCCCGTCGGAGGTACCATTCTATATTTCATGATTGCTCCATATAGCACACTTGAAATCCAAAGTGGTAATGTCCTCCCAATTTTCATACTCACTGTAATCATTCCTATTATTTTCTTTCTGATTCTAAAGAACATAGGTCTCATTAACTCTATTTTTTTGCCCACCTTGCAAGAACGGAAGTATCCACTTTATATCAGTTGTATTTTATTGTTGATGATTTTGTACAAGGTAATTCCGAACAATTACGTCCGTGAGCTTTTTTATTTCTTTACCGGATTGCTAACCGCCACCTGTACTGCACTTATTCTTATTTTTCTAAAATTCAAAACCAGCATTCATTTATTGGGTATGGGCAGTATTTTGATGTTCATGATTGCACTGAGCATTCACTTTGAAAAAAACATTACTTTGGCCATTAGCCTTTTCATCATCATGACAGGTTTGGTGGCTACGTCTCGTTTGTATCTAAAAGTGCATAGCAAGGCCGAGCTTCTTATCGGGTTTTTGATTGGGGTTTGCTCTCAGTTGATTATCCTGAAATATTGGCTATAAAATGTAGAAGATGACACCAATGCGTAGGACTCTTAAATCAATCGTTTCATTATTGTCCAGCACCGTACCGTCTTTCAAAAGTGGGTTTAGGGCATAGTAGGCATGAATGTTCCAAGTATTGTATCCAAAGCTGAGTGTGAGCCCATACTGCAGGTCCTGAATATCTGGATTTGAGAAACCATTTCTCACCTCGTCAGTCACCAATCTTGATCGACCGCTAAACACATACCCGAGTTTAGCCCCAGCATAAATCCTCCAAAACTTGTACGACTGTAGTGTTGAAGTTCGCCAACGCAGTTCTAAGGGAAACTCTACTGTATGCGTCTCCAACTTGCTTCGCTTAAATTGATCTGAAGTCAAAACCTCGTAAACAACAATGTCTCCCACTTCGCTGGCACCAATATTACTGTAATACGAGTTGGTTGCATATCCAATACCCAGCCCCAAACCAAAGTTTCTTCTGCTGTTCAGCGGAATGTCTTTAATGAAACCCAACTGAAAATTATAGGAAAGGCTTCGCTGGTTAACATCCTCCGATCTATCCAACAAAAAATTAAACCCTAATCCAAGATAAAACTGATCCTCCAGATATTTTTCATCGAAAACAGCCCCATCTTGTGTATCCTGAGCATTGCCCAGTAAGAAACAAAGTAGAAGCAGTATGACTAAAAGATAATTCTTCATGGTTGTATACGTGGCATAAAGATAGAGATACATGACACCAAACAAAAAACGCTCCAAATTAATTTGGAGCGTTTTCCACTAAATCTAAGTTATTGATTACTGTAAATTGTTGAAGGCATCTCCTTCGTAAGTGGTATAATTCACTTTAAGGGCGTTCACCTTCCGCAATTCTTGTTTAATATCGGTGATAAGACCCATGTTGGCATTCTTATCCACCTTTAAAGCAGTAGTCAATACATTTTGCAATTCTTGAGGCTTTTTAGCACGCTCGGCCAAAATATAGGAACCGACCTCTTCTACGCTAGCGAACTTATCGTTCAGTTGTATTTTAGGTTCTGTTCCGAAAACCTTCTCATACTCCTGTGTAGGCTTGCCAACATAAATGTAGATTACCCTATCCTTTTTTTCCAATTTCTTGGTTTCGGATGCATTTGGAAGCGTATTTTCAACAAGTAGGGAACTATCCTTCATTGTGGTTACTGTCATAAAAAAGAACAATAACATGAACACGATATCGGGCAAAGAAGCGGTTGAAACCGCTGGTAAATCCCCATCTTTCTTTTTTGCAAACTTTGACATAAAATCTAAACTTTAATTACTTGTGGTTTCCGCTTCAGATAATTTCTGTGGAAACATATCCTGAACACGCTTTACTTTATCCTTAAGGTCATCCCTTACGTTGGAAGGAGTTTCAGGGTTCAAATATTCTGCTTCCATCTCGGTAAAATCCCGGCCATACAAACGTTGGGCCTCTCGATTTCTTAATTCGTTGTAGGCACCGACCAGTTCGTTTTGAACTGTTATGTAAGTTGCATACTTGGTTTCCCTGTCATTCTTTAGTGAAATAATGGCCTTTTCTGGATTATCCGAAGAAGTAGCGTCTTTCCTGCCTTTGCAATAATTGCAACTTCCATCACCATTGTTTTCAAGAAATGCAACAGCCGCTTTTCTTAAATCCCTTAGCTGCATCAGATTGTCTTCAACCAACAGCTGTCCATTTTTGTTAATATTTACCGTGAAGATGTTCTTTTGTTTAATAACAACTTCTACATCTTCTGGAGGATCAATGGGTGGTAGCATACGGTCCAAGCCTGCATCCGTTTCTATGGTTGTGGTAACCAAGAAAAAGATTAACAGCAGGAACGCAATGTCCGCCATGGAACCGGCATTGACTTCCGGAGCTCCTTTTCTTCTGGGCATAACTTACTTTTTTACTTTACAAACATTTTCTTCAATCCAGGCACCACCATCAGAATAACGGCAACCAAGGTTAGAATGAAAAATACATTCAGTCCCATGCCAATATTTTTAACGGTACTTTCCGTAGTTTCCACTCCTCGTTCCGACATGGTTTCAACAACAGCCATATTATCAGACGACAATCCGTAGGATATCGCAACGACAATGGCCAGTCCACCAATGGCAAACAAGGATTTTTTGAGGCTTCCAGGGGTGGACAATAGTTTTTTGAGTCCAAAAAACACGGACGCCACCACGGCTATCGCCAACAATAGGTACATAATAATGAACATAAAGTTCATGGAACCACTATTGATGGCATCTGGATCATCAGCGGATGGTAGCGAGAACCAAAGTACGGCCGCTATCAATCCGATGACAATTAGTGCTATTTTTACTAGTTTATTCATGATTCTCGATAGTTTTTAATTCGTAATTATTTCTTGTGTGCCGCCAACATATCAATCAAGGATATGGAGGAGTCTTCCATGTCGTTTACGATACTATCGATTTTTGCAATGATATAGTTATAGAAAATTTGTAGGATAATTGCCGTGATCAAACCAAAAACGGTTGTCAATAACGCAACCTGGATGTCACCCGCAATCAAGGATGCGCTCAAGTTACCTACTGCTGCAATTTTCTGGAAGGCTTGAATCATACCGATTACCGTACCCATGAACCCAAGCATGGGTGCAATAGCGATGAAAAGCGACAACCAAGAAACGTTTTTCTCCAATTGTCCCATCTGCACGCCTCCGTAGGCAACAACAGCCTTTTCAGCGGATTCCAATCCTTCGTCGGCTCTGTCAAGACCTTGGTAAAATATGGAGGCAACTGGTCCTTTGGTGTTTCGGCAAACCTCTTTGGCGGCCTCTACACCCCCAGATGCCAATGCATCTTCCACTTGTTGTTTGAGTTTGGTTGTATTGGTAGTCGCCAAATTCAAATAAATAATTCTTTCAATTGCAACTGCCAATCCCAAAATTAGACAAAGAAGTACAATTCCCATAAAGGCAGGGCCTCCCTGGATAAACTGTTCTTTCAATACCTGAGTGAAACCTTTGCTGGCTTCAGCCGCAGCTTCATCTTGTAACATGGCTGCAGAAGCAGTCGTAGTTCCTAAAACAAACATTCCGGCAGCAGCCAGAGTAAAGGATATTTTTTTCATTTCGTCAAACTTAAATTTAGTTAGTTAATAATGTTAAAGATATAAAAATTTTACAATTGAAAAATTAAAATACCTAGCAGAGAGGAAGGGATTCGAACCCTCGATACACTTTTGGTGTATACACACTTTCCAGGCGTGCGCCTTCGACCACTCGGCCACCTCTCTATTAATGCGTAATTAGGCCGTCCAATAAACAAAAAAATTATTAGTTATAGAAATTTGGGGCGTTAATTTTAGCTCATCTCTCCCCTAAGCGAAGTTTCAAAAACTGTCTTAAACAATTTGTTGGAAATATTGGTCCCAAGTAGGTACATTGCCTTGGTTACGGCGGCTTCCGTTGTAATATCCTTTCCATCAACCATCTGCATGTTATCCAGTCGTTTGCTCGTTTCATAATGTCCCATGGCCACCGAACCTCCCGAACACTGTGTCACATTGATTATGTGCAACCCATTGGAAATGGCAATTTCCAGTGCCTCCAAAAACCAATCGTCCATAGGAGCATTGCCCGCTCCATAGGTTTCCAATATCAATGCCTTTAATCCTGGAATTCCGAGAACAGCATGAAGCACATTTTTGTTAAGTCCTGGGAAAAGCTTTAAAATAGCTACGTTATCGTTTAAGGTTTTATGGACCTTCAATGGTTTTTTCTTTAATGATGATTTGCGCAAGTTGGCCGCATCTACCTTCAAGTGTACCCCCGATTCTACCAGAGGTGGATGGTTCAAAGAGGCAAAGGCCTCAAAATGCTCTGCATTGATCTTGGTGGTCCTGTTGGCCCTGTAAAGTTTGTATTCAAAATACAGCCCTACTTCTTGAACTACGGGTCGACCCTTTTCTTGAAGGGACGCAATTTCTATGGAGGTGATTAAATTCTCTTTGGCATCGGTTCTTAAATCACCAATTGGCAATTGAGACCCTGTAAAAATTACGGGCTTTGCCAAATTTTCCAACATAAAACTGAGGGCGGAAGCCGAGTAGCTCATGGTGTCGCTGCCATGTAAGACCACAAAACCGTCGTATTCCGTGTAGTGCTCCTCGATTATGGAAGCAATCAACCCCCAATATTTGGGGTTCATATTGGAAGAATCAATTGGTTTTTTGAAGGAAATACCCTTTAAATCACAATCGAGTTGGTCCAATTCAGGGATGTTTTTAATGAGCTCCTCAAAATTAAAAGCTTTCAAAGCTCCGGTTCGATAATCCTTAACCATACCGATAGTACCCCCTGTGTAGATCAACAATATTTTGGTTCTCGCTTTCATGGACTAAATTCCAAATACATGTTTTGAGTTTTCTGTGGTAATTGCCGCTATTTCTTCCACAGGCCTACCGTAAATATGGGAAAGTTTTTCCAATACTTTAATTATATAAGAACTTTCATTGCGCTTTCCGCGATATGGAACAGGGGCCAAATAGGGCGAATCTGTTTCCAGAACAACGTGCTCCAAATCAATGTTGCCTAAAAATTGGTCAATCTTGCCATTTTTAAAGGTGACCACTCCCCCAATGCCCAATTTCATGTTGTATGATATGGCTCTTTTGGCCTGTTCCTTGGTTCCCGTGAAACAGTGAAAAATACCAAACAAGTCCTTTCCGTTTTCCTGTTCCAGAATTTCAAAGATTTCATCAAAAGAATCCCGGCTGTGGATCACAATGGGCAGTTTATATTTTTTTGCCAATCGAATTTGATACACGAAGGCTTCTTGTTGTTGTTTTAAAAAGGTTTTGTCCCAATACAGGTCGATACCTATTTCACCTACAGCATAAAACTTCCTTTTAGAAAGCCATTCTTCCACGTGTGCCAACTCTTGCTTATAATTTTCATTAACATGTGTGGGATGCAGCCCCATCATTAAGAAGACATTTTCGAGATAACTGGCTTCCAAATCTAGCATAGCACGTGTATACGTAGAATCAATAGCTGGGATAAAAAAACGTTTCACTCCAGCATCCAGTGCTCGTTGGACCATAGCATCCCGGTCATCATCAAAGGCTTCGCTATATAAATGGGCGTGGGTGTCGGTTATTATCATGTGGCAAAAATAGGCTTATCTTAGACGTTCTGAAATATTCAGTTTGAAATAAACACCTGGATACTTCGACTGCGCTCAACATGACAAAGCTCAAAGAACGACATGGCATCACTCAAAAAATTTCTGAAATCCAAGGACTATATCAAGATACCCTTGGTATTTACTGAGACCAATCATTTTGAAATTGCTGCCAAAATCAATGGGGTTGCAGGGCGATTTATTTTGGACACCGGAGCCTCCAATACCTGTGTGGGCATGGATAAAATTGAGTTTTTTGAGATGGTTTCCGAAACTTCGGAAATAAAGGCTGCCGGAGCCGGAGCCACTGAAATGGAAACCCTGGTCTCTTCCAATAATAGCATCCAAATTGGGAATTGGAAAAAAAAGAAACAGAAAATTGTTCTCTTTGATTTGGTCCATGTGAACCAAGCTTTAATTTCGCACAATGCCCTGCCCGTGGATGGTATTATAGGAGCGGATATTCTTAAGAAGGGGAAGGCCGTAATTGACTACGATAACAAATACCTCTACCTAAAAAAATAAAAGTATTTGTCAGTTCGAGCGCAGTCGAGAACCAAATTGCAATCTATACACCACCTATCGACTCCGCTCGAGGTGATGGCACGCTATAGCTCAAGGGCTTTTTTCACATCGCCATCCAGCAACAGTTCCTCTGGGCTTTCGAGCGCTTCCTTTACAGCGACCAAAAATCCTACGGATTCTTTTCCGTCGATGATTCGATGATCGTAGGACAGGGCAACGTACATAATCGGTGCGATGGCAATGGCTCCATCCCTTACTATGGGTCGCTCAACAATGTTGTGCATGCCTAAAATCCCACTTTGCGGCGGGTTGATTATTGGCGTGGACAACATGGAACCAAACACTCCTCCATTGGAAATGGTAAAAGTACCGCCGGTCATCTCATCTACAGTAATCTCGCCATCCCGTGCGCGAAGTGCCAAACGCTTTACTTCTGCTTCGACACCCCTAAATGTGAGATTTTCTGCATTTCGAATAACGGGCACCATCAATCCTTTTGGGCCTGAAACGGCTATGCTGATGTCGCAGAAATCATAAGTGATCATCTCCTTGCCATCAATCATGGAATTTACGGCCGGGTACATTTGTAATGCTCTGATAACCGCTTTGGTGAAAAAGGACATAAAGCCCAAGCTCACACCATGTTTTTCCTTAAATTCTTCTTTGTATTGCTTACGAAGTTCAAATATCGGAGACATGTCCACCTCATTAAAGGTAGTAAGCATCGCAGTCTCGTTCTTGGCCGAAACCAAACGCTCTGCCACCTTTCTTCTTAGCATGGAAAGTTTGGAACGGCTCTCGCTCCGGTTTCCTCCAGTGGGGGTGCCCATGGATGGTACCGCTTTTACAGCATCGTCCTTGGTGATACGTCCGTCCCTTCCCGTGCCAGAAACTGATGCGGGTTCAATGCCTTTCTCATCCAATATTTTCTTGGCAGCAGGTGATGGAGTTCCCGAAGCATAGGTCTCTTTTCTTGGCTCTGCTTTAGTGGGTTCCTTTTCGGCCTCGTCTTTTTTCGGTTCTTCTTTTTTGTCATCCTTGGTCTCCCCATCAGCCTCTGGCTTTTCTGCGCTGGTATCAATCAAGCAGACCACTTCACCTACGGCAACCGCATCCCCCACTTCAGCCTTCAACGTAATAATCCCACTTTCCTCTGCGGGAAGCTCCAAAGTGGCCTTGTCTGAATCTACCTCAGCTATGCCCTGATCTTTTTCAACATAATCCCCATCTTCCACCAACCATTCTGCGATTTCGACCTCTGTTATGGATTCCCCTGGTGAGGGAACTTTCATTTCTAAAACCATTCCTATACTCGTTTAAACTTTGTCTTTATCGAATTAACATATTGTCCTTGCCCTTGTCAAAGACATATTCTATTACTTGGGCATGCCGTCTTTGGGAACGAACCGCACTGCCAGCAGCTGGAGCTCCATAAAATCTTCGTGATGCAACTCTAAATTGTTTGGCTTCTTCCAAATGCATCAACAGGTGACCCCAAGCTCCCATATTTCTTGGCTCTTCTTGGGCCCATACAATATCGTCCGCTGATTTATATTTTTTGATGATTTTTCTGATTTCTTGTGCCGGCAAAGGGAACAATTGTTCCAACCGGACCAAGGCAACATCATCGCGTTGCAATTTTTCTCTTTGTTCCAAGAGGTCATAGTAAAATTTACCTGTACAGAAAACCAACGTTTTAATGTTTGAAGCTTTAGCGGTGTCATCATCAATAACCATTTGAAAGCTTCCGTTGGCCATTTCCTCTTTTGTTGAAAGCACTTTTGGGTGCCTCAGCAGACTTTTTGGGGTAAAAATCACCAAAGGCTTTCTAAAATTGGCTTTCATTTGTCTTCGCAATAAATGGAACATGTTGGCTGGCGTGGTCACATCGGCCACAAACATATTGTCCTTGGCACACAACTGAAGATACCGCTCCATGCGTCCGGAGGAATGCTCAGCTCCTTGACCTTCATAGCCATGAGGCAACAAGAGTACCAATCCGTTCTGTAGTTTCCATTTGTCCTCTGCCGAGGATATATATTGGTCAATGATGATTTGGGCACCATTGCTAAAATCTCCAAACTGGGCCTCCCAAATCGTTAACGTCTTTGGGCTTGCCATGGCGTAACCGTAATCAAACCCCACTACCGCATACTCTGAAAGTAAGGAATTGTAGATGTGGAATTTCCCGTTTTGGTTCTTGCCCAAATCGTTCAATAAGACTACTTCTTCTTCGTGCATTTCGGTCTTGATAACTGCATGTCGATGGGAGAATGTTCCCCGCTCCACATCCTGACCGGTCATGCGGACATCAAAACCTTCTTCGATAAGCGACCCATAGGCCAAAAGTTCGCCCATGGCCCAATCGAGCTGGTTGTCTTCGAAGTACATCTTTCGTCTGGAGTCGACCAGTCTTTCCAGTTTCCTTAAGAATTTTTTTCCTTCGGGGAGTGCAGTAATGCTTTTGGCCACCTCATCCAATTTCTTTAAATCAAAAGATGTGTCAACGGGACCGAGCATGGCATCTTCTACCACTTGTGTGAACCCTTCCCATTCATCTTCCATGAACGGCGTAATCCTGGTTTTTTCTATTTTTCGGGAATCCATCAAGTCTTCCTCAAGACTCTTTTTATATTCGGTCTCCAGGGTTTTTACATAGTCTTTATCAATGATTCCTTCGGCAAGTAGTCTCTCGGCATAAATATCGCGAGGGTTTTTGTGTTTAGAAATCGATTTATAGAGTAAGGGCTGTGTGAATTTGGGTTCATCCCCTTCGTTATGGCCATACTTTCTGTATCCCAGTAAATCCAAAAACACATCTCGTTTGTAACGCATGCGATATTCGAGAGCAAAAGTGGATGCGTGAACCACAGCCTCGGCATCATCTGCATTTACGTGCAACACTGGTGATAGGGTAACCTTGCCAACATCTGTGCAATAGGTAGATGACCTCCCATCCAAATAGTTGGTGGTGAACCCGATTTGGTTGTTGACCACGATATGTATGGTGCCCCCTGTTTGGTATCCATCCAAACGGGCCATCTGAATAACTTCGTAAACCACACCTTGACCCGCAAAAGCAGCATCACCGTGAACCAAAATGGGAAGTACCTCCGAAATATTGTTTTGGTGGTCTCTGTCTTGTTTTGCCCTGGTGATTCCCTCAACAATAGAATTAACGGTTTCCAAATGGGAAGGATTGGGTGCAATGTTCATATTTACCATCTTTCCTGAGTCCGTCTCCCGCATCGATGTCCAGCCCAAATGATATTTTACATCCCCATCAAAAATGGTTTCCTCATAATCTTTGCCATCAAATTCACTGAAAATATCTTTTGGTGATTTTCCAAAAATATTGGTCAACACATTGAGCCTGCCCCTATGGGCCATTCCCATTACAAATTGTTTTACCCCGGCATCAGCAGCCTTCTCAATAATAACATCCAAAGCTGGAATAAGGGTTTCGCCCCCTTCCAATGAAAAACGTTTCTGCCCGACATATTTGGTGTGCAAAAAGCTCTCAAAGGATACCGCTTCGTTTAATTTCCTGAGTATGTTCTTCTTTTCATCTGCATTGAAACTGGGATGATTATCATTCACATTAAGCCAGTCCTGAATCCATTGTATACGTTCTGGTGTCCTAATGTACATATATTCCACCCCAATGGCATCGCAATAAATGCGTTCTAGGTGGCCAACAATCTCCCTTAAGGTGCTCGAGCCAATACCTATGATCTTACCGGCATCAAAAACAGTGTTCAAATCCTCGTCTGACAGCCCAAAGTTGGCTATATCCAAGGTGGGTTCGTATTTTCTTCTCTCCCGGACAGGGTTCGTTTCGGTGAACAAGTGTCCCCGCGAACGATAACCATCAATCAAACGGATAACCTGGAATTCTTTTTGCAAAGTTTCGGGCATCTCCACTTGCTTTCCGTTGGAAAGTATGACCATACCGCTCTTCCCGGACTCGATACCCAAATCTTCCAGAGATCCTTCAAGGCCAAAATCAAATCCTTGGAAAAAAGCCCTCCAACTGGGCTCGATACTATCAGGGTTTGTTAGATATTTATCGTAAAGCTCCGCAAAGAAAGAGGTGTGCGCGGCGTTTAAAAATGAATATTTGTCCATGGACAGTTCCTAGCTAAAAACTAACTGAAAATTTAATCAAAAATACAACAAATACCGAAGCTAGACCATAATCTTGTCCATAATTGAAAAAATCTTTCAATTGCTGTATTTGTTTTTGAACCAAACTTTTGTCCACTCCCTTTTCAAGATCAGAAAGCATACTTCGGCCGCAATATCCACAGTATCGGATGAAGTGATTTTTTTTACCTCACTTTCTGAAATGTCCACAACATATAGCAAGTTGAGATAGTCATCGAACCGCTCCATCAAAAGGAAGTAAATTTTCTCGTGGAGGCTTTTTTTTAATTTTTCTGGGACCATGTCGGCCGGAAGGTCCAACCTAACATTGGCCAGCTTAAAATCCTTGTCCAATTGCCTCAGCAATTTTTTATAGAGCTTTTCTTTTAGGGCACGTTGCAAAACCTCTTGGCTATTATTGGCAGTTGGCATCATACCATTATATACGCCCAAATGGAGCAAAAGGTTTTATTCCGACTTCATTATTTTACCTTCTTTCATGACAAAAACCACATTTTGAAGTGTTTGTACATCATCCAGCGGATTGTCTTCCACAGCAATGATATCGGCAAGAAAGTTTTCCTCCAACTGCCCCAAACTCTTTTCCATGCCCAAAAGCATGGCATTGGTAATTGTTGCTGATTGTAGCGCTTCGGTAATCGACATTCCGGCTTCTACCATATACTCAAACTCTCTGGCGTTTTCTCCATGTGGAAATACCCCTGCATCGGTTCCAAAAGCGATAGGCACTCCTTTTTTGTAAGCTTTTCCAAAGGTGCTTTGGCTTTTTGGGCCTATTTCCAGTGCTTTTTGTGCTACTATTTCTGGGAAATACCCAGGTATCTTTGCATTTTCAGTGGCCTGTTTTCCGGCCGTGATGGTCGGCACCAAATAGGTATTGTGCTTTATCATCAAGTCCATGGTTTCTTCACTCATCAAAGTACCATGCTCAATGGTTTTAATCCCACCTAGTATGGCACGCTGCATACCTTCATCGCCATGGGCATGGGCAGCGGTCAACATATTGTAATCCTTTGCGGTTTGGGTAATAGCCTTTATTTCTTCTATTGTAAATTGAGGATTTTGGCCACTTTTTGCCACACTCAACACACCGCCCGTAGCGGTTATTTTAATCACATCCGCTCCGTTTTTGTAACGCTGTCTTACTGCCTTTTTGCCATCTTCCGGCGAATTGACCACTCCTTCTTTTGGCCCAGGGTCTCCCATGAGCTCTTTTTTTACTCCATTACTTGGGTCCGCATGGCCACCTGTAGTGCCAATGGCCTTCCCACAGGTGAAAATTCTAGGTCCATCTATGATGCCACTATTGATGGCTTTTCGCAACGCAATGTTCACTCCCGAGCCTCCCAAATCCCTAACCGTCGTAAAACCGGCCATAAGGGTGTTCTTAGCATAAATGGTGGATTGCAGTGCTACATCGGCTTCGTTTTGTGTGAATCTTTGGATGTATCTTTTTGGATTGGACTGTCCTTCAATATGTACGTGCATGTCAATGAGTCCTGGGAGTACCGTTTTGTCCTTTAGATCTATAATATTATCGTTGGATCTGCCTGATACAAATCCATCCTGAACTGATTTGATTTTCTTTCCGGAAACAACCAACGTTTTTTCTGAAAGCAGTTTTCCTGATTTAACATCTAGCAGTCGTCCACAATGCAGATAGGTTTCTTGTGAAAATAGCAATGCAGTGCATAAAACGAACGAAAGGGTAAGGAGTTTTTTCATCTTTTTGGCGTTATCGGTTAGATGCTAAATGTAAGCATACATTTTTGAATCTGCCTCCTGTAATGTTTGCCTAGTTTCTGATTTTTTGTTCCCAGTCCCAGGCGGATTTAATAGCTTCATCAAGGGTAGATTCAGCTTTCCAGCCCAATACTTCGTTCGCTTTATTCGTATCGGCATAGGCGATGGCATCATCACCAGACCTTCTGCCAACTATTTGGTACTTTAGTTTTCTACCTGATACCCTCTCGAAACTATCAATTACCTCTAAAACTGTATTTCCCTTTCCAGAACCAAGATTAAAATACTCAAAATTGGATTCATTCTCTCCATTCAATAATCTTTTAAGGGCAGTAATATGCGCTTTGGCCAAATCGACGACATGGAGATAATCTCGGATACAGGTGCCATCCTTTGTTGGCCAATCTCCTCCAAAAACCTTTAACTCTTTGTGGATTCCCATGGCAGTCTGGGTAATGTATGGCACTAGATTTTGGGGTTCTCCAAGCGGTAGCTCTCCAATCATCGACGAAGAATGTGCTCCTATAGGATTGAAGTATCTCAGTGACACCACCGACAGATTTTGTTTTGCCATGCAGGTATCTTTTAAAATATCCTCCCCTATTTTCTTAGTATTTCCATAAGGTGATTCAGCAGACTTCAATGACAGATTTTCGGACATGGGCTTATCATCCAATCTTCCATAAACTGTTCTTGACGAACTAAATATAAAATGCGACTTATTCTTTTTTTCAAGTTCTTGAAGAAGGTATATCAATGTTACTACATTGTTTTCATAATACAACAATGGTTTTACTACACTCTCTCCTACGGCTTTAGATGCAGCAAAATGGATTACCCCGTCAATATTGTTGTGATTCTTGAAAAAGTCCTGAACTTTTTGCTTGTCTCGAAGATCAAACTGTTCAAAAATTGGTTGTTTGCCAGTAATAGCCTCAATACCATCTAAAACCGCTATGGAGGAATTGGAAAGGTCGTCAATGACAACCACATCGAAACCTTCGTTCTGAAGCTCAACCACAGTGTGAGACCCAATATATCCCAACCCCCCTGTAACCAATATCTTCCTGTTAAGCATTGACAAAATCAATGACAAGATCGGTTATAAACGAAATTTGTTCATCGTCCAGTTCGGTATGCATGGGAAGCGAAATCACTTCACCCACAAGCTGGTTGGTCACTGGAAAGTCTGCCCCATTATAGCGGTCGTCCTTGTATGCTTTTTGTTGATGTAACGGAACGGGATAGTAAACTCCACAGGGTACGTTGTTGTCATTTAAATGTTGAACCAGTGCGTCCCTTTTCCCATTTGATATCTTCAGGGTATACTGATGAAAGACATGACAGTCACATACATCGCAGATTCCTTGACAACCATTTACTGTTTTGGGCACCATAATATTGGGTTGACCAACAAAAGCTGCGGAATATTTTCTGGCGGCTTGTCTTCTTTTCTCGTTGTATATGTCCAGATGGGGCAGTTTTGCCCTGAGTACTGCAGCTTGGATAGAATCCAACCGGGAATTCACCCCTACTACATCATGATAGTATCTTTTGTACATGCCGTGGTTGACCATGCCTCGGATAGTATGTGCCAAATCATCATCGTTGGTGAAGATAGCCCCACCATCACCATAGCATCCTAAATTTTTAGAGGGGAAAAACGACGTGGAAGCCACATGTCCGATTGTTCCAGCCTTTTGTTTGCTTCCATCTCTTGAGGTATAATTTGCTCCTATGGCCTGAGCGTTATCTTCAATAACATAAAGATTATGTTTTTTGGCCAAACCCATAATGGCATCCATATCGGCACATTGACCAAAAAGATGCACGGGAACAATGGCCCTTGTTTTTGGTGTAATGGCCTGCTCTATAGCCGCGACATCAATATTAAAGGTATCGGGATCCACATCCACCAGCACAGGGGTCAAATTCAGCAATGCAATCACCTCCACGGTAGCTGCGAATGTGAAATCAGCTGTGATTACCTCATCGCCGGGCTGCAGACCCAATCCCATCATGCAAATTTGCAATGCATCGGTGCCGTTGGCACAGGGAATTACATGCTTTACTCCCAAATAGGTCTCCAATTCCTTTTGAAAAGCGTGGACATGAGGTCCGTTGATGAATGCTGAAGAATCCAAGATTTCAGCTATCGAATCGTTGACCTCTTTCTTTATGCCCTCGTACTGACCTTTTAGGTCAACCATCTGTATTTTTTTCATCCAAAAAAATTCTTGATCAAAATTAAGAAATTCGCAGGCCATAATGCCCTATTGCCGAAAGAATGTATTTTAGCGAAAAAGATGCCCTTGCGTTTAGTTTATACCTTTTTGTTAACGCTTTCTTGGTACGGCCTTAAAATAGTTGCACTATTTAATCCCAAAATAAAGCTTTTTGTTTCCGGTCGGGAAAAATC
Source organism: Flagellimonas ochracea (assembly GCF_009903685.1). GTDB lineage: Bacteria > Bacteroidota > Bacteroidia > Flavobacteriales > Flavobacteriaceae > Flagellimonas > Flagellimonas ochracea. The sequence continues at coordinate 181,027 of NZ_JAAABI010000004.1, read as the reverse complement.
TTTTGAGCTGCTTGAATCAAAGATTCTGTCCGGTACTAAATCCATTTGGATGCACGTTGCCTCGCTGGGCGAGTTCGAGCAAGGTCTACCCATTTTGGAAAAGTTAAAAGCGAACTATCCACAGCACAATATCGTACTCACTTTTTTTTCACCCTCGGGATATGAGGTCAAAAAAAACACTTCCATTGCAGATGTAGTGGTATATCTTCCGATGGACACAGGCAGTAATTCAAAACGATTCTTGGATACTATCAATCCTGAGCTTGCTATTTTCATAAAGTACGAGATATGGCCCAACTATCTCCATCGGTTACACGAAAGAAAAATACCAACGTTGTTGGTGTCAGCCATTTTTTCCAAGAGACAAGTTTTCTTCAAGTCATGGGGCGGTTTCATGAGAAAAAGTCTTAAGGCCTTTGAGCATTTTTTTGTACAAGACCCGAATTCAAAACAACTTTTGGAATCCATAGATTTTAAAAATGTCACTGTAAGCGGAGATACACGGTTTGATCGGGTAGCAAAGATTTCGGAAGGGAACAATCAGCTGGATTTTATGGAAGCTTTTAAAAGCAGCCATTTTTGTCTAGTGGCAGGAAGCACTTGGCCGGAAGATGAAAAACTATTGATTGACTCTATCAATTCCTCCGATGAGGGAATAAAATTTGTGATCGCCCCCCATGAGATTAAACAGCCACATGTGGATGGCATAGTGGACAAAATACGAAAGAAAACAGTTTGTTATTCTAAAATGGATAAAACAGACCTAAAGCATTATGATGTGCTTGTGGTGGACACCATTGGTCTTCTGACCAAGATATATAGCTATGCAAACTTGGCCTATGTTGGAGGTGGTTTCGCCACAGGTTTACACAATACCTTGGAACCTGCAACTTTTGGCATCCCTGTAATCATTGGGCCGCAATACCAAGGTTTTAAGGAAGCCGAAATCTTGGTTGAAAAAGGGGGTATCCTATCGATAAATAACCAAAAGGAATTTGATTTTCTAATAAACAAGTTGATTACAGATAGCTCTTTTTTGAAACAATGTGGAAAGGTGAATTCCGATTACCTGAAAAAAAATGTGGGCGCCACCAACATCATACTACGACACATCCAGAAGATTCTTTAATTTTTGGTTAGCTTTAGCAAAATTCAACCAACATGGACAAACGTATTCTGCGTATCTCGTTAACGGCTGCTTTGGCCGGTTTTTTGTTTGGATTCGATACCGTGGTCATAAGTGGGGCCAACCAGCCCATTAAAGACATTTGGAACACCAATTGGTTCTTGGGAGACTCAATTTTCACATTCCATGGTATTTTTATCATGTCCATGGCCCTTTGGGGCACTGTTTTGGGGTCTTTAGTTGGTGGGATACCTTGTGATCGGTTGGGCCGGAAGAAAACACTTTTTTGGATTGGTGTGCTTTACTTTGTTTCAGCAGTTGGCTCTGCATTGGCTCCTGAACCTTATTTGTTTTCATTCTTTAGATTTATTGGCGGTGTGGGAGTAGGCGTTTCCTCGGTCGCTGCCCCAATATACATTTCCGAGATTTCCACTGCCGACACCAGGGGTAGATTAACAGCCATGTACCAATTTAATATTGTGTTTGGAATCTTAATCGCCTTTATTTCCAACTATTTGATAGGGGTTCTTTTTGATGGGAACGTAGCATGGCGATGGATGCTGGGTATTGAAGGAATACCTGCACTAATCTATACCTTATTGGTTATAAAAATTCCACACAGCCCAAGATGGCTAGTGTTGAAGAACAAAGAAGAGTCAATGGTTATTAAATCCATAACTCTCCTTGGAATCCAAAGTGACCAAGTTTCCATATATCTTTCACAAATTAAAATGGGGCTTTCTGAAACTGTTGAAAAGGAAAAGGAAAAGCTTTTTTCCGGCAAGTACAACAAACCCTTGTTCTTGGCTTTTTTCATCGCCTTTTTCAATCAATTGTCTGGAATAAATTTTGTGCTTTATTACGCTCCTGAGATTTTGGAACGGGCCGGACTGGCCTCCGAAGAATCCCTGTTTAGTTCAATTTCCATTGGGGTGATTAATCTAATCTTCACATTTGTGGGCATCTCCCTTATTGACAAATTGGGGCGTAAGCAATTGATGTATATTGGCTCTTTAGGATATATTCTAAGCCTGGCCATGGTAGGATGGTGTTTTTATTCCGGCGCCAGTTCCGTGCTTTTATTGATTTTTATCCTTGTTTTTATTGCATCGCATGCGATTGGACAAGGTGCCGTGATTTGGGTCTTCATTTCAGAAATTTTTCCAAACAAAGTGCGCTCCTACGGACAATCTTGGGGTACGGGTACCCATTGGGCATTTGCCGCATTGATCACACTGCTTACACCCACCTTTTTGGACTCGGAAATTGGTATTTTTAAAGACAATCCTTGGCCCATATTCATTTTCTTTTCCTTTATGATGGTCCTACAACTGTTGTGGGTGATTTTTGCCATGCCAGAAACAAAAGGAAAAAGTCTGGAAGAACTGGGCAAGTTGCTTAGTGGGAAAAAGTAATTGATATAGGATACAGGGTTTAACGGATGCCGAAAAATACCACCGTTAATCGAATAACAGCTTTGTGGTTTTACCAAATACGTGAATAATTCCGTACATTGAGGGAAATAACACTATTATGTCTAATGAAGCCTCCTTCGGCAACAAAATCATGGTAGCTTTCTTAAGGGTCATGGTTTTTGTGCTGGTAGTTATTCTTATTGCGATTCCTGTTTGTATTTTATTGGACTTGGTTGGAATCTTGTAAAACCCAGCACCACTTATCAAAAGTAGCTTTCAAAGGATATTTGCTTTTTCTAGAAAATAACATCTTCTTCTGCCATAGCCCCGGTAATCAGTTTGATATAGATGTCGATGGTCTTATCTACGTTAGAAGGCTCGGTAACATCGATATTTCCTCTCCATATCAACTCTCGCTCTTTACCAACACAAATACAGTACAATGAGGTTTCCGCATGGTAGATATTGAACGTATCATAATATCTCGGGTCATAATAAATATCTTGATGCTCCAAATAATCGCTACTGAACCGAACAAAAAGCGCATCGATATTGTTCATTCTTTCTTTAAAGGTCCTTTTGTTCTCAGTACCAACTACCTTCGTGAACAAAATAGCATCGAAGCCTTTATCCAAAAGTTGTTCCTCCACTTTGTTCAATTCCTCTTCCGTTTGTTCTGACAAAGTGAATTCCACATCAAAAAGGTCCATGCTACGCATGGCCTCCACACCGTGTTCCTCCAACTTTTCCACCAAACGACTCTCAAACTCTATTCTGGTATTCTCGTCTTGAGCCATACCCACTACCAACACTTTGTAAGCATCAAAAAGTACTATATCGGGGTTTTTCCAGGTACTCACGAGTTTGGTGCCGGAACAACCCATTAGCAACAAAAAAAACAAGGATACAATTTTTGATTTCATCAGATAGGTTTTTAGGGTTACGGCATGGCAAAATTTATTATTAATTAGTGTGAAGCGAAATTACTCTGTCGCTTTTCCAACTGTCTCCTCAAATCATCTACAGTCTCTGCCATGGCTTTTTCAAAATCATTGCTTCGAGACTTGGCAAACAATCTTGGACCTGGGGCACTTAGTTCAATTTCACAGATTTTATCATCACCTGCCTTATCCTTTTCCATTTTAAAAAGGACGTTGGCCTTAATGATCCAACTATATTTTTCTGATAGTTTATCCAGTTTCTTCATTAAAAGTTCATTTAATGCCTCACTGGTTTTCATCTTTTGATATTGAACAAATACTTCCATGATTATTGTTTTGATTTAATTCAAAGCTAGGGTTGTAAAATTTGAAATTGAATGACAAATGTCAGTTCAGCATTACTTTATCCCAAGAAAAAGGGTTGGCCCGTACTTTGCAGCACCGAGAACCAAAACTCACCTTCCAAATCTATCTTTTTTCGCTTCTTGGTCACCTCTGAAATAGGAACGTATACAAACTTATTGTTCACCTTACAGGCCACAAACTTAGTTTTTCCGGCCATGGCACCATGCACAGCATGATAGGCCAATCTGCTGCAATATACACTGTCAATGGAATTGGCCGGAGCACTCCGCACAATATAACTGGGATCAATGTATTTTATGGTGACGGGTGTTTCAGTAAACCTTTCAGTAATCTTTTGCTTTAGGAAAAGTCCAATATCTGAATGTTTTATGTTTCCGGAAGCATCCTTGACTTCACTTTTTTTATCAAACAAATGCTGTCCGGCTCCTTCGGCCACTACAATTACGGCATGTTTTTTACGATCTAGCCGTTTTTTGAGGGCTCCCAAAAATCCATTTTCGCCCTCCAGGGCGAATTCCATTTCAGGTATCAATACAAAATTGACCACTGGCATGGCAAGTGCTGCAGATGCGGCAATGAACCCACTGTCCCTTCCCATAAGCTTCACTATGGAAATGCCATTATAAGCCCCAGTGGCTTCGTTATGAGCATCCCTGATAATAGGACTGGCAACATCAAATGCAGTCTCAAAGCCGAAAGACTCATCAATCAGATCAATATCGTTATCGATGGTTTTGGGAATACCTACCACACTAATCATCGCATTCCTACTTTGGATTTCCTCTCCAATGGCGTTGACTCCTTTCAAGGTTCCATCACCGCCAATGGCAAACAGCATGTCAACTTTGTTTTGTTCAAGGGTGTCCACCATGGTTGAGACATCCTGCCCTCCTCTTGAAGAACCTAAGAAAGTACCTCCAAATTGGTGGATGTCCTTCACCTTTTCGGGGGTGAGTTCCACAAAATCATGCCCCACCTCCGGGTTAAGTCCCTCATACCCGTAAGGCACTCCGATAATTCTTTTTATACCATAGAAATAGTGGAGTGCCATGACTACTCCACGGATGACATTGTTTATCCCTGGACACAATCCACCGCAGGTAACAATGGCCGCCGTGGTCTGTTTTGGGTCAAAGAAGATTTCTTGTCGCGGACCTGCCTTATCCAAACACAAAGGCTCTTCCCCACTGTTAAGGCAATGCTTGTAATTATCAATTGAGAGGTCAAAAACCAATCTATCGGCATCGTTTACAAAATTGAAGATTTTATCTCCCCTGACAGTACTCAACTGCAGGGGAGATTTGTGTTGGGGGTCTCCTAAATTTTCTATTTGAAATCTATTTTCTTTATTCACCTTTGTTTTGGTTAAAAATGTTCATTTAAACTGTGATGCGAGTCAATAAGTGGTCCTCCGTTAAGAATCTCCTCAGAGGATTCACTTGCAAACTTATCAAAGTTAATATGAAATGAGTGTGCCAACTGTATGGCCTTGCTCACATAAGCTCCTTTCTGCAGCCAAGTATTCATCGGATCTAAAATTTCCGTAGGTACTCCAGGGCAGTATTTGGGCATATGCAATCCAAAGATAGGGTGAACATCAAAATCTACATCATCCAATTTTCCTTCCAAAATGGCGGAAATCATGGCGCGGGTATACTTCAGTTTTATTCGAGAACCAACACCATAAGGGCCACCGCTCCATCCTGTGTTGATCAACCATACATTGACCCCAGCCTCGGTCATTTTTTTGCTCAACATTTCAGCATAAACAGCAGGGTGCAAAGGCATAAAAGGCTCTCCAAAACAAGCTGAGAAGGACGGAACAGGTTCGTTGATTCCAGCTTCCGTACCGGCTACCTTGGCCGTATAACCCGAAATAAAATGGTAGGCCGCCTGTCCGGGAGTCAATTTCGATACTGGCGGCAACACTCCAAAAGCATCACAAGTCAAAAAGAAAATATTCTTTGGGTTAGAGGCGTAAGAAGGCACTTGAATGTTGTCGATGTGTTCAATGGGATAGCTTACCCTTGTATTTTGGGTAATGCTGCTATCAAAATAATCCACTTCTTTGGTTCCTTCCTTAAACACCACGTTCTCCAAAAGCGCCCCGGGACGTATCGCTCTGTAAATATCTGGTTCCTTTTCCTCAGTCAGGTCGATTACCTTCGCATAGCATCCTCCTTCAAAATTGAAAATGGTGTTTTCCTCGGTCCAACCGTGTTCGTCGTCTCCAATTAGTTTTCTATCAGGGTCTGCAGAAAGAGTCGTTTTTCCGGTTCCAGAAAGTCCAAAGTAAATGGCGGTATCCCCTTTTTCACCAACGTTGGCGGAACAGTGCATAGGTAAAATATTCTTTTCGACAGGTAGGATGAAGTTCAAGGCGGTAAACACGCCTTTTTTCATTTCTCCAGGATACTCCGAGCCCCCTACAAGAGCTATCTTTCGGGTATAATTCAAAATGGAGAAGTTCCCTGCTATAATTCCAAACTCTGCCGGATTGGGTGCCTCGTACCCGGGAGCACATAGTACCAACCATTCTTCTTCAAAATCCTTTAACTCTTCTTCTGGCAAACGTAGGAACATGTTTTTGATGAAATAATTGGACCAAGGAAATTCAGTAATCGTTCTCACGTTCATTTGATACCTCGGGTCAGCACAGACCGCTGCGTCCCTTACATAAATCTCTTTCCCTGAGAGATATTTGACCACCTCATCGTACAATTTGTCAAAATTTTCCGGCGAAATTGGCTTGTTGATACGTCCCCACCAAATTCGGTCTTTGGTATAATCATCCTTTACCAAAAAACGATCTTTTGGAGAACGTCCTGTAAACTTGCCTGTGTTAATGGCCAGTGTACCATTTTCAGATTCAACCCCCATTCCTTTTTCAACCGTAATTTTTTGAAGAGTCTCCGCATCAAGGTTCCAATGTGCAGTGACCTCCTTAAGTCCGTATTTGCTTAAATCTTTGTTTTTGTCCATAATCTATCGTTTTTATCAGGTTAAAAGCTCCATATCCATGGAACCACAATTAATGTTGTTATGAAGAAAAGTAGAAGCAATGGTCCTCCTACTTTTACATAATCAATGAACTTGTATCCTCCCGCAACCATTACCATGGCATTGGTCGTAGTGCCCACTGGGGTTAAAAACGCTGTGGATGCACTTACTGCAACCCCAATCATAAATGGTTTAGGTGAAACTCCGAGTTTGGCCGAAGCCATAATGGCTATAGGTGCCATTAGCACTGCGGTAGCGGAGTTGTTGATGGTCTGACTAAATATAGCGGTCAACAGAAAGATGCCGGCTAAAAGCGCCGTAGGGTGTATGCTTCCCAATGCATCCACCAAACTGTTGGCGGCCAACTGTGCCGCTCCAGTCTTCTGTAGGGCCAATCCCATCGGAATCATGGCCGCTATCATCACAACACTGGTCCAACTGATTCCTTTGTATGCCTTGGTTATGGGAACGCACCCACTGAGCATCATTATACCAGCACAGACCAATGCAGCGACCGCACCGGGCAATATATTGAAAACCAAAAGGAGAATCATCAAAATCAGCGTTCCCAGCGCGATATAACTTTTTGGTGTAAGCTCATCCACATTTTTTGAAAGTGCCTCAGGACTTCCTGAAATTACCAAGTTTTCATACACGGACTTTAGATTCTCGATATTCTCCCACTGACCTCTAATGACAAAGGCGTCTCCAGCTTCAATTTTAATTTTTCCGGTCAAGGGTCTATTTTTTCTTGAGGCTGCCAAGAGCTGAACCCCGGTTTGTTTTAAATAATGCCCCAAGGGCACTGTTTTTCCAACAAAAACCGATTTTGGGGTGATGATCATTTCGGCCATCCCTACTTCTTGATTGATCAATTCCTTTTTGAGCATGTCCTTTTCCGGCTTTAAGGGAATAACCCCTAGATGGAACTTGATTATGAGCTCATCGACATCCTTTGTCTCACCCTTTACGGTAATAATATCGTGATATCGCATTTCCGTTTCGGGACCAGGCATTTCCACAAATTGTGGTACCCTCTGCTGCAATGGACTTGGATGTCTACGTTTCAGCCTCATCACAGAAACATTATAGGTTCCCTCAAAATCCCAGTCACCAATTTTGGTATTAATCAATTCGGACATAGATCTAATACGCAAACGATACAGATTGTCCCCAATGCTATAGTTCTCAATCCATTTGTGCATTTCTTCATCTATGGCAACAGGTTTATTTTTGGTACTGCGGTCTGGCAATAATTTATGCCCCCAATATCTAAAGTAAAGAATGGAAATCACCAACAGTGGCACTCCGATAAGCGCAAACTCAAAAAAGGAAAAACCGCCAAATCCATTCTCCACCAAGGCATTGCTCACAATAATGTTGGGCGGTGTTCCCGTTAGGGTGAGCAATCCTCCCGTATTGGAGCCAAAAGCCACCGGAATAAGCAATTTGGACGGAAGCGTCCCTGCACTCCAAGCTGCTGTTACGGTAACCGGAAGTAGTGCAGCCACCGTTCCCGTGTTACTCACAAAACCGGAGAGCAAACTGGAACCCAAGGTAACAATGACCAATAATCGGCGAGCATTTTTTTTGGCCCATCTTACAAAAAATTGGCCAGCCATTGCGGTCCATCCTGTTCGAGAAAGGCCTTCTCCTATAATGAACAAGGCTGCAATCATGATTACCGTTGGGTTGCTAAATCCAGTCAGGGTTTCATTCAATTCCAAAATTCCAGTCAAGTAAAGGGACAGCATTGCCATAAGTGCAACGACGTCAGGGGGGAACTTCCCCCATATAAACAAAATGATTGTAATACCCAGTATTACCAGCAGTGGCAGCATGCTTTTATTTTAATCGGGTTATCAATCCAAGGTCAAAACAGGAATTTCCGAATGTAGGGTCAAAAGCTTGGTCAATCGCCCTTCGGATGGTGTGCTCATTCTAGCGTGGTTTCGCGGCAAAATGGCCAACATGTCGACGTTTTTTTCATTGATATAATCCAAAATACCTTGTTCCACATCCTGATTTTTGCTAAAAGAGTGTTCCACATAGAAATGCTCTAGATAGTACTCCAAAAGATTCTCGGTACTGTCCACGACTGATTTTTCTTCGTAAACAGATTCTTTATATATGGTGAGCACGTGTACCTTGGAGTTAAAGGTCCGGGCCAGATCCAGCAATGTTTTGAGCACTTCTTTGTCCTCAATTTCTTCACCACCCATGACCAAGGCGACATCCTTGGGTTCACTGATCGTGCATCCATAAGGAATGGAGATTACCGGACAATTGGCACCCAAAACCAGTCGTGAAGTGTTGGTGATAGCCTCATCGGTGACCTTATCCCCCATGGTCCCCATCATGATCAGGTCCATGTTCTTCTCTTTTCGATATGCCAGAATGGATTCAATCACCTTTCCGGTAGTCGTGATAAAATCGGGCTTGTTTTTAACCTTTCGTTGAAACCCTTCAACTACTTTGGCAAAATCTGCTTTCAATCCTTTTTCTTCCGATTCGGTGACCGGCATTACCGACACATAAAGTGCTAAAATGTCAATATCCCTGTTTGGACCTACAAAATTGAGAGTGTATTCCAAAGCATTGACGGAAGCTTCGGAAAAATCAAAAGGAACCAAAATCTTGTTAATATTACTCATACCTTATATTAGTTAGTTAATTAAACGCAACAGTTCAAAATTAGAGCGGTACCTGAACCTAAAATATGATAGAAGTCAGTTTTCTCGCTTCACTCCAAAGTATATTAAATATTCCATCCTTTTGAAAAGTTTTGGTGTTATTTTTTAGGCACATTATGGTTATCTTTAAAAACAAACATCAAAACTTGAAAGTTTGTCAATGGATATTGTTATTGGAGTAGATATAGGGGGCACCAAAACCAAAATTGGGTTGGTCGATAAAAATGGAAAATGCCTTGTGCAGTCTTTTTTCAGAACAAGGGAATTTCCAGATTTGGATGATTATCTGGATAAAATAAAAACAACTTCGGACGAGCTTCTGCAGAGCTTGGAAGTAAAACCCAACATTCTAGGCTGTGGGATAGGAGCTCCCAATGCATCTAGCAAGAATGGTACTATAGAAAATGCAAGCAACTTGGTCTGGAAAGGTTCCGTGCCAATTCTTGAAAAGCTTAAAGAACGTATGAACATGCCCATGCGCATCATGAACGATGCCAGCGCAGCGGCCTTGGGCGAGATGCTGTTTGGTGGTGCCAAGACCATGCAGGATTTTATTGTTATCACTTTGGGGACCGGATTTGGTGCAGGTATTGTCACCAACGGTCAATTGGTGGATGGCTACGACGGCTTTGCCGGTGAACTGGGTCATGTGGACATGACCATTGGTGATGGTAGGTTGACCGGATTGGGTGTAAAAGGAGGTTTGGAAGCCTATGTATCGGCCACAGGACTAAAGCGCACCATTCTGTACATGCAAAGCAAATATATGGTGGAAAGCAGATTCAGAGATGTTGCGTATAACGATCTACACGGTGAAGACATAACCAAAGCTGCTGAAGAAGGTGATGAAATTGCTTTAAAAGCATTTGATTATACCGCTAATATTATGGGGTTGGCATTGGCCAATTTTACGGCATTTACCCAGCCAGAAGCATTTATATTAATGGGTGGACTTACCAATAGCGGCAAATGGATTTTGGAACCTTTGGAAAAGTATTTTAATGAGTATCTTTTAGAGGTGTACAAAGGAAAGGTGAACATAATGCTCTCCTCCATGGAGGGTAAAACGGCTGCTATCTGTGGTGCTGCTGCCCTTATTTGGGAAAAGCAAGATTAATACGTAGTTGTTCCTTCCCTGCTTGGCACTTTTTTTCTATAAATGATAAGTATCATGTAATCTAAAAAGATTTGGAACAAACCTTTGCATTCAACCATCAAATCCATTTTAATGGGGTTTGCGAAGCATTTTTCTCTTCTGTTCTTCCATGTGATATTTTCAATAAGTATTTCCCATAATTCTTACGGCCAAACTGAAAACCAACCGGGAACTTGGATGATTTTATCTACAAACACCCAAATACATGAGCATTGGAGTATCCCTGTTGTGGGAATCCTGAAACATCGGAATATGCTCGATAACTATGGATTTACTTTCGTAAGAACCGGAACTACTTTTAAACTAAGTGAACATTCCTCTTTAACAGGAGGCATTGCTTTCCTCAACTGCAACATCTATTCCGGGCAAGAAGAAGCTTCTAACAATTCACAACTGTGGTACTATGGAGAGTATTCCTTAAAATTGGGGTTTGGCAAAGCCGTAGTTGCACAACGTTTTCGACTCGAAAATCGAAGAACCACAAATACCGAACACCGTGCGTTGAATAACAGGGCTCGGTATCGGCTTCAGTATACAAGACAGCTTTCCAAAAAATTCTATTTCAAATCTTTCAATGAAGTTTTCCTGCAACTCGAAAACTCCTCTTTTGACCAGAACAGATTTTATATTGGTGTTGGGCAATCGCTTTCCCCATCCACAAAAATTGATATAGGATATTTTAACCAACAGCACCAAAACACAAACGAATCCATGGTGCGAATGGGGATTTCAATAAATATTGACTTCACAAATAAGGATCTCGCCTTGAAATCGGGTCAAAATCAGTTGAATCCATAACATGATGATTATCATATTTTTTCTTTTGGGTGATGGCTAACTTTAGTTCAACTAAAGAAGAAAAGTCATGAAACCTAAAAAGAATCCCAACGTAGATGTAGGTCGAAACAGCAGCCTCTATTTTATGATAGGACTTACCTCGGTTTTGTTCCTTACATGGCAATCCCTTGAGGTCAAGACCTATGAGAAAGAATCTTTGGTTTCTGAAGTACTCGAGGTATCTGATGACCTCAAAGAAGATGTACCGATCACAGAAATCATTAGAACCGCTCCGCCACCTCCACCACCATCCGCTCCCGATGTGATTGAGATTGTGGAAGATGTGGAAGACGTGGAAGAAACCGTTATTGAAAGTACCGAAAGTAGCCAAGAAACCTTTGTGGAAGATGCCATTGTAAGTGTGGATGACATTGATGCAGAAGAAGTGGAAGAAGATATAGTAGTACCTTTCGCCGTTATTGAGTACGTACCTGTGTTCCCGGGGTGTGAAGTGTATGACACCCAGGAAGAACGCAAGGCTTGCTTTAACGAAAAAGTACAGGAACACATCAAAGCTAACTTCAAATACCCTGAAACCGCCCTTGAAATGGGTATAACTGGAAGGGTGTTCGTTCAGTTTGTGATTGATTCACAAGGAAAGGTGGCCAACATTCAAAAAAGAGGGCCAGACCGCCTTTTGGAAAAGGAAGCTGTTAGAATCATTTCTACTTTGCCCACTGTAAAGCCTGGAATACAAAGAGGTAAGGCAGTAAAGGTAAAATACAGCATTCCAATAAACTTTATAATGAAGTAAAAAAACGTAAATGTACCAACGAAAAGACCTGGAAGTTCACATTCCAGGTCTTTTTTTTAAAACCATTTGGTGTTGGCATACTCTTTCGTCTTAGAGGCAATTTCCCGGCTTTTAACCACTAAATGCGTTCTATCGAATTGTCTGGCACGGTAGCCCAACAAGTGAAAAATAGACTTAGCTAAAAACTTGGCAACCCGCTGATCCACCACCAAAGCATCTTTCCTAATGGATTTCCAAGTTACGCCCGGCAGTTTCACCAAAAGATGATCTACCTTGAACCTCCGTAGGCCCTTGGAAATCCAAAGTAATATTCTCGGAATGGGTCTTATGAAATAGAATCCCTCTTTTCCCTGATCTTGGTACAAAGGCATAAAAATCTGTCTTTTCCCTTTGGTTGTCAGAACTTCACCATTATTTGTGGCCAACTCAACACCCTTGCATATTTTTTGAAAATTGATGAATCCGGGAAGCATCTCAAACTGATCCTTTGGCTCAATGTCATATTGATAATATATTTCGTAAAATCGATTGGACACTCCTCCAGATCTAAAGATTTCCTCCCTAAGTCGTAACATTTCTTGCTCCTTAAAAGGCACTGCCGAGGTAATGCCCAAGGTATACCGAATGAAATCAATGCTGTTTTTAATCGCCTTGATATCATCATGACTTCCGCTTTCAAAACCCAAAGAAACATAGCCCAGTTCATTTATGTAGCTTAGCAGGGCCCCCTCGAGGTATTCTTCGATTCCCAATATTGTTGGCAGTGGATAATTGGATGCATATTTTCTATTCAACAAACTATCATTCAACACTATAAATGGATATGTATCGCTGGATGTGGTATGAAGGTCGATGAAATAAAAGGGAGGCTTTCCATTCTGGAGAATTTTATTGATTAGGTCAAAAATTGATGCCAACTCTTCCTCTTCATTGTTCAAATGTTCCTGTGCTGTTATATCTTTAATTCTCTGGGGGAACCAAATTCGGTTCAGATCTTCCTTCTCAAATCGAACACTTTTTTTGAGGGCATTCAAATTCCCTGCTATGGCATATACCTCGCCATTAACAGGAGTTTCTTGAATTTTTAGCTCTTTCAAAACATGTTTGAGTGCAAAAACCCCTGCCGGTTCATTGCCATGTATTCCTGCAAAAAACACCAAAGTTGGACCATCCTGTTCTCCTTTTAAATGATCTATAATTCGCTCAACTTTAATTGTCTCATCAAGGGCTTTGCTATATACTTCTGGCATAATTACAGATCCACTTTACTAATGATGCCTACCAAATAGGAACCTGAACAAACGGGCAAGCACCCTATTTCATATTCTTCCATTATTTGTCTGGCTGTCTCAATCTTTGTTCTTGGTCTCACTGTCACCACTTTCTTTATCATGATATCCGATACCCTAATATCATTATTGTTCTTAATTTTTCCCAGCTTCTCTATATGGCTCCAAGTTAAAAGCCCTACCAATTCTCCTTCGGTGTTTTCAACAGGTATGTGGTGAATGTTGTTCCACTGCATAATGGCCACCGCTAAATTGGCATAATCATCCTCCTGAAGTTTCATGAGTTTGGTAGACATTACCTGCGACACCCATTGAAAGGATTCAGCAATTTCTTCGGCGTGCTCAATTGGGGGCCAATCGCAGACCGGAGATTCCGTTTGCTGATTGTTATACATGGCCTTTGTAAGTTGCACTATGGCACTATCCAGCTTCATCTGTTTTTTTAACCTTCTAAAATTGGTAACCTGCCATTCTGCTCCGGTTCCTTTTCGAGCTCTTGCTTCGATTACTCCCAACAATCGATTGATGTCTTTTTCATCCACATTGAATTTTCTTAACCCCTCATAAGCTATTGGCAGCAATTCATCAAGAACAAGACTTTCCAAAGATCGGGTTTCGTTCAACCAAGAAAACACGGTCTGTCTTCCATTGATGGCTGCTTTAATGAAATTGAGTTTGGCTTCCCTAAAGTCCATAATAGCCGACATATCATCATATTTTTTGGGTCTTCCAACCATAAGGCCTACCCAAAAGGCAAAATTGGCCATCTCATCAATTACAGTGGGCCCAGAGGGAATGTACCTGTTTTCAATGCGTACATGAGGTTTTCCGTTGCCCACCCCATAACAAGGCCGATTCCACCTATATACAGTACCATTGAATAGATTGAGCGCCTCCAATTTGGGAATCGCACCATTTTCCAAAAGTTGTAGGGAATTGTGTATTATGGGTTTTGTTAGAATTATCCGGTGGGCGGAAATATCTTCTTTAAGTATTTCCGCAATGGAACCTGTTTGCCAATGATCTCCAAAGCCTACCCTTGGCATTTGGTCCTTTAAGGCGTTGGTCCATTTACGGGTATCCAAACTTTGTTGGAAGAGCGCTATTCGCGTCTCTTTCCATAGTTCACGCCCCATTAGAAGCGGAGAGTTACAGCAAACTGCCAATACTGGGCCAGTTATGGCCTGCGCCCAGTTGTAGCTTTTTATAAAATCGTTCGGGGCAATCTGTAAATGAAGCTGAAAACTGGTGTTACAAGCTTCAAAAAGCACCGAATCATGATAGAGGGACAACTCATCCACTCCTTTTATTTTAATTCTAAAATCCTTTCCCCTGCAAGCTCTCAGGTTGTCATTCAATTTATAATAGCGCGGAATCGGGGTCATGAAATCCATCTCCATCTCCGCACGACTGATTGTTGGGAGTATCCCCGCCAAAAGTATCTTTATATCTAGTTTTTCTGCTTGGGTCTTACCTTTTTTTAGCAATGACAGCAATTGTTCTTCAACTTTTTTGAAACAATCCTTTTCCAACACAAAAGGGTCCAGGTTCGCCTCTAAATTATAACTGGCAAGTTCTGTGGTAAAGTGATCATCATTTATAAGTTCCAAAAGCTTGATGGACTCCCCGGCAGGTCTAAATTCTTTATCAATAATGCACATTTCCTGTTCTGCCCCCACCCTAATCACGTCATCTTCTACAAGCCCTCGCTTTAAAAGTATTTCCAAGGCTTTTACATCGTCGATCAAGTTTTCCACAAATGTTTTGCGTTCTACCTCGTCAAATTTGCTCTGTTTTATATGTTCTCCCATAGTTATTGGACATTGATTGTTTTAAGAGAATTTTTAAAACTACAAATCCCAAGATATATAAAACATGACAGTTATCATATGCACCACTCAGAACGGCACTGATAATTATCATGTTTTTTGTTCTTGGGCAGACCTAATTTTGGATTATAATGGCAAAATATGTGTGAACTCGTTCAAAAATACAACGTTCCAGGTCCAAGATATACTAGTTACCCTACAGTACCCTATTGGGATTTGGAAAATTTTTCAGGAAAACTTTGGAAGTCAACAGTGTTGAAAGCTTTTCAGGAAAGCCCAGACGATGGCATAAGCCTCTACATACATCTTCCTTTTTGTGAAAGCATGTGCACCTTTTGCGGATGCCATAAGCGCATCACCAAAAGGCACGAGCTGGAACTGCCCTATATCAAATCAGTATTAAAGGAGTGGAAGATATATTGTGAACTCCTAGACGCCAGGCCCGTAATAAAGGAACTTCATTTGGGCGGAGGTACACCCACTTTCTTTTCGCCGGAGCACTTAAAACTTTTGGTAAAAGGAATTCTTCAACTCGGTAAAAAAACGGATGATGCTGACTTTAGCTTTGAAGGACACCCGAACAACACCACAAGGGCCCATCTGAAGGCATTATATGATGTCGGTTTTAGAAGGGTCTGCTACGGTGTGCAGGATTATAATGATACCGTTCAAAAAGCAATAAACCGCATACAACCTTTTGAAAATGTTAAAAAAGTGACCGACTGGGCCCGAGAGATTGGATACACCTCAGTGGGGCATGACATAATTTATGGGCTGCCTTTCCAAACGGTGTCCCACGTGGAGAAAACCATGGAAATGACACAAGTTTTAAAACCTGACAGGATTGCCTTTTACAGTTATGCCCATGTTCCATGGTTAAAGGGAAACGGACAACGGGGGTACAAAGAGTCGGACCTACCCACTACCGAAGCCAAAAAACAACAGTACGAATTGGGTAAAAAAATGTTGACCTCCTTTGGATACAAAGATGTAGGCATGGATCATTTTGCCGTTGCATCGGATGACCTGTACAAGGCTTTGACCAAGGGGACCTTACATCGAAATTTTATGGGGTACACTCCTTCAAAAACCAAATTAATGATTGGGTTGGGCGTATCCAGCATCAGTGATAGTTGGTATGGCTTTGCACAGAACGTAAAAAGTGTGGAAGAATACGAACATTTGGTTTCGCACGGAGTTATCCCTATTTTTAGGGGACACATTTTGAATGCAGAGGATCAACTCATCAGAAAGCACATTTTAAACATTATGTGTCAATTTGAAACCTCGTGGGTGAACTCGGAGTCAGAAATAATTGATTTTCAAAAGATCATTGAAAATTTATTGGAAATGGAATCTGATGGCCTCGTAACCGTTGGACCGAACCATATCAAGGTCACCGAAAAAGGAAGACCTTTTGTTAGAAACATAAGTATGGCCTTCGATTTAAAATTACATCGAAAAAAGCCAGAAACCCGAATATTTTCCATGACCGTTTAACCTAAAAAAAAGAAACAAATGAAAAGCATTATCGTACCCGTAGATTTTTCAGAACAATCGGAGCAAGCCCTTAAAGTGGCAGGCTCCTTGGCCAAAAAGCACGATGCCGAGCTATTTGTGCTGCACATGTTGGAACTGTCGCCTGCCATTATGAGCGAATCGGGCTACGTGTCCCAAGAACAGGTGGTACATCTCATAAAGATAGGGGAAAAAAGATTCAATGATTTTCTCGATAGACCCTACTTAAAAGAAGTCCAGATTACTCCTGTCATCAAACATTACAAGGTGTTCAGCGAAGTGAATGATGTTGCTGAAAAACACAATGCAGATCTTATTGTGATGGGTTCTCATGGCACCGATGGCCTTCAGGAAATCTTTATTGGGTCCAATACCGAGCGGGTAGTTCGAAATTCCGATATTCCTGTTTTGGTCATCAAGGGAGAAGTTGACAAATTCGAGCCCAAAAATTTTGTGTTTGCCTGTGATTTTCAGGAAGAAAACATCCCTGCCCTTCAAAAGGCAGTGGAAATGGCAAAATTGCTCAATGCCGAATTAATCCCCATCTACGTGAATACTCCCGGGGACGAGTTTTTGAGTACTCAAGATACCTACGATAAAATATCGGCATTTCTAAAAAAGGCCAATTTGGATCTAGAAGTGGAAATTTATAATGATTACAACGTGGAAAAAGGGGTCCTTAATTTCGCCGAGTCCATTTCGGCAGATTTAATCGGTATCCCAACACATGGTAGAAAAGGCTTGTCACATTTCTTTATGGGAAGCATTGGTGAAGATATCGCCAATCACTCCAAGGCACCTGTGATAACCTTCAAAATTTAGTGATTGCCATTTTTGTTTGATGTAATTGAAACAAAAAGGGAGGTACACTTAGCACCTCCCTTTTTGCATTCAAACTTTACTATTACTTGAACCTTT
Organism: Flagellimonas ochracea; assembly: GCF_009903685.1. GTDB lineage: Bacteria > Bacteroidota > Bacteroidia > Flavobacteriales > Flavobacteriaceae > Flagellimonas > Flagellimonas ochracea. Next base: position 163,185 of record NZ_JAAABI010000004.1, on the reverse strand, counting down.
CATTGGCTTCTTTTTCTAGGGCTTCCCTGTGGTCTGGGTGTGCAATGGAGACCAAAGCCATAGCTCGCTGTCGTAGATTCCTTCCAAAAAGGTTTACCACCCCATACTCAGTGGCAACATAATGCATATGTGCCCGTGTAGTGGTCACACCCGCTCCCAGTTTCAAAAATGGTGTGATTTTGGAAACTCCCTTTTTTGTGGTGGAGGACATTGCAATTATGGGTTTCCCTCCCTTGGATAGCGATGCCCCACGAATGAAGTCCATTTGTCCACCAACTCCAGAGAATTGATAGCCCCCAATGGTATCTGCACAAACTTGGCCGGTTAGGTCGATTTCTATGGCACTGTTGATGGCAGTAACTTTAGGATTTCTGCGGATTCTAGCCGTATCGTTTGTATACCCAGAATCCCTAAAATCGCAAATTGGGTTGTCATCAACAAAATCGTAAAGTTTTCTGGATCCCACTGCAAAGCAGCTAACTATCTTACCACGTTTTATTACTTTTTCCTTTCCATTGATGACACCACTCTCCAGCAGTGGCAAGACTCCATCGGAGAACATTTCGGTATGTATACCTAGATTTTTATGGTTTCCAAGGTTGGAAAGCACCGCATTTGGGATGTTGCCAATTCCCATTTGCAGTGTTGCCCCGTCCTCTATCAAAGATGCTACATGCCGACCAATTTGGTGCTCAACCTCCGAAATTTCAGTGGGTTCATGTTCGTGAATCGGTCTGTCGACTTCAGTAGCGAATATAATTTCATCCTTATGTACTATTCCGGTGCCGTGCGTGCGAGGAACATGAGGATTTATTTGCGCCACAATTTTTTTGGCCGTTCTTACTGCTGGCAAAGCCACATCCACCGATACGCCCAATGAGCAATATCCATGCTTATCAGGAGGTGATACTTGTACAAAAGCCACATCCAATGGAAGATATTCATCAGCAAAAAGCCAAGGTATTTCACTCAAAAAAACGGGAATATAATCCCCGTGGGCCTTGTTTACCCAGTTTCTGACATTCCCGCCTACAAAACAAGAATTAAGATTAAATGCTTTTTGATACGGTTCTCGGGTATATTTCGCATCTCCTTCAGTATGGATGGAGATGATTTCCACGTTTTCAAGTTCATCGTATCTTTCGCACAAGCCATCAATTAGTTCGTTAGGGGTCATGGCAGCTCCTTGGAAAAATACCCGGTCTCCAGATTTTACAATCGAGACAGCTTCTTCAACTGTTGTTATTTTCATATTATGTTTAATATACAATAATGGTTAAAAATAAGAAGGATCATCACACTCGACAACCCTTCCTATTTATTAGAACATTAATTCATGCTAATGCTGTAATAATCTGCCTGTGGCACAACTCATATATGATCTTGCTTTTGAAGAAATACTATTGGCATCATCAATGGCGGGATAACCCAAGCCTTTGAGTGATTCCTTAGCTTTTTCCACATGAAGCTCCGAAGCAGGTTCAAACATCACTTCGCTCTTTTCCACGTTAACTTGTATTTTAGAGACACCCTCCAATTTTTCCAAGTTCTTTTTGATCGAATTGGCACAGCCCCCGCAGTTTAAATTTTGAATTTCGATAGTGGCCATCATAGGTTTATAGCATTGTTTTAGGTTCAACAAACTCCGAGACTTTAACATTTTTTGTCTTAATATCATCGAATCCCCCAGAAACATCCACAAAATTTTCCCAGCCTCGTTGTTTAAGGATAGATGCTGCAATCATACTCCGATATCCTCCGGCACAATGCAAAACAAATTCATTATCCTTGGGAAACTCCGCCAAGTGTTGATTAATGGCATTCAATGGAATGTTCAGGGCGCCGATTACATGTTCCGAATCGAATTCGCTCTTTTTACGCACGTCGATTACCAAAGGTCGATTGTCGTTATATACCCGTGCAAAAGCATCGGCATCCATACGTTGCACCTTTTCAATATCCTTTCCAGACTTTTTCCAACTGTCAAAGCCTCCCTCCAAATAACCCAAGGTCTTATCATAACCTACCCGGGCCAAGCGTATGATGGCCTCTTCCTCCTTTCCTGGCTCACAAACCAATAATATTTGCTGTTTGACATCAGGTATCATCTCTCCGACCCATTGGGCAAAATTTCCTTTAAGTCCTATATTGATACTATTGGGAATAAAGGCTTTCGAGAACTCTTCAGCATTCCGAGTATCCAAAACCAAGGCGTTGGTCTCATTAGCCGCTGCTTCAAAAGCTTCAGGAGACAAAGGGTTTATACCTCTGTCCATAATAGTATCAATACTCTCATAGCCTTGAATATTCATAAGCACATTTTGTGGAAAGTACCCAGGTGGAGTGGTAAGCCCTTCCAACAGTTCTTTGATGAATTCCTCCTTGGTCATGTCTGAGCGGAGGGCATAATTTGTCTTTTTCTGATGGCCCAACGTATCAGTGGTCTCATTGCTCATTTTTTTACCACAGGCTGATCCAGCTCCGTGATTCGGGTATACAATGAGGTCATCGCTCAAGGGCATGATTTTGTTCCGTAGTGAATCATACAGGTGTCCGGCCAACTTTTCCTCTGTGAGTTCGGATACCACGTGTTGGGCCAAATCTGGTCTGCCTACATCTCCAATAAACAAAGTATCACCTGTTATGATTCCGTGCTCCTTCCCATTTTCATCGATTAAAAGATAGGTTGTGCTCTCCATGGTATGCCCAGGGGTATGTATTACTTTCACTTTATAATCACCCACCGCAAACACCTGCCCGTCCTCTGCAACCAAGGCATCATATCCAGGCTTGGCAGTTGGACCAAAAACAATGGTCGCTCCTGTTTTTTCTTTCAGGTTTAAATGGCCGCTTACAAAGTCGGCATGAAAATGGGTCTCAAATACGTATTTGATCTTGGCTCCGTCATTTTCGGCTCGGTCAATATAAGGTTGTACCTCGCGCAATGGGTCAAAAATGGCCGCTTCCCCCCTACTTTCCAAATAGTAGGCCGCATGGGCCAAGCATCCTGTATAAATCTGTTGTACTCTCATGGTTTTTAGAATTTTGCGTTACTGCATAAAGTTAGTTTTTGACCAACTTTGGTTCTGTAACCTGGGTTGCAAAACTGTTACTTTTTTAAGCTAAAAAAAATGATATTGGTCAGTGAAGTCCAACTTGTTTCTAATAAATGAAAAAAGGTCAATGGCATTCCAAATTATGGGTTGCCACTTCTACTTTCGGGGGGGCTTTGGGTGAAACATACGGAATGCCCAGTCCCAAACCACGCAGTATAAAAAGCGCTCCTATGATAATGACAAAAACAGGGACCATTTTTTGGACCATCTTCCGAGTCTCCCCTTTTAAAAAAGAACCAAAAAATACGGCGGAAGTCATGAGAGGAATAGTTCCTATGCCAAACAGAGCCATATAAAGTGCCCCTTCCCAAGGATTTCCCAATGCTATGGCTCCCAAAAGAGCCATATAAACCAGCCCGCAGGGCAAAAATCCGTTTAAAAACCCAATGGTCAAAAAGGTATCAGGGGTCCTCTTTTTAAGTTCACTTCCCAATCTGGATTTCAGCTGGCCAAGAACCCTGTAAATGGGTTTTGCCATGCCCAACCTTTTTACATATTTACTAGGCATCAATATCAATAAAATCATAATTCCACCAATAAAAATGGACAGTTTTTGTTGAAAACCAAAAAGATATAGTCCCTTGCCCACAAATCCGAAAACCAGCCCCATGATTGCGTACGCTAGGCCCCGACCTATGTGATATATGCCCATTTGCACCAATTTCCTTCCTTTGTTGTCCCTATCCAATGGCAACATAAAAGCAATAGGGCCACACATGCCCAAACAGTGCAGGCTTCCCAAAAGTCCTAAAGCCAAGGCCGATGCAAGCATATTCAGTAAACTAGTTTTTCTTTGTGCAAAAAGGTATTACCTTCATAACTCCAGTTAACGGTAATGTCCCAGCGACCGTCCACCAAGCGATTGTCAGGTATGAGCAAATGTGTTTTGGACAAACTTATAGGAAAGTCTACATCCAAATGCTTGTTAGACGGTCTGTAAAGGGACACTGTACCTTTAATTTTATCAAAGTCAAATTGTTCTGGAAATTGGATTGTAATTCCCATTTCCGATTTTGCCACCTTAAGTTCCGCTCCCATCTTAGCAGCATTTTTTGAGGCATCTATTTCTTGCTGATATCTTAATTCTTTCTTGTAATATTCTTCTGTCACCAAATCATGGTTGGCGCGATCATCGGTACTCATTCTATATACAAAATAGAGTATAAAGGTTATGAATGCGATAAAAGCCAATACTATTCCGGTTCCCCAATTTATCTTCATTATTTTCTCGTTTTAGTTGTAGCTCCGTGGTGCCAAAAACTGGGTAATGGTGGTCTCAATGAGTTTTTCCCCACTATAAACACCTATCTCCAACTGATCTTTGTCCCCGGTAAGTGCCGAATTGTTTATTTCGATGAACAACGTTCCTTCGGCCAGTTCCTCTGCCGGCACTCTAAAACTATCGTGGGATACCATCTTTATGGTTCCCCTGTGAGAGTGCAGTTTAAAGCTCACATCATCAATATCTTTGCTTGTCTTGTTCACTAGTTTATAGGTGTATACATTGCTTATGACATTGTTGTCCTTTCGTTCGTATAGCTGACCGGGAAGTCGCAAAATGTTAGCTTCCAGCTCATTCCTTAGGAACAGCATTCCCATCAACAGGCCTACCAACACAGTTAGGACAGCCGTATATCCTTTCATGCGCGGAGTAAACCTGAACTTTGTTTTTTTTGTAATCTCATCCTCACTGGCATACCGAATCAAACCCCGGGGTTTGTTGATACTATCCATGATATGATCGCATTCATCAATACAGGCGGTGCAGTTGACGCACTCCAACTGGGTTCCATTTCGAATATCGATTCCCGTAGGACATACATTCACACACTGAAAACAATCAATACAGTCTCCATGTCCCAGAGCTTCCCTGTCTTCATTCTTTCTGAATTTTTTCCGTCCATTTTCAGCTTCGCCCCGCTTGTGGTCATAGGCCACAACAATGGATTTATCATCCAAAAGAACTCCTTGCAACCTTCCGTAGGGGCATGCAATGATACAGACCTGTTCGCGGAACCATGCAAAGACAAAATAGAACACGGCCGTAAAAATCAACAGGGGAACCATAGTTGCTAAATGGGCCATGGGGCCATCGGTAATATAGCCTATCAATTTGTCACTCCCTATTAAATAAGCCAGAAAAACATTGGCAATCAAAAAGGATATAATGAAGAAGATGCTCCACTTCAACAACCGCTTTCTAATTTTCTTGCCATTCCAAGGTGACCTATCCAAACGCATTTGGGCACCACGATCTCCATCAATCCAAAATTCAATACGGCGAAAGACCATTTCCATAAAAATGGTCTGCGGGCACATCCATCCACAGAATATCCTACCGTATGCAACGGTGAACAAGGAAATGAAAATCACCCCAATTATCATGGAAACCACAACCAGATGAAAGTCTTGAGGCCAGAAAGGAAATCCAAAAATGTTGAACCTTCTCTCCAATACATTGAAAAGCAGAAACTGGTTGCCATTTATTTTGATGAAAGGCGAGGCAAACAAAAATAGCAGCAACCCGTAACTGACGTACTTTCTATACTGATAGAAGCGACCACTGGGCTTTTTGGGAAAAATCCAGGCCCGTTTTCCCTCTTGGGTAACCGTTCCTATGGAATCCCTAAAATTTTCTTCCATCGCAATCTTTGTTCATGGAGGGTTGCGGAAAATGTCCACAATCCCGTCCTATTAATTCATGGCTACATCGGTGGAATCTGAAACTTGCCCCATTACGGGTTCTTCTTCAGATTCTTCTGGTTGGGGTGCATCAGGATCTATCCAGATTTCGCCTTCTGGTGCTTTGGGATTGGCCGGTGTGTTTTCACTTAAAGTTAGTACATAGCTTGCCACTTGTGCCATTTCCAATGGTTTTAAGGTCTGTTTCCATGCAACCATCCCTTTTCCGTCCCTGCCTCCTTCGGAAATGGTATTAAAGACATTTTTGACGCCTCCACCAAGAATCCAGTATTCATCGGTTAGGTTGGGGCCAATTCCACCACCTCCATCTGCCATGTGGCACACAACACAATTTTGAACGAATATCTTTTCACCAGCCGCCAAATCAGCATCCTCGGATAAAAATTCAACGGTATTGACATCCACCAAGTTTTTGGCCGTTTTCTTGTATTCTTCTATGGCCAGCTGTGCAGCTGCGACTTCTTGTTCATATTCCAATGCCTGATCGTAATCGCCCACAATGTGGAAACGAACCAGATATACAACTCCGAAAATGATAGTTGCGTAGAATAAATAGACCCACCATGGGGGGAGCACATTATCCAGCTCCCTAATTCCATCATAATTGTGGTCTAAAATAATCTCGCCCTCTTTTTCGATGGAGCGGCTCTTGGTAAGACGTTGATACATATTCTTAGCCCATTTCCATTCTACTTTTTTGTCTTTGGAAGCCAAGTATCGTTCTTTGGCCTCCTCCGAAAGTGTTTGGAACATTATGTTTTCGATAGACTTTAGAATCAATTCTATTGCAATCAAAATCATCAACACCATGAGCATGAAAAACTGCGTAATGGGATATTCAATAATGGCTGGTTTATCGCCAGAATCAATGAAGTACTCCATCAATCCGAAGATTAAAAAGAATAATAAGGGGACCCTAATCCACCAAGGCGTTCTTGTGCTCATAATTTTATAGTTTGCGTTGTTGATCGTTATTGTCCAATGGCAGTTCCTCCATTTCTTTTATGTGCTCCTTTGAGGCCGTGAACACCCACCAAAAGAGTGCCACGAAAAACAGGAAGAATATCAAAAGGGATATCATGGGATAGTTGGCAACCCCCTCAATGCTCTCCATATGATTTTTTACAAACTTCAACATGGTTATTTGTTTTGTGATAATAGTTCTTCGGTTTCCTTAACTTTAATGTCAGTACCCAATCTTTGCAGGTAGGCAATAAGTGCCACGATTTCCCTATCGCGCATTTCTATGAATTCTTCCCCGTTCTCTTCCGCGTATTTTTTATCCGCTTCGTAGGTCCGTACGAATTCAGGGTCGGCATATAGATTCTTTTCTATTTGAGCTGCCTGAGCTGCCATATTATCGGCGGCATTGGCTATATCTTCTTCAGTGTAGGGCACACCCAAACTTACCATGGCTTCCATTTTGCTCTGTACAGCACTTCTGTCATGCCTGTCTCTTACCAACCATTGATAGGCAGGCATAATGGACCCTGCCGATGTGCTTTGTGGGTCGTACATGTGGTTCAAGTGCCAGTTATCTGAATATTTTCCGCCTATGCGCAACAAATCAGGGCCGGTACGTTTACTGCCCCAAAGGAATGGGTGGTCGTAAACGAATTCTCCTGCTTTCGCGTATTCACCGTAACGTTCCACCTCGCTTCGGAAAGGACGGATCATTTGTGAATGGCAACCCACACATCCTTCGCGGATATAAAGGTCTCTTCCCTCCAACTCCAATGGGGTATAGGGTTTCACGCTTGTGATGGTTGGAATGTTGGACTTCACCAAAATTGTGGGTACAATCTGAACAATTCCACCAATCAAAATGGCCACTGTCGCCAAGATGGTCAATTGCACTGGTCTTCTTTCCAACCAATTGTGGAATGTTTCACCGGCAACACGTCTTTTGGATACCCTTATCAATGCCGGTGCTTCGGCAAGTTCGTCCTCAACATGGCTTCCTTTTCTGATGGTTACTATCACGTTGTAAACCATGATAAGCATACCCAAAATATAAAGGCTTCCGCCAATGGCCCGCATCCAATACATGGGGATTATCTGGGTTACGGTTTCCAAAAAGTTTCCGTAGACCAAGGTGCCATCTGGATTAAAATCTTTCCACATCAACGCTTGCGTAAATCCAGCAACGTACATGGGCAACGCATAGAGCACAATACCCAAAGTACCGATCCAAAAATGGAAATTGGCCAAGCCCTTGGAATATAAAGTAGTCTTAAACATTTTAGGCACCAACCAATAAATCATGCCAAAGGTCAAGAAACCATTCCAAGCCAATGCCCCAACGTGCACGTGTGCAATGATCCAATCACTGAAGTGTGCTATGGCATTTACATTTTTTAAAGAAAGCATGGGACCTTCAAAAGTCGCCATGCCATAACCGGTAATGGCCACCACCATAAATTTCAATGTGGCATCACTACGTACTTTGTCCCAAACACCACGAAGTGTTAAAAGACCATTGATCATACCACCCCAAGAAGGTGCTATCAACATCACGGAGAAAACAACGCCCAGGTTCTGGGCCCAGTCAGGCAATGAGGAGTATAACAAATGGTGCGGTCCTGCCCAGATATAGATGAAAATCAAAGACCAGAAGTGCACTATGGAAAGTCTGTATGAATAAATTGGCCTATTGGCTGCTTTGGGCACAAAATAGTACATGAGTCCCAAGAAAGGCGTCGTCAAGAAAAAGGCCACGGCGTTATGTCCATACCACCACTGCACCAGCGCGTCTTGCACCCCCGCGTAAACGGAATAACTTTTCAGCGCCGACACTGGTAATTCCAAACTATTGAATATATGCAATACAGCTACGGTTACAAATGTTGCCAGATAAAACCAGATGGCAACATATAGATGGCGTTGCCTTCTTTTTAAAATCGTACCGATCATGTTCCACCCAAATGCTACCCATACGACAGCTATCGCCAAATCGATAGGCCATTCGAGCTCCGCATATTCCTTAGAGGTGGTATAGCCCAACGGTAATGTTATGGCTGCCGCAACGATGATCAACTGCCACCCCCAAAAATTAAAATTACTCAAGAAATCACTGAACATTCTAGCCTTGAGCAAACGTTGGAGCGAATAATAGACCCCAGCAAAAATGGCGTTCCCGACAAAGGCGAAGATTACGGCGTTCGTATGAAGTGGCCTAAGACGACCAAAGCTCAACCATGAAATTCCATCCGTTACATTGGGGAACAAAAACATAAAGGCCAATAATAGGCCCACCAACATACCGACCACACCCCAAAGCATGGTGGCGTATAAGAACTTTTGTACGATTTTGTTATCGTAGCTAAACTGCTGTATTTCCATATTTATTGGTTTGTACTTTTTGTTTGATTGTGTTTAGATTTTTTGTTCTTAGGTTTTTGGTCATTCACAACTTCATCCTCAAACAGCATTCGCACTGAAGGCGTATAGGTATCATCATACTGTCCGCTTTTTACGGAAAACAGAAAAGCTGCGAAAAAGGCCAATGCAACCGAAATGCTAATGGCCAGCAACACATAGATAACACTCATACCTGATATAATTTAGGCGTAAAACTAGTTTTATGGAATTGTGTAAAAAATGACATTTATCAGATTTAAAATTATTTTAATTCCTTACCGATCAAATTTGTGCACAGTGTCGCAAACACTACAATGCTTATTGAACTCAAGGGCATTAAAATTGCCGCCACCACAGGCAGCAATTGCCCAGTGACCGCAAAATACAAGCCGACCACATTATAGCACAATGATAACAAAAAGCTGAGTTTTATGATTTGCATGGATTTTCTGGACAACTTTATGAACTTGGGCAATAAAGTCAGTTTAGAAGCATCAAGAATGGCATCACAGGCCGGGGAAAAAACATTGATGTTTTCTGAAACGGCAATGCCCACATCGCTTTGTGCAAGGGCTCCCGCATCATTTAATCCATCGCCGACCATGAGCACATTGTGACTTTCCTGCATTCTTTTTATATGGTTGAGCTTATCTTCTGGTTTTTGGTTGAACAAGATATTCGCATCTTTGGAAAGCATCTGCTGTAATTGTTTCCTTTCTCCATCATTGTCGCCAGAGAGCACGCCCACTTCCATTTGTCGACCCATTGCTTCAAAAATTTTGTCCACCCCTTCGCGATAGGCATTTTTGAACACAAACCGCCCTTTTACATTTTCATCTGAACTGATATAGACAGCAGTGTTTGAAGGTAACATGGATTTATGCTTTCCCACATAGGCTGCGGAACCTACTTTCATAGAATGGTCCTTGACCCGCCCTTCAATTCCCTTTCCGGTATGTTCTTGAAATTCATCCAAGGTCATTATGGCATTGGACTTTAGGATGTCGTACAAAGACCTGCTCAAGGGATGATTGGAAGCACGAAGCGTTGTTTTTAACAGAGCCGTCTCTTCTTCGCTCAATTCCATGCCCTCATATAGAATGGTTTCTTTTTGAGTCGTGGTCAATGTTCCAGTTTTATCAAAAATTGCCATATTGATTTTGGACAGGCGTTCTATGGCATTTGTATTCTTGAGATAAAACTTGTGCTTGCCAAATATCCTAAGCATATTGCCCAAGGTGAAAGGGGCGGCAAGGGCAATGGCACAGGGGCATGCGATAATCAATACCGCAGTGAAGACGTTCAAGGCCATGCTGGGTTCATTAAAGAGCCAAAACACCGTTGCGATCACAGCTATGGTCAAAACAGCGAACGTAAAACGCTTTCCTATACTGTCCGTAAGGGTTTGAAAATTGCCTGCCTTGTCTTTCGTGAAAACGGAATTTCCCCATAGTTGGGTCAGATAACTTTGAGAAACCGATTTTAATACCTCAACTTCCAAAACCCCTGACAGCTGTTTGCCCCCGGCAAAAAGCTTTTCTCCAGGTTCTTTAAAAACGGCTTGGGATTCTCCGGTGACAAAACTGTAATCAATTTCGGCGTTGCCCTTCAACAAGCGACAATCCACCGGGATAATCTCTTGGTTCCTGATTAGGATACGGTCTCCCACTTCCACTTTATAAATCTGGATACTCTCTTCCTCTCCTTTTTCATTCAACTTGGTGACCGCAATGGGAAAATAGGATTTATAATCTCTTTCAAAGGAAAGGTATGCATAGGTTTTTTGCTGGAAGAATTTTCCCAAGAGCAAGAAAAAAACCAACCCCGTTAAACTATCAAAAAAGCCCGAGCCCAAATCAAAAATAATGTCGGTGGTGCTTCTCAAGAACAAGGTCAATATTCCCAAGGCAATAGGGACATCAATATTCAACAATCGTGATCGCAATCCTTTATAAGCGGATAAAAAATAATCTCGCCCAGCATACAGCACCACAGGAACGGAAAACGCAAACATCAACCAGCGAAAAACAGGTTTATATTGATCCAGCCAAAACTCCTCAACCTCAAAATATTCAGGAAAAGAAAGCAGCATTACATTGCCAAAGGCAAATCCGGCGACCCCAAGTTTATAGATGAGCGAGCGATCTACCTTTCCTTTTTCTTTGTTATAGGCTTCCAACGAGATGTAGGGTTCATAACCTATACTTCCCAGCAATAGCACCAAGGCCTTAAGGGAAATTTCTTCCGTTTTGTATCCAACGCGGACGGTCTTCTTAGGGAAATCAACTTGTGAACTGGTAATGCCAGAATGCAGGCGTCCCAAATTTTCCAATACCCAAATACAGGAACTGCAATGGATTGTAGGAATACTGAGGTTGACCACTTGCATGCCTTCTTCATTGAACTCTACCAGCTTATCCACTATTTCCTGATTGTCAAGAAAATCATATTTTTTGCGAACCTCATTGGGTGTGGTGCCCGCCCTGGCCTCTATATCATAAAAAGTGGACAGCCCGTTCGAAGTGAATATTTCGTAAACGGTTTTGCAACCATTACAGCAGAAATCCCTTTCATCAAAGCGGACATGATATTTTCCACATTGATCTCCACAATGATAACATGCAGCGTTTGCCATTACATTTGCTTAACCTTCGACAAATTTGAAATACTCTCCTATCTAAAAATATGACTTTTATCAGGTATATTTATACGATGAAACCTTAAATTTGTTTCTATCAGGTAAATATGTCAATTATGGAGAGTAGATGTGAGAATTGTATCGTCCGACAGTTCAACTCACTCCGTGCCATGAGCAAGGAGGAATTGAAGAAAGTCTCAGATTCAAAAGTCACCAAAACCATTAAAAAAGGCGAACCTCTTTTTCAGGAAGGCGAAAAGTTAAATGGTGTTTTCTGCGTGAGAAATGGGGTTTCCAAACTCTCCAAACTAAGCGCCAATGGGAAGGACCAAATCGTGAAATTGGCTTCTAAGGGAGAAGTCATTGGGCAGCGTTCGGTTATTGCGGAAGAATCCACGAACCTTTCAGCAGTGGCAGTAAACGACATGGAAGTCTGCTTTATTCCCAAAGAAAGTATAAACCATACCTTGCAAAAAAATCCGAATTTCACCTTGGAAGTATTGCGTCACATGGCGCACGATCTTAAAGAAGCGGATGACGTTATCGTAAACATTTCACAGAAAACGGTAAAGCAACGAATTGCAGAGGCATTCCTTTATCTTAAAAACAATTTTGGGGAGGACAAGGATGGGTTCTTGGCTCTTACCCTTTCCAGGGAAGACATTTCGAATGTGGTCGGTACCGCTACGGAGTCTGCCATTCGAATCATTTCCGAATTCAAGAAAAAAGGCTATCTACATACTTCCGGGAAAAAAATCGCCATTAAGGACGAGCGTAAGCTCAAAGAGATTGTGGAAGGGTTTTAGCAAGCCTTTTTCGAAAGCTGATATTTATCATAGTATTCGCCTTTGTGAGCACCTAATTTTACTGCATCTTATATTTTTTTTGTGATGCAGAAGATTTTAATACCTACGGATTTTTCGGAAAATGCATGGAATGCCATTGACTATTCCATGCAATTGTTTCGCGACAAAGAATGCACCTTCTATCTGCTGAATACATACACCCCTGTTATTCCCAGCAGCAGATTCATGGCTAAAATGATTGACGGGGTGCGTATTGTGGATGCCGTTCGGGATTCATCCGAAAAAAATCTTCAAAAGACAGTGGCCCAAATCAAGGGGAAATACAAAAATCCTAAACATCATTTTAAGACTGTTTCTTCTTTCAACCTTTTGGTGGAAGAAGTTAAGGACATGGTAGATACTTTTGGTATAAATCTAGTGATTACCGGTACCAAAGGAGCTTCAGGCATTGACGAGATTTTTATGGGGAGCAATACCGTACGCATCATAAAGAGCATCAAAAAATGTCCCATCTTGGCCATCCCAAAACATTTTGATTATGTTACACCCAACGAAATTGCTTTTGCCACAGATTTCAATCGGTTCTACACCTTATCAGAGTTGACACCTTTATTGGATATGGCCAAAATGTTCCAAGCAACAATACGCATTGTGCACGTTCAATATGGTATTAAGGCGTTATCGGAATTGCAACAATTTAACCTGAACATGCTCCGAAGATATTTGAGTGATGTGGAACACTATGTGCATACCGTTTCTGAACTGCATTCTGTTTCACAAACTTTGGAAATCTTTACAAAAGAACTGGATATACATCTGTTGGCCTTGCTAAACTACCAACATAGCTACATGGAGCAAATGACCCGAGAACCCATAGTTAAAAAAACGGCTTTCCACACCCAGATACCGCTATTGGTAATTCCCGAATTGGGGATGGAAGGCATTGCCGTAGGGGTTGGAACGGAGAGTAGGTCTGCCTCAAATCAAGAAGAACCATAGTTTTAGCCCATTTGGCAAAATAAAATCAACTTTCTTAGGGCCAAAAAATGAAATCCCTTAACGTGTACTTATGGGTTGACATCGTTTCAACGAATAACGAATAGAAAGTAGTTTTTTATCAAGTGAACGAAGCTTGTAAATAGTCTTCCAAATGTTCAATTTGTAGAGGTTTTGAAATGAATCGTTTCACAAATTTTCCATATTTTTTTGCCTCCTCCTTGTCCACTTGGGATATGGAAGACGTTACAAGCAATACTTCTATGCTCTCAGGAAAGTTTTCCAAAACCATAAACTCCAAGAATTCAAATCCACTCATTTCGGGCATATTGATATCTAGAAGAAGTAAAGTTTTATCATTTTTGTTTTTTCTAAATCTTAAATCATCTAAGGCCAATTCCGGATTAGTGAAGCTCTTTACTTTATCCTCCATTCCCATTTTTCGGAAATGGATTGCATTGATCGTGTTTACTAAATCTTCATCATCGACCAAATAAATTTCCTTGTACATACGCTCTGGCAAAAAATTTACTTGTTAGTTACTTTTTTTTAAATCAACTACTTTCAGTGCTGGTAAAAACACATCTCGCTGTAACTAGAAAAACTACATTTATTGAGATTTATTGTAAAAAAAAGTAAGAAAAAAACTATTTAAGATAGTATCACCTCCTTGGGCATGGAGCTATTTCAAACTTCTTGCTGCATAAACACTCAATCTTAATATGCTTTATCCACGCAATAATTCTTTTCGACTACTGGCAACATCCTCCCAGCGATTATTTTTTTTAGCACAAAGCAAAACTTGTTCTTTTAAATAAAAAGTAACAATGAAACCATATTTGTTATTAATACTTCCCTTAATTTTTTCATGCATTCCAAGGCTAAAAGAACCTGAAAAAGTTGCTATAAAAAATCCTGAGAGTATAACAATGCAGTTGATCAACGGAAAATGGTTCAATGGAGAAGAATTCATCAAACGGACTTTTTGGGTCGAGGATGGATTGCTCTATTTTGATAAAATTGAAAATGAGGTTGATACCGTATTAGACCTTTCAGGCAAATTTGTGATCCCTCCCTTTGCCGAGGCTCATAATCACAACTTGGAAAGTGATTACGAACTGGAAAAACGTATCGACAACTACCTCAAAAATGGTGTGTTTTATGTTAAGCATTTATCAGCCATTAGGATGCAGCTAGAACCATTGATGCACCTTTACAACAAACCATCAGGGTTGGATGTTAGTACAACGTATGCGCCTTTAACTGGCACGGGAGGACATCCGGTAGCAATCCGTGAAAAATTCTTTGATTGGGGTTATTATGACGTATTTGATTCCAAACAAGATATTGAGTCGCATGGTTACTTCATAATCGACTCGGAACAGGATCTAAACAAAAAATGGGGGCATATCCTTTCATTTGAGCCAGATTTCATAAAAATCAATCTATTGTATTCGGAGGAGTATGAGAAGCGAAAGAATGACCCCACCTATTTTGGAAAAAAGGGACTGAATCCTAATCTAGTGAACAAAATTGTAGAAAAAGCCCATACTGACGGGCTGCGTGTTAGTGCCCATGTAGAGACAGCTTATGATTTTCATGTGGCCGTAGAGGCGAATGTGGACGAGGTTGCACATTTACCTGAAATAACCCATGGCCAGACCATTGACCCTGAAGACATTAAAATGGCCAAAGAAAAAGGAATCACTATAGTCACCACCGTTTCTTTGATAAGAAAAAGGGCAAAGCAACCCAATTTTCAAATACTAATGGATAACATTCGCCACAACCTCAAACAATTTAAAAAAGTGGGAGCCAAACTTGCAGTAGGATCGGATAATTTCAATGGAAACTCCGCTGGCGAGTTCCAATTGCTGCAAAACCTAGGTGTTTTTACCAACTTGGAGTTGCTTAAAATGTGGACCGAGAATTCAACGGAGACTATTTTTCCCAATAGGAAGGTTGGCAAGCTTTTCGAGGGATACGAGGCAAGCTTTTTGGTGTTGGAAACAAACCCTCTAGAAAATATTGTTGGTATTACGGAAGGGATTGAGTTGAGAATAAAGCAGGGCACTATCTTAAACTGACAATGGAGATCAATTAATTATCTTTATGATAATTGATTCGCAGGAAAAACAATCCGTGATAAATGAAAAAAGAGTGGTCAAGAGTGGCCCGACATTTGTTGTTTTGGGCAATATTCGTAATGTTGTGGAGCACCCACGACCTGAATTATCACCGTGATTTATTGGACAACTTTCGGACAAATTTAGTTGCCTTTGTCCCTTATGCGGTTCTGGTCTATTTCAATCTTTATTTTTTGGCTCCAAAATTTTTGTTGAACAAGAAAATAGCCCATTATCTGATCTTTTTGATACTATGTATTATTCTTGCCACTTGGTTTTCCTCCCATTATCTGCATTACTATTTTTCGAGGATAAACGTTTATCTGCCAACCGCCAATTTCTTTCATAGTTTTGAGGGTAGGATTGCCATAGCGACAGAAGTTATTCTTTCCTTGTGTCTGTCCATGACACTATTTCTTATAGATCAATGGTACAAAAAGGAACAGGTTTTAAGGGAAATAGAACAAAAGCATCTAGAAACTGAACTGAGTTTATTAAAGAGTCAAATCAACCCTCATTTCCTTTTCAATTCCCTCAATAGTATTTATGTAATGATGAACAGGAACTTAAATGCTGGAAAAAAAATGTTGTTGGAGTTTTCGGAGCTGTTGAGCTATCAACTTTATGAGACAGGTAAGAAACATATTAGTCTGGAACGTGAATTTGAAAACCTCGCCAATTATATCAACATCGAAAGTGTTAGGCATTCCGATTTGGTCACTGTGATTCATAACTTCCCAAAAAATCTTGGGGAACTTCACATATCCCCAATGCTCTTGCTTCCCATTGTTGAAAACGCCTTTAAACATGGCCAGAACAGCAGAGGGTATGAAATTCAAGTGCAAGCAGATATCTCAAGCGATAGCGTACTGAACTTCAATGTGCAGAACACTTCGGCAAATCGAACCAAAACAAGAGTCAAGCATAAAGACCAAAAAGGAATAGGTATAACCAACCTTAAGCGGAGATTGGAACTTATATATTCCAACCGGCATGTTCTTACAATAAAAGATATGGAGGAAAGATTTATCGTGAACTTGAAAATAGAATTGGATGAAACTAAAATGCTTAATCGTTGATGACGAAAATCTTGCCCGAAAAGGTCTTGAGGATTTTGTGTCCCAAACACCTTTTTTGGAACTCAAGGGCTCTATGGCATCTGCTCTGGATGCCATGGAATTTTTAAAATCGAATACCGTTGATCTCATGTTCTTGGATATTCAGATGCCAAATATGACAGGTCTGGAATTGATGAAAGCACTCCATGCCCCTCCCCGAGTTATTTTTACAACGGCATACCGCGAGTTTGCTTTGGAAGGTTTTGACCTCAATGCTGTGGACTTCTTACTAAAACCTTTTTCCTACAATCGGTTTTTAAAGGCTGTGGACAAGACTATTTCATTGAACAAAACCGATTTGGTAGAGGGCAGTGATTATATTTTTATTAAGTCTGATGGTATCTTGGTTCGCATATCCATTGATGACATCACTTTTGTAGAAACTGCAAAAGACTACATCTTTATTCACACGGTAACCGATAAATATCTGACCCTTGTCTCCATGCGCCATATCGAAAATCAACTTCCCAAAGCAAAATTCATGCGGGTACACAGGTCATTTTTGGTGGGCATAAAACATGTAAAAAAGATTGAAGGGTCTTTACTTTATGTGGCAAACCACAAAATCCAGATCAGTAAAACACTTCGAAACCAAGTATATGATAGGATTGTAGGGGACAATTATATTGGTCGTTTTTGACAATTCAATTCATCAATTGAATTGAGTTAGGTAGCTCAAGTATCCCAACCCATTATTTTAAACTCACTTTAAAAATCAAATCAGAGAAAACAGTCCAAAATAAAAAAGCCCTCAACAATTTGAGAGCTTTCTGTGCGGGTGAAGGGAGTCGAACCCCCACGCCTCGCGGCACTAGATCCTAAGTCTAGCGTGTCTACCAGTTCCACCACACCCGCAGGCACCGATATTTACCGGGATGCAAATATAATCCAATTTTCCAATATGCAAATGCACAGCTTTTAAAAACTTGTTTTTTGTACATTTAGTCAGTTTTTACAAAAATATGGAGCAAATAAAAGATTACATCAACACTAATAAAGACCGGTTCATAAACGAGCTTATTGAACTTTTAAGAATCCCTTCAATCAGTGCAGACCCCGCCTATTCCGAAGATGTCTGGGAAACGGCCAAAGCTGTGGAGGAGTCACTCGCGAGCGCCGGTTGCGACAATGTAGAAATTTGTGAGACCAAAGGTTACCCTGTAGTGTACGGAGAAAAAATCATTGATCCCAATTTGCCAACCGTACTGGTTTATGGCCATTATGATGTACAACCTCCAGACCCAATGGATTTATGGAAATCGCCTCCTTTTGAACCCGTTATCAAGGAAACGGAACTACATCCACACGGAGCAATTTTTGCCCGTGGTTCCTGTGATGACAAAGGACAGTTCTATATGCATGTGAAAGCGGTAGAATTTATGATCAAAAACGATAAACTGCCCTGCAATGTTAAGTTTATGATAGAGGGTGAGGAAGAGGTTGGAAGTGACAGTCTGGCCGATTTTCTGGAAGACCATAAGGATAAGCTTAAAAACGACATCATTCTGATTTCTGATACCGGGATGATTGCCAACGATATTCCTTCCATCACCACGGGACTTAGAGGACTTAGCTATGTGCAGGTCGAAGTTACCGGACCGAACAGGGATTTACATTCTGGAATTTATGGCGGGGCGGTACCCAATCCCATCAATATCTTAAGCAAAATGATTGCTTCTTTGCATGATGAAAACAATCATATTACCATCCCTGGTTTCTATGACAAAGTTGAGGAGTTATCCAGTGATGAAAGAGCCGAAATGGCGGAGGCCCCATTTGATTTGGAAGCCTATAAAAAAGCCTTGGACATTGGTGATGTTTACGGAGAAAAGGGATATAAGACCCCAGAACGGTACTCCATACGACCAACGCTCGATGTGAACGGTATTTGGGGCGGTTACACCGGAGAGGGAGCCAAAACAGTGATTGCCAGTAAAGCTTATGCAAAAATTTCCATGCGGTTGGTGCCCAATCAAGATCCAGATGAAATTACAAACCTATTTACAAAACATTTTGAATCAATAGCTCCCAAAGGAATTAAAGTCAAGGTGACTCCACACCATGGTGGATTGCCTTATGTGACCCGAACTAATAGCGTCGGATATCAAGCTGCGGCCAAAGCCTACGAAACGACTTTTGGAAAGAAGCCTGTTCCCGAACGCACTGGGGGAAGCATTCCCATCGTAGCCTTGTTCGAACAGGTTTTGGGCAGCAAAACCATTTTGATGGGCTTTGGGCTGGACAGCGATGCCATTCACTCACCCAACGAACATTTTGGGGTATGGAATTTTTTGAAAGGCATTGAAACCATTCCCTACTTTTACAAGTATTACACCGAAATGGCAAAAGAATCATAATCACAATATTTTCGCACTTTTTTTATGCTTTTTAAGGGCTGCCCTTACCCACTTGAAAATCTTTTGGATTCAAGAACTTTATTGCACAAAAAGGATGGCAAAAAAACTTTTGCAGGACAAAATGTGTAACAAATCAATGATGTCCACGTTCTAATAGTCTATCAATCAAAGAGAACACAGTTATGCTTCAACGTTTTTTTATCTTCTGCTCGGGAGCGGATACCCATATTCTAGAGTCCTGTTCCAACGGAGAGCGCAATAAGTATGTGGGTATCGGCGCCACAGTATTTTTTACAGCTGTTATGGCCTTTATTTCCAGTGGTTATGCCCTCTTCACCGTTTTTGACAATATTTATACCTCCATTTTCTTTGGATTAATATGGGGGCTCTTAATCTTTAATTTAGACCGATACATAGTATCAACCATTAAAAAACGGGATAGTTTTAAAAGTGAACTATGGCAGGCTACACCTCGAATTGTTTTGGCTATGATTATTGCGATAGTGATTTCCAAACCCTTGGAGCTGAAGATTTTCGAAAAGGAAATCGATCAGGTGCTCTTGGAAGAGAAAAATGCAATGACCTTGAACAACAAACAGCAATTGGCGCTGCAATACACGCCCAAAATAGAAAGTCTCGACCAAGAAATAGCCCAGTTGAAAAATGAAATAGCCGAAAAAGAGGCAGCCACCAATGCCCTTTATGATACCTACATTTCAGAAGCCGAAGGTACCGCTGGAACCGGGTTACTTGGTAAAGGTCCCGTATACAAAGAAAAAAGAGAAAAGCATGATACTTACCTCGCCGAGCTCAAGGAGCTGAAGACTACTAACAGCGAAAAAATTGCCGCTGTGGAAGCGGAAATTGCCGCTCTAAATGCCGATTATAATACGGCGGTGGGCAATTCACAGCCCATCATTGATGGTTTTGACGGTCTCATGGCTCGCATAAATGCCCTGGGAAAATTACCTTGGCTCCCTTCCTTCTTCATCTTTTTACTGTTCTTGGCAATTGAAACGGCTCCCATCATTGCTAAATTATTGGTACCAAAAGGTGAATACGAATACAAGTTTGAGGAACAGGAAAGTGTAGTCGCTACTTGGGTGACCCAGAAAGTGACGCAGCGAAAATTACTGCTGGGAACAGATGCTTCGCTCAACGAAAAAGTATACTCCGATATAAAAGATGAGGAAGAACTGTATCGTTACAAGAAAGAAAAAGCAGAAGAGCTACTTCGATTACAGGCCAATTCTTTTTATAACACGCAGGTAAAAGGACTTTGATCAGTCCACAATACCCATGTCTTTGAGCAAAAATGAAGCGTTCATGTTTTGGCAAATACCGGACCTGTATTTGTAATCGAAATAAAGCGCTCCATCCACAATCTGGGCATCAAAATAGTGGTTTTCCACTTGGGGAAGTTTTTGTGACAATTCACAGAGACTTAAATCATGGGTAGCCACTAAGCCTGTTGTTCCCGAGTGCACTAAGCGTTCTACAAACTTTTTGGAGCCTTCTGCTTTGTCAACACTATTGGTTCCCTTTAAAATTTCATCTAAAACCACAAAACAATCCCCCTTTCCAAGTTCATCAATAATATACTTCAGTCGTTTTAGCTCTGCATAAAAGTAAGAAGTATCATCGGTCAAGGAGTCCGATGAACGCATGCTGGTCAACAAACGTACTGGAGTGTATTTTACATCCTTTCCCTTTACCGGCAAACCAACATTGGCCATAACAATTTGAAGGGCAACGGCCCTTAAAAAAGTACTTTTACCGGCCATATTCGCCCCTGTAATAATGCTGAAACGGCCCCTGTCAATCGAAAAATTGTTCAACACGTTCTTCTCCGCATTAATTAATGGATGCCCCAAATCCTTCACTTCCAGCACCAAACGGTTTTTTAGAATTTTGGGATAGGTATGGTCTGGATGATTAAAGGCATAGTTGCCCAAACAATTGTACGCATCGAAATAGGCTATGGCCTTGAACCAATCTTCAACCTGTGAACCGTATTTATCCATCCAAGCCTCCAATCGATTTACAAAATAGGGAGTCCAAAGCATCAGTCCCTGGCCAAAAATAACAACCATCAAGTTGTTCTGCTGCTCCAGCATGGACATAAAACGCTTAAATTTTTTTAAGGTTTTGGAGACGCTATCCCCATTTAAATGCAAACTCTCTTTGAACTCCTTCAACAGCACCGCATTGAAATCCCGGTGTTCAAGCTCTTCCAATAGTCTTTGGTATTGGACGATAGTATCGAAAGCTTGGGATACATGTGAGGAAAACCGCATGGACTTTTTGCCAAAGCGTCCTACTATTATCCACCCCAACAGATACCAAATCAGGATTAAGCTTTCAGGGAAAAATCCCAAAATGCCGCCTACGATCAATAGTATGGATATCACCAAAAACCCAGGGGCAAAATAACGCATCCAAACGGGTACAAAGGGTTTATGGTTTTTCATCCAATGGGATACGACTTCGTGAGAAACTTTGGGGCGCCTGTTTCCGGCCAAAGCCCAGAACTGCTGGCGCCATTCGGGAAGTGCTGATAATTCTTTTATGGCCTCCTGTTTTTTAGAAATATCTGCGGGCATATCATCCAGCAAAAGCTTTGCCAACATCTTGCTCCCCTGCCCTAGTGCTGTTCTATTGCAATATTGATAAAAAGATCCTCTTCCGAACAAATCCAAATCTTGGGCATAGGGATGGCCCTGTTCCATAAATTCTTCTCCATTGAACAAATGATGAAAACGTCCCTCCAATACAACCAACTCAGTTTCATTAATTGTCACCAAGCGCTCCAAATATGCTTTTTCCCGTTTATAATCGACGTACCTGGACACTAAATACAAAAAAACCACCAACCCTAGAAGAAAAATCCATGGTGCAATCCAACTACTCCAAAAAAAATACATGCTCAATGCAACAAGTAAAAAAACAGTCAGGCGAAGAAGGGCCAGGAAGTTCAGCCCCCTCTTCACCTGTTGAAGCGCGTTCCTGTGCTTGCTTAAATTTTGCGTGTAGAATATGCGAAGTTTTTCCATTTAAATCAACCTAAATCCTCCAATTCTTCTCTAAGCTTTTTAGTGAGGCCCGCCACTACCAAGTTATAGGAATGGTCCACCAAATCTTTGATTAATTGGGGCGGTAAGTTTTCCAAAAGAAGGGTGTTCCAATGTTTTTTGCTCATATGGTATCCGGGAGTGATAAGGCCATCATATTCTTCTCGAAGCACTAAGGCCCTTTCAGGGTCACATTTCAAATTGCACTGCGAGGGAACTCGCTCCAGGGGAATCAAAGCAAACATTTTACCCATGACCTTAAAGACCAAGGTATCCAAATCAAAAGGAAAGTCTTCAGCAGCACCTTTTTTTGCCAAACAATAGGTTCTTAAATCTTCTATGTTCATTTGTCCACTCCTAATGCGTCATAGACCACTACTTTTTCCCATAAGTCCTTGCATTCTTCTATAAATGTCAAATGGACCTCTTCATTTTGATAGGCTTCTTGTGCTTCTGCAGATTCAAAAGTGACAATTAGGGCATAGGTAAAAGAATCATCAACCACATCGCGCGTGGCACTTGGTGGAGTTCCCACAAAATTGGTCTTAGCGTATTTGGATTTATCAAGAAATGATTTCAAGGAACGCTCAAAAAGATTTCTATCGGATTGACTGTCTGGATTTTTCAGCCAAAAATATACCGTATGTGTAAAAGTATGATCAAATGCTGTTTTATTCAATTGGTCTTGAGCAAGACCAAATGATGCAATCCCCAAAAAAAAAGCAATCATGACCTTTGTTTTCATATCTTTTTATTCTTCTAATAGATTTTTTTCCTTGCTTGAAATCTCTAGGGCAGAGTAGTCCAAAGTCCATCCAATGGTTTCCACGATCTTTTCTACAAGAAGAACAGCTTGCAGGGCTTCTTTTTTGGCCGTTTCCATCAATCCGCTTTCTGGAATTTTTTGTTTGATGAGTTCTTTGGCTTCTTGGTTCAGTTTGGTCATATCATCCGGCGAGAAACTATTGAACAATCCGTTTTTGATATCATAAAATTGAAGGTCTGGTTCTATTGACAACACCTCAGGCTCTGGAAAATTTTCTAGTTTGATTCTTTTTTTGGCGTTATCTGCTTTTAAGTTCAGTTTGGCCAGATCATATCCAATCTGCGCCTTGGCCTTTACCACAACAAGCGCCTTTTTTCTGCTTCGAAACAGGCTCATGAACCCTTCTTTGGTATTTTCGTAATGATGGATTTCTGCAAAATCCCCTTCCACGGAAACCAACTTACATACACTTCTAATCTTGTCCAGCAAAATAGTGGACTGATGTTTGGTGACTTCCCTGTTCTTTTTCCTTCGTAATATGGAAAAAAGCCAATACATGAGTATCGCCCCTAAAATAAGTCCTAAAAAAACTTCCAAAATATCCCCCATAAGCTAAATATATGAAGTTTGTGAACAATTGTTCAATCCATTATTTGATATAGCACCGGTCTACTGGGACTGGCATCATTTTCTATTGGGGCAACCTGCAAATCCAAAAAATAGGTGCCATCCAAAACTGTATTGGGCACAAAAATAAATTCGGTTATGGTAGCTGTTGTCCTTAGCTTTCCATTCAAGTTCCAAAAAGCCTTGTGTGCCAAGAGAGCTCCATCGTCCTTCTCCTTATCCACCGAAGGCAGGTCCACCAACAGATGTTCCACACCTTTTTGCACCAAGTAGTGCACTGCTTCTTCCTTCAAATAGGGCGGATTGGTATTGGAATAATTTTTAGACTTTTTTTCGATAAGATTCGGTAAGGTTCTGATGACCAACGCCTCTCTTTTTTTATTGCCCAAGGCATACTTCAACTGTTTTTCTGAGATAGTAAAATCCTCTCCATACTGTTCGGGAGCTACTGTAACCACTTCCGCTAAATAGAAAAAGTGCTTCATTTTTTGATTGATGGAATGGAACTCATCCGTAATATGCCCCAAACATTCGGTGTGGGTCACATGGGAATGCGGATTAAACCAAATATCATTGAAGTTTGTAGACGCACCCTCCGAAACTTTTCCAACAAAATCGTCTTCCATGTGAGGTTCGATCTTAGGCGGAGTCAAATACCAAGCATTCACATTGTCTTTGTCCCCAACCAGTGGAATGGATATGTCCAGCGGTTTTGACAAATCTATCCTGTAGTTTCTGGAGTTATGCTTAATCGTGGCAATCATTTTTCCAAGTTAACCATAAAAAGATCGGCCGCAATCCCATCCACTAAAAACTTGCCTTTTTTGGTGGCCAATAAGATGCCATCGTCCTCAAAAAGCAAGTGGTCATCCACATATTTTTGGGATTGCTCGTTCAAATAATTCAAATATTGTTTTCCAAATCGGTCATTGACCACCTGTTTAGTAACGCCCCAAATGGTTCGCAGCCCGGTCATTATGTATTCATTGTACTGGTCTGTTTTAGATAAGGATTCCATTTCCATAGGCAGTTCACCTTTCTCCAAAGCGTTGATATATTTTATATTGTTGCGCACATTCCATGCGCGTCGCTGTCCGTCAAAGGAATGGGCCGAAGGGCCTATTCCCATATATTTTTTACCTTGCCAATACGATGTATTGTTCTTCGAAAAAAAGCCTGGTTTTCCAAAATTTGATATTTCATAGTTTATGTAGCCCTGCTTTTCCAACCGCTCCTCCAAAATATGGAATTGTTGGTGAGCCTGAGCATCATCCACATCAGGAACGATTCCTTTTTCGATAAATTTTTTCAACGCCGTTCTGGGTTCCACGGTCAGGGCATAACTGGAAATGTGGGGAACTTGAAATGTCAATGCTTTTTCAATATTGACCTTCCATCTTTCATGGTCCATGCCGGGAATTCCGTAAATAAGGTCTATGGAAATATTTTCAAAGTATTTCGTGGCTTCTTGAATGCAGCTCTGGGCTTCACCGGCATTGTGTGCCCGGTTCATCAGCTTTAAGTCTTCATCAAAAAAAGATTGGATACCGATACTGAGACGATTTATTGGACTTTTAGATAATTGGATGATTCGATTATTAGCTAAATCATCTGGATTGGCCTCGAGGGTAATTTCTGGATGGTCAATTACTTTGTAATTGTTGTAAACGGCCTGGATCAACCTTTCTATTTCCTCCAATTTGAGAACGGATGGTGTGCCCCCGCCAAAGTAGATGGTCTCGACTTCATCATTTTGAAATTTCCCTTTGCGGAGCTCCATTTCTTTCTGGAGCATGTCCACCATTTTTTCTTTTCTTCCCAGTTGTGTGGAAAAGTGAAAATCACAATAGTGACAAGCCTGCTTGCAGAATGGTACATGAACATAGATTCCAGCCATTGCTATCCTATTTTTTTAGGATTTTGTTTCACAAATGCTTCCCAGCCCGTGTAGTTTTTACCCACATCCATCCTGCCATCGTTATAAAAATGGCAAACAGCAGCAGCTAATCCATCCGTACTGTCCAAATTTTTTGGAAGTGTTTTTAGTTTCAAAACACTTTGCAACATTTTGGCCACCTGTTCCTTGCTGGCATTTCCATTTCCCGTAATGGACATTTTTATCTTTTTGGGCATATACTCTGTAATGGGAACTTGCCTTGAAAGTCCAGCCGCCATGGCAACCCCTTGCGCCCTGCCCAGTTTAAGCATGGATTGCACATTTTTGCCATAAAAAGGAGCTTCAATTGCAATTTCATCAGGATGGAATGTATCGATCAACTCTAAGGTGCGGTCAAAAATAAGTTTGAGTTTGGTGTAGGGGTCCGTATATTTTTTAAGCATCAATTCGTTCATCTGCACAAAGTGCATTTGTTTATCGATGACTTTAATGATGCCAAAGCCCATCACCGTGGTGCCGGGGTCAATTCCCAAAATAATTTTTTCTTTTGCCAATTAATCAGTGCTTAAAACCAAAGGAAGTCTAAATCGTATACTTACTGGAATACCTCTTTTAAGTGCCGGTTTTACGGTAAAATCGTTTAAACGCTGGGTCACTTCTGATCTAAAGTTTTCGATTTGGTTGAAAATGGCCGTTTTTTCCTCAACATTTCGTATGGTTATAAAGCCATGTTCATCAACCTCAAAATCAATAAAAACGGTATCATTCAAATTTTCTTCCACCTGAAAATGCAGGCTATCCAACGCTTTCGAAAAATAGCCCATAAGAACATTTTGAAAGCACCCCTTTTGTTGGGGCTTACTGACGGTTTCATCGCACTCCTCAAAAAGAGGGTATTGATCAACATCATTCCAATCAATGGCCAAGAGCTCGTCATCGACCATTTTTTGGGTTTTATCTTCTTTGGACATAAACAGCTCGCAGGACACCAACATTCCAAAACAAATCAAGAACAAATACTTCTGCATGGCAACCCCAAGAATTTGGCTGAAATTACGATTTTTTAATCATTTTGTTCATGTTCTTTGAACTGACACGAGCCGTTTGTGTAACAAATAGCTTCTATATTTGTCTAACAACTAAAAATGTATGGATATAGCCTTAACGCTGTTGGGATTTCTACTAATGCTGGTCGGCATTCTAGGAAGTTTTCTTCCTGTACTGCCTGGTCCACCTATAAGCTGGCTAGGGCTTCTTCTGCTTTATTTGACCAAAGCGATTCCCGATGACTGGTGGGTGTTGGGCATTACGCTGGCCATTGCACTTTTCATAACCATAATGGATTATATAATCCCAGCAATGGGCACCAAAAAGTTTGGTGGAAGCAAAGCAGGCATGTGGGGGACCATTGTTGGGCTTTTGGTGGCCATCTTCGTTCCAATATTCGGACCCTTTGGTATTATCATTTGGCCATTTATTGGAGCTCTGGTGGGGGAATTGCTGAACAAGGCCAATCAAAAAACGGCCCTTAAGGCGGCATTTGGTTCGTTTTTGGGTTTTTTGACCGGAACCTTTATGAAACTTGTGGTCACGGTCCTCTATGCGATATTCTATGTATATCTGAGCGTTAAGTATGCTGGGGAAATATTTCAATTCGGTTAATCCATCCACTCCACTTTTTCAGAAATTGGGCCTCTAATACCCTGTTCCACCTCGCCATCATAATACCCTATGTAAAAAAAACCAAGACATTTTTCACCCTCATTCAAATCAAAGAACTCGTCCATGTACTTAATGAGTCCTGGGGAACTCCAATAACAACCTATACCCATTTCAGCACAACAAAGCCACATGTTTTGCACAGCCATGGCAGTGGCGGCCATTTCTTCCCATTCTGGTACACTTTCCTTTGGATCGCGCTGCATGCAAATGGCAATAATCGCCCCTGCACGTTTTGGGTTTTCCATTAACTTCTTTATTTTAATCTGTTTGGGTTTTGGTTCGGTTTCCATGTACTTATAGGAAAGGAACAAGCCCAATTTGGCTTTAGATTCTCCCATAAGCACTTTAAACCGCCACGGTTCAGTCTTCTTATGGGTTGGTGCCCAATTGGCCGCTTCAAGAAGCTGCTCCAAGATCTCTTTGGCAATAGGTTTATCACTGTATTGAACGGGGAAAACAGATCTTCTTTTCTTTATGGTTTCAAAAATCATTGGATATCTCTTTTTTGAAATGGTTTTTTGACTCGTTTATGTCAAACTTAATGAATACTTTTAGCCTTACGAAATCGTTTTCTTAATGGACCAAAATCATACTGTTTTTTTGTATGGCCAAGACCATTTAACGGCCAAAATAGCTATTTCCATTGCCCGCGGAACCGTGCTCGGCACTTTTTCTGACAAAACCCGAAAACGGGTACATGATAGCAGTGAAATTGTGGGTCGCATTGTGGAAAAAGAACACCCGGTATATGGAATAAATACGGGTTTTGGGCCACTTTGTACCACAAGTGTTTCCAAAGAAGAAACCCGAATACTGCAACGTAATATTCTGCAAAGTCATAGCGTAGGCGTGGGAGAACCCATATCGGTTGAACTGGCCAAATTGATGCTTATTTTAAAAGTACACGCGCTGGCCAAGGGGTTCTCCGGCATTCGCATGGAAACCTTGGAAAGAATTGTTTGGCACATCGACAACGATGCTATTCCTGTAGTGCCTTCACAAGGCTCCGTAGGAGCTTCGGGGGATTTGGCGCCCCTTTCGCATTTGTTCTTACCGCTTATCGGCTTGGGCAAAGTAAATTTTGGAGGAAAAACAATAACCGCCGAGAAACTTTTCGAGAAAACCGAATTGAAGCCGTTGGAGCTGGGTCCCAAAGAGGGTCTGGCACTGATTAACGGCACCCAGTTTATTGCCGCGCATGGGGTATTGGTAGTCCAAAAATTGCAATATGTTTTACGACATGCGGACATTATCGGTGCTATGATGCTCGAAGGGCTGCAAGGTTCCATGAAGCCCTTCTACGAAGAACTGCATCAGCTTCGTCCCTTTAAGGGAAATCAGCATGTGGCAGGTCGGATTCGAACCCTGCTACAAGGTTCGGAAATATTGGAGGACCATATTGACTGCGAACGTGTACAAGATCCGTACTCACTGCGATGCATTCCCCAAGTACACGGAGCATCCCGAAATGCATGGCTCCACCTAAAGGAGCTTTTGGAGATTGAGTTGAACTCCGTAACCGATAATCCCGTTATCATCAATGATGAGCTCACCATAAGCGGCGGAAATTTTCACGGACAGCCATTGGCCATGGCCTTGGATTATGCTACGTTGGCAGCTTCTGAGATTGGAAATATTTCAGACCGAAGAATCTATCTAGCCTTGGAAGGCAATAGCCCCGGTGTGCCCAAATTGTTGATGGAAGACACGGGCATTAATTCGGGATACATGATTTTACAATATACCTCTGCAGCATTGGCCAGCGAGAATAAGGGGCTTTGTTTTCCAGCCAGTGCGGACAGCATTCCCACCTCACTCGGTCAAGAAGATCATGTGAGTATGGGGTCCATCAGCGCTCGAAAAGCGCTTCAAGTCATTGGGAATGTCGAGAAAATATTGGCTATTGAATTGTTGACCGCCGCCCAAGCTTTTGAATATAGAAAACCACTTAAATCAGGACTATTGTTGGATGAAATTCACAAATTCATCCGTATCAAAGTCTCTTTTGCAGAAAGCGATAGGGTTTTTGCCGATGATATTGAAAAGGGAATCGATATGGTCAAGAAAGGGGAAATCATCCGTTTGGTGGAAAAGGTGATGCAAGAAAACGAGCTTCAATGGAACACACCTTATTTGGAAGAATTTGAAACGTACTGAAAATGGACAGACAAACTCTAATAGGACCTTTTACCCAGTTACTCCCTATGACAGGATTGCCCTTAAAAGGAGCATTGAAGGACGAGCAATTGCCCGTTATTGAAAATGGTGGAATCGTGGTTTCCAAAGGAAAAATTTTGAAAATTGGCGTTTTTGAAGAATTAAAATCAGATGAAGTCCACATTTACCGTATTGAAGGCGAAAGTGTTTGCCTTCCAGGGTTCGTCGATTCCCATACCCATATCTGTTTTGCAGGAAGCCGTGCCCGTGATTATGCATTTAGAAATGCTGGAAAGACCTATTTGGAAATTGCAAAAGCAGGGGGAGGAATTTGGGATACCGTAACACAGACACGGAAGGCCTCCCAAAAGGATTTAGTGCATGGAATCGTGGCAAGAAGTAAATCCCACCTCAACAATGGGGTCACAACCATCGAAGTTAAAAGTGGTTACGGACTTTCAGTGGACGAAGAGGTGAAAATGCTTCGAGCCATAAAACTTGCCAACTCAAAAACAAAGGTAGACCTGGTTCCTACCTGCCTGGCGGCCCACATGAAACCTAAGGATTGGAGTAAGGACAAAGAATATCTGGATGTTATCGCCAACATCTTGTTTCCCTTGCTCAAATCTGAAAACTTAGCCCATCGCATCGATGCATTTGTTGAAGAAAGTGCTTTTTCTCCACAGGAAATCAAACCCTACTTTCAAAAAGCCAAAGAAATGGGATTCGATATTACTGTGCATGCCGATCAATTTACCACAGGCGGCAGTCAGGTAGCTGTCGATTTTGGTGCCATAAGTGCGGACCACTTGGAAACCAGCACCGAAAAAGAAATTCAACTTTTGGCGCAAAGTAATACCATTGCAAACGCTTTGCCCGGGGCTTCCCTTGGATTGGGATGCGCCTATACCCCGGCCCGTAAAATTTTGGACGCAGGCGGAGCCTTGTCCATTGCCAGCGACCATAATCCCGGGTCCGCGCCCATGGGTGACCTGTTGACGCAAGCCAGTATTTTAGGGACCTTTGAAAAACTATCCAATACAGAGGTTTTAGCTGGAATCACCTTTAGAGCGGCAGCTGCGCTGCGACTATCCGATAGGGGGAAATTGGAACCTAGAGCAATGGCCGATTTTGTGATGTTTCCAACGGACAACTATCAAGAAATCACCTATCACCAAGGACAAATGAAACCCAGCCAGGTTTGGAAGCAAGGAGAACCCATCTTTCAAAACGATTAAAAATGACAGCTACATTGACCAATTTTCAAACACAAGTGCTTCAAGGAATTCCTGAACAGCTTCCCCAAAAGAAGACATATTCCAAAAATGGGAATCCTGCCCCCAAGCGTAAGGATATCCTTTCCAAAAAAGAAAAAAAACTGGCCGTTCAAAATGCGCTCCGATATTTTCCTGAAGATTGGCACCAAGAACTAGCGGAAGAATTCGCCAACGAGCTCAAAACCCATGGTAGGATTTACATGTATCGGTTCAAGCCTGATTATAAAATATATGCGCGACCCATATCGGAATATCCTGCAAAGACCAAGCAGGCTGCTGCCATTATGCTGATGATTCAAAATAATTTGGACCCTGCCGTGGCCCAACACCCTGAAGAACTTATTACTTATGGAGGCAACGGAGCCGTATTCCAGAATTGGGCCCAGTACCTTTTGACCCTAAAATATTTGGCCGAAATGACAGAAGAGCAGACCCTGCATATGTTTTCGGGCCATCCCATGGGATTGTTCCCCTCGTCCAAAGAAGCCCCTAGGGTCGTGGTTACCAATGGCATGATGATTCCTAACTATTCCAAACCGGATGATTGGGAAAAATACAACGCCTTGGGCGTAACACAATACGGACAAATGACGGCAGGTTCATACATGTACATTGGCCCACAGGGCATTGTCCACGGAACCGCAATTACTGTAATGAATGCGTTCAGAAAAGTATTGGATAAAAATCAAGCCCCAGAAGGTAAAGTTTTCTTGACGGCCGGACTGGGAGGTATGAGTGGGGCCCAGCCTAAAGCAGGAAATATTGCTGGATGCATCACCGTTTGTGCGGAGGTCAATCCCGAAGCTGCCAAAAAACGCCATCAACAAGGATGGGTGGATGAACTTATCCAAGATTTGGATACGCTCGTAAACCGAACCAGAACCGCCATAGAAAATGAAGAAGTGATTTCATTGGCCTACATAGGTAATGTTGTGGATGTTTGGGAGCGGTTTGATGAAAAAGACATTTTCGTGCACTTGGGATCGGACCAAACCTCTTTGCACAATCCATGGGCGGGGGGATATTATCCCGTAGGGCTTTCTTTTGAAGAATCCAATATGATGATGGTGAAAAATCCTGCCAAGTTCAAGGAAAAAGTACAGGAATCCCTCCGAAGACAGATTAATGCCATCAATAAACATACTGCAAAGGGTACCTACTTTTTTGATTATGGAAATGCATTTTTGCTGGAGGTTTCACGAGCCGGTGGGAATGTAATGGCCGACAATAAAGTGGATTTCAGGTATCCCTCCTACGTGCAGGATATTTTGGGACCCATGTGTTTCGATTATGGCTTTGGTCCTTTCCGATGGGTATGCACATCTGGAGATTCAAAGGACCTTCAAAAAACCGATGCCATTGCCCTCGAGGTAATGAAAAGTATAAAAGCGGTAGCCCCGGAGGAAATACAACAACAGATGCAGGACAATATCAAATGGATTTCCGAAGCAGAACAAAACCAATTAGTGGTCGGTTCCCAAGCTCGAATCCTGTATGCCGATGCCGAGGGACGCAGTAAGATTGCAGATGCCTTCAACACGGCCATAGCCCAGGGAGAAATAAGTGCTCCCGTGGTTTTGGGAAGGGACCATCACGAT
This sequence comes from Flagellimonas ochracea, assembly GCF_009903685.1. Taxonomy (GTDB): domain Bacteria; phylum Bacteroidota; class Bacteroidia; order Flavobacteriales; family Flavobacteriaceae; genus Flagellimonas; species Flagellimonas ochracea. Next base: position 130,850 of record NZ_JAAABI010000004.1, on the reverse strand, counting down.
GTCAGTGGTACGGATTCTCCCTTTAGGGAGACCAGCAATATTTATGATGGCAGCCAATTTACTGCTGATATGGCCATACACAATGTAATCGGCGACAGTTTTAGGGGTGCCACATGGGTCTCCATTCATAATGGTGGTGGAGTTGGGTGGGGCGAGGTCATCAATGGTGGCTTTGGTATGGTGCTGGATGGTTCCGAAGAGGCTTCCAACCGATTAAAAAACATGTTGTTCTACGATGTGAACAATGGTATTTCGAGAAGAAGCTGGGCCCGAAATAAAGAAGCTTTGTTTGCCATTAAACGTGAAATGGAACGTACACCAGAATTAAAGATAACCTTACCTCACTTGGTAGAACCAGAAATTTTGGATGACCTTTTTTAGATAAAAATGAAACATTACGAAGCGCCAAAAGAAGACCTCTGGACAGGACGAATATCCAATAAGTGGCTGTACCTTCATGAGAAAGTACACTGTACTCTGTTGGAAGATATTCCCGAAGCCCAAAAAAAGTCCATTGCCCTTTTGGGTTATGCTTGCGATGAGGGAGTGCGTCGCAATCAAGGAAGAATTGGAGCCGTAAAAGGTCCGGATGCCATAAAAAACAATATCGGTAAAATGCCGAACCATTTGGGAGGGCATATAGTTTTGCATGATGTCGGTTCCATTACCTGTAAGGATGGTGATATGGAAGCTGCCCAAAATGAACTTAAAAATGCAGTGTCATCACTTCTTATGAAAAAACAATTCCCCGTTGTTTTGGGCGGTGGGCATGATGTTGCCTATGGACATTACCAAGGGATTAAAAATTATTTGGATACAAAGAAAAAAGGCCAAAAAATCGGTATCATAAATTTTGATGCACATTTTGATCTTCGGAAGAATACGGAACAAGGCAATTCTGGAACCCCATTTTATCAGATTGCCAAAGATTGTGAAAATGAAATTATTGAGTTTAACTACCTCTGTTTAGGAATTCGAAAAGATGCCAACGATAGAAGTCTTTTTCAAGCAGCTAAAGACCTGAATGTTATTTATGTAATGTCCGATACCTTTCAAATGCATTTTTTGGAAGAAATCAATACATGGATCAATGCTTTTATCAAAAATGTGGACCATGTATATGTGACCATAGACTTGGATGGTTTTTCTTCAGCTTTTGCCCCTGGGGTCAGTGCAGCCTCGCCCATGGGCTTTACTCCCCGCATTGTTATTGAATGTTTAAAAACCATTATGGGCTCTGGAAAACTTATCAGCCTGGATATTGCCGAAATGAATCCACAGTATGATGTGGATGGACAAACGGCAAAATTGGCCGCTTCACTGGTACACTATGTGGCACACGCCATTTCGGGAAGTTGACGAAATTAGTTGGGCCTCAATTTTGACTTAGTCCAAAATTGGTTCTTAACAACAAAAAAAGCCTTCCAAAAGGAAAGCCTTTCATTGGTTAGCATCACTTCGATGCTTTAACCTGATTCCAACCCTGTGGATTGAAATCCAACACAACGGGACAAATATAAGGTGATTTTTCCGAAAAATGACAGCTTGATTTTGTTGCATTAATTTTTTGGAATATGTCCATATTATAGGAAATATTCCATAAATTAGCTTTTCCTCTCAACTAAACAATGAAAAAGACCATTCTACATCTAGATTTGGACACATTTTATGTTTCTGTGGAACGGATTATCAACACAGAGCTTAAGAACAAGCCCCTATTGGTTGGGGGCACGAGTGATCGTGGCGTAGTAGCCGCCTGCAGTTATGAAACCCGTGGTTTTGGAGTACACTCGGGCATGCCCATGAAAATGGCCAAGGAACTCTGTCCAGAAGCAGTAGTGATACGGGGCAATGCGGGCACGTACAGCAAGTATTCCGATGTAGTCACTGAAATTATCAAAGAACATGTGCCCTTATTCGAAAAATCGAGTATCGATGAATTCTACGCCGACCTTTCGGGCATGGACCGCTTCTTTGGTTGCTACAAGTATGCTTCTGAGATGCGAAAAAAAATTATTTGGGAGACCGGGTTGCCCATTTCTTTTGGCCTATCCGTAAACAAAGTGGTTTCCAAAGTGGCCACGAACGAAGCAAAGCCGAACAATCAACTTAAAATAGATTTCGGTCAGGAAAAACCTTTTCTAGCACCCTTGTCCATCAAAAAAATTCCCATGGTGGGCGACAAAACCTATCAAACCCTTAGGAATTTGGGCATACGAAAGGTGCGAACCATACAGGAAATGCCCATGGATATCATGCAACGGGTTTTGGGGGCCAATGGCACCATGATATGGAAGCGGGCCAATGGCATTGACAACACTCCGGTCATCCCCTTTCATGATCGAAAATCCATATCTACGGAAAGAACCTTTGACCGAGATACCATTGATGTAATCAAACTAAAGGGGATTTTGGTTGCCATGACCGAAAACCTGGCCTACCAATTACGAAGAGGTGACAAACTCACGGCCTGCATTGCAGTTAAAATCCGCTATTCCGATTTCAACACCTATTCCAAACAGCTGCGGATTCCATATACCAGTGCCGATCATATTTTAATTCCCAAGATTTTGGAACTGTTCCGGGGATTGTACAACAAACGGATGCTGGTACGGTTGGTCGGAATCCGATTCAGCCATCTGGTGTCGGGTAATTACCAAATCAACCTTTTTGAGGACACCGAAGAGACATTGAATCTGTACAATGCCATGGACAGGGTACGCAACCGTTTTGGCGACCGGAGCATTTTTCGGGCTTCGTCCATGGGCGCCAAGACCATCGGCAGAATGCACAATCCCTTTAATGGTGAGCCTCCTGTGGTATTGGCACATCGAAAACAATAATAGCCTGTCACCTCGAGCGCAGTCGAGAGGTCTTTTGAAAACCAGAATTTTTACCGTCGGTCTCGACTGCGCTCGACCTGACATAAGATATAAGACAAATGTGAAATACAATTAGCATAAAATTGAAACTGATAAAGTCTAACATCTAAAATCTAGCTTCTAACATCTATTTAAACTGCCACACATATTACAGCATGCGCTTCGGGACTTTTTCCGAAAAGGAACTATTACAATTGGCTCAAGAGAACTACGTTACCCAATTGGTGCTGACGGACATCAACAATACCTCAGCTTGTCTCAATTTTGTGCGGAAAGCTCCCGAATACAACGTCCGCCCTATTCTCGGCATTGATTTCAGGAATGGTGTACAGCCCCGTTTCGTGGGCATTGCAAAAAACAACGAAGGGTATTTAGAAATCAATAATTTTTTATCAAAACATCTTCATGAAGCGCTCGAAATACCCATACAAGCTCCTCCTTTTCAAAATGCTTTTGTAATCTATCCCTTTGAACAAGTCCTCCTGAACGAGCAGCAAGATTTTCAGGATAATGAGTTCATCGGCATCTCCATCAACGAACTTCGAAGACTTCCCTTTTCCGGTTTAATGAGATACCGAGACAAATTGGTAGTACAACAACCGGTCACTTTTAGAAACAAACAAGATTTTAATGCCCATCGACTGTTGAGGGCCATTGATAATAATGTGTTGCTGAGCAAACTTCCAAAGGAAGAAGAGGGAAACGAAGACGAAAAAATGTACCCTGTTCAAAATTTGGCAGCCGCTTTTTCGGAATATCCCTTCATTTTGGAAAATACCGAGTGCCTTTTAAATCAATGCAATATCCATTTCGATTTTTCGAAAGGGCGAAAGCCCCAAAATCTGCGAAGCTATTTGGGAAGCGTGGAAGCGGATGAAAAATTGATTGAAAAACTGTGCTACGAAGGCCTCCCCTATCGCTATGAAAAAATTGATGAATCCATCAAAAATCGGTTGGACAAAGAGTTGAAGCTCATTAAGAAAATGGGGTTTGTTTCCTATTTTTTAATCAATTGGGATATTGTTTCCGAAGCACGCCGAAGAGGGTTCTATTATGTGGGTCGGGGCAGTGGGGCCAACAGCATTGTCGCCTACCTGCTTCGAATTACCGATGTGGACCCCATGGAACTGGACCTCTATTTTGAGCGCTTCATCAATTTGTATCGGGCCAATCCCCCTGATTTTGATATTGATTTTTCATGGAAGGACCGACCCGCCATGACCCAATATATTTTTGATCGCTTTCAACATGTGGCCCTTTTGGGCACTTACGTAACGTTCAAAGAACGTGGGGTTATCAGGGAGTTGGGCAAAGTCTTCGGGCTGCCTCCTCAGGAAATCGATTTTTTGATAGAAGGAAGGTACAACCCCAATCAATTGGATGGAGTATCCAAATTGGTCCTTAAATACGGAAGGCTTCTAAAAGGGAAACCCAACTACCTCAGCATTCATGCTGGGGGTATTTTGATCAGTGAAAGGCCTCTACACTGGTTTTCGGCCACCCATCTTCCCCCAAAGGGATTTCCGACCACGCAGTACGACATGGTCATTGCCGAAGATGTTGGCCTCTACAAATTCGATATATTAGGGCAACGGGGACTGGGCAAAATCAAGGAGGCTCTGGAAATTCTTGCCTACAATCAACCTGAAAAATTTGAAGAGGTTGACATTCATGACATCAAGGGCTTCAAAACAGACATTATCATCAACAACCTCATTAAAACTGCACAATGCATGGGCTGTTTTTATGTGGAATCGCCTGCCATGCGAATGTTACTCAAAAAACTGGAGGTCGACAACTATTTAGGCTTGGTCGCTGCAAGTTCCATCATTCGTCCCGGAGTAGCCAAAAGCGGCATGATGCGGGAATACATTTTACGACATCGGAACAAAGGTCGAGCCGAGGAAAAAGCACACCCCGTAATGTTGGACATTATGCCCGACACCTATGGGGTAATGGTCTATCAAGAGGATGTAATTAAAGTCGCCCATCATTTTGCAGATTTGGATTTGGGCGAGGCCGATGTACTTCGAAGAGGAATGAGCGGGAAATTTCGGTCTCGCGAAGAATTCCAAAAGGTTAAGGACAAGTTCATTGCCAACTGCCGAAAAAAAGGCTATCCCGACACCCTCATTTTTGAGGTTTGGAACCAGGTCGCCAGTTTTGCAGGCTATGCCTTTGCCAAGGGCCATTCAGCTTCTTATGCAGTTGAAAGCTATCAGAGCCTATTTTTGAGGGCTTATTTTCCGTTGGAATATATGGTCGCCGTACTCAATAACGGGGGTGGGTTTTATCGTTCAGAATTCTATATTCATGATGCACGGATGATGGGGGCTACCATCCATCCACCCTGCATCAACAACAGCGTGATTGTCAATCGTATCTGTGGAACCCATATTTATTTGGGAATGATGTACCTACGCGATTTGGAAAGCCGAGTCATGGAACGGATTGTAAAAGAAAGGTTTCAAAATGGCAACTTCATATCATTGGAAGACTTTTTGGACCGTGTTTTTATTTCCGTAGAGCAACTTTCGATTCTTATTCGTATCGATGCTTTTCGGTTTACAGGCATCAATAAGCACGAACTCCTTTGGAAAACCCATTTGATGCTGTCCAAAAATGACCGTTTGGAACATCCAAAGCTTTTTCCGCCCCGACATCGAAAATTTCAAATTCCCCAACTGCATACCACAACTTTGGAAACCGCCTTTGAACAATTGGAGTTGTTGGGCTTCTGCCTGTGCAGTCCTTTTGAGCTATTGGCCGAACCTCCCAAAAATTCCAACGGGCAACGGGATTTATCCCACTATTTGGACAAGTACATCGACATCTATGGCTACTTGGTCACTGTAAAAAATACAAACACCCATACGGGCAAGCGTATGCACTTTGCGACATTGGTCGACCAACATGGGGAAGTGTTCGACACGGTGCTGTTTCCTCCTGTGGCGGCCAAATATCATTTTAGAGGCAAGGGTATTTATCGCTTTTATGGCAAAGTAGTGGAAGAATTTGGCTTTTTGAGCATCGAGGTCATAAAAATGCAGAAGCAGGATTATATCGCCGACCCTCGATATTCCGATATGAAAACGAGCAAAAAACTCTTGCAGGCAAGGGAAGAAAAGAAATCAAACGCAGGTTCTTAAAACCAAAAAGAGCCCTTTCTGTTAGGAGAGGACTCTTTTACGAGAACACTATATGAAAATGAAAAAATTACTTTCTGATTAATTACATAGTAAAAGTATCTGATTGTTCTTTTTTATAAAAAGAAATGATGTGTAAGCGGAAAAAACTGTGGTCAACTTTACAAATCCTGTTTTTCATTGTACCTTATATGCTCAATATCCCAAAACATGAAAATACGAATCAAGGACAATTCTGTTAGATACCGGCTCACCCAATCTGAAGTAAAACAGTTTTGCGAAACCGGAAAGGTAGCGGCTAAAACCCGTTTTCCAGAAGGCGATCTGTGCTATCAACTAATCCAGAATAATGAAATTGATGACCTATCTGCAAGTTTTAATAGTGGCAGTATCAGTTTGATGGTTCCAACACATCTAGCAAAAAATTGGCATCAAAATGAAATTGTTGGATTTCAGCACGAAATGAAACTCGAAGATGGCGCCACACTTTCTCTTTTGGTGGAAAAAGACTTTGTGTGCCTGGACAATACCATAGAAGACCAATCTGACAATTATCCCAATCCCAAACTTCAAGCCTGAGTTACCATGGAAAAAGATTTCAAAAGGAACGTTTCGCTTACCGGGGAAATCACCTTCACAGGGTTGCGCCTCCAAAAACCCATGCAAACCTCCGCAGGTCTTTTGGGGGTCAAAGAGGCTTTGCGGCATAGTTTTAAGGAAATGGGCGTTGTCCGTTCCATGCGGGCCCTTTTGGAGATGAACCAAGAAGACGGTTTTCGCTGTCCCAGTTGTGCATGGCCTGTTCCCGAGCATCCATCAAAAATCGCGGAATATTGCGAAAATGGGGCCAAAGCATTGGCCGACGAAGCCACCACAGCGCATGTTGCCGCCGATTTTTTTGCAAAAATATCTGTAGAGGAGCTATCCCGCTTAAGCGATTTTGAACTCAATAAACTGGGACGGGTCGTGGAACCAATGGTCCTTAAACCAAACAGCATACATTATGAGCCTATCTCTTGGCAAGATGCTTTTGAATTAATTTCGGAAGAATTACATGGTCTTGAAAACCCGGATGAAGCTATTTTTTATACCTCGGGAAGATCAAGCAACGAAGCGGCATTCCTATACGGTATGTTTGTTCGAGCTTTTGGCACCAACAATATGCCAGATTGCTCCAACATGTGCCACGAATCATCAGGTGTGGCCCTTTCGGAAACACTGGGCATTGGCAAAGGCTCCGTAAAATTGGATGATTTATATGGAGCAGAGGTTATTTTGGTAGTGGGTCAAAATCCTGGGACCAATCATCCTAGAATGCTATCTGCTTTGGAAAAATGCAAACGCAATGGAGGCAAGATCATTAGCATAAATCCATTGGCTGAAACAGGTTTGGTTAGCTTTAAAAATCCTCAAAGTGTTTCAGATATGTTGGGAAGTGGTCAACCGATTGCCGACATACATCTTCCCGTTAAAATAAATGAGGATATCGCTTTGGCAAAACTCATCTTGAAAAAATTGGTTGCCCTCGACGCCAAAAAAGGCAGCGTTATCGACCATGAATTCATTGTAGAATATGTTGATGGCTATGACAGATTAGTTCAAGACCTGGCCAGCTATGATAGTGAAACCTTGCAGCAACGAACAGGGGTCTCCATGCGAAAAATTGATAAAACTGTTCAGCTCTTGGCCGAAAACTCCAAAATTGTGGTCTGTTGGGCCATGGGGCTCACCCAACACAAAAATGCGGTGGAGTGCATAAAAGAATACGTGAACATTTTGTTGCTGAAGGGCGCTGTGGGCAAACCTTTTGCGGGAACATGTCCTGTACGTGGACATAGTAACGTGCAAGGTGATCGTTCTGTGGGCATTATGCATTATGTGAACAAAACATTGAACCAAAAAATTCGGGAGCATCTTAAATTTGAGCCCCCTACCGAGCCTGGTTATGATACTGTAAACGCAATCAAGGCCATGCACGAAAAAAAAGCCAAGGTTTTTATTTGTTTAGGCGGTAACTTTTTAATGGCCGCATCCGACACCCAATATACTGCGGAAGCTATTCAGAATTGTGCTCTAACGGTTCAGATAAGTACCAAATTGAACCGAAGTCATTTGGTTACGGGAAAGACGGCACTCCTACTTCCTACTTTTGGCCGTTCAGAAAAAGACGAGAAAAATGGCAATCTTCAATTTTTGACCATGGAGAGCAGTACGGGCAAGGTTAGGCAGAGCAAAGGGTTATTAAAACCAGCTTCGAAACACATTAAAAGTGAACCTGAGATTATCGCACTCATGGCCCATACCTATTTTAAAGGCAACCACTCAATGGATTGGCATGCTTTGGGACAAGATTATAACCTCATCCGAAGCTTGATAGACAAAACTGTAAAAGGGTTTGAAAATACTAATGAACGCTCCAAAGGATTCGGTTATTATTTGCCGAACAATGTTCGTGAACGTGATTTTAGAATGCTGCCCAATGGTAGGGCCCAGTTGTCCATTACTTCGTTGCCGGATCACAAACTTGAACCTGATGAATTGCTCTTGATGACGATTCGCTCCCATGACCAGTTCAACACTACCATTTATGGCTTAAACGATCGATACAGAGGCATTCACAACGAGCGCCGGGTGATTTTTATGAACGAACAGGACATGTTGGATAAGCATTTAAGCAAATTGGATGTGGTCAATCTTCACAGCAATTATGATGACCTCAAACGGACTGCAGAAAAATTTCTTGTGATTCCCTACGAAATTCCGAAAGGAAACATAGCTGCCTATTTTCCGGAAACCAATTTATTGGTCCCCTACAATCATTTTGCGGACAAGAGTCAGACCCCTATCAGCAAATCCATCAAGGTAACTGTGGAAAAGATTTCCAAATACTGATTATTTAAACGCCTGAATCCCCGTAATATCTGCCCCGGTAATCAATAAATGGATATCGTGGGTGCCTTCGTAAGTAATTACACTCTCCAAGTTCATCATGTGGCGCATGATACTGTATTCGCCCGTAATACCCATTCCTCCAAGAACTTGTCGTGCTTCTCGGGCAATTTTAATGGCCATTTCCACATTGTTTCGTTTGGCCATGGATATTTGCGCCGTGGTAGCTTTTCCTTCGTTTTTCAATTGTCCCAGTCGGAAAGCCAATAACTGTGCCTTGGTGATTTCAGTGATCATCTCAGCCAGTTTCTTCTGCTGTAATTGAAATGCCGCAATGGGTTTCCCAAACTGGATGCGTTCCTTGGCATATCGAAGCGCTGTATCATAGCAGTCCATAGCTGCCCCGATGGCGCCCCATGCAATTCCATAGCGAGCAGAGTCCAAACAACCAAGCGGTGCCCCAAGACCACTCTTGCCAGTAAGAAGATTTTCTTTTGGAACTTTTACATTGTCAAAAATCAACTCTCCTGTTGCAGAAGCTCGGAGCGACCATTTGTTGTGGGTCTCAGGTGTAGAAAAGCCTTCCATTCCCCTTTCAACAATGAGTCCATGAATACGACCCTCTTCGTTTTTGGCCCAGACTACAGCAACATCTGCAAAAGGCGAATTGGAAATCCAAAGTTTGGCCCCATTTAAAAGATAATGGTCGCCCATATCCTTGTATTTGGTTTCCATGCCACCTGGATTGGAACCATGATTGGGTTCTGTAAGTCCAAAACAGCCCATCCATTCTCCCGTCGCCAATTTAGGCAAGTATTTTTTACGCTGCTCTTCAGTACCGTAAGTAAAAATGGGATACATGACCAATGAAGACTGCACTGAAGCTGTGGAGCGCACCCCACTATCACCTCTTTCTATCTCCTGCATAATCAACCCATAGCTGATTTGATCTAACCCCGCTCCCCCATATTCCTCAGGAATGTAAGGTCCGAATGCTCCAATTTCTGCCAAACCGCCTATTATCTGTTTCGGAAATTCAGCTTTTTGTGCATACTCCTCTATAATGGGAGAAATGTCGCGTTTTACCCATTGTCTGGCTGCATCACGCACCAATTTGTGCTCTTCGGAAAGCAGGTCATCTAGGTCGTAGTAATCCGGGGCTTCGAATAAATCGGGCTTCATGTAAAAAAATTTTGATCAAAGATAATCATGAAATATAACAATCAAATCGACTATTGTTACATTTTTAAATAAAAGGGGCTGGTTAATTCGCTATAAGCCTTTGTGTATTGATGACGAGCCAATTCAATTACCAATTCACCCACTTTTGGTTCTCCTTCGGAAAACCTCATTTCCAACATGCTTCTTTTAATTTCGGCACTTGGACTTCCTTTCACTCTGGTGATTCGCTTAGGATAAAGTCCAGATCGTTTTCCCATTTCAAGAAACCTTCTTTCTTCCTTAAAAGGAAGAATTACAGCAAATAGGCCGTTATGGGAAAGCAACTTGGCAACGCCTCCCAAGAGTTCATCAAAAGGCAAGGATTTTGTTTGTCTTGCCCTATCTCTGGAGCTATTTCCGCTGGTCACTTCTTCTTCATAAAAAGGTGGATTGGAAATAATTAAATCATAGTTATCCTCCACTTCGTCCACAAATTCCATAAAATCTGCATGGTAACAGAACAACCTATCCGACCATGGAGATTCCTCAAAGTTGGCCACACATTGTTCATAGGTTTCATCATCCAGCTCTATGGCATCTATCAGTTCTGCTGAAGTACGCTGGGCCATTTGTAAAGCAATAAGACCCGTTCCAGTTCCTATATCGAGTATAGTATTCGGTTGATTGTCCACCGATGCCCAAGCTCCCAGGAGCACACCATCTGTTCCGACTTTCATAGAAGAGCGGTCTTGATGAATTGTAAATTGTTTGAAAATAAAAGGCGCACCCATCTTTAGTTAAGATATAAGTCAACCAATCCTTCCGGGGTTTCTATATGGATAATCCGGTTTTTGCGGTCAACTTTCTTTATAAAATCATCGCTTATAGGTATCAAAAGCTCCTTGCCATCTTTTTCCACTTCAAAAAGCTCCTGTGACGCGTTGTCGTTTATTCCCTTAATGATTCCTATATCGCCATATACCTTGTCCATTAAAGTGAACCCTATCACTTCATGAAAATAGAACTTGTTTCCTTCAAGAGGTGGTAGCATGGTCAAGGGAAGGTAGAGTTCGGACCCAATAATTTTGTCCGCAGCGGATTCATCTTTTACATCCTCAAAATCGATACGAAGTAAATTAGATTTATGGAGACGGCAACGATGAATAAAAAATGGAACCAGATTGTTTCCCAATGAAACAAATACTGATTCCATATTTTCGTAGATTTCAGGGTTATCGGTGTCCAATTTAATCAACACCTCTCCCTTAAAACTATATTTTGAAACGACTTTGCCCAGGTAGAAACAATCTTCCTTGCGCATAGTCTACTATCCTATTCTTCTTCTTTGGATGCTTCCTCTTCGGCTGGGGCCTCAGCTACTGGCTCTTCGGCAGCAGCTTCTTGTGCTGGTTCTTCAACAGCTGGGGCTTCTTCAGTGGCCGCTTCGGTTGTTTCTTCGGTTGTTTCTTCGGCAACTTCTTCCTCCACTTCCACAGCAGCGGCAGCTCTTTTTTCACTTACTTCTTTCTCCGCTTCCAATGCTTTTGCCCTGGCGTCTGCCTCCGCTTTGGTCAAACCGTCTTTTTTAGCTTGAACGGCCTTTTCTTTCTCTTCCAACCAAGCATTGAATTTTTCTTCCACCTGCTCTTCGGTCAATGCCCCTTTGGCAACGCCCCCCATCAAGTGATGCTTCAACATAACACCTTTATAAGAAAGAATGGCTCTGGCAGTATCTGTAGGTTGTGCACCATTCTGCAACCACTTTACCGAGTTGTCTACATTGATATCGATAGTTGCTGGATTAGTATTGGGGTTGTAAATTCCCAATTTTTCCAAAAATTTACCATCTCGTTTTGCTCTGGAATCTGCGGCAACCACCCAATAAAATGGTTTACCTTTTTTACCGTGTCTTTGAAGTCTAATCTTAACTGGCATATCACATTAATTTGTAGGGTGCCCGACCCTGGTTATTAATTCTTCGTTGTCCGCTTTTCTATTAATCGGGTGCAAATATACATTTATTTATTAATTGTATCTCAAAGGAATTCAAAAAGTTAAATCCTTTTAACAAACCGGTCCAATACCGTTAAAATTATATTAAAGGCACCGTCAGATTTGGAATTGGGCAAAAAATCTGTAGTTTATATATAAGTTATTGAAAGTCAATAACATATTAATTAAAAATGAAGTAGATTAAATGGAGTACACAGTAGAAATTTCAAACAAACTAAACGAATTATTAGAACGAACTTATGACGCGGAAAAAGGCTTCAAGCAAGTCGCGGATAAAGCGGACAATGAGGTCATAAGAGAATTCTTTGAAGATAGGGCCAAACAACGTTACGACTTTGGACACGAATTGAAAAAGGAAATTAAAGCTTTCGGACAGAATCCCGATAAGGGTGGAAGCACCAAAGGAACCTTTCACAGAAGATGGATTGATTTTAAATCCCTATTTACCTCAAATGATGACGAGGCCATATTGGAAGAGGTCAAACGAGGAGAAAAGGAAGCCATTGAAACCTATAATGATTTAATCAATGACACCAATTTCGTGCTACCACCATCCACCGAAAATTTGTTGATGAGGCAAAGAAACATGATTAGGGAAACCTTAGATACCGCCAACATTTACGAAAACGCAGTGTCCTAGTGGTCTTAACATAAAACCCAGAAAGAGAGCCGGATAATTGTCCGGCTTTTTTAGTTGATAACTCGTCAAAACTCTTTTTTATAGAATCTACCTTCTTCCTTACTTTTATTCATTGCTTTTTTGATTCATACTGAATGCCTATGTATTTAATTTTTGACACAGAAACCACTGGTTTGCCCAAAAGATGGGATGCACCCATTACCGATACTGACAATTGGCCACGATGCGTTCAGATTGCCTGGCAGCTCCATAACGAGATGGGCGAACTGGTAGACCAACAAGACTTTTTGGTACAACCTGATGGTTTCAACATTCCTTATGAGGCAGAACAAGTGCACGGAATCTCAACTGCTTTGGCCGAGCAAGAAGGGATTCGCTTGGAACAGGTTTTGGAAACCTTCAACCAAGCCTTAAAGCGTGCCAAGTTTGTGGTAGGGCAAAATGTGGACTTCGACATCAATATTATGGGATGTGAATTCCATAGAAAAGGCATGCAAAGTCCATTGTCAAAACTACCGGTTTTGGACACCTGTACCGAAGCCACAGCTGAACTTTGCAGAATTCCAGGTGGACGTGGCGGTAAATTTAAGCTGCCCACACTTACCGAGTTGCACGAACATCTGTTTGGCGAACCCTTTGCCGAAGCCCATAATGCCACAGCCGATGTGGAAGCCACTACACGTTGCTTTTTGGAACTGGTAAGAAAAAAGCAGTTCAATACAAAGGAACTGGATGTGCAACCGGATTATTTCGAACGGTTTACGCAAGCCAATCCCCAACAAATTCAACCTATAGGGTTAAGACATGTAAATCTTAAAAAAGCATCCAAGGAAATTGCCGATGCTCTTTGGGCTGAAGATATCGGTCAAATTTCCTCCAAAGAAATAGAAGAAAATATTCAATCCTTGGAAGATGCTCCATTCGCACATCTTCACAACCACTCACAATTTTCGGTACTTCAATCCACCATCAATATAAAAGATTTGGTAAGAGCCGCAGCGGAAAATGGAATGCCGGCCGTTGCCCTTACCGACCATGCCAATATGATGGGGGCCTTCCACTTTGTCAAAGAAGTTATGGCCCATAACAAGTCCATTCAAGAGCAAAATGTAGCCTTGGAAGAAAACGGGGAGCCAGCCATTGCCAAGGAAATTGTGCCCATTGTAGGGTGCGAGTTCCACGTTTGTGAGAACCACACCAATAAAAACGTAAAGGATTATGGATATCAGATAGTGCTTCTGGCCAAAAATAAAAAGGGATACCATAATCTTGCCAAAATGTCCTCCATTGCTTATACCGATGGATTCTATTACGTACCTCGAATCGATAAAAAAATCGTTGAAAAATATAAAGAGGATGTAATTGCCCTAACAGGAAACTTGTATGGTGAAGTGCCCAACAAAATATTGAATGTAGGAGAAAAACAGGCCAAAGAAGCCCTCTTGTGGTGGAAAGAACAATTTGGAGAAGACCTCTACATTGAGATGATGCGTCATGGGCAGGAAGATGAAAATAGAGTGAACCAAGTTTTAGTGCAAATGGCCAAAGAGCACGGTATAAAGCTGGTTGCCACCAACAATACTTACTACTGTGATAAAAAGGATGCCGAGGCCCACGATATTCTACTTTGCGTTAAAGATGGAGAAAAACAAGCCACTCCAATAGGCCGTGGGCGTGGGTATCGCTACGGACTACCAAATCAAGAGTACTATTTCAAATCTTCGGATGAGATGAAGGAGCTTTTTAAAGACGTTCCCGAGGCCATTCTCAATATCCAAGAGATTGTGGAAAAGGTGGAACCCTATAATCTCGCAAGTGACATCCTTCTGCCAAAATTCGACATTCCCAATGAGTTCAAAGTAAAAGAAGATGAACTGGATGGGGGAAAGCGTGGTGAAAATGCGTACTTAAGGCATATCACGCTGGAAGGTGCCAAGGAGAGATACGGAACTATCACCGATGAAATTTTGGAGCGGATAGACTTTGAATTGGCAACTATTGAGAATTCTGGGTATCCCGGTTATTTTCTCATCGTGGAAGATTTTATACGCGAGGCTAGAAACATGGGGGTTTCCGTTGGTCCAGGACGGGGCTCCGCGGCAGGTTCAGTAGTAGCTTATTGTCTGGGGATTACCAATATCGACCCGCTTAAATATGACCTTCTTTTTGAGCGGTTCCTAAATCCAGATAGAGTTTCCATGCCCGATATCGATATTGATTTTGATGACGAGGGTCGTGGTAAGGTCATGGACTACGTCATCAACAAATATGGGGCAAACCAAGTGGCCCAAATCATTACCTACGGAACCATGGCAGCCAAATCTTCCATTCGGGATACAGCTAGGGTTTTGGACTTGCCCTTGAATGATGCCGACCGTATAGCCAAGTTGATTCCGAACATGTCCAAATTGAACAAGATATTTGGTACGGAAGAAGCCGATTTGAAGAAAAAATTTCGTTCTGATGAGCTTGAAAAGGTCCATGAACTGCTCAATATTTCTGAAAGTGATGATTTGGAAGGGCAAACCGTGAAAATGGCACGTGTTCTTGAAGGTTCACTCCGCAACACGGGAATTCATGCCTGTGGGGTCATCATAACGCCCGACGACATCACCAATTTTGTGCCGGTTGCCACAGCAAAAGATTCTGATTTATATGTGACCCAGTTCGACAATTCAGTTGTTGAAAGTGCCGGGCTTCTTAAAATGGACTTTCTGGGTTTAAAAACTTTGACCTTAATCAAGGACACTGTAAAAATTGTCAAGGCCCGAACAGGAACTCAATTGGTCCCAGATGATTTCCCGTTGGATGATGAAAAGACCTACGAGCTTTTTCAACGAGGAGATACCGTGGGTATCTTTCAATATGAATCACCTGGGATGCAAAAGCACATGAAGAATCTAAAACCTACGGTTTTTGATGACCTCATCGCCATGAATGCACTCTACCGTCCCGGACCCATGGAATACATCCCGAGTTTCATTGCCCGTAAACATGGGGAAGAGGAAATCACGTATGATCTTCCGGAAATGGAAGAATTTCTGAAGGAAACATACGGTATTACGGTGTACCAAGAGCAGGTGATGCTACTTTCCCAAAAGTTGGCCGGATTCTCAAAAGGTGATGCCGATGTACTTCGAAAGGCAATGGGTAAAAAAATATTCGCCCTACTTCAAAAACTGAAACCCCAATTCTTGGATGGGGGCGAAAAAAATGGTCATCCAAGAGAAGTTCTTGAAAAAATATGGAAAGACTGGGAAGCCTTTGCCTCTTATGCCTTCAACAAAAGCCACTCTACCTGCTACGCTTATATTGCCTACCAAACGGCATATTTGAAAGCGCATTACCCTGCAGAATACATGGCAGCAGTATTGTCGAACAACATGAACGACATCAAACAGGTTACGTTCTTCATGGAAGAGTGCAAGCGAATGGGTTTGAACGTTTTGGGTCCCGATGTCAATGAATCATACTACAAGTTTGCTGTGAACAAGGACAATGCCATACGTTTTGGGATGGGAGCCATAAAAGGTGTGGGGCGCTCCGCAGTTGAAACCATTGTGGAAAACCGTAAAAAGGACGGCCCCTATAAATCGGTATTTGACCTGACAAAACGTGTGGATTTACGGTCAGCCAACAAAAAGGCTTTCGAAAATTTGGCACTGGCTGGTGGTTTTGATTCATTCACCGACACACATCGAGCACAATATTTTCATCATGACGGTGATGGTATTAACTTCTTGGAAAAGGCAGTAAAATACGGGGCCAAGTTTCAGGAAAACGAAAATTCTTCCCAGGTAAGTTTGTTTGGAGAAGCAAGTGAGGTACAGATTCCAGAACCTGTGGTGCCGCCCTGTGAAGATTGGGGCACCATGGAAAAACTGCGCCGGGAAAAAGAAGTGGTGGGTATTTATATTTCTGGTCATCCATTGGACGATTTCAAAAAAGAGATCAAGGCCTTCTGCAACACCAGTGTTTCCGTGTTTTCAGATTTGGAAAATTATGTGAATCGAGAACTTTCCGTAGCAGGTGTTATTACGGATGTGCAACATCGTATATCCAAAAATGGCAAAGGCTGGGGGCTTTTCACCTTGGAAGACTACACAGATTCCCATGAATTTCGAATTTTTGGGGAAGAGTACCTCAAGTTCAGACATTTTTTGATGATCAATTCCTTTGTTTACATCAAGGCTTTTGTACGCGAAGGATGGGTAAATCGTGACACAGGCAAAAAAGGAGATCCTCGACTACAGTTCAACGATTTTAAACAATTGCAAGATGTGATGGATTCCTTTGCCAAAAAACTGACCATTAAACTGGACATAGGACGTCTCCAAGAAAAACGGATTCAAACTTTGAAGGACACCCTAAGGTCCTACAAAGGAGATCATCCGCTCAACTTTGTGGTCTACGAAATGGAGGATGAAATAAAACTGAATCTATCTAGCAGAAAACAAAAGGTTAAGATAAACAGTGAGCTATTGTCCATGTTAGAGGCCCATGAAATCCATTATAAACTGAACTAGGCCATAACCAATGCCAATGGCGTCATAATTAAAATGAATACAGTATGCGTAAGGAAACTGGGCAATATTTGACTAACTTTGCGAACATCAAAATTACAAGAAATGGCACTAGAAATAACAGACGAAACCTTTGAAGATGTAGTACTTAAGAGCGACAAACCCGTTGTTGTCGATTTTTGGGCGGCCTGGTGTGGCCCCTGTAGAATGGTAGGTCCTATCATTGAAGAAGTAAGCACAGAGTATGAAGGTAAAGCCGTAGTAGGCAAAGTAGATGTGGATGCACATCAACAATATGCTGCCAAATATGGTGTGCGAAATATTCCCACCGTGTTGGTCTTTAAAAATGGAGAGATAATCAATCGTCAAGTGGGCGTGTCTCCCAAAAAAGTATATACCGATGCCATAGATGCGGCATTGTAAAGAATTTTTCCCTACGAGATTTTAAAAAAGGTTTGGCAATTGCCAAACCTTTTTTGTTTTATCTTGGACGCATTAGCATTTTATGGATATAAGGTCTGAACTTCATAGCGCTCCACTTTTTCCAAATCTTGAGCTTTTGGCCAACCAAATTGTGGAGGGTTTCATCAGTGGCATCCACAAAAGTCCTTTTCATGGGTTTTCTGCAGAATTTGCTGAGCACAAAATCTATAACCCTGGAGAGAGCACCAAGCATATCGATTGGAAATTGTTTGCCAAAACAGACCGGCTCTACACCAAACGCTACGAAGATGAGACCAATTTGAGATGCCATATGATTTTGGACAATTCGGCATCCATGTATTATCCCCAGGTAAAAAATCTTTCCTTGCACAACCTCAACAAAATAGGCTTTGGGGTTTTGGCGATTGCTGCCTTGATGCAAATCTTAAAAAAACAACGCGATGCTGTTGGATTGAGCATTTTTTCAGACTCGTATAATTTTCATGCTTCTGAAAAAAGTAGTGAACGACATTTTCAGATGCTCTATTCAAAATTGAATGAAGTCCGTCAGAACAAAAGCAATTCGGAAACAACAAAGACCTATACCTATCTACACCAAATTGCGGAAAAAGTGCATCGGCGAAGCCTTATCATTTTGTTCTCGGATATGTTCCAAACGGAAAAAGAAGAGGCTCAACTGTTTGATGCCCTTCGCCATTTGAAATACAACAAACACGCCGTGGTGCTTTTTCATCTTTTGGATTATAAGCGTGAATTAAGTTTTGAATTTGAAAATGTGCCCAAACGTTTTGTGGATGTGGAAACCGGAGCGCACATCGATTTGTATGCGGACACCGTTAAAAGAGCGTACAATCAAAAAGTACTTCAATATCAAGACGATTTAAAACTGCAATGTGCTCGGTATGGGATTAAATATATGGGTGTGGATGTGCAATCCAGCTTTGCCAAAGTGTTGAATACCTTTATGATCGAGCAGCAAAGGTTTGCTTAGGCTCATTATTTTTTGAAAAAAATGTTTTGTTGAATCGGAATGGAGAATGTATATTTGCACTCGCTTGTAAAAAAGCATTTGTAACAAGATTTGAGTCTGACTGTTGTCAGAGTCCTCACTTAGGATAAAATCATTGGTCTGGTAGTTCAGTTGGTTAGAATACCTGCCTGTCACGCAGGGGGTCGCGGGTTCGAGTCCCGTCCAGACCGCTAGAAATTGTTCAAAATTTCACAAAAAGCCTGTAAATCAATGATTTACGGGCTTTTTAATTTTATTTAATGTCAAAAAATACCATATAAAACCACATAAAAAGTGAGGAATTCGGTGCGTATTTTACCCCTTCAAAAACACTCACCAAAAACGCTGTAATTCACTGTTAAAGAAACCTTTACAAAGAAATTTTAACATTTGTTTTTCGTACCTTCTGGTGAGTATTTAAAACTCTCACCTATGTATGGCAAATTGAACATCCTTTTTTACCCTAAAAAATTAAGGTCTGATACTGATGGCAAGGCTATGATTTACGCTCGTGTGACCATTAATGGCAAACGTAGTGAATTCAGTTTAGGGCGTCGTGTAGAAGAACAACGGTGGGATTCAAGGGGCGGAAAACTGAGAGGAACTACTACAGAGGTATCCAATTTCAATCGATTTCTGGATAATGTGAAGAATAGGCTTTACGACATTTACGATTCGTTGCTAAAAGAACGAGAGGATATTTCAGCTGCCATCATAAAGAATATTTATCTGGGGAAAGAGGGCAAAGAGTATATGCTTCTTGAAATCTTTCAAGAGCATAATGATGAAATTGAAAGTCTGTTGGGTAAAGGTTTTACCAAAGGGACGTTACAACGCTATAAGGCAGCTTATAAGCACGTCTCTGCCTACATCATACAAAACTACCATAGAAACGATATTCCCGTTCGTAGGGTCGACCATAAGTTTATTACGGGATTGGAATTCTTTTTAAAGTCGCAAAGAAACTGTGAACACAACACGGCTATTAAGTATGTGGTGAACTTCAAAAAGATTATGCGGATTGCCTTGGCCAACGAATGGATTACCAAAGACCCCTTCTTTCATTGGAAAGCTTCTTGGAAAACAAAGGAGAAGCAATATCTGACCCAAACCGAATTGGATGCATTACGAGATAAGAAATCATTTTTGCCACGTCTTGATTTGGTTAGGGATGTTTTTGTGTTCTGTTGTTATACGGGTCTGGCCTATTCGGATGTGCAACAACTAAAAGAAGAGCATATTATAATAGGGGTCAATGGGGATAGATGGATTAAAATGCCTAGAAAAAAAACCAAAGCTATCAGTAGTATACCATTGCTGGCTCCAGCCGAAGAAATTATTCTTAAGTATCGTAGCCATCCTTACGTATTGGATGGAAAAGGCGTTTTGCCAGTATTGACCAATCAAAAATCAAATGCTTATTTAAAAGAGATTGCTGATGTCTGTGGAATTAACAAAAATCTCACTACACATTTAGCACGGCATACATTTGCAACTACAGTGACATTGTCAAATGGAGTATCAATTTCGACAGTCAGTAAAATGTTGGGACATCGTTCTTTAAAGACCACCCAGATTTACGCGAAGGTTCTGGATAGCAAAATAGCCGAGGAAATGGACCGATTAAAAGAAAAGATAAAACCTGTTGAAAATTCTAATCCAAAAGACGAAGGCAGCATTGAAAACTAAAATTGTCCCAAATCCTTACCCCTAACTTTTGCGCATGGTTCCTATTGGGTTTTTGTAGCGTCCCGATAGGTAAGCGTAAAGCAAAAATCCAATAGGGCGCAACCTACTTTTTCTTTGAAAAGTACCTCGTGGAAGTTTACAAATTTTAGTAGCGGAGCGGATAAAGATTTGTAAAGCAAGAGGGTAACACGCTAAAGCGATGTTACGGATTGCAAATCATTGATTTTCAATGAATTGAAAATGGCATGCGATTATTTTTGCGTCAAAAACTCAATAAACACCCGTTAAGACCCTATAAACCTTAAAAAAAGTTACTGTAATGGAATTGAAAAAGAAGAAAAAAAGTGATTTCTCGGCCATAAGTATCAATCGGATAGTTGCCGGAAGATATCGAGAGTTTTCAAAGAAAATATCGAAGTCACATACATTGACCTTGGAACTGATGATGGACTTTTTTGAAGGAGCAAAGATCTCGCCAAAGAACAAGTACTTGATGAACCACATGGGATATGTCCATTACATGACCAAAAGGTTTGATTATATAGAAGAACTACTTCGAAATTGGGAGAAGAACAGTAGCATCCCGAAAATTCATGATATGCTCAAAAAGGTGTTCGATTTTGCCGAAGTGGAAGAAAGGAGTAAAAGAAAGAATCTGGAGTTTCAGCAAAAGATGTTTGACCAATCTTTAAAAAGGGATAAAGTGACCCAGTATGATAATTATATGCTAAAAGAGAATTGGAAGAAGGAACGAAATAGAATTTTGAAAGTATTGGATTATATTAAACTGGAAAAACCTCGGTTTGGAAAATCGTACTACAAAATTGAAATTGAAGAAAGTGAATTGGAAAGCTTGAGGCAAGATTTAAATGAGGAATTTTAATTTGCCTCGCAAAAAGATAGGATGAAGTTTGGTAAGGATTTGGGACTTGCAGCACGAAACTTCGTTTCGCTCGCTAAAACATAGGGTGATATGGACACAACGGTTGTTTAACTATTTTTAGAGCATACTAACACTTCCATAAAATCAGTCTAAAGCTCATAAATCTCCTGAGAACTTAAACCAATATTTGATGAAGTTTTAACTAATTGTGAAGAATCAAATACTCAAAAATTGTTTAATTTATTGCCGTATGAAAAGGTGGAGGTCAAAAATTGTAAGTAAAATATGGCTTACAATAGATGTCTACGACGAAGCCTGATGAATTGAGGATAAATAAAAAACAGCCAGGGGAATTTCTTTAGATTAATAAAAGAAAATTATAATGAGTGACAAAGATCAAAAGTTCCTTCTGGAAGATGCCATTCAAGAGCTTGTGAATCCAGAAAAAAGTTTAAGTGGACCATTGATGAAATTGCTTTATTTTGGTAAGCTTACTGACAATGAGACCTTGATTAATTTTACCGAGAAGGAACTAAATGGATTTGAGGTAAACGATGAACTACCAGAATATCGAAAAATTGGAGCCAGATTGGAAATTGATATTTTATCAGCTGGACAGGTTTTTTCAAAAACGGACTTTCCATTATCATCATTAAGTGAAGAAATGCGGGAAGCTTGTACTTCCATACCCTTATTAGAAGGAATAAGTTCCCTTGAAAGGACAAAATCTGATCTAATAGTTAAAGGTAATGATATGATTGAATTTCCATTGCCATCGGAACTACTGTTAGAATTTCAGCCTACCGTTGAAAAAATATATAATTCCAGCTCACCTTATCGCTCAAAAATTACTGCAGCTAGACTGACCACTAGAAGTGCTAGAATTGAAGATCTTTTGCAGAAAGTTAGGACCAATCTGCTGGCATTTGCTATGGATATTGCAAAGGAATTTGGTCATGAAGTGGATATATCTGAGTATCGCGGTGATAAAACAAATAATAACCAAAAAGTAAATACATATATGATCACGAACAATATTACTGGTGACGGAAATATCTTGAATACCGGAGACAAGGCAAAAATTAAAGCTAGTGTTACTATTTCAAAAGGCAACAAGGAAGAACTAGCATCATTCCTTGAAGAATTTGGTGTTGATGCAAAAGATTCAGCGGCTTTGATGGAAATAATAGATCAAGAGGAACCGAATAGAGAAACAAAGTCCTTTGGGAGTAAAGTGAGTAGTTGGATTGGACAAATGGTTGCCAAAGCTGCCAGTGGTGGTTGGCAAGTATCAGCTGGTGCTGCAGGACAATTGCTAGCTGAAGCTATTACAAAGTATTATGGTCTTTAATAATTCCTAGTTATTAATCCCACAGACTACATGAGGTTTTCTGTAATTTCTTGTGAATACTAAATATGGATTTCATACCTGGTACTTCTTCCTCCACCAACGGGTCTAAATATCTGCTTCTCCACCAGGTCTTGCAAATCTCTTGTAGCAGTGGCTTTTGAAGTTCTTGCAAGCGATACATATTTCCTGGCATTCATCCCACCTTCAAAACCTTGATGTCCTTCTTCCAACATTCTACCAACCACTTTTTGTTGACGGTCATTGAGTACATCCTTATACTGATCAAAGAACCTGGTTTTCTTCAGCGTAAACTCAATTTCTTGTTCGGCATCAATTTGGGCATCGAGAACGGTCTGGACGAAATAATATATCCAATCCGTAATTTCATTGGAAAGCTGTGCCCTCTGCAATGCGTCGTAATAAGCTTTTTTATTTCCATCAATGGATTTGGACAAACTGAACAATACTGGACGGCCTATACCTTGCGAAAGTGCTTTTTCAGCAATGGCACGCCCTATTCTTCCATTACCATCTTCAAAAGGGTGGATGGATTCAAAATACAAATGGGCAACAGCAGCTCTTAAAATTGGTTTCTTAATGGTGTCCTGAGCGTGGTTGAACCAATTGATAAAACCATCCATTTCGGTAGAAACTCTTTTTGGGGGTGGGGCTTCAAAATGAACCACCTCACTACTCATCCCACCAGAAACTATTTGCATGGGTTCTTCATGGGTACGCCATTGCCCTATTTGAATTTTGGTATTACCCTTCAATAACATGGTATGCCAATCAAACAGTATTTGGCTTGTCAGTGGTTTTGAGAAATTATTTCGAACTGCGAGCATCAGTTCTGCCACTCCCTCAGCTCTTTTATCTTTCGTTAAGGGTAATTCTGGGTTAAGCCCTAAGTTTCTACGAATGGAAGACATCACATCATTTCGACTTAAATACTCTCCTTCGATTTCGGATGTCTTTATGGCCTCAGAAACCATAAGGTTTATCATAGCCTCCGTTTGTTCGGTTTCTGATAGGCCTTCCAAAACACCACTTATGCGGCCAGTACGTTGGGCAAAATCAAAGAGCATATCTTCAATACTCGTAGTTTGATATTGAAAATTCGGCCAATCTTTTTGTTGCCAATTATAACGCATGAGTCGATTACAATTCTTATTCGGCTCAAAATTAATAAAAATATGAGTTGATTGTGAAATTTATTTGGCTCAGTTCGAAGGAAGACTAAATACAAAAAAGTTAAAAACAAAGCCGTTGATATACAAAATTGCAAGTAAGAAAAACCAACAAAAAGCTGTACTTTGTAAGGAGTAATTTAAGGAAGGTAAACTGACAGTTTCTGAGATTTGCGAGGGACTGAACTTCTCTAAGGCGATCTATTACAAATATTTGAGATATAATGGGCTTTCTAGGAAATTGAGGCCATAGAAAGAACATTAAGCAAAATTAATTGAACTACTAAATCTAAACATTTGATCAATAAATTTGAAATTGAGGGAAAGTGGAGTAATGCCACAAAAAATGATTGGATTCATGGAAAGTTAACATTTGACCCTGAAACCAGAATTTCAATTTCAATATTCGGAAGTTTTACGGAGGATCCCATTCCATTCCGGCACCATAAGATAGACTTGGTCGTCGGTAAGACGCCAATGGGAGTTTTCACGCTGGTTGATTTAGATTATAGGTCGTTTAAGAGCAGTCGCAATTTTGGAACGATTACCACTTATAACGTGACGTTTATTTTCAAAGGGATACAGGTACAGAGCAAGGACGATCTAATTTTCCGTGAAGCTTCATTTTCGACATTCAATCTGGAACCATGGTTCAATCCACCAAACATGAAAATTGAGCACAATTTTGAAGATTGGTCCTTTAAAATTGAAGGCAGAAGTACAAGTATGGACGATATTATATTGAATGGAGACATCACTTGTAATATATACCATGATGCGTCTCTTAAGCCTGAAAATGATTCAAACCGACACATTGTTGAGCAATTTACCGAGTTAAATCTTTCTTACGTCTCCAAGGAGAATTGGTTGAGGATTTGGGAGGATATTAAATGCTTTGTTACGTTCATATCATTTTGCACCAATGAACAGAGTTATCCGACCAAGTTTGAGTTGAAAGACAATGCTTTTATCGAAAAAATTGGATCCTCGACCAGAAATATTCCGGTGGAAGTCTATTTTCCAACCACCTTTTTTCATTCTGGTAGTATCCATAACAATATCATGGATCATATCATACCATATTCCATTGTCGAGGAAAATTTTGATGTGGTATTGAATGAATGGTTTGGTTTATACAAAACCTTTCACATACCAATTAACTTAATTAACAGTAGGTTAAAGTCAAAACGTCATTTCACTGAGAATAGATTTCTTGATGCCGCCCATGCCGTAGAAGTTTTTCACCGTTTAGAGAGTGATATGAACAAGTTTTCAATCGAGTATTTCGAAAAATTGAAAAATGCCGCAATGGACGCTTTCCCAGAACCGAATAACGATAGGGATTGGATGGAACAACTCTTGCGCTACGCGAATGAACCCAACTTGAGACAAAGGCTTAAAGACTTGATTAACAGATATGAACTGGATTTCCTTTTTGAGGACAACAAGGCAAAAAAGAATTTCATAAATATGGCCATAAACACAAGAAACTATTTTACACATTACGACAGCAGTATTAAACCTCTCAAAGCCTCTGGACCAGAACTGATATACACTACGAGACTATTGTCGGCCATTTTATATGCATGCATAACTGCAAAATTGTCCATAGATAGGTCGAAATCAAGAAGGATCATACAAGAAATGATGGAACGGTTATGAGGTAAATTTACCCTTGTTTGAAATGAGACAAATATCAGTGATACTTGGTAAAAAAAATTCAGTATCGTAGAATAAATAAGTGATGGAGCAAGAATACAATTGGATTGTTTATGGGAATCTAGCGATTGGGATTGGTACATTTTTGTTAGCGGTTGTCCTTGGAATAGCCACTTGGGTCAGAGCCAACCGAGATAGAAGAGTACATGTAGCCGATAAAAGACAGGATTGGATAAATGGTTTACGGCAGGCAATATCAGAGTATTTGGCGGTATGTAATGTAGTAGATTTAAGAGTACAAACCGAGCAAATTGCTGCAATACAAGAATATACTGCCCTTTTAAGAAAAATCGAATTGATGTTAAATCCTTATGAGGACAACTCAAAACAGCTATTGGCCAAAATGGAGGAAATGAAAGGTTTTTTATTCGCTAGGTCCGACCAACTGCATTATGAGGTCATTGCCGATGAAATAACTAGAATTACTCAAAGGATATTGAAGGACGAGTGGAACAGGGTGAAATCCTTGGACCGTAAAAGATTTTGGAGGTAAATATTCCGCGATCAACAAGAACCTAATATAGATACTCAAAAACTAAAAAAAGAATATAATACATGACGTCAATTTTATTCAGTTTTGGGCGTATATAGATGTATTTTATGATTATATAAACAAGTTAGCCACTATTTGAAAAAATGACAGAATTTAAAATTGATGAAGAATACACCATAATAAAAGAAAAGGATACTGGCTTTTGGCATTATTCCCAAAACGGAGTAATGATGCCAAAAAAAGCTGAAAAAGCTTTCAAATACTATTCTTTGAACATCAACAATTTGGATTCGCTCATGAACTCATATTTTCATCTGTCAAACCCTGCCTCATTTAATGACCCATTTGATTGTAATATCAATCTTTTGGATAGTGCAGAGGACATACAGACAATCAACGAAATGACAACAGTTAAAAGAAATAATTGTTCGAATCTCGGAGTGGTTTCTATGACTGAAATTGTGGATAATCATGTTATGTGGGCACATTACACGGACAATTATCATGGGTTTGCAATTGAATTTAAAGGAACAGAAGTAACCGTTATTCCTAGTGCTGACCAAACTGCTGGTGGAACTTTTGTGAAAGTTATATATCCAAAAAAACTTGTCAAAGTAAAAAAAGAATATCCATTTGCTATTCAATATATGTTGACGACAAAACTCAAGCATTGGGAATATGAAAATGAATGGCGTTTCATTACTACTTTAGGACCGAAAAAAGATAGGATTTTACATTACGACCCTGAAAAGGTTAAAGGACTTTATATTGGACACCAAATGATTGACAATAAACCCAGTGCATATCGACTTATTTTGAGTATTAGAGCAAGGGTTTTTCCTAACGTGCCGGTGTATGTTGTTTATCCTCATCCAAATAAATTGGAGTTGTATTTTGAAAAAGTATTACCTAAATAGAAACAGTGGCTTTCAAAGGCTATAATTCAGCACTTCATTCCAACCAGCCGACAATTTTTCCTACATTTAAACCCTAAATCGAGGCTTGAATGATTTTGTCCCGCAGCTTGCTCCGCAGGCCAGAGGTAAAGGCCCGCACTTCGCTCTTCTGCGATGCCATACATGCCGAAATCATACCCGGGCCGTTGTGCACAAGCTGAAAAATGAGGAAATTCAAGAAGAAAAAGAAGATATTCGACGTTTATTCTCAAAACCTTAAATGGATAAAAGAAAAAACGAATGCCAAATTCAAAGTAGAATTTGACAAAGGCGTTTTATGTCCTCTATGTTTGGAGGTTTTTCTTGAAAGTGACTTAAATCCTAGCAGTGAAAATTATCTGACGTTAGAACATAATCCACCAAAATCTTTGGGTGGAAAAGATAACATTTTGACCTGTAAAGAATGTAACAACAAAAGCGGACACAAAACAGATGTTGAATTACTTACATATCTGTTGGAACAAGACTTCAAGAGTTTTAGTCCAAACTCAGAACATAGAACTAAATTAGAAAATTCCCAAGGCTCAAAAGTTACAGCTGATTTGAGTTTTGACAATGAAGGCAAAATGACTTTTAATCTTCAAACCAAATACTCAAATCCAAAAGATTTTGATAACTTTTTGGCTAGTGAGGAAAGAGGTTTTTTTCCAATCGAAGGTGAGTTTGGAAAATATGCGACTCGGAAATTCCAGTTCAATATGAAAATTCCCGACAAGGGAAATATGAGGTTGGCATCAATTGCTCTTTTAAAGATTGGTTACTTGCTTGGATTTGAAAAGTATGGGCATATTTTTCTGTTCAATCAAAATTTAGACATCGTAAGAGAACAGATTTTGAATCCAGAAAAGGAAATAATAACCGACCCATTTTGGATCAATTACGAATTTCCAGAAATGTATGTCGGAGCAAATACCATAAATAAGCCAAAAGAACTTATATGCTTCTTAAACACTTTTGTACTGAAAACTAAATCAAGAGAAGCGCAAATAAGTATAGCTTTCCCAGGTTACAATAAAGAAGATGCGGAAATATATAAAAACATTAAGAAAATACTTTGTTCAAATAAGGGCGGAACGTCTGATATGGAAGTTACAACTTTTGAACCCTTTTTAGACTTGAAAGACGAAAATCGAGTTTTCAGTTCTGCCATAATTTGGGATAAAAAAAAGTCAGCGCACAACAGTGTAAGACCGCAATAACAGTGGATTCAACTAAGGCCTAATCCACTCGGAATTGTTAACGCATTTATAAACCGAAAAACAATAACTTAAAACCGGTAGGTGACGGTTATACAAGACCGTTGACTGTAATTATACGAGAATGACGATAGAAAAGAGATTTAAATTTATCAAAGAAGTTTTTAAGAATCACAAAGAAGGAATTGAAACTCTAATTGAGAACCACTCATTCCCAAAATCGATGTTGTGTCTTTACTCAAAAGTTCTGCAAATTGAGTCGCTCAGAAAGATTTTGAACAAAAGTGATGGAAATTTTTATTCATCGCAAGTCTTGCTAAGAACGCTGTTGGAACATTATTTGATAGGCTATTATGTGTATTTCAAAACAGCTACCAAAAAAAATGATTTGGTAGGGGAAGCATACTATGACGAATATGTGAAATCAGAAATAATAAAAAGGGAGAATTATTACTTCAATCTCGATAAAATCAAAAACGATCTAAAGCACGAAGACATCAATGGTTACCTATCAAAGTATGGGAACGAATTTAGGGACTTGACCCAATTGCAAATTGACAATATCCATAAAAAAGCATCTCAATTTAGCAATGTCAGAAACGTAATTAAGTATTTGTTCAATTCAGAAAATCAAAGCAAAGAAGAAAATGTTCTTCACACCATGCTATTTGATTTTTTAGAAAAGTACAATATGCTGTCATCATATGTCCATGGTGGAGTTTCAGCGGAAGTTGAATCGTTTAATAAGGACGATTTCGATAAGCGTAAAGCTAAAATCAAGGAAAACAAAACTTGGGGAATATCATTGGAAGCCAATTTAAAGTTTTACTTTTTGTTCCTGCTTTTTAAAGATAATCCGGATGAGGTAATGAAACTTAAAGGCTTCTTAAATAGATAACCCCCGCCGAAGATGGCCATATTTCAGCGTGGCTGAATAGATACAATTAAACGTAAACCAATGAAATGGCAGATTTCTGCTGCGGAACGATTCTGCCAAATCATTTAACGGTGAAATCATTGCCCGGACCATTGGGCGCAATACTGAAAAAAATGGGGATAATAAGAACTCATAATAAGAAAGTTGTACTGGCCAATTCTGATTATAAGGACAAATATTGGCCCCTTTTAAGCAATCTAGTTTTCGAAAAATTCGGGAATGAAGAAGTAAATGAACCCAATTTGGTACAAGATGTTTTAAAAGAGTGCTTCTTCACTCTTTGTGGCATTTTTGAAGAAAAGTTGTCGGAAGAGAAGAGAGCTTCTTTCTATATTTTTTGCCATAATTTACATGAAGATTCGATTGACTTATGGCAACTACAAATACAGGATGTTCCCTTGAACATTGACGAAGAAGAGTTCGCTTCGGCAAGAAGAGTTCTAAAGATAATATTGGAGCAATCAACAAAGTTCGATTTGGTTGGCACACCCAATTTCTTTTATGAAATGAGGGACAATCTAGAGACCTACGTAAGTCTATTGGAGGAACTTTTATACATAGGCTCCTGGTGCCTCATGATAAGCGAACATACTGCTAGAAGCCAACTTTTTGATACTTCCACCGGAATTCAAGTTGTTGAAGATGAATTAAATATCCTAACACATCAACCATATCCCGAACTATTCAAGTATATTTTTCATGACATGCCTAGGCACAGTTCTAAAGTTGCCTTGTCCGATTCAATGACAGAATTTAAACAAATTGTTGAGGATAATTATGGTATCAAATATGATGATTTGGCATCCTTTATAAATCAACAATTACAATCACCCATTTATAGGTTGGGATTAACAAAAATTGAACCTTTGAAAGAGAACATTTTGAATGAGCTTAAATGTGACGAAAACTTTATCAATGATTTTTATGCAGGTTTAACGGTAAACAAAGACAATTGTCTTTCCATTGAAAGATGTTTCTTTAATAACCAATCTGAATTTCGTTTTACGTATAGACCAATCATTGAATTAAATGTTGATGGACAGATTTACAATTTGATTGGATATAATAAATGGCTTGAAAGTATGTCACTTTTATCGACTAATGCTTTTCCTTTTGGACTTTATCCAACTGAATGGACTGGGCATCAAAAAATAAAAGAGTTTGTTCAAAAAACACATAACATTCACGATAAATTCCTTGAAGACCCAATAGTCCAAGTTCTTAACGAAAAGTCTTTTTTCAATGATTCCAACGTGGAATCATTTAATCAACCAAATGGGCAAAACATAAACATCAAAAATGATGTTGGGGATATTGATGTTTTGTTTGTTGATGTCGATTATGAACTTATCTACGTCTGTGAATGTAAACACAATCGTTCAAGACACGATATGAACAACTGGAGAAGGGACTATTCAAATTTTAAAGAAAAGTATGAAGGTCAATTAGAACGAAAAGTTTATTGGGTCAATCGAAATAAAAATATTGTAGAGACTCATTTCCAACAAACCTATCCACAAGACTTCAAAGTAGAACTTGCCAATTACGAAGTCAGAGGCATATTTATAATTAACGCACCAACTATGTATATGTACAATGGAAAATACAGAGCAATGACAATAACGGATATTAATGATCTGTTGGAACGAAACTATGCTGATGTAAAATTTGAGTTTACAAATGAAAGTAATGGAGAAGTAACTTTGATTGAATATCCATACTTTGACAATGTTAAATCAAAAATCAGATAAAGCACAGTGCCTAACAGTAAATGAGTATATGGTTTAAGTGATGAAAGGAAACAAAAAATATAATAAAGGGTGCACTGCGGAACTGAAAAGCTCGTTAGTTGGGCATAGCCATACTGATTGCGGGTATAAGCCCAATTAAAGTTTCACATATATACAAATTGTGCGTAATTTTAAAAAGACGATATTTAAAATACAGCTGTAGTGTAATATGGCCAAACACGCTTGATTGTAAATCAAGTAATCCCGGTTCGATTCCGGGCAGTTGAGAGCGAACATCAAAAGTTCTCTTTCAACTGCCTGGAGCACTACAATCAGATTTGACTATGACCTCCGTAACGACAGATGAGCAAATATTCCACAGTGAATTTTCAAAAAACCTAATCACGTTAGATTCAGCCAGAAGAAAGGTAAACATGCAAATAAACATGGCACTTCGTAAAGATGACAGCCATGGAGTTATGCTTTACACGAATATTTATTTATTGATTTACACTTCTTGGTCTGAAGCAGCATTGGTTAAACTAGTTCACACGCCATTTGGATTTAGCGAATCTGTGAAAAAGAAAATTTTAAAGGACAGAGATGTCCTTAACAAATGGACAAAGTGCGTGAATACAGCATTCGCAAAATTTTGCAAACGAGGTTCTGAGATACCAAATAAGAAAAAGAAGATTAAAAATTTGGTAGACACATATCTAAGAACTCAGGGACAAATTAGAAATAAAATAGCGCATGGGCAGTGGGAATATCCACTTTACAGTAACAATTTGTTTCATGATCCTGATGCGTTGGTTTGGTTAAAAACCATAGATGTAATTCAAATAGATACATGGTTTGAAATTCATAAAGAGTTGATAGAAATTGTTAGGGGGCTAATTGATTCTAGAGAACATAATAATCATAAAGCTCATTATAATGAGTATTTTGCTAGGTTAGCCAACATTGAACAAATTATCGAAAAAAGAAAAAAATGGAATCTTGAAGAAAAAAAGAGGCGCTTAAAACTAAAACCCATAAAAAAATAACTACGCACAACAAAACCTATATGCAATCCCCTTCGGGACACTGCGCATAGCCAAACCGTTACCGGCAATTACTATGGACAATTCGATTACATGGACGGAAAAGCTTTATAAAGGGTATTGGCTAATGGACCTTGGCTATCGAGATTATATTGCTGCTCGTTTCTTACTCAATAATCATTTGATAATTCAAGGGCTAACACTTGCAAGTACTTCAGTTGAAAAATATCTGAAAGCTATAATTGTTTTTAACCTCAAACACAGAGAAAAATATAATTACCATTTCGACAGATTTGAAAAGCTCAAAAATCTTTTAGCTAAAGTCAATAATGATGTAACTCCAGAATTTGACCCAGTTTTCTTAGAAATACTGGAAAATGCATTTAAAATTAGATATTATGACAGAATTGAAAGACCAATTTTTATGGGTTTTTACTTAAATCAGTTTATTGGTGAATTAGATTATACAATTGACTTTATGGAAAGATTTATTGCTAACTCACAAAATGGAGGAGAATCTATATCAGCATACAATAGGGCAATCAAAAATAATGATTCACATCTTTATGAAAAAAACTTCGTCCTGAGCAAAGAGAATAAAAAAGACTTTATGGAAAGACCTGATGTTGGATTTTCAGTTCACCTTCGAATTGGATCTGTAGTTCAAGAGGAGAAGATAGTAAAAGGTGGAAGCACTAAAAATAAATATGAAGGTCAAATATCAAAGTTCACAGAATTTAACCAAAATTTATATTGAATTAATAAAAGCCGGTACCAACGTGTCCCATAAATAATTGCTTCTGATTTTCCTCTCGGAAAATCCACACGCCGAACTATCACCGAATTTTATTTGATAAATTAGGGACCAACCAACACAACGAACCATACAAAAATCGTTACCAAAGTTCAAATAAAGGATTGATTACTTATCAATAGTAACTTCCTAAATGTTAAAATTTGTTAAAAGGTGAGCCGCGCGGTGAGCCCAAAAATGTACCCTTTGACAGGCCTTATATAAAGGGCGTTTTCAAGAAAAGTTCGAGTCCCGTCCAGACCGCTATAAAGATTCAACAAGAATCAAAAAGCCCTGATAAACAATTAGTTATCAGGGTTTTCCTTTTTTTGGCAATCATATAATATCACATGGAACCAATAAAATAGGTGTCCAATTCGGTTACCATTGCTGCCACCGTTTACAAAATCCTCAAAACTTAGGGAACATCATGTTAAAACAATGTACATCAACCTTTTGTACTTAAAGGATTGGTGAAATTAACAGTAAAGCCGATGTTATGAGAAAGAAATTTTCATTGTTGTTCTACCTGAGGAACAACAGAATGGATTCCAATGGTATGATTCCCATCTTTATGAGGGTGACCGTAGATGGAAAACGGAGCGAGGTGAGTACCGGAAAAAAGATAAAGCGGTCATCGTGGAACCCACAAGCAGGTAGGGTTAAGGGATATGGTCAAGAAGCCCAGGAGATAAACGGCCATCTCCAACAGATGGAATCAGGAATCTGCAAGATACAACAGCAATATGTTGAGGAGGGGAGGATTTATACTGCGAAGATATTGTCCTACACCCTTTTGGGAAAAGACGAACAACCGAAACTACTCCTAGAAATCTACCGGGGTCACAATAATGACCTTAAAGGCAAAGTAGGTTCCGGATATTCCCATAGTGCTTACATGAAGCGTGAGGACGCGCCGACACCTAGGTAAGTTCCTATCAAAAGAATACGGTATGCACGATATCCGTGTGGGCCTGATTGACCTTATGTTCGTGAAACGTTTTGAAAGGCATCTGAATGACCAGAAAATAGGACAACAGAATACCATCACCAAATATGTGACCAATTTCAAGAAAATAGTACGGATCGCCCATGCCCATGGATGGATCGAACGGGACCCTTTTTACCATTGGAAAGCCGTATGGAGCCCTGTACAAAGGGAGGTGTTAAGCGAATCAGAATTGAAAAGTTTGAGGGAAACCCATATGGATGCCCAACGGTTGGAAGAAGTGCGGGACGTATTCCTTTTCTACTGTTTTACCGGATTGGCCCACTCCGATGTAAAGCGACTTTCTGAAAATGATATGACCATCGACATTAAAAAGAAGAAATGGATTAGGATAAATAGAAAAAAGATCAAGGTACGCTGTGATATCCCACTTCTGGGATTGGCCGAGAAAGTCATTCTAAAATATAAATGCAGAAATTCAAAGAGAGGCGGTACGGGTCTGCTTCCAGTGATCAGTAATCAAAAGACCAACCTTTATCTAAAGTAAGTGGCCAAGCGATGTGGAATAAAGAAGAACCTTACACACCATCTGGCAAGACATACCTTTGCCACTACCGTAACACTCTCCAATGGCGTTCCCATAGAATCCGTGAGCCGGATGCTTGGCCATCGTTCCTTTAAGACCACCCAGATATATGCCAAAGTGGTGGACAGAAAACTTCGAGAGGATATGGACGGCCTTCAGGAACGATTGGTTGGAAAAAGATTTATGGGTTGGACAAACCCAAGACAAGGCAACATATAATGTCCCAAATTTTATCCCAAAACTTTGCGCTTGGATTCTGTCGGGTTTTTGTAGTGTTCCGATAGATAAGCATAAGTAAAAACACGATAGGGCGCAATCTATTTTTTGCAAGGCCGAAGGTATACCAAACAACGATTTTAAGGAGTTGGGTGGTATAGCGAGAGGGTAGCATGCCAAGGCGGTGCTACGTTGTCCAATTTCTGGCCAGAAGACCAGTAGAATAAAGCCTTTTTACCAATTAATTCTCTTGATAAAATTTCAACTTTTTACTGTAAAAACTCTGCAAACCCTTGAAAACATTGAAAAAGTTTGTTGCAAAAACATGATTTTCCTACAGAAATTGATAATCACAAATTAAGTTTGATAGGGAATTGAAAGCCGCTTTGTTTGATGAGCGCCAAAATGGACATTTACTGTAAAACCCTTTAAACCTCCAATAAACACAGGAATTTTTTACAGTAAACTAGAGAATATTTACCTCGCTCATTAGTATTAGTCCCTGGTAATATTTGGGGCTTGCAGCGTGAAACTTCGTTTCACTCGCTTTTTCATTTTACCATTCTAAGCAACTGCCTAATGCGTAGTTTTCTTTTGCAACCTCCGGGCGCAAAAGCCAGATGTTTTTGTGGCAACAAAGACACATCTTGACTTACCCGATTTACACATTAACACTTCATAGAATTTAGAGCTCATTGGCCATTCTTTATGTTGATTGAATATTCAATAGTTTTGGATTGCTTGGAAAATTTATTTTCTATTTGCACACTTTATGGGATACTACTATTCTTTAAGGGAATTAGTTAATTATGCTCATCAAATTTTCTTTATACGCTATTCCAATTGGAAAAGATTGATCATTCACTAATACTACCTTATGACCATGAATAACTTTAATATGCCTGAGTGCAATGACAAAGGACTTATGTATTCTAACAAAAGTATCTTTATTTACTATATGAAAGACCTGATTCATATTTTTTCGAACAAGAATTTTTTCCCCTTTTGTATGAAAAACTAAGTAATTTCCATCTTTTTCAATATAAAAGATATCTGCCACTTTTATTTTGTGAATTTTTGCCCCACTTTTTAAATAAAGTTCTTCTTTTTCTATACGTTCAGTAGTTTCTAAATTATGTGATTTAGACAGAAAATGATTATTGGCTTTTATAACAGATTTGAGAAAACGGTCAAATAAAATCGGTTTAAGTAAATAGTCAATTGCCCTCATTTCATAGCTTTCAACTGCAAATTCGGAGTACGCTGTGGTAAAAATCAAAAGAGGTTCATAGAGTAAAGCCTTAAATAAATCAATTCCAGAAACATGAGGCAGATTAATATCCAGAAAGATTAACTGAACTTTTTCCTTCTGAAGATAATCCAATGCTAATAAAGGGTCTCTAAAGCTATTTTTTAATTCTAAAAATGGAACTTTTTCAATATACCT
The DNA here is from genome assembly GCF_009903685.1 of Flagellimonas ochracea. Taxonomy (GTDB): domain Bacteria; phylum Bacteroidota; class Bacteroidia; order Flavobacteriales; family Flavobacteriaceae; genus Flagellimonas; species Flagellimonas ochracea. The sequence continues at coordinate 94,968 of NZ_JAAABI010000004.1, read as the reverse complement.
TTTTAGTACATCAATCGCCTTAGACTCATCATCTATAATTACACATGAAATCATACGCCAATTATATATTAATCTAATCCCACAACCAATTCGGTTAGTGGAATTGTGAGAATGCTTTCAAATGTATCTTTTTCTTCTGAAATCATCAATGTGTACCTTTCAGGATAGAGTAATTCCAAGCGTCTCTTTACGTTTGCAAGGCCAATGCCCTTTGTTTTTATTTTCAAACTAGAACAGGTGTTGTGAACAGTATTTCTTACAGAGAATTTCATGTTGCCATCTTCAATAATTAGCATGATTTGAATTATTGAGTGTTTGGAAATATCGATTCCATGCTTAAAAGCATTTTCAACAAATGGAATAAATAACATGGGAGCAATAAATTTCCCAGTCATATCCCCTTGAATTTTAAAATTAATTATAAGTTCATCATCTTCATCGAATTGCAATTGTTGAATTTCTATAAAATCTTGCAAGTATTTTACCTCCGTTTCAAGACGAACTTGTTCTACATTACTCTCATAAATCATATACCTCATCATTGTTGCCAAACCACTAATCCCCTGTTCTAATTCACTGATCTTATGTTTTTGTGCGATAGAAAAGAGATTGTTCAATGTGTTGAACAGAAAATGAGGATTAATTTGGAACTTAAGAAAATTAAGTTCAGTTTGTAATTTTTCTTGCTTCAATAATTGACGTTGTTGTTCGTTCTTTTGCCATCTCTTTAACAATCCATAGGAAACAGAAACACCAAAGTAAAATAACCATGAGAAAAGATTTGCGCCAATAAATGGATTTAAAAGTAGAAAACGGAAAGAGGAGATTCCTGAATAAATAAAAAAATGTGCAATGGACAATTCGATTAAGACCCCACAAAGTAGCAAGAAGGTTATCTGAATAAGGTATTTTTGATAACCTCTTTTAACTATGGAAAAAGGAAGTAATTTTAAAGCATTATAGTAAAAAAAAGGAATTTTAATTAAAGTTCCTGTCAATAGAAAATAAAGAGCCTCTTCAGCGGTATAAACATAAGTTTGTACATCTCCAGAAACGTTATACATCAGTTCCATTTTCGAACCAAAATACCAATACATAAGTATGATTCCACTTGTCCAAAACAATATGTGAAACAATACTTCAAGCCCTTGGGTCAATGCAAATTTGTTGCCTATAGGAAAGTTTCTCATAGGGTAAAGGTATATGATTTAACATATACCCAAAGAGTATGGTGGGAACAGTCTAAAAATGAAGATTAAGTCAAGACTTCTGTGATTTACCCAGAATAATGAATAACCCATATTTAGGGTACTAAAATCTCGTGTTGGCACCAAAATTTTGACATTGCCAAATTTCATCAACACATTTGCTTTTAAGTCTAATTTTTTTAATCATCTACATGAAAGGACCAACAAAATTGTTTACAATCGGTTTAACACTAATTATTATGGGCTGTTCGAGTTTAAAGAATGAATCTAACTCTGAGAAAAAATTGGTTGCTGAAAAATTAAAAGTGTTGTTAGATAGTCTAACCAGTAATGAAAAGTTCTCTGGAACAATTTTGTTGGCAGAAAAAGGAAATGTACTCTTTGAAAAGGCCTATGGAATGGCCGATAGGAATAGAAACATTTTAAACAAAATTGACACAAAATTCAACATAGCTTCCTTGGGTAAGATTATTACCAAAATTGCCATTCTTATACTCCAGGAAAGAGGACAAATAGATCTTAAAGCCACAATCGATACATATACCGAGGTTTTTCCAAATGAAATAGGATCAACAGTAACTATTCAGCATCTCATTTTTCACAGGAGTGGATGGAGCCATTATTGGAACAATGACTATTTCAATGCTAACATGCACAATCTTAAAAGTATAGATGATTATATGGTCTTTATTAAAGATATTCCGCTAGAGTTTAAGCCTGGGTCTCAGGAAAGATATAGTAATACTGGATATGAAGTATTGGGACATATTATAGAAAAAGCCTCTGGCATGAGTTATCATGATTTCGTTCAACAAAATATTTTAGACAAAGCCAATATGTCCAATACTGGTGCTTTTGAACGAGACGGACACATAAGCAATGTTGCAATTGGGTATTATGAAGAAGCCAATAATGGCCAATTGATGGCCAACACCCGTATTATCCCTGTTAAAGGAACCGCTGCGGGAGGAAGTTATTCAACTGTAAATGATTTTCTAAAACTTGAAAACGCCTTATTTAATGGAAAACTGTTAAATGAAAAGGGTTTAAAACTCCTGTTTAGTCAATCTGCTGAATTAAGTGGAGAACTTCCAAGCGGTATTTTTGGTGTTGCCGGTGGTGCAAGGGGGGCTAGCACGAACTGGGTTAAAGACTTTGGTACAAGCTATAGCATCTTTGTGTTTTCAAATTTTGATATGGGCACAGCTAGACCCATTTCTGAAGCTATTTTGGAATACACTAAACGGTTAAGCAGCAATCATGGTTTGTAGGAATATAAAATGAATGCATTATAAATTTAAATGGTAAAAATAAGGTTTTAACCTGTTTTTTTACCAATGCCAAACCATGGCGTAAATAACTAAAACAAAGTATAAATGAAAAAAGTGTTTACCTTAATTATCGTATTAATTTTTACGGTAGCTTCTCAAGCTCAATCAAAAACAGCAGAGGATGTTGCAATCAACAAGACGATTACAAACTATATCGAAAATTTCTTTGAAAATAATTATGATAAAATGAATGAGTCATTACATCCAAGACTTGCTAAAAGAGGTTTTAACAGCCTAGGAAGTAACAAGTTAAGTGATGATTTTCCTCCTGAGAAATTAAAAGAATTAATGTCCACAAAACAGAAGTTTGAAGTAGAGCGTCAATCCAATATTGTAGAAAATATTACTATTTATGGAAATATGGCCAGTGCATGTTTAAGAACGGGCTACCCAAGAACCAGATGGGTTGAATATATTCATCTTTTGAAACAAGAAGGAACATGGAAAATTATTAATGTATTTTGGGAGTTTGAAAAAAACAAAGCTTATGAAACTAACTAGAATATTTGGAACAAGCTTGTACCAAGTAAAAATCTGGATTTTGACATTTGGACTAAGCTTCATCGTTTTCTCCTGTTCAGAGGACAAACAAACAAATGAAGAAGGAAGTAAGATTTTGGGATATTCCTTGAAAAGCTAAAAGCTGCTGAAGAATGGGCAAACCGTAATACCAAAACTGCTGCGGTAGTAGTGTTGGTTGATGGGCAGATATTGTATCAATGGGGTGATGTGGACACCAAATATATTTCTCATTCGACCAGAAAAAGTTTTATGAGCGCATTATATTGCAAGTATGTAAATGACGGTTCGATTGATATCAATGCCACGATGGCCGACCTGGGAATTGACGACATTCCAGCTTTGACCGATCAAGAGAAGACAGCCACAATTGGACATTGTTTGCAGTCGGTTTCTGGAGTATATCATACTGCCGAGGCGGAGTCGGATTTCATGCATAATCTAAAACCAGACCAAGATACTTACCTTCCAGGCACTTTCTGGATATACAACAACTGGGATTTTAATGTGTTAAAGACCATTTTCGAGCAGGAGACCGAGAAAAACTTTTATGAAGCTTTGAAGAATGATATAATGGATCCCATAGGGGCAAATTTCCAATTGTCAGACAGTATCTCTTGGACACCAACTAGATCTATACATCCAGCTTATATGTTTAGAATCTCTGCAACCGACATGTCAAAATTTGGACAATTGATGCTGGACAAAGGCAATTGGCAGGGCAATCAGTTGATCCCGCAAGTTGGGTGGAGGAAAGCACAAAGTATGGTTGGGATGCAGAAATTTATGATGGGGACGGATACGGATATATGTGGTGGGTGGCTACCAATGAAAATGCCCGTCCCTATTTGCCAAACTGTAACCTGCCCGCTGGACCCTATTCGGCGAGGGGAGCAGGAGGACAGTGGATGGAGGTTATCCCTGAAAGGAATATGGTATTTGTACACCTTGTTGACACTTACGTAAAGAACAATGTTACTTTTGAAGACATAGGCACTTTGTTACAAATGGTTCTGGATTCAAGAATAGGTAATTGATAGAGTATCTAATTTAAAGTTAATTGATTAATACCACGGCATAATGAATAGTGTCTTCCAGTCATCCTATTTCTCAAGTCTCTTTCTCAAATTTTACCTATATTTATTATCGATTGATGTTCTTTTAGTTTTTGGGATTTTAAGGTGGCCTATTCGGTTACCACTCAAGGAACTTGACTCATAAGTAATTGTTTTTCAATACGATACAATCAATGTTTGGGACCCGTCCAGACCGCAAAAAAATCCAAGCCCTCACTTCTGTGTGGGCTTTTTTGTTTTCCAAAATTGGAAAACCTTCTCCACATGTTTGTACATTTTGATTTTTATTTAAAAAAATATCCCCTACCTTTCATACAGTAATCAGCAAAACAGAATCCTATTGGTATGCTGCCCAAAGGTACTTTTCCTTCCAAGGTTTTTTTGAACGGTGAAATAGTGGATAGTAATGCTGCAAAGATTTCGGTTTTTGACCGTGGATTTCTATTTGGTGATGGTATTTATGAAGTGATGGTACAGTTGGAAAACGGCATTTTTTACAAAAACGCCCATTTGCAACGAATGCAAGACAACCTGAAGAAGATTGGAATAGCCCATGATATTGCAGAACTGGATTCTCAAATTCCCACATTGCTCCATGCCTGTCAACTTGAAGACAGCCCATGTCTAATCTACCTGCAAGTGACCCGAGGTGTTGCCGCCAGAAAGCATGCATTTCCTTCGGAAGCCAAACCAACGGCCATGATGTATGCCCTGCCCTACTCCTTGCCCCACATCAACCAAAAAAACATGAAAGTGGTGTCTATGGAAGATAAGCGATGGCACCAATGTGATATTAAATCAATTTCACTTTTGGGCAATGTTTTGGCCAACCAATCCGCTATGGTTCAGAATACGGATGAAGCTATTCTAGTTAGGGATGGATTCATTACCGAAGGTTCGCATACCAACATCTTTTTTGTGGGGAAAGAAAAGGTATACACCCACCCTGCAAACCATCATATTTTAGATGGCATCACCCGTAGGGTTGTTATTGACTTATGTCAAGAACTCCAAATCCCGTTATTCGAGAAAGCAATCAAAATAGATGATATTCCCTCCATGGATGAAGCATTTCTTACAGGAACCACAACACAAATCGCATCCGTGGGACAAATCGACAATCATGTGTTTTATCAATCCAATACTATTGGTAAAACCACAAAAAAACTTCAAGAAGCCTTTGCAAAGCTTAAAGAATTGAATGCGGATACCCTAGCTCTCTAAAAATCAATGGTATATGACAATAAAAAACCAGTTGAAAAAAATAATATTTGCAATATGGTTAGTACTCAGTTTGGGAGGCTGCCAAGCAGAAAAATACGATGTGCTCATATTGAACGGCACCCTTTATGACGGATCAGGCGCAGAACCATTCAAAGGTGATATAGCCTTAAAAGATTCCATAATCGTTGCGATTGGGAATTTGGAGCAAGCGAGTGCAACTCGAATTATTGATGCTAAAGAACGGGCCGTTGCCCCTGGCTTTATTGACATGCACACACATTTGGAGCCAATCATGGAACTCAACTCCTGTGAAAGTCATGTGAGACAAGGCGTCACAACCGCTCTGGGTGGACCCGATGGGCGCTCTCCCTGGCCCCTGAAATCCTATTTGGACAGCCTCCAAGAAAAGGGTATTGGAATGAACGTAGCCTATTTGGTAGGACACAATACCGTTCGAAAAAATGTGATGGGCCTAGAGAATAGGGCTCCTACGGACGATGAACTGAAATCCATGCAAGAGCAAATAAAAAGAGCAATGGATGAAGGCGCTTATGGGATTTCCACTGGATTAAAATACCTTCCCGGAACCTTTTCCAAAGTGGAAGAAGTAATTGCGCTATCAAAAGTAGCAGCAGAATATGGTGGTATTTATACTTCCCACCTTCGGGAAGAAGGTCTAGGTCTTTTTGATGCCGTACAAGAAGCCATACAAATAGCCGCTGAGGGAGACATTCCCGTGGTGCTTACTCATCACAAGGCTATAGGCAAGCCCATGTGGGGGAAAAGTGTGCGTACCTTGGCCATGGTGGATTCAGCGAGAACCAAAGGTCTTGACATTAAAATTGATCAATATCCCTACACCGCAAGTTACACAGGTATTTCGGTGCTTATACCCAGTTGGTCCATGGCAGGCGGACAAAAAGCGTTTGAAGAAAGAATTGCCAATCCAGTGCTTAGGGACAGTATCAAAAATGGGATAGTATTCAATATTTTGAATGACCGGGGCGGTTCAGATTTAAAACGGGTTCAATTCGCCAAAGTGGAATGGCAACCTGAACTTGAAGGAAAGACCTTGGCGTATTGGGCAGCGCAAAACAAGTTACAACCTACGGTTGAAAATGGTGCTGAATTGGTTATTGAAGCCCAGTTGAAGGGTGGAGCGTCTTGTGTATTCCACGCCATGGCAGAAGAAGATGTGGTCAGGATCATGCAGCATCCACAGACCATGATTGGCTCGGATGGCCGGTTGGTTGAACCGGGAATGGGACACCCCCACCCTAGATGGTATGGTACCTTCCCCAGAGTTTTGGGTCACTACGTTCGTGAAAAAAAGACATTGACTTTAGTAGAAGCCATCCGTAAAATGACTTCATTACCGGCAAAAAGTCTAAATCTTCCTGACAGAGGCATATTGAAGAAAGGAATGAAGGCTGATTTGGTAATATTTGACCAAAAAACAGTTATTGACAAAGCTACTTTTGAAGACCCACATCAATATCCAGAAGGAATCGACTTTGTGATAATCAACGGTGTGCTTGCTGTGGATGATGGAATATTTATGGACACCAGACCCGGAATCGTTTTAAGAAAAAAACAGAACAATTAATTATGAAAAAACTCCTTTCAATCACCTTGTTGACATCGTACTTCCTGTCATTTCATGCCTCGGCACAAGAAGCCCCTTCAATTGAAAAACAATATAGCAAAGAAATCGAACGCTTGACAAAAAACAAAAAGCTTCGAGCGGCATTTGCGCAAATTGACGAGCAAGAAGAGCAAACCATGAAAGATTTGGTGACACTCACCGAAATATTGGCCCCACCCTTCAAGGAAGATAAACGGGGCGAGGTATTTGCCCAAATGCTGAAAGAAGCTGGGGTGGATAGCCTTTGGACCGATGATGAAGGGAACGTAATCGGTTTGAGAAAAGGAGTGTCTGGCCAATCAGGTTATATAGGGGTCGATGCCCACATGGATGTTGTTTTTCCCGAGGGCACCAATGTAAAGGTAACCAAAGTTGGAGATACCCTGAAGGCTCCTGGGATTGGGGACGATACCCGAGGACTGACCATGCTATTGAGCATGTTGAGAGCCATGAACAAAGCACAAATCAAAACTGAGAAAGATTTGCTTTTTGTTGGCACCGTAGGTGAAGAAGGTCTTGGTGACCTTCGAGGCATGAAGTATATATTCAATAAGTCGGGCTTGGACATTGATTCTTGGATTGCCATAGATGGTGGAAGTCTGGGAAGAGTAAGCAACGCTGGACTGGGATCGAAACGCTATAAAGTGGTTGTTAAAGGAGATGGAGGGCATTCTTGGGGTGATTTTGGTTTGGCCAATCCCCATCACGCCTTGGGTTTTGTAATCAACAGTTTTTCAGAAGAAGCATGGCAATATACCTCCGGAAACATTCCCAAAACAAGTTTCAACGTTGGTCGGATTGGTGGAGGCACTTCAATCAACTCCATCCCATTTGAATCATGGATGGAGGTGGATATGCGAGCTGTCGACCCCAAAAATCTTAGCGAAATGGAAAGTCTTTTCAAACAAACCGTTGAAACAGCCATTAATAGGTACAATACCAGCGGTATTGATGGCGAGGTAGCCTACGAATTGATTCAAATAGGTGACCGTCCTTCAGGGGAACTCCCTCACAATCTTCCCATTGTCCAACGCGCCATGGCCGCAACACAACACTTTGGAGTAGCTCCAAGTCTAAGCCGGGGTTCTACCAACATCAATATTCCCGTTTCATTGGGCATTCCTTCAGTATGTATAGGAAGAGGAGGGCAAGGTGGAGGGGCACATTCCCTGCACGAATGGTTCTTGAATGATGAAACTGGTCCTGAATCTATTAAACTAGCTCTTTTGATTACCATCGCACAAGCAGGATTAAAAAAATAGCATTATCATGAGGAGACTTATTTCAAAGAACAGTTGTGTTCTAACAGCATTGCTTTTAGGTTGCTTTACCATTTCATCTCAGGTATTTCCGGACCGAGTTTGGCACAGGGCTTCCGATGAGGAAGCAAAGGCATGGAGAAATGACAAAGCAGAGGCCTTTCGCGAATATTTGGTGGACAGTACTAAAATTACAGGGTTAATGATTGTCCATAAAGGCAAGGTAGTCTTCGAGTATGGAGATCTCGAAGAATTGAGTTATGTGGCTTCTTGCAGAAAAAGTGTGCTTTCGATGATTTATGGAAAATACGTGAAAGATGGCACTATCCGGTTGAACAAAACCATAAAGGAACTAGGAATTGATGACGTGGAAGGCATTCTTCCCATTGAGGAAACCGCTACAGTTCAAGATATAATATCAGCTAGATCTGGAGTGTACCATCCTGAAGGGTATGCTGGGGGCATGCAAGAATATGCACCAGAGCGTGGCTCGGTAAAACCCGGAAGCTATTGGCTGTACAGTAACTGGGATTTCAATGTTGCAGGCTTCATATTTGAGCAGGAAACGGGCAAAAACATATATGATGAAGTGGAAAAACAACTTGCCAATACCCTGCATATGCAAGATTGGAATCGTTCCATTCAAAAAAAGGAAGGCAACACCAAAATATCCAAATATTTGGCTTATCCCATGTGGTTCTCCACACGAGACATGGCACGTTTGGGACTCTTGATGCTAAATAAAGGTAAATGGAAAGAAAATGCCATTACACATGGCTTGGAAGTGGGCAAAAAAGGGAAAAAAATGCTTGAAATAAGATTTAAAAAAGAAGGAAACCACCATATTTGCGAAATTGAAGACAATGGTATAGGCAGAAAAGCTTCAATGGCAAGCAAATCAATTAAAAAAGAGAAATCCATGGGTGTGGAAATCGCTATTAAAAGATTGGAATTGTGCTCAAGGAACGAACCAATTGCAAATGCAGTGGAAACTGTGGACAAATATGACGCCAATGGAAAACCCAGTGGGACCAAAGTGATAATAAGAATTAAGAAAATCTAAAAATCTCAACAAAATGGACCTAAAAGTAGTAATCATTGAAGACGAAAAACATAGTAGGGAGACATTGAAGTCTCTCTTGGAGGAATTTTGCAAAAACGTAAAAGTAATAGCTACGGCAGACTCAGTGAAAGAAGGGGTCAAAGTGTTGTCAATATACAGTCCCGATGTGGTTTTTTTGGATATAGAACTTCAGCCCGGTACTGGATTTGATGTTTTGGAGCAGATAAAAGAACCTACATTTGAGGTGATTTTTACAACAGCTTTTGAAAAATACGCCATTAAGGCCATCAAGTTCAGTTCTTTGGACTATCTGCTAAAACCTATCGACTTAGACGAACTGCAAGAATCTGTTGAGAAAGCCAGAACCCGCATGGACACCAATGTATACCGTCAGCAAATTGACACTCTAATGCAAAATCTTTCCAGAGGAACCAATAAACAAGAAAAAATCTGTTTGGCGACAACCGCCGGTATGGAGTTCATTGCCATTGAAGATGTTGTTCTGTGCAAAGCCGATGGATCATACACCTCTTTTATTTTAAAAGACAAAAGTTCATTGATGGTTAGCAAGCACCTGAAGGAATATGAAAATCTATTGTCTGACCAACAGTTTATGCGGGTACACAACAGTTACCTGATTAACCTGAACGAGGTAAAAAAATACATCAAATCGGACGGTGGATATATCATTATGAGCAACGACATGCACGTAAGTATATCCCCTAGAAAAAAGGAAGATCTTTTGGATGCCATGAAGCGACTCTAGAAAGATACGTCACGAACACCTGCCCTTTTTTGGGGCAAATACGTAGGTTGTATTTCCTTGTTTCCACTTTCCGGTCAATAATTTTTGAATATCAATGGGATAATAGGTCTTTTGACCTAAAGCATCAACCACTTCCAAATAATAGGCGTTTTGATATTCCAAAACCTGCCAGTTCCCTGATTTTTCTGCCACTCCAGCACCGTAGCCCCTATTGTTCCTGTTACTTGTGTTTTGCGTTCCCCGTACCGTATAGGATCCATCGTAGCTGTAATAATATTTTCCGTCAGCGCAAAAATCAACATAGGTAATGGCACTGGCATTGGAATCGGACATAATCGATGCCTCGGAATAAATTACCAACTGACCATTGTTCACATACTCCCGCAACCGATTTAAATTGTCTTCTGATTGTGCTGCCATTTGACATGAGATGACAAGACTTAAAAATAAAAAAATACTGGATTTCACCTTTTCACTTTTGATTAAACGATTCTTTAAAGGTGGGGGAACAAGTTGTAACAAAATTAAACCTTCCTTTAAGCAAAGAGGTTAAGGTGGCGTTAATAACACCAAAGGAAACAACCTTCTTAAGATTAAGTGTCTTTCTTTTTTTCTACCAGACTTTTCGTGAACTCATTTAGAGCATCAACCTTATCTTGAAAATCTCCTTGCAGTGTCTTTCGGTAGGTATTGAGGTTCTTGACCAAGTCGTCGATGTTTTCTGGAATTACATCTTCAAAAAATTGTCTTAGTCTTTTTGCTGTGGTCGGCGACTTTCCATTGGTGGAAATGGCGATTTTCACATTGCCTTTAGTAACTATACCGCCCATATAAAAATCGCAAAGCGGTGGATTATCTGCTACATTTACCAAAATACTTCGTTCCCTACAGTCTCTGTAAACCTGTTCGTTGACCTCAATCTTGTCCGTACAGGCCACTACCATGTGTTTTCCTTCCAAAAAAATTTTGTGGTAAGAAGCCGTAACGACATCCACGTGATGTTTTGTAGCAAGTTCCAATGTATCTGGTAAAAAGTCTGGAGCCACCATTTGCACTTTCGCATTTGGACTGGACTTGAGCAAAAAGGTCAGTTTTTCCAATCCAACATTGCCCCCGCCTACAACAAGTACATTTAGATTGGAAACTTTTAAGAAAACAGGGTACAACTCATTGTGCTCCATGGCCTACCTTTTGATGCTTAGTATTTCTTCCTATCGTGTCAACAAGAAATCCTATGTGTAAAATTAGTAAGAAATTAGATGGAGCTGGTGGCTTTGATGCCGAAAACCCAAGCAATAATGCAATGATTTATTGAAGCTTAACAATAATAAATTCCGATCTTCGATTAGCATTGTGTTCTTCTTGCGAGCACTTTGCTCCGTTTCTGCATTCATTCAACAATTGTTTTTCACCATAACCAATTGCACTTTCAATTCGTTCAGCATCTATTCCTTGTGAAACAATATAGCTTCCTGTGGCCTTTGCCCTTTTATCCGAAAGGCTTTCATTGTAAGCATCACTGCCCCGCGAATCGGTATGTGCTTCGATCTTAATGACCATTTTGGGATATTCCTTCATTACCTCAACTATTTTGTTAAGTTCTTGGGCCGCATCCGGTCGAATCTCCGCTTTATTGACATCAAAATAGATATTGTCAATTTTAATTTTCAGCACCCCATCCTCTTTAACAATAAGTTTATTAAGTTCCTTGGTCATTTGAATCTGTACCTGGTTCACGACCTCCTTTTCATATGAAGTTGCAAAACCTACCTCCTTGGATTCAAATCCTTGTTTTTTAATTTTCACGACATACGTGGACTCACACTCTAAGGGCATTTTAAAATTGTAGGCTCCGTAGGAGTCCGTGAAGGTTTCTCCCACTACTACCCCATCTTCAGAAAGAAGCTGAACCGTTACATTGCCAATTGGCAAGGCATTGGATGTTCTTACCACACTTCCCTTAACGGTTTGTTGACAGGTTTCCTCCATTCTTCGAAAAGAATAGATATCATCATCACCCTTGCCGCCTTTTCTGTTGGATGAAAAATAGCCGCGCTGGGTTGTTTCATTAACGATATAGGCAAAATCATCCCGGTTGCTGTTCAAAGGCTTTCCCAAATTATTGGGAAGTCCATATCCATTCTGGTCAATTTTACTTTCAAACACGTCGAGACCACCAAAACCTAAATGTCCATCGGAGGCAAAATAGAGTTTTTCGTCGCTTACAAATGGAAACATCTCCCTTCCACTGGTGTTGATTTCAGGTCCAAGGTTTTTGGGTTTGGAAAAAGTTCCATCTTCCCGAATGTCCACCACATAAATATCTGTTCCACCCGAGCTTCCCGGCATATCGGAAACAAAATACAGTTTTGACCCATCAGGAGATAGGGCTGGCTGTCCTACGGAATATAAATCACTGTTAAACGGAACCTCACTGGCCATCCCCCATGCATTCCCTTCCCATTTTGCAGTATAGATTTTAAGATGATTCACACCCTCTTCATCCCTACCCAAAATTTGGTCGGTAAAGTTGTTTCGGGTAAAGTAAATACGGTCACCCTGCGGAGTAAATGTTGCCGCAGCTTCATGATATTTGGTATTCAAAACGGATGAAAATGAAGCCACTTGATTCAAATCAAATCCATGTTCATTTACATTTGCGGTGAAAAAATCCAAATAGGGTTGTCGGTTCCATTCATAAACCCTTGTTTCCAATTTGGAGGAATCTCTACTAGATGAAAACACAATCTTATCCTTATAAAAAGCCGTTCCGAAATCAGATACCGAAGTATTGATGGATAGATTTGAAATATAAAACTCCGGTTGCCTGTTCAGTAATTCTTCCATTCTTTCATCGTTGTTCTGCAATTGGGCTACCGTAAAGCCCGAATCTTCTAAATCTTGCCCATATATTTTCATAATGGCTTTTGAAAGTACGTAGTCCCCAGTTCCCTGTAGCGTATGCACATACTTAAAAATATACTCTGGGGTCAACACTTTTTCATACTTCGAAAACAATATGGCGTACCATTTTGCCGCACTTTTCATATCAGAATTCAAATAATGGGAATCTCCCAAGCGCTGCAGTACGTGTTGCGAATCATCTCCCTTAAGTGCCATAGCTTCATATTGCTTGGCAGCTCTTTTATACATCATATTGTCAAAATTGACATCGGCATCATTAAACTGTAGCTGGCCTTGTACAGCCCCAAGACCAATCAGGAAGAATAAGGCGATATTGGTTTTTAGCTGTTTCATGTTAGTAGAATCTGGGGGATTTTAGTTTCTTTTCTACCGTTTTGAACTCATACCGAAGAAAAATCTCGTGAGTGCCGCTGGTGTAACTACCCAAGTTGGTAGTGGTTAGATCATAGGCATACCCGGCACTAAGTTCCGGGGATATCTGCAGCCCCAAAAGGGCTGAAAAGGAATCGTCCCATCGATAGGACAATCCAAAAGTAAAAGTCTCTTTTAGCAGTGCATTCGCTGAAATATCTGCGATGATGGGTGCGCCAGGCACCCATTTAACAAAGAATGCGGGCTTAAACTTGATTTCCGGGGTCATGTCAATAATTTTGCCCCCAATTAAATAATAGTGCAGTCGTTCTGCAGCAATTTCCTGTTCCTCGCCGTCGTAATGGTTTTGAGAAAAGAAATTGGGCACCGCAAATCCTAAATAGGCTTTACCGGTATGGTAGTACAACCCAGCACCAAGTGTTGGAAAAAATTTGTTGGCAATATTATCTTGAAAAGCCACGTCGGGGTCCTCCATCAGTCCTTTCGAGAAATCGACATTGAAGAGGCGCCCCCCAACCTTAAGACCAAAGGAAAGTCTTCTGTTGACACTATCCAATTGAATGGTATAGGAAACATTTCCGTCCACAAAAAATTCCGAGGCGGGACCCAACACATCGTTGGCAAATACCAATCCTGCACCTATATTATTTTCCACAGGACTATCCATGGACAATACCTGGGTATTGGGCGCGCCATTGATGCCCACCCATTGGGAACGGTGCATTAAAAGGCTGGTAAGATGTCCGCGAGAACCGGCATAAGCTGGGTTAACACTCAATGTATTGTACATATATTGGGTGAACTGTGGGTCTTGTTGGCCGAGAGCAGAAAACGAAAACAACAGAAAGAATACGGCGAGTAGTCGCTTCCCTCCTAATATTTTCTGATATGTTTTATTCGTTTTACCCATTTATGTTTTTATCTACCTATTGATATATAACCAATCCGTTTTTGGTTCAGAACCGTCGCCAAGTTCCAATATGTAGTAGTACGTTCCCACGGGAAGCAAATCTCCCTTTTGAACTGCTGCTCTTCCATTGGCAATACCATCCCAATCATTGCCATATCCGCGTTTTTCATAGACAATATTTCCCCATCGGTTATACACTTGAAGTCGATTGTTGGGAAATCTGGAAATACAGTCAATCTTGAAAAAATCATTTACGCCATCCCCATTGGGAGAAAACTCATTGTAAATGACCAAACAGGTCGGTTCAACAAATGCTTGATCCGAATCATTGGTTGTATCCACGTCCCATTGATCTACAAAGGCCAAATTGACGATGTTCAAGTAGTCATCAACGTCTTGCACTTCCACAATAATTGAAAGAGAAGCTGACTGCGAAGTAGCTAAAGCATCAATCTCCCAAAATCCTGAGAATTCATCAAAAGTGCCCAGCGTGGTTTGTGAGGAAATCAATTTGTACCCTCTGGGCAAGAACTCCTCTATTCCGAGATTGGTCGCCGTAGCGTTTCCTTGGTTGGTAACGGTTATAGTAAATGTCACTTCATCTCCAATATTTGGATTAAGTTGATCCACCGTTTTGCTTAAAGCTATATCCGTGGTCTGTGGAACAACAATTGCACTGGTCTCGTCATCATCCGTGATACCGTCGGAATAGTCATCCACACCGATTCCTTGGCTGGGATTACTATTGGGGTCGGGAAAATTACTAGCTGAAATGAGCGCGGTAGTCAAATATTCGTCTGGAGTATCCGTTGGAGGATTGACAAGGGCAAGCAGTTCCAAGGTCTCTGTGTTTTGATCTAAAAGTGTTCCATTAATGTTCCAAACTCCTGTGTTCGGGTTATAAATACCAGCAGTACCAATATGTGCTTCATAAGTGTATCCGGAAGGTAATTCGTTGCTGACCAAAATCCCGGTCGCATCACTTGGCCCATTATTGGTTATGCTCAAGGTAAATCGAACCACATCACCTACATTGGGCGTGGCATCATCCACAGCCATAGTTAGGCTTAAATCTGCAAGCCCGTTGGGCACGGGCACAATGGTCTCTTGATCATCTTCCGAGTTTAAATTGTTGTTGGGAGTTGAATCAGGGTCAAAAGTGTCCAATGCAATAAGTTCAGCGGTATTTCTATAATCACCAGTAGGGAGTACCAAAGCCGTTATTTGCATTGTTTCTGATGTTCCACTAATGATGGTTGACAAATCCCATGCTCCAGATAGTTCATCGTAGGTCCCTGATGATGCGGACACCAAAATAAAATCATAACCGGAAGCCAGTTGGTCTTCGATTACTAACCCTGTTGCGTTGTTAGGACCTGAATTCTGGGCCGTAATTGTGAAAACGATTTGGTCTCCCACGGAAGGGGACATATCGTCCACCGTCTTTATGATAGAAATATCCGTGACCGCTCTGGGTGTGGTTGACTGTTCATCTTGGTCGTCTTCTCCAGCTACTTGATTGTTGGGAGTAGAATCTGGGTCCAATTCAATGACTGTCAAAACTTCGGCAGTATTGGAATAGGTTCCAGAAGGATTCACTTGCGCAACAATGTTCAACACTGCATTGCTGCCTGCAACAACGCCTCCCACATTCCATATACCATTAAGGGCATTATAAGTTCCTCCTGAATCATCAGAAACATATGTGTATCCAGAGGGAAGCTCATCCAAAATGCTTACGCCAGTCGCATCGCTTGGCCCAGTATTGTTCAAGGTCAAAGTGAACGTTACATTGTCCAGAACATCGGGAAACTCGTTGTCCACAGTCTTATCTAAACTCAAATCTGCTGCCGGGATGGGTGTTGTTCCTGCACTATCGTAATCGTTTTCAAAAACATTGGTATTGTTGGGCGTTGAATTCGGGTCAATATTATCTGAAGCGATCACCTCTGTTACATTGAAGTAATCCCCTGAAGGATTTACTGTGGCAACAATGGTCAAAGTCTCCGTGGTACCATTTAAGATGATACCGTTCAAATCCCAAATACCTGTTGCTGGGTTGTATACTCCCGCTGTTCTAGAATTGGAAATATAGGTATACCCAGAAGGCAGGATATCCAAAATTTCTACTCCTGTGACATCGCTGGGACCTTCATTGGATATGTTGATGTCAAAAATTACCTCTTGTCCCACCAAAGGGCTTAAAACATTCACAAATTTTCTTAGGATAAGATCTGATACCTGAACAGGAACCGGGACCACTGTCTGTTGGTCATCTTCTGTTCCGTCATTGTTTGCAGGAAACGAATCGCTGTCGGTTTCAGACAAACCGGTTAGCTCCGCTGTATTGGCATACACACCACTTGGAAGCACATCCGCAGTCAGAATCAATGTTTCAGAAGTTCCACTAGCTAAATTCCCAAGAATCCACGATCCGATAAGGGGATTGTAGAATCCATTGGAAGCTGTGGCATTCACATAAGCATAGCCAGAAGGCAATACATCAGTAACCACAACATTGGTGGCATCGCTGGGTCCATCATTGAGCACTGTAATGGTAAAGTTGATTTGATCACCCACATTGGGTGCTAGGTTGTCCGCAATCTGCGTCACAGAAACATCGACAATGGGATTTGGGTTCAACACAGCCTGATCCTGGTCATCCTCTGCCAATACATTGTTGTTTGGTGTGGAATCACTATCGGCTTGATCATGAGCAACCACTTGGGCCACATTGCTATAACTTCCTGAGGGGTTCACAGATGCTGTAATGTTAAGAACTTCGGTACTTCCGCTTGCCAAAGTTCCCACATCCCAAATACCGGTAGCATCGTCATAATCACCCGCGCCATCATCTGAAACGTAGGTAAATCCAGAAGGAATCAAATCTAGAACGTCAATAGATGTGGCTTGGCTGGGGCCAGTATTGGATATTGTCAGCGTGAAAATTACGATGACCCCGACATCCGGAGTTGGATTATCTGCAATCTTGGTAAGCTCAAGATCGATTACGGATACTGGAGTTATCGTTATATCGCCTTGATCATCTTCGGAGGACACCCCATTTGCTGGAGTGGAATCAAAATCAAAAGCATCCGAAGCAATTACTTGGGCGGTATTGGTATAGTTGCCTGTGGGGTTTACGGTTACAGTTATCGTTAAGGTTTCGGTGGCACCATTGGTCAGTGTTCCCAATTGCCAAAACCCAGTGGCATTATCATAGCTGCCCGCTGTTGCTGTATAGGATTCAAATTGAAATCCAGAAAGCAATTGGTCAACGACAACCACATTGGTCGCATCATCGGGACCACTGTTGATTGCCATGATTGCAAAGGTAATCTGTTCGCCAACATTGGGGGTTAATTCGTTCCCGACTACCGTTTTTGTAAGAGATAGGTCCGCTTGCTGTGGTGCTACGGTCAAATTAGCTTCGTCATCCTCACTTTGATCACCATCATCGTTATTTGGCGTACTATCAACATCAAATTCGTTTGCAAAAGTAACCTCGGCCGTGTGTGTGTATTCCCCCGGGGTGGGTGTAGGAGTCTGCACCGTGGCATTGAAAGCGAGTAAGGTGGTGTTTGTTCCTAAAGGAACTGTTAGCCCCGTCCACGTAACGGTCCTGGATCCAAAATTAAAGGTGCCCCCATTGCTAATGCCCACGATATTGTCAAATCCTAAAGGAATTACCTGTTCCACAGAAATCCCTGAGGCCGCTATAGTCCCATCATTGCTAAGATTTACTGTAAAGGTGACGACTTCACCCACATCGGGAGAGGGATTGTTAACCTGCAACTCCAGTTCAACGTCAGTTCCCTGAACGGAAACTCCAGCAGTATCAGATATGGGCGGGCAGACACTATTGGAAACGGTCCATTGAAAGAAATAAGTGCCATCGTCCAGTCCAAATACTTGGGTGTTGGGGTCGTTTACATTGGCAAAACTGACCAGGGTGGGTCCTGATGTTTGGCTCCAAGTACCTACACCTGAAGTTGGTGCGGAGGCATTAAGAAATACGGCTGATATTTGGTTTACTATTTGGTCCGCTCCGGCATCTGCCGTCACTTCGGATTCCACGATAAAATCAACATCTTCAAACAAAGCGGTGCCATCAGAACAAGTGGCGCTCAACCGAAAGGTATACGTGTTTCCTCCCATGTATCCGCTTATTGGCGTAGTAAGGTCAGAAGGATTGTCTATGGTAATCATGGGACCGCCGACTTGAGACCAAGAAGGGTTAACCAGAAAAGAACCAGAGGCAGACCCAGAAAGATTCAACGTTGCCTGATTTTCGCAAATAGATTCGTCAACTCCTGCTCCAATAGCACAATCTTGGGCATAGCTATGCGGGCCTAAAAAGAAAAATAACAAAAAAGCCATAAAGATGACTCCCTTTGCTTGGCTCGTAGATGCAATGTTCATTCGGCTGAGGATGAGGTTTTTCCTTACGTAGTAAGACAATCAAACATACCAACTACTGTAAACAAAAGGGAACATATGTTGTATTTGAACAATCATTTGTTGTGAAACATCAGATATATGATGAAAGACAACCGTTTTTCATCGCATAATTCATGTATTTTTTAAGATACACGCCAAGCTATGGCAGTACACAATTTAAGATTTTGAAAATGAAGTAGTTATATATTTCATCTTTTCGAATGCACCACATTATTTAAATATTTTAATAAATTTGGTTTATGTATTGTATGAATAATATAAATATTAATAAATGAATAAATTCCATTAGTTTTGCCCTAAAACAAGATGGGACAGACTATTGAGCATCTTAAAACTGATTCAAAGCCTATAATGGGAAACTCAAAGGGAACCAAATTGGCATCAACTGTTATCTGGGGAGCAGCGAGCCATTCGTTGGACACTTCAGCCATCCACAAGTTAGTTGAAAACACCGTTGGAATATTTTACCCAATCGCTGTTCAGGTTGAAAATGAAAATCGGTTCAGGATTGAAATCAACTCAGAAGATCAAATACTGGAAACAAAAGGTCTTATGCAAATGTCTGTTTTCAATGTTCTTACAATGCTCTGCCAAAAGCTGAACATACAAATCCTGCACGTGGAAAACATATTTTTGCCTGATTATGCTTAAAGAAAAACAAGTGATGGCACCCAATGCCAAATAGTCTGGCCAGAAAGAAAAAGCTTTGGTTTTCTTCACCGCTTTTTTTGTATCTTCCAGGTGAACCAAACTCAACCTCCGGTAAAACTGGATTTGAATACCACAAGAAAACCGCATTTTTACAGTAAATCAGTAGAATTCTTATCGGTTTTCTTGAACACATTCCAGACAAAATGTTTTTTAGTGCAGTTACCTGGAAATTTTCAAGGGCTTTAAATGAAAAAAGTTGGCAGAACAACCACCAAGGTGTTATTTTTGGTTTTTACCTTTTGTTTAGGAACAATCAGTGCCCAAGACAGTTCGACTGAAAACAAATCAGCCATAACCATTACCTATCCCATAAGCTCAACGGTATGGGAAACCGCAGCATTGGCCGAATTACGCTGGACAACAAAAAACATGGATACCACAAAAATCCATTCGCTTTTTTTTGGTGCGTAATAAAACAGTGGTACAAGAATTAGGTAGGTTTAAAAACAATGGGTATGCCAAAGGAATAAAGCTTGCAAAAAACATAAATTCTGGCACTAGTTATCAAGTAATGGGCATTGAACTCTTGCCGAACAACAAGGAACGAGTGGCCAAATTTGCAACTCCTTTTTTCTCAATCAAGAATAAGGAGTCCGATGAGCGAAAAAGGCAGGCCCTATTGGCGAGGAACAACCAAAACCAATCAAATAAGGAGAAGAAAAAGGACAGAAAAAAACTAAAGAAAATAACCTCATCGCCTATCGCGGCAAAGACAAATGTGACCCCCCCACTCCGGAAAGAGTTTGAGGGTCGTAGAATCTCTTATGTCAAAAATTTAGTATTTGAAAGTGAGCATTTAACCGTAAAAATATGGGACCACGAAAAAGAGGATGGAGACATCGTATCAATTTATCTTAACGGAGCCCTTGTCTTATCCAAACATCTCTTGACCAATGATTTACGTGAATTTGATATTGAGCTGGACCCGGAAAAGCCCAATGACTTCTTGTTATACGCACATAACTTGGGAGAAGTATCGCCGAACACCGTTTCTGTGGAAATAGCAAGTACTGTCAAAGCCGAAACCATAACGTTGAACTCCTACCTAAGAAGCTGCGAAGCGGTTTTGATTAACGTAAAAAAGTAAACCTCGACGCCTCCGCAAAGAATTAGAATTCAATTTCTTTTATTCTGACGATATGAAAGACACTCGTGATACTGAAAAATTACCAAATGTATCTCTAGACACCACCTCAACTGCATAGGTGGCAAACGGTACAAAAGCTAAGGGGGGTATAGTAGTTTCTATCAAATCAAAAGACTCATAGAACAATTCGCTTTCTTCAAAAACCCTTGCATCGTATGTTAGTTCATCTCCATCTTCATCATTGCCAATCCAAGAAATGACCATTTCGGATGATGCTTGATTAAAGGCCACCGTAATTTCCGCGGCATATGGGGCAAAATTGCCAACTGGTGTTCCTGGCGTAGTGAATGAATACGTATCACCATTGGTTTGCCCATCTTCGTTTGCGGAAATTACCCGCCATGTGAAGGTTTTCCCTCTATCCAAAACCACTCGAATACCCCGACTTACAAAAGTATTTCTAAAAACCTCATTGGAGCCTTCGTTAATCACCAGTATGTAGTTGTCCGCAAATTGAGCTGCACTCCAACTAAAGGCGACAGACACTTTAGTATCATCGCCGGTTACCTCCTCATAGTCGGAACAAGGTTCCCCATTTTCAGGAAGTTCACCAACCGCTTTTCCAGGTAGATTTGTTTGATTTACGGGTGGGGGGTTTTGGTTAGTAGGTGGGGGGGCGGTATTGTCATCCCCACTACTACAGGAAAGTAGCAAACAAAACAACTGTAATATAATTGGTATTTTATATCGTTCAGGATTTTTCATCTTTTGATAACTTTTAGGGTTTCCTCTCGTCCATCAACGTTAATAAGAAAAATATACAGACCAGATTCCAACATGGAAATGTCCACATTATTTTCTTTTTGATCATAGTGAAGTTCCTTTACTAGTCTTCCCTCAAGACTGTAGATTCGAAGTCCAACTTTGTCGCTGCTGGTAAGAAGATTTATGTCTGAGGAAGAGATGGTAGGATAAATTTGAATGGCATCGCCAACAAAAAAACTATCCGTGATATTGCCTTGACAGTCATTCTCGCCAGAAATTACCACCTCGTTTTGTCCCATTAAATTTTCCAATACAAGTGTCCGTGACTCGGTACTCTCGAAGCTGTAGTAGTTGCTTTCCCCATTAATGGATACTTCATAAGTCTTGCTTCCCGATACGATGTATGAGGCCGTTCTTGCCTTTGTGTCCAATTGGCTTCTTTTTCCACTCACAGAGTCAATTTCATTCACCGAAACACCATAAGTTTGTTCAAATAGTATTTCAGGAATTGAAATTACAACGGTATAACTCCCGACTGGTAAGTCATCTATTTTTAGTCCCTCATCGGAATCCACATCATCAAATTGATCGGAAACACCTGTGCCTTCAATCGAAATATCCAGCAAATAACCTGAAATACTCGTGGTAACTTCTATAGATCCATCCGAACTACCCGTGCAACTAGGCGTCGATACAAAAACTTGTATCGCATCATTTGGAACGAAATCACAGCCATTGTTATTTACTGCAACGCCTGGCAGCGTATTTAAACAGTCATCCTTATGGTCAAAGACGCCGTCTCCGTCATTATCCTGGTTGCACAGTGGGGACTCGCCGCCATCCATAACGTTCCAACCATAGGTATCAATGATGAACTGTCTAGCTTCTGCAGATTCACAGAATTGACTGCTGCCAGCATTAAAAGCAACATTGGTTTGAAGATTGGGTAAATCCGCCCAGGCATTAAGAGTCCGGTCATAATTGATCAAGGAAAGTCCAGTGTTCAAAAACATGGAGGTCATGTCCGTTACATTGGACACATCCCATAAACTTAAGTCTTGGTCAAAGGCGCTAGCATTTTGAAACATACTTCCCATGTCGATAACATTGGAAACATCCCAGCCATCGAAATCATAGTTAAAGGACGTAGCGAATAAAAACATGGTAGACATATCCGTCACATTGGAAACATCCCAGCCAGATATGTCCTGGTTAAAGGCAGCAGCAGATCCAAACATGCTGGCCATTCGATTCACTGAGCTAACATTCCAGTTCCCTATATCTTGATTGAACGCCCGAGCTCCGGCAAACATTTGCAACATGGTTTCCACATTGCCTACATCCCAACCACCAATATCTTGGTTAAAGGATTCAGCGCCCTGAAACATGGCTTGCATGGTTGAAACGTTGCCAACATCCCAACCCCCAATGTCTTGATTAAATGAGCTAGCCCCTATAAACATGGATCCCATACTCCGAACATTCCCCACATCCCAACTGCCTATATCTTGGTTAAACTTTTCGGCTGAATTAAAGAGCTCCGCCATCCAATCAATGCCCGATACATCCCAATTTTCAAAAGAGTCATTGCCCTCCAATGCCGTACAATTGGCAAACATTCCACTAATATTTGTAGTATTTGAGAAATCTGGGATGTCGACTGCGAGAACATCCATATTTGAGCAGCCTTTAAAGGCTTGAATCATATTTTCCCATTTGATATGACCCCATTGATCTATGGATAACAACTTTTGGGCATCTCCCTGATTGGCAAAATAAATCGCCGGGAATTGACCCCTAATACGTACTTCATAAATTCCAGATTGGTCGAAGCTATGAACGATGGAACCACTTACATTGGTATCAATTGTACCGTCACCCCAATCCACGGTATAGTTGTACGCCTCTCCTGGAAAAGTGGGAATAGAGATTTGATTGTCTTCGGAACCACCAGGATTATCGGTTTTCCATGTGGTCATGAAAAAACACTCGGAGTTAGGCCCATCATCCGTGATTGTCCAGCCATACGTATCAATAATGGATTGACGCTCGTCAACTGAACCACAATACTGACTGTTCCCTGCATGGAAAATAACATTGTTTTGCAGACTTGGTAAACTGCTCCACCCTTTTAAAAGTTTATCATAATTGGCCGTTGATAATTTGGTATCAAAAAACATCAGATCCATGTCGGTTACATTGGATACATCCCAAGCACTTAAGTCTTGGTCAAAGGATGCGGCATTTTGAAACATACCATTCATACCCGTAACATTGGATACATCCCATGAACTTATATCTTGATTGAATTCCGAAGCAAAAAAGAACATTAGAGCCATACTGGTCACTCCAGAAACATCCCAATTATCCAATGGCTGGTTAAAGGCTTGATTACCTAAAAACATAGTGGTCATATTGGTGACGTTTGAGACGTCCCAACCGTTAATGTCACTGTTAAAACTGTTCGCTTCAAAGAACATGGAACTCATATCATCAACCAATGATACGTCCCAACCGCCAATATCTTGATTAAATGAACTGGCACGGCTGAACATGTTCACCATTCTCGTAACCTGTGACACGTCCCAAGCCCCAATGTCTTGGTTAAATGATGTAGCTCCCGAAAACATGGCTCCCATGTCCGTCACATTGGAAACATCCCAACCCCCGATATCTTGATTGAACAAGGGAGCATCCAAGAACACCCCAAACATGGCATTCACATTGCTTACATCCCAGACTGAAAAGCTATCATTTCCTATTAGACTGGAGCAGCCGCGAAACATTAATGACATACTTGTAACATTGGACAAATCAGGGATGTCTACTGCTTTTATATCCAAATTAGAACATCTGGCAAAAGCATTGTCCATTGATGACCATTGAACCGACCCCCACTGATCTACCGACAGTAATTTCTCATAATCCTTTGCCTCGTCTTCCGGGAAAAAATTAAAGAATATTCTTGGAAATGTACCCGAGATAGAAACTTGGTAGGTACCCGGTAAACCATAGGTATGCGTGATGTCTCCTGTAACATTGGTGTTGGATGTTCCATCACCCCAATCAATGGTATAGTTGTAGATTTCTCCGGAAAAAGTAGGTATGGTGATTTGATTGTCCGCGGATGCGCCGGGATTATCAGTTTTCCAGGTTGTAATAAAAGCTTGCGAAAAAACAGACGAGAAAGAAAAAAGAAAAAGTAGTGTAAGGTAATTTTTGACCATGCAATAGATTTATTGCTACAAAATAGAAATAAATCTTATCATTTCAACTCGATTTCGTTCAATCTACCCCAATATAGGTTTTTCACAAAAAATAGTTGGAGTCTTAATAGTAAAACAATCAAACTGCTGAAGATTAGACCCCAAAAACTAAAGGCCAAGATTTTCATCTCGGCCTCTAAAGTACCTTGGGTGGGAATCGAACCCACACTCCCGAAAGAACTGGATTTTGAATCCAGCGCGTCTACCAATTCCGCCACCAAGGCATAAATATGTCTTGACATGTTGTCAAAGCGGATGCAAAGCTAAAAAATTATTTTGTTTACCACCAAAATTAGAATCAATATTCCTTTAGCAACCCGAATTAATTTTTAAATTTGCACCTCTTTTTGAGGAAAAGCACTTAAAAAGTTAGCTAACAACAGATTGTGATGTCCTATAGAGTTCCGGAACCCAAAATTTTTGCTTGCACACAAAGCGTTGTGCTGGGTAAGAAAATTGCTGCCTCCTATGGTGCCGATTTGGGAAAAGTCCAATTCTCCAGATACAGTGATGGTGAATTCCAGCCTTCGTTCGAGGAATCCATACGGGGAGCCAGAATCTTTATTATCGGTTCCACGCATCCAGGTCCCGAAAATCTAATGGAAATGTTGTTGATGCTGGATGCGGCCAAAAGAGCTTCTGCCCGTCACATCACTGCAGTGATGCCCTACTTCGGTTGGGCCAGACAGGACCGGAAGGACAAACCACGGGTTCCCATAGCCGCAAAACTGGTGGCGAAAATGTTGGAGACCGCAGGGGCAACCAGAATCATCACCATGGACCTGCATGCCGATCAGATTCAGGGGTTCTTTGAAAAACCCGTGGATCATTTGTTTGCCTCCACCCTTTTCTTGCCCTATTTAAAGAAATTGAACTTGGACAACCTTTGCGTGGCGTCACCGGACATGGGCGGTTCCAAAAGGGCCTATGCCTATTCCAAAGCGCTGGAATGTGATGTGGTCATTTGCTACAAGCAACGGGCCAAAGCCAATGTCATTTCCCATATGGAACTCATTGGGGACGTGAAGGATAAAAATGTGGTATTGGTGGACGATATGGTGGATACTGCCGGAACGCTTACCAAAGCCGCGGACCTGATGATGGAACGAGGCGCACAAAGCGTTAGAGCCATTACCACCCATGGTTTATTGTCAGGTAATGCCTATGAAAAAATAGAAAAATCAACACTCAAGGAATTGATCATTACCGATTCAATCCCTGTTGAGCATAACAAGGACAAAGTAAAGGTATTGAGCTGTGCGGATTTGTTCGCCGATGTAATGCATCGTGTGCACCACAACACTTCAATATCCTCCAAATTTTTAATGTAGCCTTCGACTACGCTCAGGCTGATAGGCCTGTGCAATTCGAAAAGTATATCAGAAACAATTAAATATTTATAGTTACTAGTTATTATGAAATCAATTACTATCAAAGGATCCCAAAGAGAAAGCGTGGGCAAGGCAGCGACCAAGGCCCTACGTAATGCTGGAAAGGTCCCTTGCGTGTTGTACGGGGGGGATAAGGCTTTGCACTTTTCAGCAGATGAGCTTGCATTCAAGAATTTGGTCTACACTCCCAATGCACACACTGTTGTGATTGAGTTGCAAAATGGTCAAAAGTTTGATGCCGTTATGCAGGATATTCAGTTTCATCCTGTAACCGATAAGATTTTGCACATGGATTTTTACCAATTGTTCAAAGACAAACCAGTAACCATGAACATTCCTGTGCGGTTGGAAGGAAATTCTCCAGGTGTACGGAATGGTGGACGTTTGCTTTTCAGAAAAAGGAAACTTGCCATCCGGGCTTTACCTGAGTTACTTCCAGATTTTATCACCATAGATATTTCCAAACTGAGAATCGGCGGTACCATTCCGGTGGAAACCTTGTTGAATGATGATTATACCATTCTTCACCCAGACAGTACAGCCGTCGTACAAGTTAAGGCTTCCAGAACTTCCGTTGATGATGAAGAGGAAGAAGAGGAAGAAGAAGGTGCAGAAGAAGGTGCAGAAGCAACTACCTCAGAGGAAGGTGGTGCAGAAGCTCCAGCTGCAGAAACTACAGAGTAAATATTCAATTCATACCAAGGCATCCTTGTTTTACAGTTTATGTAGAATTTAGGATGCTTTTGTATTTTTAAGCGTTTAGAATTCCATTCATGTTTCAATGGATACATAATTTATTTGGCACATCAAAAAGGTGGCTTCAAGAAACGGACGCTATGAAAAAATTCCTTGTGGTTGGATTGGGCAATATTGGGCCTGAATATGAAGAGACCCGACACAACATCGGTTTCAAAATATTGGATTTTCTTGCCGAACAGGAAAATTTCAAATTTGAACCAGCCAAGTTTGGGGCGATTTCTACTTTTAAGCACAAAGGCCGAAGTGTTCTTTGCTTAAAACCATCGACCTACATGAATCTTAGTGGAAAAGCTGTCAAATATTGGATGGAGAAGGAAAAAATTCCTTTAGAAAATGTTCTAGTTGTTACCGATGACATCAACCTGTCTTTCGGTACCTTGAGACTTAAAACCAAGGGAAGTGATGGGGGACATAACGGCCTAAAAAACATTCAGGACCTGCTCCAAACAACTAATTATAATCGTTTCAGATTTGGTGTGGGATCAGAATTCAGCAAGGGAAGACAAGTAGAATACGTATTGGGCACATGGAATGAGGAGGAGACAAGCGCAATACAAGAGCGCCTTAAAAGATCTGCTGCCCTTATAAAATCCTTTGTTTTTTCAGGTGTCAAAAATACCATGAACCAATTTAACGGAACCTAATCAGAAGACTTTAAATTCAAAGACTCCCGAATCGGATGTATTCCCTTGCGAGTCGGTTGTGATGACCCTCCAATAATACACAGTATTCGAGGTAACGCTTACGGCAAGCTCCATAACAGATGCGCTAGTGCTTCCCGCCTCTGTTTGTGGTGGATTTTGGTCCGAAAAGAAAATTTGAAATGCATCAATATCGTTGTCCACATCAGCTCCCGACCATCGAAGTAATACTTCATTGGCAATATCCTTTTGAACAGTAGATCCTGATATTGGACTTACCAATTGTGCAGGAAATGGTGCATAGGAGGTTTGCGTTCCGGCATTATAGAATAACCAAGTTTCGCTGCTCGCTACTTGTTCCGATTTTGAATTACGTGATGTGACCGACCAAGAAAAAGGGGTGCCCTTGGCAATTGATAAACTTGCAGAAGTAGCCGCAGTAGATATAGTCTGAGGGACATTCGTATCCAGGTTTACCGCGCTTAACGTATAACTATCCGTATTTGTGGAAGCCGACCACTCAAAAGTAACCTGGCTTAAATTTTCATTGACACTAGTACCTGTGGTACACTCCGAATTCTCCTCAGGAAAAACCAAACTTGCTCCTCCGGGCGCAGGTGGTGGGTCGTCATTGCCCCCGCACGAAGCAAGCAATAGTAGGGTTAATAAAGGAAAAAGATACTTTTTCATCTTTTAATCAATTTAAATGTTTCAGTAGTATTGTCGGTCTTCACCTTTAGTACGTATGTGCCCGATGACAATACTGAAAAATCCAGTTCTAATTCATTTCCGTTTACAGTTTTCGCATCTGTCATGGCAAGTTTTCCGTCCATAGAAAATACTTCAATACCCACAGTACCAGAAAAACCATTCAAGAAGATTTTGCTGCTTGCAACTACTGGATTTGGATACAATATAGGTTTGGACGAAAAGAAGAAATTATCTTCAAACGTACCTTGACAGGGCAAATTAGTGTATACTTTTAGCGAGTTACGCCCCTGGGCAAGGGGAATTTTTATTTTGGATTCTTCTGTCTGTGCTACCAACCCATTAAGTTCTATGTTATAGAAATTGCCTCCATCCAAGGTCAGCTCCAGCAATCCAGAATCCACAATGAGCGCATCCACGGATAATACCTCGGGTTCGGAAACGATTATTTCAAAACATGTTTCTTGAAACGTGGTCATGCCGTTTGTACCGTTTATGCAAAGCGTGTAGGTTCCCGCCCCTATATTCTGAAAGGTGTGTGCATTTGTAAAATCTGCATTCAATGTGGTTCCTGCTCCATTCAATACTGCCGTAGAGGATATGGAAGTATCGGAAGCTGTAACTGTTACTGAACCATCATTATTACTACGACATGCCTCGCTTTGTATTTCGACCACAAAGTTATCAGCAGGAAATCGATTGATCGGGCATCCTGTGACATCCACTTCGGTACCTTTAGGTGTTCCTAAACACAAATCATCACCATCATCAAAAACACCATCTTCATCTTCATCGGGCCTGAATGCACCTTCGGCACATATATCAAGAGAAAAGCTATTTAAAGACCCCCCATCACTTTCAAAAATATCCCTAATCTCCAAAATCCATTCACCCAAAGTGGATTCACCATTTAAGGAAGCCAAGGATCCAAATGGACTGACCGTCCCAGAAATTGCAGGATTGCCTGAACAGGTGATTTGAGCACCATCATCATCAAATATTGCATTTATATCATTTAAATCTCCACAAGTGTTTGCCACAAGGGTCACTCTTGTTCCTGCTGGAGAAATGAGGCTTATTACCAAGTCTTCCAAATAACTATGAGTCAATTCCAAGTTTACATTCAAATCAGAAATCACCAAATCCTCAAAAAATTGAATGGAGGTTGACACTGTCGGTGTTCCTACGGCTGGTATTTCAAGAGGAAGGTTATTAGCTCCATCAAAACTTTTGCACTCAACCTGAGTAGTTGTAAAACTAAATGGCGTTCCAAATGTTCCAGTGCCACATCCATTATTGGGACGTACCCGCCAAAAATAATCGGTTTGTTCCAGTAAATCGGTAGCTAGGTAAAAGTTAAAGGGAACAGTAGCTGATGCAACAATGCTCGAAAAACCAACATCTGTTGCAACTTCAACGTCATAGCCAGAATAAAGCGGGTCCGCTTCCCAACTTAATTGCGCATTTAATGATACATTGGCCGCTCCATCAACCGGCGATGTAAGCACTACATCCGTGAATCCCGTATCTCGTATAGCAACTGACAAGACAACTTCTTTGGTGACGGATGCAGAAGTTGATGTCACTGTAATGTCATATATCCCAGGTGCAACATTGTTCGTGTTGGACAAGGTCAAATCCACCGTGGTATCATCACTGGTCGCATCAACCGGACTAAACAAAGCAGTCAAGCCAGCAGGTACGTCAGCCGAAAATGTAGATGTTTCATTGAAACCGTCAAAAGTCTGGTATGCAAATGGAATGGTGATATCGTTGGGCTGGCAAACTTCATGGTCAAGACTATCAAACGCCAGTACAACCTCATCTTGTTGAATTGAGAAATTCGAATCATTCACTGCAAAAAACACGTTGTTACTGGCTTTAACCATAACTCTGGCACCGCTTGTTACATTTCCGGGAATCAAAACATCTTCCATTCCATCATTCAACGTATCGTCGGCCAAAAGAATCGGGAAACCGGTTCCGCCGTCAGTGGAAAGATAAATATCCACCATTTGTGCATCGATGGGCGACTGATTTGTGTTGGCTACGTCCCATGTAATTTCTTGGATACTTCCGGCCTCATAAACTTCCGCTGATGTCTGCGAGGTAACCACAAACGGGCCTGCGGCATTAATAACTCGAACATTGAGGACATCTGAAATCACTTGGCCACCTCCTGAAGCATTGTCCCTTACGGTCAAAGCAAAATTTAGGTCACGTTCCACATTGGAGACCGTTTCCCATGCTTCATTGATCTGTGGATTGGTTTGGGTCAGGTTGCCCTGGATTACTTCAGAAAGTCCAGGAAAATACCGTGCCGGATTTACACTGGGTGGTAAGGACCTAAAATTGGCCGAGCTCGGATTTTCTGGACCGAAGGTCGTTGTTGTAACCACCCCATTGTCAATTTGTTCCCATGTATAGGTCAATACATCCCCTGGGTCTGGATCAATGGCCAAACCTTCGAGTACAAAAGCAGTTCCCTTGGGAATGATATAGTCCCCCATGGGAGTAACCACAGGAGGTGAATTGGTAAGCGCAACTGTCTGTGCACAAGAAGTGGTTTGCAAATAATTCGTTATCTGCAAAATACTATAGTAGTGGAAATAATCATCGCCATTGGGTGCTACATTGTTTTCCCCAACAATGCCTGCATAGCCCATTATTGTAGTTCCACTTGCAGGTTCGGCCTGAACTCCGGTACCTTCGGACTCAAAAGACCAGGTATGGTTCGCCCCGAACTGATGTCCGAGTTCATGCGATACATAGTCAAAATCAAAGACATCCCCTTGGGGAATAAAAGCTGCCGAAAAAGCACTCCCCTTTTGATTGTCCGAACAAACAGCACCTATAAAGCCTGCATTTCCATTATCCTCGCCTTCACCAACTTTGTGAAAAAGATGGCCAACATCGTAGTTTGCCTCTCCAATGGTTGTTGTCAATGTATTTTGTACTTCGCCATTCAAATTGGAGGTATATGGATCAGTATTTGGGTTGGTAAAAATCACGAGGTCGTTATTGGGAACCAGTTCCAAGGTCACCCCCAAATCGGTTTCAAACACCTGATTGACCCGAGTCAATGTTGCGTTGATTGCAGCTAATGCATCTGCCACCGTTCCCCCATGAAATTGGGTATACTCTCCGGAAGCGGATACGGCTATTCTATATCTCCTTAGCAATTGATCATCCACTAAAGGCACAATGGTCTTGAAAACTGTAGATTGCAGCTTTGCTGTTTCACACACAAAATCCTCCTTGGCGGAAGCCCCTGAACCTTTTTCATACAAAATGTAAGTATCCGTTTTGTTGGAAACCTTTTCCATAAAAATGGTCTTTTTATCCGTCACGTTCACAACCATTCCCTGCAGTCCTTTATGAGAACCACTTAGTTTTATCTTAAATTTTCCATCTAAGCTTAACCCGGAGTACGATTTTATCTTGGGAAATTTCTTGGCCAATTCTTCACTTAACAAAGGAGTTTCTTCTAGTGCAAATGCAACCATCTCATTCTCTGAAACAGGAAAATAGGTCACTTTTTTTTGACCCTTTAAAAAAGACAGTTGTTGCAATTCCTTTTCAAATGCAGTTTTATTCAACGAAAAAGCGGCTCCTGCTTTTGACATGTTCTTTACCGAAGCGCTTTTAAAACTCGATTCTTTGGAAATGGATTTCCAATACCCTTGTTGCCCATATGAGGAAAAGCAGGCGAAAATTATGGTTATTGAAAAAACAAGATGTAATTTAGCTTTCATACGATTAGGGCATCGGTCAAATTTCAAAAATAAGCCTTTTTTATTTTCTCGATAAGGTGGAAACAATCCAAGATATTTCTCATTTTAAAGGTATTGGGCATCAAACAGCCATAACCATAGGCACATTTGATGGCGTTCACCTTGGTCATCGCAAGATACTGGAACGCCTCATAAATGATGCCAAAAGTTCTGGTTTAAAATCTACAGTGCTTACCTTTTTCCCACATCCCCGGATGGTTTTGCAGAAAGATGCCGATATCCAATTGCTAAATACACTTGAGGAAAAAAAACAGATTCTGGCTAGGATGGGGCTCGATTATTTAATTGTCCACCCCTTCACCAAAAAGTTTTCCAGACTTTCGGCAACCGAATTTGTGCGGGATATTCTGGTCAATAGCCTCAAAGCCAAAAAAATCATTATTGGCTATGACCATCGCTTTGGCAGAAACCGCAATGCCAACATTCAAGACCTTATCGCCTTTGGAAACACTTTGGATTTTGAAGTAGAGGAAATCCCAGTTCAGGAGATTGACGAGGTTTCCGTGAGTTCAACAAAAATTAGAAAAGCCCTTTTGGAAGGGGACATAGTTACAGCCAATGACTACCTCAACTATCCCTATATGCTGACGGGCACCATCACCAAGGGAAAAGGTTTGGGAAAACAGTTCGGGTTCCCAACTGCAAATCTCCATATAGCCGAAGACTACAAGCTAATTCCCAAAAATGGAGTGTACGTGGTTCAGAGTGAAATTCAAGGTAAGCAATATCATGGCATGATGAACATCGGGTTCAACCCCACTGTTTCCGGAACGGAAAAAAGTATAGAAATCAATTTTTTTGACTTTGATGGCAATCTGTATGGTCAAAAAATTCAAGTTGGCCTATTGCATCGAATCCGTGATGAGCACAAATTTGAAACTGTTGACGAGTTGCAAAGGCAACTGAAGAAGGATAGAAACCACTCTCTGGAACTAATTTCTAAATAGATGCTTGACCGTTTTCTTTTTAGAAGAATAGACAACGCCCAATTGGTGGTGTTTCGAATTTGCTACGGATTTTTAGTCAGCGCCGAATGCTATGGGGCTATCATCACTGGATGGGTACGCAAAACCCTTGTAGAGCCTAAGTTCACCTTCTCTTTTATCGGGTTTGAATGGCTTCAGCCGTTACCAGGAAACGGTATGTACTTCTATTTTGCCATTATGGGTACCCTGGGATTGCTCATCATGGTTGGTTATAAATATCGTTTAAGTGCTTTTGCTTTTGCGTTTATGTGGACAGGGGTGTACCTCATGCAAAAAACGTCCTACAACAATCACTATTATCTGTTGATGTTATTGGCATTTATCATGGCATTTTTTCCCGCCAATAGGGATGCCTCATTAGATGCTAAACTCAATCCGAACCTGAAGTCCCACACCATGCCCAATTGGATTCGATGGACCATCATCTTGCAATTGTTCATCGTGTACTCCTACGCATCAGTGGCCAAGCTTTATGCCGATTGGCTCGATTTTAGTTTTATAGACGTTCTAATGCGGCCAAAAAAGGATTATTTCCTGGTTGGCGAACTGTTACAACAGAAATGGGTTCATGTGGCAGTGGCGGTTTTTGGTATTCTATTTGATTTATTGGTGGTGCCGGCCCTGCTTTGGAAACGCACACGAAAAATTGCTTTTGCATTTTCCATTTTCTTTCACCTATTCAACAGCTATGTGTTTAGAATTGGTATTTTTCCTTATCTCTCACTCGCCTTTACTGTTTTCTTCTTTGAGCCTCAAACCATTCGTAACATCTTTCTCAAAACAAAGAACATCACTATCACCAAAGTACTGGAAGTACCCAAAAACCGTAATGTGATTGTAGGCATTCTAGGCATCTATTTTTTTGTTCAGCTATTGCTACCCCTGAGACACCACACATTTCAAGACAATGTGCTTTGGACGGAAGAAGGGCATAGATTAAGTTGGCGGATGATGCTCCGTGGCAGACAGGGTACCATTCAATTTAAAGTTGTAAACAAGGAGAATAATGAGGTTAAATATATTAAGCTGGATGATTATCTCACTAACAAACAAAAGAATAGAGTTGCAAGCTACCCCGATTTCACCTGGCAATTTGCCCAACGACTGAAAAAGGAATATACCGAAAAGGGAATGGATGTGCAGGTATTTGTCCGTAGTCGAGTCAAAATAAATGATGGCAAATACTACGAATTTATAGACCCTGAAGTAGACCTTGCGAGCGTTCCTTGGAAACATTTTTCACACAATGAGTGGATCTGCCCCTCGCAAAACCAATAAATGTTGGGCAACTACCAAGATTGATTTAAATTTGCGGCTCAATATTAGGCCATGCTTCAATTACAGACCTTAAGGGAGGACCACGAAAAAATAGTGGTCGCATTAAAAAAACGCAATTTGGATGCTGCTCCCATAATTGCAAAAATTCTTGAACTGGACCAACAACGTCGTTCCATTCAAGCGCAGTTGGACAATACCTTGGCAGAGTCCAACAAGCTTTCCAAAGAAATTGGAATGCTCTTCAAGTCTGGGAAGGCATCAGAGGCCAACCAACTAAAAGAAAAAACTTCCGCCCTTAAGGAAACCACAAAGCAGTTGGGTGAGCATCTGAACGAATCAGCCGTGGCCTTGCAGGAACAATTATATCTTGTTCCCAACATACCCCATGAATCGGTGCCTGCCGGCAACTCGGAGGAAGACAATGAAGAGATTTTCAACGCAGGACAAATCCCGAAGCTGGCAGACGATGCGCTACCCCATTGGGAATTGGCAAAAAAATACGATATCATCGATTTTGAGCTAGGTGTTAAGGTAACCGGTGCCGGATTTCCCGTCTACAAAGGAAAAGGAGCCCGGTTGCAACGGGCTTTAATTGCTTATTTTCTTGATAAAAATACCGAAGCGGGGTATACCGAAGTACAACTGCCGCTTATGGTGAATGAAGCTTCGGGGTATGGAACCGGACAATTACCTGATAAAGAGGGGCAAATGTACCATGTTCAGGCCGATAACCTGTATCTTATTCCAACTGCAGAAGTGCCCATCACCAATTTACACCGTGATGAAATGCTGTCCGAAAGTGATTTTCCCATTAAATATACAGGCTATACCCCTTGTTTTAGAAGAGAAGCAGGAAGCTACGGTGCACATGTCCGAGGACTTAACCGATTGCATCAGTTTGATAAAGTGGAAATTGTACGGATTGAACATCCAAACCATTCCTATGATGCCTTGGACGACATGGTGCAACATGTGAAAAAAATACTCGGTGAGTTGAAATTACCTTATCGCATTCTTCGTTTGTGCGGCGGCGATTTGGGCTTCACCGCTGCCCTGACCTATGATTTTGAGGTTTTCTCTACCGCTCAAGACCGTTGGTTGGAAATAAGTTCGGTATCCAATTTTGAAACCTTTCAGGCCAATCGTTTAAAACTTCGTTTTAAAAATAGCGATGGAAAAACGCAATTGGCCCACACACTAAACGGAAGTGCCTTGGCCCTACCCAGGGTACTCGCTGGAATTTTGGAAAACGGTCAAACGGACAAAGGCATAAAAATTCCGGAGGTTTTGATACCGTATTGTGGTTTCGACCTTATTGATTAGGATATTCTCAAAAATCAATTTTGGATTCAATTAACAGAATCCCGCACTTTTCTACGTTATATTTGAAATAAAACAAGCTATTGCGATACCTTTTATTTCTTATATTGTTCTTTGCATTTCAATCATTTTCCCTTGCGCAGGAAGACTTTTTGGCCAAACAATATTTTAATGACGGAGACTATGAAAAGGCCGCTGTTTTTTATGAAAAATTGGTGGAAAGGAACCCTAGGAGGACAGATTATGCCGAAGGTTTGGTTGCTTGTTACCAACAACTTGAACGATATGGAGACGCACAAGAGTTTCTTTTAAAAAAGATTGAGGACAGCTACGCATTTCCCACGTTCTTTATCGAACTTGGATACAACTACACGCTCCAAAATCAACCTGAAAAAGCTACCTATTATTACGATAGAGCCATCCAAAAGATTGATGAAAATCCAAATTTTGGTTATAGCATCGGGTACCGCTTTCAAAAATATGCGCTTTTGGAAGAGGCCAAAAGTTCCTACATAAAGGCAATGAGGCTTAAGCCAGACCTGAATTATGATTATCAACTGGCACGCATTTATGGTGAGCAAGGCGATATTGAAAAAATGTACCAGTCCTACTTGAATCTTATCTGGGAAGGAAGGACCTCACGCTCCAACGTACTTAGAAGTATGGACGATTTCATATCTGAAGACCCCTCGAATGAAAACAACATCTTATTGCGAAAAGTACTCCTCAAAAATGCCCAAAAAAAACCCGATATCCTGTGGAATGAGCTTTTAAGCTGGCTTTTTGTCCAACAAAAACAGTATAGCGGTGCTTTTGCGCAGGAGAAAGCAATTTTTAAGCGACGCAAAGACGGGTCTTTAGATCGTATGGAAAATTTAGGACAAATAGTCCTTGAGGACAAAGATTATAAAGAAGCAGTCCCTATTTTCGATTTCATCGTGGAAAATGCCTCGGAGCCTAGAACAAAACTTAATGCACAGCTTCACCTTATCGATATAGAGCTAGTCGACGCAACTGAAAAGAAATTGGATGCTATAGAAAAAAAGTTTGAAGGCCTTATTTCTATATATGGTTATCAAAGCAACACTTTACAGCTCCAAGTTGCCTATGCCAACTTTCTTACTTTTAAAAGAGAAAGGCCAGAGCCCGCCATCGACATGCTCAAGAAAAGTTTGAATCTTCCCATGGGACGGATGACAGAAGCCTATATAAAACTTGCATTGGGCGACATCTTGGTCTATGGCCAGAAATTCAATGCTGCGCTGATTCATTTTACACAAGTACAGAAAAAACTGAAAAATGATGTGCTCGGTCAAGAGGCCCGCTTTAAAGTTGCCCAGACCAGTTTTTACAAGGGTGATTTCGATTGGGCCTTGACCCAGTTGAAGGTCCTTCGGGGTTCCACATCCCAGCTTATCGCCAACGATGCCATGCAATTGAGCCTTACCATTTCTGATAATTCCTTGGAGGACTCTACCCAAACGGCCTTAAAAAAGTATGCAAGGGCCGACCTATTGGCGTATCAAAACAAGACCAACGATGCCATTGAAATTCTTGAGGACATCTTGGAGAACCATAAGGGTGAAAAAATTGAGGATGAGGCCCTGCTAAAACAGGGGCAACTTTTGGAAAGCCAAAAAAAATACGAACGTGCGGAGTTTAACTATAAAAAGATTGTGGAATTTTATGGTCAGGACATACTCGCCGATGACGCCCATTTCGCACTGGGTGAATTGTACAGCAACTTTTTAGACCAACCAGAGAAGGCCAAGGAGCATTATGAAAGCATAATCATGTCCTATCAGGACAGTTATTACTTTCCCAAGGCCCGAAAGAATTTTAGAAGACTCCGTGGAGATGCCATTAATTAATTTCCCTACATTTAGTCCCCTAAACATCAGGTGGAATGCTGATATATAATGTCACCATAAACATAGACGAAAGCGTTCATGACGAATGGCTTGCCTGGATGCGGGACAAGCACGTTCCGGATATGCTGTCAACAGGAAAGTTTTCGCATGCCAAAATGACCAAAGTTTTGGTAGAGGAAGACCAAGGTGGGGTCACCTACTCCGTACAATATACAACCAAGGACAGAAAAACACTGGATGCCTATTATCACGAAGATGCTGACCGGCTACGTACCGAGGCACAGAAAATGTTTCCCAACAAATTTGTGGCTTTTAGGACAGAGCTGGAAGTAATCAGTCAACAGATCCCATAGCGCTTTGGAGTATCTTTTTACCTATGGGACCCTCCAGGATTTGCAAGTACAGGAATATGTGTTCGGACGGATACTTCACGGATATAAAGATTGTCTTTTGGGTTTTAAAAAAATGGAAAATGTCATTTATGGCCGCTATCCTTTGGTAATCAGAACCGAAAACTCAGAAGACAAAGTTGTCGGCAAAGTATACGAAACAGAACTGCTCGATTTAGAAAAAGCCGATATCTACGAAACTTCTGCCTACAAACGAGAAAAATTCAAGCTCGAATCGGGAAAAGAGGCTTGGGTGTATCTAGAAAATTCCAAGTAACTTGCGAAAAAACTTCCCGTGCCCAAAAAACATCACAAGAACCATCCCAATAGGCAACCTTCATATCAAAAGAAAGGCCAGCATCAGGTAAAGGCCAAAAAACATCTTGGGCAACACTTCTTGAAAGATGAACAAGTAGCGCAAAAAATTGCGGATACGCTCTCTCTCGAAGGATATACACACGTTTTGGAAATTGGGCCGGGTATGGGGGTGCTCACCAAATATTTGCTGCTTCGAAATATGGATTTGGCCGCCATGGACCTTGACAAGGAATCCATCATATACCTAAACCATAGTTTTGGCTTGGAGCATCCCGAAGTTTTAGCCAAGAACAACCGCCTAAAAGTGATAGAAGCTGATTTTCTTTCGTTTGACCTAAAACAGCTTTACGGGGATGAACAGTTCGCGATAACCGGAAATTTTCCCTACAATATATCCAGCCAAATTGTTTTTAAAATGTTGGAAATGCGACAACAGATACCCGAGTTTTCAGGGATGTTCCAAAAAGAAGTGGCTTTGCGCATTTGTGCCGGACCTGGAAGCAAAACCTATGGTATTATGTCTGTACTGGTACAGGCATTTTACGAAGCAGAATATTTGTTCACCGTACCGCCAGATGTTTTTGACCCTCCCCCAAAAGTACATTCTGGAGTATTGCGGTTGATCCGAAAACAAAATCTGCAGCTCCCATGTGATGAACAACTGTTTTTCAAGGTGGTGAAGACTGCGTTCAACCAAAGAAGAAAGACACTTCGCAATAGCCTTAAACCCTTCAATCTTTCCAATAATCTAAAAGAAGATACTATATTTGACCAACGCCCAGAACAGCTGCATGTAGCCGATTTTATAACATTGACCCAGAAGATAGCCAATGACCCCGTTTAAACTCACAGAAGAGCTCATCTCAGAAATTCAGCAACTGATCGAGGAGAAAAGGAACACTGACCTCCGGTTGATGATGCAGGAGTTCCACTATGCCGACATCGCCGAGATTGCCAGTGAGTTAGAAGTGGAGGAAGCCACTTATGTCATCAGACTGTTGGACAGTGAAAAAACATCGGATATCCTAGCCGAAATGCATGAGGACACCCGAGAGGCTGTATTGAACAATCTTACCGCCAAGGAGATTGCTGGGGAGCTGGAGGAATTGGACACCGATGATGCGGCCGACATCATCAATGAACTTCCCAAAGAGATTGTCCAAGAAGTTATTTCCGAAATTGAAGATAAGGAACATGCCAAGGATATTGTGGACCTCTTGCGATACGATGAGGATTCGGCGGGTGGTCTTATGGCAAAAGAATTAGTGAAGGTAAACGAAAATTGGAATGTACTTACCTGCGTAAAGGAAATGCGGGCCCAAGCTGAAAATGTTACCCGTGTTCATTCCATTTACGTGGTAGATGACGAGGATAAGCTTAAAGGTCGCCTGTCCTTAAAGGATTTGTTGACCACATCCACCAAAACACATGTCAAGGATGTGTATATTCCAAAAGTGGATTCCGTAAATGTCAATGAAAAAGCAGAAGAGGTCGCCAAGATCATGTCCAAGTACGACTTGGAAGCCATTCCCGTAGTAGATGAAATTGGGAGACTTGTCGGTAGAATTACCATTGATGACATTGTTGATGTCATCCGAGAAGAAGCAGATAAGGATTATCAGTTGGCCGCCGGTATTTCACAAGGTGTTGAAGCAGATGATAGCATTTGGGAACTTACCAGGGCGCGTTTGCCTTGGCTGATTCTTGGGCTTTTCGGTGGTCTGGGCGCAGCAGCCATTATGGGTGGTTTTGAGGAAATGATTTCAAAACATGCCGTACTTTTTTACTTTACACCGTTAATTGCTGCCATGGCAGGTAATGTCGGCGTACAATCAAGTGCGATTATTGTCCAAGGTCTGGCCAACGACGATCTAAAAGGAAGCGTCAGTAACCGGCTGATAAAAGAGATGTTGTTGGCCCTTTTGAATGGATTGATACTTGCTGTTTTGTTATTGGCTTTCACATGGGTTTGGAAAGGCACTTTTGATACCGCTCTGGCCATTTCCCTATCCTTGGTAGTGGTCATCGTGGTGGCCGGATTAATAGGCACCTTTATTCCCTTGTTTCTACATCAACGGAACATTGACCCCGCAATAGCCACAGGACCATTCATCACCACAAGTAATGATATTTTTGGAATCCTCATCTACTTTTGGATTGCTAAACTAATCTTGGGCATATAATCTCACACATGAAACCCATCAATTTAAAACAAAAACATGCCGAGTTCACCAAGCAATGGCATCCCCATCAAATCGCAGTAGTGGATGATATGCAAGTGCTTTTGGCCAAACTACAGGGTGAGTTTGTATGGCATGCCCACGAAGATGAAGATGAACTTTTTCAGGTAATCAAAGGAACACTTTATATGCAGTTTCGTGACCGGACAGAAATAGTAAAGGAGGGAGAAATCATCGTTGTGCCCAAGGGAGTGGAACACAATCCCATGACCAAAGATGGTGAGGAAGTCCACGTACTGCTCTTTGAAAAATTGACCACTGCACACACGGGTAGTGTGAAACATGAAAAAACACAGACCAACTATCCCAAGATTTAGGATGTATAAATTTAGCCCATGAAAGTCCTCCATTTAGATACCAACCATCCTTTACTCATAGAAGAACTCTCCAAGTTGGGTTTTGAAAATCATGAAGATTACAAATCCACCAAAGAATCAATAGAAAAAAAAATACACTTATACGATGGTGTCATCCTACGAAGTCGGTTTCCCTTGGACCAACAATTCTTGGACAAGGCTACCAATCTAAAATTTATCGGACGGGTCGGGGCCGGCATGGAAAATATAGATGTCCGTTATGCCAAGCAAAAGGATATTTTTTTGGCTTCAGCACCAGAGGGCAATCGAAATGCCGTTGGAGAGCATACTTTGGGAATGCTTTTGTCCATCATGAATAATATGTGCAAGGCAAATCGCGAAGTAAAAAAAGGAAAATGGGACCGGGAAGGAAACCGGGGAATGGAGCTAAATGGAAAAACGGTCGGCATTATCGGCTATGGAAATATGGGCAAGGCTTTCGCTGAAAAACTCCAAGGTTTTGATGTTGAAGTAATCTGCTACGACATTATCGGAGGTGTGGGTGACGAAAACGCCCGCCAGGTGGGCATAATGGAATTTCAACAAAAATCCGATGTGGTCAGCCTTCATGTACCCCAAACAGGATTGACAACAGGTATGGTCAATTCCGAATTCATTAATGGGTTCCACAAGCCTTTTTGGTTGATCAATACCGCTCGAGGCTCATGTGTGGTCACAAAGGATATGGTGACCGGCCTGAAGTCCAAAAAAGTGTTGGGTGCGGCACTGGACGTGTTGGAATATGAGAAGACCTCCTTTGAGAACATGTTCTCCAAAAAACCCAAGGCTTTCAAATATTTGCGGAAGGCCAAAAACGTTTTGCTGACACCCCATGTGGCCGGTTGGAGTAGCGAAAGTAAAGAAAAGTTGGCCCAGACCATCGTTGACAAAATCAAGGAAAGATTTTGTTAACTTGTCCGGGTGAAGAAAACCATCTTTGTATTTTCCGTACTGATTGTTGCCCTGCTCGTTTTGTTTCAATTGAGCAAATACACCTACATGTCCGGTGACATTTCCATAGAAATCATTATTGCCATAATCGCCATTACTTTCTTTTTCATTGGGGCATACTTAAAGGCCAAAACAACTAAAAAAGAGGTAGACAATCCAAATCAAGTAGATTATAAAAAAATAGAGGAGTTGGGCATCAGTAAAAGAGAATATGAGGTGTTGGTCCAAATAAGCAAAGGGCTATCCAACCAAGAAATTGCAGAAATCCTATTTGTGTCGGAAAGTACCGTGAAGACACATGTATCAAATCTTCTTATAAAGTTGAATGCCAAACGACGGACCCAAGCCTTGCAGATAGCAAAAGAGCTTCAAATTTTGGCCTATTGACCCTTTTCCCGACTGAAGTCCCATGCTTTTGGTACTTTAGTATGAGGCCATTAGCTCTACTTCAACCTAATTTTGGAAAAATCAATTAAACCAATAAAAATGAAAAAAACTGTTTTAAAGTTCGGTCTCTACGGAGCAATTTCCATTTGTTTGCTTTTCTTAATAAGCTGGTTTTTATTAACTGATTTTTCCTATGCCTTACAAGAAGTATTCGGTTATCTTGCCATGGTCATCTCCCTGTCTTTTGTGTTTTTTGGAATAAAATATTTCAGAGATGAGCAAAACCAGGGAAAGGTTACCTTTAAAAAGGCGCTTGTGATCGGTGTTCTCATCAGTTTGATTACCGCATTGGCCTTCGGGATACTAGATGTTATATATACCGAAGTGCTTAACCCGGATTTTATGGCCGATTATTACGAGAATGCTGCAGAAAAGTTGCGCAGTACTGTTACAGCAGATCAGCTGGAAATCAAATTGGCCGAGTTGGAAGCACAACGCAAAATGTTTGCGAACCCACTTATGTCCTTTACGCTCATGGCGATGACGGTTTTCGTTATTGGTTTTATCATTTCCTTATTATCTGCATTGATTTTACAACGAAAATAATTAGGCTATGACCATTGATGCAAAGACCCCGGACAAATACATTGAGAAACTTCCGGAAGACCGCCAAGGGGCTGTTTCCAAGTTGAGAGAAACGGTGAAAAATAACCTTCCCAAAGGTTTTCAAGAGTGCATCAGTTACAACATGATTGGCTATGTGGTACCCCATTCGCTTTACCCTGATGGTTACCATTGCAGTCCAAAATTGCCTTTACCCTTTATAAATATAGCCTCACAAAAGAATTTTGTAGCCGTGTACCATTCCGGTATTTATGCAGATAAAAACTTGTATAATTGGTTCGTAGCAGAATACCCCAAGCACGTAAAAACCAAACTGGATATGGGCAAAAGCTGTATCAGATTTAAGAACGTCAACAACATTCCCTATGCGCTTATTGGGGAACTTTGCCAAAAAATGACTCCCGAAAATTGGATTTCACTTTATGAAAAAAACATTAAAAAATCATGAAAAAAAGAGTAACAGGAATCGGAGGGTTTTTCTTTAAGACCAAAAATCCCGGTAAAATAAAAGATTGGTACAGAGACCATTTGGGTCTAAACACAGATGAATACGGTTGTACTTTCTGGTGGAAAGACATGGAGGGAAACGACTGTTCCACTCAATGGAGCCCCTTTAAAGAAGATACCACCTATTTTGAGCCCAGCAAAAAACAGTTCATGATGAATTTTAGGGTGGAAAATTTGGTTGAACTCTTGGAGGTATTGACAAAAGAAGGAGTTAGTGTTGTTGGTGATATACAGGAATATGACTATGGTAAGTTTGGTTACATCATGGACCCCGAAGGCAATAAAATAGAACTCTGGGAGCCTGTTGATAAAGCTTTTCTATAAATATTGAATTATTTGCTACATTTAGGCTTGTTAACCAACACATTAAAACAATGTCCGAAGAAAAAAAAGACTTAGGGGATAAAGCCGAAGAAGCTTTTGACAAAGCAAAAGAAGCTGCAAAAGATGCGGCTGAAGAAGCCAAAGAAGCTGCTCAGGATTTTAAGGAGGATGTAAAAGACGCTTTCGACCCAAAAAATCCCGAAAGTGGAAAAACCGTCGCCATTATTGCGCATTTAACATTGATTGGATGGATTATTGCCATCATCATGAACAGCAGCAACAAAACCGAGCTGGGCTCATTTTATATTAGGCAAGTGTTAGGTATCATCCTGGTAGGATTTGTATTGGGAATCATTCCTGTAATAAATCTTGTAGGTTGGATATTTCCACTTATTCTGTGGATCAT
Organism: Flagellimonas ochracea; assembly: GCF_009903685.1. Classification (GTDB taxonomy): domain Bacteria; phylum Bacteroidota; class Bacteroidia; order Flavobacteriales; family Flavobacteriaceae; genus Flagellimonas; species Flagellimonas ochracea. Next base: position 51,130 of record NZ_JAAABI010000004.1, on the reverse strand, counting down.
TAGTCTTGTGGGTGCCATCAATGGAAATAAAAAACCTGTATTTTGGGTTGGAGAGTATTTTCAAAACTGGTTTAAAAGCCTATAAAAATCAAAAAAGTCAGAGAAAAAACTACTCTGGCTTTTTTTATTTACTCATATTATCGTAATATTGCAATATAAAAATAAAATCACAGGCTTTGGGAGTCTCCAAAACACAATTGTTTTCCATATCACAAAATGAACTGGCACAAGCAGCCAAGGTTTTGGCCCATCCAGCCCGCATCGCCATTCTGGAGTATATAAGTAGACAGGATAGCTGTATCTGTAACGATTTGGTGGATGTTATCGGTTTGGCCCAGCCCACTATTTCCCAACATTTGAACGAAATAAAAAAAATTGGGCTTTTAAAGGGAACTTTTGAAGGCAAGAATCTTTGTTATTGTATTGACGAAGAACGCTGGGAGGAATTGCAACAATCTTTTAATAAATTTTTTACCAATATAAATCTTAATTGCTGTTAGTCATGAAAACCGCAGAACTTTTATCAGTATTAAAACAACACCAAGAGAAAAATCTTCTTTTTGAATACGCTGAAGGCAAATTGGTGGGTGCAAACTATCATATAACCGAAGTTAAAAATATCACCGTAGACTCGGTAGATTGCGGAGCGGGCACCGACTTTTGGAAAGAAACGGTTGTACAGCTTTGGGAAAGTCCAAAAGAAAAGGATAAGACAGAATACATGTCAGTGCACAAAGCACTAAGTATTTTGGACAGAGTTGACGCAATAAAACCTATGGTCAGCGATGCCGAAATCAAGTTTGAATATAGTAATGCCAACTTCCACACCGCTCAACTTTTTGTGGATGACTTCAGCATGGATCAAAACAATTTGACCATAAAATTGGCCATTGAAAAAACGGATTGCAAAGCAAAAGAGACCTGTGATGTTACTCCAAAACAGGAAAAAGAAGCCTCTGCCTGTTGTTCCCCAGAAAGTGGATGTTGTTAATTTGCCCAAATGGAAATTCGGTCAATGAAAATAACGGATTGGGAACAGGTTTCCCAAATTTATGAAGAAGGCATAGCTACTGGTTTTGCTACTTTTGAAACTGCGGCTCCTACTTTTGAGGTTTGGGACTCTGCCCATGTCGCTTCCTGCCGCTTGGTAGCTGAGGAAAACGGTATTATTTTAGGATGGGCTGCCCTTTCGCCTGTTTCAAGTAGATGTGTTTACGGAGGCGTAGGAGAAGTAAGTATTTACGTGGGTGCGAGAAGTCGTGGAAAAGGGGTTGGAAATGCCCTTATGGAAAGACTCATATCCGAAAGCGAAGCGGCAGGGTTTTGGACCATCCAATCGGGTATATTTCCAGAAAATGAAGGTAGTATCAAACTACATGAGACCATGGGTTTTCGCTATATTGGAAAGCGCGAACATGTAGGCAAAATACACGGGGTCTGGAAAGACAACCTACTTTTTGAAAAAAGAAGTAACAACATCGGGGTGGACTAATCAAAAATCGAACAAAACGAACTATGAAAAACATATTGGTGCTCTGCACAGGCAACTCTTGCCGAAGCCAAATGGCCCATGGCTACTTAAACCATTTTCAAGATACCTTGGCCAAAATTTATAGCGCAGGGATTGAAACCCACGGGCTTAACCCTGATGCGGTCGCAATCATGAAAGAAGATGGGGTGGATATCTCAAAACATACCTCCAACCATATAGACGAGTATGAAGGCATTGATTGGAACTATATTATAACAGTGTGCGACCATGCCAAAGAAAACTGCCCTTTTATTCAGGCCGAGAACGCACAGCGCATCCATCAAAATTTCAGGGATCCATCAAAGGTTTCCGGTACTGCTGAAGAAAGGCATGCTGCCTTTACGAAAACACGTGATGAGATAAAGGAGTTTTGCCATGATTTTGTAAAAGAGGAATTGGTGAACTGATCAATTATTGATCTTGTTCTTTTGCAGCTCCTTGAGTTCCCTCTGCCATTTTCCGTTCCAACTCCGCTTGGAATTCTTCCATTACCGGTTTTACCGTGCTTTCGGGTAGGTCCGCTATTTTAATGTACATCAATCCATCCACCGAATTGTTAAATAGGGGATCCACGTTGAATGCCACAACTTTTGCGTTCTGTTTGATGTATTTTTTTATCAAAACGGGCAATCGAAGACTTCCAGGCTCAACCTCGCTGATCAATTTGTCAAACTTGTTCAAATCGGCCTGGGTCTCATCAAAAACAAATTCCTTGTCCGCATCGGTCAATTTTACTTTGAACTCTTTCTTTGGTCGGATGTACTGTGCCACATAAGGATCCCAATAATTGGATTTCATGAACTCGATCATCAACGACTTTGAAAAATTGGAAAACTGGTTACTGATGCTTACTCCCCCAATTAGATATTTATGCTCTGGATGCCGTAAGGTAGTATGTACAATTCCTTTCCACAATAAAAACAGGGGCATTGGTTTTTGCTGATATTCTTTAACGATGTAAGCCCTTCCCATTTCAATGGACTTCTCCATCATTCCATAGAGCTCAGGCTCAAAACGAAAAAGATCCTGAAGATAAAAGCCATCTATACCATACTTTTTGAATATCTCTGAACCAAGTCCCATTCGATAGGCCCCAACAATGGTCTTCTCGGCATCGTCCCAAAGAAAAAGATGGTGATAGTACGAATCAAACTTGTCCAAATCTATGGCATTGTTGGTTCCCTCGCCCACTTCTCGAAAAGTGACTTCACGTTGTCTTCCTATTTCTTTCAAGATGAACGGCATATCTTGTTCTTGAGCGAGATACACCTCATAATTCTTGCTTTGAAGCATTCTACAATCCTTCTCGCGAAGCCTTTCAATTTCGCCCTCTAAGACTTTGCTGTTTACAGCGGTAGCTATTTTTTTGGGGGGTTTTGGAATTTTGATGGTAGTGGGCACCATATCTATCAAGCGTTCCTTCTCGTATACATTGGCCAGGAGGTAGGTTTTTTTACGTAGCAACTCCGTGAAAGATTCCAAAGTTGTTTCCTCTTTTTGTGCCTCTACCGAAATGGGTTGTCCTACCCTTACCTTGATAGGTCGTCTGCTTTGTGAGGTCAGCTCTGAAGGAAGTTTTGCTGTTCTAAAGACATCATTGATTTTTGATAACCTATAAAAAAGACGACTGTTCCGTGCATGAAAGTAAATGGGCACCACCGGTACTTCTGCTTTTCGAATTAGCTTAAGTGCGGCTTCCTCCCACGGACGGTCCACTACCAACTTGCCATCTTTGTAGGTAGACACTTCCCCTGCTGGAAAAATACCCAATGGATGTCCTTGGCCCAAATGCGTAAGTGCATTTTTAAATCCCCCAATGCTGTTCTTGGCATCCTTATGGCTTTCAAAAGGATTAACCGGCATAATATAAGGCTTAAGTGGCTCTATGCGATGCAGTAGAAAATTGGCTATAATCTTAAAGTCGCTTCGTTCGTTCAATAGCAACTTCAACAGAAGAACACCATCAATACCTCCTAAGGGGTGATTGCTTATTGTGATAAACGGTCCTGATTTGGGAAGCCGTTTCAAATCCTCTTCAGGAATTTCAAAATCAATTTCATAATGTTCCAGAATGGTGTCCAAGAACTCTGTTCCCGGAAGGTTTTTGTTTTTATTGTAGAACCGGTTGATGGAGGTAATCTTGGTGGCGACCATCAAAAGCCATCCGACGAAGGTCCCAAAAACACCGTATTTGTCAAGATGAATGACCTTTGCCACTTCTTTCGCAGAAACCAACCCCATAAAGCATAAATATTAGGTAGCTGTAAAGATAGAAAATTACAGTTACCGACTCTCGTAATCACTGGGCTATTTAACTACCAACTGAATGGTCTCCCTTCCCCGTTGCTCCACAAGAACGGCCCTTCCATTTTGTAATGATTGAACAGATTTATCATCAAAATGGCGGATGGTATACAAGGAAACATCTTCATGGCAGACCACCTTAAATTTTCTTTTCAACTCGTTGAGCATGTCTTGTAAACCATTGAACTTATTATCCAAGCAAACTGAAAAACTAATGGCGGAATTTTGGATTAAATCCACTTTCATTCGATGATCATGGAACAGCTTGAAAATTTCGCTGATATTGTTTTCAACAATAAATGAAAAATCCAAGGAGGACAATTTCAACAAAACCTGATTCTTTTTAACGATAAAACACGGTATTTTGGGTAATATGTCCACACCCTTACCTACCGTAGTGCCAGCTCCCAAAGGATTTAAAAAGGACTTTACGTGCAAAGGGATATCCTTTCGTTGTAAAGGTTGAAGGGTTTTGGGATGGATTACGGAAGCACCATAAAAGGCCAATTCTATCGCTTCTCGATAAGAGATTTGATCAAGTAACTCCGCTTTGTCAAAATTTCTTGGGTCGGCATTCAACACACCGGGAACATCCTTCCAAATAGTCACCGAGTCCGCATTAAGACAATAAGCAAGAATAGCTGCACTATAATCGGACCCTTCCCTTCCCAAGGTAGTGGTAAAGTTGTTCTCATCACTTCCCAAAAAACCTTGGGTAATGTTCAGTTTTGACATATCCACTCTTCGGGATACTTCTTGTTGGGTGCGCTCCCAGTTAACCCGTGCATCTCGATAACTGGAATCTGTTTTAATGAGGGTGCGTACGTCCAACCAAGTATTTGAAAGTCCAACCTCGTTTAGGTAATTGCATATAATTGTTGAGGAGAGCAGCTCGCCGTACCCAACGATCTGATCATATACAAAACCATACTTTGGAGATTTGTTCCATGCCAAAAAGCCCTTTACCTCATCAAAAAGCAGTTTTATTTGTTCATAAACCGGGTGTCCTGTGTTATTGAAGAGATTTGAAAGTATGGTATTATGATAGTCAACAACTTTCTGTAATGCACCTGATAGTGCACTCTTATCTTCAAAATAGGCTTTCACTACCATTTCCATGGCATTGGTAGTCTTGCCCATGGCGGATATAATTACCAAAGTGTCTTTATGGCCCACTTCCTGCAACACCTTTACCACATTTCTAACTGCCTCGGCATCCTTTACCGAAGCCCCTCCAAACTTAAAAACTCTCATTTATCGTATCCTTTCAATATAGGTTTTAATTCCTTCTTCATCCAGTTGAACCACATCCCAGTCCCGAAGCACTTGGGCCCCTTTGCTTTCATAAAATTTAATAGCCGGTTCGTTCCAGTCCAATACTTCCCAGCCAACTCTTTTAACGCCCAAACGGCTGCCGTATTTTACAACTTCATCCAAAAGGGCTGTGCCCAATCCACTTCCCCGCATAGGCTCGGTAACAATCAAATCTTCTAGATGGAGTACCGGACCTTTCCAGGTGGAATATCGTGGGTATACCAAGGCCATACCCACGATTTTATGTTCTCTTTCGGCCACAAAACAATGAAATAAGGGTTTTTCACCAAAACCATCACTGATCAAATTCTCTGTGGTCACCTCTACGGCATCAGGTTCTTTTTCATAATCGGCCAGTTGTTGGATCAATGCCAAGACTTGCTTCATATCTTCCGGCCGAGCTTCGCGGATTGAAAATTTCATATTGTTACAAATAGAACACAAAGTTATAAATATAGAAAACTTTGCCGCTTCGAAATCGTTGTAGTTTCACAAAATCCCCGATATTTGTGGACAAATAAAACAGCCTTCCATGTTCGAAAAACAGCACCTTACCCTAGGTGAATTCATTATAGCTAATCAAGATGCTTTTCAGTATACGTCAGGGGAGCTTTCCCGATTGCTCAATGGGATACGTTTGGCCGCCAAGGTTGTGAACCACGAAGTGAACAAAGCCGGTCTCGTGGACATCATAGGAGCTGCGGGCGACACCAATATTCAGGGGGAAAACCAGCAAAAATTGGATGTTTTGGCCAATGAAAAATTCATTCAAACCTTAAAAAATAGGGAAATTGTTTGCGGTATTGCTTCGGAAGAGGAAGATGATTTTATCAGCATCAATAGTTTTGACGAAAACCATCAGAACAAATACATCGTACTTATTGATCCCCTGGATGGGTCCTCCAATATTGATGTGAACGTATCTGTGGGGACCATTTTTTCGATTTATAGAAGAGTTACCCCAGTGGGTACACCCGTAACTCTTGAAGATTTTTTACAACCGGGAAAAAATCAGATAGCTGCAGGTTACATTATTTATGGCACATCCACCATGTTGGTTTATACGACCGGAAATGGAGTTAATGGTTTTACGTTGAATCCTGCGTTAGGAACTTTCTATTTATCCCACCCCGACATGCAATATCCCGAGACCGGGAAAATTTACTCGGTTAATGAAGGAAACTACATCCATTTCCCACAAGGAGTGAAAGACTACATTAAATATTGCCAAATGGAAGAGGGAGACAGGCCCTACACCTCACGTTATATTGGCTCCTTGGTTTCCGATTTTCACCGAAATATGATTAAAGGTGGCATTTACATGTATCCCAAGAGCAGTGTAGCTGAAAACGGTAAGTTAAGGCTGCTTTACGAGTGCAACCCCATGGCCTTCCTAGCAGAGCAGGCAGGCGGAAAAGCAAGTGATGGATTTGGCCCCATAATGGAAATAGTACCCCAAGAACTTCACGAACGGGTGCCTTTTTTCTGCGGAAGTAAAAAAATGGTTGAAAAAGTCGAGGAATTTATTCAGTCCTGATACTATTTTTCCATGAGGTGCTGATAATCCTCAAAGTCTATTCTTCCAGTAAAGATAGCAGCCGATTTCTCAATAATCTCTTGGGAGCGTTTGGCAGGAAAACCTAGTGCAATAGCATATTTTTCTACCATTGCCCGTTCCAAGTCATCCATTCTGTGGTCGGAAAAAATTATTTGGAAAAAGTCAAACAAACGCTTTAACCTTTTTTCGCCACTGTGCGGAGTTTCTATGGGATATTTGTTTTCCTTCTTCATCACCATTTTATACTCGTCCTCGGTAATGTTCAATTTAAAGGCAAACTTATCCAACACCTCTTTCTCTTTGGCATTTATTTCTCCATCAACGGCAGCCAAACTTGCCAAAGTAGCAAAATGGGCAAGCTCTTTTCGCTTTTCCCCGTGCTCGTAAAGATCAATTATGGGCATACTTAAAAATTTGTGGCACAAATATAAATCTTAAAGTAGAAAGGTCTATAAAATTACCCCCAAAAGAAATTTGTAATTTCACGAAGCTATGAAAAACCCATTGCTGAAATTTACCGATCAAGGAATCTATTGCGAACCTGCGAAGGTCTTTCTGGATCCTTGGAAACCTGTGGACAAAGCCATTATAACCCATGGCCACGCGGATCATAGCCGATGGGGACACCAAAAGTACATCACCCACCATAACAATGTCCCCATTGTGAAACACAGGCTGGGTGCTGTAAATATATCCGGAAGGGATTGGGGCAAATCTTTTACCATTAACGGTGTTAAATTCAGTCTGCACCCAGCAGGCCATATTGTAGGTTCTTCACAAATCAGGGTGGAGCACAAAGGAGAAGTTTGGGTCTTTACTGGTGATTACAAAATTGAAGATGATGGTCTGGCCACACCTTTCGAACCTATACGTTGTAATACGTTTATTACTGAGTGTACATTTGGCCTGCCAGCTTTTCAATGGCGGCCGCAACAGGAGGTGGTTTCCGATATCAACCAATGGTGGGTAAACAATAAGGCCAACGGACATACTTCCGTACTTTTTGGCTATTCTTTAGGAAAGGCTCAGCGCCTGCTTAAACACCTAGACCCATCAATCGGAAAAATATATACCCATGGTGCCGTGGAAAACATGACAGAAGTGTTACGGCCCATAGTTGACCTCCCCTCTACCGAATTGATTACCAAGGACACGAAAAAAGAAGACCTTTTGGGAAACATGGTAATTGCTCCCCCCTCTTCCCATGGTAGCACTTGGATCAGAAAAATGGTGCCCTATGTAACCGGAAGCGCCAGTGGTTGGATGGCATTTAGGGGAGCGCGCCGAAGGAGGGCAATCGACAAAGGTTTTGTGCTCAGCGATCATTGCGATTGGGATGGGCTTTTGCAGGCGATTAAATCCACTGGGGCTGAGAAAATTATTTGCACCCATGGCTACACCGAAATCTTTTCAAAATATTTGAGGGAAATAGGTTACGATGCCCGAACCGAAAACACACAGTATGAAGGAGAATTGGCCGAAATCGATATAGAAAAGGAAAAGAAGGAGACCGAATGAAGCAATTTGCCGAACTTATTAGAACCCTCGATGGAACCAATAAAACCAACCTTAAGGTCAAAGCGCTGAGCAATTATTTTACGGAAGCACCGAACCAGGATAAAGTATGGTCCATTGCAATTCTCTCCCATCGTAGGCCCCCTAGACCTGTGAACACCACTTTGCTCAGAACCTGGGCCGCTGAATTGGCCAATATTCCCTTGTGGTTATTCGAGGAAAGCTACCATATCGTGGGAGATTTAGCTGAAACTATTGCCCTAATAGTCCCTGCAGATGGACAATCCACAGGAAAATCGCTTACTCAATTTCTGGAGGAAATGATCTGGCTGAAAAAACAAACGGATGGAGATAAAAAAGAATATCTACTCAAAAACTGGAGAAATTTAGATTACTATGGTCGTTTTGTTTTCACAAAACTCATAACAGGGGGCTTTCGAATTGGGGTGAGCCAAAAATTAATGACGCGAGCACTATCCAAAGCCACAGGCATTGATGAAGACATATTGGCTTACAAACTGATGGGCAATTGGGACCCAAAAACCATTTCTTTTCAACAACTGGTATTGGAAGAAAACCAGAGGGATTATCTTTCGAAGCCTTATCCATTCTACCTTGCTTATGCCGTTGAAAACGATGTATCCCATTTAGGTCCAGTCTCTGAGTGGTCGATGGAACACAAATGGGACGGTATCCGTGCCCAGGTAATAATTAGAAACAATGAACTTTTTGTTTGGAGCAGGGGTGAAGAATTGGTCACGGACAAATATCCCGAATATCAATCCTTGGTTGGGATCATTCCCAATGGCACCGTTTTGGACGGAGAAATTTTACCCTACCCAAACGGTCAAATTGGAACCTTCAATGACCTTCAAACCCGAATCGGCAGAAAAAACATCTCAAAATCGCTTTTGGAAAAAACCCCTGTCATCTTAAAGGTTTATGATCTTTTGGAATGGAAAGGAAAAGACATTCGTGGTTTAACCTATCTAGAACGAAGGCAACTTTTAGAAAAGCTCTACGATACTGTTTCGAATACAACCCCTCTGTTTCTTTCCCAAAGAATACAATGCACCTCATGGGATGAAGTAGCAAACGAGCGAGACACGTCCAGAGAGAAAAAAAGCGAGGGACTCATGCTAAAACGGAATGATTCCCCCTATCAAGTAGGGCGTAAAAAAGGGGATTGGTGGAAATGGAAGGTTGACCCATTGACGATAGATGCAGTTCTGACCTATGCAATGCGTGGCCATGGGCGACGCAGCAATTTGTTTACCGATTACACCTTTGCCCTTTGGAATCAGGACCAAGATGGAAACAGAGAACTGGTCACTTTTGCCAAAGCATATTCGGGCTTGACAGATGCAGAATTTCGTCAAGTGGATGCTTGGATCAAAAAAAATACGCTGGAACGGTTCGGCCCAGTGCGAAGTGTTACTCCGTTCCATGTTTTTGAAATCGCTTTTGAGGGAATTGCACCGTCCAAGCGCCATAAAAGTGGAGTCGCCACCCGTTTTCCACGTATCTTGCGATGGCGAAAAGACAAAAAAATTGAAGAGGCCAATACCTTGTCCGACCTTAAAAAATTGATTGTGTAATTGTCATTCATGACCCAAAAGGAACTCATCCATATTGCCGAAAATTGGTTCCAAAATCAAGGCTGGAAACCTTTTCCTTTTCAAAAGAAAACTTGGCGTGCTTTTTTGGAGGGAAAACACGGACTGTTGAACGCTCCTACCGGTAGTGGAAAAACATACGCCCTTTGGTTTCCCATTGTTTTGAACTATATAAAGCACAATCCCGATTACAAAACCCGCCACAAAAAAGGACTTAAAGCCATTTGGATAACTCCTTTAAGGGCGCTTTCCCAAGAAATAAAACAATCGGCAGAGCGTATCACCCAAGATTTGGAAACCCAAATGACGGTTGGCATCCGTACAGGAGATACATCCACAAAAGAGCGTGCAAGACAGCGCAAGACCATGCCCGATTTGTTGATTACAACCCCAGAAAGCCTACACTTATTATTGTCTTCTAAAGAATATGCCAAGACCTTTGCGAATTGCTCCGCGGTAGTAGTAGACGAATGGCATGAACTTTTGGGCTCCAAACGTGGTGTACAAATGGAACTGGGCATCTCCCGATTGAAAACGGTTTGCAAAAATCTTCGTATTTGGGGCATTTCTGCCACCATTGGCAATTTAGAACAGGCCCAACAGGTATTGTTGGGGGCCATGTCTCCCCAATTGGAAAACTCAATTTTGGTGAAGGCCAATCTTAACAAGAAAATCACAGTAAAAAGTATCATCCCTAAAAAAATGGAAACCTTTCCTTGGAGGGGCCATTTGGGATTACATCTTTTGGATGAAGTGGTGCCCATCATCAATAACAGCAAAACCACGCTTCTTTTTACCAATACCCGAAGTCAATGTGAAATCTGGTTTCAAAAAATTCTGGAAAAATATCCTGAGTTTGCCGGGGAAATAGCCATGCACCACGGCAGTATCAACAAAGAGACACGACTTTGGGTGGAACAGGCCATTCGCAATGAAAGTTTAAAGGCTGTGGTGTGCACGTCCAGTCTGGATTTGGGGGTTGACTTTGCCCCGGTGGAAACCGTTATTCAAATTGGTGGCCCTAAAGGAGTAGCTCGATTTTTGCAGCGGGCAGGCCGTAGCGGCCATAGACCCGGAAAAGAAAGTGTCATTTATTTTTTGCCTACTCATGCCATAGAATTGATAGAAGCAGCCGCCATGCAAAAGGCCGTACGGAACAGTGCGGTAGAGGACCGTATTCCCTATTTAAACAGTTTTGACGTGCTTATTCAATATTTGACCACTTTGGCCGTCTCGGACGGATTCTACCCAGAGGAAATCTATCCAGAAATCAAACAAACCTTTTGCTATCAAGCCATAAGTGAGGAACAATGGCAATGGTTACTGAACTTTTTGGTTATGGGTAGCCAAAGCTTGAAGAGCTACGATGAATACAAAAAGGTAGAGGTCGAAGACGATGGGAAGTTCAAAGTGAACAACAGGGCCGTAGGTATCCGGCATCGTTTCCAAATTGGCACCATTGTGGGCGACGCCCATATTTCGGTGCGCTACCAAAAAGGAGGGTACATTGGCAGTATTGAAGAATATTTCATTTCAAAATTGAGTCCTGGGGATGTTTTCACCTTTGCAGGCCGAAATCTGGAGTTCATTCGGATAAAGGGAATGGCCGCCCATGTAAAAAATTCGACAAAAAGAACCAATAAAGTGCCCAGTTGGATGGGAGGACGACTAAGTTTTTCAGCAAAAATGTCCGAATTGCTGCGGCAAGAATTGTATACCGCCGAACTACCAGTTGAAAAACAGTCAAGGGAAATAAAATCTCTGCTGCCCATGTTTTTGAAACAAAGGGAAGAGAGCATTGTGCCGCAACCCCATCAGTTCTTGATTGAAACCTTTAAAACCCGAGATGGGTACCATCATATTTTTTATCCATTCGAGGGTAGGGCCATACACGAAGGTATGAGCAGTTTATTGGCCTATCGCATTAGCCTTTTGGCACCAATTACCTGTTCCTTGGCATTTAACGATTACGGATTTGAACTCTTGTCGGACAAAGAAATCGATATACAAGCCATTTTGGACAACAATCTGTTCACTACGGATTACATGCTATCTGACCTTCAAAAAAGCTTGAATTCCAACGAGATGGCGCGACGAAAATTTCGGGATATTGCCGTAATCAGTGGCATGGTTTTTACCGGATATCCCGAAAAAGGAGTAAAAATGAAGCATCTACAAAGCAGTTCGGAGCTTTTGTTTGACGTTTTCAAGGATTTTGAGGACGACAACCTACTCTATCAACAGGCTTTTACGGAAACCTTTGAACATCAATTGGAGGAAGGGCGACTACGTTTGGCCTTGGAACGTATTGCCCAACAGGAGATTGTTTGGCGAAAATGTGAGCGACCTACACCCTTTTCCTTTCCTATCATCACAGATAGGCTACGCGAAAAATTATCAAATGAAAAATTGGCCGACCGCATTAAACGAATGACCGCTAAATTGACCTAATGAATACAGAAACGCCTACCATTTCGAAATGAGGAGTGAAACGACAATTGAGAAATCTGTGGTAAAAGAGATTTCTCGCACTTGTTTCGCTAGGTTTGAAATGACAGTAGCAATAAATTTGGAACAACAAATCATCCATGACTCAAAACATTTTCATAAAAAATCAAGTATTCCAATTACACCATTTGGGTGGAATTTTCTGGAAGCAAAAATCCTTGCTGCTCATTAGTGATGTGCATTTGGGCAAAGTATCCCATTTTAGAAAATTCGGCGCTGCGGTTCCAAGAAAGGCCATCCATAAAAACTATGTGCTGCTCGACAAAGTAGTGACCGATTTTCAACCTTTTCAAATCTGTTTTTTGGGTGATTTGTTTCATTCATACCTCAACAAGGAATGGCAACTATTTGAAAACTGGGTGGCCAAAACCCCTGCGGAGATAATCTTAGTCTCTGGAAACCATGACATCATCGCTCCGGAAAAATTTGAACAACTGCAAGTCAAAGTCTTTTCGGAATGGGTGCTGGACGATTTTTTGCTGACGCACCATCCTGAGGAGCGAGAGGGACTCTTTACCTTCTGTGGCCATATCCACCCTGCAATAAAGCTGCAAGGTTTTGGTAGACAGCGGCTGAAATTATCCTGCTTTTTTAAGACCAAAAACCAAATGATATTGCCCGCTTTTGGTGAATTTACAGGTACTCATGCGTTGCAGCCTTCCAAAGAAGACGAGGTTTATGCCATTGTAGAAGATGCTGTGGTAAAAGTTTAGATGTCTCGTCGCTTTGCTCTGTCGAAATGACAATACAATCTTATGTCATTTCGAAATGAGGAATGCAATGACGATTGAGAAATCCATTGCCAGAGAAGATTTCTCACCTTAGTTCGAAATGACAGATTGAAAAAGATTATTTTGATATGAATCAGCTTTGCTGATGATTGAGAAATCTCAAAAAATACTTCTCCTAAAAACAATTCACTTTATATTTGCCACAAAGTTTTTGGATTGACCAAAACCCCCATTTCCCAATTCTTTGAACAGTCTCCGCAAACACGGAAACTGGAGGATGCTATTGCCAAAAATTTCACTTCGAACGCAATCGAGAAGTCTTTCGCCGCCGAAAGGATCAATGTGAAAGGACTGGTGGGTTCCTCCCTTTCCTTTGTGGTCTCCCAAGTTTTCAAATCGGTGGATGCTCCTTTTCTTCTAATTCTGAATGATAAGGAAGAGGCAGCGTATCATTTAAACGATTTGGAACAATTGATTGGTGAAAAGGATGTGCTTTTTTATCCGGGAAGTTATCGCAGGCCTTACCAAATTGAAGAAACCGATAATGCCAATGTGCTGCTGCGTGCCGAGGTCTTGAACCGTATCAATTCAAGAAAGAGACCGGCGGTCATTGTAACCTATCCTGATGCGCTTTTTGAAAAAGTGGTCACCCGAAAGGAGCTGGACAGGAACACCCTGAAAATTAAACTGGAGGACACCCTTTCCCTAGATTTTCTGAACGAGGTATTGTTCGAATACCAGTTCAAACGGGTTGATTTTGTGACCGAACCTGGGGAGTTTTCCGTTCGTGGAGGTATCGTCGACGTATTTTCATTTTCCCACGATGAGCCTTACCGCATCGAATTTTTTGGGGACGAGGTGGACAGCATCCGAACTTTTGATGTAGAAACCCAACTTTCTACGGATAAAGTGAAAAAAATCGCTATCATACCCAATGTAGAGAACAAGTTTCTTCAGGAAAATCGTGAAAGTTTTCTCAAATACATCTCACCCAAAACGGTCGTTTTTGCAAAAAATCCTGTTTTAATTTACGATCGCATCGATTCCTTTTTTGCCAAGGCCGAGGAAAGCTTTGCAAAACTCAGCAGTGAAATAAAGCATGCAGAACCCAAAGAACTTTTTGTGGATTCGGCTTTGCTGAAAAATCAATTGCAGGAATTCTTATTGGTGGAAATAAATGGCCAAAACAGGAACATCTCGACTGCGCTCGATGTAACGTTCAACACCAAACCCCAACCTGCTTTCAATAAAAAATTTGACCTGCTCATTGAAAATCTCAATGAAAATCGTGAAGCAGGTTTCACCAACCATATTTTCTGCTCCACGGAGCAACAGGCCAAACGTTTTCACGACATTTTTGATGAAGTAGATGAAACCGTGCATTACCGAACAATTGTGTTCCCATTATATAAAGGGTTTATTGATCCCGATTTAAAACTGGCCTGTTACACCGACCATCAGATTTTTGATCGCTACCACAAGTTCCATTTAAAAAATGGCTACGCCAAGAAACAGGCCATTACCCTAAAAGAGCTCAACAAGCTTGAAATTGGAGATTACGTCACGCATATAGATCATGGGATTGGCAAGTTTGGCGGACTTCAAAAAATAGATGTTGAGGGCAAAAAACAGGAGGCCATTAAGTTGATCTATGGTGACAGGGATATTTTGTATGTAAGCATCCACTCGTTACATAAAATCTCCAAATACAATGGCAAGGATGGTGCGCCTCCCAAAATTTACAAATTGGGCTCAGCCGCTTGGAAGAAACTGAAGCAAAAAACGAAGAGCCGTGTCAAAAAAATTGCCTTTGACCTTATCAAGGTGTACGCAAAACGACGGTTGGAAAAAGGTTTTCAATATGCTCCGGACAGTTATCTCCAACATGAACTAGAAGCTTCATTTTTATACGAAGACACTCCGGATCAGGAAAAATCCACCCAAGATGTAAAAAAGGACATGGAAAGCGAGCGGCCCATGGACCGGCTTATTTGTGGCGATGTTGGCTTTGGGAAGACCGAGGTAGCCATTCGAGCCGCTTTCAAGGCTGTGGACAACGGCAAACAAGTAGCCATTTTGGTGCCAACCACCATTTTAGCCTTTCAACATAATAGAACCTTTAAAGAGCGGTTGAAAGAAATGCCGGTCACCGTGGACTACCTGAACCGCTTTAGAACTGCAAAGGAAAAACGGGAAATTCTTGAGCGGTTGGCAACAGGAAAAATCGATATCATTATCGGCACCCATCAATTGGTGAATAAAAATGTACAGTTCAAGGATTTGGGACTGTTGATTGTGGATGAGGAACAGAAATTTGGCGTCGCTGTGAAGGACAAATTGAAATCCATCAAGGAAAATGTAGATGTGCTCACCTTGACCGCCACACCCATTCCCAGAACTTTGCAATTCAGTTTAATGGCCGCTAGGGACCTTTCCGTAATCAACACACCACCACCCAACCGCTACCCTATCGAAAGTCAGGTGATACGCTTCAATGAAGAAATCATCCGTGATGCCATCTCGTATGAGATTCAACGTGGCGGACAGGTGTTTTTCATCCACAATCGCATAGAGAACATAAAGGAAGTGGCAGGTATGATTCAGCGTTTGGTGCCCGATGCCAAAATAGGGATTGGCCATGGCCAAATGGAGGGTAAAAAATTGGAAACACTCATGCTCGCTTTTATGAACGGGGAATTTGATGTGCTCGTTTCCACCACCATTGTGGAAAGTGGTTTGGATGTGACCAACGCCAATACCATCTTTATCCACAATGCCAATAATTTTGGGTTGAGTGACCTGCACCAAATGCGAGGACGCGTAGGTCGAAGTAACAAAAAGGCTTTCTGTTATTTTATTACTCCTCCTTATGAAGCCATGACCCCAGATGCCCGAAAACGTATAGAGGCCTTGGAACAATTTACCGAATTGGGCAGTGGGTTCAACATTGCCATGAAGGATTTGGAAATACGCGGTGCCGGGGATTTGTTGGGTGGTGAGCAGAGTGGATTCATCAATGAAATCGGGTTTGAAACCTACCAAAAAATATTGACAGAGGCCATTGAGGAACTCAAGGAAAACGAGTTCAAGGAATTGTATGAGGAAGTGGAAGGCGACCAAGAAAAGGTATATGTGAAAGACACGCAACTGGACACGGATTTTGAACTACTCTTCCCCGACGATTACATCAATAACATTACGGAACGGTTGAACCTCTACACCCAACTCAATGAAATTGAAGACGAAGCGGGCCTCCAAAAATTTGAGGCTCAACTGGTGGATCGTTTTGGAGAACTCCCAGAGCAGGCGGTGGATTTGCTAAACTCGGTACGCATTAAATGGATTGCCACACATATCGGCTTAGAAAGGGTGGTGATGAAAAAGGGCAAGTTTATCGGGTATTTTATCGCTGACCAACAATCCAACTTTTACCAAAGTCCTGCTTTTACCCAAGTGTTGCAGTATGTACAAAACCATCCCAAACGGGCCCAACTTAAGGAAAAACAAACCCGAAATGGCTTGCGGTTGTTGTTGGTGTTTGATGATGTGACCAGTGTGGAAAAAGCGTTGGAGGTTTTGGAGCCTTTGATATCTGAGCCTATTCCTGTTAGGTAATTCTTTTTAATTTAGATTTCTCACATTCGTTCGAAATGACACTCAATCCTTAAAAGCCTCATACACTTGCTTTACAAACTCACCAATTTTGGAAGGTTCCAACCAGCGGGTTACAATGAGCAAATCGTTTTTTTGGTCCACCACAATAAAGTTGCCGCCAAAGCCTGCTGCGTAGAACACATGTTGAGGCACCCCTTCCCAATGTCGGGAACCTCCCTTTTGGTTCAACCACCACATATACCCATAATTTACATTGGGCACCGAAGGTGTGGTCGCTTTTTTAATCCAATCTTCGCTGATAAGCTGTTGGTCTTTCCATCTCCCATTATTCAAGAACACCATGCCAAAACGGGCCATGTCCTCTGTACAAATAAACAATCCTGCTCCGGAGTGCCCGCCTCCCGTCACAGATTTCATTTGCATCCCATCAATTACGGTCCATGCGTGGTCATACCCATACCACCGCCATGTGGGCGTAGCTCCTATTTTGTCCATCAACTCCTCTTTTAAGACCAAGGGCAGCGGTTTGCGCCAAACATTGGTCAACGAATACGACAGCACATTCACGCGCACATCGTTGTACTCCATTACGGTGCCAGGCTCATTGAGTTTTCGGAATCTCCAATCGTCCAATCCGCCTTCACGGGGTGGGCGGTCCGCCCAATCCTTTAATCCCCAAAGTTCGCCCGACCAATCGGAGTTCTGTTGCAATAAATGTTCCCATGTGATTTTGGAATTGTGCTCGCCATCAAAAGTGCCATCCCAAACATAGTTGGCTACCTTGTTTGTAATACTTTTTATTAGGCCTTGGTCTTCGGCCAACCCGGCCACCGTGGACAAAAAGCTTTTGGTGACACTAAAGGTCATGTCTACTCGTTGGGTGTCTCCCCAAGAGGCAAGAAGGTATCCGTTTTTCAGGATCATCCCTGCGGGGCCACCCCGTTTTTTGGTCGGACCTAAAATCTCATGGAAAGGTTCGCGTTCAAATCCTTTTAAAATGGCCCTGCGCAAATCACTGGAACCTGAATATTGGTTGGCCTTGGCAAAATCAACGGCTTTGTTCAACTGTTGCGCATCAAGCTTAAACTGATTTTTTTCAGCAGTTTTCCATGTTTCATACCGTTCCGGGAAATAATATTCCTGCGCCTTTATCGTGGCTATCGAACTTAAAATGAACAGTGTTGCAAGGAGGTATAAAATACTTTTCATCCGAGAAGATTGATTTTGCACAGGAAGGTACTAATTGCCTTTCAAATGCTAAAATCAATAGGATGTTATCTTAAAACCGTTTTTTATGAACCAGTTTGCCCTCTTGATCATAATAGCGCCATGTGCCCACTTGCTCATCATTTCGAAAACGTCCCGTCATTTTTTTGGTGCCATCAGGATAGTATTGGGTGTATCGCCCATCTTTATGCCCATCCCTTAAATCCACTTCAAATTTAACATTGCCATTGGCATACTTTCTGCTGAACAATTTTGCACTTAAATCCGTAGGGTAGATGGGATCAAGATTGAAAATTGCATCGGTTATTTCGCCAGATACAGGGTTTTGGTTTTTCGTAATTGAAACAACTCTTTCCTCGAATTGTGCTTTTTTCTTCACTTCTTCCACATTCTGATAATTGGCTATCAATAGACTCTCAAACAAATTATCTTCAGGGGTCAATTGTAATCCCACAAGCGGGAAGCAGATAATAAAATCCTTGTTCTTTAGCATTTTTTTCTTGGTGACAACGTCAGCCAAGGCATACATGTTATCATATAAAACGGGAATGTTACTATAAACAAACACGGTGGATTCCGATTGGAATTTTTTGCTGAACTCCTTATACTCACGAGAAGCGGAAAGCGTGGAACCCTCCACAACACCATCAATGATACTTTTTAAGGTATTGGGATTGTCACTGAACACCACAAAATCATCAATCATGGTAAAGTAGGGTTTGTCAAATGCATCGAACCGGTTGCCCAAAAGCAACTTGAAAAATCCTTTGATGGACAGAAAATTGATTTGATGGTCCTTGTAGTCCACGGCTTTGAACTTTACGGGAGTTTTTTTCCTGATTTGCTCCAATACAAAATCTAAATTCGTTTTCGCGTGCTCGGAATTGTTGGTTTTGAGCACTAAGGCCATATCGTTTTTTCCTTTGGATATGTTGGACTGAATCTGGAGTAGGGCCATTTCATCGCCAATCCAACTCACAAAGTGTTCTTCTACATCGATTTTGAGAAACTGTTCCACTTTTTCTATCCCAGCTTGATAATTCTCAAACCGTTTCGGGTCTTTTTGCTGTACAATGCTAAAATTCTTATAGAATTTGGCAAAACTGTCGAATCCATAGCTAATGTAAAGCGCGGTCCGCATTGGGGCAATGTTGGGAATGCTACGTTTGGCCTTGCCCGATTTTTGCAGAGCTTCCAGGTAATATTCATTGACACTACTGATTTTGGTGAATCCCTTTGCGGTCAGGGCGCTGTTTTTGTCCAACTCAAAATGAAATCCTGAGAACAAGAGATTCTCACTTATCCGTTTTACCCAATCTGAAGATTTGTCCGTGAACCGTTTTATGTAATCATCGAAGTAATTGTATTGCACATACATTCTAAAAAGGTCTTCATGCCCGACCTTTTTGTTGATTTCGATAAAATTGAGATTTCTTCCCAAAACAGGTTCTTGATATTGGTCAATGGATGCTTCGACCAGTGTATGCGTGTAGGAGGCCACCAGTTGATTTTTTATAAAGGCCATGTGCATGGTTTCCTTGCTATTGCGGTCGTGCACCTCCAAGATTTCATGATTGTGATACTGCCGTTTGCTCAAGGTATAATGATTGTTGAGCAGGGTATTAAGATATGTTTTGAGCAGCTTCAGCTTGGCTATGCGCTTGAGGTCGAGCACATAGAAAATTCCATAATCCTTTTGGGAAATCATGTGGATGGAGATAAAAAGGGAACGACCATCAAAAAACTCGAACAATTTGTTGTTGTTCTTGAACACGGTATCCACTTTTTGGATGTTTTCCGTGAGTTCCGAAAAGTAGTCGTTCTTCTGCAAATGATTCCACGCCTCGCTTTCACTCACTCGGCCCCAACTATCCACTGGTTGTTCCGACTCAATGATGAAAACCGCATCTTTGGGAATAAGGTAAATGGATTGCAAATTGGTTTTTGGAGAAAGGATAAAAATGTAGGCCAAATAACAGAGATACGCTCCGAACAGGATCATTGCCCCCAAAAAGATTCTTTTCTTGGTCATTGTTCAAAAAAGTGTCTTCAACAATAACGAATATGTCCTTGGTTTAGTTTATCAAAACCTATAGCGTTTTTAAATCTTTAATAGTCTTGAACGCCACATCGACCTGATCCTCGTTGACCAAAATGGTAAATTCGTTGGTAGTGGATATTACTTCATACAGGACAATGCCCTCCCAAGCCAATCGCTGAAAAATAAAATAGTAGATACCGGGAACCGAAACATTTTCCGCTGGCAATTTCACCGTGATGGAAGACAAATTCTCGGCCTTTTGAGTGCAGCGTTCATTCTTGAAATACTTTTCGACAACGGCATCCATCGAGTTGCTGATCACAATATTGATTTCGTTTACCCCGCGGGAAGAGGTATAAAACACATCTTGATTGGCATTCACCTCCTCCAGTAGCTTCGCCTGTTGTTGCAGAATAGTATCTGAAGCCAGAAAGGTATAGTCGGTTAAATTGGAACGTACTGTAATCTCCCCAATATTTTTTAAGACCTTTACAATCCTGTGCGTGGCCCTAAACTCCAAATCGTCCGATAAGCGCTTCAAGGCCATGACCACCGCCCCATCTTTCACCTCCTTACCCAATTCCTCGGCAATTTCAGGTCTAATCTGTCTGGACAATGAAGTCAAATTGATTATACCCTGTGCCAAGGCGCTTTGCAGAAAGGGTTTCTTTTTGATGTAATGTTCAACAACAGCGGAGATGGTTTTCATTTGGTCAATTTTATGACAAAAATAACATATTGTTATAAAACAAACAAATGGTTAAAAATGATAGAAAGCGTCCTCCAGATGCTCAATTTTGTACTGGTCCATGTCCTTAATAATAGTGATTACATCAAACCGGACATTGACATCCAAATTCTTTTCTTGAACAAAGTTATCCGCGGCAAGGGTCAGCAGTCTCATCTTTTTCCGATTCACAGTGCTGGAAATGTCTTCAAGAAAGCTATTGGTTCTTGACTTCACTTCTACAATCGCCAACACATCCCCTTGTTGTGCGATAAGATCTACTTCGGCATGTTGGTAGCGGTAGTTTTTGACTAAAATGCGATAGCCCTTCTTATACAGAAAATCAGCAGCCATTTGCTCTCCAATAGTCCCAAATTCGTTGTGTTTTGCCATTTGTGTTGAAAAATATTAAAAAAAATGTGCAGTTCATCGAAAAAATTGGTGGTTGATGGCAAAACGAACGTTAAGATTGTAATTTGTTGGACTCATTGAACCACACCCAACGTTAGCTAAACATATAGTTGCCCCAAAACTATGTACCTATTTTAACGCCAGACATTGCTATGGAGTACTTCATCAATTGTAATTCCTCAACGTTGGCCCCGTATACCGCTCCCTTGGATGAGTTACGTGCGGCCCACTTGTATCGGAGGCTAGGTTTTAGTGCCTCAGTACAGACAATTAATGCCGCTGTAGGTCAAACCGCAGATAACCTTGTTGATAATTTGGTCGACCAAGCTCTTGCAGTTCCACCAATTCCAGCACCTGCATGGGCGGATTGGACCGATGCCAATTACCCAGAGGACGACGACTTGGCCCGCCAATTGCGCAGGGCACAGTTGGAAGAATTTTCAATTACCTATGGAAACCAACTTTTGGACAACAACCTACGGGATAGAATGAGCTTCTTTTGGAGCAACCATTTTGTAACCGAATTGGATGTTTATAATTGTAATCAGTTTTTATACTATTATATAAACTGTTTGCAGCGAAATGCCCTCGGTAACTTTAAAACCTTTGTGAGCGAAGTTGGGCTTACCAGTGCCATGTTGTACTATTTGGATGGGGTAAGAAACCGCGGAAACAATCCCAATGAAAACTATGCTCGTGAGCTATACGAGCTTTTCACTCTAGGTGAAGGTAACGGGTATACCGAAGAGGACATTATTGAAACCTCCAAGTCCCTTTCCGGATATACCGAGCGGGGAGAAGAAGGATGTACACAAGTAACTTTTAACCCTGAGGATTTCAATACCGAAAACAAGACAATTCTAGGGCAAACAGGAAATTGGGGTTATGACGACACCATTGACATTCTCTTCAATGAAAGACCCAACGAAATTGCTTGGTTCATTTGCAAGAAGCTGTATGAATTTTTGATTCATCCCGATTCCACAGATGATGATGGCGGCATTGCACCTCAAATTATTGATGGTCTTGCCCAGACGTTCATCGCCAACAATTTTGAAATAGCTCCGGTTCTTAGACAATTGTTTAAAAGCCAGCACTTTTTTGATGATACCGCTATTGGTGTCATTATAAAGAGTCCTTTTGATTTATATATGGGTCTTATCAAAGAAACCGGTTTTACTTATGATGATTCCACGGTAATTAATGTAATAGACGCTAGTAGATTAATTGGTCAAGAGCTTTTTGATCCTTTTGACGTGGCCGGTTGGCAACGCGACAGAGAATGGATCAATACAAATTTTATTATAGGTCGCTGGTTGACAGCGGAGGTTTTCTTGGAACGTTTCTACCAAGCAGACCAAGAGCAATTCAGAGCCTTCGGCATTGCAGCAGCTGGTCCTACGGGAGCTACAGAGAGTGATCCCGCCGTAGTAACTAGAGCCATTGTGGATAAACTGACGCCAAAAGGTTTGTTGACCGATGCCGATTATGATAGGGCTATCACTGTTTTCAGGGAACCTTACGAAGATACCGGAACCTATGAAACCAATAGCTGGAATATGGGACTAGAAGATGCCCATGCGCAAGTTTATCTATTGCTAAGACATATAAGCAGAGAACCCGAATTTCAACTAAAATAACCCCTACAACCATGTGCGATACTCATCACACCCACGATAACGATACATCACCACACAAAGGCCTTGAACACGAAGGCCACGATTTGGAACATAAAAATTGGAGCCGACGGTCTTTTATCCAAGCTTTGGGTATAGCCGGCTCGGGATCCATGTTCTTGGGAAGCAGCTTGGTCTCCGCTTCCGCCCCATCCCCCCTGACCTCTGCCATTGCAGCAGCGGAAACGGATAACATTCTTATATTAATAAGACTTTCGGGCGGTAATGACGGTTTGAGCACTGTTATCCCAATACAACAATATGATACTTATGCTAATGCGCGGCCGAATATCTACATTCCAGAAAGTAAAGTCCTAAAACTTACCGACGATTTTGGTATTCCCACCTACATGAGCTCCCTGGAACCACTCTGGGGAGAAGGGCAGTTTAAGGCTGTTCATGGCGTAGGGTATGAAAACCAAAGTTTGTCCCACTTTACCGGTTCCGACATTTTTGCCAATACCGATTTGACTACCACTGGATTTTCAGGGCTGAATACCGGTTGGATGGGAAGACATTTCGAAGATCTTTATCCCGACTATTTAATTAATCCGCCAGAATCGCCAGCTGCCATTCAAATTGGAAACCTTGCCAATTTGGTCTTCCAAGGTGAAGAAACCAATTATGCCTTTGTGACCAACAACGTGGACCAATTGGAAGAAATAGCGCAAACCGGCACTTTCTACGACATCGAAAATGCACCTTTTGATAACTGTATGTATGGAGACCAACTTCGTTTCTTACGTGGTGTCGCCAATACCACATACGAGTATGCGGGAAAAATTCATGAGGCCTACGAGCGTGGAGATGCTTTGCGATGTGTAGAATATCAGGACAACAACTTTGCCCGCCAATTATCGCTATTGGCCAAACTGATCAAAGGTGGTTTGGGCACCAAGGTTTACATGATTTCCATGGGAGGATTCGACACCCATGGCAACCAGCCCCTTGCCCACGAAAGATTGATGTCGAATCTTTCCATCGCCATCAACAATTTTTATGAGGATTTGGCATGTACCGAACAAGATGATAAGGTACTGAGCATGACTTTTTCTGAATTTGGCCGTAGAATCTTTGAAAACGGATCTAATGGTACCGACCACGGAAAGGCGGCTCCCACCCTATTCTTTGGTTCTGGACTGAGTGGAAGTGCCTTTGTAGGCGACCATCCTTCCTTGGATAGCCCGAACAGCAGAGGAAACCTGGATTATACCATGGACTTTAGGGATTTGTATGGAACGGTATTGGCCGAATGGCTTTGTGTTCCGAGAACTTCTGTGGAGCAACACCTGTTGGGCTATCAGTACAGAGCAATTGATTTGGGCTTCAACTGTAGTGGAGAAACCTTTGACGATATCGCCATGGACAATGACCCACCTACACTGCCCGAAACCCCACCAAGTGAAGATGGCATGGATCCAAATCCAGAAATCTTGGATACCATTGTGCATACGCCCTACTATCCCAACGCAAGTGCTCCACACATCCATTTGGAAATGCCATTTGCGGCTCATGTGGATATTGAGCTGTTCAACATCTTGGGACAAAAGGTCGGAACAGTTTTCAATGAGATGATGCTCGAAGGATCAGCCGAAATCAATATTAGGGAGCGCATGCGCGATAGCTTATCCACCGGAAAGTACATTTACAGAATTTCCGTAGCGGATCAGCGAATGAGCAAATCCGTAATGATTATGTAGTCACTCAAAACACGCATTCCGGAATCCTCCTGTCATGCCTCCCCACACCCCAATTTGGGAGGCATGGTTCGGAGGTTTCCTTTTTTAGGGCAACATCGTATTGGCTTTAGCCAAAATCAGTATTTTTGGAGCTTAATTAATACCAGTACATGCCCAAGAATTCCTCCCCATCAAGATATACGGTAACTGCCGCCTTGCCCTATACCAACGGACCCATTCATATCGGTCATTTGGCTGGGGTCTACGTCCCTGCGGATATATATTCCAGATACCTGCGCCTAAAAGGAAACGATGTGGCCTTTATTTGTGGTAGCGACGAGCATGGTGTGGCCATTCCCATGAAGGCGAAGAAAGAAGGGGTCAATCCCAAGGAAATCATAGATAAGTACCATGGGATCATCAAGAAATCCTTTATGGATTTTGGTATTTCTTTTGATAATTATTCCAGAACCTCGGCAGCGGTGCATCATAAAACAGCATCAGACTTCTTCAAAAAACTGGATGAACAAGGTGATTTTATTGAGGAGGAAACCGAACAACTGTATGATGAGGAGGCCGAACAATTTTTGGCAGACCGTTTTGTGGTCGGAACCTGTCCCAAATGTGGCTACGAAGAAGCCTATGGTGATCAATGTGAAAATTGTGGCTCTTCGTTGAATGCCACGGACCTCATCAATCCAAAATCTACCATTACCGGGGGTATCCCTACCCTTAAAAAGACCAAGCATTGGTTCTTGCCTCTAGACCGCTATGAAGGATTTTTGAAAGAATGGATTCTGGAAGGTCATAAACACGATTGGAAACCCAATGTGTATGGTCAATGCAAATCGTGGATAGATGATGGCCTAAAACCACGGGCGGTTACGCGCGACCTAGACTGGGGAATTCCGGTCCCTGTGGAAGGTGGTGAAGGAAAAGTGCTCTATGTTTGGTTCGATGCGCCCATCGGCTATATCTCATCAACCAAGGAGTGGGCCGAGCGTGAAGGCAAGGACTGGGAACCATATTGGAAGGATGAAAACACGCAATTGGTGCATTTTATAGGGAAAGACAACATTGTTTTTCATTGTATAATCTTCCCTTGCATGCTCAAGGCCCATGGCGATTTTGTGCTGCCCGAAAATGTTCCAGCCAATGAGTTCTTAAATTTGGAAGGAAATAAACTTTCCACCTCCAAAAACTGGGCAGTTTGGCTGCATGAGTATTTGGAAGAGTTTCCAAACATGCAAGATGTGCTCCGATATGCCTTAACGGCCAACGCACCGGAAACCAAGGACAACGATTTTACCTGGAAAGATTTTCAAGCCAGAAACAACAATGAGTTGGTTGCCATATTCGGCAATTTCGTGAACCGTGTAACGGTGCTTACCCATAAATATTACAACGGGGTTGTGCCGACCCCCACTAAGCTTCACAAAATTGACAAGGATACTTTGGCTACGCTGAAAGGTTTTCCGGAAATTTTATCCAATTCCTTGGAACGATACCGCTTCCGGGAGGGCAGTCAAGAGTTGATGAACCTGGCCCGTCTGGGCAATAAATATCTAGCGGACGAAGAACCTTGGAAATTAATCAAGACCGATGAGGAACGGGTAAAAACCATTATGTATGTAGCCCTTCAAATTGCAGCGGGATTGGCCACACTCAGTGAGCCGTTTTTGCCCTTCACTTCAGAAAAACTCAAAAATATTTTGAATGTCAGATCCAGCGCAGTCGAGACCTCTTGGAATGATATGGGCACAAATGAAGCGCTGTTGCCTTCAGGTCACCAAATCAACAAAAGTGAACTCCTGTTCCGCAAAATAGATGACGCCGAAATCCAACAGCAACTGGAAAAACTGGAAGCCACCAAAAAAGTGAATGCACAAATGGAAAAAGAAATCGCTCCCCAAAAGGACACCATCACCTTTGATGATTTTAGTAACCTGGACATGCGAGTGGGCACCATAGTGGAAGCGGAAAAAATGCCCAAGGCCAATAAATTGCTAGTTCTAAAAGTGGATACGGGTCTGGACACCCGAACCATTGTTTCGGGAATTGCAGAAAGTTTTAACCCCAAGGACATCGTGGGCAAAAAAGTGACCGTTTTGGTGAACCTTGCCCCCAGAAAACTTCGTGGTGTGGAAAGTGAGGGCATGATTTTGATGACAGAGAATGAAGAAGGCAAACTCGTTTTTGTCAACCCCGATGAGGATGGTGTTGGGAATGGGGAGACCATCAACTGATGCTCAAAATAGCCTATCACCCCATTTACAAACACCCGTTGCCCGAAGGGCATCGGTTTCCCATGGTCAAATACGAACTGTTGCCCCAACAACTGTTGCATGAGGGTACTTGCTCGGAAGAAAATTTTTTTGAACCTACATTTCCAGATGACCAACACATTTTGGCCACCCATGAAGAAATGTACTATCAAGATTTGATCAATCTAGCGCTTACACCCAGGGCAGTCCGTAAAATCGGATTCCCCCTAAGCGATGAATTGGTGCAACGGGAACGCATCATAGCGGATGGCACCCTACGGGGATGTGATTTTGCCCTTCAACATGGTATTGCCATGAACATTGCTGGCGGCACACACCATGCTTATTCTAATCGTGGAGAGGCCTTTTGCCTGCTGAACGACCAAGCCATCGGTGCGCGCTATCTCCAGCAAAAGGGATGGGCGAAAAACATCCTGATCATCGATTTGGATGTGCACCAAGGTAATGGCACTGCAGAGATTTTTGCGACTGACCCAACTGTTTATACCTTTTCCATGCATGGCAAAGGCAACTATCCTTTTAAAAAGGAAACTTCAGACTTGGACATTCCCTTGGAAAAGGGCACAAACGACCAAGAATACCTTTCAATCTTAAAAAGAACACTTCCTGAGTTGTTGCAAAACGTGGAACCCGATTTCGTTTTTTACCTCTGTGGGGTGGATATTTTGGCTTCGGATAAACTGGGAACCCTGGCCATGACCTCGGAGGGCTGTAAGGAACGTGACCGCTATGTGCTTCAAACCTGTTACGATGCCCAGATTCCAATGCAATGCAGCATGGGTGGTGGTTATTCCCCCGATATCAAAACCATTGTAGAGGCCCACGCCAATACCTTTCGACTGGCACAGAATATTTATACGTAATTTTACAAAGTAAACCAACCTTTAATCCACATGAAATTCCTAAAAAACCTCCCGATATTTCTGGTGATTATTTTGATTATGTCCCCCGAGGTACAAGCGCAAAAAAAAGACAAACTTTGGAACCATTTCACCTACGATGTGGGCACTATTTTTGGTGGGGTCGGTCATGCCTATTCACGCCCCTTTCATTGGAAGGGAAAAGATTGGGCCAATTTTGGGTACTTGGCCAGTGGGACCTTGCTGCTCTTTACGGTGGATGATGAACTCAATAATTGGACCAACGGTTTTAATCAAGATGTTCCCGATTTTGTTTTGGATTATGGCAATGAGTATGGTAGTCCTGAAAACAATTACATGCTTACCGGTGGGGTCTATTTATTTGGACTTTTCACCAAAAATGAAAAATTAAGACGTACAGGGGTACTGCTTATTTCCTCGGCTACCGCAGGCGGCCTGTTACAGCAAGTCAGCAAGAGGATTGTGGGCCGAGCCCGACCCAAAAGTGGTGAAAACTCCGATGTTTATGACCCTTTTAATATCGATAGGGTATTCAATTTTGATTCTTTTCCTTCGGGCCATGCCATGTTGTCCTTCAGCAATGCCTACGCCATCGCCAAGCAATTTAAAAGCCCTTGGATAAAAGCCGGTCTTTACACGGTGGGAGCCATTCCTGGTTTTGCTCGCATCATGGATGATTTTCATTGGGTGTCCGATGTGGCCTTCAGTACGGTTTTGAGCATTTTTATTGTTGAATCGATTGATAAATATTTGGATAGAAAGTACAACGAAAAATACAATGCCGATACTAAAAAAGTAAGCTGGAACTTGACCTTTGGCCCAAACACCTTGGGCATGGCACTTCGGTTTTAACGTTTTTTCATGCCACTTTGTTAATAATTTTTTATTTAGATTAATTTAAAATAATTATTTTTGGACCATCGGAATCAACCATGGGCAAAAAGAAGAAAAATTCCAAAAAAAAGCAGAAAAAGGCTTTGCTGAAAAATTTGTCTCCGAACAATTGCAAGACCAAATGCTGTAAAAAATATAAAAAAGGCGAGCATAAACGCTGCAAGCGCTGTCCCTGTTTTGACCTTTTAAAGAAAGTAGCTTAAGAATCCACCGAAGTGTGGATTTTTTTATGCCACTTATCGGTTTTTTCTTGTTGCCAAATTCTGGGTCACCTTGCTTTTACTTGCCTCTAAAATATCCCCAAAATCGGATGAAGAAAGATAGTCCTGGGCCCAAGCGTAGTATTCGGGTCCATGGCCACAGGAAGTATTGCAGTTTTGCAGGTGTTGGTAATAGGCCGTTTTCTTTTGCCTCTTGTAGGCCAAATAGGCCGAAAAGTTGACCTTGCCCAATTTCCGTTCGTAGTTGCGTTGGTCTATCCAATAATCTTGGGCGTCTTGATTGGTCAATACATGCAATGAAGCTTCATAAGCAGCATCCCTAAGTGCCAATTGTTCATAAAAACGCAATCCCTGAAATGCAGCTCCCCCCTGTTGGGCAAACCCCCATGGGCCCAAACTTGCAAAAAGCAATAAAAAGAGGAATCTAACTTGCATGACCTTAGTTTATAGTGTTAGACGAAAAAGCGCCCGAATCGTTGCACCATCTTTCCTTAAATTAGTATGAAATATGTGTTAAAAAAAAGAAAGGGGACCAACTGGCCCCCTTTTACGATAATCCGTAGGATTAAATTATTTCCCCAACATTAGAAGTTCGTTGCAGCGTACCTCTGTTATGTATCTTTTTTCGCCCTCTTTGGTTTCATAACTGCGGGAGGTCAACTTGCCTTCTATGGCAATCTCCTTTCCTTTAACAAGATAGTTTTCGGCAATCTCCGCTGTTTTGCCCCAAGCAATTACATTGTGCCATTGGGTATCGGTAACTTTTTCTCCCTGTGCGTTTTTGTATGTTTCATTGGTGGCGACGGAAAACTTGGCCAATTTGTTTCCATTTTCGGTTACAATGATTTCTGGATCGTTTCCTAGGTTTCCAATCAACTGTACTTTGTTTTTTAGCGAATTCATAATTTTTAATTTTTGCGTTAAACAGTTAAGACTATCGAACTCTTATCATTCGACAGGGCAAACATAGCGGCTTGGAAAATTCGCATTCGGTATTAAAACGTTTGCTTTCGTTTGTAAACGGATGTAAATGATTGTAGACATATAGGTGCCTTCTATTTGAAGTCACTTCAAATCCAACCTAAGCCACTGCTGGGGTGTATATCTTGAAGTTCCCTCAGGAAAGATGATGTCCGGTGCCTTTCCTTCAAAATCTCTAAACTCCACTCTAATGAGAAGTTCGTTATCGGTCATCCTTTCCTTGGAAATCTGGAATTCGAAACCATCGTAAGAAGCTAGGGCTTCTCGAAGAGGGACATCTTCTTCATCTGAAATAATTTTGACCGTATTGGCCTTCCAATCCGTATTGTTGCCCCAGTTCCATTTGGGTAGGGTGTCGTTCCAATTTCCTTTTAGCATCCGCTCGCCCAATTGCATGGAAGCATGTAGATTGGTCAGCACAGCATCCTGTTTCAGATATAAATCCACATAGCGTGTCCATTTTTTTCTTCCTTCCACCGCAATGTAGAGGTTTTTATCATCCTGCAAAAAACGTATTTGGCTCCCTTTTTCAATCGTGATGGTTTCAGCTCTCCGCCACTCCTTGGAATCTATACGGCCGTCCAATAATATTTGGTTTTGTCCCCGCGGAACGCGGATTTGTGACATGACTGGTAATGAAATACACATGATACAAACCATTAGAGAAATCTTAAATAAGGATTGCCAATAGGTAAAATCACGTTTAAACCGTTCCATTCTATTTGGTGTTACAGGTGGTCACAACTAAATTCGACATTTTCATCCAAAAATTCAGAAACTAAATACTCAAACCGAAATCCACCATCCATGGAAGTGCCCCAACTGGGTAAAATGGCATCACCTAATTTCTTGTAGGGACCATAATAGTGTTGATTTAATTTCCCATTGTAATAATTTCCCCAACTGTATTGCTTTCCATTGGCATCAACCAAAAACCAACATAGCAACTTTCCCCTGTCATAAATATTAAGTCTGTTTTGGTCCTCGGTGAGCTCAACCCTAATATGAGGATCTCCCTTCGCCAACCGATGATATATGTAATATGGAGATTGTTTCAACCCTTGGCGTTCCATCTGGAGCACGTCCATTTCCATTTCCTCATGATTTCCCTCCCTAACCGTACACCCATTCTCCACACCGATGTATTCTATATAAGAAGAAGTATCGGTCCGGGATTCTATCCGTCTTGTTGTGCTATCCAAATCTCGAATAATTTTGAGATTGGCTTCGGTCCCATTCCTTAAAAAGGCCTTCTCATAAACAATAAATATCTTTTTTGACCAGACTTGTTTACCTCCTGCATTGTGAAGAATTTTTGAAGCGGCCGCTACGGCCTCATCTTCTCCAGAAACATCGACCAAGGCTATTTCAGCTTCTTGGGCAGAAAGATTTCCTGTTATTATAAATGCCCATAAAACTGATAGATTTCTCCATTTAAAAATGTAGTTTTTCATGTTATCCTGTTTGAATTTGACTGCCAACTGGCAGTTTTCGAATTCTTTTCCCCGTAGCAGCGTAAATAGCATTTGCCAAGGCTGGTGCCGCCGGAGGCAAGGGTGGTTCGCCCAATCCCCGTGGTGGCAAGTCATTTTTGATGAACTCCACATGCATCTCGGGAATTTCGTTGAGGCGCATCCATCGGTAGTCATGGAAGTTGGATTGAACCGTAGCTCCATCCTTAATGGTGATCTCACCATATAACGCTGCACATAACCCCTCCAAAATGGCCCCTTCCACTTGTGCTTCAGCCCCGGAAGGATTTACCACAAGGCCACAATCCACTACGGCATCTACTCGAATTATTTTAAGTTGATTGTTCCCTCCTACTTCCACGGTGACCACCTCCGCCACAAAGGAGCCTGCTTGCCTATGTGCTGCAAACCCCCTGCCTTGTCCTTCTTGCAATGGAGTATCCCAACCACTGTTTTGCCTTACTTTATCTACAACCGCCCTTAAACGTCCTGTGTCATACTTAAATTCTCCTACCACGGGGACCATTCGTGGTGGCCCTAGAAATTCCATGAAGTAATCAATATGGTCCTTTTTGTTGAACACGGCCAGCTCATTAAGAAAACTGTGTGCGGCAAAGGCCGTTGCGGTAGGCCCAACAGCTCGCCATTGTCCTAGGGGCACATCACTCAGTACATGGCCGTATTCAAACTGCAGATTGGGAACAAATCCGGCTGGAAAATCATATTCATCTATCTCGGTACCTGCTGGACCGCCATCCCTACCCAATGATGTCTTTCGGGATGCATTGGCCAGAATTTGTTGCCACCCAATCACCTTGCCATTTTCATCCAAGGCAGCGGAAATTTTTTGCACACTCGCTGGACGGTACCAATCATGCTTTACGTCTTCCTCGCGAGTCCAAATGAGTTTGACAGGCTTCCCCATTTTTTTTGAAAGTATTGCGGCATCCATGGCATAGTCCACATAAAACCTTCTGCCGAAACCACCTCCTATTCTTGGCAGATGTATCTTTATTTGCTCGGGTTTTAATCCAAAAAGTTTTACAAGACCCGCTTCAAGGGCAGCTGGATTCTGCGTGGGCGCCCAAACTTCACATATGTCGGAACGAAAATGGACTGTACAGTTCATGGGTTCCATGGTGACATGGGCCAAAAAGGGAACTTCATACACATGTTCTACATAGGAAACTGCTCTTTTTTTAGCTTCTTCGATATTTCCATCCTGTCTTTCCACAGAAGTCTCCGCGAGTTGGTCATGAAATTTTTTGAATATCCCAGCTGAAGCCTCTTGTCTTGAATTTGTGTTATCCCAAACCACCTCAAGTTTTTCTGCTCCTCTAAAGGCCGCCCAGGTGGAGTTGGCCAAAACAGCAACGCCGTTTACGAAATTGGGACTGTTAGCATCAAGAAGTCGTCCCCCATATTCACTGTTGTCCAATTCAATTACGTTCGTTACTCCGGCAACGCTTCGGGTTTGGGTATCGTCAAAGCTTTGTACTTTGCCCCTGTGCACCGGAGTTTTGACTACGGTGGCGTACACCATGTCTGGTAAGTGTAAATCAATACAGTATGGAACCGTTCCACTCACCATCTTCTCCAAATCCACTTGCGGGCAAATTTTCCCCACAATTTCATAACTCTCGGTAGGTCTGAAATCGACCTCTTCGGGCAGAGTAATTGTGGAGGCAGAAACCACCAGTTCACCAAAAGGAATTGTTCTGTTCGTTTTTTCATGGACAACATCACCTTTTCTAGTGGTCAGCTCCGAAGCGGGGACTTCCATTTGTTGTGATGCGGCTGCAATAAGTGCATGTCTAACTCGAGCTCCAGCAGTGCGCATTAAATCCCAGTTTAAAACAACAGCATAACTTCCCCCAGCCCATTGTTCTTCATAGCTTGTATCAAAATCTCCTTGAACCACACGCACTTTTTCCCAATCTGCCCCTAGTTCCTCAGCCAGAATCATGGGCAACGTGGTCTTTACCCCTTGCCCTATTTCTGGATTTTTGGCAATTAGCGTTACCCAACCGTCAGTGTCAATTTGTATGAGTGGCACGAATCCGTAATTCTCGGCTTTTTGTTTATTTGGCATACAGGATTGATAGTGTAATCCCACAACCAGTGCACCACTGGCCGAAGCGGTCAATTTGATGAAATTTCTTCTTCCCAATGTATTTTTCATGGTATGCTTTTTATTCTTGGATTATCAAAAAACAATAAAACTTAATGAAGCGGTTGCTATCAGTTTTCGGTTTCTGTGATAGCAATCTGAATGGCTTTTCTTATCCGAGTGTAAGTGCCACATCGGCAAATGTTGCCTTGTAATGCTTGATTAATTTCCTCGTCTGAAGGTTCGGGATTATTGGAAAGCAGGTCAAAAGTGCTCATTATAAATCCGGGCTGACAATATCCACATTGTGGCACATCGGCCGCTATCCATGCTTTCTGAATGGGATGGTCCGCACCTTCCGAAAGCCCTTCAATCGTTAAAACCTCATCTTTGCCAATATATTGAATGGCCATTGCACATGATCGCACGGATTTTCCGTTCACAATTACAGTACAGGAACCGCAGATTCCCTTTCCACAGGCATATTTGGTGCCAGTTAATCCCAAAATATCACGTAGCACCCATAGTAATGGGGTGTCTGGTTCAGCAGAAAACGTTCTTTTTTTATTGTTTACAGTGAGGGTAAATGATGCCATTTTTCGCTTGATTTTGAAATCAATTTATTCCTAAAATGGTCAACCTGCGTAATCAAAATGACGCAATGCAGTAAATGCACAAATTTTTGATAGTGAATTGCACTAGTAGGTTCTGTTCTTGAAAAACTGAAGGATTTCTTTGGCGAAACTTCGGCTTACCCTTCTTCGGGTGCCATCTTTGAGCACCACCTCCAAACTTTGGGTATTGCCCCTTGATATTTCCGATACATAATCAACATTGACTATGGTTGATCTATGGATTTTCTTGAAATTATCGGAGGGCAACACATCGTGAAATGACTTCAGTGTCCTCCGCATCATGAAAATACCTTCTGTGGTCGACAGTTTGGTATAATAGTTTTCAGCAACCAACCAGTGAATTTGAGAAGGATTACAAAAATACTTTTTGTCTCCGCGGGTGAGTTCAAAGAGTGGTGACCGGTTGTCCTCTTCGCCTGCCTTCGACTTGAGTTTGTCAATTGCAAACCACAGCAACCCAATATCGATGAGTGTCCAGAAAATGAAAAAGTAGCGATATACACCAAATCGGAAGCCAGAAAACTCTCGATAAGGACTAAAATTGGAGCTTATCAAAACAAACCAGCCGTAATGAAAACAAATCCAAAGAAAGCCATAACCAAATACATAGACATCCCCATATTCTATGGACTTGGTTTTTTTTATGGTTTTTTCCAAGCCTTTAAACCCCATAATCCAAGGTGTCCAAATAACCAACTGCCATATCAACACATGAAGTAAGGAGACTTGTTCTCTGGTTTCATATTCCCTCCAGTGAATCAAAAACCCCAAAAGGGTTGCTATTACCGTTGTTAAAATGAAAAGATTTCTGGTCTTCATAAAATTATCAAGGCAAATCTAAATGTTCGCTTTCCTTGCCCAAAAGTTATCAATTCGAGATAATTTGTTAAGATTTTCTAAGATAGGTCAATATGGACAACACAAAACGTTAAAACTTGTTAAATACTTGATATTCTGATAAATAACTGTATATTAAAGGTATGATTACGAAAATAACACACGTTAACCTTACAGTCTTCTAGGTCTCGCAACAGGCCATTTACACTTTTCTTCACACAGTGGGAATACATCCCATAAAAACAAAAATAAAAGACCAGCTACACCTCATAATGGTGCATTAGCATTTGCGGTAAATTCTTTCTGCAAAATGAGTCTTCATTGTTAACTCTTAAAATTTAAATCATAAAAATGGAAACAGTAAAAACAGAAAAAGAAAATAAAATGAAAATCTCAAAAAAATTAGGCTTCACGTATTTGGAAACTGCTGAAATAGTGGTAACGCTGAACACCCTATTGGCAAACTACCAAGTATTCTATAATAAATTGAGAAACTTTCACTGGAACATTGAAGGTCCAGAATTTTTTGAACTTCACGAAGAGTTCGAAAAAGAATACAACAAAGTGAAAGAGAATATTGACATCCTTGCCGAACGTATTCGAGTATTTGGTGTAAAACCCAATTTCACCCTGAAAAAGACATTGGAACTTTCCAATATCAAAGAGGAGAAAGAGAACCTAACCGCTATTGAAATGACGCGTGAAGTATTGCAAGACTTTGAAATATTGCATAACAGCATGCTGGATGGAATCAATGCCTCACTTGAAACTGGAGATGTGGCCACCGAGCAAATGCTCACAGATTTTATCCGCTACATAGAAAAGAGAAATTGGATGTTCACCTCCTATCTTAAATAAGACCAGGATAAACCCTTAAAACAAAATTTAATAATACTATAATTAATACAACATGAAAAATATAGCAACACTATTATCAATATTCTTAATGGCCGGTTTTTACGGCTACAGCCAAAGCAGTAACTCTGGAAAAATGAAAACAACCATACACAAAACGTTTTCCGTAGATAAAAATGGAACCGAATTTCCGTACAACGTGAAAATTCTAGAGACCAAAAACTACACCATGGCCTGGGACGAAAAAGATAGGGGTCAAATTGACCAAGATAGAAAACCTACGCCGACCCAAGTGACAAAGTTGATTGCCGTAGATACCGACAATGACAAAGAGTATGAACACTTTTTGGTGCTTAAATACAAAAAATCAGTAGCTGGAAACTTTCAAGTGGTTCCCACTGCAAAAGGTTTTGATGTAAAAGTTGAAGACCGCACCTTTAAGTACCACTTGAACAATGGAAAATACATAATCAACAGCGACGACCAAGATTTCTTCACTGTAGAAGAGTTTAAGGATATTGGATAATTTACTAATTTTCGTTTTTTGATTGATGTTGGGACCGGGTAAAACCGGTCCTTTTTTATTTCAATAGCTGCCAATATCTATCTTTGATAGTATAAAGTTCATCAAATGGCACCTTGGTCGACACCCGTAACACTTGCTGGTAAACTAGT
Source organism: Flagellimonas ochracea (assembly GCF_009903685.1). Lineage (GTDB taxonomy): Bacteria > Bacteroidota > Bacteroidia > Flavobacteriales > Flavobacteriaceae > Flagellimonas > Flagellimonas ochracea. The sequence continues at coordinate 14,831 of NZ_JAAABI010000004.1, read as the reverse complement.
AGAACTGATTCCCATGAATATGTCCCACAAGGACGATTTGCTCCTCGCAGCCTCTGACGGCAAACTATGGAATCTGTGGTACACCAGTGTGCCCTCTGCTAAAACCATAAATCAGTACATAGAAACTGCCTTGGGCCAATATGAATCTAAAAGTGCGATTCCCTTTGTAATCCGTAACAAAAATACGGGGCAAATAGTGGGCAGCACACGCTTCATGAACATGGATTTGAAGCATAAACGATTGGAAATTGGATATACTTGGTATGCAAAAAGTGCCCAACGAACTGGAATCAACACGGAATGCAAATACCTTTTACTTCAATATGCTTTTGAAAGCATGGGTGCAATAGCCGTAGAGTTCAGGACCCATTTTCATAACCACCCCTCCCGAAATGCCATTCTTAGATTGGGAGCCAAACAAGATGGAATCTTGAGGAACCATAAACTGGATGCACAAGGAAACTTGAGGGACACCGTGGTATTCTCAATTTTGGACAGCGAATGGAAGACTGTAAAAGCTGGACTGGAATTTAAGATGGATCGTAACTCGTAACTATTTCTTTTTACTTTTTAGAAGATTGGCAAAATTATAGCTCGCCAGTTCCAAATTTTTATAGCTGCTGCGTTTGGCTTCATCCAGACCGCAAACCCCATTTAAAATGGAAATGGCATAATCCAATCCCATGTGCTGCATTTGTTCTATGGATATATCCACGGCCCCACAAAGTGCGGCCACTGGAATTCTTTTTTCTTTGGCATATTTTACAACGCCTTGAATGGTCTTTCCGGAAAGTGTTTGACCATCCAATTGGCCTTCCCCTGTGATTACCCAGTCCGTATTGTCCAAAGCTTCTCCGAATCCAGCAATATCCATCACCATCTCTACTCCAGAAATCAATTCTGCATTCAAAAAAACCATAGCTCCAGCTCCCAACCCACCGGCAGCTCCCGCGCCTGGAATATTTTGCACATCCACTCCAAAAGTGTTTTGCAATACATTGGCAAAATTTTTCAGTCCATTGTCCAAAAGTTCCACCTCTTCCATGTTTGCCCCCTTTTGAGGCCCATAAACATGCGCAGCTCCATTTGTGCCATATAACGGATTGGTCACATCGCAGGCAACTTGCACCTTCACATTCAAAAGTTTTTCGTTCACTTCTTCAGTATCAATTTGCTTGACATTGATAAGATTTTTGCCAATGGGCCGCAAGGTGTTTCCCTCTGCATCCAAAAACCGAAACCCGAGGGCCGATGCCATTCCCATTCCCCCATCGTTGGTCGCGCTGCCCCCGATGCCCAAAATAATTTTTTCCACACCATGTTCAATGGCATGTAAAATCAATTGCCCAGTGCCCAATGTTGTGGTTTGCATACAGTTCATTTCTACTTTTTTTAGAAGCTTGTACCCCGAGGCTTCCGACATCTCCACAAATGCTGTTTTTTTATCTCCTGAAAGCAGATAGGCACTTTTAATATCCCTGAAAAGAGGGTCGTTTACATTTACATCTATCATTCCTCCATGCAAATAACTGCGTACTACCTCAAGGGTTCCATCCCCTCCATCAGCGAGAGGTTTTTTAACCATCGTTGCATGCGGAAACACTTTTTTAATCCCACTCTCAACAGCATCACAGAATTCATTTCCTGTCAATGAACCTTTATATTTATCTGGAGCAAGTACAAATTTCATCTTACCAATTTAATCAAGAATAACAAGATACCACTATCAAATACATAAGTGCCACCAATATGGTATATGTTTTGCTTGTTAATGGGAAGTATTTACCTTTAAATAAAATCACACCATGAAAAAAATCATTATCCCTATTGCAAGTTTTTTGTTCTCCTCCTTAATTTTTGCACAATCCAAGAACTTTTTGGATGTACCCTATTTGGAAACCTCGGCACGAGTGGACACCTTGGTGACCCCGGATAAAATTTATTTGAACATTACCATACAGGAAAAGGACTCCAAAGGACAGAAATCTGTGGAAGAACAGGAAAACAAGATGGCGCAACGACTTCGTGCATTGGGAATTGACCTGGACAAGCAGTTGGTGATTCAAGATTTAAGCAGCAATTTCAAAAAATATTTTCTTCGAGGAAAAGAAGTGCTCAAAAGCAAGCAGTATTCTTTGTTGGTATATTCTGGAAAACAAGCTGGGGAAGTGATGGTGGCCTTGGAGCAATTGGATATTGCCAACGCCTATTTAGAAAAGACCGAATACTCCAAAATGGACGAATTGGAGTTGGAACTTAAGTCAAGGGCAATAAAAAAGGCCAAGAAAAAAGCTGTAGCGCTCACTGAACCTTTGGGACAATCGATTGGCAAGGCCATTCACATTTTGGACACCTCTACCCCTTATTATCCCAGATATAATCAAGCACCGCGCATGGAAATGAAAACCATGGGCGTAGATTTGGTGGAGGCAGAGCCTTTGGATATTGATTTTGAAAAAATCAAAGTAGAAACCAATGTGAGCATCAAATTTGCCTTGTCCAATTAAAGGATTTCGCTTCGTCTTATTGAAAAAAAGCACTATGAAAACACTTATCTTTTTCTTTTTGGGATTGGGAATTGCCACAGGGCAAAAAACATTGCAATGGGTCGATGGGCAAACCTCTCCGCCTGCTTCCTTGGAAAATGTGAAATGGATTGCCGGGCATTGGCAAGGTGAGGCCTTTGGCGGTATTGCCGAGGAAATCTGGAGTCCGCCTTTGGGAAACTCGATGATGTTCGTGTATAAAATGGTTAAGGACAACAAGATCTCCTTTTATGAAGTGGGGCATATCCAAGGGATAGACAACACGTTAATCCTTCAACTAAAGCACTTTCACGGCAATCTACACGGATGGGAAGAAAAAGAGGAAACCATCGACTTTAAATTGATTAAAATTGAAAATGGAGTCGCTTTTTTCGATGGTTTTACCATTGAAAAGGTGAATGAGAACCAGATGAACATGCATGTTTTGATTGGGGAGGATGAAAAGGTGCAGGAAATGACATTTGCGTACAAAAGGGTGGAGTGACCATCATTTAATTTATACCCATTTTTATTGACGACTACCCAAACACGCAATACGTTTGAATTAGTATCTTTAGCAGACTAACTAATTCAACATTCCCGTGAAACTAAGACTACTCACTCTCTGCGCCCTTTTGTTGGCTATTTATCCTATTGAAGCCCAAAGAAGAAACGAAAAATCCCAAACTGCCAATGTTATTGTCAACGATTCGCTTTATACTGGCCTTAAATGGCGAAACATAGGACCCTTTAGAGGCGGAAGAAGCGTAGCAAGCTCGGGAGTGGTAAGCCAACCCATGACCTATTACATGGGTACCACCGGAGGTGGTATTTGGAAGACGACGGACGACGGCATTACCTGGAAAAATATTTCTGATGGACAGCTAAAAACCGGCACAGTAGGTGATATTACTGTTTCCGAAAGTGACCCAAACCTGATTGTCGTGGGCATGGGAGAGCATGCCGCCAGAGGGGTCATGACCTCTATGGGAGATGGAGTATACAAGTCGACTGATGCTGGCAAAACATGGAAACATATTGGGTTGGATGAAACACGGCACATTTCGGATGTCATCATTCATCCGAAGAACCCAAATATCCTATTTGTAGCTGCGCAAGGAGCCCAATACGGCCCTTCGGAACAACGTGGCATTTATCGTTCCACAGATGGAGGGGAAAATTGGGAAAGGGTACTTTTCATTGACGAGAATACAGGTGCCTCATCCTTGTCAATGGATATGAAAAATCCATTGATTTTGTATGCGGCCCTATGGCAACATCGCAGATACCCCTGGACAATGGAGTCTGGTGGCCCTTCATCAGGAATTTACAAATCCACCGACGGTGGCACAACATGGAAGAAACTGGAAAAAGGTTTGCCGAAAGAATTTGGAAAAGCTGGGGTTTCTGTTTCACGTGCCAATCCCGATCTTGTATTCGCCGTGATTGAAGCCGAAGACGAAAAAGGAGGTGTTTACAAAAGTGTTGATGCTGGAAAAACTTGGAAGCAAATTAACAAGGACAGAATCAACATTGCCCGTTCTTGGTACTACATGGAAATCTTTGCCGACCCTCAGAATGAAAACATCGTTTACGTGCTCAATGCGCCCGTTACCAAATCCATTGATGGCGGTAAAACTTTCACGCCGTTACCCACACCACATGGAGACAATCATGACCTCTGGATTCATCCGCATGACAATGACATCATGATCAACTCCAACGACGGAGGGGCAAATGTTTCCAACAATGGTGGCAAAAGCTGGAGTACACAGAAAAATCAACCCACTTCCCAATTTTATCGAGTAATCACCGACAATTTGGTGCCTTATAATGTGTATGGCGGACAACAGGACAATTCTGCCATCGCTATTGCCAGCCGAACCAACGATGCGGGTATCGATTGGAAAGACTGGTACTCCGTAGCCGGTTGTGAAAGTGCCTATTTGGCCTTTGACCCAGATAATCCAGAGGTGGTATATGGAGGCTGCTACCAAGGAATTATTGAAAAGTGGGTCAAGGCATCGCGCGAAGGAAAGCCTATTAAGGAATATCCCGAATTGGGTCTTGGCAGGGTACCCAAAGATTTCAAGTACCGATACAATTGGAATGCTCCCATTATATCATCCCCACATGACCGCAACACTATTTATCATGCTGGTAATGTAGTCTTTAAATCAAAAGATGGGGGAAATAGTTGGGATGTCATCAGTCCCGACCTCACCAAAAATGAAAAAGATAAGCAAGGACCAGGTGGAGGACCCTATACCAACGAAGCTGCTGGTGGCGAAAATTATAACACCCTAATGTATTTGATGGAATCGCCACATGAAGAGGGTGTCCTTTATGCAGGTTCGGATGATGGTTGGCTTCATATCACCAAAAATGGTGGAGGAAGCTGGGAAAATATCACCCCACCCAATCTTCAGGAAGGAATTATTAATAGTGTTGAGGTTTCGCCCCATGACCCTGCTACTGCCTATATCGTGGTCATGCGCTACAAGTCCATGGATTTAAAGCCCTATATTTTTAAAACTTCGGATTATGGTAAAACCTGGACAAAAATCACCAATGGAATCAATGGCAAGCATACTTTCGTTCGCGTGGTTCGGGAAGACAAAAAACAAAAAGGGTTGCTTTATGCAGGAACCGAAACCGGACTTTATGTTTCATTGAATGACGGACAGCAATGGCAGCAGCTCCAGCTCAATCTGCCCATAGTGCCAATTAACGACCTTATCATTCAGGACAATGATTTAGTCGCAGCCACCGCGGGCCGTTCATTTTGGATATTGGATGATCTCGGGGCCATCCAGAATAGCGTCAAACCAGTAGACAAACTTACCATTATCACCCCTAAGGATGCTTATCGCATTTATGGGGGTAGCTCAGAGAAGCCTGTTCCCGGACTTGGCCAAAATCCTAAATCAGGAGTTACTCTTGATTATTATTTGCCTAAAAAAGTGGATTCCCTCGAATTGAAACTGGAAGTGCTTTCCGGAGGCAAGGTTATCCGAACCGTCACCAACCAAAAACCAAAGAAGTTTAGCACTTGGCCGGGCGGACCTCCCAAACCCACAGTACTCCCTGCTAAAAAAGGATACAATCGTTTTACTTGGGATTTTACCAAAGACCCGGTTCCAGCTATAAATAAGGTATTTGTCTTTGGTGATTATCGTGGGTCTAGAGTTGCGCCCGGAACCTATACGCTGAGACTTTCCCTTGATGGTGAAACCGTTGAAACCAAAGCCGTAATCCTAGCTGACCCCAAAGTAGAGGGCAGCCCTATGGATTATGCCGAACAACAATCCGTATTGATGAAGATTGACGAAACATTGCTGGCCATGCATAAAGCAGTCAACCAAATGCGGAATGCCAAATCTCAATTAAATAAGTACAATGATCTGCTCAAGGATTGGGAGGAAGCAAAAGAGCTCCTATCCCAAGGTGACGATTTACTGGAGCGCATTAAGAATTGGGAAGAAAAATTGATACAGCCCAAACAAAAAACCTTTCAGGACGTAATTAATTTCCACAATCAACTGAATGCGGAATTTATGTACCTAAAAGGATTCGTGGACGTGGCCGAACCCAAGGTAACGCAAGGGGCCAAGGAGCGCTTGAACGACCTTTTAAGGGCATGGAAGTCTTACGAAGACGAGAAAAATGCCATTGTGGGTAGCGGAATGAAAGCGTACAACGATCTGTTCCGTTCGTTGGAAATTCCGGCAATTATATTGACAGAGGATTGAGGAAGTAGGTATTTTAGCTGGATAAAGAAGCGTCTGGTTTAAATTTTCAAGGACATTCACTCTCTGGGTGAGGCATGCACAATCTTAAAGTTTGTCAAAAAAGTATGATCTTGTGGTTACCTAATCTTATGTCATGGAAGAACGAAAATGTTTGGAATGTGGCGACAAGCTCGTTGGCAGGGCGGATAAAAAATTTTGTTCTGACCATTGCAGAAATGCCCATAACAACAGACTCAACAAGGATAGCAAAAACTTGATGAGGAACATCAACAACAAGTTGCGTAAAAACTATCGCATCCTCAACAGTTTTCCACTGAAAGATGGAAAAACCACGACGACTAAAATGCGGCTGATGGACCGAGGGTTTGATTTTGAGTACATCACAAATATCTATACCACAAAAAAAGGAAGCACTTATTACTTTGTGTACGATTTAGGATATTTACCCTTGGACAACGATTATTTTATGATTGTAAAACGGGAATAAGGGAATAATGTTATTTCCAGTTTTGTGCACTGAGCTTTAGGGCGGCTATAACGATGTCCTTCCTACTTATTTGCCCAACCAAAATGTCATTTTTCATAACGGGCAACCGTCGCCGGTTGTGCTTCACAAAAACTCCAGCAGCATCGAAAATGCTCATGTCAAAAGGTATGGTCTCTACATCTTTGGTCATAAAACGTTCCACACTTTTGTCTAAAATGGGTTGGTTAAAATATCGGCTTTCAGAAATCTGTTTCATACAATCCGCTTCCGAGATAATCCCAACCAAAAAACCATTTTTATCCAATACGGGGCCCCCCGAAATGTGGTGCTTTGCAAATGCTTCCATCACCTCCAAAATAGATTGGTCCGGAGTAAAAGTAACCAGCTTCTTGGTCATATAATCCTCAACCAAAATGGGCGCATTGTACTTTTTCTTGGCCTCTTCTTTAGATCTTACGCCTTGAAAACTCTTGATTCCCATAGGATTACTGTTAAAGGTTGAATCTTAAATATAGCTATTTTTGATGAGATTTTCATTTTTTTTGTACTAAATCTGCGAACCTTTCATAATTTCATACTTTTACATACCAACGTACTAAACCATGAAAATCTCCCGTTCCCTCGCCCTGCTTTTCCTTTGTTTTGCTGTGTATTGGAGTTATAAATCCTTGATGCCTGCCTACAAAATTAATGCAGATGTTGCTCCCACTTCGTTTTCCAACGAAAATGCCTTAAAACATGTTGAAAACATATCCAAGGAACCCCACGCGGTCGGATTCCCAGGGCATGCCCGAGTAAGGAACTACATAATTGCCGAACTTAAAAAACTAGGGTTGGAAACCTTCACCCAAGAGGGATATTCCAGCGGTGATTGGGGAAATCTGAGCAAAGCCACCAACATCCTGGCCAGAATCAATGGAACTTCTGAAGGCAAGGCACTCGTACTTTTGTCGCATTACGACAGCAATCCCCATTCTTCTTATGGTGCCAGTGATGCAGGAAGTGGAGTGGCCACAATCTTAGAGGGTGTACGTGCATTTCTGGCAAAGAATGAAGCACCCAAAAACGATATCATTGTTCTTATTACAGATGCTGAGGAATTAGGACTCAATGGAGCAGACCTCTTTGTCAACAAACATCCATGGGCCAAAGATGTGGGTTTGGTCCTAAATTTTGAGGCTCGTGGAAGTGGAGGCCCCAGCTATATGTTGATTGAAACCAATAGGGGAAATGGAAATCTGATCAAGGAGTTCACAAAGGCCAATCCAAAATACCCGGTTGCCAATTCGTTGGCCTATAGTATTTACAAAATGCTGCCCAACGATACGGACCTAACCGTTTTTCGTGAAGATGGTGATATAGAAGGCTTTAATTTTGCCTTTATTGACGACCATTTTGACTACCACACCGCTTTGGACACCTATGAGCGATTGGACCGAAATTCATTGGCCCATCAAGGAAGCTATCTAATGCCTCTCCTGCACCATTTTAGCAATGCGGATTTGAATATCCTAAAGAGTCTCGATGACCTCGTATACTTCAATCTTCCATTTTTTGGATTGATTTCGTATCCCTACGAATGGATTTGGCCGATGTTGGCCCTAGCGGTGATTGCCTTTATATCGCTAATAATTTTTGGGTTCAAGAAAGCTGCGCTCAACGCAAAAGACATTTTTAAAGGATTTCTACCCCTTTTACTGGCATTGACAATCAACGGGGCAATAGGGTATTTCTTTTGGAAAGTATTGACTTGGTGGTATCCACAGTTCAAGGATATGTTACATGGATTTACCTATAATGGGCATACCTACATTTTCATGTTTGCCATGTTATCCATAGGCATTTGTCTTTGGCTGTATCACCAGTTTAGGAAGACGAGCACCTCAAATCTGTTGGTAGCTCCGGTTCTTGTTTGGTTGGTAATTTGTGCCGTTGTTGCCAGCTATTTAAAGGGAGCCAGTTTTTTCATTGTGCCTGTTTTTGGAGTTTTGGCTGCCTTCATGGTAATCGTCAACCAAGAAAAACCCAATCCATTTCTATTGGTGTTTTTAGCTTTGCCAGCTCTATTCATTTATGCTCCTTTTATTAAGATGTTTCCGGTGGGACTTGGATTGAAAATGATGGTAGCAGTTACCGTTTTTGTTCCTCTACTATTCTTTTTGACGCTCCCTTTCTTTGGATTGCTCAAAAATAAGGACCAGCTTGCCTATTTCACCCTTTTTCTTTTCTTGGGTTTTGGTATTCTGTCACATATCAATTCCAATTTAAACAAAGAACGGCCCAAACCCAGTAGCCTTTTGTATGTATATGATGCCGATTCGGATTCAGCCGTATGGGCGACCTACGACCAAAAAACCATTGGGTGGAACAGCCAGTTTTTGAAAGATGGAAAAGAACCTGGTCAAAGTGAATCGTTCAAGACCCTATCCAGTAAGTATCTCACCCGATTTACTCAGATCGCCGAAGCTCCAAAAAAAGAAATCGCCACTCCATGGATTGATGTTACTTTGGATACGGTAATTGGCAATGAACGTATTTTGGAATTATGTGTTACACCAAAAAGGAACGTCAACCGATTGGATATTTACACCAACGAAATTGCACTGAACTCAGCCAAGGCGAACAATATTCCTTTATCGGATTATTATTTAAAAAACAGAAAGAAAAGGTTGATAACCCATTACCTTTCTAATAACGAGTTTACCGAGTTGGGAATGAGCTATCCAAAAGATGCTGTGCTGGAGCTAACGTTTTATGAAGCTTCCAACGATTTACTAACCCATCCCGAGTTCACCGTACCCAAAAGACCGGAAAACAGTATTCCCATGCCATTTGTGCTAAACGATGCCATTTTAGTGACCAAAACTATGCGTTTTGAGTGAACGAATAGGCATATTGGGTTGTGGTTGGCTGGGGTTGCCTTTGGCCAAAACACTTCTGAAAAATGCATTTGAAGTGCATGGAACAACCACTTCACGAGAAAAAATTCAAACCCTGCATGAGGCTGGCGTAACAGCTTATCAAATTCAACTATCAGCAAAAAAAATAGAAGGAAACCTAAAAGGTTTTTTCGATCATATTGATGTTTTGATCATTGACATTCCTCCAGGGTTAAGGGGTAAAAATCGAGAAAGTTTTATTGATAAAATGGAGCTCCTCCATACCGAAATCAAAAAAAGCATGGTTCGCAAAATTATCTTTGTGAGCAGTACCTCTGTATACGGTGATGAACAGGGTGAGGTTACTGAGGATACCCTTCCTGAGCCCAAAAGCGAATCAGGCAGACAATTGTTGGCTTGCGAACAGCTGTTTCTGAACGATGCTGATTTACAGGTTACCGTAATCCGTTTTGGGGGATTGATTGGTCCTGACCGACATCCCGTTACTATGCTGTCTAGAAGAGAAAACCTGTCCAATGGCAATGCACCAGTTAATTTGATTCACAGAAATGATTGTATTCTGCTCATCACCACCATCCTAAAGAATAATTATTGGGGCGAAATATTTAATGGGGTATACCCCTTTCATCCATCAAAGAAGGATTACTACACTGCTGAGGCAAAAAAACGGGGCATTCCCCCTCCCAAGTATGCCGACACACCATCATATCCATCTGGAAAAATTGTCGTTGGGAAAAATTTTAAGGATAAGGGACATCGGTTCAAAACTTCCATTTTCACATAGCAACCATTCGGATATGGTATTCTTTAACAACTAGATACAGATAATTTTTTTAGTTTTGCCGCACTTAAAAGATACTCAATGAGAAAGCTTGTTATACTATTTACGCTGTTTGTTGGTTTTATTGGGTTTGCCCAAACCCAAAACGCCCTTTTGGAACATTATAAGGCCTTTTATAAGGAAATGCGGCTTCAAGGTGATGTGGGGGGGGTAATCAATGCACTTACACACCTCAATGTGCTTGCTCCCTCAACAGAACGAAAAGATACGCTCGCATTTGTATACATGAACAACAACCAGCACATGCAAGCTTTGAACACCATAGGTATTGAAAAGAATGCCGATGATTCTGATTTGGCCGTTCAGGTGAAGGCTGTTTCCCTAAAATCATTGAACCAACCCAAAAGGGCTCTAGAGCATTTTGAAGTACTTTTTGGCCGGATTCCTTCTCCTCATTTGGCCTACGAACTGGCCGATATTAAAATATTGGTCGGGGACAACAGCGGTGCTTTGGAAAATATTGAATACGGAATCGCCAATGCCAAGGATGATATGAAGTATGCTTTCTATGAAAGACAACAACCTTATGAGGTGCCTTTAAAGGCGGCTTTTTTACACCTGAAAGGTTTGGTCACCTACAATACGGATAAAAACAATATTGATAGTGCCATTGCCCAAATCGATGAGGCGTTGAAACTGGACCCCAACTTTAATTTAGCCAGTCTAAGCAAGCAGGCCTTGGAGTCCAGAAAAGAAAAGCCCCAGGACGAGTAAAAGGTATCACATCAATCGCTTATTGTTTTCTGAGCTGAAGAAGCAGTAGACTGTCTTTTTCTTTTTTGATTTCAATCAACTCTGCTACATTATCATTGGGTACTGCAATTGACAGTACGTAGTGTGCAATTTTCCATTGCCCATCCACTTTTTTAAGCACTCCTGAGCCTCTGCAGATTTTCATTTGAGTGTCCAACAGTTCATCAAACCAGGCGAAATCTTCATTATTTCCAACATAAATGTTGCGTTCCACCGCAGTAAAGCTCCATGCTTTGCCCCTATCAAAATAGGGCTTGGAAAATGTTCTGAAAGCCTCGTTTTGCCAATTCTCGGTCGCATCTGTCCCAATGAAAACCCCATCTTCGGTCATTTTTTCAAAATAGGTGTCAAAATCTGCATTGGCAGCAGCTTCGTGCCACGCGTCCAAAAGCAAGTTAATTTGTTCCTTTTCCGGGTTTTGAGCCATAAGGGTAACAGAGGCAGTGCAAAGTAAAAAGCTTAAAATTCTAGTCTTCATCCAGTATTAGTTCTTTGTCCAACTGACTATTTACGATAATGTTCAACTGTTTTCTGAGGGCATTGTATGCGGTCAACATCTCAACAGTAGGTTGGGTGGTTTCCTGATTCTCCAAAACATGCGATTTCACCTTGTAAAGATACGTCTTGAGCACACGTTGCCTGCTTTTTACCTGTAGTGTGTTGAACATTTCTGGATAGTTCCCCTCCGCAAGTAGCTTTTCCTTTTCAATAAGATCATCTATGGCCAAGATCAAATCCTCATTGTTTTTGGCCTTGTACAAAACATCAATGCTCTCATTAAACTTTTGGAACTCCTCCCATTCTTCTATAAGGGCCAAAGCCTCTGCATTGATAGTGGTCTTATCGGGCAATTTTTGGTAGTTAAAACCCGATTCATCCACATAGCTGGTTGCATCCCCCTTGTCTTGTTGCCTGCAACTGAAAAGGGTAAGGCTAAAAATCAGCAGATATAACAATTTTCGCATAGGCGAATGTACAAATTTTAAGAAAGGCTATCTTTACCGTTGAGAGCAATTAACGTCTTTTATAAATGCAAAAACCTATCCTTATTCTTGGTGCCTGTGGTCAAATCGGAACCGAGCTAACCTATGAACTCAGAAATAAATATGGCTCGGAAACGGTAGTGGCCAGTGACATTAGGGAAGGTAACGAAGCCCTTATGGCCTCGGGGCCTTTTGAACTGCTCGATGCCACTAACTACAAGGCTATTGAAGATGTAGTAATGCACTATGAGATAGATGAGGTCTACTTAATGGCTGCCATGCTAAGTGCCACCGCTGAAAAGTTTCCGGACAGGGCTTGGAACCTAAATATGAACTCACTTTTTAATGTGCTGGATTTGGCAAAAGAAAAAAAGATCTCCAAAATCTTTTGGCCTTCCAGCATTGCGGTTTTTGGTCCCAACACACCTAAGGAGAACGCCCCACAGCACACCATTATGGAACCCAGCACCGTTTATGGCATTAGCAAACAATCTGGCGAACGTTGGTGCGAATACTATAATACCAAATATGGGGTAGATGTGCGTAGTGTGCGATATCCAGGCCTAATTAGCTGGAAAACCATGCCCGGTGGAGGCACCACGGACTATGCTGTTGAAATTTATCATGATGCCTTGGAAAAAGGTGCTTACCAGTGTTTTTTAAGTAAGCACACCAAATTGCCCATGATGTACATGGACGATGCGATAAGGGCCACCATGGAGTTAATGGAAAGTCCGGCTGAGAAAATAAGCGTTCACTCCTCCTATAATTTAGGCAGTATGAGTTTTACTCCTCATGATATGGCCCAAAGCATAAAAAAGCATATTCCGGATTTTACAATAGCCTATATACCTGATTTTAGGCAAAAAATTGCCGATACATGGCCGAGCAGTATCGATGATTCTTTGGCTAAAGAGGATTGGGATTGGAAACCGAAATATGATTTGGACCAAACTACGGCTGAAATGCTAAAAAATCTGAGAAAATAAACTATCTATTCTTCCTCGGAATCAAAATCCCCATCTTTTTCGGAAAGTTCCCCCAAATCTTCAGTATCAAGATCTTCGGTATCATCATCAAAATTGGCCATGCTATGCTCCAATTTGGAACTGATCTTGACCAAATATTTGGTGTCATTCGTAGAAACCTCAACCGCTTCGATCACTTCTCCCTTAAGGTTTCGAAAATTAACCACATCGTCATCGCCATAACCATCCGGATACTTGTCTACCAAAAGCTTCAATACTTCGGGAGTCAGCTTTTTGAAGTCTACTATAACTCTTCTGAGGTTGTTCATAGCCGTTAGCTTAACATCAAATTAAAAATAGAACAAAAATGGAATCGTCAAGAAAAAATGTGAAAAAAATTTAATCGTTTTCGATGTCTGACTTACCACCGGTCTTTTTCAAGAGTTTTATGTGGTGTATTTCCACGCCCTTGTCTATTGGTTTTAGCATATCATACATGTTTAGTGCCACCACACTTGCCCCGTGCATGGCCTCCACTTCCACGCCTGTTTTGTAAAAGGTCTTTATAGTTATGTTGATGACAATTTCCATCCCTTTTATTTCGTAATCAATGCCACAATATTCTACAGGCAAGGGGTGGCAATCAGGCAAGAGGTCCGCTGTTTTTTTAACGGCCAAAAAGCCGGCAGCTCTGCTAATTTCGAATACATTTCCCTTGGGTACTGTACCCGCTTCAATGGCATCTAAAGTAGATTTTGAACTGACTTTTACCACAGCTTGGGCCACAGCAGTACGATGGGTGGATTGCTTTTGGGTTATATCGACCATGGGTTTAGGTATTTACTTTCCATTGATAGGAGTCATCCTGAAAAAGCTCTTTTCCAAAGACAGGTACTTCGGCCTTTATTTCCTCCACTACATACTCAAGAGCTTCAAAAGCTACTCTTCTATGCGGAGAGGAAACGAAAACAAAGAGACATATTTCCCCTACACCTACATTGCCAAGGCTATGATATATGTGCATGCAGGTGATGTTGAATTTTGAAAATGTATTCTCCCTGATTTCATTAAACTTTGCGTTGGCCATACTTTCATAAGCGGTATACTCAATGGCTGATACGGTCTTTCCGTCAATCTTATCGGCCCGCACCTGTCCCAAGAAGATATCGTGAGCTCCTATTTCGGTTTTGGATTGATGCTTGGCAATGGATTCTGCTATAAACTCTGGAGCAATAGCACCTTGCCTAAAAACATTTTTCACTTTCTTTTCCATGGAAATGTGTTTTTGCTAAGGTAACCAAGAAAAGTGGAAAGTAAGGAAGATTTGTAGCCCCGGCAAGAATCGAACTTTTCTCTCGGACCCCCAGTTTTATTGGGGTTTCCACTTTTTGATTTCAAAATGTTGACGATTTGTGAACTTTTGTGACCGATTTATCTTTCGTCATATCAAAGATAAACAAACAGCTGTAAATGATTGATTTATAAATGAAAGTCTATCGTTTATTTGAACTTTGGTTAACGTTGTTGATTAAAGTTTTAATTCTATAAAGTTGGAGTAATATTTTTTCTATTTTCAAATTCTCCTAAATGAATTTCGCTCACGCTCGGTTTTTCTGCAGAAT
>NZ_JAAABI010000049.1 GCF_009903685.1 Flagellimonas ochracea | reverse complement strand
TGAGCCAGGACCTTGACGGTACCTTTGCCACGGATGCCGAACTTGCAGCGCTGAACACGGACGACGCCGATGCGGACCCCACGAACGAACTGAACACGGCCGTGGGCCTGACGGGCACCTCGATAACGGTGACCGATGCCGGTGGCACATTGAGCCAGGACCTTGACGGTACCTTTGCCACGGATGCGGAACTGGCGGCCCTTAACACGGACGACGCCG
>NZ_JAAABI010000048.1 GCF_009903685.1 Flagellimonas ochracea | reverse complement strand
ATTTTTTAACCAAATTTAGAGCAAGTGTGCTTTTTCCTGCACCGGGCATTCCTGATATTATTAAAACAAATTCAAGGGGAATTGACACCTTACTTTTAAGTGGCATAATAATTAGTTATCCGTTATTAAAAAATCTTGTTGATGTGGTTTATTAGTATCATTTTGTTCAATAGGAATCAATGCCGCTTAAGGGCCTCTGGCAAGTACATTTTGATTTAAGGGAAAGTAAA
>NZ_JAAABI010000047.1 GCF_009903685.1 Flagellimonas ochracea | reverse complement strand
GTAAACATTACCCAGATTTATACCCATGTCAGTCATCAGAGAACTTCAGAGATTCTGAAACTAAATCATCCACGCAATCTTATATCACACAATTAGCCGTCTGAATAACGGATAACTAATTATTATGGTTTGGATAGAAAGTATCTCCATAAAGGATAAGGATAACCAAAAATGAGTAATAAAATATTTTTGAGTTGGTCCAAACCTAGAAGTAAGAACTTGGCAAAAGA
>NZ_JAAABI010000046.1 GCF_009903685.1 Flagellimonas ochracea | reverse complement strand
ACACGGCGGTCGGCCTGACGGGCACCTCGATAACGGTGACCGATGCCGGTGGCACATTGAGCCAGGACCTTGACGGTACCTTCGCCACGGACGCCGAGCTTGCCGCACTCAACACGGACGACGCCGACGCCGACCCGACCAACGAACTGAACACGGCGGTTGGGCTGACGGGCACCTCGATAACGGTGACCGATGCAGGCGGTACCCTGAGCCAGGACCTTGACGGCACCTTTGCCA
>NZ_JAAABI010000045.1 GCF_009903685.1 Flagellimonas ochracea | reverse complement strand
TGGCAAAGGTGCCGTCAAGGTCCTGGCTCAGGGTACCACCGGCATCGGTCACCGTTATCGAGGTGCCCGTCAGGCCCACGGCCGTGTTCAGTTCGTTCGTGGGGTCCGCATCGGCGTCGTCCGTGTTCAGCGCGGCAAGTTCCGCATCCGTGGCAAAGGTACCGTCAAGGTCCTGGCTCAGGGTACCGCCTGCATCGGTCACCGTTATGGAGGTGCCCGTCAGGCCGACCGCCGTGTTGAGTTCGTTCGTGGGGTCCGCATCGG
>NZ_JAAABI010000044.1 GCF_009903685.1 Flagellimonas ochracea | reverse complement strand
TGGTCGGGTCGGCGTCGGCATCGTCCGTGTTAAGGGCCGCCAGTTCCGCATCCGTGGCAAAGGTACCGTCAAGGTCCTGGCTCAGGGTACCGCCTGCATCGGTCACCGTTATGGAGGTGCCCGTCAGCCCAACTGCCGTGTTGTATTCGTTCGTGGGGTCAGCGTCGGCATCGTCCGTGTTGAGTGCGGCAAGCTCGGCGTCCGTGGCGAAGGTTCCGTCAAGGTCCTGGCTCAATGTGCCACCGGCATCGGTCACCGTTATCGAGGTGCCCGTCAG
>NZ_JAAABI010000043.1 GCF_009903685.1 Flagellimonas ochracea | reverse complement strand
ACACGGCGGTCGGCCTGACGGGCACCTCGATAACGGTGACCGATGCCGGTGGCACATTGAGCCAGGACCTTGACGGTACCTTCGCCACGGACGCCGAGCTTGCCGCACTCAACACGGACGACGCCGATGCGGACCCCACGAACGAACTGAACACGGCCGTGGGCCTGACGGGCACCTCGATAACGGTGACCGATGCCGGTGGCACATTGAGCCAGGACCTTGACGGAACCTTCGCCACGGACGCCGAGCTTGCCGCACTCAACACGGACGATGCCGACGCTGACCCCACGA
>NZ_JAAABI010000042.1 GCF_009903685.1 Flagellimonas ochracea | reverse complement strand
CAAAGGTACCGTCAAGGTCCTGGCTCAGGGTACCGCCTGCATCGGTCACCGTTATGGAGGTGCCCGTCAGGCCGACCGCCGTGTTGAGTTCGTTGGTCGGGTCGGCGTCGGCATCGTCCGTGTTAAGCGCCGCAAGCTCCGCGTCCGTGGCAAAGGTCCCGTCAAGGTCCTGGCTCAGGGTACCGCCTGCATCGGTCACCGTTATCGAGGTGCCCGTCAGGCCGACCGCCGTGTTCAGTTCGTTGGTCGGGTCGGCGTCGGCATCGTCCGTGTTAAGGGCCGCCAGTTCCGCATCCGTGGCAAAGGTACCGTCAA
>NZ_JAAABI010000041.1 GCF_009903685.1 Flagellimonas ochracea | reverse complement strand
GCCATTTGCAGAATGATTTAGTGTACCTGCACGGGTGCACACGACCGATGGCGACGTCCGAGTAACACCTACTGAAACGTTGTTTGTCTGTATGAGACCTGGGCCGAGCTTGAGATTTACGTGCTGAGCAGGAACCTGCTCGCCAGGAAGAACGATGGACATGTGGGGGTTGGTGATGAAGCCGACGCGACTCAGACTCAGACTTTTACCGATACCATCTCTGTACCATCTCATCTACAATAATGGCGTCCGACATCGTGACACAGCTCACCATCGACTTTCCAGAACTCGCTCATTTATCGTATGTTACGATTATGATAGCGAGGATGGTCTAACATGTTTACCGCTTATATAGTCGACAGGACTTGGAAGATTTACTTTCGGACCATAATTACTTTCAGGCTGTATTTCACTCTCTTCCTCGAGTCAGGGC
>NZ_JAAABI010000040.1 GCF_009903685.1 Flagellimonas ochracea | reverse complement strand
CCTTGGACCCGATGAGAATATCTTCCGAATCGACTGGGTCCGTTTGGCTTTCTTCGTTCCTCATATGTTGTTTACTGACCCCGTTGCATAGCTTCCTGATTCCAGGACTATGACCATCCAGCTAATTGGCCAAGACGACTCCAGCTTTGATGATTCGGAGGTGCTGACGGGCCGATGGCAGGAATTTATCGACTCATATGTTTCTGTAAGTCATTCTTTCTCTTGTTGATCAACGTTCTCTGAAATTAACATATAGTGCGAAACAGCTCAAGGTGAGTAATCACAAAAAGTCAGGAGACCCTTCCTTCGCAAGTAAGTTGTCACGCAACGTTTCTCGTAAATCCATCTATAGCTTTCCCTTAGGAATCTTCCACGCCCTGCTCCTGACCCCAACATTCCATTGGATGTTGTTGGCTCAGATGGCCTCGAGATCAAGG
>NZ_JAAABI010000003.1:348983-360822 GCF_009903685.1 Flagellimonas ochracea | reverse complement strand
CCGTGTTGAGTTCGTTCGTGGGGTCCGCATCGGCGTCGTCCGTGTTAAGGGCCGCCAGTTCCGCATCCGTGGCAAAGGTACCGTCAAGGTCCTGGCTCAATGTGCCACCGGCATCGGTCACCGTTATGGAGGTGCCCGTCAGCCCAACCGCCGTGTTGAGTTCGTTCGTGGGGTCGGCGTCGGCATCGTCCGTGTTGAGTGCGGCAAGCTCGGCGTCCGTGGCAAAGGTAGCATCCAAAGCAGTATCATCTATATCTATATCTACTTCATCGTTACCAGCATCATCAGTAATTGTTATCCTATTTGAACCGGCATTGATATTTTTGAATTCCAGATCTGCACCTGTTTTTCTTGCAAATGTCCCGACACCACCTACACCAACATTCGAAGCTGTATTGGTCTGGCCCGCAGTAGCTGCAAAACCGTCAATATCTGTTTGAAGTTCTTCTATT
The DNA here is from genome assembly GCF_009903685.1 of Flagellimonas ochracea. Lineage (GTDB taxonomy): Bacteria > Bacteroidota > Bacteroidia > Flavobacteriales > Flavobacteriaceae > Flagellimonas > Flagellimonas ochracea. The sequence continues at coordinate 360,370 of NZ_JAAABI010000003.1, read as the reverse complement.
GCCGCCTGTACGTCCGTACTTGTGGTATTTCCAGCAGGAGTAAAATCAACTCCGGCCGCATCTTGTATTTCGTTGGTCGGGTCGGCGTCGGCATCGTCCGTGTTGAGTGCGGCAAGCTCGGCGTCCGTGGCGAAGGTTCCGTCAAGGTCCTGGCTCAATGTGCCACCGGCATCGGTCACCGTTATCGAGGTGCCCGTCAGCCCAACGGCCGTGTTGAGTTCGTTGGTCGGGTCCGCATCGGCATCGTCCGTGTTAAGGGCCGCCAGTTCCGCATCCGTGGCAAAGGTACCGTCAAGGTCCTGGCTCAGGGTACCGCCTGCATCGGTCACCGTTATGGAGGTGCCCGTCAGGCCGACCGCCGTGTTGAGTTCGTTCGTGGGGTCCGCATCGGCGTCGTCCGTGTTCAGCGCGGCAAGTTCCGCATCCGTGGCAAAGGTGCCGTCAAGGTCCTGGCTCAGGGTACCACCGGCATCGGTCACTGTTATCGAGGTGCCCGTCAGGCCCACGGCCGTGTTCAGTTCGTTCGTGGGGTCCGCATCGGCGTCGTCCGTGTTCAGCGCTGCAAGTTCGGCATCCGTGGCAAAGGTACCGTCAAGGTCCTGGCTCAATGTGCCACCGGCATCGGTCACCGTTATGGAGGTGCCCGTCAGGCCGACCGCCGTGTTGAGTTCGTTCGTGGGGTCGGCGTCGGCGTCGTCCGTGTTCAGCGCGGCAAGTTCCGCATCCGTGGCAAAGGTGCCGTCAAGGTCCTGGCTCAGGGTACCGCCTGCATCGGTCACCGTTATCGAGGTGCCCGTCAGCCCAACCGCCGTGTTCAGTTCGTTGGTCGGGTCGGCGTCGGCGTCGTCCGTGTTAAGGGCCGCCAGTTCCGCATCCGTGGCAAAGGTCCCGTCAAGGTCCTGGCTCAGGGTACCGCCGGCATCGGTCACCGTTATCGAGGTGCCCGTCAGGCCGACGGCCGTGTTCAGTTCGTTGGTCGGGTCGGCGTCGGCATCGTCCGTGTTAAGGGCCGCCAGTTCCGCGTCCGTGGCAAAGGTACCGTCAAGGTCCTGGCTCAGGGTACCGCCTGCATCGGTCACCGTTATCGAGGTGCCCGTCAGGCCGACGGCCGTGTTGAGTTCGTTGGTCGGGTCCGCATCGGCATCGTCCGTGTTCAATGCTGCAAGCTCCGCGTCCGTGGCGAAGGTCCCGTCAAGGTCCTGGCTCAATGTGCCACCCGCGTCGGTCACCGTTATCGAGGTGCCCGTCAGGCCGACGGCCGTGTTCAGTTCGTTGGTCGGGTCCGCATCGGCATCGTCCGTGTTCAATGCTGCAAGCTCCGCGTCCGTGGCGAAGGTACCGTCAAGGTCCACTCCCGTGGCACCCGCAGCGGCATTGGTCAGCTCCAGAGTAGTGCCCGTGAGCTGCACGTCCGAAAGCTCGTTGGTGTCGTCCGTGTCGTTGTCGTTGGCGATGTGCGTCGCTATGTCTCCCGCATTGGTCGCGATGTCGACGGTGTTCGTGGCAATGTCAGCTGTATTGGTTGCGATGTCAGCTGTATTTGTTGCTATATCAGCAGTGTTCGTGGCGATGTTGGCAGTGTTGGTCGCGATGTCCGCAGCGTTGGCGGCCACACCTGCACTGTCGTCCAAGTCGCTCAGGTCCGCGCTCACGGAACTCGTACCCTCGTTAATCGTCAATACGTTCGTGGGCGCATCGTAACTCGCAGAGCTGATGTCGTCGTCTGTTCCACTCAATCCGGATAAATCAACTGAAACGATATTACCATCTTCAATCTCCAACGAAAGTATATTGGTCGCCCCATTAAAGGTAAAATTCTGCAACTGCTGGTCATCCGTTGAAGTCAATTCCCATGAATTTCCGTCCCAGAAAAAAATCCTGCCAGTTGTTGTATTCACATAGATGTCCCCAGCATCTGCACCACTAGGAGTGGTGGCTCCTGGACTTGAAACCGCTGTTCCTTTTAAAACTTCACAGTTGCATTGGTCTTGAAGGGTAACTGTGGTTTGAGAAAAGGCTATTCCCGAAAATAGAAGTGTGGCAATAGCTATTATGCTCTTTTTCATGAGGTCACTATTAGTTGAGGGTCTTATTTCTTACTTTCTCTGTGTTTTTGCTTGATATTGGCTATCAAGTGTTCTTTCACGTCTTACAAAATTACTTTTACCCATAGGGAGGGAAAATATTTGTTGTGTACCTCCAAAAACCCAAGGTATAGGGGTTATATTTTGAGGTTACAGCATTTTATTTTATTGATTTTAGATTGTAATTCATCGATAAAAGCTACATTTTTCAAGGTGTTTGGGAGGTGCTAAATTTTCTAGAAACATCTTTCTTGGCAATAAATCTCAACCTTCAATAGGGTATTTTAGGTGCTAGAACTGTATGGATTTTTGCTCTAATTATGTCAAGTTTGATTTAAGAAAAAATATACCTTGTGATAGTTAGGCCCTTAATTTTTATTCACGCGATACGTAATCCTTCGATTAGTAATAACAGATGCTACTTTGATTGAACTAAAAGGCGAAAACTCGGAGGTTGAGTTTGCCAAAGTTCCTGTTGCGGTTATTTTATTTCCTACTGTTGTTCCGTTGGGAAGTGCTAGCAAAAATTCAAATCTGTTGGTCGCGTCCGTGTTTCCATCCGCATCGGTATAAGATGAACTGCTTGCATCCAAGTCTGAACCGCTACCTTCTGTTGCTGTGGCTATATAAACTTGACCTTCACCATAATCGGTTGATTGGCCTAAGGTGTTATCACCATCACTGGCAGTTCCTTGGTTGATGTCCGTAAAGAAAAATTCAACAATGGTTCCAGGTCTTGCCCAACCTTTAACTACCAAATTTGTTCCAGATATGGTCACAAAATTGATTATGGGAAAATTGTTAAGATTATTGGGACCTGTATCACTATCTCCATTATCATTCAAAGTAACCCCATCTCCATTTAAATCTATTCCAAGAGCTGGAGCGGCAGTTCCATTGGCATAAAACGAGTTTTGACTTATCAAATTGCCAGTTCCCGAACCGGTCACGGTAATACCTGTGCCTCCGTTAGCATACACTATATTGCTGGTAATCTGTGAGTTGCTCCCCCCCAGTTCAATACCCATGTTTTTTACAGTTCCGGAACAATTTCCGCCATCTTGCCCTGAACCGGTAATTGTGTTTTCATTAATTATTATACTGCCTGAACTGGTTGCTGCATCAATACCTAAAGAAGCTGCATTTTCAATCAGATTTTGTTGAATCGTAATTCCGTTTCCTCCAGTTATGGTAATATTGTCATCACAAGTGGCATCACCATTAGCTGTAATATGGTTATTTTGGATGGTATTGGATGTTCCACCGGCAATCAAAATTCCCCCATCTGTATTTGTTGCAATATAATTGCTGTCAACCACTATATCCCCTGATTGATTTTCCACACCATGGTCAATATTTCCAGAATTAGTTCCAGATGCATTGACCCCCAATACATTTTCAATGATATTGGCTGAGCCATTGTCTATCCGGATTCCAGCATTACTATTGGCGTAAATGGCAAGATTACGAATGGTATTGTTTGTTCCTTCGGTCCTAAAAACATCTCCGCCATTTCTATGAACTTGTATCTCTGGCAAATTATAATTTGGAAGTACAGTTGCGGAAACTCCAACAGTTGTTCCGCCAGAACCTATGGTTCCAGCATTCGTATTTCCGGAGTATGCAGTCTGTGTGCGACCATCTATTGAAGTGTTGTCTGAGGCAATGCTCGATAAGGGATTGCCATTGGAAATAGAAATATCAGCAAAACTGCCTGAAAAATTAGTGTCTGCTGTTCTTCCCAAGGGGTCGGTGGCATTAGGAATCATGAATATTGAGGTGTCTATTCCAGAAGCTGGGTCAAAAATGCTGTTGGCTTCGATATCCAAGCCGGTTTCATCTAAACTATTAGAGTTTACAATGAACTGTTCCAAAGAGCCTTGCCCATCTTCGTTGGAGTTAACGATAGTATTGAAATTGAAACCAAAATCCAATCCTACTACACCGTTGCCAGATATGCTCACCGCTGAAGTTGTTTGCGCTCCTGTCAAGGTACCCACTGCCGAATCTTCTAAAGCGGGAGAAGCTCCCCCCACCTCGTCGGTAACGTCGACAAAACTTCCTGATGTATTGAAGTTTCTATAAGTTTGTACAGGCCAGCAAGTGGTACATCCTATACCGCCTCCTCTACTTGACCTTACGGAAGAGTTTACAACCCGGACGGTGTAGTTTCCGTCCACCATTCCGCCAAAAATATAATCTCCGTTGTTATCAGTTGTTGTTGTTTGAACCAAATTGTTTGATGCATTGTACAATTCCAAAGTTGCATTGTTCACTCCCACTCCAGATGCAGTGGCCATATCTCTTCCCGCTCCCCCAGGATAGTTTACATCTTCAAAGACGGTGCCTGAAATAAGGTTTGATTGAACCCGGATCAAAACTGCATTAAAAAATACCGCATCATTGGCTACAGAAACATTTGCAGTAACTTGAGAATCTCCAGGAGTGATAAAAGTGGATATATTGTAGGTGTCCAAATCCAATCCATAAGGTGTTGGGTCATCAAATGCTGGAGCTTGGGTGTTATCGTAAATGGTTGAATTATAGGCATTGTTCCCTGTTTGTCCTCCATCTCCACTAAGTGTGAAGTTAGTGCCCGACTGGTTTGTGATTGATAGCGTTTCTGATGCACCAGATAGGGTACTATCACCTTCCCAAGATAAGAATGTCGCCTTGGCTCCTGAACCGGCGATTGCATAGAAAGAATCCAATGTGAATGAATCACTACTATTGCGCAACCGCTGAAATCCTTGATATAGGTTAATACTGGCTGCAGGTAGGGAAGGGTCATCATAAAAAACAATCAAAGCCCAACCTCCCAAAACTCCTTGGCTAGCGCAATTGGTGGTATTATCGATGGTTAAATCTGCAAAATCATACGTGTTTGTTGAAGGGTTTGTCACTCCTGAAACAATGGAGGTAACATCACTCAAATAACTCCAGTAGGTAGCTGAGAAGGCATTATAAGCAATATCTGCCGTGACCGCCTGTCCCTCGAAAGTGACATCCGTATCCATGGTTGAGCTCGAATGTGCCCAGTATAAATATGCCTTTCTAATGGTCGCCGTTCCTGGAATGGTTGCAATAAGTGTATTGGAACTTGAGTTGGCGACAGCACACGGGTCGGTACCGTTATCTGCTGTACGTAGGGTATTCCCAGTAACCACATAATCCACATTTCCATAAATTTCTTCATAGAGGGTCAAGGGTGCATCAGAAAGTATTTGGGAATTTATTGTACCGGTTCCTGTATCCGTAATATCCACGGTCCCATCAGAAGTAGATGTGAATTGAATGGTAAAAGTCTCATCATTTTCAACAATGGCATCATTTATAACAGGCACTGATATTATTTCGGTATCACCGAGTGTTCCATTAAAATTCAAAGTTCCAGTGGTGCTCGTGTAGTCGTTTCCTGCAAGAGCCGTGCCATCCACCGTCTGGAAGTTTACCGTAAACGGACCTGAAGCGCTTGCTCCTGTATGGGTCACTGTAAAGACGGCCGTTCCAGCAGTCTCATCCACAGAAACATCCGCGATGCTGAGTGTTGGACCAGGTGTAAAACATGAAACCGTTGCTTCCCATCCGTTGTTTGTCACACTGAAGTCGGATGTAAACCTAAAGGTCAAACATCCCGAAACATCCGTTGAGGTAATGGTACTGGGCAGATTTCCATTATGGAACTGGCCTATTAAAGTACCCCCTGTTGTGGTTCCCTCATAGACAAACAAGAAATCGAAACCGCTTTCCACATCGAAACTGGTGAAATTTACGCGTGTGAAGCTTCCCGGAGTATCTGGGCAAATGGTATAAGTTATGTCTTCATTGTTGGTATAGGTTGATGATGTACCTCCTGAATCCAAAAAAATACCACTACAGGTATTAATAGTCGCTCCGTCAGTTATTATCAATCCGTCATTGTCCGTTATGTTTCCTGTCGCTGTATCAGAAATATCGACTGTTCCGTCGGAGCTGCCCGTGAATTGTATTGTGAAGGTTTCTGAATTTTCTAAAGTCGCATCATCAGTAATAGGAACTGAAATCGTTTCGGTATCACCACTAGTTCCCGTAAAGTTGAGAGTTCCCGAAGTAAAAGAATAATCACTGCCCACTGTTGCAGTTCCATCGGCAGTTTGATAACTCACGGTAAACGGACCTGCTGCGTCCACATTTGAATGCGTTGCGGTGAAAGTGGCAGTCCCTGCATTTTCATCCACAGTGACATCATCAATCGTTATGATTGGGGTCAGAGCAGTTATGGAAAGATCATCTATTCCTCCTTCAATAATATCCCCGGTACTAGATCCGTCCGCTACTGTTACCCGTATAACAACATTTGATCCTGCGGGTATGGTGGCGGTGGCCTCTGTCCAACTGGCATTGATCGTAATATCCCCTATCGAAACCAAATTTGTAAAAGTGGATCCCCCGTTCAAAGAGTATTCGATAAGAAAAAAGTCTCCGGCATCATCCCCATTATCCCGTTGGCCAAAAAAGTACCATATTGACAGTTGTGAAGTGGCGGCAATATTATAAACTGGTGAAGTTGTGATTGCAGTACCTCCATCCACATCGGAGTTTCCCGCCGAGGAATTCGTAGCGGTAAAATAAGCATTGACCCCAGGAGCCGCAGTATGGTCATCTTCCAATTGGGTAATTACCCCACTGGTCGACTCACCTGTTGGGTTGGCTACCACAAAAGTACCTGTTGAGGCCGTACCAGAGGTAGTCCACCCGGATGCTGTACCGCTCTCAAAGTCTTCACTTACCTGTGCGAAAACTGGTTCACTGTTGAAAAGCATTAAAAATACTACTGCACAAAGGGACGCTCCTGTTCTTAAGGAATTATTGATGAGGTTTACTATTTTGTTCACTATGAAGTGTTTAGTAGCTAGAATACATCAAAAGTAAACTTGAAAGCGGTCCAGTAACAAAAAATGTTGTGTAACAGGTCATTACAAACATTAATTGCCGAAAAGATGTTGCCAAGCATTAGGACCATAAAACATGTTCTTTATCGATAACTCTCAACAAAACAAAGCGATTCATAAGGTTTAAAAACAAAAAAAACGGGCAAAAATGCCCGTTTTAATTTCACGCCTTTCTTGGATTCTCTATTCAAAAATGATGAACTCCGACCTACGGTTCAACTGATGTTTTTCTTTAGAACAGGGTATGCCATTGGCACACTCATTGACCAATCGGGTCTCCCCAAATCCTTCTCCGAGCAACCTATCTCGTGATATTCCTTTGGAAACCATGTAATTCACCGTAGATTCAGCCCTTTTCTGGGACAACCACTTGTTATAGGCATCATTACCACGACTATCCGTATGGGAATTCACCTTTATCTTCAAACTTGGATATTTCTCCATGGCCACGATTACCTTTTGTATCTCGATTTCAGCATCAGGCCTGATATTGTATTTGTTCAAATCAAAATAGATTGTGCTCAATTGCAATAATTTGGCCAAATCATCACCAAAACCACCAGTTACCACATCACGTTCCAAATAAAAATCTATTATATGGGGCTTTCCATAGGATCTATTCAAATACTCCTCTGCGGGTACGTAACCATCTCTTGATGCTCTTACAAAATTGCCCGTGGAACAATCCAACTGCAAAACATAATTGCCTTCTTCATCAGTTAAGGTTGAATAAACCTCGTTGTTATCTTCGTCAATGACCATTACCGTTGCTCCCGCCAGAACCTCGTTGGATATCCTATCACGAACGGTTCCACTCACATCCTGGATGCAATCCAATACCAAAGGTTCTGTTTCCGCAAAAACGTAGATATCATCCTCTCCCATACCACCTTCCCGATTGGATGAAAAATAGCCTTTTTTGGTTTCTTCATTTATGATATAGGCAAAATCATCCTTGGGTCCATTTATTGGTCTCCCCACATTGACAATGGGTTGATCATAATCATCAAAGGCAATTTTAGTTGCAAAAACGTCCAATCCGCCCAGACCTTGATGCCCATCAGAAGAAAAGTATAAAATCCCTTCGGAACTAATAAAAGGAAACGTTTCCCGGGCCGTTGTATTTATGTTGCTCCCCAAATTGATTATGGGACCGTAAGTACCATCCCCAATAATCTTTGTCATGAAAATATCGGATTCACCCAAGCTTCCAGGCATATCGGAAACAAAATACAGTCGTTTTTCATCTGGACTCAGTATGGGATGCGCAACGGAATAGGAATCATTGTTGAACGGAAGTTCCAGCACATTGGTCCACTCGCCATCAATCAGCTCGGCACTATAAATCTTTAATCTGATGATTCCTTCTTGGTCTTTGTATTTTTTTCCGTCTAGAAAATTATTTCTAGTAAAATACATGGTGCTTCCATCCTTTGTAACCGCCGAAGTGGATTCATGGAGCCTGGTATTCACATCACCTTCCAATTTAATGACGGTGCTATCTGAGATTTGGTCTGCATCCACTTTATATAAATCCAGAAAATCTCGGGAATTCCAAGTATGCCTATATCGTGCCAAGTTACCTGTATCGCGATCAGAGGAAAAAATAAGTCCCTCTTTATAAAAGGATGCTGCAAAATCTGAGTATTTGCTATTGTATCCAAAAGGTTGCACTTCATACCTTCCCGAATTCTCCTCAATTTTCGCCAAATAATCCTCATCAAAGCCGTCCAATGACGAAGTCATTTCCTTAAACTTGGCCATTATTTGGGTTGACTCATCATACTGCTCCAAGGTTTTCAAACTTTGAGCATAACGGAACAAATATTCTGGTTCAATTTCTCCATCGTAGCTCTCCATCAATTTTTTGTAAATCGCAGCGGCATCTTCGTATCTGGCATTGAAGTAGTAGGAATTGCCCAATTTTTTTAATAAATCTGAGGACACATATCCTTTATCCAACACCTTTTTGTAAATATCGATTGCTGGACTAAAGGAGTATTCTTTATATCGTTCATCCGCTTTTTCTTTTACCTTGGCCTGCTGCCTATCGGGAATACTGTCCTGTGCCTTGACAACCAAAGCACATCCTGAAAACAAAATGATAAATAAGTGTAATTTTTTTAGCATCCTATACCCGTATTAAAAGAATCTGGGTGAAACGGTCCTTTGAAATGCCTTCAACAATTCGAGCCTTATAAAAATTTCAAAAGAGCCATCGTTGAACTGAGTACCTCCCAAATCTGTTGTTTCCCGGTCATAAGCCAAGCCAATCATAAGCTGATCGGTAATTTGAAAACCTGTCAGAGCACTTACCGCAGCATCCCACCTGTAAGCGGCACCAAAACTAAATCTATCGGCAAAAAGGAAATTAGCGGAAACATCAACCTGTAAAGGCGCACCTCCCACGGCCTTCGTCAACAGGGCAGGTTTGAATTTTAGGTTTGCTCCAAAATCAAAAACATATCCGGTAATAAAATAAAAGTTGATTCTTTCCGCTGACAAGAAATTGACCGAATCATCAGAATTGTCATTATCAAAAAACTCAGTCTCCAAAATATTGGGTGCGGAAACCCCGGCATAAAATCGATTTGTATGATAGTAAAGGCCAAGTCCAAAATTGGGAGAAAACTGATTATCAATATTATCCTGTTGGACCACTTCTTGATCAAAATTCCTAAGACCGTTAAAATCCAGACTTATCATATTACCCCCGGCCTTCAAGCCAAAAGAGAGTTTAGCCTCTCTGGCGAATTCAAGGGTATAGGAAACAACAGCATCAAAATAGGTTTCTTGAACTACACCGTCTCCAATGTTGTCATTAACGATTGAAATACCGTATCCCAACCTACTGTTCCTAATGGGTGAATGTAGGTTTATAGTAAATGTTTCTGGAGCTCCATCCAAGCCAACCCATTGCGACCTATACAATCCTGCAAAGCTCAACTGTCCCCTAGACCCCGCATAAGCGGGATTGACACTGAGTGTGTTGAACATATATTGGGTATACTGGGCATCCTGTTGAGCCAAGAGGTTTTGGAATACAGCTCCTAAAAATAGAAATGAAACTAAAAAATGCCTTTTAATCATTATGATACTATCTGTTATCTGCTGATATAAATATATTCGGAGTCTGTAAAACTTCCTTCATCTGTTTCGTAATCAAATATATAAAAATATACTCCTGCTGGAAGGTAATCGTTTACACTCAAGGAAGACCTGCCACGCGAACGTCCATCAAAAACATTATTGATGTTATCATAATCCTCTCCCTCATAAACAGCCACTCCCCAACGATTAAAAATGCGAAGTGTACTGGATCTAATATTTTGGACTCCTCTAATAAATAGGAAGTCATTCTTCAAATCCCCATTGGGGGTCAACATTTGATTTACCTCTATTTTTTCATCATCAGGTATTCCCTCTACGATTACACTCACGGTGGCCGTATCGCAGTTGTCCACATCGGCGATCTCGCAAATGGTGTACTCAATGGAGTAGGTGCCCTCAGGGGTTCCCTCGGCCACGCTCACGCTTCCGTCCTCATTTATCGCCAGCTCGTCCGTGGGGGTCGAGGTCAAGATGACATCCGATAGGGTCACGGGCTCCCCGTCAAGGGTGTCGTTGGACAGTACGTTGCTGTCAGGGATAACGCCTCCAGAGGAATCGGTATTGAACATATCGTCCACCGCATCGATGACGTTGCCCATCCCGGGGCCCACCTCTATGGTCACCGTTGCCGTGTCGCAGTTGTCCACATCGGCGATCTCGCAGATGGTGTACTCAATGGTATAGGTGCCCTCGGGGGTCCCCTCGGCCACGCTCACGCTCCCGTCCTCGTTGATCGTCAGCTCGTCCGTGGGGGTCGAGGTCAGGATCACGTCCGATAGGGTCACGGGCTCACCGTCCAGTGTATCGTTGTCCAGAACGTTGCTGTCCGGGATCACGCCTCCAGAGGAATCGGTATTGAACATATCGTCCACCGCATCGATAACGTTGCCCATGCCGGGGCCCACCTCTATGGTCACCGTTGCCGTGTCGCAGTTGTCCACATCGGCGATCTCGCAGATGGTGTACTCGATGGTATAGGTGCCCTCAGGAGTCCCCTCGGCAACGCTCACGCTCCCATCCTCGTTGATGGTCAGCTCGTCCGTGGGCGTTGAGGTCAGGATCACGTCCGATAGGGTCACGGGCTCCCCGTCAAGGGTGTCGTTGTCCAGCACGTTGCTGTCAGGGATAACGCCACCAGAGGAATCTGTATTGAACATATCGTCCACCGCATCGATGACGTTGCCCATCCCGGGGCCCACCTCTATGGTCACCGTGGCCGTGTCGCAGTTGTCCACATCGGCAATCTCGCAGATGGTGTACT
>NZ_JAAABI010000003.1:255134-348973 GCF_009903685.1 Flagellimonas ochracea | reverse complement strand
CCAGAGGAATCTGTATTGAACATATCGTCCACCGCATCGATGACGTTGCCCATCCCGGGGCCCACCTCTATGGTCACCGTGGCCGTGTCGCAGTTGTCCACATCGGCAATCTCGCAGATGGTGTACTCAATGGTATAGGTGCCCTCGGGGGTCCCCTCGGCCACGCTCACGCTCCCATCCTCATTGATGGTCAGCTCGTCCGTGGGGGTCGAGGTCAGGATCACGTCCGATAGGGTCACGGGCTCCCCGTCAAGGGTGTCGTTGTCCAGCACGTTGCTGTCAGGGATCACGCCTCCAGAGGAATCTGTATTGAACATATCGTCCACCGCATCGATGACGTTGCCCATCCCGGGGCCCACCTCTATGGTCACCGTGGCCGTGTCGCAGTTGTCCACATCGGCAATCTCGCAGATGGTGTACTCAATGGTATAGGTGCCCTCGGGGGTCCCCTCGGCCACGCTCACGCTCCCATCCTCATTGATGGTCAGCTCGTCCGTGGGGGTCGAGGTCAGGATCACGTCCGATAGGGTCACGGGCTCCCCGTCAAGGGTGTCGTTGTCCAGCACGTTGCTGTCAGGGATCACGCCTCCAGAGGAATCGGTATTGAACATATCGTCCACCGCATCGATGACGTTGCCCATCCCGGGGCCCACCTCTATGGTCACCGTTGCCGTGTCGCAGTTGTCCACATCGGCGATCTCGCAGATGGTGTACTCAATGGTATAGGTGCCCTCAGGGGTATCGGGGGCCACGTTCACGCTCCCGTCCTCGTTTATCGCCAGCTCGTCAGTGGGCGTGGAGGTCAGGATCACGTCCGATAGGGTAACGGGCTCACCGTCAAGGGTGTCGTTGTCCAGCACGTTGCTGTCCGGGATCACGCCTCCAGAGGAATCGGTATTGAACATATCGTCCACCGCATCGATGACATTCCCCATCCCGGGGCCCACCTCTATCGTCACCGTTGCCGTGTCGCAGTTGTCCACATCGGCGATCTCGCAGATGGTGTACTCAATGGTGTAGGTGCCCTCAGGGGTCCCCTCGGCCACGCTCACGCTCCCGTCCTCGTTTATCGCCAGCTCGTCAGTGGGCGTGGAGGTCAGGATCACGTCCGATAGGGTAACGGGCTCACCGTCCAGTGTATCGTTGTCCAGAACGTTGCTGTCCGGGATTACTGCTCCAGAGCCATCTGCAGTATACGTGTCATTAACAGCATCAATAAGGTTGGTATCATCATCGGGGTCCAGGTAATCGGGCGTACCGTCATCGTCAGTGTCGTCGTCGGTAGGGTCGCCGTCGCCGTCCGCGTCCTCGTCCGGCGTGTCGATACCGTCACCGTCATCGTCAAGGTCACGGTAGTTCACGTCCTCCGTCCCATCGGTGTCCGGCAGGTCGTTGGCAGGGTCGTCGATTTCGTCGTTCACATCGTAGCCGTCGTCAACGTTGCTGCCCTCGTAGCCATCGTCGAGCCCGTCGTTGTCCGTGTCGGTACCTGTGAAGGTCTGGTCAGGAACCCCGTCGAAGTTGAAGTCGTTGCCCTCGTTGTTGTCCGCGACCAAATCATTGTCCGTGTCAACGTCCAGATAGTCTGGAGTACCATCGCCATCTGTATCCTCAGGGGTAATCCCGTCATTTTCGTAAGCATTATCCAGACCATCCTTGTCATCGTCGTCTCCGGTTGGTGGAACATACCCCGCAGTGGACTGACCTTCTACATTATCAGGCAATCCATCATTATCGGAATCTATATCCCTGAAATTTGGTTGTGTATCTTCGTCAGTATTGATTGGAACGATTCCTCCACAACTGCCTGGATATTCCTCATAATTGTCATCCAAGCCATTTCCATCAGAATCTACACCACTAGGCGGAAGATAGTTCTCCACATTCTGAGCTTCCACATTATCTATGATGCCATCATCATCTGAATCTATATCCCTATAATCAGCAACCCCATCACTATCCGTGTCCACAGGTTGCAAACCTCCGGTGAACGGGCAGGATTCTTCACAGGCCCCTAAGGTATCCCCATGGTCCAAATGTGCCTGAACCGCTGCTGGAGCAACACTTATGGTATGGTATCCTCTTCTCGGGTTTTTATAGCTTTTATCTTCTTTGTGGCACAGTTCCACCTTATCCTTTCCTTTATAATGGGAAGCTTTGCCATTATAATCACATTTACCATCACCTATTTCCTCATAAGCATCATCCAATCCATTTTGGTTATTGTCTTTTCCAGATTGGACAACAAAATCTGCGGTTGTTTGGGCCTCCACGTTGTCAATGATACCGTCATTGTCAGAATCCACGTCCTTATAATCGGGTATTCCATCGCCATCCGTATCAACCGGAACCAATCCGTCACAGTTACCATAAGGAATTTCATAGGCATCATCCAATCCATTTTTATTTTTATCCTCACAAGAAGGTGGGATATAGAAATACGTGGATTGGGCCTCCATGTTGTCAATTATACCATCATTATCAGAATCTATATCCAAATAATCTGGAATGCCATCATTGTCTTGATCTGAGGGTTGCGTATGGCACTTTCCGTCACCATCGCGATTGGCATCCTCCACTGTGTCCAGGATACCATCTCCGTCATCATCTAAATCTTTTTCATCAGAAATACCATCGCCATCTGTATCAACATATTCGGAAACCATAAGGCGACCTGTTTCGTCGTTATCAACGTTAGAAGTAGTGATGGGGTATACGGTGAGTACAAATGCAAGAAAAAATACATTTATCAAGCCCTTCCCAAAATTCATGAAAGTATTCTTCTCCATAAATGATTAAGTTTTGGTCAACTAATCACCATGGCCAGTAGTTCTCGTACGTGTAAGAAAATTGGGGTTATTCTTATTAAATATTTTTCCGATCAGGTTGTATTTGGTCATCGAAAAAACCGAATTGCATATTTAATGTAATTTTGTGTAATCGCATACTTTAATCGACAAAAAGCGAATTCATCATCCTTAGTTACCACATCTCCGGTCATAATCTTGCCAAAAACCAAATTCACGGTACACAACCTAAAACAGCCCTGAAAAATACATCTCTTTTTTATGTTTAGCGGCAATTCAAACCTGTTTTTTTGTATTGATATCAACAATCCCAAATCAAACGCCATAACATAAGCCAGAAAATTAAATTGATCTATTTTTGCCCAAATTTTTGTTGATGGATTTTGAAAAGGAAATAGCGAGACGTAGAACTTTTGGTATTATTTCGCACCCTGATGCTGGTAAGACCACCTTAACGGAAAAATTGCTTCTCTTTGGAGGGGCCATACAAGAGGCGGGTGCTGTAAAAAACAATAAAATCAAGAAATCGGCCACCAGTGATTTTATGGAAATTGAACGTCAACGGGGGATTTCAGTTGCCACCTCAGTTTTGGCATTTATTTATAAGGATAAGAAAATTAACATTTTGGACACTCCAGGGCATAAAGATTTTGCAGAGGATACCTTTAGAACCTTGACGGCCGTGGACAGTGTAATCGTGGTCATCGATGTTGCCAAGGGTGTCGAGGAGCAAACTGAAAAGTTGGTTGAGGTTTGCCGCATGCGAAATATTCCTATGATTGTTTTTATCAACAAGTTGGATCGTGAGGGAAAAGATGCTTTTGACCTTTTGGATGAGGTGGAACAGAAACTGGGGCTTACAGTTACCCCATTGAGCTTCCCTATTGGTATGGGGTACGACTTTAAAGGCATCTACAATATTTATGAGAAAAACATCAACCTTTTTAGTGGTACAAGCAAAAAGAATATCGAAGAAACCATTGCCTTTGATGATGTAAACAGTCCTGAATTGGAAAATATTATTGGAAAGGAGGCTGCTGAAAATCTCAGGGACAACTTAGAACTTGTGAATGGAGTATACCCCGAGTTTGACAAGGAAGCCTATTTGCGAAGTGAACTACAACCCGTTTTTTTTGGTTCTGCCCTTAATAATTTTGGGGTTCGCGAACTCTTGGATTGTTTTGTGGACATTGCGCCCCCGCCAAGACCAAAAATGGCTGAGGAGCGCTTGGTAAAGGCCAATGAAAAGGATTTTTCAGGTTTTGTGTTTAAAATCCATGCCAACATGGACCCCAAACATCGTGACCGCCTCGCGTTTGTAAAGATAGTGTCGGGAACTTTTGAACGAAACAAACCCTATTTACATGTACGGCACGATAAGAAACTAAAGTTTTCTAGCCCAAATGCCTTCTTTGCGGAAAAGAAAGAGATTGTAGATGTCTCTTATCCAGGGGATATTGTGGGGCTGCATGATACTGGGCACTTTAAGATCGGCGACACCTTGACCAGTGGTGAAAAATTGCATTACAAGGGGATTCCGAGTTTTTCCCCAGAGCATTTTAGGTATATCAACAACGCTGATCCCATGAAAGCAAAGCAATTGTACAAAGGTATTGACCAATTGATGGATGAAGGTGTAGCGCAACTTTTTACTCTAGAAATGAACGGCAGAAAAGTCATTGGTACCGTAGGTGCACTGCAATATGAAGTTATCCAGTACCGCTTGGAACATGAATATGGGGCAAAGTGCACTTATGAAAACTTTCCGGTATACAAGGCATGTTGGGTGGAACCAGAAGATGAAAACAATGAGGAGTTCAAGGAGTTCAAACGTGTAAAACAGAAATTTTTGGCCACCGATAAAAGAGGTCAACTCGTCTTTTTGGCAGATTCCGCATTTTCATTGCAAATGACCCAACAGAAATATCCAACGGTCAAACTACATTTTACTTCAGAGTACGATTAGCAGAAAATAAAAAACTGTAAAATTGTTCCGGTTTTTTTATGCTTCACCCGTAGGCCCAAAGTTTAGTGGTATGTGCGGTTGCTCATAATCCTGAATGGGGCCATGCGCCTTTTCAAATCGCGCTACATTATCGTTTAAGGCTTTTAGAAATTTCTTTGCATGCTGCGGCGTTAAAACAATACGGCTTTTCACCTTGGCTTTTGGTGCCCCTGGCATCATACTGATAAAATCCACTACAAATTCTGATACGGAATGGTTGATGATTGCTAGATTGGAATAGGTTCCTTCCGCAGTCTTCTCATCCAATTCAATATTTATTTGTTTTTGGTTTTGTTTTTTTTCTGCCATAGTTCTGTTTTCAAGTTGAAAAAGAAAACCCTGACCAAAGCCAGGGTTTCTATATTAGAATTTGAATTCCTCTTTTCGGGCCATGATTTCATCGTATTCCTCTTTGGAGCCTACAATGATGCTGTCATAATCCCTCATACCTGTACCGGCTGGAATTTTATGTCCGACAATTACATTCTCCTTCAAGCCCTCCAATGTATCAACCTTACCGCTAACGGCAGCCTCGTTCAATACTTTGGTAGTTTCCTGGAATGATGCAGCCGAAATAAACGACTTGGTCTGCAATGATGCACGGGTTATACCCTGTAAAATCGGCGTAGCGGTCGCCGCTACGGCGTCCCTAGCTGTAACCACTGCTTTATCTTCTCTTCTCAAAATGGAGTTTTCATCACGGAGCTCTCTAGCGGAAATAATCTGACCTGGTTTCAACCTTTCGGAATCTCCAGCTTCTTCAACTACTTTCATTCCAAAAATCTCGTCATTTTCCTTGATGAAATCATCTTTGTGAACCAATTGGTTTTCCAAGAAAGTGGTATCTCCAGAATCTTCGATTCGCACCTTACGCATCATCTGCCTTACAACAACTTCAAAGTGCTTGTCGTTGATTTTCACCCCTTGCAAGCGATATACTTCTTGAACTTCGTTCACCAAGTATTGTTGCACTGCAGATGGTCCTTTGATTGCCAAAATATCCTCTGGTGTAATGGAGCCATCGGACAATGGCATACCAGCTCTGACATAATCGTTCTCTTGAACCAAAATTTGGTTGGAAAGTTTTACCAAGTACTTTTTAATCTCACCCAATTTGGACTCGATAATAATCTCTCGATTACCACGCTTGATCTTGCCAAATGAAACGACACCATCAATCTCAGAAACTACGGCAGGGTTAGATGGATTACGTGCTTCAAAAAGTTCGGTCACTCTTGGAAGACCTCCTGTAATATCACCTGCTTTAGCTGATTTACGAGGAATCTTGACCAAGGTCTTACCTTCTTTGATTTTCTCACCATCATCTACCATGATGTGCGATCCTACGGGAAGGTTGTATGAACGCAATGTTTCTCCTTTACCGTCCTTAATCAATAAGGTAGGTATGAGTTTCTTGTTCCTAGATTCGGAAATCACCTTTTCTTGGAAACCTGTTTGTTCATCAATTTCCACTTGGTAGGTAACTCCTTGCTCTATATTTTCATAGGCAATCTCTCCTGTAAACTCAGAAACAATTACCCCATTGTAGGGATCCCATTGGCAGATAACATCACCCTTTTTAACTTTTGCGCCATTCTTGATGAACAACTGGGAGCCATAAGGTATGTTATTGGTGCTCAATGTTATTCCTGTTTTGGCATCAATAATCTTAATTTCCGAGGTTCTGGAGATTACAATGTCAGCCTTTTTACCTTCGCTATTCTCTCCTTTTACAGTTCGTAAATCTTCTATCTCGGCAATTCCTTCAAACTTGGCCTCCAACTTGCTATCCTCGGAAATGTTTCCTGCAATACCTCCCACGTGGAACGTACGCAATGTCAGCTGTGTTCCAGGCTCTCCAATGGATTGCGCAGCTACCACACCTACAGCTTCACCACGTTGCACCATTTTGTTGGTAGCGAGGTTTCTTCCATAGCATTTGGCGCATATTCCTTTGGGCGCTTCGCAGGTCAATGCGGAGCGAACTTCTACTTTCTCAATAGGGGTCGCCTCGACTTTCTTCACATCGGCTTCAGAAATTTCCTGACCAGCCCTAAGGACCAACTCTTCATTAAGTGGGTTGTACACATCATGTAGTGAAACACGTCCCAGAATTCTTTCTCCCAAGGTCTCTACCACTTCTTCATTTTTCTTCAATGGTTCAACCTCAATTCCCCGAAGCGTGCCGCAATCTTCAATATTGATGATGACATCCTGGGAAACATCAACCAAACGACGGGTCAGATATCCTGCATCTGCCGTTTTCAAAGCGGTATCCGCAAGTCCTTTTCGCGCACCGTGGGTAGAGATAAAGTATTCCAAAATGGACAATCCTTCCTTAAAGTTGGAGAGAATTGGGTTTTCGATGATTTCTCCACCACCTGCAGTCGATTTTTTGGGCTTGGCCATCAATCCACGCATACCGGTAAGCTGACGAATCTGTTCTTTGGAACCTCTTGCACCAGAATCCAACATCATATAAACAGAGTTGAACCCTTGCTGGTCTTCCCTGATTCGTTTCATGGCCAACTCGGTCAACATGGCGTTGGTCGATGTCCAAACATCAATTACCTGATTGTAGCGTTCATTGTTGGTTATCAATCCCATGTTATAATTCATCATGATGCCATCTACCTGTTCATTGGCATCTGCAATCATTTCATCTTTCTCTGCCGGGATGATAATATCACCTAAACTAAAGGAAAGTCCACCTTTGAAGGCAAACTCGTACCCCATTGTCTTGATTTTGTCCAAGAACTCTGCAGTTGTAGGCACATCGGTAACCGCTAAAATATCACCAATGATGTTTCTTAAGGCTTTCTTGTTCAAAACGGAGTTGATGTAACCTGCTTGTTCGGGCACCACGCTATTGAAAAGTACCCTACCTACGGTGGTCTCGATTATTTGGGGAACCAACTCTCCTTCTTCATTAAAATCCTTGACCCTTACCTTGATTCCTGCATTTAACTCGACTTTACCCTCATTGAAAGCGATTTCAACTTCCTCGTCGGAATAGAACGTAATTCCTTCGCCTTTAACAGGCACCTCTTTGGTGGATTTTCGTTCCTTGGTCATGTAATACAATCCCAATACCATATCCTGCGAGGGTACCGTAATTGGTGATCCATTTGCAGGGTTCAAAATATTTTGGGAAGCCAACATTAAAAGTTGTGCCTCCAAAATAGCCTCTGGTCCCAATGGAAGGTGTACCGCCATTTGATCCCCATCAAAATCCGCATTAAATGCAGTACATGCCAATGGGTGTAAACGGATTGCTTTACCTTCTATCAGTTTGGGCTGGAACGCTTGGATACCCAAACGGTGCAATGTGGGCGCCCGGTTCAATAGCACTGGGTGTCCTTTGATCACATTGTCCAAAATATCCCAAACAACAGGTTCTTTTTTATCAATGATTTTTTTAGCAGATTTTACGGTCTTTACGATACCTCTTTCAATCAACTTTCGGATTACAAAAGGCTTGTAGAGCTCTGCTGCCATATCTTTAGGAAGACCGCATTCATACAATTTCATTTCCGGTCCAACCACGATCACGGAACGGGCAGAGTAATCCACACGTTTACCTAACAGGTTTTGACGGAAACGACCTTGCTTTCCTTTTAAGGAATCGGAAAGGGATTTTAGTGGTCTGTTAGATTCTGTTTTAACCGCAGATGCTTTTCTTGTATTATCAAAAAGAGAATCCACAGCTTCTTGAAGCATACGTTTTTCGTTCCTCAAAATCACCTCAGGTGCCTTGATTTCCATCAATCGCTTTAAACGATTGTTACGGATGATCACCCTTCGGTACAAATCGTTCAAGTCGGACGTGGCAAAACGGCCACCATCCAAAGGAACCAATGGACGTAATTCTGGTGGAATCACAGGAATCACTTTCATAATCATCCACTCGGGTCTGTTTTCCCTGTTATCTTGGGATTCACGAAGTGCCTCAACTACTTGTAGTCTTTTTAAAGCCTCCGTTTTTCGCTGCTTTGAGGTTTCCGTATTGGCTTTGTGCCGCAGTTCGTATGATAATTGTTCCAAATCGATTCTGGACAGTATATCAATCAAACATTCTGCTCCCATTTTAGCAATGAACTTATTCGGGTCGCTATCTTCCAAATATTGGTTTTCTTGCGGAATGGACTCCAAAATGTTCAAGTACTCCTCTTCTGTCAAGAAATCCATCTTCTGGATTTCTTCGCCTTCGGGGCCTTTTGCAATTCCAGGTTGTATGACCACATATCTTTCGTAGTATATGATCATGTCCAACTTCTTGGAAGGCAATCCCAAAAGGTATCCTATCTTATTGGGCAACGAACGGAAATACCAAATGTGTGCCACAGGCACTACAAGATTAATATGTCCCACACGGTCCCTTCGAACCTTCTTTTCGGTAACCTCAACACCACACCGGTCACAAACGATACCTCGGTACCGGATACGCTTGTACTTTCCACAGGCACATTCATAATCCTTTACAGGACCAAAAATCCGCTCACAGAACAATCCATCGCGCTCAGGCTTGTGTGTTCTATAGTTGATGGTTTCAGGCTTCAATACCTCGCCACGGGATTCCGCCAGGATAGCCTCTGGAGAGGACAATCCAATTGAAATTTTATTGAACCTTTTTGGTGTGTTATTGTCTTTTATTCTAGCCATAACAATATGGTGATAATATAATTAGTGTATATAAAATCTACTCTTCCAGTCTGATATCCAAGCCCAATCCTTTAAGCTCGTGCATCAATACATTGAAAGATTCTGGTAATCCAGGCTCAGGCATTGTTTCACCCTTCACGATGGATTCATAGGTCTTGGCCCTTCCGATTACGTCATCGGACTTAACGGTCAATATTTCACGAAGGGTCGATGATGCTCCATAAGCCTCTAAAGCCCAAACCTCCATCTCTCCAAATCGCTGACCACCAAATTGAGCTTTACCACCCAAGGGTTGTTGCGTGATCAATGAATATGGTCCAATCGATCTTGCGTGCATCTTGTCATCTACCATGTGACCTAATTTCAGCATGTAGATAACCCCAACGGTAGCGGCTTGATCAAAACGTTGTCCAGTTCCACCGTCATAAAGATAGGTGTGACCAAATCTTGGCACGCCTGCTTCATCAGTGAGTTCGTTGATCTGATCTAAAGTGGCACCATCAAAAATTGGAGTTCCATATTTCTGACCCAATTTCAGTCCGGCCCATCCCAAAACAGTTTCGTATATCTGACCAATATTCATCCTTGAAGGTACACCTAATGGGTTCAATACGATGTCCACAGGTGTTCCATCTTCCAAGAAAGGCATGTCCTCTTGACGAACAATTCTTGCCACAATACCTTTGTTACCGTGACGACCTGCCATTTTATCTCCCACTTTCAGCTTACGCTTCTTGGCGATGTACACTTTGGCCAACTTCATGATACCAGCGGGAAGTTCATCACCTACGGAGATGGTGAACTTGTCCCTTCTTAGGTTACCTTGAATGTCGTTCAGCTTAATTTTATAATTGTGCAACAAATCTGCAACCAAAGCATTGGTTGTGTCATCCGTTGTCCAACTTCCTCCAATCAAGTGAGCAAAATCATCAACTGCATTTAGCATTTTGATGGTGTACTTCTTTCCTTTTGGAAGTACTTCCTCACCCAAATCGTTCATAACACCTTGCGATGTTTTTCCATTGACCAAACCAAATAGTTTCTCGATCAACACCTCTTTAAGCTGCTGGAACTTGACTTCGTAGTCCATTTCCAATCTTGCTATGGCTTCTTTATCTTCGGAACGCTTTCTCTTGTCCTTGATGGAACGCGAGAACAGTTTCTTATCGATAACCACCCCTCGCAATGAAGGTGATGCTTTTAATGAAGCGTCTTTTACATCACCTGCCTTGTCTCCAAAAATGGCGCGCAAGAGTTTTTCTTCAGGCGTTGGGTCCGATTCACCTTTTGGGGTAATCTTACCAATCAAGATGTCACCAGGTTTAACCTCAGCACCAATACGGATCATCCCGTACTCGTCCAAATCTTTGGTAGCCTCTTCGGACACATTCGGAATGTCGTTGGTCAACTCCTCAGCACCCAATTTGGTATCTCTAACTTCTAGAGCATACTCATCAATGTGGATGGAGGTGAAGATATCTTCTCTAACAACTTTTTCAGAGATTACGATGGCATCCTCAAAGTTGTATCCTTTCCAAGGCATGAAGGCAACCTTCATATTTCTACCCAAAGCCAATTCACCTTTTTCGGTAGCGTAGCCCTCACAAAGTACCTGACCTTTTTTCACCTTATCCCCTTTTCTAACGATGGGTTTCAGGTTGATGCTGGTACCTTGGTTTGTTTTTCTGAATTTTACCAACTCATACGTCTTGGAGTCTTCTTCAAAGCTCACCAAACGTTCTTCCTCACTTCTATCATACCTAATGGTAATTTTTTGTGCATCGACATATTCGACAACTCCATTACCCTCGGCATTGATCAAAACTCTGGAATCGGTAGCTACTTGACGCTCCAAACCAGTACCCACGATAGGGGACTCAGGTCGTAATAACGGAACTGCCTGACGCATCATGTTTGAGCCCATCAGCGCACGGTTAGCATCATCATGCTCCAAGAAAGGAATCAATGATGCTGATATTGAAGCAATTTGATTGGGTGCCACATCAGTGTAGCTAACTTCGGATGGATCGACCACCGGGAAATCGCCTTCTTCACGGGCAATTACTTTTTCCCTATCAATCGCCCCATTATCTTTTAACGGTATGTTAGCCTGGGCAATCTTCATTCCTTCTTCTTCCTCTGCACTTAAGTAGATATGGTTCTTCACGTCCACTTTTCCGTCTTCTACCTTACGATAGGGGGTTTCCAAGAAGCCCATGTTGTTAACTTTGGCAAACACCGAGAGTGAAGAAATCAAACCAATGTTCGGTCCTTCAGGTGTTTCAATAGGGCAAAGCCGTCCGTAATGGGTGTAGTGAACGTCACGAACTTCGAAACCAGCTCTTTCTCTGGAAAGTCCACCTGGACCAAGTGCGGATAATCTTCTCTTATGTGTGATTTCGGCCAACGGGTTGGTCTGATCCATGAACTGGGACAACTGGTTCGTTCCGAAGAAAGAGTTGATCACGGAAGACAACGTCTTTGCATTGATCAAATCAATCGGAGTAAACACTTCGTTGTCTCGAACGTTCATTCGCTCCCGAATGGTACGTGCCATACGAGCCAATCCAACACCAAACTGTTGTGATAATTGTTCGCCAACAGTTCTAACACGTCGATTGGACAAGTGGTCAATATCATCAATCTCTGCTTTGGAATTGATCAGCTCAATCAAATACTTGATGATGGTAATAATATCTTCTTTGGTAAGAACTTCTTTGTCCATACCAATATCCAATCCCAATTTTTTGTTCATTCTATAACGACCTACTTCGCCGAGACTGTAACGTTGTTCAGAGAAGAACAGCTTGTCTATGATTCCACGAGCCGTTTCCTCATCCGGTGGTTCGGCATTACGAAGTTGTCTATAGATATGTTCCACCGCCTCTTTTTCAGAGTTGGTAGGGTCTTTTTGTAAGGTATTATGGATAATGGCATAATCAGATTGTGCATTGTTCTCCTTGTGGAGTAGAATGGTCTTTACATCTGCATCTATAATCTCATCGATATGCTCTTTTTCCAATACGGTATCACGATCAAGAACGATTTCGTTTCGCTCAATGGAAACTACCTCACCGGTATCTTCATCCACGAAATCCTCATGCCATGTGTTCAGTACCCTGGCAGCAAGTTTGCGGCCCAATACCTTTTTAAGTCCGGTTTTGGTAACCTTCACTTCTTCGGAAAGATCGAAGATTTCCAAAATATCCTTATCCCGCTCAAATCCGATTGCCCGGAAAAGTGTGGTAACCGGTAGTTTTTTCTTTCTATCAATATAAGCGTACATTACGCTGTTGATATCCGTGGCGAACTCTATCCAAGAACCTTTAAAAGGAATTACCCTTGCCGAATACAATTTTGTACCATTGGCATGGAAAGATTGACCAAAGAACACTCCTGGTGATCTGTGCAATTGAGAGACAACCACACGTTCTGCACCATTGATCACAAAGGTTCCGCTGGGAGTCATGTAGGGAATGGTCCCTAAGTAAACATCCTGGACTATGGTCTCAAAGTCTTCGTGCTCTGGATCGGTACAGTATAATTTTAATCTTGCCTTTAGTGGCACGCTATAAGTAAGTCCACGTTCTATACATTCCTGGATGGAATATCTGGGTGGATCTACGAAGTAATCCAAAAACTCCAGAACAAACTGGTTTCTGGTATCTGTGATTGGAAAATTTTCCATGAAGGTATTGTAGAGACCTTCGTTTCCTCTTTCGTCAGATTTGGTTTCAAGTTGAAAAAAGTCTTGAAATGATTTTATCTGAATGTCCAAGAAATCCGGATATTCCGGTATGTTCTTAGCGGATGCGAAATTTACTCTTTCAGTAGTGTTTGTGAACATCAATGGACAAATTTTGATCGTGAATATTCTATGGGTAGGTGTATGGCTTTATACACTCCTTATTAAATAGGCTAAGGCCTAACCATTTTATGGAAAGACCTTAACCCAATTTTTATGGTAAAAGCTATTATTTAAGCTCAACTTCTGCTCCTGCTTCTTCCAATGATTTTTTGATTCCTTCTGCCTCATCTTTGGCAACACCTTCCTTAACTGCTTTGGGGGCGCTGTCAACGATTTCCTTAGCATCTTTCAATCCAAGTCCGGTCAATTCCTTAACCAACTTAACTACAGCCAATTTAGAACCTCCTGCTGCTTTAAGGATTACGTCGAATTCTGACTTTTCCTCAGCGGCCTCGGCTTCACCTCCACCAGCGGCAGCGCCACCGGCAACGGCTACAGCAGCGGCTGCAGGCTCAATACCGTACTCTTCTTTCAATATGTCGGCCAATTCATTTACCTCTTTTACGGTAAGGTTAACCAACTGTTCTGCAAAATCTTTTAAATCTGCCATTTTTCTATCGTTTAATAAAAATTTTAAAATATACTTAGTTTATTGTGCGCGAATTATTTTTCAGATAGTGTTTTAAGGATACCTGCCAATTTACCACCACCAGACTTAAGTCCAGAAATAACATTCTTGGCTGGGGATTGCAACAATCCGATGATATCCCCGATAACCTCTTCTTTGGATTTGATGTTGACCAACGAGTCAAGCGTCTCATCTCCAATATAGATCGCTTCCTCTATGAAGGCTCCCTTCAAAAGTGGCCTATCTGATTTTTTTCTAAAATTTTTGATAAGTTTTGCTGGTGCGTTTCCGGTTTCGGACAACATCAAAGAGGTATTGCCTTTTAATACATCGGGTAGCTCACCAAATTCCTTATCAGATGCTTCCATTGCTTTTGCAAGCAAGGTATTTTTCACAACTGCAAGTTTAACATTGGCCTTGAAACATGCTCTTCTTAAATTGGAGGTCTCGGAGGCATTCAATCCTGAGATATCCGCCAAATAAATATTGGGGTTCTCAGCCAACTGTGCAGTCAAATCTTCTATTACTGTTGCTTTTTCTTCTCTTGTCATAACTAAAAATTGAACTACCAGTCAGTTAAACTGCTTTTGGGTCTAGTTGTACACTGGGACTCATGGTGCTGGACATGTAAATGCTCTTCATATAGACCCCTTTGGCGGCTGTCGGCTTCAATTTCACCAAGGTATCAATCAATTCCTTGGCATTACCCGCAATTTTGTCCGCTGAGAAGGATGCCTTTCCTATGGCGGCATGTACAATTCCAGTTTTGTCCACTTTAAAATCTATTTTACCGGCCTTCACATCAGATACTGCCTTGGCAACATCCATAGTTACTGTTCCAGTCTTTGGATTGGGCATCAAACCTCTTGGACCAAGAATACGGCCCAATGGTCCTAATTTACCCATGACACTTGGCATGGTGATAATTACATCCACATCGGTCCAACCGCCCTTGATTTTATCCAAATATTCGTCCAACCCTACAAAATCAGCACCGGCTTCTTTGGCCTCTGCTTCCTTGTCTGGGGTCACCAACGCCAAAACTTTAACATCCTTACCTGTTCCGTGTGGAAGGGTAACAACACCGCGGACCATTTGATTTGCTTTTCTCGGGTCTACACCCAAACGAACTGCAAGGTCAATGGAAGCGTCAAATTTTACGTTGGTAATTTCTTTTATCAAAGCTGAAGCTTCATCCAAGGAATAGAGTTTATTTCTATCTATCTTGGCTTGGGCTTCTTTCTGCTTTTTAGTCAATCTTGCCATTTATAAATTGCTTTAAGATTTTAAAAAGGTCTTTTTCCAGATACTTTAAGACCCATCGATCTTGCCGTACCGGCAACCATGCTCATTGCAGATTCCACGGTAAACGCATTTAGATCTACCATTTTATCCTCGGCAATGGTCCTTACCTGGTCCCAGTTCACTGAACCGGATTTAACTCTGTTAGGTTCGCCAGATCCTTTTTTAATCTTAGCTGCTTCCATCAATTGAACTGCCGCTGGTGGTGTTTTTACAACAAACTCGAAAGACTTGTCTTTGTAAACGGTGATAACAACAGGTAATACTTTACCCGGTTTGTCCTGTGTACGTGCATTGAACTGCTTACAGAACTCCATGATGTTAACACCGGCAGCACCTAAGGCGGGTCCGACCGGTGGCGATGGATTCGCAGCACCTCCCCTAACTTGTAATTTAACTACCTTATCTACTTCTTTTGCCATTGTTTTTGATTAAAATGAAAGTGTGTCAATTTTGGAAGCAACACAACTTTATATGTAACAGCTCTTTATTTTCAGAAATCTGAAATCAGACCTCAGATTATACTTTTTCTACTTGCATATAGCTGAGCTCAAGTGGGGTTTTTCTTCCGAAAATCTTCACCATAACTTCCAGCTTCCGCTTTTCTTCATTGATTTTCTCAACGGTTCCATTGAATCCATTGAAGGGTCCATCAATCACCTTGACCGTTTCACCTAAAACAAAGGGAATGGCCACATTATCCGTGTTTACGGCAAGCTCGTCTACCTTGCCCAGCATACGGTTCACTTCAGATTTTCTTAAAGGCACAGGATCTCCACCTTTTGTTTCACCCAAAAAACCAATGACATTGGTAATGGATTTGATGATATGGACCATCTCACCAGCCAAATTGGCCTTTATCATAATATATCCAGGGAAATAAACCCGCTCCTTGCTAATTTTCTTTCCATTTCTTATTTGAACCACCTTTTCGGTCGGCACGAGAACTTCTTCTAGGTAGTCTCCAAATCCATTGCGTTCCACCTCACTCTCAATGTAGCCTTTGATTTTATTCTCTTGGCCACTGACCGCTCTTACCACATACCATTTTTTCTCCAGAACCTCAGACATACTTCTCTACCCTATTATATTTTGGAAATACAAATTGATCAACTTGCTAAAAAGACTGTCCACTCCCCACGTTGCCAGTGCGAATAGAATGGAAAAAACAGCTACCACTACCATAAGGTTTGATGCTCTCTCACGATCCAACCATGTGACATTGTTTCTCAATTCCTCAAAGGACTCCTTAACATAAGTGATCATAACGTATCGTATTTTCTCTAGCACGGGAGGAGAGACTCGAACTCCCGACACCTGGTTTTGGAGACCAGTGCTCTACCAACTGAGCTACACCCGTTTATATTTACACTTAAAGGTATTCCGCAAAAAGCGGAACACCCTTAGTGCAATTTATTCTAAATGATTATTCTTAATCCAAAATCTCGGTCACCTGACCAGCTCCTACAGTTCTACCACCTTCACGGATAGCAAAACGCAAGCCTACGCTCAATGCAATCGGCTGAATCAAGTCAACAGTGATAGTCAAGTTATCACCAGGCATTACCATTTCAACACCATCAGGAAGGTTGATGTTTCCTGTTACATCCGTTGTACGAACATAGAACTGTGGACGGTAGTTGTTGTGGAATGGCGTGTGACGGCCACCTTCTTCTTTCTTAAGGATATAGACCTCAGCCTTGAACTTGGCGTGTGGCTTAACGGAACCTGGCTTACAGATTACCATACCTCTTTTGATATCGGATTTTTCAATACCTCTCAAAAGGATACCTACGTTATCACCTGCTTCACCCCTGTCCAAAATCTTACGGAACATCTCAACACCGGTAATGGTAGAAGTCAATTTCTCTGCACCCATACCAATGATATCGACCGGATCACCAGTGTTGGCAACTCCAGTTTCGATACGGCCAGTGGCAACGGTACCACGACCTGTAATTGTAAATACGTCCTCAACGGGCATCAAGAAATCTTTTTCTACATCCCTCTTTGGAAGCTCAATCCACTCATCAACGGCATTCATCAATTCCATTACGGTATCAACCCATTTTTGCTCACCATTCAATGCTCCTAGCGCAGAACCAGCAATTACAGGTCCGTTGTCACCATCATATTCATAGAAAGAAAGTAATTCTCTTACCTCCATTTCAACAAGTTCCAAAAGTTCATCATCATCAACCATGTCAACTTTGTTCAAGAAAACAACGATTCTTGGAATACCTACTTGGCGTCCTAACAAGATGTGCTCACGAGTCTGAGGCATAGGGCCGTCAGTTGCGGCAACAACCAAAATAGCACCGTCCATCTGGGCAGCACCAGTAACCATATTCTTTACATAATCCGCGTGACCCGGACAATCAACGTGTGCATAGTGTCGATTTTCAGTTTGGTACTCGACGTGCGATGTGTTGATAGTGATACCTCTTTCCTTTTCTTCTGGTGCATTGTCAATGGAGTCAAAGCTTCTTGTCTCTGACAATCCTGCATTGGCCAATACTGAAGTAATAGCGGCAGTCAATGTTGTTTTACCGTGATCCACGTGTCCAATGGTACCAATATTTAAGTGGGGTTTGGAACGATCAAAAGTTTCCTTTGCCATTTTAAAATAATTTTAATCTTAGTTTATATTAGTGTACAAATCGTTTTGAGCCAATGACGGGATTTGAACCCGTGACCTCTTCCTTACCAAGGAAACGCTCTACCCCTGAGCTACACCGGCGTAAAGTGTTGAATCAACAACCAAAAATCGGTTGTGACTCCTGCCTTCGCAGGAATGACATTGTCTTAGAGCGGGAGACCGGGTTCGAACCGGCGACATTCAGCTTGGAAGGCTGACGCTCTACCAACTGAGCTACTCCCGCATTTTTTTTGGGCCAAGCCCAAAAATTTTCAAGATTTCAAAAAACTTCCCAAATCCGGTTGTTTTCAAAACAACTTCTGTGGGGAGAGCAGGATTCGAACCTGCGAAGGTAAAAACCAACAGATTTACAGTCTGTCCTCGTTGGCCGCTTGAGTATCTCCCCGCCTTTATTTTCAGTAACTTACGAGCCGATAGAGGGACTCGAACCCACGACCTGCTGATTACAAATCAGCTGCTCTAGCCAGCTGAGCTATATCGGCATTTTACCGCCTTTTAACCATAAAAAAAGTCCGTCATTTCTAACGGACTGCAAATGTATATATTTATTTTTTTAATCAAAATAAAAATCCAAAAATTTTAATCATGCGCTCGCCCTTTGTTTTTCTTTCTTTTTTACTAATTGTCGTTCCAACGAACTGCATGCAGAATCGACGGCCTCCTCGAATGATTTACATTGTTTCTTGACCATACATTTATCACGAGGCACCAAAACCTTAATCTCCACAATCTTGTTCTCCTTTGCACTGGTATTCTCCACCTTTAAATAAACGTCGGCACCTATGATTTTGTCATAGTACAGTTCCAATTTATCCATCTTCTTTTGAATGAAGTCAAGAAGTTTTCCATCAGCTACAAAATTGACCGATTGTGTATTTACTTTCATAAAATTTAGTTTTTTACGCTGCCCCCAAGTGACAGCTTGGTTAAACATAGCAGGAAATAGCTATTCCTTGTTCCTGGGATGGGCCTTCAAATGCACCTTCTTCAACTCAGCTATGCTGTTGTGCGTGTACACCTGGGTTGAAGCCAAACTCGAATGGCCCAGTAGTTCTTTCACTGAATTCAAATCAGCCCCCCTGTTCAGTAAATGTGTTGCAAAGGTGTGCCTCAAAACATGTGGACTCTTTTTTACCTTTGGAGAAACTAAACTAAAATACTTATTTATGGTTCGATAAACAAGTGTTTCGTAAATTTTAAGTCCTTCTTTTGTTAAAAACAAAAACTCGAAATCAACCGTCTCTCGCAGCTGGCCGCGGTGCTTTAAATAATCTTGGAGCTTTACATTGGTGGATGGCAACAACGGAATAATTCTTTCCTTGTTTCTTTTACCTAAAACTTTCAACGTATTGTTAGCTGTGTCAACATCTCCTAGCTTAATATTTACCAATTCTGTTCTTCGTATACCCGTTGCATACAAAAGCTCAATGATCAGTTTGTCCCGAATACCTTCAAAATCATCTTCGAAGGGTATCTCGGACAATACCCTTTCCATTTCCATTTCGGAAAAAGGGACTTCTATGCGTTTTTTGGTCTTGAGGGCCCGGTGCTTTATTAATGGGGAGACTTTGATCTGTCCAATTTTTTGTAAAAAACGATAGTATGACCTTAGTGACGATATTTTTCTGTTTACCGTACGGTTGGTCATCTTAGTATCTACCAAAGCCACTATCCAACTCCTTATAATACCATAATCCATATCATCTATGGATTGCATATCAAATTGGGTTTTGCAAAAGTCTGAAAACTCTTTTATATCCCTTTCGTATGCACTAAGGGTGTGCTTGGAATAATTTTTCTCAAATTTGAGATATGATATGAAAGCGGACAGGGACACACTTCAAAAGTAGCCAAAATTGATTTCCAATGGCCATAAAAAGAAAAATCCCATTGTAAAGATTACAATGGGATTACCATATTATTGTAGCACAAATCCTAGATTTCCTCTTGATCTCTTAATTTTTGAATATACTGTGCTTTTTGAATTTCAGCTCTTCGTTCAACGGAAGGTTTGGTGAACTGCTGTCTGCTTCTCAATCGACGCATGGTGCCGGTTCTGTCAAACTTACGCTTGAAACGTTTTAAAGCTCTATCGATGTTTTCTCCTTCCTTAACAGGTATTATTAACATGGGCTACAACCTCCTTTCTTTTAAATTTTGGAGTGCAAATATACATTTATTACTTTTTTCTTTGCAAGCTACTTTAAAATTTTTCTTGAAATGACCAATTTTTGAATTTCAGTGGTGCCCTCACCAATGGTGCAGAGCTTGGCATCCCTATAAAATTTTTCAACTGGAAAATCTTTGGTGTATCCATAACCTCCGTGGATTTGAACAGCATCATTGGCAATTTTTACACATACCTCGGATGCAAACATTTTGCACATAGCACTGAACTTGGTCATGGGCCTACCTTCATTTTTTAAGAAGGCCGCCTTGTGCAACAATAGTTCTGATGCCTCAATTTCAGTGGCCATATCGGCAAGTTTGAACGATATCCCCTGAAATTCGCTTATAGGTTTTCCAAATTGGACCCGTTCCTTGGAATATTTTAGTGCGGCCTCATAAGCGCCTTTTGCAACCCCTAAGGACAAAGCACCGATGGAAATACGCCCTCCGTCCAATATTTTCATAGATTGGATAAATCCATCCCCTACTTCTCCTAATCTGTTTTCATCAGGGATTCTGCAATCGGAAAATATCAACTCAGCGGTTTCACTCGCCCGCATGCCCAATTTATCTTCTTTTTTACCACTGCTGAACCCTGGCGTTCCTTTTTCAACAGCAAAGGCCGTCATGCCATGGCTATCTCCTTTTTCACCAGTTCGTGCAATTACAACGGCAATGTCCCCACTTTTCCCGTGGGTGATAAAGTTTTTGGCTCCGTTCAATATCCACGAATCACCATCTTTGATGGCCGTTGTGTTCATACCCCCAGCATCGGAACCTGTATTGTGTTCGGTCAATCCCCAAGCTCCCAACCATTCGGCTGTTGCCAGTTTGGGAATCCAGCGTTGCTTTTGCTCCTCATTACCAAAGGAAAGAATGTGATTGGTGCATAATGAATTATGTGCTGCCACGGAAAGTCCAATCGACGGGTCGACTTTTGAAATTTCTTCTAAAATGGCGATATACTCATGATAGCCCAATCCAGAACCTCCCAGCTCTTCTGGAACCAGCACTCCCATAAAGCCCAATTCACCGGCCTTTTTAAAAACTTCTATGGGGAAGGTCTGGGACTCGTCCCATTCCATGACATGGGGAAGGATATATTGCCGAGCAAATTCCCGTGCAGATTCGGCGACCATTTTTTGGGTTTCCGAATAATCAAAATTCATTTTGGACAAGGTATCGGTAATCATCAATGCAATTTTTTACAACTGCAAATATAGCTTAATTCTCCCAATCCTATTCTCTGGAAAATTCTCAACTTCCTTCAATTCGTCAAGGGATTCAAAGCTTCCATTTGCTGTTCGGTAGGCTACTATTTGTTGTGCTAGATCATAGTTTATGTATAACAAAGCTGACAACTCCATTACAGAAGCTTCATTGACATTGATTTTTTTTATGGTGGGGATTGTTATTACCTCAAAACGAATCAGAATTCTCTGGACCACCTCGGGTTCCAGACCGTATACATCATACAACTGATCATTAACTAAAAAACCGCCCAAACGATCTCGAAACTTTACAATCCTCCGAGAAAGCACATCTCCTACTCCATGAATGGCCTTAAGTTCTGTTCCGGACGCCGTATTGAGGTCTTTCTTTACAAATTCTGAACCATTTGGAGTAAAGGAGCCATACTCTTTTGAAGGTGTACGGTTCTTCCACTTGGGAAATTGAAAGAAGGGACTGATTATAGAGAGCAACGAATCGGACACCTTGGTCACCATTTGAAATTCTTTGGCGGAGTTCACATATTTGTGTTGTTGCCTATAGGCCAAAAGACGGTCTATTTGCTCAGTGGACATCCCTAAAGAGTATCCCTTGTAGTCGGTAATGTAATTTGGATTAAAAGGAAATACCTTAGAGGTTTTTTCTTGTTTTTGATTTTTAAGGCTGTCCAGTTTTGATTGGGCAATAGTGTTCAATGCCAAATTGGACCCTTTTTGATAAGGCTGTGTCTTAACATAATAATATATGCCTTGTAAAATACATATAATGAGCAGCAAAAAGAAAATCCCACTTCGTTCTTGTTTATTGAACTTGAAATGGGACTTGATTTTATTCAATTTATTAGATTAACCCCTCTTAACAAAATCCTTGATATCAGTAACATATCTATTCATTTCTTCTCTTACCCTAGGGAACAAGAACAGCAAACCGATCATGTTGGGAAACACTAATGCCAAAATCATGGCGTCAGAAAATTTTATCACAGCATCCAACGTAGCAGCTGCCCCAACAATTACAAATAACAAAAACATTACTTTGTAAACAATATCTGCCGTCTTACCTCTTCCAAAAAGAAACTTCCAAGATTGCAATCCGTAGTATGACCAAGAAATCATAGTGGAAAAGGCAAAAAGAATAATGGCAATCGTCAATACATATCTAAATCCAGGTATTACCGAATCATATGCCATTGATGTTAAATCCACCCCCCCAACGTATGCTCCCGATTCGTTAAGCAGTACTGTACTGCCAACAGCATTTCCATAATCAAAAGCACCAGCATCCATATTGAAAAAGATGATGACCAAAGCTGTCATCGTACAAATTACAACGGTATCTATAAAGGGTTCCAAAAGCGCAACTACGCCTTCGCTCGCCGGATATTTTGTTTTAACCGCAGAGTGTGCAATGGCTGCAGAACCAGCGCCCGCCTCGTTGGAAAATGCCGCTCTTTGAAATCCAACAATTATCACCCCTAAAATTCCTCCAAGACCGGCTGCTGGGGTAAAAGCTCCTCCTATGATCATTCCAAAAGCGTCGCCTATATATTCAATGTTGGCAAATATGATGACCAGAGAAGCCAAAACATACACCCCCGCCATAAAAGGAACTATTTTTTCAGTAACGCTGGCAATCTTTTTGATTCCTCCAATTATCACAATTCCGACCAATACAGCCAAAATGACTCCGATAATTACTCCTGTTGCTCCACCCTCAAGACTCAACATGGTTGAAAGCTGAACAGCAGCTTGATTCGATTGAAACGCGTTGCCGCCACCAAAGGAAGCTCCAACACAAAGGATGGCAAAAATAATGGCCAGTACTTTTCCAAGCCCCTTCATTCCTCGTTCCTTCAATCCCTTTGAGAGATAATACATGGGGCCACCATAAACGGTGCCATCTGGACCAACATCCCTATACTTTACACCTAAGGTGCATTCCACAAACTTGGTGGACATACCTATCAGTCCACAGATAATCATCCAAAATGTAGCCCCCGGACCTCCCAGTGCTATAGCCACCGCTACACCAGCAATATTTCCCAGACCTACCGTTCCGGAGACAGCGGTAGCCAATGCTTGGAAATGACTTACCTCTCCTTCTTTGCTTTCATCCTTGATTGTGCGCGGAACATCTCCTTCAACAACATTCAACTCAGTTTTTTCCACACTATGGTGGTCCAACTCATCGTATTTACCCCTTACGGTATTGATGGCCAAACCAAATTTGAAAATATTAGGAAACTTAAAGACTATTGTGAAGAAGGTAGCCCCAAAAATCAATAAAATTAATACTACAGGGAGATTATAGCCTGCTACAGGTATTGGGGTCAGCACAAAGCCTTCCCACCAGGTGGCAAATGGCATAAAGGCATCATTGACTTTCTCGTCCAAGCCCTTTTCCTGAGCACTTGATAGTAATGGGAACAAAACTGTAATCAACGTAAGAAGTCGATACTTCATAATGTATTATTTGGTTATGTTAATTTGATGTAAAGCGAGCAATATCCTAAAAAAATTCAACGGAGTCAAATTTAAAAGTTATAAAACTAACCTATCTGAAACATTTGGTTGAGCTTTTTTATCTGTTCGGGCCTTCCCAAAACAATGACTTTTCCCTTAAGTTCTAATTGTAAGTCTGCCTCCGGATTTATAATGTAATTACCTTTGGGGTCAATATAGCCTATTATTGTGCAGCCTGTTTTTCTACGCAGGTCTAAATCACGGATTGAACTGCAATCTATTTGATCGACGAAATCCTCTATTTCCACTTCTTCCAGATTAGTGGTATGCTCACCTTCCACGGATAACTTATCCATAAATGTTATCAGGTCGGGCATAACCACCAAAGAGGCCATGTGATCGCCTCCTATTTTGTCGGGCATTATTACTTTGTCGGCTCCTGCGAACTCCAACTTCTTTAATGAAGTTACTTGTGAAGCCCTGCTAATGATAAAAAGATTCTTGTTCAATTGACGGGCAGAAAGCACAATGAAAAGGTTGGCGGCATCATCGGGTACAGCAGTAATTAAATACTGCGCACGATCAATTCCCGCCTCGAGCAATACCTCATCCTCATTGGCATCTCCTTCTACGAACAAAATTTCATCGGAATAGCGGTCCACAATTTCTTTGTCCCTTTCAACAACTACGAACGGCTTGTTGTATGCCATAAGTTTTTCTGCGGCCTGCATGCCATTTCTTCCAAAACCACAAACCACCACATGGTTTGAAAGATGGTCAATCTGTTTTTTCACTTTTTTCTTTTTTAAGAGTTCTAGCGAGTTTCTACTTAAAAGGTATTCCGTAATCACCGAAATGGCAAAACCAAATATAAAAACACTGGTTACGATTAAAAATACCGTAAAAATCTTTGCATCGGCATCTAAGGGTCTTACCTCTGCAAAACCTACGGTGGTTACCGTAATAATAGTCATGTAAATGGCCTCTATCCATGTGAAATCGGATATGAATTTATAACCGATAACTCCAAACAAAAGCACCAAAACCATGAGAATCAGTGCCAACACAATTTTTGAACGAAAGAGTTTGATCATATTTAAAGGTCAAAAACTGAAGTTCTTTTGGTATAGACCAAATCCTTGATCCGTAACCAAAAGGCAATAAACAAATACAGGGCAAAGCCGAAGCCCAAGGTAACGAAAGTCAAATAAATAAAAGTAGTACGTACAACCCTTGCACGAATCCCCAAACGCTCCGCTATGCGCCTACAGACCTCAAAGCCCCTTTTTTGAAAATAATACAACGTATCGTAAAACAAAGCCATGGCTAAAATTAGATATTTCTGTTCAATAAACGTGCGCCCAGATTACACTGTAAACATTTATTTTTTGAGCAATAGTTCTTGTAGAGTTGCAATTGGGCTTGACTCTCAAGTGCATTTTTGGTCTTGGTTCCCAAATTTTCAAATCCACCGACAATGGAGTTTTTCTCAGAATCTAATTGTTCCATCCATGCAATCAGTTGATCACTTCCATCCCTACCCAAATGTTTATCATGGCAAAATCGCAACGGAATCAACGTATTTATAACCAAGAGATCTACAAATGCCTTTGATACTTTTTTGATGCTTCTTTTGGAAACTTTCCCAAAAGTGTAGTGATTTTCCCAATATGTACTGGTGCTCACCTCAAATAGATCATATATCGCTTTGAGGTCTTTTATCTCCATAAGGGTTGCAAAAAGCCCTTCCTCGTTGCAATATAGGTGCACCAACTGTGAAACTCGAAGCGTAGGAAAGTTGGAAGGTCGCAAACCATAGAATTTGGGCTTTTCTAAAGCTATTGAAACATTGAACTTTTTTGACAGATAACGGTATTCCTCGTTAAGCTGGAGAAAATAAGAATCCGTACAATTCTGCTCTTGCAGCAAACCCAAATAACCGAACAACAAGCTTTCAAGCGAAGTGGAATTATCTCTGGTTTTTCTTACAATGGAAAAATCCAGTTGCATGGCCTTGGACATAAACAATTCCCCATTGAGGGTGGACCCAAAGCTCTTTAACAGCATTGCGAACAATACGGCTTCCCAGTCGTTGTTTGTCCTTTTTAAATGATTTTCAATGACCCGGGATTTCTGCTCCAATCGTTCCACATAAAGCCTATGGTACCATTGTTCCACCAAAAAGGAATCCATCTCATCGAAATGCTTTTCACAGTTAATAAAGGTGATATTCGTTTTTTGTAGAAGTGCTTCATACCTCTCCAATAAGCTTCGGGGAATGTAATTTTTCAATTCCAAGGTTGGAATTTGAGACCCATCTTTTCTAAAGACTGAAACGTCGTCTTCCCAAACCACGTGAAGAATTACGTTATCATACCTTGGATCTTCTTCATGGTTATGGGCATACCAATCCGAAGATTTTATATGAATCTCAACATTGCCCGCCCAAAATTGGCCTTCTATCTCAACCTGAGCATTGAAAAAGTCTGGGCCTGCATAATGATTCAGAATTCCTGGGGCTCTAACAAATAGGGCTTCCTTGGTAGTTGAGGTAAGTTGTCTTCCATGAAGCTTGTTTTGCCCCCAAATAAAATGGAGCAAGTCTTCCTTCATGCGACCAATATAGGAATTTGATCTATAAAATTGAAGTCAGTCCACGCACATTTTTGTAATCTACAGCAGGCAGTGGTTAAAAGTCCCAATTGGTAATCAGCATTGGGAAGATCTCAATTCTTGGATTCCTATTCGGCCACTTCGCCTTCCCAGTTGATGAAACCTCCCTCAAGATTATAGGCGTTATCAATGCCAATACTGTTCAAGATGGCGCAGGCCTGACCACTGCGGTTGCCCGATCGGCAATACACGTAGTAGTTTTTGGTTTTGTCCAATTTTTCAATTTCATCCAGAAAACCCTGTCCGAGATATATATCGATGTTGGTAGCTCCGGGAATGTATCCCTCTTCTACCTCTTCAGTAGTTCTTACATCCAAAATGAAGGCGTTGTTGTCGTTTTCCAATTGCTCCGCCCACTCTTCTTGTGATAAATCTGACATTTTGCTGAATTTAGATTCCACAAAAATAAAAATCCGGAGCATTACCTCCGGATTCTACTCGTTATTTTTTTGTTGACTTTTATTTTATACCACATCCAATGGCCCTAGTGGTCTTCACTTTAATTTCTCCACCGCCCAACATGGCATCCACGGCATTTTCCACGAATTTTTCTTCAACTTGTGATGCATCCTGATAATTATCGTCGATGGCCCCAATATATCTTACAACATTGCCTTTGGAGGTCTTTTCCAACAAATATACATGTGGGGTTTTAGTTGCGCCATACTGGGGATAAATTTTCTGTCCCTCATCAAAAAGATAGGGAAATGTAAATCCTTTTTCAGCGGCCCTCACTTTCATTTTCTCAAAATTGTCGCCAGGTTTAGCGGCAGGATTGTTGGGATTAATGGCAATGACCGGTACACCCAAAGGTTTGTACTTGGCATCCAGAGCAATAATTCTATCTTCATACGCCACAGCATAAGGACAGGTATTACAGGTAAAAATCACCAAGAAACCTTTCGCCTCGGTAAAATCAGATAGAGAAACGGTATTTCCATCCACATCCTTAAGTGAAAAATCCGTAGCCACATCCCCAATGCCGTACCCCTCGTTCAGGCTAATATTTTTTGACGAAAATGCAGCAAGGACAATCAGTAAAATAACCAACCCCAGGTTTTTAATTGCTTTCATGGTTTTTCAATTTATAAACTTGTTCAACTCAATATTTAATTCCTCGTAAGTGAAACCGCGTTCGTAGAAATTCCTTTTGTCCTTATTATATATCAATGTTGCAGGAATGCCTCCACCCCATTCCGGTGCCACTTTAGGAATCCATTCGTTTTGTTTTGGGTCATCTAAAATCACCACTGTAGATTGAATCCCTTTCTTTTCTACGAAAGGCTCTAATCGCGATCTCCACATATTGGGCATATCTAAACTCACTAATATCACCTCGACATTATTTTCTTTTTGTTCCGCATTTATTCGCTCAAAATGAGGCATTTCTTCGACACAGGGCTTACACCAGGTTGCCCAAAAGTTGACCACGTAGGTTTTGTCATCGGTTTTATTGAGCATCGGTTCAAGACCTTCAAAATCATAAATGGGAAACTTTGAAGTGTAACTTTTCTTTACAGCTTGTGTTTCTGCCAAATCAGT
Organism: Flagellimonas ochracea; assembly: GCF_009903685.1. GTDB lineage: Bacteria > Bacteroidota > Bacteroidia > Flavobacteriales > Flavobacteriaceae > Flagellimonas > Flagellimonas ochracea. Next base: position 321,086 of record NZ_JAAABI010000003.1, on the reverse strand, counting down.
CTTTTCAGACGAGGCTTCTTCCTTTTTCTCATTTGATATTTCACCACAACTTGACAGTATCAAAAGAGATAGCAAAGCAAGTCCGAGTAAATTTTTCATTTTCATGCTTTTGAACATTTAAAATTAGATAATGTACTTCCCTTCACTTTTATTTTAACAAAATTTTATCGGTTCTTCATCGCTTAAAAGTGAAAAACAATCTTACATTTGTATATACAAATATTGTAAATACATGAATGTTGAGGCGATTATAAAGACCACGAAGACCATTCCGCTGGAAAGTAGGACCCTCATTCACATGACCTTGGTTCATCATAAGGCCAACGAGATTATTGCCAATGCACTAAAGCCCTTCGAGGTTTCCCTGCAACAATTTAATGTCCTTCGGATTTTGAGGGGTCAAAAAGGAAAGCCGGCCAACCTGTCTACCCTCAATGAGCGCATGGTCACTAAAATGAGCAACACCACACGCTTGGTCGATAAACTTTTGGCCAAGGATTATGTAGACCGCTACGTATGTCCCTCCAATCGCAGAAAGGTCGAGATAGTCATCACCGACCAAGGAAAGGAAGCACTAAAGCAAATGGACAAAGCTGTTATAAAAGCTGAAAAGAGCATTGTTAAAAATTTCACCGAAAAAGAACTAGAACAATTAAATCACCTATTAGATAAATTTTAAAATTGAAATGAAAAGCGTAATAGAACATAGAATTTGGCGCTACGCCACAAAAAAATTCGATGACAGCAAAAAGGTATCGAATGAAGACCTGGAAACCCTATTGGAGGCCACACGACTTAGTGCTTCTTCCTATGGATTGCAGCCGTATCACGTAATTGTGGTCTCAGACCAACAAATCAAAGAAAAACTGAGATCTGTTTCTTGGGGACAAAGTCAGATTACGGATGCCTCACATATTCTCGTATTTGCCAATTTCACCGATTTTGGGGAAGACTTAGTAGATGATTATTTGGCTAACGTGGGTTCAACAAGAGACATTCCTACAGAAAATCTAAAGGGCTACTCAGATTTTATGAAATCGAAACTGATGGACCTTTCTTCGGAAACCAAAGAAAATTGGACCTCGAAGCAAGCTTATATAGCATTTAGCAATGCCATGCAAGCTGCAGCGGAGCTTAAAATAGATACATGCCCCATGGAGGGTTTCGAATCGGAAGCTTACAACAAAATCTTGGGATTGAATGAAAAAAACCTTAACGCTTCGGTCGTGTTGGCCGTTGGTTATCGGTCTCAAGAAGATGAAACACAGCACTTGCCAAAGGTTAGAAGAACGAAAAAAGAATTATTTACCATTATATAAATTTTAACCCTTTTTAAAACAAAAATCACACAATCATGAAAAAGAGTAATTTAAGTTTAGTATTCTCCCTTGTATTTGGCGCCGTAGCCTTGGCTAATCCGGTTGACAAGGAAACCAAAGAGGTGAAAACGGATGAAAGCACAGTCACCTGGAAGGCCTACAAGGTTACAGGTTCACATACAGGAACTGTATCACTGCAATCAGGAGCTCTGGAGTTTGAGGGCGACAAACTGATTGGAGGAGAATTCGTAGTGGATATGACCACCATTAACACCACAGACCTCGAAGGCGACTACAAAAACAAACTGGATGGGCATCTGAATTCGGATGATTTCTTCTCCACGGCCTCCCACCCAACCTCCAAATTGGTATTTACTAAGGTAGAAGCCACAGGAAAGAATTCGTACGAGGTAACTGGTGACCTTACCATAAAGGGCATCACCAAACCTTTAACTTTCGATGTCTCCATTTATGGAAGCAAAGCCACGGCTACTTTGAAAGTTGACCGCTCCCAGTACGACGTAAGATACGGCTCCGGTAGTTTCTTTGACAACTTGGGAGACAAAACCATTTATGACGAATTCGACTTGGTAGTCGATTTGCAGATGTAACCGGCTGTGTTTAGTGTTTTGAAAGTCCTGCAGTAGTTTTTTTTCAGCAGGACTTTTATTTTTCAGCAACGTTGTTTGTGGGTTTAAAATTCCTTTCTATCTTTGATGCAATGAAGAATCACATAGCAAATACATGGTGGTGGATTAACTTACGTCGAACGTCGTGAGCTAAGTCCCCATTATAACCATATAAGAGGCTTGTCATCACGACAAGCCTTTTTCTTTTGAAGAACTTTGGTTCTGGTTTCCACTAAGGCGGAAATATTAAAAGTTGAAAATGAGTTTTATGTCCATATAATATCGAACAAGAAAACGAGAACCATTTATATAGGACATACAAATGATTTGAAAAAAGAATGCATTGACATAAGCGGGACGTTGGAAGCAAATTTGCAAGTAGATACAACCTTGAAAATATTGGTCTACTATGAAAAGTTCAAATTCCCTATGCCGGCTATAAAAAGAGAGAAACAATTAAAAAAATGGAATAGGCGTTGGAAAATCAACCTAATAAATGATATTAATCCAAATTGGGAAGATTAACCTATTTCTTTGATTGACCGAAAATAGCTTTACACCTCTGTGGAAATAGAAACAAAAATGGAATATAAATTAAAAACCCATTACAAAAAAATACTGGCAGATACCATCACCCCGGTGAGTGTTTACCTAAAAATTAGGGATAAATTTCCGAATAGCATCTTGTTGGAGAGTAGCGACTACCACACCAACGACAATAGCTTTTCATATATATGCTGTAATCCGATTGCATACATCAAGGTTGAAAATGAAACCATCACACAAAAATTTCCCAATGGTATCAAAGAGGTATCCCCCATCACCCCTCGAATGGATGTTGCAGCCGCCATACACAACTTTAGCAAAAAGTTCTCTGTATCACAAAATGGATTCAAGTTTATTTACAATGGACTTTTCGGGTATATGGCCTACGATGCCGTCCGCTATTTTGAAGATGTGCACTTAAGCCCCAAGGAAAATTCCATCACCATACCGGATATCTATTATGCAGTATACCAAAATATAATCGCGATAAACCATTTTAAGAATGAAGCCTATCTCTTTGCGCATTGTTACGATAGGGAAAGCAATGTGGAAGAACTGGAACAACTACTCAACGTGCGGAGTTTTGCTTCCTATAATTTTACCAAGGAAGGAGCACCTAAATCCAATTTAGAGGACGAAGACTATAAGAAGCATGTAGCTTTGGCCAAGAAACACTGTCAACGCGGCGATGTTTTTCAGTTGGTACTGTCCCGAAGGTTCTCACAAAACTTCAAAGGGGATGAATTTAACGTTTATAGGGCTTTGCGCTCCATAAACCCATCACCTTATCTCTTTTATTTCGATTATGGCGATTTCAAGATTTTTGGCAGCTCTCCGGAAGCACAATTGATTGTGAAAGATGGAAAAGCTGAGATTCATCCTATTGCTGGCACCTATAAACGGACTGGAAATGATGAAAAAGATGCCGAGCTTGCCAAAAAATTAGCTCTGGATGACAAGGAAAACAGCGAACATGTAATGTTGGTGGACCTGGCCCGAAACGACCTCAGCCGAAATGGGAATACCGTGAATGTGGAAACGTATAGAGAAGTACAGTACTTTTCCCATGTAATCCATTTGGTGTCCAAAGTTACAGGGCTTAAGAAGAAAGAAAGTACTACCATGCAAGTGGTAGCGGATACGTTCCCGGCAGGAACATTGAGTGGAGCACCCAAGCACATGGCCATGCAATTGATAGAAAAATATGAAAAAACCAGTCGAGCTTACTATGGAGGTGCCATCGGGTTTATGGATTTCAAGGGAAATTTTAATCATGCCATCATGATTCGTACATTCCTGAGCAAAAACCACGAACTCCACTATCAGGCTGGTGCAGGTTTGGTAGCCGCATCTGACCCGGAAGCTGAACTCCAAGAGACCTACAATAAGTTGGGCGCGCTTACCAAGGCCCTAGAAATCGCTGAAACCATTTAATCATGGGAAGAAAGATTTTAATGATAGATAATTATGATAGTTTCACCTATAATCTGGTGCACTATCTGGAAGATTTGGATTGCGAGGTTGCCGTAAAACGAAATGATCAGTTGACATTGGATGAAGTGGAACCCTTCAAAGAGATAGTCCTGTCCCCAGGCCCTGGAATACCCGACGAAGCTGGCTTACTTAAGGAAATCATCAAAACTTATGCCCCGACCAAACGAATTTTTGGAGTATGCTTGGGGCAACAGGCCATCGGGGAGGTTTTTGGTGGAAGGCTGGTGAATTTGGACCAAGTATACCACGGTATAGCTACCAACATTAATGTAATTGTGGAAGATGTAATTTTTAATGGTTTAGCGAAAGAGCTTCAAGTAGGAAGGTACCATTCTTGGGTGGTACACCCTGAGCTACCTGAAAGTTTGGAAGCCACTTCGGTGGATGAAAATGGGCAAATTATGTCATTGCGACACAAGACCTATGATGTAACCGCAGTTCAGTTTCATCCTGAATCTGTGTTGACGCCCGAAGGAAAAAAAATGCTGAAAAATTGGCTGGATGAATAAATCAATTGTCATTCCTGCAAAAGCAGGAATCCATATTTATTGTTTAAATAGATTCCGCATCAAGTGCGGAATGACAAACAAAAAGAGATGAAAGAGACACTGAATAAACTCATAAATCACGAAATACTTCCAAAGGAAGAGGCAAAACAAATTTTGGTCAACATTGCCAAAGGGGAATACAATACTTCCCAAATTGCCGCATTTCTTACCGTGTACATGATGCGGAGCATCACCATTGAGGAGCTTGAAGGTTTTCGAGATGCCTTATTGGAGCTTTGCTTGGCCGTGGACCTATCGGATTATGACCCCATAGATCTCTGTGGGACCGGGGGCGATGGCAAGGATACCTTTAACATTTCCACATTAGCCTCATTTGTGACTGCCGGTGCTGGTGTAAAAGTGACAAAACATGGAAACTATGGAGTATCCTCTAAATGCGGAAGTAGCAATGTAATGGAGTTTTTAGGTATTAAATTCAGTAATGAAGCAGGTTTTTTGAAAAAATCCATCGAAGAGTCTGGAATCTGTGTGCTGCATGCCCCCCTGTTCCACCCTGCCATGAAAAATGTGGCTCCCATTCGAAGGGAACTGGCCGTAAAAACCTTTTTCAATATGCTGGGACCGATGGTGAACCCCGCCTTTCCAAAGAATCAGATGGTTGGGGTGTTTAATTTGGAATTAGCTCGGATGTACGGGTACCTCTACCAGAATACCGATAAGAAATTTACGGTGCTCCATGCGTTGGATGGTTATGATGAAATTTCATTGACCGGAGATACCAAAACAATTTCCAACACATCAGAAGGCATATTGACACCTTATGATTTTGGCGTTGATAAAATTTCCCAAAATCAGATTTTGGGAGGAGACGATGTGGCTGAATCCGCCCAAATATTTATGTCCATTTTGCAAGGTAAGGGTACAGAAGCCCAAAACAATGTGGTCTGTGCGAATGCAGGTGTAGCAATAGCCACTGTAGCGGGGACCACCCCAAAAGCTGGGTTTGAAAAGGCCAAAGAATCCTTGCTGGGTGGAAAAGGATTGGAAGCTCTAAAAAAATTGCAAGAATTGAGCAAAAACTAAAGTGTAAAGTGCTGTCATTTCTGTGAACGCGGGAATCCAACAAAAGCAATGACACCTTAATGCATTGATGAAAAAAATGAATATTCTAGAAAAAATAGTAGCTGATAAATGTAAAGAGGTAGATTTGAAAAAATCGATTATTCCCGTTTCCCAATTGGAGAAATCCGGGTTATTGGAACGAACACCCATTTCGTTGGCCGATGCATTGCAAAATAGCACTACCGGAATAATTGCCGAACACAAACGACGCTCCCCTTCCAAATCGGTCATCAATCAAAGTTTAAATGTTCAGGATGTGGCCGAAGGCTATGAAACTGCAGGGGCTTGCGGTATGTCCGTGCTGACCGATGGAAAGTATTTCGGAGGCTCTTTGGATGATTTGATATTGGCACGGGCATCGGCAAACATTCCTCTGCTTCGTAAAGAGTTCGTAATCGATGAATATCAAATCTTGGAGGCCAAAGCTTATGGTGCTGACGTCATCTTGTTGATTGCTGCCATTTTATCCGGGAAGGAAATAAAAACACTATCAGAATTTGCCAAAAGTCTTGGATTGGATGTATTGCTTGAAGTGCATGACGAAGAAGAGCTCCAAAAATCAATAATGCCCAGCTTGGACATGTTAGGGGTGAACAACCGAAATCTGAAGACTTTTGAGGTCAGTTTGGATACCAGTAAGGAATTAGCAGCTAAAATTCCCAATGATTTTGTGAAAGTGTCGGAAAGTGGTATTAGCAATGTGGATGCCATAAAAGAACTAAGGCAATTCGGCTACCAAGGATTCCTGATTGGAGAAAACTTCATGAAGACAGAAAATCCCGGAAAGTATGCTGCCGAATTCATAAAAGCCCTGGAATCATGAAGCTCAAGGTTTGTGGTATGAAATACAATCCCAAGGAAGTGGCCCAGCTACAACCAAACTATTTGGGATTTATCTTTTGGGGGCCTTCCTCACGCTATTTTGATGGAGAAATTCCCCAACTGTCAAGTTCCATCAAAAAAGTTGGGGTTTTTGTTGATGCATCCGCAGAAGACGTCATTAAGAAAGTAAATGAACACCAATTGCATGCGGTTCAACTTCATGGAAAGGAAAGTGCTGAATATTGTGGCAAACTTAAAGACATCTTTCTGTCATTTCGAGCGCAGTTGAGAAAAAAGAAAGCGTCCGATAGGAATAAGGTCTCGACTCCGCTCGACCTGTCAGACTTGGACATCATCAAAGTATTCTCAATCAAGGATGATTTTGATTTTTCTATTTTGAAGGATTACGAAGAAGTCTGCAACTATTTCCTTTTTGACACCAAAGGAAAACTTCCGGGAGGAAACGGGTATACTTTTGATTGGAAAATTTTAAAAAACTATCCCTCCAACAAGCCCTATTTCTTGAGTGGTGGTATTGGTCTGGAGGAAACGGAAAAACTACAATCCTTTTTGGAGAGTCCCGCTTCAAAATATTGTTATGCCATCGATGTCAACAGTCGTTTTGAAACTGAACCCGGTCTGAAAAACATCGAAAAATTGAAGATTTTTAAAAAATTGCTCATTGAAAAACATCAACCAAAAACTGACAAACCATGAAAACATATCACGCGGATGAAAGAGGTTACTATGGAGAATTTGGTGGGGCTTTTATCCCTGAAATGCTCTATCCCAATTGCGAGGAACTAAGGCAAAACTACCTCCGCATCATGGAAGAACCTTCCTTTCAGAAAGAGTTTCACCAACTGTTGAAGGACTATGTGGGTCGGCCTACCCCACTCTATTTTGCCAAACGTTTGTCCGAAAAATACAATACCAAGATTTACCTTAAGCGTGAAGACCTTTGCCACACAGGAGCGCATAAAGTCAACAACACCATCGGACAGATTTTAATGGCCAAGAAATTGGGCAAAAACCGAATCATTGCAGAGACCGGTGCAGGTCAACACGGAGTGGCCACCGCCACTGTGTGTGCCCTTATGGGCATCGAATGTGTGGTGTACATGGGCGAAATTGACATTGCCAGACAGGCTCCCAATGTGGCTCGCATGAAAATGCTGGGTACGGAAGTCCGTCCTGCACTATCCGGAAGCAGGACCTTAAAAGATGCCACGAACGAGGCCATCCGGGATTGGATCAACAATCCGGTGGATACGCATTATATCATTGGTTCCGTGGTCGGACCACATCCTTATCCCGATATGGTCGCTCGTTTTCAATCCGTGATTTCTGAAGAGATCAAATGGCAACTAAAGGAAAAAGAAGGACGTGAAAACCCTGATTATGTAGTAGCCTGTGTCGGTGGAGGAAGCAATGCAGCGGGAGCCTATTATCACTATTTGGATGTTCCCGATGTGGGAATCATTGCGGTAGAGGCTGCCGGAAAGGGCATCAACTCTGGTGAAAGCGCCGCAACTTCAGCTTTGGGCAAGGTGGGCATCATCCATGGCAGCAAAACCTTGCTCATGCAAACAGATGATGGTCAGATAACTGAACCTTATTCCATTTCAGCAGGGTTGGACTATCCAGGAGTAGGACCCATGCACGCGCATCTTTTCAAATCGGGGCGTGGAGAATTTATCTCCATTACGGATGACAAAGCCATGACAGCAGGTTTAGCGCTGTGCCAATTGGAGGGCATCATACCGGCCATTGAAACCTCCCATGCTTTTGCCATTTTTGAGGAACGGCAATTTGAAAAGGATGATGTAGTGGTCGTCAACCTTTCTGGACGTGGAGATAAAGATTTACGGAATTATATTGATTATTTCAGACTCTAGACGTTGGATGCCACACCCGTACTCATCCTTACACTATAAATTGTTTTTAATGAACAGAATTAATAAAAAACTGCAAGAAGACAAAAAAATGCTTTCCATCTATTTTACGGCCGGGTATCCGAAATTGAACGATACCGTGCCAATAATTGAGGAATTAGAAAAAAATGGGGTGGACCTCATCGAAATCGGATTGCCGTTCAGTGATCCTTTGGCGGATGGCCCGACCATCCAACAAAGTTCTACAGCAGCATTAAAAAATGGCATGCATACGGAATTGCTCTTCCAACAACTAAAGGGCATTCGAAAAACGGTTTCCGTCCCTTTGATTATTATGGGATATTTTAATCCAGTACTTCAATATGGCGTAGAGGCCTTCTGCAAAAAATGTCAGGAAATTGGGATTGATGGGCTTATCCTGCCAGATTTACCCTTGGATGTCTATCAAGAAGAGTATAAATCCATCTTTGAAAAATATGGGTTGATCAATGTCTTTCTGATTACGCCCCAAACAAGTGAAGCACGCATTAAAGCCATTGACGACGCATCAGAAGGTTTCATTTATATGGTAAGCTCTGCAAGTACGACAGGAGCTAAAGAGGGTTTTGGCCCTGAACAAAAGGCTTATTTTGAGCGTATCACAGAAATGAAACTGAAAAACCCACAAATTGTAGGTTTTGGTATCAGCAACTCCGACACATTTCAACAGGCAACACAGAAAACAAAAGGCGCCATTATTGGATCAGCCTTTATTAAACATTTATCTCAAAAAGGAGTTTCGAAAATTGGTCAGTTTGTAAAGGGAATTCGTTAATTTTCAGTCTCAAATTAATACAATGAAAAAAATCATTCTTCTCTTTTCAATCCTATCTGCTCTTGGAATTTCGGCACAAGAAGATATGGTCCTTAAATCCCAAGTGGCCCATGCCATTACTGAGCTTAGGGAATTTATTGCCATACCTAACGATGCTCTGAATCCTGATGATATTGATGATAATATTTTTTGGCTCAAAAAGAAATTTGGGGAGCGGGGTTTTAACACAGCCGAATTGGAGACAGAAAATCTCCCACTTTTTTTCGCGGCCCTTCCCATTGAGGATGGCAAACCAACGATGCTCATCTATATGCATTTTGATGGACAGTCCGTGGACCCTTCCAAGTGGGACCAGCCCAATCCGTACGATGTAGTGCTCAAAACTCCGGAAGGAGATGGTTTCAAGACCATTTCTTTTGATGAGCTTGATACTGACATCAACTATGACTGGCGACTATTCGGGCGTTCCACTTCGGATGATAAATCGCCTATCATTATGTTGTTGAACACCATAGATTTGTTGAAAAAAGAAGGCAAGGAAATCCCGTTTAACATCAAAGTGATTTTAGATGGAGAGGAAGAAAAAAGTAGCAAACCCTTGCCCAAAGCGGTAAAACAATATCGGGAATTGTTGGAAGCTGATTTTTTGGTCATTGCCGATGGGCCTGTTCATCCTTCTGGAAACCCGACCATACTTTACGGGTGTCGAGGCATTACTACATTGACCTTGACAACGTATGGGCCCATTAAACCGCAACACAGTGGGCATTATGGTAACTATGCCCCAAATCCTGGTTTTCAATTGGCGCAACTTTTGGCCAGCATGAAAGATACGAATGGTAGGGTAACCATTCCGGGCTACTATGATGGAATCACTTTGGATGATTCTGTTCTGGAAGTATTAACAAGTGTTCCTGATAGCCACCAAGCTATTTCCGAAAAATTGCAATTCAAAACAGCAGAAAAAGTCGGCGGTTCTTATCAAGAAGCATTGCAATATCCTTCATTGAACATTCGTGGTTTGGGTTCTGGATGGATTGGTGAAAAGGCAAGAACCATTGTGCCTGAAAGTGCAACGGCCGAATTGGATCTCCGTTTAGTGGTCGAGAGCGACGGAAATCGTTTAAAGCGATTGGTTAAGGACCATATCAAGAAACAGGGATTCCATATTGTGGATCATGTTCCATCCAAAGAGGAACGTATGGCGCACAGCAAAATAGTGACGGTTACCGAAGGTAGTGTTACCGATGCTTTTAGAACTGATTTGAACAATTCCTACGGGAAATTCTTAACGGAAACCTTAAAGAGCACTTTCGAAAAAGAGGTCATTCAGATAAGGACCACGGGAGGTACGGTGCCCATTGCAGCATTTATCAATGAGTTGAAAATTCCAGCCTTTATTGTTCCCATGGTCAATGCGGATAACAATCAGCACAGCCCTAATGAAAATCTAAAGATTGGACAATTGGCATATGGCATCCAAGCTTTTTATGGGATTTTGACCAATTCACCCGATTAAAAAAACTCCCGATACTGCATCACCCTGAAATCAAATGTGTTGAATTCAGGGTTTTTGTTTTTAAGATCCTTGTATAGTTGCAGACTTCCAACGGCTCGATTGGCAGCTCCTGATGGGGCGGTCAAAGACACGGTTTTTACCCTTCTGGGTTTCTCAAATGTGCTCGATGTGGCGGGTAATTCAAATTGATGGATTCTAGGCACCACATTGGATATCACATGTAGTTGCAATCCATGTTCTTTCAACTGTCTCCTAAAAAAATATTCTGGACCGTTCTTACTGTTTCCTCCTGTGAACAATAGGGTTGTGATTTTAGGATATTGCTTCAAGTAGCCTATCAAATCCCGAAGTACCACGTTGTGCATACCCAAATCGGATGCATCGATTTTATGTCGTTCTGCACTGTGGACAATGTCACAAACTCCTATTTTCTGCCTTAATAGAAATCTTTTTCGCTGTTCGGCAGCTTCAATTGTTGTTTCGTATTTAAGTCCAAGGTCAAAAATGTGATCCAGTATGGGCCAAAGCATTCCATTGCAGCTGCCGTAACAAAAATCAACATCTTCTTTTTTCAAGTCTCCGGTAGTAAACCTCGGTGGTGGCAATGTGCCAACAATCACCTTTGTGGCCTCTGGAAATAAAAAGGGAGCATAAGGGTGCGTATGTAAAAATGGTTTTGAAAGCAATACCGATATTTTGGAAATTCAAAAATAGGATTTTTCCATTCCTACGCTGAGTTTCTGCTGGCATTGATGTTTCCATACAACGACCTGGTCACAATTTTTTCATACAAATCTTTGTACTTAGAATTCTGCGTAATATGGTATAATGCGTTCTGTTGGATTACCAAAAGTGGCAGTACAATTTTTTCTCTAATGTTAATGGACTCCCTGGAAACCTCTTCGTCCTCCATCAATATTTTATGCCTTGAAATCTGTAGGAGCATTTTCTTCGACAGTTGGTATTCATCATGCAAAATGTTCCAGAAATCCCCAAATTCGGGGTCATTTTTCATGTAGCTGGTCAAATCAAAATTCGTTTTTGCAAGTGACATCATACTATTATGCATCAACGCACGGAAGAAAGGTACTTCGCGGTACAATTTTTTCACTTCAGCAAGTCTTCCTTGTTCCTTTAACTCATTAATGGCCGTACCCAGTCCGAAATAGCCGGGCACATTTTGCTTGAGCTGACTCCATGATCCCACAAACGAAATAGCACGCAAATCTGAAAGTGTCAATTGACTTTTATTGCCCCTCTTTCCTGGTCTACTGCCAATGTTGGCTCTGGTATAATACTTCAAGGTGCTTCGGTGCTCCAAATAGGGCATGAATTTTTTGTGCTGTTTCAGCCTGTCATATTTTTCGAAACTCAACTCAGAAAGTTCCTCAATAAGTTTTCGCTGTGAGACGGAAATCACATGTTCTTTTCCAAAGAGGTTATTACTCAGACCTGCCGTGAGCAACTGTTCGGAATTGTGCATAAACTGTTCCTTGGTGCCATAAGTGCTTGTTATTGTCTGCCCTTGAATGGTAAGCTGTATTTCATGGTTGGCAACATCTTTGGTCTGGGCGGCATAGAAACGGTGCGTTTTGCCTCCTCCCCTTGCCGGTGGTCCGCCCCTTCCATCAAAGAAAATGGCCTTAATCCCATTTTTTCTGCACACTTTGCTCAAGGTCTCCTTAGTCTTCAGGATTGACCAATTGGCCTTTAGATAGCCTCCGTCCTTGGTTCCATCGGAGAAGCCCAGCATAATGGTATGGGTATCGTCCCTACGCTCCAAATGTTTTCTATAAGATGGGGTATCGAACAACGTTTGCATTACCTCCTCGGCAGCATCCATCCCCTTCATGGTTTCGAAAAGTGGGATGATGTCGAAAGTGATTTCTTCTTCATTCCAACCACACCAGCGGAAAAGTCCAAATACAAAGAGTACGGAATGAATATCTTCGGAATTACTTATGATGTACCTATTGCATCCTTCCTCGCCGTTGCTATCTTGAATTTTCTTCAACTGCTTGATGTTGGTAATCGTGTCCTTTACAATCTCCTCATCAAAGTCAGTCGCATTCAATTGTACGTTTTCTTTCAACAACCATTTGAGAAGTTCCTTTTCTTTGAGCTCATCCAGGGATTCTTTGATTATGCCTTTTTGCTTTAATATGGTCTCCACGGCCAATTTGTGCTTTCGATGGTCTTGACGGATATCCAAGGTGGCAAAATGGGTCTTGAAAATGTGAACTTTGTCTATTAAATTATCTAAACGGTCCAAATAGAGTTCGTGATAATTGGCCTCAAGTTTTTCTCGAATGGCCTCTAATCTTTCTACCATTTCCTGATAGCTTATGGGTGCGTTGGGGTCGAACATCGCCACATAAAGTTTGGTGCTCAACGCCAGTAGTTCTTCTTGCAGCCCTTTGAAGGTCAATTTTTTTCGCAACTCTTTAAGCTCGTTGTAATAACACTTCATTAGGGTAAGACGAAGTTCCTCAGCCACTTTTTGGGTAATATCGGCAGTAACGTAAGGGTTGCCATCTCGGTCGCCACCAGGCCAAAACCCAAGTTTAATCAACCTATAATTATCGAAATCCTTGTTGCGTATATTTCTCTTTACATATTGAAAGAGTTCTCCAACGGCATCGTAGTAAGTATTTCGAAGAATATAAATGATGTTCTTGGCCTCATCCAATGGTGTTGGCTTTTTTGAGTTTACCAGGGAGGTTAGCCCCAATTGCTGCAGGGTAAGGTCAATATCATGGATGCGGTCCTGATCAATGAGTGTTCGCAATTCTGAAATAATGTCAAGAATGGCAGGTGTATAAAACTGTGTTGGATGGGCCGTTAAAACGATGCGTGCGCTAAAACTGGACAATTTCTTGGTTACCTTGTCCCAGTTTTTAGTTCTGTTAACCAGGCCAAAATAGTCTTTAATGGACAGTGAATTGGTGTATTTTTGCAATTTAGGAAAAGCGGCATCTTCCACACTATCATAAAGAACCACTTGGCGTTCCACATATTGGATAAAACGGAACATAAAATCCAACCGTTCACGTTCGTCTTGTATTTCAACCATATTGGTGAAAAAGGCCTCTAAAATCTCCTGTGGATTTTTCCCTGCCGACAATCCTGTTTCACATTGATGAAACAATAACGGAACAAGCATTCCCACATTTTCAACATTCCGGTAAGGTAAGCTCAGAAATAGGCTATTGTATATGTTGAACTTATTGGTCACCGATTTTTTGAACTCTTCTAAACGTCTGGACTCTTGCATCTATGGTACGCTATTTTATTTTTGTTTTGAACAACCAAAGGTCGTTATAAAAGCGAAGCTTTGGGATTTAATTTACGTGTATCACAATTTAAGAGATGGGTTGCATAAACGTAACAACGGAACGTCTTTTTTCGAAAAATGGAAGGATTTTTATGTTTTCCCGAGGATTTATCGAACAAAAACAGGTTGATTTTCCTTTACCGTATGTTCCTTACTGAAAAGGTACCCATCATAGTAAAATCCCTTCACATCGTCAAGGGTGTTCGCATCAGTCTCCAAAATATATCGCACCATGGAACCCCGGGCTTTTTTAGCAAAAAAACTTATCACCTTTAGCTTATCGTTCTTCCAATCCTTAAAAATTGGTGTGATTACCGGAACTTTTAGTTTTTTCTCATCCAAAGCACTAAAATATTCATTGCTTGCCAAGTTGATGAAAAGTTCATCATTCTCCAGTTCTTTGTTCAAATGGTCGGTAAGCTGTTTTTGCCAGAATTCATATAGATTTTTTTTGCGACCTACCTTTAATTGTGTGCCCATCTCCAAGCGATAGGGCTGGATTAAATCCAAAGGTTTTAAAACCCCGTAAAGACCTGACAAAATTCGGAGTGTGTCCTGAAGGCGATCCAATTTTTCCTCGGGAATGGTAAAAGCATCCAAGCCCTGATACACATCTCCATTAAAGGCATAGATTGCCGGTCTTGCATTCTCCGCAGTGAAGGGGGTTGAGAATTTTTGGTTACGATCCCAATTCAATTCAGCCAAATTATCTGAAATGGACATGAGTTTTGACAATGCCTTTGGTTTCTTTTTAGCCAAAATGCTGTTCAGCTTTTTGGACTGTTCCAAAAATTCGGGCTGACTATATTTGGATGTGGGCAGCTCAGTTTCAAAATCAAGTGACTTTGCCGGAGATATAACGATTTTCATGTGTTCTGTTTTCCAGTAAAAATAAGGAGGAATTTATTCTTAAGGAAAGAAGTGCAAAAGGTGTTTTCAATCTTGGGATTGAATTATCTTATTGCGAACTATATTTGGCATAACCCCTCCATTTTTCAATACATTGTGCCATATCTTGGGGAATATCAGAATCAAATCGCATGAATTTCCCCGTTACTGGATGTTCAAACCCCAAAGTTTTGGCATGTAATGCTTGTCTTGGGAGTATTTTAAAGGCATTTTCAACAAACTGCTTGTATTTGGTAAATGTGGTCCCCTTTAAAATCCTATCTCCCCCATAACGCTCATCATTAAATAACGTGTGTCCAATATGTTTCATATGCACCCGAATCTGATGGGTCCTGCCTGTCTCCAGCTTACAAGATACCAAGGTTACATACCCGAACCGTTCCAGCACCTGATAGTGAGTCACTGCCTCTTTTCCCTGTTCGCCCTCTGGGAAGACCATCATTTGAAGACGATTCTTTGGATTTCTGCCAACATGGCCTGTTACTGTTCCCTCATCATCCTCTACATTGCCCCAAACCAGGGCCACGTATTCCCTTTCACTGCTTTTTTCAAAAAACTGCTGGGCCAAATGGCTCATTGTAGCCTCGGTTTTGGCTACCACCAACAAGCCAGATGTGTCTTTATCAATTCGATGCACCAATCCTGGACGCTCTGAACTGTTCCTGGGCAGATTTTCAAAATGATACACCAAGGCATTAATCAATGTGCCCGAATAGTTTCCATGTCCGGGATGCACTACCATTCCGGCCGGTTTGTTCACCACCAACAATGTTTCATCCTCATAAACAATATCCAAGGGAATATTCTCAGGGGTCAAAAGAAATTCATAGGGGGGATGTTCAAACATAACCTTTACCTCATCACCTGCCTTTACTTTGTAATTTTGTTTTACTCTAGATCCATTCACCCAAATATGACCTTGCTTGGCAGCCTGTTGTATTTTATTTCGCGTGGCATTTTCAATGAAGTTCATCAAAAATTTATCCACACGCAGTGGTTCTTGTCCCTTGGAGGCCAAGAAACGGTAATGCTCGAACAGTTCATCCTGTTCTGGCTCTTGGTTTTGAAAGATATCCATGATTACTGGGAATCAGCCTGTACCCGTGCACTTCCTGGGATGGTTCCGTTGCCACAAATGAGCTCAATTTTGGACGTTTTCGGCAATTTATCACCAGGCTTTATGTACTTGCCCTTATGTTTCATGTTGTATACCATGTCCTTTCCCAACTCATCAATATAGGTGACCCGTTGTACATCAAGACCAACCGCCCTTAACATGGAGGTGGCATTGCGCTGGGTAACCTGAATGATATCTGGAACAGTCACTTTCTTATACCCAGATGGGTTTACCGTGAAATAAATTTTTCGATTGGATTTAACTTTGTTACCTGCAGGGGGGTCCTGTTCCAAAATGGAAAATCGTGGATACTCTGGATTGTAGTTCGAAGAGTCTAATATTTGGTATCGCAAACCAGCATCTTCAACGGCATTACGCATTTCCATGACGGACATTTTGGAAAAATCGGGTACTTCCACAAATTCTCCATGGTTGGTGGAACTCTTAAGCCATTTCAAAGCCAAAAACGACAACAGTACCAATGCCAAAAGGGCCAGCCCCAATTGAATCAAGAAAGTCTTGCTTTTCAAAAAACCTAAAAAATGTTTCATGCACGAAGCCTTATGGGAACAAATATAGGAAAGCCAGTCCTTTTTTCTTTACTTTGACAAAGTGATATTCGACAGGCGGATGAAAAAGAACATTGCCATTGTTATGGGCGGTTATTCGAGTGAGTATGATATTTCCATTAAAAGCGGAAATGTGGTCTACCAGCATTTGGACCGAGAAGTTTACCATCCATACCGTATTATCATATCAAAAGAGAAATGGTTTTTTTTGGATGAAAATGGCAAGGAATTTCCCGTGGATCGCTCGGATTTTAGCATACAAGCGACAGAGAAAATCCAATTTGACTGTGTGTTCAATGCCATCCATGGAACTCCTGGGGAAGATGGATTGCTTCAGGCCTATTTTGAGCTCGTGGGTGTTCCGCAAACCTCGTGTAATCACTACCAAGCTGCTCTTTCTTTTAATAAAAGGGATTTATTGAGTGTGCTAAAACCCCATGGCATTCCCTGTGCCACTTCATATTTTTTGGATAAAGGACAAACCATTGACGAAGATGGTATCGTGGACAAAGTAGGGTTGCCCTGTTTTGTCAAGGCCAACCGAGCGGGCAGCAGCTATGGGATATCCAAGGTGTACAAAAAAAAGGAATTAAAAGGGGCCATTGAAAAGGCGTTAACCGAGGACGATCAGGTTTTGATAGAATCTTTCTTAGATGGTGTTGAGGTTTCCGTAGGGGTCATTACGTATCAAGGGCAGGTAAAGGTGCTTCCCATCACCGAAATTGTTTCAGAAAACGATTTTTTTGATTTTGAGGCCAAATATCTTGGAAAATCACAGGAAATTACCCCGGCCAGAATATCCTCAATAAAAGAAGCCAATGTGCGTAAGCTGGCAGCATTTATTTATAAAGTTCTTGGGTTTAAGGGGTACACCCGAAGTGAATTTATCTTTATCGGAGACGAGCCCTATCTTTTGGAAGTAAATACTATACCCGGTCTTACCGAAGAAAGCATATTGCCCAAACAGGCCAAGGCAGCAGGAATCTCTTTAAAGGAATTGTTTTCAAGCGCCATTGAGGAAGCATTGCCGTAGAAAATCTGTATTTTTGGATAAACTGCCAAACCATGAGACGCGCCATTTTTCCCGGATCTTTTGACCCACTGACCTTGGGGCATTATGACATTATCACCAGAGGGATAACGCTTTTTGATGAGCTCCTTATTGCTATAGGGTTAAATGCCGACAAAAAATACATGTTCAGTCTTGAAGAGCGTAAAAAATTCATTGAAGATGCGTTTAAAGATGAACCTAAAATAAAAGTAGTGACCTACGAGGGTCTCACTGTGGATTTTTGCAAAAAGGTGGATGCCAATTTTATCCTCAGGGGATTGCGAAATCCTGCAGATTTTGAGTTTGAAAAGGCCATTGCGCACACTAACAGAAAACTTTCTGAAATTGAGACTGTATTTCTGTTGACCTCATCTGGAAAATCATACATCAGTTCTTCCATTGTTAGAGATGTTATCCGGAACGGCGGCGATTATACAGTATTGGTGCCCGATACCGTGGTGATAAAAAAGTGATTCTTGGCAAAATCCTATTTATCCATTTGGCAAACCTTGTCAAAAGGGATAAAAACAACATATTTCCACCCATTCACAACATTAAATAAGGACGAAAGGCCAATACTTCTATTTTGGTATGAAAATTCTTATAGAATCAAAATAAAAAGTTATCCCCCTGTATTGAAAGCCGCCAAAACCATAACCACAGATTATTTGCTTAAGCAACTGCCCAAAGCAACAGCATTGGTCAATAGAAAACAAATATTGGTTGGAGCTTCAGACTCTTGGTTAAATCTTTTTAGTGAAGACCAAAAGAAGCTAATTGGCAAACATATCCATATGTTATTTGCCTTGCATGAGGACATATCCGAGCGTGCCTTGGATAACCTTTTGTCAAATTTTGAATCAGGCTCTTTGAGGCATAAAACAACTTTGGACGGTACAACCTGTTGGTTCGAGAGCACATTTTCTCCTTGGTTCGATGATAAGGAGAATGTGCTCGGAACCATCATCCAAACCGATGATATCACCAAAATTGTGGAAAATGAACTCGAGCTTGATCGGATCAAAACGCTATTCAAGGAAAAATCGGAAGTGGCCAAGGTGGGTTGTTGGGAATATGATATTGCCACTGAACAGCTTTTTTGGTGCGAAGAAACCAAAAAAATTCACGAAGTTCCCTCCTCTTATCTTCCGAGAGTAAACGAAGGTATCGAGTACTATAAGAAAGGATTTAGCAGGAATAAGATTTCCATGCTGTTTCACAAAGCCCTTGAAGAAGGGACCCCATTCAGTGAAAGATTGGTTATAGTAACTAACAAAGGAAATGAAAAGTGGGTGAAAGCCTCTGGTAAACCGATAACCGAGAATGGTGCTGTGATAAAGCTGTTTGGAACTTTTCAGGACATTCACGAACAGGTCATGACAGAAATTCAACGCGAGGAAAATGAGCGTTTGATGACAACCTTGATCAACCACTTACCCCTTAATGTTTTTGTCAAGGACAAAGATTCAAAGAAAGTATTGGTCAATAAAGCAGAGTGTGATTATGTGGGAAAAACAAAAGAAGAGCTTATCGGTAAAAACGACTTTGACCTTTATGACACAAAAGCGGCCCAAATGTCCAGAGATGAAGACCTGGAAGTGATGCGCACCATGAAGCCATTAATCGGAAAAGAAACCATTGGGACCAAAAAAGATGGCACAGCCACTAATTTTTTAACATCAAAAATTCCTCTGCTGGACTTGGAAGGCAATGTTAATGGGCTTATTGGAATCAGTATGGATATTACCCATCTGAAGAAAAAAGAGGATCAGCTACGGAACTTGATCAACGTGACCTCAATACAGAACAAGAAGTTGATAAATTTCGCCCATATTGTTTCGCACAACCTGCGCTCCCATTCCGCCAACTTTTCCATGTTGTTGCAATTTCTCAAAAAGGAAGACAACGAATCAGAAAAGCGGCAAATATTGAAAATGTTGACGCAGGCCTCAGATAATTTGATGTTGACCCTGGAAGACCTCAATGAAGTGGTCGCCATTAATACCAACATAAATCTGGAGAAAAGCCACTTGAACCTTAATGGTGTGTTGGATAAGGTACTTCAAAACCTAACTGTTTTATTACGGCAGAACAATGTAAAAATTATCAACAACATTCCGAAAGATTCAACTGTATTCTGTGTGCCCTCTTATCTGGAGAGCATTCTTCTAAATCTGGTCACCAACGCGGTAAAATATAAAAGCCAAGAAAGGAAGCCCATAATAAAATTCCATGCAGCCAGATTGAAAAACAAAACGCTTTTAACCATATCTGATAATGGCCTAGGATTGGATTTGAACAAACATGGCGACAAAATTTTTGGCATGTACAAAACCTTTCATAACCGTAAAGACTCAAGAGGTCTCGGGCTATATATCGTAAAGAACCAAATGGAGGCCATGGGCGGAACCATAAGCATTGAGAGCAAAGAAGGTTTTGGGACCACATTCAACGTATATTTCAATGAAGAAGATTAACAGCCTGTTTATCGTCGATGATGACCCTATAACTGTTTTTGGCATTAAAAAAATGTTGAAGTTGGTTGTTGCTTGTGAAGACATTCAAGTTTTTGAAAACGGACAGACCGCTTTGGAAAACATCAAAAAAAGAAAAGAGTTCGGTCAGTCCATTCCAGATATTATTTTTTTGGACATCAATATGCCCATAATGGACGGATGGGACTTTTTAAAAGAATTTGCAACTCTTGATTTTTCAGAAAAAATAATCATAAACATCATCACATCGTCCATAGATCCTTCGGATTATCAACGGTGGGTAGAACTAAAACCAAACTTTCCACACCATATCAACTTCAAGAACAAACCCATTTGCAAAATAGACGATTCAGACCTTGAAATGATAGACATGGCCTCATAACCGCAATATTCCCTATTTTTACTTCAAGAAAGAACATTTATTTTGATGTATTCCCCCATTTATCAACCTACTATCTTGAAATATATTATCCCCCTTTTGTTGTTGCCCCTGTTAATATCCTGCGAAACAACAACTCAAGATGCCACTTCGTCTTACCAAACATTTTATGAAGTTTCGAACAAAAAAGAAACGGCAACCTATGAAGATGCCATAACCTATTACAAAAAACTGGCTCAAGACTTTCCAGAAATAAATATTCAGACTATTGGAGAAACGGATAGTGGGTATCCCTTGCATATGGTCACCTTTAATCCAGATGGTGATTTTAACCTTGATCATGTCCGCCAAGAAAAGGCTATAATACTGATCAACAATGGAATCCACCCTGGTGAAAGTGACGGTATTGATGCCACTATGCTACTCTACCGTGATTTGGCCACAAAAATTTTGGAGCGTCCAAAAAACACCATTTTGGTAACCATACCCATTTACAATGTGGGAGGGGCTCTCAACAGAAATTCCACTACTCGGGTAAACCAAAATGGACCTTCGGAATATGGTTTTCGGGGAAATGCACAGAATTATGACTTAAATCGGGATTTTGTTAAACTCGATTCCAAAAATGCCAAAACCTTCACCCAAATTTTCCATACAGTCAAACCCGATGTTTTTGTGGAAAACCACGTGAGCAATGGTGCTGATTATCAGTATTCCCTGACACACTTGTTCACACAGCACAACAAAATGGGTGGCGAGCTTGGCAAATATCTGAACCAAGAATTTAGACCCAACCTTGAGTCGTCCCTTATGGATAACGGGTGGGACATCACCCCATATGTAAATGTCTTCAATAGACCTCCTGAGTATGGTTTCAGTCAGTTTTTGGACCATCCCCGATATTCCACAGGATATGCCACACTTTGGAACACCCTGGGCCTTATGGTGGAAACACATATGCTCAAACCATACAAGCAACGCGTGGAGGGCACCTATCAATTAATGCATAGCCTAATGGAAGTTGTGGAAGAAGACTATAAAACAATTAAATCCTTGCGCGAGGAGACTTTGAATGATAATCTTGCCCTTTCCGAATATTATTTCAACTGGAAAGTGGACAGTACAAAAACATCCACACTCAACTTTAAAGGTTATGAAGCAGAGCAACTAGAGAGTGATGTCACTGGATGGCCAAGACTGAAATATGATCGTTCCAAACCTTTTACCAAGGAAACGACCTATTACAACTATTTTGTGCCTGTTGATACCGTTCAGATTCCCGAAGCATATATCCTCAAACAAGGATGGCACAAAATTGTGGAACGGTTGGATGCCAATCAGATTGAATACACAGCATTGCAACAGGATACGGTGCTTACCGTGGAATCTTACAGGATAGCCGATTTCGAAACTCGAAAAATGCCCTATGAAGGCCATTACCTGCATTACAACACTACGGTTGAAAAACATATCCGAGATATCAAATTCAGGGTCGGTGACCTTGTCATCCCAACCAATCAACCCGGCATTAGGTATTTATTGGAAACATTGGAGCCCCAAGGTGTGGATTCTTTTTTTAACTGGAACTTTTTTGATACCGTTCTGCAGCGGAAAGAAGGATTTTCACCCTATGTTTTTGAAGATTTGGCATTGAAAATGCTTCAAAAAGATTCGGTATTGCTACAATCGTTTTTGAATAAGAAAGAATCCGATTTTGAGTTCGCACAAAATTGGTATGCGCAATTGGATTGGATTTACCAACATTCCAAATATTTGGAAAGCGCCTACCGTAATTATCCCGTTTATCGTATTGGCAAGGGAAGCGAAGCGGCAGGAATTTTGGTCAAGAGCTAGGCCGATCATCAAACAATATTTTAATGTTGTGGTATGATTTCTTCAACGCCTTTTTGGTTTTTTTTGGACCTTTCCACTTCACCTTCTTGATACCCTCAGACTTTTCTGCCACTAATTTTCCCTTAAACTTAGTGGACATTGCGAACCAATGTGTCTGCTTCAGTCTATATTCCCCATTTCTTCTAAAAATGTGATAAGTGGTTCTTAAAAATTTTTCAATTTTAAGTCCCTTCACCCCGGTTTCCTCCTCAACCTCCCTTATAGCGGCATCTTCAATGGATTCCCCTTTATCAACTTTCCCTTTGGGCAAGTCCCATCTGCCATTCCTAAAAATAAAAAGTATCTTTCCCTTTTTATTGGTTACAAAACCTCCCCCGGCAACCGCAACCGGAATCTTGTGCATGAAAATATCCAATATTTTGTCTTCATCGGGATGATACAAGTATGCCTTTTCAAGCTTTCCCTTGGCCAAAGAATCTATGGCCTTCAAAATGGAATCACCATCCATGGAAAAAAGATGTCCATTGGATTTTTTAGGTCGTTTGTTCGTTAAGATCAGTTGAGATTCATTAACAAAAACTTCATACATTTGCGCAATGGTTTTAGAGAAGGGAACAGCAAAAAAAACTGCCGAACTACTGCTGCAAATTAATGCAATTAAGTTGGAACCCGAAAATCCATTTACGTGGGCTTCTGGCTGGAAATCGCCAATTTATTGCGATAACAGAATTATGCTCTCTTATCCAGAGATAAGGAATTTTGTTCGGGAGGAAATGGCCAAACAAGTGGAAACGCTATACGGAAAACCCGATGTAATCGCTGGGGTCGCCACTGGTGCCATTGGCATTGGAATTTTGGTGGCAGAAGCTCTTGGATTACCCTTCATATATGTGCGGCCTGAGGCAAAGTCCCATGGAAGACAGAACCAAATTGAAGGATATCTTCAAGCTGGTCAGAACGTAGTGGTTATTGAAGATCTCATCAGCACCGGGAAAAGTAGCTTAAATGCAGTAAGGGCACTAAGGGCACAAAATGCCAACGTAAAAGGTATGATTGCCATTTTCACGTACGGATTTCCGATTGCCACTTCCAATTTTGAAGAAGAAGGAGTGGAACTCCACACACTATCCGATTATGAACATTTAATCGAGCAAGCCTCTGAAACTCATTATATCAAAGAATCACAATTACAAACCCTTTTGCAATGGAAGTCGAATCCGCAAGAGTGGAAATAATATAACATAATGCACATCGAAGCCTCTAAAAAGAAAGTAGCCAAAAGCGACAAAGAAGTATTTGAATTTTTAACTGAAATCAAAAACTTTGAAACCCTAATGCCCGACAATATTGACAAATTTGAAGTATTGGATGAAAAAACGTTCAAATTTGCGCTCAAAGGGATGCCGGAAATCGTTTTGCAGCTAAAAGAACAGTACCCCAACGAGAAAGTGGTTCTGGGCGCGGCCAGTGATAAATTGCCATTTACCTTAACTGGTGATATTACGGCCCTTAGTGAAAATGAGAGCGAAGTGGCCCTTAGTTTCGAGGGGCAGTTCAATGCCATGATGGCCATGATGATAAAATCGCCCATAACCAACTTCATGGAGACTCTATCGTCCAATATGGATAAAATCTAGCTTAGTACAATAGTGTAACTTGTTTCAGGTCAAATTCTCTAATTTTGGAATCCTCCAATTCCACTACTAGTTTGCCATTAGGTGCAATTCTTCTTATAAAACCCATAAAAACTGCACCCTCATTGTCCTTGAATGTGGAGGGTTTGTCCTTTCGGAAAAGCAAACGTTCATAAGCCGGCAACATTTGGGTCACCGTTTTTGTTTCAATTTCGCTAAAATGGTGTTTCAGTTGCCTCATGACATCATGCAATAGATCATCCAAATCAAAAGATTTGCCCACCAATGATTTCAAGGAAGATGCCTTTTCCAAATTTTGGAACGAAGTCTGGTTCACATTTAACCCAATACCAATTATCGAATAGCTCACATAACGACCCCTGAGCATGTTTTCTATCAATATACCACATATCTTAGAGGAACCTGACATAATGTCGTTTGGCCATTTCACTTTTAAATTAGGAACTCCGTGTAGCCCAAGAACCTCGCAGATTGTTAACGAAGCACAGATGTTCAAATTAAACTGGTGTTCTACCCTTAGCGCATCAAATTTTTTTAAAAAACTGAATGTTAGGTTTTTACCAGCCTCAGATTGCCATTGCGAACCCATCTGACCTCTACCTTTAAGCTGATTGGGCGTTATGACCACAGTATAATCTTCAAGGGGTTTCGTCACAACCAAATTCTTTAAATACTGGTTCGTGGAGTCCGTGGCATCAAGTTTGATTATTTGAAAGTGTTCTCCCAATGTGGTAGGCTTTATTGATATGTTAAAATCTGGGGCTAAGAAAACAAAAAAAATATAACTTTGTAAAAACTAAAATTTTTGAATGCAGAAAACGAAAGCTAGTGCAGATGAGCTAATTGCCTTAATTTTAGACGGGATAGAGGAAGTTAAAGGGGTAGATGTCAATCTACTTGATCTTAGGGAAATTGAAAATACGGTCTGTGATTACTTCATTATCTGCAATGGTACTTCCAATACGCATGTAAACGCTATCATATCATCCATCCAAAAAACGGTCAGTAAGGCCATCCACGACAAACCTTGGCACATAGAAGGTTCCGAAAATGCGGAATGGGTACTGATGGATTATGTAAATGTCGTGGTACATGTATTTCAAAAACATATTAGGGAATTCTACGACATTGAAGGACTTTGGGGAGATGCCAAGGTCACCATGGTGGAGAGCAGCTACAATTCTTAAAAAAAATGGCAAAAGAAAACAATTCGAATACTCCGAAAAAACCTCGTTTTAGCTCCTGGTGGGTCTATGGTGTGGTCATTGCCTTGATTATTGGCTTCCAATTCTTTGGTGGAAGTAGTTTGTCAAGCACTGAAAAAACTACCACCTCAGAACTGCAAGAGTTTCTGAGAAACGGGGATATTGCTGAAATACTCATTATCACCAATACCAGACAGGCAAAGGTCTTCTTAACGGAAGAAGCTTTACAGAAAGATGTTCATAAGGATGTTGCAGAGAAACCTTTTAATTTCTCAGCAGGGAAAATCCCCCAATATATCTTGGATTATGGTGACCTTCAAAACTTTGAGGACGAAATCAATACCATAAAAAAGGAGAACAACCTAGATACCATCGTTGATTTCGACACAGAATCAAACGTACTCGGTGAACTCCTGCTTTCCTTGCTCCCTTTTGCACTGATCATAGGCATTTGGATTTATCTCATGAGACGGATGTCTGGTGGGGCCGGAGGAGGCGCTGGTGGTCAAATTTTTAACATTGGAAAATCCAAGGCCAAGCTGTTTGACGAAAAAACAGATACTCGCACCTCTTTTAAAGATGTTGCAGGACTGGAAGGAGCCAAAGAGGAAGTACAAGAAATTGTGGAATTCCTCAAAAATCCGGATAAATACACCTCACTCGGGGGCAAAATTCCTAAAGGCGCCTTGTTGGTAGGGCCTCCGGGAACTGGTAAAACACTATTGGCAAAGGCCGTTGCCGGCGAAGCCAAAGTTCCCTTCTTTTCGCTTTCAGGTTCTGATTTTGTGGAAATGTTCGTAGGTGTGGGTGCTTCTAGGGTACGTGACCTGTTCAAACAGGCCAAGGACAAATCCCCTGCCATCATATTTATTGATGAGATTGACGCCATTGGACGAGCTCGGGGAAAAAACAACTTTACAGGCTCCAATGATGAACGTGAAAACACCCTCAATCAACTGTTGACCGAAATGGACGGTTTTGGCACCAATACCAACGTAATTGTGTTGGCGGCGACCAACAGGGCCGATGTGTTGGACAAAGCATTGATGCGTGCCGGTCGATTTGACCGTCAAATCTATGTGGATCTTCCAGACCTTAGAGAGCGAAAAGAAATCTTTGAGGTGCATTTACGCCCAATAAAAACTGCAGAAACGCTAGATTTGGATTTTCTTGCAAAGCAAACACCCGGTTTCTCCGGTGCCGACATTGCGAATGTATGTAACGAAGCAGCCCTGATTGCAGCCAGAAAAGAGAAAAAGGCGGTGGGCAAACAGGATTTTTTGGATGCCGTCGATAGGATTGTCGGTGGACTCGAAAAGAAAAATAAAATCATTACTCCCGAAGAGAAGAAAACCATTGCCTTTCATGAAGCGGGACACGCCACGGTAAGCTGGATGCTGGAGCATGCAGCACCTTTGGTAAAAGTTACCATAGTACCCCGTGGACAATCTCTGGGGGCTGCATGGTATTTACCAGAAGAGCGACTTATTGTACGCCCAGAGCAAATGTTGGACGAAATGTGCGCCACTATGGGGGGAAGGGCCGCCGAAAAGGTCATTTTCAATAAAATTTCGACGGGTGCGCTGAGCGATTTGGAAAAAGTGACCAAACAAGCAAGGGCCATGGTCACCATTTATGGGCTGAATGATAAATTGGGCAATATCACGTATTATGATTCCTCGGGACAGAACGAGTACGGGTTCACCAAACCTTACAGCGAAGAAACGGCCCAAACAATTGATATGGAAATATCAAAAATGATTGAAAAAGAATACCATCGGGCCATTAAATTATTGGAAGCAAATAAAGATAAGCTTACTGAACTGGCAGAAAGGTTATTGGAAAAAGAGGTTATATTTAAAGATGATTTAGAAAAAATCTTTGGCAAAAGACCTTTTGAAAAAGAAGAGTTGGAAACTGCGGAATAATTCACTTCAAATAAGTCGCATTTAATGAATAAAAGTTCTTAAAAACATCAATGGGAATTTTTGGTAAGCTTTTCGGTGGTGGTAAAAGGGTTTCTAAGGAAACTGTGGAGACTCGTGGAGAGCACATGCCTGACCTAAAAATTCCAGTGGATGAGAAGTTTACCATTTACTTCAAAAAAAATGGCGGCAAGTTTATATACTGTGAAGATTTCTCCGAAGTTTCCGAGGCCCTACAGAATATCATTTCCGAGAACAATTGGCAAAACCAGGTTTTCTATTCGTTGGATTTCAGATTGGAAAGTAGATTTGCATCAGAAAACATTTCCTTTACCCAAAATAGGCAGGACAGTGATATCTTTTTCACAACCTGCGAACATCTTATAGCACATAACGGCTCCATTCTGGTCTGCTCCAACCAAATAAAAGAAAAGAAATTGGACGAGCTGCCCTCCAATCTTATTGTATTTGCCACTACGAGCCAACTGGTCGATTCCATCAGTGAAGCATTGAAAGTGATAAAAGAAAAGTACCAGAAGAACATCCCGAACAACATTACCACATTGAAGCACTTTCAGCCCAGCCCCGAAAACAAAAATGATTTCCTTTCCTATGGAAGTGCCTCAAAAAATGTATATCTTTTGCTCCTAGAAGATTACTAACCCCATGAAAGAAATTCTCAGGCGCTCGTTAACAGGCGTCATTTATGTGGTACTCCTTTTGGGGTCTGTTTTTTTAAGTTCAGATGCATTCGATTTTCTTTTTATGGCCTTTGGCCTGGCCTGTCTATATGAATTCAAAAGAATAGTTCGGTTGAAGGGCTATTATATTTTTTTAGCCTATTTGATGCTTTGGTGGGCCTATATTTATCTAGTGGAGGATGAGTTGCCCATCACCCTTTTGATGCTACTGACCCTAGGTGTCAATATGTCCCTGATCACATTTTTATTTTCAAAAAAGCCAAGAAAATTCAGTGATGTTCAAAAATTCGTCATTGGCCTACTCTACATTGGTGGTGGCTGTATTTTCCTTACTATGATTCCTTACGAGCAGGATAGTTTCGCAAAAATCCTGATTATGGGAATTTTTATTTTGATATGGGTGAACGACACTTTTGCCTATTTGGTCGGAAGAACCTTGGGCCGAACTAAACTATATCCTGCAGTTTCCCCAAAAAAAACCATTGAAGGTTCTCTGGGAGGTCTTATTTTTGCATTGCTGACGGCTTACTTTTTGGCAGGCTACGAACCCATATTAACCCTATTTCAATGGATGATACTCGCTGTAGTTATTGTAATTGCAGGTGGTTTGGGAGATTTGTTAGAGTCAAAATTCAAGCGTTTGGCCGGTGTTAAGGACAGTGGTGCCATTTTACCGGGCCATGGAGGGATCTGGGACCGTTTGGATAGTTTGGTGTTCGCAGCACCCTTTGCGTATTTGGTGTTAAATATATTTTCCTATGTTTCATAGAGAGGGGCAAAAAATAATCATTACTACTTTTTTCATTGTAGTTGCAGCGATAATCGTCACCCAATTTTACATTGGGGTGGAATGGATTCGCATAGGCACACAGGTGTTTGCCTTGGTTTTGTTGATACTGATTCTTCAGTTCTTCAGGAATCCAAGAAGATTGGTAACCCCAAATTTCGATGAGATACTGGCCCCCGTGGATGGCAAGGTCGTGGCCATAGAAGAGGTTGATGAACCAGAATATTTCAAGGACCGTCGTAGACAAGTGTCCATCTTCATGTCGCCTATAAACGTACATGTTACCCGATACGCGGCCAGCGGTACCGTGACCTATTCCAAGTACCATCCGGGCAAATATTTGGTGGCATGGCATCCCAAATCGAGCATAGAAAATGAGCGGACCACTGTTGTGATCCATACTCCAAAATTTGGGGAAATTGGATATCGGCAAATTGCAGGTGCAATGGCAAGGCGAATCGTGAACTATGCTGAAGAAGGGGAACAAGTAACCCAAGGACAGGATGCTGGCTTTATTAAATTTGGCTCTAGAGTGGACCTGCTTTTACCTTTAGATTGTAATATCACCGTAAAATTGAATCAAAAAGTGGTGGGAGCGAGAACTTGCATAGCCTCAATTCGGAAAAAGGATGATTGATGAGGAGTTACATAAAAAATTCAGGGAAGCGGTGGACTTTGTAAGTTCTTACACCGAACCCCTGCCTGCAGACCTTTTATTGAAATTATATGCCTACTACAAGATTGCCAATCAGAATTACAACAACCCAGGAAGTAAAACACCTTTGATCAATGCCTTTAAGGCCAATGCACTTATTCAAGCACAAAACATCAACAAGGAAGATGCGATGAGGAGCTATGTGGAATTGGTCAACAATGAAGTAAAGAAGCTTTAGGAAGCCAAATTCGGAGCCACGTAGTTTTTTTCAAAATAGGTGAAGTAGATGCCGCCAAAAATAGTGATAAGGAAGTATATCGCCACCAGATAACTGCCCAAAGCCAAATAAGTGTTGATACCGAACCAATCACCGGTCAAAAAAATCAATACCAATCCTGCGATTCCACGGAATACCTCTATCCAAACCGCATGTTGTTTTCTATCCATCAAACTGGTATAACCATAAATCCCTAAAAAAACAAACCCACCAAAGAACAGGAGGTTATTGAACCCTATTTCGGCATAGTTGAAGAACATGAAAAGTAACAACCCGGTATTGCACAGCAGTTGAAAAATAGCATAGCCCTTCAGACCCAAGGAGGCATCGGGTTTGTACTTGGAAAAATTGTAGACGTCCTCAATTTTGGAAATAGGGTATTTTACCGTTACATCTGAGGGGCGCCAGCCTGTGGGCATAAACCAAATACGAAACTTGTCCCACAAATTCCTTGTCCGCCAGGCATCAACACACAACCTCCAAAAATGTTGAAAATTGATAAGAATAGGGTTCCATGTTGCCGCAGGCTTCAAAACCCCATATTGGGGCGGAACCTCATCCAGTTCTTCTTGAAAGGTTCCAAACCAACGATCCCAAATACAAAGTATTTGCCCCAAATTTTTGTCAATGTACACTGGGTTAATGGCATGATGCACTCTATGTTGGGACGGGGTGACTATAATGTATTCCAGCCATCCCATTTTGCCAATATGCTGTGTATGGTACCAAAATTGGGCAAAAAGATGGATTGGGGCCAATATGGCAATAACTTCATTGGGAATTCCGAGAAAAGCGGCAGGAAGCAGCAATATTGGAAAATAGCCGATTACATTCGAAATGGACTGTCGCAAAGCACAAGCCAAATTAAATTCCTCACTGCTATGATGTATTACGTGTTGATTCCAAAAAATATTGATGTGGTGGCTCAATCTATGATTCCAATATCCGGCAAAATCAATTGTGATGAAGGCTATTAACCAAACAGCCCAGTTGGCCTCTATCTGAATAATTGCCAAGTGTTCAACCAAATAGGGATACGTGACCAAAACCAAAGCCAACCCCAATGAATCCTTCACAATATTGGTAAGTCCAGAGCTTAAACTGCTCACAGTATCCATAACATTGTGCTTTTGGTTCTTCACAAAGTGCCCATAAAGCACTTCAAACAATACCAATGCTACAAAAAAGGGTATGGCGTATAATAAAGCGGTAGCATAAGTTTCCATGTTTCTAAGTTAAAAAAAACTGGATAATCCTATCAATTCAATTGATGAATCAAGGTTTTGGATTGAGCCTTACAGCCACAAACTTCTATGTTAAACTTTCAAAAAGATGATTCCCTATTCATCAAAATCCCTTGAAAACACTTAAGATTTATCCCAAACTGGCCAAACTTTTTTCCAAAGTGTCAATTTTAGCTTCGGCATCGGCAGCTTTTTTCTTTTCCATGGCCACCACTTTTTCGGGGGCATTGTTCACAAAGCGTTCGTTGCTCAATTTCTTTTGCACGGATTGTAAAAATCCACGGGTATAGTTGAGCTCTTCGGTAAGTTTTTGAATTTCTGCTTCAATGTCCACAGCTCCACTTATCGGAATAAAATACTCGTTGCTTTTTACGCGAAATGTCAAGGCACCATCCATACCCATATTTATCACCTCCAACTTGGAAAGATTGCCCAACTTGGTAATAATGGCATTCATTTTTCCAGAAACATTTTCGGAATTCAATACAAATAGCTCCAGTGTCTCTTTCTGAGGGATGTTCTTTTCCTTTCGAATGGTACGTATGCCGGCGATTACTTCAGCTGCAAAATCAAAATCTTTAATTAGGGCAGGGTCGGTATCACCCACCTTTGGCCAATTGGCAACTATCAAGGCTTGTTCAGGAGTGCGTTCTGCCATATGTTGCCATACTTCCTCGGTCAAAAAAGGCATGAAAGGGTGCAACAGCTTCAGGTTATCTTCAAACAGTTTTATGACGGCATCAAAAGTAGTTTTGTCAATTGGCTTTTGATAGGCAGGCTTCACAATTTCCAACAACCAGGAACAGAAATCGTCCCAAACCAATTTATAAATTGCCATTAGCGCATCTGAAATGCGATACTTTGAAAAATGGTCATCAATTTCGGTCAATGTTTGGTTCAGTTTGGCCTGATACCACCCGAGTCCAATCTTAGCTGCTTCAGGCTGAGGTAAATCGGCCACTTCCCACCCTTTCACCAATCGAAAGGCATTCCATACTTTATTGGCAAAATTAGCTCCCTGTTGACAAAGTGATTCGTCGAACATAATGTCGTTGCCCGCTGACGAACTCAACAGAAGACCCACGCGAACGCCGTCGGCTCCAAAATCCTTAATCAGTTTTAAGGCATCGGGTGAGTTACCCAATTGTTTGGACATTTTACGCCGTTGTTTGTCCCGTACCAATCCAGTGAAATATACATTTTCAAAAGGACGTTGTCCCCGATATTCGTAGCCAGCCATAATCATTCTGGCGACCCAAAAGAAAATAATGTCCGGTGCAGTGACCAAATCACTGGTTGGATAGTAGTAGTTTACCTCCTCATTATCTGGTTCCAGAATGCCTCCAAAAACACTTATGGGCCATAACCAAGAGGAAAACCAAGTATCCAACACGTCTTGGTCCTGCTTCAGATCGTTTAGCTCCAAGTTGGAATTTTTGGATTTAGCTCTGGCCAGATCCAAGGCTTGTTGAGGTGTCTCCGCAACTACAAAGTCCTCCTTGCCATCACCATAATAATAGGCAGGGATCTGCTGTCCCCACCACAATTGTCGGGAAATATTCCAATCCCGTATGCCTTCCATCCAATGGCGATACGTATTTTCAAACTTTTTAGGGTAAAATTTGATGTCCGCTGTCTTTAACACCCCTTCAAGGGCAGGTTTTGCCAACCTGTCCATTTTAAGAAACCACTGATCTGATAAACGTGGCTCTATTACTGCCTTGGTACGTTCAGAAGTTCCCACTTTGTTGGTGTATGGCTCCGTTTTCACCAAAAACTTCTTTTCCTCTAGTTCTTTGACTATTTCATTGCGTGCAACAAAACGGTCCTTTCCCTCGTAGTGGAGGCCGTTGGCATTCAACGTGGCATCTTCATTAAAGATATCTATGATTTCCAAGTTATACTTATCCCCCAAATTCTTGTCATTTTCATCATGGGCTGGGGTAACTTTAAGGCAACCAGTTCCGAACTCTACGTCCACATATTCGTCCTGGATAATTGGAATCGCCCTGTTGCAGAGTGGGACTATTGCTTTTTTACCTTTTAAATGCTGATACCTTTCATCATTAGGGTTGATGCATATGGCAGTATCTCCTAAAATAGTTTCTGGTCGGGTCGTGGCAATCACTACTTTTTCTTCCGAGTCTTCTATAGGATAGGCCAAATAATACAGCTCCCCTTGCCTTTCTTCATGAATGACCTCTTCGTCTGAAAGGGTCGTTTTGGCTTCAGGATCCCAATTTACCATCCGAAAACCTCTATAAATCAATCCCTTTTCATATAAATCAACAAAAACCTTTATCACAGAGGCAGACATATCATCATCCATGGTGAATTTAGTGCGGTCCCAATCGCAGGAACAACCCAATTTTTTTAGTTGTTGAAGAATTACCCCACCATATTCATTGGTCCAATCCCAGGCATGTTCAAGAAATTCATCCCTGGTCAAATCGGCTTTGTCCACCCCATTCTCCTTCAACTTGGCCACCACTTTGGCTTCCGTGGCTATGGAAGCATGGTCCATTCCGGGTACCCAGCATGCATTTTTGCCCAAAAGCCTTGCTCTACGAATCAATACATCTTGAAGAGTATTGTTCAGCATATGCCCCATATGGAGCACTCCGGTAACATTTGGAGGCGGAATCACGATGGTATAGGGTTCCCTTTGATCTGGTTTAGAACTAAAATACTGGTGCTTGGTCCAATAGGAATACCAATGTTCTTCTACCCTTTGAGGTTCATATTTTGATGGAATGTCCATTTTTCGGTATAGTTTTTGTCGTTTGGAACCGGATAGGTCTTTTTGAGGAGATGCTTCATGTTAATTTGCACTTTTCTTCACTTGAGGGCCAATCCAGAAATACGAAACAAAAATAAGTAACGTTATTACATAACAAAAGAATTTTGGATGTAGGTGGGAAAACATTTACATTTGAGGTTCACCCAAAACTATAAATGATGAAAAGAACTGTACTCATGTTATTCGTCGGGCTGCTCTCTTTGGGGATTTATGCCCAAGATGCAACAGCGAAAATCGAGTTTAAAAGTGAAACAATCGACTACGGAGAAATTTCCAAGGGAAGTGATGGAATCCGTGTTTTTGAGTTTACCAATACCGGTACCGCACCTTTGGTAATTAGCAATGTAAGGTCCAGTTGTGGCTGCACTATACCAAAAAAGCCAGAAGAACCGATTTTGCCTGGAAAAACAGGTCAAATTGAGGTTAAGTATGATACCAACAGGATTGGTCCTATACGAAAAGCCATTACAGTGACTTCCAATGCGGACACGCCTACTAAGGTGTTAAAAATAAAAGGAACGGTAAAGGCAGAAGGCGCTAAATAAGAAATAAGAATATTAATAGATAAAAAAAAAGCCCCATAAAATGGGGCTTTTTTAATCATCATCAAATACTTTCTTAAGGACAAATGTGAAGAGCATGTCCTTGTTATAGCGCTCTATTAGTACTTTTATTCGCTTGCCTTCTTTCTCGTTAAGCATTTTTAGGACTTCCTGCAGCTTGTAACGGTATATTCTTTTACCGTTCACAGCAAGGATGACATCCCCCTCTTGCAATCCGGCCTCTGCGGCTGGGCTTCCAGCTCTAATACCCGATACAATAATTTCAGGTACCAAGCTTAATCGAGTCTTATTCTCCAATAATATCTGGACATTTCCAAAGGTGGATTCATCATCGCGCACCACACCTCTGGAATCTGCTATTCTTTCTGCAATATAGCGCAAGCCATTGTGCTGTAAATCAATGCCAGCCAAGTTATAGTGAAAAGGATCTCTGAAATTATTATTTTTCCTTAACGTAACCTGTTCTCTTGGATAGTCGAAGACAATGTTGAACCGCTTCAAGATTTCACCCCCTACACTTCCGTTACGGTCCCCAAGATTTTTTGCAAATCCGAAGGACTCTTGATAAGGAAAGGCAGCCTTGGCATCCTTGAGCTCAAAATCTCCTATGCGAACACCGTTCACTTTGGCGCGTTTACCAAAAATATCGCCACTTAACCCTCGACCCAAATAATCCTCATAGTTTTTTTCAGGAATCTCAAGCCCCTTTTCCGGTTCATGAAACAGCCAAAGTGCATCTCCACTACCCGTATCCACCAAAAGTTTAACCGGTATATTTTCAGAATCTTTTATCAATACGGTTCCTTCCACGTACGCTTTTCTATTTTGTATGGACAATGGAAGGGTCTGTGACCTTTTATGCGGAGCATGGTCATATAATTCTGGATTATGAAGCTTTATATATTGAGAACCGTAGTTAATCTCCACTATAAAATCCCGAAATAGCTCATACCCCAAGATTCCATGGACAGGAATGCCCAGGGAAGTTGAAAAATTAATTTCCTTATCCAAAACCACGAACAAATCCTGATCATAATTCTTGGCCTTGCCTAAAGCAAATTTATTACCAGAAGAGCTCAGGGCCTTCATAGGTTCTCCGTCCCCCAACCCCCGAATGGTCACTTCAGAAACATTGTTAATCTGCAAAGAATCCTGGTCTGAAAGATTGAAGAGTAAAGGTCTACTTACACCAGAGTCCAATACAAAGGTTAAATCCGCCCCATTGATTTCAACGGGTATGACTATCAAATTGCTGATAAGTTCAAAATTGATCTTTTGAAACTTTTGATTTTCAGGCAAACGAAAACCTTGTGCTGAAATCGAAAATGGTATCAGCATTAAAAGAAGTGCAATAAAATGTAGCTTTTTTTTCAATTTGCTTACTTCTAACAGGTTATCTATCTTAAATATACAAAATAATCAAAGAGCACTGCTTATTTTTAACATTCCCCTAACCTGCTAAATAATGGTAGAATCTGTTGTTTTCGAGTTCAGGTTTTACCATTTTTGCTTAAATTTTCCATATGCCAAGTATCTCAGAAAAAGGAAGGCGAATGCCTGCCTCACCCATACGAAAATTGGTCCCTTATGCTGAAGCAGCTAAAAAAAGGGGTGTTGAGGTTATCCATCTCAACATTGGGCAACCCGACATCAAAACTCCCAAAATAGCTCTGGATGCGGTAAAAAACAACACTATCGAGGTCCTTGCCTATAGTATGACCGAAGGTTCCGAAGCGTACAGAAACAAAATAGCGGTATACTATGCAAAAAATGACATCCATGTTTCTGCTGATGATATCATCGTCACTACTGGAGGTTCTGAAGCACTTTCCTTTGCCATGGGAACCCTTATGGATAAAGACGATGAAATAATTATTCCTGAGCCTTTTTATGCCAATTACAATGGTTTTGCCACCGCAATGGGGATTAATGTGGTACCCATTGAGTCTAAACTCGAGAATAATTTTGCGCTACCGCCCATTGCGAACTTTGAAAAACTGATTACCCCAAAAACCAAAGCGGTGCTTATTTGCAATCCCGGTAACCCAACGGGATATCTTTATAGCCAGGAGGAAATAAAACAATTGGCGGAACTGGTAAAAAAGCATGATCTTTTCCTCATTGCCGACGAGGTGTACCGAGAGTTCACCTATGATGGAAGGCAGCATTACTCCATTTTACAAGAAAAGGAACTGGAGGAATATGCCATTATTGTAGACTCCGTCTCCAAAAGATATAGTATGTGCGGGGCACGAATTGGGTGTTTGGTCTCCAAAAACCAGAATGTCATAAAAACAGCTTTAAAATTTGCGCAGGCACGGCTGTCTCCCCCAACCTTGGCACAAATAGCCAGTGAAGCCGCTCTGGACACGCCACAGAGTTATTTTGATGATGTTATTGAAGAATACATGTCCCGAAGGGACATTCTGGTTTCAGAACTTCAAAAGTTGGACGGGGTTAAAGTAGCCGTTCCCCAAGGTGCTTTTTATTGTGTGGTTGAACTCCCCATTAAAGATGCGGATGAATTTGCCCAATGGATGTTGGAGAAGTTTGAAATGGAAGGCAGCACCGTAATGGTAGCTCCGGCTGCAGGATTCTACGCTACCCCAGGTTTGGGTGAAAACCAGATACGAATTGCCTATGTCCTAGAGAAAGAAAAACTAATTAAGGCTGTATTTTTATTGGGCGAGGCCCTTAAACAGTACCTCAGCCAGTGAACATCCAAGAGAACATATCCTTAAAACCGTATAATACGTTTGGTATTGATGTTAATGCAAAATTTTTTGTGGAAATCACTGGCCTGGTGCAATTACAAAAAGTGCTTGAGCTCAAGGCCTACCCCAAAAAATTTGTTATAAGTGGCGGTAGCAATCTATTGCTGACCAAAGATATTGATGCATTGGTGATGCACATCAACCTAAAGGGCAAGACCATTGTAGAGGAGGATGAGTATTCCGTTGAAGTGAAGGCCATGGCCGGAGAAAATTGGCATGAATTGGTGATGTGGTGTTTGGAAAACGGATATGGTGGATTGGAAAACCTTTCGCTGATTCCTGGAAACACAGGAACGGCCCCTATTCAAAATATTGGTGCTTATGGTGTTGAGCTTAAAGATGTATTTGTAAGCTGTGCTGCCATGGAGATAGCTTCAAGAGAATTGGTTTCGTTTGATTTGGAAGCATGCAAGTTCGGATATCGTGATTCCATTTTTAAGAAGGAAGCAAAAAATAAATATATCATTACGTCAGTTAACCTTAAATTGACCAAGAAGAACCACATTTTGAATACGGGATATGGCGCCATTGAAGAGGAACTCAAAAAGCAGGGCATCGTTTACCCTAAAATAAGGGATATTTCCAACGCTGTCATAGCCATAAGACAAAGCAAATTACCCGACCCCAAAGACTTGGGGAATAGTGGTAGTTTTTTCAAAAATCCGGTTATAGCCAGAAAAAGATTGGATAAAATTTTGAAGCGTCATCCAGACATGCCCCATTATGAAGTAGGTAAGGACTATTTTAAAGTTCCGGCAGGGTGGTTGATTGAGCAATGTGGATTTAAGGGAAAAAGGGTTGGTGATGCCGGTGTACATGAAAAACAGGCGCTTGTACTTGTAAATTATGGCAATGCAACAGGTAAGGAAGTGTTGGATTTAGCACATAAAATTCAACAAGAAGTGATTGAAAAATTTGGCATAACTATTGAACCAGAGGTGAATGTCATAAAATAACCCCCGCATTGAAACAATAACGGGGGTTATACCAAACCAAACTAACCAAACTTATAAACTCTTACGACAAAGCGTCCATTTACGCATTTATTAAATGTTTCAATAATGCTTTTTAAGCCGTAACGTTGTAGTATATACGATTTAAACCTTATTTTAGATTTTGCCCCCTATAAATTTTACCTTAAGTAGCCCAAAATGAGCACACTAATTGAGAGACATATTGTTTCGCTCCTTGCAGAAAAGGACGATAAGGCAATTTCTTTACTTTATGAAAATTATGGGGACACCTTGTTCGGTGTGGCATACAAAGTAGTAAAAGATGAAGAGTTGGCTCAAGATGTGCTTCAGGAAAGCTTTATTAAAATCTGGAAAAAAGCAGATACCTACGATGCCTCCAAGGCCAAATTGTTCACTTGGTTATTTCGGATTACAAGGAACACGGCCATCGATAAATTACGAAGCCTCAACAATAAAGCAGATAAAGAAGTCCAAATCGATGCTTCTAACGTATATAATGTTGGAGTAGAAAGCATAAAGCCGGAACATCTGGATATTCAAAAAAATCTGGATAAAATAGAATCCAAGTATAGAATTGTTCTGGAGGCTCTTTTTTTTGAAGGAATGACACAGCAGGAGGCAAGTGATGAATTGGACATTCCCTTGGGAACAATAAAATCTAGACTTAAAATTGGGTTGAGAGAGCTTGGAAAGATATATGGCGCTGCAATGAGTCTACTTTTTATAATACTAACGATGCCATGAAAGAAAAAGTAAAACAGTTTTTAGATTCGGACATCCTTGAGAAATACCTCTTGGAAGATACCAACAAAGAGGAAACTGCCAAAGCAGAGCGATATATAACTATGTATCCCGAAGTAAGGGAGGTCTATAATGAACTTCAGGACAATTTGGAGGCTTTCGCCAAAATATATGCGAAGAAAACCCCAGAAGGGTTAAAAGAAATCATACTGCATAGTGCCAGAAAAGAAAAAGTGGCCAACAGAAAGCTCCTTCGTTACGCAGTGGCCGCAAGTGTGGCCATTATGCTGTTTGCCGGTTCCTCCTATTTCTTCTGGAATCAGAACAAGACCCTACAACAAGAAAACACTCTTGTCACCAATAAAATCAAATATTTGGAGGATAACATGAAGGATCAGTTGGCCGATATGAGAAACCAATTCATCGTTCTTAATAATCCAGATACAAAAAAATATGCCTTGAGGGGAAAAAGAGAAGGAAAAGAATTGAAAGCGGTCGCCTACATCAATCCCGTAAAAAAGCTTTCCTATATCAACGTGAGCAACGTTCCTAATCTACCCGAAAACAAATGCTTTCAAATGTGGGCCGAAGTCAACGGAGAGTTAGTGAATTTGGGCGTCATCAAACAATTTGATGATAAGGATAAATTACTGGCACTACCCTATGCGGACAATGCCATAGGCTACATTACTGTGGAGCCGGAAGGAGGCAACTCGGCCCCAACAGTGGAGAATATCGTGGCCAACATCAACTACTAGGCATTACCCTTAAAGTATCCTTAAACCGCGTTCTCTTTTATTGGGGTATTTCGTACCTTTGCACAAAAGTTGGAACATGAAGTTAGCATTTTTGACCATTGGAATCTTGGCATTGGCTTTTGCCGGCATTGCCATAAAAATTTGGTCTAAAAAAGATGGTAAATTTGCCGGAACCTGTGCGAGCCAAAGCCCATATCTTAACAAACAAGGAGAAGCATGTGGATTTTGCGGAAAACTTCCCGACGAGCAAGATTGTAAAAAGGACTCTATTCCCGAGCTTCAATAAATTCTTGCCAACCTAGGTAGAAAATAACATTTTTGGGAAACACTGATACTTCAATCAAAGAAACCATACAAAAGGCGAAACAAGGAAATCAAATTGCCTTTAGCACGCTGTTGGATACCTATTGGAATGAAGTTTATGCCTTTCAGCTGTTGAGAACAAGAAATGAGAATGACGCCGAGGACATTACCATCCGAACGTTTTCCAATGCATTTGACAAGATACAGAGCTATGATGAAGCCTACGAGTTTAAAACCTGGCTGATCACGATATCGAAAAATCTGCACGTTGACCTTATCAGAAAAAGAAAAAGAAGCCCCATAGATGGTATGGATACCCAAGAAGATGCGGTGCGGAAAGTGCTTGATGAAACCCCAACTGTGGAAGACAGGCTGATCACCGAGCAAAATCTTGCTAATTTGTTGCAAGACATCAAAAAATTGAAACCCCACTACCAAAAAGTGATCAACCTGCGTTATTTCAACGAAATGTCCTATGCCGACATTGCAAAAGAACTTAACGAACCAGTCAATAACATCAAGGTAAAACTGCTAAGAGCCAAAAAGCTGTTGGCGGAAATCATCAAGAAGAAGTGACCCTGCTTCAAACCCCAACTTTCCTTGCCAGTTTCTTATCTTTGCAAACCAAATTGAGTTTATGAGCACCAGTGTAGCAGAAAACGTTATACCACCCAAAGGAAAACCAAAATGGTTACGGGTCAAGCTTCCAACAGGAAAAAAATACACCCAGCTTAGGGGATTGGTGGAAAAATATGACCTCCACACCATTTGTACCTCTGGTAGCTGTCCCAATATGGGAGAATGCTGGGGAGAAGGGACCGCCACCTTTATGATTCTGGGAAACATTTGTACCCGTTCCTGCGGATTTTGCGGTGTAAGAACCGGAAGACCAGAAAATGTGGATTGGGCAGAGCCTGAAAAAGTGGCTCGCTCCATCAAAATAATGGGTATTAAACATGCCGTACTTACTTCGGTAGATAGGGACGACTTGAAGGACATGGGGTCGATTATCTGGGCCGAAACCGTGAAAGCGGTGCGACGCATGAACCCAGAAACCACTTTGGAAACCTTAATTCCCGATTTTCAAGGAATAGAAACCCATTTAGACCGGATTTTACAGGTGGCTCCCGAAGTTATTTCACACAACATGGAAACGGTAAGAAGACTTACCCGAGAAGTTCGCATACAGGCTAAGTACGACCGTAGCTTGGGCGTTTTGGACTATTTAAAGAAAAATGGCGCTAACAGAACAAAATCTGGAATAATGCTGGGATTGGGCGAACAAGAAGAAGAAGTTATCGCCACTATGGAAGATTTAAGAAGTGTAAATGTTGACGTGGTAACCATAGGTCAATATCTACAACCCTCCAAAAAGCACCTTCCTGTCAAGCAGTTTATCCTGCCCGAGCAGTTTAAAAAATACGAGGAAATTGGGCTAAAAATGGGATTTAGGCATGTGGAAAGTGGTGCTTTGGTACGTTCTTCGTACAAAGCCCACAAACATATCCACTAGGAACATACCGATTGCCAAGAAATGAAAAAAATCAATATTGGAATAAACGGGTTTGGTCGTATCGGAAGAACGCTTTTTAAGCTACTTCATGGACATCCCCATATTTCCGTTGTTCTGATTAACGACCTCGCCGATGCCAAAACCTTGGCACACCTTTTAAAATATGACAGCATACATGGCCCATTTGGTGCATCGATTAGCGCAGAAACCGATGCCATAGTGGTGGACGGGCAAAAAATTAACGTAACCAATCATAGCCACCCAAAACAAATTGATTGGGAAGATTTTCAGGTGGAAATTGTCGTGGAGGCCACTGGAAAGTTCAAAAAAAGTGAGGATTTGGAATACCACCTCAAAAATGGAAGTAAAAAAGTAATACTCTCGGTTCCACCAGAGGATGAATCCAT
Source organism: Flagellimonas ochracea (assembly GCF_009903685.1). Taxonomy (GTDB): domain Bacteria; phylum Bacteroidota; class Bacteroidia; order Flavobacteriales; family Flavobacteriaceae; genus Flagellimonas; species Flagellimonas ochracea. The sequence continues at coordinate 279,427 of NZ_JAAABI010000003.1, read as the reverse complement.
TAAAATGGTGGTATTGGGCGTAAATGAAGAAAGCATTGAAGCAAGCGATACCATCATCTCCAACGCCTCATGTACTACCAACAATGCCGCTCCAATGATAAAAGTAATCAACGAACTGTGTGGCATTGAACAAGCCTACATTACCACCATACATTCCTTTACTGCAGACCAACGCCTGCATGATGCACCGCATCGTGATTTACGAAGGGCCAGGGCGGCAACACAATCCATAATTCCTACAACCACGGGAGCAGCCAAGGCCCTGACCAAAATTTTTCCCGATTTATCACAAGTAATTGGAGGATGTGGCATTCGAGTACCAGTACCCAACGGATCATTGACCGATATTACCTTCAACGTTAAGAAAGAGACCTCGATTGAGGAAATAAACGCTACCTTTAAGCATTACGCTGAAAATCAACTGGAAAAAATCTTAAACTACACGGAAGACCCCATTGTTTCCATTGATATAAACAATAGTTGTCATTCTTGTACGTTTGATTCTTTGATGACCTCCGTTATTGGAAAAATGGTAAAAGTCATCGGTTGGTACGACAATGAAACTGGTTATTGTTCCAGAATAGTTGATTTAATGGCTTTGCTTATAAAGAAAAAATACATTTGACCTCAAGTTTACCACACAAAAGTATAGGTGCCCTTGCACCGTTTCTACTGTGCATGTTAGCATGCATACAAATTTCCTTTGGTCAAAACAATATCAATACCACAGCAAAGGCGCAGTCCATTTTTGACGAATTTACCGAGTACAGGCATCAAAACAAGATTGATAAGGCCTTGGAAAAATTGGATGAAGCTGCTGAAATTGCCGAAGACAGTGAAGATGCCAAATTATTATTGGACACCTATCATCAATATGCCAGATTGTTTCTGGAAGAAGGTGACAGGGAAACGGCAATCTTTTATTGGGATCGGGCCAGTATTCTGTTGAAGGATATCTCATATTCCTACGGTCAGGCTTTCCACCTTTATCTAGATGCCGCTCTACGCTTTGATGAAGGCAACAATTTTCAATCGTTAAAGGCCTTGGAAGAATCAAGGATGCTGAGCAATAACAGGAATCTGAGCAACAACATATTGCTTTTGGAAGCCTACATCTATACCAATATTGAAAAGTATGAAGACGCGATAAAAAACCTTCATGCACTTATCGTGAACTCAGATGATAAGGAACGGCCCTACCTTGCTACACGGGCCAATATACAATTAGCCAAAATCAGTCTAGGCCTTGGTGATTTGGACGAGGGCATCATCCATTCCAAGGCGGCCCTTGAATTGGCACAAAAACATGGATTTGCAAAACAGATAAGAACCGCCAACGAACAGCTTTCAATAATCTATGAAAAAACAGGCAGTTACGACCAATCTTTGTTTTACATAAAGGCTCTCGAGAAAATAAAAGATTCCATTTTTAATATTGAAAAAACCAAACTTGAGGCCAAAACAGCTGATCGAATACGATTTGAGCATCAAATGAACGAAATAAACAAGCTCACGGCCAGAAATGAGGAGTTGAGCGAATCCAAGAACCGTTCAGAAATCACGGCCATACTCACTTCAGCTTTTCTAACCATAATTTCCCTGTTGGCTGTTTCACTCTTTAGAAACAATCAGATAAAGCTTAAGACCAACGATTTATTATACACTAAAAATAAGGAATTGGAGTTGGCAAGGGATTCCGCAGTATCAGCCATGGAAGCCAAAACCAACTTTTTGTCCACGGTAACCCACGAATTGAGAACTCCGTTGTATGCTGTTACTGGACTGACCCACTTGTTATTGGAAGAGAATCCGGCTGAACACCAAAAAGAACATCTTAAATCCCTAAAATTCTCTGGAGAATACTTGCTGAACTTCATTAATGATATTCTCCAAATCAACAAAATTGATGCCGACAAACTAGAGCCGCTTAGTGTTGAGTTTAAATTGCACAAGGTACTCACCGATGTAGTAGATTCTTTGCAGCAAAATGCGAACGAGAACAAAACCAAGCTCATATTGGATTATGACCCCAATATTCCCCAGCATCTATTGGGAGACCCAATAAAGATTTCACAAATATTCATGAATCTTGTTGGGAACGCACTTAAGTTCACAAAAAATGGAAAGGTCGAGGTCATTGCCAAAATGTTGGACAAGAAAGAAGACCAAGTAAAACTATACTTTGAGGTAAAAGATAATGGTATCGGAATCTCTGAAGATCAACAGAAAAATATCTTCGATAGTTTTGAACAAGGCTCCATACAGATTAACCGTGAGTATGGTGGAACGGGCCTTGGTCTTACCATCGTAAAAAGCTTATTGGGAATCTTTGGTAGTACCATCCATCTGGAAAGCGAACTGGGAGAAGGAAGCTCATTTTTCTTTGAGTTGGATTTAAAATGTGATGCCGATGCTCAAGAAGAAGAAGTTGCCTTTGAACTAAATCCTGAGGAATTTGAGTTTAAGGGTCTGCATGTATTGGTAGTGGAGGATAACAAGATCAATCAGGTAATCACCAAGAAAATGCTTACCAAAAAGGAAATTACCTGCGATATTGCCAACAATGGCAACGAAGCCATTGACCTGGCCAAGACCAATACCTACGATGCCATTTTAATGGATATACACATGCCAGGGATAAGCGGTGAGGAAGCTACCCGCCAGATACGCAAGTTCGACCAAGATATTCCCATTATCGCATTAACGGCCATTTCTTTGGATGATAGCTTGGACAGCTTCTATCAGGCTGGCTGTAATGATGTGGTAACCAAACCCTTCAAACCCGAAGTCTTTTATCAAAAAATCGGGGAGAATATCTTCAGAAAAAAAATGGAAGGTTCGGTTTAGAGTATTTCCTTAATACTGCTTTCCAAGATTGCCCTGTCCTTATCGGTATCAAAACGATGCGCAATTTCCAAGTAATACAGGTTTTGCAATCTGCCCATTAATCGAACGTAATCTTTTTCTGTGGTCAATACTATTTCATAATTGTTGAAGGATTCAATGTCCCTTTCCGAAAAATCATGATGATCCCTAAACTTAAAATGTTTAAAATCCAGACCCTTTGACTTTAGAAACTTTACCAAAGGTTCTGGACGTGCTATTCCAGTTACCAAAGCAATGTTGGCATTCTTTAATGCAGAAAGAGGAAGTTGTTCGGAACCACTTGACTTTACCACCTCAGCATAGGCCAGATGGGCAAAGAGTACTTTCTGGCGGGGTTTTGGATTGAATTTTTTTGTGATTTCCTTGCGTTTGGTCGTTGATATGTTCTCAGGAGACTTGGTCACAATAATCAAATCGGCTCGGCTGGCCTCCCGTTTACTATCCCTTAGATCCCCCGTGGGCAGATACCAATCATCCTCATAAAGTGAATCAAAAGCAGTCAACAAGATAGAAAAACGTGGCTTGACTTGTCTATGCTGAAAAGCATCATCCAACAAAATAATATCTGGTTGGACCTTGGATTCTAGTTGGGTTATCCCGTTACGTCTGTCCGCATCAACAGCAACAATTACGTTTGGGAATTTCCGATACAACTGAAACGGTTCATCACCTAAATCGTGAACTGTATGATAGGACTTTGCCAATACAAACCCTTTGGATTTACGCTTGTAACCCCTACTCAGTATAGCAACTTTGTTTTCCCCCAACATCCTAACCAAAAATTCAATCATGGGGGTTTTGCCCGTGCCGCCGACGCTGAGATTGCCAACGCAAATCAAAGGAGTGTCAAAAGTAACTGAACGAAGTACTCCCGAATCAAACAAAAAATTTCTAATATGAACGACCAATCCATAGATGATGGAAATGGGAAATGCCAATAAACGAAGTAATCGTTGCATGGCGCGAAATTATAATATTTTATCTTTAGCCCTGGTAATAAATAATAGATGACTGTAAAGGAAGTAAGCGCACTATGGGAAGAGCTGGCTCCCCTGGCCCATGCGGAGAGCTTTGACAACGTTGGGTTGTTGGTCGGTGACCCCAACATGCATGTTAATGGAATACTTGTAACCCTGGACACCCTCGAAAGTGTGGTAGATGAGGCGATTGAAAAAAAATGCAATCTTATCGTAAGCTTTCACCCCATCATCTTTAAGGGACTCAAAAAGCTGACGGGGAGTAATTATGTGGAACGAGTTGTCATTAAGGCCATTGCGAACAACATAGCCATTTATAGCATGCACACCGCTCTGGACAACAGTATGATCGGCGTAAACTCCAAGATTTGCGAGGTTTTGGATATCAAAGACCCTAAAATACTCATTCCAAAAGAGCGAACCATTAAAAAACTGACCACTTATGCTCCCTTAGTGGAAGCAGAAAAGGTAAAACAAGCCCTTTTTGATGCAGGTGCAGGGGAGCTAGGAAATTATAGCAATTGTAGTTTCAGCACGGAGGGCATAGGAAGTTTTAAAGCCAGCGAAAAAGCTAATCCAAGTGTTGGAAAAGTGGGCGCGGTACACTTAGAAAAAGAAGTACAGATCAATATGATTTTTTCTTTTGAAAGAGAACAAGATATTTTGAACGCGCTCTTCACCTCCCATCCTTACGAAGAAGTCGCCTATGAAGTTTTGGTCCTAGAAAACACCAACCAAGACCTGGGCATGGGTATGGTGGGCACACTTGAAAATGAAATGGACGAAGCGGACTTTTTGAATCAGGTTAAGGCAAGAATGAACGCTGGAATCATCAGGCACTCCAGATTGTTGGGCAAAAAGGTAAAACGAGTTGCTGTTTTGGGGGGAAGTGGAGCTTTCGCCATCGCAGCTGCCAAAAGCTCAAAAGCAGACGTATTCATTACCGCAGACGTGAAATACCATCAGTTTTTTGAGGCTGAAGGAAATATTGTGATTGCTGATATTGGGCATTTTGAAACTGAGCAGTTTACTAAAGATTTATTGGTTGATTATCTTACAAAAAAAATTCCTAATTTTGCAATCTCTTTATCGGAGAGCAATACAAATCCCATCAAGTATTTATAAAACATATGGCGAAAAAAAAGGAAAGCACTGTAGAGCAAAAGTTGAGAGCATTGTATGATTTGCAACTTATTGATTCCAGGGTTGATGAAATTAGAAATGTAAGAGGAGAACTTCCCTTGGAAGTGCAAGACTTGGAAGATGAAGTGCAGGGGCTTAAAACCCGAATTGACAAATTGAAGACGGATGTGGAGACCATCAATTTCGAAATTGCAGCCAAGAAAAACTTAATTGAGGAATCAAAAGCACTTATTAAAAAATACTCCGAACAACAAAAGAATGTAAGAAACAGCCGTGAGTTCAATTCGTTGACCAAAGAGGTGGAGTTCCAAGAATTGGAAATTCAATTGGCTGAAAAAAACATTAAGGAGTTCAAAGCCCAGATTGAGCAAAAGAAAGAGGTTATTACTGAAACCAAAGAAAAATTAACCGAAAGAGAAGGACACCTAAAGCATAAGAAAGGGGAATTGGATGCCATTTTGGCCGAAACCGAAAAAGAAGAAAAGGCACTTCTTAAAAAATCAGAAGAATTTGAGCAACAGATAGAAGAACGCTTAGTAAATGCCTACAAGCGCATTCGCCATAACGTTAAGAACGGTTTGGCGGTGGTTCCAGTGGAAAGGGGTGCTTCTGGAGGTTCTTTCTTCACTATTCCTCCCCAGGTGCAAGTTGAGATTGCTTCACGCAAAAAAATAATTACAGACGAACATAGCGGTAGAATTCTAGTTGATCCCATGTTGGCAGAGGAAGAACAGGATAAAATGCAGAAAATGTTTTCCAAACTATAAACTGGTCTTCGAAAAGTATAAGAGCCATCCGATCGGATGGCTTTTTTTGTATCTTTTATGTAATGAGAAAAATATTTTTAATACTTATAATTTTTGTTGTCATACCCATGAATGCCCAAAATCTATCCGATTATCGTTGGAAAAAGAGACTGGTCCTTTTGGTCAGTTTTGATTTTGAGTCCAGTCTGGTTAAATCACAAATTCAATGCCTTGAAAAAACTTCTATAGAGCTGAAAGAACGAGATATGCTTATGTTAAAATTATATCCAACGGATCAAAAACTCACCGTTTTCAATATTGGAAATAATTTTGAAGGGGTTTTGCTCATAGGAAAAGACGGTGGTCTAAAAGCTCGTTATCCCTACGTAGTGAAACCCAATACCCTTTTTGAGCTGGTTGACAGTATGCCCATGCGAAAATCGGAAATGCGGAAAAAGAAAGGGCGTTAAATACACCGAAAGAGTTGCTCTTATACTTAAATACTGCTGTGGAAACAAAAAACAGAAATATTTGTCATTTCTCAATCGTCGCTGTGCGCCTCATTTCAAAATGACAATCTAATGTCCTTCAATATTATTTAAAAGCCCCAATAATTTTTTCTCTACTGCCTCAGAATCCCATTGCTCCTCAATATTGGGCATTTGCATAATCTGCTGCATAATTTCTTCTTGTCTATCACCAATTGCCAAAGCCTCTGCATAAGGCCTCTCCGAAAATGTCACCCTACTGTAGACCGGTATCCATTTATCAGGATGTCTTTGTGCAAATCGTTTTTCAATTTTCTTCTGAAGCAAAAATTTGGGGTCAGCCGTTTTACTGCTCATCTCAACAAAGTTCCTGTAGCTAAGTTCTGCAATGGCATCTGCATTGGGTTTACGTTGCTCTTGGTATAGCTTAAATATGGTGTCCCAGTCATCTCCATGAGTCTCCATAAGTTGGTTGAGCATAAAAATATCCTCAAAACCTGCATTCATACCTTGTCCATAAAAGGGTACTATAGCATGCGCCGAATCCCCGACCAAGGCCACTTTGTTCCAGTAGGTCCACGGATAGCATTTCATAGTGACCATGGCACTAGTTGGGTTTTTAAAAAAATCACTGGTCAAATTTTCGATTTCCTTCCTAACATTTGGAAAATATGTTTTGAAGAATCCCGTTGCCTCGGCCTTATTGGTGATTTTTTCAAAAGAGACCTCTCCTTCAAACGGAAGGAAGAGCGTACAGGTAAAGCTACCATCGATATTGGGCATGGCTATGAGCATAAACCTGCCCCTTGGCCAAATATGAAACGAATTCTTGTTCAATTTGTGGGTCCCATCGGGGTTTGCCGGAATGGTCAACTCCTTATATCCGACATCCAAAAAATCCTGGGAATAATCAAATCTACTCCTTCGTTGCATTTTGTGCCTGACCCTAGAAAAGGCTCCGTCACAGCCAAAAATAATGTCAAATTGATATTCCTTCCACTCACTTTTTTCTGATTCTCCAGTGAATATCTTCGCATCGGGCAAGCTAACATCCCAAACTTTCTCATTAAATCGGAATTTGGCACCCGCCTCTTCCGCAAAATCAATCATTTTTTTGTTGAGTATTCCCCGGGAAATGGACCAAATGGCCTCTCCTTCCTTTCCGTATTTCTGGAAATAAACAGGCTTCTCATTCACATGCATGGCCCTTTTGTCCAAAGGAATGGCAATTTCCTTGATGCGTTCTTCCAAGCCCACTTTGCGCAACGACTTCCATCCCCTATTGCTCATCGCCAAATTGATAGATCTTCCTGAAAACTCAATGGTCCTAATATCTGGCCTACGATCAAACACAGTAATCGTATGTCCTAATTTCCGTAAATAAATGGCTAAAAGCGAACCCACCAATCCAGAACCGATGATCGCTATATTTTTAGAGGTCTGTGTCATAAATGCCCCCAGGGCTCTTTCTTGTTGAACATCAAAAATAAGCAATTTGAAAATTGGCGATAATCCCCTCTAAAAAACAAAAAAAAGGTTAAACATTCATTTTTTGTTTATTCTTTTTGTATTTTTATTAAACAAATATATGAAGTACTTTACCAAAGCAGACTTGGAACATCTGCCGTCACGTCAGCGATCTCATTTGATCAATTCAATTTCGGGCTATAAGTCGGCCCATTTAATTGGCTCCTCTTCACTTTCAGGGAGTACCAATCTGGCTGTTTTCAATTCCGTTTTCCATTTGGGCAGTAGCCCTGCACTTCTCGGTTTTATTTTAAGGCCTTTAACCGTGGAAAGGCACACATATGACAATCTAAAGGCAACCTCAAGTTATACCTTGAATGCGATAACAAAAGAAATGTATCGAGAGGCACATCATACCTCAGCAAAATATCCTGTGAACATATCTGAATTTTCAATTACCTCTTTTGAGGAAACCTACAAGGATGGCTTTTCAACTCCCTACGTGAAGCAGAGCCCGGTTCAAATAGGATGTCGCTATGTGAACGAGTACACTATCAAGGAAAATGGATGTATTATGGTAGTAGGTGCAGTTGAGCACATTTATGTGGCTTCCGAACTCTTGCACCAAGACCATTGGGTACACCTAGATCGGGCCAACATCATGTCTATAATAGGTCTTGATGGCTATGCATTGCCAAAAATACTGGATCGTTTGGAGTATGCACGCCCCAACCAAAAGTCAAAATCCCTTTTGAATGGCCCACAAAAAGATTAACCTTCCCACTAAAATATGTGTTGTCTGTAAAAGGCCATTTTCTTGGAGAAAAAAATGGGAAAGCAATTGGGATGAAGTGAAATATTGCAGTGAAGGTTGCAGAAAATCAAAACAAAATGCAAAACAACCTGATTTGGTTTAGGAACGATTTAAGAGTATCTGACAATCATAGTATAATGAAAGCCTTTAAGGGCGATAAGGTCATAGCTGTCTATTTCTTTGATCCCAGACATTATGAAACAAGTACTTTTGGCTTCAAGAAAACCGAAAAATTCAGGGCTAAGTTTCTTTTACAAACGGTTACCCAACTTCGAGGAAACCTCCAAAGACTTAATATCACTCTCTTTGTATATCACGCCAAACCCGAAGCGATTCTTCCAAACTTGGTTAGTGACCATCAAATTGATACCATTTTTCTCCAAAAAGAATGGACCAGTGAAGAAATCAAGGTCCTGCATGAAGTTAGAAAAAATTTAGGCTCGAAAATTTCATTCGTAGAGACTTTTGGCCAGTTTTTGTTCCATCCAGAGGATATACCATACCCCACCTATCAAACCATCCCCAATGTTTTTACGCATTTCCGAAAAAAATGTGAGAAAGTGATTGCCGTTCGACCTACGCTTCCCGCAATTCAGCCCAAAGGGAAATATAACCTTGTTGAGAACGACACGGTGCTTCCTTCTTTAAAAGAATTGGGACTTGAAGATTTTGAAACCGACAGCAGAAGTGCCTTTCCCTTTAAAGGGGGAGAAAATGAAGCGAAGAAACGGCTTGAAAACTACTTTTGGGAGACCAAAAAATTGGCTTTCTACAAACGGACCCGTAACGGACTGATTGGGACGGATTACAGTTCCAAATTTTCTCCATGGCTTGCCAATGGGAGCATCTCCCCTAGAACTATCTACTGGGAAGTAAAAAAATTTGAGGACCAAATTGAAAAAAACAAGGATACTTACTGGTTGATTTTTGAACTTATCTGGCGTGATTTTTTCAAATACATTTCCCTTAAATATGGAAATCAAATATTTAGGATTGAGGGTATTCTGGACAAAATATACTCATGGGGCAGTGATGAAAAAACAAAAAATGCATGGATTGGAGCTCAAACTGAAGACCCTTTTGTGAATGCCAACATGGAAGAGTTAAGGTTTACTGGTTGGATGAGCAATCGTGGACGACAAAACGTCGCCAGTTATTGGTCCAAGCATTTAGAGCAGGACTGGAGGATTGGTGCAGCCTACTTCGAATCCTTGCTTTTGGATTATGATGTGCACAGCAACTGGGGAAATTGGATGTACAACAGTGGTGTTGGCAACGACCCAAGAAATAGAAAGTTTAACACAAGACGACAAGCAGAAATGTACGACCCAAACGGTAAATTTCAGAAGCTTTGGCTACAACCCACTTTATTTTGATTTTATGAAAACGCTTAGACTGATACTTGGTGATCAACTCAACATCAACCATAGCTGGTTTAATGAGGTAGATGAAAATGTGTACTACCTAATGGCAGAGATGCGGCAAGAAACCGACTATGTGAAACACCATATACAGAAAGTGGTCGGTTTCTTTTTGGCCATTCGAAATTTTGCTTCAAACCTCGAAAAGAAAGGCCATCAAGTGCACTATTTTAAAATTGGTGACTCGGAAAATGCACATGAACTGGAAAAAATAATCACAAGATATGTTGACGAAAACAACATCGAAAAATTTGAATACCAATTACCTGATGAATACCGATTGGATGAACAGCTAAAAAAAATCTGCAAGGCGCTGGATATAACTTCCGAAGCCTTTGATACAGAGCACTTTTATACAACACGCATGGAGCTTCGTAATTTTTTCAAGGAAAAAAAACAGTTGCTGATGGAAAATTTCTATCGTATGATGCGCAAGAAGCATGAAATCCTGGTACAAAATGGACAACCGGAGGGTGGCCAATGGAACTTTGATCAGAGTAACCGCAAAAAATGGAAAGGTTCTCCAGAAATACCAAATGAACTGCGTTTTGACCGTAATGTGACCACTCTGGTCACAGAAATTGAAGAAGCAGGTGTAAAGACCTTTGGAGCGATTGATCCCAAAAAATATCCCTGGCCAACAACCCGAGAAGAATGTTTATCACTTTTGGATTTTTTCTGTAACCATCTTCTGAAATATTTTGGGGACTATCAAGATGCCTTTCATACCGATGAAAGATTTCTCTTCCACTCTAGACTCTCCTTCGCCATGAATACCAAAATGATATCCCCAAAAGAAGTTGTGGATGGAGTTTTGGAATTTTTTTATGCCAACCAGGACGATATCCACATTTCACAAGTAGAGGGATTCATCAGACAAATCCTTGGGTGGCGTGAATATATGCGTGGCGTTTATTGGAAAGAGATGCCGGGCTACGCCGAATTGAACGGGCTGGAAAATAAAAACCCACTGCCTGAGTTCTTTTGGACGGGCAAAACTCAGATGAACTGTCTTAAACAATCCATATCGCAGAGTTTGGAAGAAGCTTATGCCCATCACATACAGCGCCTGATGATCATCGGAAACTTTGCTCTCCTAACCCAAACAGACCCTAGCGAAGTGGATGCGTGGTATCTTGGCGTATACATCGATGCCATCGAATGGGTAGAAATTACAAACACCCGTGGCATGAGTCAATATGCAGATGGGGGAATTATTGCCACCAAACCTTATGTGAGCAGCGCCAACTACATAAATAAAATGGGAAATTATTGTAAAGGGTGCAAGTACCACATTTCAAAGAAAACAGAAGAAAACGCCTGTCCTTTTAACGCCCTATATTGGAACTTTTTAGAAGAAAAAAGAGCGTTCTTTGAGGATAATCATCGTATGTCCATGATGCTAAGTTTACTCGATAAAAAAGACAAAAAAGAATTGGAAGAAATACAGAAACGAGCTCGGGAGATCATTGAACACCCTGATGAGTTTTAACTTTTAACATCTCTTTAAAATCTTCTGGCACCGGTTTTGCCGTAAATATTATAAATATTCCGCTTCGGCGTCCATATATATTAAAAGTCCTTCACAAGTTTTTGTGAAGGACTTTCCTTTTTATGACCAGAGGCCAGCGTTTATTTTAGGATATCGTCCACAATACCATATTCAATGGATTCTTCGGCGCCCATCCAAAAATCACGATCAAAATCCTTCATTACCTTATCAAAGGATTGTCCGCAATTATCGGCCAGTATTTTGGCTCCAAGCTCCTTGGTTTTTATAATTTCCCTGGCTTGTATCTCAATATTAGAGGCCTGTCCTTGAGCTCCTCCACTAGGTTGATGAATCATGACCCGAGCATGTGGCTGAATAAATCGTCTTCCTTTTTCACCTACCGATAAGAGAATGGAACCCATGGAAGCAGCAAGACCTGAACAAACTGTGGAAACAGGACTTTTTATCTGTTTGATGGTATCATAGATGGCAAATCCCGAAGTTACATAGCCACCAGGACTATTGATGATCAATTGAATTTCCTTATTGTTGATAAGGTCTAGATAGAGTAAGCGGTCAATTACATGTTTCGCGGAATCATCATCCACCATGCCCCACAAAAAGACTTTGCGCTCTTCCAACAATCTTTCCCCAATCAAGTCTTGTACTTTTCCTTTTTTTGAACTCATTTTTATTATTTGTTGAACGTGTCAAAAATAATCAAATTCCGAGGAAGTCATCCCACAAATGCACACTTTGCAGGAATTAAATGAAGACCACAATCAAATGTCCGTATCAAATAGTGTAAATGGAAAAAGTGAAGCTTTGAATGATTCAATTCATCCTTTGGGCATTATCTTTGGAAAAAAACACCGTGAAAAACAATATAAGTGCAGCTTTTGTAATGGTTTTCCTCTTCTTGAGCTGCAAGAACCCTCAAAAAAATTCCAATTCCCAAGAAAATATCCCCTTGAGTATTCCGGAGAAAATAGCTCTTGCACATGGTTATAATCAATGGGATGCTGTTTCTGAAATCAAGTTTACATTTAATGTGGATAGGGATTCCACACATTTTGAACGAACTTGGATTTGGAAACCGAAGGAAAACAGCATCACTGCCATTTCACAAAACGACACCTTGATTTACAACCGAAATGCCATGGACAGCATTGCCCACAAAGTGAATGCTGGTTTTATAAATGACCGGTATTGGCTGCTGGCCCCTTTTAATTTAATTTGGGATTCAGGCAACTATAGCTTCGAGCATTCGGTGGACCAAAAGGCTCCGATAAGTGATGCAAAAATGCAAAAATTGACCATCGTATATACCAATGAAGGTGGATATACACCTGGTGATGCCTACGATTTCTATTTTAGCGATGACTTTTTAATTCGCGAATGGACATTTAGAAAAGGGAACCAAGAAGAGCCCTCTTTGTCAACAACATGGGAAAAATATGGAGATTTCGAAGGACTAAAACTTCCCCAAGACCATCGAAAAATTGAAGCTGATTACAGTTTAAACTTCACGGATTTAGTCATTAAAATGGAATGATTGTGCTACCGGCGTGAACGAAGAAAAAAAGTGACTGCAAGCACAAAAAAAGCAGCACCCAAAAGGGCATAAAAACTGAGGGATAGTGAAGAGCTTTCGGCCAGAAATCCCAAAATCACAGGACCTACTAAAAACCCGGTGTATCCGGTGCCTGCGATAAAGGAAACCCCCTGGGAGGAATCCACCCCTCTAACGTTCCCGCCTATTCGGAACAATTCAGGGACCATGACCGAAAAGCCCAAGCCGTTCAAAGCAAAACCAAAAATCGCCAACAGGGTGTGCTCAGATAGCACTAAACCATAGCCTAAAATAGCCACAATTGCTCCCACAGTTACTATTTTAACTGAACCCAGGCGTTCGCTGATACCGTCACCTAAAAATCTTCCTAGTGTCATAGCAAAGGAAAAAGCCAAAAATCCTGACCCGATAAATGCTTCTGGAGCCTTAGTGATTTCCTGAAGGTAAAGACCACTCCAATCCACAATGGCACCTTCGCTGGCCATCGCTATAAAACCAATGATTCCCAACAGCAGCAGTGGCTTGAAAAGCCCAAAACTAAAAGGTTCTTTCTCTACCGGAGCCGCTACAATATGAATATAATTTCTATAGAAAATAACATTGATAAGCAATACAACAGCTACAGTAATTCCCATGTGCAATAAAGGACTTCCAATAAAGGGAATTAGAAAGCTGCCCAACCCAACCAAAATACCTCCCAAGCTGAAGAAACCATGCGCAGCAGACATGAAATTCTTTTTATCTTCCTTTTCAATTTCGGTAACCAAGGTATTCATCGAAATATCAGTAATGCCATTGGCCATTCCAAAAAAGAAAAGACTTGCCATTAAAACATGGTAATTGGGAGCCATAAGAGGAAAAAGTGCGGTTACGCTGCATAAAAGCACCCCAAACCAAGTTGCCTTACCAACCCCAAGCTTATTTATAATCTTTGGTGCCAATGGAAAAATGGTGAACACGCCAAGGGATAGGCAAAAGAGGGCGATACCCAAATCGGCTTTGCCAATTTCCAATCTTTCTTTAACACTCGGGATATAAATTGCCCATGTTCCAAACCAAATATTCAGGCTTGTAAATACCCAGGCCGGGGCAAAGTATCGTGCTTTGGAAAAAATTAGCAGCAATGATCTCATACGGAAAAAATATCAAAGCAAATTAACCACACTAAACTCACACTGTTTAGCACATAATATGCCAATTACAAAACATTTCATTCCTTTTGATAACAAAAAATATCCATATATGTTATTTTTGACCTATGAAACCTATGTTTGAGTCCATAAATCTAAGTGCAAATACTTCGTTAAAGGTCGAGACCTATGAAAATGGGGATTATTGTGAATCGGCAGGTTGGCACATTCATCCTGAATACGAGCTGGTCTATGTAAAAAATGGAACTGGACAATTGAACATTGGTCCAAAGAAAATACCCTACACCAATGGCGTATTGGTTTTTCTGGCAGGAAACATTCCCCATGGAGATTTTGGCAATAAAGACCATGATGACAACCTCGAAATCGTCATCCAATTTGGAAAGGACTTTTTTGAAGAAAAATTGAAAGTGTTTCCCGAGTTTTCCGAAATCCAGAAACTGGTAAAAAAATCTGAACAAGTCCTAATTTTTGATAAACAGACACATCAAATGGTATGGAAAGATTTCCAAAGTTTTAGGGAGATTGACTCCACACAGCGACTTATCAAATTGCTCTCCATTCTTTTTCAGCTATCAAAGGGTGGAGGTTACACCCCTCTTTTTGAGAATCTACCCATGGACAATTATCGAAAAGAGGAAATTGAACGACTAGAAGAAATTTTTGAATACATCAATAAAAACCACGACGGCAAAGTCTCGGTGGAAGTGATTTCTTCACAATTGGGACTTACGCCCAATTCTTTTAGTCGCTTTTTCAAAAAAATGACTCAACGGCGCTTTCTGGATTTTGTAAACGAATTTCGAACGAGCAAAGCAGTAGAATTCTTTAACGGAGGGGAAACCACCATTACGGGTGTGATGTATCAATGTGGTTTTAATGATCCCTCTTACTTTTCAAAACAGTTCAAAAAGTATCAAGGATGTACTCCATCCCAATATCTCAAATCAAGATATCAAGCGGATTTTTGAAGAATTCCCTGTTTCAAAATCTGCCCAAAATTAAACATATCGGTAAAGGAACAATAGAATGGTGCTGGAGCCAATCGAATAACATTGGGTTCTCTCCAGTCCACAATAACACCTTCTTTCATCAAATAGTCAAAAATTGCCCTGCCCTCACCATGTAAGAAAACCGAAAGTTGGCAACCTCGTTCTTCGGGTGTAATGATTTCAAAAGTGCTTTCCACTTCTTTGTCCACTTCATATAGCACAAACTCCAGAAAAGCCGTGAGGTTTTGTTGTTTTTGAATCAAGGCCTGCATACCCACCTCATCAAACAATTCCAAAGAAGCGAGATAGGGAGCCAGTGACAATATGGGCGGATTGCTCAGCTGCCATGCGTCCGCCGTTTCTATCGGGTCAAATTCTGGTTGCATCAAAAAGCGAGTTTCTTTTTTGGTGCCCCACCATCCCTCAAATCTGGGGATATCCTTTTTACCCAAATGTTTTTGACGCACAAAAATCCCCGAAGCATTGCCAGGACCACTGTTCATGTATTTGTAGCTACACCAGGCGGCAAAATCAACGCCCCAATCGTGCAGTTTCAGGTCAACATTCCCGACAGCATGGGCCAAATCCCATCCCACAAAAGCGCCAACCGATTTTCCGGCTTGGGTTATGGTTTTCATGTTGAACACTTGTCCATTATAGTAATTGACCCCGCCAATCAGTACCAAGGCCAATTCGTCACCGACCTCTTTGATTTTATGGACCACATCTTCTGTTCTCCAATAATGTTCTCCGGGTCGTTTTTTTACCTCTACAATGGCATCCTTTGGGTCCAAACCATGATATTTAACCTGACTTTGCAACATATACTGGTCAGATGGAAAAGCCTTTTCTTCACATAGAATTTTATAGCGCTTATTAGTCGGTCTGTAGAAGGACACCATCAGAAGATGTAGGTTGACCGTAAGGGTATTCATTACCGAAATCTCTTCTGGATGGGCGCCCACAACCTTGCCAAGTCCCTCCGCCAAACGCTCATGATAGTCCCACCAAGGTTTATCCGCATAAAAATGGCCTTCCACTGCCAATTCCCTCCAATCTTTCATGACATCGTCCACAAACTTTTGTGTACACTTTGGCTGAAGTCCTAAAGAATTTCCAGTGAAATAAATGACATCTTTTCCGTTTACTTGCGGATAGTGAAATTCTTTTCGGTATTTAGACAGTGGGTCGGCTGCATCCAACTCCTGCGCACACTCCAAGGTATTTTGGAAAGTCATTTTCTAATGGTTTCATCAAAAATACAACTTGTAAGGGTATTTGTTGGAACAATCTTAGTCCAAACGCATTTCAATAATATGTTTTTTGAATCCCACTTTTTCATAAGCTTTAATTGCTGGAAGATTGTCATTGTAAACGGTTAACCTAATTTCTTCAAGTCCTTGTCCATCGGACCATTCTTTTAATTGTTCCACAATTGAAGCATTTATACCAAACCCCCTAAATTTGGGATCAGTGAACATAAAACCCAGATAGGCATAGTACTCGTGGTCAAGATAGTGCCTTGCCCTCTTTTTAATGGCGTAGCCAGAGGCCACCGGTTTTCCATCCACCTCGGCAACGAGTACACATGCATTTTCATCAAGTATCATTTTTCCGAGGTCATAGTATTGTACCGGGTCCTCCCGTATCGTAGGGTCAAAAGGGCGTTCAGCTTTTATTATTTCTTGTTCAAAGGAGAGCAAGACTGGTAAATCTTCGTTGGTGGCTTTGCGAACCAGTACATTTTTGTGTGTCATGGCGTTAATCACTAAAAGTAAAAACCAATGTAGTTCTTTTCCATATTTTTGCGAAAATTATTACATGCATTTTCTGTCTCCCATACTGGAAAATTATATTGCCGACCATTCTCAGGCGGAACCAGAGTTGCTGACAGTGTTGACCCGGGAAACCCATTTGAAGGTAATACAACCCAGAATGATCACGGGACATCATCAAGGAAGGGTATTGAGCCTGTTATCGAAAATCATTGCTCCTAAATACATTCTTGAAATTGGCACCTATACAGGTTATTCTGCCCTTTGTCTCGCAGAAGGTCTTAAATCCGATGGGGAACTTCACACAATTGAAGTGAATGAAGAGCTGCACCAAATACAAAGAACCTTTTTTGACCGAAGTGGTTTCGGAAAACAAATTGTGCAACATGTAGGGGATGCCCTTGACATTGTTCCAAGTCTAGACCTTTGCTTTGATTTGGTATTTATTGATGCGCAAAAGGTGAACTACGACGCTTACTTTGAATCAGCGATTCAAAAGACCAAATCTGGAAGCATCATTCTTTCAGATAATGTATTATGGTCGGGTAAGGTGGTAGAACCGGTAGCCCAATCGGATAAGGCGACAAAGGCGTTGCTTGAATTTAATAAAAAATTGGTAGAAGACCCAAGGGTTGAAACCGTGATACTACCCATTAGGGACGGGCTGACTTTGAGTAGGGTAAAATAACTCTGTTGTGCAATTTGTAGAACACCACTGCCGAACACACACCAACCAAGGCCCCCATAATTAAATCGGACGGGTAATGTACACCCACGTAAATTCTGCTGAGTGCGAAAAGCACTGGCCAAATAAAAAATACCAAAGCCCAAGCAGCTTTCTTGCGTAAAAACAAATAGACTAAAAGGGTGAGGGAAAAAGAGCTAGAGGCATGCCCCGAAAAAAAGCTATAATCCACCGGGGTATGCAAAATACGAATCAGGGTATTAATTTCTTCTGAGTTATTAGGTCGTAAACGTGCCACCGATAATTTGGTAAAATGTGTTAGGGCCAGTATAAAAACAAGCAAGCCCAAAACGGTCAAAACCTTATAAGTTGCCTCTCGTTGGGGGAATTTTAAATAGATGACTACAATAAATAGGATAAATAGGGGAATCCAAGTGTAAATGTTGGTAACGATGGACCAAAACATATCGTAGGTCTCTATGCCTAGGTTGTTGAGATAGATGAACATATCCCGATCCCATTCGAGCAGTTTTTTCCACATGATTATTTGGTGCTCCTTTTTACTGCTCCTGTCACCTCATCCACATTCTTCTTAACCTCATTCAGCTCGTTTCTGATGTCTTTGGTGAAGTCGGTATCAATGCCTTGTTTTTCAGCGCTTTTTTGTATTTCTCGCTTAATATCATCTGTGGCGTCCCTCAATTGGCGCATACCTTTGCCGAGTCCTTTGGCTATTCCCGGAATTTTATCGGCACCAAAAACCATAACCACAATAAAGAGGATAAAAAAGATTTCGGCACCACTGATAAATAGAGCAATCATAACACAAATATAATGAGAAGTTGGGTTGAAAATAAAAAAGCCCCATGAAATCACAGGGCCTTTAACACTTGTCAATAGTGGATTATCCCTTTATGTTTTCCTTGAATTGTTCAAAATCAGATTTCTCATCCTTGGATGGCCAAGCATTGTTTGTGGTATCAATATCCGCCGTTTCCAATTTAGGGTCTACAACAATGCCCACCAACTCCTTCTGGGAGGATAGCACACGGCTTACTTCAGCATCATTCTTTCTCCAAATTTCAGGAGGATACGTGACATTTTCTTTGGAGCCGTCCGCATAGGTATATTCCACAATCAATGGCATGGGAATACCTCCGGGCTTTTCAAAAGTGATTTCGTAAAAATATTTGGGCTCCTTAACCTGGGCCCTTTCAGCTTCGGTCATGTTGTCCATCATAAACTCCTTTAGATTTTGGGAAGTTTCTGTTGGGGATTTTCCCTTCAATTCAGGGTCAAAATCTTCACTTTCTTCCTCGGCCAAATAAACCAGCGGAGGTAAATCAGCTTCCGTCAGGTTCCTATCTGCCATATACTTTTCCATTTCTTTGGTAGGTTTATTACTGACATAATATTTCTTTACGCCTTTTACGCCAATATCCACGTAGTCAGTAGTGTAGAACCATCCTCTCCAGTACCAATCCAAATCCACAGCAGAGGCGTCTTCCATGGTACGGAAAAAATCCTCAGGTGTGGGATGCTTGAATTTCCAACGCTGGGCATAGGTTTTAAAGGCATGGTCAAACAATTCTTCTCCCATAACAGTTTCCCTAAGAATGTTCAACGCAGTAGCGGGCTTACCATAAGCATTAGGGCCCAATTGATACACATTTTCAGGATTGGACATTATAGGGGATAAAAAGTTTTGATCTCCGCTCATATAGGGAACAATTTTGTATGGTTCCCCCCTGCGCGAAGGATATTTTTCGTTGGGGGCAATTACCTCCGGATAGTTCTTTCCAAATTCCTGTTCAGCCAAATATTGCATGAAAGTGTCCAATCCTTCATCCATCCAGCCCCATTGGCGTTCATCAGAGTTGACGATCATTGGGAAGAAATTATGACCCACTTCATGAATGATAACACTGATCATTCCAAACTTGGTCCTATCGGAATAGGTGCCATCCTTGTTGGGGCGCCCGTAGTTCCAGCAAATCATTGGATACTCCATTCCTTGGTTTTTCGCATGAACCGAAATCGCTTTGTGATAAGGATAGTCAAACGTGTGTTTTGAATACGTCTTTAGTGTCTGTACAACCGCCTTTGTGGACTGCTCTTCCCAAAGTGGGTTCCCCTCTTTTGGATAAAGGGAAACAGCCATGACGTCTTTACCGCCAATTTTTACGGCTTGCATGTCCCAAATAAATTTACGCGAAGTGGCAAAACCATAATCACGAACATTGGTTGCCCTAAATTTCCATGTTTTCTTCTTTTCGGAAAAACCTTTTTCAGCAGCTTCCGCATCTTCTTGGGTAACAATGAGTACAGGTTTGTCGTAGGACTTTTTGGCCTCTTTGTAGCGTTTCATCATTTCTTTGGAAAAGACCTCATCCCTATTCTGAAGTACACCCGTTGCATCCAATACATGGTCTGCTGGGACGGTGATGTTCACCTCATAGTTTCCGAAAGGAAGTGCAAACTCTCCGCTTCCCCAAAACTGATGGTTTTGCCATCCTTCCACATCGCTATATACGGCCATTCTGGGAAAGAATTGGGCAATGACGTAGGCCCGATTGCCATCTTCCGGAAAATACTCGTAACCTGAGCGGGCCCGATTTACAGTATGATCTGGAATGTTGTACCACCATTTGATGGAAAAAGAAATCTTTTCGCCACTTTTAAGCGGTTGCGGAATATTTACCCGCATCATGGTTTGATTGATGGTATAGGACAACGGCTTGCCGTTGGCGTCTTTTACAAATTCAATATTAAATCCTCCATCAAAAGGTTCTGTGACAAACGTTTGGGCAAAATTACCGGCTGTGTAGGCAATGTTTACCCCATCACCATTTCTAAGTGGAGATTTTGAATCCTTTGCCCTTACATTCTGATCCAACTGCACCCAAAGAAACTCTAAATCTTCAGGGGCATTGTTATGATAGGTAATGGTTTCTTCACCATAGATTCTGGCATTTTTGTCATCCAACTCTATGTCCATTACATAATCAGCTTGTTGTTGATAATAATCAGGGCCGGGTGCCCCAGAAGCTGATCTATAAGTGTTGGGAGTGGCAAACTCCTCGTACATTTGTTTGAATTTACTCTGGTTGTAATGGCCAGGCAGTCTCTCCGGTTTGGCATCACCCTCTTCTTGGGCGATGGCAAGGGCTCCGATAAGAAACAATATCGAGGCAAAACAATACTTGATTCTGTTCATATTTTATTGATTTTAAAGCGGCTTAAATTAGTTTTTTTTAACCAATTGTTAAGATGTTGTTACAAGTTTAACATTCCTTTATTATTCTCTCTTACAAGCACAAAACTCTTTTTGTTTCCCTTCCATTTTACGTGGACAATATTCTGCTGTTCATCAAACAAATCTGTCAATACTTCATTCTGTACGACCATTGTTTTGACAATCTCCAAATCCACATTTTCTATTTCCATGTAAAAAACCACGACATCATTTTCGTACTTTTTCCCCAGAAAGACATAGGGTACGGTCTCTCCATCCAATTCCACCAAAAACTTCGTTTTGAGATATTTCTCAATGTAAAAATTAGCGGTTTCTGATTCCTCAGGGGTTGCCAAGGAGGTTTTTACACCGTAGCGTTCCATGAGGACATTTTCCAAATCATCTATGAAAACACGACTGGTAATCTGAAACGAATTGTTTTTCTCGGAATAGACCACATTGGTGACACTCACGTAGAACTTGTGTGCTGCGGTAAACGAAAGCAATAGTATTGCGGAAAGTAAAAACGCTATTGTTTGGGCTTTCTTCAACTTCATTTGTATAGTAGACCCCATGTGTTGAATTATGTTACACTTTTTTTGCCAATTTGTTTCGATCGGCTATTAAATTCATACTATGCTCGTCTTTGCTGTGATTGCAAAGCTCATGCCAAATAAAAGCATCAGTCCAGTCCATTTTCTCTTCTGTAAAGTCTGCTCTTTTGTACCATAAGGTCCCATATTTTCAGTTTGTCCTTGGAATCCACAGTGTTTTGAAATGTTTCGTCCACTTCGCAGAAATACATAAAGTCGTCTATCTTCTCCATCGGAATCTTTAATACTGTCAGAAAAAGTGAATCGGCATAAAATTCTTGGACACGTTGTGTTCTGGCATATTTGCGGTCCACCTTCACTCGGTTCTTCAACATTTTGGTGCGGCCCGTAATCGCATTAATCAGCGGATTTAGGGAAACAGCGCCCCCGGCACCTCCTACTCCCCCCCCTCCTATGACACGCATTGCAGAAGCTTCCTGCAACTTACGCTCACTCTGTGTGATTATCTTCACATCGGCATTGGGTAAGTTCAGCGCCTCGGCACTTACATCTTTTTCCAAAGTGAGCTTGTCCAAATCCTGATTCAAATCTCCGGATAAGTCGTACGGTTTCACCACCACTTCTCGCAACTCATTGACAAATTCCTCCAATCGGACCGTAAAAAAGTTGGTGTTCCATAAAACCTGATTCACAGGAAGTACCTTTCGCCTGTATTGAACGGCTGAAAAAACGAGCGTGTCGTTCAGTTGGGCATTAATGGAAAAAATCCCGTCAATATCTGTGATAACTGCTCTTTTTGAAGATATGTTCTGCACCACAACACCAATCACATCACCGTCAGAAGAAATAACTTGACCACGCAGTTCTTTAGACTGGATGTCTTGGCCCATAACGCAAACACCCATCAAAAGCAATAGTGAAAAAAGAAACTTACTCCTCATTCAATGTGTCACGATAGGCTTTGCTTTGAGTCACCAAAAAATCAATCAACTGAAATTCATTCTCTTTTCGCAACAAGGCCTGTGAGGGTACTTTGTCATCGCAATACAGCAAAAAAGCATCTATTTTATCTTGGGGAAGCCTCAAGTCTACCACAAAAAACTCATCATCATACACGTAACGCAACACTTCGCTGACTTTTAGTGGTGGACGCTCTTCACCTCTAACTTTCTGTGGTTTAAAAAGTGCCTTGAATATATTTACAAAGTTAATGCCGTCCCGCATGCCACGAACGGTCCTTGACTCTGCAATGTTTTCCACTTCGGTTCCTCGGTCTATTTCATATTCATACTGCTTAAAGCTCTCATTCTCCACCTGAAGAAATCGTTCCTGATTTTCGGGGGTGACCACCACCTCATCCAATTCCCTTATTTTTTCATCCACTTCGACCACCAACCTATTCTTTCTTAAAATCTCGTCGGTAACGGTGACCACCTCCAACTGGTAGTTGATGGCTGTGAAGACCAATTGATCTCCTTCTTTGACCAAAATGAGGAATTCCCCATTTTCATCCGTAATAGTTGCCGTTTCCGTGGTAGAGTTTACCACCACTTCGTTGGGCACATTACCCCCCTTGTACAGTACCCTTCCCCTAAGCATTTGTCGTTCTTCTTGTGCAAACATCAACGTAGATGATAGAAACAGGAGTGCGATCAGTATTGATTTCTTCATAAAAAGTCCTTTGGAACAAGTTAAAGAAAACCTTTGAAGCGCAGATAAAAAAATAAATCGATTCTAATTTTTTGTTAATTCTGGCGAAACACACCTAAATCAGCACCTTGCTATTCAACTGTGAACTTCGTATTTGGACGGTATTTGTTAGCAAAATCCGGTCATAATCTTAGTTTTGCCTCAACGTTTGGAAACCTCAAATAACAAACACCGTGAAAACGCAACTCAGCTTTTTGATCATTGCCCTACTTGTGATCAACACACTTACTGGACAGATTAAAATTGGTGACAATCCACAAAACATTCACCCAGCCTCCGTATTGGAGTTGGAAAGCCCTTCTAGGGTTTTGGTGATTACCCGTGTAACCGATGCCCAAATGAACACCATCAATCCCCTACGGGGCGCGTTGGTCTATAATACCGACCAAGAATGTATCCATTACTTCGATGGAACAGAATGGATAAATATTTGTGAAGCTTTCGACAACTCCTTTACCGTAAGCACGAACGCGGTATTCAATCCATTTTCTAGGGATAGCACGGTGGTAGTGACACAAACGGATACCAATTATAATTTTGAGGTCAATCAGATTACTGGTGATAATATTGTGGACACCTCGATAAACGGAGCCAATGAAATTCAACAAGGATCCATAACCGGTCTCCAACTTTCCGATGCCACGATCACTTTTAACAAACTTGCAGATGGAGGAAATACTGGAGATCTTCTGCGCTGGAACGGTGCACAATGGGTGCTGGAAAATGAAGGGGTCATAAACATTACGGAAAAGGATAGTATTGTAGGTAACGAAGTATTGGATGCCACTCCAGGAGGTGCATTGGTACGAACAGGAGATGGAAATGAAATTATTCCTTATACCCTTGATGTTCGCACTGGTGGAATTGACAATGTCCGTTTGGACAAACCCAATATCCCCTTAAGCGGTTTTGGTGCTGCTGCTGCTAACGTGGATATGGGAGGTTTTCAAATTAACAATCTGCAAGATCCAACGCTTGCTCAGGATGCAGCCACAAAAATCTATGTGGATCAGGAAATAGCTAGCTCTGATGCTGCCGATGGAGATATTGATAGCAACAACGAGATACAGGACCTTGATCTGAACACAAACACACTTTCGCTTTCAGGCGACCCCACTACCGTTGACCTGTCCCCCTACCTTGATGACACCACATTGGACGAGGCGGCCGTGGACGCCTTCGTT
>NZ_JAAABI010000003.1:0-255124 GCF_009903685.1 Flagellimonas ochracea | reverse complement strand
CAACGAGATACAGGACCTTGATCTGAACACAAACACACTTTCGCTTTCAGGCGACCCCACTACCGTTGACCTGTCCCCCTACCTTGATGACACCACATTGGACGAGGCGGCCGTGGACGCCTTCGTTGCCAACAACGGATATCTTACCGCAGAAGTGGACGGAGACGCTTCCAACGAGATACAGGACCTTGATCTGAACACAAACACACTTTCGCTTTCAGGCGACCCCACTACCGTTGACCTGTCCCCCTACCTTGATGACACCACATTGGACGAGGCGGCCGTGGACGCCTTCGTTGCCAACAACGGATATCTTACCGCAGAAGTGGACGGAGACGCTTCCAACGAGATACAAAACATATCAGCTGGAACTGGAATTACCGTCACTCCTTCTGGCCAAGATTTTACTGTAGCAGTTACCAATTCTGTAATTGCAATGGGAAAGATAAATTTAGATGGTACTTCAACCAATATAACAGGAG
Source organism: Flagellimonas ochracea (assembly GCF_009903685.1). Taxonomy (GTDB): domain Bacteria; phylum Bacteroidota; class Bacteroidia; order Flavobacteriales; family Flavobacteriaceae; genus Flagellimonas; species Flagellimonas ochracea. The sequence continues at coordinate 254,642 of NZ_JAAABI010000003.1, read as the reverse complement.
CTACAGTTATAAGAAATGGTGTCGGTTCTGGAAACTATACCGTTACCTTTAACGTAGGAGTTACAACAGATGCCAATTACATTGTTCAACTTACCTTATTGGGTGCAGGTCCAGAAGCAACTATCGAAATATTAAATGTTCCTGCAACTGGAAGTTTTGATGTTCAAATCTCCCAGCTAAGTGTTGGGGCTGGGCCTTCTTTAACCTCATCTCCACTAGATGCACAGTGGTACTTCACTGTAACCGATTTCTAATTTTGAAAAAACTCCTCTACATACCATTTTTGTTCTTTGCAGTGATAACCAACGCCCAAAACGGCCTTTACAATGGTAGTGGAAACATCCGCATCCATACCGATGGCAATTTGGGTTTTCATACAAACCTCATCAACAATGGGCCATTTGATCAAAACCAAGGTTTGGTCGGTTTCTATGGAGGGAGTGCGCTGCAGGTATTGGGAAATACGGTTGCATCATTTAACGATATAGAAGTCATGGCTCCGGGCAGTGTGATTTTACAAAACGCCATGGCGGTAGAAAACAACATGAACTTTGTGGATGGGGATATTATAAGTTCCAAAGGAGACAAAAACATATTCCTCAATTTTGGCGATACGGGCTTTTTTACCGGAGAAAATGACGATTCTAAAGTAACAGGTTTTGCGGCCATAACAAATCAAGATTTTTTCTCCTTTCCCGTTGGGGATGTGGACCAATTAAGACCTTTAGTTTTGGAGTCGGAGAATCCACCTCCCATGGCTCTTTGTGCTTATTTTTTCGAGGACCCCTCAGACCCTCCTTCTCTGCTTGAGAGTTTTAATGTCTTCGAAAAAAACAGGGAAATTGGAAATGTCTCCAATAGGGAATTTTGGGTCGTGGAAAGCAATGTCCCAGGAAGGGTAACCATCAGTTGGAATGCAAGAAGTGCATTGGGCGGCATTCCCAATATTACTTTCGAGTCCATAATCGCTGTCGGTTGGAGCAAAGTGACCAACCGATGGGAAATAATCGGAAACTTTGCACAAAGTGGGGACATCAATCAAGGTTTTTTAACATCCCAAACCTTTGTGCCCAGTGATTATGCCGCCATTACCTTTGGAACGGTTCCGCTGCCCAAGGACACATTTGCCGTGAACAACCCAACCTTGGGCAACTACTTTTTGAGTCCCAATGGAGATGGGGTCAACGATTTTTTGATTATTGACGGTATGTCTGATTCTCCCAATAACAACATCCAAATCTATAATCGCTTTGGCCAAAAGGTCTATGAAAGAAATAATTATGTGGATGAGTTTACGGGAACAACCAATACTGGTAGTTTAATAATGAGTCAAGATATAGGGTTGCCTGAAGGCATCTACTATTATTTGGTCTCCTTAAACGATTTGGAACTGCAATACACAGGATTTGTTTTTCTAGACCGTTGAGTCTAAAAACAACATCGGCCATATCTGAACTATTTTCTTAAACTTTTGGTTATCTTTGTAGCAACATGCAAAATGCATGTTTTATCTCCGCTACTACTAAACATTTTTTACCTCAGCCTTACGTTTAATCATGGACAAATGAAAAAAATTCTTTTTCTATTGGCCTTGGTAGGACCCATGGCTGTTTTTTCTCAAGTTAAAGTAGGTGCCAATCCGGAGATTATTGACCCTGGTTCCATCATGGAATTGGAAAGCACCAATAAAGCTTTGGTACTCACTAGGCTCAACAATGAGCAAATGGCAAATCTAAATCCACTTAATGGCGCATTGGTATATAATGTAGACACATCCTGCTTGCATTATCACACCGGGAACCAATGGGTAAACCTTTGTGAACTTTCTTCAGGTATCTCATTCACCAATAATGGGGACGGGACAGTGACTCTGGTAGACGGTCAAGACAATGAAATAACCTTTAATGGTGCCGAAGAAACCATCACCACACTAACTGATAATCTGAACAGTACTTATACCTACACCAATGAGGCAGGAGACCAGACTCAGATAACAACCAATGATTTTGATGGTGAGTGGGCATCTCTTAGTAATATCCCTCCTGATATTGTTGATGGAGACGACAATACCGTCACGTCGCTGACTCAAGATAACGTTACCGGCTTAATTACATATACCAATGAATCTATGGTCAACCAAACAGCAGAAGTTGTTTCAGCTGATGCAAACAACGAGATCATTCCAGGATCAAATGGTGGTGCTTTTTATCAAAGTCCAATAAAGGCTTTTGGAAAAATCGCTGGAGATGGTACCTCCGTTCGGGTTACACCTGGGGTTACCGTGACCAAACTTGCTGGCGCTGGACATTATCGGGTAAATCTACCAATAGGGTTGGTCGTTGATGCTGACTACATCATCCAAATTGCACAACCAAGTAGGGAAGGCACTGGAAACGATGACCCCAGCATCTCATACCTAAACCAAACCAATGCTGGTTTTGAGGTAATAATTGGTGATAACGACAATGGAGGAACCGACACAGGTAGGTTTGACTCGGAATTTATGTTTACCATATTTGATTTATGAATTCTTTTAGCACTATTCATCAAACTAAAAGGAAGTGGCTTTTTGTCGTCTCAATGACATTTGGCATTACAATGACAATGGCCCAAGAGGCCTTTCACAACTTCGGTAGCCTCCAGCTTCATGAGAACGCCTTGGTTGGGTTTCATACCAATTTGACCAATGATGGCCCCTTTTACAACAATCGGGGACTTGTAGGGTTTTATGGGGCGGATGCCTTGGAATTTTCAGGAGTCATTACACCCGTTTTTAACGACTTGGAAATAGTTGCTGAAAAAGGCCTGAATTTATCCAATACAATGCGTGTTGCCAATAATGTTAATTTTATTTTAGGCAATCTTTCCACACAGAAAAATGCATCTAGCATTGGTATCAATTTTATGGATTCGGCGTTCTTTGTTGGCGTGGGAAATGCTTCGCATATAAATGGGTATGCAAGTGTGACCAATAAAGAACTCTTTACCTTTCCTGTGGGCGATGGAGCTCGACTGCGAAGCCTTACCCTGGCTTCAACAGCCGTCAACGAATTGGCCAAATGTGCCTATTTTAATGAGAATCCCAATAATCCAACTTTGTTGGATGAACAATTTGGTACTGCATTAAAAGAATCTGAGGAATTGCAAATAAGCGAAGTGGAGTTTTGGAAATTGGAAAGCAATCTCCCTTCTGTGGTTACTTTTCGGTGGGAACCGGAAAGCCTTGCATCCCTTTTGTCCGATGATGCTCAAAATCTAACTGTGGTCGGTTGGAGCAAAACATCTAACCAATGGGAGAACTTAGGAAAATCTGCCATTACCGGAGATTTAGAAAGCGGAAGTATCACTTCAGAAATTTTTATACCAGATAACTACGCAGTCCTTGCTTTGGGTGGATACAGAGACCCTTTGGAAACGCTTTCCACAACATCAAACAACTACATCATTACTCCTAACCATGACGGTATAAACGATTTTTTGAAAATAGAGGGTCTTGAAAATAATCCAAACAACATCCTGAATATTTATAACCGATATGGCATTTTGGTGTACTCCAAGATTAATTACGCCAACGAATTTGACGGTATATCCAACCAAAATATGGTCATCAATAGAAATGCTGGATTGTCAAGCGGAGTATATTTCTATTTTCTTACCCTAAAGGACAAACAAGAAAAAATGCAGGGTTATGTTTACATAGCTCGATAATGGCACCATCCTTGCAACCGATTTAATCAGAATCGCTTACTGAAAAATTGTTATTAACTTCGTTTTAAAATCATTTTCATGAAAAGAAGGACATTCCTTAAAAACACATCCCTATCTGGTTTAGCATGCACCTTACCCCCTTTTTTTGTCACAAATCAAGAAGTGGATTACAGCACTGGGGAATTAATGGGCAAAGCTGATATAGAACTCTTTGGAGAGGGCATCAATCTGAGGAAAGAAGCTTATGAGGCTTTTGTGAAAATGAAAAAAGCCGCCTATTCCGATGGTTTCGATATAAAAATGATATCCAGTTATCGGGATTTTTACAGGCAAGAGGGTATATGGGAGCGCAAATACCTCCGATTTACTGAAGATAGCGGTATAGCTCCTTTGGAGGCCATTGATAAAATTATTGAATATTCCACGATTCCAGGAACCAGCAGGCATCACTGGGGTACTGATATCGATATAATAGATGGATACCCCAAAGTATCTGGAGATGTGTTGGTTCCCGAAAAATTTGAAAGTGGAGGTCCTTTTGAAAGCTTCAAACTTTGGTTGGACCAACATTCGGAAGAATATGGATTTTATCTGGTGTATACCGATGACCCCAGACGTCGGGGATTCAAATATGAACCCTGGCATTACAGCTACGCCCCACTTTCCATACCCATGCTCACGGCTTATCGGAAGCTGAACGTGCTAAAGTTGATGCAAAAAGAGGAATTTTTGGGGTCTGAACACTTCACAACGGGCTTTATAAGAACCTATATCCAAGACAACATTTTGGACATTAACCCCGCACTTTTATAACCCTTTTTTTGTATCTTGAGATAACCTTCAACCACCGTCGCCATGAGAAGAGGAAGCTGGAAAATCCGAATTTTAATTGGACTTGCGATAGTCGCTTTTGCACTCATCCAACGTTGCAATAATCAAGAGGAAAACCCATATACCGGGAGAGTGCAAAACATAAATATGACCGAGGAACAGGAAATTGCGATAGGGTTGCAAAGTGCACCCCAAATGGCGCAACAACATGGTGGACTTTATCCAGATGAACGCATGCAAGCCTTCGTGGACGCGGTAGGTCAAAGACTTGTAAATAACAGCATTGCGCGAGAAACTCCTTATCAATACGATTTTCACCTGTTGGCAGATGACAGCACCATTAATGCCTTTGCCCTGCCTGGGGGACAATGTTTTATTACCTATGCCCTTTTTTCACAATTGAATGAAGCCCAGTTGGCCGGAGTGCTGGGGCATGAAATTGGACACGTAATCGGTAGACATTCCGCTGAGCGTATTGCAGAGAGCAGTTTTTGGCAAACGTTGGCTACGGGTGCTTCGGTGGGTGGTGATATGGGCAACCTGGTTAGTGGTATAGGGCAAAATACGTTGCTCAAAAATGGACGGGGCGATGAATTGGAGAGTGATGAGCTTGGTGTGCTCTTCATGATCCAATCCGGATACGATCCTTACGAAATGATCAAGGTGATGGAAATACTTAAAACGGCAGCCGGACCAAATCGGGTGCCGGAATTCCAGAGTACCCATCCAGACCCTGAAAACCGAATAGAAAAAATAAAAGAAGCTATCAAAAAATATTCAGGTCGATAGATTCGGCACGTTCATCGATTATAGCGTAGAGTTGATCAGATTTCATTAACTTTGGGTAACCTCAAGTCTTTACCTGTTTCTTATTATCCCATTTGTGCTGTGCAATACGAGAACATATGGGAACACTTTTACACTTTAAACATCTGTATACAGAAGCGTTTGATGATTGCAAGCCGGGATATTTGGTATTATTCTTAAAAGGATATTCCATTTTTTGTGCAATAATGCTGTTTATTGCTTTTTACGCTTTTTTGTACAGGGCATTTACCGGTTTTGATTTTTAAAGCATTGTTTTGTTATACTCTTTTACAAGAACACTGATACGTAAATGAGCCAAAAAGGCCCATCCGATCGGATGGGCCTTTTGTTTTGGATGAATAAACTCCTTTTCTATTTTTTCATAGCCGTTTCAATAACTGCCAAGGATTCCGTTGCATTGGACATTTCAGCATGTTTTTTTGCCGTATATCCCTTGCTGCAACGTTTATTTAATTTAGCGCCATTTTCAATAAGCAGCTCAAGAATTTCTGCCTGGTTGTAACGTGCAGCAAAGTGAATTGGAGCCATGCCCAAAGACCTTCGGTTTACGTCTTCTCCCGATTCAATAAGTTTTTTAACGGTGTCTACATCGCCTTGCATGACTGCTTTGCACAGCGCATTGGGCTCTACAGAAACAGTTGTGGACTCACTGTTTGCTGATAATTCAATTTCGGCGGCTTGGACACCGGTGACAACCAACATACAGATGGCTACCAATGATAACATTGTTTTTCTCATGATGAATAATTTTTGATTATAGATTAACTGATATAAAAGTAGACTGGAATTACCGGCAGATGTTACAGCATTAACAGTTAAATAACCGAACTTTAACAAAGTCACATTTTTTCTTACGAAAAATTAACAAATCCATATTCAGAAAACCGCCTAAACACTAGGGGTTTGCGTCAAATCGTCCTATTTTTGAAATTCAACTTGCTAGCATGAACAAAAAAGTAATCCTCATGATTTTGGATGGATGGGGCAAATCTCCAGATCCAAAAGTTTCGGCCATTGAACAAGCCAACACCCCTTTCATTGATTCGCTTTATAACCAATACCCAAATGCCACGCTTTTAACGGATGGCATGAACGTGGGATTGCCCGAAGGTCAAATGGGTAATAGTGAAGTAGGACACATGAATCTGGGCGCAGGGAGAATTGTATATCAGGATTTAGCCAAAATCAATAAGGCTGTGCTAGAAGACACGTTGAAAGAAGAGCAGGTGCTCAAAGAGGCCTTTTCCCATGCTAAAACCAATAACAAAGCAGTTCATTTTTTGGGCCTTGTAAGTGACGGTGGGGTCCATAGCCATATAAATCACCTAAAAGCGCTAATAAAGGCCGCCCATGATACCGGTGTGAAAAAGTCCTTTGTGCATGCCTTTACCGATGGTCGGGACGTGGACCCAAAAAGTGGAAAAGCATTTTTAAAGGATATCGTTGACTACTGTGAAGATAAGAATACCCAATTGGCCACAGTTGTTGGGCGTTATTACGCCATGGATCGTGACAAACGTTGGGAGCGGGTCAAATTGGCCTATGATGTAATGGTCAACAATGTGGGGAAAAAATCCAGTGATGTGGAAAAAGCCTTTCAAGGGAGTTATGATGAAGGTGTGACGGACGAATTCATAAAGCCACTGGTTTTGATTGACACCCAGGGAGAACCCATAGCTAAAATAAAAGAGGGTGATGTGGTCATCTTCTTCAATTTTAGAACGGATAGAGGACGAGAACTTACCCTGGCCCTAAGTCAACAGGATTTCCATGAGCAAAACATGCATAAATTGGATCTCTACTATGTGACCATGACCAATTACGACGACACCTTCGAAAATATCAAGGTTGTATATGACAAAGATAACATCAAAGAAACCCTGGGAGAAATACTTGCCCAACACAACAAAAAACAGATTAGGATAGCTGAGACTGAAAAATACCCTCATGTCACCTTTTTTTTCAACGGCGGTCGAGAAGAACCTTTTGATGGCGAAGAGCGAATCCTTTGCCCTTCCCCAAAAGTGGCCACCTACGATCTGCAACCTGAAATGAGTGCTTATGAAGTGCGTGATGCCATCGTAGCCGAATTAAAGAAAGAGGAAGTAGACTTTGTTTGTCTCAACTTTGCCAACCCAGATATGGTAGGTCATACAGGGGTTATGGAAGCGGCCATTAAAGCTTGCGAAACCGTAGATGAGTGTGCGAAGGAAGTTATAACCACTGGCCTGGAACACGGGTATTCCACTATCGTAATAGCCGACCATGGCAACTGCGACACCATGGTAAATCCCGATGGAAGTCCCAATACGGCGCATACCACCAATCCTGTACCACTGATTTTGGTTGATGATGACATCAAAACAATCAAAAGTGGGATTTTAGGGGATGTGGCACCTACCATACTAAAACTCATGGGCATATCCCAACCCAAAGCAATGACTCAAGAATCCCTTGTATAAAACCATTAAAATGAACAAGCTGTTTTTATCCCTTCTGTGCATGATACCCATTTGTGCACTTTCGCAAGAACTGGTATCCCCAAATTCCCAACTTACCATGAATTTTGAGTTGGAGAATGGCGTTCCTACCTATCAACTGTCTTTAGAGGGTAAAGAAATCATCAAACCAAGTAGTTTAGGTTTTGAACTCAAGGATATAGAAAATCTGTTGGACGGTTTTTCGGTTGTGGATACAGAGTCAACCACCTACGACGAAACGTGGCGTCCGGTTTGGGGAGAACAATCGGAAATAAGAAATCATTACAAAGAACTCTTGGTCAAATTAAAGCAAGATGCTACAGACCGCTACATGAACATTCGATTTAGGCTATTCGATGAAGGATTGGGTTTTCGATACGAATTCCCGGAACAGGCCAATTTGATTTATTTTGTCATTTCTGAAGAGAAAACGGAATTTGCACTTACGGGAGACCATAAGGCCTTTTGGATACCGGGTGATTATGATACCCAAGAATACGATTACACCACATCCAAGCTTTCCGAGATTTCCAGTCTCATGAACAAGGCAATCACCCCAAACGCTTCTCAAACGCCATTTTCAAAAACAGGGGTACAAACAGCACTCATGTTGAAAACGGATGATGGCATTTACATCAACATTCATGAAGCTGCTCTCGTGGAATATGCATGCATGCATTTGGAGTTGGATGAGGATACTTTTGTTTTTGAGTCCCATTTGACCCCTGATGCTGTAGGCAATAAAGGATATATGCAAGCGCCAAGGAATACACCATGGCGCACCATTATGGCCAGTAAAAATGCCGGTGATATCCTATTATCAACTATTACTTTGAATCTAAATGAGCCTTTGGCCTATGAAGATACCTCTTGGATTAAGCCTGTAAAATATATTGGTGTCTGGTGGGAAATGATTACCGGAAAAAGTACTTGGGCCTATGCTGACGTACCCAGCGTAAAGTTGGAAGATACCGATTTCGAAAATTTAACGCCGAACGGGAAACACGCCGCCAATACGGGAAAAGTTAAACGCTATATAGATTTTGCGGCCGAACATGGATTCGCCCAGGTTTTGGTTGAAGGCTGGAACGTAGGCTGGGAGGATTGGATTGGGAAATCCAAAGATTATGTCTTTGACTTCTTGACCCCGTATCCAGATTTTGATTTGGAAGGACTGCGGGATTACGCGGCCCAAAAAGGAGTACGTTTAATGATGCACCATGAAACTTCCGGCTCTATCAGAAACTACGAACGGCACATGGATGCAGCTTATCAATTTATGGTAAACCACAATTATAATGCCGTAAAAAGTGGCTATGTGGGCAATATTATCCCCAGAGGAGAGTACCACTATGGCCAGTGGGCGGTCAATCACTATCTGTATGCCGTAAAAAAAGCCGCTGAATATAAAATCATGGTCAATGCACATGAAGCGGTGCGCCCGACGGGCTTATCCAGGACCTATCCCAATTTAGTAGGAAACGAATCTGCAAGGGGCACTGAATTTGAGGCCTTTGGTGGAAACAATCCGGACCACACGACCATTCTTCCGTTTACAAGGTTGATCGGTGGACCTATGGACTATACACCCGGAGTTTTTGAACAGGACATGAGCGTTCATAATCCAACAAACAATTCGTGGGCCAACACTACCATCGCAAGACAATTGGCACTGTATGTCACCATGTACAGCCCTCTGCAAATGGCAGCCGATCTTCCCGAAGTATATGAAAAGCACATGGACGCTTTTCAATTCATCAAGGATGTTGGATTAGACTGGGATAAGAGCATAGTTCTTGAAGCAGAGCCTGGTGACTACATTACCTATGCTAGGAAAGAGAAGGGCAAGAACAATTGGTTTGTTGGGCGTACCAACGACGAAAAACCCAGAACATCCAATATTTCTTTTGATTTCCTGGATGATGGCAAGGAGTACCTGATGACCCTTTATGCTGATGCCAAGGATGCCCATTACAGGAAAAATCCCAAGGCGTATCAGATTGCCAAGTATAAGGTCAATAGAAAGTCCAAGTTGAACCAATTCTGTGCTCCAGGCGGTGGATATGCCATTAGTATCATTGAGGTTGACAAAGACAAATTAAAAGGACTTAAACGACTTTAAACTTCCGTTGGAATACAGCTAAATTTATTTTTCTAAATCCATGTATCTTTGCAGCCATGGTAAAAATCAAGACTTCGGAAGAAATTGAATTGATGCGTGAAAGTGCATTGGTAGTCTCACGTACGCTTGGTCTGTTGGCCTCCGAAATAAAGCCCGGGGCCAATCCCCTGCAATTGGATAAAATGGCCGAGGAGTTTATTCGGGAACAAGGTGCTGAACCTGGATTTTTGGGAATGTACGACTTTCCAAATACTCTAAATTGGAGTCCCAACGCCCAAGTGGTCCATGGTATTCCCAATAGCGAACCCCTAAAGGAAGGTGATATCATTTCAGTTGATTGTGGTGCCCTAAAAAACGGGTTTTATGGAGACCATGCCTATACTTTTCAAGTAGGTGAAGTAGCCGAAGAGACAAAAAAATTATTGCGGGTGACCAAAGAATCGCTATATGTCGGAATCCGACAGTTTAAAGAAGGAAACCGTGTAGGCGATGTCGGTTATGCCATCCAAAAATATTGTGAAGACCATGGATATGGTGTTGTTCGGGAACTGGTAGGTCACGGTCTTGGTAGGGAACTGCATGAGGATCCACAAATGCCCAACTATGGAAAACGAGGCCGTGGAAAGAAATTCGTCAATGGAATGGTCGTTGCCATTGAGCCTATGATCAATATGGGAACTAGACGTATCAAACAATTAAAGGACGGTTGGACCATTTTGACCGCCGATGGAAAACCTAGTGCCCATTTTGAACATGATGTGGCCCTGATAAATGGGAAGCCCGAACTGCTTTCCACATTCCAGTATATTTATGATGCATTAGGAATTACTAGCGATGAGGAAGATGAATTTAGAAGCGAAAGGTTGGTCCTGTAGACACGAGTTTTCTGAATTTCCCAAATCAAAAAGTAGTTTTGTAATTTTTAGAGCAAATTTGTGTGATTCGTGTCAAACATTTTCAAGTTTTTTTTAAATCTAATTCCAAGACCCTTACTTATTCGATTAAGCTATTGGGTGCGACCTTTGGTTGCTTTTTTTCTTAAAGGAAATACCTATACAGACCCCATCGATGGAAAAAGCTTCAGAACCTTTTTACCATATGGCTATGAAAATCCTCGAGAGAACGTGCTCTCCCCTTCCACCCTCTCTTTGGAACGACACCGCCTTTTATGGCTATATTTAAAAAATGAAACGGATTTCTTCACCAATGAACTCAAAGTGCTTCATTTTGCTCCTGAGCAGGCTTTTTATGAAAGATTCAAAAAGCTAAAAAAAATTGATTATACGACCACGGACCTGAATTCACCCTTAGCTGATGTAAAAGCAGATATATGCAACCTTCCCTTTGAGAACAATGAATTTGACGTAATTCTGTGCAACCACGTCTTGGAACATATTCCCAATGACATCCAAGCCATTCGGGAATTACATCGTGTTATGAAGCCAGGTGGCTGGGGTATTTTTCAAATACCACAAGACCTCAGCAGAGCAAAAACCTTCGAAGACGATTCCATCACCGACAAAAGAGAGCGTGCCCGTATTTTTGGGCAATATGACCATGTTCGAATTTACGGAAGGGACTATTTTGATAAACTTAGGTCCGTTGGGTTTACTGTGGAAGAAGTTGACTTTACCCAACAATTTACTCAAAAAGAAATCGAGAAGTACAACTTGGCCAAAGGGGAAATTATACCCTTGGTCCGAAAATAATTATCTAACAATAAGTTTTTTGAATCCTTCGGTCATGTATTCTTGTACATTCCCCTCCTCATCTAAGTAGATGATATAACCCTCCAATTGCGCTTGATTTTCCAAAACTTCTTTGGAATCGGACAAGTCCATCGCCATAAACGCGGTTGCAAAAGCATCTGCTTCTGCACAGGTGTCAGCTACAACGCTGGTAGCCAAAACATAGGAGTTTTTGGTATAACCCGTTTTTGGGTCAATGGTGTGTACATACTTTTCTCCTGTTTCAGGGTCTACCCTAAACTTTCTATAATTCCCCGAAGAAGCCATCGCCTGGTCTTCCAATGCAACCATTAGTTTGAGCTTTCTACCCACTTCCGCTTGCGGGTCATCAATTCCTACGGTCCATTTTTTTCCAGATACCAGATTGGTACCCTTGGTCAAAACTTCCCCTCCGACTTCCACCAAATAGTTTTCGATACCTTGGGCGTCCAAAAGAGCTCCCACACGATCTATGGCATATCCCTTGGCAACGGCATTAAAATCAAATCGGACGCTTGGATGGTGCTTTTTTATAGTATGGTTCTCCATCAATTTCACCTTATCCCAACCCACATAATCCAAGAGACTATCCACGCGGAGACTATCCAACGCTAGCTGTTTTCCTGGCCCAAACCCCCAAGCATCTGCCAAAACGCCCACGGTGGGGTCAAAATATGCATTGGACACTTTATGGACTTTACTTGAAATTTCAAATACTTCTTGAAACATATGGTCCACCACAATGGTGGAATCACCGTCATTAATTTTTGAAATGTCCGAAGTGGGAATGTAAGTTGAAAGTGATTGGTTGATTACTTGAAATACGGAGTCAATTTCCTTTTGAAAATCCAACAGTTCCTCAGAAATATATAGGATGGAATACGTGGTTCCCAAGGCATTGCCCCGATTTTGGTTTTTTACCCACTGGGTCTCACATCCGAATAACAATATGGCAATTGCAAATAGGGGTAAAGTCTTTCTCATCTATATTTCAATTAATCCTTGATAGTCCACAATATACTCCTCATTTAAGTAGACCGGCTCGTTTTGGTCGGAGGCATTGGAGAGCCCTACTCCGGCAAAGTAGGTCTTGGCCTCAAATTTCAAAGCGTGGTCTTTAACTTTCTGCATGAGCTGTTTATCGTATTGTTTCGGATTGTCTGGATATGCGACGTTTCTAACTACAATAAAGTGAAGATGTTTTTCTTTAAGACACACGTATTGTGGGTTTTTTTTAAGCTTACTGTTGATGGCCATAAATTCAAATCCATCGGCTTCCAACTCCCTGCCCACAATATTCATGGCCAAATTATGAAGTTCTTGTTCTGATAGTTTTCGTCCCATAACTAATGATAAAAAAACCGATACTTTAATGGGTATCGGTTCTATTTTATTAAGATTCCTGCCTTCGCAGGAATGACCAATCAAACATTATCCTCCAAAATCATCGAATCTGATATTCTCATCTGGAATACCAAAATCCTCTCCCATTTTTTGAACAGCCTTGTTCATCAACGGTGGTCCACAGAAATAAAGTTCGATGTCCTCAGGGGTTTCATGATGATTGAGATAGTTGTCTATCACACAATTGTGAATAAATCCAACAAACCCATCGCCTTCTTCATCATTAATGTCTTTTTTCACTTTCCAATTGTCTTCCTCCAAGGGCTCTGAAAGGGCCATGTAGAATTTGAAATTTGGGAACTCTTTTTCCAACTGCTTAAAGTGGTCGATGTAGAACAACTCTCTTTTCGAACGCCCGCCATACCAATAGGTTACTTTTCTATCTGTTTTTAAGGTCTTGAACAGGTGATAAAGGTGCGATCGCATCGGTGCCATTCCTGCTCCACCTCCTACATACAACATTTCGGCATCGGATTCGTTAATAAAGAATTCGCCAAATGGACCCGATATGGTCACTGGATCACCTTCTTTAAGACCGAAAATATAAGATGAAGCGATACCAGGATTTACATCCATCCAACCGTTTTTAGAGCGATCCCATGGCGGTGTGGCTATACGCACATTTAACATGATTTCTCGTCCTTCTGCAGGATAAGAGGCCATGGAATAGGCGCGTTCAACAGTCTCTGGATTTTTCATCACCAAGGGCCAAAGATTGAATTTATCCCATTCTGCTTGAAATTTATCAGGGGTTTCATGCTCTTTTGGGTGGGCAGTGATATCGATATCCTCATACTTCACTTCGCAGGGTGGTATCTCAATTTGGATATAGCCCCCTGCCTTGTAATTCATCTCTTCCGGAATTTCGACCACAAACTCTTTGATGAAAGAAGCCACGTTATAGTTACGCACTACCTTGGCATCCCATTTTTTAATACCAAAGACCTCTTCAGGAATGGTTATTTCCATATCCTGCTTCACCTTTACTTGGCAAGCGAGCCTGGCACCTTCGTTCAATTCCCTTTTGGAAAAGTGTGGGGTCTCCGTTGGTAGGGCCTCTCCCCCTCCAGAAAGGACATGGCACTCGCATTGAATACAGGTTCCTCCACCACCACAAGCAGATGGCAAAAACACTTTCTTGTTTCCTAGTGTGGTCAACAGGGAGTTCCCCGATTCCACTTCAATTTCTTTTTCCCCGTTGATGGTAATGGTGACAGGACCTGATGGAGATAATTTTTCTTTAGTGAACAATAGCAGGGCCACTAATAATAAGGTGAGCACCAAGAATGCCACTATAGTGATTAAAATAGTACCTCCGGTTGATGTAGCTAATATCATTTTTATTCTTTTATAGCATCATTATAAGAGATTGCTTTCTCTTCGTTTTCAATCTCTTCCTTAACTTCTTTTTCTTCTACGGTCTTGGCTGTCGTCGTTGATTCTGGTGTTTCTGGTGGCTCATTATCGCCAGTCAACATGCCCCCAAAACTTTGAAAGCCTATTCCCATTAATCCGGTGATGATAAAGGTAATGCCCAATCCTCTCAACGGCGCGGGTACGTTAGAATATCTGATTTTTTCACGAATCGCGGCAATGGCTAAAATTGCCAAGAACCAACCGATTCCCGAGCTGATTCCATAGTTTAATGCAAGGCCTAGGGAAGGGATTTCGCGAGCTTGCATGAAAAGTGAGCCTCCCAAAATTGCACAGTTCACAGCAATCAATGGCAAGAAAATACCTAAAGAATTATAGAGGGCAGGGGAAAATTTCTCCACCACAATTTCAACCAATTGCACCATGGTGGCGATAGTGGCGATGAACAGGATGAAGGAAAGAAATCCCAAATTATAGTCTGCATATTCAGGTCCCAACCATGCTAAAGCACCGTCACGCAATAAATATTGATCTAATAGCCAGTTCAAAGGAACAGTGACCCCGAGCACAAATATTACGGCAGCTCCAAGACCTACGGCTGTACTTACCTTCTTCGACACGGCCAAATACGAGCACATTCCCAAGAACACGGCAAAAACCATGTTATCTATAAAAATGGACTTAAAGAATAATTCTACATGTTCTAACATAATACCAATATTTATGCTTCTTCGATTAGTGCTCTATTTCTGGAACGTTGTACCCAGATAATAATTCCTACAACAATCAACGCCGCAGGCGGGATAATCATAAATCCATTGTTCTCATAACCGATGGAATACAAACCGGTTTTTGCGATGGGGTCTCCCAGTACAGGAATTCCAAATAGTGTTCCGGAACCCAAAAGTTCCCTAAAAAAGCCAACGATAATAAGAATTACCCCATAGCCCAGGGCATTACCAATACCGTCCAAAAACGATCTGCGAATGCCATTACCCAGGGCAAACGCTTCAAAACGTCCCATGATAATACAGTTTGTAATTATCAGTCCAACGAATACTGAGAGTGTTTTGCTCAATTCGTAAGCAAAAGCTTTTAAGACTTGATCTACGATAATCACCAAGGTAGCAACAACAATAAGTTGTACGATAATTCTAATTTTTGAAGGGATTACATTCCTTAGCAAGGAAATCACCACATTCCCAACTCCCATTACAAAGAGTACGGATATGGCCATTACCACCGAGGCCTTCAATTCTGCGGTTATCGCCAGTGCAGAGCAAATACCCAATACCTGGATAGTAATAGGGTTATTGTCCGCCAAGGGATCTAGAATAAGATTTGCATCTTTTTTTGAAAGTAGTGCCATCCTAATTTTTTCTGATTGTTTCTAAATACGGTTTGTATACGTTCAAGGTTTCCTTGATCATGGCAGAAACTCCATTGCCAGTAATTGTAGCCCCAGCCAAGGCGTCGACTTCATTGTCGTCTTTGTTGTTGTTCAATGGATCGTTGTTTCCTTTTGCAACATCTATTCCAGCATAGCTATTTCCCTCCAATAAAGACTCTCCTTTGAAATCGTCCATGAAAAAGCGCATTTTAATATTAGCACCCAATCCAGGGGTTTCGGCCTTATGGTCAAAATACACCCCCTGAACTACCATATTGTCATCCACAGAGATGAAACCCCATATGGCGTCCCAAAGTCCTTTTCCATGCATGGGAAGGATATATGACTTTTCACCATTCTTTTCACCTACAAAGACAGGCAACCTTGCATCGTTACCATTTTTGATCTTGTTCAATTCTTTTTTCATGTCTATTAGAAAGGCTTCATCATTCGGAACTTTTTCACCATTGACCAACACGTATTGTTCTATGATATACTCATTGAACTTTTCTTCCACGATGTCAGTTGGAACAAAGTTGACCCCACTATCTGGGGTGTTCTCGTTCACGCCCATGGCGTACAGAATGTTCTGTTGCTTTTCAAACCTCTCGTTTTCGTCAATTCTAGGTCTCAATCCTGATGCCAGATAGGCCAGAATGGAACCAACGACCACTACCATAACGATGGCAAATATGACAGTGTAGCTGTTTTTTTCGGTATTCATCGCCATAATTTATACAGTTTCAGCTTTTAATTCAGCTCCGGCACCATCCACGGTATCCGGCAATATGGTTGCATTTTTCATACGTTTCATTCGTCGCCTTACGTTGCCACGTATTACATAATGATCAATGGTTGGTGCAAAAACATTCATTAGCAGAATGGCCAAGAAAACACCTTCGGGATAACCAGGATTGAAAACCCGGATCATCACGGAAATAAAACCGATCAGGAATCCATAAATCCATTTTCCCTTGTTGGTCTGTGAACCGGTTACGGGGTCCGTGGCCATATAAACAATTCCAAATGCCAATCCGCCTACAATAAGATGCTGCCAGAAATCAAAACTCATCAATCCGTAGAACTTGCTGTATTCGGGAATCCAGCCAAAATCTACCACCATATTGAAAATTAAGCCCATGGCCAAAGATCCCAGTACGGCGCTCAACATAATTCTCCAACTTGCTATTTTGGTGAAAATCAGAAAGAGACCTCCCAGAAGTATTAGTAAAGTTGAAGTTTCTCCGACAGAACCGGGAATAAATCCAAAAAACATTTCGGAAAGGTCGTATTTGGCATACATTTCTGTATTATTTCCTTGTGCGAGATAACCTAGAATGGTCTCTCCCGAAATTGCATCGGCCGTTCCTGCGCGTTCAACGGCATCGTGCACCCATACTTTATCACCGCTCATCCACGTAGGATAGGCAAAAAACAGGAAGGCCCGAATGGTCAAGGCAGGATTCAAAATGTTCATACCCGTCCCCCCAAACACTTCTTTTCCGATGACGACACCAAAAACAACTGCAACAGCCAACATCCAAAGCGGTGTATCAATGGGCACGATCAACGGAACCAACATTCCAGTTACCAAATAGCCCTCTTCTACTTCGTGGCCCTTGATCACGGCAAAAATAAATTCCACTAACAATCCCACCCCATAAGAAACCACAACTAACGGCAAAACCGTTGTCGCTCCCAAAATGAAGTTTTCCCAATTGATAAAATGCTCAAAAAGCGAGAAGTTTTCTGGGAAACCATTAATGGCTGAATAATGTTGATATCCTGCATTGAAGATTCCGAACAACAAGCAAGGAACCAAGGCCAAAATGACCGTGTTCATGGTACGCTTCAAATCGTCCACTGCTCTTAAGTGACTACCTGAGTGTGTCGTTTCATTAGGTGTGAACAAAAAAGTATGGAAGGCATTAAAGGCTGGAGCCATTTTTTTGCCCTGATACTTTAATTTGATTTCATGCATTTTTTCTTTCAATCCCATAACTTATCCTATTTCTTCTTGTAATAAATCCAATCCTTCCCTGATTATTTGTTGATGTGGTTGTTTTGAGATACATATAAATTCAGTTAATGAAAAGTCCTCGGGCGCCACTTCGTAGAGTCCCAATTGTTCCATTTCATCCAAATCCTTTACCATACATGCCTTTAAAAGTTGCAAAGGATAAATATCCATTGGGAAAACCTCTTCATAGCGGCCCGTTACCACAAAAGCTCGGTGTTCTCCATTGGTATTGGTATCCAAGTCGTATTTCTTATTGGGTTGCAACCAAGAGAAGGTCAATGCCCTTGTCGAGGAGATTTTATCAAAAACAGGTTTGTTCCACCCAAAGAATTCATAATCGTCGCCTTCTGGTATCGCCGTAACGGTATTGTTGTAAAACCCTAAATATCCTTCTGTATTTGTTTTTGATCCGGTGAGCACATCACCGTTGATCAATCGGAATTTTTCCTGCTTTACACCACTTGCATATAAGAATGTGGAAATCTCAGCACCAATTTTAGTGACATAGTATTTTGGGTTCTTAATTACCGAACCCGCCAAGGCCACAACACGTTCTGCATTGAACTTTCCTGTCAACAACAATTCGCCCATAATCACCAAATCCTGTGGGGTGATGGTCCAAACGACCTCTCCTTTGTTCACTGGATCAATTTTATTGATTTGGGTACCCACCAAACCTGCAGGATGAGGTCCAGAAACCTTGTGGAGTTCAACACCTTTCATTCTTTCCAAAACAGAATCTCCTTTCTTGCCCACTGAGACATGTATCTTTCCAGGGGTGAGCTTGGCAAGTGCTGTAATGGCCGCTTGCATTTCTTGTCTTTTATCCTGCAATACATAATCCAACTCGGCTGCCAAAGGTGCTGTGGTATATCCGGAAATAAAAATCGCCTTTGGGGTTTTTTGGGGGTTTGCGATAATGTCATAAGGACGTTGTTTGATGAAAGGCCATCCTCCTGTCTGCAACAAATAGGTTTTGAGCTCTTCAGCATCCGCAGTATCCAAATCAGGAACTTTGTGAATCATGTAATCCTGCTCTTTGTCAGCCAATACTTTGAGCGTAAGTATACGTCTTCGTGCCCCGCGCACAATCTCCACCAATTCTCCGCTCACCGGGGAAACAAAGTGCATATCCTGCATTTTTTTGTCATAGAACAAAGGCTCCCCTGCTTTCACCTCTTCTCCTTCTTTAACCAGCATTTTGGGAGTAATCCCGTGAAAATCGTTTAGGTTTAGGGCATATGTGTTGCTAGAAACGGCTTTGGAAGTAGTATGTTCTGCTGCCCCTACGAGATTGATGTTCAACCCCTTTTTAATCCGGATGTCTTTGGACATATTGTTGTAGACCTTTTGTTATCGAAATTGGCGCAAATTTAGTACTTAAAGGATTGTTTTCATAATTATTATCCATTAAAATTGGAATTACATCGAGTCAAATTTGATGGGCATACTTTTTGTTTACCTTTACCTCCAAAATATGCCCTAAATGCGTTTTTTGATCAAACAAGTTTTATTGGTTTTTTGTGCTACAGGACTTTTTGCCCAGGTGCAGGAAGAAGTCAATCCCCCATACCATATTAAAACAGTTATTTTCAAAGGCCCTACCGAAGATCAATTTCCAGTGGTGCAACTCGGCGAGAATATTTTGCTTGAATTTGATGATCTTACGGCCAGTGAGCAAGACTACTACTATAAAATAATCCATTGCGACTACGACTGGACCCCATCCCAACTGTTGAAATCGCAATACCTGGTTGGTATGGACAATCAAAGAATCATCAACTACGAAAACAGTTATAATACCCTTCAGCCCTATTCCAATTACCGATTGACCCTTCCCAATGAAAATGTACGGCTTAAAGTAACTGGAAATTATGTCTTGGAAATTTACAACAGCTATGGGGAAATACAGTTTTCGAGACGTTTCGTAGTATACCGCAATCCAGTTTCGGTCTCAGGTACGGTAAAGCGTTCCCGGGATTTTAACTTCTTGATGGAGAAACAGGTGGTTCAGTTTTATATCAATACGGCTGGCTTCCCTGTGGTCAATCCAAAAAGAGAGATAAAGGTTGCCATAATCCAGAATCATTTTTGGCCTACAGCACGCTACGACATAAAACCACAGTTTACCATTGGTACCGAATTGGTGTATAAATACGATCAAGAAACGAGCTTTTATGGTGGAAACGAGTTTTTGAATTTCGACACCAAAGACCTTCGGTCTCCCACTTTTGCCGTTTCCAAAATTGAGTTTAAGGAACTCTACCACCACTATCTTTTCCCGAACGAATACCGCTATGATCAGTCTTACACCTACTTTCCGGACATCAATGGTGATTTTGTGGTGCGAACGTTACAGGGAGAGGATGATTCCCGCGAAGCCGAGTATTCCAAAGTGCATTTTAGCCTGCCCTATTCCAATGAAATTGGTTTGGACAATGTTTTTGTTATCGGAAAATTCAACAACTATGATCTTGGGGAAGAGAATAAGATGGTCTTCAATCCAGAAAGTGGCAACATGGAACTTACCTTAACCATGAAACAAGGCTTTTACAATTATAAATATGTGGTTGAACGTTCTGATGGCAACATTGACCTGAACTATGTGAGCGGCAATTTTCATTTCACCGAGAACAACTACCTTATTCTAGTTTATTATAGGGATTTCGGTGAGCTCTATGACAGCATCATCGGGATTGGTTCGGTCAATTCTAGAAACATCAGCAATTAATTATCTTTAGGAAAAATATTTTTCCGTGGGCAAAAAAAATGGTTTAATCTCCAAAGGAAGGTACGAACTCAAATTTAGGGGTACGGAATGCCTAAACTGTGGCCACATTTTGGATATAAGCGATAAATACTGCCCCAACTGCTCTCAGGCCAACAGTACCAAGAAACTGGTTCTTAAGGATTTTTTTGATGAGTTTTTTTCAAGCCTTATCAACTACGATTCAAAGCTGCTAAAGACACTTTATTCCCTTTTGCTGAGACCCGGCAGCATCACAAAGGACTATGTACTGGGAAAACGGGTGACCTACACCAATCCATTTCGATTTTTGTTAAGCCTGGCTTTCCTTTATTTTTTGATGTTCAGCTATAACAACAGTTTCAGTAGCTGGGACAAAGCAGCGAAGAGCTTAGAGGGAGGACCAAACAATAGCAATCCTTTTTCTTTTGATATGTCCACCGGTAAAATCTCTGCGGATAATGCTGAGATTCAAAAGCAAGCAGAGAAAGCACTCCTGAAGCTCGATTCCTTGGGTGCCAAAAATGCCGAGGTAGTGCAAACGATGGAGCAACTGGATTCCTTGGGAGTTTTTGAGGCCAACATACAGGAAATTGAGCGAGATTCTTTAATGCTGGCCGACCCAAGGGGCTACTTTCAAACCATTAAGCATGGTTCTGGAGTCAATGGATTATCTTCCAAAATGGAATTTTTCTCAAATATGATACGCCATGATGGACTGGAAAGTTTTGATGATTCCATGGAAAAGTATGGTGTCGACAATACGTTGAACAACAAAATGGCATTCAATTTCTCCAGCAGTCTGTTGAAGGTTATTCGGCAACCGGGAAGTTTCATCAATGCAACCCTGTCCAAGCTGCCTTTTGTTATATTTTTCTTTTTGCCGATCTTTGCGGTGTTCATTTCGTTGGTCTACATCAGAAAAAAATATACCTACACCGATCATCTGATCTTTAGTTTCCACAACCAATCATTATTGTTTATATTGCTTCTCCTTAGCTTGATAATAGACACAATTTTTGATACATCGACCGCTGGTATTTTTTTGTTGGTTTTCGGAATATATCTGTACAAGGCGATGCGAAAATTTTATGGGCAAGGAAGATTTAAAACGATTTTGAAATACCTCTTTTTGAACACGGTGTTTACCATTTTGGCATTGTTTGCGGTAATCATGTTGTTAACTGGGAGTGTTTTTACCTATTGAATTATGTTCACGCAAGTTACCAAAGGGATAAAGGTTTCGGTTAAAACCACATTTGAAGGCACTTTTTTTAAAAACTACAAAATGCACTATGCTTTTGGGTATAACATTACCATAGAAAACCTAAGCAAAGACACCGTTCAATTGACCGCAAGACATTGGGACATTTTCGATGCCCTTAAAGAAATGGAGACCGTAGATGGCGAGGGTGTTGTTGGCAGAAAACCAGTAATCAAACCTGGAAAATCCCACACCTACAGTTCTGGCTGCCTTTTAGCCTCTCCCATTGGTGCCATGCAAGGGTTTTATCAAATGGTGAACTTTACCACAACCGAAGAATTTGAGGTGGACATACCCACTTTTAAGTTTGCTGCTCCTTTTGCCATAAACTGATCAAAGATCTTTTTCTATTCGCTGTTCGATTCACTACCTTTGATGGAATTTTTAACACCAAAAAAGCAACATCATGGGAAACGGTTTTTTTCAAGTTCCAACAGCCTTTAACGAACCTGTAAAAAGTTATGCCCCCGGCACACCAGAACGGGAAGAAGTCCTTCAACAATACAATGCCTATTATACGGGAAATGTGGAAGTTCCCCTTTATATTGGGTCCAAGGAAATAAAAACAGGAAACACCAAACCAATGTCCCCACCTCACGAACATCAACACGTGGTCGGGCAATACCATTTGGCTGAAAAAAAACATGTTGAGGAGGCCATTGCCAATGGGCTTGAAAGCAGAGAAGCGTGGGCCAACCTGCCTTGGGAACAACGTGCCGCCATCTTCTTAAAAGCAGCCGAGTTATTAGCAGGTCCCTATCGGGCAAAAATAAACGCCGCCACCATGATGGCGCAATCCAAGACCATCCACCAAGCAGAAATAGATGCGGCATGTGAGCTCATTGATTTTTTGCGCTTCAACGTGGAGTTTATGTCCCAGATATATAATGAACAACCTGAATCCTCCGAAGGTATTTGGAACCGTGTGGAATACCGTCCGTTGGAAGGCTTTGTTTATGCTATAACCCCATTCAATTTTACGGCCATTGCGGGTAACCTTCCGGCCAGTGCGGCCATGATGGGCAATGTGGTTATATGGAAACCCAGCGATAGCCAAGTTTTCTCTGCAAAGGTCATCATTGACGTATTTAAAGAGGCCGGACTTCCGGATGGTGTAATCAATGTACTTTTCGGTGATCCGGTTATGATTACGGACACCGTACTTTCCAGCCCCGATTTCTCGGGACTACATTTTACGGGTTCAACATTTGTATTCAAAGAACTTTGGAAACAAATCGGGACCAATATTCATACCTATAAAACCTATCCTAGAATTGTTGGGGAAACAGGAGGCAAAGATTTTATTATTGCCCACCCCTCAGCAAAACCAAAGCAAGTGGCGACCGCCATTACCCGTGGTGCTTTTGAACTACAGGGGCAAAAGTGTAGTGCCGCTTCAAGGGTCTATTTACCAAAGTCCATTGCCAATGAAGTATTAGAATTGGTAAAAGCGGACGTTGCCTCTTTCAACAAACCGGGATCTCCGGCAGATATGAGCAATTTTGTTACAGCCGTAATTCATGAAGGCGCTTTTGATAAACTGGCCAAATATATTGATCAAGCCAAAAAGGATAAAGATGTTGAAGTTATTGCTGGTGGCGTTTACGACAAGTCTGTGGGTTATTTTATTGAACCCACTGTGATCTTGACCCAAGATCCAAAGTATACCACTATGTGTACTGAGCTTTTCGGTCCGGTTGTGACAATTTACGTTTATGAGGACAAAGATTGGTCCGATACTTTGAAATTGGTAGATGGCACTTCGGAATATGCTTTAACAGGAGCTGTATTATCCACAGACCGCTATGCCATTGAAGAAGCTACCAAAGCATTGCAAGACTGCGCTGGTAATTTTTATATCAATGATAAACCCACTGGTGCTGTTGTGGGTCAACAACCATTCGGTGGAGCACGAGCATCGGGCACCAACGATAAGGCAGGTTCAGCACAGAATTTGTTGCGCTGGGTATCTCCTAGATTAATCAAGGAAACTTTTGTTACTCCCGAGGACTATAGATATCCGTTTTTGGGATAACACTTTAACTAATTCATGCGTGCTTTCTTCCTTGTTCCGCCCGAAGTCCAGCTTTTGGACATCACTGGTCCGGCCCATTTATTTTATGAGGCCAGGGAATATGGAGCTGAAATAGAAACGCATTACCTAGCGATGGGCAATAGCGTTGAAGAACGATCCAGTGCAGGAATTGCATTGGGCAATCTTCAACCCTATTCCCATTTTTCTCTTTTACAGGACGATTTACTTTTCATTCCAGGGTTGGAATCATACCTTCTTTTTGCTAGCAGTTTTAAAGAAAAAAATCAGCGTTTTTTTGATTGGCTCCAAATTCAGAATCAAAATAAAGCCAAAATTTGTTCTATATGTACTGGGGCCTATGTTTTGGCCATTGCTGGATTATTGGATGGAAAAGAATGCACTACCCATTGGAAGTATTTCGAGGATTTTGCCCAAAAATTCCCAAAGGTTAACCTTTTACAGGACCGATTACTGGTAAAAGATGACAACTTGTATTCCAGCGCAGGGGTATCCTCAGGAATTGATTTGGCTCTTTTTATACTAGAGGAACTCTATGGTTCGGTCTTTGCTTCCAAAATTGCCAAAGAAGTGGTCATCTATCTTCGTCGTTCTCCAAGCGACCCCCAACTCAGTGTTTTTTTACAGTACCGCAATCATATTGAAACTCGAATCCACCAAGTGCAAGATGCCTTGGCCCAGAATCTGGACATAAAAAAATCCATCGAAGATTTGGCCGAAAAGGTACACATGAGTCCCCGAAATCTTACTCGCCTCTTCAAAAAAACCACTGGAATAACCATTGGCAACTATCTGGATAAACTTAGGGTGGAAAAAGCGGTGCAATTACTTTCCAAAGGAGAAAAGGTAAGTGCCGTATCACTGGCATGTGGGCTAAGAAGCACTACTCAACTTCGGACACTACTCAAAAAATATACGTCTTCCCTACCTAAGGAATTAGCACTCTAAAATGTCCTTATTCTGAGGACGGTTGTCTCTGCAATTTTGATGACCGTGGTCTAATTTTGCTTTCTAAATAATCAAAAAATGAACAGGTTCGTTTACATATCTCTTTTCCTTTTAAGTATTGGTTTTGCAAAAGCACAACAGGCTCAGGCTACTGAATCAAAGTACATCTGTCCTCCCTGTAACAGTGAATGTGATGAGGCGGTACATGACCAGCCTGGAGTTTGTTCACACTGCAATATGGTTTTGGTCAAAAAAAGTGATTCAAAAACCATTGCCTTTTATCTTCAAGATGGTGTGGAAGTATTAGATTTCGCTGGACCAATGGAGGTTTTCTCATATGCCGGATACAAAGTATTTACAGTTTCGGAAACCAAAGCCCCCATTAAATCGCAGGGCATTTTAAACGTAGTTCCCGATTATAGTATTGAAGATGCACCGCAAGCGGATATCTTGGCTTTTTTCGGCGGCAATGCATCAAGCGCAGCTCAAAACCCAGAGGTGATTGAGTGGGTCAACAACCAGAAAGATGTACAATATCACTTTTCAGTATGCACCGGAGCCTTTGTATTGGCAGAAGCAGGAATTCTTAATGGAAAAACCGCAACCACTTTCCATAGTGCATTGGACAACCTGGAATCCAGCTATCCTAAAATAGATGTGAGAAAAAATGTTCGATTTGTGGACAATGGCAACGTAATCACCACTGCGGGCATATCTGCAGGTATAGATGGAGCACTTCATATGGTTGCAAAACTACAAGGGCTGAATGCCGCCAAAAGAACGGCATACTATATGGAGTATGATAATTGGAAAATTGGTGATGGACTCATCTTGACCCAAGAAAACCCTTATAAAAAAACCATTTCAGCGACCGATCTGAAACCATTTATAGGCCGTTATGAATTTGAGGATGGCTCACATGTTGAAATTAGGTTAAATGACCAAGATGTGCATCTTTATGCCCGAATTCAAAAGGTGAATTATCCCATTTATCACGAAGTGGGCGATACTTTCTCCAATGTATTGAATGAGCCTGTTTTTTTCAAGAGGGATATTTCCAACCAGGTCATCGGATATGCCTTGTCGCAAAATGGAAAGGTTTACAAAAAACTGAAATAAGAAAGACAACACTCCGCTTATAGGGTATCCTCTTCAGGGCTAATGACCAGCATTTTGTCAATTGGGATTTCCCCCTTGGATTTGATTCGAGCATATTGTTAAAAGCTTTCAATCTAAATCTTCATGTTCCAAGCATTAAATCGATATATTTGGGTACAACCATAATCATTTAAATCGAATCAAATCTCAAGAAAATGAAAAAACTAACAACCCTGTTATTCAGCTTGGTTTCACTTGTGGCATTTGCCCAGGGTGACAACACGGTCCAGGCTTCCATTAAAAACATGCTTGCCTATAATCAAGGACAGGTAATTCAGCTTGCAGAAGCTTTCTCGGAAGAACAATATGATTGGAGACCCATGGAAGGGGTCAACTCCGTCGGAGAAGCATTGATGCACATCGCAGGAGCCAACTATTATCTGGCCTCAAAAATGGGATTTGCCCCTCCTGAGGATGTAGATATGATGAATCTTGGAAAAGTTACTGGAAAAGAAAACATCATAGCCGCCCTAAAAAAGTCGAACGAGTTTGTTCTTGACAAAATTGGGATGGTGGAATCTGAAAATTTTGATGAAGAAGTAGACTTCGGCTTTGGCAAATTTAACCGACTTTCAGGCCTGCTCATTATTATGGAGCACAATGGAGAGCATAAGGGGCAATTGATAGCCTACGCTCGTTCCAACGGTGTGGTTCCGCCTTGGAGTGCAGCTCAATAGTGTTAAAGCCCCATTCTGGGGCTTTTTTGTTCAAATTAAATATTGATTCTCGAATAAGGCAATCATTTGATTTCAGAGTCCTCCTGACAATATCACTCTTCTTGATTTCAATTTTTTAAAAACAATTTCATTTTTTATCGTTAAGTAATTGTAAGGAAATTGTAAATTCATTGCTCCAGATGTAACAGGTTTTATGCAATACGGTTTTGGAGAAATAGTAACCTTGCTAGGTTCGCTTGGATTGTTTCTTTATGGAATGAAGGTCATGAGCGATGCGCTCATGGAGGTTGCCGGTGACAAAATGAGGCAGTTTTTGGCCTCCATGACCTCTAATCGGGTCTTTGCAGTTTTTACGGGGTTTTTGATTACTTCCGTAATTCAGTCCTCTTCTGCCACTACTTTGATGGTGGTAAGTTTTGCCAATGCTTCCTTGCTCACCCTCACAGAATCAATTGGTGTAATTATGGGGGCGAATATTGGAACTACGGTAACCGCCTGGTTGATTACACTTTTGGGTTTTAAGGTAAATATTGGTGCAATAGCCCTTCCTTTGGTTGGGCTTGGTTTCATTTTTACTTTTTCAAAGAAAAAAAAGGCAAATCAATGGGGGCGTTTCATTATTGGCTTTGCCATTTTGTTCATCGGACTTCAGTTTTTAAAAGATGCCGTACCAGATATTGGTAGTAACCCCGAGGTTCTTGCTTTCTTGTCAAAGTATACCCAACAGGGCTTTTGGTCTGTGCTTCTTTTTTTGTTGATTGGCACCTTGTTGACCGTCATCCTGCAATCTTCAAGCGCAACCATGGCCTTGACACTTGTAATGTGCTATGAAGGTTGGATTCCCTTCGATATGGCCGCTGCAATGATTCTAGGCGAAAACATCGGTACAACAATCACGGCTAATCTCGCTGCTTTGATCGCTAATTTTGAAGCCAAGCGAACCGCTGCTGCACATTTAATCTTTAATATAATTGGTGTAATATGGGTACTTCTTCTTTTTTACCCAGTTTTGAACACCATTGAATGGTTCGTCACCAGGGACGATGGATTATCACCGTTTGTAATGGCAACTGCCATACCCGTGGCCCTATCGGTATTTCACACTGCATTCAATATTACCAATACCTTATTGTTGATTTGGTTTGTTCCAGTAATTGCGAAAATTGTTGAAAAGGCAATCCCGGAACGTATCGACCCGGAAAAGGAGATTGACCAACCGATGTACCTAAACAAGGCTGATCTAAAATACCCTCAAACAGGTATTGCCGCATTATTAAAAGAATCTACCAGACTATTTGAGAAATCGGCCTACAAAGCGATTGCCCATGGCATTCATGTGCATAGGGAAGACATTCAATCTGAAAAAAAGGCCAAGGCCATTGTAAAGGAAAAGGAAGAGATTGAATTAGACCTGGACGAGTTATACTATCTCAAGATCAAGTTGATCTACAGTAAAATTGTAGAGTATGCAACCATTCTTCAGAGTCGATTTGAGTTGAATAAAAATCTCATTGAGGTAATTCGGAACATTCTTATCGCGAACCGACATATAGTTTCGGTGGTTAAAGCCATGAAACCAATCCATAGAAACCTTGCTAAGTACATGGATTCTGAAAACCCCTATGTAAAGAAAGAGTATGACAAGCTCCGTAAAATAATAATCAAGGTTATGCGCATTATTACGGATATACAGAAATCTGAGAATCCATCAGCTTATCTGGCCAAAATGGACAAATTAAGGGACAAGGCCGATAAGAGCGATGTTATCATGAATGGCTCCATTAACCAACTGATTCGGGAAAATCGCATTACCAATGAAATGGCCACTTCATTGATCAACGACAGTGATACGGTGATTGAAATGGTCAAAGATTTAATTTCAGTTGTTGAACTTTTGTACATCACCAAGGATTCCATCTTAGAAGAGTCAAAACTACCGGAACAACTGGAGTTTGAAAAAGGTATCTTAAGTGAGAATGGTCAGGATTCGGTGAGTTCCGAGGTACATTCATCTCCTAATTAAAAGATTTTATCAACCCTACCGATAAGACATTTCAAAGAACAAAGTGTCTGGCCAACCTCTATTGAATTTTGTAAAAAAACATCCAATTCGACGTAGTTCCACAATTTATATGTAAATTTAACGTTAATTAATTGTTTATTTAACGTAACCCAATTAATTCGATAGATAATGGCAAAGCTAATTCACTCGCGGATACAAGTGATAACCGACAGGCTTGAGCGTGTTTGGAGCGACCTTAAAACCTACTCAAGAAAATGCAGGGGCGTATACCATAGGGTATTGAGCACTTAACGTTTTTGGTACTTTCTGGGAAGGTACACGACCTTTTTGGTTTCAAAAAAATCCTCGTCAAAATATTCGTTCAAATCAAAGATTTGAGCGGATTTGTATTGCTTTAACTCCTCCGTCAAATCACCCCCTTTTAGATACAGGATTCCATTTATGCGTTCATGGGCAGAATCCTTTTTTATCTTTCCCTTGGTCCAGTGCACAAAAGTGGGCATGGCTGCAACCGCTCTGCTGATAATGAAATCGAACTGTCCATCTATATCCTCAACCCTGGAGTGCAATGCCGTTACGTTGTCCAACTGCAACCCCTTCACAACATCCTGTACTACCTTAATTTTTTTACCTATCGCATCGACCAGAGTAAATTGTACTTCTGGGTACAGAATGGCCAAAGGAATCCCAGGAAATCCACCACCGGTGCCCACATCCAAAACTTCGGCTCCCTCATTAAAGCGCTGAATTTTTGCTATGCCCAACGAATGTAGTACATGACGTAGGTATAGCTCATCGATATCCTTTCTGGAAACAACATTTATTTTTTGATTCCAGTCTTGATAGAGGGCTTCCAAACGGACAAAAAGGTCTCTTTGTGCATCCGTAAGACCATCGAAATATTTGAAGATGATATTGGCGTCCATAATAAATCCTGTTAATTTATTGGTAAAACTAATACTTTTGGACACCTTTACAGCGTTCAATAAGGTG
The DNA here is from genome assembly GCF_009903685.1 of Flagellimonas ochracea. GTDB lineage: Bacteria > Bacteroidota > Bacteroidia > Flavobacteriales > Flavobacteriaceae > Flagellimonas > Flagellimonas ochracea. The sequence goes on along the minus strand of NZ_JAAABI010000003.1, from coordinate 224,896 downwards.
ATTGTCCGTCTTGATGGATCAATATTGGTTACCTTTACAAAAAATTATTTTATGGATAAGAATACCATCCGGTTTTCAAGAAAAGATTCAGCGCAGTTTTTTAGAACCTTGAACAAGCGAGTTAATGATTATTTCAACGAAAACAACATAAAGAAAACCGGCAACTGGAAACTTCACCTAAAGACCATAGTGATGTTTTCCATTTTTTTGGCCCCCTATTTTCTAATATTGACCCTTAACTTGCCCTTTTGGGCCTATCTCCTATTGTCCATTGTGATGGGAGTGGGAATGGCTGGTGTGGGAATGAATGTAATGCACGATGGCAATCATGGTTCCTATTCCAACAAAAAGTGGGTGAACAAGATAATGGGCAGCAGCATTTATATTTTGGCAGGTAATGTTTACAACTGGCAGGTGCAACATAATGTGCTCCACCATACCTATACCAATATCCATGAGCATGATGAGGACATGGAAGCAGGAAGAATATTACGCTTCTCCAAACATGCTGAATGGCAAAAACACCATAGGTTCCAACATTATTACTCGATATTTCTTTACGGTCTTTTGACCTTTAATTGGGCCATAACCACGGATTTTCAGCAAATGTACAGGTACATGAAAAGAAAACTTTCCTACGGAAAGCTGCCAAACCCCGTAATCAATTGGAGCACATTGGTCATTACCAAGGTCCTCTATATTACTGTTTGGATTGTGTTGCCCTTGATTTTCGCCAATATCCTTTGGTGGCAGGTACTTTTAGGATTTTTCATCATGCATTATGTCGCCGGAGTCATATTAAGTGTCGTGTTTCAATTGGCACATATTGTGGATGACGCGGAAACCCCGCTCCCCGATGAGAGTGGCACCATGAAAAATACATGGGCCATCCATCAGTTGTTTACCACCGTAAACTTTGGTACAAAAAACAAAATTGTCAATTGGTTCACGGGGGGACTCAACCATCAGGTGGAGCACCATATTTTCCCTAATATCAGCCACGTTCATTACACAAAAATCTCCCAAATTGTGAAACAAACGGCGAGGGAATTCAATTTACCTTATAACGAGTACAAAACTACCAGAAAAGCTATAATTTCGCACTTCAAACATTTAAGGGAGCTGGGTAAGAATCCAGCAGTTCAGTACCAATAAAATAGCACATCGATGAGCAACCATCTATCTGATCGGGTCCAAAAAATGTCCACATCGGCTACGTTGGCTATGGCCGCAAAAGCTAGGGAACTACGAAATGAAGGGAAAGATATCATTGGATTGAGTTTGGGGGAACCTGACTTTAACATTCCAGATTTTATCAAGGAATCAGCAAAACAGGCCATAGATGATAATTATTCCAGCTATACACCTGTTGACGGGTATGCTGATTTGAAAAAAGCGATATCCAATAAATTTGAACGCGACAATAATTTGGAATATGCTCCAAATCAAATCGTAGTATCCACCGGTGCCAAACAATCGCTGTTCAACGTTGCCATGGTGGTATTGAATCTTGGGGATGAAGTAATTCTTCCAGCACCATACTGGGTCAGTTATAGTGATATTGTAAAATTGGCCGAAGCAGTTCCCGTTGAAGTGAAAACAGGAATAGAAACCGATTTTAAAATGACACCGGCTCAGTTGGAGGCTGCGATCACCCCAAGAACGAAAATGCTTTGGTTCAGTTCGCCTTGCAACCCCAGTGGTTCGGTATACAGCAAGGCGGAACTCGAAGGCTTGGCCGAAGTTCTGAAAAAGCACCCTAATATTTATGTGGTTTCTGATGAAATCTATGAACACATCAATTTCAGGGGAGGTCACGTGAGTATTGCAGGTATTGATGGCATGTTCAACAGAACGATTACGGTTAACGGCGTATCCAAAGCCTTTGCCATGACTGGGTGGCGTATCGGTTACATAGGTGCACCAGAATGGATAGCAAAGGGGTGTACCAAGCTACAAGGTCAGGTTACCAGCGGGGCAAATGCCATTGCACAACGTGCCGTGATTACCGCTTTGGAGGCTCCCAAGAGTAAAATCCAATACATGATTGACGAGTTCCACAAGCGAAGGGATTTGGTCCTGGAACTTTTGGGTGAGATTGATGGATTTAAGCTGAACGTTCCCGAGGGCGCTTTCTATGTTTTTCCAGATGTTTCCGCATTTTTCGGAAGAACGTTGCATGGTGTTGCTATCAATAACGCATCCGATTTTGCCATGTATCTTCTTGAACATGCTAATGTAGCCACGGTCACCGGAGAGGCCTTTGGAAATCCAAATTGTATCCGTATTTCTTATGCGGCTTCGGAAAAAGAGTTAAGAGAGGCCATTTCTAGAATAAAGGCTGCAGTTTAGAAAAAAATATAACCTTTTTAAAACTCCTCTTCCAGCATTGTTTGAAGAGGTTTTTTTATGTTTTCTTCCAGAAATAGGGTACAAACAATATCAGCACGGTGAAGAGTTCCAACCTGCCCAAGAGCATCAAAAACCCGCACCACCATTTGCCAAAGGCAGGTAAAGCACTAAAATTCACTACCGGGTTCAACTCACCCAAAGCAGGACCCACATTGCCCAATGAAGAGGCGGCGCCTCCAATGGCGGATTCAAAATCCAAGCCCAAATAACCCAATACCAAAGCTCCTATGATAAAGAGCAACATATACAGCACAAAAAAGGCAATGATGTTGTATACTATATGTTCCGATACGGTTTTTTGGTTATAGCGAACGGGAATAATGGCATTGGTATGCAAAGTGCGCTTGAATTCCAAAATGCCATTTTTAATTATTAAAAGGTGTCGCATCACTTTAATACCGCCTGAGGTGGAACCCGCTGAACCCCCAAGAAACATCAAACCGAAGAAGAAAACGGTCAAAAATGGGGTCCAATTGGTAAAATCGGCAGTAACAAACCCTGTTGTGGTAACTATAGCAAGCACCTGAAACAAGGCATGCCTAAAAGCACTTTCGCCATCTCCTAAAACTTTGGGATGATACTCCGATATAGGTACGTTAGCCTGAAAATAAACAATGAGCCCGGCTATAATAGTAAATACAATTATTAGCAGGGTATAGGCCCTGAACTCTTCATCTTTTATAATGCGTTGCACCTTACCTGTAAAGGCAAAATAGCTTATCACAAAATTAGTCCCAGCCAAAAACATAAAGAAGATGATTATGTATTGGATGATGGGTGTATCGTTCCAATAGGCTATACTTGTATTCTTTGTAGAAAAACCTCCTGTAGAAAGTGTGGACAGTGCATGATTGATGGCATCAAAAAAAGACATCCCGGCAAGCTTTAGCAAAATGGTCTCCGCGACAGTATAGCCTAAATAAATAAGCCATAAACGTTTTGCCGTATCGGTTATTCTCGGATGGAGCTTATCCCCTCCCGGACCCGGTGCCTCAGCAGCAAACAACTGCATTCCCCCTATACCCAAAAGCGGTAGTATGGCAATAGCCAACACGATTATTCCCATTCCTCCAATCCAGTGGGTTAAACTTCTCCAAAGAAGAATACCTTCGGGCAGGGATTCTATGTCGTTTAAAATGGAAGCACCAGTGGTGGTATATCCCGATATGGTTTCAAAAAAAGCATTGGTAACCGAGGGAATAGCCCCAGAAAAAAGATAGGGCAATGTTCCAGAAATGGACATGACTACCCATCCAAAGGTTACAATCATGTAGCCCTCTTTTCGTTTCACCTCTTTCTTATGACCACGAGTATAAAACATGGCCATAACCCCAAAGAGCATAGTGACAATGGCTGCCAGAGCTATGTCTAACGTAGCGCCATCTTGGTAAATTCCGCTTGCAAAGGTCGCCAAAAGCATAAAAGAACCATTGCATAACAACAACAGCCCCATGATGTGAACAATTATTCGGGCATTTAACCTCATTATAGGAAGAGCTTTTCTATTCTAGGGATTGCTTTGGGAAGACAACAGACCACAACCTTATCTCCTTCCATAATTTTGAAATCTCCAAGGGCGATGATTCCTTTGCCATCCCTGATAACACCACCAATACTTGCTTCGCGTGGAAAGTTAAGCTCCTTTATAATCTCCCCGTTCACTAAGGAAGTGGGTTTCACCTCAAATTCCAAAATTTCGGCATTGAGATTATTCAATCTTGTGAGTGCCAACACCTCTCCCCTTCTTATATAGCGAAAAATATTGTTGGCCGCCAATAGTTTTTTGTTTATCAGGGTATCGACACCAATAGAATGGGATAACTGAAAATAATCCATATTCTCAACCAGTGCTATGGTCTTCTTAATTTTTTTCGACTTGGCCACCAAACAAGACATGATGTTAGTCTCCGAGTTTCCCGTAACGGCAATAAAGGCATCCATGGAATCCAAACTTTCCTCTTCGAGAAGTTCCACATTCCTACCATCACCGTTTATGATCAATGCATGAGGAAGCTCATCGGCCAAGTCCAAAGCTTTTTCCTTGTTTTTTTCAATCAGTTTAACATTGAATTTCTTGTTACAAAGATCTCTAGCAGTTTTAAATCCAACCTTGCTACCTCCCAAGACCATAACATTCTTAATCTCCTTCTTTTCCATGCCCGTGAGTTTATACAACTCATCTACCCCCTCATCACAAGTGATAAAATATACTTGGTCTCCTTCTTTAAAAACTGTGTCTCCCCTTGGAATCAATGTAAATTGCGTACCCATACGCTGCAGGGCAATGGGCATGAAGTGGATTCCTGGGAATATCTGTGCCGCCTCTTTGACCATCTTACCGACAAATGGTGCCGATTTGGGCAGAAATACCCCAATCATGGTAAGTAACCCTCCCTCGAATTGATAGGTGTCATTAAACGCGGATTGGTTAAGCAACAGTTCAATTTCTGTAGCTGCCAATTCCTCCGGAGAAATGAGTTCATCAATTCCCAATTCTTCAAATTTGATGAGCTCTCGGTTATCCAAAAACTCGGTGTTGGAAATTCGGGCAATGGTGCGCTGACTTCCCAGCTGCTTTGCCAGAAAGCAAAGGGTGATATTGGTTGTTTCAGAGGCAGTAACCGCAATTACCAAATCTGAGTTTTCCACCCGGGCTTCCCTCAAAATTTCTATGGATGTGGCATCTCCGCGGAGTACTCGAATGTCCAAATGGTTATCGGCATACGCCAAGCTTTCCTTGTCCGTATCGATTAATGTAATATCCTGGGCTTCGTAAGACAGAAGTTTTGCCAAATGAAATCCCACTTCACCTGCTCCCGCAATTATAATCTTCATTGATTGGAATAAGATGTGTTCAAAATAACTATGTTCCGTCTATGGCAAACGGTTGAAAAAGAATAGCAACTGTAGTCCAAAAGGCAGCTCGTTAACATATATGGAAAAGCTTTCCCATGTGCGGGACAAAATTACATAAATATTTTGGTACCCCTGACATAAGGCGATATTGTATATTTGCCAGCAAATTTGTTCAATGTCCGAAAAAGTCAAACCATACAAAGATTCCAATCTTGGGAAAAAAGAGCAGGTAAGGCAAATGTTCGATACCATTTCAAAAAACTATGACGGTCTTAACAGGGTCATATCTTTTGGCATTGATGTTAAATGGAGAAAAAGGGTGGTAAAGCTCCTTCAACAACAAAAACCAAAAAACATTTTGGACATTGCCACCGGTACTGGTGACCTGGCCATAGCCATGATGGATACTGGAGCCGAAAAAATTGTAGGTTTGGACCTTTCGCCACAAATGTTGGAGGTAGGGAAATCGAAAATTTTGAGCAAAAATCTACAAAAGACCATTAAAATGGTGGTGGGTGACAGTGAAAATCTTCCTTTTGAAACAGCCTCTTTTGATGCCGTAACCGTGGCATTTGGCGTTCGAAATTTCGAAAATTTGGAAAAAGGCCTGCAAGAAATCTACCGGGTAATGAGGCCTGGGGCGCATTTGGTTATCCTTGAAACCTCGGTTCCCACAAAAACTCCTTTTAAACAAGGCTATCATTTTTATACCAAATATATATTGCCTTTAATTGGAAAACTTTTTTCCAAAGACCGCTCTGCCTATGCTTATTTGAGCGAATCTGCCTCCGTTTTCCCACATGGGGAGGAATTCAACAATATTTTGGGCAAAATTGGGTTTATAGGTATAGAGAACAGACCCCAGACTTTTGGGGTGGCATCCATTTATGTCGCTACAAAATAATTTGATGAGAAACATCTTTTTCCTCGTTGGACTTATACTATTGACAAGTTCAAGCTCACTGGCCCAATTTAATAAGGACCCCATTTTAAATCTTCAGAACGAAGACAAAAGGTTCTTGAATTGGGGTTATTATCTAGGATTCAACCAATACGATTTTCAGTTTGAGTACCAAGATGATATCGGACAAGATATTTTGGTGGATAAAAGCTTTGGTTTTAACGTGGGATTGATTGGGGAAATGCGCATCAACGAGTTTTTGGATGCTCGTTTTGAACCCGGTTTGCTCTATACGGCAAGAACGTTGGGTTTTCCTGGTTTTACTTCCGAAGTGGATGCCATAAGAGAGGTTAAATCGACCTATATTCGATTCCCATTGCTGTTAAAGATGAGCGCTCGCAGATTTGGTAACTGGAAACCCTTTGTCACTGGAGGGGTTTATACTTCTATGAACCTGGGAAGCAAAGAGGATAGTTTGGATGACAACAGCAGTGGCGAATTCAGAATGAAAAAGAACGTTTATGGCTATGAGCTGGGCTTTGGATTGGATATTTATACGGAATATTTTAAGTTTTCCCCTTCCATACGGGGAGTTTTTGCCCTTACGGATGAATTGGTTCCCGACAATGACCCGAACAGTCCATGGACCGGTAACATCAATGCGATGCGAACAAGAGGGTTCTTCATTAATTTCACATTTGAATAGTTAGCTTCTTTTTTTTCCTAGCTTCTTCTAATCTCATTCAATAAAATGGCAGTGGCAGTGGCAACATTCAAACTTTCGGTGGTCCGCGTGCCAAACTGCGGAATGGCAATACGCTCAGTAATCAAGGCTTCTATTTTTGTTGAGATTCCGTTGGCTTCGTTGCCCATAACCAATATTCCCTTTTCGGGCAATACCTTGTCATAAACACACTCACCTTCCGTAAAAGCTCCATAAATGGGCAATGGGGCCTGCTGTAAAAACTCGGCCAAGTCAACATATTTGATGTTCACCCTAGCTATGGATCCCATAGTGGCCTGTAGCACTTTTGGGTTATAACAATCCACAGTATCGTTGGAACAGATTAGATTTTTCACACCAAACCAATCGCATAATCGTACAATGGTTCCCAGATTGCCAGGGTCACGCACGGCATCAACAACAACAATCCAATCGTCATAATTTATCCGGTCGGTCTCTGGCATATAAAACACCCCGAGAACACCGCTTGGGTTCACTTGACTGCCCATTTGTTTGATTACTGCGGAGGATACCACCTCGGCCTCAGGAAATTTCTCAATCTTGCCTGCTGTGTCCACAACTAATTGGTAGCTTCTGCATCCCGCTTCCAAGAGCTCGTTAACGGTCTTTGCACCTTCAACCATAAACAGACCATGTCGAGTTCGGTACTTTTTTTGCTGTAAGCTTACAACTAGTTTAATTTGGTTTTTGGTAACCATCTAAATCGTTTATTTTTGGCATCTATGAGGGGTTATTCAGGTCTAATGTGTCACTGGGCAAAAATAGTATTATTGTCGCTTATAGTAACCCTCTTAGGTTGCAACACCCTTAAAAAGGTTGGTGATGACGAATTGCTGCTCACCAAGAACACCCTTTACGCTGATGAGGAAAAAATAACTGACAGCGATATCAAAAGTCTTATTGCGCAAAAACCCAACAGCACCGTACTGGGATATCCGTTGCGATTGAATCTTTACAATCTTGCTAAGGATAACCCCGATTCGTTGTTTCAGAACTGGTTGCACCGAAAGGAAAAAAGAGAAAAAAGACTCAACAATTTGCTTTCCAAAAAACAGGTTCACCGATTAAAGGAGTCCTTTCTTGTTAGTGGAGCCAGCGAATTTTTGAAGAGAATTGGCGAACCTCCAGTTATAATCGATACCACCCTAACCAACAAATCACTGGAACGGCTTGAAGCCTATTACAATAGCAAAGGGTATTTCAACAACTCCGGTGCCTACGATATCGTCACCGGAAAAAGAAAAAAGAGAGCGCAACTAGCCTACAAGATAACGCTTCAAAAACCATATATAATAGATACGGTTCAAAAAAACATTACCTCGCCGCAACTGGATTCCATTTATGGAATTACTACCGAAAATTCTTTGGTAAAAGCCGGCGAACAATTCGATTTGGCCAAATTCAATCAAGAACGGGAACGTCTTACATCACTTTTTCGAAACTCGGGTGTATACAATTTTCAAGAGAGTTCCATCAGCTATGATATTTTAAGGGATACCTCTTTGGTCGCTGATGACCAATTAATGGATGTGCAGTTGAACATTCAAAGACCTCGAAGTGCAAACGACACCAGTGTCAACAACAATGTTTATAGAGTTAACCGTTTCAAAAAAATAAACATCTATGCCGATTATTTAATTGGTGGCAACCCCGACTCCCTACAAAGTGTGGATTACGACAACTATACCATCTTTTACAACGATGAACTTAAATACCGTCCAAAAGCATTGACAGATGCCGTTTTTTTTGAAAAAGATAGCATTTACCGAGATTTGGATCGGATACGTACCTATCGGCAAATTACAAACTTGAACACCTTCAGATATCCCAATATTGAATTTATACCCGATTCCACCCAAACCGAATTGACCTCAAATATATATTTGGCTCCCAGGCCCAAGTTTTCGTTGAACCTTAATTTTGATGTGACCCATTCCAACATTCAGCAAGTGGGTACTGCCTTTAGTGCAACTGTAATCACAAGAAATGTATTTGGTGGCGCCGAGACCCTGAATGTTTCAGCAAGAGGATCTATTGGTCTATTGAGTGACGCCTCTTTGTCCGATGAAACATTTACTTCTGAAATTGGAGGTGACGTCAATATTACGTTCCCCAGAATATGGTTTCCGTTGAACACTGAAAAAGTAATTCCCTACTATATGCTCCCACAAAGTAGGTTTTTGGTAGGTACCAACTTTCAGCGGAACATTGGACTGGACAAGCAAACACTGAATACGATACTTTCTTACAACTGGTCGCCCAATACTAGATTGAAACATACTGTGGAACTGCTTAATGTGGAGTTTGTTCGAAATGTGAACCCCGATAATTTTTTCAATGTTTATCAAAACACCTATAGGAGTTTGGACGATATCTCTGACGACTTTCAAGACGACCCTCAATATGCATCCTTTTTTGAAGACACCAATAGTATTGTCGACCCACTTCGTTTGACGATTCCCGAGGGTACCACCGATTTTACAGAAGCTGTTTTAAACAACGAAATACCGGTATCAGCAGAGCAAAGAAATGAAGTGAACAGTGTTGAGGAAAGAAGACAGCGGTTAACAGAAAACAACCTCATTTTTGCCAGTAACTATACTTTCTCAAAAAACAGTAAGACAGATATCAATGATCTCGATTTCTTTCAATATCGGGTTAAATTGGAAAGTGCAGGTAATCTACTTTCCCTGATGGCCAATGTGGTCCCTTACAACGAAAATGACAATGACCAACTTTTGGTGTTCGGTGTACCTTTCTCCCAATATTTTAAAACCGAGTTCGATTTTATCCGCCATTGGGGCATCGGTAACTCGAGCGTATTAGCTTTCAGAAGTTTTATGGGACTTGCCGTCCCATACGGAAATTCAGAAAGCATCCCCTTCGTACGAAGTTATTTTGCCGGGGGCTCCAATGACAATAGAGCATGGAACGCTTATGAACTGGGCCCCGGAAGCACCGAAAACATTAACGATTTTAACGAAGCCAATTTCAAGCTCGCTTTCAATTTGGAATATCGATTTCCCATTGCCGGTGATGTAAAAGGAGCCCTTTTTGCCGATGCCGGCAACATTTGGAACGTGTTTGATAGCGAAAATAATCCTGATGCCATTTTCAGCGGATTCAGTTCTTTGGAGGACATTGCCTTGGGAACCGGACTGGGTCTGCGTTACGATTTTACCTATTTTGTTTTCCGTGTGGACACTGGTTTTAAAACCTACAATCCGGCAAGAGAAGGATCAGATCGTTGGTTTAGGGGGTACAATTTAAGAAACGCCGTGTTCAACGTCGGAATCAATTATCCTTTCTAGAGTAAATATTTTATTACTTTTGCTTACTAATTTAACCTGAAACTAACTAAATATGTCCCACAATATAAAGCCGGGAGTTGCCACAGGTGACGAAGTCCAGGCTATCTTCAAGCACGCCAAGGAAAATAACTATGCCCTCCCGGCCGTCAATGTGATTGGCTCTAACTCGATAAATGGAGTAATGGAAACAGCAGCATCCCTTAATGCTCCGGTCATAATACAGTTTTCAAATGGGGGTGCCCAATTCAATGCGGGAAAAGGTCTTTCCAACGAAAATCAGAGAGCGGCCATATTAGGTGCGGTAGCCGGTGCCAAACACGTGCACCAACTTGCTGAGGCTTATGGTGCCACGGTTATTTTGCACACCGACCATTGTGCCAAAAAACTATTGCCTTGGATTGATGGCCTTTTGGATGCCAGTGAAGTGCATTATAAGGAAACGGGAAAACCGCTTTTCAGCTCACATATGATTGATTTGTCCGAAGAGCCCATTGAAGAAAACATAGAAATATGCAAAGGCTATTTGGAGCGCATGAGCAAAATGGATATGACCTTGGAAATTGAACTGGGCATAACAGGAGGTGAAGAAGACGGGGTGGACAATACCGATGTGGATGACTCCAAGTTATACACCCAGCCCGAAGAGGTGGCCTATGCCTACGAAGAACTTTCTAAAGTTAGCCATAGATTTACCGTTGCCGCAGCCTTTGGTAACGTACACGGGGTCTACAAACCAGGAAACGTGAAGTTGACACCTAAAATTCTGAAAAACTCGCAGGAGTTCATTTCCGATAAGTATGGTGTGGAACATAACCATATTGATTTTGTTTTTCATGGTGGTTCTGGTTCGACCGTGGAAGAAATCAGGGAAGCTATTGGATACGGTGTAATCAAGATGAATATCGATACCGACCTTCAATATGCCTTTCTAACTGGGGTTAGAGACTATATTCAAACCAAGTCGGATTATTTACAATCGCAAATAGGAAATCCTGATGGTGATGACCAACCCAACAAAAAATACTATGATCCTAGAGTATGGCTTCGTGAAGGGGAAAAGACTTTTGTAGAGCGTTTGAAAAAAGCCTTTGAGGATTTGAACAACGTAAACACCTTATAAATCTTTCGTTTAATTTAATTTTGATTGCATGTCGTCTTGGTTTAAAAGAAAGGAAAAAGGAATACAGACCTCCACTGAGGAAAAGAAAGACACGCCCAAGGGGCTGTGGTATAAAACTCCGACCGGAAAAGTTGTAGAGTCCGAAGATTTAGCTAAAAACTTTTACGTAAGTCCCGAAGATGACTACCATGTAAGGATTGGCAGCAAGGAATACTTTGAAATTCTCTTTGATGACAACAAGTTTAGGGAATTAGATGAAAAACTCTCCTCCAAGGATCCCCTAAAATTCGTGGACACCAAAAAATATTCCGATCGCTTAAAGGCAGCCCAGAAAAAAACGGGGCTGAAAGATGCCGTAAGGACTGCCGTGGGGAAATCCATCGGCAAGGATTTGGTTGTGGCTTGTATGGATTTTAGCTTCATAGGAGGTTCTATGGGAAGCGTGGTAGGTGAAAAAATAGCTAGGGCCATCGATGTGGCCAAGAAAAAGAAAATTCCCTTCGTGATGATTTCCAAATCAGGCGGTGCACGGATGATGGAAGCTGCATTTTCGCTAATGCAATTGGCCAAAACCTCCGCAAAATTGGCCCAATTGGCCGAAGCCAAGGTACCTTATATTTCATTATGTACAGACCCTACAACTGGAGGGACCACCGCTTCTTATGCCATGCTGGGTGACATCAATATTGGTGAACCTGGAGCGCTCATTGGTTTTGCCGGACCGCGTGTAGTTAAAGACACCGTGGGAAAGGACCTGCCAGAAGGGTTCCAGACCTCAGAATTTTTATTGGAACACGGTTTCTTGGATTTTATCTCGCACAGACGAGATTTGAAAAAGAAAATCAACCTCTATATTGATTTAATAACCAATCAACCCGTTAGAGCATAAAAAAAGGCCCCAAAAATTGGGGCCTTTTTACTTTTTCAGTTTTAAACACAGTCGAGAACGACGTGTCAATAATCCCATCTGCACTGCGTTCAATGTGAAGATCAGCAGATTAATTCTTAAATCGACGCAAGAAAATATCTTTTTCAGTTCCATCAGGGTAGGTCAATACACCCTTGGCATCACAAGTACCGTCTCCAAAATCCAAACTGGCCGTATTGCCGTTTCTTGAAATTTCAAGCACACCGCTCACAATAAATCGACAAGCCAGTTCTCTACGCAATGGAACCATCACTTCCTTGACGTATTCATTGCCCAACCTGCCAATGTACGTTCTCTTTCCTGTGATTAGGAACACATTGTCCCCCCAAAATCCAGAACCATAACCCTCAATCCACTCGCGAGTACGCGTGCCCATAAAAGAAGCGATATTGCCATCGGGCCATGTGGCAGTAAATCCTGCGTTGGAAGTACCTTGTGGATTTCCATTTTCGTTGGAGCGAACACGAAGTATGTCGGCCGTACCTACGATGGCCACCGCATTAAATGTGAAGTTTTCTAAAGTGAGTGTAATGGTTTTAGAAGCAGCTTCCATATCCAACGCATAGCTCAAGAGAATTTTTCCGCTCAACACATTTCCATTGGGCAATTCACATCCTTCGCCAAAATCAATGGTCTTCTCACGGGTAGTATCAGTAACCACTGTGGTTATGGTTACACATTCAGGCAGAAAATCGGGTGTGTAGTCATTTTTTGAGGTCAACGATATCTCCTCGGCGGCATATACATCCTCGGCAATGGCCGTTACCTCTTCGGATATCATTTCAGTTTCATCACTAAATTTCAATTCCGTTGCCGAAATAACTTCGCTATTCGACAATGAATCCGAAGTAGATTCATCTTTGCTACACGAGACAGTGGTGATCAACACTATTCCAAAAAGTAGTAGGGCAATTAAGTCGATTTGTTTGAGACGCTTTTTCATAATGATTGTATTTTAAAGTTTGCATCTATGACCACATGAAAAACAAAAGGTTTAATTTGTCCTTAAAATTTTTCCTTTTAAAAAAAGAATTATCTTTGCACGCTGATTGCTTGTCCTGAGCATGTCGAAGGAACTGACAATCATATACATAAAAATCATTTAAATAAATATTGGAATGTATTTAACAAAAGAAGTAAAGGCCGACATTTTTAAAAAACATGGCGGTTCGGAAACCAATACGGGTTCCACGGAAGGGCAAATAGCTTTGTTCACACACCGAATCAACCATTTGACCCAACACCTTAAAAAGAACCACAAGGATTATAACACCGAGCGTTCTTTGGTGAAATTGGTAGGTAAAAGACGTAGTCTTTTGGATTACCTGAAGAAAAAAGACATTGTAAAATACCGAGAATTGATTAAGGAATTGGGTATTAGAAAATAAAAATGAAAGGGAAGCATTGGCTTCCCTTTTGTTTTGCTTGGGGAAGTTCCAACGCAAAAAGTCCCGATTAAAAAGTCGGGCAAACACAAAAAGCTTCAAATAGTTTTTCATTGGTCAGTGCCGAAAGGCAAACACAACAACACAACCCGACCGTCCGGATGGCGGTAGACCAAATGTTTAACGACCCACAAAGTTTTAGTGGGTAAGACTAATTTTATGATTCCAAAAACTTTTAAAGAGGTCATTGACCTCGGTGACGGTAGGGAAATTTCTATCGAAACCGGAAAATTGGCAAAACAGGCCCATGGTTCTGTTGTTGTTCAGTCTGGCAAGTGTATGCTATTATGTACAGTTGTTTCCAATTACAAACAAAGTGATGTCGATTTTCTACCCCTTACGGTAGACTATCGTGAAAAATTTGCGGCCGCTGGACGCTATCCGGGTGGATTCTTTAAGCGTGAGGCACGCCCCAGTGACGGTGAAGTGTTGACCATGCGTTTGGTGGACCGGGTATTACGCCCGTTGTTTCCAAAAGACTATCATTCTGAAACACAGGTAATGATTCAGCTAATGTCGCATGATGAAGATGTTATGCCCGATGCAATGGCCGGTTTGGCTGCTTCCGCAGCGATTCAACTTTCAGATTTTCCTTTTGAATGTGCAATTTCCGAAGTACGTGTTGGTAGGGTTAATGGTGAATTGATCATCAACCCGACAAGAGCACAACTACAAGAATCTGATATTGATATGGTCATTGGGGCTTCAGCAGATTCTGTAATGATGGTTGAAGGTGAAATGGATGAAATTTCAGAAGAAGAAATGGTGGAAGCCATTAAGTTCGCCCATGAAGCCATTAAAGTACAATGCGAAGCCCAACTTAAGCTGGCCGAAGCTTTCGGAAGGAAAGAAGTACGTGAATATGAGCAAAAGGTAGAAGATGAAGATTTGGCAAAAAAAGTGCACGACCTTGCCTATGATAAGGTATATGCCATTGCTAAGGCAGGTTCTGCCAAACATGAGCGAAGTGCTGCTTTTGATGCTATAAAAGAAGAGGTGAAAGCAACATTTTCTGAAGAAGAATTGGAAGAAATTGGAGATCTTGTCACAAAATATTTCTATAAAACCGAAAAAGAAGCCGTTCGTAACCTTACTTTAAATGAAGGTCTTCGTTTGGATGGGCGTAAAACGGACGAAATCAGACCCATCTGGTGTGAAATCGATTATTTACCGTCCGTTCATGGCTCAGCCATCTTTACCCGAGGTGAAACGCAGGCTTTGGCGACGGTAACCCTTGGTACTTCAAGAGAGGCAAATCAGATTGATATGCCATCTTTCGAAGGCGAAGAAACATTCTATTTGCACTATAACTTCCCTCCTTTCTCTACAGGAGAAGCGAGACCCATACGTGGAACTTCCAGAAGAGAGGTTGGCCATGGTAATTTGGCCCAACGGTCACTTAAGGGAATGATTCCTGAAGATTGTCCTTACACAGTACGTGTGGTATCCGAAGTTTTGGAATCCAACGGTTCCTCTTCCATGGCCACCGTTTGTTCGGGGACCATGGCCCTAATGGATGCCGGTGTTCAGCTTAAGAAACCTGTCTCCGGTATTGCAATGGGATTGATTACCGATACTGAAACGGGCAAGTACGCTGTTCTTTCTGATATTTTGGGTGATGAAGACCATTTGGGTGACATGGACTTTAAGGTGACGGGTACCGCAGATGGTATCACTGCTTGTCAAATGGACATTAAAGTAAAAGGACTTTCTTACGAAATCTTGGTAAAAGCATTGATGCAGGCAAAGGATGGAAGACTGCACATTTTGGGCAAATTGACCGATACCATTGCTGAGCCAAGAGCAGAGGTAAAATCCTATGCTCCAAAAATTGTTACCAAAATCATTCCAGGAGATTACATCGGTGCTTTGATTGGTAAAGGTGGCGAAGTCATCCAAGAACTTCAAAAAACTACCAAGACTACCATCGTAATCAATGAAGATCCAGATACCGAAGAAGGTATTGTGGAAATCTTGGGTACGGACCAGAACGGGATTGATGCCGTACTGGCCAAGATTGACTCATTGATGTTCAAACCAGAAGTAGGCAGCGTTTACGAAGTAAAAGTTATTAAAATGCTAGATTTTGGTGCTGTGGTGGAATATACCGAAGCACCTGGGAACGAAGTACTGTTGCACGTATCCGAATTGGCTTGGGAGCGTACGGAAAATGTTTCCGATGTTGTGAACATGGGAGATGTTTTTGACGTAAAATACTTTGGTCTTGATCCTAGAACCAGAAAAGAAAAGGTTTCCAGAAAAGCTCTTTTGCCAAAACCAGAAGGCTATAAAGAAAGACCTCCTAGAAACGATAGAGGTAATGATCGCAGAGGTGGTGATCGTAGAGGTGGAAATCGAGACAGAAAACCGAGAAGGGACTAAAGACCCCATCATACATACCAATTTTAAACCCTGGGCACACCCCCAGGGTTTTTTATGAAATAAAATTTACCAAATTGTAACTTTTTGTTTTTTTCTACGTATAACTTAATGAGCCCAAGCTCAAAAAACTTAATTGAAAGGGAATTTTAGATGAGACAGTTAAAAATCACAAAACAGGTTACTAATAGGGAAACCGCCTCGTTGGACAAATATTTACAGGAAATCGGCAAAGTGGATTTGATCACTGCCGATGAAGAAGTAGAGTTGGCACAGCGAATCAAGGCGGGAGACCAAGTAGCCTTAGAAAAATTGACTAAAGCCAACCTCAGATTCGTGGTTTCTGTTGCAAAACAGTATCAAAACCAAGGATTGACACTTCCTGATTTGATCAATGAAGGAAATCTGGGATTGATCAAAGCGGCACAACGTTTTGATGAAACCCGTGGATTTAAATTTATTTCTTACGCTGTTTGGTGGATTCGTCAATCCATTCTTCAAGCATTGGCAGAGCAATCCCGTATTGTTCGTTTGCCATTGAACAAGATTGGTTCCATTAACAAGATTAACAAAACATTTGCCTTCTTGGAGCAAGCGCACGAGCGTCCACCATCTGCAGAGGAAATTGCCAAAGAATTGGACATGACCGTGGAAGACGTGAAGCAGTCCTTGAAAAACTCAGGTCGCCATGTATCCATGGATGCTCCATTGATCGATGGTGAAGATTCCAACCTTTACGATGTATTACGTAGTGGGGAATCCCCTAATCCTGACAAGGAATTGTTGCACGATTCTTTGCGAACCGAAATAGAGCGTGCCTTGGAAACTTTAACCCCAAGGGAAGCCGATGTGATCCGACTATATTTTGGTTTGGCCGGCCAGCATTCCATGACTTTAGAAGAAATTGGTGAAACTTTCGATTTGACCAGAGAACGTGTTCGTCAAATCAAGGAAAAGGCTATTAGAAGATTGAAACACACATCCAGAAGTAAAATTTTAAAGACTTATTTGGGATAATCCCGATTGCTGTCGGGACCTTCAAATTACAGTTAAATTCGTCTTAAATTGTTTTTTTGGCAGGAAAATTGTAATTTAGTTACCTACAACAGTTTATCATGACTGTTCGTTTTTTGATTGATGAATAAACTCCGGCTGATTACCGGAGTTTTTTCATTTATGTACCTTACCCGTTAACAAAAAATCGTGTTTGACGTATTTTCTGTTAAATTTTGAAAGTTGCGGACTTTTAAACTTCTCCTTTCGTAAATACCATATAGTCGATTGACTTTTTAAGAAAACCCCAGATACTATGAGCTTTAACATTGATATTCGGTTTTTAGGAGGACTGACTCCCAGTCAAGAAGTGGTTTTTGACGACGCATCGGCCCGCTGGGCAGAGATTATAACGGGAAGCCTGCCGCGTGTGCAACTCGCCAATGGCGAAATCGTGGAAAATGTTAGAATTGATGCCCAAGGCACCAGTATTGATGGAACTTCAGGAATCTTAGGTCAGGCTGGACCAACACAACTTAGGTCGGGCAGTTTCTTGCCAGCTACAGGTTTAATGCGTTTTGATACGGCGGATTTAGCACGATTAGAGGCCGAAAATGCACTAAAAGATGTGATTATCCATGAAATGGGCCATGTATTGGGATTTGGAACCCTTTGGTCGACTGAGCTTTTGAACCTTATTTTGGCAGAAGGAACCGAAGACCCTCGATTCATTGGGAAAAATGCTATTCGTGAATACCAAACGCTGATAGCTGATTCCAATACAACTTCTGTCCCATTAGCAAATACAGGGGGAGCTGGTACCCGAGATGGGCATTGGAGGGAGCTAGTCTTTGACCGTGAACTGATGACAGGTTTTATCGATGACGGCAACAATCCTATCAGTAGATTGTCCGTAGCTGCCTTTGAGGATATGGGATACGAAGTAAATTATATTGTTGCAGATGATTATTCCCTACCCGACCCCCAACTTTTGGCCCTAAAGTCCCTTGACGAAAACAGACAATGTAAAATGTGCAGTAGAAAAATTTTGAGATGTGAGCCCATAATTTTACCAGAAAGTGCCTACCTATGATAGATTTTAGTTCTACAAAGTACAATCTGTGAAGGGAAAAAGCATTTGCTTATTTTTGTAGGGATATTTAGCTTTTATGAGTTCAAAGATTATTGCTCCCTCCCTATTGGCATCCGATTTTGCCAATCTTCAGACAGAAATTGAGATGGTCAACCAAAGTGAGGCCGATTGGTTTCATCTCGATATTATGGACGGTATGTTCGTGCCCAATATTTCTTTTGGAATGCCCGTGATAAAAGCCATGGCGGAACATGCCAAAAAACCTTTGGATACCCACTTGATGATCGTGGACCCGGACCGATATATCAAAACCTTTGCTGATTTGGGCGTGCACAACCTTTCGGTACATTATGAAGCGTGCCCCCATTTGCACCGTACCCTACAGGCCATAAAAGCTGAAGGAATGAAAGCGGGAGTCGCATTGAATCCCCATACTTCGGTAACATTGTTGGAAGACACAATTCAAGATATCGACATTGTAGTGGTAATGAGCGTCAATCCAGGGTTCGGAGGACAAGCTTTTATTGAGAATACCTACCAAAAAGTGGAAAATCTTAAAAATCTGATTGAAAGGAAAAATTCCAAAGCCCTCATAGAAATTGATGGAGGGGTAAATGCGGACAATGCCAAAAAATTGGTTGATTCCGGAGCAGATATCCTAGTGGCGGGCAGCTTTGTCTTTAAAAGTCAAAATCCCATAGAAACCATCAAAAGTCTAAAACAACAAGTGAAATAATGCAGATGTTCGATGTGATCATTATTGGAGGAGGGCCGATTGGCATAGCTTGTGGTTTAGAAGCCAAAAAGCAAGGACTTTCCTATGTAATCATAGAAAAAGGGCCCATTGTCAATTCCCTATTCAACTATCCCATCAACATGCAGTTTTTCTCCTCTTCGGAGAAATTGGAAATTGACGAAATCCCTTTTATCAGTAAAGAAGCAAAACCCAAACGTAACGAAGCGTTGGAGTACTATAGAAGGATAGTAACCTCGAACAAATTGAATATTCATCTTTTCGAAAAAGTTGAGGACGTCGGTAAGCAAGGGGATCATTTTAGGGTGAAAACGCAGAAAAATCAATATACTGCTAAAAATGTGGTTTTGGCCACCGGGTTTTACGATTTGCCCAACAAAATTAATGTGCCGGGAGAGGACTTACCCAAAGTTTCCCACTATTACAAGGATCCGCATTTTTACGCCAGTCAAAAATTAGCCGTTATCGGAGCCAGTAATTCTGCTATTGACGCAGCCTTGGAATGTTGGCGAAAGGGCGCCGAGGTCACGTTGATCATTCGTGGACCAGAGGTAGGCCGTCGTGTAAAGTACTGGGTGCGACCTGATATTATCAATCGTATTGAAGAAGGAAGCATCAAGGCATATTTTGACTCAACGGTAAAGGAAATCAAGTCTACCGAGCTTGTAGTGGATACACCGGAAGGTGAAGTTATACTGGAAAATGACTTTGTGCTTGCCCTAACGGGATATAGACCTAATTTTGAATTTCTGGAAAATTTGGGCATAGAGCTTTCCAATGATGAAAAAAGGCTGCCCTCCTATAATCCTGAAACCATGGAAACCAATGTCCCGGGATTGTTTTTGGCAGGAGTTATCTGTGGTGGGATGGAAACCCACAAATGGTTTATTGAAAATTCCAGAATCCATGCGCCAATAATTGTTAGAGCCATTCAAGATAAGCTTCAGTTAGTAGAAAAAGACACCTAAGAGCAGCCTATTTTTTTGTATTTTATGATGGACGCTTAGATTTCAATATGAAAATGCTTCATCAACTTCATTTGGCCGCTCAATATTTAGCCACAGCGGGAAAAAGTTTCATACCACACCGCGAGGATGACAGTCATACCAATTTGGCGTTCTCGACCGCAGAAAAAAGTCTTTTTACCAGGCCGTTGGATGACGCTGGCACCTTGTTGGGATTAAATTATAACACCTTTTCACTAAATTGGAAGTCGAGCAACCCTCAATTTTTTTACCTAAAGGGAAAAACTCATAAGGATATCATTGCCTGGATTTCGGAAATGACCAAGACTACTGGTTTAGAAAAATCCTATGCTTACAATCTCCATTATGACCTCCCCTACTCCTTGGAAGGCAATGAATCGTTTGCACTATCAAGTGAGGGTGAGGTCCAGGAACTGATCCGTTTGCGAAGCTTGGCACAAACCGTACTCACTAAATTTTTGAAGGAGGAAAACTTGGAATCTGAAGTACGTGTATGGCCACATCATTTTGATACAGGTGCTTTTGCCCATCTTCATGACGGTTCGGGAAAATCGATAGGCTTTGGCATGGCCATTCCAGACAACACAGTGGACGATTTGTACTTTTATGTTAGTGGATATCGTGGAAGTTCGGTCTGGAACACCTGGGCTTTTAAGCCACTGACTCACGGAAAATGGATCAACAATGGATTTAAAGGTGCCGTTTTAGCTGCTTCACAAACCAGTGAAGAAAACACTCTTTATTTTTTAAAGGAAGCACTGGCAGGTTACAAAAACTGGATACAATAATTTTTTCTAGACTTTTCCAAAATGGTTGTAACAAATTGGCCATTTGGTCTTCTTATGGTATATAACCACAACCCATCAATATATGAAAGCCACCAAAAAGTCAGGAAGAACACTTGGAGTTCTTTTTTTATCAACCATTGCATTAGGTGTTATAGGAACCATATTTAGGGGGCTTTCCGGAACTGATATCGATACCCTGGATTTTCTTTCCATGGTAGCAGAAAAAGCAAATGAAATGAAATGGGCCATTGGTTTGGACATCGTTGGCAGCGCTACCATGTTGGTTATCACCCTGTTTCTTTTTCCTCTTATCAAAAAATTTAGCCCCAGATTGGCGTTGGGGTATGTTGGACTTGCCATCATCAATTTTGTAATCATAGTCGTAAGCAACATCTTGCATGTTATGCTTCTATCGCTTAGCACAAATATCTCAGCAGACGCAACCATACCAGCCACTGAAAATTTGATAGCCACTGGAAAAATGTTGTATGAAAGCTATTATTGGACCCATTTTTTAATGTTGGTCCTTTATAGTATTGCCAATTCCATGTTATTCTATTTCCTGCTCAAAGAGCAGTATCTCCCAAAATGGTTATCCATTTGGGGCCTTATGGCTTCAGCTTTGGTTTTTGTCGGAGGGGCTTTACAATTGGCAGAAATTGAAGTTTCGTTTCTTTTGTTCGCGCAAAATGGGATTTTTATGCTTTTCTTCACGGGTTGGCTACTGATTAGAGGATTCAAAGACCCCAGCTCAACAGGGAGCTTTGCTAAAATAGAATGATTTTCTACAACTGGATTCTTACCTGTTTGGTTGGTAATCAATCTAAGTTAGGAAACTTATCTTTGTAGGTATTCCCTGTTTCCCATTACTATGTTGATTGGTATTCTTATAGCCCTTTATGTCATCATCGCCCTTAGCGTAGTGGTCAGTTTGCTCATAAACGGAGTAAGGCCCAGTAAAACCTTGGCCTGGCTTCTCGCCATCTTTACCATACCAGTAGGTGGTTTTCTGCTTTATCTGATGTTGGGAAGAAATAGAAGGAAGAACAAGTTGTTTTCCCTTAAAAGTGATTTTTATAAAAAGCTAGAGCCTTCAAAGACATATGAACAAGTATCTGATTTACAGGAGTACCAAAAAATTATACAACTTATACAAGAAACTTCCCAATGTCCTGTGACACAGCAGAACCAAGTCACACTGTTACAGGATGGAAAAGCGACCTTTGAGGAAATCTTTGATGCCTTGGAAGATGCACAAGATCACATTCACCTTCAATATTACATTTTTGAAGAAGGAGTTTTGTCCGAGAGGTTAATGGACATTTTTGAAAGGAAAGTGGCCGAAAGTGTAACAATCAGATTATTATATGATGGGATTGGAAGCTATTCCCTCAGCAAAAAGTATCTAAAACGACTTAAAAAAATAGGGGTTAAAGCTGAGCAGTTTCTTCCTTTTAGATTTGGTAGGTTTTTGTCCTCCTTAAATTATAGAAACCATCGAAAAATAATAGTTGTCGACAATAAGGTGGGATTTACTGGAGGTATTAATGTAACTGACAAATATTTAAGGGAAGACCCCTATCCTGGAAAATGGCACGACACCCATTTAAAAATTGATGGGGAAGCTACCCACTTTCTGAATCAGATCTTTTTGACGGATTGGTACTTGGCAACCGAGGAAGATATAGACCTGTCCCAATTCAAAATTGAAGGCACTATTAACAAAGGTACCCCCGTGCAAATAGCATCAAGCGGTCCGGATGATGATTTTGCAGTTATGGAACAAGTATATTTTTCCATAATCAATAGTGCCAAGAAATACATTTACATCACCAACCCCTATGTTATCCCAAACGATGCCATCATGCAGAGTCTTCAAACTGCATCCTTGAGTGGCGTTGATGTCCGATTGCTCATGTCGGCCACTACTGATATCAAATTGGTTGATTGGTGCGTTAGAGCCTATTTTGAGTCCTACTTAAAGGCGGGCATCAAAATTTATTTGTATACAGACGGTTTTTTGCACAGTAAGATCATGGCCTGTGATGATAAAATTGCCAGTATAGGCACCGCCAATCTGGACAACCGTAGCTTTCAACATAATTATGAGTCCAATGCGGTGCTGTACGATGCTGATCTTTGCAAACAGTTGAAGAAGGAATTTTTTGAAGACTGTAAGAAATCCACATTGCTTGATGACCATGAAGCCTTCAATAATCGTCCATGGTGGGATAAACTTCTTGAGGGAATGGCCAAATTATTGAGTCCTTTGCTTTAGCTAAATGCAACTGTCGAGATTTAGTCTCCAGTTAGGCAAAAAAACGAAATGTTCGGCTAAAAGTATTGATTTCCAAACTTAAAGAATTCTTTGACCAGGGCCTTAAATTGGTTTTTGGTCATGCTGTCCACTTTTTGCTTGGTCTGCACCTTAGCAGCCAACGTCGGATAATCCTCTTCCAAGGCTTTTATAAATTTATCGGGCGCCTCCGCAGGACCAAAAATGGCCAATTCATCAACATCTCCTAGGGTATCCACTATGTTGTCAAAATATCTTTTTAGTTGATGTTTTTCGGTTTCCAGATATTTGCTGTCCTGAACCACATCTTGCGGACCCCATCGGGTTTTGGACCTTGAACCTCCTTTTGGGTTGAAAAAATCCAGTTCTGAAGAAATTGAGAATTCCCTCTCTTTATTGTTTTCTAAAATCAAGCCTAATGCTTCTCGTTTATCCAGCCAAATTCCTATTTGCTTCATAATCCTGTTTTTTCAGTTATCATTTAATTCTAAAATGGGCACTTTGGGATCATAACCAATTTCCTTGACCAAGGGATTTGAGAGTATACTTCCAAAAAACAGATGTCTTCTATTTAGGAAAGCAATCATATCCCCGCCCTTGCTCTCCACAAAAAGATTAATGCCATCGCTAGTTTTTGTGGCTGTGAGGAAATGCATTTCATAATCCGTACCATCCAAAATATCCTGTAGTAATAGTTTGTTGGACTCTTCTTTTTTGTTGAGTTGTCCATCTTTGTCCCTATCAATGTGCACTACATTGATTTTGGAATCGTGCAATTTTGCTATCTCTTTTACATGGTCTATTTCCTTTTCTTTGTATTTGGATTTATAATCTGTTGGGAAAACTATTTCTTTTGGGGGATTAAAGACATACTCGCTGGGCACTGCTATCACTGGACATGCCTTTATGCGCTCCATTACAGCAACTGTACCGGTACCAAAAATGCGGGCTTTGGAAGCGGTTACTCCCTTGGTACCCATGACGATAATATCTATATCCTTCGAAGCCACGATATTCTTTACGGCCTCCACCAAACCGTTGAAAGTGCAAATCGTATGAAATCGATGTTTTGGATTTTCTGGATGAAGCTTAAGTATTTCCAGCAAACGATTCATACCTTCCTCCGATTCATGCTTTGCCATCTCATAAAAACGTTCCCCGGGCTCGGGCACCATCATACTGTCCAGCGTATATCCCGAAGCCTGAAAGGCATTTACCAGGTAAAAATCACACCGAACTTTAGCATATAGCTGCTGGGCATACCTAATAGCATTCAGTGCATTTTTTGAATAGTCGGTGGGCAACAATATTCTTTTATCCATGAAAAC
Organism: Flagellimonas ochracea; assembly: GCF_009903685.1. Taxonomy (GTDB): domain Bacteria; phylum Bacteroidota; class Bacteroidia; order Flavobacteriales; family Flavobacteriaceae; genus Flagellimonas; species Flagellimonas ochracea. Next base: position 200,561 of record NZ_JAAABI010000003.1, on the reverse strand, counting down.
CTGTTTTTAATTAAAAATACGGCTTAAAACCAAGTGCATTTTTCGTTTTAAACCAATTTAACCATTTGATAAAATCAAAAATGGCACGGTCAATTTTATGTTAAGTTCTTTTATTATCCCTTTGCCGATAAACTCCAGAAAGAAATGGTGGGGGTAATATACCATGCAGAGCATATCTATATTCCAAAGGTCGACAAACTCCAAAATGGTTTTTGTTTTATCCTTAAATACGGGCAATACCACCTCCTTGGAAACATCCAATGAAAACTCTTCTAAAAAAGCTTCCTTGCGGTCCAAGATGGTTTTGTTTTCGGTTCCATCTTCAATGGTCATAGGCACTAACTCGGCCTTTGCGATGGAGGAGATCCATTTTAGGGCCTTTACATTATCCACAGAAATGGGTTGACTGTAGTTTGAGATGAACGCAATCTTGTCAACCTTTTTGAAATCAATCTCCAAGGGTACGACAAGAATGGGACATTGAATTACTTCTCGCACCAGTTGCATGGCATTGTTACCGAACAGAATGTCCTTTACCTCATCTTTCCCTTTATTTCCTATGACCATGATATCCGCCTTGTTATGGGAGAGGTAATCCACGATCCCTCTGATCAATTCTGCCTTCAATGCGATTTTTTTCAGTTCGTGGTTTTTGTTTTTGCCCACATCCCTGATGAGTCTGTGTACAATGGCTTCCAGACCCTCCATAGATTGATTGTAGGCCGCATTGCCTTCTTCATTGTATATATGGACGACATGGAATGTGCATTGTTGTTCTTTGAACAAATGGGCTGCATAAAATAGTGCGTTGTAGGCGTTGTTCGTAAAATCCGTGGGTACTACTACGTGCATCATAATTTAGTTTTTAGGATTAGAGGGCAATACCAAAAAGGGAATTTCGGTGTGCAATCCAATGGTTTTGATAACGGGTTCTCTTACCAAACGTTCGAAAAAAGAATGCTGATTTTGCATCATGACCAAAAGTTGAATGGACCATTCTTTCTGAAATGCATTAATGGCATCTGTCAATTCTTGGTCTGGAAGATCATGAACTTTATAGTCAAGTCCGGTCAACTTTTTCTCGAGATTTTCTTTATTACTTTGTTGGGCTGCCGTTAAACCTGTAGCAGGCGTAACATGCATTACATTTAAACTTGAGTTCCAAGTATTGGCAAGCTCAAGCATGGTGTCCAATATAGGGTCCGAGTAATCTACTTTATAATCGGTTGCAAACAGGATTTGATTCAGTTCATCAAACTCATAAGCCTCGGGGACTGCCAAAACAGGCACATCGGATTCCCTAAACAACTGAACCGTGTTGGAGCCAAATAAAATATCCCCTGCTCCGGTAACACCTTGGGTCCCCATTATGATCAGGTCTATATTTTCATTTTTAACCATACGTTTTACCTCCATTTTCAACGTGTTCAAAGCAGCATGGGAGACGAAAGTGTGGCGGGAATCATGAAAATCCTTTTCTATCTGGCTTTGCAGTTTTTTAAGGGCCGTTTCGGCTTTTTGTTGATAATTGTCTGGAAGACCCAACTGCCCCGGGCTACCCAAAGCATAGTCCACCCGATACAGTTCTGGAGTATAAGCGTGCATTAAGTAAAACACACAAGTTGAATTCTTCATAAGCTTTACCGCATAACGGATGGCGTGCAAAGCATTTTCAGAAAAATCGGTAGGTAACAGAATACGCTTCATTGCTATTATGGTTTTTGGATTTGATGACTTAAAGCTAATCCATGTCAACTTCCCAAACTATGACATACATCAATTGCCATAAAAAATAGATCTTATACCTTGTTATTCTATTCGTTGACCTATGAAAGCAAATTTTTCAGATTTAATAAACACTGACCAATTAGTGCTTATAGACTTTTATGCGGATTGGTGTGGGCCCTGCAAGATGTTGGCTCCCATTTTAAAAGAGGTGAAAGCCCATATGGGGAACACCGTAAAAATTGTAAAAATCGATGTGGATAAAAACCAGACGTTGGCCCAGAAATATCAGGTGAGGGGTGTGCCTACCCTAATACTCTTTAAAAACGGGAAACAACTCTGGCGGCAGTCAGGTGTGTTACAAAAATCGGGGCTGGTCCAAGTGATAGAATCATTTCAATAAGTATTTACCACTTCTTTTTTTGCCCTGTTGTAATCAGTCGAACAGGTGTACCACCATAAACGGCACCGCGGTGTTGAACGAAACCTTTTTGATTACGGGTTCACGGGTCAATTTTTCAAAAAAACTGTGCCAATAGTTTACCATAGCGACCATGTGTATGTCACCATTCCCTTCTATCATTTTTTGAATGGTGTCATTTACCGAACTTACTTTATCGACAAATACAAACTTATGGGATACAGCATCCAATTGTTTGTCCAATGCTTCTTTTACACCCTGTTGCTGTGTAGTTAGGCTTGCTTCTTCACCAACATATGTGACCCAAACCTTAGTGTCACAGAGTTTGCCAATTTCCACAATGGGTTTCAATTCTTGGGGATTGAACAGGTGTTCGAAGCCCGTTGCCAACACCAGCGTATCTGGACATTCATACACCTCAAACTCGTCGGGCACCAAAATGATGGGGCAAGAATGTATCTCCCTGATTATTTTATGTGCATTACTCCCTAAAAAGACTTCCTTGAGGCCTGTGGCTCCCTTGGTTCCCATAACTATCAGGTCAATTTCTTTGCTATTTACGGTCCGTGCCACAGCATTTGTCAAAAGATCGGCAATGGAAAAGGTTTTTATGCTGTGTTTGGGACTTATTCCATGTGCTTCCATCTTCTTAAGTGTGTTTGCCAATCCTCTTTCCGATTCTTCCCTCAACAACCGATAAAGTCGGGTTTCGTTGGCCCTTCCCATTTTGGTGGTCAAACCGGATGACCCTACTTGAAATGCATTTATAATAAAAAAAGCACATTCGCTGTCTCGGAATAAGGATAGCGCATAGCGTATCGCATTCCACGAGTTTTTGGAAAAATCGGTGGGCAACAGTATATTTTTCATCTTATTATGTTTTGGTGCTATCCAAAATCTGGAAGAACCATCAAGGGCACTTTTGTCCTGAAGGTTACTTTTTTGACCACAGGTTCTTGGGTTAGCTTTTCAAAGAAATCATGGGAATAGTTTGTAAGTACAATTAAATCTGCTCTTTGTTCTTCTGCAAAATTTCTGATGGCTTCAGCAACCGTCGTTTTTATCACAACTTGATTTACAGTAGTCGGATGATCTCTAAATCTTTTCTGCAAGATTTTCATGTTGGATTTTTGTTCTTGGGATAGCATGAACTCTTGGGCTACGTGAAAAATCTTGATTTCCGGTTTCCAGTCTTGGGTCAGTTCCAGTAACGGCATCAACACATATCTCGGCATAAAATGTGTATACTCGGTCGGGAATACCACTGAATTCAGCCTTTGAAAATCAAAAGAACTTGGTACGGCAATAATGGTGCAGTTTTTTATGTTTTTGAGCACCTTCACAGTCCAGCTTCCCATAAAAATCTGCTTGGCCCCCGTTGATCCCTTTGTTCCCATTACCAAAGTATCCAAATCGTAGCTGGAAATACATTGATGAATCGCATCTAGCAAATCTCCAGATAAGGAAATGGTTTCAAAACTATGTTTTGGATTGAAGTGATTTTCATCCAAATACTGTTTCACCTTTCCCAATTCCTTCTCTGAAGCCTCAGGTAAGGATTTGTAAACATCACCTGCCCTAGTGCTGCTTTTAAAGCCAGTTATGTTTTGCGTACTTGGCTCGTAAGCATTTAGCAAATAAAATTTGCATTCCATCCAGGCATATAATTTTACCGCCGTTAAAATGGCGTTCCATGAATTTTTGGAAAAATCGGTGGGCAACAATATCCGTTTCATAACTTGCTATTTAAAAATCATCGGTGTAGGTTTTGCATGACCAAAAAGGGAACTTTAACCTTCAGTCCCAGTAGATCTACTGTGGAACGATAGAGCATATCCTCAAAAAATGAGTGCCTGGAATTTACCATGACCAACATGCTCACTTCCTTTTCTTCAATATAATCCATAATTGCTTCTGCCCTATTTTTGACCCCTGTGGTTTCAAAAAACAGATAGGCCCTTTGGAGTGCATCCTTCAAAAATCGTTGGTTGTCCTCTTGCCGCGCACTTAAAACATCAAAATCAGTAATGTAAAGACAATGAACCTCCGATTTGAAATCACCTGCCAAATCACCTAGCAGCTTTAATTCACGCCGTTTATAGGGCAGCATATAATCTGTAGGGAACAATATGGTCTTGGGTTGTTGGTATTCGAAATCTTCAGGAACGGCAAGCACTGGACATTGTACATACTTAAAAACTTCAATGGTATAACTGCCAAAGGTGGTTTTATGGTCACTTGTTTCCCCTTTTGTGCCCATGATGACCATGTCTATGTTTCTGTCCTTTACAAAATCATTTACGCCATCCACCAAGTTGTCGAAGGAAGCAATGGTCTCAAATGTATGTAATGGATTTGGAGGTTGCCCTATTACGCCTTCAACCAAATCGTTCAGCTTCTTCTCGACTTCCCTTCGTTTTTTTATTTCCAGTTTTTCCAGTTCATCCTCCGGTGTCGTCTTATATGCGCCATAAACTTCATCGGCAAAAGCATGCAACAGATAAAAACAGGCTCGCTTACATTTAAAGAGCTCTTGCGCATATTGCAAGGCATGTAGTGCATTTTTAGAAAAATCAGTAGGAATAAGTATGGTTCGCATAACCTCGCTTTTTCCAAAGTTAAAGCCATGAAGCACCACAAAAAATGACATTGGTCAGCTAGTTGCTAACAACAAGATGTATTGTTCCTATTTATTGGATGCAATTTAGTCGCAGAAACTAATAGGTTATTCTGCATACTGACCAAACTCATGTTTTAAGCCATTTTTTTATTAGTAATTTGAAGTGCATTCAAAAACCAAAAATGAAGTACTCACCTTTTTATTTGTCACTGCTATTATTGTTGGTTTGCTGTAACACCAAAAAGGAAAAGATTTATCCAGAAACCATGCCCTTAACAGAATCTGTGTACGCTTCGGCAACCGTTCAACCAGATAGCCTATACCAAGTGTATTCGGTGGTCACAGGTATATTGGATGAGGTTTGGGTGGAAGAAGGCGATGTGGTCGCCAAAGGAGACCGAATTCTTCAAATCACAAATACCTCTCCAGAACTTAGTATGAAAAATGCTGAACTGGCTCTAACGTTAGCCAAAGAGAATTATACCGGAAGTGCCGCAATTCTTAAAGGACTTGAAGATGAAATCCAATCCGCGGAACTTACATTGAAAAATGATTCCATCAATTTTTTCCGACAAAAAAACCTTTGGAATCAAAACATTGGTTCCAAAGTGGAGTTCGACAATCGAAAATTGGCCTACGAGCTTTCCCAAAACAAATTGAATTTGCTAAAGCGGAACTATCTGCGCACAAAGAATGAACTGCAAACCCAACTGAAGCAGGCCGAAAACAACTATAAAACCTCAATGACCTTAAACAAGGATTTCACCCTGACCAGTAAAATCAATGGAAAAGTGTATGCCATTTACAAAGATCCCGGTGAAATCATCAACTCCATGGAACCGGTAGCGGCTATAGGTAGAAGTGACACTTTTGTAATCGAGCTGTTGGTTGACGAAGTGGATATCGTAAAACTAAAAATTGGTCAAAAAGTGCTCGTCACTTTAGATGCTTACAATTCCCAAGTATTTGAGGCGAAGCTCAATAAAATTTACCCAAGAAAAGACGAACGTTCCCAGACCTTTAAGGTGGAAGCCCTTTTTAACGATGCACCTTCCACGTTGTATCCAGGTCTATCTGGAGAGGGCAATATAATCATTGCGCAAAAAGAAGAAACGTTGACCATACCCAAGGAATATCTTATTGGAGAATCTAGTGTACTTACTGAAGATGGAGAGATTCCGGTAACGATAGGTCTCCAAAATTTGGATCGCGTGGAAGTACTTGAAGGTATTGATAAGAATACAGCTTTACTTAAACCTGAGGAATGATCAATTGGAGCGTCATATTGGGTATTGCCAAAACACACTTGATTACCAAGATGAAATCGACGGTAACCGCGACCTTGGGCGTTACTTTTGGTATCGGCGCCTATATTACCCTAGTGAGCTTTATGACCGGACTCAATACCTTGTTGGACGATTTAATATTGAACCAAACCCCACATATACATCTTTACAACGAAATAAGACCTTCTGAAAAACAGCCTGTTGCCATTTTCAGTGATTTTAAAAATGGGCTCAACATTGTGCATTCCATAAAGCCCAAACAAAGCCAAAAGAAAATTCACAATGCCCTCCCAATTCTGCACCATCTAAAAACACATCCCAATGTAAAGGGGGCCACACCACAGATTAGGGCTCAGATTTTTTATCTATCGGGCTCTATTGAACTTGGAGGTAATTTGGTGGGGGTGGACATTATGGAAGAGGTTAGGCTTTCGAATATCCAAGATAATATTGTGGATGGTTCTCCGGTTGATCTGAAAAACAACGACAATGGGATTCTTTTAGGCGCAGGCCTGGCCGAAAAGATGTCCCTATCTGCTGGTGACAGGGTACAGATCAGCACTGTTGCTGGCAATGTATTCCCTTTAAAGATCGTGGGCATTTACCAAAGTGGGATTGCGGATATTGACAACATCCAAAGCTTTGCCAACCTGAATACGGTGCAACGAATACTTGGTGAAGCTGAAAACTACATCACCGACATAAACATTAAGTTGTTGAACATATTGGAAGCTCCCAACATGGCCCGGCAGTTGGAAAAGCAGTTCAGTGCCAAGGCCATGGACATTAACGAGGCAAACGCGCAATTTGAAACCGGTTCCAATATCAGAAACATGATCACCTATGCCGTATCTGTTACCCTGCTCATAGTAGCCGGATTTGGCATCTACAATATTCTCAACATGTTGATCTATGAAAAAATGAAGGATATCGCCATTTTAAAGGCCACTGGATTCTCGGGTCTTGATGTTCAGTTAATCTTTATGAGCCAGGCAATAATCATTGGCTTTATTGGAGGCATATTGGGTTTGTTGATTGGTTTTATCCTGTCGCATATCATAGATCAGGCACCATTTGAAACGGAAGCCTTGCCCACCATCACCACATATCCCGTAAACCACAATATGGCCTATTATTTCATTGGAATTACCTTTGCTCTGATATCCACGACGGTAGCGGGTTACTTGCCATCGAAAAGAGCTAAAAAGATAGATCCGGTTAGAATAATAAGGGGAACGTAACAGCGATTATGAGTTTTGTCCTAGAAGCTAAAAACATTAACAAACACTTTCACAAACCGAAGGACTTTCATGTGCTTAAAAATATCTCCTTTTCGGTTAAAAGAGGAGAATTTGCTTCAATTATGGGCAAATCAGGATGTGGAAAATCGACATTGCTGTATATCCTTTCCACCATGGATACCGATTATACAGGGGAGTTGTACCTCAACGACGAATTGGTTACCGGAAAAACCCATCAGGAACTTTCACAAATCCGTAATAAGAACATCGGTTTTGTTTTTCAATTTCATTATTTGCTATCCGAGTTCAGCGTGCTGGAAAATGTTATGCTCCCAGCCAAAAAACTGGCCGAAAAGACAGAGGCGGAAATTGTTAGGGATGCCCAAGAAAAACTGGATATGTTGCATATAGGTCATTTGTCTCAGCAAAGGGCATCTAGAATTTCCGGAGGAGAAAAACAACGGGTGGCCATTGCCCGTGCACTGATCAATAACCCTACTATTTTGATGGGTGATGAACCCACTGGAAATTTGGACAGCCATAACTCTGAAAACGTTTTTCAGATTTTTAAACGATTGAAAGAAGAACAGGGACTTTCCTTATTGGTAGTTACCCATGATGAAGATTTTGCCAAACGAACGGACCGCATCATCCAAATGGAAGACGGCACCATATTGGACGAATAAACTATAGAAACAGATTTTTATTGAAGGTCAATAAGGGGACATTTCCTTTGGAAATCATTTGCATTACCTTATCCCCTTGGATAAGTGAAGTGAAAAAACCTTCTTTTTCTCGCTCCAACATGACCAAAACATCTGCCTTGGTATCGTTTACTTGTTTTAAAAGCGTGCCGAACACATCCTCCGAATGGGTCATTTCAAAAGTAATTCCATCATAAGTAACCTTTTGGCCAAGCATTTCTTGAAACCATTGCATTTGGTCTTCACCGGCATACTCATTTTTTGTGCCCACATGAAACACATGTAACGATGAACCAAAGGGTACCGCCAAACTGTTGACCAGCCAATCAATGGATCTTATGTCCGCTTCTTCAAAATCTGTAGCATATAAAATATTTTCCATTTCATATTTTTCCCAGCTGGAAGGTACGGCCAAAACAGGACAGGGACTTGTATCTACCATTCCCTTGGTGTTGCTTCCCATAAACACCTCCTTAAGCATACTTTTACCTTTAAGTCCCATCACCAACATACCAGCACTGTTTTCTTTAATAGCCGCATGTATTCCTTCTTTCACAATGGCATGTTCTTTAACCTCAAATCGAAGATTCTTTTCGTCTTGCGCAAGATTCAAATGCGTATTGCAAAACTCTTTCAAGGCTTTTCCATGTCTTGCAAAAGCTTCCTTTTCTTTTTTGGCATGGGTGAGGCTCAACGGATTCGCAATGGTCAAATTCATATCGAAAACATGAAGAACCATCAGTTTTACGTCAAGTTTTTGACTAAAGGCATACGCCATTTTTAAGGCGGAAACGGAGTTTTGGGAAAAATCGGTGGCATATATAATGGAATCCATAATTTATTTTTTGATTTTGATGAAACTAGAACATTTATCAAGAAGCAGAAATGATATTTGTCAACAAAAAGACAGATTTTATTTAACCTCAATTTATGAAATCAACCTTATTCAAACCTGTTTAGTCTACGTTTTAAAGCAGCTACTTCTTGCTGAAGATTTTCAACTTTTTCCAACAACCTATATACCGCTTGTATCCCTTCTGGATTAATGTCCAATTCTTTGTTGAGTCGTACCATTTTTTCTAAAATGGGCAGCTCCTCAATGGGAAAAACTGCCTCCGAACTTTTGGATTCAATGGTAACAAGTTCAAATTCGTGCATGGTATGTATAAAGGATTCTTCCACCGCATGATGTTTGCAGAATGTTTTGATGGATATGTAGTTTTCTGGGTTCATGATTAGATCTAATCTAAATTGGTCTTCTTTAAATCTTCAAAAAGTTTCTCCTGTTCTTTTGTAAGTTTGGCAGGTATCGCAATTTCATAGGTCAAAAATAAATCGCCAAACTGCCCTTCTTTCTTATATTTCGGAAATCCCTTGCCCTTAAGCTTGACCTGTGATCCGTTCTGTGTTCCCGATTTCACTTTCAACTTTACTTTTCCAGATAAGGTTTCCACCAGAATCTCTCCCCCCAAAACTGCGGTTGTAAGAGGAATCTTCACAGTTTTATACAGATTACTACCCTCGCGTTTAAAAGAGGTATTGTTTGCGATTGAAAAGGTAATGTATAAATCGCCAGAAGGACCACCTTGGACGCCTGGACCTCCATGGCCTTTTATTTTAATGGTCTGTCCATCTTCAATTCCGGCAGGGATGGTTATGCGAATATTCTTATTATTGACGGTGAGCGTTTGTTTCTTTGTAGTATACACATCCATAAGGGAGAGTTGTACCTGTGCATGGTAATCCTGTCCCCTAAACCGTACCTGCTGTCCTTGGGAGCCAAAACCAGCAGCCCCTCCGAACATTGCCTCGAAAAAATCCGAAAAATCCCTGTCATCGTCGGCGCCGGAATACGTATAGCCAGTAAATCCACCCGTTCGACCTCTGGATTTTTTGGCTTTCTCAAACTCTTCGGCATGTTGCCAGTCCTTTCCATATTCGTCGTACTTCTTTCTTTTTTCCGGATCGGACAATACCTCATTGGCCTCATTGACCTGTTTAAATTTCTGTTCAGCCTCCGTGTCATTAGGATTAAGATCGGGATGGTATTTGCGTGCAAGTTTTCGGTATTGTTTTTTAATTTCGTCGGCAGATGCCCCCTTACCAACACCCAAAACCTTGTAGTAATCAATAAATTCCATAGACGATCAGTCTCTTTTCTAAAATATTGAAAAAATCCATCAATACTGAATCACAAATCAAACAACCCCATTTAAAAGTATGGTGGAGTCCAAGATTTCATGGCAATGTATGTGCTGATGAAAATGATTCCTATGACCAAAATCATTTCAAACAAGGAAAAGCATTGAAAATGTTGGTTTTTAATGCATTTAGAATTTTAGCTTCTCATCCTTATCCCAAAGCCCCCAATACGCACCAACATCTCCTTCAGCACCCACTTTCCAAGACTCATCAAAAGAAGAGAAATAGAACACTTCGACGTTGTTCTTGGCGGCCCAAACCTGCGTATTAATGAAATACCTCATGGCATTTTCCTCCGAGGAAACCGCTCCTTTTAGGGTTTCTCCTTGGCTGGGCCATCCTGTTTCGGTGATGATTACCTTTTTTCCTTGTCCTGCATCCGTGGCCTGACCGAACATTTGTTGCATGTGGTTCAAAGAATATTCAATGGGACATCCTTCCCAAAATGGATAACAATTAGATAGGATTACATCGCAAACCTCGGTAATTCTGGGTCGATGTGAAAACTCGTAGTAGGCATCCACATAGCCCACAGGTATGTCGGGGATGGCCTCTTTGACTCGATGAATGTATTCCAATAACTGGTCCTCTGTCAAATCCCCTCGATACATGACCTCGTTGCCGACAGCAGCTATATCCACATATCCATTCTTGGCTAGATCAATCAAGCCCTCTATTTCTTTTTCATTGAGTTCCATGTCATGGCCTAACCAAGCACCCACCAAAGTTTTTATTCCAAATTCCTTGGCCACCGTAGGCACATGCTCGTTGCCCTCAATACAGGAAAAGGACCGAACCCATTCCGTATAAGGCTTAATGATTTGCATTCTCCGTCTTACCTGTTCTTTGGTGATGACATCACCTGGACTTTGTCCGTCTTCATAAATACTGAAGCAGAGGCCATGCATACCACTTTGAATGGTTTCCAACCAAAGTTGTCGTAATTCATCGGGCGATATTTTACTGAAATCAACCCCGGCATATTCTGTGTATCCCGCTTTCGATAATGAAAATTGATGGTCTTTTCTATAAGACATGTGTATATCTATTTGATTTTTTTTGTTCTATTAATTCTAGAGCTCTCCTCTGCGTGCTACCAGTTGCTCCTTGATCTCTTTCGCTCGTGCTTCTGACAGACTATACTTCCACATTACCCAAATGGCCAAAGCGGCGGTCAATGATGGGATAATTATATCTGCAATCCTCAGTCTGTTCATGGTATCCAATGTTTGTTCTGTAACATTAGGGTCAAAACCTACAATTTTCAAAATCAAGCCTCCTAAAACAAGTGCAATTGCCTGTCCTAATTTGACCATCCACCAATATATAGCACCAAAAGTACCTTCTTTTCTAGGCATTCCATTTTCCAGTTCGTCCAAATCACAGACATCGGCCGTCATGGACATCATCAAGGTGAACAATCCTCCCATTCCAAATGCAAACAAGGGAATTGGTAAGAAGATCAGCCATGGTATATCGCTGCCTGGATCTATGGAGAACCAAGACATTCCCACATTATCCAATATAGGGTTCAAATATTCGAAAAGAGATCCTACGGCGGAGTTCAAGCCCTTTCCAAAACCGGTTTCGTTAAACTTAGCGTTCAATTCCTTGTCGAAGCCCCACCATTTTAACAAATACCCTACGACGGACAAGGCCGTAGAAATAATGAAGGCCTTTTTCTTTCCCCATCTATCCGACATTCTTGAGATGATCGGTATCACCAAAAACGCCGTTATCATGGCATTTATAGTATTGAACCAAGCTGGCCAGGTACCTGCCATTTCATAACTCCCGTTATACATGTAGAAAACGATAATGAATACACCGAATGCCGCCACAAGTTGGAATCCATTAAAGACCAAGAACGTAGCTCCACAAAGTTTCATAAAAGGCTTGTTTTTGGAGACTTGCACAATACCGGCGAACAAGTCTTTCATGTTGGACAAGAGTGTTTTGAAAGTGATTTCCTTGCGATTTTCCATGTGTGCAGAATCAATACCCTTACAAAAGAAGGCGGGCAGAATTCCAAAAACCACACACATGGCCCCAACAATCAGTGCCATGGTACGAACACCCTCTGTTTGGGTATTAAAAGTATTTGAGTCTGGAATAATAACATAAAGCCATGGCACAATCATCCAAGCAATCTGGCCCATGCTGTTTGCAAAGCTCATCAATCTTGTTCTTTCATTGTAATCAGAAGTCATTTCGTAACCGAGACCAACCAACGGGGTGGCAAACATGGTATTCCCCACAAGAAATAGAATTTGAATGACCATCACATGCCAAATGATATAGGATTGTGAAGCGTTATCATCCAATTGCCACATTAAAAAGAACAGTATTCCACTTATTATGGCTCCCAAGAAGATATAGGGCCTTCTTCGTCCAAATCTGGATTTTGTATTATCAGAAATGAAACCCATTATCGGGTCGGTAACGGCATCGAATATTCGGGGCAATCCACCCAAAAGTCCTGCCCAAAGTGGGTCAACTCCCCAAGCGGTCAGTAAAAAAAACTGAATGAAAACTCCCAGTGTTCCTGGTAAAATATTCAGAATGAAGTGGCCCGCTCCAAAGGCGGCCTTTTGTCCTACTGGGACTTTGTCTTTCGGAAGCATTTTTACTTGACTCATAGTTGTTTATTTTGTTGGTTATTTTTGGTGCCTTGGATGTCCGGTTCCACCATTACGGTTTGTATCGCCTGCCCATTAATAGGAACAGTAGTTGTGTTTTCAGCTATTTGGAAGTTAACCTGCTTTGATGTAGAGCCCTCATTAAAAACAACAATGGCAATGGAACCATCAGGATTCTTGGCAGCTGTTACCATCAAAGAATCGTCAGAGGGTTTGACCCCTATTCGTACAGCTCCAGGTCTTATAAATTTACTGAAATGTTTAAGTGCATGATATAGTGGGGTGAAGTACACTTCATCTTTCTCTGGATCAACAATCACGGGTGCAACACACCAGTTTTTGAACCAGTTTGGCCCTCCTTGTTTATCCAAGACCATATTCCAGTCCACCCAACCATCGACCCAATTGTTCAGGCATCCAATGATGTCACGAGCATATCTATTTACGGGGGCATATTTTGGGTGTAAGTGCTTTTCGCTTTCCGGTGCCCAATCCCAACCCCAGTCTGTTGCCTCTTTTTGCCAGTACCATGAATCGTTCTGCCATTGCGGAATTTCAGCATCCACACAGGCCTCGGATTGAATCAAATGTTTATCGGGTGCTTTTTGATGGGCATATTGCAACGCTTCGGGGAAAACTTCATAGGTACTGGCATACCAATGTATGGCCGTTCCTGAAAAATACTTTGATGTTTCTTCATTTTCGAACATGGTATCCACCCATTCGTTAAGGTGTTCCCGGTTTTGATCATAGCCCAATATTTTAACGTTGCCCTTCCCAAGATTTTCTAAGGTAGGTCCTAGATGATTTTGCACAAACTGGGTCATTTCCTCAGGAGTATAATGCATGCTCTCCCAATTGTTTCCATTGCCCAGGGGTTCATTTTCAACAGTTAATCCCCAGATGTCTATGCCCTCCGCCTTATAAGCATCAATGTATTTAGAAAAGAACAAGGCCCAAGTATCGTAGTATTCTGGCAATAGTTTGCCCCCTACCCAATCTTTGTTGTCCTTCATCCAGGGTGGTGCTGTCCAAGGAGAAGAAATAATTTTAAAACCGTCCTTGGAAATGGCCATCGCCTCCTTAATCATGGGTATGATGTCCTCTTTGTCCTCCTCAATAGAAAAATGTTCCAAATTCACATCTCCTTCTATAGGTGCATAGGAATAGTTGCTCAAAGCAAAGTCACAAGAATTGATGTGTGTTCGTGTCAAGGAATATCGAGCTCCTTCTTCACCAAAATAAGCTTCCAAAACTCTTTGCCTATTGGCTGCACCCAATTGGTTCAATAAGTGGGCCGAAGCCTCTGTAAATGACCCTCCAAATCCGGTTATGGTCTGAAATTTTTCCTCGGGTACTATGATAATTTGCGTATCATATTCATCGGAGGCGGATGGGTTTACTTTCTCAAAAGTGTTGCCATTGGACGCGGTTTCGTATACCTCCACTTCCAATTGTGGTTTTTCTTGAACACAGCTTGTCATCATTAGTATTGCAATTAGCCCTAGACAATGTAAACGTCTTTTCATTGTTTCTTGCTTACGGGGTTTCAATTCTTTCACCAGTGGGTGGAACAAGAACATCAGCCATCAATGCTTCCATATCACCACTATATGTCTTGGTAATTGGGTTACCATTTCTTGTCATTCCATCGAACGTTCCTTTGTCCACCATTTCCCATAAAGCATATTTGGCTTTGCCATCCACCGTGAAGAGTCCGAAGTGGTTCTCTGATCCTTTTGGGTTGTGTGAATCTTTCCATGGTTCGTTAAAAGCTTCAAAGTAAAAGCATGAAATACCGGCATTAGTGGTCCATTCCCTCATAAGATCATGGTACAGGGCCTGTTTGTACTCATCAGTGGCCTTGGAACCATTCGGCCCATAAAATCCATTGGAAACGCTGGCCCAACCTGTTTCACCGATATGAATTGGCTTTTTAGCCCCCAAACTTTTCATGTAATTGGAAACACTATCGTATTGTTTTTGGGCAAATAGCAACGCCCGCTGCATGGCTTCATCCACCTTTTCCTTATCTGAAAGTTCACCTTCCTGATCAGGTTGTATCCAAAATTCCGGATTGTAATGGGTGTTGTGGTAGGGGTAGGTGTGTATAGAAATATAATCGACCGCTTTCACCAGAGCCTCTAAATCGGGGACATGATACTCCGCGTCACCTCCACCCCATGAAGCGAAATCGTCGGAGCTGGTGATCCAAAGCTCCTTGGGCAGTTTACCTTCGGCCTTGAGGTTTTGTAAATGATTGACCCATTTTAGAATTACATTGGGCTGTACATAGTAGCTGGTGGCCCATTTTACCATGGCCTCGTTGCCAACGGCCACTACCTTTACAATATCTGAATATTGATTGGCCAACGCCACCGCACGCCCAATCTCGGCCGCATTGGCCTCACTTTCCACGTTGTGATCTGGTTCCTGGCCGGTCCATGCATTTTTGCAATCTATCCAGGCACCCAACATCACAAACATTTGAAAATTGGGATCCTCCTTTTTGAGTTCCCGAATAGCTTTTAGCACATTGGATGCATGTGGAAATTGCACATTGTAGGTGCGAATGAAGCCAATGCCCATTGCGGAAAGGATTTTCATATCCTCCTTCAACTCAGCTATGGTGGGTTGTACTTCCCTGGTTTTTTGTCGATATCCTCCGTAAGAAATGGCCATATATTCTGGATTCCCCAGAATATCCTTAGCGGTAATATTCAGCTCTTGATTCACTGTATTGATTTTGTCTTCTGGTTTGTTTTGGTTTTTACATGCAAAGCACAAAAAAACCACCAAAAAAATACTGATTGTTTTCATTTGTCCTCTCATGTATTCAAACCATTTGTATTTGATGGAATATATTATAGCTACTTCAATCGTTTTTCATCTACCCATACCTTAATGCCTTCTATTTCGCCTATTCTGCCAAACAACATGCTGCTATGGGTTGCATCCAAGTCCAGCCCATCAAGATCCTTTTGGGAGCCATCTTTAAAAGACACTTCTACATGTTCTTTTTTAGACAAACGATATTGAATAGGAACCTGACAATAGGTAAAGCCCAACGAACCTTTTTCGAGCATTATTTTTTTGAATTCCCCATCCACATTCACATAATTGAATTCTGAGGATTGCTCCAAGAACTCATCCTTTCGGAGCATACAGGGATTGAAAAAGAGCTTTCCTTCGGAAACGAAAACCCCCAGTTCACCAAACCGACTTAAAATATCTTCTTTTACTTGACCGGTCATCCCTGGTTGTTGTGCACCCTTGCCTGCCGGGGTATGCGAATAGGGGTCTGTTGGGAAAGCCCCATAAAGTTTCGGTGGCTTATGCACGCCTATTCCTTCATTTATTTCATAAAAATGCTCTAAAAGTTTCCCGATGACCACTTCGTTTTCACCATTTATAATTGCCGACAAACAGGTTTCCTGTACACTCAAAAGTAATTTGGAGACCATATGCCAATAAATAGATCCTAAACCTTCATACCCATAGAAAGTTCCCGATCTTCCGGTAAAGGATTTGTGGTCGAAAATCTCTTCAAAAGTGTTCAATAACAACTTTCTGTCGTTTCTTGCCAATTCGCCATATTCTTCATCCGGCAGCTGCGACAATGCTTCTTTAAGACTATCGGCATTATTAAAAGAGCCATTGAAATGATATGTGTTGTCAATGCTTTTTTCAACTATTGAGGTGTTTCCTTCTTTTACAAGCTTTTGAAGCAGTTCGGATTGCTGGACCTTTTTGGGAGGAATGGAATTTTTTTCACAAAAACGCGGGAGTGCTTTATTTGGATACAATAAATAACTGTATTGATCCTCCCTAAACAATGCGCTGGATTTAAGCGCATCAAGTACCTCCAACGATTTTTCACCGTTGAGATAGCCAGAACTTAAAACGGCAACCTGCCCCTCTAACATTTCGGATAAGTAGGAGATGGACACCTCCGTATCACTTTCAACCGTCATTATGTTATAAGCATGGTACAGTTTATCCTTGCGCTGATTGGCATCTATACTGTGTTCCAAATATTTCAAGGTTACATCAATAAATTGTTGTAGGTCCTTTTTAGCTATTCTTTGCGACTCGTTTTTAAATCCTTCGGCATAAATTGTATTTCGGAATTCACTTCCTGCCATGCCCAAAGCATCCATAATGAATCTTCTATCGGCATCGGAAATTTTTCCGGAAAGCTTTCCTTGGTTTTCAATCAGGGCTTGTAATACCGCATTGAAAAAGGTTGCCATTTCTTCTGAAACGGTAAACTCTTCCTGTTCCATACTTTCGGTCAACTCTTGGAAAAAACTCAGGAAACGTCTCAAATAATACAAAGTGACCATCGAAACACCATTGCCTACCAGGGCATTGTTGGCATCGTTCCACTCTGGTCGCTGCGTGTTCATCCAAATACCGCCTTCTGGGATGAAATTTGACATTTTCGAAAGAACGGTCGCCAATATTTTCTCCAATAGGGTCACATGATATATGGAAGCATTTCCGGTGGTGAGAAATGCTGCATCCGCTCCGATCTTTTCCCTTTGTTTGTTGATTTTATGGTCCAAATCTGAATCAAAAAGAATAGTATCCTTCGGGTCTTCTAGAATTTCCTCGTAACTCTTTATTTTATAGGGTACATTGGCATACACAAATATTTTTTCAAAGAAGGATTTACCCAGTTCATTGGGATAATGGCTTTCCATCAACTCCAATAGTTTTAGGAGATAAATAATCTGATGGTCTCCCCAATAACCTATGTAAGACCAAGGGTCATCCGGTTCAATAACCTCCCAATCAAATCCATCCTTGGTAACACGATAGGGATTGTAGCCGTCAAATGTGGAGGCATTCAAGAACTTGTAGATCATGCTTTCCAAGAATGCGGGATAGGAAAGGGCCAAGGCCTCCCAGTTCTGGAAAATATCCCTCCAATTGCCCTCATAATCGAGCACCTTGCTCCCATCATCTGCACGGGTGTTGATAGAAAACCTGTTCCAAGGCCTACTGGGGTCGCCATGGCGTCTGCTAAATTTAAGGGGCAAGTATTCCAAGGCCAATCGTCTAAAATCGGGGTTATCATCATCATCGACCTTCTTGCGTAAAAATTCCAAAGAAAAATGGGAAGGAAGCCCATTGAGCAATACCCTTTTTTCCTGGAAAAGCGGCTTATTTGCTTTTTTGATATATAATGTGAAATCTCTTTTTTCAAGCTGATAGCCATCGTCGAAGATACCCCCCCTCATTATGTTGAACAAGGTATTGGAAAAGTGTCTGGCATCCCTCATGCTATCGGAAGTGCACTGAATGGCATCAGACGCCGCGGCCAATTGCAACAACTGTTTGGAGCCTTCGTCAATATCAGCCTCGACTTTCTCGAATAAATTAGTAGTGCTCTTGATGGTGTGGCTAATCTTACTGACATCTGCCCTGGATTTGTTCAAATCGGCAATGATCATCCAATTTTTTTCGGCTTTGGGTTCCAAACTCACTTCTGTATGGATAAAATAGGCTCCCTTCTCTGCTTTGACATCAGTTTCTTGTGCAATCTTGTTTCCACGCCTAAAAGTGTCCAATTGTAGGGATGAAACCAGATATTTTACGTCATCCAATCCGGTGGACCACACCGTAGTGGCCTTTAGCGCCTCACTGGGTTCAGCCCTGTCCACAATGATGGCACTCAATGCAAAGATTCCCAGCCCTATTTCAGCCTCCAATTGGTTTCTTTTGTAAGCATCCACCAAATTGCTTCTATCGTTCTGTGTGGAAGAGGGAACACCATAAGGCAAAATATTTTGAATTCCGTCCAGCAGAGCACATTTCACCGTTTGGTCACCATGGTTTATCAAATTGGATTTCTTCACAAAACCATAGGTCTCACTAAAATTCCAATGGTACCTGAACGTAAGCCCCAAATCCTTGTTTACTTCTTCAAAAACAATTTTATTGCCGTGATTGCTCTTATACAGATTCCTTTGGATAGTATAGACCCCTGCACAGGAATTTGAAAAAGGTTCCCACAAATAGGTTTTTGATCCAACTTGGGCATGGATTATCGTTTTGTTTCCAGTTATGTTGGCGGATTCTGTTACCTTATCATCCGTGTAATAGGGAAAAAGGGCAGACTCGGGATTTTTCCTTCCAGCGGTAAGCCCTCCATTGCTTGAAATGAACATCCAATGGTCGGAATGGCTCACAATACTCATAAAGAAAGGGCGCATGCCATCGTAGTTGGAAATCTTATAGTAGTTTTCGTTTTCGAATACTACGGATTCGCCTACAACTTCTTTGGCCCCATGATTCATTTTGGTACTTGCTAAATAGATATCTGTTTGGCTCATATACCAATATATTCCTTTTTTGTTAGTGATTGATGAAAAAAGGCTGGCAAATTGGCTTTTTTGCCAGCCTTGAAAAATCAGAACTTATTAATCCTTATTCTAAAACTACATCATCTATATAATAGGTTTCCGAACTCGAAGTTGGATTATTTCCCGTGTCAAAATCAGGGATTATGACAATCGCATTGTAAATGTTTGGATTAAATGTTCCTGGTACTATAGCACCGAAATCGAAGGTCAGTTCTACCCATTCATTCGCATTCGTTACTGTTTGTTGTATGCTGTAGTTTGGAATACCAGGATCTGTGGGTCTTGACTGTAATTCAAACTGAACTACAACATTCGGTTTGGAGGAATAAATTTTAACCTTAAAGGTTCTGGTCGTGGTCAAATCCAAAGGACTTGCGAATACATTTTCCATTCCACCATAGAATTCAGTTCCCACTGGTTTATTGAACTCATACACATTGGCAGAAGTATTAATTCCTCCAGAAACCGGATTTGCAATAATGGATCCATTTACACTTGCGGGTTCGAAAACACCGCCAAACTCTTCACCACTTTCAAAATCTGCCGGTAAAGATGACAATGGAGTAAGGCCGCCGCCTCCACCGCCGCCAGAATCATTATAAAAATAAATATTGTCCACATAAACGGTACCAGTAACCCCAACAACATCTAGAATCAGCTGGCTAAAGTCAGTAGGCGTTGCAGTAAAACCACCTGTTTGAAAATCGGCTATTGAAACATCTATGGAGGTCCATGATCCGGCCGAAAGGTTCGTTGTTTCATCACCCTGGGTATCATTGCCACCACCAAATCCATCTCCAGCAAAGTCTACAACCCTTGTTAAAAAGTCAACTGAATTTTGCGACCACACATCGATATGGAACATGGTCATGCTGGAAAGATCTACACTGGCGCTAAGTGTTTCAACTCCGGCAAAGTCTAAATCCGTGTAAAGTTTGGTATCATTTCCAGCCACCTGCACATCGCTTACGCCACCACCAACACTAAAGGCTGCATAAAACGTATCCACTGTAATATCTGTATAGGCGTTACTAAAGAGCGAAATAACATCTCCAGGATCCCTAGCAGGAGGTGTTGGAGCAGCACTAAAGGGCATACTTGGATCTACCACGTTTACTGTTCTTGTCACTTCTGCCGCCGCGTTCCCTGCAGCATCACTAACATTATACGTAATTATATAAGTATCGATAGTATTGGTATCCACAGTATCTCCTCCTACAACAATATCACCGGTTATCGGACCATCCGTATCATCGGTAGCGGTCGCTCCTGGATCCACAAAAGAATCGCCTACATTTACATTAACGACAGCATCCCCGTTCAAGGTGATTACGGGAGGTGTAGTGTCGCCCCCTCCTGAACTTCCGTTACTGCAAAGCCTAATATTATCGAATTGAATGGTCCAATCCGCACTGCCATCACCGACGGTGCCATTGTCCATGATCAATGTAATGGCCGTAACAGTACCCACATTGCCCCCAACTGGGCTAAAGTCATAGGTTATGGTCTCCCAGCCTGTGCCAGAGGTGGGAACAATTACCTCAATATTGAGTCCTTCCAACTTGAACAGCAGCTGTCTCACTGCCTCAGAGTAGACATCAATCGAGAATACCCCTGAATCAAAAGCGATATCAGGATCTACCTCAATCGTGATTCCGGCAAAATCCGCACCGGCATTCTTAACGTATTGGCCTACTTTAGCACTTGTGTTCACCGAGGTGTCGGGATTGTCTATTATGGTACCTACCCCACCTCCAAAGTTGGCGAAGATGGCATCGGTATCGGTTTCAAAATCATTGACCAAATCGCCGCCACAGTCGTCCAGGGAAGCACCACCTCCGCCGCCACCGCCAGAAGTGCCAAGGGATAGATCATCGATATAATACGTACCACCTTCCGCTACTGGATCAGTGATGCCATCTGGATTGTCTGGTTTTATAACCAATTGATTATAGGCCATTGGTCCACCTGGTAAGCCTGTAAAGGTAAACTCCACTTCCGTCCATTCATTGGCATTGGGTATGGTAACAAATACGGGTGTAGGATTTCCAGTTGGGGGTACTGTTTGTGGATTTAGTGCAAGTTCAAATCGGAAGACAACGTTGGCCTTTGTAGAATACACTTTCAAGCTAAATACGTCTGTGGTTGTAAGATCAAAATTACTTTCAAAGGTATTTTGAACTCCAGCAAAGAAACTGGAACCTGTAGGTTTATCGATTTGTAAAACAAAGTCGGAGGTATTGATACCCGTTTTAAATGGATTTTCCACCAGCTCAGAAGTAATTCCATCACCGAAATTCTCTGAAGAAAGGAAGGTTTCGCAGCCTTCAAAGTCTACAGGAAGCGCAGTAGCCGCAATCAATTCATCCGTACATCCAGAAGGAGCAGGTTCTGCAGTGGTTTGAATAATATTATCCACAAGGAAAGTACCCTCAACTCCTGGGTCGGCACTGAACCCTATAAACAATATGATTCCACTATATTGACCATCTGGAACCAGCGCTTGGCCATTTTGGGGATCATCTTGAATAAAACTAGCGACTCCATCCGTTGCAAAGTCAAAACTTAAGGTTTCCCAACCTGAACCGGTATGGGTAGTTAAAACCTCTACATCTCGTGCTCCGGCAGCACCATCCTCAAACTTGACCAAAACATCGATTGCTGTTGATGCGAATAACTCCAATTGAATTGTCTTATTATCACCGCTGAAGTCCACAGCAGTTCCCAACGGGAATTGTACATTTTGGAATTGACCGCCACCGGTTTCCATTTGTCCAACATTGGTATCGTTTCCATTACCGGTTTCGGGGTTGGCCACTACTGAGAATCCGATATTGTCACCCACAATGTCACCATAAGCCACATTGGTACCGTCAAAATCAATGGGCAAGGCCAATGGCGTGGGAGGTATTGGGATATTAATGGTGATTTCACTTTCAAAAGTGTTGGAAGCTCCGGCAGTATTGAACGCTGTTAGCACTACGGTATAGGTGCCGCTAGCGCCATAGGTTTTTACAGGATTTATTTCGGTTGAGGCATCCCCATCTCCGAAGTCCCATTCGTAACTCGTTGCTTTTTCAGATATATTGATGAATTCCACTGTACCAGTATCTTCATCCAAGTTGAAGGTAAAGCTCGAAAGCACCTGTGGCAACAACGTATTGTCGTCGTTTTCACATCCCAAAAATAGGGCCAAGATGAATACGGATATCAGCTTGGTTTTTGTTAGTAATTGCTTCATAATCGTAATAGTTAGTTTAGTTTATCTCGTTATACTCGTATACTCTTACATAGTCCACCAACATGGTTTGTGGAAATTCTGTTTCTGCGTTAGGGGAACCTACGAAAGTACCCCCGACTGCCACGTTCAATAAAATATAGAAAGGTTTATTAAATATCCATACCCCTTGGCCATCCGTTTCTTCATCCACATCTTCGGGAGTAATTTGATTGTATAGTACATCATCCACATAATAGTTGATATATTCCGGACCCCACTCGATTCCAAAAACGTGAAACCCTGTATCAAAGCGATCGTTTTCCAACGTGTATTCCTTTGATATGGCATCACCACCAAAGTACCCAGGACCATGCACACTGCCAATAAGTATTGATGGGTCTTGTCCCCGGTATTCCATGATGTCTATTTCCCCAGCTCCTGGCCAGGGGTTTTCATCATCATCAGCTCCGAGCATCCAAAAGGCAGGCCATATGCCTTGCCCCCAAGGTAAGCGTATACGCGCTTCAAAACGACCATATCGCTGTTCGAACTTGTCTTTGGTAATCAACCTGGCAGAAGTGTAATTGGATCCTTCGAAGGATTCCTGGTTTGCTGTAATCAATAAAATTCCATTTTGGGCCTTAACGTTCTCCGGCCTGTCGGTATAGTACTGCAGTTCTTTGTTTCCCCATCCATCCTCACCAGTACCGATATCAAATCCCCAGATACTGCTATCAGGTGCACCATCCGTATCGAATTCATCGGACATGGTCAGTTGGGAAAAAGTTGCCACGGTCTGTGTATCATCCGTTTCACACCCGAAAAAGGAAATTAAGCAAGCGACAAAAAGATATTTCAAAGCCGCTGACGTTGTTTTCTTTGTTTGTATATTTTTCATGTTCATTTTTTTGAAGTTGATTCCGATACCTCACTACTCTGTGTAGAAATAAATATTGTCCAATGTAAAGTTTGGACCGTCTATTAGAAGGAGGGCTCCCAGATTGTTCTTTTGATTGGCTATATCCCCATCCAGAGGAATATCAAAGGATGTCCATTGTCCTGCGACCAAACCTGTAAAAGTAAATCTACGATCTTTATCATCCCCGATGGGAAGCCCATTACCCAAGTCGGTGTTAATTTCTCCATTTGCTCCAACATCCCTTATCTGAATTTCAAACTCAGTCCCCGCTTGGTCTACATACACATCCACATGCAGGAATGTCAGGTCAGAGGCATCCACTGTATTCTCGAAGACTATTCCTGAAAAGTTGTTATTGCTGTAGGATACAATAGTGTCATCATTCAGTGTGTTGAACGCAAATTCGGTCGTTGAACCTCCGAATCCGGGGTTAAAGTTGCTTTCAGTTTCACTTACATAGGCGTCACTGAATATCGATTTTACATTTTCGGAAGGTCGGGTAGGTGTGGGTGCTGCCTGAAAATTGCCCGTAGAGGTAACTTCCAAGGAACCCGCTGCACGAACCCCCGCAACTGTGGCGGAAATCGTCGCAGTACCTGTTCCAACCACATTAATTTGTCCCAGTTCATTTACGATTGCCACTCCAATGTCCGAAGATTCAAAACTATAATAAGATGGTGCGATCAAAACAGTTTGGTCAATCCCATTACCAAGATTAAACGTTTGGGTAAGTCCAGTAACTGGAATGTTTGAGCCTATAAAAGTCTGTTCTTGCAAATCATCACCTGAAAATATAAAAGGTCTGGGTTGGGCAATAGTTCCCAATTTTTCAAAACGCAACTCATCAATCCAAAAGGTAAACCCTAAACCACCAGTACTTTGGCTACCCGCAGAAAAGAAAAACATACCTCTTTCCTGTACTAATTTTGATGGATCTGGTATGGGAATAATGACTTTCCGCCAATCTGTTGACAAACGAATATTTGGGGCAATTACAGCGAATTTATCTTCACCAAAATCAGTTCCAAAGCCTACTTCGCCAATGGTAGCGGTTGTAGAACCCTTGGCATAAAAAGTCAGGGCATCAAAACCGGTGAGGTTTCTACCATCGCCGCGATCCAAGAAAATACCGCCGATGAAGCTTCCATCGGGGTCATCGGGAGCAGGAACGTCAATTCGTATGGAAGATTGCCCTTCAAAGGCGACGTTATCATCAGTACCAAAACCTTCTGGATTTGCAGGATTAGCACCCGATGGGTCAAAAGAGTCGAAGAACTCATCCGTAAGACCTACAGGTTCATCGGTAAATATGTCTCCATTGGTCGTGAACGTATCAAACTCCACATCATCAGAAAAGTCTCTCTCACAACCCAAAAATAGGGCAATTCCCAAGCTTAAAATTAGCGATGAACGTATCTTGATATATGTTTTATTTTTCATGTTGCTTTATTTTTAATTCCCGATATTGATGTGAACGTATGTCATGATCTCCCATTCGTTTCCATTATCAAAACCAACTGGACTTATCGTCGGTTCGTTAGAAAACTCTCCGGACACTTGATTGGGAAGATATCTTGGCGAGAATTCGTTCAATGATCTCCATGTCCCTCGAATTCCGATTTGAGTACTGGGAAGAATAAACCAATCTGGTTTGCCTAGCGTGGTTGAAATATCGAGCATCAACTGCACCGGGTAGGTAAGGTTAAAATCACGATGGTAATCGTAAGGTCCCCAATCATTGATCTGCTGGGTGTAGCGCAATCTGAACTTTTTATAAATCATTCTAATGTCTCCACCAAAACGATAAATCAATCTGTCCGAATCACCATTGCCCTGTCCATTTCCATAATAGAAATTTCCAATAATCCCCAAATCTGGTCCAATTTTAGAAACCATTCTGGAATGCACTTCCCATAGGTCCTCAGCTGGAGCTGAATTTGGAAAAGCGAAGAATGTACGATTAGCCTGGAAACCGATATGCGCATCCATTGTAGTTGGGAGATGACGATATACAAAGCCCAAATTCATGGCAAACTTAGCATCTTCTGCCCTATCGTTGTCCCACTCGTACATCCAAGTACCTGGAGTTGGGTCATAGGTAATCAGTATTTCACCCGCCGTAGTTTCACGATTTGCCCGGACTGCAAAAGGGTCATCAATAATATTTCTTAACCGTGCAGGTCCTTCCGCATCCTGGGGCATGGCTTCGACCAATGGCTTTTGCCACATGAAATTGGGTGCAATCTGAAAATTGCCAGTGGCATATGTAAACCCAGATAAAACATTGACCTGATTGCCACTTCCGGTATCTCTTAATTTCCAACCTGTAAAAGTTAAGGTTTGGTCTGCACCCCCATTGGCAATGAGTCCCATAGCTGCGGTTTGGCCGTACCAATTGAACTTACCCCCTTCATAGGTCACTTTGAATTTACCACCCCAATTATCAGATTCTTGAATTCTGTCACGAAAAACCACATAGTTCCCGGGAGTGCCCCTAACGTCTTGAAATCCAATACCATTTAAAGGACTACCAGCCCAAATACCTCCTATTTCAAAACCAAATTTTCCAAATTCCCTTTCTACGGCAAGTGCTGCCCTTTCTGTTGGCCATGGAGGAATCACACCACTTCGTGTCTGATTGACATCCAGAACTCGTCTACCATTTTCATCTAAAACAACATTGGTCTCAAAATCCCGATGATAAATACCCGTAACATTGAACTTTCCTATGTGTCTTCGATATTTGAACAACATGGTTGGATTGGCACCCCACCACAATTGGGGGCCTACTGCAACTTTTAAACCTTTTAAAGGGCCTTTCCCATCTATTTCAGCTCCAAGAATTTCACCATTGTATATATCTAGGTTTGGTCCATAATTGGCCTCAGGATAAAAACCAAAAAAGTCTCCTTCATATCCCCAATGGTAATGACCCGTCCTGTAGAATCCTCGTAAATCAAATTCTTTGGCTTTCCATTCAAATTCTGCCTGGTACACTCTAACCCTGTTCACATCAGAAACGACCACGTCGCCTTGATCGGTACTTACATCGATTGGACGTGCATTATTCTCATAAAATATTTCATTAATAGGATTTTGGGCAACGTTTCCTACCACATTTACATTGACTTCGGCCCGCATATTGGGTGCTGGATTGCCCTCAACTCCAATAAAATAGGATTGCATATGATCAAAGCCCAGTTGATTTGGAAACGTATTAGGATCCTCGGGATCGGGTGTGTCCGGTGTCGTTATAAGCGAACCCCCAGTACTAAAGGTTGCAAGTTTTGCCTGAAGATTACTGATGCGCAGCAGGTTGCTTTGTTCGCCTTGAAGTGCTGCTTTGTCCCCTCTAGCTTTCAAAACAGCCTCCATTAATTCGATATTCTTAAAGTGATTTTGAACGAATTCCGCATCAACACCATCGGCATAGGGGTTGAGTTGGTGCGCTTCTTTCAATGCGTAATATGCCGCTCGCGGATAAAGGTCATAGAGACCTCTAGGGTTTGTAGCTCCCTTGGCACAAATCCCAAACCATTCTTCATTCATGTTGTTGGCTCCTTCATAGGCCAGGTCACGTGCATATCCTCCATTGGACCATGAGGCATTGTTGTCATGAACATCTGCGTTCTCCCTGTCATCAAATCCATATTTCCACCAACCATCACTGAATTGGAAGGTAAAACCTCCAATAGAATTTCCGACCTTGCCCAAGCCTGCAGCATTCTCATATATTTCTTTCCAGTTACCAACCATATAATAGGCTTGGGAAAATTGGTCTTCTTTGTTTTCAACGGCATTGAATGCATCAGCACCAAATTCGGTGAACATTACAGGTTTGTTGAGTTTGTCCTTAACTACTTGAAACATGTCTCCGAATGAAACTCCACGATAGGTGTTGGTTCCGTAGATATCCACGTCCTTGCATTCCTCTGCAACGATATCAATAAAGAGGACATCTCCATTACAAATAGCCACTGGATGTGAAGGGTCCATGGCCTTCATTTTTTTCGCAGCCTCATTCATCAAACGGTACATAGGTCTTCCTCTGCTTTCGCCAATGAAATCTATCCTCCCTTCATCATCGGGAAAATCTTCTGTTTCGGCTCCAGCCCAGAACAGCCCATAGTTATTTTCATTACCTAATAAATACAGTAATAGACCAGGGGTATCTTTGTATCCTTTGACCAATTCTTCCATTTCTGTCATCAAAAACTCCATAGTCTTAGGATCATCATAAATCGTCACTGGTGTCCAAACACCATCAAGTGTTAACCCATAGCGACCAAACGAATGATTGAGCATGGTATAGATGCCATAGTTTTCATAGATGTATCTAATCCATTTGGCAGGAACACCGGTATATTGACGAATGACATTGACACCCATGTTTTTCAGGAGTGACATTTCGGTATCAAGGCCCGCTTTAATAATGTCATCCGATTTTTCCCAAAATTGTGCATTTACCGTGTTGGTACCAATGGGGATGTAATCCCAGTTCATTCCATTAATCATGAAATCCTCTCCATTGACCACCAATCTCGTGCCCGTTTCCTCACTTACAACGGATACCTTATCCGCTTGTGCGTGGACACCCATGCTGAACAGTAAAAAAATTAGTACGCGCAGATAGTTTTTCATAGTAGTGTGTTAGTTTAAGTTGATTCTGTTGTTAAGGTAATTTTGTAAATTTTGCAGACAAGGATTTCAAGGTTTCAAGACCTTAAACGATTAAACTTCCTCAGCAAAACAAAAATTGCCATTTTACAGAACGTTAAACTTAGCTTAAAGAACTATCAATTCCATAAAAAATACCTCAACAAAAAATATACAACACAAAAAAAGACCCAATTTTTTGCGACATTGTCATTGTGCCTGTTTTTACGGGGCTTAAGGAAAAGAATGGTGTTTAAAATTTATGTAAGAAAAATCAACATGTATAGGTGTTGTTGTGGAAAATAGGGCAAACTGTATAGTGCTATAGCTTAAGAATATAGTCTACAAGATTGTCCTCGTGAGCCAATTCCATCTTTTTTCTGAGACGGTAGCGTTTTATCTCCACACTTCTAACAGAGATGTTCAGCAGCGGAGCAATCTCTTTGGATGAAAGATTCAAACGTAAATAGGCACATAACCTAACATCATTAGGTGAAAGATTTGGATGTGCCTTTTTCAATTTTTTCAGGAACTTTCGGTCAGCATTGTTAAATGCTTCCTTGAACATTTCCCAATCATCATTCTGGGTAAGGTTCTTATCGATTACACGAATGATCGGCTTTATGGATTCCTTGTCCTCAACATTAGATACTAGCTGTTCCTTTACTTTAGACAGCAACTCATTTTTCCTAATAATGCTTAAGGTAGATGCTGCCAATTCATTGCTCTTACTTTTGAACTCTTGTTGAAGTTGTTCATTTTTGATCTTAACGATCTCCTTTTCATTTTGAGCCCTGGCAAGCTCCATTTCCTTTTTGTTTTGTTCTATCAATACCCTTTGTTTTTTGTGATAGTGACGCCTGTAGGCCTGATGCATCAGTAATGCTCCCAAAACAAAACCGATGACATATAAGGCCAAAAACACATTGGAGAGATACCAAGGTCTATTTATCTTGAATGAATAGGTGGCAATATTGTTGGAAATCGTATCCCCAATCTTGGCTTTAACCCTAAACGTATATTCACCAAATGGGAGATTCTCGAAAGTCGCCGTTGATTCTTCCGACCAGTTGCTCCAATTATCATAGATTCCCTGTAGTTGGAATTGATAATTGGTGTTTAAATATTTGTTGTACTCCGCAGCGAAAAACGTAATCTCCAAGTTGTTCTCGTGGCTTTCAAAATTTCCTTGTGCATCCTTTTTCACAAAGGTTTTTGTATTATTCTCCTTATTCGTCTTTGAGACATTGTCTATGTTAACTTCGAATTCCTGTTCCGTTACATCTTCAATATCCACAATCAGATAACCCGAGCTGCTCCCGATTAAATAGTCTCCACTATCTCCAAATTCCGTTACATTTTCATATCCCACTATATCACCTCTCATTTTTTCCAATAAGGGTATGGATTCAATAATAGGAGTATTCGCCAGCTTACCCTGTGAGATTATCCCAATATCATCATTTGTGAATATCCAAAGATGGCCTTTACGCTCATCCAAAATCATTTTCCCGGATACATAATTGTTTTCTGTGAACACGTTACTCAAAATACTATCCTTGATGAAGGTATTCGAATTTTCATCATATTTTAAAACTCCCTTCTTATAAGCGTATAACAGATTGCCATTATACTTTGCAATCCCCGTATTAAATCCTCTAAAGGTGGTATCGATATTTACGTTACTGGCTTTGATATAGTCCGGGTCCACCTCCATACTAAAGATTCCTTTGTACTCATGGTTCACGAAAACCTTGTCTCCAAGAATCTCAAAAAATCGTGAAGAGTTCTCAAATCCTTCAATTTTATTTCGAAGTCTCCATTCGTCCCCAATCTGTTCTAAAATATAAAGGCCGTCATAGTTTCCCTGCAACAAAAGGTTTGGTTTTCCTGGCACACGTCCAATCTTCCAGGTACCTTCCACATTGGCAACACGTCTGGCATTGCCTTCTTCAACAATAAAAGTTCCCCTGTGATGACAGCAAAAAAGCGTTTCGCCTATGATTTTTAAAGACCAAACCTGCCCCTGGGTACCTTTAATCAATCGAAAGTCCTTTGAGCTGTTTATGGGTTTATAAAAAAGTCCTTGGTTGGTACCTAAGTAGAGCATATCATTCTTCACGATTGAGGCATAAATACTACCCACCACTCCTTTATTGTCATAGTAAACCCTAATCGGGGATTTAAGGTCCAGATAGCTCACACCATTGTCCAGGCCCAACCAGATATTATGGTCTAAATCTTCCATCAGTGACAGTACCGTATTATTTCTTAGTCCCTTAATCTGGTCTATGTGTTGGATAAGCTGCCCGTTCTCATCGAGAAGGATTACCCCATTCGAAATGGTACCAAGTGCGAAACTGTTGTCTTCCAACTGTATGGCACTATATGTGCTTATTTTTGGAGACAGGCTGTCCAGACTTGATTCCCACTTTGCAATCTCTCCGTCATGGGCACTGAAAAGACCGTTATTCCGAGAAATCAACAAAATGTCATTCTCTCTTTGAAAAATATTAATGATTTCGTCCTTAACCGCAGGTCCATCATCATAAGCCAAAATCGGCATGCCATTTTCTATCCTAAATATTCCTTTATCGCTTTTCTGAAAGTAAATGCTTTCCCCCACTTTAAACATGCGGAACAAATTGGTTTCCGAATCAATGATGTGGAACGAATCATCAACAGTATTGTACACATATATTCTGTTGAGCGATTGAAACAAAATCCAACTATCCATATGGAAAATGCCCCAAAACTCCTCGTCTTGAATCAGCTTTTCCGCAATTTTTTTTGACAATGAGGTGTACTCCAGTTGTCCAAAACCATTCCGAATCCAATAGCCGAACTCCATATAACATCCTGTATAAATTCTGTCTTCCACAACCTTTACGGAACGCATGATTGTTTCATTCGGAGAGGGGAATAGCTTCCATTTGGCACCATTGAATTCCAAAAGACCCTTGCTGTTGGCTATATACAGGAGTTTGTCTTTTGATTGTGATATGGCCCAGTTTTGATTTTCGGCCTGATAATCGGACGGTGCATAATTTTGAATAGGCGGAAGCTCTTGTGAAAAGAGTGATACAGCACTTAAAAACAGGCAGAGAATAGATGGCAGTCGCATTACTTTTGAAAATCTTTTTCTTAAGATATGACCTTTTTTCAGAAAAACACAAATCGGTCTACTTCATCATTATAAAGAAAACTCATGCCGAACAGTGATTGTGTTGAAAGGGAAAGAAAAAATAATTATCTAACTTTATCCTTGAAGTTAATGCGACCTGTAAATGAGAGCACTAAAGATTGGTAAAGAAATTGAACTTTTGATTGCCTTGGTTGCAGCGGTACAAGGTTTTTACCTTTCCATCATTTCTTTCCTTTCAAGAAAAAGATCTCCATCGGCATTGTTGCTCAGCGTGGTGTTCTTTAGTGTTACCCTCAGAATAGTTAAATCTTTGCTCTGGGTTTATGCTGAGGATGTGGAGCTATGGGTATTGAATTTTGGTTTCCTTGCCCACTCGGTGTATGGCCCTGCCCTTTTCCTATATATTTATTGTGAGCTCTATAGCAAAAAGTGGACAAGCATTTTTTTCATCCATTTTGTTCCATCTCTCTTTTTACTCCTAACACTTTCCTCCCTAACCTTAGATAGGTTTTGGTACTCATTTGGATATTCAACACTGCTAATTCATCAAGGGTTGTACATAGTTGCCACTTGGATTATGTTTTTGGTCGGTCTCCGACAAGGCCATTTGGCTCATACCATTGAAAAAGAAAGAAAAAGCTGGTACATGTTGCTTTTATTGGGTGGTTTTTTACTTCAACTGGCCTACTTTTCCAATTACATACTGGGACTGACCCCTTATCTGATGGGGCCCGTGATCTACGCGATATTCTTATTTGTGACCAGTATTTATGTATTCAAGTACCCACAGGTTCTAAGTGCTTCAAAGGGCAATCAAAATATTGCCATAGCACCAGAGCATGTAGAAAGGATTAGCAAAAGGCTTTTGGAACACATGAAAACGGAGCAGCCTTTTTTAAATCCAAACTGTACACTTGGCAGTTTGGCCAAAGAAATTAATGTGCAACCTTACAAGCTGTCCTATTTAATAAATAAAGAATTTGACCAGAATTTTTCCACGTTCTTGAATACCTACAGAATCCAAAAAGCAATGCAATTGCTACAGGATGAAAATTATCGAAGTATTAAAATTTCTGCCATTGCCTTTGATTGTGGGTTCAATTCACTTTCATCTTTCAATACTGCCTTCAAAAAAGCTACTTCCCAAACACCATCAGAATTTCGGGCAGGGAATAACTTGACAGATTTGTAAATCTGTCAGCCTCTTTTCAGAATCCAATAGGTTCTTCCTTCCATCTTAATCAAATTTGAATACAAGCTTAATTCTTGGGTTCAAAATTCATGGATGTCATCGAGAAAATATTACTGGTAAAACCTAAAGAAAGGACTTCTGTTCTACTGTCCTTTTTCTTTTTTTTCAGTCTGCTTTGCGCTTATTTTGTACTAAGGCCCATACGTGATGAAATGGGTATCCAAAATGGTGCTGAAAACATGCAATGGCTTTTTACCGGCACTTTTTTGGCAATGCTTTTCATCGTTCCTGTCTTTGGCCTCTTAAACAGGAGATACAGCCCATTTAGCTTGCTTTTGTATTGCTACACATTCTTCTTTCTAAACATTCTTGGATTCTATGGGCTATTTCACCTTGAAATTGGATTGGGTTGGTTACCAACGGCATTTTTTATATGGATCAGTGTTTTTAATCTCTTTGTGGTGTCGCTTTTCTGGAGTTTTATGGCCGATTTGTTTTCGAGTTTTTCTTCAAAGCGGGTTTTCGGTGTTATCGCATCCGGTGGCAGTTTGGGTGCAATTTCAGGGCCTCTTTTGTCCAATTACCTATCCTATCTTGTAAGTTTTAAGGAAATGCTTCTGGTTGCGGCGCTATTATTATCGATTGGAATTGGCTGCATGTTAGGCCTCTTTTCCATGGCTAAAAATTCTCTCCCAGAAGAAAACAGGATGTCCAAACAAAAACGGAGCAATCAAAACAGCGGTCTGTTTTATGGCATTAGTAACACTTTTAAATCAAACTATCTTTTGGGGATAGCTACCTTTGTATTGCTTTACACTTCCATTTCCACTTTTCTTTATTTCGAGCAGGCCCATTTATTGGAAGTAGCCAGCTTAAACAGTGGTCAACGAATATCCTATTTTTCCAAAGTGGATTTGGCAACCAATACATTGGCCATAGTTGGCCAGTTGCTTTTTACATCTCGAATCATAAAAAAGATGGGTTTAGCATTAACCATGGCCATAATTCCGTTGTTGGTGGCCATCGGTTTATTCCTAATGGGTTTTAAATTATCCTTAATATTGATAGCCGTTTTGTTGATCGTTCACCGGGCCGGGAACTTTTTTCTACTGCGACCAAGCAAGGAAATTCTTTTCACCGTTACCTCGCATGAATATAAATATCAGTCAAAAAACTTTATCGACACGGCCATATACCGGGGAGGTGATGCGATAACAGGATGGTTTTTTGCCGGCCTGACCTCATTGGGATTGGGGCTGTCAACAATTGCCCTTGTTGCTGTGCCCTTGGCCTTGCTTTGGTCGTACAACGGTCTTAGGTTGGGACTTGGACATGCAAAAAGAGAACTAAATACATCAATATGAAAACTATAAAATCAAGAAGGGAAGCACTGGAACTTTGCGGCTTAGGAGCAGCCAGCCTTTTTATGCCATTTTCCATGATGGGGATTCCTTTCTCCAACGTCATGAAGCTTAGGAAAATACCCATGTCAGGAGAGCAAATCCCTGTTGTGGGCTTGGGCACCTGGCAAACTTTTGACGTAGGGTCTTCTACTGAAAAGAGAGCAATTCTATTGGAAGTATTGAAAAAAATGCATGAAAAAGGGGGCAGGGTCATTGATTCATCCCCAATGTATGGGAGCTCAGAATCCGTGGTGGGTGATTTGACCGAAAAAACCAATTACCCTAACGAGTTTTTTTATGCTACAAAAGTGTGGACGCAAGGTAAAGAAGCGGGACTACAACAAATAAAAAACTCTATAGGAAGAATAAGGCAAAAACAAATGGATTTGATTCAAATTCACAATCTGGTAGATTACCGGACACATATTAAGTCCCTTAGGTCTTTAAAAGACAATGAGACCATCCGCTATTGGGGAATTACCCACTATGTGGACAGTGCCCATGATAGGTTAGCAGCCATAATTAAGTCGGAACACCCAGATTTTGTTCAGTTCAACTATTCGATTCGGTCACGGAATGCCGAAAGGGTCCTTCTGGAAACTGCTCAGAAATACAGTACAGCAGTTTTGATAAACCGGCCCTTTGAAGGAGGCTCATTGTTCCGCCTTACCAAAAACAAGCCATTGCCAGAATGGTGTGAAGGGTTTCAAATAAAAAGTTGGGGACAATACTTTTTAAAATATATTTTATCCCATGAAGCGGTTACATGTGTTATTCCAGGTACATCCAAACCTCATCATGTTATTGACAACATGATGGCCGGATATGGCAACATGCCTGATCAGAAAACCCGGGAGAAAATGTATAGTTTTATTAAAAACTAAAAAGGCATTTTAGTGCACTTAGCCTGCTTTGTTTTCTAATCCTGTATGGATGTTTTGCGACTGCGGGAGAATCAATCAATTTCATTTGTCAATTCGTTATTCAATATCTCGTGATTTTCTAATTCAATCGAATAGGTTTTCGAACAGAACGGATTTAAACTCCTGTTCCTTGAGGAATCATGGCTACTTATCCACAACACATATAAAGAAAAGCCCGGACTTTACAATCTCGGGTTTTTTGGTTTGGTATGTCAAATTGGAAATGCCATAGGAATACAAATCATTTAATTTGGTGACATTCACTTTATCGGAGGAGACTCTTGTCTTTTTGAACTGTGGACAATCAAAATTCTCGTTCGTTTGATTGTTCCGTTGTCATCATTGTTTACCTGT
The DNA here is from genome assembly GCF_009903685.1 of Flagellimonas ochracea. GTDB lineage: Bacteria > Bacteroidota > Bacteroidia > Flavobacteriales > Flavobacteriaceae > Flagellimonas > Flagellimonas ochracea. Next base: position 165,540 of record NZ_JAAABI010000003.1, on the reverse strand, counting down.
TTTTATGGTAACGATCATTATTGACCCGCTGAGTTATAAAAATCCTTTGTTGAAAAAGTTGCTTTGATTTTTCATCGGCATCGAAAAAAGGTTTGAACAGTAGTTGCATTACATTGTTTAACAGCTTAGCAAAATCATTCATAATATGTGTTTTTATTGGTTTTTTACTTTTAGTTTTTAAGAAGCTGGATTTAACTTGCTTTGGGCAATCTCTCTATCCATACGTACTCCGTGGTTGCAAATTTTGCCGATTTTTCCAATACTTGATTTTTAAGCACTTTGTCAATGGATTTTTCAAATCGGGATTTATTCATGGGCTTGACCAGATAATCCTTGACGTGGTCATATTGAAATGCATGAAGCGCAAATTGCGAACGGGTGGAGTTTAAGATTACCTGACAATCATATTCTATAAAATTCAATATATCGAAACCATTTAATTCTGGCATTTCAATGTCTAGAAACAATACATCAGGACGTAAGCTATTGACGGCAGCAAGCCCTTTTATAGGATCGTTAAAAAAATCTACCAATTGTATGTTAGGGTGGTTTTCAATCAATTTACAGGTAGCCATTTGTTGTAGTGGCGAATCGTCGATTACAATTGCAGTTAAAGTCATGTTTAGTTAGTTTGGTTTATACTATTGAAACAAGTACACCGCAATTCTTCCTGACCCAAAAGGACAAACGGGCTCTTTTTTCGATAAAGGTTCAAAAGCATTTATTTTATTGGCAAAACGAGTAGGCTCTTTCTTACCAATCTTGCTGAATGAACTACCCACAAGAATGGTCCATACCAAAACCAATTAAGGTGTTGGTCGATTAGATTTCAATTAGGTGCAAAATTCATTCTCAGCTAAGTAGAAAAGTGTTTGTTCATTGGGGAAAGGCTGAGCCAAGTCTTAACACGAAAGCCGCATACCATGAACATATGGCCTTTTAAAGCGAAGTAACGTTCATAACATTAAATCTCTTAAGGAATTAAAAAAAGAAGTGGCATTTCCAGAGAATTTTAAGAAGGAATGCTGATTTGCCATTGTCTCTGACAAAGCATTCTATCCATACTATGGTCCGCCAACCAATCGGTGATTGAATACCTATGACGTACCTAAAACAATGAAACTCAAAAATGGCCTCCTGTTTGGTAATGGATCTGTACGAACCACCCGAACAAAAGGCCAACTATCCCGTCCTAAAATCTACTCAGGACTTTTCTTAATATTATTGCTTTGTCAGGACCAGTATGTCATTACCTCCCAATTCTCTTAATTCCACTTGGGTATCGGACACTGAATCAATTTCCCAACCCATATTGAGCTTTTCAAATGGAACGGAATCCGCAAAATCCAATACCAGTCTTGTATTACCATTTTCAGTACTCCATGTACCGTTAATTGGAGTGCCATTATCGGCAACAACTGTACCGTCATTGTTGAAACTTATGTTATATCCAACAAAATTTGCGGTTTCATCAATAGCTCCGTCCATATAAGAATCTACTTGCCAAATTCCATCTTCAAGCACGGTGTCGACATCTGGACCTGCATTCCCTCCAGGGTTACCATTAGTACATGCATCCTGAAATCGAAGCGTATTCCCATCACCCTCATGAAGTGTTATTTTTGTTATTCCAGGTGTTTCCAAAATTCTATTCAGGTTCCACGCGGCATTGAAGTCGTTTAAACTTGGGATATCAATGACAACAAGAATATCATTTCCTGACCCGCTGGCCGACCAAGTGCCCAAAAAGACTTCCGTTTCAGAGGCAGCCGTTAAATTACCATCTTCTTCAAAGCTAAATGCAAGATCATCGTATTGGCTTTTAAGGTTTTCTCCATCAAGACTGAACTTGTTCACTCCAAAGTCAGCGCATCCAGCAAAGGCTTCTTGAAGTTGCTCTACAGTACAATCGTTACAATTGTCATCGTCAAAATCATTGTCATCATCTTCGTCACATTCCTCGATAAAGCCTTCAATGGTATTTTCAAGCTCTTCTAAATCGGAAATTTCCAGTTCCGTATTATCGGTCAAAACCAAAACAATCGGAAATTCAATATTTACAATGTCGTCTTCATCCAACTCCTCTATAAAATCGTTCAGGGCTTCATCGCTATCCAACGAGATGGTATCGAACAGTTCGGTGTTGGGATTGAAAATGGAAACAGATATAGGATAAACGATGTCCACACATTCGATATCATCATCGACTTCGTTCTCACCTGGACAAGTTTCTGCTAAATCTTCCAATTCTTCAGCACTTGAGACCATTGTTTCGGTGTAATCAGAAAATGTAATGGTTACAGGGAAGACTATTTCCAAGGAGTCGGTATCATCATCACTCTCTTCAAAAATAAGTTCGATTTCATCAAGGTCCCCTTCCTCTTCTACGGTAATTTCAGTACCATTGACTATAACTGTCACGGGAAGCGCTATTGAAAAACAATTGGCTTGATCTAAGATATTATCCGTGGAACCGTCTTTTAGGGATGTTCTGAACAAAAGATTCGCTGCATTCGAATCTGCCTGTAAAGCTTGTTCAGGTGATGTTCCTAGAGACTCAAATTCCTCTTTCCTACAAGAGGTGTTCATTATACTTAACGCAAGTAGTAAAATGCCTAAATGTTTTGCAATATTTTTCATGTTCTTGAGGTTTCTTGTAATTTAGTATTTATACATAGAACAACTAAACGGTTTAAACTCCTGAAAAATTTTAAAAAAAGATTCTATCTTTAGTAAACTAAACTCAACCTTAATTGAAGAATATCCTATATCAGGACGTTTGTGATGAGTCCCTGTTCGCAAAAGTCTATGAAAAGTATGCCAAAAGTCTCCATGATTTCCTTTATTATAAGTATGGCGATAAGCTAAACCCTGGCGACAAAGCCCAAGATGCTTTTGCCAAGCTTTGGGAGAACTGTAAAAAAGTCACCTATGAAAAGGCCAAGTCGTTTTTGTACACCGTGGCCAACAACTTAATGCTCAATGAGGTAAAACATCAAAAAGTGGTCTTGAAGTACCAAATTGAAGCTCCTAAGGGATATACCAATGAAAACCCAGAGTTTTTATTGGAGAAAGAACAGTATTATAAGAAATATCAGCTTGCCCTTTCCAAATTATCCGAAGAACAACGCATTGCCTTCATGTTAAATAAGGTCGAAGGAAAGAAACACGAAGAAATTGCCCAATTGTTGGGTGTTACCCGAAAGGTTGTAGAGTACCGTATTTACTCAGCTTTTGACCAATTGAAGAAAGAATTGGAAAATTTTAGGATAAAATAGTCAGGAAAAATTAATTCTTAGTTGTTCTATACACAAAGATCCGAATTTATGGACCAGGAAAATTTAATACACAAGTGGCTCTTAGATGACCTTTCAGGTAAAGAAAGTAAAGCATTCGATGAACTGGAAGACGCGTCTTTTTATAAAGAAATCATTGAAGATGCGGCACGTTTCAAGGCATCCAACTTTTCAACAGTGGATGATTTCGAAACGTTCAGGGACCGTTTCATGGTACCAGATTCGAAGGTTAAAAAACTGCAGTGGCACAAGCCTATACTACGTGTGGCCAGTGTGGTGGCAGTTGTTTTCGGGCTTTATTATTTTTTCTTGTTCAATGATGTTACCAAAGTAAATACCATGGTGGCGGAAAAAACCACCATCGAACTGCCCGATGCTTCCCAAGTGGTGGTAAACGCCCTTTCAGAAGTGAGTTTCAATGAAAATGGATGGGAAAAGAAAAGGGAGATCAAACTGGAAGGCGAGGCCTTTTTTGATGTGGCCAAAGGAGCCAAATTTGACGTGGTTACCCCAGAAGGTACTGTGAGCGTTTTGGGTACGGAGTTCAATGTGAAGCAACGCGGCACTTTCTTTGAAGTGTCATGTTTTGAGGGTACTGTAAAGGTTTCTACGGGCAAACACACTACTATACTACAGGTTGGGGACAACGTTAAACTAGTTGATGGTGAACCAATAATGGGCAAAAACAGTTTTGACCAACCCCAATGGACCCAAAATAGAAGCTATTTTCAACGTACTCCCGTATCAGAAGTGCTAGCAGAACTAGAAAGACAGTATGATATTACTGTCACAACTGAAAATGTAGACACTGCCCAACTCTTTACTGGAGGCTTTGTCCAAGATAATTTGCAAGACGCACTTAGAGCCATCAGTGAGCCACTAGGCTTGAAACACGAGATACTAAAGCCACGTATGGTGCGTTTTAGTAAGCATGAGTAAAAGACTACTTGTTCTAGTTTTATTACTATTTTCTTTTTGTATTGCCAGTATCAATGCTCAATCAGAACGGGATGAACCTCTGACCACTATTTTGGAAGAGCTACAAGAACGTTTTGGGGTGCAATTCAATTATGTCTCAAAACTGGTTGATGATATCACCTTATTTGCTCCCGAAACTACTTTGAGCCTTCAAGAAACCTTGGATTATCTAAAATCCCAAACCAACCTTAGTTTTGTATTTGTTTCGGACAACATAATTTCCCTAAAGGAGGAACGCATTCTCCTGTGTGGTAATCTAATAGATATGGATACCGGAGAAGTCTTGCCCTATGTAGCGATCCAAAACAGCTCCACAGGTACATTTGCCAATGAACAAGGTTATTTTGAATTAAATGGTGTAAAACGAAGCGATATCATCCAAATTAGGCATATGGGATACAAGCCTGTCAGTTTAAATGTGGCAGATTTAGAAACCTCTAGGTGCAATACCATATTGCTTACCCCTTACCACGAAAAATTGGCTGAGATTACGGTGTACGACTTTTTGGTACGAGGTCTTGACAAGCTTGACAACGGTTCTTATCAATTGGATTTTGATCGGTTCAGAACACTTCCCGGTCTAGTAGAGGATGATGTACTGCTTTCTCTGCAAGCACTGCCGGGTATCCAAAGCATTGACGAAACGGTCTCCAATATCAATATCCGAGGGGGCAGCCACGATCAAAACCTCATCACATGGGACGGCATCAAAATGTATCAATCGGGACATTTTTTTGGATTAATATCGATGTACAATCCTCAAATAACCCAAAAAGTGGAATTGCGAAAAAATGGAAGCAGTGTTTCTGAGACTGATGGTGTGTCCGGTACAATTGCAATGAAAACCGACCAGTTTCTTAATTCTGAATTAAAAGGAAGCATAGGGGTAAATCTTATTGATGCCAACGGTTTTATCGATGCACCTATCGGAAAAAAAGCTTCTTTTCAAATTGCATCCCGAAAATCACTCAGCAATTTAGTGGAAACACCTACCTATGACAAATATTTTGAACGCATTTCGCAGGACACCGAACTCGAAAACAATTCGGCTTCCGTTACCAATACCGATATTGCATTTGATTTTTATGATACATCGTTTCGATTACTGTTCAACCCTTCGGAAAGAGACCAATTAAGGATCAACTTCATCCACACGGCCAATGAGGTGACCTTCGATGAAGTAGCAGAAGTATCGGGTACACAGGTGTTTCGGCAAAGCAATCTTGATCAAACAAGTTTGGCCGAGGGACTTTACTACTACCGCGACTGGACCGAGAAATTGACAACACAAATTGAAATATACAATACGGACTATAAGCTTAAGTCCATCAACTCCAACATTGCCGCAGATCAACGTTTTTTACAGAAAAACGAAGTTTCAGAAACCGGGATCAAAGTAAAAGTGCTGAAGAGCTCATCCGATTACTTGAATTGGACAGGAGGATACCATTTTGTAGAAACCAAGGTCACCAATTTGGATGATGTGGATGACCCAGTTTTTATTCGACTGGAGGGCGAGGTTTTGCGTACTCATGCCCTTTTCACAGAAATGGGGCTATCATCCAAGAATGCCGCCACACAATTAAATTTAGGCCTTCGTTTTAACCATCTCGATGAATTTGACAAACAGCTTTGGGAACCACGCATGAGTTTTAACCAGAGGTTGGGCCAATATTTCAGTTTAGAGTTTCTGGGGGAATTCAAGCACCAAAGCACTTCGCAAGTGATCAATTTTCAAAATGATTTTTTGGGAATTGAAAAGCGAAGATGGCAACTCTCCAACAATCAATCCATACCGGTAATTGAAAGTAAGCAAGCCTCCCTAGGGCTAAGCTTCAATAAGAAAGGCTGGCTGTTGAACGCCGTTTCCTTTTACAAGAATGTGAACGGTGTAACGACACAAAGCCAAGGTTTTCAGGATCGGTACGAGTTTGTAAAAACTTCGGGGTCTTATGAATCCAATGGATTGGACCTATTACTTAGAAAACAGTTTCGAAACAATAGTATCTGGCTTAGCTATTCCTATTTGAACAGTGATTACGTTTTTGATGAACTGACCGAAAGAAGGTTTCCCAACAATTTTGATATTACCCATGCAGTGAACCTGGCCACCAACTATGCCATAGACCAACTGCTCTTGGCAGTTGGATTGAACTGGCGTACTGGAAAACCATTGACCCTTCCCGAATCGGATAACCAAGTGTTAGACGACCAAATTAATTATGGCCAAACAAATGGAAATCGATTGGATGATTATTTTAGAGTCGATATTTCGGGCAAATATGAGTTTAACTTGAGCCATGGCAATAGTTTGGAAGTCGGTGTGGCCGTATGGAATGTTTTAAATCGTGAAAACACAATCAATACCTTTTACAGGCCAACCCTTTTTGGAGATGCTCAAAAATTTGACCAAAGTTCATTGGGAGTTACACCTAATGCCTCATTGAGGTTGATCTTCAATTGATTGGTACACGCAGTAGGATAATCAAACACATTTTTCTAATAGAACAAAAAAAAACGGCATACCCTCAAGAATTTGGTATACCGTTTCTAGTCCTCATTGCTAATGGAACTAAAGCGATCCGACTCGAAATGAACCGCTAGAGTAATTGTAAAACTATCAGGAGTATAATATTCTGAATCAAAGGAAACAAGATAAGCCCTTTGATAAAACTAGATTGTGTATTGAATATTTTTATAAAATCTTCACTTTCCACCTTTTTCAGTACCGTCATTGAATTATAATTCTTCATAGGTCAATGTCTTTGGTTACTTATATAACAACCCAAACAGTAAAACTCCTGAAAAAAACATTTAAAAGTTGTTATTCCCAGAAAACAACATTCATTGGTTTTTTCACTTTTTTAATCAACCTAAATTTCGTTTACAAATTTCCACAATGCTAAATCATATACTATACGTCGTTGAGTTCAATAAATTCGAATTATTATCTTTTAAGGATTTGTTCTTGTTTCCTTATGCTTGAAAGGTGAACCACATTAAGGAGTAATCATATAGACTTATAAAAAGAATGCAACCGAAACTTGGTTCCACGCTGCTAGGGTCCATACGCTACTAAGATCAACATTCAGAAATTCCCTTAAATCCATAGGACTTAATCCTATTAAGAGCATCATATTTATAAATACTGGAAAATGATGTATTCTAACTGTTTACCATTAAATCTATTCCATAACCGAGCCAAAAAGACTAAATCTATTTGTAAGCTTTTTCTTGCCCATAAATTCTTCCATTCTTAGGTAAGTACAAACCGTCAACCCAAATCACATATCTATCAATTGTGCTAAAAATTACCAGAAATACGGTTTTATTTTTGGGCGTAACAAGCGTAACCGCTCCCGCGAGATTTTCAACATAGTAAAAAAAGAAATCAACTATGTTTTAAGTACAAATAATTTGTGGGAGAAAAAAAAATAAATATGAAAGCAACACATTTGAATGTATTAAAAATGGCCTTTTACCTATTTATGGGCCTAAGCATTACTCTTACATCATGTTCTGGAAAAGATGGTGAGGATGGTATTGATGGAATAAATGGTATCGATGGCGAACAAGGTCCACAGGGACCTGCCGGTGAAGATGGCAACGCCAACGTCGTAGCTTCGGATTGGATGCAAATACAGTGGGATAATGCTATTCCAACAGAAGGGAGTATAATGTTAGAAGTCCCAGAATTGAACCTATCAGAATTTGTTGACAACGGAGGCGTAGTACTTGTTTACTTAAGAACATTAGCAGAAGGTGGGGCTATAACCTTTTCCCTCCCATTTACTTTAAATGATGCCACCTTTAGTTTTTACACGATAACTAATGTGGACACACCTGGAATAGTTGTATTGGCTACGGATCCTAATTCCAATTATATTCTGGACATACAAAACGACCCAGATTTCACCCTTAGATATGTCTTGGTACCTGCAAATGTGGCGGAACAAAACGGATTAACAGAAAAAACACCAGCTACTTTTGAGGAAGTCAAATTTCAATTCGGCTTGGATTAATACAAACATTGTTCAAATCAAAAGTATTGTGTGCATATACTCAAAATTTACATGACCCTGTAAGGGATTGATTTTTGAACAAAGTCCTTTGATGTAAATTTTGGTTTATAAAAACGAAAATTCCGGAAACTTGAAGTTTCCGGAATTTTGATTTTAAGGGTAGTTCCCAGTGTCCCTGGGAGGATAAGAACTTTTAATTTATCTAAAGGATAAAAAATTTGCGTAATGTCGCCTTCTACCCGACTTTTGAATCCTAAAACAGCATCAACATGGAAAAGACGGTATCGGAAGCCATAGAATATAGACGTTCAGTTCGGATTTACAGGGAAGAACCGATTGATTCTGAAAAGGTTAAAGCATGTATTGAGAATGCCGTATTGGCCCCAACGAGTTCCAATCTGCAGTTATGGGAATTTTATCAGGTGACCAATCCTGATATCAAGACCAAGATCGTGCATGCGTGTATGAATCAACCTGCAGCTAGGACTGCCCAGCAACTGGTTGTGGTCGTAGCACGAAAGGACAAATGGCGGAATCGTGTCAAGGCCAATATCGACTTCTTGGAAAAGAGTTTTGGAAAGAAACCCAAAAGTGAATATACCCAGCGTGAAAAATTCGTTTTCTCGTACTATAATAAACTCATCCCTTCTCTTTATTCGGATTTTCTTGGTATCCTGGGATTCTTAAAATATATCGTGTTCAACGTGGTGGGGCTATTCCGACCCATGTACCGACAGGTGCGGTTATCCGACATGCGTATCGTAGCGCACAAAAGCGCTGCCCTTGCCGCGGAGAATTTTATGATTTCCATGGCAGCTATAGGATATGATACCTGCCCAATGGAAGGGCATGACAGTCTTCTGATCAAAAAAGCCTTGGGATTGCCTGCCGGTGCCGAAATAAATATGGTGATCGGATGTGGCATCCGTGAACCCGAAGGGATATACGGCCCACGATTCCGGGTGCCTTTTGAGCAGGTCTACAAGCGGGTTTAGTCTTCTTTATCGGGATTCGAAATTGATTCCCTGTCTTTTTCCTGACCAACTAGACCATCGAATCCTGTGTGCAGTGTAAAATCGTGGGATTATCTACCTGTAGTTTGTGGATCATACATCAGGATCATCAATCCACCTGAGAAGGAAGCATAATAGGAAACGGAATATATTCGCACTGTGCCTTTCAAGCCCCTAGAACTCACTTTCGACTTCATCAAAGGGCAACATTTTCAAGAGTGCAATTTACCCTCCCATTTTCTAAACTCAGTTCAAATCAATGAAATGTCAATTCCTATGACACCAAACAGTCCATTGTAATTGCGCGTTAACCTAATTTAAAACAGTATTACTGATCAAAAAAATCAGCTGCAAGCGTCCCAAATTCTAGCCAAACCTATTTATTGGGCGAGATAGAAATCACCAATCCAAACTACAACCTTGACAATCCATTCTAAAAGATTTTATGCAGTCAAAAAAAAAGTCTTTAAATAATTGATTTACAGACTTTTTGAACTCAAATGTGTAGTTCCCAGTGACTGCGGGAGGGTCAGAACTTTAATTTTATCTATTTGATATTCAAAAGTTATTATTTCAATATTTCAAGAACACACAGAATCGCTCACTGGACGGCACCGGTTCTCCTTGATGAACTTATATATGTATAAAATGGCTATAATTCAAAAAGGAACGGCTGTAAGAAATAGGTTATCTTCACGATTAGTAGATGCTCAATTCTTCCTATCGCTTTATCTGTAGTTCCTCGATAGAGTTAATACAACTCTGTTTAACCGTTGTTCCCTACAAACATTTTGCAAAACCCAAATATGTGAACTCTGTTAACCCATGATGTCCAATAAGCGTTAATTAACTGGAACAATAAAAAAGACCGGAAACCAAACACATTGATAGATTAGACTCTGATTTTGTCATATCGCTCAATAAAATGACCATTTTATGTGTTCGCCCGGCAAAACTTCTCTTCCTTTCTTCTATCCCTTTCTTTTTTTATCAAATATAATTCCCTTGAAGTTTGACCTGCCACCGAAGTATTCTCTTCCGCTCTTCGTATTAGGTAGGGCATCACATCTTTAACTGGGCCAAAGGGCAAATATTTAGCTACATTATATCCTTTTTTTGCCAAATTATAGCTGATATGGTCACTCATTCCATACAACTGTCCAAACCAAATTCTCTTATCATTTTTTGAAAGTCTTTTTCCCTGCATAATATCCATGAGAATATAGGAACTTTCTTCATTGTGAGTACCCGCAAACAACGCTAGGTCTTCTAAATTGTCCAACATATATTCGAGTATGCTGTTGTACAATGTGTCTGTTGCTTTTTTATCAATACAGATTGGGTCTTTGTACCCATGAATCAAAGCTCTTTCCCTTTCTTTTTCCATATATGCGCCTCTTACCAATTTCATTCCGATTTTGAATCCCTTGATTTTGGCTATGCCATGAAGCTTTTTTAAATACTCCAATCTATCCCATCGATACGCCTGAAGTGTATTGAAAACAACCACTTCCTCCTTATTATATTCTTCCATCATTTCTTCAACAAGTCCATCTGCCGCATCCTGCATCCAACTTTCTTCCGCATCGATCAGCGCTGGAATTCCATATTCAAACGCTTTGCTACAAACCAAATGAAAACGTTCCTTAATTGACAACCATTCAGCTCTTTCAAGCTCATTTAAAGAATCTCCTTCGGAAAGCTTCTGGTAGATTTTAAAGCGTCCAAATCCTGTTGGCTTGAACACTACAAAGGGTATTGCTTTGTTTTCTTTGGCATATTCCAAGGTTTTCAATGTTTTCTGTACAGCATAAGTAAATTGGGTTTCTTCTTCCTTACCCTCAGCGGAGTAGTCCAAGACCGCATGTACATTTTTGGTATGCATTCGTTTTATGACCCTAAGGCAATCTTCTTCATTGATACCACCACAAAAATGATCGAACACCGTCGAGCGAATTAGTTTTTCCACGGGAAGGTTGGCCTTTAAAGCAAATTTTGTAACAGCCATTCCTATCTTGACCAATGGCTCTTTCTTAATCAATTCAAATAAAAAAAGAGCTCTGTCTAGTTCTGAATCTGATTTTAAAGCTAGGGCAATTTCAGTATTGTCAAAAATTCTTTTCATTGGTTTGCGTATTGAAAAAGTGATTTAAAAGAAGGTACACTGCTCCTGAGGCAATTAAGGACAAAACAGCAGGTATCCCCATGGGGTTTACATATTGGATGAAGTAACCGACCCCTACTCCTACTAGTATACTTATAGTCGCCAACCAGTTCCATGATTGTTTGGCTATGAGTAGAGTCTTGTCAACAAAAAAGTAGTGACTCATGATCACACCTGCTAACACGGGAACAATGAGGGCCGTGGCATATAGGAAATTAACAAACTGATCCATGATGCCCAGTATGGCCAATAGAATACCCACAAGAGCAAACAGCAATGTCAATACTTTTCTGCTCTTTCCATCATTTAAATTGAACATATTGCACAATACCAAGCCACCCGTATAGTTGCTCACCAACTGACTCGTCCAAGTTGCTATCCATAATACTATAAAGCCCCAAGCAGGAAAGCCAAGCTCTTGCATCACTGGTACGATATCGGAATTTCCGGTGCCAATGGACATAACCCCTCCTACGATGAACAATGGAAAACCAACCACTATGATGCCCAGAGGAATCAGAATGTTGTCTCTCCATGTGGGTTTTGCAAATCTGGTATAATCGGGTGCAATTAGCCACTGGGCGACATTTATGCTAATGATCAAGTTAATAGCCTCTATGAACGACATACTGCCTTCTGGATTCCAGGTCGATATTCTCTCCCATCCCAAATTGCTGAAAGAAAGATAAAGTGCTACCGTAACCAAGAGTATCCCTGCAGGAATGGCTATGTAATCTACCCATTTAATGGAGGCGTACCCAAGTATTGAAGGAATGGCAAAAAGGAGTCCGATAACTACAGTACTCAAAATGTATAAAAACAGGTTTTCGTCTTTGTTAATTCCCAATAAGGCACTAAAAGCGTCGGAGGCCACGGAAGTTTGAATAGCCCACCAGCCCAATGTCAGAATCAATATGACAATACCAACTACGATTTTAGACTGCTTGTTCCCAAAGCTTAATGCGGCCAATGCCGAAGATGTCAATCCGGTTTTTGCCCCAATATAACCCTGTATGGCATTCCCAATCCATTGAAAAAACACCAGACCTATCAGCAAAACTCCAATAACCTCCAATAGGCTAAAATTGCCTATTAAAATGCCTCCTACTAAAAGAACGGGTATACAAAACTCAAGTCCACCGAAAATAATGGCAGGAACATACCAAGGTTGACGTTCATTTTGTGGAACCGGTACCAAGGTTGAATCCGTATTTCCTTGTGAATTTTTTACAGAATTTTCCATGGTGAAAAGTTTAAGTTGTCAGTTCTCTTTTCGTAAGCCATTTTTGAAAATGATTATAGACTACTGCCAAAATCAAGACAAAAACCGAGGCTAAAACTCCAAGCACGACGTTATAGTAAGGTTCAATAGTGAGCGAAATCCTAATCAGGATAGTGGCCAACACAAATGCCGTGTATCGAAAAACGCGGTAATAATTGATGGTATAGCGCAAAGCGACCAATACGATTATGATATCGGTAAAAATTAAGACCGTATAAAAGGTATCAAAGGAGTGCAGATATGTTCCGGTTTGAACAAGTACCAGGAAGTCCCGAATGCCTATCAGAAAAAAGGAAATCAACAAAAAAAGTGCTAGCAGCTTTTTGACCCGTACAAATTGTGTCTGATTTACGTAGGTTTCCGATAATCGTATTTTACTGTTCAGTCTATGGGTAAACCCCATAACGGTAAATATTGCCAATCCCCCAAAAGAGTATACCAACATACTCTGAATGGTTTCCTTAGCGTCATTCCACAATAAGAAATTATCCAAATGGCTGAATTCTTTGAATGCATCGCGTAGGAAAATAAGTGAGAGTAACTCAAACTGTTTTCCCAAGGATCTTGAAACGGATTTGGGCAACACAAAAATTAAGCTCAGTAATTCCAAAATAAGAAGTATTGTAAACGCTACTTCAATAGCAAAAAACGGGTGTTTAAAAAGATTGTTGAACGGACCTACCGATAGTAGGTTATAGTAGACCAAAGAGCTACATATTCCACAAACAATAAATGATATTACCAAAAAAGAGCTTATTCTTTGGATGATTTTTGGACTTTCCCAAAACAAAACGTGTTTATCGAACAGTTTAATTATAGGCTTTATCATTCCATTCATTTTTGCAATTTGCATCCACTCCAGTTTAAAAAAGCGAAGAACACCTCCGCTTTTTTACAACTACTTCAAACAAATCAACTTACACTTAAAATTTGCTTTTATATATCGTTGAATAAAAAGAACAGTATTTTACTATCCTCCAATGTTTCCGTTTTACGTATTTCTTCCTTGTTCAAATAGATCAAATCTCCTTTGTTCATTAGCTTCTCGTTTCCATCTTTGGTTGATACTTTCAATTTTCCGGAAATCAAGTAGGATACTTCATGAAAGTCCAACCTCTTAAATGGAAGCAATTGTCCTTTTGTTAGGGTCACGGAACCACATTGCATGGCTACTCCCTTTTCGCTCTTTTCGATGATTTTTTTCAAATAACCATCATCTTCTCCTGGAAAAACCAAACGTTTTATTTCCATTCGTTTATAAGTGTTCGTTATCCAGGGAAAAATTATAATGCTCCAATGCCTGTTCTTTTGTAATGTAACCGTTCTTTATATCAATTTGTACTTTCTCTAAAGGTCTATCAGCAGGATTGCCATATCCACCACCAGTAGCGGTAACCAGTTTTACCTTGTCTCCCTTATTGAGTTTTACATTGGTTACGATATTATATTGCTCCTCTGTACCATCGGTTCTGATTACAGTGAAATAGTTGTAACTACCTTCATGACCTTCATTAAGTCCCCAAGTGGGTATTGAATAGCCCAGGAAAGCTCCCGTTAAATAGGCTTCATCAGATAAAACCCTAAACGTTAGATATTGTCCATTGCCCCCTTGAAATTCTCCATATCCACCACCTTCGTTATGAAATGCGTATTCTTCTACCACTACCCCGTATTTTCTTTCACGGGTTTCGGCAGGAATGTTGTAGGATTCTCCGTGCGCATAGGAGAATTGGCCACGATTACCATCATGAAAAGCGCATGCTCCCCAACCGCCCGAAAGTGGCTCTGCTTGAACATAGAATTCATTGGTTACCGGATGAATCCCGGAGATATAGGTTACACATACAGATCTAAAATGACCAGCCGGTAGTTTTTCCGGAACCACAGGACCCAGTGTTTTCAACAATAAATCTATCGCTGCCAAAAACACTTCGTAATAGACCGATATGGGAGCAGGTGACTTTGCACTGACAATCGTGTTTTCAGGACAAATGAGTTTTACATGCTTAAATGACCCATTGTTTGCAGGTAGGGTCGGCGTGGTAATTGCCTTAAAAGCTGCCCTAACCGCCGTTTCCAATCCCGTTCTTGATAAATTCAATGGTCCCTTTAACTGTTCATGCGATCCTGTAAAATCACAGGTCATGTTCTCATCGGAGATGGTTATTTTCAATTTCAAAGGAAATGGACCATTGCCAAAACCATCATTTTCTATCCAACCCGTGTTTTCATAAACACCATTTGGAATTTTTCGTAACTCCTTTAAACTAATGCGCTCACCATATGCCATAAATTCCTCAGCCGCTTGTTTGTAAGCTTCCAAACCATATTTTTCTATGAGCTTGATAATTCTTTCCGCTCCTACGTCGTTCGCGGCAATGCCCGAGAATAAATCTCCCAAAGTACTTTTAGGGAGTCTTACATTGGCTTCCAACATTTTAATAAGGGCTTGATTTAGCCTACCTTCTTCTTTCACTTTAACGAAAGGAAAATGAATTCCCTCTTGGTAAATCTCGGTTGACACCGTTGATACCGAACCCGGGTTTGTGCCGCCAATATCGGTCCAATGTGCTTTGTTTACGGTAAAGGCCACGCGTTCACCCTTATAAAAAATTGGTGTAATCAGCGCTATATCCGACAGATGTGTTCCACCCCCTGCATAAGGTGTGTTGGCCATTATGACATCCCCTTCCTTAAGAGGATTATCTTCCCCAAATCGCTCCAACGTTTCTTCCACCACAAGACTCATTGCGGCCAAAAATGTAATTACCCCGTTTCCTTGAGCCAATAATCGCCCTTCTCCATCGGTAATACCTACGGCATAATCCAAAGCCTCATAAATAATGGGGCTCATACTGGTGCGCTGTATGGTCTCGAACATGGCCTCGCCAATTGAGATCAAGGAATCTTGAATTATATCTGATGTAAATTTATCTAAGGCCATGGTCACTGTGTTTTAGTGATAATAATGTTTGCATGCTCATCAATTTTGAATTGATGGTTCGGGGGCACAACAGTTGATGTGGATTGTTCCACTATAATCGCGGGACCTTGCACGGTCGTGCCCGGGTCTAGCTTATCCCTGTCGTAAAAGCAGCTTTCATGTATTCCCGATTCGTCAAAATCCACTCTTTCCGTGGCAATTATAGCGTCTTTAACTGCGTTGCCTTTTGCTTCAACTTTGGCAATAACAGGTTTGTTCACTATAACTTCCGCCACTAGGTGATAGTTGACAATTTCAATTTTGGTATCGGTGAGGCTAAAGGCATATCGCTTACTGTGCAATTGGTGAAAATCTTTCTCGATTTCATCCATTTTAAGATTGTTCAGATCGGCCAACCTCAGTTTTACGGAATGTTCTTGTCCCCCATAGCGGAGGTCCAAATAATACTCAAATGTGATGTTGTATTTTTGATAAGCGTCCCTTTCATAAGCCTTGATTGCTTCGTTTTTCATTTCTTGAAAGACCTTCTTTAACATGGAAAAATTGTCGATGTTCAAGTCCATCACATCGGTACGGATATAATCCCTTCTTAAATCGGACATTAGCATTCCAAACGCCGAAAATACACCTGCATTTAACGGAACGATTACATCGGGCATTTGTAGTTCTTCGGCCAAATAAGCCCCGTGCATCGGGCCTCCACCACCAATCACCATTAAGGAAAAATCCCTTGGATCATATCCTTTGTTCACTGATACACTTTTTAATGCATTTATCATGTTGGAATTGGCCACCCGAATAACCCCCCGCGCCACTTCTTTCATCGTCATATCCAATTCTTCGCAGAGTGGTCTTGCCGCTTTCTCCATACTGTCGAAGTCAGGTTTTAGCTCACCGCCTAAGAAGTAATCTTGATGTATGCGATTACACACCACGTTAGCATCGGTGGTTGTAAAATTTGTACCTCCCTTTCCATAAGAGGAAGGACCTGGGTTGGCTGCAGCACTTTTTGGTCCAACACACATCTTTCCGCCATCATCCAACCAGGCAATACTTCCGCCGCCATTACCAATTTCAACAATATCGATTACCGGGGTAAGTATTGGGAATCCGGCCTGTGTTTTTGTTTTTTCAATGTTGTAGGTAGTGACTATTTTAGGAATCCCATTTTCAATTAAAGAGCATTTAGCGGTAGTACCGCCAATATCCAATACCAATAAGTTTTCCTTGCCAATGGTTCTCCCTAAAACAACCGCTCCTAGCATCCCACTTGCCGGTCCTGATTCGATTAATGTAATTGGATTTGCCTTAACATCTCCAACGGTGGTGATTCCCCCATTGGACTGCATGATGTAGAGGTTGTTCTTATACCCTAGTTTTTGCAAGTTATGCGTAAGATTGTTGAGGTACTTGGTAGCTATGGGTTTCACATAGGCGGAAAGTACTGTAGAACTCGTACGTTCATATTCCCTCCATTCGCGTGTGACTTCATGTGAGGTTATGACCTCAAATTGAGGATATTTGGAGCGTATATAATCAGCCAACTTTTTCTCATGAACGGGGTTCTTATATCCATGAAGAAAACAAATTGCAATCGCTTCTACACCCTCTTTGATAAACTCGGCAATATGTTTATCAACTGAAGATTCTTCTAAAGGTGTAATGATCTCTCCTAAATAATTAATGCGCTCTTTGACCTCTTGGCGCAAATAACGCTCAACAAATGGTTCTTCTTTCTTAAAGTTGAAATTGTATAAATCCGGTCTTGTCCCTCGAGCAATTTCGAGAACATCCCTAAAGCCTTCTGTTGTAATTAGCGCTGTTTTAGAACCTTTTCTTTCGGTTATGGCATTGATGACCACCGTTGTGCCGTGAGCAAAAAATTCAATGGTACCAAGATCCAAATCTATTTTATCGATAGCATTAAGAATTCCCTTCTCAAATTCACCGGGAGTGGTGCTGGATTTTGACACCTCGACATTTTTTACCTCTTTGTTTTTCTGATCATAATCAAAGAACACAAGGTCTGTAAAGGTTCCTCCTATGTCTGTTGCAACTCTCATATTCTCTATTGTTTATGGGTTATGCTGACCACAATTTTACCAACCTGCTGATTCGAAAGCATATATTCATAGGCTTTTTTGTAATCCTCAAAATCAAAAACTTTGCTCACTTTGGGTTTTAGTATTCCTTTTTTGATTCTTTCCAAAACATAAGCCTTGCATTCGTTTAGTTTGTCAATGTCCTCTACGTGGTTAAATTGAGAATAAGCATCCATCACCGCTTTTTTCCTGATAAGTGGAACCAAAGGGTATGGCGTTGGGTTGGGATCTAACAGTCCGTAAATAATTACTACTGCCCCCATTGATAGAGCATCCAAATATTCATTACAAAAATTACCGGCGATAGGGTCATACACAAAGCTGACGCCTTCCCCTTTGGTTAGCTGCATCAGTCTTTTTTCAACCGACTCCTCACTTGAAATGATAAGATGATCAATTCCAAGTTTTTTGAGGTCGTCTTTCTTAGCACTTGTTCTGGTAGAACCAATGACCATCGCTCCGGCGTCTTTGGCCAGCTCGAAGCAACCGTACCCAGCTGAACTGGAAATGGCCGGAACAAAAACAAAATCTCCTTCTTTTACATTACCTACATGAAACAAAGCAAAATACGCGGTAGAATACTGCATCCAAATAGAGCAAGCTTCCTCGATGGTTAAATTTTCTGGAGCCTTGGTCAAATAGTCCTGCGGTACCAGGGCGTACTCTCCCTGTACTCCATATTTGGCCGTATTGAAGGGTATGGAAGTAACCCTATCACCAACCTTAAAGTCAGTTACGTTTGCACCAATCTTGATAACTTCTCCCGTAGCCTCTGAACCAAGTCGCGATGGAAAATCGGGTAAAGTCGTATGGAATCCTTGGTAGTGAAGAACATCTGCCCTATTGAGGGCGAAGGCATCAACTTTGAACAGAACTTCATCATCAACCGGGTCTTCCACCGTTATATTCTCAAGAGCCAAAACGTCCAGCTCTCCTGTCTCATGAAATCGCACTACTCTACAAGTTATACTCATGTTTTTTATTTAAAATTAGAAATGAATCAACCACCCTCCTACCTTGACCAGATTAGAAGCAATCATAAAAGCTTAATTTGCTTTAGCGTGTCAGAAACTATAGGAAAGGTCCACTCCCACTGTAGTCGGTGTGTTAGGAAACCTTAAATTATTGAAACCGAACTCTGCGGTTGGGAAAAACTCTTGATTGAATTGGGTGTCGAAAATGTTATTTGCCCAAACTGTTACCCCGACATTATTGAACCTGAACTTAGCCCTTGCATTCACCAACGTATACGGCTCTTGTTTATATTCCTCAAGCGGGTCCCAATAAAGTGTACCTCGACTATCCGCATTAGCAAATAACGTTACTCCGGATTTTTCGCTAAAATTGACATTGGCATTAAACCCAATTTGAAAGGTACTCTTTACCGTGAAGGGAGAAGTATTGCCACTTACATCCACTTCTTCGTTTGTCTCATAATCAAATGCTGCAGCATTAGTCAGTAGGTTATAAGTGCCTTCTTTTATTTCGCCGTCATTTATCCCCAAACTGGCAAAAAAGTCGAGGTTGTTCGTTGCCCTGAATTTCAATTCAGATTCGAAACCTGAAATCTTCGCTTCTTCAAAATTATAGATACCCAAAATTGAGGGAGTCAATGGGATAAAGGTATATTGTTGTTGATTCTCAAAATTGATGTAATAAAAAGCATTGTTGAAGATAATCCGGTTGTTCAAGAAGCTTGTTTTTAACCCTACTTCGAAGTTATCCGTGAATTCAGGGTCATATTCCTTCTCAAATTTCACCGTTGGCTCAGAATTGAAACCTCCACTGCGATAACCACGACCATAATTGGCATAGGCCAGAACATTTTCAGATGCAGCGTATGCTATTGAAAATTTAGGCTGCACCACGGTAATATCCGTTTCAATGGCTGTGTTGGTGATACGAGAGTCGTTGGTCAGTTTATCATTGTCTACCCTAACACCTCCGGACAAAGTAAGCTTCTCTGAGACATGAAAATCCAAAAAGGCAAATGCCGCCAATGTTCTAATGGTATTGTCATCGTCATTACCGACCAAGGGATCCTCACTGTAGTTTGCATTCTCCGCAGATGCATCCACAAATCCCCCTTCATAAAAAGTGAGATTCAAAAATGTAGAGGTATTCAGATACCTTTCACTGTTTTGGAACAAGGTGCCAAAGGTATAATCTACCAGCTGAGTTTCTGCACCATTTGATGTTAGACGGAGCTCTTGACTAAAAGTATCTGAGTCTGAAGTTTGCGATACCTTACTAAAAGCATACTGTGAATAATCATTTTCGCCGATGTAATACCGCCGGGTGGCATTGAAAGAGGTAACCGATTGAAATCTGGCTTTATTGAGATTACCCTCAACCTTAAGGCTACTCAATGAATTGGATAGTTCTGAATCGCCCTGAACATCCCCGAACGGCTCGCTGGAATAATCATCATCAGCAAGTACGGGAATCGATGGGTCGAAAATATCGGTTTTGGTCACATAGTAATTTCCGCCTGCATCTACTTTGAAATTGTCTTGAACATAGGTAGCGGACCATCTAGGGTTAAAGCGATATTTAAGTTTTGCCCTAATATTGAATTCATCATAAAAGTCAACCTTTTCATTTAAGAAGGTATTGTTGATCAGCCCATCAAAGGTTTCATAATTTCCGGCAATACTATAATATAGCTTGTTCTTCACTAGGGCTCCGGAAGAAGAAAGTCCAGCACCTAACAAACCTCCATTTCCGGCATTGGTCATCACCTTGGTCTTGTTGGTATTGGTAGGCTCCTTAGTGATTATATTAATAGCCCCGGCGATAGCGTTTTTACCATAAAGCGTTCCTTGGGGACCCTTTACAAACTCCAATAGTTCGGTATCGTACAAGGTCATATTCATGGCACTTGCGTCTGGTAAAGTCATCCCATCAATGACAACAGCCACAGGAGACTCGGCATTTCTAATTTGCGAAATACCACGCACAGTTAGGAAATTCACTCCAGGTTGTTGCGCTTGGTTAAAGGTAACGTTTGAAATTTGGGATGTGAAGGATTGAATATTATCTATTCCGCTCGTTTCTATGGTCTCCGCATTAATTGCTACGGTAGTTTCGGGCAAGGTTTGTATGGCTTGGGTTCTAACCCGAGCTTTACTCGCAACAGAAGAAAATCCTTGAACGGTCACACCTTCCAATTGATTTGGCGCAGGTTGTAACGCAATGTTAAGGTAATTCCCCTCAATCTTGACGGTTTTATTCTCGAAACCCAAATAGGAGATGGTAAGTTCTTGTGTTGTTTCATTAACGGAAATAACAAATTCCCCATTAAAATCGGAAATAACCCCATTTTCTGGATTACCCGCCTCCATAATAGTTGCGCCCGGAAGAGGGTTGCCCGAATCGTCCATAATCTCACCCCCGATATCCTTTTTTGTTTGCCCGAAAACGGATAGGGATGTCATGCACAGGATACATAGGAATAGATTTTTCATTTTAAAAGTTTTTTTCAGTTAGTTGAACAAACCTATAAATACCAAAAAGTTAATTCCATCATTCCTGTTATTTTTTTATTATTAATTTAAAATAGGAATTTAAATGGAATATCTCTAATTTTAAAGGTGTTAAGAAATTTAAACCTATGAATGTAAGAGGAATTCATATTTCCAATGGTTTTATGTTAAGCCTTCATGAAGAGCTTTTGACCGTTTTCTCCAAGCATTATTCCATAGAAACAAAAACCCTGACCGTGTTTCAATTATATGGTTTTGGCAGTTATGATGAAGGGCGGCCCAGTTTAAAAGGTTTTATCACTGAAATCACTGGACAATGGATAAACGGAAAATATTTGTACAATAAAATTCGGGAAATTGAAAGGGGCAACAGTAAAAACGTAAAATTACGAAGGGATTATCTGTCCCTTTTAATTCTTGCTGCAGGGTATGATAATTATAGTCAATATCTCAACAATTCTCCTTTTATAACCGCTGCTATTCGAAAAGAGGAAGGGAGCAATTTTGATCAAACCTCCAATGATATAGACGCTCTTTATTATGTTGGGTACTATGTTGAAGATAGACAGTATTACATCAAGTCCAAATTCACCATTTATAAAATGAAAACGGCTTACTGGGAGATTCTATACTGGGAAAAGAACTACGAACCGACCTTCTACAACTATTTTGGAAAATGTGTGCCTACAGGCGAAAGTGCGTTATCCTTTTATTTCAGCAAAGAGAATTCGAACCTTAACAAGGAATGTTTTGTAAACATTTTCTACGGCAACAATATGCAGACCAAACCTGTGTTGTTAGGGGCATATTGCGGTTTTGACCGGAGCAATAACCCTGTTATCGGAAAATTAGTTTTTGAGCAGGTAAATGACGCAGATGAACAAAATGAAAAAGTAAGAAGTAAGGATATCAATCCAATTTTTCACCATTACCTATATTCCCAACGGATGGAGGTAGATGGAATACTGCCCCATAAAGATTCGGATCTTTCAGTTTCCCTGAACCGACTAGAAATCATCAATTTCTTGATTGGCGATTATCTCGGATTCTATTTGGATAAGAACAATTATTTGATTCCTATATCCTTTGAAGTTTTGAACGAACTTGGAGAGTTAAAATTCAAAGTCAACAATACCAATTTTAGGGGCATTGGCAGAATGAGCAGAACCGAGAACTACCTAATATCTGAATTCAGTGAAAGGAATATGTCATATTCGCAGTTCTCATTGCAAGTACAGCCTTTGGAAAGGGATTTGTTTCTGGGCCATATGCTGGTTTATTCTGGTGCAAATGTCCTAAATGGTAGGGTATTGTTGTGGAAAAAAAACAAAAAGTTGAAAAAGTTCATGGAACGAAATAAAGAGTTCTATCTGAACAAGACCGATTTGGAAGATTTTGTAAACACTAAGATCTCGGAATATCTCGAAATCCATATTCCAGAAACCATTCAGAGTTAATCGAAACGACCAAACATTTAAACTATGAGTCTTGAGCATATGCCCAAATTAAATGTTTGACTCATAATACCAACATTTTTTTAGAATAACGGACTATTTACTGCGAGGCAATTAATCCCAGATTTTACTCGACTTAGAAAATCCGCTTCCGAAAGTTCAATTCCCTATACCTATTTCTAAACTTATCCAAAGTTCATCGAAAGGGCTATTTTAATGACGCTAAACGGTGGGTTTATGATGCCTAGTTGACACGTCTCAAAGTAGTATTATCGACAAAAAAAAATCAACTGAATGGCGAACGAAACTAGTTTCGCGCTACAGGCGTCCCAAATTCTTGCCAAACTGATTTACTGGGCGATGCAGAAATCACCAATCCAAACTACAACCTTGACAGGATCTAAAAAGATTTTACGTAATCAAAAAAAAGTCTCAAAATCAATGATTTTCAGACTTTTTGAATTCAAATATGTAGTTCCCAGTGACCGCGGGAGGATTCGAACCCCCAACCCTCAGAGCCGAAATCTGATATTCTATCCAGTTGAACTACGCGGCCTTTTATGTTTCTTATGAACTTAATTTTGCTTTTACAATGGTAGAAATGGTCTTTCCATCGGCCTGACCAGCCAATTCTTTGGAAACGATTCCCATGACCTTTCCCATATCCTGCATTCCAGAAGCTCCTATGGCATCTATGGTTTGCACTACAATTTTTTCTATTTCCACTTCCCCAAGTTGTTCGGGCAAAAACTTTTCTATAACGGCAACCTGGGCCAATTCAGGCTCTGCAAGGTCATCACGACCCTGTTCTTTAAAAATAGCTGCGCTATCCTTACGTTGCTTTACCAACTTCTGTACCAGCCTGATCTCATCTGCTTCGCTAAGCTCACCAACAGCACCCTTATCAGTTTTAGCCAACAAGATTGCAGACTTTATGGCACGCAGTGATTCCAGTGCAACCGCATCCTTGGATTTCATCGCTGCCTTCATCTCCTCCATTACTTTTTCTTGCAAAGCCATTTCAATCTATTTTGGGCTGCGAATATAAAAAAATAAACCCGAAAGTCTATCAACCATCGGGCTTATGCTCTCCATTGAAAATGGATTTCAATTTAAACACTACTAATCAACATTATCGTGCAAAAAAGAGTTGTTGGAACGCAATTGAAGGTCATCATTGCTATCCTCACTCAATGTAGTCCTGGAAACC
This sequence comes from Flagellimonas ochracea, assembly GCF_009903685.1. Classification (GTDB taxonomy): domain Bacteria; phylum Bacteroidota; class Bacteroidia; order Flavobacteriales; family Flavobacteriaceae; genus Flagellimonas; species Flagellimonas ochracea. The sequence continues at coordinate 141,590 of NZ_JAAABI010000003.1, read as the reverse complement.
TTCTGCTCTTTAGGAACCTCGTTTAAATCAACACCCTGACGTTTGTAGGCTGGCTGTTTTTCTATTTCATCAATACTGTTTCGGTTGTTCTGAAACTTATAATTGAAGTTTTTCAGTTTTTTTCTGCGCTCGTCAGCACGATCTTTCAGCAACTCGCTGATCGGACTGTTAAGCGGTCCGGCGTTCGACCCCTCCGCATCATTTTCTTTATTGGCTTCCACTTTAATGGTCTTTTTTTCAAAAACCAGTTCGTTTTCCATCAATTTAGGTTCGTGGGTTTCAGCCACAGATTTAGCTCCCGTCAATTTATTTTCCAACTCCATATACTCTTCCAAATTGTAACGGGTCTCGCCTTCCTTTCTATATTCCAATACGGGCTTTACCTCAACATATTCATTTACGTTGATGTCCTTGACTTCTTCATCCAGATTAAAGGTTACTGTTTGCTCCTTTTCTTCTTCCACTTGATTTAGTGGCATATCAAAACTTAAGGTAAATTGATCTTCTTCTGCTTTGGGTGAAACAACTTCTGCATCTACAACCTCTATATTGTTCAGAATACTTTTGGTCTCGATAATGACAAAGTCATCTTCCACGTTTTCGGGCACTACTTCTTCATAAAACACATTGAAGTTTCGGATATAGCTCGTGGTCGTAATTAAATCAGATTCTTTTTCCTGCAGTTTTTCTTCAAGCCCTTCATCCATCTCCAATGTATGTTTGACCACCTGTGGTACAGGTTCCACAGGATTCTTTTCAATCCTAACATCCTGCACGGAAGTGGTCTCAGTACTAAGATCATGTTCTGCAGTCTGCTCATCCTCAAGCGTATAGAATACTTTTTTTGACTCGGTATTTACGATATCATCTTGCTGATCTATGTTAAATCCCGTAGCTATCACGGTAACCGCTATGGCCTCGCCCAAATTTTCATCCTCTCCTACTCCCATAATGATATTGGCTCCATGCCCAGCCTCGATTTGGATATGGTCATTGATTTCACCTATCTCATCAATAGTGATTTCTTGGGTACCTGATACTATGAGCAGCAACACATTTTTAGCCCCGTTTATTTTGTTATCGTTAAGCAAAGGAGAATCCAATGCTTTCGTAATAGCTTCATTGGCACGAGCGGAACCTGTTGCCGAGGCGGACCCCATAATTGCTGTTCCACTATTGGAAAGTACGGTTTTGGCATCTCTAAGGTCAATATTCTGAGTGTAGTGATGTGTAATGACTTCTGCTATACCCCTAGCGGCAGTGGCCAAAACTTCATCTGCTTTTGAGAATCCCGCCTTAAACCCAAGATTTCCATAAACCTCCCTAAGCTTGTTGTTGTTGATTACAATCAAAGAATCAACATTGGCGCGCAGTTTTTCAATCCCTAGTTGTGCTTGTTTGTTTCGCATGGCCCCTTCGAACTGAAAGGGTATGGTCACAATGCCTACGGTAAGAATGTCCATTTCCTTAGCCAACTTGGCAATAACTGGAGCGGCACCTGTTCCGGTTCCTCCTCCCATTCCCGCGGTAATAAAAGCCATTTTTGTAGTCTGCTCCAACATGGCCTTGATATCGTCCATGCTTTCCAGGGCTGCCTGCTCCCCAATTTCAGGATTAGCTCCAGCTCCAAGACCTTCTGTAAGGGATACCCCCAATTGAATCTTATTGGGCACAGAGCTGTTCTGCAATGCTTGGGCATCGGTATTGCAGATTACAAAGTCCACTCCGTTGATACCGGCCTGGAACATGTGATTGATGGCATTGCTTCCTCCGCCTCCAACTCCAATTACTTTTATTACGTTGCTTTTGTTCTTGGGCAAATCAAAAGCGATGTTGTCAAATTCAGCGTTCTTACTCATGACAGTTTTGTTTCTTTATGGGGTTACTATTCTGCATTGTCCAAAAAGTCCTTCAACTTTTCCGACCATTTATCAAAAATGGATTTCCTTGCTCTATGGCTTTCCATAGTCATTTTTCCTTCCGTGTGTCCTTGTTCTACCAAAACCTTCTCTTCTTCTGGCACTCCATCTTCATCAACAGGGAGATTTTCACTTGTTGATTCCAAGGCATTCATCAACAATCCTACGGCCGTTGCGTATAAAGGACTTGCCACCTCTTCATCGGAATCGCCGGCCAAATGCTCGTTGGGGTAGCCAATACGGGTATCCATACCGGTGATGTACTCCACCAATTGTTTTAGGTGCTTCAATTGACTTCCTCCTCCAGTGAGCACAATACCTGCAATCAATTTTTTCTTTTGCTCTTCGTGACCGTAGTTTTTGATTTCCACATACACCTGCTCTATAATTTCCACAACACGGGCATGAATGATCTTGGACAGGTTTTTAAGGGTGATTTCCTTGGGTTCCCGACCGCGTAGCCCAGGAATGGAAACGATTTCGTTGTCCTTGTTTTCTCCGGGCCAGGCAGAACCAAATTTTATCTTCAATAGTTCAGCTTGCTTCTCTATGATGGAGCAGCCTTCTTTGATATCTTCTGTTATTACATTACCTCCGAAAGGTATTACCGATGTATGACGTATGATACCGTCCTTGAAAATGGCCAAATCCGTGGTTCCGCCACCTATATCGATCAATGCTACACCAGCTTCTTTTTCCTCTTGGCTCAATACCGCCTCTGCAGATGCCAAAGGTTCCAAAGTGATGTTACCCAAATCCAAACCAGCACTTTTTATGCACCTTCCGATGTTTTTGATGGAGGATACCTGACCCACAACCACATGAAAATTGGCTTCCAGTCGACCGCCGTACATCCCTTTGGGCTCTTTTATTTCTGATTGGCCATCGACCTTGTATTCTTGGGGCAGTACATGGATGATTTCTTCACCAGGAAGCATAACCAACTTATAGACTTGGTTGCAAAGTCGGTCCAAATCATCGTTATCGATTACTTCTTCAGAATTTGGACGAGTAATGTAGTCGCTGTGCTGGAGGCTACGAATATGTTGCCCTGCAATTCCGACCACCACTGAACCAATCTTCAATCCCGAATTGATCTCTGCTTGTTCCACAGCTTGCTGAATGGAGGATATGGTCTGGGTTATATTATTGACCACCCCCCTGTGCACTCCCAGGCTCTTCGACTTTCCAGTTCCTAGAACTTCAATTTTTCCATATTCATTTTCCCTACCGATGATTGCCACGATCTTAGTAGTTCCAATGTCCAGCCCGACTGAATAATTACCCTGTTCCATACGTTATATTTTGGTGCAAACCACTTGGTTGTTGAATTCTAAACTCACTATTGCATAATTTTCCAAGGAATTGTCCTTGGTTGCCTTGGCATAAAAAGCCATGAAATTTTTAAACTTCTCATTAAGGTTATCAACCCCACCTAAATTCACCACAAAGTTTTCCATACGAAACTTTAATTGGTATTTCCCTTCCTCTTCTATATGTATTCCGATTACATTTTTCCTTAGAAAATCATCGGCGTTTATATAATTCAAAATAACGTAGGCGTCCTCCAAGGATTTCCCTGTAATTTTGCCCGTGATAATGGGAACCCTCGCCGAGTGATACTTTGACAAAGGCATGCGTTCTCCCAAATCATCCAAATAAAATTTAGAGACTCCCTCTACTCTTCCAATCGGTTTGCGTTGAACAATCTTGGATATAAGTTCCCCGTTTACAGTAAGATAGACCTGGGCGTTTTTCACCATATCATTGGACAGTAATACTTCCTCTATGGTATTCAAAACTAATTGTTCTTTAGGCCTATTTTTTACGGGTCCATAATTTTGTATTAACAATTTATTAACTGCACCTTCGGTAATGTACAAATTGTTATCTCCCATAAATACGATGGAGAAATCGTCTACCTTTTTCTTCTTGCTACGGTGATCGGCAAAGCCATAAAGCGCAATTACCGCAACAGATAAACATGCTAATTTTATGTGATCCCAGTTAACTCGCATACGCCAATTCTTTTTTTATTTTTGATACTTCCATTCCAATGTCTCCAGCACCCATACTTACCAAAACCCCTGTTTTACAGTGTTTTATCTCCTGTATCAAATTTGATTTTGAAATCAACTTCTTATTGGGGTTATCAATCTTATCCAATAGCCAAGAAGAAGTAATTCCTTCGATGGGCTCTTCTCGGGCTGGATAGATCTCCATCAGCAAAATCGAGTCAAATTGCGAAAGACTTGCAGCAAATTCGTCTGCAAAATCCTTTGTTCTGGAGAAAAGATGGGGTTGAAAAACTGCGGTCACTTGTGCCTCCTCATGCATCTCACGTATCGCTTGGTATACCGCATTTATTTCTGTGGGATGATGGGCATAATCGTCTATATAAACAAAATTCTTTTCTTTAATTTGATACGAAAATCTTCGCTGTACCCCTTTGAAGGTTTCCAAAGCCTTGGCAAGGCGGTGTGGTGGGGAACCTATTTGCACCGCCATGGCAAAAGCAGCTAATCCATTGAGCAAATTATGCCTTCCGGGTTTGTTGAATCGAACGTGTTTCAATTCTTCGGATGGGGTGACCAAATCAAATATGTAGGTGCCTTGTTCAACTTCTATGTTTTTTATGCAGAAATCAGACCCGTCTTCTATCCCAAAGGTGATTCCTTTAATGGATAATCCACTTTTCACCAATAATGATCCCTTGGGTTTAACACGGAATGAAAAATCCTTAAAAGATTGCTCCAACTCTTCCTTGGTTCCATAAATGTCCAAATGATCCGCATCCATGGAAGTTATGCATGCTATTTGGGGTGATAGGTGCAGAAAGGACCGGTCGAACTCATCGGCCTCCACCACGGAATATTGGGTGCCATCGAGTACAAAATTGCTGTTGAAATCTTCAGAAATACCTCCTAAAAATGCCATGAACGGCAGGCCGCATTCCTTAAGCAAATGCGCTAAAATACAGGAAGTAGTTGTTTTGCCATGTGTGCCGGCCACCGCTAGGCAAAAAGTATCCCTTGATATGATACCCAAGACCTCAGCACGTTTCTTTACTTGAAACCCGTTATCCTTGAAAAACTGCAGCTCAGAATGCTCGACTGGCACAGCAGGTGTATAAACAACAAGTGTGTCCCGTTCTTTGAAACTTTCCGGAATCTTCTGAACATCATCATCGAAGTGTACTAAAACACCTTTCTCCGTCAATTCTTGTGTGATGGGTGTCATGGTCCGGTCGTACCCTGCCACTTGCTTGCCCACAAAATGAAAATAATGCGCCAAAGCGGACATACCAATGCCGCCAATACCAATAAAATAGACGCTATGTATGTCTTTCAAATTCACTTCAACAACTTTTCAATTTCATCGACAATATGCTCAGTGGCTTTTGGCATGGCCAATTTTCTAATGTTTGCTCCAAGCGTTTGTTGCATTTCTTCGGAATTCATCAATTGGGAAAACCTTTCCTCAAATGTTGAATCCAACTCCATTTCTTTAAGCATGATCCCAGCATCCTTGGTCACAAGTGCTTTTGCATTCTGTGTCTGATGATCTTCGGCCACGTTCGGCGATGGGATAAACAACACGGGCTTCCCTACCAAACACAATTCGGAGACCGAACCTGCTCCGGCTCTGGAGATTATTACATCGGCAGCTGTATAGGCAAAATCCATGCGGTTGACAAATGCCAGTACCTTCACGGTTTCCGAATTGTATTTCCTGTATTCTTCAAAATAGAGTTTGCCACATTGCCAAAGTACCTGCAATCCCATTGCATCAAAGAAATCGAGTTCCCTTTCAATCAATTGGTTGATACGTCGTGCGCCAAGACTCCCCCCGAGAATCAAGATGGTTTTTCTGTTCGGATTCAACCCAAAAAAACTGAGTGCTTCTTTATTGTCCTTTTTCAAATTCACCAAATCCATACGAATTGGATTTCCGGTTTTCACAATCTTTTCCTTTGGAAAAAACCGCTCCATGCCATCATAGGCCACACATATCTTTTTTGCCTTGCCCGATAGCAGCTTGTTTGTGATGCCTGCAAAAGAATTCTGCTCTTGAAGCACACAAGGTATCCCAGCACTTGCAGCCATCCTAAGTAATGGCCCACTGGCAAAACCTCCCGTTCCGATGGCAACATCCGGTTTAAACTGCTTCACTATTTTTCGCGCACGTAACAAACTACTTATCAGCTTTAATGGAAACATGAGATTTTTCAATGTCAGTTTCCTTTGTATTCCACTTATCCACAGACCCTCAATTTTATATCCCGCCTGTGGCACTTTTTCCATTTCCATTTTATCCTTGGCTCCCACGAACAAAAACTCTGCATTGGTATGCCTTCGTTTCAATTCGTTGGCTATGGCTATGGCCGGATAAATATGTCCTCCTGTACCTCCTCCAGAAAGTATAAACCTATATCTGTCCACTCAATACTTCTAAAGGATTGGTTTCATCTATGTCATAGGATTCCTCCTCACTGGTTTCTTTTTTATTGCTTGCACTGAGCACAATCCCGATGGCCAAGCAAGTCATCCAAATGGATGTTCCTCCCATACTTATCAGTGGAAGGGGCTGTCCGGTAACTGGAAACAGCTGCACCACCACCGCCATATTGATAAATGCTTGAAAAACAATGGGCAGGCCCACTCCAATTACCAACAATTTTGAAAAAACTGTTTTAGCCGAATGTGCCACAACCACTATCCTGAACAATAGCAATAGATAGAAAAAGAGCAACGCTCCTCCTCCCAACAAACCGTATTCTTCGATAATTATGGCAAAAATGAAATCGGAGGTGCTCTGTGACAACATGTTCTTCATAACACTTTTACCAGCACCCTTGCCTACCACACCTCCCTCTGCTATGGCTATTTTGGCCAAGGTCAACTGATGTAAGTCGTCCTTATCCGCTTTCTCTGGATGTACAAAGGTTTCTATTCTAGATTTCCACGTCCCTGCCCGTTGCGGCAACACTTCTGGGGCCTTGAAAAGGACAAAAAGAAACATTCCTCCCAAAACCAAAACTGTACCCACCATTGCTAATAGGTATTTCAGCGGATATCCACCCAAAAAACACAACACCAAAACCAAAAAACTGATTATGGCAGCAGTGGAGAAGTTTTCGGGCAATATGAGCAATACAACAAGGGCTGTAGGCAGCCAAAGTGGCAAAAGACTTTCTTTAAAGGTGATCTTTACATCCTTTATCTTGGTCAAATAACGAGCAATCCAAATCATTAAAACCACGGAAGCCAAGGTGGATGTCTGGAAATTGACCCCGACAAATGGAATCTTTATCCACCGATTGGCCGTAACACCACCTATTCGGGTCTCCACGGTGAGGGTATATGCCAATAGCAACAAAACTATGGGCAGTGCAATAATGGAGAGGCCCTTAAAGTAATGTGCAGGTATGCGATGTACAGCATATATAATTCCGAAGCCCAAGAACAGGAGCACGGCATGTTTTACCAAATGACCAAAAGTGGTTCCATCATCGTTTACATAAACCAAATTGGTGCTTGCGCTGTAGACAGGTAAAAATGAGAAAAGGGCCAATAGGGCCACTACGCCCCAAATGGCTTTATCACCTTTCAAATTTTTGAAAACTGTCATCACGTTCTATAGATTTTTTATTGCGTTTTTGAATTGATTTCCTCTATCCTCGTAATTTTTAAAAAGGTCGAAACTGGCGCACGCTGGCGACAGCAGTACGGCATCACCACGTTCGGCAATCTTGTAGGCCACCTTCACGGCTTCTTCCATGGAATAGGTTTCGACCATCAAGTCGATGACGTTGCCAAAGGCGTCTTTAAGTTTCGTGTTATCCATTCCCAAGCAAACAATCGCTTTTACTTTCTCTCGCACCAAAGGCATTAGTTCGGAGTACTCATTGCCCTTATCAATACCTCCAGCAATCCACACTATCGGTTTTTTGATTCCATCCAGGGCATAAAATGCTGCATTTACATTGGTTGCTTTGGAATCGTTAATGTATTCCACGTGATTTATCTTCAAGACCTTCTCCAATCTATGGGGTACCCCTTGAAAAGACTGAATACTTTGACGAATGGTCTCTTTTCTGACATTCACCAGCAATGCCGCCAAACTGGCTGCCATCGCATTTTTTACGTTGTGCTGGCCTTCCAAGGCCAAAATATCTGTACTCATTTCCAAGGTTTTATGTTCTATTTTTAATTTCATTGTATCATTTTCCAGCCAAGCTCCTTCCTTTTGTTTCTCCTTTAAGGAGAAAGGAACCAATTTGGATTGAACTGGGTTTTCTTTTAACCAATCACGGATTACTTCATCATCGGCATCATATATCAGATAATCATGTTCATCTTGGTTCATGGCTATCCGAAATTTGGAGGCGATATAATTCTCAAATATGTACTCGTATCGGTCCAGGTGATCGGGTGTAATGTTAGTGATCATGGCAATTCGTGGTTTAAAATCCAAAATACCGTCCAACTGAAAACTGCTGATTTCCAACACATAATGTTCAAAATTTTGTTCCGCCACCATTTTTGCAAAACTGTCACCGATATTTCCTGCCATACCCACCTTCAATCCACCATTTTTCAACAGATGGTACGTAAGCATGGTCGTGGTTGTCTTTCCATTGCTGCCTGTTATCCCGATAATGTTTGCATCAGTATACCTAGAAGCAAACTCGATTTCCGAAATCACAGGGATGTTCTTCGCCACAAGCTTTTTTACCAAAGGCACCGCATCTGGAATACCAGGACTTTTCATCACTATATCGGCCTTCATGATTTTGGTTTCGGTATGTTGGCCCGATTCCCATTCAATCTCAAAATGTTCAAGAACTTTGCTGTATTCCTTTTTTATTTCTCCTTTGTCCGAAACAAAGACTTCAAATCCTTTTTGTTGCCCTAAAATGGCAGTTCCCACACCACTCTCCCCTGCACCAAGTATCACCAAGCGCGCCATTTATCGAATCTTTAGGGTGACAATACTTATGATTGCCAATAATATTCCTACAATCCAAAAACGGGTAACAATCTTACTCTCGTGATATAATTTCTTCTGGTAATGATGATGCAAAGGGGCCATGAGAAATATTCTTTTTCCTTCGCCATATTTCCTTTTAGTATGTTTGAAATAGCCTACCTGCATCATCACCGACAAGGACTCGGCGAAGAAGATTCCACACAAAATGGGAATCAACAATTCTTTGCGCACAATGATTGCAATTACTGCGATTACACCCCCAATGGTCAAACTGCCCGTATCTCCCATAAAAACCTGGGCGGGATAGGCGTTGTACCATAAAAATCCGACCAAGGCACCAACAAATGCAGCAATAAATACAACCAACTCACCTACTCTGGGCAAATAAAAAATGTCCAAGTAGTCTGAAAACTCGATGTTACCGGATACCCAAGCAAAAATGCCAAGTGTGAGCACAATTATGGCCGAGGAACCTGCTGCCAAACCATCAATACCATCGGTGAGATTAGCACCATTGGAAACCGCTGTAATAATAAATATGACCACAGGGATAAAAATCAACCAAGCATAGTCTTCCAAACCTTCCCCTGCCCATGAAATCCATTCTGCATAATCAAGTTCATTATTCTTAAAGAAAGGGACGTTGGTACGAACCGCTTTGGTTTCCTCCCCATAGACTCTTTCCACTTTAAAATTTTCAGTGATCCTTGTGGTATCCTTTTCTTTGATGGTCACCGCAGGATGGAAGTAAAGCGTAGCACCTACCACCAATCCCAAAACGATTTGGCCAATTACCTTAAATCTCCCCTTTAGGCCCTTTTTGTCTTTCTTGAATATTTTGATGTAATCATCGATAAACCCGATAAGGCCCATCCAAAGTGTGGTCACAACAAGAAGAATCACATAGATGTTCTTGACATCGGCAAACAAAAGCACCGGTAGTAGCGTTGACATGATGATTATGACACCTCCCATAGTAGGGGTGCCAGCCTTTTGCTGTTGTCCTTCCAATCCCAAATCCCGAATGCTCTCCCCTATCTGCTTTTTTTGAAGAAACAGGATTATCCGCTTTCCGTAGACCATAGCAATCAATAGTGACAACAACACCGACATGGCGGCGCGAAAGGTGAGGAATTGGAAAAGTCCTGCACCTGGCAATTGATATTGATTCTCTAAGTATTCGAACAAGTAGTATAGCATGTGCTACGTTATTTGTTTAAGTTGTTCAAGGCTTCCTTCACTTCTTTGAAATCATCAAAATCCACCCGAACCCCATTGGTCTCCTGATATGTTTCATGGCCTTTGCCAGCAACAAGTATAATGTCGTTGGGTACTGCCAGCTTACAGGCCGTTTTAATGGCTTGTTTTCTATCTTCAATGGAAAGCACTTTATTGGAGTTTTGGGGTTCAACTCCTGCTTCCATCTCTTGAATTATTGTGCTGGGTGCTTCACCTCTTGGATTATCGGAAGTGAAAATGACCTGATTGCTCATCTCTGAAGCGATATGACCCATAACCGGACGCTTAGACTTGTCACGATCACCACCACACCCCACTACGGTGATGACGTTTTCATTTCCAGTCCTCAATGCATTGATGGTCATCAATACATTTTTCAATGCATCCGGTGTATGGGCATAATCAACAATTGCCTTAATTTTTTCTTTTGAAATGAAATATTGAAACCTGCCATCCACCGTTTCCAGTTCGCTAATGAGCCGAAGAACTTCTATTCGTTCCAAGCCCAAAATATCAGCAGTTGCATAAATGGCCAGGAGATTGTAGGCGTTAAAATCTCCAATCAGTCGGGTCCATAGTTCGTTATCATCAATCTTTAACAATTGCCCGGTAAATTGTTTTTCCAATATTTGACCCCTATAATCGGCATACGATTTTAATGCGTAGGTGATTTTCTTCGCTTTGGTATTCTGCAACATTACCAAGCCGTTCTTATCATCAATATTTACCAGAGCGAAAGCGCTTTTTGGGAGTTCATCAAACAATATTTTTTTGGTGTCCCGATACGCTGCGAAAGTCTTGTGATAATCCAAATGATCATGAGAGAGATTGGTGAATATCGCCCCAGCAAAATGTAGTCCCTTGGTCCTTTTTTGATGGATGCCATGAGAGCTCACTTCCATGAAGCAATACTCCACTCCCTCTTCATTCATTTTGGCAAGATGTTCATTAATCGTAATAACATCGGGAGTGGTATGTGTGGCCTTGTATTCCTTTTCATCAACCATCACCTTTATGGTTGAAACAAGACCCACTTTGTAACCTGCCTTCTTAAAAAGCCGATACAATAGGGTACTTACCGTGGTCTTACCATTGGTTCCAGTAATGCCCACCAGCTTAAGATTCTTGGAAGGATTATCAAAATAGTTGGACGCTATTATGGCCAGTGCACTGTTGCTATCCACCACCTTTACATAGGTTACCCCGTTAACCATAATTTCTGGAAGTTCTTCACAGACAACGGCCTTTGCCCCAGATTCCACAGCTTTTTGGATGTATTTGTGCCCATCCGTTAAAGTTCCGCGAATAGCTACGAACACATCGTCCATTTCCACTTTTCTGGAATCGAAGTGTACATGATTGACCATTACATTGGTATTTCCGCTTACCGCGGAAAGGCTTACCCCATACAATATGTCTTTCAACAACTTCATGAAAGCTCCAGTATTATTTTATCAACTTTTTTGATGTCGGCACCCTGCTCAATGGACTGTTTTATCACCTTTCCATTGCCTTGAACCTCTACTTTTAGACCCAAATTTTCCAATAGGGACACGGCATCCATCCCACTCATTCCTTTAACATTGGGAACCGTGCTGTATTTTTTTTGTGCCTGGGCGTAGTACCTTTGATACGCTCTTTCCAGGTTCTCCTGGTTATAAATTCGCTTTTCCACCTCATCGACCATAGGTGATATGGCATGAATTTTTTGGGCCATGGACTTAAACACAGGACCAGAAACATCTGCTCCATAGTACCCGACACTTTTATCGGGCTCATGAATAATCACGATACACGAGTATTTGGGATCGTCCGCTGGAAAATAGCCCACAAAAGATGAGATATAGGCCAGTTTATCCGGGTTTTTCTCTACGTAGTTTTTTTGACAAGTTCCCGTTTTGCCCGCCATGGAAAAGTTTTTGGAGTACAAGCCATGGCCGGTACCGTTTTTCTTTTCTACCACATCTTTCATCAACTGTCGCACTTTTTTCACGGTCTCGTCAGAGCATATGGAAGGGTTCAGCACCTGTCTGTCAAATTCTTTGATCACCTTGTTTCCTTCACGTACTTCCCGTATCAACCTTGGCTTGACCAACACCCCATCATTGGCAATGGCATTGTAAAATGATAATGTCTGAATTGGTGTCAATGATACTTCGTATCCGTGGGACATCCATCCCAAGGAAATTCCAGACCATCCTTTGTCTCCAGGATATCGTATTACGGGACTTCCTTCACCTATAATGGGTAAATCAAGCTTTTTGTGCAGTCCCATATTCATCAAACGGTTGACAAATTTCTCAGGCTGTTCCTTGTAGTTCTCATGAATAATTTTAGCAAAGGCGGTATTGGATGAGACCGCAAAGGCTTCGGAAACTGAAATTTTTCCATAACCTCCCCATTTGGAATCCTTCACCACACGGTCATAAATGCGATATCTTCCCTTTTCGGTATCTATCACTGTGCTGGTATCCACCACCTTGTCCTCCAGTGCGGCTACCAAAGACATCAATTTAAAAGTAGATCCCGGCTCATGGGATTCCCCAACAGCATAATTTAACTTTTCATAATATTTTCCGCTTGTGGTTCTCCCAAGATTGGAAATTGCCTTTATTTCTCCCGTTTTGGTTTCCATGACAACCACGCAGCCATGGTCGGCCTTATATTTCTCTAGTTGCGCCAGAAGTTCGTGGTGGGCAATGTCTTGAATATTGATGTCTATTGTGGATACTACATCAAGTCCATCTTGGGGTTCAACGATATTGTCCAACCCCACAGGTTTCCATTGACCTTTCGCAATTTTTTGCTTCAGGCGCTTTCCTTCTTTTCCCCTTAAATAGGCTTCGCCGAAGGCACCATCCAGCCCTACGCGGGTGTAGTATCCATTCTCATCGACCCGTTCATACCCAATACTCCGAGCGGCCATTTTTCCCAAGGGGTATTCCCTAACCACTCTATGCTTTTCAATGAATCCGCCTTTATACGGTCCCAACTCAAACAAGGGAAACTGTTTTATACGCACATAATCCAAATAATCCACGTTCCGGGCCACCAATGTGTAACGGTTGTTATTGGCCCTCGCCTTTCTAAACAATTGTCTATAATATGAAGACGGTTTGTTGAAAAGTTGAGCTAAGGAATCAGAAAGGGACGTTATGTGGTTTTGAAAGTTTTCCTCAGAAACAGTCACCGCATCAAAACGTATCTCATATTTTGGAACGGATGCTGCCAATAGGCTGCCATCGTGTGAATACAGATTTCCCCTATTGGGTTCAATTGTGAACATTTTTTCCGTTTGACTGAGCGCCAACTCCCTATAATCCTCACCTTTGATCATTTGAATGTCGACCAATTTGACCACAACGGCAATGGAAAAAACAAGAAGACCTCCTGCCACCAGGTACAGCCTATTCATAATATTTTTTTCCGTAATCGCCATTATTATTCAGATTTTACTTTTATTTTTTTTGGTGGATTTTCTGAAGGCATAACACCTCGGGAAGCAACTGCTTCTTTAAGGGTGGATTCCAGTTTTAGTTGTTGCACTTCAGACCTGCCTTCCACAAACTCACTTCTCAGTTTCCTAACTTCCTCATTGAGTTTGGCGATTTCCAAGACTTTTTTGTCCGCGTGATGACTACTAGAAATCATAAGTGCCGCCAAAAAGGAGGCAAAAAACAAAAACATCCAGTTTTTAGGAGCATCACCGCTCACCAAAAACTTTCCCTTTAAAATGTCAAGCAATCCTTTTCTCATCTTTGTTCTCTATATGCGTTCCGCAAGGCGGAGTTTTGCACTTCGTGCCCTATTGTTCTTTGCTATTTCTTCTTTAGATGGAACAATCAACCCACCAACCTTTTTTAGCGGGACATTGATATTCCCATAAAAATCCTTCTCTGGCTCTCCTTCAAAATTCCCTGCTCTTATGAAGCGTTTCACCAATCGGTCTTCCAAGGAATGATAGCTGATCAAGCTAAGCCTCCCGCCTTTTTGAAGCACTTCGGGAACTTGAGTCAAAAAATCTTTCAATGCTTCCATTTCCTGGTTCACCTCAATCCTGATTGCCTGATACACCTGTGCCAATACCTTATTTTCCTTCATCTTGGGCAAAAACGGTTGTAAAACATGCTTCAAGTGCGCTGTTGTTTTAATGGGTGATTCCCTTCTTGCATTTTCAATAGCTCTGGCAATGGCTCGCCCATTGCGCAAATCGCCATACTCAAACAAGACCTTCGCCAAATCTTCCTGCGAATAAGAATTCACCACCTCAAAGGCCGACACCTTTTGCTTGGTGTCCATCCTCATGTCCAAGTCCGCATCAAACCGAATGGAAAAACCACGTTCTGCCATGTCAAACTGATGGGACGAAACCCCAAAATCAGCCAAGATTCCATCAACTTTCTGAATGCCATAGAACTTCAAATACTGTTTCAGATATCGGAAATTCTGGTTGATCAATTGAAATCTCGGATCATCCAGTGCATTTGCCAAAGCATCTTCATCTTGGTCAAAAGCAAATAACTTCCCATCGATACCCAGTCTTTTCAATATTTCTTTGGAGTGCCCTCCACCACCGAAGGTGACATCCACGTATACTCCATTTTCCTTTACGGCCAATCCATTCACTGATTCTTTCAACAGGACTGGATTATGATAGGCACTACTCATCGTCAGCAAAAATCTCTTCCGCCAAGTCTGCATAATCCTTTTCACCTTCGGACAGTACTTTTTCGTACTTCTCTTTGTTCCAGATCTCTATTTTATCGAACACTGCATTGAGCACCACCTCTTTTTCAATTCCAGCATACGCTACCAAATTTTTTGGAATCTGGAGCCTTCCCGAATCACCGTCAATGGCAACCTCTTTCATTCCAGCCACAAAATTTCGCACGAAGGCATCATATTTTCTGTTGATTCGACTTTTTTTGAGGACTTTTTGCATCAGCACATCAAACTCGTTTTTGGGATATAGCTCTAGACATTGCTGAAAAACGGACCTTTTGATAATGAACCCGTCCTTCAAAACAGGCAACAACTGATTCTTCAGGGAAATGGGCAAGAGCACCCTCCCTTTTGAATCCGCTTTACAATCATGTTGTCCTATGATATGGGTCACTAGAAATCAATTGGTTACTTATTACAACTCAAATATATATATTTTATTTCCACATTTCTCCACTAAAAACCACTTTTGTTAATAAATTCGCCACTTTTTGGATGAATAACAAGAATTTTAGGACAAAAACAATTTTGAATATGCAATAAGTGGATATTGATTTGGTTTAGAGGATATGCAAAAAATTGGTTTCATCATGGTAATTCATAGAAATCTGTGTGATATGAAATGCCTATATTTGCGCTCTTAGGACCAACTAACTATTGATGGAAAATCACATTATTGAGGACGGTAAATACCGATATATTGAGATAGGTGATGGCACACCCATGATTATTCTACATGGTCTTATGGGTGGGTTGAGCAACTTTCAAGGAGTATCTGAATACTTCCCTTCAAAAGGGTATAAAGTGTTGATTCCGGAACTGCCCATTTATGACATGCCCATGCTCAAGACAACGGTAAAGAATTTTGCCAAGTTCTTGGAAGGGTTTATTGAATTCAAAGGATTAAAAGATGTGATTCTTTTGGGAAATTCCCTTGGAGGCCATATCGGATTGCTTCATACCAAAATGTTTCCTGAAATGGTCAAGGCCCTCGTGATCACTGGTAGTTCGGGATTGTATGAAAGCGCCATGGGCGACGGTTATCCAAAACGTGGTGATTACGAATTCATTAAAAAGAAAGCACAGGACGTTTTTTACGACCCTGCGGTAGCTACCAAGGAAATAGTGGATGAGGTTTTTGCCACTGTGAACGACCGCATGAAATTGGTGAAGACATTGGCCATTGCCAAAAGTGCCATTAGGCATAATATGTCCAAAGATCTACCACACATGCACACCCCTACGTGTATTATTTGGGGAGAAAACGATACGGTAACCCCACCTAACGTGGCCAAGGAATTTCATGAGCTCTTGCCGGATTCAGACCTGTTCTGGATATCAAAATGTGGACATGCACCCATGATGGAACACCCAGAGGAATTCAATGTGATATTGGAGGCCTGGTTGGCCAAACGCAACTTCTAACCATGAAAATAACTTCGGCGGAATTTGTAATGAGCAATTCCAATGTGGCCCATTGCCCCAATGAGCCATTGCCCGAGTATGCCTTTATAGGACGTTCCAACGTGGGAAAATCATCCCTGATCAACATGTTGACGGGGCGAAAAAGTCTGGCCAAAACTTCAGGAAGACCTGGCAAAACCCAATTGATCAATCATTTCAAAATTAATGGAAATTGGTTTTTAGTGGATTTACCGGGATACGGGTACGCCAAGGTTTCCAAAAAGGACAAAAAGATTTTTCAAAAATACATTACGGAGTATTTTGAAAAAAGAAAGCAACTGGTCTGCGGATTTGTTTTGGTGGATGTTCGTCATGAACCGCAACCCATTGACTTGGAGTTCATGGATTGGTTAGGAGAAAATCAGATTCCTTTCGCCATTATTTTTACGAAGGCGGACAAAATTAAACCTTCCGATTTGGACCAAAAGGTAAAAGACTATCTTCAGCAATTGTTGGACGGTTCATGGGAGGAGACGCCACCTTATTTTGTTACCTCCTCTGCGAAGCATATTGGACGGGAAGAATTATTGAGTTATATAGATGGCATAAACCAAGATTATTTTAAAGCCACTTCTTAACGGGCCCGTTGGTTTATAAGTCCCTTCAACTCTTTAGATGTTGTCAACGCATTCAATTCTTGGGTGGAGATAAAAAGCTCCAATTCGTTTTTTCCTTGAACAAGAACTACTGGAAAAGTGAATTTGTGTCCAAACTTACTGGCATATTTTTTTTGGAATTCATCTCTGTGCAGAAACTCCATCTTGTGGTCGCTCTCTTGACGGAATTTCTTCCATACTTGATTTTCACCCACAAGCCCAAATGTGATATTGCACAGACTGCATTCGTATGTTGATGGACTGAACACTTTGTGCATGCTGTCCAACAATGCATTTTTGGCACCCGAATTGGCATTGTAAACAAAAATAAGGGATAACGAATCCTCCTTACTCACGCCATTTTGATGCGCTTTGGTCTTGGGCTTTTTAGAAACTCTCAAATTGTTGGGGAATAATTAAATGCGTATGGGTTCCTTATTCGTAAGATTGACCTCATTCAAAAGGTCATCGGTGAACTTTAAATGGCCCTTGGTGGTAATAATCTTAAAACTGTTGGATTTTAAACGGGCAACGGTATCCAGTAACAACCACTTCGATTTCAGCAACTTGGGTTTTTTGGTCTTTAGACTAATGTCAAAAAAGTACTTTCTGCCATTTTTGGTGGCAGAAATGTCCGCTGCGACCTGAACATCACCTGATTTTGTTCGAAATGATTTAGGGCGTTCATGTCCGGACAGATCTACTTTTATGTTGTCAAACCCTCTTCCTTCGAGATATTCTACCGACTTTTTTAAAAATGCTTTGTTTTCCTTCTTTTCTTCTCCTATCATAGTCTATAAAATAAGAAAAAAAAGGAGACTGGCAAATTCTTATGAAACAAACACTATTTCAACTCCAGCTTTTCTGCAAAGTATTCGCAGAAGTCCTTCATGGTAGCCGTCATCTTTTCGTCTTGGGTAGCCTTATAAAAAGTATCCGCCATCGTGACCAGGGTTTGATGAAAAAAGATTTTCATTTCTTCAACGGGCATATCCTTGGTCCAAAGGTCAATTTTAAGAGACTCCTTGTTTTTACTATCCCAGACGGACAACAGAAGGGCTTTGGCCTCTTCACTGTTAATTCCTCCGTCTTCGGCCGACCAGGTCAGTTCTTCTGGCACGCGGTTTTCATCCAATCCCACTTTCAATTTTATCTCTGAAGTATGTACAACAGCCATCTATTTTCTTGGTTTATAGTTTGATTCTTGCAAAATTTCCGCAGCGGGCATATCTAAAAGCCGTTGCAATCCAATATTATTTTTATCCATAAAGGCCCTAACAACCTGCCAGCCCATATACCTGCCCAATCTGCCGGGCGACTCATTGTCCAAGGCCAGACGGAACTTTGAGAAAGGTGCTGGATCCAAAAACCGTCTGTCCAGTTCCGAATCGGTGCTGTAGAGCAATTCGCGCTCAACAAAATAGCGCCAAATCTGCTCCTCATTGGCCCTGGCCCACTCCATTTCTTCTTCGGAATATCCAATTTTTTGGGCATCGGACAGCAGCGGAAGCAATTTATCCTTTAGGTACAATTCTTTGCCATAATAAATCATTCGAGACAAAAAGGTGCGATTGTTTGGGAGGCGAAGCACCTTTTTCGAAAAGGCACTTGCGATATCAGAGGTAAGATATCCTTTGTCAAGTCCAGAAGCAATATATCGCTGCAACCCTTGGTAAAATCGATGGTCCTTTCCCAAATAATTATCCAAACCTATCAATAATAAGGTATCGGTCAATATGATACGGTCTTTGTAACGCACATCGGAGGTCAATGTAATCACTTTGGGCACCTCAAAATTTGGAAAATAATAGGCTGTGTGTTGAAACAGGGACTTTAAATCCTCGGTTTCTTGATCAAAATCACCAAATGTTTGCTCCACTTCTTCAGAGAGTTCCTGTTGAAGGGTATCGGATAATTTCGCAATCCAAACACTGTCAGGAAACTGGTCTGGAAAAAGATAGGGATACTTTTTTTTAAGCTGCGGGATCTCCTTAGGAGAAGCTTTTGCAAATTCACGGTCAAATCGAAGAATTTGCAAGTCAATTTGGGTTTTTGAAATGGTGTCTTCGGTCTTATCCGCTTCTTTACAGCTCATCATAAAGCAACACATCACACAAAAAGCAAAACCAACCAGTACACTTAAATTAAAGTATTTGGACAACCTCTTTATTATTAGCATGACAGCGTTTAAATTTACAGGGCACAAAGGTAATTTATTGAATCTAAAAAGAGATATATGCAAACGGAAAAGGTAATCACCCATATTGTGGATTGGTTAAAAAACTATGCTCAAAAAGCAAATTGTGATGGATTTGTCGTTGGCGTTTCTGGGGGAATTGATTCTGCCGTGACCTCCACGCTGTGCGCCAAAACAAATCTAAATCTTCTATGTGTTGAAATGCCCATACACCAAGGCAAGAACCAAGTGACCCGTGCAGACAGGCATATTGAATGGTTGATGGAAAATTTTCCAAATGTAAACAGACAGCCTGTGAACCTAACGCCCGTTTTTGACAGTTTGGTGGCTTCCCTACCCAAAGTGGAAAATGAAGAGGACCGACACATGTCGCTTGCCAATACACGGGCTCGACTGCGCATGACCACACTGTATTACTTTGCTGCGCTAAAAGGATATTTGGTAGCGGGGACCGGCAACAAAGTTGAAGACTTTGGAATAGGGTTTTACACAAAATATGGCGATGGCGGCGTGGACCTTAGCCCAATTGCGGATTTGCTCAAGACAGAAGTATATGAACTCGGAAGGGTTTTGGGTGTAAATGAGGATATTATGACTGCTCCACCAACGGATGGGCTTTGGGGGGATAGCAGGACTGACGAAGACCAAATTGGAGCCTCGTATCCAGAACTGGAATGGGCCATGAAAATGGACAATATAGGCAAGACTTCGGATGAGTTTACAGGCAGGGAAAAAACGGTGTTTGATATTTATAAAAGATACAACACAAACAACAAGCATAAGATGATTCCTATACCTATTTGCGAAATTCCTGCACACTTAAAGTAGCTTTTTGACGGAAAAACCCCTGATTAAAACGAAAAAAACCCCAAAAAAACTAAGGTTTTAAGAAAAAAATTACAAATTTACGACCCTAAATCGCTATCTTGCTTGCCATCTTTATGTAAGTAAATAAGTACTAAAACCAAATAAATAGGCGAATGATAAAAGTTTTAATTGCTGACAACCATCCCATAGTTCGACTAGGAATAAAGCAGGTACTCGAATCCAGTTCAGAAATGGAAATTATTGCAGATGTTTCCACCACTACGGAACTGTTCGAGGTCCTTGAAAAAGTTACCCCCGACGTAGTGATTCTTGAAATGGACATTCCAGAAATTAATGGTATTGCCACATTGCGGAAGTTAAAACAGGAATTCCCAAACATTAAAACCTTGATGTTCAGCGGACAGTCTGAAGATGTTTATGCCCTGAGCACCATTCGTGCCGGAGCCTACGGATACTTGTCTAAAAGTTCCGATTTGGATTACATTGTTTCTGCCGTAAAAAAGGTAAGTACAGGCAATATGTTCATCACCAACGAACTTGCCCAACGCCTTGCTTTTGATGAAGGCACACAGAAACCAAGAAGGTTCTTTAGAAAACTCTCTTCGAGAGAGGTAGAGGTATTGAAACTTTTGGCCAGTGGCAAAAGAAACAAGGAAGTGGCAGAGGGTCTCAACCTAAATGAAAAAACGGTCAGCACCTACAAAGCCCGTTTAATGAAAAAATTAAACGTTGATAATTTGGTGGACCTGTTGCAACAAGCCAAGGCTTTGGAACTATATTAGCACTTACATCCTTTACAATTAGAATCCTGGGCAATCCCTAGGATTTTTTTATGAAAGCACACGATTAAGCTTAGCGTTCAGCAGTTTGTTCAATTGAAGGTAATTGACGATTTCTTCCAAAACTTCCGAGTTGTCCCCATTCTGGCCTTCGGTGTTTTGTTGCAATTTTTTAATCCGATTTTTTATCAAGTTACAACGCAACGTTAGTATGGTTTCATCTACCAATTGGGCCACACCATGTTGTTTTTCCTTGGGGTAGATATCCTTACGTTCCCAATTGTGAAGCACGTATTGCTCCTCTTCCATTAAAATGGAAGACACCTCAGGAACAATCTTTTGGTCCAATTTGGACAAAAAAGCATTTATCGAAAACTCTTCGTTCTCATTTAAGTCTTCTATCAAAGTATAATAGATTGTCCGGAACTGTTCGTTGGTCAACTCAATTTCATCTTCCTGAAGGTCCAGATACACTTTTTCATACACCTTCGCCTCAACAATCTCAGGCTCCAAGACCAACTCACCCTCTTCATTTTCTTTAAGTACCAAATCCTCAAATTCCTGTTTTTGGTTGCCGTATAGAAGAAGCATCTCAATAATTTTTCGCTCCATCTCATATTGCACATCTACCTTTTCAACCGGATCAGGCTTGACAACTTCAAACGCCTTTTGCTTCTGTTTTTTAATTTTTTGGGCATTGGCAAATTCTTTTTTGTCTATTTGGGCCAACGTATTATAGAGCACCTCTTCAGAAATATCCATCATTTTGGCACATTCCTGAATATAGATTTCCTTTTTTATCCGATCTGGGATCTTGCTGATGCTATTTACAATATCCCTAACCGTGTCTGCTCTTTTAATGGGGTCGTTTGCCGCCTCCTTTGCAAGTAACGAAGTTTTAAATTGAATGAAATCTTTGGAGTTTTCTTCCAAATACAGCACCAAGTCCTCGTAGGAATTGTTTTTGGCAAAACTGTCTGGATCCTCACCTTCAGGAAAAGTACAGACCTTAACGTTCATTCCTTGTTCCAGAATCAGGTCGATTCCTCTCAGGGAAGCGCGTAAACCCGCAGCATCGCCATCAAAAAGCACGGTAATGTTATTCGTTAGCCGATTGATCAACCGAATCTGTTCAGGAGTCAATGCCGTTCCACTGGAAGCCACCACATTTTCCACCCCACTTTGATTCATTTGAATAACGTCGGTGTACCCTTCCACCAAATAGCAATTGTCTTCTTTGGCAATGGCCTGCTTGGCAAAATAAATGCCATACAGCACCTTACTTTTATGATAGATCTCACTTTCAGGGGAATTGAGGTACTTGGCCGCCTTTTTATCGTTGGTCAAAATACGACCTCCAAAACCCAACACCCTGCCACTCATGGAGTGGATGGGAAACATGACCCGTCCTTTGAATCGGTCGAACTGCCTGTTAGCTCCGCCTGCTTGTTCTTTTACAATAGTCAATCCCGTTTTTTCCAGAAACTCCAGTTGGTATCCTTCCCCCAAAGCGTTTTGGGTAAAAGCTTCCCATTGATCCAGACTGTAGCCCAGCCCAAACTTTTTTATGGTCTCATCGGTAAAACCACGTTCTTTAAAATAGGTAAGTCCAATTGCCTTTCCTGGTTCAGTTGTCCATAGGGTTTTTGAGAAATACTTTTGCGCATACTCCGACACCAAATACATGCTCTCCCGCTCATTGGCTTTCTCCTTATCTTCATTGGTCTGTTCGGTTTCCTCTACTTCAATATTGTATTTTTTGGCCAGATACTTTATCGCTTCAGGGTAGGTAAAATGTTCGTGCTCCATCAAAAAGGCCACAACATTGCCTCCCTTACCGCTGCTGAAATCTTTCCAAATCTGCTTTACTGGGGACACCATAAAGCTGGGGGTCCGCTCGTCGGTAAAAGGACTTAATCCTTTAAAGTTGGAACCGGATTTTTTCAATTGGACAAAGTCACCAATAACCTCCTCTACTCTGGCGGTTTCGTATACTTGGTCTATGGTATTCTTGGTAATCAACGGCAATTCTTTCTATAAGTCTTTAAAGGTAATTAAAAACAAAATTTTTGAACGGACATTTTCGTTAGATCATAAAGGCATTTCTTCATATTTGGAACCGGTTCCAAAAAGTGTGTGTTTGAGTCACTATTGAAAAGATGACCCAAATGGGATATCTTTATGTTTCAACACTTCAAAATGATTCTCTTTTTCGGAACAAGGCCGGGCAAAAAAGAAAGCAAAATGCTAAAAAGGGTAGCCTGTCCCCATTGCAACCAAACGGGCACCATGACCGTTGTGTCCCAACCTAACTATGCTCATCTGTTTTGGATTCCAATCTTTACGATCAAAACGGAACAATTTGCAGAGTGTTCCCACTGCAAACGGGTTTTTTATAAAGAAGAATTCACCAAAGAAATGGAACAGGCCATGTAACCAAGGGCATTTACTTTTCACGGTCTACCACATAATTGACCATCAAAGTCAATGCACTTTTGTATTCAGAATCGGGGTAGCTGTCCAATAAGCCCAAAGCCTCATCCTTGAATTCCAACATTTTGGATACGGCGTACTCCAGTCCACCTTTTTCTTTTACATAGGCAATCACTTCCTTTACCCTTTTCTTATTCTTATTATGATTTTTAATGGAATTGATCAACCAGCGTTTTTTGTCTTTTTCGCTGTTGTTGAGCGCATAAATAAGGGGAAGGGTCATTTTTTGCTCTTTGATATCAATTCCCGTAGGTTTTCCAATTTTTTCGGTGCCATAATCAAAAAGGTCATCCTTAATCTGAAAGGCCATACCGCATAACTCTCCAAATCTTCTAAAAGTTTCCACTTCTTCAGATTCAGGTTTTACAGAGCAAGCTCCCATGCTGCAACAGGCTGCTATTAATGTAGCTGTCTTTTGTCGGATTATATCATAGTAGACTTCTTCCGTGATATCCAAAAGGCGTGCCTTCTCAATTTGGAGCAGCTCACCCTCGCTCATGTCGCGTACCGCATTGGAAATAATATGCAACAAATCGTAATCCTTGTTTTCCAAAGCTACCAATACGCCTTTGGAGAACAGAAAATCGCCCACTAGAACCGCTATCTTATTTTTCCAAAGTGCATTGATGGAGAAGAAACCTCTTCGTTTGTGGCTGTCATCCACCACGTCATCATGCACCAGACTGGCCGTGTGAATCAATTCTATAATCGAGGCACCGCAATAGGTTCTTTCGTTTACCTCCCCATTTAACAATTTGGCCGTGAGAAACACAAACATGGGACGCATTTGTTTCCCTTTTCGGTTGACAATGTAATACGTTATCCTATTGAACAGCGCGACTTTGGAAGACATGGATTTATGGAACTTTTCCTCAAAAAGCTCCATTTCCTGGTCTATCGGTTCCCTAATTTGAGATACAATCTTCATCGCGGTTTCAAAGATACTTATACCAATGTTTTTAACTAGGTGTTAAGAGCAAAATAATATGGTAAGGCTTAGCTTAGTTCTTGACAATCAAAAAATCGAAACAACATGGTGAACCTCAATATCATACCTTTTCCATTTTTTATTTTCTTAGTGTCCAATTGCTACGCACAAGAAATACAGGTGGAACGCATGAAAGTTTCATGGCAACATCATGATGAAGTCGTGAGTTTTACTGCCTCAGCTCCAGATGATGGATGGGTGGCTCTGGGATTTAATTCTAAAGACGATATCGTTGGCAGTAATTTAATCATGGTCGGAGTGACCGGTTCTAAAGTAACTGCAGAAGACTTCTATGTAGTCAGTGCCGGCAACCCACAACCTGTAAAAAGCTTGAATTCTGAATCCCAGATAATAAATTCTTCAGGTTCGGAAGAAAATGGAATCACAACGGTTACCTTTTCCATACCCATTAAGGCTTTTGATGATTATCATTTTGATTTGACCAAAGGAAGAAAACTTTGGTTAATCTGTGCTTACAGTATGGAAGATGAATTCGACCATCATTCGCGAATGCGGAAGCATGTAGAAATCACTTTATAAATTCAGGATTTATTGGCCAACTGTCCACATGCAGCATCAATGTCCTTTCCTCTTGATCTTCGAACAGTTACCGTAATCCCATGGGATTTCAATGTTTTTTGATACATCTCCAAAGCCGTGTCTTCCGCCTGCTGGAATTCGCCGTTGTCAATGGGATTGTACTCAATCAGGTTGACTTTGGAAGGGGCAAACCTACAAAATTTCACCAAAGCATCCACAGCCTCCTGTGTGTCATTGATTCCTTTCCAAACAACATATTCATAAGTGATTCGATTTTTGGTCTTACTGTACCAATACTCCAATGCCTCCCTTAAATCTTTTAATGGAAAAGTGGCATTAAAGGGCATGATGGAAGTACGTACCTCATCAATAGCTGAATGCAACGAAACGGCCAACTTGAATTTTACTTCCTCATCGGCCATTTTTTTTATCATTTTGGGTACGCCTGAAGTTGAAACAGTAATCCGCTTCGGTGACATGCCCAATCCTTCTGGTGAGGTAATTTTTTCAATGGCCTTCAATACATTATTGTAGTTCATTAAAGGCTCTCCCATACCCATGAAGACTATATTGCTTAAAGGCCTATCAAAATACAAACGACTTTGATTGTCTATGGCCACCACTTGGTCATATATTTCATCGGGATTGAGGTTTCGCATGCGCTTTAACCTCGCAGTGGCACAAAAACGGCAGTCCAGACTGCATCCCACTTGGCTCGACACACATGCGGTGGTTCGGGTATCGGTAGGGATGAGCACTGACTCCACTACCAATTCATCATGAAGCTTCACGGCATTCTTAATAGTGCCATCAGAGCTTCGCTGCATCGTGTCCACCTTTATATGGTTGATGACAAAGTTCTCCTCCAACATCTGTCGGGTTTCTTTAGACAAGTTGGTCATGGCATCGAATGTGTGTACGGATTTCTGCCATAACCACTCGTAGACCTGATTGCCACGAAAGACCTTATCCCCCCTGTCCTCAAAAAAAGCACGCAATTGCTCTTTGGTAAGTGCCCGTATGTCTTTCTTTTTCACTTCCATTGGTGCAAAGATAACCACAAAAAAATCCCGCCGGTTTAGGAGCCAACGGGATTTGCACTATGTAGTTTTTATTTTTTAAAGGATAAGCATCGCGTCCCCATAGGAATAGAAACGATATCCTTCCAGAATGGCCTGCTTGTATGCTTTTTTCATCAAATCATGTCCTGCAAAAGCCGATATCATCATCAACAAGGTCGATTTTGGTAGATGAAAATTGGTCACCATGCAGTTGGCTATGCTAAACTCGTAAGGAGGGAAAATGAACTTGTTGGTCCATCCCTCAAAAGTGTTCAGCGTATGCTCTGAAGAAACTGCACTTTCCAAACCTCGCATTACCGTGGTGCCCACGGCACATACTTTTTTCTTGTTCTTTTTGGCGCTGTTGACAATTTCGGTTGCTTTTTCATCAATCACCAACTCCTCACTGTCCATTTTATGTTTGGACAAATCTTCCACTTCCACAGGATTGAAGGTTCCCAAACCAACGTGCAAAGTGAGTTCAGCAAAATTAATTCCTTTTATTTCCAAACGTTTCAGCAAGTGTTTGGAGAAATGCAAACCAGCTGTGGGCGCTGCAACGGCACCTTCATATTTTGCGTAAATGGTCTGGTACCTTACCTCATCTTCAGGTTCTACTTCACGCTTGATATATTTGGGCAGCGGCGTTTGCCCAAGCTCACGAAGTTTTCTTCTGAAATCGGTATAAGAACCGTCATATAAAAATCGAAGTGTCCTCCCTCTTGAGGTAGTATTGTCAATGACCTCGGCCACCAAATTTTCATCTTCCCCAAAGTAGAGTTTGTTCCCTATCCTGATTTTTCGGGCCGGGTCTACCAAAACATCCCAAAGACGCTGTTCTTGATTCAGTTCACGTAACAAAAAAACTTCAATCCGTGCTCCTGTTTTTTCCTTATTCCCATATAGCCTTGCTGGAAATACCTTTGTATTGTTCAAGACAAGAACATCGCCCTCATCGAAATAATCGATAAGGTCCTTGAACATTTTATGTTCAATTTTTCCGGTATCGCGGTGTACTACCATGAGTTTGGACTCATCCCGGTTTTCCGAAGGGTATTCGGCCAACAATTCTTTAGGTAATTCAAAACTGAAGTTCGATAATTTCATTAAGGCGTATTTTGGTTTTTTTCAAAGACCGCAAATATACAACCTCGGCAAGGGGGATGTCAAGTAATTTGATGATTAAATGTCTGTTAGACTTCCTTAATTTCAAAACCAAGGGTTTTAAGATCCTTCCAAAAATCGGGATACGACTTGGATACTACCTCGGCTTCATTGATGAGCAGATTTACTTTGATGGCCAATGGAGCAAAGGCCATGGCCATCCTGTGATCATTATAGGTATCTATCGACACATTGGGCTTAGGTTTGGAAGCAGGTTCCAGCGTCAAACTTTCATCATCAATGGAGACGTTTGCTCCCAGTTTGCTCAGCTCAGTTTGCAATGCTGCCAAGCGATCGGTTTCTTTTATGGGAAGGGTATGTAATCCCGTGAGATGGCAGCCCATACCCAAGCCTAAACAGGTAATAGCGAGAGTTTGGGCTATATCCGGTGCATTGGAAAGATTATAGTTGACCTCAGACAATGGACTGTCTTTTGTTTTTTTAAGCGTCATGCTGGTCCCGGAGAATATAGTCTCCACTCCAAAGTCTTCATAGATTTCTTTTAAAACACTGTCTCCCTGCAGCGAGTCTTTCTTGTAAGACGACAATTGAATTTGAGTCCCAACTTCACAAAGCGCTGCAATACTGTAAAAATAGCTGGCAGAACTCCAATCCGATTCCACAACCAAAGTAGTTTCCTTAACTTTTTGGATTGGGTTCACCTTTATCTGATTTTCTTCAAACCTAGTCTCCACACCAATCTGATTTAGCAGGGCCAAAGTCATCTTTAGGTAAGGAACGGATGTTATTTTTCCGATAAGTTCCAATTCTAGGCCACGTTCTAGACTGGGTGCAACCAACAACAATGCAGAAATGTATTGACTGCTAATATTCGCAGGCAGGGACACCTTGCTTTTGATCAGTTTTTTTCCTGAGATTTTTAAGGGGGGATAGCCTTCATTTTTTTCATATGCTATATCCGCCCCTAATGTTCTCAATGCCTCTACCAAAACAGCGATTGGCCTTTCCTGCATTCGATGCGAGCCGGTCAATGTCACATTTTTACCTTCTTGAGAAGCAAAATAAGCAGTCAAAAATCGCATGGCCGTACCAGCATGGTGAATATCGACCACCCCAGAACCGGTTTGAAGGCCCTTTTGCATCACTCGGGCGTCGTCTGAATTGGACGGATTCTCAATTTGAATGTTGGGAAAAAGAGCTTGAATCAATAACAAGCGATTGGTCTCACTTTTTGAGCCTGTGATCTGTATTGTTTTTTTTAATGATTTTTCGGTAGGTGCGGAAAGCTTGATTTTCAAGAATGAATTCGTTTAATTGAACTTCAAAACTAGAAAAAACGTGCTGAAAGTCACTTCTAGGACCTAACTTTATTTGAGCTTTTTGTTATTTTGATGCCGGTCGTGGTCCCGTTTTGCCTTAAGCTCCAATTTTTTGTCAAACGCTGTTTGAAGATCCACACCTGTTTGATTGGCCAAACAGAGTACTACGAACAGCACATCGGCCAGTTCCTCGCCCAAATCTTTGTTTTTATCGGATTCCTTTTCACTTTGTTCCCCATACCGACGGGCAATGATTCGTGCCACTTCGCCCACTTCTTCGGTTAGCTGGGCCATATTGGTCAATTCGTTAAAATAGCGGACCCCATGGTTGTTGATCCATTCATCAACGGCTTTTTGAGCGTTTTCTATGTTCATTTTGCCTAGATTTTGGACAAAACTACTTTTTCTGTTTCTTTCTCAACAATTTGCCTGTAAAATTCTTTAAGAGATATATAATGATGAGAGGGAATGACCGCCGAATTCATACTTATAGAAGCTCTTAAATTAATAGTCTTTGGGTTGGAAGAAATGTTATACCTAAAGGTCCCCAAGTTTTCAGGAAGTGCCATCGCCACTGGTTCTGGCAATGATTCGACCTTATATCCATCGGGAAGATTTATGGTAATTAAATATTTGTCCTCCCACGGATAACCGTAATCCACCGGAAACTCTCTTTTATCAGATTTAAATGGGCTTTCAGTGCTACATAAATGAAACATTGGGGAGAAATATAATTTTCCCCCTATTGATTCAAAGGCGTCTTCTTTGAAAAACTGAAAACTTTGAACAATCGGTTTGTCCAAATCATAATTGTTTTTGAGCTGGTATTCAGAGATTTCTATCTGTCCTTGTTCTTTCTCTAGCTCTTCTAAAAAAGATTCCTGACTTCCCTTATTAAAAATATTTCTAAACAAATAAGCATTGTTTTTATTGTATTGTTGTCTATACTTTGCTATTATCGATCCATCCTCGTTCAAATCCACACTCATCATAACAATATCAGTAGATTTTTTCTTTGGCATCAAATCAACAATTTCTGAATTTCCACCTTCGGAAACCATACGTCCATACCAATTCAAAGCTCTTGTTGGCAAGACGTCTATAGTACTGAAAGTATTGGTAGCATCTAGAAGACAATACTCATTGCCTACTTTGGCGGCGGCTAAAACATAATTATAGCCTTCTAAAGTAGGAAACATTGGAACCCCGTGATCTCTTGTACTTACCAAAACAGGATGTGCAGTTACTTTAGCATATTTTAACATGGAAACCAGCATAAGATTAATGTCAGCTGAGTTTCCTGTTCCTTCTTTAAAGGCTTTTTTTGTTCCCTCATAGGTTCCAAAACCCCGGTAAGAGTTCCATTTCACCTTTTTCTTTACAAATTCAAGTATTTTCTCAATTTTTTCTTCTGGATTTATTAGTCCTTCGATTTCTAAGTCCAATTCATCCTTGAAATATCCATTTCTAGTTATAGCATCACCAAATGAACTGCTCTGATAAATTGTCTTTACAACATCATCCCAAGTTTTGGAGTATACCTTATGAGTGCTTCCTGGAATTTCCAAAGAAACGATTTCAAACTTAACGCCAGCCCGAAAATTTTTAATGTTGGAAACAAATTTCTCTTCTTTTAATGCTGGAATGTCATTAAGATTATATAGCATTTCTGAAACCATTAACCCCAGACTGGTGTCCATATATTTTTTTGTTTCGGGATTCAAGGCTAAAAAGCCCTTTTGTCTTTGATTAAACTTGAAGTATTCCAAAATTTTCATTTTTGCTTCAAGTCTCTTGATTGGAATGGAATGTTGAAATACGAATTCATCTATACTCTGAACAAATGGAGAAATGATGCTGTATTCATATTCTACCACCGAACCAGCCTTAACGTTGGGCATCGTGAATTTTATCTGATTTCTGTTTTTTGAGTACTTGGATTTAAAAATATCCTCTTTCTCTAATTTGGTTTTCACTATTTCATCACCTTCCAAAGTATATGCGTAACCTTTAATTTTAGTTGCACTTTCATCTGAACCTCCGCTATTTTCATATAAATTGATAGTCTCAGATGCATAATCAAACCCCTCAGTATTGTAGATTTTTATCCTTTTATGAATTTCAGTGATTAGTTGGAGCCCACTTCCTTTTGCATATCTATAGTATGAGTTTCTTTTTTTGAGCAAGTAAGCCGCTGGAGCTGATGAATCTTTTGTATAGAATTGTTCTTTGAGTTCTTCCTTGGTGATCTTGCCAAATTTGAAATTTTGGGCTTGTAGCGGAAACATTGTAAACATAGCAATCACAATGATTGTAATATTCTTAGTCATTTTCTATTGGTTTAATAATATAATTTTTTGATTGTCATATTTTGCAATAGTCCTTCTAAAGGTCCTGTAGTCGCCATAATCTTCTTTATTGTAATTTCCTTGCCTAATAAGAAGTTTTCTTTTGTAAACTATTCGATTGGCATCTTTTCTGTTCACTTCTACCTCGTAGATTCCAAACTTTGTTTCTTTTAAAATTTTGTCTGGCAAATCGCTAACCTGAAAGCTGTCTGGTATCTTAATAACGCACTCATCCTCATCTAAATACCCTCTCTGAATCCTGAAAGGCAACTTTCTGTTTCTATACCTTGGAGGAACATAGTTATTACTGTTAAATGCATTGAGAGTCAACAAAAGAGTATTCCCATTTTTAGAAATATAATCAATGGCTGATACTTTCACATTTTCAGTAAAAACAACATCTTCCTTATCATTGTTAAAGCTGTATTCTTTTATTTCAAGTCCATTAATATTGTCCCAAAAATTTCGGTAATACTTTACAATATTGTCATGGGAATCGCTTGCCAAATTGAACCGATTATCATATTGAACTCCTCTTGTTTCTATTGTGACCTCACCATCTATGGAAAAATCTTCCATAACGGTAAGCGATGATTTCGTTTTTTGACGATTCTCTTCGTCAAGATATGCGGTTGTTGTAACAATTTCACCACCGTCAGGCTTAACTAGCAATACTTTTCTGTCGTCCGTGAAATCCCCTATAAATCCAAAAGGGTGAACTTGGGAAGTACAGTCAATCCAATGATATTCGTCGTTGTAGGGGATAGCAACAATAGCGTGGTTTCCTTGTGACAAATCAGCAAAATCTTCTTCAAAATCAATTTTATTGTTTCCAGCTTGGACCACTGCATAATATGATTCAACACCAACTGCCTTTAATAATGCCATAGTATAATTGGAAAGCCCTTTACAATCTCCGTATTTCACTCTATCAACTTCAATCGCCGCAATAGGTTGAAGGCCACCAATTCCAATCTGTACACTAATGTATCTTGTATTATCTTGCACATATTTGTATATTATTTTGGCTTTTTCAAGGTCATCGTCGACACCCTCCACTAGAGTTTTAGCCATAGTAACTGTTTCTTGGTCCAGTTCAGTTCTACCTGTCAAAAGCTTATCGTCTATCCAACTCCCCATATCTTTCCAAGTATTCACTTCCGCTTCAAATCCTTTATAGTTAAATTTTCGTAATCTAGAAGCAAGTCTTGGTGATATTGATTGGAAGGGGGGACTTAAGCTCTCCTCCTCAAGAGCAGGTAAACTTTTGGCCGTGTAAACTATTTTACTTTCTTCTTCCTTTTTTTGAACTGAAATATTGGAGAGGTTTTTTTCCAACACAATAGGCTTAAGCTCCAACGATGGATAAGTTATGGAAAACTGACTATCTTCCACACTTATGCCGTAGCCGGACAAAAAATACCAAGGCGGAATAGCTCCGGTGTCAGAGGTTTGCACTTCATAGGTAAACTCCAAGGTATAAGGATACTGTACCGGCACATATCTGTAATAAAGTAATCTATCATCCAAATAGAGTGAAAAGCCGTCAACAGCAGCGATATCGTTAAAATCCTTTTTTTTGATACGCTCCAATTCGTTTCCAAAGGCATCATATGCCACAACCTCTAATCTCTTTATCTTCTTTTCCTTATCATAAAATGCTCTTGTTCTAGCAAAGCGATTACCTGAGTTGTTCAAAACGGTGATAACAGACTTTACCGCATAGGTCATTTTGTCAATAGCATCGATTTGAATGTTCATCTCATCGATTCTAGCAACTGCATCTGCATTTTTTAATAGTTCCGCCGGTATTGTCTGATAACTGTAGTTTTGTGAAAAAGATAGTTGTAAACTGAGTAAGAAAAATAGTAGGTTTGGAAATCGCATTAAATGGTATTGGTTGGTTTTTTCGGTACTAATATGACCAAATTCTTACAAAAAAGAAAAACTATTTAGGCAAACAACATTTATTCTCGGTTTTTTGTATCCATAAAAATAGTTACGGGCCCATCATTCAACAATTCCACTTTCATGTCGGCGCCAAAGATTCCTGTTCCCACTTTTCTGCCAAGATTTTTTTCCAGCTCGCCAACAAATTCTTCATAGATGGATATGGCAGTTTCCGGTTTGGATGCTTTTATGTATGAGGGTCTGTTCCCTTTTTTGGTCAAGGCATGTAAGGTAAATTGGCTTACTACGATAATGTCCCCGCCAACATCCAAAATGGAAAGGTTCATCACGCCTTGGTCATCGTTAAATATACGCAGGTTCACCAGTTTTTTGGACAGCCATTCAATATCCTCCTTTACATCGGCATCCTCAATTCCCAATAATACCAATAGTCCCTGCCCAATGGACGATATCGATTTTCCATCTACTACAACGCTTGCTTTTGAGACTCTTTGCACCACTGCCCTCATGATCTATCCCTAAAGTTGTCATCTTCCTCACCAGTTACCATTTGGATATAGCTGCGATAACGACTCCAAGCTAGCTCACCATCTTCCAAGGCTTGTTTCACGGCACACTTGGGCTCGTCCAAATGCAGGCAGTTGTTGAATTTACATTCGGATTTAAGCTTGAAAAACTCAGGAAAATAATCCCCTATTTCCTCTGGTTCCATATCCACAATGCCAAAACCCTTGATGCCAGGGGTATCGATGATTCTTGCTCCAAAAGAGAGATCGTACATTTCGGCAAAGGTGGTCGTATGTTGTCCCTGCTGATGCTGTTCTGATATTTCGGCGGTTCGAAGCTCCATATTCGGTTCTACAGCATTAATTAAGGTAGACTTACCTACACCAGAATGACCGGTGAACATACTTATCTTATCTTTCATCAGCTCTTTTACCTGATTCACATTATGCTTGGTTTTGGCACTTATCTTGAGACAATGATACCCGATTTCACTGTATAGTTGAAACAGATGGTCCACCTCAACCATTTCATCGGGGTCGTAGGCATCTATTTTGTTGAATAAAATCACTACTGGAATATCATAAGCCTCTGCGGTTGCCAAAAAACGGTCAATAAATATGGTGTAGGTGGTTGGGTTGTTCAAGGTGACCAACAGAAAAACCTGATCTAAATTAGCAGCTATGATATGCGTTTGTTTGGAGAGTTTGACAGATTTTCGAATGATGTAATTCTTCCTATCTTTAATTTCCGCAATTACACCGATTGATTCATCTCCGGTCTGTTCCAATTGAAATTCCACCTGGTCGCCTACCGCTACGGGGTTGGTGCTTTTAATATCCTGGATCCGAAATTTTCCTTTTATTCGGCAATTGTAAAATTTACCGTCCTCAGATTTTATGGTATACCAGCTTCCTGTGGATTTATAAACAGTTCCCCGCACTATTTGTTCATATTTTCACTACAAAGAAACAATAATCTTACTTGTTGTACGTATATCTTTGTTAACAGAGTTAATAATCAATTATAATTAAATTATGAAAAAAATCTTATTCCTAGCAGTGATAGCCCTAGCTGCAACGTTCAGCGCCAATGCGCAAGAGTACAAGGTAATTACTAGTGTGGAATCCATAGTGCCCAATGGTTTGGGAAGGTCCCGAATCGTCCATGCACTTGAAGATAAAGACTATCGGGAGTACACCAGCGTACAGACCGAAGAGGACAATACTCGTAACAAATCCAAGAGGGGAGAAATCAGAGTGAAGAACTTTGAGGAGACCAAATTGCTCAACTTCTACAATTTGGGAGGTATCCGTTTCCAGAATATTGCTGCCAACGACGCTTTGATCACTTCCATGATCAATGATATGATTGCCAACGGATGGGAACTGGCCTTTGTGGTCAGCGGCGTTGAAAGCGAAGGAGGTAAAGGCGATGGACAGGGGATCTTTATCACGCGATATATTTTCAGGAAATAAAAAACCTGTTTTAAAAAAAAGCCCTTTGTGATCACAAAGGGCTTTTTTTGTTGCTGTTTCTTTTAGTTTAGTCCTTTATATAGACCCTGCCTCCTACAAAAGTTTTTTTATGCACTTTTCGAGGCTTACCATATACGGTTACATCTCCCCCTGCCCTAACATTTATGTCCACTTGCTCAGAGGCGAAAACATCCGCCTCTCCTCCGGCTGAAATTTTAATGTCGGTATTGATCGTCTTCAGGTTTCGTCCCTCAAAAATACCACCAGTATTCAACACAATGGTTTGGTTTTTAGCCAATCCCGAGGCTTGTACAATACCGCCTGTAACAGCTCTTACATCCACATAATCCACATCCATGCCAATATGTATCCTTGCCCCCTCTTGTGCGCGGAGTTCAATTTTGCTCTTTTTAACCAATTCGTTACATGTTATTTGGGCTCCCTCATTGCCATCAATAACATCCAAATTGGTATAATAGACCTCAATCATGGTGTCCTCGCCTTGAAATTTTTTGTCAAACTGCATTCGCAATTTCAGTACACCTCCCTTGTTCGTCCACTTAATATTGTCCACGTTCCAACCTTTTATCATAATCCTATTCTCATCAGATTGTATCAGATTGACTTCTATGAGGTCAAAAACCTTGATGGCATCAAATTCACCAACTTCCGTATCGATTGTCCTTTGGGAAAAAACAGAAAATGGCGCCCACAGTAAACAAAATAGATATAGTTTTTTCATTTCAGTAGTGTTTAATTTTCATAAAGATGTACTTTATAAAAAATTGTTACAGTAGAACGCAAAAAAAGCCATTCAAAACCAATTTTAGCTGTCTGAATGGCTCTGTGATCAAATTTGATTTTATTACGTATTGATGATTTTTTCTTGATGGTTTATAGATTCTTGGTGTATTGCCTTGAACATTTTCAAGACAAATTCTTCACTCAGTCCTCGTTGTTCTCCTTCCAAGATCATATTGCCTAAAATGGCATTCCATCTGTTACTTTGCAGCACCGCCACGTTTCGTTTCTTTTTGAGGGCTCCGATTTCGTCCGAGACTTTCATCCGCTTTCCCATAATCTCAATCAACTGATTGTCGATTACATCTATCTGTGCCCTTAGATTGCTCAACTTACTATTGTACTCGGCTTGTTCGTCGGTTTCTTTTCTAATTCGAAGGTTTTTCATAATCTGAACCAATCTATCCGGGGTTACTTGTTGTGCGGCATCACTCCAGGCATTGTCTGGATCGCAGTGGGTCTCAATCATCAACCCATCAAAATTTAAATCCAATGCGGTCTGGGATACATCAAAAATCATATTCCGTTTTCCTGTAATATGGCTTGGATCGTTGATAATGGGCAAATCTGGGTAACGTGTCTGCAACTCGATGACCAACTGCCATTCTGGAATGTTGCGATACTTTGTTTTTTCGTACGTGGAAAAACCTCGATGAATGACCCCTAATTTTTCAATATTGGCAGAGTTTAGTCTTTCAACGGCTCCAAGCCAAAGGGACAAATCTGGATTTACGGGATTTTTGACCAAAACGACTTTATCCGTTCCTTTCAGCGCATCTGCAATTTCTTGCACAATAAAAGGGCTAACTGTGGATCTTGCGCCTATCCATAATAAGTCAACATCGTGTTCCAGAGCCAGATCTACATGGGTTCTATTGGCTACTTCAGTAGCTGTTTTCAATCCGGTTTCCTCCTTTACCTTTTGAAGCCATTTCAATCCAATGGCCCCAACTCCCTCAAAATTACCTGGACGTGTTCTGGGTTTCCAGATTCCTGCTCGATAATAGTTCACATCAGTGTCCTTCAGATCATGGGCCACCTTCAAAACCTGCTCCTCGGTTTCAGCACTACACGGTCCGGCTATTACCAACGGATGTGGCAGGTTCATATCATCCAACCATTTTCGCATTTGCTTATTGTTTTCCATACTATGTTCTATTTTTTTGTAAGTGGAATTCCTTTTAATATTTGTTTTATTCTATTCGTGTCACTCATTTCGCGATAGACGTTATCAAAATCCTTATCCTTCAATAATTGTTTGAAAGTTTCCAGATTTTGGATGTATTCCTCCAAAGTTTCGACCACATTTTCACGATTCTGCTCAAAAATGGGTGTCCACATTTCCGGTGAGCTTTTCGCCAACCTGACCGTACTTTCAAAACCACTCCCCGCCATATCGAAAATGTCCCGTTCGTTTTTCTCCTTTTCGATAACCGTTTTTCCCAGCATAAACGAGCTGATATGAGATAAATGGCTTACATATGCAATGTGTTTATCGTGGGCCACTGGATTCATGTACCGAATGCGCATTTTCATATCCTGAAAAATAGCTAAAGCGCGTTCCTGCAATTTAAAAGCCGTCTTTTCCACCTCACAGATGATGTTGGTCTTTCCCTCATACAAGCCTTCCATAGCCGCTGATGGTCCTGAAAATTCAGTCCCCGCAATGGGGTGGCATGCCATAAAATTTCTTCTCTTTGGGTGTTCCGCCACCGACTGGCATATCAACTCTTTGGTAGAACCTGCATCGATCACAACGGTTTCCTCTCCTACGGCATCCAAGATCTTTGGCAATTCCCTGACCATAGCGTTGACCGGAATACTCACGAAGATTACATCGGCCTGTGACAAGGCGTCGTAACTCCCCTTTTCGTCTATGATTTGCAGCTCCAAAGCTTCCTCCAGATGATTGTCACTATTGTCAATCCCAATTATATGAACGTTTGGATATAGTGCCTTTACATCTTTGGCAAAAGACCCACCTATCAATCCTATTCCGACAACGACTACGTTCATACCTAAAATCTTTCCAGAGCTTCTTTAATTTTTTCTTCCTTTACGCAAAGCGAAAATCGGATGTATCCTTCTCCATTGCTGCCAAATATGGTTCCCGGTGCAATGAAGATGTCCTTCTCATACAGTATCTCATCAATGAACGCTTCGGAAGGAGGTGAGTTCTTAGGTAACTTGCTCCATACGAACATTCCAACTGCATCTTTATCGTATTCGCAATCTAACTTTTCGACTAATTGGAACATAAGTTCTCTTCTCTTATTGTAAACTTGATCCAATGTGTCAAACCACTCAGTGCCACTTTGCAAAGCAACCACAGCACCTTTCTGAATGCCGTAGAACATACCGGAATCCATATTACTTTTTACCTTTAGTATGGCCGTAATATGGTCAGCATTACCCAAAACCATACCTACACGCCAACCTGCCATGTTAAATGTCTTGCTCAAACTATTTAGTTCCATGGTGCAATCTTTGGCCCCGTCAATGGATAAGATGCTCGTAGGGTTTTTGGAAAGTACGAAGCTGTATGGGTTATCATTGACCAAAAGAATATCATGTTTTTTTACAAAATCTACCAATGCTTTCAGCTGTGATTTTGTAGCTGTTGCCCCAGTGGGCATATGGGGGTAGCTTGCCCACATCAGTTTTACTTTTGACAAATCCATTTTGGAGAGCTGTTCCAAATCTGGAAACCAACCGTTTTCAGCTTTAAGGTCGTAATAAATAGGTTCTCCTCCCACAAGTTTGGTCACAGCCCCATAGGTAGGGTATCCAGGATTGGGCAAAAGCACTTGGTCGCCCTCATTCAAAAAAGCCATGCTGATA
The DNA here is from genome assembly GCF_009903685.1 of Flagellimonas ochracea. Classification (GTDB taxonomy): domain Bacteria; phylum Bacteroidota; class Bacteroidia; order Flavobacteriales; family Flavobacteriaceae; genus Flagellimonas; species Flagellimonas ochracea. The sequence continues at coordinate 103,444 of NZ_JAAABI010000003.1, read as the reverse complement.
TGCATTATGCCTTCTTTGGAGCCCATAAGGGGCAAAATCTCTTGTGCAGCATCAACCGAAACGTCAAATTTTCTTTGATAAAAGTCTGCAATGGCCTTTCTAAGTTCTGGAAGACCCTGATAGCTCTGGTATTGGTGGGCTCCCGAATCAGCAATAGCTGTTGTCAGCGTTTTTAAAACATCAGGAGATGGTGCCAAATCGGGACTACCTATCCCCATGTTGATTATGGGACGGCCTTGTTCCATGAGTCCCCTTACTTCCCTCAACTTCTTGGAGAAGTAGTATTCTTGCACACTATCTAATCTATCTGCGGTAGTCATAGCAACAAAGCATTTTTGTATTCTCCCAATACCCTAAAATCTTCAGACATTATCTTCAACAACGATTTGGCCTTGGAAAAATGTTCGTATTCATCAAATGTTACATCCACAAAAAAGGCATATTTCCAAGGAGTCTCTATTACCGGGAGGGATTGTATTTTCGTAAGGTTCATATTACAGTCGCTCATCACATTCAATACCGTTGCCAAGCTCCCTCTTTTGTGATCGGTTATAAACCGCAAGGATGCTTTGTTTATTTCCTCCTTGGGCAGCACCTTGTTTTGTTTTTTTAGAATGATAAAACGAGTGGCGTTGTTCTTAATGGTCTGTATTTCAGGAGCAATAATATCCAAATCATAGAGATCTGCAGCCATTTTTGGAGCAATGGCAGCAATATTGGTCAACCTACCCTCTTTGATGCGCTTTGCGGTCTCGGCAGTATCCACACTTTCTACCAATTTTATATGCGGATAGGACTTTAAAAACTCTTTACACTGCAATAGGGCCATAGGATGTGAATGAACTTCTTTTATTTTTTCAATGGAAGTTCCTTTCAATACCATTAGATTGTGGTGTATGTTTAAATAGTGCTCACCAATAATGTGAATACAGTTGTGGTATACCAAGTTGTAGTTGGGTATGATAGATCCGACGATGGAGTTTTCTAGTGCCATGATTCCCTTATCGGCACTCCCATCCAACAAATGGTCAATCACAGCATCGAAGGAAAGACACTCCAATAATTGGATTTCCTCTCCGAAAAATTCCTTCGCCACCTGATGGTGGTTAGACCCTTTGATTCCTTGTATGGCTACTTTTAAAGACATTATAATAATTCATTATATCCCGAAACAAGTTTCGGATGAATTCAATCATCAAATTCACATAGGCAAATTTGGATTTCATTCAAAAAAAAAGCCCCGTTTTTACCGGGACTTTATATTGTGATATACTTTAATCGTATTCAGAACAGTCCCTCATCTCTCTTAAAAAAGAAGTAAAAGTAGAACCCGTTCCAGAAATACGTTCTTGTCATTGTTACACTAATCTTGGGCTAAGATAGCCATTCAAATGAAAAACCCTTGTCTTGACTCTCTTTTTTTGAATTTTACTCAAAAAACCCAAATTTGTTGCAAATTATTTTGAATAAACGCCTGTTTTTTGTGAATTTCAATTGCCCAGACCATACCAAAAGTAGTTCACTTCCAGTTCAATCCATCTGATAGGGTCCTCATATATATCAAAAGTGTATTTTTGAAATCAAACTTCGCCGTATGTCAATCAAGGTCCAAAACATCACTAAAACGTTCGGTCAACAGAAAGCACTGAATGATGTTTCCTTTTCGATAAAAAAAGGAGAGATTGTTGGCTTTTTGGGGCCAAACGGAGCTGGTAAATCCACTATGATGCGTATTTTGACCACCTACTATAAAGCCGACACCGGAACCGCCGAGGTCAATGGGTTTGATGTGCTTACTGCTGAACGGGATGTACAAAAAAGTCTTGGTTATCTTCCGGAGCATAACCCACTTTATTTGGATATGTATGTAAGGGAATATTTGGCTTTCCATGCTGAAGTGCACGGGATATCAAAAACCATGATCAATGATATCATTGAACAAACCGGACTCACTCCAGAGTCCTACAAAAAAATTGGGCAGTTGTCCAAAGGATATCGACAGCGTGTGGGATTGGCGGCAGCGCTATTGCACGACCCAGAGGTACTCATATTGGATGAACCCACCACAGGTCTCGATCCCAATCAGTTGATGGAAATCCGGAAATTGATTCGAGAAATTGGGAAACATAAAACCATCTTGCTTTCCACACACATCATGAAGGAAGTGGAGGAAATCTGTGATCGGGTCATCATCATCAACAAAGGAAAATTGGTGGCCGACAAGAAACTGGATGAGCTTCGTGAAACTAAGGAACAAATAATCGTAGTAGAGTTTGATTATCGTGTCGAAGAAATGTTGTTAAAGCAGATGTCACATGTTGCCCAAGTAAAGAATGTTGGTGGTTTTGTTTATGAGATTAGCTTCAGAACGGATAAGGATATGCGTCCTGCTGTTTTTGATTTTGCGCATGACAACAAACTAAAAACGTTACAGCTAAACCGCAAAAACAAGAATTTGGAAAGTCTTTTTACTGAATTGACCTCTTAGTAAGCTGATTGTACATTTCAACTATCCGATTTGTGGTATTTTTGAGGTTCAGATTCAAACCCATTTTATGAAGAAGAACCGCGCCAGGCTGGAATTATCAAAAAACACCATGAAAACCTATGGTTACCGTGTTGTGGATGCCATAGTGGACCACTTGACCACCCAACACCAAAAGCTACCCGTCGCTATAGGTTCTAGAGAAGAAATGGACTCGCTTTTTCTGGAAGAAGCTCCAGAAAAAGGCATGGAGCCCAATCAAGTCTTGGATTTTGTTCTGGAAAAGGTAATGACCAACAGTACTAATTTGTCCCATCCAAAAGCCTACTCCTTTGTGCCGGGTCCCAGCAACTATGTAAGCGTAATGGCAGATGCTTTGGCTACAGGCTACAACATTTTTTCAGGGGGATGGGTAGCTTCTCCGGCTGCTGCAGAGCTGGAAATCATCACCATCCAATGGCTGTTGAAATTATTTGGATTTCCCAAGAAAAAAGGGGGTGGCATTTTTACAAGTGGGGGTTCCATGGCCAATTTGACCGCTTTGGCAACAGCTCGAAGAATAAAGTGTGGGGATGATTTTTCCAAGGCTGTAATCTATCTTTCGGATCAAGCCCATTCTTCCAACATAAAGGCCATCCGGGTTTTGGGATTCAAAAAAGAACAGATCCGAATCATTCCTACGGATATCGAACTCAAGTTTGCTGTTAATAAACTAAAAAACTGCATTGCCAAGGACCGATTGGATGGGCTCCATCCCTTTTGTCTGATAGCCACATCGGGCACTACAAACACCGGTACAGTTGACCCATTAAACGAATTGGCCGCTATTTGCAAACAAGAAAATATTTGGTTTCATATTGACGGTGCCTATGGTGCCGTTGCATATCTGTCTGAAAAAGGAAGACCGTTGATGAAAGGTATGACAAAGGCCGATTCGTTGACCGTAGATCCGCATAAATGGTTTTTTCAGCCGTATGAGATGGGCTGTCTTTTGGTACGCAACCACAAACACCTCAGTCATACTTTCACTGAAAAACCGGAATATCTCAGGGATATTGAAGGGAACCCTTCCGAAATCAATTTTTATGACCATGGTATACAGTTGACCCGAAGGTTCAGGGCGTTGAAGTTTTATATGTCTTTGAAAACTTTTGGTTTAAAAGAGTTTAGGGATGCCATAACGTATAACATTGAGCTTGCAGAAGAAGTGGAATCCATTTTGCGGACCAGTAAGAACTGGGAAGTGGTCTTTCCTGCTACGCTAGCGGTCATCAACTTTAGGTATCATCCTATTAAGGACAAATACAGCGAAAACGAATTGGATGCCATCAATCAATATATCTCAGAAAGCGTGGTATCATCCAGAAAAGCACTTTTGGTTACAACCCTGCTTCACGGTCAAGTGGTATTGCGCATGTGCTTGATTAATCCGAGGACAACGTTGGATGACGTGAAAGAAACACTGGCGCAATGCAACCAATTTGCCAATGAATTTTTAGAACAGAATAAAGTCGCTCATTGATTGAGTAGTATTTTCATCTATATTCTTGTTTTGAAAACTCCTTTTCTCCCATTCTGAAATTTGTAGCATATTCGGAGTATATTCTTGGAGCAGATATTGAAATTTTAAGAAATAGGAATTGAATATGTTTTCTTCTTTTTCTGCCAATTCGGCATTATCCTGTTCTTGAAAGATTTCCAAACTTCGTTGGTAGCCCTGCAGGTTGGAAAATATGTCTTCCATCTTCAAATATTGTTCTTGCAAGTCCATTGCGGCCAAATAGTCCAGATGTTCTTGGTAGACTTTTTTTAATTTTTCGAATAGTTTCTGTGCTTTTTTATATTCTCCAACCTTATAATATCCCTCCAAAAAAGGTTCCACAAACATATAATAACCATACCGTTCAAATGGTATATTTTGCATGGCAATTTCAATAATTTCCAGGGCCTTATGCATTTTTTTCTCTTCAATGAGCCCTTCCACCAATTTAGCCAAACTCAATCTAAAGGTCACTCCAAATTGTTTTCTGGTCTGTGGGTCATGATAAATATCCAGATTGCCTGAATTTCCCCAGTCCCATTTCTTCACGATATCATAAGATAGCTCCGTATCCACTCTTCCCATTTTAAAGCCACCATCGTAAGCTGTCTTTATGGGAACCAACTTATAAGCCAGTCCATCTGACTGCAAATAGTCCTTCATCCAAATATATTCAGCATCATCAAAACTTCCCCCAGAAAAGTAAATGGGTCGTTCCCAATCGTTATTGGCAATAATATCGAGCATCATCATTCTATTCTTGGTCAGATAATCGGGTAAGTCAATATCGATATAATCGACAATCAATGCGGAATCCTTTTGCTTTACCAAACTACTTTCCAATACATTTTTCTTGTTTACAAGGATGCGAATCTTATTCGTAGGATAATAGACCATATTTTGGGTACTTTTGGGATACTCCATAAGATCTGCTCCCCGCATTTTTAATAAGTGGCCAAACTTGGTCTGTGGATGATCGCTCGAAATCCAATCCATAAAGTCTTTAATGTCCCAACGATTGTCCGTAATTCCTTGATAATAAATGACATCTCGGCTGCCATAATTATATTTGTCATGGGTAAGCTGTGAAGGAATGGGATCGCTTTTATAGGCTTTTCGTTTCATCTGGTCAATGTACCAATCGGTTGCGAAATAACTGGTGACAATGACCCTTACATCCGTTCGATATCCTTCGATTTCCTGAAGGTACCACAATGGAAAATTATCGTTATCTCCTATCGTGAACAATATGGCCCCAGCATCGCGTTGTGTAGAATCGAGATATGCCTTTGCAGAAGCTCTGGCCGTGTATCTATTCGACCGGTCATGGTCATCCCAGTTTTGGGAAACCATTACCAAAGGCACCGCACATAGACTTAGTGCCACTGCTGTTAAAGCACCTGCTTTTGCTTTAATATATTTTTGAAATACATCGAATAAACAATAGGTCCCAATACCGATCCAAACAGTAAATGCGTAAAAAGAACCTACTAAAGAATAATCACGCTCACGGGGTTGAAATATAGGTGGATTGGTATAAAACTGAATCGCCAGCCCAGTAAATATAAAGAATACAAAAAGTACCCAGAATTGTTTTGGATTGGATGAAGCTTGGAACATAAGCCCAATAATACCCAACAATAATGGTAAGAAAAAATAGGTGTTACGCGCCTTGTTGCCAAGAAAATCGCTGGGAAGGCTTTCTTGGCTACCCAATCGAACACTGTCCAGTGCTTTGATGCCACTCAGCCATTGTCCATTGCCATCATACCTTCCCTGAACATCGTTCTGCCGGCCAACAAAGTTCCACATAAAATAACGAACGTACATATAACCGAACTGATATTGGAACATGTATTTGAGGTTGTCCAAAATGGAAGGGGGCTGAACATCGATATATTTGCTAAAATCATTTAAAAATTTAACATAGCCCTCGTCATCAATATCCGCATTTGCATAACCTCTTTTGAATTCTTCCATGGTCTCTGTTAACGCAGCATTAGATCGGTATTGTGGTTGTATTTGAAATTTTAATGGACCAAAAAACTTGATGTAATTTTCCGCATGTTCCCTGCTCCACATTCTAGGAAAAAGGCCAATGTGTCTTTTATTAGGCCCTTGAACCGCATCTTCATAATCATTAACAATTATATATTTTCCCAGCTTTTCGTCCCTTTCATATTTTGGATTGTCATCTTCATCACCCCCAGATGGAGCAAATCTATCCGTATAGTATACGCCATAAAAAGGACTATCGGTACTTGGATATTGTTCCCGGTTGTAATAAGCCAGTAATTTTCTTGCATCCGATGGGTCGTTTTCATTGATGCCAACATGGACGCTTGCACGAATGGGCAAAAGCAACCAAGAAGAAAAACCCAAGAACAAAAAAAGCATACAGAGTGTCAACGTGTTGGCAAAGACAAGGTTTTTTTTTCTTGTGAATCGTAAGCCAAAATAAAATGTCGCCAAAAAGCCCAACGCAATAATCAGCGAGCCCGAATTGAAGGGCAGTCCAAATTGGTTTACAAAGAAGATTTCTCCCCAAGCAAACAGTCTTAGTGTATAGGTCAGTGAAAATTTAAATACAAAAAACAAAATTGCTATTGCAATTACATTGGCCAAAACAAAATTTTTGGTCGTGATTTTTTTGAAATTTTTGAAATAAAATAGCAACACCAATGACGGAATCGTCAAAAAACCCATGAACTGTATACCAAATGTGAGTCCAATTATAAAACAAATCAATAGCAACCATTTGTTTGCCCTGGGTTTTTTCAAATTATCCATCCATTTAAGACCCAACCACATTAAAAGTGCCATGATGAAACTCGCCATGGCGTACACCTCAGTTTCCGTGGCATTGAACCAAAAACTGTCGGAATAGGTGAAGGATAATGCACCCACCAATCCACTGCCCAAAACAATGATGGCCTTATCAGCTGTGATTTTTCCCTTTTGTAAGGCCAACTTTTGTGTTAGATTGGTAATGGTCCAAAAAAGAAAAAGAATGGTAAACGCACTTGATATGCAGGATACATAATTCATCATAACGGCAACTTGCCCAGCTTCTCTGGCAAAAATTGCAAAAAAGGCCCCTATCATTTGAAAAAGAGGAGCTCCTGGTGGGTGTGCCACCTCCAACTTGGCAGAAGTAGCAATATATTCTCCGGTATCCCAAAAACTGACTGTGGGCTCTATGGTCAACGTGTAGGTGACCAATGCATTTAAAAACACTGTCCAGCCCAATAAAACATCCCATTTTTTGTACTCCATATCACACCAATTTCTCCTACAAAGAAATTACCATGGGAAATCAAAAATAGAAATCAACAGGTCTGAATTAAGTGCTAGTACCGGTCCCGTTTTGCAATAGCTCCCGCCTGCCTGACACCTGAAGCTTTGCATAGATATTGGTGATGTGGCTCTTGACAGTGCTCAAACTAATAAAAAGTTCGTTGGCTATTTCCTTGTTGCTTTTTCCCTGTAAAATAAGATTACGGACCAAGGTTTCTTGTTTACTCAGTTCAACAAGGTGTGGTTTGCGTTGTCCTCGCCAAAAACGAAAAGCCAATACTGTCAACAAAAGGACCAGAAAAATAAGACCGATGTTCAACCCAGTGCTCCAGTTTAATTTTCTTTTCAAAGCTCCTTGGTCCAAATAGGCAATCTTCTCCTCCAAAAACAAATATTCTGCCAGAGGGATATCACTTTCTTTGAACTTTTTTAGCAGTTCCAGGTAATAGTTTTTGTTCTCAACAATGTCGCGATGCAATAAATTCCGTTCGTTCAGAACTTTGATTGCCACAAGCTTCACTTTCAAGATTTGAATAGAATCCTTGGCATAGCCCGTCAATCTACTTTCTTTCTCTTCTTTGGACAACGGGGATGACTCTAACTGATCCTCAAAATACTTAAACTTTTTCCACTCTTGGGAGGTAAGTTCGTCATCAACATAATTTTCTTGTGCCAAGAAGTCTTCGAACGAAAAACTCCTTTCCCCGGCATGTAAGCTTGCCATGAAAAACAATAAAAATAGCGGTATCGTTAATTGAAAAAATCTCAAAGCCATCTGTGTGAATAAATTTCCACAAATTTTATGAGCTTGGCAAATCCAATAAGGCATCAATGGCCCTATCCAATTCCTCTTGCACCTTTGGGTCCGTCGAATTGATTAAGACCACAACCACCAACTGTTCCTTTGGATATATAAAAAAGTTGGTATATGCGCCAACGCTGTTGCCCACGTGACCCATAAATTTTCTCCCTTTGGCATCTTCACTCACTTGAAAACCCAATCCATAATATGTAGGTTTTCCATTTACCGTCTGTGAGGTCAACAGCAAATTATAAGTTTCCTTTTTGAGCAGCTTGCCTTGCAAAATGGCTTGACCCATTCTCGCAATATTTTCACTAGATGACAAAAAGCCGCCTCCTGCCACCTTATAAAAATTGTTTACTGGGATAGCCTTTTTGAATCCCGTGGTGATTTTTGTGTAGCATTGGGCTAGATTTTTAACTCCATTCGAATTGTTATCCATGGGTGGAACAAAGGTGTTTTTCATGCCCAAGGGTTTTAGCACCTTTTCTTTCACATAATTTTCAAAAGGTATCCCAGCAGCTTCCTGCATCCCCAAAGAGAGCAGGACAAAATCGAAACTGTTGTACAAATAACCCTTTCCTGGTTCAAAAACCAAGGGGTCACCTTGGAATACTTCAATGCTATCTTTAATGGAATATGGTTTGTTCAGTGCGTATTCCTTTCCCCTATAACTGCGAACACCTGCGGTATGACCTGCCAATTGACGTAGGGTAAAGCTGTACTTTTTCTTGGGATAATAGGGGACGTAATTATAAAATGAAGCATCCAAATCCACTATTTGTTCCTCAATCATTTTACCCAAAGCCAACCCGGTAATGCATTTAGAGATGCTGGCAATACGGAAAACAGTCTTTGTTGGATGCACAGGAATACCTTGTTCCAAATCAGCATACCCATATCCTTTTTGGAGTAGCATTTCGTTGTTTCTCATGATGGTAACCGACATCCCAGGCACTTTTCCTTCCGCGACGAGATTATGAAATATAGCATCGGTCAACACAATTCCTTGAAGACCATCCAATAGCTTTGGCGTTTCCTTTTCTGTCGAAAATAGCCTCTTAAAAAAAGTCAGGAATGCGCTCACCATATAAATTTATCCTTCCGAATGTAGTGAGAAAATCATTGGTTTCCATGGATTTTAGAAGAAGGTGAAACGACCATTTCAATCATTAAAAATCAATCGGCCATTAAAAAGTTCTTCCACTTCAATTTCAGGAGGACGATTGATACTGATCACATTTCCTGTACCGCGAATGACCCCCTCGATTCGTTGCTGTGGATTCACAAATACATCATTGGAGCCTCTATGGTTCAAACTCACAATTTGAGCTGCTAAATCTTCAGCTTCTATTCTACTATCACCAGCGGCCACAGTAACAGTAAAATTATCCGTAGTGCCTCCAAGCTTGAAATAGGCAATACCATTCACCACTATACGGACTGTTGTAGCATTCAATTGCAAATCAAAGGAACCATCGGTGGTTTCCGTTTCTGGATTTGTGAAACTTTCTGCTATCAAATTGATTTCAGGATAATCCAATACCCCGTCACTGGAGATCAATAGTCCTGTACTGCTTCGAATTTGGGAAATGTTGGGCGCAGTCACATAAACCGTGGTCAATCCATAGTCTCTTACAAAATTGCAACCATTATCATTCCGAAGAATGAGCCTATCATCAACCACCTCGGCAGATACTTCGTTGAGAAGAAATTCCCCGGTCTCTATTTCCACTTCTTGTTCTGTACCTTGCTTCAACACCAAATTGAGGTTTTCAAAAACGGTAATGGTACTAAAATCAGGTACCTCAACAGTCTTGCGGGTTAAATCCCCAGCGTTTTGAAAACAATCGGGAACATTGTCGCCGTTGCAGGAAATCAACAGCAAAGCAAAAAGCATCAAATAAGCCCTTAAAGTCCTTTCAAGGTGACACATTGTCCTTTGTATTTTGTACTTCACAATTTTCATAGTCTAATTCCAACTCCAAATTCCACAGCTTCTGCTTTGGCCCCATGAGATTTTAGGGTAATGGCACCGTACATTTTGTCCCCAAAATATCGCTTCAGGCCAATGCGATTGTACACTCTCCCCTCGAAGTCAAACGGGTAATAGACGTAGTACCCCAGTTGAGCAATGGCACTAATTTTGTTGATAAACAGTTCATGGCCTAAAAACAGTCCCACTCTTTTAAAATCTGTATCAGGTGCTACCTCATTTTCAGGAAATGCGATGGACTGAAAACGAATCAACTCCTTTAGGAAGTTCGAAAAAAACACATCTGTTCCCAGTTGAATTGCACTCTTTCTACCCAAACGCTTATCTGCATAGGCCGAAACCAACCAAAATCCATACTGCCCTGAATTGACCACATCACTTTCATTAATCCCTCCGCGTAGCGCAAAGTTGTAACGTATGGGTTCACTTACTTTCTCCATCGGTTTGGGCTCAACGTATCCATAGGTTTTCCCTTCATCCAAATCGTAGGTAAAACCGAAGTTAAAGGCTATGGTATTGGTAGAAGTGTTGGGAGCCTTAAAATTGGCATTGGAATAATGAATCAATGAGATTCCTGCTTTCATACCCAGACCATCAATCAAATTTTCTTTGTGATAGTTCAAGAGAAGTATGGTGGAGGCCAACAAATTTGAACCATATGCATTGTTTCGAAAGTTTTTATCCTTGTCATACGGATTTGTATTGTACGATATTCCCTGGGCTATTCGAAACTGAAGGTTTCGCTTGAAGAAATAAAAATTGTAATGCCCATAAAGTCCAAAATGCTTCCCCAGGGTAGCATTGTTCATGTCCTGATACACAAATGAAAATCCTGTATCGGGATAGCCATATTCTGCTTCCCACGGCTCGTTGCCATAGCGCTTGCGGCTCAATCCCAAGATAACGCCTCCAGGATGATTGGTTATCAGGTGGGAAATATCAGGGTTGTGTAAAAAAATGGAACCGTAGTATATATTGGCATCCAAAACATACTTCTTTGGTGTTTCTGGGTTTTGTGAAAAACCATAACAAAAACTCAAGAATGTGAGAATGGTTAGTAGGTGCTTCATGGGCCACTAAAGTAGGAAATTAAAAAACCTCCTTGGCAATGGCCTTGATATTATCCGATTTTCCCATGGAATAATAGTGCAGAACAGGAACCCCGGCCTCTTTGAGTTCCTTCGACTGTTGAATACACCATTCCACTCCAACCTGACGTACTTCCTTATTGTTTTTGCACAATTCCACGGCTTCTACCAAATCTTCCGGAATATCCACGCGGAATACCTGCGGTAGTAATTGCAAGTGTCTCTTTACCGCAATCGGTTTTATTCCTGGTATAATGGGAACCGTAATCCCCATTTCCCTTGCGGCTTCCACAAATTCAAAGAATTTTTTGTTGTCGAAGAACATTTGGGTGACCACATAATCGGCGCCAAGCTCCACTTTTTCTTTCAATCTTTTTAGATCTGATTTTAGCGAAGGGGCCTCCATGTGTTTTTCAGGATATCCTGCGACCCCTACACAAAAATTGGCGCAATTATCGGTTTCTATTACCTCATGAAGGTAGTTGCCGCGGTTCATGCTCTGAATTTGCTTGACCAAATCAGAGGCATATTGATGCCCTCCCCGGGTTGGCTCAAAATATTTCTCTTCTTTCATGGCATCACCACGAAGTGCCATTACATTGTCAATCCCCAAATAGTGACAGTCCACCAGCAAATATTCAGTTTCTTCCTTGGTAAATCCTCCGCAGAGCACATGAGGCACCGTGTCCACATCATATTTATGTTTGATGGAAGCACAGATTCCGAGGGTGCCAGGGCGCATACGGGTCAGTTTTTTGTCGAGCAACCCATCCCGGTCAATGTATATATATTCCTCACGCGAAGTGGTCACATCCACAAATGGAGGTTCAAACTCCATTAAGGGATCAATGTTATTGTATAATTCTTGAATGCTCCTTCCTTTTACGGGTGGGATTATTTCAAAACTGAACAAAGTTTCCCCGTCTGAATTTTTAATATGGTCCGTTACCTTCATAATTCTATGTTGATTCTCATTTTAAGAACCCCTTTTGCATTACCCTTTGGGTCGGGCTTTCGGTTGTCGCTCTTTTCCTTTTCTCGACTCCGCTCGAAATGACAGAAAAGGAGCTTCGACAAAACCTCAATCCCTAATGCTATTCTTCCAAAATATTGGGAGCTAGCCACTTTTGCGCTTTCTCTACCGTTATTTTTTTCCTCTTTGCAAAATCGGCCACTTGATCTTGTTTTATTTTTCCCAATCCAAAATACTTTGATTTAGGATGGCCAAAGTAATATCCGCTCACACTTGCTGCTGGCCACATGGCCAGACTTTCGGTCAATTCCACACCAATTTTTTCCTGTACACCCAACAATTCCCAGATGGTTTCCTTTTCCAAATGGTCTGGACATGCGGGGTATCCTGGGGCCGGTCGAATTCCCCGGTACTTTTCATCAATAAGCGCTTCATTATCCAAATTTTCATCTCCCGCATAGCCCCAGAATTTGGTGCGAATCTCTTTATGGAGATATTCTGCAAAAGCTTCTGCCAACCGGTCCGCTAGGGCCTTTATCATTATGGAACTGTAATCGTCGTGGTTCCTTTCGAACTCAGCGGCCAATTCTTGTGTGCCAAAACCAGCGGTAACACAGAAACAACCCATATAATCATGAATTCCCGAAGCTTTCGGGGCAATAAAGTCAGCCAATGCAATGTTGGGAACTCCATCCCGCTTTTTTAGTTGCTGACGGAGGGTTCTAAATATGAAAGTTTCTGCTTCATCCGTCATTTCGAGTGCAGTCGAGAAATCTGATGAAGTTTTCTCCTCCCCAACACCTCTCGACTCCGCTTGAGGTGACAAGTACACCTCAATATCATCTTCATTAATTTGGTTGGCAGAAAACAATCCAAAAATCGCTTTTCCCTTGAGTAGTTTTTTGTCCAGTACTTTTTTGAGCATGTCCTGTGCATCCTCGAAAAGCTCCTTGGCTTGCTTGCCAACAACATCCTCCGAAAGAATGTTAGGGTACTTGCCGTGTAAATCCCAACTTCGGAAAAAGGGAGTCCAATCGATAAATTCTTTTAATCGGCTCAAATCAAAATCCTCCCAAACCTGAATCCCCAACCTATTTGGTTTCTTTATGTCGGCAGGATTGCATTCAATTTGAAGTTTATTTTTTCGAGCTGCATCCAAGCTCAAATACTCTTTCTGTTTGGTTCGATTTAAAAACTTTTCCCTAAAGCTTTCATAATCGAACTTAACGGATTTCTTATAGCCGCCCGAAGTTTCTTTTTGCAGTAAATCGCCCACTACGGTAACTGCTCGGGATGCATCATTCACATGCACTACAGCCTGACTGTACACCGGGTCAATTTTTACAGCTGTATGCGCCTTACTGGTGGTTGCGCCTCCAATCAATAGGGGAACCTTAAAATCTTGGCGCTCCATTTCCTTGGCCAAAAAGACCATTTCATCCAACGATGGGGTAATCAGACCACTTAAACCAATGATATCAACTTGTTCTTGCTTGGCCGTACTTATGATTTTCTCTGGAGGGACCATTACCCCCAAATCGATAATTTCATAGTTATTGCAGGCAAGAACGACGCTTACAATATTTTTACCAATGTCATGTACATCCCCTTTTACGGTTGCCATCAATATTTTCCCGGCTGCCCTAGTGTTCTTATCCTTGGATGCTTCAATGAAAGGAGTAAGGTGAGCTACAGCCTTTTTCATTACTCTTGCCGATTTTACCACTTGGGGCAAAAACATTTTTCCACTTCCGAACAAATCGCCCACCACGTTCATCCCCTTCATTAAGTGTCCTTCAATCACATCCAAAGGCCTTTTGGATTGCAACCGGGCCTCCTCGACATCTTCGACAATGTATTGATCAATTCCTTTGACCAGGGCCCGGGTAATCCGGTCTTGAAGTGGCTCTTCTCGCCAGGACAAATCCACTTTGCTTTCCCTGGTCTTGCTGACCACACTCTCGGCAAATTCCAAAAGTCGTTCTGTGGCATCATCCCTCCTATTGAGTAAAACGTCTTCCACATGTTCCAATAAATCTTTTGGAATATCATCATATACCTCCAGCATAGCCGGGTTCACAATACCCATGTTCATCCCTGCCTTAATGGCATGGTACAAAAAAGCAGAGTGCATCGCTTCACGGACCGTATTATTTCCGCGAAAGGAGAAAGAAACGTTACTGACCCCTCCACTTACGCTACAATACGGCAGATTTTCCTTTACCCACCGGGTGCCTTCGATAAAATCAAGCGCATTGCATTTATGCTCTTCCATCCCCGTTGCCACAGGGAAAATATTGAGATCAAAAATGATGTCCTCCGGGGGCAACTTGACCCTGTTGACCAAAATATCATATGATCGTCTAGCTATTTCGATGCGTCGCTGGAGATTGTCCGCCTGTCCCACCTCATCAAAGGCCATTATGATAACTGCTGAACCATAACGTTTGATCAATTGAGCCTGTCGAACAAATTCTTCCTCACCCTCCTTCAAGCTAATTGAATTCACTACGCATTTCCCCTGTACAACCTGAAGTCCTGCTTCTATAATCTCCCATTTGGAACTATCAATCATAACAGGAACTCGGGCAATGTCCGGTTCTGAAGCAATCAAATTGAGGAACTTGACCATGGCCTCCTTGCCATCAATAAGGCCATCATCCATGTTTACATCGATAATTTGGGCGCCCCCTTCTACTTGGTGGCGAGCTACTTCCAAAGCTTCGTCATATTTTTCCTCCTTTATCAATCGAAGAAATTTTTTGGAACCGGCCACATTGGTCCTTTCCCCAACATTGATGAAATTACTTTCCGGGGTAATGACCAGTGGTTCCAGACCACTTAATTTTAAATACCGTTGTTTACTTTCTCCAGCCATATTTTTATTCCAAAATGGGTACTGAAAGTTTTCTGGGTTGATACTTTTTTACCAAATCCGCAATGGCCTTGATATGTTTCGGCGTGGTTCCGCAACATCCACCTACAATATTCACCAGACCCTTATCCAAATATTCTTTGATCTGTGCTGCCATCTGTTCCGGAGTCTCATCATATGCTCCAAAGGCATTGGGCAGTCCAGCATTGGGATGGGCCGATACGGCAAAGTCTGATTTTGCGGACAACACTTCAAGATGTGGGGTCAGTTGTTTTGCTCCCAGGGCGCAATTAAATCCCACGGACAAAATGGGAATATGGGAAATGGAAATTAAAAACGCTTCCGCTGTTTGGCCAGATAAGGTACGTCCCGATGCATCGGTAATGGTACCACTCACCATTACCGGGACCTCTATATTCCGTTCATCCCTCACTTCTTCAATGGCAAACAAGGCCGCCTTGGCATTCAAGGTGTCGAAAATGGTCTCCACCAATAAAATATCCGCTCCTCCATCCAATAAAGCGGCTGCCTGTTCTTTATAAGCTTTCCTGAGGTCATCGAATGAAACTGCACGAAAACCTGGATCATTGACATCGGGTGACATGCTCGCCGTCTTGTTCGTGGGACCGATACTTCCGGCCACAAATCTAGGTTTGTGCGGTTCCCTTTCAGTAAATTCCTGTGCAACTTTTTTAGCAATCTTGGCCGATTCAAAATTCAGCTCATATACCAACTCTTCCATACCATAATCCGTCATGGCTATAGAGGTGCCTGAAAAGGTATTGGTTTCCGCAATATCAGCCCCGGCCTCAAAATATTTTCGATGAATTTCTGCGATGGCCTGAGGCTGGGTCAAGGACAATAGGTCGTTGTTTCCTTTAAGGGGAAGTGGCCAATCCTTAAAGCGATCTCCCCTGAAGTCCCCTTCCTCAAACTTATAGTGTTGCAGCATGGTGCCCATGGCGCCATCCAGCACCAAAATTCTCTCCTGTAAAATTTTCTCAATTTTCATAACACTACTAAAGCCCCCTCTTCGCCGCACTCAGCGGAAGCTCATGAGGAAACAGTTTTTAATTATCAAGAAAAGCGTAGAAAATACGATGGAATGTATTTACGTTATCCTTCCCACTAAATTTTCCAAAACCGGAAACAAGGGTAGAATGTAGCACCTTCTCAGATCCTGATGTGCATCAGGATAAACCGAGGGTTGCTAAGGTTTCACAGGGTCCAATCCCTCCACCTTTCTTGATAACAAATCAATTTTAAAATGAACTAGGTCACAAATAAACAATGCTCTTCAATTAAATCCAAAAAAAGAAAGGGTTTCTTGTAGTCAGAACAGATAAATTTTGCCTTATCTCCATTTGCAATCAGTCAAGCGTCCAAATATCGCCCAAAAAGCCTTGGTCGTTAAATCCTAGCATTATGTAAATCTTTCCTCCAAAGGAAATAAAAGAATTGTCTTCACGGTTAGGAAAAGCGGTTTGTGTATGTTCTAAAATCCAGTCTTTTCCGTTGGAGCTGCTCCATATATCTGCCGACTCCGAAGTGTCTTGCCGGCTAACCATCAGAACCATCTTTCCATTGTGTACAACAAGAGAATATTCTTTTAAGGAGAAGCCGGATGTTCCTAAATCCGCAAATGGTGCATCTTCCAGTTCTAAGGTCCAATCAATTCCATTATCACTACTATGGATCTCATCATTTACAATCACCCACATGCGGTTGTTGAAGACCACTGCCTCTAAATCGAGATTTAAGGAAAAACCTATATCTTCAACAACACGAGTCCAATTCACTCCATTTTCACTATTCCAAACACTTCTATTAGACTCATTGTTAGACCCCCCTGTAATCAACCAAAGTTTGTCATTGAAATGCAACATTTTATGGCCCCAATCCTCTGGGAATTCAGCATTGGCAGTTTCCATTACCCAATTCTTGCCATCCGTTGAACTCCAAATATCATTCGATGGCCCATTAGCTCTAAAGCCTCCTATTAAAAACATTTTGTCGTTAAAAGCCACTAAAGGGTGAAGGGCACGAGCAATAAAACCAGGGTTATCCGCTTCAAGAGTCCATACTTCCCCATCATCACTGCTCCAAACATCATCTAAATAGTGCTGTGGTGCTCCGTTGACCGTGCCAAAACCTCCCAGCATATACAATCTGCCATTCAGCTCTGTTACCGCAGCATGATGACGAAAGCCAAAATCTGGTTGGGCAACAAAAGAACCTATTGGTTTAGTAGTAAAACTAAAAATTGCACTTATCGTCGTATTTCCGGAAGCATCACTTGCCTCAACCTGCCAATAGTAGGTAGTCCCCAACTCCAATTCGGCTTCTAGATTATAACTGGTATCACTTAAATTAGTTGCCAGTTGAGTGGTTGGATTCTCGGATGTATCTAGAAAAAAGGAATAGGTTATTGCTTCGTTTTCTGGATCTGTGGCAAACTCCCATTCAAAATTGGGACTTAGCTCCACTGATTCTGAGTCATTGGCCACTTCAATCAAATTAAAGGCATTCGGAGGCATATTTTGTTCCTCTTCAGGGGTTGTCGGGGATTCGGTATCTCCTCCAGAATTATCGGGAAGAGACTCTTCATTTTCGCTGCTGCTGCATGCGTAGACAACAATGATGACTGGAATTAGAAAGGACTTGATCAAAAATGAGGGAATACGGAATTTCGACATGAGGTTATGAATTATTTAGGAAATATACTACAAAATTAAAAATTTGAAGCTTTTCGCAAAAAAACCTTCCAAAGTAAAACAATGGAAGGTTTGACTAACTCAACATAACCTAAAAACTTTAGACTATACTTTGCACCACCTCTTTCTTGGCTTCTTTTTTGGTTCCGTCGAATCCTTGTACACCGCCAACAGTGGTATATTTCATTACGTATCGTTTATTTGGATTAATAATTTGATATGCAAACTGGCACATTACTGCTGCTTCATGGAATCCAGAAAGAATCAACTTTAGCTTACCTTCATAGGTATTTACATCGCCGATGGCAAATACACCCGGAATATTGGTCTGATAATCTCTAGCGTTATTTACCTTGATGGCATTCTTCTCAATTTCCAATCCCCAGTCACCTATTGGCCCCAGTTTGGGTGATAAGCCAAAAAGTGGGATAAAAAAATCCGTTTCCACATAGGATTTATCTCTTTGCTTATCGTTGTATTTAATCACAACGGCTTGTACCTCTTCCTTTCCATGTATTTCTGACACTTCAGCTTCTGTATACAACTGGATTTTACCCAATTTCGCCAATTCTCTTGCCTTTTCCACAGAATCCAAAGCTCCTCGGAACTCATTTCTGCGATGTACCAATGCGACCTCTGAAGCGACATCTGTTAGAAATATGGCCCAGTCCAAGGCGGAGTCCCCACCTCCAGCGATGACCACTTTTTTGTTTCGAAAAACTTCGGGATTCTTAATGATGTACGAGACACCTTTATCCTCAAAATTGCCAATATTGGAAATCAACGGTTTTCTGGGTTCAAAAGAGCCCAATCCCCCAGCGATGACGACCACGGAGGCATGATGTTCGGTTCCCTTGTTTGTCGTTACAATAAAAGAACCGTCTTCTTGCTTTTCCAAAGTCTCTGCCCGTTCCCCCAAAGTGAAACCGGGTTCAAACGGCTTGATTTGCTCCATTAATTTATCCACCAAGTCTCCTGCGAGTATCTCGGGATAGGCAGGGATATCGTATATGGGTTTTTTAGGATAGATTTCGGAGCATTGTCCGCCTGGTTGCGGCAATGCATCAATCAAGTGGCATTTTAGTTTTAGCAAGCCTGCTTCGAAAACCGTGAACAATCCTGTGGGTCCTGCTCCAATTATAAGTATGTCCGTTTTTATCATAATTTGTCTTTTATTGAGGTCTCGACTGCTTGTCCTTCATGAAGTTGGGCGTTCGACCTGACAATTTTTATACTTTTTCAAACAATTCTTCTCCCTTTTTTTGATATGCTCTCTGGATATCCAGTAAGCGCTGACGATTATCAACAACCTCGCCTATAATGATGATGGCAGGATTGGATAACTGCTGCTCCTTTGCCTTGTCCTCAATGGAAGCAACAGTCCCAATGCCTACCTTTTCGTTATCCATGGTTCCGTTTTGGATAATGGCCACAGGGGTATCCTGCTTACCCTCTTCGGCAAAACATTGCATAATCTGCCCCAATTTAGACATGCCCATGAGTATGACCACTGTGGCATTTGATTTCGCAGCCAATGCCACGTCTCCTGATAATTTATGCTCTTTTGTGGTACCTGTGATGACCCAAAAGCTCTCGGCCGCACCTCTTTTAGTAACAGGAATGTTTTGAGAAGCTGGCACTGAAACTGATGAAGAAATACCAGGTACTACAGAAACTTCAATACCAAATTGGGCAGCGTATTCCATTTCTTCAGCCCCTCTTCCAAATACAAAAGGGTCTCCTCCTTTTAAGCGCAATACATGTAATCCCAAACTGGCTCTTTGTACAATCAATTCATTGATTTGTTCTTGTTGATAAGCGTAACAGCCTTTGCGCTTGCCCACAAAGATTTTTTCTGCCCTCTGTGCATACTCCAAAAGCTCTTGGTTTACCAGAGCGTCATACAAAATCACATCCGCATTTTGCAAGGCTTTAATGCCTTTCAACGTAATGAGGTCTACATCTCCAGGGCCTGCACCCACAACTGTAAGTTTTCCGTTATGCATGTTCCAATTCTAATTTTCTATAGGCTTCCAAACGCTCCAATACACTTTTGGCATCCTCCATGTATTTCTTTGCAAATTCTTCGGATGGTTGATTTTTGTTGAGTTGAAGCGCCAATGCCTCAAAACCATAGGCAAATGCTATTTTTCCAGTCTTCACATAAAGTCTGTCAAAATCCCTGATGATGCTTGCATGGGTATTGGTTTTCAACTTTTCCGCCGTCAACAAAGCCTTGGCGGAATTGACAATGGATTGATATGAGTAATAGATACTCGCAGCCCATTTTTGTTCCTCAATGGCTTCCTGTGCATTTTCAATCTTTTCCTGGCTCTCCAAAAAAAGTGTAGCTACCAAATCAACTATCACACCTGCACATTCACCAATGCCAATCTCTTTTTTATATTTTTCGTCATTTCCCCAGTCAATGAAGTCGTCTTGGGTAAGGTTATCGGTATCCGTCAATGGTTTTAAAAAGTCGTAGAAATAATGTTCTCCTTTTTCCACATAGTATTCCGTGAAAGAGGCTCCATTTCCATGGGCTTCGTAATCGTCCAATATTAAACGTAAAGCTTGCGGTCCACGCTTACTGGGAATCTTGGCCACTTTATCTGCAAACCTCCCTTTACCGTTGCCATAGTTTCCTCCACCCAACAATACCTGCAGCGCAGGGGCTACTAGTTTATCTTTGGTCCTAATGGACATCCCTTGAAATCCAATATGGGCCATGGTATGCTGTCCACAAGCATTCATACAGCCACTAATTTTGATAACCACGTCAGGGTTGTTGATGTAACTTGGATATTCCGCCTTTATGACCCGCTCCAGTTCATCCGCTATACCGGTACTACTGGCAATCCCCAAATTACAGGTATCCGTTCCCGGACACGCAGTGATATCCAAGGCTTTGTTGTAGCCCGCCTCGGCAAAGCCCAACTTTTTAAGTTCCCTATAAAAGAAAGGAACCAATTCTTCCTTTACGTAAGGAATCAGTATATTTTGTCTCAGGGACAAACGAATTTCACCAGCTGCATAATCCTGTACAAGCTTGGCCAATTTCCTGGCCTTGTCCGTGTAGAAATCGCCCAAAAGCACTTTAATTCCAATGGCTACATATCCCTCTTGTTTTTGGGGAACCAAGTTGGTCGATTTCCATTGTTGAAATGCCTGATTTTCTTCAATTTTTACTTCAGGAATTTTGACATTGGCAACCTTTGTTTTTGGATATTTCTCGTAATCAATAGGATAGGTTTGATGTGGAATTGCCAATTGCTCTTCTTCCAACAGCATTTTGAAACCCTCGAGACCAATATCTTTCAATAAAAATTTCATCCGGGCCTTGGCACGACTTTTTCGCTCACCGTACCGGTCAAAAACTCGGATAACCCCTTCCATCATTGGAATTATCTTATCCGTGGGCAAAAAGCTGTAAAGTTCGTCGGCCTGCCTTGGCTGGGAACCCAAACCACCCCCTATCATCACCTTGAAACCTCTAATCCCATCTTTACTTTTAGCGATGAATCCCAAATCGTGCATGTAAGAAAGGCCAGTATCGGCATCACTTGCCGAAAAGGAGACCTTGAATTTTCTACCCATTTCCTGACCTATTGGATTTCGGAGGAAGTATTCAAAAACTGCTTGGGCGTAGGGTGAAACATCAAATGGCTCATCTACGTCAATCCCGGCCGTTTCGCTGGCAGTAACATTTCGGACCGTATTTCCGCAGGCCTCACGAAGTGTTACTTCATCCTTTTCCAATTGTGCCCACAACTCTGGGGTCCTTTCCAAATCCACATAATGAATTTGAATGTCTTGGCGTGTGGTAATATGCAAACGACCTCTAGAATATTCATCAGAAACATCGGTTATCCGCAATAATTGATGAGAGGTTACTTTACCATAGGGCAATTTAATCCGTACCATCTGCACCCCGGGCTGACGCTGTCCGTAGACCCCTCTTGCCAAACGAAGACTACGGAATTTTTCCTCATCTATCGTACCCTCCTTGAACTGGCGAATCTTACGTTCCAAGTCAATAATGTCTTTC
The DNA here is from genome assembly GCF_009903685.1 of Flagellimonas ochracea. Lineage (GTDB taxonomy): Bacteria > Bacteroidota > Bacteroidia > Flavobacteriales > Flavobacteriaceae > Flagellimonas > Flagellimonas ochracea. The sequence continues at coordinate 81,626 of NZ_JAAABI010000003.1, read as the reverse complement.
TCGACAACCGGACTCTCTATTTCTGTTCTAAAACTTTTCATTTATATACTATTCCTATCTATTTAATAGGTTTTAATGTTGCACCATTTCAAATAATCCCTAGAAGTAGCATGGACTTCTCCTACTTCAACACATCAGGTAATTCTATTGAAAATGAATTCCGCACTCCCTGGTTTCCAGCGCTTTGACCGGATCAAAATAGGTGCTATTCTTGGGTAAATCATGCGCCTCCAAATATTCATCCAAATCCTCATCGGACCAATAGTAAAAGGGGCTTACTTTAAGAATGCCTTCCTTGCTGAAACTCAAAATGTCTTTTGAGCTCCTCAATGCTGTTTGACGTATTCGAATATTTGTAAACCAAACATCGGGCTGATGTTTAGCCAATGCCCGTCGAAAGGGTTCCAACTTTACAATTTCGGAAAACTCCTTGTGCTCGGGTTGGTCAGCTGTGGGAAAACCAAGTCTATGCTCTGTAAATGCCTTGGTCTCCCTTGGAACATAGGTGTTCAGGTTTAAATCTAGCTTACGCGTCAAGTACGAGGCATGCTCATACGTCTCCGGCAAGTTGTAGCCCGTATCACACCAAACAACATTAATATTGGGATCTATATTATGAAACGTATTCAGCAGCACTGCCGAATACTTCCCAAAACTAGTGGTAACAATTCTTCTGCTGGACAGCTGAAGAGCCCAAGTAATTATTTCTTCCGGAGGTATCCCCCGAAATTGTCTGTTGTAATACTCTAAATCAATATCAACTTTCATTAGATAAAGTCTATGGTTTTAATAGGATAAAGATAAAACTATCCACTTATCAAATCGTTAAAAGGATAATAAAATTACTTTTATCCTATAGTTTTAATGGATTTTAAGAAAAAACCGCTGAATTTTATCAAATTCTTAAACATTCTGAGAAAAGTCTTTGGGATTTTATTAGGAAATAAGGTCGGCCAAGGTGTTATTTCGATATACATTCAAGGCACTATCACGTACCTGAAGCATCAGTTTGTGTACGGAACACTTATTTTCATCTGGGCAGTCATCACATTTCTCGTAGAAGTTCAGGCTAACACAAGGTACCATGGCAATAGGGCCTTCCAAAACCCGCATTACGGACGTCATCTTAATATCCTCTGGCTGTTTTATCAGGTAATAACCTCCTCCCTTGCCTTTTTTGGATCCCAAAAAACCATTGCGTCTGAGCGTGAGTAATATGCTTTCCAAAAATTTCTGTGAAATATTCTCATGTTTGGCTATCTCAGCAATTTGAACCGGTTCCTTTCCGTCAACAGAAGCCAAATAGGTCAAGGCCTTTAGCCCATATTTTGTTTTCTTGGAGAGCATCATACGAAGATAGCCAAAAATTAATTCTCCTTAGCATGTTATCATTTGATTGCGCTGCCTATCCCAAAGCTTGCCCTATGTCCGCTATAATGTCGTCAATATGTTCCAATCCGACGGATATTCGGACCATGCCATCCGTAATGCCAACCGAAGCCCGCTCCTCCTTGGTCAACTTGCTATGGGTAGTAGATGCGGGATGTGTAACTATGCTTCTGGAGTCGCCCAAATTGGCTGATAGGGAAAGTAATTTGATACTATCGAAGAATTTTCTTCCTGCATCAAGACCTCCTTTCAATTCGAAAGCAACAACACACCCGCCAGCTTTCATTTGTCTTTTGGCTATTTCGTACTGTGGGTGTGATTTTAAAAAGGGATATTTTACCCATGCAACTCTTTCATGATTTTCCAAATACGTGGCGAGCTTTAGTGCATTTTCGCAGTGTCTATCCACACGAATGGCCAAAGTTTCCAAACTTTTGGACAATATCCAGGCATTGAAAGGTGAGAGTGCCGGACCGGTTATCCGGGAAAATCTATAAATCTTATCTACCAATTCATTGCTTCCCACCGTAATTCCAGCCAGTACCCTTCCTTGGCCATCCATAAGCTTGGTGCCCGAATGAATGACCAAATCGGCTCCAAATTTTATGGGTTGTTGTAGATAGGGGGATGCAAAACAGTTGTCCACAATAAAAATCAGTCCATGCTTTTTTGCAATCTTACCCAAAGCCTCCAGATCCAATAGATCTACCCCAGGATTTGTAGGTGACTCTGCATACAATATTTTGGTCTTTGGAGTGATTATCTCCTCCACTGATTCCAATTTATGGACATCAAAGTAGCTGGTTGAAATGTTCCATTTTGGAAAATACTGTGAAAACAATGAATGGGTCGAGCCAAAAATGCTTCTGGATGAGACTATGTGATCTCCACTTTCCAACAAGGCTGCAAAGGTGGAATACACGGCTGCCATTCCAGAGGCAAAGGCGAATCCATTCTCAGCGCTTTCCATTTTACAGACCTTTTCTATAAATTCCGAGGAGTTGGGATTGGCATAGCGCGAATATATATTTCTGTCTTTTTCTTCGGCAAAAGAAGCACGCATGTCCTCAGCATCCTCAAAAACAAAACTGGAAGTCAAATACAAAGGTACCGAGTGCTCCAAAAATTGGGACCGTTCCATTTGTGTGCGAATCGCTTCCGTTTCAAATTTTTTGCTTTCCATTATAGCTTTTTGTTGGGTGGCTGAGCTTTGTCGAAGCCACTTTACCTTCTCTCCTTAAAATATTCATAGTGTGTCTGATTCTTGCATTCTGCCAAATTGGGTAGAATTACAAATTCTCCATTTACAAGTGCTTCTTTTTTAGCCCTGGACCAACCCTGAATTTGTTTTTCACGCTCAAAGGCTCTTTTAATACTCAAATATTCTTCAATCTAAACCAATTTAACAGGCAATCTTTTTTTGGTGTGGTTTGCTCCTTTACCATCTTGATGCTCCATGATTCTTTTGTTCAAATCTAGTACTGCCCGTGTAATAACTTCCATCTGAACATTCCAATATGTTAACGTATCCTCTCATATAGAAATCATTGTGGCTTCGACTACGCTCAGCCACCGAAATTGAATCAATCTTGATCAAAGTAAATCATTTTATATCCATATAAAGATTCATTCTTATTATAAAAAACAATTTGCTACAGTCAAAAACCGTGAACAGGTAGCTGAGCGAAGTCGAAGCTATAATTTCTCAGCTATCCGCAAAATATCTCCAAAAACACCCCGAGCTGTTACATCTGCCCCTGCTCCTGCACCCTGTATTACCAATGGGTGCTCCCCATAAGATTCGGTGTAGATTTCTATTATGGAATCGGACCCTTTTACCTGCCCTAAGGCGCTTTCCTTGGGTACGGAGACCAATTTGACCTCCAAAATGCCTTTGTCTCTCTGCAAATCTCCATGCAAATCTCCAACATAACGGAGTACATGATCCTTATCTTGTTTTTGTTTTCTTTTTTCAAAAATTGGGTTCAACGAGTCAATATTGTCTAAAAAGCCTTGAAAATCTGCTGTTTGTAATCTTTCTGGAATCAAGTTTTCAATGGAAATATCCGAAAATTCATTTTGTAAATCCAACTCCCGGGCCAAAATCAGCAACTTCCTGCCCACATCGTTTCCCGAAAGGTCTTCCCTAGGATCCGGTTCTGTATAACCTTTGGCCACAGCCTCCTTAACAATCTTGGAGAAAGGAAAATCTTTTTCGGAAAACGTATTAAAAATATAGCTTAGGGAACCCGAAAAAACCCCTTTGATCCGTGCAATGTTCTCGCCCGAAAGATGAAGCAACTTGATTGTATCAATTAAAGGAAGTCCGGCACCTACATTAGTCTCATACAAATACTGTTTCTGATTCTCTGAGAGTGATGTTCTTATCGATTTATAACTATCAAAGCCCAATGTATTTGCAATCTTGTTGGACGAAACCAAATCAAACCCATGTGCTATCAAATCTTCATAATGATGGACAAATGTGTTACTCGCTGTATTATCAATCGCGACCAAATTTTCCAAGTGGTTGGCCCTGGCGAATGCCACAATATCTTCCAAGTTATACCCTAACCCATGATGCTGCATTCTTTCCCTCCAATCAGTACCAATTCCTGTTACATCTAAAAGCACTTTTTTGGAATTGGCAACTGCAAAAATATTCAGTTCTATTGCCTTTCGTTCTTTTATGCTCATTTGGGAATCCAATATTTGGTCGATTAAGGTTCCTCCAACATTGCCGTGACCAAATAATGCCAGGTTCACTTTTTTGGCTATGCCAAAAATCTGACCGTGTAATACGTTCACGGCCTTATGCAGATCAGCACTCTTTACAACTAAACTCACATTACTTCCCGTAATTGTATTGTTAAAGAGCAATGGGACAACCTGATTCTTGACCAACGCACTGTATGGTTTGTGAAAGCCACTCAGGTCCATTCCCACAATGGAAATAACCGACACCTCTTTTTCAACCGTAATTCGATTGATGTCTTGCAGAGAATAATCCGTTTCAAACTCCAAATCCAATACTTTTTTTGCCTTCTGGGCCTTATTTGCATCCACCACCAAGCCTATTCCCCGTTCAGAAGAACCTTGGGAAATAATCCCCACACTAATCCCATTTTGTCCTAAAGTCCTGAAAATTCTGGCATCAACACCGACCTTGCCCAAGAGCCCTCTTCCTTCCAAATTCACCAAGGCCATGTTTTCCAAAACGGAGAGCGATTTGATTCCCCCGTTATCCGTTTTGGGACCTATCAAAGTTCCTTTGCTTTCCGCATTGAATGTATTGCAAATCCGCAGGGGTATATTTTTTTCTATGAGGGGGATAATGGTTTTGGCATGCAAAATGTTTGCTCCAAAATTGGCCAATTCGTTGGCTTCTTCATATGAAATAATATCGATTAGTCGGGCTTCCGGGACCAAATCAGGATTTGCGGTAAAGATTCCATCAACATGGGTATAGTTAATAAGCTCCGAAGCATCCAAAAAGTTGGCCAACAATGCGGCCGAATAATTGGTGCCATTTCTTCCCAGAGTTGTTGTGGCTCCATCCATATTTGAGGCTATAAATCCTGTTATTACTGGAATGGTCCCCTCTTCTAAATCATGAAAGGAACGAATAGCATTTTCTTTGGAAATACCCTGATCAACCTCTGCATTTCCATAATTATCATCTGTTTTGAATAGCTTCCTTGAATCAATCAATTCGGCCTTCAGTCCTAAAGAATTCAAAAGGGAAATGATTGTTTTTCCAGATATCAGCTCGCCATAAGAAAGTAGTTCATCTTTGGTCTTTGGACTATAGTCTCCCGAAAGCGAAACTCCCTGAAGTATCCTTTTGATGGCACCGAGCTCTTTTTCAATTTTGTCTTCGGAAAGGCCTTCCAATTGATACGAAGTGAACTTTTTAAAGTCTTCCTCAAAGGGTTGACCCATCGAAGCATTGACCAGCATATTTTCCAATTCGTCCGTAGCTTTTCCCCTCGCCGAGACCACCAGGGCAAAATGTTCATTGGCCTTTACTTTGCCAGAAATGATATTCAATACATTTTGGATACCAGCTCCATTGGCCAAGGACTTTCCTCCAAACTTCAGAACCTTTATATGCTTTTGTGCCTGATTAGGTTGGAAAACGGGCTGCAAAAGTTTCTCCAACTGCTCAAATTCCATCAAAAAAGCATCATGACCATGGAGTGACTGTACTTCACCATAGGTGACATTGGCGTTGGCCTGCGCCAATCTTTTAAACGTTTCCTTATTTTCCTCAGCGGTAAAGAACAAATCGGAATTGACACCGATAATATGAATCTGTGTCTCACTTTCTTGAAGCGCTTTAAAAGTATCCTCGCCATTTCGAGTAATATCGATGGTCTTCAGCAACTGATTCATCAATTTATAGGCCGATAACTGAAATCGCTCTTGCAATTTCTTACCGTGATGCATTAACCAACTTTCCACATTGAATACCTGCAACTCTTCATTGGTGCTCCTTTTAAAACGTTCCTTAAATGATTCTGGGGTCCGATAACAGAGCATGGCATGCATTCTTGCATCATGCACAGGTTGTTTGGAATTGACCAAAAATTGTTCCTGAATCTGACAGTTCGCAATCAACCAATCCGTGGATTTCCAATCAGACGCTACAGGAATCAGGTTTTGGGTTATGTTTGGGTTCTGGGCCGCCATCTCCCAAGCTATTCCGCCACCCAGGGAGCCCCCAATAATGGCAAATAGACGGTCGATTTTCAACTGTTCCAATCCGGAGAGAAAAATCCGAGCTATATCTCCAGCAACAAAATCCTTATAGTTCTCCACCACAAAACCATCATATCCATTTCCAGGGATATTGAAGGCCAAAATTGTATACACTTCCGTATCAATACACTTGCCCTCTCCAATCAAATCAGACCACCAGCCGGTTTCCCCGGTTACATTGGAGTTGCCGGTAAGGGCATGGTTGACCAAAACCACTGGGGCCGAATGCAAAGGTTGACCAAATAACTGATAGGACAGTTTTAAGTCTTGGTCAACCCCACTTTCGGCATGAAACCGATTTATTTTCAGATGTTGCAGCATATGTATTAGAGGAACTAAATATTTCTAGGATTTGGACAATACTTTTGCATCAATTGTGGCGAAAGCTTTTTCCAGATCCGCTTTTAGGTCCGACAAATCTTCCAATCCAACGGAAAGTCGTATCAAGTCTTTCGTGACCCCTGTAGATTTCTGATCCGCTTCACTCAACTGTTGGTGCGTAGTGCTTGCAGGATGAATAATCAAAGATTTTGTGTCCCCAATATTGGCCAACAGAGAGAAAATGTTGGTTTCGTCCGCAATCTTTTTGGCAGATTCAAAACCACCCTTTACCCCGAAAGTGACAATACCGCTCTGCCCTTTTGGCAAATAAACATCCGATAACGCCTTATACGCACTGGACCGCAATCCAGGATAATTTACCCATGTGACCTCATCCCTTTGTTCCAACCATTGGGCCAAAGCCAAGGCATTTTCGCTGTGCTTTTTCATACGGACCTCCAAGGTTTCAAGGCCTTGTATGATCTGAAAGGCGTTAAAAGGACTCAAACAGGCACCATGGTCACGTAATCCCTCAATCCGAACCTTTGCAATAAATGCTGCTGGTCCTAACGCATCATGATACACCAGACCATGATAACCGGGTGATGGTTCGGTAAATTCAGGGAATTTTCCATTGGCCCAATCAAAGGTTCCTGCATCAATAATGGCCCCTCCAAGTGCTGTTCCATTTCCATTGATGTATTTGGTCAATGAATGGATAACGATATTGGCACCATGTTCAATGGGATTCAAAAGCGCTGGAGAGGCCACCGTGTTATCCACTATAAAGGGAACTTTGGCCGCCTTGGCCTCGCTGGAAATGGCCTTCAGATCCAAAACATCCAATTTTGGATTTCCTAGCGATTCCACAAAGAATGCTCTTGTATTTTCTTGGACCGCTTTTCCAAAATTGGCAGGGTCGGATGGATCTACAAATGTGGTGGTAATGCCAAAACGGGGAAGCGTCACGCTAAAAAGATTATACGTTCCTCCATACAGACTATTGGACGCCACAATGTGGTCACCAGCTTTTAGCAGTACCAACAAAGCAGTATTGATGGCTCCCGTTCCGGAAGAAGTCACCACGGAGGCTAGTCCACCTTCCAAAGCTGCCAGCCGTTGTTCAAGAATATCGTTTGTTGGATTATTTATTCGAGTATAAATGTTTCCAAACTCTGCTAGGGAAAAAAGATTAGCCGCATGGTCCGAATCGTTGAACACGTAAGCCGTGCTTTGATAAATCGGAACCGCACGGGTTCCTCCGTTTGCTTTTACATCATGCCCTGCATGCAGGGCATTGGTTGAAAACTTTTGATCACTCATGATTTTTGTCTTTTTAAATTATTAAATCGATAAAATAAAAAGTCAAACCCTTGGGACTTAAAAGCCCACAGGAAATCAAAAAGTTATAAGAAAGTGAAATCGAAATATGTCGATTGTCGTTATCTATTCCCTTTTTCTGGGATAGAATTTAGCACCTTCTTGGAACTGGGGTCCAAGGGTTGCTAAGGCTTCATAGGGTCTATTCCCTCCACCTTTCTTGATAACTATTCAATACGTGTTTGAACTTTGAACCACAAATATAGGGACGGAAGTTTTGAATTTCCTAATGTTTCACAAACTTTTACAATTGAAATGCATTTTTAACATCATCCACCATATCCAATTTTTCCCAAGTGAACAGTTCCACTTCTTTCTCAATTCTACCGTTGTAGGGCGATTCAAAGACTTTGGTGAGGGACCTAGGTTCTTTGCCCATGTGCCCATAGGCCGCAGTCTCAAGGTAAATTGGGTTTCTAAGTTTTAATCGTTCCTCGATGGCAAATGGACGCATATCGAACAATTTTGAGGCTTTCTGGGCAATTTCCCCATCACTTAAATCCACATTGGCGGTTCCATAGGTGTCCACGAAAATGGAAGTGGGTTCAACAACCCCAATGGCATAACTCACTTGTACCAATATCTCATCGGCCACGCCTGCAGCAACCAAGTTTTTGGCAATGTGGCGAGCTGCGTAGGCAGCACTGCGGTCCACTTTGCTGGGGTCTTTTCCGCTAAAGGCGCCACCTCCATGGGCTCCTTTTCCGCCATAAGTATCCACTATGATTTTTCGTCCCGTAAGCCCTGTATCCCCATGTGGGCCACCGATAACAAACTTGCCCGTGGGGTTGATGTGATATTTTATTTTATCGTTAAAGAGTTTTTGAATGTTCTCCGGCAACAGTTTTTTTACCTCTGGGATAAGGATATTGAGGATATCATCCTTGATTTTGGACAGCATTTCTGCATCTGTTCCGAATTCATCGTGCTGTGTGGAAATAACAATAGTGTCGATGCGCTGAGGCACATTGTCATCAGAATATTCAATGGTGACCTGCGCCTTGGCATCAGGGCGTAGGTAGTTGATGCGTGTTCCCTCTCTTCTCAAATCCGCCAATACTTGCAGCATTTTATGGGAAATATCCAAAGCCAAGGGCATGAAATTTTGTGTTTCCTTGGTCGCATAACCAAACATCATTCCCTGATCTCCCGCTCCTTGTTCCTCTTTACTTCCGCGATCAACTCCTTGGTTGATTTCTTGGGATTGTTCGTGGATCAAAGAAATTACCCCACAGGAATCGCCACTAAATTGATATTCTCCCTTGGTATACCCTATTTTGTTAATGACTTCTCTAGCAATATTCTGCACATCCAAATACGTGTCACTCTTCACTTCTCCCGCCAACACCACCTGCCCAGTAGTGACCAAGGTTTCACAGGCCACCTTACTTTCAGGGTCAAAAGCCAGAAAATGGTCCAACAATGCATCGCTTATTTGATCTGCGACCTTATCTGGATGTCCTTCACTTACAGATTCTGAGGTAAATAAATACGCCATTCTACTTTTTTATGGATAATATTTGACGGAATTGTCTAAAGAGTTTACAAATCTCGATGCAGAAACCAAAAATCGAGTTTGAAATAAACTGCTTTAGCATTTTTAGAGGTTGCAATCAGTCAAATCTATCCTCATTTTGATGGCAAAAGTACATATTTGAATGGTATTTTAAAACTTTGTTTTTTAAAGGTAAAACCAACTTCATTTTACCTAGTTTTTTTTCCCTGTCTGGATATACTTTGTATATTGCAAGTCCCGTTTTCCTAATCAACAAAACACTAACACCCTATGCACATTGCGGTAGCAGGAAACATTGGCGCCGGAAAAACCACTTTGACCAATTTGTTGGCAAAACACTATAAATGGGATGCCCATTTTGAAGATGTGGTGGACAATCCGTATTTGGACGATTTTTACACACAAATGGAGCGCTGGAGTTTCAATTTGCAGATTTACTTCCTTAACAGTCGATACCGCCAAATTTTACGAATCAGGGAAAGTGGAAAAAATGTGATCCAAGACCGTACCATTTACGAGGATGCCCATATTTTTGCACCCAACCTACACGCCATGGGCTTAATGACCAACCGGGACTTTGAAAATTATAAAAGTCTTTTTGAATTGATGGAAAGTCTGGTGCAGCCACCAGATCTATTGATTTATTTAAGAAGTTCCATTCCCAACTTGGTGAACCAGATCCATAAAAGGGGCCGGGAATATGAAAATTCTATTTCTATCGATTATCTAAGTCGATTGAATGAGCGCTACGAAGCTTGGGCCAACACCTATGAAAAAGGGAAATTGCTTGTTTTTAATGTGGACCGTCTTAATTTTGTGGATGATCCTGAACATTTAGGGGAGGTAATCAACCGTATTGATGGCGAAATCCACGGATTGTTCTAGCGGTTTTTGAAATCTGAAAACTCTCTTCTCCAATTTAGTTTTTGGTATTTTTAATTCTAATCCCATTACGGGAATTGGACAAAAATTTAAATAGATGCCATGAAAAAAATCGTAATCACCTTCAGTGTTGTTCTTTTTGGTTTTGCCGTTCCTTTTTTGGAAATCAATGACACCCATGTTTTCAATCCCGATTGGACCCCGCATGTACGTATCCACGAGGTATGGCAGTTACTCACCAACTCGGGCATTGGACTATTGTGCCTTTGGCTTGTTTGGGCCAAGAAGGAAACCAAATTAAGCTTGATTCTCAGTATGCTGGTAACAGGTGGTTTTTTGTTGGCATTCGGCCTAAAAGAATTCTATGGAGGCTCCATGAAATATTTGGATGGAAGTGAAAAAACACTTTTAGGAATCAATATTGGTCTTTTAGGTTTCGGAGTGGCGTTTGTATTGTTAGTGGCCAGCTCTCTTGTGGATAGGAAAAAGTAAACACCATCAACATCTTATCCTGTAAGATTGATTTAAAACCCCAAATTTTATTAGGTTAATACGTGACCCTTGGACTGTTCCCTCAACGAAAACACTTGGTCGCTCATTCCCACTTTCTATCCTTTGGTTTTCAAGGTAGTTTAGACTGTAAACTAAAATTTGAAAATTATGGAAACAAAAAAACATCCACATTTGGACTTAAAAAGGAACAGCACCATTTACTTTTTGATGGGTCTTTCCCTCATACTCCTTCTGGCCTATGTGGCCTTGGAATGGAAAACGTACTACCCTGCCAGTGACTGGGACCATACGAGTTTGTCCATTCAGGATGAGTTGATTGAAGAGGTGCCCATCACCAAAATTGAATTGCTCAAACCAAAGCCCATTATCCAGGCACCACCAGTGATAGAAATAATCGAAGATGATGATAAAAAGATTGAGACCATCATAGAAGCATCGAACCCCAACCAGGATACAGAGGTCATTGCCGTTGACAATATTGAAGTGGCTGAATCTGACGAACCCGAAAGCATCCCCTGGATACTCATTGAAGATGCTCCCGTTTTTCCCGGGTGTGAAAATGAAACTGATAAAAAGGAATGCTTTCAGGAAATGATGCAAAAGCACATTCGAAAGCACTTTAAATATCCGGAAATTGCACAGGAAATGGGATTGCAAGGTAGGGTGAACATCATGTTTACCATTCAAAAGGATGGTAGTATTTCAGAAGTTCGGATGAGAGGCCCCCATGAAACTTTGGAAAAAGAGGCTGCCCGTATTATCTCCAATCTACCTTCGATGACTCCGGGAAAGCAGCGAGGAAATCCTGTAAAAGTCCCGTTCTCCATTCCGATAACATTTAAGTTGCAATAAACCGTCACATCGAGCGCAGTTGAGAACGTTAATGATCATGATTACATCTCAACTGCGCTGGAACTGACACTGGAACCCAAAAAAAAACCACGCTAAGGGCGTGGTTTTTATTTTTTCGAAAGAACTAAATCTATCTATTCTTTGGCCATTGCGTTTTTGTACGTCTCAACCAATTTTTCAACTTCTTCTTTTGTGGCTCCAGTGAACTCTTTAACTTGTTCCACAACTTCTCCTCCAACCTCAGCAGTAGAAGTAACAACAGCTTTGTAAGCACCCTCTGCGGTATTGCTCATTTCCACCTTGAACTCCTTTATCATTTCCTTGGTTTCTTTCATTCCGTCAGTAGTGATGGAAATCTTAGTTCCATCTTCTTTCATCAAACTAACCTCATCCGCGGCAGCAAGGCTTACCAAACTTGGTGCAATTACCAAAGCCACAACGGACATCAACTTCAACAAGATGTTCAAAGAAGGGCCTGAAGTATCTTTAAAGGGATCACCAACGGTATCACCAACTACAGCGGCTTTGTGGGCATCAGAACCTTTTCTACCATCACTTTCAATGGTTTTCTTGGCGTTATCCCAAGCACCACCTGCATTTGATTGGAAAATAGCCATCAAAACACCACAGGTGGTAACACCTGCAAGAAGACCACCCAACATTTCAGCTCCACCAATAAATCCTACTGCTACTGGAACAGCGATTGCCAAAAGACCTGGCAATACCATCTCTTTAATGGAAGCTTGTGTAGAAATAGCAACACATTTATCATATTCCGCTACCCCATCAGCAGCATCAAAAATAGCTCTATCCTCAGGTGTTGCTTTGGAAATATCAGAATCATATTTACGCATTACTTCCAGCGCAGCTTTTAATTGTGGAATATCTCTAAACTGACGACGAACTTCTTCGATCATTGCCATTGCAGCCCTACCAACAGCATTCATTGAAAGTGCGGAGAATACAAATGGAAGCATTCCCCCAATCAATAGACCGGCCATAATATCTGGTTGCGAAACGTCAATAGAGGTTACGTTGGCCGTTTTCATAAAGGCTGCGAACAAGGCCAAAGCTGTTAAGGCGGCAGAAGCAATCGCAAAACCTTTACCAATTGCAGCAGTAGTGTTACCAACCGCGTCCAATTTATCGGTACGCTCACGAACTTCTGGATCTAGTTCAGCCATCTCGGCAATACCACCAGCGTTATCAGAAATAGGTCCATAAGCATCAACAGCCAACTGGATTCCTGTATTTGCCAACATTCCCACCGCAGCAATTGCAATTCCATAAAGACCGGCAAAGTGATGCGAAACCAAAATTGCGGTAGCAATCAAAAGAATAGGAATCATTGTGGACATCATACCCACTCCAAGACCGGCAATAATGTTTGTAGCCGCACCTGTTTCGGACTGGCGTACAATGGAGTTAACAGGTTTAGTTCCTGTTCCGGTATAATATTCTGTAACCTTACCAACGGCAAGACCAGCTACGAGACCAGCTATAGTTGCCCAAAAGACACCCATGGCAGAATATGTTGTTCCGGCTTCCACCCAAGATTCGGGTAACATGGAATTAATTATGAAATAGGAAGCGACCAACATTAGTGCGGCCGAACCGAATTCGCCAATATTCAATGCTGTTTGTGGGTTGCCACCATCTTTAACCCGAACGAAGAATGTTCCGATAATCGACATCACAATCCCCACCGCTGCCAATGCCAAAGGTAAATAAACAGCTCCCAATCCATCATAAGCCCCTGCAAATTCTGGAAGGGTGGTAAATACGGCTCCCAATACCATGGTACCGATAATGGAACCTACATAGGATTCAAAAAGGTCAGCTCCCATTCCGGCAACATCACCGACATTGTCACCAACATTATCCGCAATTGTTGCAGGATTCAACGGGTGATCTTCAGGAATACCAGCTTCAACCTTTCCTACCAAGTCCGCACCAACATCGGCAGCTTTGGTATAGATACCTCCACCTACACGGGCAAAAAGCGCAATGGAAGAAGCCCCTAGAGAGAAACCGGAAAGTACGTTCAACACTTCACCAATTTCCCATCCTTGACCACTATATATCATGAAAAGACCGCTCAATCCAAGAACACCAAGTCCCACAACTCCAAGACCCATTACCGCTCCACCAGCAAAGGCTACTTCCAAAGCCTTGCCCAAAGAAGTTCTGGCAGCATTTGTAGTCCTGACATTGGCCTTGGTGGCCACTCTCATTCCAATAAATCCTGCCAATGCAGAACAAATGGCCCCTACAATAAAGGAAACAGCGACCATACCATTAGAGCCTGATTCGTTGCTGCCTTTAAAGTAAAGCAGGATAGCAACGGCCACAACGAATATGCTCAATATTTTATATTCTGCCTTTAGGAAAGACATTGCACCATCGGCAATATTTTTGGCAATTCTTGCCATTTTATCATCCCCGACTTCCTGTTTAGAAATCCATACATTCTTTAAGAATACGTACAACAAGCCCAGGACACCAAATACGGGCAAAAACTTTACGATCAAATCCATAGTTTGTAGTTATTTAAGATTTTTTTAATGGCTGCAAAAGTAGTAAAATACACACTAATAAAAAAAATGCGCTTTTGGTAAAAAGAGCGCATGAAATCTTGTGAAAAAAAACTAGATGGTGAAGGTCCGTTTCTTCTTGTGGTCACTTTCCTCATACCTTTTCACACATTGATGATAAATTGCAATGGCTTCCTCAGCATTGCCCCATCCCCCGGTATCTACTTTCTTCTTCTCCAAATCTTTGTAGACCTGAAAAAAGTGTTCAATTTCCTTCAATCTATGAGGGTTTAGGTCGCTAATATCGTTCCGTTTGCTCCAAATGGGGTCGGAAACGGGTACACAAATCAATTTTTCATCCGGTCCCTTTTCATCGGTCATATGGAAAACGCCAACGGGTTTCACTTCCATAACTACCATGGGATACGTGGGTTCTGTACCCAATACCAATACATCCAATGGGTCTTGGTCCAAAGCCAGGGTCTCCGGAACAAAGCCATAGTCCCCAGGATACATCATAGAGGAGAAAAGGGTGCGGTCGAACCGAATTTTATTGAGTACGAAATCATATTCATATTTATTTCTACTTCCTTTGGGAATCTCTATCAACACGTCGAAGGTAACAAGTTGTTTTTGGGTCATGCTTAAGGTTTTGCTTTTTGCAAAAATAGGTAGATACAATGGATTAGGTTGTGGAAATCGTTTCTTAGGAATTCATTAAAAATTGAATCCAAAAGTGCCCGTAATTCCAAATGGTCTGGCGTTGGGGTTGTCCAGATAGTTGCCCCTAAAGTTGAAATCGATTCGCAGTATTTTAAAAATATTCCCTACCCCGAAGGAATATTCCCAATAAATTTGGTCCTCGGGTGCAACCAAAGGTATGTTGGTCGGAGCGCTCAAAGCAATGTTTTCATCAGACAGTTGCCCCCATGCCCCTCTTAATCCCACAATCTCCCGTAGATTCAGTTTTCGCAAAAGCGGGATCCGAGAGAACAATCTACCATTAAAATTATGTTCCAAATGTAGTGTTGCATAGGTGTCGGTCACAAACTCATAAAAATCCAAATTGGGAAAAGTGTTGTACAACGAGAATAGGGTTTGGTTTCCTGGAATTACACTTAACAGGCTTAGAGGAACCTCCCCAAAGGTCTTTCCCAGTTCCAAGCTAGTCGTTAATCTTCCAAAGCCTCCTACTTGCCAAGGTTGTTGGTATGAAAATTGAAGCCGTTCATAATCAAAATCACTTTCCAAAAAACCTTGTATACCTTTGGTATAATTAAGAACCAAAGTGCTGTGATCATCATTAATGTTAGATCTTTCGACACCATAACCAATGGTCCTCTTGCCAGGTGTGTAGATCAATGTGGTATTTAAATCAAGTTGTTTAACCTCTGAAGATGTCCCAGTTGGACTTTCAGGATCAATATAATCCAAACTAAAGGCCGTCGGCAGTGCTGAACTCAACGTGCGGAAAGAGCTCCCCAAACGAATCCTAAAGTTTTTTAAGGGCTCCATCTCTAGATTCAGTGTAGATAGGTTTATGTTCGTAAGTCTGTCGTTAGCACCTACCGTAACCAATGAAGATGATGCAATGCTTCTCCCCAAAACATCCGAGGTGCTGGTCAAGCTCAGACCCAACTGTTCAATATCCCTTCGGTTACCTCCAGATAAAATAAGGCGTGTTTTTCGGTCCAACAAAAACTTGCCAGATAAGCCATGTTTGAACTTTTTATCTGAAAATCCATAAGCCATATAGCCTTCCAGTCTCCATGTGTCATTTTGGCCAAAATAAGTCCTGGCTCCGCCTCGAATACGTGCCCCTTCAGCGTCGTTGAAACCAAAAGTGCTGTAGATGTCGCCAATGTCAATGTTCCATTTGTCTATTTCTATGTAGCCCGAACCCAAGATGCTCACTATATCGTAGTACGTGCGAAACTTCGGGACCGTTTTTAAGGTGTCCAACAACTTAAAGATGCCCGATTCATCATCGCTCAAACTTTCCAATCGGGCATTGTTCCAAAAAACACTGTCCCTGGAAAACACCCTGGGGTCATAGGGGTCAGATTCCGCCTTATAAAACTCTTCTGGTCGCTTAAGGTCAAATGCATAGTTGTCGTAGACCGTTGTTCTTTTTCCATAAACTCCTCTGGACTTTTCCTTTTTTGAAAAACTAAAATCGCTCAACATATAGTCCCTTTTCAGCAAAAAGACCGAATCGTTGACCACCTCAAAATCCTGCTCAATATAGATTTCTTTCACCCAGTTTATATTGGCACTTCTGGTAACCTGCATATTGATGTTCTTGATGGCGTAGGTGGTATCGTTCACCCAAAAGTCACCCTTGAACGTGAGCTCGTTTTTCCTTCTGGGATAGTAAATTATGTTATAGCACCATTTATTATCAATATAGGCACTATCTGAAAGCACATAGTTATAGGTATCCACCCCAGTTTTTGACAAGGGACTTGTAAAGCTTTTATCGAAAAACTTCAGATAGTTGTCATAAATATCATAGTCAGAATATAAGTCCTCTACAAAAGCTGTAATAGATTGGTTACCTTCAAATCCGGAATTCTTATTGCCTTGAACGTCCTCTTTCTCCTCTTCCAATTGATTGTCCCCGTAGACCCTTGAAAAACTTTCGTTCAAGAAAAAGGGCAGATATGTTTTCCCTGTTACCCGTGAGGTGTCCAGATTATCGAACATAAATTCCAGGCCTTTAAATAGCTTACTTTTGATCAATGCACTGTCAATAGTATTTAAGTCAAACTCGATTTTTTCATATTTATCGTACTGATACTGTTTGAACTTACGAACGCCATTTTCTCTCTTTTTTGCCCATATTTTTTTGAGAATGTCGATGGCCGGATTATTTTTTTTGGATTGTTTTCCCGTATAAATGACCACTTCCTTCAGTTGCTCTGTAGATTCCTTTAGCACTATTTCGAGTCCATAATTTACTTTTTGCGGAAGTTCCAGTTCCATGGTCTCAAATCCAATAAAGGATACTAAAAGTGTACTGTAGGTATTCTCCGATTCCAGATAAAAACGACCATTGTCATTTGTAATGGTGCCATCGGTGGAATTTTTGAAGAAGATATTGGCAAATGCGATGGGACTTCCCGATTCATCCAAAACAATACCTCCCACCTTAGTTTGTGAAAAAAGGGAAAAAAAAGTGAGGAAAAAGAAAACAGTTAGAAATCTTTTCATGATTTGTGCGTGGGCAAGAAGAAAACCAATTTCCAGTTTTCTCGAGCGTCAGGTCCTAATTTGGTTTAAAAAGTAATTTCTATCAAAAACTGTTCCTTAAAAAAGCCTCGTCAACATAAGTCGGCGAGGCGAATATAGCTTACATAATTATTGCACTTATCGATATAACACTTTCTTAACAGCCTTTATGACATCTTCATGATTTGGCAACCATTCTGCCAAAAGTACTGGAGAATAAGGGGCCGGAGTATCCGCTGTATTCAATTTTACAATAGGTGCATCCAAATAATCGAATGCCTTATCTTGAACGTGATATATGATTTCCGTGGCCACATTGCCAAAGGGCCATGCTTCTTCCAAAATCACCATTCGATTGGTTTTCTTCACAGAATTGAGAATGGCATCATGGTCCATGGGACGTACCGTTCGCAAATCAATGATTTCACAGCTTATACCCTCTCTCTCCAACTCATCGGCTGCTTTGTAGGCTTCCTTGATAATTTTCCCAAAGGAAATAATGGTCACATCGGTACCCTCTCTTTTGATGTCGGCAACACCTATTGGAATGGTATACTCCCCTTCGGGCACTTCACCTTTATCTCCATACATCTGTTCCGATTCCATAAAAATGACAGGGTCGTCATCACGAATGGCCGTTTTCAACAATCCTTTGGCGTCCGCAGGGTTTGATGGAACCACCACTTTTAAACCAGGACAGTTGGCATACCAACTTTCAAAAGCCTGGGAATGCGTAGCAGCCAATTGTCCTGCAGAAGCTGTAGGCCCCCTAAAAACGATTGGACAGTTGAACTGCCCTCCGGACATTTGTCTTATTTTCGCCGCATTGTTGATTATCTGGTCGATTCCTACCAACGAAAAGTTGAAGGTCATAAATTCAATGATGGGACGGTTTCCTATCATTGCAGAGCCAACCCCAACGCCGGCAAATCCCAGTTCAGAGATAGGTGTATCGATTACGCGTTCAGGGCCGAATTCGTCCAACATCCCCTTGGAAGCCTTGTACGCTCCATTGTATTCCGCCACTTCCTCGCCCATTAAATAAATGGTATCATCCCTGCGCATTTCCTCGGACATTGCCTCTGCAATGGCTTCCCTAAACTGTAGTGTTTTCATCTAATCCTATAAGGTTTGGTTCTATTTGCTTTAAAATGCAAGCAAAAATAGAAAAAACTAAGACAACATATGTGCGTAGAAAACCAAAAAAAGGCACAATATTTATTATGCATGCATAATAAATTTCGGATTTTATAGCTATCTTTGATGCGAAAAATTAATAAATACCATGAAGATATTAGTTTGCATCAGCAACGTACCGGATACCACTTCCAAAATCAACTTTACGGAAGGGGATACCAAATTTGATACAAACGGTGTACAATTTGTAATCAACCCCAACGATGAATTTGGCTTAACGCGTGCCATGTGGTTCAAAGAAAAGCAGGGTGCTACAGTCCATGTGGCCACTGTTGGCGGACCACAGACCGAACCCACCATTCGTAAAGCACTTGCCAT
The DNA here is from genome assembly GCF_009903685.1 of Flagellimonas ochracea. Taxonomy (GTDB): domain Bacteria; phylum Bacteroidota; class Bacteroidia; order Flavobacteriales; family Flavobacteriaceae; genus Flagellimonas; species Flagellimonas ochracea. Next base: position 62,732 of record NZ_JAAABI010000003.1, on the reverse strand, counting down.
TGGTGCCGATGAAGCCATTAGGGTGAATGCCGAGCCCACGGATGGTTTCTTCGTAGCGAGACAATTGGCCGAAGTTGTAAAAAATGGAGGGTACGACCTTATTATTGGTGGACGTGAGTCCATAGATTATAATGGCGGAATGGTACCAGGAATAATGGCCACTCTTTTGGATATGAATTTTGTGAATACCTGCATCGGACTGGAAATTGATGGCAATAATGCCACGGCGATGCGTGAGATTGACGGCGGTAAAGAAAAACTAAGCACAACATTGCCTTTGGTTATCGGAGGACAAAAAGGTTTGGTAGAAGAAAGTGACTTGCGCATTCCAAACATGCGTGGTATCATGATGGCCAGAAAAAAAGCACTTAATGTTGTGGAACCTGTGGACGCACCTATGCCAACCCAAGATCAAAAGTTTGAAAAACCTGCAGCAAAAGGTCCCGTCAAATTGGTAGAAGCCGACAACGTAGGTGGATTGGTTGACCTTTTGCACAACGAAGCCAAAGTAATTTGATTTGAAAATCAAATTCAAAGCACCAAGTACCAAACACTTGGAATTTGGGATTTAAAAAATTGAAATTGTAGAAAATTATGCCAGTATTAGTATATACCGAATCAGACAAGGGAAAATTCAAGAAAAATGCTTTTGAAGTGGCCTCCTATGCCCATAAAGTGGCCCAGGAACTTGGAGACATTGTTACCGCCGTTGCCGTAAACAATGATGAGCACGAAACATTGGGCAAGTATGGCGTTTCCAAAGTATTGAATGTCTCCAACGACCAATTGGACACTTTCAATGCCAAAGCCTATGCCAATATATTGGCCCAAGCGGCTGAAGCAGAAGGTGCCAAAGTCATCATATTGAGCTCCAGTGCTGACACCAAGTTTTTGGCTCCCATACTCGCCACAAAACTTAACGGTGGTTATGTGCCTAACGTAGTTGAAGCACCGATGAGCACCTCACCCTTCGTCGTTAAAAGAACGGCTTTCAGCAACAAAGGATTCGCCCACACGGAAATTACAGCCAAAACTAAGCTTATAGGGGTGTCCAACAATGCTTTTGGTGTAGCGGAAAACGAAACAGCAGTTAATGTTGAAGATTTTTCTCCTGCTTTGGGCGATGGCGATTTTACCACGAGGTCTGTGGAAGTGGATAAAGTTATGGGGAAAGTTACCATTGCCGATGCCGACATCGTAGTTTCCGGAGGAAGAGGCCTCAAGGGTCCTGAAAACTGGGGAATGGTTGAGGATTTGGCAGAGGTTTTGGGAGCCGCTACCGCATGCTCAAAACCAGTTTCCGATTTAGGGTGGAGACCGCACAGCGAGCACGTTGGTCAAACCGGGAAACCTGTTGCCAGTAATTTGTACATCGCCATCGGCATCTCTGGCGCCATTCAGCATTTGGCCGGAGTCAGCGCCTCCAAAACCAAGGTGGTTATCAACAATGATCCTGAAGCTCCTTTCTTTAAGGCAGCCGATTACGGTATTGTTGGCGATGCCTTTGAAGTGGTGCCAGAACTCATTGAAAAATTAAAAGAATTTAAGGCACAAAACGGGTAAATTTTGTTAATTTGCCCACCACAAGGGGCTGTTCAGATAACTGGCAAAGCCACTTATTTGAACGGCCTTTGTTGGTTTTAGGAGGAGAATATGAGCTTAGTACGATTAAAAATAAAGGGAATATCATATAGTCAGACGCAAAATGGCGCATATGCCCTTATTTTGAATGAAGTGGAGGGTGACAGAAAACTTCCCATTGTCATAGGTGCTTTTGAAGCACAATCCATTGCCATTGCCTTGGAAAAAGAAATTAAACCTCCTAGGCCGCTCACCCATGATCTATTCAAAAACTTTGCGGACCGATTTCAAATAGTCATTAAGCAAGTTATCATCCATAAATTGGTGGATGGTGTTTTTTATTCCAGTATCATTTGTGAACGGGATAAAGTGGAAGAAATCATTGATGCACGTACTAGTGATGCCATAGCATTGGCCTTGCGGTTCGAAGCTCCAATTTTTACTTACAAGACCATTCTGGACAAAGCAGGAATCTTTCTCAAATTCTCTTCCAAAGAAAATGAGGAAAATGAGGATGATGACAGCATCGTGGTCGATGAAATTCTTCAAGAGGGAGAGGCTGTTGAGATTGAATCTGGTTCCGAAACCCATGGATTTAGAGAAATGTCCCTTGAAGAACTCCACAATGAATTGAAAAAAGCCGTGGCCAATGAAGATTATGAAAAGGCCGCCAAACTCCGGGACGAAATTTCCAAGCGCAAATAGACCAAAATATATGGGTAAAAAAACCATAAGTTTGCTGATACTCCTATTTGTAGGCTCCATTGCCCTAGGTCAAAATAACATTCCCATAGACACCCTTGCTTTGCAAGAAGCAACCGCCGAAATCTATGAAAACATTGCCTCCGAACCCGGAAAAATGATTCCCAACCAAGGATTCTCTTTTGGTAGTCTGTCACGGGGAGCATTGGGCATGTTGGTCTTGGTCTTTATTGCCTTTCTATTCAGTTCCAATCGCAGGGCCATTAATTGGAGAACCGTCGGTATTGGACTGGGCATACAATTGCTATTGGCCATCGGTATTTTGAAAGTGCCTTTCATACGAGAATTTTTTACCATTTTAGGGAAGGTGTTCAACGAAATCTTGAATTTCACCATTGCCGGCAGCGAGTTTCTTTTGGGGGAAAATCTGTTGGACATCAACAATCCCAGCGTGGGCTACGTTTTTGCCTTTCAGATTTTGCCTACCATTATATTCTTTTCCGCACTTACCTCAGTGCTTTTTTATTTGGGAATCATCCAAAAAGTGGTTCGGGCTCTAGCTTGGTTGTTGACCAAATCCTTGGGAATCTCAGGGCCTGAAAGTCTTAGCGTTGCTGGAAATATTTTTTTGGGACAAACGGAATCACCGCTTATGATCAAAGCCTATTTGGAGAAAATGACCAAATCCGAGATTTTATTGGTCATGATTGGTGGCATGGCAACTGTGGCCGGTGGGGTTTTGGCCGCTTACATTGGATTCTTGGGAGGTAATGATGAGCAATTAAGGCTCGAATTTGCACGGCATTTGATTGCTGCTTCGGTAATGGCTGCTCCCGGAGCGATAGTTATCTCCAAGATTTTGCATCCACAAACAGAGCCCGTGGACACCAACGTAAAAGTATCCACCGAAAAAATCGGCTCCAATCTATTGGATGCCATTGCCAACGGTACCACTGAAGGATTAAAATTGGCCGTGAACGTGGGTGCCATGCTTTTGGTCTTTGTGGCCTTTATCGCCATGATCAATGGTATTTTGGGCTGGGTGGGCGACCTTACCCCGTTCAACGACTGGATTGCCGCCAATTCACCTTACGAAAATTTATCGCTGGAATCAATTTTGGGAACCGTTTTTGCACCTTTGATGTGGTTGATTGGGGTCTCCAATGAAGACATCATGTTGATGGGGCAACTCTTGGGCATCAAACTAGCAGCCAGTGAGTTTATAGGGTACATCCAACTGGCAGAGTTAAAAGATGTTGCCAGTGAGCTTCGATTCACCTATGACAAATCCGTGATCATGGCGACCTATATGCTCTGTGGCTTCGCCAACTTTGCCTCCATCGGAATACAGATTGGTGGTATTGGTTCCTTGGCTCCTGGACAACGCAAAACCCTTTCCGAATTTGGTATGAAAGCCGTTTTGGGTGGTTCCTTGGCCTCCTTGCTTTCAGCAACCATCGCTGGAATGATTTTGGGATAACTAGCTCTGGCAAAGGGTTCAGGACAAAAGGTGAAGGAACTAAGATAACGGTAGAAATATTCGTAACAACCTCGAATTTTAAATTGATTCATCAAGATGAGAAATTTTCGAGAGTTGGAAGTCTGGAAGGATTCCAGAGCGTTAGCTAAAGAGGTATATCAGATTTCTTCAAACCTGCCTGATTCAGAAAAATACGGTCTTATTTCCCAAATCAATAGATGCGCTATTTCCATACCAGCAAACATTGCTGAGGGCTGTAGTAAATTTTCACAAAAAGATTTTGTACGTTTTTTGCAGATCAGTTTGGGTTCGGCCTAGGAATTGCTAACCTTCTTGATTCTATGTGGTGATTTAGAACTTCTCAAAGCAAAAGAAGTGGAGTTAATTGTTAAAAAAGTCCAATTGCTTCAAAAGAGAATCTCCTCATTAATAAAGTACAACACCCAAACCCTTTAACCCTTAACCCTTTCACCACGAACCATCGTTGATAAAATATAATAACATGTTGTTATAAGGTATTGCCCTTTATCTTTTTACATTATACTTTTACCTCACTATGAAACAATACCACGACCTCCTTAAGTACGTTTTGGAACAGGGAAACAAAAAAGCCGACCGCACTGGTACTGGAACCTTAAGCGTTTTTGGCTACCAAATGCGGTTTGACCTCTCCAAAGGATTTCCCATGGTGACCACCAAAAAATTACACTTGAAGTCCATTATCCACGAATTGTTGTGGTTTTTAAAAGGGGATACAAACATCAAATACCTGCAAGAAAATGGGGTGCGCATCTGGAACGAATGGGCCGATGAAAACGGAGACCTGGGACCAGTTTACGGACACCAATGGCGCAATTGGGACAGCGAGGAGATTGACCAGATAAAGCAAATCGTTCACAGTTTAAAACACAACCCCGATAGCCGTAGAATGTTGGTCTCTGCATGGAACCCCAGTGTACTTCCCGACACTTCCAAGTCTTTTTCGGAAAACGTGGCTAATGGAAAAGCGGCCCTCCCCCCCTGCCATGCCTTTTTTCAGTTTTATGTGGCCGATGGCAAACTCTCTTGCCAGCTATACCAGCGCAGTGCCGATATCTTTTTGGGCGTACCTTTCAACATTGCATCCTATGCCCTATTAACGATGATGATGGCCCAAGTATGTGGCTACCAACCCGGAGAGTTTATCCACACCTTTGGGGATGCACATATCTACACCAACCATTTTGAGCAGGTGGAACTGCAATTGAGTCGTAATCCGCGACCACTTCCTACCATGCGCATAAATCCAGAGGTTAAGGACATTTTTGGCTTTACTTTTGACGATTTTGAACTGCTCAACTACGACCCACATCCAGCGATACGTGCGGCGGTGGCTGTGTAAAGAAGTTAAAACTTATCACATTTATTCCTAATTTGGGAGCATATAGATGTATTTTACGTCCATATAAACAAGTTGTAGCCAATTAGAATAAATGAAAAAAATGAAGTTGATTTTTATATTATATATTTTAATAGGGCTCAATTTCCATTCTTGTTCAGACGAAGAAAGTAGTATTGGAAAAATTGTTGAAGATTACTACGAGACGTTCAATAAACGTCAAGATTTCAATAAGTTTCTCTCATTTTACGATGAGAAAATAATACTCGAAGATATAATTAATGGAGATAGAGTTATTGGTAAGAAGGAATTAAGTGATTTTTTTGATTGGAACAATCCTAATTTTAAGAGTTTGGATTCAAATACTTTAATAATTGAAAACAAAATCATTAATAATAACACCTCCGTTGTAAAAGGATACTTTACAAGGTTCCAATGGGGACATTCCGAATTTGAGTCGATGCATTTCACCACGATTTTGACTTTTAATGAATCGAAAAAAATAGTAAAGCAAGTAGATTGGATAAATTACCCTTCAACACTTGTCAATTACAATGAAAGAAGGAATTCAAATGAATGGATAGAATGAAAATTGGCTGCAACAAAGCATAAAATATTCATTTGCCTTATGCGACCACATACCATTTATAAGCGTCGTTGTAAAAAACAAAAAAATGATCAAAGGCCTTTATGAAACACATTTGTTTGTGGAGAACCTTCAACGCTCCATAGACTTTTACGGAAAAGTCCTTGGCCTAAAACAATGCCATTATGAAGAAGAACGCAGAGTTGCCTTTTTTTGGATTGGAAAAGACAAGCAGTTTATGCTTGGACTTTGGGAAAAACCCAAAGAAGAAATAGATGTCAGGCATTTTGCATTCGAATGTGAGCCCGATTGGATTTTAAACGAATCTGTAAATTTTTTAAAATCCCGGAATTTGAAATGCAGGAACTTCCTTAACGATGGAACTGAGCGACCCATGGTATTTGCCTGGATGCCGGCCATAGCCATATATTTTGATGACCCCGATGGGCACTCCCTCGAATTTATCGGAATTTTGGATGGAGAAGGAAAACCAGAAAATGGCATAATTTCCTATGACCGTTGGATAGAACTTGAAAAGGATGTCCCGTAATATTGGATTTGATAAAATTGAATGGAAAGTAATTATAATGTAGGAGATTTAATATACGATGCCAACATTTACGATGGCATGAACAGCAACCTCAATGATTTGCCATTTTACAAAAAGTGGCTTCCTAAAAACAAAGATTCTCGTATTTTGGAGCTTTGTTGTGGAACAGGCAGATTAACACTACCAATTGCAAAGGATGGATATGATATCACAGGAGTGGACTATACGGATTCCATGCTCGAAAAAGCAAAAGCAAAAGCCCGTGAAGAAGAGATCAAATTGGAATTTATTGAAGCCGATATTCGCCATTTGAGTTTGCCGAAAAAATATGACGTCATTTTCATCCCCTTCAATTCAATACATCATTTATATACCAATGAAGATTTGTTTCAGGCATTTACAGTAGTGAAAAATCATCTTAAAAAGGGCGGTCTTTTTTTGTTGGATTGTTTTAATCCCAATATGCAATTTATTGTTGAAGGAGAAAAAGGACAAAAAGATATTACAGATTATACCACTGAAGATGGTAGGCAAGTATCGATAAAAGAGACCATGCGTTACGAAAACAAGACGCAAATCAATCGGATAGAATGGCATTATTATATAAATGGCAAGTTTCAGTCGGTTCAAAATTTGGATATGCGATTGTTTTTCCCTCAAGAGTTGGATTCTTACCTAGAACGGAATGGTTTCAGGATCATCCATAAGTTTGGAACCTTCAAAGAAGATGCTTTTCAAGACAGCTCGGAAAAACAAATATTTGTTTGTCAATAAATTATCCATGAACTTCACCACCCAGCCATTCTACGTACTATCCATTTTATGTTTTATGGTGGTTGCAGCGGTGTACGCCGGAAAAACCAAATTTGGAAAACAGTTTGGTGCTGCATTGTTGGTCATTCTGTTCACGGCAGTTCTGGCCAACCTGAAAATCATTCCTTCGGCTTCCAACAGCATTCCACTCTATGATGGTATTTTTAAATATATCGCTCCGATTTCCATTTTTTACCTGTTGTTAAACGTTAACTTGGTTTCTATCAAGCGGGCAGGTCTGCCGATGATCGGTTTATTTTTGGTGGGTTCGCTGGCCACAACTTTGGGCATTCTCATCTCGTGGGTGTTACTCTCACCCGAAAATATTCTGGGTGAAGACGGAAAAGTCATTGCGGGTATGCTCACAGGCACCTACACGGGCGGGAGCGTCAATTTTAATGCCGTAGCTTTGGAATACGACTTTCAAGAAAAAGGGATTCTGTATGCCGGGACCATAGCCGTCGACAATGTAGTCACCACACTTTGGATAGTGGTAACACTTGCATTTCCTGTTGTTCTACGACGTTTTTGGAAAGACAAAAAAGTTTTAAAATCCTATGAACACTTAGAAAAAAAAGGGCGTCCTGAAGAGGAAAGCATGGACCTGCACTCCCTAATGTGGTTGCTGTTTTTGGGGGTTGGCGCCTACTTCGTCTCCGATGTCATTAAACAGCTTGTACCTCAGATTCCATCCATTTTAACCTTGTCTACCATTGGCATTCTATTGGCCCAAACAAAGTTTGTGTCCGGATTAAAGGGCAGTCATAATTTAGGATTGTATTTGGTGTTCCTGTTCTTGGCGGTCATCGGCGCGTATTGTGAGCTTTCCGCCGTTACAGCACTAAAAGATATCGGCCTGGCCTTATTGCTTTTTACGGCTTTGGCTGTTTTGCTGCATGGAATAATTGTAATTGTAATGGGAGGTTTAGTGTACCGCGATTGGGAGATGATAGCCATTGTAAGCCAGGCCAATGTTGGGGGTGGCACCACAGCCATAGCATTGGCCGAATCCTTTAATCGAAAAGAACTGATATTACCGGCAATTCTAGTGGGTACACTCGGAAATGCATTGGGCACCTATCTTGGATTTTTAGTAGTTTTCATCCTTTGAAACGAAACTAAAAACAACCTCAACGTCATGCAAAGTAGGGAATCGTTAGTAAATTTTATTTTGAAAGTCGTCGAAATCTCCAATGACGATGCCCAGCAAATTGCTAAATCCTTCCACCCTGTCACATTAAGGGAAAAAGATTTTTTAGTTCATCAAAATGAAGTAAGCGATGATTATTTTTATCTAGAAACTGGCTTGATGCGAACATTTCTCCATGATTTGGACGGCAACGAGATTACCATTGAATTTTTCATTGAGAACAATATTGTTTTTGAGGTTACCTCCTTTTTCAAGCGAGTTCCATCAGAAGCCAATATCCAAGCCATCACAGACTGTTCTGGTTTTAGAATCTCTTACGGGGAACTGAATACACTTTTTCATAACAAACCGGCCTTTCGAGATTTCGGTCGTGCCATTTTGGTCAAGGAGTTTATCGCCTCCCAAAAAAGAAATTATGGCATGATCAACAAAACCGCAGCCGAACGCTACCAAGAGCTATTAACTGCAAAACCTCAAATTTTACAGTATTCACCCCTTAAATATATCGCTTCCTACTTGGGAGTTACCGACAGCACCCTTAGCAGGCTAAGAAAAAAACTATAAATCATATTTCTTGCCTTTTGTCAAGTGGGTTTAAAAGCTACTGTCAGAAATTTGAACAAAAATCAAGGTATGGCAGCAGTTTCCATTACGACAACCATTCTTTTTATATTAACCACTTTTCTGACGCTGTGGTTCTTCCATAAAGCTGGTAAGAACAAAGGTGTTCTCTTGGGACTGTTGATTTGGATGATCATTACTGGCCTCCTAGGTATTTTTGGATTCTACAGCGTCGAAAATGCCATGCCACCAAGATTCATCTTTTTGTTGGGTCCCGGGATGCTATTCGTTGTCTTTCTTCTTATAACCAAAAAAGGTAGGTCTTTCGTAGATATGCTGGATTTAAAATGGTTGACCCTGTTACATGTGGTCCGCGTCCCAGTCGAAATTGTACTTTACTATATTTTTTTGGAAGGCTTGGTTCCAGAGTTGATGACCTTTGAAGGTTGGAATTACGATATTATCTCCGGGCTTTCAGCCCCAATCATATTTTATTTGGTTTTTGTGCAAAAGTGGATAGGCAGAAACGCCCTGTTACTTTGGAATTTCATTTGTTTGGGGTTGCTCCTAAATATTTTGACCATTGCCGTTTTAAGTGCCCAAACTCCATTTCAACAACTGGCTTTTGAACAACCGAATATTGGTGTTGCTTATTTTCCCTTTGTGTGGTTACCTACACTCGTTGTCCCTCTTGTCCTCGTTTCCCATTTGGCAAGCATAAGACAGTTATTGCATCGAAAAACTATTTGATTCCTAACAATATTCCCATTTATGGGAAGTCATCTTTTTTGGACCCAAATTCGATGTTTCAGGCAATGGAAGATTTATAGTATCTTGATGCGATAATCAACCACAAAGCCATTCTTCTCATGACCAAAGAAACACTTTTCACCACCCGTATTGCTCTGATTGTAGCCTTGGGTGGTTTTCTTATGGGGTTTGATGCCTCCGTAATTTCCGGGGTGAACAAATTCGTACAAATAGATTTCAATCTCACTGATTTGGAATTGGGTTTTTCTGTCAGTTCCCTGACCATTGTCGCGGCCCTAGCCATGATGTTTTCTGGACCATTGAGTGACCGTTTTGGAAGAAGGGTGGTGTTAAAACTTTGCGCCATTGTCTTCTTCATATCTGCAGTTGGATCGGCATTCGCTCCAAATTTTCCGCTTTTTCTAGTATTTCGAATGCTTGGGGGCATTGGTGTAGGAGCATCTTTGATACTTGCGCCCATGTATATTGCTGAGATTGCCCCACCCAAACAAAGGGGAAAATTGGTTTCCTTTAACCAGTTGAACATTGTTTTGGGTATCACTGTAGCATTCTTCAGCAACTATTATATTCTTTCCCTTGGCGATTCCGAAACTGAATGGGTTAAATCACTGGGGATTGCTGAAAACAATTGGCGCTGGATGTTGAGTGTAGAAGCATTGCCCGCCGTGTTGTACTTTTTTGGCCTCTTGACCGTCCCCAGAAGTCCCAGATGGCTTATTATGAAGGCCAAAGTAGATGAGGCAAAACTGGTGCTTCGAAAGTTTAGCTCAGCAGAGCAGGCAGAAAAAGACCTAAAAGCGGTGACCGAGTCCTTAAATAGCACAGCGAACAAGGAAAAAACCCGTATCGCGGAATTGTTCAAACCGGCCATGCGCTTGGTGATCACCATAGGCCTGGTCGTGGGTATTTTACAGCAGATAACGGGAATTAATTCGGTCTTCTTTTATGCACCCATGATTTTTGAGCAATCCGGGATTGGCACGGACGCTTCGTTCATCCAGGCAATTCTTGTGGGGGTAACAAACCTCGTTTTTACCATTTTGGCCATGGTATTGATCGATAAACTGGGGCGAAAACCACTTTTGGCATTTGGTGTGGCCGGGATAGCCGTGTTCATGGCCTTACTGGCTTATGGCTTCAGTGCGGCCAACTATACCCTTACCCAAGATAAGATTGATCAACTTTCGGACGCAAAACTAAGAACAGAGGTTTCCGTGTTGGCTGGAAAATCATTTAAAAACGATGTGCAATACAAAAACGAAATAAAAGCATTGCTAGGAAACGAAAGGGCGAAGCAATACGAGTCAGAATTGATTACCGCTGCGATAGATATGAATCCCTCTTTAATCCTTATTGGCATCATCGGTTTTGTGGCCTGTTTTGCCATTTCTTTAGGCCCCGTTATGTGGGTGCTGTTCTCAGAACTGTTTCCTTTAAAAATCCGGGGGATTGCCATTTCATTCGTCGGGTTTGTGAATTCAGCGGTATCAGCTGGGGTACAGTTCATCTTTCCGTGGGAACTGTCCACCATTGGCAGTGCATGGACTTTCTTGATTTACGGACTATTTGCCTTGGCGGGGCTGATTTTTATCATCCGTGTAATTCCAGAGACCAAAGGAAAATCCCTGGAAGAGCTGGAAGCGCAATTGGTGAAATAACAAAAAGCATGCCTACAATGTCCAATAAAGAATTGTGTCTATACTACCTGGAAAAATACGCTGCTAAAGACCTTTCAGTAATTGATGATCTATTTTCGGATGACATTGTCCTCCGTGATTGGAAAATTCGGGTGGTTGGAAAACAAGCGGCCTTACGGGAAACCCAGAAAAACTTTGAAGCCGCAGATTCCATTGAAATTGATGTGCTATCTACTTATGAAAACGAAGACACCGTAGCTGCAGAGTTAAAAATCACCGTTGACAATACGGAAGAGCTCTTTGTTGTGGATGTTATTACTTTTAATCCTTTTGGAAAGATAACGTCCATTAGGGCCTATTTGGGGAGAGGCGATTCTTTAACCTAACTAAAACTGGAAAAATGATTTCAAGAATCTGGCATGGTTACACCACCAAAGACAATGCTGATGTATACGAAAACCTTTTGAAAACTGAGATATTTCCAGGAATCGAAAAGAAAAATATCACGGGATACAAAGGCATTCAACTTCTAAGAAGGGAATTGGACAACGAAGTGGAATTCATCACCATAATGTGGTTTGAGAACATGAAATCTGTGACACAATTTGTGGGTAAAAATCCAGAAAAAGTATATGTTCCCGAAAAAGCATGTCAAGTACTTTCGCGATTTGACAACAAATCAAGCCACTATGAACTTAGACATCAGCTGGAATACGGGGGCATTTAAAAGCCTTAACCAACGATCTTGCAAGAATATCTTCTTCAAAGAATTTAGAGTTGATTTGTAATGGCTTAAATATCAATATACTATCTTAAGTTCTTTTTAAAAATCTTAAAAATATTTGCGTAACCTAATGGTTACATTTATATTAGTAACCGATTAGTTACTCAATTTATGCGTAGAGATGTCTTTCAAGCCATTGCAGACCCAAAAAGACGCGAAATTATAGAGCTTTTGGCAAAAGAACCCTTAACAGTAAACGCCATAGCTGAAAATTTCAACATAAGTCGACCTGCTATTTCTAAACACTTAAAAATCTTGAAAGAATGTGAAATAGTTGATTTCAAAAAAGAAGGCAGGGAACGTTTTTGTTTTATTAAGCCCAAAAACCTTATACCGGCTTTTATGTGGATTGATCGTTACAGGGACTTGTGGGAAGACAAGTTGGACTCGTTTGAAGACTATCTGGCAAAACTACAAGCTAAAAATCCATCTGATGAATAAATCCAACTTAGACAACCGTACCATTACCATTCAACGCACATTTGATGCCCCTTTGGCTCTGGTTTGGAAGGCCTGGACCCAAGCTGAGCACATTGCTCAATGGTGGAGTCCCAAAGGAATAATTACAAAAGTGGTTGAGCATAATTTTACCGTAGGTGGTAAATGGAAATACATCATGCCCATGCCCAATGGTCAAGAATTTATAGCCGAGGGAGAATATCTTGAGATAGAGGAACATAAAAGAATAGTATCATTGGCCAATTTTAAGCCCATGACCGAAGGCGTTGAAATACAAGCCTTTTTCAAGGCAAATGGGGACAAAACGGATTTTACCTTTAATGTGGTCCATCCAACCGAAGCTTATAAAATTCAACAAGAAAAAATGGGCATCATGAACGGTTGGGGTTCGGTATTCGACCGCCTTGACGCACTTTTAAAAAATCAAATCAATAATACATAGCACCATTATGAAAACCATGACATGCAAACAATTAGGTGGCGCCTGCAAACAGAAATTCCAAGCAGAAACCTTTGACGAAATCGCTGAATTGAGCAAGAAACATGGAATGGAGATGTTCCAAAAAAAAGACAAAGCCCATTTGGAGGCCATAAGCAAAATGCAGACGTTGATGGAATCTCCTAAACAGATGCAGGAGTGGTTTGAGAACAAAAGAAAAGAGTTTGAAGCACTTCCAGATGAATAAGATTTTTGTTTTCAGTGGATAATATAAACCCGTTTGAGATTTAAGGTTGAGCTTACCAACCAAAGTGACTTTAAGAATTTTTGTTGCTGACTGTAACAAATCTCAAGTTGAGCCATCTTTCTTAAAACATTAAACCTTTTGCCATGGCTCAAAAATGGGGTATCTCTCTTTCAATTGTTCTTTTTGTGTTTTCAATTCATATAACTGCGCAGGAATCCAATTCCAAAACATCAACAAAGCAAGCTTTGCTTATTGGCACCTTTCACTACCACAACCCTGGCGCTGACGTAGCAAAAACCAAAAGTTTTGACATATTATCTGAAAAGTCCCAGACTGAACTGGAAACAATCACTCAAAAGATAAAGGCTTTTGACCCAAATCAAATTTTTGTGGAATGGCCCTACGACGAGCAGGAAAAGCTCGATTCGTTATACCAACTGTATTTGGACAATAAATACTTTACAAACGATAGCCTTTCCGACTTTTACTTGAAGAATGAAATCTTTCAATTGGCTTTTCGTGCGGCGAAAAAATCAGGATTGAAGTCGGTAAAAGCTATTGATTACAGAAACACTGAATTTCCCTTTGACAGTTTGATGACGGTTGTGGCAACCTCCGGGCAAACGGATTTACAAAACGTAATCCTAAAGGGAATCGAAAGTTTCAGCAGGGATTTTGACGAGAAAATTGAGCAAGGGATATCCTTATTGGATCTTACCTACCATCTTAATTCGGAGCAGGATAGGCAGATAAGTAACCTATTCCATACCGAAATACCGCTTCTGGTTGGGAACTCAGATAACTTTATTGGACCCTATCTTACAGCGGAATGGTATCGTAGAAATTTGTATATGTGGTCTTTGATTCAAAAGGGAACCAGGGCTGATGACCAACGGGTAATGGTACTATTGGGTGCCAGCCATATAGCGCTTATCAAGGATTTTGTTGACAAGAACACAAATTGGAACTCCCTAGAATTAGAAGAAGTGATGAAACAAGAATCAAAATCACTAAAACATTAGATTTCTCTTCTATCTTCCATTGAATTCGATTCCCGGACTCATGACCAGCAAGTAAAAAACAACCATCCCCATTAAAAAAAGTTGTAATACCAAATTCTTGGTATCCACGAAACTAGGGGATTTCATCTCCTTTTTCGTACTGAAGAATCCTAAAACAAAAAGAGGGAATAAAAAAGTGAATCCGTTGCCAATACCCCCCATAAGCATCATAAATCGGTCGGTGGTTGGAATCAAGACTGAGGACACAACCGACAACACCGTGGATGTGAACAAGGGAACCCAGTACAGTATTTTGGACGAACTTATAGTTCCCCAACCCATGAACCACTTGCCGTATCGTACAGCGACCCAAACCCCAAAAGTTAAAAGCAAGAGTCCTCCAAAGGTCTCCATAAATTCCCAAAGCATTCGGTTTTGTATTCCTTCCAAAATCATGGACCAGTCCATCCCCTTGCTGATGTAGCGCCCAAAGCCAATATAGGAACCCGATTGCATAAGGTTTAATGCCACCGAGACCCATAAGAAATAATTGGTGGTATAATTTTTAAACGTTCTTGACCTTAGCAGTAAAAATGCCCCGATGGCCCATACTATATTGAAAAGGGAACCACCGGCCTTTACCCATCGGAGACCCAAATCACTGACATCCTCAAGATTATGGTTCAAATACATCCCGTCTACAGAAAGTACTTCTCCACCAACCATGATGACCATAAACCCATGCCCTATAATTTCATGGCCAACCTGTAATATAGACCAAGCACCTGCTGATAAGAGGATAATTCGTAGAAACTGAGCTTTCATTATATAGTTTTCGCCAAAATAAAAGATAAAAATACTGTTACAGGTCTACCCCGCTAGGTGTGGACTAGATAATGGATTGCCTGTATTCGTTGGGAGACTTCCCTGTTACTTTCTTAAAAACCTTGTAAAAGCCAGATTTTGAATTGAAACCACTATCCTGAGCAACCCCAAAAATGGTTAAATGGGAATTATCTGGATTGGCCAATCTCATTTTGAATTCATCAATACGATACCTGTTTATCAGATCGAAGAATGAGGATTCCATTGTTTCATTGATCAGCTGTGATATTTGATAGGCGGGAAGTTGCAATGCTTCAGCTAGGTCCATAAGATTGAGTTCTGGGTCCAGATATGGTTTCTCCGACTCAAAATAGGTGGTCAGCTTTCTCTTGAGCTTTTCCTTGTCCTGTTCCTTTAGTCCTGAGGCTGCATATTTTTTCATTGCGCCCATTTCTGGAAAGGAAAAATTTCTTGCGGCACCTATTTGACCGACCATAAACACCTGCAAGGTCAGTACCGCACAGACAATCAAAAAAGAGCTTTCAATCACCATAATTTCCATGTCTCCCAAAAAAATCGAACCTATTATCAAAAGCGACGCCATCAAGTAGGAGGTCAACCAATAATTAAGCCAATCCACATTGGTGCGTATTCCATCAGAATACAGGGTTTTTATTTTGAACCGATAGCCCTTTATCTTATTGAACAAGACAAGAGTAAGTGCTGCAAATATGGGAATGAAGGAAGTGGTTACCAGATAAGTCCATAAAGGAGCGTGATTGGAATACACAATCAACAAACCGACTTGGCGGGTATAGCCCAATTTGCCCATGGTAAAGAAAAGCAGAACATACCCCAAAAAAGTAAGACAATAGATTACAACCAGCCTTGTGGACGCTTTCTGGTACACTTCCCGTATATAGAGCGAAACAAGAAAAATGTGAAGCAATGGAAGGGCATTGCCAAACGCGGTAACCAAAGGTAATTTATCCAAATGGTTTTGAAAGCCAGCTCCCAGAAACAATAGATGTAAAACAACCAATAGAAGCCAAGCAGCAAGATAGAGGTTACCCTTGGTTTTGGTTGATTTTCGTACTAGGAGTGTAAATACAAAAACGGTTATGGAGACTCCAAAAATGACAATTCCAGTGCTCAATGTGACTTCCATGAGTACAAAGTAACAAATACTTGAAGAGCTATTTATATACAAAGGTCGTGCACCTTAACGTTTGAACAGACTCTATGACAAAACTATTATTCCTTATCTTTAAAGGAGTAAAAACCTACTATGATAATAACCGATTCATTGCTGGATTTCTTTCTGGAAACCCGTTCCCATACTGAAGCTATTTGTGAACCCTTGGAGATTGAGGACTATGTAGTTCAACCCATTGTGGACGTTAGTCCTCCCAAATGGCATTTGGGACACACCACTTGGTTTTTTGAGGAATTTATCCTTAAACCCCATACGGAAAACTACAAGGAATTTAATGTGGATTTCTCCTTTGTTTTCAATAGCTATTACGAAACAGTAGGAAAGCGCGTGGTCCGTTCAGACCGAGGCAATTTATCAAGACCTTCTGTAAAAAAAGTGTATGAATACCGAAATTACGTGACAGAGGGCATCAAAAAAATGTTTTTGGAAAACCAAAATGACACTTTGAACGGTTTACTTGAAATAGGAATACATCATGAGAAACAGCACCAGGAGCTGTTGCTGACGGACATTAAATACATTTTGGGCAATAACCCGTTGTTACCGGAATATTCCAAATCTTTCGAGGACCACCCATTGGAATCACACGAACAAGAT
Organism: Flagellimonas ochracea; assembly: GCF_009903685.1. Lineage (GTDB taxonomy): Bacteria > Bacteroidota > Bacteroidia > Flavobacteriales > Flavobacteriaceae > Flagellimonas > Flagellimonas ochracea. The sequence continues at coordinate 45,955 of NZ_JAAABI010000003.1, read as the reverse complement.
TGGATATCGATTGAAGCGGGAATATATGAAATAGGACATGATTCTGAAGACTTTTGCTATGATAACGAATTGGGTCGACATAAAGTTTACCTACAGCCATTTTCTATTTCCAATAAGCTGGTCACCAATGGGGAATACGTTCAATTTATTGAAGCTGGTGGCTATGAACGCTTTGCTATTTGGCATGCCGAAGGTTGGGATTGGGTAAACCAGAATAGAGTTTCGGCACCACTATATTGGCACAAGGTTGATGGCTCTTGGCATCACTACACTGCCCAAGGTTTACAACAAGTTGATTCCGCAGCTCCGGTGACCCACATTTCCTATTTTGAAGCCTTTGCCTATGCGCAGTGGAAAGGTAATAGATTACCCACAGAATTTGAATGGGAGGTGGCGCAAGCCTATTTTTCATGGGGCAAACGTTGGGAGTGGACCGAAAGTGCATACCTACCCTACCCCAATTACCAAAAAGTTGATGGGGCCCTTGGCGAATACAACGGAAAATTCATGGTGAACCAAAAAGTGCTCCGTGGTAGTTCTGTTGCCACACCATCCAAACACACAAGACACACGTACAGAAACTTTTTTCACCCTCAATTACGATGGCAATTTACCGGGATAAGGTTGGCCAAATAATTACGACACAGTTTTTATGCAAAACGAAAAGATTCCGGTTTTTACCTCAGCTTTTGAGCAAGAAGTATATGAAGGGCTAACAAATTATCCCAAACATTTATCCTCCAAGTATTTTTATGATGAAGTAGGGGATAAACTTTTTCAGGACATCATGGCGATGCCTGAATATTATCTTACCAATTGCGAATTTGATATTCTTGAGATCCATAAGGAAGAAATTGTATCGCTCTTTACCAATAATGAAGAACCCTTTAGCCTATTTGAATTGGGTGCAGGAGATGGGAAAAAGACCAAAATATTGCTAGAGCACTTGATAAACCAAAATATCCCGTTTGATTATCGCCCCATTGACATCAGCCATAACGCGCTGCACCAGCTCACACAATCCCTCAAAAGCGAAATTCCCAATATTACCATTCACCCACTGCAAGGAACCTACTTTGAAACCCTAAAGAATATTGGTGAAACAAATGGACGAAGGAAGGTTATCCTGTTTTTAGGATCCAATATTGGAAACTTATTGCATCCCGTGGCTGTTGATTTTTTGCAAAACATGAAGGACGCAATCAATAAAGATGATTTGATTTTCATGGGTTTTGACCAAAAAAAGCATCCCCAGACCATTTTGGATGCCTATAACGACAAGACAGGTATTACGGAAGCTTTCAACAAGAACATCTTGGTGCGCATCAATAAGGAAATGGGCGGTAATTTCGAGGTAGATAATTTTTTACACTGGGAAGTCTATGACCCCGAAACGGGAACGGCAAAGAGTTATTTGGTCTCCAATGTAGACCAAACCGTTTACATTGAAAGCTTGGAACTGGAAGTGCAACTGAAACGCTGGGAGACCATTCACACGGAAATTTCACAAAAGTATGATGATGAGGTAGTGGAATGGTTGGCCGAAAAGTCAGGATTAAAGATTGTGACCTCTTTCTCTGACCATCAGGAAAATTATAAAAACTATGTTTTTAAGAAATAAGCTATGAAAGCCATTTGGAACAATACTGTAATTGCGGAAAGTGATAATACCGTTGTCATTGAAAACAACCACTACTTTCCTCCGGAAAGCATCAAAAAAGAATACTTCAAGTCGAGCGACACCCATACCACCTGTCCATGGAAAGGTATGGCATCGTATTATTCCCTAGACGTGGATGGAAAAGAAAACCCTGATGCCGCCTGGTACTATCCAGAGACAAGCGAATTGGCCAAGTCCATCAAAGGACACGTCGCCTTTTGGAAAGGAGTCGCCATTGAGGAATAAGCCCCAATGGCGATTTTTTAATGTTTACAATTCAATAACGGCATTCTCAGTACCCGCATAATCGTTCCATTGGTAACGATCGGCGGCTTCATCATTAATGTAGTTACCGTCTACAATATATCGGAACTCGAAAGTGTTTTCTTTTGGAAGGTCAAAAGTGCCTTTAAAAGTTCCGTTCTTTAATTTCTTTAGCATACTGCCTTTTGGGTTCCAGTTGTTGAAATCGCCAACAACAGCTACTTTCTTTGCTTCTTCTGCTGGCACGGTAAATGTAACTTTACATACCGGCTTGCTCTTTAGGTATTGTTTTTTTATTGCCATGGTTTCAGCTCTTTTAGATTTTAAGGCAAAACAAAATATAAAACCTCTTATTTACAATAAGTTAAGCTCGATTTATCATATTGATAAAATAATCCTAACAATAGGGTTACCTTATTAATATTGAGAAGTATTTTTTTCCAAATCACAATTTTGCGCTGTTGGCTTTCAGTATTTTCGCAATGGTCTCAATCTCATCTTCGGTATTATAGAAGTGAAAACTCAGCCGAATTCCCTTTCCACGAAGAGAGCAGACCACCTCTTTGTCTCTCAATTGATGAAATAATGCTTTGTCTCCACTAACATTAAAAATGGTACTGTGCTGTTTCCGTTGCACCACTGCCTCTTCCAAAAGTCCCAAAGCAGAAAATTGTTCTATTGATTTTTTGGACAATCGACTCAGTTGTGCCTGTATGTGTTTAACACCTATTTCATTCAGGAAGTCCAGGCCAAAGCTGAGACTGCCAAAATTTAATGAAGCCAAATGACCTGGTTCCAGGTGCCTGCAAAACGGAATATTTTCTCTTTTGCTTAAATCTCCAGCTACGGAACCATATCCGGTAAACTTTAGGTCGAACCTGTTTTTAACCTCATCCTTGACCAGAAAAAAACCGTTGCCAAATCCCGCCAAGAGCCATTTATAGCCACTGCTGCCCAATATATCGATTCCCGAGTTCCCAAAATTAAAGGGTTCCGTGCCACAAAATTGGGTGCCGTCTGCAATTAACATGAGGTTGGGAAAGTCTTTTTTTAGCTTCTTGAGAAATTCCAGGTCTATCTTTATTCCATTGACCCACTGTACCACACTCAATGCCAAAACATCAATCGCTCCACCAGCAACTTTGTCGTAAATACGCTCTTCCAATCGATGGTCTATTTCCACATATTCCCTTTTAAAATTTCTCGACTCGAAAGGCCAGTTCAGGGAGGGGTAATCCTCTTTCAGTAGTAATGCTTTTTGGTTTTTCGGGAGTCCTTCCAAAATAATATTGAGTCCCATACTGAAATTGGGAACCAAGGCTACATCATCAGGATGACAATGAAAAAAATCACCTACGGTACTTCGGATATCTGGAATTTTTTCAAAATTCTTCATCTTTACCTCGCTACCTCCTATCAAGTAGTCCAAATCATGCCCTTGCCGCCATTCCATCAAATCTTCACTTAAAAGACCTGTGGCAGCAGTGTTTGCATAAATGCATTGTTGGAGAACCGGAAATTTCTTTCTTAAATTTTGCATTGAACAACTATTGGAATCAATTCAACTATATTTGTTATTAAAGATAGCCATTCCATGTTGTCCTTCGGAAAAAAGAAAGAGCGCTCCATTAATCTTGAACAACACGAACTGCTGGAAAATGCCCAAAAACGCATCAAGCAGAAAAAGCGAGTGTTCTCCCATTTGGTCATTTTTTTGATTGGGAGCGTTTTCTTGATCTTAATCAACAAAATCTTCAAGTATGGTGAGTCTTATGATTGGTTTTTGTGGGCGATTTTAATCTGGGCCTTTTTGCTAGTGGTACACGCCTTTAATGTGTTCGTTACCCAGAAGTTCATGGGTCAGGAGTGGGAACGTCAGCAGCGGGAACGCCTTGTAGCCAAGCAAAAAGAGCGTATTTCTGAAATACAAAAGGAGATTGAAACGGATTTTCCGTTGTCCAAGGTCAATAAAAAAAAAGAACCTTGAAGAAACTCATTATTATTGCCGCGGCTGGAGAGAACAATGCCTTGGGTAAGGACAATGACCTTCCATGGCATCTTCCCGATGATTTCAAACGGTTTAAGGCCTTGACTTCTGGCCATAAAATCATTATGGGCCGAAAAACCTTGGAGAGTTTTCCCAAGCCTCTTCCCCAAAGGGAACATATCGTTATAACACGTGACAGGAATTATGTTCCCAAATTTCCATGTACAGTGGTACATTCTCTTGGGGCAGCCCTGGATTTGGTCGAAGAAAATGAGGCGGCTTTTATTATTGGTGGTGGTGAAATCTACAGTCAGGCCATGGCCCATGCCACCAATATTGAGTTAACGAGAATTCATACTTCTTTTGAAGCCGATACTTTTTTTCCCGAAATTGATGAGACCCAATGGACTTTGGTCAAGGAGGCCCATCATCTGAAGGATGATAAACACAATCATGACTTTACGTTCCTTACCTACAAGCGGAAATAGCCTTTAGAAATCCATAGAAAAAATCTCGGAATTGGGACTTTGTACAAGATTTTCAAGTACCGCGGTATTCGAGTTACTGTAAAAAATGTGGGTTGGGGTTCCTTTTCTATCAGACAACAGCCCTTCTTTTTTAAGTACGGCATAGGTCTGTCTCGCCACCGCTTCACCTGAATCGATAATTTTGATATCACCCGGAAGCATTTTCTTTAGTACAGGTATTAAATAGGGATAGTGCGTACATCCCAAAACGAGGCTATCTATGTTTTGCTCCAACATAGGATCAATGTATTCCGCGAGTAGGTTTTGCATGGCTTTTGAATCGGTTTGCCCGGCTTCAATAAGTTCAACCAACCCTTTTCCTTCACGTTCGATGATGGTTATTCCTTGCGCAAACAGTTTGGATGTGTTATGGAACAAACTACTGGAAAGTGTTCCCTTGGTGGCCAATACACCCACTTTTTTGGTCTTTGTTTGAAGTGCTGCGGGCTTAATTGCTGGTTCAATACCGATAAAAGGTATGTTATAGTTGGCCCTTAACTGTGCAATGGCATTCGTAGTGGCGGTATTACATGCGACTACGATAATCTTACAGTTTTTTGTAAGCAGCAGCTCGGTATTCTTGATACTCAGGGCAAGAATTTCCTTCTCCGTTTTGCCACCATAGGGGGCATTGGCACTATCAGCCAAGTACACGGTATCTTCATAGGGAAGTTTTTTAACGATTTCCTTCCAAATGGATGTACCCCCAACTCCAGAATCAAAAATACCTATGGGTTCATGCATGTCCAAAAATAGCAGCTAAGTTGAAATAAAAAAACCGCTTTGTCCAAAGGGCAAAGCGGTCTTCAAAATTTGGTGTAACGTAGCTTTTAAAAACCCAATTCTTGTTTTACGGAAGGTAAAAGGTCTTTTCCTTTAGCCACGATAAGGCTCAATCCTGGGCTGGCGTCGATTACATAATCGAACCCTTGTGCAGCGGCCACCTTTTCTATGGCTGCTTTTGCCTTATCGGATATGGGTGCAAAAAGTTCTTGTTGCTTTTTTTGCATTTCTTGCATTGCTGCCTGCTCAGCTTCCTGAATGTTTTTTTCGAACCCTTGGAGTTCCACTGCCCTTTTTTGATTTTCCTCCTCGGACTTTGAAGTGGCTTCATTGGAGTATTGGGTGTACTTATTTCTAAGTTCCGTCATGGAACTCTCAATGTCTGCCCTATACGTTTCTTGCAGTTTTTTCAGTTCTGCCTGTGCTGATTTCATCTCCGGCATTTCAGATAACAATTGTTGCACATTGATGTGGGCAACCTTGCTCTGTGCATTTACAAACCCCGTAGCTGCTACAAATAAAACTAGGGCTACAGCAATCTTCTTTACATTTTTCATGATTCTAAGTTACTATTTTGAATGTTAATTTTAGTGTTTCAATATTTATTGTTGTATTGAATCTTTTGTCTGTTCCTGCGCTTTTTTCCGTTCTTCCAATTTCTCTTTACGTTTGGCCTCGCGCTCTTCCAATAATTTTTTTCTTCTTGCCTCGTAGGCCTTTTTTCGTTCTTCCCTTAGTCTTAGTTGCTCGGTTCTCCGGTCTTCAGCTGCCTTGGCCTTGGTCTCTCTATTTTCTTCAGCTTTCGCTTGTCTTTCTTTAAGGGCCTCACTGATTTGTTCATCTGTGGCTTCCTCTTCCTGCTTGAACTTGTCCAGTCGACTCTTTTCCTTGGCCTTTTTGTTGGAAGCGCTTACCTTTCTGGTACGTCCTATTTCCCTCAAAACCAAATCACTGATGTCATGTCTTTTTTCGGAGTACAACATTACAACATCTGCCGATTTATCGAAAATAAAATCATATCTTTTATTACCGCCGATTTTTTGTACCTCGTTAAACACTTGGTCCTGTATGGGCTGTATCAATAGCTGTTTTTGCAGGACCAAATCCCCTTGAGGGCCGAAACGGTCTTGTTGGTATTTCAGCATTTCAGTCTCCAAAATTTGAATTTCCTCCTCACGCTCAGCTATTAGCTCATCGGTAAGCAACACCTTTTCTGCCGAAAGGTCTTTCTTCATTTGCTCAACAGTACTTTGTTTGAGCTCAATTTCCTGTTTCCATTTTTCGGCCTTTCTGTTCAGCTGTTCCGTGGCTTCTCTATATTCCTCAACATTTTCCAGAATGTATTCCATATCCACATAACCTATCCGAACACCACGTTGGGAGAATCCATATAGCGATGACATTAAAACAGCTATTGTCAAAAGAACTTTGGTACTCATTTTTGGTTCCGCATTTTGTATAGAAAATATCGTGCCAAAATAACTAATTAATTTAAAATGAGTTATTTATAAATTACTAAAACACAAATTTTCTTTGATTAAAATTGCTGTCCGATAATGAAGTGCGTTTGCCAGCCGCTTGGTCCTGTTGATTGCGGTCTGGCATCTGAATCAAAGCCATAACCAAAATCAATCCCCAAGAGTCCGAATGCCGGCATAAATATACGTAGCCCCACTCCGGCAGATCTTTTTAATTCAAACGGATTAAAGTCGTTAAAATTGTTGAATGCGTTTCCTGCCTCCAAAAATGAAAGTGCATAAATGGATGCTGATGGTTTCAGGGTCAATGGATAACGCAACTCCAATGAGAACTTGTTGTAGATGGTACCACCGTCCTGTTCTACTCTATTGGTAATTGGATTTAAGCTGAACGGGGTTAGTGAGCTGTTTTCATAACCTCTCAGCTGAATTACATCCCTACCATCCAAGGTGAAGTTCCCTAGCCCATCACCACCGACGAAAAACCTTTCAAAAGGTACATTTCCTATATCTTGGTTATAGCTTCCCAAAAAACCAAACTCGGCATTGGTACGCAATACCAATTTGTCAACTAAATTGGTGTACCAGTCGCCACGAAATTTAATCTTATAGAATTCCAAAAGCTTAAATCGTTCCTCTTCCAGCCTTTCCAAATCATCACTCAACTGTTCGAATTCCAACTGCTCCTCTATATTTGCTGGGTTGGGCCCTATTTCAAAAAGTCGTTCTGTGGTAGAATCAATATCCTCCCTCAATTGCTTGAAGTCCTTTGAACCAAAAAGTGAATAGGGAGGGGTGAATTTTGCCGTTAGCTCAAAGTTGGAGCCGCTCAATGGGAAGATTCTACTCGGTCCCTGCGAATTTCTTGATATTCCAAAGGTATAGCTCAAAGAATTGGAGCTACCATTTCCAAAATTGAAAAGTCCATTGTTGAAATTATCAAAATCGTACAACTGGTAACTCAAGGAATGGGATACGGTAAAGAAATCATCAGGCCATTGTACTCTTTTGGCCAAACCAGCTGAAACACCAGTAATGGCAAAACCCCTGCTACGGTCCACATCCAACCTACCACTATTGTCAAAATTGGTGGCAAATTGCTGGGTACGTGAGAGGGATAGGTTGAATCGCACTGGTTTCTTGCCGCCTAACCAAGGTTCGGCAAAGTTTAGACTGTAAACACGAAATGTTCTACTGGCCTGCAAACGGAGGGCAAAAGTCTGCCCGTCTCCCATGGGAACAGGTTTGTAAGCTTCTCCGTTGAAAATGTTCTTCAGGGAGAAGTTACTGAATGAAAGTCCCAAAGTACCGATAAAACCGCCGCCGCCAAAACCTCCTTGAAGTTCTATCTGGCTGGAACCGGCTTCCACAAGGCTGTATTTTATGTCCACGGTACCGGCATTGGGATCGGGGTTTTGAATATCTGGAACAATCTGTTCGGCATCAAAGAAACCCAATTGCCCCAATTCCCGAATACTACGTACCAGGTTGTCTTTACTATACTTCTGTCCGGGTCTAGTTCTTAGTTCCCTAAAAATTACATGGTCGTTGGTCTTGTCGTTTCCAACCACCGTAACATGATCTAAAAAGGTTTCTTTTCCTTCTATGATTCGTATTTCAAAATCAATCGTGTCATTAGCTGCCGAAATCTCAACTGGATTAATGCTTGAGAAAAGGTACCCATTGTTCTGATACAAATTGGTCAAGTCTTGGGCATCGGGTTTGGAGTCGTCTGCAATGCGTTCTTTCAACAATACACCATTGTACGTCTGCCCTTTTCGAATACCTAACACTTGACTCAATTGCCTATCGGTATAGACCGAGTTGCCCACAAAGTTGATTTCTCCAAAGTAATATTTGTTCCCTTCTTCTACCTTTATCTTAAGATCGATATTGTTTTCGTCCACTTTGGTAAACGTATCCATTAAAATACGGGCATCTCTGTAACCTTTTTCAGCATAGGCGTCCACCAGACTGTTAAGGTCTTCCCTATAGTCTTCTTCTATGTATTTTGATTTTTTCCAAAAACGGTAAAACTTCTTCTTTTTGGTTTTCTTTAAAGACTTGCGAAGCCGCTTATCAGACAGCTTTTCGTTTCCTTCAAATACGATTTTCCGTATTTTGACCTTATCCCCTTTCTTGACATTGATCACCATGCTCTGAGCATTGGTCGCCGAAGTATCTGCCGTAGTGGCAATGTTCACCCTAGCGTTCAGGAAACCCTGTTTCTTGTATTTATTCTGAAGGTAGTTTTTGGTATTGGTGATTAAACTTTCAGTAATCTTTTTTCCTTTTTTAAGGTCGGTATCGTTAATAATGTCTTCAACCTTACGCTTCTTTACACCGTAAACAGTAACGTTGGTCAAGGTAGGACGCTCCAAAATGCTTAGTTCCAAAAATATCTCATCCCCTTCTATTTTTGTATAGTACATTTCCACATTGCTGAAAAGCTCAAGGCTCCACAACTTTTTGATTACTGCACTAATTTCATCACCAGGTACTGTAATAGGCTGACCGACCCTAAGACCAGTATACGTCTTTACGGTTTGTTCGTTATAGCTTTGAAGGCCTGTTACTTCCAGACCACCCAATATATAGCGTTTTCCATCCTCAAAGGAAGTGTCCTGAGCAAAAGTTTGAACAGTGAAAAGCAACAGGGGAATCAGTAGTGCTAAGTATGGTCGGATGAAGTATTTTATACCTTTAGTTAAGTTGTTCGCTAGTTTTTCCAAATCGTCGTTCTCTATTTTGGTAACTTAATATTGCCTCTACCAAATGATGCTCTCTAAAATCGGGCCAAAATACATCAATAAAATATAATTCAGCGTATGCTATCTGCCAAAGTAAAAAATTGCTTATCCTACGTTCCCCACTGGTTCGGATAAGCAAGTCCACATCTGGCATAAAATGCGTGTAAAGATGAGTATTTATAACGGTTTCGTCAATATTTTCAGGTGAAATTATATTATTTTTAACTTTGGTCGCAATCGCTGTTACTGCTGATTTAATTTCTTCCCTAGACCCGTAACTTAAGGCCAATGTAAGGGTCATCCCCGTGTTGTTGGATGTTTTTGAAATAACCTCAGAAAGTTCTTTTTGTGCTTTGGATGGAAGGGAATCTATTTTGCCGATGGCCCTCAACCTTATGTTGTTCTTGCTCAAGGTCTTCATTTCTTTCCGTAGCGAGGCCACCAATAATCGCATCAAAGTCTGAATTTCGACTTTTGGACGGTTCCAGTTTTCTGTGGAAAAAGCATATAAGGTTAAAAACTGAATTTCCAGCTTGGCGCAGCTCTCAACGGTGTTCCTTACCGCTTCAACACCATTTTCGTGCCCAAAAACGCGAAGCTTACCCCTCTCTTTGGCCCATCTGCCATTGCCGTCCATGATAATGGCCACATGTTTGGGAAGTTTATCTTTGTTTAGGTCTTCTAGCGTATGCATGTTATTGAAAACAATCCTGGCAGGGCTTGCGTCCAAAGGTATACGTTAATGTAAAACCCGAAAAGACGTACCAGTCATCGCTCAATATATTTCCGAATCTAAACTGCTCAAAATTGGAACCTTCAGGATTGCTAGCATCCAAATTGTCCGTAAACGTATATCTGGCCCCAATCTCGGCACCAAGAATCAGGTATTGGTTTAACCGATACTTTGCCCCAACCGTCATTGGAATTGCAAAACTACCTTCTTTTTGGTTAATATCCTGCACCTGAAGGGCATCAATGTAGTTAAAATCGTATCTAAAATAGGTCAATCCCGTGTAAAGATAAGGGGTAAAGGCTGGTCCTAGTTTATGCAGATTATATTCAACAAAGTTGAATTCCAACCCCAATGAGGCTTCGAGCACCGAATTTTCAACCACATAATCACGCTGTTGTCGTGAAGATTTGCCTGATTTTGAATCGTCTGCGGTGAAATCTCCGTATAAAATACTTGCCCGCCAAGCGTATCTTTTGCTTTTGTTCCATTTAAATATACCGCCAAATGCCGGTCCTGAAGGCAAAATATAATTCGTGCGGCCCACATCTCCAATCACATTGGCCCCTCCTGCAAAAACACCAACCTCATAGGTCTGTGCACTTACCTTTACCACACAGCAAAGAAAAATAGCCAAAACTATTCTCATACTATCCAAAAAATTACGCATGTTAAGAGTAAAGGAAGATCTATAGATTTCTGGTTATTCATGTTCTCCTTTGATAAACAGTTTTTAGCCTTTTTTATTGTTTTTAAAAGGGCTCAATTCCGTTTGTCTTCACCCCAGAGCAATTTGTTGCGAAGTGTTTTCAGGAAGCTTTCAGACTTATACTCAATCATTTTAATAGTAAAATCGGATTTTTTTACCTTGATTTCCTTCCCATTGGGGATATTGGCTATTCTTGAATCCAACGAAACAAGATGTGTATGTTCCCTACCTGAAACCTTAAGACGTATTTGCGTGCCATCGTCAATGACCAAAGGACGAGCGTTTAGGTTGTGCGGAGCAATCGGAGTAAGGACCAAGGCTCTTGCATTGGGCGCAATAACAGGTCCACCACAGCTCAAGGAATAACCTGTAGATCCAGTAGGTGTGGAGATAATAAGTCCATCGGCCCAATATGAGGTGAGATATTCATCGTTCAAATACGTTTCCACCGTGATCATCGAAGTAGTGTCCTTTCGGCTCACGGTTATCTCGTTAAGGGCAAAATTCATATCTCCAATTTCATCTATATCCTCGTTGAGCTCAACTTCCAGCAAGGTTCTTTCCTCGACGGTGTAACGACCTGCAACGAATTCAGATACCACCTTGCGGACGTCCTCTTTTTTGAAGGTAGAAAGAAAACCCAATCTACCGGTATTTACCCCTACAATGGGTATACCCAAATCCTTTATGTAAGTAACGGCTCGAAGCATGGTCCCGTCGCCACCAAAACTGACAAAAATATCAAAGGAAGCATTCAGTCCATTGTCTTGCGTGAATGTCCCGTAGTCCATTCCCCGAAAATGTTTGGAAATTTCTTTCGCAAACTTTTTCTCAAAAAAAATTGTGGATTCAATTTGATGAAGTTCCTCCAACAAATCTTTCAAGTAGATGAGATCTTCTTCCTGAATTGCTTGACCGTAAATGGCAATCTTCATGCTACACGTTAAGGTATTTTTCCAAATAGTCTGATCGCTGTTTCAAGTCCTCTAAAAACTGATCGTCACTATTTCCGAACACAATAGTATAGTTGTATCTTCTAAAGGTCTGTGCCACCTCGTTAAGGTTTTGGGTCCCTATTTTTAGTGTGATTTGAACAACATCATTCATGGAATCTGTAATGAATGCTCCCAAAAGACGAGCGTTGTTGCTCTCTACTATTTGGGCTATTTCACTGAAAGAATAATCCTTTATTCCTGTAGAAACCACCAAAATTGCACCAGGTTCCCTAAAAAAAGGAGTATCAATGAACATGCCCACGATATCCTCTAAGTCGTAATATCCTATTATTATATGATCGTCATCCAAAATAGGTAACACGTTGGCTTCATTTCTTGCGAACATTTCCAAAACGTCCAACCAGGAGGTTTCCTTACCCACATAGAAAGTTTCCAACTCATATCGAAAATCCTCAATCTTTTTATCTGGTTCGTAGCAGGCCAAATCGTTTTCGGAGAGCAACCCTATGTAAATTCCATTTTCGGTAACACCTACATGCGAGAACGTAGTCTCTTCAAAAAAACGTATTACTTCTTCCAAGGTCTCGGAGACCTCAAAAATGGGAATAGTGGTTAAAATTTGATCGTGAATCTGCATGATTTTCCTATTGGGTGCAAAATACTAATTTTAAATCGCAAAAGGTGTGCCTAATTCTTATTTTTGACACGCTAAAAAGGACTCTATGACAAAGTTGAGTGTCAATATCAACAAACTGGCCACCTTGCGAAATTCACGTGGTGGCAACCAACCTAATTTAATTACTGCTGCGCAGGATATCGAAGCGTTCGGTGCACAGGGCATCACCATTCATCCTAGACCGGATGAGCGACACATACGTTATAAAGATGCCCATGACCTTAAAAAGGTGGTGACTACAGAACTCAATATAGAGGGCAATCCCATTCCGAAATTCATCGATTTGGTCCTCGAGGTAAAACCAACCCAGGTAACCTTGGTACCCGACGCGGAGGATGCCATTACCTCCAATGCAGGGTGGGATACCCATAAGAACAAAGACTTTTTGGCGGATGTCATTAAAACTTTTAAACAACATGGAATTCGCACGTCCATCTTTGTAGATCCAGAGGTAACCATGGTTAAAGGGGCGGCCGATACGGGAACAGATCACATAGAGCTCTACACGGAAAGCTACGCTAAAATGTTTGCAGCGGGTGAGGCCGAAAAGGGAATCCAGCCTTATGTCGATGCAGCCAAGATAGCTCACGAACTTGGACTAGGTATAAACGCAGGCCATGATTTGAATCTTGAAAATATCAGATTTTTTAAAGAACGTATCCCTCATCTGCTAGAGGTATCCATAGGTCATGCACTTATCTGCGAGTCCATTTATTTAGGATTGGAAAATGTTGTCAGCATGTATTTACACCGATTAAAATAATGGAAATATTGCATTCAAAGATTATGGGCACAGGAAAGCCATTGCTTATTTTGCATGGTTTTTTAGGGATGTCCGACAACTGGAAAACACTGGGAAGCAAATATGCTGAACAAGGTTTTGAAGTACATCTGCTAGACCAACGCAATCACGGCAAAAGTTTTCACTCACCAGACTTTGACTATGTCATATTATGCCAGGATGTCGTGAATTATATAAAACACCACCATCTTGATGAAATAAATGTATTGGGGCATTCCATGGGAGGCAAAACGGCCATGCAATTGGCTATTTCCAACCCAGAAATAGTATCGAAACTTTTGGTAGCGGATATTGCACCCAAGTTTTACCCACCCCACCACCAACATATTATTGATGCACTGATCCAACTTGATTTTAATCACATTACCAGCCGAAAAGAAGCCGACAAACAACTTTCAAAACATCTATCTGATTTTGGAATACGGCAATTTCTGCTGAAAAATCTTTATTGGAAGGACAAAAGCACGCTTGGATTCCGGTTTAATCTTGACGTATTGAAAAACAAAATAGAAGAAATCGGGGAAAACATTGATTCCACTGCTACTTATCATGGACCAACTCTTTTTATAAGGGGTGACAGATCTGAATATATCATGCCAAATGATTTTCAGATAATAATAAAAAACTTTCCCAATGCAGCCTTGGAAACCGTGGATAATGCCGGGCATTGGCTTCATGCCGAAAATCCAAATCAGTTCTTTAAGAAAACGTTACAGTTTTTAAATTCATAAAAATCATCCCTTTTTATTATGCATGCATAATTTTTTTGGGCATTTTATTGGCTGTATAACAAATTTGACATAGTTTTGGTTAATTCAGATATAACCATAAATTTAACTTAAACTAACTCTAACGGATTTTGGATATGAAAAAGTTCTATGCCTTATTTCTTTTTGTGGGCGCTCTCTTTGTTGCGTGCAGCGAGGACGACACACCTGTTGATACCCCAGACCCAGACCCCATAGTATATACTTCCGGAACCGCAAATTTTTCCAATTATGTGGCAGTTGGTAACTCCCTCACTGCTGGATTCTCCGACAATGCCCTATTTATAGATGGCCAGGAGGCTTCACTTCCAAACATGCTGGCCTCAAATTTTGCGCTGGCCGGTGGAGGAAGTTTCGAAATCCCTTTTATGGCGGACAACTTAGGTGGATTGACCCTCGGAGGTAACCCAATTTCCGAGAACAGGTTTTTCTTGGCCTTTTTGCCAGATGGCCCATCTCCCACTCCAGTAGAGGGACAAGGAACAACTGAAGTTTCAACAAAACTTGCAGGCCCATTCAATAATATGGGAGTGCCCGGCGCAAAAAGCTATGAGCTATTGGCCCCTGGCTATGGCAGCGTGGCCGGAGTGGCAATGGGAACGGCCAATCCTTATTTTGCAAGATTTTCTTCTTCAGAATCTGCAACGGTTGTTGGTGATGCCGTGGCTCAAAACCCTACTTTTTTCTCATTATGGGCAGGTGCGAATGATATTTTATTGTATGCCACTAATGGAGGTGACGGTGTTGACCAAACAGGAAATTTGAATCCTGCTACCTATTCTAGAAACGATATTACCGATCCTAATGTATTTGCAGGTTCTTTGGATGGTATTTTACAGGCCATGACGGCCAATGGTGCCGAAGGTGTTATTGCCAATCTGCCCAACGTAACGGATATCCCCTATTTCAATACAGTGCCCCATAACCCAGTTCCTCTGGATGCAGCAACCGCAGCTCTTTTAAATGGTGCTTATGAGGCATATAATCAAGGTTTATTGCTTGCTCAGAGTTTCATGCTCATAGATGCTGACGAAGTTTCCAAAAGAACAATTTCATTTTCGGCCGGCGATACCAATGCCGTAGTACTATTGGACGAAGACTTGACAGACTTGACAGGTGTTGACCCGGGATTGATCAATATGAGACAGGCCACAGCTGAAGACTTGATGGTATTGACTTCAAGAAATTTTATTGGCACTTTGGCCAACCCAGCGGATCCTACTTCGATAAATGGGGTAGCCATTCCCTTGGCTGACCAGTGGGTTTTGACTCCAGAAGAACAAGAAGCTGTGGAAACAGCATTAAATGCCTATAACCAAACCATAGAGACCTTGGCTGGAGCATACGATTTGGCTTTGGTGGATGCCAATGCACTCTTAAACGAATTAAAGACAACTGGTTTCCCACAAACTGATGGCAGTACGGTAACGGCCACTTTCGCAACAGGAGGGGGTTTTTCACTGGATGGTGTGCACCCAGCACCCAGAGGGTATGCTATTTTAGCCAATGCATTTGTGGCAGCCATCAATGCAAAGTTTGGATCTAACCTACCCGGAGTTAATCCATTAGATTACACTGGGCTTTATATTCAATAAACTAACTTATTTTTATATCTTATAGGCACCGTTTCGGTGCCTTTTTTTATGTAGAAAAGTTTAAAGCAAATCTTATGAAAATCATTTTACGACTTCTTTTGAATGCATTGGCCGTTATCATATTGTCCTACCTCTTGCCCGGTGTAGGTGTCGACTCCATGGTCACCGCAATACTTGTTGCCTTAGTCCTGAGCTTGCTCAACTTTTTGGTTAAACCTATTTTGATTGTATTAACATTGCCGATTACCATCATTACGCTCGGGTTATTTCTACTGGTAATCAATGCAATTATTATTCTCATTGCAGCGCATTTTATTCAAGGATTCGAAGTTTCAAGTGTGTGGTGGGCCATAATATTCAGTCTCCTACTCTCTTTTTTACAATCCTTTTTACACTCCCTTTTAAAAGAAGGCCAATAGAAGTATTTATTGACATTCAACACTTTAAAAGTTGCCGTCAAACCAAAAATATCTTACTTTTGCCACCCATTTTCGGAACAGCAAATCACGTTAGTAGATGAATATTACAAAAGAGCAGATTGATGAGCTTAATGCAGTTGTAAAAGTTGCCATCAGTAAAGAAGATTATCAAGATAAGGTCGATAGCATCCTAAAGGACTATCGTAAACAAGCCAACATTCCCGGTTTTAGAAAAGGGCAGGTCCCTATGGGCCTCATTAAAAAACAATACGGCAAGGCCGTTTTGGTGGATGAGGTGAATAAATTGTTGCAAGACAATCTCAACAAATATCTAACAGAAGAAAAACTGGATGTATTGGGCAACCCCTTGCCTAGACAACAAGAAAACTTCGATTGGGAAAACGAAAATCTCGATTTTGAGTTTGAATTGGGATTGGCTCCAAGTTTTGATGTAAGTCTAAAAACAAAAAAGCCCATTGTACATTACAAGATTGTAGCGGACAAAAAAATGATTGATGACCAAGTGGAACGTATTCAGAAACAATACGGAAAATTGGTGTCGAAAAAGGAGGTAGAGAAAGGTGATGAGATCACTGGTACTTTTACCAATGAAGCAGAAGAAATAGACAATAAAACCACTATTGAACTCAGTAAGATAAAAGGTAAAAAGGCACTAAACGCCTTGGTGGGAAAAAAAGTAGGGGATACCGTTTCGTTATCCACCAAAGGACTCTTCAAAGAAGAATACCTGCTCTCCAGCGCATTGGGCATTTCCCGAGAAAAGGCTGAAAAGCTGAACATTGAGGTGAACTTTATCGTAGAGGAAATCAACGAACGTCAACCCGCCACATTGGACCAAGAATTGTTCGATAAGTTGTTTGGAAAAGACAATGTGAAGTCAGAACAAGAATTGAAAGAAAGAATCAAGGAAGATTCTGAAAAACAATTTGAACAGCAGGCTGATCAAAAGTTGCTGAACGACGTTACCGAAAGATTGATTGATGACACCAAGTTTGAACTTCCAGCAGATTTTTTAAGAAAGTGGATTCAAATCAGTGGAGAAAAAATGCTAACCGATGACGAAGCAAAAGAGGAATTTGAAAAATCTGAAAAAGGGCTTCGTTATCAACTTATAGAGGGAAAAATAATCAAGGAAAACAATCTTCAAGTACAATTTGAGGAGTTGAAGGAATTTGCCAAAGGTTTTGTCAAATCCCAAATGGCGCAATATGGTCACATAAATCCAGAGGAGCAGGAATTGGAAAATATTGCCAATCGTGTTTTGGGCAACCAGGATGAAGTAAAGCGTCTCTCAGAACAGTTAATGAGCCAGAAGTTGTTGGACCTTTATAAGGAGAAAGCCAACCTTAAAGTAAAAGAGGTAACCTATGACAACTTTGTTAAGGAAGCCTACAGCTAATCATTGGCTAAAAGAAAAATAAGTATCTTTACGGTGCCGAAAAGCCAGTTTTTCGGCACCTTTTTTTTAAGATAACACGAAGAAAATCCTATGGATTACGGAAAAGAATTCAAAAAATACGCCACCCAGCATCATGGAATCAATAGCATGCATTACGACCAAATAGTAAGCAGTCTATATCCCACGAACATGACGCCAAACATCATTGAAGAAAGACAGCTGAATGCCATTGCGATGGATGTTTTTTCTCGATTGATGATGGACAGAATCATTTTTTTGGGTACCGGGATCAATGACCAAGTGGCCAATATTGTACAGGCACAGTTGCTGTTTTTGGAAAGTGCTGATGCCTCCAAGGACATTCAGATTTATATTAACTCCCCCGGCGGAAGTGTATATGCCGGTTTGGGTATTTACGATACCATGCAGTTCATTAAACCCAATGTGGCAACCATCTGTACTGGAATAGCCGCCTCTATGGCAGCGGTGCTGCTTTGTGCTGGGCATGAAGGTAAAAGAAGTGGATTGACCCATTCAAGGGTAATGATCCATCAACCGCTTTCAGGAGCAAGGGGACAAGCCAGTGATATAGAAATTGCAGCGAAGGAAGTATTGAAAATCAAAGACGAACTCTATCAAATCATATCAAAGCACTCGGGACAGACTTTTGACAAGGTCTACGAGGATAGTGACCGTGACTACTGGATGAAGGCCGAAGAGGCCAAAGCATACGGTATGATTGATGAAATCTTAGTAAGGGATAACTCCTAAAGACCTTCAAAATGCTCTAAAAACGGGCCACTTTATAAACCAAATGCCCATTTTTTGCGTTATTAGTGGTTGAATATAGTAGTTGATATGGCAAAGGAAAACTTAGAATGCTCTTTTTGTGGTAGAAAAAAACCAGAAACCAATCTATTGATTGCTGGTTTGGATGCACACATTTGTGATAGATGTATAGAGCAGGCCCATAGCATTGTAGCCGAAGAGTCCAAACAATCGAAAAATCAAGACCTCTCCTCTGAGTTGGTATTGAAAAAACCAGTTGAAATCTGTGATTTTCTGGACACTTTCGTTATTGGGCAAGAAAGAACAAAGAAAGTAATGTCCGTTGCCGTTTACAACCACTATAAACGACTTTTACAACCCAAAGGCAAAGATGATGATGTTGAAATACAAAAAAGTAACATTGTTATGGTTGGGCAAACGGGAACTGGAAAAACCCTGATTGCCAAGACCATTGCCAAAATGCTCAATGTCCCTTTGGCCATTGTGGATGCCACGGTACTTACCGAAGCAGGTTATGTAGGTGAAGATGTGGAAAGCATCCTTACCCGACTGTTACAAGCAGCTGACTATAACTTGGAAAAAGCAGAAAGAGGTATCGTCTTCATTGATGAGATTGATAAAATTGCCAGAAAAAGTGACAATCCATCTATTACTCGTGACGTATCCGGAGAAGGAGTACAACAAGGACTTCTAAAATTACTGGAAGGCACCACGGTCAACGTTCCCCCAAAGGGAGGTCGAAAACATCCGGACCAAAAATTTATTGAGGTCAACACAGAAAATATCCTATTTGTTGCTGGTGGTGCATTTGATGGCATCGAACGTATAATTACCAAGCGTTTGAACATGCAGGCTGTAGGTTATAGTGCTTCCAAAGCAGAGGACAGATTGGATAATGAAAACATTCTTCAATATATTATACCCAAAGATCTCAAAGATTTTGGACTGATTCCTGAAATTATAGGAAGACTTCCAGTGCTAACCCACATGAATCCATTGGACGCCAAAACACTCAGGGCAATCTTGACAGAACCAAAAAATGCCATCATAAAACAGTATGAAAAGCTCTTTGCAATGGACGATATTACCTTCACCATTACGGAGCAAGCTTTGAACTATATTGTAGAAAAAGCGGTGGAGTACAAATTGGGAGCACGTGGTCTACGTTCGCTTTGCGAAGCAGTGTTTACCGATGCCATGTTTACACTACCAAGCAGCGATGTAAGCGAGTTTAAGGTGACCAAGGCCTACGCCGAGGAAAAGCTTAGCTACGAAACCATCAAAAAACTCAAGGTCGTATCCTAAGGGATTAAACCACTTTTTTGGTGACTTTTTGCAAAAG
This sequence comes from Flagellimonas ochracea, assembly GCF_009903685.1. Classification (GTDB taxonomy): domain Bacteria; phylum Bacteroidota; class Bacteroidia; order Flavobacteriales; family Flavobacteriaceae; genus Flagellimonas; species Flagellimonas ochracea. The sequence goes on along the minus strand of NZ_JAAABI010000003.1, from coordinate 26,301 downwards.
TCCAAGACAAACATCCGCTATAATCTTTTCATCGGTATATAGATGATGTCCAAAACTTGGAATGATTTTTAGGTCGACACCCAATTGCATGGCCCATTTTAAATCGGGTTTATGTTTATCGCATTCGCCAAACATAAGATTCATTAACACATTGGGAGCGTGTTCTTCCATCCGTATCCTGGTAGATGACAGCGCAGTCAGTGATTTCACTGGAAGACCCTTCAGTGCCGCTTTCCAGGCAATGGTGCCTCCTGTACTAAAAGCCAGATAATGGGCTGGCTCGGTTTCTTTTCGTAACAGACTTGCAACAGCCGCATCGATGCCTCCATTAACAAATGCGTTATGGATGTTTTCTTCAGAGGAGATGGGCACATCGATGTCACCCAACTGCTGGCAATCGTAAAAAGTAATGTCAAAATATTGCTGCAGATACCCAAAATAAGAAGCTATCCAGAGCCCCTTTTTGGCTCCCCACATATCTGAAACAACAACAAGTTTATTTGCCATAATATTTATTGGTTTTTTATTTAGCAAAGATTTGATAGGGGAAATTTCATCAATAAACGCTGAAAAGTCGCTTTTATTTGTTCAAAAGAAACCTTTGTTCGATGAAAGGTCAAACTTTACGAAAACGTTTTCGTAAAATTAAGGATTAATAGTGAAGTACCCTAAAACTTTGGGTGATTATTGGTTCAATTGCAATAATTCTTCTAGATAAACACGCTCGTTGGACAACCTGGGAATCTTGTGTTGTCCCCCCAATTTGTTCTTGGATTTTAGCCAATCATGGAACAAATTCTTCCTGGCCAAATGTACTGTGGGCATCTTTAGCGTCATATTGTTGTATCGTTTGGCCTCATAATCTGAGTTAAGCGATTTTAAGGCATTGTCCAAAAATTCTGTGAAGTAAGCTATGTCCTTTGGAGGTTTTCTAAATTCAATGATCCATTCATGACTTCCTTTATCACTTCCATCCATAAAAATGGGAGCGGCTGTATAGTCCATAATCTCTGCGTCAGTCTTTTGACATACCCGCTTTAAGGCCTCCTCGGCATTTTCGATGATCAATTCTTCACCAAAAGCATTCATGTGGTGCTTAGTACGACCTGTAATCCTGATCCGATAGGGATTTTTCGAGGTAAACCGGATGGTATCTCCAATTTTATATCGCCAAAGACCTGCATTGGTAGTAATCACCATCGCATAGTTTACCCCTAACTTTACATCCCACAGGGGAATGGCCTTTTCTTCATTGCTGCTAGAATCCAAGGGAATGAACTCATAGAAAATACCATAGTCCAGCATCAACAGTAAATCTTCAGAGTTGTTTCTATCCTGGATGCCGAAAAATCCTTCCGATGCATTGTAGGTTTCGTAGTAGTTGAACTTTTTTCTGGGGAGTAGTTTCTTGTATTGATCTTTGTATGGCGTGAAACTTACTCCTCCGTGAAAATATACTTCCAAGTTTTCCCAAATCTCAAAAAGATGGTTCTTTCCGGTCTTTTCCAATACCTCGTTCAACAACACCAACATCCAAGAAGGCACCCCAACCAAACTGGTCACGTTTTCATGGATGCTCTCCTCGATTATTGCCTCCAATTTAGATTCCCACTCGCTCATTAATGAAACTTTATTACTGGGCGTACTGCTATATTCTGCCCATAGGGGCATGTTGTCAATCAAAATGGCCGAAAGATCTCCGAAAAAAGTCCCGTTGTCCTCATACAATTCCTTGCTACCTCCCAACCGTAAACTCTTTCCTGTAAATAGTTGTGAGTCTTCGTTATTGTTCAAATACAGACAGAGCAAATCCTTGCTGGACTTGTAATGGCAATCTTCCAACGCCTCTGTGCTTACGGGTATAAATTTGCTTTTGGCATTGGTAGTGCCACTGCTCTTGGCAAACCATTTAATGGTCGTGGGCCAAAATAGTTTTTGTTCGCCCCTGCGCGTCCTTTCTATCAAAGGAGCAACATCCTCATAGCTTACAATGGGCACTCTATTGGCAAAATCTTCATACTTGGGAAGATCACCGAACCCATATTGTTTGCCTATCATGGTATCCTTGGAAAAATCAACCAAATATCGCAATACTTCGTTCTGCACATCCAATGGATACTTTAGAAAGAGCTCTATTTGATGATATCGCTTTCTCAATAGCCAAGATGCAATGGAATTGAATAAGGGTATTGGCATTTTAGGTATATTTAACCAAGAATTTAGTCGGGTGCAACAGCTAAAATAGCTTTTCTGGCATTCATTATCAAATCAGTAAAAAACATCCATCCCAGTATGCTTTACGAAGGAGTACTCCGAAAGATGCAAACCGAAAATGGCAGTCCCATACAATATTTTTTGGTCTTCGAAAAAGATTTTCTTAACCTGAACCAAGCCCTGGACAAAGAAATCCAGATTGATTTCATCAAGTTTCAATGTCTTAACTGTGGTCAGGAAAGACCCATTTACCGGCAGGGGTTCTGCAAATCCTGTTTCTATGAAACACCATCAGCCGGAGAATGGATTATGAAACCGGAATTGAGCACCGCTCATTTGGATAAGGAAGATCGCGATTTGGAGTTTGAGAAAAGAATGCAACTACAGCCCCATATTGTCTATTTGGCCAATTCGAGCAACGTTAAGGTTGGAGTAACAAGAAAATCGCAGGTGCCTACCCGTTGGATTGATCAAGGAGCACATGAAGCCATCGAAATTGTGGAAGTACCCAATCGCTATTTGGCGGGAATTACGGAAGTGGCTCTAAAAGAATATGTAAGTGACAAGACAAGTTGGCAAAAAATGCTCACCAACCGCATCGAGGATGTCGATTTGGTGGAATGGCGGAACAAATTGAAGGCCAGTATCCCAGATGAAGTGACCGACTATTTTATTGCGTCCAACACTGAAACCCATCTAAATTTTCCTGTATTGCAATATCCAGAAAAGGTAAAAAGTCTTAACCTTGATAAGACCCCTAGTTATCGGGGAACATTAAAGGGCATAAAAGGGCAATACCTCATCTTTGATGATGGCACAGTTTTTAATGTCCGCAGCAATGAGGGATATTATGTGGGAATAGGCATCAATTGAATTTTATGCTGAATTACTAACAACGACTTAATGAAAAAATTTCCCAATGCATTTGTCATTATCATCGGCGTTGCTTTCTTGGCATGGGCACTCACCTACCTAATTCCACAGGGGTCATATCAGAGAACAGTGAATGAAGAATCTGGGGTGGCCCGGGTTATTAACGACTCGTACCAAACCATAGATGCAGAATATCTATCCCCTTTTGATTTTCTGTTAGCCATTCCTGAGGGCATTGCGGGAAGGGCGGAAACTATAGTGCTAATACTTCTTATTGGGGGCTGTTTTTACATCATCGAAAAAACAGGTGCCTTGAACCAAGGTTTGGGCAAGCTTGTTTCGTTGTTGGAAGGAAAGGAAGTTTTGGCGCTCATAATCGTCTCCGCACTTTTTGCTGCAGGGGGAGCTACAATAGGGCTTCAAGAAGAGATTGTGGCCATGATACCCATTCTACTTCTTTTTGGGCGCAGCTTGGGCTATAATACCTTGGCCACACTTTGCATGAGCTACGGTTCAGCAGTTTTGGGAAGCGCCTTTAGCCCATCCAATCCGTTTGCCGTGATCATTGCCCAAAAAGAAGCTGGAATCCCCTTGCTTTCCGGAAGCGAGCTACGGCTTGTTGTCATGTTAGTAGCGTTCACGATTTGGATACTGTATTTGATTCGATATACCCAAAAAAACAAAATTGAAAAAGTAGAAATGCCACCCGTTGAGAAATCCTCAAGTATTAGGGGTCAAATTATACTTACCTTATTATGTGTGACCTTTGGTGTGGTAATCTATGGTGTGTTGAACATGGATTGGGGATTTAATGAGATGTCCGCCTGTTTTTTTGGACTTGGAATCGCTTCTGGCTTAGTCGGAAAATTGGGTGTAAATGAGACCGGTGAAATGTACATTGCTGGATTTAGAGAGATGATTTTTGCTTGCATAATTCTTGGATTGGCCAATAGCATATCATTAATTTTAAAACAGGGTATGATCATAGACACTGTAGTTTATGGACTTTTTGGCCCATTACAGTATCTTTCTCCTGCCGTTTCAGGGGTAGTCATGATGATTTCCCAATCATTACTGCATTTTCCGCTTCCCAGCTACTCAGGCCAGGCAGTCTTGACCATGCCCATACTGGTTCCCTTATCCGACCTCATCGGCCTTTCCAGGCAAACCTGCGTGCTCGCCTTTCAATATGGAGCCGTTCTAGCTGATTTCATTACCCCCACCAACGGTGCGCTTATGGCAGTTCTTGCCGTCTGCAATGTTCCGTACAATAAATGGGTAAAATTCATCTTCAAACCCTTGCTCCTACTTTTGGCCATAGGTGCCATGGCCATTGTTATTGCCGTTTCAATTGGATATGCATAATGGCAAGAAGCGGTTTACACAATTTAAAACTACGCTTCTAATTTGCTAGATTAGGGGTAACCTAAACCTACATGAAACAAATACTTAAAATGCACCAGCTGATATACTTCCATGCTCAAACTTTTTAGAAAAATCCGAAGAAAATTAATTGATGATAAAAAAATCGGCAATTACCTGTTGTATGCCATGGGAGAGATTGTTTTGGTGGTCATAGGTATTTTAATTGCCCTCGCCATAAACAATAGCAACGAAGATAGAATTAAGAGAGAAAAGGAGCAGGTGTACCTAGTGGGGCTGAAAAAAGATTTTGAAACCAGTAAAATAAAGCTGGAAGAACTCATTAGGGTAAATAGGGAAAGCTATGGAGCAGCAAAGGAAATAATGTTTCTTATGGACAAAGAGCAAAGCCCCTCTGAACAGATCTTATCAGAACTGTTTATCAAAGCCTTCGCCTATGATCTATTCTTTATTCCCAACAATTCGTTATTAAACGAAATGATCAATTCCGGGAGCCTAAAAGATATTGCCAATGTTGAACTAAGAGTGCTACTTACCAATTGGATTGCGACGGTTGATGATGTTAGCAACCAAGAAGAGTTCCTTAGTGAGCAGAGAAACAATGTGATTGAAATTTTTAGGATTGAGGGACATAGCATCCGAACCATTATGGACCGCACTGGCATGTCATCCCAATTGGGATTGCCCTTACAGAAGAACGCTTCCAGTAATCTGAAGGTATTGGAGTCCATTGCTTTCGAAAATGACATTTTAATGTTCATTATCACATCTGAAGCTACGGAGGATGCACATTACCAACCCCTTATGCAAGATCTCAACAATATTTTGGGGCTCATTGCAAAAGAAATTAAAACAAAGTAGGATACTAGTTTACCGTATCTTTCTTCTTTTTGCCCAACAACCCTCCCAAAATGGATTTGGCGGTATTTTTAACCGGATCCTGTTGCCCGGTTTTGGTGGAATCTTTGGTTTCAGGCTTATCTCCTCCCAATAATGTACCCAAAGTTTCCCTCACCCCTGGAGATTTTGTGGATGTAGAATCCTGTTTATCATTCTGCTTTAAAACATCGGACAACAAATCCCTGGCCTTATCCTTTCCTTTGCCAACCAGTTTTTGTTTTTGAATTTCAACCAATTGAGCAGTCAAATTTTTTACCCCAGAGCTCAGGTCCGTGCTCACTGTTGGATCAGTATAGCTACCTCCAATATTGGCAGTGACCGGAACCGTTAGCCCTTCCAAACTTGAATCGTCGATTTGAGCAATCAGATTGTTTACTTCTTTCCCCAAATATTTCGCAGGAACATCGAGGGTAGCTTTATACTGCATCTGGCTATCAAAAGTATGGCTTCCATCCACTTTTACTTCAATATCCTTGTACTTTAGGCTAAAGGGTTTCACTTGCACCCTTCCATTATCAAAACTCAATGCCGTCTTAAGATTGTCAAAGTTGATATTCTTAGTGTCCAGAAAATTCAATTTGTTGCCCAAGCTTGAAAGCAACGGAGCTTTTTCCGGATTTACCTTGGTAGACAACAGTTCGGCCAATAGATTCCCCGAAATTGAAGTGAGATTTGGTGTTAAATCATCTTTGAGTTTTCCCGAAATCTCGATGTCCGAGTTTAGTTTGCCTTGCAAAGCATTGGCCAACGGTGCCAATACCTGAAAAAGTTCCAGAGCTGCAAAGGACTCATCGATGTTGAAATCGGTCATGCCCAAATTCATCTCAAAAGAAGAGGTTTCACCTTTGGTGGATACCGCCCCTGAAAGCCCCAAATCCCCACCAAACAAATCGGAAGTCAAGTTTTTAACGGTAGCAGTTTCATCTCTAATGACAAAAGTGCCCTGTACATTTTTAAGATTGAGGTTGTCATAAACAACCGTATTTGCTTTGGCGTTGATGGTACAATCCAAAAAGGATGGTATTTTTATCCGCTCGTCTGTTTCTGGACTCGTTTCGGCCTGCGGTTCCCCTTCAGCCGTATCCGCTACCATAAAATCGTTCAAGGCAAATCGATTTGAGTTTACGTTAAAATTCCCTTCCATTTTTTCTTCATTGAACATAAATCCCAGGAAATTGGTCAGGGTACCACTGGCCTTAAAATCAGTGTCCCCCGTTTTTCCATCAAAGGAATTTACAGTAACTGTTGTAGGGTTGAAGGTCAACGAAGCTGTATTGATGACCATTGGATTTTTTAGCTCCTCCGAAGCATATTCAAAACCCGAAACGTTCATTTTACCCTCCGTTTTGGTGTTTTGGTATCGCTTTTTCTCCAAGGATTCCATATCGAACGAAGTGGTGACATCCGCATCCAACAATCCCTTAAGATTATAGCTTTCCGGAACAGGATAGGCCTGGGAAATATTGGCCAAGTTGATTCGGCCATCCATATGGGCCTGCACTTTGGTATTTCCCGTTAAATCCCGAATTCGGGAATTTAGGTTGAATTTATCCTGATCAATGGTAAAGGACATTTTCTTGATATCCACATAAGTATCCTCCGTAATTCCGGTGGTATTTTTTATTTCGGTGTCAATGAAAACATTACGAACGGACTTGGGCAATTGGGGATACTTAAAGGAAGCATTGTCCGATTTTATTTTGATATTGAATGTAGGAATGTGCTCTTCATCCACAAGGCCCTTAAGTTGTCCTTGCACCACAAAATCGCCACTAGTCTGAACATCCTCGATGTTCTTGGAGTATTCCTCAGGTATCACCGCCAAAAAATTCTTGAAATCAGAAGATGGTGTTTCGAACGTGATATCCACCTCTTGGTTTTCTTCATTAACCTGAACAAATCCATCAAAGACCAAGGGCAATTTGTTTACCATGGCCTTGTTTTCCATAAAGGTATATTTGTTCTCATTTAGATTGATACCCAACAGCGCATCCAAAAACAGTTTATGATTTCTAAGATAATTGGTGCTGTCCATCTCTAAAGAGATGAGCGCATGGGTATGCGTATCCAATTGCGATTCTTCCAAAGAAAGGTCCCCAGTCCCCGTATGGTTCATTTCAGAAATATCCAACCGTATACCCGAGGACAAATCATCGTATAGGATTTGGCTATCGGTAATGGCATATTCATCCATGGCGAATGTAAAATCGTTTCCGGATGCCGTCGATGCATCCGTTTCGGTACCATCCTGTTTTGCAATATCATAATTGGCATTCTCGGCGGCATCGACCTTGATGTGCAATTTTGCACCATCAATATTTAGACGCTTGATTGTAATGGGTTCCGCTGCAGACTTGAACAGCTCTTTGATCGACATACTAAGCGCCACTTCATCCGAAACAAACAGGGTATCCCCTTCAAAAGGGGCGTGGTTCACCAATGAGATTTTCTTGAGAGATACATAAGCGTTTGGGAAACTCTTGATCAAACTGAGCTGGGCATCCTCAAAGTCCAAAGTAGCGTTGATGTTATTGTTCACCTTATTCTTAACAATATCACCAATTTTACCTTCCAAAAACCAAGGCAGGGCCACAATAAGGGCAATCAGAAGAAGTAGGATAAAGCCAACAATCTTTAAGGCTCTTTTTTTCATAATTTGGGATTTTGATACAAAATAAAGGAGAAGTTGCTAATCCAAGGATATTTCTTCCCCTATTTTTAAGTTAAATCTTTTCCGCATAAGATATACGAAAAAATACAGCAAAGGGGTGTCGAACAAAGCTACCATTACCTTGAAAATGAATCCACTGAGCACCAATCCATAAAATTTATCCCAGGGCAGCACACCGAACAGGCAAAGAAGTCCCACTACAGTAAATGTATCTACAAACTGGGATGAAAAGGTGGAGAAGTTGTTCCGCAACCACAACATTCTGCCATTGGTCCTACGTTTCCAGAAATGGTAGATGGAGATATCGATGTACTGCGCAAAAAGGTAGGCCAGCATCGATGCCAAAACCCCTAGTGGCGATAGTCCGAACACCTCGGTGAAGGTTTCGTTACCAACCGGTGATGAAGGTATAGCGGGCGCTTCATTGGAAACAAAAATAATCAGCATGGAAAATACAGAGGCAAAAATACCCGCCGTTACGACCTGATTGGCCTTTTTTCGTCCATAAATCTCTGAAATCAAATCCGTGATCAAAAAGGTAATGGGATAGGGCAGAATGCCCACGGAAAGTTCAAAAAGGGGAGCTCCGAAAATGGTTACATCTCCAAAAGGCTCCCAATAGAAGAACTTTTGAAAAATGAGGTTAGAGACCACTAAAGAGGTGATGAACAGGGCTCCCAAGTATAAATAAATGGAAAACGCTGCTTTCTTGTTTTTTGGCGTCATTCGGCTATCTAATATTTAAACTGAAAGGTATTTTTGCCTGAACTCCCTTTTGCTCTGAAAACTGTTTAAATTCTTTTAAAAGCCCATATGCTTCGGATCCGATCTGCTCTTCGATGGCCCATGCACCAATTTTGGATTTCATACCGCCCATATCCTCCATAAACTGTTCAAAACTGGATTTGTATTTGGGATACTTTCTAATGCCATAGGTATCCAAACCAGCCATTTCAGCTGCTGCCCCGATAGCATCGTCCAAATTTCCCAATTCATCTATCAGGCCATTGGCTTGGGCATCCTCACCGCTCCAAACCCGACCTTGTGCCAAGGAATCCACTTCTGCCAAACTCATATGACGTCCATCGGCCACTCGTTGCAAAAAGGTATTATAGGTTTCATCAACTCCTTCTTGCAATACTTTTTGGAAAGAATCGCTCATCGGTTCGAACAGGGAATAGTCCACAGAATTTTTATTGGTGCCCAGTTGCTCTGCATTTATCCCAATGTTGTCTGCCAATTGATTGATATTCGGAATGGTTGCAAAAACACCAATGGAGCCGGTAACCGTAGTGGGTTCCGCAAAAATTTTGTCGCCTCCCACACCGATATAATAACCCCCTGAAGCTGCCACATTTCCGAAGGAAACCACCACTGGTTTCGATTTTTTGGCCAACTCTACCTCCCTCCATATAATGTCTGAGGCGAGGGAACTGCCTCCTGGAGAGTCAACCCGCAAAACAATGGCCTTGACCTTGTCATTTTTTACCGCCTTCTTCAAAGCTTCGACAATAATGCCCTGTCCAATGAAATCCTTCCCTCCTTCTCCATAAAAAATCTCTCCTTGGGCGTAGACAACCGCCACCTTATCCGACCCTCGACGAATATTTTTCTTGGAAGCCGATTTCAAATAGTCAGCAAATGAAACGTATTTGATTTCAGATTCTTTAGGGACACCTGTTTTTTGACGCAGTAAATCTTCATATTCATCAAAATGCAATTGTCCGTCAATAAGGCCGGAAGTTACTGCCAATTCTGGTGTTCTTCCTCCCAAAGTATCCGCTATTCGATTTAAATCTTGCGGGGTAATATTCCTTGTGGTGGAAATCTCATCCACCATTACATCCCAGATAGAAGTAATCAGTTCGCGAATCTGAAAGCGAGTTTCAGGACTCATCGTATCGGTAAGAAAAGGCTCCACGGCGCTTTTATATTTGCCATGGCGTACGACTTCCATTTGTATTCCTGATTTTTCCTGTAAACCTTTAAAGTATAACACCTCAGCAGATAGTCCTTTAAAGTCGAGCGCGCCTACCGGATTCAAGTAGAGTTTATCCGCAACACTGGTTAAATAGTAATCCTTTTGAGTTAAAAAATCACTATGTGCATAAATGAACTTTCCCTGTGATTTAAAATCCAAAAGCGCATCCCGTATTTCCTTGGCCTGAGCCATCCCTGCTTGTAAAAATCCAGTGGTTATGCTAATTCCTTCAATTTTATCGTCCTCTTTGGCAACCTGTATGGTATGGATTATTTCATCCAGTCCCATTTCAACATCCCAAAGTCCGGCAAAGGGGTCATTCTCATCTTTCCCTACATAATCCCTGATCGGTTCCGTGAAACCCAGTTCCAATATGGAGTTTTCTCGAACCACCACTCCATCTTCTGCCTGACCCAACAAGGCCAGAAAAATGAAGAACATGCCCAAAAGCAGCCCAAACGCCACCAAACACCCCAAAATCGCTGCCAAAACATTTTTCAAAAAGTTCATTCACCTAAAATTTTATTCGGGTTCAAATATAACCATTGTTGCATTGTTTTCTTTATTTTGCCCTTCTGATCATGGGTTTAAAACATCGGGCATATCTTTCGTTGGGGAGCAATCTTGGAAATCGCTTCGCCATGCTGCAAAAAGCGGTTCTTTTACTTCAACAAAGAGCTGGTGAAGTATTGCGTGTTTCTGCCGTTTATCAAAACCCTGCCGCGGGCTTTGAAGGGAATGATTTTTTTAATACCGCCCTGTTATTGGCTACCCATCTTTCTCCGGAGGAACTTCTTTCCCATATTTTACAGCTAGAAAAGGAATTTGGACGTGTTCGAGGGGACCAAGGATATCAATCAAGGACGTTGGACATCGATATTATTCTTTATGATGATGAAATCATACAAAAGGATAATTTGAGCATCCCACATCCCCTAATGCATGAAAGAAACTTTGTCCTGAAACCCTTGGCCGATATTGCCCCACAACTATATCACCCAGTGTTGAACAACGATATCCGTAACCTGCTTCAACAATGCTCGGACAGAAACTCCTTGACCAAGACCAAGCATAAATTGTTCAAAAATCGGCTGGAGCTTTTTTCACAGTTGCAATTTATGGCCATTGAAGGCAATATTGGGGCTGGAAAGACCACACTCTCCAAAATGATTGCCACTGATTTTAACGCCAAATTGGTTTTGGAACGCTTTGCGGACAATCCCTTTCTCCCAAAGTTTTATGAGGACCAAACCCGCTATGCATTTCCTTTGGAAATGTCTTTTTTGGCCGACCGCTACCAACAGTTCACGGATGACACCTCCCAGTTTGATCTTTTCAAGAACTTTATGGTCAGTGATTATGACATCTTTAAATCCTTGATTTTCGCCAAGATCACGTTGCAGGCCGATGAGTTTGAATTGTACAGAAAGCTCTTTACCTTTATGTACAGGGAGGTAAAAAAACCTGAGGTGTATCTGTACCTGTATCAAGACACGGAGCAACTGCTGGCAAACATTAAAAAACGGGGAAGGGATTATGAGAAAAATATCAGTGCCGATTATTTAGAAAAAATAAACCGTGGGTATCTGGATTTTCTAAAAAGCCATCCCCAGCACAACAGCCTGATTCTCAACATGAACGACGTCGATTTTGTGAACAACGCCTCTGACTACGAAGCTATTTTGAACAAAATTGAGGACCATGTGCTCCATACCTATTTTTAAGAAAATTTTTAGAAAATGTTTGGATATAACGAATGGTTTTATTTTATTAGCCATCTCGTAACGAGAAACTAACTAACTCAAACTATATATCGAGCCCCGTTTTTCCGGGGCTTTTTATTTGCCCGACCTTTCCATTTTGTTCCAGATTTCCCAGACCACAACCCCAACACTCACTGCGATGTTGAGAGAATGCTTGGTCCCAAATTGAGGGATTTCCAATACTCCGTCGCAAGCAGATACCACGTCTTGTGAAACCCCTTTTACCTCATTACCAAACACCAATGCCAGCTCTTCATCGGTAGTTATCTCGAAGTAATTCAGCATGGTAGCTCCTTCAGCCTGTTCTACGGCCAAAGTGTGAACATGGGTTTGCTTTAGCTCTTCAATAAGTTCCAAGGTATCTTTCCGATACTCCCAAGCCACACTTTCCGTAGCTCCCAAGGCCGTTTTACGAATATCTTTATGGGGTGGCGTAGCTGTGATACCACAGAGATATATCTTTTTCACCAAGAAGGCATCTGCGGTCCTAAAAACAGAACCAATATTGTTTAGACTGCGGATATTGTCCAAAACCAAGATGATAGGTGTTTTCCGTGCCTGCTTAAATGCAGTGACATCCAAACGGTCCAACTCGCTATTTTTTAGTTTACGCCCCATATTTTTCAACCATTTTGCTTAAAATATCAACAATAATTTTGGATGTTTTCCAAAAACGATACATTCGTAACCCACCTCATTTTGTTGTGCAAAAATAATTGAATTAAATCGCTTTGGCAGTCCGTTCGAAATCCAAGAAAGTAACTCCGTTGATGCAGCAGTACAACAGCATCAAGACCAAGCATCCGGATGCCTTGTTGCTCTTTCGGGTGGGTGATTTTTATGAGACTTTTGGAGAGGATGCGGTAAAGGCCGCTAAAATTTTGGATATTGTTCTGACGCAAAGGAACAATGGGGGCGACCAAACTGCCCTCGCAGGATTTCCACACCATTCCCTGAACACCTATCTGCCAAAATTGGTAAAAGCGGGGCAGCGAGTCGCTATTTGCGATCAATTGGAAGATCCCAAACAAACCAAAACCATTGTAAAACGAGGGGTAACAGAATTAGTGACCCCTGGGGTAGCCCTCAATGATGATATCTTGTCTTCCAAAAGCAACAATTTTTTGTGTGCTCTTCATTTTGGCAGAAACAAAATTGGTGTTTCCTTTCTAGATATTTCAACTGGGGAGTTTTTAACCTCCGAGGGCACTGCTGAGCAAGTGGATAAGCTGCTCCAAAACTTTGGCCCCAATGAGGTTTTGATTTCCAAAAATCATAAAAATGATTTTACGGAGCTGTTTGGAACACAGTTTCATACTTTCTATTTGGAAGATTGGATTTTCCAAGAGGATTATGCACTGGAAAGCCTCACTTCCCATTTTAAGACAAAAACCCTAAAGGGTTTTGGTATTGAGCATCTCACCCATGGCATTATAGCTTCGGGTGCGGTAATGCACTATTTGTCCGAAACACAGCACAGTCGCCTGCAACATATCAACAAGATTCAACGAATTGCTGAGGAGGAATATGTTTGGATGGACCGATTTACAATCAGAAATCTTGAACTGTACCATTCCCACCATCAAAATGCGGTAACCCTGCTGGATGTGATAGATAAAACGCTTTCTCCCATGGGCGGAAGGCTTTTGAAAAGATGGTTGGCGCTTCCTCTAAAAAACATTGAAAAGATAAGGGAACGTCATCAGGTTGTCTCTTTTTTTAAAACGGAAACCACACTTCGGGAAAAGACACAGCAATGGATTGGCAAAATGGGTGATTTAGAGCGATTGATATCTAAATTGGCCACAGGTAAAATCAATCCCAAAGAGGTAATCCTTCTCAAAAACTCTTTAGAAGCCATTGTACCCATTAAACAATTGGCCCAAGAAAGTGACAATGCATCTTTAGAAAAAATGGGGCAGCAATTGGACAGCTGCGAAATGCTTCGGTCCAAAATAAAACAAGTACTCAATGAAGATGCCCCCATCCAAATTGCAAAGGGGAATGTTATATCTGAAGGGCATTCTGAAACGTTGGACGAGTTAAGACAATTGGCTTTTTCGAGCAAAGATTACCTGGACCAAATGCTGGAAAGGGAAACGAAGCTCACTGGGATCACTTCGCTGAAAATCGCATCCAACAATGTTTTTGGGTACTACATTGAGGTCAGAAACACGCATAAAGATAAAGTCCCGGAAGGATGGGTCCGCAAACAGACCTTGGTGAATGCCGAACGGTATATTACGGAAGAACTAAAAGAATACGAAACTAAAATATTGGGCGCCGAGGAACGCATCCATGCGCTGGAACAGCAATTGTTCGACCAATTGTTGGTTTGGATGCAGGAATACATTTCCCCGGTGCAACAAAATGCACAACTTATCGCCCAACTGGACTGCCTTTGTGGTTTTGCCCAGTTATCCTTGGAGAACAACTATGTGGAACCCCAAGTGGATGATTCCACAAGATTAGAAATAAAGGCAGGAAGACACCCAGTGATTGAGAAGCAATTGCCATTGGGAGAGACCTATGTGGCCAACGATGTTCTCCTGAACCGCGACGAGCAACAGATCATTATGATCACCGGACCCAATATGAGTGGTAAATCTGCATTGTTGCGACAAACTGCACTTATTGTACTTTTGGCACAAATGGGAAGTTTTGTTCCTGCAACTGAGGTTAATTTAGGCGTTGTGGACAAAATTTTCACCCGTGTAGGGGCCAGCGATAATATCTCCATGGGCGAATCTACCTTTATGGTGGAAATGAATGAAACGGCTTCGATTCTCAATAACTTATCAGAACGAAGTTTGGTGCTTTTGGATGAAATCGGTCGAGGCACCAGCACGTATGACGGTATTTCCATCGCCTGGGCCATTTCAGAATATCTACACGAACACCCTGCAAGGGCCAAGACGCTTTTTGCCACACATTACCACGAGTTGAATGAGATGTCCACCACCTTTTTGCGAATCAAAAACTATAACGTTTCTGTAAAGGAGTTGAAGAACAATGTACTTTTTTTAAGGAAATTGGTTCCTGGCGGAAGTGAGCACAGTTTCGGAATCCATGTGGCAAAAATGGCCGGAATGCCCCAACAAGTACTTCAAAGAGCCAACAAAATACTGAAGAAACTCGAAAAATCACATTCCAGTGAAGAAATGACCGAAAAGCTCCAGCAAAGTCAGCATGAAATGCAATTGAGCTTTTTTAATCTTGATGATCCCCTGTTGGAGGAGATAAAAGATGAGATTTTGCATTTGGACATTGATACCCTTACTCCTGTGGAGGCGCTTATGAAGTTGAACGAGATCAAACGACTTTTGAGCAAGAAGAAAAAAGCTTCTTCCTGAAAATTTTCTTTCTATTTTATAGAAATGTATTAAATTTGCATCCGCACTTTACAAACAGTGCAGGGTTCTTTAAAATGCGAAAATAGCTCAGTTGGTAGAGCATCACCTTGCCAAGGTGGAGGTCGCGGGTTCGAATCCCGTTTTTCGCTCAAAACGCTGCTTGCAGCGTTTTTTTGTTTAAGTCCATGCTCGAGTGGTGGAATTGGTAGACACGCCGGACTTAAAATCCTGTGGGCATTTTGCCCGTGCGGGTTCAAGTCCCGCCTCGAGTACTTAAATCCCTTTTGACTTATTGGTTATTAGGGATTTTTTATCTTTTCTTGCAATTCTCAACTTCTTCTGAAATTTGTGTATTTATGTAAGAATACCTTCATCCTAGAATTTCAGATACTCCTTAATTTTTTCATGATTTTCTTCAACTTAGACAAATTCATTCCAGAAATCTCTCTTTACTTTTTGCAATGTGCATTCTTTGTAATTCTATTGCTTGCCGTATTTCATATAATTTGTGAAAAATGCTTAATCTTGATATTCTATTTGCCAAATAGTTTTTCTATCAAAATCATTGTAGGTTTTTTCAATTCTGATTGGTAAATCGTTGCTATCAAACTCGTATTGCACTCTTAGCTGGTCACCAACTTGAAGTATGTACAAGGGCAAGTCCACATTGTCCTCGTACGAAATCAAATTACCGTTCCATACAATAATCTGATTATTTAAATTTCCAAAGATACTTCTCCGAAAGTAAGCTAATGGTCCCTTAGGTTCAGGACTCTCCAAATAGACATGCTCATATTCATCAATTCTGTCCGGCCTGAAAACAGATTTTGCAATTGGCATTCCGTTCTCCAACGTAACCTCGGCAACAATCCCATTATCAGACCTCCATATATTACCATTTTCATCCAAATCATATTCTGTATAGAATACTACTTCCCCAGGTGGGGAGAATACGGTTTCCGCTGTGATAATATTATTGGTATACGTATAGGTAACAAATAGCGTGTCGGGAACGTTGCGATTGTTCCTTATTGTCCTGCCAGAACTCAAATTGCCATTCACATAGTCAAGACTTTCAATAAATTCAGCAGTACCTTCAGAATCGTAAGTAATACGTGTCTTTAATAGTCCACTCTCATTGTACTCATATTCTTTGTAGTTATTCAAAGTGCCATCAGGCCTAAAACTTTGTGTCCCCACTAGCTTGTTGCTTTCAAACTGATACTCGACACGGGACACCAATCCACCATTTCTGAAGCTCTCATAACTCATTTTTGCGAAAAAAACAGTTTCTTCAGGTTCAATTGGCTCTTGCTCGTCAGGTCCTGGATTCTCAGATTGTTCTTCGTTGGGTTGATCCGTGCCCTTTACCTCTTCTGTTGATGATTCAGAGTTTGAACATCCAATTGTTATAGAAATAAGGAGTAATAAAAAAAATTGGAATATTTGCACTTTCATTCTTTTTTCGGTTTAATACTAATTAAAATAATTAGAGAGACACCAATATCAAAATTGTTTTTTCATGGACTACAATTAGTAAAATTCGGCCTTGTCTCAACCCAAGCATTAGCGTCCAAAATCAAAATCGGTACACAGTATTACATTGTCAACATTCCATGCGCTTAAATCTTGATTGAAGGCCATATTGTTTTCGAACATCCCAAACATATTGGCGACGTTACCCACATTCCAAGAACTTATATCCTGATTAAATTCGCTAGTGAAAAACATATTACTCATTGCTTGAACATTGCCTACGTCCCAATTCCCTATTTCCTGATTAAAGGGGGAAGTAGCAAACATATTGGCCATATCCGTAACATTGGTCACAATCCAATTTCCAATTGGCTGATTAAATTCGGAAAGAAAAAACATGCTGTTCATGGTCGTCACGTTTTGTACGTCCCAAGCATTGATATTTTGATTGAATGGAGATCTATGGAACATATAATCCATATTCTCAACTTTACCCACTTCCCAAAGGCTTATATCTTGATTGAATGGAGATTGTGAAAACATGAAAGTCATATTAGTAACGTTGCTAACATCCCATTGACCAATATCTTGATTAAATGAGGATATCCTGAACATGAAAGACATGTCGGTTACCTTGCTTACATTCCAGTTTCCAATAGCCTGGTTAAAGTCAGAACCAGAAAACATTCCTGACATATCAATAACACTGCTTACATCCCATGAACCTATTTCTTGATTGAAAAGTGCATCGACAAACATGAAGCTCATTGTGGTAACATTACTAACGTCCCAGGTAGTGATGTCTTGGATTAATAGGACTTCTTCGAATAATAGACTTAAATCATCAACTCTAGTTGTGCACACTCTGCTCACATCTTCTCCATTGGCAACCATGTCTTTCAACATCGCCTCATCAACCACGGTATATAATATTCCATTTACCTCTCCAGTATCCCCAACTTCCGCAGTATCAAGACACTTAATAGTAATTCCATTCTCATCAAGAAATATCGGGTTGGGCGTACAGCCGTTCTCATCTACCGTTTCATTGGGTAAGGTGTTGTTGCACTGGTCCATATCGTCGGTTACACCATCACCACCGGTATCGACCTCATCATTTACTGAATCATCGTTTCCCGTGTCATCGGAACCAATATCACCTGAGTCGGTATCACCAGAATCTGGTTGAGAAGTCTCCTCATCATTGTCTGGTTCCTGGGTAGTTGGTGGAACATCTTCTGAATCACTGCTACCACTGCAGCTTACAATGATTTGAAAAATGAACAACAGTATAAAAAAACTTACTATTGTTTTACTTGATATCATAATTGAAGGGAATAATTATCTACAAAAAGTTTTCTTTAAAGTCAATTTACTGGTCAATTTCCCTAATTGTCAAGATAAATAACTTTTTCAGGATTAAATTTCCATATATGGCCTTTAGCCGATACTCCTTCATTAAATACAATGTAACTATAGACTTCTCCATTAACTTGGCCAATTTCTCTTTGCGTATTAATAGGAAAAGGAAATGGAGCAATCTCTCTCCATTCCAAAGTCTCCAGATCAAGTTCATATAGGTCCAGAAAGTTAATTGTTTCTTGAGTATCCCAATATAAACTCATCCCGATGTATGCCTTATTTCCCTGAACTAGGCTTACGATATCGTCATTAACTTCAGGCGCTTCTAATCTATTGCCGGGATAATTTGAAACCACGCTAAATGTTCCATCATCTCTGTTAAACTTGAGAACTTCGTAACTTCTATTGATAGCATAAATATCAGTACTATTTTGAAATGTGGACCGAAGTTCTGTGGTAAGGTAGTCATCACCAACAAACCTAAAGCAACAATCATTTGGGGTATAACTCCAACTCCAATCAAAATTGAAGGTATACCCAATGCCATCTAGTTGCCCACTAAAATCTCCAGTATTGTTATTTATTGTAGTAACAAGTGACCATTGATCCATATTTTGGTCATACCTCTGTAAACTATTGTTAAACGTGCTCTTTACAAATGCGGATTCTTCTAAGTCGAATCTGGTGTATCCAGTGAACGGATTAGATTCAGGTGTTGGGAAGTCTGCTCCCTGTTCCAATGTTCCAATATTTTCGTTGATTTTAAAAAATCTACCATCTTGTAACAATATAAAGGGTTCTCCACCAACAGTAATTCCGTGGTAGTTGCTGGTGTAAGTGACTCCTGAAGGCATGTAGGACCATGGAGACATCGGATAACTAGTTTCAGCAACAAAGGATTCCGAAATCGAGGTGCAAGTGAGACCATCAACAGTCACATAACCAAAAATTTCATATTGAAATCCTTCGATTATGTTGTCAAGCATTAAACTAAAACCAGATTCAGAATCTGAGCCTAGCAAATTTTCCTCTTTTGAATCGTATAACCGCCGCAAAACAAAACCGTATTCACCACTGTCCTGAATAAAATTATCATGTGGCCAATCAAGAATAATCGTGAGTGAATTTTCTCCATATTCCCCAATTATGGGCTTAAGTTCTTGAATGATATTACAAGATGAGTCCTCATCCGAAACCTCATCGTCGGAATCTGTATCATCAGAATCAGGTTGAGAAGGCTCTTCATTATTGTTTGGTTCTTGGGTAGTTGGTGGAACATCTTCCGAATCACCACTGCTACTACAACTAGTCAAACTGAGAGAACCGATAATGAGGATAATAGAAAAGGCAATTATTTGCGTAGGGTTTAATAAATGCTTCATTTAGGAAATTTCTTATTTAATAGATACAAAACAAAGAAAATTTATTTAGTTATCAGTAACGGTTTAACCGTCAATTCTGCGGATTGTCGAAAAGTCAATTTTTTTCAAAAATAAACGGTACAAAAATTGACAGACTCTGATACTATTACTCAGAGCAATTTCCATTGGAAATTGCTGTAGGTGTTGGATTTACTTGGTTGTCTTGTATTACGATTTCACCTCCAGGACCTCCATTGTCAAATAGTCCTCCTAATGAACAAAAGTCTGAAAGAATTGTGTTATTCGTAATGGTTAAATCACTATCCAATGAAGATAGGTTTTCCAATCCATTTAAAGATGTAAGTCCTGGATTTGAAGTAACAATCAAAAGACTTTGGCCATTAAAATCGTCCGAAATTAACTCTAAGGATTCCAAACCAACAAAATTTGGTAAAGCGTCATTCCTTAATATGAGCAATTGATTGACTTCCCCTAAATTATCTAATCCGACAAATGAAGTTAAAATCGGATTTTCACTTATTGATACAATAGACGCAAATACTAGACTATCTAAACCCTTAAGGTCACTTAATGAAGCATTGCCAGAGATATTTAGTTGTTCAAGGTTACTTACATTATTCAAAGCCGATAAATTCACCAAAAGGTCATTAAACCCAATCACAATTATATTTGCGTCTACCAAATTACCAAGTCCATTAAGGGTATTTAAGCTATTGTTTACTTGTATGTAAATCTCTTCTGAAGCGGTTACACCCTGAAGACCATCCAAATCGACCAATGCATGGCATTGCTCTATCCTTACTGTTTGGGCGTTTATTGCTGAGTCGGATAAAGCAGATATGTCAGATAGCAAAGGATTTACTACCAAGTTTAACACGCCATTAATCGATTTAAGATTTTCAAGACCCGAAAGGCTAGTAATATTCTCGCAATTCGATATGTTTAAAACACCTGTAATATTTGTACTTTCAATAAATTCTAAGTTTTCTAAACCCCTTAAATCCGTCAATAAATCGTTATTGTCAATTATCAAACTTCCTCCAATCAGTCTTAAGCCATTAAGTCCCTGCAGACTCTCTAAACCGGTATTTCCAACTATCCTAAATCTTTTATCGGCGGCATTGGGTCCTCGACCAAGATTGTTTAATCCTTCAAGGTTCCTTAATTCGGTAGTAAACAAAATATCCAGATGAGAACTTACATATTCCAGGCCAAGTAAGGGACTCAGATCATTTACAGACCCTGTCACTGTTAGCCCCCCCAAAATTGTAGTTATGCCCATGTCGCCAAATTCTTGAACTCTGTCTTGAGTGTCAAGCAACACATCGCCCTCAAATACAATCTCGTCCAATGTTCGAAATGAAACGTCATTGCCGTATCCGACCCCATCACCGTTGATGGCATAAGCCCTTAAAAAGAAATCGGTACTTGCAGGAATGTCTGTCCCAAAAGAAGTGAACTCGGAGGAAGGCCCATCTTGAATTACATATCTAGAAAAATATGATTCCAATGTTGGATTTCCCGTAGTCCCAATCACGAATCCAATTTCAGTTACTGGGGTATCACCATTGCTAACTAACTCACCCTTAAAAACGGCAAAGGCTATGTTCAGTTCATCAATGTTCAAAGTCCTTACCTCAGGTAAAGAGAGTTCATCAACTGGATTTTCATCGTTATTGCCATCATCTCCTTGGATTGGATTATCGGATTCAGGTTCCATGTTGCTATCGGAACTGCATGATAAAACCAAAAGAAAGGACATTATTAAAAAAGTAAACAGGAAAGGTTTCATGGCGAGTAATTACTTGGTTCCTAAGAATACAAACTCTTTAGAGAATAATCAAAAATAATTGATGAATTAACTTAAATAAATGTAGGCATTACCCATCAACATACTGATTATTACCATAACCAATTTAAATCAGAAAGTGTCCATAAGAATCATTGCTTTTTATGGCTTTGTGAAATGATACTCTTAGTCTGAGATTTAAACTCATAAGATAATTGCTCAAACTCCTGCTTCGTCAGTTTATGATTATTTATCTGGATATAATTGTTGACGTTTTTTATTCCATTATTCCACTGACCTCTTTAATAATAATCTTAAATATATTCTATCTTCAACTCCAATCCATAGAGTTGTCCCAAAAATATTGTTGTTATTGTTCGAACCATATCCCTCCAGATAACAATGAAAGAACTCTACATCTACTACTAGCTCCAAATTTTTATCCTTTTGCGGACTTTTCTTGTAGCATATTGCTTGAATGTTTACTTTAAACACATATTAAAAGCCAAATACTTCAACTATGGTTTACCGAATACTTCTTATTTTGATTCTTCTAATATTCATTTCCTGTTCTGATGATGATTGCACCAAAACGCAGACCTTGTATGGAAATACGCAATTGCAAGGCCCTCCTAGGACCGTTGAGGTCCCATGCGACTTTCCCGAGCCTGAGCCAATTCGTGAACTCTGAATATAGCGTAATGGAGTAATTCTTTTCCTTTGTTAGGCTTAGGTCATTTGAATAGACTAATAGCTTTTTGACTATTTGTTTGAATTCTTGAATTTAATTCTATTGGAGTTTGATTAAATAACGTATCAAAAAAGCAGCTGTGACGGCGCCTTTAGTTTTTCTATATTATTGGGTTCATGTCTACAGTTGTAGTATAGATTGACCCATAATCCTAGCAATAATGCTGGTTTTGTCTGTATTTTGGCCCGTTATTGCTCGGAATCAATAAATCCTTTAAACCGTAGATTTCTCGCAGGTTTTCGATAAAAGAGTTCGAGAATGGAATCGTTAGGGATACTAATCAAAAAGCCGAGATTAAACTCTCGGCTTTTTTGTTGATATCATATCCCAATAAGATTGTGCTTTACGAAACTGAATTACACGCTCTCCTCCCTTAAAATCTCCCGTAACTGATCTTCATCAACAGGTTTTACAATATAATTGCTGACCATTTCATAGGTCTCGGCTCTTTGCCGGTCAGAGGGGTTGATGGAGGAACTCACCATATAGATGGTTACCTGTTCGCGATTATGGTGGGGTATCTTAACAAAGTCATCCAGAAAACCCCAACCATCCTTTATGGGCATGTTCAAGTCCAAAAAGATAACTGAGGGGAGTTGGCCTCCTGTATTGAGAAGGTCCAATAGAGCATCAATTGCCTCCTGCCCATCATGAAATACCAATATTTCTTCGGTAAAATTCAATTTTTTCATCAAAATCTTCATCCCATATTGATGGATGGGATCGTCATCTATAATACATGCTCTTTCCAATTTGCTCATACCTGTTCTGCTTTTAAAAATTTCACTTTGAATATAGTTCCTTTGTTCACTTCACTTTCTACCGTAATGGCTCCTCCCATGGATTCAATTTGATTTTTGGTGATAAACAACCCAATTCCTCTAGCATCTTTGTGCTTGTGGAAGGTTTTGTACATGCCGAACAGCTTTTTCCCATATCGGTCAAGGTCAATGCCCAATCCATTATCTTCAACTTCCAATACCACATGGTTGCCTTCAACAGTTATATTTATGTTGATTTTACCTTCTTTTTGAGGGTCTCTATATTTTATGGCATTGGTGATCAAATTGAGAACAATACTCTCTACATAGGCAGAAATCCCTTTTATGTAAACTTCTTTCGGCGTATTGACCAGCACTTGCTGCCTGTTTTCAGTAATTAGTGCGGACACATCCTTTAATACCTTGTTCACAGTTTTTGCAAGGGATATTTTTCTTAACTTTTTGCCAGCCTCCAACTTTACCTGGACCACTTCGTTGAGATGTGCTATGGTCTCGTCAAGCCCATTTGCAGCTCGTTTTAGCATTTTCAGCGATTCTTGATGCTCCTCTGTACTTATTTCATTATCCAAAAGAAAACCAGTTATCATAGATAGATTGGCAGTATGGGAACGAAGGTTATGCGAAACAATATGGGCAAAATTCAACAAACTATTGTTCTGGCTTGTAGTAAGTTCCAACAATCCCTTTAGTTTGTTAGAAGCCTCCACCCTCGATGTTATATCCACAATTTGAGAAATGAAATGGGAAAGCTCCCCATTGATTTTCTTCACTGCTGTAACGGTCAAGAACACATGGACCACTTGTCCTTTTTTGTTGAAGTATCGTTTCTCAATTTGATATGTGCTACGGTCTCCATTAATTACTTCACTGAGCAAGGATAAATCAATGTCAATATCATCAGGATGTGTAATCTCTTGAAAGGTTAGCCTTGATAGTTCCCCTGAAGTGTAACCCAAGCTCTTGCACAGGCTCTGATTGGCCTTTATAAAAGATCCATCTTGGGACACCAAAGCCATTCCGACAGAAGAATTTTCAAAAGCTCCTTGTAATGATTCCTCACTCTGAATTAATTGCAGCTGCGCGGTCTTTAATTCGGTAATATCTTGGTTTACACCTATCATTTTAAGGGCCTTGCCATTTTCATCCCTCATAACAGAAGCTTCCGCCTTTATCCAACGTATTTCACCATTGGGCCATCGCACCCTAAAATTAGTATCAAAATCACCCTTTCCGGCAATGGCATCACTAACGGCCTTGGCGGATTCTTCCTGGTCTTCGGGCAGCACACAAGATTCCCAAGCACTGTAAACCCCTTCAAAATCCGATTTCTTTACTCCGTAAAGCCTGTACATGTTCTCATCCCAGTACAGATCATTGTTGACAATATCATATTCCCAAATACCAATTCCGGCCGTTCTTGTTGCCCTAGCATGACGCTCGCTGACTAGTTTATAGGCAATTTCTGCCTTTTTACTCCTATCAATATCTTGAAATGTTCCTACAAGCCGAACACATTTGCCATCCACCATTTCCGGTTCTCCAATGGCCCTGACCCATACATCCTTTCCATTGGCAGTGACTATCTGTAGTTCGGTATCCCAAGAAGCACCGTTTTCGATACCTTCTTTCACCAATCGAGTAATGGTGTCCCGACTATACCCTTCTTTATAAAACGAGATTCCTGTTTCTAAATTTGGAACGAAATCCTCAGGAACTTCATGGATTTCTCGGGTTATTTTGGACCAATAGATTGTGTTGTCCAATAAGTCCACTTCCCAACCTCCGATGCGAGCAACTTCCAAGGATTTTTTCAGAAGTTGTTCTTCCAACTTCTTTTCGGTAATATCCTCCAGTATCAAAATAACCCCATCAACCTTGTCTTGACCAGTGTTAACTGTATTTAATTTCCATTCATACCAAACCACTTCACCATCCTCATGTGTTACTTTGGCACTATCGCACCGTTCACCTACTCCATCCAAACAATATTGAATATCCAATTGTAGTTCCTCGGGTAATTTGGGCATGCTTCGAAAAAAAGATTTTCCTTTTATGTTCTGGGACAAACCAAAATTCTCAAGCCATATTCCTGAAAAATCTAAAAAAGATAAATCCGTACTAAGCAGGGCAACGGAAACAGGAAATGTATGAAGACTAACTTGGTTGGCAATCATGGTGCTGGCTTAGTAAGATCTAAATTAAAATTAATTAAAAACACTTAATATGTAACTAAATACCTACAAAAACGATAAAAAAAACATGAATATTGTTCAGATATGACTTAAAATCAATAATCAAAAGTCACAATAACATAAAAATGGGATCAAGATAATCCGTCCTATTTCAGAAAAACACCGATTTCTTGGAAACGGGTTTCAAGCTTAAAACCTGCTCTAAAAATTTTTCAGTCTCCCATTGCACGGATTTTAAGTCCTTTGAAGTGATATATGAGGTCATCACATGATCCCCCACATCTGGAAATGCCTTTTTCCGTTTTTTCCCTTCCTGAGTTCCCAGTTCTTCATACATAGATAGCATAGCAGGCACGGAAACCACCTTATCCTGAATAGAATCATTTCGATAAAAATAACCCATAAAGACAGGTTGGGTCACTTTGTTGAAAGTCTTGGCCGTCATGGTATTATCAACCAAAGCCTGTAGTTGGGTCAGGGCCTCCACACGATATTTAGTGGTCCAATATTTTTGTTTTTCGGTATTGGCTTCAAATTCATGATAGTTACTTCTTTTTACCATTCTTGCCAATTGCAATCCCCAAGGACCGGCCAATAATTTGGCATTGGGATCATAAATCTTAATGTTCGGGGAATACAATAAGAGCCCTACAATATCCTGGTCACCCCCAGCCAAATGCAGTGCCAAGGTTCCTCCCGTTGATGTGGCCATAACGATTACTTTTTCCCCCAATTGCTTGGCAACGGCAATCGCCTCCTTAGCCGATTCCAATACTTGGTCAGCAGTTAAGTTGAGCATGGCTTCCTTTTCTTCTAGACCATGGCCTGCCAAACGGGGCAAGTAGAGATTGCATCCATATTTTTTTGCCACCTCAACATGCAAAGGATGACCTTCCATTCTACTGGCAGACCAGCCATGTAAGTATACAATACTATACTCCGTTTTGGTCGGGATGCTATCGAACCATACAATCTTCGCCCCATTCTTGGGTTTGATGTTGGGAACGGCCTCTTCTTTAGCATTTATCCAATCTTCCAAAGCAACCAAATCTGGATTAACTTTAGGTAACGAGGTGTCCATGTTGGGCTTTTCCACCTTCGGTCCAAAAAAGTAAACCAGTCCCAGAATGGTTAATAAAACAACAAATCCTTTCAGGATTTTTACTATGACCTTCATGAGTTTCTTAAATGCAATATGGAATGTATAATGGTGCTTTTTTGGTATGACATAAATATACTATTTTAGGCCAACGTACTTTCACTTTTCATGACAAAACTGAAACCGCTTTTAAAAGCTTTGGGTCCTGGTCTTCTATTTGCGAGTATGGCCATTGGCACCTCACATTTGGTACTGTCCACTAAAGCTGGAGCACAATATGGATGGGTCATGGTTATTCCCATTGTATTGGCCAATGTGTTTTTTTTTTTT
>NZ_JAAABI010000039.1 GCF_009903685.1 Flagellimonas ochracea | reverse complement strand
GTGTAGCATGTGTCATAGGTAAGTTGTCACTCGTAGTAGCAGCATATGAGATGTTCTCTAGGCTGGAGATGGTATGAGCAGGGGGAGCAGTTTCATCGAAATTGAAAGGGAATATGTAGGAAGAGGTAGCGTTGTTCAAACCATATGATACAGTGGTATGCGAAGTGAGGGTAGCAGCAGACATAGCAGGTCCATGGAATTTGGAATCGGTAAATTGGGTGACAACAGGAAGATCAGGAGATGATGGGGGTGTACCAGCTGCAGACTCAGCAGGTCCAGGGAATTCAGAATTGGGAAGGCAAGAGACAGTAGGGAGATCTGAGTCATAAGATGGTGTAGGCAGTACAGCTGCAGATGGCTCCTGATCTTGTGCTGCAGAAGGACTAAGTGCTAAACTCCCACTCTCTGCATTGTCTCCTGTAGACTCCATGGTGGTAGC
>NZ_JAAABI010000038.1 GCF_009903685.1 Flagellimonas ochracea | reverse complement strand
CATCCGGACTAACCGCCGGAACTCTCCCTCATCGCCACCCGCCGTCTTGTCCTCCAAATCATATCTGTATCCGGCTTCCTCAACCTTGCCGTCCTTCATAACATAAACAAAATCTTCATCGAGAATGGATTCGTGGCTGAGGTCATGCGTATGATAATGGTCGTCTTGTTCTTACGCCAATTTCGGATGGCAGCTAGGATCAGTGACCGGGAGGTCGGATCGAGAGCTGATATAGGTTCATCTAAACAAGAGAAGTGAATAAGGAAATTTGTGGCGATTAAGTAGAAAACAACATACCGAGAATCAAAACTCCAGGGTTCCTAAGCTTCGCTCTAGCGAGCGCAAGCCTCTGCTTCTGTCCACCACTCAGCTGTACTGCGTCCTTCTCAGACCCCTCACCAGCACCAACCGCACCTTCATCTATCAGCAGCGTGTCATAT
>NZ_JAAABI010000037.1 GCF_009903685.1 Flagellimonas ochracea | reverse complement strand
TCGAACGACTACCGGGGTATCTAATCCTGTTTGCTCCCCACGCTTTCGAGCCTCAGCGTCAGTCATCGTCCAGCAAGCCGCCTTCGCCACTGGTGTTCCTCCTAATATCTACGCATTTCACCGCTACACTAGGAATTCCACTTGCCTCTCCGACACTCCAGTTAAACAGTTTCCAATGCAGTCCCAGGGTTGAGCCCCGGCCTTTCACATCAGACTTGCCTTACCGCCTACGCTCCCTTTACACCCAGTAAATCCGGATAACGCTTGCTCCATACGTATTACCGCGGCTGCTGGCACGTATTTAGCCGGAGCTTCTTAGTCAGGTACCGTCATTTTCTTCCCTGCTGATAGAGCTTTACATACCGAGATACTTCTTCGCTCACGGGGGGCTGCATCAGGGTTTCCCCCATTGTGCAATATTCCCCACTGCAGCCCCCCGTAGGT
>NZ_JAAABI010000036.1 GCF_009903685.1 Flagellimonas ochracea | reverse complement strand
ACCGTAACATGTGACCGGTACCGCTTCTCAGCGAAATTTTCGATGGTCGCGGTGGAAAACACTCTTTCAACAACGATAACGTCCTTCGATTTTTCCAGAGAATCTTACGCATTTTCTCCCGCGAGCCTTCCTCTCGACATTTTCATCGACAATAGAAGCTTCCATATACTACGAGCAGCAGATGACCGCGACTCTTCAGTTTCGTTCGAGAGAGAGCGTCCGACAAGCTATCCGTGTTTCCATCATCGATGAGATATGAAGGTATCATATTCCCTAATACACGCGCAACCGAGTCTGCGTACGACTCTGAGCCGTCACTGGAATCTCAAGGTGAAGCCAACATATGCAGGCCTTTGCAGTTGCAGCACTTCGACGATGGAAAGAACGTGACGCAGACTGGATGTTTCTATCGTATTAACGATGTAGAACGACGCTTGGAAAACAGCAGCTCAGAGT
>NZ_JAAABI010000035.1 GCF_009903685.1 Flagellimonas ochracea | reverse complement strand
CAGCTGACCTACGGGAGGCAGCAGTAGGGAATTTTCGTCAATGGGCGCAAGCCTGAACGAGCGATGCCGCGTGAGTGAAGAAGGCCTTGGGGTCGTAAAGCTCTGTTGCGGGGGAAAAAAGGCAGCATCAGGAAATGGGTGCTGACTGATGGTGCCCCGCCAGAAAGTCACGGCTAACTACGTGCCAGCAGCCGCGGTAATACGTAGGTGGCGAGCGTTATCCGGAATGATTGGGCGTAAAGGGTGCGCAGGCGGTCCTGCAAGTCTGGAGTGAAACGCATGAGCTCAACTCATGCATGGCTTTGGAAACTGGAGGACTGGAGAGCAGGAGAGGGCGGTGGAACTCCATGTGTAGCGGTAAAATGCGTAGATATATGGAAGAACACCAGTGGCGAAGGCGGCCGCCTGGCCTGTTGCTGACGCTGAGGCACGAAAGCGTGGGGAGCAAATAGGATTAGATACCCCTGTAGTCGTTCGAC
>NZ_JAAABI010000034.1 GCF_009903685.1 Flagellimonas ochracea | reverse complement strand
GGTTAAGAAGAGGGTTCATTTGAATTTTGATTTTTGTTGAAAACAGCGAATTCAATATAAGACTGGCCATCATGAAAACCACTACTATCAATACGGTGGCAACCATGGTCTCCATTAGGGTGGATGCTCTTATCTTTTTTAATACATCCATTTCGCGATAGACTTTTCATTTCCAAACAGCAATCCTGAATACTGTAAAGGCAGCACGCTGGAGTCAATAGACCCGTTGAACAGATGATTTTGGTATACTCCACCTTGTTCCAGGGCAATAAAGTTAGTTGTTGAAACCGAGCCCTGAACATCACCTTTTAATTCCAGATTTTTTTCGCAAAATACTTCTCCTTTTATCAAAGCATTTTCGGCAACTGTTATTTGTGGAAAAAATGGCGTTTCGTCAGAATCGTCCAAATAGGCCAATATTCCATTGATGATAGCATTACCTTGAACATGGATTCCGAAGCTATTACTCACCTTTCGATTTGGTGTTTCCTTGCTTTCTACCACCAAGGCCGAG
>NZ_JAAABI010000033.1 GCF_009903685.1 Flagellimonas ochracea | reverse complement strand
GGTTAAGAAGAGGGTTCATTTGAATTTTGATTTTTGTTGAAAACAGCGAATTCAATATAAGACTGGCCATCATGAAAACCACTACTATCAATACGGTGGCAACCATGGTCTCCATTAGGGTGGATGCCCTTATCTTTTTTAATACATCCATTTCGCGATAGACTTTTCATTTCCAAACAGCAATCCTGAGTACTGTAAAGGCAGCACGCTGGAGTCAATAGACCCGTTGAACAGATGATTTTGGTATACTCCACCTTGTTCCAGGGCAATAAAGTTAGTTGTTGAAACCGAGCCATGAACATCACCTTTTAATTCCAGATTTTTTTCGCAAAATACTTCTCCTTTGATCAAAGCATTTTCGGCAACTGTTATTTGTGGAAAAAAAGACGTTTCGTCAGAATCGTCCAAATAGGCCAATATTCCATTGATGATAGCATTACCTTGAACATGGATTCCGAAGCTATTACTCACCTTTCGATTTGGTGTTTCCTTGCTTTCTACCACCAAGGCCGAG
>NZ_JAAABI010000032.1 GCF_009903685.1 Flagellimonas ochracea | reverse complement strand
ATCGTTTATTTGAACTTTGGTTAACGTTGTTGATTAAAGTTTTAATTCTATAAAGTTGGAGTAATATTTTTTCTATTTTCAAATTCTCCTAAATGAATTTCGCTCACGCTCGGTTTTTCTGCAGAATACCTAACAGGAAATTCCTTTCCAAGACAGCCTTCAGTTCCATCAGGACATTTGAAAAAACCTCCTCTCCAATGTCCTTCATAGGTTTTTCCTCCTACTTTGTACTTGTAGGTTCCACAATAGTTGTAATTACAAAAATGAAAATCTGTTATTGTTCCAACAGTCATTTTTCCTTTTTTTAAATATTCAGATTGTCTGGAATTGTAGATTAGTCCACTCACGATTATAAGGCCAACTATTGAAAAAACAATATATTTTCTTCGGTCTGCCTTTGTCATGTTGCGATTAGATTTTAATTATTGCTAACTTTTTTTTTGAGATGTAAAATACATTCCTATACTCCCAAATCGGAATAAAATCGATGTATTTGATCATCTAATATTCGAAT
>NZ_JAAABI010000031.1 GCF_009903685.1 Flagellimonas ochracea | reverse complement strand
TCAATGGAAAACGTGCCGAGATAAGTTTGAAACGTTATGTTTCGGTGAATGAATGGGATGAAAATAGGGGCAGACTCCATGGACTTACCCACAAGGCCCGTTTGTTGAACAGCTATTTGGATGAGGTTTATGGTGAGATTATGGATACCCATAAACAGTTGTTGCGTGAGGACAAGATTATTACATCTCAGGCCATCAAGGCCCGCTATCTTGGACAAGATGAAGAGCACAAGACCCTTATGGAGCTGATCAAATACCATTACGAATCACAAAAGAGCAAACTTCGTCCAGGAACCATCAAAAACTATTATGGTACAGAAAAGTATCTCAAAAGGTTTTTGGAGCATACCCGAAGAATTCAGGACATCAACTTAAAGCGATTGAACTATAAGTTCATTACCGACTTTGAGAACTATTTGATAAATGGGCCTGATCTGCAAAAGGGAAAGAAGTGTACCAATAATGGGGCCATGAAACATTTGGAGCGTCTAAGGAAAATGGTAAACCTTGCCGTGA
>NZ_JAAABI010000030.1 GCF_009903685.1 Flagellimonas ochracea | reverse complement strand
ATGCTGTACTGTACCAGATGAATCATTTGAATACATGTGAGAAAGCATGTCACTTAAAATGTTCTCAACACCAGGGACATAAATTACTTCGAAGTTGAATTCAGCAATGAGCTGTAGCCAATGAGCCTGGCAATCACTCAGAGACTTTTGTTCGAGGAGGTGTAGTAAAGGTTTATGATCCATGTACCAGAAAAACTTACAATCTTGGAGGATGTCTCAATGCTGACATATTGTTTCTACATCTATGAACATCTCTAATTCATGTACAGGGTAGTTCTGCTGAGCTAGGTTGAGTTTTGCAGAGAAGAAAGCAGCCACAGTAGTAGTGCACCAGTCATTTTCTTATGAAACAATACCACTGATGCCCATGCTACATGCGTCAGTAACAACATTAATATGTGGTTGAACAGTGCCATATGCAAGAGGCCTTTGTGAGTGATTATGGAACTGATTCGTATAGTTCTTAATATCCTTAAATGCCTATTGATGGATCTTGAACCAGCGAAAAGAAACTGTTGAACCAGTGATAC
>NZ_JAAABI010000002.1 GCF_009903685.1 Flagellimonas ochracea | reverse complement strand
CTCTTTTACGCTGTCTATACAATATGTCAAATGAACTTCTTCCAGAATCAGAAAAAAACAACCCCTAAAAAGAGTCGATCCCCTCCAAAACTACCCAACCCTTATCGGTTAAGCGGGTGCAAATATAATCAGGTTATTTTTTACCCGCAAATAGTTTTGGCCCATTTTTTTTGAAAAAAAATGCGACTTTGGTGTAAGTTGCTGTTTATCAACAAAAATTTCTTTTTCGTTATGAGAACTTTAAGAAAAGAAGTTCCAGACCAAGCCAAAACGAATTACAAAATCCCGGTAGGGATAGTTCGGTGCGGAAAAATAACTGGGTTCTGAAAAAATGGAATTCAGATGTTCCGCTTTTAGGTATATCCTTGTTTGGCGTACCTTGGCATTGATAAAAACATCCATTAAGGGATATCCTCCAAACTCCTCATTGTTTTGAATATAAAACTCGCCCAGTAAGGGATTAAATGCATTCATATTGTATGAGGTGAAATATTTGAAGGTAACCCCTGTTTGCAGAAACAAGGCTTTTTTGAAAACATCACTTGAAAAATACAGGGTATTTCTTGTAACCAATTGGGGCAAGTTCATTACGTTCTCTTCTTGGGTTACTTCCTGATATAATACGGTATTGGCCAAGGCCCACTTTCTCCATCTTAATTCCTTGGTATATTTTACCCTTAGGTGATTTATGGTATTGGATTGTTGAAAAGCTTGTACGAATGCCGTTTCCTGACCCGCATCAATTTGTTCTTGTGTGGCTGTGGAAGCAAAATAAGTATAATTATCAATGGCGCTGTATTCAGCTTCTAGAAATCCTAACTTTTTTGAATCTAATCCAAACCTGATGTTCTGTGTCTGTTGTTTTTCAAAAGAATTGGCGTTGAACCAATTGAAATTTCGGTACTCGCTCTGATACAGAAGATAGTTAAAATCCGGCATGCGGGACATCAAATTGATTCCCCCCAATACAGTATTATTCTCATTAATCTGATACTTTGCCAAAACATTCAAACTATTTCCGGTAAGTTCTCCTGATACGGTATAATTCAAATCCCCATGTAAGGACAATGGGCCAACTGTTTTGGAATATGCACCATTGACCACAATTTCCTCTCCTTCCAATTTATTGGGTATTGTGCCTTCATCTGTAATAACAACACTGTTTAAAAAGTAATTGTAATTGTACAGCCCCACTCCCCCTGAAATTTTCCCCAGCAACTTGTTTGAAAATGCCAATGTACCTTTGTTGAACATGGTCTTTAACCTTGCTCTATCCTCAATCGGAACCAAAAATGGGTCTTCGCCAAAGGCATCGTTTTGCGAAGTCTGTGTAAAATCGTAGAACTTGGTCTCATACATAAATTCGTGACCAATGCTTAAAGTAGTTGGTTTCGGATTCAACGAATCCTTTTTACCTTTTAGAAACTTGAACTTATGGTCCAAATAGTATCGTTTCCCTAAAATTCTTGTATTGGCATCCGTATATCGTACATCAATTCGAAACCTATCCTCAAACTCCCCTTCCTCGTCATTTTCAAACTGATCCCGATTCAATAATCCTCCATTTTCTTGGGCTTCTAAATCCTGTGCGGCTATATGTCCCCTTAGGCTATATCTATCATTTTGGGAACTGTAATTAAAGGTAGTCCTGAAGTTTCCTGCTTGGGCTTGTTCAAACCTATATTTTCCCAAAGAACGAAATCCCTTGTAGGCAATTGATGCATTGAACCTTTTGGAAAGATTAAAGGTCAGCATGGCATCCAAAAGCTGCCCTTGTTCCAATGTTGTCTTGAACATCAGTTCCGTCATGGGTGTTGGTACGTTATAGTATTTCATGTCCTCCACTTCAAAATAATTGGCGTGCTTGGCTGCTGCACCAATTTTGGGATAATAGCTCTCTTGGGAAAAAGATCTACCCAATATGTTATAAGGTTGCCCAATATTGGCAAAGGGCATCAATTCAAAATCGTCCTGCCGTATATAATTGTATATATATTCTTTCTGAATGGTAAGGGTAGTGTCAAGAAACACGGTATCCCGGTGGTGGGAAACAATCTTGTAATCCTTGATGGTAACAGAGTCCATCTTCTTCTCCTGCTTTTGCTTCCTTTTAAATTGTTGCAACCTTCCTGCATCACCAGAAACAGAGTCTAAAACCGTAGAATCTTTTTGTGCCGTTCTGATCGAATCAACCACAATCATTTTTAGGGAATCCACCTCTTTTTGTGGCGGAAGTGAATCTTGCTGTGCTTGTAGGATTTGACCCAGAAAAAGAAGCAGGGCAAAAAATAAAAACCTCATTCCATTATATTGGTGAGGCAAAGGTATAGGTTTTGTTTCTAAAGAAATGTGAAAAGTTCCTCGCTTACATTCTAGTAGGTTTAGTACAAAGAGGTTTCCTATTTTTGGTTTGACCAAGGGTACGTAATTTTTTTTTTGGAACATCGACATCCTATGTTAAAAGAGCGCTATAAATATTTGGATGAAGCCGGAACGGATGAGGCTGGAAGAGGCTGTTTGGCCGGGCCAGTGACCGCAGCGGCCATTATCTTGCCCCAAAATTTTGGACATCAACTGCTGAACGATTCCAAGCAGCTTTCCGAAAACAAACGGGATTTGCTAAGACCAATTCTTGAAAAAGAGGCGGTTTCCTTTTCGGTTTGTCATGTTTTTCAAGAAGAAATCGATCAAGTGAACATTTTGAACGCTTCTTTTTTGGCCATGCACCGGGCCCTGGATACCTTGGAACAAAATCCCAGTTTTATTTTGGTGGATGGCAACCGGTTTAAGCCATATCCTAGTATTGAGCACAAATGCATAATAAAAGGAGATGGTAAATACAGGAGTATTGCAGCTGCCTCCATTTTGGCCAAAACCTATCGCGATGAATATATGGCCACCATTCACCAAGAGTTTCCGATGTACAATTGGATAAAGAACAAAGGATATCCCACAAAAGAACACCGAGAGGCCATAAGAAAATATGGGTTGACAAAATATCATCGAAAAAGCTTTAGACAACTACCCGAACAATTGACCTTGGATATTTAAAAGTCCTAACTTTGTTTCAAACTTCAACAATGAAATTGCGTGTACTGTTTTTCTTATCAGCGTCATTGATCATATCCTGTCAAAAAAAGTTGCCAACCGAAGAATCCTTATTGGGTTATTTGCCCCCTACCCCAGCCGCCATACTCAAAA
Organism: Flagellimonas ochracea; assembly: GCF_009903685.1. Lineage (GTDB taxonomy): Bacteria > Bacteroidota > Bacteroidia > Flavobacteriales > Flavobacteriaceae > Flagellimonas > Flagellimonas ochracea. The sequence continues at coordinate 973,310 of NZ_JAAABI010000002.1, read as the reverse complement.
TCACCAATCTGTCCAACTTTAAGAGCGAATTGAAGAACAATACTTTCTTGGAAAACACAAAAAACTTTGCGTTGAACCAAGCACTGACCGACGAAATGAAGACGTTGGACTATGTGGCCGCCGAACAACCGTGCCTCTTAGCGATTTATGAAATTGGAAAGGAAAACTATGGCTTTGTGATGGTTGCCAAGAATAGTCCGGATTTTTTTGATCTTGACCAAGCTTCCAACAAAACCGTTGAAACACTGAACTACCAAAACCACAAGATAACCAAGTATTCTGTGGAGGAAAATACCATTTTTGGATGGCATGACAGCGACAATATATTGTTGAGTTCTTCCCAACTTTTGATGGAAAATATAGTACGAACCAAAAAAGGCAATTCTGTTGATCCGTCTTTGGAAAAATTGTATCAAACCGTTGACCCAGATAAGTCTGCTGCACTATTTTTGAATTTGGCCGAGGACAATTCACTACTTTCACTTCATAAAAACCAAGATAAAATTGACCACCCCTTTTCTGAATGGGTGTCCTTGGATTTTTCGGCCAATTCTGATGCGTTCAGCCTAAACGGAGTAGCATTGGCATCAGACTCAACCAAAAGTTTTATCAGCCTTTTTAAGGGCACCTCTCCCCTTTTAAATAAAACACCTTTGGTGGCCCCTTTAAATGCACAGGCCGTGGTTTCGTATACTTTTGATGATTATCAGGTCTTCGCAAAAAATCAGAATACCTATTTAGACCGTGTAAAGCCAATAGATTCGCTATTCCAAACGACGGAAGAGATAGGACTCATCTATCTTAACGGTCAAAAAACTGTTGTTTTACATTCGTTTGGTACAGATGGCCTTTCTGAGTTCTTGGAAAGCAACAAGACCAACACACAATCCTACCAAGGCAGTGAGATCATTGGATTGGGTATTCCTGATCTCATCACTGAAGCATTTGCCCCACTGGTGCAAGATTTTCAGTCCAATTTTTACACTATTTTGGAAAACAGCTTCGTGTTCGCTGAAAGCAAGGAACCACTCCAGACCATAATCAATAATTACAGGGGAACCTCTTCCTTTGGAAGCTCTGCAATTTTTACCACGGCGAAAGCCCCACTAGCCAATGAGTCTTCCATGCTTTTTATTGCAGATAAAGCTGGTATTGAACTTTTTGCCGAACAAGAATTTTCCCCCGAACTTTCCAATTCCCTAAAAGAAGCAGATCTTTCGGAGTTTGCCTTTGCATCCCAAGTAGTGTCCGAAAATGATTTTGCGCACTTCAATGTTTTTATTTCCAAAATTGGACGTGCCGTTGAGAGCAATACGGTGACCCCGTTGTTCACCTTGGAACTGGATACCGACTTGGCCATCGACCCACAATTTGTGAAGAACCACAGAACCAACAAACAGGAAATCGTGGTTCAAGATCAAAACAATGTGCTCTATCTTATTTCAACGGACGGCAAGGTGCTTTGGTCCAAACAGCTCGAAGGACGCATACAGGGCGCCATAGCTCAAGTGGACATCTATAAAAATGGAAGGCTACAATTGGCGTTTTGTACCAATAACCAGTTTATGATCATTGACCGCAATGGGGATGAAGTGCCTCCTTTTAAGATTGATTTTGAGGGCGGCAACCTAAATCCACTGGCTGTATTTGATTATGAAGGCAAAAAGGACTATCGATTCGTGATTACGCAAGGACGCAAAGTTTATATGTACGGCAACAGCGGAAAAATAGTAAGTGGTTTTACCTTCAAAGAGGCAGAGAGCCCCATCATAAAAACTCCGAAGCACTTTCGGGTCGGCAACAAGGATTATCTTGTTTTTCAACTGGAAAACGATAGAATCAAAATTTTACATCGCGTGGGGCGTGAACGGATCAAAGTGGATGAGAAAATCGATTTTTCATCCAACGAAGTGTTCCTTTATCGAAATAAAATTTCAATGACCAACCAAAAAGGTGTGCTCCATCAAATAGACACCCGTGGAAAGCTCACTGCCACCAACTTTAACCTGAACGCAGACCACGGCATGTATGCCACAAGCAAGACCCTAGCGCTGATGAACGACAATATTCTTAGTATTAAGGGCAAAAAAGTGGAACTGGAGCTGGGCGTTTACTCAAAACCCAAGATTTTTTACATCTACGACAAAATTTATGTGAGTGTCACGGACATCCAAAACCAAAAGATCTATATGTTCGACAGCCAGGCCGAACCCATTGCAAACTTTCCTGTCTTTGGTAGTTCTTTAATTGACCTAACCGATATGGACAACGACAAAAAACTGGAGCTGGTTGCCAAAGATCAGGAAAATTCCTTGATTGTCTACAAAATGAATTAATAAGGGGTATACAACTATTCATACAATTGTTTGAGCCGAACATACAAGTTTAGGTGTTTTGTATGGTTCTTTTTGTAGATTCAAGTGCTTATTCTTACCTTAAGGAGCACACAATCAAAACACTATAAAAATGAAAACCTCATCCGTAGTCAAAATCTCATTGTCCATTGTGCTGATGTTGGGATTTGGACTTAACGCCAATGCCCAATTTTTCAAAAAACTGGCAAAAAAAGCTGAAAAGGCTGCCGAACGCACAGTAGAACGACGAGTAGAAAAGGAAACATCCGAAAAAACCGACCAAGCCCTTGACAGTATTCTGGAACCAGGTTCTGGGGGTAAACAAGCTCCAAATACCAATGGTGGTGGAACCGATTCTGGTAATTCTTCTGGCAATTCTTCGGGAGGTGGTTCGGAAGGTTCTTCGGGTTCCAATAAAGGTGCAGCTTCAAGTTCCGAGAAAACCATTGCCGTCTACAGCAAATTTGATTATGTTCCCGGTGACAAGCTTATGTTCTTCGATGATTTTGGCAATGATTTTGTTGGCGACTTTCCGTCTAAGTGGAATACAAATGCGGGCGGGGAAATAGTAACTTTAGGTGATTCCCCACAAAAATGGTTAAGCATCAAATCTGGATTCAACATCTATTATATTCCTGATGTCCCCAAACTGCCAGAGGAGTATACCATCGAATTTGATATCGCTGGAGTCGGCATAGATAGGAAGACGTCCTCCAATAGCAAGCTTGCAATCTACCTAAGTGAAAATGACAAATTTGACCAAGGAAGAAATTATGCGTACGCAGAGATTCCTTTTTGCCAATATTCTCCCATCGGGATTACCATTCAAAACAACATTGCCGGAAAACGTGAAATACGTAGTACTGTTGCAGCGGATATTCGGGACGAGGTCTTGAATAGTCCCCACATTTCCATTGCAGTAAACAACCAACGTTTTAGACTGTGGGTAAATGAAGTAAAGTATGTCGACGTCCCCAGATTGATAGCACCGGGAAGCGTAATAAATACAGTTAAATTCCATGCCAACGGATTCAAGGATGGCAAAGAGCAAGTGTTCATCACCAACTTAAAAGTGGCTGAGGGCGGTGTCGATTTAAGAAGAAAATTGATTTCTGAAGGGAAAATATCCACTAACGGGATTCTTTTCGATTCGGGCTCGGACAATATTCAACCCCAATCCATGGGAATCATCCGGCAGATTTCCCAAGTGTTGAAACAGGAATCGAGCATGAAGCTTAAAATTGTGGGGCATACCGATGCCGATGGTTCGGAAGAGAGCAACATGAAATTGTCCAAGAATCGTGCTGAAGCCGTCAAAAATGCCTTGGTTTCCGTCTACGGGATTGATTCCGGCCGATTGACGAGCGAAGGCAAGGGAGAATCTGATCCTGTTGGTGATAACAATACCCCGGATGGCAAGGCCCAGAACAGAAGAGTGGAATTCATAAAACAATAACCATGAAAAAAATAGTTTACACCATTTTAATTTCGCTCTTCCTTGGCGGTAATATCCTGATGGCCCAAGGCAGGTGCAGTAAGTTTTATCCCTTGATAGAAGGGGCAAAGTTTACACTCACCATGTATGACCAAGACAATACTGCGCAAGGAACTGTAACATATGAAGTGAACGAAGTAACCGGCGATTCTGGACGCTATACCTACACCATGGCCAGAGGTGGAACCGTGTTGAGCAATGCACATTACGACATTTCATGTACTGACGACGGAGTTGCCATGGATTTCAATTCTATGGGAGGTGGCATTTTATCTCGATATTCCAATATAGATGTCGAAGTTACCGGCACCAATATTTATATCCCCAATGAACTTAGCGTGGGGCTTCCCCTTCCTGATGCAGAAATGCAACTAAAATCGGGCGGTACTCCTGGCGTAATGAACATCTCCATAAAAATGGTCAACCGTAAAGTGGAAGGAACGGAAACCTTGACGGATCCCAATGGAGTGTCCAGAGAATGTTTTATTGTTAGCCATGATATGATCATGAACATGGGAGCCACCATTAATTCACATACCAAACAGTGGTTGGCCGAAGGTATTGGTATGATGAAATCGGAAGACTATGAGTACGTGGATGGTCCGCTTCGAGGAACCGTAGCGCTAACGGCATATCAGCTTTAGGAAACAATATGGAGAGACCTGGTTCGGGTGCCTCGGTTTTTTGGTTGATACATAGAGAACCTGACACAAGGTGTCAGCCTCATTTGCTTTGCAAATAAAAGGAGAAAAATATGGTAGGTTCACTTATCGGTGAATTGTATGAGCAGTAGCGATTTGCGTACCACAAACCTGTCAAACCGAAACAAAGCTCGAACGGGTTACAGCCCTTCAATTTAAGCACTTTCCCGCTATTGCTTATACAAAATGTTATGCTCAGTGTTTCTTATCAATTTTCCCATTTAACTGGTGATGCAGATGGTCTCCTTTTTTCTTCATTGCTATATATTCCGATAATTCCTTTCATAAACGCGGAAGGAAAGACACCCTCATGTTGCTCTCCTTCAAGCACATCTAAAAATAATTTCAAATTATCAATCCTTTTCATTTTTAGTTTATTGACCAAAAGATACAAGTCAGTAACCATCCCCATGCCTTCTTCTTCTTCACCAACTGCAAAATATACTCTCGTTTCACTACTGAATAAATTCTTATTCAGAGCTGAAACTTGTTTCATAACATATCTGTCATGCCTGTCATTGTTCCAATCGTCCCACCATAACGATGGACTTATAATAAGATAACGATTAAACAAGTCTGGTTGGGTAAGTAACGTATGTGTTGCTGCTAGACCACTAAGGGAATTTCCAATTAAAACCCTATCAGAATCACTTACATTGCAATGCTCTTCAACAAAAGGAATAAGCTCATCTTTAAGAACTTTTAAAAATGCGGCCGTACCACCTGAACCAATATAATCTACAGGACTGGATGCGAGAAAATGAGTGCTATCAGGTGGAGTGAATTTGGTCGGTGTATAATCTCTAGTTCGATTTTCTACTTTTGGTATACCGTCTGCTTCATTGCTATAGCCTATACCAATGAAATATGCAGATGGAATATAGTTAAAGTATTCATAATTGGAGCTCATTGCAGCTGAAGGAACAAATAACCTTAAAGGGTCAAGAAAATAGAAGGCAGAAGCTTGCTCACCATTTTCAGCATCTCTAAGGGGTTCCCTGATATATATCCTGTAATTTATGCCATTTGATGCTGTAGGCAAATCATAAACAAGCACTTTAAAGGGATATTCAAATGGTTTTGGTTCAATAGTTTGGGCAAACATCTTAAACGAAAACACCCAAATGACTAAGACTAATATTAATTGTTTCATGTACATTATATTAAACATCTGTATAAAGACGCTTAAAAATGTCAAAGGTTACAATTGAGCACAACTTATTAAGGATATGAATTCGTTTTAATAATTTATATCCGACGATAAGTGAAGTTAGCCTTTTTTCTCCTAAAAATTGGAGCAGATATTGACGAGGGCCGCCAATGAATTGATGTGTAAGTCAAAATTAAGCATCACTGTTTTGGAGCATCATTTCCGCTTCAAAAAGTTGTTGAAAGTGGTGCTGCAGTTTCTGTTTCACTTCGTCCATGTCAACTTCCTTTTTCCCAAGTTCCACATTGAGCGAAGTCACTGCCTTGTCCTTGATACCACAGGGAATCATTAGGTCAAAATAACCAAGATCGGCATTAACATTCAATGCAAACCCATGCATGGTCACCCAGCGGCTGGCACGCACGCCCATGGCGCAAATTTTTCTGGCAAAAGGGGTGCCAACATCCAACCATACCCCTGTCTCTCCTTTGGAGCGTTCTGCTTCAAGCCCGTATTCATCCAAGGTCAAAATCACCATTTCCTCCAAAAACCGCAGGTATTTGTGGATGTCCGTAAAAAAATTGTCCAAATCCAAAATGGGATAGCCCACTACCTGCCCCGGTCCGTGGTAGGTAATGTCGCCGCCGCGATTGATCTTGTAAAAAGTGGCACCTTTTTCCTGGAGTATGTTTTCATCCACCAGCAAATTACCGATGTCTCCACTTTTGCCCAAAGTGTACACATGTGGGTGTTCCACAAATAGAAAATGATTGGGCGTGGGCAGTTGGGTGTTCTCCCTTCGATTTTTGACCTTTAGGTCAATAATTTCCTTGAACAGGGCCTCTTGGTAATCCCAAGTTTCCTTATAATCCTTGTGGCCTAAATCTTGAAGGACAACTTTCTTGTTCATCCTACAAAGATACGAAGTGCTTCACGGTCCAACTAATCTTCCAATTCCACCTTAAGGTCCAACGCCTTGGGATCTTTGATCACATCCATGAAGTTTACTTCGTAAATAAGGGTTTTCCCATCAGCGCTATACGTGGCCTCCTCTATGGAAGCGGATTTCACCCTACGCGGAAAATGATATTTTAAAGTATAGGTAGAACCCGAAAGAAACATGTCCGCTCCTTGCAAGCTGTCCAAACTCTGTTCAAAAAGCTCCTCATCCAGAATTTTTGCCGTTCTGGTGAACACCCCATCCTCAAAGCTATAATTGACTTCCGTAGAATGATTTTCCATCGGTTTTGGCCCTGGTTGATCTGCACTGCTTCCTGGACCTAGGGCGCTGGCCTCTTGGAACGTGTTGAACGCATCGTTCACCTCGGCAATCTGCTTAAACTCACTGGACAGGTCAAACTTCATCAACTTCTCTTCGGGATTCATGAGCATGTGCAGGGTAAAAGGCTCCAATTTTTTTAATTTGGCCTGCTCTTCTTCTGGTAATTGGGCGATACTGTCTTTTTTTGCTTCTAGAAAATCCTTAAAATAAATTAGGGAATCCACAGGTTTTTCATTGTTCTTTTGCATTTCTTCTCCGGCCATTTCCATCAGTTCGGAACCATCAAAAAAGATGGAAAGTTTTCCCGAACCGTCTTCTTGCAAGTGGATTTCTTCCGTAAAATTGCATGCGGTGAACAGTGCCAAGAATACCATCAAGGCCAAGATTTGGATTTTTTTCATGTGTATCACTTTAGTTTGTATTGTTCAAGATGACGAGGGCTCCAATAACACCGGGCACCCATCCACAAAGCGTTAAAAGTAATACAATAACAAAAGACCCACAACCTTTTCCGATGACGGACAAAGGCGGAAAAAGAATGGCAAGAAGCACTCTCCAGAAACTCATGTTCTTAAATTTGATTGATGTTATTCATTAGTTGTCCAATTTCCCGATTTGTTACATAAAACCTTTATTTTTAGTTTGTTTTTTTGGTGTGCTATGCGGGTTTTTATCGTTTTATCCCTATTTCTGAATACTGAGTTGCTCTTTGGGCAATATCGGTTTACCGGGGAAGTCGCTAAATCCAATTCTGGAAAATCTGTATATCTCTCCTTGGTGGAGGATTACCGAAAAGCGTCTCGCATCTATTTGAACCAGATTATCCGTAAAACCAAAGTGGATTCCTTGGGCTTCTTTCAGTTTGAAGGTGATAATCTTTTGGACAGCGACCGCATATACCGTATTCATGTGGATGGTTGCTTCGAAGGGATGGACACTGATCATTTTTTGGGGGAATGCCAGAATAGTGAAAGTATCTTGTTCATTGCCCATAATCAGGATACGCTTCATCTTCCCACCTCTTTTGAGAACCAGCCTCTTTGTACCATTGCTTCAACCAATCTAAAGGCGTCGCTTTTACTTGAAATCGATGCTTTGAAAGAAGCAATGGCCTTTGACTTTATGGATTTCCCCAGTGAAGCCAACAAAAAACTCAATTTAAACAAATGGTTCTCTACATTGCAACAGTTTGGCGCCGATACAGAAGAACCTCTGGCGGAGCTATACATTTACGATTTTCTATCGGATAGAAGAAACAAAACCTATAGGTTTTATCTTCAAGATGTATCCAAAAACCCATATTACAACGAACTTTCCGACCGGCTTCAGTCCAAATATCCCAATACCTCCTTTACAACTCAGTATGAAGCAGAAATTTCCACCGACAAACAACTCGCCTCATTTTCTGAGCCAAAATCACCGGATTGGAATTGGATTTTGGGAGTACTGTTATTTCTTTCCGTAGGAGCAAACATCTATTTTTTTATTTCCAAGAGAACGAAGGCCGCAAAAAAGAGCACTATGCTGTGGAGCAGACTTACTCCACAGGAACAAAAAATCGTGGAGCATATCCTGGAAGAGAAAAGTAATAAGGAGATTGCCGCTTCCCTTTTCGTAAGCCATAGTACCGTAAAAACACACATTAACAATCTGTACAAAAAACTGGAAGTTTCTTCTCGTGAAGAGGTAGAAGCTTGTTTCAAAAAATAAAATCAACCCCAGGTCTAGTCCTGATTTCCATCTGTCCAAAATCATTTTGAAATCGCATTTTATGGATTTTCGGTCCGAATCATAAAACCGAAAAATCATGAAACACATTTTGACACCTGCTTTTGTGCTGTGTACATTATTTATGTTTTCCCAGGAATTCAACAAAGAAATCGTTCAAGAAGACGGTAGAAAATTTCTGGTAGGACAAATCAATCTCGAAGGACTGAAAGCTGAACCTTATGCCGCTTGGTTTCACGGGGGATGGGATTCTTACGAAGTTGATGCATCTCTCGTAAAGCTTTTCCAGAGAAAATTGGCGAAATATGACATCAAACTATTTTTGGGCGTTTGGTGCGGCGACAGTAAGCGGGAAACGCCCAGATTTTTAAAAATTTTGGAGGAGGCCAACTACCCTATGGAACAGTTGGAAATAGTGGCATTGGACAGACGCAAGGAGCATTACAAAAAAAGTCCCACAGGCAAAGAAAAAGGGCTCAATATCATCAAAGTGCCCACAATGGTTTTCTTTAAAAATGGTAGAGAAACCAATCGGATTGTGGAAAGTCCCATCGAATCTTTGGAGGAGGACATGGCCCAAATTGTCCATAACAAGCCCTATACACCCAATTACGCTCAATAAACAACGCCAAGACAAGGAATTAAAGCGCAAAAGTGTAATTTTGCGCTTTAATTTTTTTTCAGTCTATGCAACTATCGGAACAAGAAATCGTTCGAAGGGAAAAATTGACCAAGTTGAGAGCCCTGGGAATAAATCCTTATCCTGCGGCCTTATATCCTGTTGATGCCACTTCCAAGAGCATCAAAGACAATTTTGAGGATGGAAAACAGGTGGTGATTTCCGGTAGATTGATGTCCAGAAGAATTCAGGGGAAGGCCTCCTTTGCAGAGCTTCAAGATAGTGATGGGCGCATTCAGGTATATTTTAATAGGGACGAAATATGCCCTGGTGAAGATAAAACACTGTACAACGAAGTATACAAGAAGCTGCTTGATATTGGTGACATCATAGGTGTGGAAGGTGTGCTTTTCAAAACCCGAGTTGGAGAAAAAACCGTGATGGTGAAGAACTTCATCTTGCTGAGTAAGGCCTTACATCCACTGCCGCTACCCAAAGTGGATGCAGAAGGTAAAGTCTATGATGAATTCAACGATCCTGAACTGCGTTATAGACAGCGCTATGTGGATTTGGTGGTAAACCCATCCGTAAAGGACACCTTCATCAAAAGGACAAAAATTACAAATAGTATTCGGGAATTTTACAACAATATGGGGTATTTGGAGGTGGAAACCCCTATTCTACAGCCTATACCGGGAGGGGCAGCAGCTCGGCCTTTTATTACGCACCACAATGCGTTGAACATGCCTCTTTACCTCAGAATTGCCAACGAATTATACCTGAAAAGGCTGATTGTAGGTGGCTTTGACGGCGTTTATGAGTTCTCCAAAGACTTCCGCAATGAGGGTATGGACCGCACCCACAATCCAGAATTTACGGTAATGGAACTTTACGTGGCCTACAAGGACTATAATTGGATGATGGAGACCACGGAAAAACTACTTGAAAAAGTTGCTGTTGATGCCACAGGAAGCACAAAGGTACAGGTGGGTGACCATGAAATAGAGTTTAAGGCACCTTACCCCAGAGTTCCCATTTTAGAAGCCATAAAGACCCATACCGGATACGATGTAGCTGGCATGGATGAAGCCCAGCTTAGGGAGGTTGCCCAAAAACTCGACATTGAGGTGGATGAAACCATGGGGGTTGGGAAGCTTATTGATGAGATTTTTGGCGAAAAATGTGAGCATCATTACATACAACCGACGTTCATTATCGATTACCCCAAAGAAATGAGTCCGCTGACGAAGGAGCACCGAAGCAATCCCGCACTAACCGAACGTTTTGAACTCATAATCAATGGCAAGGAAATAGCTAATGCGTATTCAGAGCTCAACGATCCCATTGACCAACGGGAGCGTTTTGAAGATCAGCTCCGCCTTTCTGAAAAGGGAGATGATGAAGCCATGTTCATCGATCAAGATTTTTTACGCGCCCTGGAATATGGCATGCCTCCTACTTCTGGTATCGGTATCGGTATTGACCGTTTGGTGATGCTCTTGACCAACAATTCATCCATACAAGAAGTGCTTTTCTTCCCACAAATGCGACCTGAGAAAAAACAAGTGGAGCTTACGGATGAGGAAAAAGTGATTATGGATATTTTAAAACCTATTGGACAGTTGCCTCTTGCTGAACTTAAGGAAAAAGCAGGGCTAAGTGGCAAAAAATGGGATAAGAGCACAAAGAACCTATCTAAACACGGCCTATTTAAAGTTGAAAAAAGGGACGATGGTCTCTTTGCTCTTTCAAAACTTTAACCCAACTTTTGTTATTTTCTGATACCTGTCCCAGCTCAAAATATCAAGTTGACCTATTAGAATAGTTAGGTTTTTCTTTTTGAGATTTCTAAAAAAAATCACCAAAAATTCGTTTTTGAAAGGAGTTTTAATATCTGGATAGATAGCATTTTAGTCTATCGGCATATCTTCCATCTTTACTGAGAATCCTAAAACTGACTCAAAAGATTTTTGAATAAACACCAAATCATTCCGAATTTTTTTCATTAAAAAAATTTATAGAATCCATAAAAAAAATCTTCTTTTAGATAAAAATCAATACCTTACATAGGTAAAAATTGTGTGATATTGATTTTTTTAACAATTTCTATGATTTAAACATGCGAACCTAACTCTAAATAATATAACCATGAAAAAATTAACACTTGCTCTTTTTTCAGTTTTGTTGGTTTCTTTTGCCTCGCTAGCACAAGAGGTAACGGGAACGGTCTTCGACGACCAGAACCAACCCTTACCGGGAGTTTCAATCCTGCTTAAGGGTACTACGACCGGTGTAATTACAGATTTTGATGGAAATTATTCCATTGAAGCTAACATTGGAGACACTCTTGTTTTTTCCTATGTTGGTTTCAATACACAGGAAGTAATTGTAAATGGCAGTACACTCGATGTCACACTGCGAGCTGGCTTGGCCTTGGAGAATGTCGTTGTTGTGGGTTCCCGTAATGTGAATCGGACAGCTACAGATACTCCTGTGCCTGTCGATGTCTTGGATGTTACAGAATTGGTATTATCATCTCCACAGGTAACTGTTGAAGAAATCCTGAATTATGCCGCGCCATCTTTTACCTCAAACCCACAGACCATTTCCGACGGTACGGATCATATTGCCCCAGCGGCTTTGCGAGGACTTGGTCCCGATCAGGTACTAGTCTTGATCAATGGCAAACGTAGGCACAAAACGGCATTGGTAAATGTAAATGGTACGTTTGGGCGTGGTAGTGTTGGAACGGATATGACGACCATACCATCAAATTCAATCTCACGAATAGAAATTCTAAGGGATGGAGCTGCCGCTCAATATGGATCCGACGCCATTGCCGGAGTAATCAATATTGTGCTCAGACGGAATGTGAATGAACTTCAGGTAGATGTAACCACTGGAGCCAATTTTACCAGCGAAAGCAGTCCAGAAAAAGAAGTTGACGGTGAACAAGTGAATCTGGGCCTTAATTACGGCCTTCCCATTGGGGATGAAGGAGGTTTCGTGAACTTTACCGGTAGTTTTAACTACAGGGGATGGACCAATCGAATGCTGGAATGGGAAGGACAAATATTCAATTCGTACAATTCGATTGAAAGGGTCGCTGCTGCGGACGGATATGACATCTCATTACTCTTGGACGACGACCTAGACGATATTTTTCAATACGCCGGTGCGGCCGGGGTTACCCTTACAGGAAGTGAAACCAAAGAAGAGCTTCAGGGAATACTTAATGCCGATGTGACAGAGTCAGAATTGTCCGCACGAAATTTGGTCAGAAGTGACTTCAATATGAGAGTGGGTCAATCTGAGTTGAGAGGAGCGCAGTTCTTTGCCAATCTATCAATTCCCTTGGGAGAAAATCTTGAACTTTATGGTTTTGGGGGTATTAGCTTCAAAACCGGTAATGCCGCAGGTTTTTATCGCTTGCCATTTCAATCTAGAGCCTATACTCCAGCCTATATTAACGGTTTTAGACCTGAAATCAATTCTAGTATCTCAGACCAATCTGCAGCATTTGGCATACGAGGTATGCTTGGAGACTGGAACGTTGATTTTAGCAATTCATATGGGAAAAACTCATTTCTGTATAGGGTGACCAATTCGAATAATGCCTCCTTGGCCAATTCAACGCCATTTGAAGCTGACTCGGGTGGGTTCAACTATAGTGAAAATACCACCAATTTTGATATGAGCCAGTTCTTTGGCGACATAATGGCCGGACTTAACATTGCCTTTGGAGCTGAGTATCGCGTAGAAAACTATGCAATAGTAGCTGGGGAAGAAGCCTCTTATGCACAATACAATACTTTGGGCAATGTTCACGATCCAACAGACCCCAATTCAGTTGTACCCACTGACTTTTTTGGCAGTTCCAGACCTGGTGGTATCCAGGTGTTCCCAGGTTTTAAACCCGACAACGAGATAGATGCATTTAGGAACTCAATCGCTGGTTATTTTGATGTTGAAGCCGATTTTTCAGAATCCTTTTTAATGAGTGGAGCGGTCCGATATGAAAATTTCTCTGATTTTGGTGGTACGGTCAATTTCAAATTGGCATCAAGAATCAAGGCGTCAGAAAACTTCAACATCCGGGGAGGTCTGCAAACAGGTTTTAGAGCTCCCTCATTGCACCAAATCCACTTTAATTCTACCTCTACGCTATTTGTGGACGGCGTGCCCAACGAAGTGGGTATTTTTTCAAACACCTCAAGGGTCGCTCGATTATTAGGCATTCAGGAACTCAAAGAAGAAACTTCCTTTGGTGTGGCTGCAGGTTTCACGGCAAGGGTGCCCAATGCAAACCTCAAATTTACAGTTGATGGTTTTCTTGTGAATATTGATGACAGGGTTGTATTGACGGGGCAGTTTGATGATGGGGGTGATCCGGAATTAGCTGCGCTATTTGCTCAAGCCAATGCCACGCAAGCGGCATTCTTTGCCAATTCTGTAGATACCGAAACAAAGGGAGTGGACTTGGTAATAGATCACAATGCCACGATTTCGGATAATATCTCATTGACCAATACTTTGGCCTTCACTTTTTCAGAAACCAGTGTTGAAAATGTCAAAGTGCCTACGGCAGTTGCGAATGCGGGGCTAAGCGACACCTATTTTGATCCAACCAGCAGAATCTTTTTAGAGTCGGCCGTACCCACCACCAAGGGAAATCTGTCACATAATGTTCGAGTAGGTGATAACTGGAATTTCTTTTTGCGAAACAGCTATTTCGGAGAAGTGGAGGAAGCAACAAACAATGATGACCCAACGGTCGATACTACTTTTGGAGCCAAGATAATCACTGATTTAACGGTGGGCTATAATCTTTCTCCAGATTTAAGATTAACCATTGGAGCAAATAATCTATTGGATGTTTATCCTGACGAAAACGATCCTGCTTTCCGGTCAAGTGGTAGGTTCATCTATTCCAGAAGATCAGTTCAATTTGGAATAAACGGAAGGTACATTTTTGGAAGGTTGACATTTAAAATCAAATAAGAATAATACCGTTTTCGATTCAAAATATAAGAAGCTTCATTTTTTGGAGCTTCTTTGTTTATATAATGTGCTATCATGATAGAGATTAACACCCGGATACAAAATCTTAAGCCCTCTGCTACATTGGCAATCAACCAAAAGGTAAAGCGATTACGCAATCAGGGCCATATCGTATACAATTTTGGTTTTGGACAGTCGCCCTTTACCATTCACCAAAAAATTGTAGCCGCGCTGATAGACAATGCGGACAACAACGATTATCTTCCTTCCACGGGCTTGCCAGAGCTGAAGGAAAATATTTCTTCCTATTTGAAAAAATACCATCGTGTTGTTGCCAATCCCAAGTACATCTACATTGGCCCCGGTAGTAAAGAGTTACTCTATCAAACTATTTTGATGCTTGAAGGCGTCTTTTTAATCCCACAGGGAAGTTGGGTAAGCTATCTTCCACAAGTGAAATCAAAGGGTGGAAAATACGCCATTTTGAAAACACCCCATGAAAACAACTATAAGGTAACTGCAGATATCCTATTGGATTATTGTGCGAACAACTTTGCCGGACAAAAAAACTTGATTCTAAATTCCCCGAATAATCCAACGGGGGCGGTCTATTCGGCGGAAGAACTAAAATCATTGTCCGAAGTATGCAAAGAGCACAACATTATTGTGCTTTCTGATGAAATCTACTCCCTGCTGAGTTTTCAAAATGGTAGGTCCTCCAGCATTGGCGAGTATTACCCAAAAAAAACGATTGTTTTTGGAGGTTTGAGCAAGATTTTTTCTGCCGGGGGATACAGACTAGGGTTTATGGCATTGCCCCAAGAACTGAAATTCATGCATGAAAATTTCAGCTCTTTGTTCAGTGAAACCTTCAGTGCCGTAGCATCACCCATACAGTATGCTGCATGTGAGGCCTTCTCATTGAAAAAGGAAGTTTTAGAACAAATAACCACAAACACCGCAATTTTAAAAACAATCGGTCACTACGTCTTTAATGAGTTGGAGGGCATTGGCGTCAAATGCACACAGCCACAAGGAGGGTTTTATATAATGGTAGATTTTGAAAAGTACAGAGCCCTTTTTGCAGAAAAACAGCTTTTTACAAGTAAAGAAATTGCAAACTATCTTTTGGAATATGGAGGTATTGCACTTTTACCAGGGTCAGATTTTTACTATAATGAAAATACATTGAATTTTCGGTTAGCTTATGTTGATTTTGACGGAAAATCAGCTACCAAAGGTTTTTCAAAAAATCATGTGTCGGATCAATCTTTTATTGAACAGTATTGTCCAAACATTTACCATGGATTAAAACAATTGAAATCCATTCTCAAAAAAATGTAGACTTCATAAAAAAAATTGGAAAGCCATGATTTAAAAAAGTGTAGAATACGAATAAAAAATAAGCTGATAAATATTTCATTTCTTCATTCATTTTTAATTAATCTCCAAAACCCTTAGTTTAGAATCCCATATGGAACTAAGCAAAAAAATGGGCCTTTTGCTGGGCCCTTTGGCCTTTTTAATCTTGATTAATCTACCCATGGAGTTGGTATCCGAAAAGGGTGATGCCGTAATTGCGGTTGCCGTTTGGATGCTTGTTTGGTGGATCACCGAGGCAGTTTCCATCTCTGTCACTGCGCTTTTGCCTTTACTATTATTACCTATTCTTAAAATATTGCCAATAGCCGATGTGGGTGCCAACTATGGAAGTCCCATTGTTTTTTTGTTCTTCGGTGGGTTTGTCATGGCGTTGGCATTGGAAAAGGTAAACCTCCACCGACGCATTGCCCTAAACATAATTCGATTGACCGGAACAACCCCGAATAAAGTTATTCTGGGCTTTATGATTGCAACGGCAACACTCAGTATGTGGATCAGTAATACGGCAAGTACGGTTGTTATGCTGCCCATTGCCCTATCCGTAATCAATTTATTGATTGATGATGAGGACGGCTTCACCAAAAACGACCAAAACTTTGCTTTGAGTGTTATGTTAGGTATAGCTTTCTCAGCCAATGCGGGAGGTATTGCCACGGTAATTGGTACTCCGCCCAATTCTGTTCTGATAGGTTTATTGGAAAACGAATACAATACTGAAATCTCTTTTTTAAAGTGGATGACCCTTGGTCTGCCCTTTTCCGTTGTTATGATTGGGGTGTGTTATCTGGTACTGGTGAAGTGGATGTATCCAAACCGGGATCTAACTTTTAATGCTTCCAAAGAAGTTATTGACAACGAGCTAAAAAAATTGGGGCCCACATCCGGTAAGGAAAAGATGGTACTCATCATTTTTGGAATCACCGTTTTTCTTTGGATTTTTCGGACGCTGATCAACGCACTTTTTCCTGCTCTTAGGTTGACCGATACCATGATAAGTATTTTTGCCGCAGTTGCACTTTTCGCCATCCCTTATAATCTTAAAAAGGGTGATTTTATCATTTACTGGAGAGACACTTCCAAACTGGCTTGGGGAATCCTAATCCTTTTCGGGGGTGGACTTGCCCTGGCCCAGGGTATGAGCTCCAGTGGTATTGTGGACTTGGTGGCCAACGCCATTGCGCAAAGCGAAATAAGTATTCTGTTCACCGCTGCCTTACTTATTTTTTTAATGTTGTTTATGACGGAATTGATGAGCAATGTAGCCCTGGTTGCTGTTTTGGCTCCTGTGGTTGCTGGTATTGCCCTTGGCTTGGAAATCCCCATTCTTTATTTGCTCATTCCCGTGACCATTGCCAGTAGCTGTGCCTTTATGTTGCCCATGGCCACACCGCCCAACGCTATTGTTTTTGCAAGCGGCTATATTAAAATTGCACAAATGGCACGGGTTGGGGTTATCTTAAACTTAATTGCGGTGGGATTATTGATCTTAGTCTTTCAGTTTGTGATACCGCTACTTTTCTAAATGAAAATGGCCCCCAAGTTTGGAGGCCATTAATAAACTAACTAACTCAAAAAAAAGTAAGAAACTAACTTAACTTTACTTATTCTGCATAAGGATTAAAATCTTCTGGAAGATACTCCGTCGTTTCAAATCCCAGCTCAATTTCTTCACAAAGGTCCATGTAATTAATCGATGATACTGAAAACTGTCCTTGATAGGGATCAAAGCCTTCTGGCAAATATTTTGAAGTATCAAAGCCCAACTCGTAGCTGTGGTCTTCCTCAATAAACTCGATGCTCTGAACATCCAGCTCCTTGGTAGAAGTGGATATGTCATTAGCATTGGCTGTAAAGCCCAAAACAGCTGTTGCGAAAACTATCATCAAATAATTTCTGTAGGTCATAATGGTCGTTTTTTAATTGTTTATACAAATGTACAACCAGAAAATGCTAAGATTATTACAATTAGATTTTTGTTAACGTATTGTGGGAAATTACGTAAAAACCAAGTTCGCAATCCTTTGAAGAATTTCTTGAAAAGCTATTGATCTAGGATATAAAAATTTGCAGGATTACCAGTTTCAAAATCCTTTTTTTAACAGGTTCTCCTTATCAATTTTTCTGTTATTTTTTTGTTAACGAAAACGTTGCGTGATAAAAGTAAAACCATAAATAGAAAAGACCCTCTGATAGAGGGCCTTTCAACTAACTAACTCAAAAATTTGTAAAATGAAAACTAATGCATCCTACTTAGTTTGACGCCACGTAGGGGTCAAAATTTTCTGGGAGATACGCACTGGTATCAAAACCCAAATCCATTTCTTCTTCCTCTATGAAATTCACAGAGGCCACATCCAATACATCGGTAAACGGATTAAAGCCTTCAGGCAAATAGTAGCTACTGTCAAGGTCCAATTCCAACTTTACATCTTCCTCGATATAAGGAATGGCTTTGAGGTCCACATATTCCTCATAAGGTGAAAAACCTTCGGGAAGATAGTCCTCGGTATTGAAACCTAGTTTCAAATCCTCTTCTTCCATGAAGTTGATTGAACTTATCTCCACAATTTGTGTATAGGCATCAAAGCTTTCTGGAAGATAATCTTCATTGTTGAACCCTAGGTCCAATTCGACTTCACTTTCAAGATATATGATGGAATTCAAATCAAAATAGGTTTCATAAGGGTCGAAACCCTCAGGCAGGTAGTCGGTGGTGTCAAAACCAAGATTGACCTCCGAATCTTCCTCTATAAAAACTATTTCATCCAGACTTAGCTCATATACATGCTCATTAATAAAGTTGCATGGCTCAAAGCTTTGCTCACATTCTTCTGCATTTATGCTCAATGCTGTTGTACTGTTCTCAAACGTGACAGAAGACTCCAAATCGTCTTGAAAAATGGCTGCCTCTGCACTTTGTTGGTCGTTGGCTACGGCGGAACTACTCAATAGCACACATCCGTAAATCATTAATAACTTGTTCATTTTTTGATTGAATTTTTGATTGATATTGTATGCCTATAAGACGGCACAAAAACACAATTGTTACACTCACTTAGATTTTTTTAAGAAAAGTATATCCGCCCTGAGGCCAGCAATAGTTGGGGTTTTCGTCGAAAGCATCAATAAAATACGGAGTTCCCAAAGGTTGAGCACTTTGCGGTAAAAATCGTGTCTTAATAATTATTTAACAATCGATTTTGTCCCTTTTGGGTTTCTAAAAAGTTAAAAAGCTCCTGTTTTGGGTCGAAAAACTCCCTTAAAAAACATAAAGGCTTCAATCAATTTCAGGAGATACTGTCCTAACTCATTCAATTTTTACGCCAAACCTTGCATTTTGTCGATTATACCATGCCTTTTGTCCGGCATACATCTAAAAAATATAATTTCACAACATATCATGGGGATTGAAAAACGCTTTCCCTAATTTAGTGATCCCAAATTGTAATATCATGACCTACAAAATCAAAAGTCTTCTCTATTTTTCATGCTTTTTAGCAGCCAGTTTTATTTATTACGCTATTGAAAAGCATGATGAATTTCAAAATCAATTGGAATCCAAAACTTATGTGGAAGCCGATTTTGAGGATACGGATGTTCCTTCCAAAAAGGAATCCGACGGTTTTTTGGTCGAATAACAACAGTCCTTCCCATTACATGTTAAATTTTTCTCAAATGAGACCAGGATGGTTAAACCATCGGTAGCGCTTGTTATCCAACTACCAAATCATTTAAAAATTTAAACATATGAAACAATTAGTAGTTGTATTGGTCGTACTGACCACTATCGGAGCCATGGGCCAAAGACATGAAGGTCGTGGAATGGACAAGGGTTTTCACCATGATTTGACGCCGGAACAATTGGCTACCTTAAAAACCAAAAAGTTGACCTTGGCCTTAGATCTTACCCAAGCCCAACAAGATGAGGTAATGAAGCTGAGTTTAGTGGAAGCAGAAAACCGCAAGGCTAGGCGTGAGGAGATTAAGGGCAAAAAAGAAAGTGGAGATTGGGAGGAACCCACTCCTGAGCAGCGATTTGAAATGGAAAACGCTCGTTTGGACCGTCAAATTGCCCAGCAACAAAAAATGAAGCAAGTACTGACCGAAGAGCAGTATGAAGTTTGGAAGAAAATGAGACTGCACAAGTCCATGCACAGCAAAAAGAAAATGCAGGAGAGAGGAAGAAGAGGATAGCGTGTTTTTTGTTGATTTTAGAAGTCACACCAGCCATGGGTGTGGCTTCTTTTTTTTTCCATTACTTTAAATATCTACTTTTTAGCAGATATTTTTAATTATCTGTAAATAAACAGATATTTTTAATTATCTTTGATTTAGCAGATTCTTTTAAATGGAAACAAAAATGATTGCCGTAATCACGGGGGACATCAAAAATTCCACGGAACAAAACGCCTCCAAATGGCTACCCTTGCTAAAAGAAGCCTTAAACCACTATGGCAATGAACCTTCTGCTTGGGAGATTTACCGAGGTGATAGTTTTCAACTGGAAACAACCCCCGAAAAAGCCCTGAAGGCCAGCATTCACATAAAGGCATGTATCAAACAATTGCGTAATATCGATGTTCGAATGGCCATAGGGCTAGGAGAAAAAACATACCAGGCCGAAAAAATAACAGAATCCAACGGAGAGGCCTTTGTAAACTCAGGAAAATGTTTTGAGGGCCTCAAGAAGCAAACCCTGGCCCTCAAATCCCCCGATGAAAAATTTGACAGGCACATTAACCTGCTTTTGGGTCTCGCTCTTTTGACCATGGATCATTGGACCCCAGCCATCTCCAAAACGGTGAAGCATGCTCTAGAAAACCCAAAAATGAACCAACGGGAACTGGCATCAATCCTCAACAAGTCCCAAGGCAACATCAGTGAGGAGTTGAATAAGGCCGGTTTTGACGAAATCCAAAAAATGATCCAATTTTACAGCATCCAACTTGAAAAACTATGACACTACTGGCCCTAAAACTCCTCCTAGCCCATTTTATTGGTGATTTTGCCCTTCAACCCAAGCATTGGGTATCCAATAAGCTTGAGAAAAAGTGGAAATCCAAATATTTGTATTGGCATATAGGAGTTCACCTACTCCTCCTTTTACTACTTCTCCAATTTAAATACCTGGGACTTGTCGGCATTATAATTGTCACCCACTATTTGATTGATCTCGGAAAATTGGCATTGACCAACCAAAAAAACTTTCGATGGCTTTTTGTATTGGATCAAGCACTTCATTTATTTGTGTTGGCAGCAATGGTATATTGGGTCTCCCCTTTTGAAATCGATTTCAACACCCTGTTCGGAGAAAAAAATCTGCTGTTGACCACTTTTCTGGTATTCGTAACCTTTGTCTGCGGGATTATCATGCGGATGTTTCTGGCGCCATATATTGCGGAAATTGTCAAAGAAGATGAATCTAGTGAGGGTGGTTCGCTCAAAAACGCCGGGAAATATATAGGAATGCTGGAACGACTTTTTGTCTTTGGGTTTATCTTGGTACAACAATGGTCGGCCATCGGTCTTTTAATCACTGCCAAATCCGTTTTTCGATTCGGTGACCTCAATAAGGGAAAAAACCGAAAATTGACCGAATATGTGTTAATTGGGACTTTGCTAAGTTTTGGCCTGGCCATTCTTTCAGGCATGGCTTACAACTACTTGGTTGAACTTATCTAAAAAAAGCGGACCCTATATGGGCCCGCTTTTCCGTTTTTTGATTGATGATAATCCCCTAAATTGTTACCGTTTGGCTCCAAACTCCGGTAGCAGCGGTTTCCTTCACATAGTCTGAAAAGTCGATAGGTTTTCTGCCCAACACCTTTTCAACATCTTCAGTGATAACCTGATTATTGGGATTGTCCAAAACCTCAGTGAACAAATAATCGATCAACCAAACGTAATCCTCAGGGACACCCTGCTCTCTGAGCATCTTCGTGTATGCCGGCAATGCAATTGGGGTGAAGGCAATCTCCCTGCCCGTCGCCTGAGCAATTTCTTTCATGATTTCTGCAAAGGTCAAAAAGCGAGGACCGGTCAATTCATAAATCTCCCCGTTATGCTCATCGTTTGTGAGCGCTTCAGCAGCAACTGCGGCAATGTCATTGGCATCCACATAAGGAACTTGGGCATTGGCCTTCGGAAGTGCCACAAACCCTTGCTGAATGGGTTCCAAAAAGAAACTCTCACTAAAATTTTGGTTGAACCAGCTGGCCCTGACAATAGTGTAATCCAAACCAGAGTTGATAACCACCTGCTCAGAGAGCTCTGCCTCTCGCTCACCCTTACCCGAAAGCAAAACCAGTTTCTTTACCTTTTGTCGTATTGCCTCCTTGGTTAACCCTTCTATGGCCTCCAAGGCTCCGGGCACCGCCAAATCGGGTTGATACGTTATGTAGACAGCATCCATTCCCTCTAGGGCAGAACTCCAGGTTTCCTGACTGTCCCAATCAAATGCAGGGTTTTGACTTCTTGATCCTATGCGGACATTATGACCCCTTTGGTTTAAAACTTCGACCACTCTTTTACCGGTTTTTCCTGTTCCGCCGATTACTAATACATTTTTTCTCATGATTTTGAATTTTTGATGTTATTATTTATGTGTTGCTTATTTTCCAATTCCTGCAATAATCAAAAGTGCAAATGAGAGGGTTGCGGATACCACTCGAATCCTATGAAACCGATTCCACGGTTGCTCAAACTTTTCCCTGAGCGACGCCAATTCTTGAGTCGTACTATTTATTAAGTCCGTCTTATCCAAGATTTGGTTCAAAGGAACGTTGCCAAAAACTGTGATGAGTACCACGCCTACAAAGTAGATGGCTACCGCAGCTGTCACCAACCAAAAATGGGTTGGAGAAATTCCTCGATTAATGAACACTGTAGCGATTCCCACAAAAAAGGAACCGATGAAAACTGCAAAGAATAAGGGATTTTCTATACTCCGATTCATTTTTTGAAAAGCCTGCAGGTACCCCATGTCTTCCAATTGTCCAATTCCAGGGGTTACAGCGTTACCCCAGGTGAAACACAGTCCGGCTACCAGACCAAACAAAAGTGTTGTAACTAAAAGCATGACGTTGCTTGTTGTAATTTCCATATTGAATAGTATAAAGTGATTAATTTGTTGTTTGGGATTTTGTATACACTTTTGCATACCAGTACAGTGTTGCAGTGACGATAAACTCCAGGCCTATCAACCAGAAACCCATATCAGTGAAGAATTCAAAATAACTTCCACCATTTGGAATCACTAAAAAGGGTACGGTGATCAAAGCATCCAAGGCCGCGGCAACCAAAAAGAAGGTCTGCCCAACAAAATATCCATGCATGCTGTTACCCTTTTTGTAGTACAGTTTTGACCCAAACCAGACTAACGGCATTACCGCGATGAACAAGACCAGATTGGCCTGTTGCTGTGCATCTTCCATAATGTTTGCCAAAAAGGATAGGGAGTACACACTCACTCCCAGTGCCCAGATAATTGTTCCGATAATTATTGCTCTTACTTTCCTCATTGTTTTTGATTTATGGTTACTCATTGATTACAGGACAAAACTAGGTTCACCTTACTCCTAACATTTGTTTGAAATGGAGGAAGATTTGTTCGAAAAGGATACCTTTGAAATTCATGGCAATTTCATTTTTTCATAGCCGTAGGTGGCGCATCATACGCTTCTATTGTGTTGGATGGACATTCGCCTTTATTTTCCTCAGTATTGTGAGAGGTGTTGGCACGATGGAGTTGGGAACCTTGCAGTTTGATTTTAAATCCAGCATGATGATTGCTGTGACCTTGGGCCCCCTAATGGGTTTTGTTTCGGGCTTTGCGCAAATATTGGTCGAGGAACGTATTTATAAGTATATTTCCATTCAACGGCTTTTACTGCTTCGTTTTTTGTACTCCCTGCTGTTTCTCATACTGCTCACCTTGCTTGCCTATGGGGTATATGAACTCTATTTTGGAACTTCTATACACTTTTGGACTTTTGCCTTTGATACAGGGAGCGGAGCCATCTATTTTTATGTGCTTTTCGTGGACTTTTTCTTGTCGGCACTCCAACAGATTAGTCTGATGTTGGGCGGAACCAACTTGTGGAAATTGATGCGGGGAAAATTCTATTCCCCAAATGAAGAAGAGCGGATA
Organism: Flagellimonas ochracea; assembly: GCF_009903685.1. Lineage (GTDB taxonomy): Bacteria > Bacteroidota > Bacteroidia > Flavobacteriales > Flavobacteriaceae > Flagellimonas > Flagellimonas ochracea. Next base: position 949,448 of record NZ_JAAABI010000002.1, on the reverse strand, counting down.
TTCATGTTTTTGGATTTACAATCCTCCACAAAACTGGCTGAAAAGTTGGGTCATTTGGATTACAGCCGCTTCATCCAAGATTGTTTTAATGATTTGGGAATGGCCATCGTGAATAATAAAGCTGAAATATACCAATACGTAGGTGATGAAGCCGTATTGACCTGGCCACTGAAAGATGGTATTAAAAAATCACACTGCCTTGAAGCCTTTTTCAGCTTCAAAAGAGCATTGAAAAATAAAGAGGGGTATTATTTGAAAAAATATGGGGTCCAACCATTTTTTAAGGCAGGAATGCACGGAGGCACTGTTACGGTCACTGAAGTAGGAAAATATAAAAAGGAAATTGCCTATCACGGGGACACCTTAAACACCGCTGCCCGAATCCAGGGCCAATGCAACGCATTGGGTAGTGAATTATTGCTCTCTGAAGCAATGAAAACCCAACTTCAGGTCAATGGCTACAATTTTGAATCGAAGGGAAATGTTCCCCTAAAAGGAAAAGAGGAAAAGGTTGCTATCTATGCTGTTGTTCCCAGTACCGCTTGAAGTCTATCTTCGTATCTCACTGGGTCGAAAGCCAAATTTTTTGGAGAACGCGTTCGAAAAAGAGCTCAGACTATCATAGCCCACATGCCAGGCTGCTTCCTGTACCGTGGCCTCTCCATCACGAAGCAGTACATGCGCCTTGTTCAGCCGTTCATTTTGCAAATATTTGAATACAGGCACCCCAAAAACCTCTTTGAAATTTTTCTTGAGTTTAAAACTGTTCAGCCCTATTTGCAGGGACAGTTCTGACAAGGAAGGCGGATTGTCAAGGTTGTTGGACAAAATCGTTCTGGCTTCCTCCAACTTCTCCCGTTCCGAACGCTTTATCGTATTCGAGGGCATCGTGGCCAATTGTCCAAAAAAGTAGGACAACAGGGCGGTGATTTGACTGCGGAAAAACATCATCTTGGTCTTTCCCTTAAGCTGATTGTGAAAAATCTGATCCACGATAGATTGCATCTCCGGGGTCATGAAAAACCGAGGACCTTCGACATAGTGGTCGGAGGGCTTGACCAGTTCTTCCAATAATTCCGAAAAAAGGTCGCCTTCGGCATTTGGTAATTTCTCCAAATTTCGCGGTGAAGTTGCAATTACTATACATTCCAAAGGTCTGTCAGCAGAAACCCGATGCTCTGCATCCACGGTCTCGTCCGCATAAAAGGCCAGGGCCAAACCTTTGGTGTGCTTGTAGCGATTCTCTTTGCCATCATAGCGCATGGTAAGGTCCACATTACCAGAACCGTAAAAGGCCACGGCAATGACAGGCTCATCAAACCTGCAGGTGTCAAGTGTTTCCTTGCCTACGTGGGCCTCCTCCACCAAAATGATGAAATCGTTGATGTTGATAATGTCTCGTGTCATCGTCGTTTAAATTAATCAAATTTCGAAAAAGTTCCAGATGAAACAGTGAAAGACAAAAAAAGACCGTGATTTTCACGGCCTTTTCTCCTTTAAGCGATGTAACTTATTTGCCAGTAACTTCATTTTGTTCAGCCGTGGTAGCCACAAAACGATTGAGCACTTCCAGAACTTGAGAACTATTGGCTCGCTCCTCTTCCAAAGCATGCAAGTATTTGTACAGTGGCTTGTCATCTACCTTCTTTAACAAAGTTAAGTTTCCTTCTCGATCATAAACTTGGTCCCAGGCGGTACGCACTTCGGCCCAAAAGTCTTTATGTCCTTGCCACCAATCCAAAGCTATTTGGCATTTTTGGTCATCCACTTTTTTATAGATGTTCATTCCCTTTTCTTGGGCCAACAAAATAGCTTCACCATCTTCTTTCCTCACTATTTTGTCATTATCCTGCTCATGCACCCAACCGTAGTCGGTAATTTCATGTCGGTTGCCTCGTTTCATAACATTGTAATCACTGCGTTTGGTGTACTCGCGGCGGGGCAGTGGGGAATCGCTCCTATTTTCCCAAAAGTGCTTTCCATCCACGTGCACCCAACTGGCAGATCCCGAATACCTTGGACTATCATCCACTTGATGCACTTTTTGTGTCCATTGTCCTTTTACGGCATCCGATGGTAATTTGGAAAAGGTCCAGTTGTTGTCCTTTTCGTAGTGGAACACCTCTTGGTTTTCATAAAGCCAATCTTGCCTCCAATGCTTGATCACTGTACTGTCATTGATTACCAACAGATGCTGAATGGAAATTTGGTCATTTCCATTAATAATGGGTAGTGCGAGCTCTAAGGCAGAAGCGGTATAATCTGGTTTTTTTTCATAATCCTCGCTCGGAGCAAAAGTCTCTGTGTATTTAAAAGTAATGTCGTAACAACCGCACATATCCAGAATGGCTTGGCGATCGGCTTCTTTTTTGGTTTGCGCGGTCAGCACAGTAATCGATAAAGTAAGTGGCATTAAAATGGTAAAAAAAGGTCGTGTTTTCATGATGTGGTCTGTTAATTGGATTGTGATAAAAAAACTTTATTATTATTTAGATTGAATAAAAATAAATATATATTTGTTCGCAAATCTAAATAAGAATGAGTCTAAATAAAAATAATTTTCTGATTATTTTTTTCGTTTTTACCACCCCTTGTGCCCTAGGCCAAGAAAAGACCGAACGCGACTCGATTCTTACGGAAAATCTGGAAGAGGTTGTGGTTACGGCCACGCGAACGGTACGCCAGCTTTCCTCCCTGCCCCTACCCGTGACCTTAATTGCCAAAGAGCAGATTGCACGTTCTGGGGTAACACGATTGAACGAAATTCTGAACGAACAGACCGGAATAGTCATGACCCCAGATGTGACCATTGGCGGTGGCGAAGGCGTACAGATTCAAGGCATCGCTTCGGATTATGTCATGGTGTTGATCGATGGGGTTCCCGTGGTGGGCAGAAGCTCCGGAAATTTGGATTTGAGCCGTTTTGCCATCGGCAACATAAAACAAATTGAAGTGGTCAAAGGGCCATCCTCCAGTCTTTTTGGTTCAGAAGCTTTGGGCGGGGTCATCAATATCATCACCGAGCGACCGAATTCGGATAAGGTAACGGGGCAAATTTCCCATCGGGCGGCTTCTTTTAACAACCAAAACAGTACCATCAACCTCAATCAAAGAAAAGGGAAACTGGGCTATTCTGTTTTTGTGGACCGTTTGAGCACCGATGGCTTCGACCTCACCCCGAACCAAGAGGGGCAGACCGTGAATCCCTTTTTCAATTATACCTTAAATGGAAGGCTGTATTTTAATGTCTCCGAAAACCTAAAGGCATTTGCCTCGGGACGCTATTTTTTACAAGATTTTGACATCCCTTCGGGCACCAGTGAAGAGCGGGACGGCAACCTTCATTTGCGATTGGACCATAATCTTACCGACAAATCAGGGTTTGAATATGAATTCTACTATACCAATTATAGCACCAACGAGCAGACCGTAGATCCCATTAATGATGAAATCCTGCTCGACAACGATTTTGACCAAAAACTCTTTCGCCCAGAAGTTCGTTTTAACCATAATTTCAGTTCGGACAACACCTTGACTCTTGGAGGCGGCTATAATTTGGAAACGCTAAATCGTTCGCTTTTTGCGGATGAGATTACCTTCAACTCCCAATATGTGTTTGCCCAATATGATTTTAGACCGCTCAAAAAACTCAACATCATCGCCGGGGCCCGTTTTGACAACCACAGCGAATACAATTCCCAACTGAGCCCGAAACTATCCGCCCGCTATGATCTGAATCCGCATTGGGCACTAAAAGGTTCCGTGGGCAGTGGTTTTAAAGCTCCTGATTTTAGACAACTCTACCTCGATTTCACCAATGCGTCCGGAGGTGGCTATTCCGTGTTTGGCAAAGAAGTGGAAGCCGAGGGCATCCAACGATTGCAGGCCAATGATGAAGTGGCCAACTTGGCCGTGGACCCCAATGACCTTGGTGAGCCCTTGGATGCCGAGAGTTCGGTAGGGATCAACCTAGGGGTGGGTTTCAAAAAAGGAAAATTGCGCAGTGACCTGAATTTCTTCCGAAACGACTTCGAAAATCTGATTGACACTCGCATTTTGGCCGCCAAGACCAATGGACAAAACGTTTTTGGTTACATCAACCGGGAAAGCGTGTACACCCAAGGGCTGGAAGTGGACCTGCAATACAAGGCGCTCGAAAATCTAAATCTTTCCGCAGGCTATCAATTGCTCTATGCATTCGATAAGGATAAAGAGGATGCCGTGGAGAATGGAGAGGTCTTTGGACGTGATCCCGAAACCTTGGAAACCATCCGTCTGGAGCGCAGCGATTACTTCGGTTTGGAAAACCGTTCCCGGCATACTTTAAATTTCAAGGCATTTTACGAGGTGCCGGAATGGGGAGCCAATGCGAACCTGCGCGTCGTGTACCGCAGTCGATTTGGACTTGCCGACCGAAATGGAAACGATATACTGGACGAACTGGACAATTCCTTTGTGGATGGCTACGCCCTGGTAAACCTTTCCTTCGGAAAGACGTTTTACGAACATTATCAATTGCAATTGGGGGCCAATAACCTGTTGGACTTTCAAGGATCAAATCCATTGGCCACCCAGGACAACGAACAATTGATCAATCCTGGAACACAACTTTTTGCAAGACTCAATATTCAATTTTAAAAATCACCATTACATGAAAACTACCTTGAAACTATTCAGCCTATGTACTTTATTGTTCGCCTTTATGGCTTGTAGCGATGACGACGGGGATACCGTTGCGGAATTTACCGTGACCGCCATCACGCCGGACTCAGGAACCGTGGGCAGCGAAATAACCATCACCGGAACCAATTTTCCGGATGTTTCTGCCATCAACTTGACCTTTGGTGGCGTACCGGCGACCATAAGCTCAGCGACCAGTACCCAACTAGTGGTTACGGTGCCCACAGGTGCTACCTCGGGAGCAGTGACCGTATCAGCCAATGGATTTACCCAGGATGCCACTACTTCATTCACGGTTTTGGCTAATCTGGTCAGCGGTACCATGGAAAATCTGGAAGCCCCACAAACAGGAAGTCAAGGGGAACCCGCAGGCGGACCCTTTACCAAGTTCAGTTTTGAAACCGGGGCCGTAACCGATAGCGATACCGAATGGGACATCGCCTTTCGCGGAACCACCATTGCCGTGAACGGAGGTACTGTAACGGGAACCAACGATGAACCCGCACGAAACGGAAACGGAGGAGCAGCCATCGAAACAGGACTGTTCGCCGAGGTGACCTCAGCGGCCGGACTCACTTTTGAGGTGGATGCCGATGGGGCTTTTGCCATCCCAACCGGAAGTGGCGAAGGCTGGTACAACTACAATCCCGCTACGTTTACGCTAAGCCCAATTCCTGGGCGGGTTTTGGTGTTCCGAACCCATGATGGCAGGTACGCCAAGGTGGAGATTTTAAGCTATTACCGGGATGCACCAGCAGTACCCGACCCTTTTATGGATGAGTCCCGTATGTATACCTTCAATTATGTGTACAACCCCAATGAAGGAGAAACCAATTTAGCTGCCAACTAAGATGAAAGCAATCAACATACTCTTTATCGTGTTCCGCTTGGTTTTGGGTGGCTTTATGGTCTACGGCGGCATCCAAAAGTTCCAAAAGCCCATTCCATCGCCTGTAGAAGTGGTGGAAAAGGCCGAAAAATTCACTTCGCCTGAAAAGGAAAGCACCCTCCAGAAGATTCTGTACATCAGCGGAGCGAAGCAGACCGGTTATTTTTGGCAGGTATTGGGCATTTGCGAGCTGCTATTTGGCTTGTTACTGATCTTGCAGGGCACCAGTTTTGTAGGAGCGGTGTTTTTACTGCCCATCACACTCCACATTTTCCTATTTCATTTGTTTTTGGAACGGGACGAACTGCGCGAACTGCTCCAGACGGGAGGACTGTTTCTCATCAACATTTTGTTGGTTTTGAAAGAAAAAAAGCGGTGGCAACACCTGCTATGGATCAAACCGATTTAGTTTCGGTTTTTTAGTTAGTTAGCTGAAAGACGGGGCATTAGCCCCGTTTTTTGTTCCCTACATTCAAAAAATATGGTTATCTTACGGGAGCAAACTTCCCCCCTGGTAACCACCAACTCAAGAAACATGGAAAAATACAAAACCCTCCACCTATGGATGCTTCTTCCCATGGTATTGATGCAATTTGGAATTTTTAGGGATTATTGGGGTGATTTTACGGACAACGCCTGGTCCGTGCATATCCATTACTGGACCGGAACGCTTTGGTACCTCTACCTGATTTTACAACCCTACTACGCGACGCGTGGAAAACTAGATAAGCACCGCACCAATGGCATTATTGGCATGTTTTTGGCCGGTGGGGTATGCATTACCGCTTTGAGCATGCTGCACCGGGATATTGTAAATGCCGACCGTTCCGCAGAACTGCGGGATGCCTTTGGCCCTTTTGAACCCTGGTTTTTTATGGGCGTAGCGGCTGTGGAGATTATAATGATCACCGCTTTTGGCTATGCCATCGTCATGAGTATTATAAAACGAAAAAGCCTCGAAGACCATGCCTGGTGGCTGATCAGTACGGTCTTTATCATTATGATGCCAGCTTTGGGGCGCGGTATACAGAATGTGTTTGTTCTGATACATTTAGAGGACTGGCCCAACATCGACATTATGGCTCCCATTTACCTGACCCAAGCGCTGATTATTGCACTGATCCTCTTGGCCGCCTGGAAATACCAAAAACTAAAACACCCGGCCACCTATTTGGCCGTTTTGGTGAATATCTATACTTGCTTTTTGGAACCCTTGGGCCGCTCGGAGGCTGTGGACACCTTTTTACGCTACATCATTAAAGGCTAAAATTCTTGTCCTGAGCAAAGCGAAGGATCTCACTGAAATTGTAGAAAAACCCCAGTTTTTTTAAGGTTTTTGTGTAATGGGAAAACGGCCAATTTTGGTATTTTGTTGCTCCTCCCCAACACACCTTGACCCGTACCGCTTTTTGGAATAAAAGATTACCAAATACATCGATAACATGCCCCTTTGGAGGTATATGGATGTATTTTATGCTGATATAAACAAGTTGTAGCCAATACGAGATATGAAAGAAATAATAGACAAAATATCATCTTACAACCTATTCAATTATTTATTCCCGGGAATAATTTTTGTGATTCTTCTTCGCGAAGTAACAGAATATGATTTGGTGCAGAATAATAATTTTTTGGGAGCTTTTTTGTATTACTTCATTGGATTAGTAATTAGCAGATTTGGTTCTTTAGTTATCGGAGAAATCCTTCAAAGTAAAAAATTGAAATTTATAAAGTTTGCTGATTACAAAGATTTTGTTTTTGCTAGCGACAAAGACCAGAAAATCGAACTATTCTCTGAAATCAATAATATGTACAGAACATTGATTTCTCTTTTTTGTCTCTTACTTCTATCTAAACTTTATCAAGCTATTTCTAATTGGCTGAACATATCACAGAATGTATCTTATATCCTTTTAATAATTGTTCTAATTGTATTATTTGTCTTTTCATACCGCAAACAAACAGGATTTGTAGTTAAAAGAGTGGCATCAAGAACAGAAAAAAAATAAAAATCTATGAGTATAATAAAATCCTTTTCTGTTGGTCTTGGAGATATGTACTACATAAAGCACGGCTCTGAAAATTTCACTATAATTGACTGTTGTTTAAAACCTGAAAACAGAAAGGACATCGTTAATGAAATAAAAGAAGAGAAAAAAAATAAAGACATTTCAAGATTTATTTCAACACACCCAGATGGAGACCATATTCAACAATTAGAATACCTAGATGATGAAATCGAAATTTTGAATTTTTATTGTGTTGACAATGAGGCAACAAAACCAATTGAAACCACAAGCTTTAACCGATATAAAAAATTAAGAGATTCGACAAAAGCTTTTAACATTTATAAAGGTTGCAAACGAAAATGGATGAACGATGACGGGCCTGATAAAAATGGTAAAGAATTAGGCAGTTCTGGAATAAATATATTATGGCCAGATACCTCAAATTCTGACTATAAAGCTGAACTTCAAAAAGCAAAAGATGGAACAGCATTCAACAATATATCTTGCATCATCCAATACAAACTTAAAAATAGTGTGACTGCAATTTGGATGGGAGATTTGGAAACTGATTTTATGGAAGCAATTAAAGACAAAGTCAGTTTTGGAAAAACAAATATATTATTTGCCCCACATCACGGAAGAAAAAGTGCCAAACTACCACAAGAATGGGTTGATGCAATGGATCCAGATATTATTGTTATGGGGGAAGCTCATTCGAATGACTCTGATTACGCTAGATATCCCAATCACAATAAAATAAGACAGAATTCTGCAAAAGATATAACATTTGAATGCGAAACAGGAAAAGTGCATATTTATTCATCTAACGAAAATTACAGTGTTGACTTTTTGACAAACGAATATAAAAGCACATTTGAATATTATATTGGAACTTTAAATGTGTGAAAAGTACTGGCTACAACAATGTATATAAAAAATAGGCGAAATAGCAGTAAAATAAAGGGTTTTGGCTCACATCTAACTTTGTGCTTAACTGAAAGTTCTGTGCTTCGAAACCGCCTACTTTTCATATACTAAACGTTATGTGCAATCATGAAATTTGAAACAGCATTTTTTGACAAAACATTATGGGAAACCTTCATTTCAATGGGTGAAAATGAGGGTTTAATCACTGATGATTTATATGATGCCAGACGATTTATTTCTAAAAAAATTTACTTTGACAACAAAGATAAAGTTTTACTATACCTGGTCTTATTTGATAAAATTTATGATATCGGCAGTGACGTTGATTATGATTTATCAAGATTTCATAGTGAGGGATTATTGAAATATAAAAATGATTTAGATTATATTTCACATCCTGTTAGAATTTTATGGAATCTAAGAAGTGACCCGAAAGCCAATATTGAAGAAATTTATTTATATAATTCAGCATTAGAAATATTAAGAAATAGAAAAGCACAGATTTTAAATTATATTTTCCAATTTTACTCTTTTAATGACCTTAAAATAGCGTCTAATGCATTTGACCAAATTATTAATGTATTAGAAGGAAATATAGATGTTGACAAAGAAGATTTTGCAATTGGATATTATTCTTATTTCATAGAGATAGTCGAAGATATTTTTTACATAGCTTATATTGGAATCAGCGACTCGATAAAAGGAAAATCAATTTTTGCATCATCATTAGATTCTCAATACATCTCAAAATCTTCCCATATACAAACAACAGACATTATTGACGAATTTTATTATCTAGCAGAGATTAAATTAACGGATGAAATCAAATACTTACCTAAACCTGACAATTTTGAAGAAGCCTTTTATTTTAGGAATAAAAAGGAAATCAAAGATTTTAGAAATGTTATGTCACTTTGGTTGGATTCCTTTCATCAAGGAAACATTAATATTGAAGAAAAATTGAGAAAAGATTTAAGAAAGGCAAATAATGCGCTGAAAAAATTAAAATACATAAAAGAATATAAAGAAACTAAAATTTGTTTTTGGATAGATGCAATAGGAGGTCATCTACCAATATTTTCTCATATTTTAAATGCTGTAAACACTGGAATAAAAATTTATGAACCTTTTGCAAGAAAACAAAGTAATTGGGTGAAATTGACAGCACATAACAATGTATAACCCCCCGCTCCCGCCAGAATCCTTCTGGTGGTAAAACTCCTAAAATATAGTTTTTACCGCTTCAACCGTCCTATCCAAATCCGCATAACTTAGGGCATCGTTTAGGAAATAGCTTTCAAAAGCGGAGGGGGGTAAATACACTCCGTTGTCCAGCATGCCGTGGAAGTATTTTTTAAAGGTATCGTTATTGCCCTTGGCAGAGGAGGCAAAATCCATTACGGGTTCTTCCGTAAAATGCACCGAGATCATACTGCCAAAACGGTTGATCTTATGCACTACCCCTTTTTCGGTCAATACCTCGGTAATGCCTTTGTGGAGGTATTCCGTTTTTTCGGCCAGGCTGGTAAACACTTCAGGTCGGTTGTTCAGTTCGGTGAGCATGGCCAATCCGGCACTCATCGCCAAAGGGTTTCCGCTTAGGGTCCCTGCTTGGTATACCGGCCCCTCCGGAGCCAAATGCGCCATAATTTCGGCTTTGGCGGCAAAAGCGCCCACGGGCAGTCCGCCCCCAATCACTTTGCCAAACATCACCATATCGGCATCCACGCCCAACGCTTCCTGTGCACCGCCTTTTCCCAATCGAAATCCGGTCATCACCTCGTCAAAAAGTAACAAAATGCCTTCTTCGGTACACAGCTTGCGCAAACCGTGGATAAATTCATCGGTAGGGATGATACAACCCATATTTCCAGCCACGGGTTCCAAAATTAGGGCGGCGATTTCCCCTTTGTTGGCTTCCACCAGAGTTTTTACGCTGTCCAAATCGTTATAATTGGCCAAGAGTGTGTCCTTGGCCGTGCCTTGGGTCACCCCGGGACTGTTGGGACTGCCAAAAGTGACCGCACCACTCCCCGCTTGTATCAAAAACGCATCCGCATGGCCGTGGTAGCAGCCCGCAAACTTGATGATCTTGTCCTTGCCGGTGTACCCGCGCGCGAGGCGCACGGCACTCATACAGGCCTCGGTACCGCTGTTCACAAAGCGGATCTTGTCAATATTCGGTACCATGGACACCGCCAACTTCGCCAATTCAGTCTCAATTTCGGTGGGCATTCCAAAGGAAGTGCCCTTTTTGGCCTTCTCCACCACCGCGTTGATCACGGGTTCATAGGCGTGGCCGAGAATCAGGGGTCCCCAAGAGGCGATGTAGTCGATAAGTTGGTTGCCGTCCACATCGTAGAGGTAGGCCCCTTTGGCCTCCTTTACAAAAATGGGGTCGCCCCCCACCGCCTTGAACGCCCGTACCGGCGAATTGACCCCTCCGGGGATGTATTTTTTGGCTTCAGCGAACAAGGCGCTGCTTCGTTGGTAGATCATATGGTCTTTTTGTTAACTATCTTTCGTCATGCTGAACTTGGTTCAGCATCACATAATCATCGGTCAAAAGCCTCCCGTGAGAACCTGAAACCAGTTCAGGTTGACGTAGGAACGACAAACAAGCAGCAAAAATAAACATCCTTTTAGTGGGAAAGAAGCCTTGCGTCAATTTGAGTAATTCGCGCTGGCGAATTGTATCGAGAATAAGCACTGCCGTTCCAGTTCTCGATATAGTTTGCCCCTAAAGGCGCAAACCACTCGAACTGACGTGTTTTACTTCGATTTCTCTCTTCGGATATTCAACTCCTGCCCAACGGAAATAGTGTTGCCGTTGAGATTGTTCAATTGTTTCAATTCCTCCACAGAAATGGCATACTTACGAGATAGAGCATAAAGCGTATCCCCCTTTACGACTTTGTGGGTGAAAACTTCGTACGATTTAGGTTGGCGCACCACTTCAATGCCGCCACCGCGAACCACGGCATCATCGTAACGGTCCAGCCCGTAGCGTTCGATGATGGATATCAATTTTTGAGGATAGCGCCGGTCGGTAGCATAACCTGCTTGTCGCAGACCATGCGCCCATTTTTTATAATCATCCCGTCGGTAATTGAACAAAAAAGCATATCGGGAACGTGTGGACAAGAAAATACTGTGGTCCCGAAACGAATACATGGGATGGTTATACTTACGAAAACACTCTCCCTTTTCGTCATCGTCGTGATAGTCGTATTCACCCTCCCAACCCGTATGGCATTTAATGCCAAAGTGGTTGTTGGTCTTTAGGGTAAGTTCGCCACGGCCCGAACCACTCTCCAAAATACCCTGCGCCAAGGTGATGCTGGCAGGGATGCCATAGGCTTTCATCTCTTGCTGGGAAATCTCAGCAAAGGTCTCGATGTATTCCTCGGTACTGGCAATGGGAAATTTTACAAAACGCCCCGAACTCTTGGGTATGGTTGTATTTTCTTCGGCGATGTTCTCGGTCTGGATTGTTTTGACTTCTGAGTTTCTTTGGCTAACGGTCCTTTTTTTCGAGCCGCATCCCGTCAACAGCAACGCCACTACCAGTGCATATCCTAATTGTTTCATCCTATATCCAATAACGGTACGTTCTTCTTTTTAAGCACCAAATTCATGCCTTGTATCCCTTGCAATCCTCCGGTATGAATGGCTAAAATTTGGGTTCCCTTTGGGAAAAAATCTTGCTTTACGAGTTCAAAAATACCAAAAAGCATCTTTCCGGTGTAAATGGGATCCAAGGGAATACCGGTATTTTTTCTAAAATTGTTGATAAAGTGTACCAATTCCGCTGTGATTTTGGCGTATCCACCAAAGTGATAATCGGTGATGAGTTCCCACGAGCTGCCTTGAGTTAGTTTTTGCACTTCCAGCTTTAAAAAGTCACCCTTGAGGGCGGAAAATCCCAACACCTGCTGATGGGGTTTTGCACTGTTGATGAGCCCTGCCAGGGTCCCTCCTGTACCGACACTGCAACAAATTACATCGAACAGGGCATCAGCTTCGGTCAAGATTTCTTCACAGCCTTTTACGGCCAAAGCATTGGTTCCGCCTTCAGGCAATACGTAAAAATCTCCATAGCGCTCGTTCAATTCTTGCAAAAAGTGTGGTTCCTTTTTTTGGCGATACTGACTTCTCGGGACAAATTGAAACCGCATGCCGTTGTCATGGGCCAATGATAAGGTCGGATTGTGGTTCCAAGTGTCGGTTAACTCTTCCCCACGAATGATTCCTATGGTTTTAAAACCCTCTTCCTTTCCTACACAGGCTACCGCCGCAATATGGTTCGAAAATGCCCCGCCAAAGGTGAGTAAGGTGTCATACCCTTTTTTTTCGGCTTCCTCTAAATTGTATTTGAGTTTGCGGTATTTATTCCCGGAAATAAGCGGATGAATGGTGTCCTCCCTTTTGATGTGCAAAGTCACCCCTCGGGATTGGAACAAAGGCAAATCCACATGTTGGTTCGGAATGTTCAAAATATGGGCTTAACGCGTCAAATAGTCCAAAAAACCAAAGGTTTTTCTTCGGGAAAGATACGTCATATCCTTCTCATGGGCATAGGCCTCACGTTCAAAGCTAACGTTCTGGTAAGCACGGTAACTATCTAAATAAAGGATGGTCCGCAACAGCCATTCCAGCATATACCAGAGATAAAAGGGTACAATCAGTAATTCTCGCTGTTGTTTTAGATGGATTCGTTCATGGTTGATGAGCACCCCATCCGTCTTAAGGGAATCCTCCTTAAGGATGATGAAGGGCCATAACGACAGGCCTACGTAGTTTTTGTAGAAAAAGTGTTTAAAGACTAAAATCACTCAGGCTATCCAATTTTAACTCTAATATAACTGGAATTGAATAAGAAAATTGGATACCATCGATAATACTTTCAACATTTTCGGTGAATAACCATTTGTTTCAGAAAACATAAAATACTGGGGACTCTCGGGAGAATGTTCTAAATTTAGTATCAAAATGCGGCCTAAAAAGTTATGAAAGAGCATATTCCCTTAGAGGAGGGCGATTACTACCTTTCTGAAGAGGGTTACAAGGTATTCACAGAGCAATATCTACTAAAAAGAGGCTATTGTTGTGAAAGTGGTTGCAGGCACTGCCCGTATGGATTTGACTACAAAACAAGCAGCATCCAATAAGCTTTTTTCGGCATAATATTTGTGGTTGTTCAAGAGCTTCCACAACTTCAAAAAAAGAACTATGAAAAATGTAAGATTATTTTCCCTGACCGCTTTGGCCATTGCCTTTTTGACTTCTTGTGCCTCGGTGCGCGTCATTTCCGATTACGACCAACAAGCTGATTTTAATGCGTACAAAAGCTATGCTTTTTACAAAACCGGTATTGATAAGGCACAAATCTCCGATTTGGATAAGAAACGCATTCTTAGGGCCATAGATTCGGAATTGAACAACCGTGGTTTCGTGAAATCGGAACAACCCGATGTTTTGATCAGCATCTTTACCAAAGAGCGTGAACGCGTAGATGTTTACAACAACAACTTTGGTTGGGGCTGGGGCTGGGGAGGCTTCTACAATCCATGGGTCTGGGGTCCCGGTTGGGGCTGGGGCTGGGGCAACAATGTAAGCACTCGTACCGAAGGTTCGCTCTACATTGATGTGATCGATGCCAATACGAAGGAATTGGTATGGCAAGGTCGTGGGGTTGGCACCCTGAACAACACCCGCAATATTGAAAGAAAAAAAGAGCGTATCCGTGAATTTGTTTCTCAAATTTTAAAGGAATATCCTCCGAACACCACCATCGCCTTAAACTAAGATTTCAACACCGCCCTTTGGGCGGTTTTTTTGTCTGTCATATCCTCAACAGTATGGGAAAGCCATCCTGATTTCGTATCTTTAAGCTAGAAAAACGAAAGCATGAAGTACGAGTCGAACCCTATTTTGGACAAACTGCCCAAGCACTTAAAGCAATATATAAAACCCCAAAATTACGATGACTATTCAGCCATTGACCAAGCAGTTTGGCGCTATGTGATGCGTAAAAATGTAGACTATCTAAGTCGCGTGGCCCACGAATCCTATGCGGAGGGATTGAAGAAAACTGGGATTTCCATTTACCATATTCCCAATATGTACGGCATGAACCGTATTTTGAAAGAAATAGGCTGGGCCGCAGTGGCGGTGGACGGCTTTATCCCGCCATCAGCCTTTATGGAATTTCAGGCGTACAATGTGCTTGTCATAGCTTCAGACATCAGGCAACTTGAAAATATTGAATATACCCCGGCCCCGGATATCATCCATGAGGGTGCGGGACATGCGCCCATCATTGCAAACCCAGAATATGCAGAATACTTGCGACGGTTTGGGGAAATTGGCAGTAAAGCCATATCCAGTGCCAAGGATTACGAATTGTATGATGCGGTCCGCCACCTTTCCATCATTAAAGAGGCCCATGGTACACCTCAAGAAGAAATTGAGCAAGCCGAAAAGCACATAGAACAACTCCAAAACAACATGGGCAAACCCAGTGAAATGGCCCTCATACGAAACCTGCATTGGTGGACGGTGGAATACGGGCTCATAGGCACTGTGGAAAATCCAAAAATTTATGGAGCAGGATTGCTCTCCTCCATTGGTGAAAGCACTTGGTGCATGACGGACAAAGTGAAGAAGATTCCCTATTCCATAGAGGCGGCACATACTGAGTTTGACATCACCAAGCCACAACCCCAACTTTTTGTTACCCCCGATTTTGCTTTTTTGAGTCAGGTTCTGGAAGATTTCGCCAACACCATGGCACTACGTACTGGTGGACTGTCCGGAGTACAAAAATTGATTGAATCCCAAGCCTTGGGAACCCTGGAACTCAGCACCGGTATCCAGATTTCTGGTACGTTCAAAAACGTAATAGCCCACGAAAGAAACCCAATTTACATTCAAACCGAAGGTCCCACTGCGCTGGCCTACAGGGAAAAAGAACTCGTAGGTCACGGAACCTTGTCGCATCCGGATGGTTTCGGTATGCCCATTGGCAAGTTGAAAGGCATCAATTTGGCCATCGAGGACATGGGACCAAGAGACTTGAGGGCCTATAATATTTATGAAGGGGAACGAACGTCACTGGAGTTTGAAGGTGGCCTAAATGTGGAAGGAAAAATAATTACGGGAACGAGAAACCTTATGGGGAAAATCATTTTGATCACTTTTGAGGATTGTACGGTGACCCACAATGGAAACACGTTGTTTGCACCAGAATGGGGACTCTATCACATGGCAGTGGGACAAGAGGTTGTATCTGCCTATAATGGACCTGCAGACCTGCATAGTTTTGATTTGATCACCCACCAATTGACGGAGACCACCATTAAGACCAAAAAGGGTTCGGAAACAATGCAACTGGAAGCCTATTATCAACAAATACGGGACTTCAGGGAAGGCAAAAACACCACCATTTCGCGAAACAAGGTCTTCCAAGAGCTAAAGATCAAACATCCACAGGATTGGTTGCTCTCAGTCGAACTTTATGAGCTGGCCAAAAAGGACGACAATAGGGAATATCAAAAAGAAATTTTGGAACATTTGGAATCCGTCAAACTGAACAATCCGAAAGTGGGGCACTTGATTGATGACGGCATTGCATTGGTGGACGCTAGTCTTTCAGAGGTGCAATAAATTCGGAAGGTGCATCAACAGTTTTCTGGTTGTGGACCAGTGTCCAACCTAATGAATTTGTCAATACATAAATTCGGGAAAGTTCACTGATCAATCGGTTTTCCGCATTGGATTTTAAGGAAGATACCGCTACTTTTTTCAACAAGGAGGCATTTACACTGCGCTTGATGGCATTATAATCCTCAGCACTGAAAGGATTAAGGTAATCCGCGGTGACATCGTAATATTCAAAATCGGGATTGATTTTAATCTCTGCGGGTGGGATTCTTGTGATATGCACTGTTTTTTGTGCTTCATCCATTTCATACTCCACCTGGGATAAATCGTACCCAACGGTGACCTCCGCATTCACAACCACCAAAGCCTTTTTATCCGCGGTGACCAGATCTCCAAACAGTTTCTTCGAATCCTTATAATTGTACACTTCGGAAAAATGTCCTTCGGTCACGATCAATTTGGATACTTTTTTAAGTTCCTGCTGAATGAGCATCGAATTTTCACGAAGTGTTGCCCTATCATTCCGTTCCGAGGAGCAAGATTTATAAATCAACACGGACGCCAGAGCAATCAAGGCTCCGGCCAGTACTTTTTTCATCACTAAAATTTTACGAAAGGTAACTTTTCTTGAAGATATGCAATTTTAGTCCTCAGTACTTCCTTAAATTTTTGATGTTGCTCGGATTCTGGGTTAAAAGGTCGGTGTTGCAATCCCTTTTGAATGGTATCCACCTCATCCATCAATTCATAGATTTCGGAATCAATCCAGGTTGATTTGAACTTCTCCCAAATATAATCAACGGCCAATCCATTGGGGTGCACCATATCCTTTTCATAAAATCGGTAATCCCTCAACTCATCCATCATGATCTCGTAAGCTGGGAAATACAATAGATTTCTCGACTGCACCCGAGAAGACAATACTGAATGAATAGCAGCGATAAGATGGGCTTTGCTTTGCTGATTTTCGGCAAAACCATCTTTAAGATGTCGCACTGGAGATACCGTGAAAATAAACTGTACATGAGGGTTGATTTCTTCCACATTTTTGATGCTATTTTCCAAGCTGACTTGCACGCCATCTGCTGAAAGCAATTTTTTGGAAAATTGTTTTTGCGGTACTTTATGGCAATTGGCCACGACCGAATTACCTGCAGAATGCTCATATACCCACGCCGTTCCCAAGGTAATGATGATATGGGTGGCCGTTTGAAGCCATTCCCGGGTCAACCGTAGTCCTTCGTCCAGTTTTTCAAGAAGCTGCTTTTCCGATTGGCCCCGTATATCTGAATGCGCATCAAAACAATACCAAGTCCCATCTCGTTCAAAAACTTCACTTTTTTGGTAATTGTGACTATACACCGCTCGATGAATCAATTTTTCGACAGCAAGGGGGTGAAACAAAATCCCGAAAGGATTTTGCAATGTTTGAAACTTGAAATAATCGAGTTTGCCACCTATGTTTTTCACAAAACAGGAGCCAACTAGGAAAATTTTACTGCTATATGCAATGGGATTGTCGGTCCTTTTAAGTGGAACATGGGTTTGAAGTTTCATAATGACAAGGATTTGCTATTTGCAGTTGCTGATATTCTCCAGCATATTTTTATACTGCGCTTCCAGTTGTTCTTCCAATTGGCGCAACACCCCCAAAATTCTGATTAAGTCATCAATAGATTGGTCACGAAGGGCATTGGTGGCATTTCTAATTTCACTCTTTACCAATTCTTGGGTATTGTAAAGGGCTTGAAGCTCATAAAGACAGTCATATCCAAACTCATGAAATATTCCTGTGGATTTGGAAATGTCCCAAGCAATGCTGCTCAAATCGGTGATTTCAAGATTAATGAAGGTATCCATCTCGTATTGGTAAAGGCCATTATCTGCCGGAGTGGAATCCAGTTTTTGTACAAATTCAGGAAATTCTTCAACCAGTGCTCGGATTTCATTTGAAGGCACTACCAGCCCTGAATCCTCTTTTCTTAATAGGTTGATTGCTTTATAGAAGGCAGGGATTTTCTGATTCTGGGCACTGTTTTCAACCAACTCTTCCAAATTAGCCTTGATTTCGCCCTCTATTTTGTTCAGGGCAATCTCTTTGTCCTTCTCGATAACCTTTGAAGTATTCCAGTCATTGAACCAAATGGCCAAATTAATCCCTACAAAAAGGAGAAGTATTTCTCCAACAATATATTTCCAATTGATTGTTTTCGTTTTGAAAAAACTCATTTTTCAACGGTTGTGCTTACCATTTCCTTGGCTTGGTCCAAAGCAGCCTCAATACCTGCCGGGTTCTTCCCTCCTGCGGTTGCAAAAAAGGGTTGACCGCCTCCTCCTCCTTGGATGTGTTTGCCCAATTCTCGTACAATGTTTCCGGCATGCAATCCACTGTTGGACGCCAAATCCTTGGAAATGTAACAGGATAACAATGCTTTTCCATCCTTTTCAGTAGCGAGCAGAAGGAATAAATTGGATACCTGTCCACCCATTTCATAGGCCAAATCTTTGATTCCACCAGCATCCAAATCCACCTTTTTGGCCAAAAACTGAATGCCGTTGATTTCCTTAAGTTCACCTATCAATTCATTTTTTAGGCCTTTGGCCTTATCCTTCAACAATTGCTCCACTTGTTTCTTCAGTGCGCTGTTTTCATCTTGCAAACCAACCACTGCTTTGACGGGATCTTGTGCATTGTTCAATAAATCCTTTATCTCGAACAGCATGCGATTATTCTGAAAGTAAAATTCTTTCACCGCATCCGAGGTAATTGCCTCGATTCTTCGAATTCCAGCAGCTACAGCTCCCTCAGAAACAATTTTAAAATGCCATATATCTCCCGTGTTCTTCACGTGGGTGCCTCCGCAAAGTTCAATAGATTGACCAAATCGAACTGTACGAACAGTATCGCCGTATTTCTCACCAAAAAGTGCCATGGCTCCTTGCTCCATGGCCTCTTTCATGGAAACACTTCTGTTTTCCTCCAACGGCAATTGACCATCTATCCTGGCATTGACAAAGTTTTCAACCTTGCGAAGTTCTTCCCTTGTAAGCTTGGAAAAATGGGAGAAATCGAACCGTAAATATTTAGAATGCACTGCAGAGCCTTTTTGTTCTACATGGTCTCCCAAAACCTCCCGAAGGGCTTGATGCAGCAAATGGGTGGCTGTGTGGTTACAGGCTGTCCGCCATCGTTGTTTTTCATCAACCATTGCTTTGAAGGTTCCCGAAACATCTTTGGGAAGTGAAGTGGCAAAATGGACTATTTCATTGTTCTCCTTTTTGGTGTCCACGATATACGTGACATCTCCATTGGCAGATTCCAAATAACCCTTGTCCCCCACTTGACCCCCTCCTTCAGGATAAAAAGGGGTTAGGTTGAAAACCAGTTGATACTGTTCGCCTTCTTTTTTTGTTTTTACTTTTCGGTATTTTACCAGTTTTACATGGGCCTCAAGACTATCGTAACCAATAAACTCCTGTTCAGCATCTTTCATTAAGATATTCCAGTCGCTTTTGGACACTTCCGATGCGGAGCGAGAACGATCTTTTTGGGCTTTCAAGGCTTTCTCAAAACCTTCCACATCCAATTCATATCCTTTTTCCTCAAGAATCAAGGCGGTGAGGTCTATGGGAAATCCGAAAGTATCATAGAGCTCAAAGGCCTTTTCACCTTCAATGGTGTTATTTTTGGATGATTTGATAACGGAATTCAATAAAACCAAGCCTTGTTCCAAAGTACTCAGGAAGGAACTTTCTTCTTCCTTCATAACATTCTCTATCAACTGACGCTGCTCCCGAAGTTCTGGAAACGCCTGGCCCATAGTTTCACTCAACACCTTTGCCAAACGGTATATAAATGGTTTTTTAATGTCCAAAAAGGTAAATCCGTAGCGAATGGCACGTCGGAGAATGCGACGAATCACATAACCAGCCCCTGTATTGCTGGGCAACTGTCCATCGGCAATGGAAAAAGCCACCGCCCGAATGTGATCGGCCACGACCCGAATGGCAATGTCTGTCTCCTCATCTTTGCCATATTTTTGTCCGGTAATAATCTCGATTTCCCGAATCAAGGGCTTAAAGATGTCGGTGTCATAGTTGGACTTCACGCCCTGAAGCGCCATGCATAGGCGTTCAAAACCCATTCCGGTATCTACGTGTTTTTCCGGCAGGTTCTCCAAGCTGCCATCGGCTTTGCGATTGTACTGCATGAAAACGAGATTCCAAATCTCTACCACTTCAGGATGGTCTTGGTTGACCAAAGAAGCCCCTGGGGTCTTGGTCTTTTCCTCCTTGGTTCTTAAGTCCACATGGATTTCAGAACACGGGCCACAGGGACCCTGGTCTCCCATTTCCCAAAAATTGTCATCCTTGTTTCCCATGATGATGCGGTCCGCTGGTACTATGGATTTCCAAAGGTCAAAAGCCTCTTTGTCCATTTCAAGGTTGTCCGCATCGTCACTTCCTTCAAAAACGGAAACATATAAACTCGCTTTGTCTATTTTATAGACAGCGGTGAGCAATTCCCAAGCCCACGCAATAGCTTCTTTTTTAAAATAATCCCCAAAGCTCCAATTCCCCAACATCTCGAACATCGTATGATGGTAGGTATCCTTGCCCACTTCTTCCAAATCATTGTGCTTTCCACTCACCCGTAGGCATTTTTGCGTATCAGCAACACGTTTTACCTTGGACTGCGTGTTTCCTAAGAAAAACTCCTTAAACTGGTTCATCCCGGCATTGGTGAACATAAGCGTGGGGTCATCTTTTATGACCATCGGCGCCGAAGGGACTATTTTGTGCTCTTTCCCTTTAAAAAAGTCTAAAAATTGGGCTCTGATTTCTTGGGATGTCATCGGAACTGCTAGGGTTTTATTAAAATTAACACTTTAAGCAAAACAATTTTTATATTTGTTTGTTTTGATTAGAAGAGTGAGCAAAAATAGGATAAAATCCCTTCATGTCTAAAGTTAAGTACTATTACGACCCGGATACGCTTTCCTATAGGAAAATAGAACCCAAAAAATCCAAAAAGTACAGGAATCTGTTCCTGTTTCTTTCTGGTTCTGCCCTATTTGGATTCTTGGGCCTTATTATACTTTTGAATACAAGCTGGTTGAACACCCCAAGAGAACTATCGTTGGAACGAGAGGTTCAGAACTATGAACTTCAATTTGAGATCATAGACAAAAAGATGGAGCAAATGGAGCAGGTCTTGGCCAACATTGAGGATCGCGACAACAACATCTATCGCTTGTATTTTGAGGCCAATCCCATCCCTGAAGAACAACGAAGGGCCGGCTTCGGTGGTGTTAACCGTTATAAGTCCCTGGACGGTTTCAACAATTCCGAAATAATCATCAACGCCACACAGCGTTTGGACATCATTCAAAAACAAATGGTAATCCAATCCAAATCGTTGGATGAAATTGCCAAATTGGCTGAGGAAAAAGAAAAATTATTGGCATCCATTCCTGCCATTCAACCTGTCCGAAATGAGGATCTAACACGAATGGCATCCGGTTATGGATGGCGCTCCGACCCCTTTACCAAAGCAAGAAAAATGCATTGGGGGATGGACTTTACCGCTCCTCGGGGCGTCCCCATCTACGCTACCGGTGATGGAAAGGTTAAGCGGGCAGACAATCGATCTTCCGGATATGGCAAGCACATCCGAATTGACCATGGCTATGGCTATATGACATTATATGCGCATTTGAGCAAATACAACGTAAGCGTTGGCCAAAAAGTGAAAAGAGGAGATCTAATTGGCTTTGTCGGTAACACGGGCCGATCTGAAGCGCCCCATTTGCATTATGAAGTCTTTAAGGATGAGGAACGCATCAATCCCATTAACTTTTACTATGGAAGTTTGACGGCAGAAGAGTTTGAAAATATGCTCAAGTTTGCCAACCAAGAGAACCAATCCCTCGATTAATGCATATAGATCTTCCCGAAAAACGATATTATGGCATTGGTGAAGTAGCCAAGGCTTTTGGTGTGAATACTTCCCTTATTCGATTTTGGGAAAAGGAATTCGATGTGCTCCAGCCAAAAAAAAATGCCAAAGGCAATCGTAAGTTTACTCCTGAGGATATTAAAAATCTGCAGCTGATTTACCATTTGGTGAAAGAACGAGGGTTTACTTTGGATGGGGCAAAAACGCACTTGAGTGAACAGAAGCAAAAAACACTTTCAAAGTTTGAGGTGATTCGAAAACTTCAAAAGGTGAAGGCCGAACTCCTCAAAATCAAAGACGAACTATAAACACTAAAAAACCAGAAAATGAAAAAAGGCATTCTTGCAGTAATTGTGCTTGTTGTATTGGCTGTTATACTTGGAGGCTGGTATGTAAGCACCAATAACACCCTTGTTGACATGAAAGGGCAAGCCACCAAACAATGGGCCAATGTTGAGAGTTCGTATCAACGTAGGAGTGACCTTATCGGAAACTTGGTGAAAACAGTTCAAGGGGCAGCCGATTTTGAACGTGAGACACTAACCGATGTTATTGAAGCTCGAGCTAAAGCAACCTCAACCACCATTGATGCCAACAACATCACAGCGGAACAACTGGCAGAATTTCAGCAAGCCCAAACCGGCCTGTCGTCTGCATTATCCAGACTTTTGGTTACCGTAGAGCGGTATCCGGAACTAAAGGCCAATCAAAACTTTTTGGAACTGCAATCGCAATTGGAGGGAACAGAAAACCGTATTAATGTGGAACGGAACCGTTTCAATGACCTCGCTGGGGATTACAATATTAAAATTAATCAAATTCCGACCAATATCATTGCGAGTATTGCAAACTTTGACGCCATTGCCCTTTTCAGTTCCAAGCCAGGCGCCGAAGATGCGCCAGAGGTAAACTTTGATTTTGAATAGCCATGTCACACGTAGAGGAATTTCTAACGCAGGAGGAAGAGCAGGAAATTATTGAGGCCATCATAAGGTCAGAAAAGAATACATCTGGTGAAATCCGTGTGCACATTGAGGCCACTGCCAAAATAGACCATTTCAGTAGGGCTCAGCAGCTCTTTCATTTTTTAAAAATGGACAATACAAAAGATGCCAATGGGGTATTGATCTATGTAGCCGTTGATGACAAAAAGTTTGTTTTGTATGGCGATTCGGGTATCGACCGAGTCGTGCCTAGAGGTTTCTGGAACGCCACAAAAGATGTTATAGCCTCCCATTTTAAGCAGGGAAACTTCAAACAAGGTATTATTGAAGGTGTTTTAAGAGCAGGCAAAGAACTGGAGGACCATTTCCCATGGGACCACAACGATACCAACGAATTGAGTGATGCCATATCCAAAGGTTAGTTTTCTTGTAACTTTTCTTTTTGTTTCAATAGCTTGGGGGCAATTTTCCATACCTGAAAAACCCCAAAAACAGACCAGCGTTTATGATTATATAGATTTGTTGTCCACTGCACAGCGTAGTGCTTTGGAGCAAAAATTGATTCGCTATTCGGACAGTACCTCAACGCAAATTGTTCTAGCCATTATTAGTTCCACCGAAGGAGAAAACATAAATTTCCTTGGGGCACAATGGGGTCAAAAATGGGGCATCGGGCAAGAAGATAAAGACAATGGAGTTTTGGTTTTATTGGCCAAAGATGACCGAAGAATTGCCATAAACACCGGATATGGAGTTGAGGGAGCGCTTACCGATATCATGTCCAAGCGTATAATTGAGTCTGTGATTATTCCGGAATTCAAGAAGGGAGATTATTACCAGGGACTTAACCAAGGTGCCGATGCTATATTTCAAGTCCTGACGGGTGAATTCAAAGAAGAGCGAACCTTCGGTAAGGATTCACAGTTTCCCAAGAAAGTCTTTTTCCTTATACTCATCTTTATCATAATGATGATCATTCTATCTCGAAAAAATAGAAATAACCGGGGTGGAAAAGGAGGAAGACGCAGAGGACCCGATATCTGGGACATGATTATCCTCAGCAATATGGGTCGAAGCTCAGGCTCTTCTGGTGGTTTTGGAAGTGGCAGCTTTGGTGGCGGTGGTTTTAGTGGTGGATTCGGTGGCGGCGGCTTTGGTGGCGGTGGCGCCTCAGGGGGATGGTAATGTCTCCCAATCAATCATTCCACTGGTGAACTATGCGTTGCTATTGCCCTAACTTCTCCATTGGTTTTCCTATAAACATCGGTAAATCGTAAACGTAATTTTGTGGTATCTTGTTTGGAGCTTCCCAAAATCACCATGGTTTCCAAACCCCTTACCACAGCAATATCATCGAAGAGTCGTACATCCAAATTTTGATATTTTATTTCATCAAATGAATAATCAGCGGATTCAAATTCGGTTATAGTTGTACTTTTGTTAGAGGTCGACCCATCTATACTCCCGGAATAGATCCAAGTATCATCGAGAAGAGTCTTCAACCGTTCTGAATCTCCTTCAAGATAGGCATCTGTCCAATTGTGCAATAATTCCAATGCCTCTTCTTTGGTAATCGTATTGTCGATGGTTGCAGTTTCTTCTTGTTTCGTTGTATTTTGACAAGAAGTAAGGAAAATGCCTATGCATACTATTGCTGCTACATATTTCAGGGTCATTATATAAGGTTTTAGGTTAATCAACTTTTCTATAAAATATTTTGCTCACTATTTTCCACTCTCCATCAACCTTAAGTAAGTTCATAAAGTCGATGAAGGTAAAATCAGGATATTCGATTTCCAATCGAGCGTTTGCGGCATTTCCTGCGATGGAGATATTCGATATTCGGGTGGTTCTATTTTGTTTAGGGCCAGGTTTCATGCCTTTTTCAAAAAATTCCAGCGCATTGATCTCTGTGTATCCATCATTTCCAATAAACTTCATGATTGCGGTTTCGTGAAAGGCCTTCTTCAGGGTTTGAAAATCGTTTTTGGTACCTCCATTCAGATAGTAGTTAACTGTTTTAACCACTTCATCATAATCAGAATCTTGAGCTTGGGTATATGTTGTCAATCCAATAACCAATAGTAGTGTTGCCAGAAGTTTGTTCATGATTAGGTTGTTTAATTGATTAATGGATGGAAGTTATAGTTTTTCTTATTCCACTATTCGATGGTGAGTGCTAAATATTTCCTAATGTTTCATCCTTCTTGCAAATATCATTCGTAAATCTAAACACCCCATCCATAAACTTTGGATTCCCTCCTATCTAATTTTAACTATCTTGGTTATGGTTAAAAAATTCTTATAATCAATATCCTTTTTCAGCATGGCATGTTCTTTCAAAACCCTTGTTCTTTCTGTTCTTATTTTGGTTGTTTCCTGCAAAAAGAAAATAGATTCCAGCGAAACTGACAATCTCTTTAAATTTAAAGACTACATCAGCTATCATACCCACGGGAATCAAAGCATTTCTTCACCGATAATAATTGCCTTGGCCCAACAGTTGGATCAATTTGAACTGACCCAGGAAATACCCGAAAACTACCTTAAAATCTCTCCCAAAATTAAAGGAAAGCTAATCTTGGAAAATGGGAGAGAGCTCATTTTTCAACCTTCGGAATATTTAAGGCCAGATACAGAGTACACCGTAACACTGGCCCTGAAAAAGCTTTTTGAGGACATTGAACCGGGTTTCAAAAAATATACGTTCAGCTTCAGGACCATTGCGCCTGATTTCAAAATCAACTTGGGAAACCTTCAATCTTATAGCAAGGATTGGCAATATTTGTCGGGCACCTTGGACGCTTCAGATATCTTGGATGCCTCCAAAATAAAAGGTGTTCTTTCCGTAACGCAGGGCGATAACAGCATCGCTGTAAAATGGGATGACCTGTCGGCAGATGGTCAATATTTTAGCTTTAAGATTGACAGTATTGCCCGTAAAACAGACGATAGTAAATTGATCATTCGATGGAATGGAAAACAACTAGGTATTGAAAATGAGGGCTCAGAGCAGTATCCCATCCCGGGCAAAAACAAATTTGTAATTGTGGATGCCCATACTTCCTCCGCACCCAATGCTGTCTTGACGCTGAATTTTTCGGAACCCTTACAACAAAATCAAAACCTGAATGGGTTGGTAACTGTGGAAAATGCCGAAAGTTTAAGGTACGAGATTGATGGAAATGTGTTAAAGGTGTATCCGTCCAATCGAATTTTGGGAGAAGTGCGCATCCAAGCTTATGAAGGCATAAAAAGCGACTATGGATTTACCCTTAAAAACACATTCTCGGAACTGGTCTCCTTTGAACAACTAAAGCCCAATGTCCGTCTTATTTCCAAAGGAACCATTCTGCCCAATGCCGCATCCACACCCATCTATTTTGAGACCGTCAACCTTTCAGCTGTAGAAGTGAGGGTGATACAAGTTTTTGAGGACAACATATTGCAATACCTACAAAATAACAACCTTACCCCGGCTTATAATCCAGATTTCAGGCCTGTGGGAAGAAGGGTAGCCTATAAAGTGATTCCATTGACGGAAAACGGAGATGAAAACAACAGTTATTGGAAAGCACATGCTCTGGACTTTTCTGAATTAATCAAGATTGACCCGGGATCTTTGTACCGTATTGAATTTAGTTTTAAAAAGGAGCATACCACCTATGTGTGTGAAGATTCCAAAGAAAATGAACAGGTCCCCGACGAATTTGCTACTCAGGATTCGGAACAGGAAACTTTGGAAGAAAGGTATTGGGACAATGAAATCTATTATTGGAGAAATTATGACTACAATTGGCAGGAAAGGGACAACCCATGCCACCAGGCTTACTACAACTATGACCGGGTAGCGGCAACCAACCTTTTAGGAAGTGATTTAGGCCTTATTGTCAAAAAAGGAAATAATCGTTCCTATCATTTTGCTGCCACCAACCTGTTGACCACCAAGCCTGAAGCCAATGCAATAATTAAACTTTACAACTTTCAACAGCAATTGTTGGCGGAAGTTACTACCGATGCTTCTGGGTTTGCCGTATACGATGGAGAGAAGAACATTGCCTTTGCCGTAGCAGAGAAAAACAGCAATTATGCCTATGCCAAACTGATGGATGGCAATGCGCTTTCCCTGAGCAAGTTTGATGTTTCGGGCGAAGAACTGCAACGAGGATTACAAGGATTCATCTATACTGAAAGAGGAGTACACCGCCCCGGAGATGTCATTCACCTAACTTTTGTCTTGGACGATAAAGGAAATCCGTTGCCCAAGAACCATCCCGTAGCACTGGAAGTTACCGATGCTCGAGGTAAATTGGTACAGCACAACGTGCTTGCCCAAAATGCCGCCCACATATCGGATGGTCTGTATGCCAAAAAAGAGGAAAAATTCTATTATTTCCCCATACCTACCAAAGCCAATGCTCCAACGGGTACTTGGAATGCCAAAATTGTTGTGGGGGGCGCCCAATTCAACAAAAATTTGAAAGTGGCCACTGTAAAACCGAATAGGCTAAAAATAGATTTTCAATTTGAAGACGAAGTCCTAAACGCCAACACCAACAACAAGGGAAAAGCCATAGTGCAATGGTTGCACGGTGCTCCAGCCCGAAATCTCAAAATCGATATCAATGCACAATTACAACCAACCAATCAACCATTTCCAAAACTGAGGGACTATATTTTTCAAGATCCCGTGCGCACGTTCAATGAAACAGAACTGCAATGGTTATCCTCCAAATTGGATGCCAACGGTATTCTCGAGATCAACAAAACAATAAATGTCAGTGGAAAGGCTCCGGGTATGCTTCAGGCTACCTTCACCACCAAGGTTTTTGAAGGTGGAGGGGATTTTTCCATTGATGTATTCTCAAAAAAAGTCGCCCCCTTTTCCCATTTTGTGGGACTTCGGTCACCCAAAGCAAGACAATACGGCTCATTTTTGACCGACGAAAGCACCACTTTTGATGTTGCCTCTGTCAATGCTCAAGGAAATCCTTCAGGCCATCGAAAACTAAAAGTACAGGTATTCAAAATTGAGTGGCGCTGGTGGTGGAACCGAGGGCGCGATAACCTTTCACGCTATGAAAATGCCATGGTACACCGCCCATTCAAAGAGCTGAATTTAACAACGGGAAGCAATGGCAAGGCAAATTTCTCCCTCAATATTCCCGATGAGGAAAGTGGCCGTTTTTTGATTCGGGTAATCGACGAAGCCTCAGGCCATGCCACCGGTCGCACAGCTTATTTTTACCGCAACTGGTGGAGAAGACCAGTCTCTGCTGACACAGAAAGTTCCAAAATCTTGATTTTTTCCGCAGATAAAGAAAAATACGCATTGGGTGAAGAAGCAACAATAACCTTTCCTTCAGACCGAGGAGGACGTGCCTTAATCAGTATAGAAAATGGCACCGAAGTACTTGCCCAGCAATGGATAGAAACATCGGCAAAAGAAACCAAAGCATCGATACCCATTTCCACAGAAATGGCCCCCAATGCCTATATAAATATTTCCTTGTTGCAACCTCATGGACAGGTTTCAAACGACATGCCCATTAGGCTCTATGGTGTAGTGCCTCTTTTGGTGGAAAATCCAGCCACTATTTTGGAGCCCCAGCTTACAATGCCCGATGTTCTGGAGCCCGAAAAATCGTTTAAGGTTACCGTATCTGAAGCTAGTAAAAAAGCTATGACCTACTCCTTGGCGGTGGTGGATGAAGGGTTATTGGACTTAACAAGATTTCAAACACCAAACATTCACGGCTCGTTTTATGCAAGGCAGGCCTTAGGTGTAAAAACCTTCGATATTTTTGATGATGTTATGGGGGCCTACTCCATAAGCGTGGATAATATATATGCCATAGGTGGAGGTGGTATTGGTGAAGGTGCCAAAAACAGAAAAGCACAGCGTTTTAAACCCGTGGTAACCTATTTGGGGCCGTTTACACTAAACGCGGGTGAAAAGGCCTCGCATAACATAGACATGCCCAACTATGTAGGGGCTGTAAGAACCATGGTCGTTGCCGGAAACCAAAACAGTGCCTACGGCAATGCCGAAAAGACCACCCCGGTACGTAAACCGCTCATGGTGCTCACGTCCATCCCGAGAAAATTGTCCCCAGGCGAAAAAGTGACCATTCCCGTTACTGTTTTTGCCATGGAACCCAAAGTAAAAAACGTAAAGGTTTCCATTGATGCCGGAAAAGCGTTGGAGCCACTTGATGGCACTTCCAAAAACATCAAGTTCAATGCGGTCGGTGAACAGATAGTAAACTTTGAATTTAAGGTTAATCCCTCTTCATCATACCAAACCATTAAGGTGAGTGCTTCCGGAGCTGGTGAACGTGCCAGCAGCGAAACAGAAATCGATGTGGAAAATCCAAATCCCATAACTACAAAAAGTCAACTGTATACCATTGAGGCCAATGGTTCATATACCGTCCCATTTGAAACCTTTGGAACTTCGGGAACCAACGAAGCCTTTATTGAATTTTCCACTTTGCCTCCTATGGATTTTTCAAAACGGATGGACTATCTATTGCGCTATCCCCATGGTTGTGTGGAACAGACAACTTCGGCAGCCTTTCCACAATTGTTTTTGGCTGATGTATTGGACATCACCTTTGAAAAGAAAAAAGAAATTGAGAAAAACATAAAAGCGGCCATCCGAAGATTAGGGGATTTTCAGACCCCAAATGGTGGTTTGACCTATTGGCCCGGATATGGTGCAGCTGATGATTGGAGTACCTCATATGCCGGTCACTTCATGATAGAGGCCAAACAAAAAGGATATCAATTGCCTTTGACCTTCTTGAGCAACTGGTTAAAATATCAAAAAAATGTCGCCCGCCAGTGGAGCAATCAGAGTACAAGCTACAACGATGACCTTTCCCAAGCCTATCGTTTGTACACCCTGGCTTTGGCACAACAACCCGAATTGGCTTCCATGAACCGTTTGCGAGAAACCAAAAATTTGAGCAATGAGGCCAAGTGGCGATTGGCTGCGGCCTACGCCTTGACCGGTAAAAAAGAAGTTGCCCAAGAAATCGCCCAAAAGGCCAATATCGATTTTGTTCCAAACAATTACGATTACAGAACCTATGGTTCCGTTTTCCGAAACCAGGCCATGGCTTTGGAGACTTTGGTCATTTTAGGTAATCCACAGCAGCGTGATTTGGCAGTTTCGTTAGCAAAAAATCTATCCTCACAACGTTGGTACAGTACCCAAGAAACGGCCTATGCGTTGCTCTCTTTGGCAAAAATGGTGATGAAAAACGGAGGTAAGTCCATCGACCTTACATTTACCAACAACGGTAAAGAAATAGCCGTTAAAACCGACAGAGCCATTGCACAAAGAGGAATTGCAATCACTTCATTCAAAGAGGAAATTCTAATTTCCAACAAGCAGGGAAATACCATTTACGCCACTTTGACCCAAACGGGGAAATTACCATTAGGTCAAGAACTGGAACAACGCCAAAACCTAAACCTATCGGTCACCTATTTGGATGCCATTGGAAATTCCATTACTGTGAATGAATTGAGACAAGGAACAGAGCTTCAAGCACAGATTACCGTCTTCAATAGTTCTAATGATGCAATAGAGAATTTAGCTTTGACCCATATTGTCCCCAGTGGTTGGGAAATTGTGGATACTTCTTACACCAACGGAAGCAATTCAAATAATGCCACGGCGGACTACATAGACACAAGAGATGACCGAACCCATTTGTATTTTGATTTAGGTGCCCGAAAGTCCAAAACCTTTACCATTACATTGAATGCCTCTTTCTTGGGGGATTATTATTTGCCTGGAGCCCAGGTGGAAGCTATGTACAACAATAACTATCAGGCCCGTAATAGGGGAAAATGGATCAAAGTGGTTCAATGATGTAACGTAGATGAAAGATTTTTTATCGCTAGTACTACGAATTAGCGCAAAACATAAAATCAAGATAAGCTTTTTGGGCATCATTTTTATTTTATGGTGGTTCTGCTTGCCTATCAATCTATTTGACAAGCCAACTTCGACCGTGGTCAATAGTTCTAACGGTACTCTAATGGGTGCTCGTATTGCAACTGATGGGCAATGGCGATTTCCAAAGATGGACTCTATTCCCGAACGGTTCAAACAAAGTGTATTGCTATTTGAGGATGAATATTTTTACAAACACCCAGGATTCAATCCAATTTCCATCCTCAAGGCCATTGGTCATAACCTAACCAGTGACACCCGCAGGGGGGGAAGCACCATAACCCAACAGGTAATTCGCTTGAGTCGTAAAAACAGGGGGCGCACCTATTGGGAAAAATGTGTTGAACTATTTATGGCCACCCGACTGGAATTTCGGTATTCCAAGAAAGAGATATTTAAGCTGTACGCTTCACATACACCGTACGGAGGCAATGTGGTTGGATTGGAAACAGCTGCGTGGCGTTACTTCGGCATTTCACCATATGAGTTAAGTTGGGGGCAATCTGCCGCATTGGCGGTTTTGCCCAATGCGCCATCTTTAATTTTTCCTGGTCGCAATGAGGAACAGTTCTTGGACAAGCGCAATCGGCTGCTAAAAAAATTAATGGACAAAAAAATCATAGATTCAACCACCTACAACCTAGCTCTAGCAGAACCTCTTCCGAAAAAACCTTTTCCATTGCCCAATGTAACTCCCCATCTCACAGAACGCATACGAAAAGAACATCCCGGTGAACGTGTCACCACCTCCGTTAGCCTACCCTTACAAAAACGGCTCAATCTTTTAGCGGAAAGACATTATCAGCGGCTAAAGACCAACGAAATCCATAATTTGGCCATTTTGGTTCTTGATGTTGAAACACGAAAGGTATTGGGTTATGTAGGGAATTCCCCTACTGAAAAAGAACATGCTAACTATGTGGATATCATTACAAAAAAAAGAAGCACAGGCAGCACACTAAAACCTATTCTATTTGCTTCCTTATTGGATGAAGGCCAACTACTGCCCCATAGTTTGGTAGCCGATGTTCCCACCCTCATCAATGGATATCGTCCTCAAAATTTCGATAAAAAACATATAGGTGCCGTCCCCGCCAGCAGGGCGCTGTCCCGTTCTTTAAATGTTCCAGCAATACGTTTATTAAGACAATATGGGCTTCAAAAATTCTATAACAAACTCGATAAAATGAACTTGAATTCGTTAGACAAACCAGCTTCCCATTATGGGCTTTCCCTGATATTGGGTGGTGCAGAAAGTTCACTTTGGGAAGTGACAAAAACCTATGCCTCCATGGCCTCCACGTTGAACCATTTTTTGGCCAATTCCAGCACCTACTTTCAAAACGAGTTTGTGGAGCCCCAGTATTTGGCAAACAAAGAGGCAAACTTGGAGCAAGAACTGTTTGAGCCTCCTATTTTAGGAGCCGGATCCATTTACAGTACATTTCAATCCCTATATGAAGTAAATCGTCCTGAAGGAGAAGAAAATTGGCATTTTTTTGATTCTTCCCAACCCATAGCCTGGAAAACAGGCACCAGTTTTGGGTTTAAGGATGCTTGGGCCGTTGGTGTAACCCCAAAATATGCCATTGGGGTTTGGGCAGGCAATGCCGATGGGGAAGGCAGGCCCGGTTTGACCGGAATAACTGCCGCAGCACCCTTACTTTTTGATGTATTGGATGCGTTGCCAGAGAGCGGATGGTTCCAAGAACCTTTCGATGACCTGACCGAGCTGGAAATGTGCGCCCAAAGTGGATTCCGTGCTTCGGTCTTTTGTGATGAAACCAAAAATGTACTGGTGCCTACCCACGGAACAAGGGCCGGGCCCTGTGTCTATCATCAACAGGTATTTCTAGATGCTTCGGAACATTTTAGGGTAAACTCGGAGTGTTATCCATTGGAAAACATGGTTGCGAAAAATTGGTTTGTGCTCCCTGCCATCATGGAGTACTATCATGCCAGTTCCAATCCCAATTATAAAACCCTGCCTCCTCTTTTACGGGGATGTTCCAATTTGGAAGCACAACTTATGGAATTTATTTATCCGAAGAAAAACGAAGCAATATTACTCCCGAAAGATTTAGGTTACAAAACCCAAGATGTTGTATTCAAATTGGCCCATCAACAAAGCGAAGCAACAGTTTATTGGTATTTGGATGAAACCTATGTAGGAAGAACCAAAAACTTTCATGAGCTTGTAATCAACATAAGCCCAAGTGACTATACATTAACAGCCGTTGACGAAAAAGGGAATCGTATTCAGCAAATGGTGCAAATTCGAATGGCTTCGGAAAATTAAGCCTATTTCTTCCGCATAAAAACCGTTATAGGCACTCCGGTAAAATCAAAATGGTCTCTGAGCTTATTCTCCAGAAAGCGCTTGTATGGATCCCGAATGTATTGTGGCAAATTACAGAAAAAAGCAAATTGGGGATAAGGTGTCGGCAATTGGGTGCAAAATTTGATCTTTACGTATTTGCCCTTATAGGCCGGAGGAGGTGTCTTTTCAATGATGGGCAACATCACATCGTTCAATTTTCGCGTGGGTATCCTTTTTGAACGATTCTTGAACACCTCAACTGCTGTTTCAATCGCTTTGAAAATCCGCTGTTTGTTGAGCACCGAAACAAAAAGAATGGGTACATCATCAAAAGGTGATATAATCTCCTTGATTTTGGTCGTGTATTCTTTTACGGAATTGGTTTCCTTTTCCACCAAATCCCATTTGTTGACCAAGATAACTATGCCCTTATTGTTCCGGTGGGCCAACCAGAAAATATTTTGTACCTGCCCGTCAAATCCACGTGCGGCATCCAACATTAAAATACACACGTCGCAATGTTCAATAGCCCTAATGGAACGCATCACAGAGTAGAATTCCAGGTCTTCCTTTACTTTGGATTTTCGACGGATACCTGCTGTATCCACCAAATTGAACTCAAAACCAAAGCGATTATATTTTGTGTCAATACTGTCCCTAGTGGTTCCTGCAATATCGGTAACAATATAGCGTTCCTCGCCTATCAAGGCATTGATAAAGGACGATTTTCCGGCATTGGGCCTACCTACCACCGCAAACCTGGGCAGCTCACTTTCTTCTTCGTGCTTGTCTGGAAGCACCTTGACCAGAGCATCCAACAACTCTCCCGTACCGCTACCATTAATGCTGGATAAGGTATAGTATTCCCCCAATCCCAATGCGTAGAATTCCACTGCGTCTGCCATGCGTTGGGCATTGTCCACTTTGTTTACGGCCAAAAAAACGGGTTTATCGACCTTGCGAAGCAATTTGGCCACATCTTCATCCATGCCGGTAACGCCAGCTTCCACATCGACCATAAAAATAATGGCATCGGCCTCATCAATGGCAAGTTCTACTTGCTTATCAATTTCTTTTTCAAAAATGTCGTCACTTCCCAGCACATAGCCTCCTGTATCAATCAAGGAAAACTCCTTTCCGTTCCAGTCACTTTTTCCATAATGGCGATCTCGTGTGACGCCGCTTACGGCATCTACAATGGCCTCGCGACGCTGAATCAGTCGATTGAAAAAAGTGGATTTCCCTACATTGGGTCTCCCTACAATGGCTACAATAGCTCCCATCCTCCTTAAATTTTGGCAAAAATACCACTTATTTATAAAGAAAAAGTGATACCTTTTTTTATCATTTTCAATCTGTTATGAGTGACTTTACCAATGAAATTGTCCTGCGACCCCGTTTTCAGGTCGCTTTACGAACTGACCTGAAAGAATTAGAAGCAGTTTTTGATTCAGTGAAGACGGACAAATTTGTGGTAAAAAGACTGGATGAGCACATTTACATCAAATTTAGAAAGTCGGAAATTACATTTTGGACACCCCAGCTTCATTTGGAGCTCACCTCGTATGAGAAAGGAATGAGTAAAATTCATGGGGTTTTTGGACCCAACCCAACACTTTGGACCTTTTTTATGTTCCTTCATTTTGGTGTGGGAACCCTTTTTGTGATCCTTGGTATTTTTGCCTACTCCAATTATTCATTGGGACATGATATTACCTTTTGGATGGTGGGGATGTTCTTTTTGGTGGTACTATGGTTTGCACTTTATGCGTTTGGCCGTTTGGGAAAATCAAAGGGAAAACCGCAAATGGACCAACTCAAAAACTTTTTTAGGGGATTGATCGGTAACCTTCCCATGCAATAACTTATTTGTTGTTATAGCCAAATCGTCTCAGTTGCCGTGCATCGCTTCGCCAGTTCTTGTTTACCTTAACATATAGTTCGATATGCACTTGTTTGGCAAAGAACTTTTCCAAATCCTTTCGGGCTGCCACGCCAACCTTTTTTAAAGCCCCTCCTTTATGGCCAATGATAATTCCCTTTTGGGTATCACGTTCTACCATGATTACGGACCGAATTCGGATAATATCTTCGTCCTCCACAAACTCTTCCGTTTCCACTTCAACCGCATAGGGAATCTCCTTTTTATAGTTCAGTAAGATTTTTTCCCGTATGGTCTCATTTACAAAAAAACGTTCCGGCTTATCGGTAAGCTGGTCTTTGGGAAAATAGGGAGGTCCTTCGGGCAAAAGTTTTAAAATACGTTCAAAGACCTCCTTCACATTAAAATTCTCCAAGGCCGATATGGGATGTATCTCTGCATTGGGCAAAAGTTCTTGCCAATGTTGAACTTGTTCTTCCAACATTTTTTGGTCCGATGTATCTATTTTGTTCAGAAGCAAGAGGACGGGAATATTGCTGCTTTTTATTTTTTTGAAGAAATCCTCATCCTTGAGCGCTTTTTCCCCTATTTCCACCATATATAACAAAACATCAGCATCTTCCAAGGCTGATTTTACAAAATCCATCATGGAACTCTGCAAAGCATAAGCGGGTTTTATGATTCCTGGGGTGTCCGAAAGTATTACCTGAAAATCATCGCCATTGACAATCCCCAAAATCCGATGTCTGGTGGTCTGAGCCTTTGAAGTGATAATGGAAAGTTTCTCTCCCACAAAGGCGTTCATCAACGTGGATTTGCCCACATTGGGATTTCCTATAATATTTACAAAACCTGCTTTATGCGCCACCTTGTTTCATTTTTTGAAAGTACCTCTTAGCAGCTGTATTTACTTTAGGGGATAAATACAGCACTGCAATCATATTCGGAATTACCATAAGCGCGTAGGCCAAGTCAATCAAATTAATGACCAAATCCACGGAAGCCACAGCGGCGAACACAATGGTGGCCACAAAATACCAATTATAGTACTTTCCAATTTTGGCATTGGTCAAAAATGAAAGACATTTTACCCCATAGTAGGAATATGTGAACAACGTGGACAACGCAAAGGCCGATACAATGATCATCAGCAAAATATCTCCAAAACCAAAAAGAGACTTTTTAAAAGCAATCAAGGTCATTAAAATGCCATTACTTTCAGCTTCCAAGTAAGCACCGCTCAATATAATCACAACAGCGGTCAGCGTGCATACGACAATAGTGTCGATAAAGGGGCCCAACATGGCCACCAATCCTTCTTGCACAGGCTCGTCTGTTTTGGACTGACCGTGGTACATGGGTGCGCTACCCAATCCTGCCTCATTGGAAAACATGGCCCTTCGAACGCCCAATATGACCAATCCCCAAAATCCACCAGCAACCATGGTTTTAAAATTGAAAGCCTCCGTAATAATCAATTTTAATGAAGGTCCTATTTGTTCAGCATTATTGAACATGACCACCAGAACTGCCACAAAATATAGCAGTACCATAAAAGGAACAATGGCTGATGCCACTTTCGCTATTTTCTTTAATCCGCCAAAAATGACAAATGAAGTGATTATAGCAAGAATGATCCCAACAATCAATTTCCAATTAAAATCCCCTAGCAAAGCCAGGGTCTCGTTGGGTTTTACCACATTCATGAAAGTTTGCGTAAACTGATTGGCAGTGAAAACTCCCAAAAAACCAAACAAGCCAGCAACACAAAAGAAAATGGCCAAGGGTTTGGCCTTCTCACCCATTCCTTTAGTAATGTAAAACATGGGGCCTCCCTGCAATTTTCCTTCCGAATCCTCGCCCCTAAACATAATGGCCAAGCTACAGGAATAGAACTTGATGCAGATACCTATCAATGCTGTGATCCAAATCCAAAAAATAACACCTGGCCCGCCCATATAAATGGCAATGGCCACACCCGAAATATTGCCAAGACCCACAGTGGCCGCAACAGCTGCAGATAAGGCCTGCAAATGGCTAACATCACCTTTGGCATCTTTATCATCATACTTTCCTGCGGTAATGGCAATGGCATGGCCAAAATACCGATAGGGCAAAAATCTAGATTGAAACACCAGGTACAATC
This sequence comes from Flagellimonas ochracea, assembly GCF_009903685.1. Lineage (GTDB taxonomy): Bacteria > Bacteroidota > Bacteroidia > Flavobacteriales > Flavobacteriaceae > Flagellimonas > Flagellimonas ochracea. The sequence continues at coordinate 912,058 of NZ_JAAABI010000002.1, read as the reverse complement.
CTCCTCCAATCAAAAGTAAAAGCATCGCCCATTCAGTATAAGGCAGCATGGCCGATAAGAAATCATTGATAGCTTTCATAGAGCAAAAACCCGAATTTATGGATTTTAAACATGCCAGCCCCAAGGGATTTAGGAATATTGGCATTTGTTTGGAAATAATGTAAAAACAGTCGTATATTTGCCGTCCACATCGCGGGGTAGAGCAGTAGGTAGCTCGTCGGGCTCATAACCCGAAGGTCGCTGGTTCGAGTCCAGTCCCCGCTACAAGGCCGAAAGGCGGAAAGCCAACGGATTGTGTACCAGCAATCCGTTTTTTTATGCCCTATGTTTCCCTATTTTTGAAAAACGTACACGGTTTTGACATGAAATGCAACTTCTCGGAACCCAAGCTTCCAGCCTCTAACTTCCTAAAATCTACAAAAGCAGTGCATTCTAATAAGCTCTCAACCAAATCCGAATTAGTTTCCTTCATTACTTTTCCATTTTCGACATAAACCAATGTTGGTTCCTCAGTAAGTTCATCCATGCAATCTATCCAGGCATCCATGTTTTCCCCATAATAATCTGGGAACTTCATTACAAACTTAAATTCAAAATGGAAAGACTTCCAATCACGGATTTTCTTTCCATTAATAACATATCTCGTCATCGTTTTTTTGAACTTTCCTAAAGCTAATGTTTCTAAACTTTGTATTGTCCTATTTTTAGGGAAGGCTGCACTTTCAAGATTAGAATTCCAAAGTGATTTGAATTAGTGGATTAAGAAATTGTAGTCTGTTATAAATTGCTTTTCAGAATCCCAGTTTTAGGGACGATTCGCAGTTCATTCTATTTGACTCAAAAATGTAGAAACAACTTTTAAGCTGGCCTCTTTTGCTTTTATGTCATAATTAGCACCATCATTGAATAATTTTTGGGCAAACGCATGTTTTGCCCGTGGGTAAATAAACAGCGTCGCCGTACCAGATAATTTGTTGACCGAGTTGAAAAAATCAATTGCCCTGGCAGGATTGTCTTCACTTCCCATGACCATCAAAGTGGGGAACGTGATTTTAGCCAATTGAGACTCTTCTTGGGTCACATTACCGTAAAACAGAATTAACCCATCTGCAACATCATGATGTTTGATCGCTGTGTTTGATGCTGCTACGGTTCCCAAACTAAATCCCCAGAAAATTATTTTGTCATATGATTCATATGCCATTGTTACGACTTGATCAATATAGTTCCAAACATTTGCCTGATCGATGGAGTTCATCAGTGTACCGGCTTCTTGGTTAGTCGTTGCGGATTTGCCTTTATACAAATCCATTATAATAACATTATATCCATTTTTTTTTAATAGATCTCCAATTTCAAAGCTAAGATCAGATACCCCAAACCAATCATGGAACAACAGAACAACGTACTTAGAATCCGTACTGGTTTCATAATAATAAAAAGATGTTGAATTAAGCTCAACGGTTTTTTGGTCATAATCGTCCCGGGGCTGCGCTTGAAGGTGATTAGATAATGTACAGCTCAAAACTACTGGCAGAAACAATAAGATTATTTTTTTCATAATGTGTTATACTATATATTCTATCTTCAGTCTCATTTGATCCAGCATATCGCAGAAATGTTAAATTATCTTTCTGTTGAGCCTGTCCAACTTTTTAAATCCAAATACTGTCAATAAAGTGAACATCAAGGTTATAAGCAAAAGAATCAAAAATGGGGCGTCCATCCCAGTCTTCAATACACTCTTGGTTGATAAAGCCTTCACCAGTTCCAGATTCTTCCAAATGGAAAAATAACCAATAATATCAACTGCACCGTGAACAACTACACCTGGTATTATTGAATTTGTCAGATAGGCCAAAACGCCCCAACCAATGGAACCAAGAAAGAAAATGGGTATGAGACCTGGGGTTATGGTAGCATTTGGTAAATGTAGAATGGTAAAGAAAAGGGCAACGACCGTTATTGCTATTTTGGGACCATACTTCAATTCCATGGGTTTTTGCATATAGCCTCTAAATGAAATCTCTTCGATTACCCCTGCCGTCACGGAAGTCATTGTTATCAGGGAAATAATTGTCCATGGGGGGTATTTGCTTATGTGTTCAATTTGAACTATCTGACCGGAAGGCACATCCACGATTCTCATTCCCAAAACTGCAAAGCAAAAAATGGTGCATCCAAGCAGTACAGCCGAAATCCAACCCCATTTCCGGTGTTTTATTTTCAATGAATTGGCCCGCATCCATAAGTGACGTATTCCTTGGGTTGATCTCGGCATCCAATTACCGTCCAAATAGTTCCAAAGCAACACTAGAACAACTGCCATTAGGGGAAAAGACCAAGGTATTTTCGGCGAAGTGCTAAAGTTGGCAATTGCAATCAGCGACCAAAGCTTTGTGCCCAGCTCCAGAATAATGAAACCGAAGAAAATTGCTTTTGCCCATACCGGTATTATAAGTTTCTTCACCTTGTCTGGATTAGGGTTATACTTTTCAATTCATGATGAATGTTGGACAGGATCAATCCAAGCTTGAAATATATTTTTTAATTGTCCTTTCAAGTTCTGTGGGAGAGGTCAGCAAAAGATCATGGCTGCCTTTCTCGATGATATGATGTAGACTGTTTGTGGATATGTCCAAAAGCTTTTTCTGCAAGATGTTCCAAACTTCGTTGCTCTCTTTCTTGGGTAGATTTGGCACTTTGGCAAAAGCCTCAAAACTGTCACCTGCCGAGATGACCAACAATGGAATATCAATCGGAGTTTTGATTTCACTTTGTTCGTAGGTCATGGGTAGCAGATCCATTTCGTTGTACATGGCATCGTAATAGTAGGGTTTGGCGGTATTATATTGATATGCTCTCCAGTATTTTTTATCCAAGGTGGAATCAATGGGAATGTGATGTGATTTCAACTGGCCCACTCTGGCCATCGCACCTGATTGTTTGAATTGCTTCTTTCCTACTTCCAAAATACTGAAAATCATAGGTGGTAGCTGTTCAAACTGATATTCAGAAGCAGAATCGACAAGAATAAGTGCCTTTACCTTTTCTGGGAACTTTTTCGCAAATGCTCTTATGATCATTCCTCCGTAGGAGTGACCAATAAGTATGAAGGGCGAGCTTATTCCCAGCTTTTCCAATCCTGTATTCAACTCATCGACCATATTGAATGCTGTTCTTGAGTATGGGGACGAGTCACTCCAGCCGTATCCTGCCCTATCATAGGTGACCACTTTAAATTCTTCAGATAGCCTTCTCTGTAATTCCAGCCATTGAATTGTCCAAGAACCCGTGCCACCTTCTATTACAATGGTAGTCTCCGAATCACCCAGAATATTGAAATGAAGGTTGTACCCACCGATATCTACAAGTTGCCCAAAAGGTTCTGCACTACCTTTTTGTCCAAATCCTATTTTGGATAGACATATTGACAAACCAATTAAAAATATTGCTTTTTTCATTTTAGTGATTTTATCCCTTAGTTAAAGAAGCCTGAATTTCGAGCAGAAACCTGATTTGCATTGAAAAGGTTTTGTTCGGTTTCCATTTCTAAGGCTCAAAATATATTAAAGATTGGATGAAATCGTCATCATCTATCTAGAGTGACAAGCGTGGTACAAATTCCGGCATCAATATGACCGGGCAAATAAGAATCAACGGAAGCGAGTTGTTCAATCAACCATTTTTCCCTGAAATCATTTTTAGATATTCCGAAGGTGTCATGCCCGCATGCTTTTTAAATACTTTGTTGAACGTATTCTTGTTGTTGAAACCGGAATCATAGGCAATTGCCAGAATGGTGAGATGGTGGTATTCGGGGTTTGATAATCGAGATTTTACCTCATTGTAGCGATATTCGTTTAAAAACTCATAAAAACTTTTTCCAAGTTCAACATTCAATACCTGGGATATCAAATATTTAGGTTTGTTGAGATCTTTGGAAAGTTTGGGCAGGGACAAATCATTATGTAAATAGGGCCTTTCATCTTCCATATAGGCAATGATGTCCGAAAGGTGCTTTTTCAACTCAGATTCCAAAAGGTTGGAGCTTTTGTATTTTGCTTGGATAATATCCAGGAACACCTCCCTAAAGGCCTTATTGCTCCTAATGGCGAGAACCACCAGAAGATTTATGGCGAAGGCACAACAGAACATGGTAAGATAGTAAACCCTAATATCAATGAATCCTTCTTTTGCGTACCACAACAAAGCCAAAAAGTCAACCATCCAAAACACTGAAAATCCGACAGCGAATCTTTTTAACCATATCAGTTTGTTCGTAAATTCCCTACTGATGTTCCCTCGAGGTTTTTTGTAAAGTATACTTAGTGAAATGGCCACATATATAAAGCTATGTATAATTTGGGCTATGCTGAATACTTGGGTTCCCAAATCAAAAACCTGGCCATCAGGTTGCGTTTGAGCTTGAAGCAGTTCAATCTTCACATCACTTGGTAGAGCAAAAAAAGGAAGCATGAACACAACGGCCAATATGAACGGGACTGTATGCAATAGGTCCGTAAGCTTAAGTTTTAATTGCGGGCTTAAGATGGATTTTACGTAGTATAGAAACAGGGGCCCGATTAGAAACAGTAAAGGAAGGCCCAAATAAGCAAAATGTGGAATTATTACATAGAGACTCGAATTGATTACCAAATAATTCAGCAAATTCAAAGAGACGATCACAACAAGTGAGATCAAGAAATATTTAGACCTCTTCTTCGAATGCTCCACAATCAAAATCAGGCTCAGAAAAACACCCTGCAAGACTCCAAAAATTAGAAGTACAGACCAGAAGTTAAATGTTATGTCATTCAAACCCTGCATACCAAAAAGTAACCATTAGGAACACAAATTTAAGGTCTTCACATTCATTGTTCGGTTAACGCGGACAAAATATGTCACTCTCAATCTAGGGATACGATATGCTCTTTTATTTGGTTTAATCTTGTCTTTGTTAAATCAGGAAATTATGGAAGGATTGACCATACTCAGGACAGCTCTCAAGGCTAATGGATTTTTCTCACTGGTGACGGCCATACTTACACTGATATTGGGCAGCACGGTTGTTGCCATTAATGAAATGGCCAATGGCCAGCCCATGACCTTTTCAATTCAACTAATCGTTTTTGCAGCAGTTGTCTTGATTGCCGCCTATCGAAAGAAAACACCCACCATTCTTGTTTGGGTAATTATCGTTCTCGATGTTTTGTATGTATTGTTCGGATTCTATAATCTATCCATTGTGGCACCTGAACTCAGCGTGGGAGGAGAACTATTGATTGTTGTAACCAACCTGTTGGTAGCCTTGTTTGCAATTTTTCAGACCATTGGCATCATTAAATATCGTAAATCATTAAGAGCAATTAACTAGACTACTGTTTTATGAAGTGCTTGGTTGTAATATTATTGACATTAGGTCTTCCCTTCCAACAGATTGTGAATGGTCAGTCAAATAGAGAGGTGACCCTACCATTGACGGAGTTGATTCAGATGGAATCAAAGTATGGCCAAGAGTATGAAATATATTTAAGCCTGCCACCGGAATACCATACATCGGAAGATGCCTTTCCTGTTGTGTACCTCTTGGATGGGGATCTTTCCTTCGGATTGGCCTATAATACACGAATACTGATGGCCTTTGGAGGAGAGATTCCCCCGATGATTTTGGTTGGCATATCCTATTCGGAAGACTTCAAAAATATTCATGGCAACAGGTTCAGGGACTTCACTCCCACTAAATGGCCTGCACAGAAGATTTTTGAAGTTACAGGCACGAAAGATATAGATGAATCGGGTGGGGCCGATCAGTTCCTGGATTTTTTGGTAAACGACATCAAGCAAAGTATAACTGAAAACTACAGGGTGGATACGAATTCTGAAACCCTGGTTGGGTTATCCCTAAGTGGTTTGTTTGTCACCCACGTGGTCATGAAGCATCCCGCCAGTTTTGATAATTACTTGATTTCAAGTCCCTCTCTTTGGTGGTACAATGGACAGTTGCCGACAATCGAAAATATGGAGTTTAAAGAAAATCAAAACCCGATTTCGATTTATACGGCGATTGGTTCAGAAGAACCATTTCGAGCAATGGTTCTTAACTGGGTTGAGTTCACAAACTATTTTAATAAGACCAATCCAGAAGGCATTGACTTTGTGAGCGAGGTGCTTTACGGGGAAACCCATGTTACGACGTTTAATCGTGCATTGCCAAGGGGGCTGCAAGTTTTGTTCAAAAATTATAGAAAATAGGATGAAAGATATTTTGATGATGCTAGTGAATAAAAGAATTACTTTTTTCTTATTTCTAATAAGCGTTTTTATGAATGCCTACTCACAGTCCACCGATGGTTTGGTTGACATTAGGCCCAAAGAGATTTTGGAATTGGGCGATGGAATCCCTACTGGAATCTCCGATAAAGAACAGAGGGGCAGGGAGCTTTTAAACCAATGTCGGATAGCTCATGGATGGGTCAAGGGCGGTTCAAGCATCATATCTGCAAAATATGTTGATGATTGGTCGGTTGCTCCAGAGCGGCTGCAAGCTTACAACAACTGGCCATACCTGAAACAGGAATTGCAACATGATTTTCTGTCTTTTCGATTGGGGTTTTCAAAAGTACGTTTGCTCAATGGTCCCTCTAAGGAAGAAATCTGGGGAATTGATGATAATATCCCCTATAAGATAATTAATGGAAAAATCGATGAAATAGATGATCCAAACATGATTCCGGCACTTGTGGGGAAAGAATATTTCATACAATTGCCATATTGGACACAGAAAGTTCCCATAGCCTCATATGTAAAAGACACTGTGCTTCAAAACAAGAGGTGCCATTTAGTCTATGGCACTTGGAAAACCCTTAAAGCCAATAGCGAGTTTGATCAATATCTCTACTGGATAAACAAGGAGACGAAGCTTTTGGAAATTGTTCAATATACGGTGCGGGTGGTAGATCCAAAAGCTGCTGGATTTGTGGTATTCGATGATTTCAGGAAGGTCAATGGGGTGGTGATTCCTTTCGTGCACCGACTGGGTTATTTGCCCACTCCCGAAGGATTGATTCATGAGATGAGGTTTGAATCCATAATTCTGGATCCCAAAACACTGTCAATGGATGATATCAGGCAGCTTCATTGAAATGGGAACAAGATTCTTTCACCATAGTAGGGTTCGTAAGTATTAAACCGATTGAATCCTTTTATTGAACTTTGTTTTAACTGAGTTCTTGCAATCCACATATATTTATATTGCTTGCAGATAATTTTTTACGCCTTTCGTTGACATATCATTTACAGAACTATCTTGTTGGGGATACAATTTGAAGAATGAAAACAGATTGATAATTCACCGAAATACTGTTATTAAAATTTCGTGCGTTTTTTCATTTAATCCTATGAGACTCCTTACCCTCCAACAATCTTTTTGCGGCATTCCAGAAATGCATTGATGAGGGATTGGGCTCTATTGCTCCTATTGGTTCGGCCGTGTAAGAACTTACCAATAGTTTAAGAAATTGTAGATGGTCGTTTTCTCCCATTAAATCCTCATAGGCCATATCCCAAGATTTGAACTTTCTTTCATCGATATGGCTGTGACATAGTATGCGCACATCCGAATGCCTATCATCGGCATTTATCCTATCGAATAGTTTCAGCACATCGATTTGGTTACCCTCGAGATATTGCAAAAATGTCCGTTCGTAATACAAAAGGCACCCAGTTATCGCGTTTTCTTTATTGAATTCCCTTGCCTTTTCAAGCATTTCCTTGATTTGGTCGTATCCAAATAGAGGATTTGATTGGGATTTGTAAACCAAACAGAACACGGCTTAAATTTTTTTAAGAATACAGATACCCATAAAGGTACCTTTTTTATGCATTCCTTTGTTCAGAATTAAAAAAACTGATTATGATTTGTTCAGGGGATAAAATCCAAATGTCCTAAAATGAAAATATCGACCCAGATTCTCCTTGTTCACCAATCAGTGCTTGTGTTTCAGGGAACCTTGCAAATTGATGCGTGAATTACGGATGAAAGGAATTGTTTATTTGAACTTTCATGTAATTTAAGAAGGGCCTTATTTTCCAGGAAACCAATTCCACTTATCATTTTCTTTCATGACCCTGCCCATACCTGGGAAATCAAAATGAAATGCATTTATATGCATATCCTTTTCTGTGGCCATTCCCAAAAGTTTCATCCTACTCTTCCTTGCTAGCTCGTGGTCTAAATCAAAGCTGGTTCTCCAATCCAAATTCTCTATGTGTAATGGGTGTAAAAAAGCATCAGAAATGTAAAGAAGATTATCATTTTTATCAGAAAAAATTAAGGCAATTTGTCCGGGAGTGTGGCCTGGGGCATCAACTGAAATGATGCCCTCGGTTATTTCCTGATAGTCTTGTACTATAAAATTGATGTCTTTTTCCTTAAGGGGGGTAACATTATTTTCTACAAAGAACTTGAAAAGCGGTGGTTGAGATAATGATTTGGATGAATGCCAATAATCCCATTCAACTTGGCTCATGTGAAAAGTGGCATTGGGATAATTCAATTGACCAATATCGGAAAATACACCTCCAATGTGATCTGGATGAAAGTGGGTAAGTACGATATCAGTTATTTTCTCATTTCTAATCCCTTTTCTCTCAAGTAGATTTCCCAATTGTCCTTTTAGTATAAATTCATTTCCTTTAAAAACAATTGGTTTGTCCGAAAAACCAATTCCAGAATCTACTAAAATTGTCCTGTTACCATCCTGAATCAGTAAAGAGATGTATGGTGAGGGTATGATTTCGGTCGTGATGCCAAATCGTTTTAGAGCTGATTGGACTTCTCCAGGGTCCGCGTTTATAAAATAATCTCTGGCTTGGTACTTGAACATCAAATCCCGGAAGATGGTGCATTGAAACCTTCCTATCTTAAATTCATAAATACTTTCTTCCATAATTTTCAGTAATAAAAACTCATCGAAACTCATTAGCGGAAGTGCAGTAAGCAGCATGCTATTTGTCTTCAAAAAACTTCGTCTTTTCATAAACTAATTCTTTAGAATCGTTTTATTGAACTCTATTTGTTTTGAAAGCGATTGTTTTACGTTACAGGTCTAGTCCAATATTTCTTCAAACGTCAATTCGTTCTTGTCTTTTGATATACTTACAACCCTATAAGTAGGTGTATACCCTTCTCCATTTGGATAATACATAGCGTTTTTATATTCTCTATCAGTTTGATAATTTGCATGAAGTGTATCTCCTTTATAACGATTTTCAGAAAGTTCAGGGAGATAAAATCGATTGTTTGTTTCCTCTTGATAATTATCCATAGATTCAATCTGGTTAATTATTCGCAACTTGTCCTTTTCCGAGATTTCAACTTTAAAAATTTGGTAATAATCTCTGAAACCACCACTTTCATTTTTGATAATCGTAAAATTTTCTTTTAAGATAATATTTTGCTCTGACAATAATTTTTTTGTGTCTTTTTTATTGAATGTCCAATCACTTATCCAGGGAGACATCGCTATCAATATGAACCCAAAGGATAACAAACCAGATACTACTACACCAACTTTTTTACTGTTGAAAACGCGAAATGTCCAATAGCTCAGAAAAATCAACTGTAGAGCCAGGAGTACAGGCCAAATAAAAATGACAAGAAATTCCAATTCAGCCAGCAACGTCCATGCTAGAATAAATCCAAAAAAGCAACTAGCAACTACACCAATTGCTTTCATACCTGATTTATAAGGCAACCAAAAAGACAATGCCGTAAGGCTAATTAGAATTAGACTGGCAATTATATTAAAATGATTCATCTAAAATTCCTAGGGCTGTTTCCAAAACTACATACAATCCAATTTGTAAAAGAAATTCTCTTTTGCGGACTTTTTCGATTCACTATAAAAATAATGGACATTACTAAAATCATAGGGATTTCAGTGAGCAATGGTAAAAGTGCAAACGATGCGATAGTCATCATAATTCTGCCTATTATTAGGGTCCATAGACCGGTCTCGTATTTATCTTTCGGTTTTTCTAGAGCTAGAGAGTACCCACTGCGTAAAAGAATAAATGAAACAATAATCCATAAAGTCACCTTGTCAAGATAATCTCTGCCTGGCCTAAAATCTGTCCAGAATAGCAACTTATCAGTTAATAAAGCAATTGCATTTCTATAATCCTCTATTAATTGATTGAAAATGTAAATCAGCGAAATATCGGCATGGTTCTGTATTAAACTAATTAAGGGTAATGAAGAAGTAATAATTCCAAGAAGTAGAGTCCAAAAGCTTATTTCATTATTTACTTTCATTAAAACTTGATCAAATGAAAAAAAATCTTGGTGAATAAAATTTCTGGCACATCGTTATGCTTTTCAAACCGAATAATACCAATACTATTGGCAATCCTTTATTTGAATATTTATATCTCAACTCTTTGTTGAAGTACAAGACTTTCCACTATATTGCTTTCAGCTCAATATGCAAGAAATCGTAACATCGAAGATACTTAACTCATGCAATACACTCGTATGGATCAAACAGCAAAGTTGGCCAAATCGATTACCAAGAAAGCCAGTAAGCAAACGTACTACACGGCTCGATACATGGTAGATAGAAATCTTGTAGATGATTTTTTCAGAGCCTATGCTTATTTCCGCTGGATGGATGATATGATTGATGAATCCCTTGAATCACAAAAGGAACGAATTTCATTCATAAAGAGACAAAAAGAACTAATAGATGTTCTTTATCAAAAGAAAAGACCCAATTCACTCAACAGCTACGAAGAGATTATGGCCGTCCTTATTGAACACGACCAAAAAGTTAACAGTAAACTTCAATCTTTTATCAGAAATATGTTTGCCATTGTAGAATTCGACGCTTATCGTAAATGGCAAATCATTACTGAAAAACAGTTGGAATGGTATACAAATTGTGTGGCAAAGTCAACCACCGACGGCCTTCAATATTTTATTGGAAATAATCACCAATATCCGATTGCTGAAAACCAATATTTTGCAGCTAAAGCGGCACATATTGTTCATTTATTACGAGATACGGTCGAAGATTTGCAAAATGGATTTATCAATGTACCAAAAGAATATATTGAACTTTACGGTATTGACTTATCCCAAATAGATAGTGCTGCTTTTAGGGCTTGGGTACGCGAACGAACAGCCAAAGCACGAGAATATTTTATGAAGGGAAAGCATTATCTGGAAACTCTGGACATACTTCGATGTAAAACAGTCGGACTTTGGTATTGTGCTCGATTTGAGTCCATCTTGGATAAAATAGAAAAGGAGAATTATTTACTTAAAAGTACCTACGAGGAAAAAGGCAAAACCTCTAGGTTAATCAAAATGGCCCAGCTTACCTTGGTTGCACCATTCAAAAATCGGAATAGCTTTTGAACCGCGAATATCGTTTTATTGTACTTAACAGTATCGGGCAATTAATAATAACAGGAATGTTATAGTTTAACTTTGGATTTCGACTGTCTTTATGCTAACATGGCGTTGGATTGTAGTAGTGTCCCGCAATTAAAATACATTAGCTATTGACATTCTTTCATCATATCGCCAAAACCCTGGAGTTTTGCCATCTGGCAGGCAAGTTTCTCCATTTCTTCACCTAGGCTTTTTGATTTTTTCTGACATGCTTTCAAAGCTGCTTTCTTACAGCCATCACAACGATAATTTTCTTGCTGTAGTTTGCTGCAGCGCCTTGCCTGATCCATTAATTGTTTGCTCAATATGGTGATACGGTCCTGAATTGCTTTCATGCTGTTCTGCATATCCGTGCCAGCAGTTCCGCTATCTGTTGAATTGGGATCACGATTATAAATATCATCGCGCCTCTGTTGTTCAAGCGCCAATATCTTCTTGCCAATTTCCGTTGCACAAGTCTCATTTCTACAATTTCTGAGCTGTTCCTTTAATTCCTTCATCTCCTTATCATAAGCATCATGGGCAGCCAAACGGTCCTCGTCCTGCTGTGGGGTTCTATTTGATGCGCCTCCGGCAAATCCACCTAAACTCAATTTTTTATAACCTGCTCCATCAAAGGAAAAACACTTCCTTTCGATATTCCTGAGATGAGCTTCAAGCATATCGCCGTTTTGCATTTCCGTTTTAGCGTACACCAATTTTTTGTTTTTGCCCTGATGGTCACGAATGTAGCCTACCATAAAACCAAAGGATGCCGTTGGGCTGGATACATTTGCCGTTCCATTTGAAATATAACCACTGTACTTTATGTTCTTTGTTTTGTCCATTGGGTCTGAACGCTTAAAGGCATAACCAGTGGAATTGTTTGTCCAAGGACTTTCCGAAGGCAGTGGGGCCGGGCTCATTCCACTGGTTATGGCCTTATCCAAAAATTCTTTGAACCATATGTCCTGCTCTGAAAGGACATCTCCCTTCATTTGGTCAATATCTATGGTAATGGCGCGTTTCTGATTGAAATTTTCGTCTTGGACATAGCCCACCAACTGACGGTTAGGAAGCCAAATCACTGCGTCCACACTAAAGTTTCCATTGTCAGAGCCGCCAAAATTTTCCAATATCCAAGACTCGGTAAACAGCATTGACCCGTCTTTTGAGTTCACGTAGTAATTCATGGGGCTGGATTGGTAATGCCCATTCTGGACATAAGACACTTGGGATTCTATATAATGATCGAATGAAAAAAGACCGTCGAGCTCTTCTTCAGTAGGATTTTCGGCAATGGTCATATTTTGGCCACAACACCCCTCTTTTTCTTCCAACTCATAGGACATTTTCACGGTTATTGCATCTTCATTCAGATGACTCATCAATACCTTTATTTTGGTTTCCGAATTACAATCACCCTTTATACTTTCTTCGTCTTTCCAACCTTTGATAATTTTGTCCCCGGCCAGTAACGACAGAAAAAATGATTCTCCCGCACCATTGGGCGCTGGTAGGTTAAGGTCGTAGTTGGCGGGAAGAACTATTTCCACAACAGTCAGGCGCCCGGGCCTGACAGGATCCAATGTGATCGGAGCAACGGGCAATAGTTCAATTGGAGTGTCATCCATAATCTCTATTTCCCCTTCCCTTGGGATTGGGGTGCCATCCCCAGAGTCTTTCAAATTCCCTTGGTGGAAATCATGCAAGAAATAATGAAAATCCTTGTCGTACTGCTTTTCTCGCATAAAAGCCAATCTGGTTTCCCTGGTTGGGAGGGATGCCAATTCGTTCATTAATCGAACAAGCTCTCCGCTGCCCTTTGTCCTTAACAGATAATACCAAAAGACATATGCCCTGTAGTCCTGAGTGAATTCCATACCATCCAGATCATAGCGTCTGGATCGGGAGTGTTCCAAATTGGTAAGGGGAAAGGCTTCTGAACTCAAAAGTTCCGCAACGCTCTCATCAAACCAGTCATTCAAATCTTCATGTACCCTTAAATTGGGCACATTTTCCATGATGAAGCAATGTCCCACCTCATGGGCGAAGATCTGTTTGCGTTGATTGCGGTTCAGCATTCGGTTGGTGGGTACCCCACTTCGCATCCAACAGGCATCCCTAATAAGCCAGAAAGCGTTTCCATGTTCCCGCGAAATTCTGTCTTCTTCCCTTGTAGTGCGGTTGATATCATCCAAAATGTAGTACAAATGGCTATCCAGTTTTCCATATTCCGTATAAGTGTTCCTAGCCGTGTTAAGGGCGTCCATTGCATCCTGTATCAATCCTTTCTTGGCAATGATTGGTTCCCTTCCCCAACTTTTGGGGGTTATAATGTAGTCCTTTCCATTGGGATGATGGTGGACCCAGCATCCAAAGCCTCCAATTCCATCCCCATTACCCTCCAGATAGGTTTGGAGCAAGCGAAGTCCTGTTCCGGGTTCTATCGGATCAAGACCCAATTCCTCGCAGCCAGTCACTCGCCATTGGCCATAAGTGAACAATGGAATGCTAAGCAAGATTACAAAGATGAGAGCAAGGTTCTTCATAATGAAAGGGTTATGTGTTTTGTAAAAGGTACAAGTCCTTTGATAAACCCGATTGTTTGGGATTGCACCAATCTTTCGAACATCGTTTATTTGAACTTCTAAAAGTGCGCTTTCTTTGTCATAACAATAATTCCTGTCGACCAATTCATTTTGGTCAAAACAAAATCTTTCCTAGCCTCTAATTTAATAATTAAACTGCTGGCAATCTCACGATGGCCCTCTGGCCAATTAGGTTGCCTAACCATATCGTCAATCACATAAAACCCACCTGGTTTTACAAGGCTTAGGGTTTCATCTAACTCACTGTACTTTCCTGGCCATGCATCTGCAAAAATCAAATCGAACCTCCCTCCCTTATAATTTTTGATCCATTTGCTCCCATCCGCACAGATAATCGAAACATCCGAATGTCCCTTGAAAAAGCTTTTGGTTATCTTAATCAGCTCTGGGTCATTATCAATGGATGTAACAAGGGAATTCTTGCACATTCCATCCACCATCCATGACAATGATTGGCCAATCCCAGTACCCAATTCGAGAAAGTTCCCATTCGGTTTGGATGCAACGAGTGTTCTCAGAAGTGAGCCGACCAATTCATCGGAAGGCATGGAAAATCCAATTTCTTGGGATTTGGATTGGATTCTAGCAAGGGTCTTGGGCTTTTCTGAAATCTTGGAATCTATCATATCGAGATTGGTTTCATGGCAATCTCGTTAATACTGTTTAATAGTATGGATTTCCAATTCTGGATTTACGATATTCAAACTCTGTTCTAATCGTTTACTTGAACTTTTGGACCAATTCCTTAAACATGTTTTGCACTTTGTTTCTCAAAACCGTTACGTTAGCGTCCTATATAATACAAGGAATAGTCCTACCATAAAAATAGTGGTAAATATTAGTTTGTTATTCTTGGCCAACCAATTGGGTAAGAAAATGTCAAAGTTATCTTTTTGGGAACTCGAGTAGTCACGTGCCACAACGCTAAGAGGGCAGGACATTTTGAAAAGTAGGAGAACCAACCCTTCCCCAAATATTAAACCAATGCCAATCCAGGTATAGGTGGTTAATCTGTCGGTAACCCCTGAGTACACGATGTAAAAGATTACAGCAACGAAAATTGTCCAAATAAGTGTATGAATTAGCTTGATGGCAAGAAGTTTATTTTCCTTGTTCATACCTCCAGTTCCTTATATTGCATTTAGTGTAAAATGTGTTTTCAATGTATTTTTACATCGTGTTATCTACGGATTTTAAATTCCTAATAATGTTACTCTGGTGATGCACAACATGATAATTTGTAAAATACAACATTTCTCTAACTGTCAAAGCACCTAATAAAGGATGGGGCAGCAAAAGTTCATCTAATTCCTCTTCGGTATACCCACGAAGAGATTCAGTGATTTTTTCAATACGCTGATGCAACAGCTGAAGTAAATCAGCTTTTTTACTCCAGTTTATCTTCTCGGGTATAAAATTCCCAAAAGCAGTTCCACCTTCGGTAAGTTTACCTTTATAACGCCTCACTAAATTCTCATAGTCACTCGAAGTCCCATTACCTTTTCCAAACTTAGCTGCTATAAATTCTTTGTTCGAGAGTATTTCTGATAACGGCTTAATGCTTTTGAGAATATGATCAAGATCTTGTCCAGCACTCCACTTCTCTTTTCTATTTATTTCAAAATCTTCTTTAGAGAGCGAGGCTAGATATTGTCCAAATTCCTCATGTCTTTGGATTAAACTGTCGATTATAGATCTTTTGTCCATGTTGTGTTATTTTGTAGCCAATGGTCGTATGGACCAATGACTTAATCCGAGTTTCCTATTATCATTTCAAGACTTCAATTTATTAAAAACAAAAAGAAGACCCCTTCGAATGAGCTTATATTCAATTAGGTAAATAATAATGGAAACACCACCAAATAGTATTGGCAGTACTCCGCCAAAACCATAAATCATTCCCAAGACATATCCCAAATAGTATTCGGCTCTGTAGATAGGAATAAACAATGCTAAAACAAATGTAAGTACCAAAAGATAGCTGTTTATTCCCAGCTGGCCGTAAAATGCAATGGTTGTTAGAATACCAAACAAAACAGCACCCATGAAACTATAGAATTGTGATTTTGAGATTGGCTTTTGCTTATTATTTTCGCTTCTATTACGTTTTTGCAAACTTGAAAGTGTGAGCCAACTAAATACTGGAATCATCAAAAGCGACAACCAATTTGATATTTTAGGTAAGTCTTTATTACCTAATGGATGATACGAATTAACGCCCCCCTTTGAGTGTTCTAGTAAAAGCATTCCCAACATAAACAAAGTGGCAGTAGCTGTCAAAATCAGTTTGGTTCTTGTGTTTAAAATGATATTCATAAGCTTATATTTAAAATAATTGAGGAATCTAGTAAGAAGTTCTTTTTTGAAATTGATATTTTACGCCAAACATATATTTTGGACAATACATCTTCTCATTTTTTAAGCACTCTAATCGCCATATGTTTTGAGATTAAACTTCCTTAGATTTTAGTTGTTTTGAATTAGGTCATGCTCTAAAAAAAATTCTTAACCTCATCATTTCATGATGATTTAAACCTTTTTGTAAAGTGAACACGAATCAGCCAAAAAAGCATCGTTCCAATGACAAGAAATACTGGTAAAGCAAGAATGAAAGTACCTTGTATGACTTTGGGAAATACTTGCGGCTGCCCAAGGAACAATGAGGCTGCTGCGATGAAAAGGGCAAAACACATACGCCAGAGATGGCGCACAATACGCTGTTTTCCGAAAACACCACCTGACCATATTATTTTTGCATCGAGTAAAGCACCCAGTAGGGCAATTGACCCGAAGAAAAAGTAAGGACCAGGTGTAGAACTAGCACCTTCGTAAATTCCTGTTTCACTCCTCAATACTTCCAGTCCTGTGTAATAAGCGAAAACTGAAATAATAAGTGCCGTAAGCATTGCAGCGATTTCGGTAACACCAGTTTTTCCCTTTTTGCGCCTAACAGAAGCCCTTGATGTTACAACGAGATAACAAGACAAAACCCCACCTACCACGGAAAGTGGCTTAGATACGTAAACAGCAAGTCCTGCTGCAGTGACTCCCATAATCAGCATAGAAATGTAAAAAACATTACCCGTTTTTCCGTGGTAAGCACCACCCTTTCGAAAAATTAGGGCTCCTCCACCAGAGAGTAATGCAATAGTTCCTGCGATAATGTGAATAATTACAAATGTGTATAGCATAGCGTAGTTTTTTGATTTGATTTTAAATGTGTACTCGTATAAAATTGATGAATTCTTAGTTAATTGGATGATTTACCCAAACCCTTTTGACCAATGAATTGACAAATGGTTTAATGAGGTGGTAAATCGTTAAGAGATGAAATTTTCAAAGCTTATGTTATCATCTGAATTTTTCCTGACTCGAACTAATTTTTAGTCTTCAATCATTTCTTGCCAGTTATCCAAAAGCTCCTTACATACTTTAGTGAATTTATATTTCATTAAAGGATGTACCAAAATATTCTGAATTCCTTTTTTGTATTCAAATTCAAATGTCATCGTGATTTCAGTTTCCTTATCTGAAATCTCGTCAACACGCCAATTGCCTTGCAAAGATTTTAAGGGAAATGGGTAATCTGCTGGACTGGTATCTACGACAAATGAATACTGCTTTTCATCTTCCCATAGGGTACAAGTCTCTCGCCAACTGTCTTTACCGTGCGAACAGGTGCGTACCATCCCTTTCTTCTCACCTGATATTATTTCTGAACCGTCAATGTTTGGTGCTACTTTGTGGTAGTTTCCAACGTCAGATATTACCTCCCAGGCTTTAGCTTTGGTACCGTTTACAATTCTGCTGAATTGAAATACCTTTAAAGCCTTTTTGTTCTTATTGTCTATTTGAGCTAATCCTTTTGCTTGCCCAATACCAATCAACAGAACCACAATTGCTACCAAAGCGATTATTAAATTTCCCTCGACGGTCACATTGAACGGGTTAAAAATCAACAAGACCGCACTGGCCAAGACCCATAGCATATCTTGGACTATAATCCATAGTACAGCCAATGCTCGTTGTTTAACTATCTCAATCAATAACGTTATGGTGAAGAGCATTAGTAATACACCTAGCACTAAGAAAAAGTTACTTGGTGCTACACCAAATATTTCTTCGGTTTTGTCGGTGAATAATAAAACGAGTGCCCCTGTTAATGTTGAAAATATTGCATTGGTGGTCAAATACTGTTGTAGTGTATTCATTATAAAATGGTTTAATTGTTCCAGAACAAAAATCTTGATTCAGGAAAACAACTTATTGATATTTTACGCCATTTTTAGATATTTGTACTATGCAGGTATATGCTCCTTACTTAATAAACTTGTTGGATTATGCCGCCTATCAACAAGTAGAATCTTCTGTTTTGAAAGATGTCCTCACTCATCATGATATCGATATTGACAATCTAGATGAAATGGTGAGCGCAGAAGGGTATTTGGATGTATTCGCCAGAATAATCCAGAAAACCGAAAATGACTACACAGGTCTGTACTTTGGCACTTACCAAAATATGGGTGCCCTAGGGTTGGTAAAGGAAATTTCTTTACATACTTCCAGTATAGAACAAGGTGTGCTAATTCTGCAAAATTTTCTGGATTCAAAGTTTCCCATAGTCTCAGTCAAACCGTCACAAGACTCAAATAGCTATAGTTTACACCTGTATAGTTCTATTGAGAACGCCATGCTCAAAAGACATATTTTAGATATGGTCACGGGCATAGTTTACAGGGAATTAAAACTAATGCTTCCCCCAGTTTTCAATCCAAAAATAGTGCTACCGTACAGCAATGATAAGCCATACAACAATGCTCTTGAAACTACCGTAACAAAGCATCAGGAATATCAGCTTGTACTACCGATTGACGTTATAAATGCTGAAATAAACCAAAACAAGATTAAGGAAATAGAGCTTTTGCTACCAAAGTATATCGCAATGCTCAGCGAAAGCCAATATGACTCTAAAGAATTTTCTAGTCAAATTTGGAAAATGACACTAAATATGTGCGCGCCCGAGATTCCCAATTTTGAACAGGTCCAAAAGCAATTTCCCTACAGTAAAAGAACAATTCAACGAAAATTAATGAGTGAGGGCAGGTCATTTAGAACTATCGCCAATGCAATTAAAAAAGAACTTTCCAACTACTTACTAAATGAAAAACATTTGAAAACCATGGACGTTGCCCATATTTTAGGTTATTCTGAATCCAGCGCCTATTTGCACGCTGTAAAGTCTTGGCGAAGATGAAACAAATCCAATGAGCACGGTCTTATGGTTATAGTCTCTTGATTAGTTGTATTTGAGGCTTCGGAGAAAAATCAAAATCAGCTAATCTCAGTGAAGTTTTAATATTCTCAACCAACCCCATCTTAAAGTTATTTGCTATCAATTTGCTTGGACTTCAGTTGTGGGTTCTAGCTTAATTTCTTTCTCTGATCTCATTGACATTTATCGTTTTTTTGAACTTTTGATTTAATCAAATTAACAGTACACGATTTTTGCCAAAATATATCCGAAAAGCGGAAAAATAAGGGATTTTCTGGAACTCATAATCCTAAGGTTACTAGTTCGAGTCTAGTCCCCGTTACAAAAAAAGCCATCAACGCTAGTTGATGGCTTTTTGATTTTAGCTTCATTGAGACTATTGACAGGGGACAAAGCTACTTTTTTGCCCATGTTACATTTCTAAAAGTCTTTGTTACATATCGGAAATAGTAACTGCGCCAATCCTTTTAATTTTAGTTATCTAAGAAATGTCCAAACTGTGGGCGTATCAATACAAAGCAAAGTTCCCACCAACTGAATGTCTTAATACTAATACTGAAAAATTATGAAGACTCAATCTCACATTTTAATCATGGTTGCCGTTATGTTTTTGACCCTACTCGTTTCATGCTCGGCAGAAGATGGCGCTGTTGGCCCAGCAGGCCCTGAGGGTCCACAGGGAGAACAAGGGACAACTGGTCCACAGGGCGAACAAGGTCCAGCAGGTACAGATGGACAGGATGCCAACTCCACTGTAATTTCATCAGGATGGTTTGAAATCAATACTTGGGACACGGATTTGTCCAATTTCAAATTCCAAAGAATCCCCGACCTAATACTTTCCGAGTTCCAAATTGAAAACGATGTGATCTTGGTATATCGCAGATATCAAACGAGCCCAACATTTACCTCAATAGATTTACTGCCCTTATTCCAACTCGATATAAATGGTGCAGCCGAGCTGGCTATACAAAATAGAATTTCGGGCAATGGTATATTTATCCAAATCGAGGCATTCGGTCGCGCGGTGGCCAATGAAGAATATCTTGGGCCCGAGACCCAATTTCGGTATATGATCATTGAGCCTGCATCCACCTCGGATAAAAAGACCGTTAAGGACTTTTCTAAAATGAGCTATCAAGAGGTTGTTGATTATTTAGGCTTGAAACCATAAAAGCAAAACAAAATGAAGAACTTAAGTTTAAATAAAATTTTTGGTGCAGTTGTATGTTCAACCCTGTTTTTATCCTGCAGCGTGGAAGACGGAGAGGATGGAGCCATTGGACCCCCAGGACTACAAGGGGAGCAAGGGCTGCAAGGACCACAGGGCGAACAGGGGCCAGTTGGAGCAGATGGTCAGGACGGTACAGATGGCCAGGATGGAAATGCCAATGTAATCTATTCCGATTGGATAGATGCCGATTGGAACAGTATAAACCTTCCTAGGTTGAAAGAGATGAATATTCCAGTTCCCGAACTTGACGATATTGAGTTAAGAAACAAAACCGTGGTTCAGGTATATCTTGGCCAAAGCGGCACCAATGGTGTTTATGCTATGCCGGGCACTGGCCGTTGGAGCAATACGTGGTATTCCTATTCATTTGGTCATGGTACCGTAACTTTAAATGGTATAGCCATAGTCCTTGAAAGTACCAATGGTGTGGACCTGACCGAAGATCAGTACCTGGGATCAAGGGGCAATGAATTTCGATATGTACTGATTCCCGAAAGTGCGCAGTCTGGAAAGTTGGATTATTCCAATTATGAGGCGGTAAAATCTTTTTATAACCTTCCCGATTAGCCAAGAAATAAATCAAAAAATCGTTAACTTGAATCGAAAGTGCCTGGAAAATATAAGTTTTTGGAGTAGCTTAAACATCGGGGCATATCCTCTTAGTTGTATTCAATAGTAACTCAATGGATTTTCATTTTATCATTAGGAAGCCAACAAGATATATTGCCTTACTATTTACCATAATCTTTACTGGATGCGGAAGCGATGATGGCAATGAACCACCACCCTTGTCGGGCTGTGAAACTGGTTCTAATCCCAACGTAAGTTTTACCGCTTCGTTCACGGACCTTGAAGGTATTGCACATATTGAACCCCTAGGTGAAATACAGGCCTTTCATAATTTTTCAGCACATAGCTATGTGTTCATCAAGCCCGAAGTAACCGAGGTCCCCGTTTATGCCCCTGTAGATATGGATTTAATCAATGTCACGGATGATGGGGCCGATTTCGGACTAATGTTCCGGGCAAGCTGTGAGGTGGTGCTCCGCTTTGGACATATTACGAACCCCATCCCTGCAATACAGGATTTAGCAAGGGATCAAGGAATAAGTATGTTTGAAGGACAGGCACCTACACTGTTACAGATTTCGGCCGGGGAGTTGATAGGTACTACCTCCGGCACGGCCGAAGCCAAAAGTTTTGATTTTGGGGTTTACCGCAGTGAACGGCCGCTAACTTTTTTGAACAATGACCGTTTTCATCCTGTGGAGACCTTCAGATATGCCAGTTGTCCCTATGATTACTTTACCACCGACCTTAGGAACCAGATGTATGATCTTTTTGGCCCAAAACCCTTGGCCCAACCTATAAGTTGCAGAGGACCGAGAGGTAAGGAAGGTGCTCTGGCGGGGCCCTGGTTCGATACAGTCGAGGTATTTTCAAACCCCCATTTCGGTCAAACCCAATTTTCGCCCTTGCTGATAGCTACCGCCTTGAACGGAACGGTAAAAATCGTCCGTGGGACCGAACCCAATGTGTATAGGGTTCCCTTTGGAGCCTCGACCCATGCTGACCCCGAAGAAGTGACCACAGAACATTGCTATGAGCTGCAATCGGGAGGATACTTCTATTTTCAACTACAGCCGAATGGTACCCTGCACGTGGTCAGGGAAACCACCGGAACTTGCCCTTCCGAATTCCCGCCAACAGAATATTTGACCTATTATCGCTGAATTTGAAGGCTTTGTAGGGTTATACAATACCTTGTCATTCCTGTGGTTTTTGTACCTTTTAAATGATTCAACCTTACCATGAAAGTATTATTTTCCTTACTGCTCATCACCCTTGGTTTTTCCTCGGCATGGTGTCAAGGTCAGCAAAAAATAGATTCCTTGAAACGATTGCTAGAGGTCACAAATGGTACGGTGGAGTCTGCAAACCTGTACACTGAACTTTTTGACGCTTATCTATATTCTTCACCCGATTCTGCCAATATTTATAGAGAACATATCAGAAAGCTGTCCGAGGAAAATGTCTATACCAATGGGCAGTACTTATACCACTCGTTAGGTGGAAAATACCATTTTGCAAAATCAAATCTGGATAGTGCATTTTTTCATATTAAAACAGCTTCCAAAATAGCGAAGCAACTTAACAACAAATCCTATTTGGGAGATTGTTACAAAAAATTAGGTGTCATCTATAATGTAAGACGCAACGATTCCCTCTCAAAGAAGTATGCAGAGATGGCACTAGCCAACGCAAAGCAAACGGACGATTGGCGGCTTATCTCATCCATATATGTGCTACTGGGGAACCGAAGTTTTCATCTTACCAACTATCCAGAGGCACTTTCCTATTACTTAAAACTGGACTCCATTTATACCTCACACAATGCCCTAGACAAATCACTGGCTGCCGCATATTTGAACATCGGCATGATATATACCGAACTTAGAAATCCCGAAGCGGTGGAGTACATTAAAAAAGGCATTGAGGTCAATAAGACCTTAGGCCTTATCGAAGGGGTCAACTATGGTGAAGTTGCTTTGGGCACCTACTACGATTTACTGCACGATCGTAAAAGAGCCATAGAGCACCTGTTGAGGGCCAAGGACTATTATGAAGAATATGGAGGATTGAACATCCTTTCAAACATCTATAGAAGATTGGGCAGCTGCTATCTAGAGGTGAAGGATTATAACAAAGCCGAATACTATTTTAAGAAAGCAACCTCCTTACCCGAAAACGCCAGGGAAATACACTATGCAGCTTCAAATTATACCCATCTTGGCGAGCTATATCGCCTTAAAGGAGAACTGGACAAAGCCATCGTACATTTCAAAAAATCCGTTGAATTCCTTCAAAAAGATGGAAATGACAAGTCATTCTCGATATACCTTCTTAATGCCTATCGAGGACTTTATGATGCTTACAAGGACAAAAATGATTACAAATTGGCCTTGGATATCCTTGAGAAACAAACAGCTCTGAAGGACAGCATCCAAAAATCCCAAAACTTGTCGATGGTTGAAGAACTTGACAGAAAATATCAGAATGAAAAGCAGCAGCAGGAAATTACGTTGCTCACTTCACAAACGCGGTTGGCCGAACAGAAAGCCAAAAACCAGCGCAATATTTTTATTGCAGGCATCTCGATTTTGAGTTTGGCCTTTATGACCTTGTTCATCCTTTTTAGGAACAAACAAAAGACCAACAAGAGGCTAAAACAGTTGGAATCGGCCAAATCGAAATTCTTCGCCAACATCTCCCATGAGTTTAGAACTCCATTGACCTTGATATCGGGGCCCGTGGGCCACCAGTTGTCCAAAAAAGACCTCTCCCCAGATGATAAAACAGATCTAGGTTTGATTCAACGGAATGCCAATCGTTTACTAAAGCTGGTAGATCAGATATTGGACCTTTCAAAAATTGAAGCGGGAAACAGAAAACTAAAGGTTTCCAAAGGAAACATGGAGCTTTTTCTAAAACACTTGGTCGAGCCTTTCCAATATCAGGCCACACAAAAGGGTATGGTCTTCATTAGTCAAATCAGTGTTCCGAATGAAGTTTGGTTTGACCATGATGTTGTGGAAAAAATAGTCACAAACCTATTATCCAATGCGTTAAAATACAACTTGAATAAAGGCCGTATTGATTTTAAAGCAATACAACAGGGCCAAGAAGTTATTATTACAGCAGTCAATGAAAATGATGAACTAACTGAAAAAGAACTTCCTTTTTTATTCAATCGTTTTTATCAGAACAATACCATACATCAGGGTTTTGGCATTGGCCTATCGTTGATACAAGAGTTGGTGAGCCTTTCACACGGTACCGTCCACGCTCACAAACCAGATGATGCAACAATAGCATTTAAAGTAACCTTACCCGTGTCAAAAGATGCCTTTTCAAAGGCAGATTTAACCGTGAAAGATGGGGTATCTGCAAGCATGAAAACACACAGCGAAGAAGTATTTTTTGAGGCAAATAATGAGGAGGAGGAACCTGAAGAAAGCTCCCTCCCCGTGTTGTTGGTTGTGGATGACAACACCGAAATCAGGCTTTTCATCAAAACGCTGTTCAAAAAAGAATATCAAATACTGGAAGCAGAAAATGGGGAAGAGGGGGCGAATATTGCGCTTAAAACCATTCCCGACTTAATTATTTCGGATGTTATGATGCCTATAAAAGATGGCATATACATGAGCAACATGCTTAAAAACGATGAAAGAACTTCACATATTCCCATTGTGCTCCTAACGGCAAGATCAGGAGAAGAAAATGAGTTGACCGGTCTCAAAACTGGAGCTGACGCCTATATGGTGAAGCCCTTTAAGGAAGAAAAACTAAGAGTAATCATCCACAAATTGATTACCACTAGAACTGCTATTCAAGAAAAATTCAGTAAGCAGCTTTTTCTTATACCAAAGGGCATTGAACTTACGAAAGCAGACACAAAGTTGATGTATAGAATTCAGCAAATATTGGATGTTGAGCTGACCAATCCTGAGTTTAATGCCAAATCTTTTTCTGACCAGGTTGGATTGAGCCGTATGCATCTACATCGGAAATTAAAGGCGCTTACTGGACTTACCACTTCTGAATTCCTTAGAGTACAGCGCTTGAAATTAGCTGCAAAATTATTACAGAAGGGTCATGATAATATATCTGAGGTTGGATATGCAGTAGGGTTCAATCAACCGACATATTTTGCTACTGCTTTCAAAAAGTATTTTGGACGCCCTCCTTCCGAGTACATTAAGGTTTAATTAATTTAGTAAAACAGCTACATATTTCTACTTTATGATATCGCAGCGTATAATTAGTATAATGCTGATAAGAATTCTACATTGATATGGGGTTTGATCATAATTTTGAATGCAAATGACGAATTGGGAAATATTTATTTTGTTTTTAGGCTTTCAAGCATTTTTACTTTCAGTACTGTTCTTCCTTAAAAAAGAAGGCTCTTTTAGGTATGCAAATAGATTGTTTTCCCTTTTTTTGCTCTTATGTGGTTGGCTTATTGTGTACAACGTGCTTTTTTGGACGAAAAAACTGTATCAACCCCCATTAATTCATTTTAATGCCACTTATGTACTGCCGCTTTCCCTAATTGGGCCGGTTTTCTTTTTCTATCTGAAGAATCTTGTACATGGATATCGTATTCGGATAGCGCGTGATTTTGTTCACATTCTCCCTTTTTTGATCATTTTTTTGATGAACTCATCCTACTATTTGCTTTCCACGGAGCATAAATTACAAGTGCAAGAAGAAAAGGCATGGGCCCAATATATCCATAGCAGCATCTTTATGGAGGTTGGTTTGCTGCTGCTCATGTCTATTTACGGCATTTGCGCCATTTGGAAGTTCTACAATTTCTTTGGAAAAGATGAAGATCTTCGAATCTGGGTCCGGACAACTATTCTTTGCTATGTCGGTTGCGTTTTAAGTTACGTTGCATATTACTCCCTTGTCTATTCGAGATTGTTGACCTTGGATCAGGATTATTTCATCACACTGATTTTGTGCATCTCGGTAATGACGGCCGCCTACTTTGCGTTCAACTACCCAGTGATATTCCAAGGCAAGCCGATAGCTTCGGTGATACCTTTTATCAAGTACAAAAAAACCGGCCTTTCGGAAAATTACTCCAAAGAGCTCAAAGAAAATCTTCTTGACCTGATGGTCCGGGAAAAGCCATACCTCAACCGGGAACTTCGGCTTGACGACCTTGCGGATGCCCTTGGAACAGCCAGGCACCACACTTCACAGGTAATCAACGAACATTTTCAAAACAATTTTTTCGACTTCATCAATCTTTACCGTGTGGAAGAGGCCATAAGGTTGTTAGAGGCAAAAAAAAATCAAATGAACTTAGCGGAGATTGGTTTCTTATCCGGCTTCAACAATACAGTATCCTTTAACAAGGCATTCAAAAGACATACTGGAACAACACCTTCCCTATACCGAAAAGAACTAATATCCAATAATGTTTAGTGCTTTATAAGGTTTTCCTCTTATTGGCAGTGATGGTCGTGCTGAGCTGCATTCCACCATCCGGTCGCCGAACTTCCCATTTCCAATCAAAAGCATCTTCTGAAATATTATAAAAGGTAATCTGCCATTGTTTGGATTCATCATATAACAAAATCTCATCTTTTTCATTTACATGGGACACCCATACACCAGCTATGGAACCAGCTTGGTTTTCCATCCAGGCACATTGCCATAAATCTAAACGCGGATTAAAAATGCGAATATTGGTTCCTATTATCTGTCGTTGGTTTACCGAATCCAAATTTGAAGGATTTTTCCAGTAGTCTTGTATGGCATAGCCCTCTAATGCATATTTAAAAACCCAACTTGCCCGGCTTTGCGAAGCAGTAGTATCATTTTGGTAATTGGTTATCAAACAGTCCCACTCCCCCACCAATCGACCATATTGTTGGGTTTCAATAGGAGCATTTTTGTTCAATATGCCAAACTCTTTCTTTACCTCGCTTTTAGTTACTTCAATAGACTTTACAGGTTGGTTGCAAGCGCAAACCAGTATACTGACAAAAAGTAAGAATGTAATTATCTTTTTCATTTTTTTCGTTTATAGTCAATTCGCCAGTTGAGTGTCCAGGCTTCACCACCATCGGTAGATGATTCCCAATCCCAGGTCAAAGCATCCCGGGTTATATTATAAAAAACCATTCTTTGTGTGTTTTTTTTACCATCGGCAGTTTCCTTGATGTCAGTTTGAAATATTTTCTTTTCCCCTGTGAGTTTTCCGGTCAGACAAAAGAAAGAGCCTTGGCTGTCTGCCCAAGACTGTTTCCATTGATTAACAGCTGCCTGATAAACAGAAATACTGGTCCCTTTGAATCCTTTTCCTTTTCCCTCATGGATTTCAAAATGTTCTTGTACCACCTTGTCATCAAGTATCTTTTCAATTCGGTTGATTCCTTTTCCTTTTTTCCCTTCGGATTCATCCCAGCTGACTTCCCATGTCCCCACCCAAAAATCCAAGAGTTTTGAAGGTTCTTCTTCCTGCGCCAAAGCAGTTGCCATAGCTACAAGTAAACTCAAGGCCATAGGCAACATAGTCTTTTTTCCTTTGTATTTCATATCGTTCATTTGTTCGCTTGAAATTTCAAACAAGATAAATAAAGGCTACTTAAGATTTGATAATCCCGATAATCCTTTATAGATATTTGAATATTTAAGAGGTATAATCGCTTATTGCCCCAATTCCTCTGCAGTAAACCCTGAGAGCTCGTCTTCTTCAAAAGTCACAGTAACCTCAATGGGGTTGCAGCACACTTCACAATCCTCAATATAAGTTTGATTGGACACAGAACTATCCAGTAGAAAAGAAATCGGCTCCCAACAATAGGGACAATTAAAGAAGTGTTCGTACATAATCAGCTTACAATGTTAGAAACCAGAAGCCCCAAATCTTTAGATGGGAATGTTAGAAGTCCACATTGAGCAATTGACCACTTACCTGAAGCATTTGCAGTTCCGCCAACTTAGCCTCGTACTTGGCCTGGCTCTGTGCCAGTTCGGCGTTCAATAAATTCAACTGGGCTTGCCTGAACTCGATGGAGGTAACCTGCCCCATTGCATAGCGTTCATCCGTACGCTTAAAATTGTTTTGATTGGTTTGAAGATTCTTCTCTTGCACTTCCAATACGTAGAGGGCATTGGTGTAGCTGTCCCATGCATTTTGAATATCGCGCTCTACTTCCAACTCTATTTGTTTTTGCAGCAATTCCTGATTTTCCTTGCTGATTCTGGCATTTTTGAAACCGGTTATGGAACGTCCACCATCAAATAGATTCCAGGTAAGGTTCACGCCACCCGAGACACCGGTGGAGGTGTTTTGAATGACAAAAGCCAACGGACTATTATTGTTGGACTCGTTCCAACCGTAACTTCCTGTAAGTCCAATAGTCGGTAAAAAATCACTTCGGGCCACTTTAATTCCGTAATCATTTATGTTGATGTCCTTTTCGGCAATTAGAAGACGTACATTGTTCATGTTGGCTTCGTTTTGCATGCTTTCCATTTGTAATTCTGGAACAAAACTCACCGTGGTATCCGCCTTAAATTGACTTGAAAGTTCACGGTTTAGAATGAGGTTTAAATCCCGCATGGTATTACGCAGTTGCTGCCGCGAATTCAACAGATTGATGCTGTCGGTATTTACATCAACTTCTGCATTTAGTACGTCCAAACCTGTGTTCTGTCCATATTCAAATTGATATTTGGCCCGTTTTAACCTATCCCTCGATATTCCCAGAGCTTGTTCTAAATTGCTGGTGTTCTCTGTAAGTCTAGCTACCTCATAATACACCGAGAATAATTGCAGTATGGTGGTTTCTATGGTCTGTCTTACCTCCAGTTCAGATTGTTGGCTGCGTTCCTTAAAACTTTTATAGTTGTAGTAGCGCCCCAAACCATCAAACAGGGTATAGTTTACATTAACCGAAGCGTTGTACCTACGTGTCTCAGCGCCATCTGCAGTTCGAGTTTCACCATTGCCCAAAATACCCTCCGTATTTTGACGATCTATGCTTCCTGCAGCATTGGCCGTTACCGAAGGTAAATACCCCGAATTGAAAATACTGGCATTGTTCTCATCAATCTTATTGGTATTTCTTGCCACTTGTATGCCAAGGTTATTTTCCAATACCAGCGCAATGGCCTCGTCTTTGGAAAGTACCTCCTGTGCATTTCCGATATGGACAAAAACCATTAAAATCAAGGCTAGGGCGAAAAATATACTTCTCATTATGTAGTCTCTTCTAAAACTTTTGAAGTTGTTTCCTCAGTTGTTGATCCATTGGAGGCTCCATTCAATTTCTGCTTGGTTCCCGCTAACATGAATTCTTCTTCATGCTGTTCTTTAATCGCCCTTTCCACTTCTTCTTTGGAAACTTTTTCACCAGTCCATAATGTTTTTGTCCAAACCTTTACATTATTTCCGAAAGAGAGAAGCAAAGGCAGCATCAACAGAGTGAGAAAAGTGGCAAAGGCAATGCCATAGGCAATGGATATGGCCATGGGTTTTAAGAACTGTGCTTGTCTACTTTTTTCCAATAACAAGGGTGCCAAACCGGCTATGGTGGTCAAGGATGTCAAAAATATAGCCCTAAAACGGGAGCGTCCTGCTTCGTAAATTGCCTCGTTGAACGTCATTCCGTTTCTCAAGTTAATATTGAATTTTCCAATGAGCACCAAGCCATCGTTCACCATAATTCCAATAAGTGCAATGATACCAAGTAGGGAAAGAATATTCACTGGGAAGCCATGAATCCAATGGCCCCAAGCCACCGCGGTTAAACTAAAAGGCACCAAAAGCAATAACAGCAGGGGTTGGCTAAAACTCCTAAAGGTAAAAGCAATGGTAATGTAAATCAGAAAAAGAACGGTGAGTCCCACAAAACGTAAGGAGTTCCTAAATTTATTGGCTTCCCTGTTTTGCCCTTCGTAAGAGGGAACAATGGATGGATATTTTGATGTAATTTCAGGCATCACCTCATTTCTTATCCATGCCATGGCATCTGTTCCACTAGTGGTTTCAGGATTTGTCAAATCTGAGGAAACCTGTATTTCCCTCTGACCGTCCAAATGATTAATGGCCACATCTCCACGCTCAATGGAATAGGTAGCAATCTCTTTCAAGGGAATGCGCTCTCCATTGGGAGCCAAAATGCGCATTTCATCCAAATCGGCTATGGAAGACCTATTGGTGCGGTCGTAGCGCACCCAAACCCGTATTTCATCTTGACCTCGCTGAAACCGCTGTGCCTGCGCTCCAAAGAAAGCGGCCCTAACCTGGTTCATCACAGTTCGAAGGTCCAGCCCCAGCAAGTATGCATTTTCTTTAAGCTCCAAACGGATTTCCTTAATCCCCGCGGGGTCGTTATCAGTAACATCTTTGAGCGTGGCATTGTTAAGCATTGCAGCTTTAAGCTCTTCTTTAGCCGCCTTTAGTTCGGTAATATTGTTACCCAATAACGAAACAGATACGGGGTCACCTCCGAAATTTCCACCGGAACCATAAATTAGACTTTCCACACCAATTACGGGACCTACCAACTCTCGCAGCCTGGTAGTTACAAGATCTGCCCGTATCTCATCTGGCCGTTCCTCACCCGGCAATAAATTTATGACCAAGGTTGCCGTGGAAGAGCCAGGCCCCACATTTTTAATCATGTTTTCGAACAATTCCTGATTCATTCCCTGCAAGTATTGCTCGGTCAACTCTTGATTGACCACATATGCTTTTTCTTGAATCAGACTGATAATAGAATCCGTGACTTTTTCATTGGTGCCGTTCGGCATTCTAAGTTCCACCGCAATACGGTCACTTGCAATTCTTGGAAAAAAGGCTGTTCTAATAATACCTCCCCCAATGGAGCCAAAAGTCAATACCAATGCCATAAAAAAGATCGCAAACATCAAAAACTTATAGTCCAAGGCAAACCTCAAGGTGGGAGCATACCATCTGTCCCGCATATAAGCCATGGCCCGGTCCCCCATTTTATTTATGACCCGAAGTTTGGAAAACACCTTTGCAATACCAGTTTTTGGTTTTTTATCCTGTGGTTGCAATGCTTTGGAATGTGCCAAGTGCGCCGGAAGAATTATAAGGGCTTCTACCAAGGAAACCACCAGGGTCAATATTACAATAACAGATACCTCACTGAAAAAATCTCCTATCCGTCCATCCAAAAAGAGGAAAATTGAGAATGCCAATACTGTGGTCAGAATGGCTGAAATAATGGGCGGAAGCACTTCCATGGTACCATCGATGGCCGCCTGTATGGGAGATTTTCCCTTCTCATAATGTTGATAGATGTTCTCGGCAATTACAATACCATCATCCACTAAAATACCGATAACGATAATCATACCAAAAAGGGACAGTACGTTGATAGTGACATTGACCATTGGAGCAAATACGAACATTCCCAAAAAGGCTATTGGCAACCCAAAAGCCACCCAAAAAGCCAAACGTGTATTTAGAAATAGGGAAAGGAACAAAAGGACCAAAAGCATCCCTACGATAGCATTTTCCCTTAGCAGTTGGGTCCGTTGGGTCAAGGTTTTTGATAGGTCCCTCACCACCGCCAGCTGCACATTGGTGTACTTCTGATTAAAATCTTCAATATAGTCCTTTACTCTTTCTGCTGAATCTATAAGGTCTTCGGTATTGGTACTGGTGATGGTCACATTAACCGCCAAATCGCCATTGAAGTAAGAAGTGTTGGGGGTTTCAGAAAAACGGTCTCGAATAATGGCAACGTCTTTTAATCGAACGGTTCGCCCATCAGCATCCGCCCTGACCACCACATTGGACAACTCATCTCCGTAATAGGATCGATTATTGGCCCTGATCAGATACTCTTCAGCAACGGTCTTGATGTTTCCTCCGGTAACCAAAATATTGGCGTTGGCTACGGCCTGTGCCACTTCGTTAAATGACAAATTATAGGCCAGTAAGTTGTTTTCATTTACAGCTATCTCTATTTCCTCCTCTGGATAACCCGCTATATCTATCTGTGAGATACCGTCCATGGCGCGCAGGTCATTCTCTATTTGACGCCCAATTTGTTTCAAGGTGGCCAAGGGTATTTCATCTCCACTAATGGCAAAGCTGATTGTGGGCCTAACGGCTTCCTGTTTTGAAACAATCAATGGTTCCATACCTATTGGAAACGTGGGCACCCGGTCCACCGCATTTTTTACTTCTAGAAGCATGAAGTCAATATCCCTTCCTTTCTCAATCTCCACATTGATGGAGCCGCTATTTTCGCGTGAGGTGGAAGTAACCCGTTCCACGCCTTCCAATCCTTTGAGGTTGTCCTCTATTTTGAGCACTATACCCTCCTCCACTTCCTGAGGTGAGGCTCCAGGATAGGTAATGCTAATCAATACATTCTTGGATTCGGTAAGTGGGAAAAAAGATGATTTAAGGGAAAGTGCACCCACAATACCAAATACAAAAAAGGCCACAATAATTGTATTGACGGCAACATGATACTTTATGAAATAGGAAATGACCTTTTTCACGATTTACCTTTTTTGGATTTTCCCTCGTCAAATATCTTTACCAGCATTCCAGCATAAGCTCCGGTCAATGCTTTGGAAACAAACACCTCACCA
Source organism: Flagellimonas ochracea (assembly GCF_009903685.1). Classification (GTDB taxonomy): domain Bacteria; phylum Bacteroidota; class Bacteroidia; order Flavobacteriales; family Flavobacteriaceae; genus Flagellimonas; species Flagellimonas ochracea. The sequence goes on along the minus strand of NZ_JAAABI010000002.1, from coordinate 879,335 downwards.
TCAGGAACATTTTTTAATACAACCTTCTTATCGGAGAAATAAACGGGACTGACATCAATTAGATCGAGTACCGAGTCTCGTACCACAAAAATTTGATTGTTTTCCAACAAAAGAGAACGGTCAATTTCAATGGCATCGGGTTCTTCCTTGGCCTCCAAATTCGCTTCTAGGTATTGGCCCTCTTTCAGGTTATCTCCACTCACTTCGATGTACACCATAATGGTTTGCGAGTTTTGATCTACACGACCATTAATCCTAGTTACTTTTCCAGTATATTTTTGAGTGTTGTTCAAGGTGGACAGCTCCACTTTTTTGCCTAATTTTAAGAAATCCCCATAAGTTTTACTTACCGAAACTTCCAGCTCGTATAATCCCGTATTGATAAAATCCCCCAGTTTCTGGCCTGCTCGGACCAAGGTGCCCTCGGTCACCAAGGCGTCGGTCAAAATTCCATTGAAAGGAGCAATTATGGTATATTTTATAAGGCGTTGTTCCATGTTTCTTACATTATAATAGCTGGAGACAATTCCTCTTCCGGTGATAAAGAATTTTTCTTTCTCAGAAGTCATATCGGGCAAAACCGGTATGGTCTTATCCAAATCAAAGTTGTTCAGATACGCTTGCCACTTGGGATAAATTTCTGGATAATCCAACCGGAGGTCGGGCATCACAGAAGTCAACAAATTGTAAAGGTCGCTTTTTGCCGCTTGAACACTAGCGTAGTATTCTCCAGCATCGATTCGAATAAGTGTTTGTCCCTTGTTGTATTCTTGCCCCGTTCTAAAAAGTTTGCTTCCTGGTCTGAACACCCCTTGTACTTCTGAAAAAAGTTCTACCCTTCTTTTGGCTTGTAGATTTCCATTTGCAGGCAAAACTATAGGTACTGTTCCGTTCTTTACGGTGTCCACAAAAACGGTTTTCACCACTTTTTGGGATTGAGGTCTTCTATTATCTTTGCTTCCAGCTATGAGCCCCGCGAAATATAAGGATGCAACGATTATAATAGCACCGACTACCGCTGAAAAAATAAGCTTGCGCATTTGTTCGTGTTGGATGAATTAGTCCTTGCAAAGCTATCTCGTATTGGAAATGTCTTAGGTTAAATATTTCATAAAATGTTAAAATTGGGGATTGGACATAAAAAAGGGGATACTGTTGCGTATCCCCAAACCAAACTAACTAAAATATAACTAAACTACTCGATGTCGTCAAAATCTTCATCTTCAAATTTTGTATCTGCCATACGTGTGCGTGTACTAGGAATTTGAATTTGATTGAATCCTGGCTCGAACACATTCTCATCACTATCGAAAACCAGAAATTGATCGGCGTTCATAACTTTGAGGCCGGTATAGGAGTTAAATCGATTATTTTGTAGTTGCAGAATCTTTAAACTTGCCAGTTGCCCAAATTCGACGGGAATTTCTCCTCCCAATTGATTATTGGCCAATACCAATTCCCGTAACCGTCCCAGTTTTCCCATTTCTCCGGGAATGGAACCCTCCAGATTGTTTTCAAACAGTCCAAGGGCCTCCAACTTAGTGAGATTTCCGATGGATTCTGGAATAATACCTTTGAGATTATTGCTCGAAAGGTTGAGTTCTCTTAGGTTCGAAAGATTACCAAATGTTTCAGGAATGGGCCCGGACAAAAAATTGTTGAACATGGAAAATACCTCCAATTCTTTCAATTGTCCCACACCTGTGGGTATGGAGCCTTTAATTCGGTTCATTTCCAGGCGTAGCACTCTCAACTTTTTAAGCTTTACAATATCTTTTGGCAACACCCCTGTTATCTGGTTGAAAGCCAGGTTAAGATGCCTTAGATATTTCAGTTCTCCAATATTTTCCGGCAATACCCCTACCAGATTGTTCTGAAAGAGGTTAATGCTGACCACATGTCCGTCAATTACTTCTACACCCTTCCATGTAGCTATATCGGAATCTAAATCCCATGGAGTATTCCAACTTTCACCACTTGTAGCCTGATAAAGTGCTATAAGCGCATCTTTTTCCCTAGAGTTGATGTTTCCGAACATAAAGTTCAGACCTAACAACAAAATCGTTAAGATAACTAACAGTGAAATCCGATTGATTCTCATAATTATCAAGAATTTACCTACAAATTAACGAAAAGAAAGAAAAAGCCTACAATTTAATCGATGAAAGGTATACGGAATGTTGTGAAAACAGCTGTTCGTGTGGTGAACCAACCATTCTGGAACAATCAACTCAATTGCTCCATTTCGCCAGACAGTTTTTCCCAGTCTTCCATTAGGGTTTCCAAGGTCCTCTTTTTTCCATGGTAGGCATCAAAAAACCCAGATTCGGCTATGGTCTTGTCATAATCCATCAATAGCTTGTGGTCTATCTCGGCTATTTCCTGTTCTAACTCGGTAATCTTCTTTTCCACATTTCCGAGTTTGTTTTTCAACGACTTGAGTTTTTTCTGGGTCGCATAGTCGCTATTGGACTTGTCACTGTTTTCTTGTTTGGATAATGACGCTTCGTCCCTTTTCTCTATTTTTCTAAAGTCTTCGGCATTGCGCTGTTCCAGATAAAAATCAATATCTCCCAAATATTCTTTAATGCTTCCATCCTTAAACTCATATACGCGGTTGGTTAGTCCTTGCAGAAAATCCCGGTCGTGGGAAACTAGAATCAGGGTTCCTTCAAAATTTTGCAGTGCTTGCTTCAAGACATTTTTGGACTTGATGTCCAAATGGTTGGTAGGTTCATCCATCACCAGTACATTGAAGGGTTGCAACAACATTTTGGCCATTGCCAAACGGTTACGCTCACCTCCCGATAGCACTTTTACATATTTTTCCACCTCATCTCCCTGAAACAGAAACGAGCCCAAAATATCTCTTACCTTGCTTCGATTGCTTTCATTGGCAGCATCGATCATGGTATCCAAAATGGTCTTATTCCCATCTAGATATTCTGCTTGGTTTTGGGCAAAGTACCCAATCTGAACATTGTGTCCTATTTTCAGTTTTCCAACGTAATCCAATTCACCCACAATGATTTTGGCCAAGGTGGTTTTTCCTTGTCCATTCTGTCCAACAAAAGCTGTCTTGCTGCCCCGCTCTACCAAAAGGTTTACATTTTTTAGCACATGATTGTCCCCAAAGCTTTTGGAAAGGTTTTCCAATTCGGCCACTACCTTGCCTGGGTTTACCGAAATAGGAAACCTTACTTTCATCACGCTGTGATCTTCTTCATCGATCTCAATCCGTTCTATTTTGTCCAGTTTTTTGATCAACGATTGGGCCATGGATGCCTTTGTAGCTTTAGCACGGAACTTTTCAATTAGTTTTTCGGTTTGTTGTATCTGTTTTTCTTGATTCTTTTGGGCATTACGTTGCTGCTCCCTTATCTCCCCTCGAAGTTCCAAATATTTTGAGTATGGCTTGCTGTAGTCATATATCCTGCCCAAGGATATTTCTATGGTTCGATTTGTCACATTGTCGAGGAACATTTTATCGTGTGAAACGATGACCACAGCCCCGGTATAATTCTTTAAAAACTGCTCCAACCAAATGATGGATTCTATATCCAAATGGTTGGTAGGTTCGTCCAAGAGCAGCACATCGTTGTTTTGGAGGAGTAATTTGGCCAGTTCAATACGCATTCGCCATCCACCTGAAAAAGTGTCGGTCACCTTATTGAAATCTTCCCGTTTGAACCCGAGGCCCATCAGTACTTTTTCTGTTTCTCCTTGATAGTTGTACCCTCCCAATATCTCGTAGCGATGGGTCACCTCGTTCAAATCAACCATAAGTTGATGGTATCCCTCACTTTCATAATCAGTCCTTTCAGCTAAGGCGAGATTGATTTCTTCCAATTTGTTTTCCAGAGCTTTGATCTCAGAGAATGCCAGATAGGACTCCTCCAGAACTGTTCTGCCTTGCTCAAAATCGATGTCCTGCTTCAAAAACCCAATTTTAAGGTCCTTCTCAGTGGCGATGGTCCCAGAATCTGGATTCATTTCCTTTGAAAGCAATTTCAACAGTGTGGATTTTCCAGCACCATTTTTCCCAATTAAACCGACCTTATCGCCTCCATTTAAACGAAAGGCTATTTCTTCAAAAAGAAATTCTCCACCAAAGGCAACGGAAAGGTTATGGATATTCAGCATTTAATGTGACTTGAATTACAGAACAAACGTGAACGAATGCTTAATTTTGTACAAAATTGCTGCAAATGTTAAAAAAAGGAACCAAACTGTACAGTATTTTAACAGGAAGTTGCCCCAAGTGCCATGAGGAAAGCATGTATGTGAATACCAACCCTTATGCCATATCCCAGATTTTTAAGATGCACGAGCGTTGTTCCCACTGCGCCACCAAATATAAGATTGAACCTTCATTCTTTTACGGTTCCATGTATGTGAGCTATGCCGTGGGCATTGCCTTTGCCGCAGCAGCATTTGTGATTGCCTTTTTGGTCGTTGGCACGAGCCTAATGAACACTTTTATTGCCATAGTGGGAACACTCATTGTTTTTATGCCCATTATCATCCGTTTGTCTCGAAATATTTGGATCAACTTTTTTATCAAGTATGATTCCGCTAACGTCAAAAGTCAGTTGGAGTAGTATTTTCTGGTAAACCTTGCAATGTCCAGTTCTGGCTCTAGTTTTTCTTGGTGTTCAATGGCATTATACAATTGTATTGAGGCATATGGGGCGATAAGTACTCCGCGTGAACCGAATCCGTTCAACACATAAACATTTCGGTGTTCTGGATGTTGCCCAACCAGGGGACGTCTGTCCACCACGGTGGGTCGTATTCCGGCCACATGTTCCACAACCTCAAAGCCGCATCTCAAAAAGGTCTTCAGTTTTTCAAGGAGCTCCTCTTTTGCGCTCTCTGTGGGTGTATTGGTCTTGTCCTTCCATTTGTAGGTAGCTCCCACACGGTAAAGGTCATTTCCCAAAGGAATAGTAAAAACAGCGGATTTTATTACGTTTTGCTCTTTATAATCTGGAGCTTTTATGGTCAACAATTCTCCCTTGGTCCCATTAAGGGGCAAATAATTAAAAAATGGATTCTGGTTGAGTCCATAGCCACATGCAAAAACAATGCGTTTGGCTTTAATGTCTTTGTAAGCAACATGACCTTGCTTGATGCCAAACTTGGCGAAGTCGAAATTTTCACTGTCCAAAAAGGATTTTTGTTCCAAATACTGGACATAAGAAACAATCAGGGTCTTTGTGTCTATACGCCCTGTATGTTTTACTTCACCAAAACCGAAAGGTGCATCAATATGAGGATTATTATTGTTGATGAGATTCGTGGATATGAAATGTTCCAATCCTGGTCTGTCCGACGCTTCGAACCAAGCATTCTGTTCTTCTATAGAAGCAAATCTTCTCAACACGGGCACCTTATAATCCAGCTTTACTTGGAGTTTTTTCTCTAAACGGGAGTAGAATGGCACTATGTGTTCCATTTGCTCCTTGGCTTTCCAAGCCATGGTAAAGCGCTTTAGGATAACTGGGTTGTACAATCCGCCTGCTACTTGCGAAGCTTGTTGGGAGTCATCAGAGATTACTTTAAAGCGCTTCCCTTGTTCTTCCAACACTTCGCAAAACGAAATTCCAGCCAATCCATGGCCTACAACCAAATAGTCCAACATGCTGCTAAGGTAGATATCTTGCTGCAAATTTTATGTAGTCCAACCTTGAGAAGCCAATAAAAAACGTCGCACAATTGTGCGACGTTTTCTTTTTTTGAATTGGAAAATTGGGATTTCGTTAATAGGCCCACATATCTTGTTCCCGGTCGCGAATATGTTCTTTTATTCTATTCGCTTCCAAAAGCTGGAATAGGGCATTATCGAAAATGTAATCGTCTATTTCACGGTCTCCGTGAACATTTTCTTCTTTATAGATAATACCATTAAAACGTCTTGCGTTCAACAGCATATCAAAAGAAATAGGGCGTGCGGAGTTACGTTGATTGTAAACCTTGGCTTCGTGAAGTATCTGTCTTGCTGATGGATACCACACCCAGAACAATTCCACTTTGTTTTCTCCTGGATCCACCGATTCGTCATCGATGAAGTTTACATCGGGTGCAACAGGTGCTATTCCCAATAAACGATATTTTAGCTCACCTTGACGCTTGTCAAAATACCAGATTCCTTTAATGCGATACTCTTCAATATCGGCCGCGGTCAAATCCCTTTTGTTGATAAACTCGGGGGAAATTTGCTCACCAGCGTTCAATTGCTCATATCCAAGGTCTGTGGTATCCACTTTTTGTAAGGTTGCAGCCAAGTCATCCAAGGTTCGTTTTTCAGTGAAATACGAATCCGTGTAAACCTCGGTCAGTTTTCCATTTCTGATATTTGTCATCAAAACATGGTACAACGACCTTCTATCCTTTCCTATACCAATGGTATCGGTCGGGTAGTACAACGGGAAGTTGACTCGCTCATCCAAATCGATGATTTCCCATACAGTTTTGGACCAGAGAATGTCCCTGTCGTCCACATAGCCGTATGCAAGAGGAGCGTCAGCATCCTGCTCTATTTGGGCTTCAGTCTTCTTACCTATATCGGTGGGCAATTTGGCATTCAAAATGTTTGCCTGCGCCATAATTGATACGGGCAATAAGCTTAAGACTCCAATAACTAATACATTTTTCCAATTCATGATCACTTCTTGTATACTTTTTAGTTTGTAAGCTCAACCACTACAGGAGAAACTTTCTTCAACTTGTAAGTCCTGTTGTTGGTTATATAGGCTTTGATATCGAAAACCTGAACGGCATCGCCACGCTTGGCACGTTTAAGTGCAGACTTGGCTCTTCCATCCAATTTATTACCATTGACGTCGATAGTAGGTTGACCAGGAACTTTGAACTTAAACCCACTAACGGCTAGGTTCAAGTCAAAATCGAAGTCTTCCAACATAGCGCCAATGGTTGAAATTTCAAGGTTCCTTCTTGGCATTTTAACACTACCAGCTTCTCCACGTACGGTACCTCCAGGTCTTGGAATATCCTTGATCCTGAATTCAGATCTGGTCGAAATGGACTGTCCATCCGGTAACGTACCAGAAGCCGTAATGGTCACTTTTCTTCCTGTACCTGGATTCATAACGTAGTTGCTACCAGTTCTTCTGGTAAGTCCAGGAGCTGAAGCTCTTACTTTATTGTCAGGAATACCAGGAATGGAAATGGTCATAGGATTAGCCACACCACGATACACCACATTCATTTTATCTGCAGAGATTACCGCAGCATTTGGTTTAGAAATGGTAGCGAAGGTATTGTTCACTGGCACAGGAACTTCCTCCCCATCTTGCATAAAGTACATGGTTCCTGCAATGGTATGGTCCCCTGGAGAACCGGCGCTGATCAACATTTTGATGCCACCTTCCTCAAGAAGGTAATCCGTACCTTCTTTAAGATCTCTACCATCCAACTTCAATTCTGCTTTCACAGGCTTTGAAGTTTTGTCGGTCTTACTGATGATAATTTTGCCATCATATTTTTCGCCAGCATAAAACGCAGATTTTGATGCATTCAATGCGGTAGCAAAATTCTTCAAGGAAACTGCTTCAGTCAAGTTACCTTCCAACAGACCCTTAAGCACTTCCTGTTCCGTGGCCTTAATGTCCGCTTGTAACTGTGTGACCTTGGTTAAAGAAGCTACCAAAGGATATCCTTCAAAATGATAGTTCATCCAGTCGACCTTGACGTTATCACGAATCCGTTCCACTTTACCATCTTCCCCACCGGTCTCAAAACGAGTCTGAATAGCTCCCTTAACATCGGTCATGTTTTCTGGGATGGTCTTCAACATTTGTTCACGATAGTTCTGAAGATTCTCAAGGAACTTTTGGCCTTCTGGCTTTAGATTATCTCCTTGGAAAAACAAGTTATCCAAATAATCGGATTTGTCCATAACAACATAGTTGTTTGGGTCTTCCTGGTCGGCCAACATGCCTTTTTTCAGTTCGCTCAGATACTCATAGTACTCTTGCGACAATTGTTTCACTTGTTGGGCTTTTTCAAACAAAGGACCGTACTTCAGTGCATCTTCGGATGCCTTGGTCTCAAGACCTTCAAAGTAAGCCAAGTTGTTTGCGTCTGCCTTAGCATTGGAAGTTTCCAGCTTTGCATTCATCAATCCGAACGCCGCAAGAACCTCCTTGCTCATATTAAGGGCCAGCATCGCGATGAAGATCAAATACATAAGGTTGATCATCTTCTGACGTGGCGATTGTTTTCCTGATGCCATGTTATTTTCTAATTAGAATTATTAATTAATTTGATTTGGGTTTGGTATCTGCTTAATTATACCTAATTAGTTTTTTGTGCTCATGGCAGAAAGCATACCTCCATAAACTCCGTTCAAAGAAGATAGATTGGTCGCCAAAGATTCCATTTGCTCTTTCAAGGCTCCGGCGTTCTGTACAACTTCCTCATTGATAGAAGCTTGACGGCTGGCACTTTCCAGCTGTACTTTGTACAAGCTGTTCAAAGACTCCATTTGAGCTGCTGCGTGAGACAACTCTTCAGAGTATTTCTTGGTGTGCTGAATTGCATCTGTGGTAGGAGCAATGTTTTTGGCAGCACCTTCAAAACTCTTGATACTTTCACCCAAGCTTGAAAAAAGCTCAGAATCGATGTTGGCTTCTTTAAGAAGATCATCCAATTTTCTGGAAAGAAGACCTTCAGCTTCTTTGGCTTGCTTTGCATCATTCTTGTTTCCTTTAGATGGAGCATTTGCCAATTCCGGATAAACCAAGGACCAATCGTATTCGTCGTCCACAGGTTCAAATGCGCTGATCGCAAAGATCAATGCTTCGGTAATAAGTCCAACCGCAAGAAGAAGTCCACCGGTAAGTGGTCCAAACTCCCAGTGAAGGATTTTGAACAGTGCACCAATAATTACTACCGATGCTCCAAGGCCATAGGCCATGTTAAACAGTTTTTTTGTTGATTTTGACTGTGCCATAATTCTAGTTTTAATTAAGTGATATAAATAAGTATTTGGTTACTACTTTGGTTTATAAAACGTTCTCTTCTTTTTATTTAAATAATTTAGTTTGGAAGGCCTTGGCCCTTGGTGGAATCCTCTTCACCCATATAATCCTGCACCGTTCGGAACCCGATATAACTACGTGCAGAGTCTTGGTACTCATAATCCCTTGTACTTACTTGCAAGAAGTAAGCGACATCTTTCCAAGATCCTCCACGAATTACTTTTCTTTGATTTTGCCCAGATCCCACATTTGGGTTCATGGTGGACAAATATTCATATGCACCGGGATCAAAGCTTGAGCTTGTCCATTCGGATACATTACCTGCCATATTGTAAAGGTTGTAATCGTTTGGTTCGAACGACTTTGCCTCGACAGTGTACAAGGCGGCATCTGCGGCATAATCCCCCCGCTGTGGCTTAAAGTTGGCCATAAAGCATCCCGTGTCACTAATTACATAAGGACCTCCCCATGGGTAGGTGCCTCCTTCAATGCCTCCTCTTGCTGCATATTCCCATTCTGCCTCGGTAGGCAATCTAAATTGGTTTACGAACTGCTTCCCTCGACTTTTCTGATCATCGTTCTTATACTTGGTCCTCCAATTACAAAAGGCTTTGGCCTGAATCCAATTGACTCCCACAACAGGATAATCACTGTAGGCATCATGCCAAAAATAATCATTGTGCATAGGTTCGTTATAGGAATATTCAAAATCTCGAATCCAAACCGTAGTATCCGGATAGATTTCCAATTCCTCGTGCTTGATGAAGTCTTTTCTGCTACCGGTCCTAGCTCGGGCCGCCGCTTCAATGTCCATCCAACTATACTTGTACTTCAGTTGGGTAACATCTATGGAGCGAAGACCGTTATAGCTTTCCTCTTCGGGGAGATACAATGAGTCCATTACTTCGGCATAGTACTCGTCTGGGTACTCCGAAGTGTCCCATACTAAATCGGCATCTTTGTTCAAGGCTCTACCTTCATACCCAGTTTCTCCCAGTCCCGCATAATTGTCCAACATATACTTGTCGTATACCGAAAGTTCTGTGGTGTCTGTGTCTTTAAAGGCATATTCGCCTATCCCTTCGTCCTCTGGGCCTAGGCCAAGTTCATCAGCCAGTATGGCCAATTTGGTTCTGGCAACAGAATCCTTTACCCACTCTACAAACTGTCGATACTCACTATTGGTGATTTCCGTATCGTCCATATAAAAGGAACGTACGGTAACGGTTCTTGTAGGTGCGTTCAGTACCTTTGCCTGATCTTCCTCAGCTTTCCCCATTACAAAGGCGCCTCGGGGAATAAGTTCCATCCCGTAGGGTTTTTCTGGATGCCACTTTTTTCCAGCGACCCCGACGAGCTCACCTTTTGACCTTGATTTTGACCCACAGCTTGTAAGCAAAAAGACAAGTGCAATAGATGAAAAGAATAGCTTTCTCATACTTTAGGTTAAATTTTCGATTTAAGATTATAAACTGTGCAACACAAATTCATTACTCTCAAAACTATTTTTTGAATAATTTATTGTGTAAGGACAGTTAATGGCTAAAATTTAATTTGTTTAGTTGAAGCCCTTTCTGTAGGCCTTGAACCACCTTTCCGGAATGTTCTGGTTGCAAGCATCCAAATAGTCCCCTTCGGTGCAAGGTAATAACGCAGGTGAATTGGTTTTAGTATGTTCTGGTAAAATTGACGGCACTTCCACCCACCAACGTTCAGTAACATGACTTTTGAAGAAGACGAGTTCCTCTGCATCCGTGGGTACGGTAAACTTGGTGAAATCCTCACTCTTGGAGCTAGGATACTCCTTAATCCTATAGCTGATGCCTTCTATAAAGTACCAAATGATCTGGGCTACCATTTGAAAGGCTTGATTGGAGTTTTCCCCTTCGTAAATTCCAAACAAAGAAACTCTGTCACTTAACCCCGCGTAACGAGCTATGGTGCAAATTTCCCTTCCAGTAAATCCGTTGGGTGAAAAGTTTTTGGACAACCCCATTTCACTGGCACGGATGGCCCTAAGGTCCAGACTTACAATATCGCTGCTGCGTAGCACTGGTTCGGCCAGTTCTATGTTTGCAGCAATGTCACCCAAGCGATAAGCATCAAAAAAAAGACGTTCCATAAGGTCCATCTCTTCTTGGGCATTAAAATAGCTTTGATATCCTATGTTGGAAAAGTTAAAAAGGTTGTTGGGCTTATCCGTTATGATCCTGCTCATATAGGAATGGGAGGATGTTAACTCTTCATCTTCACCAAAATCGAAACGGCTATCTATCGAAGTCAGATTCACCATTTCTTTTATATTATCGAAGGCACGATACGTAGGGAAGGTAATATCTTGCGTGTAGCCTATTATAATAGGTATAATATTTTCCTCTAGCAACCCGGCCACAATTTCCTTGACAACAAAGTAGGTATCCTCCACCGTATTGCCTTCTTCCACATCTCCTATATCTATAATGGTGGAGTTCCAGTTGCCCATCATCAATCGATAAAGCTGAATCCGTATTTCATCCACATCCAGCTTTTCGGTTTTCTTCTCAAAGGCATTTCTGGATTCGAGCACGCCAAAAATGGCCACGGTAGCGTTGGCGAAAACGGGCAATCCGTCTTTCTCGGTGTGCATGAAGATGTTCTTGCCCACCGCTTGAGGCGGTAACAATTCAGAAAACGCCAAAACTTTGTCCTTTACGGGAACCAAAAAATCGAACGCCATACTATTTCTTAGCTTTTGCCTTGGTCTTTTTCTTAGGGGTTTTCTTTTCAAGAAGAGCCTTTGCTTCTTTCAGGGTAACTTTTGAAGCGTCCACGTCCTTGGATAATTCTACTTTTATTCTTCCCTTTATTATATTATGTCTTCCCCAACGGGCTTTCTCTATCCTGATTTTTTCCTCGGGCCACTCCTGAACCAACTTTTCGGCTTCTTTTTTCTTTTTGGCCTCAATCAATTCCTCAATATCAGATTGGGAAAGATTATCAAAATCGTATTTTTTGTTCACATTGATGAAGATCCCATCCCATTTGATAAAGGGTCCAAACCTCCCTTTTCCTTTGGTCACTTCTTTTCCTTCATAATTGGCAATGGGTGCATCAGCTTTTTCTTTGGCTTTAATGAGCTCTATTGCCCTTTCCAAGTCCACATCAAAAGCGCTTTCTCCCTTGTCCAACGAAACAAACTTTTTACCAAACCTCACGTAAGGTCCGTAGCGGCCAACGTTGGCCTCAATTTCCTCTCCTTGGTACACGCCTAATTTTCTCGGAAGCTGGAAAAGTTCCATCGCTTCTTCAAAAGTGATGGTATTGATGGACTGGTTTGGCAAGAGACTGGCAAATAAGGGTTTCTCTTCCTCGTCCACTGTTCCGATTTGAATCATAGGCCCAAAACGTCCCAACCTGGCGGCTACTTGACGTCCTGTTTTTGGGTCCGTGCCCAAAACTCTTTCCCCACTGGCCCGTTCTGCATTTTCCTCAACCTCGATTACATTGGGGTGGAAATCCTTGTAAAATTCCTTCATTACCTCTTGCCAATCTTCTTCGCCTGCGGCAATTTCATCAAAATCCTCTTCTACTTTAGCAGTAAAATTATAATCCAGAATCTTGGTGAAATGACTTACCAAGAAATCATTCACAATCATTCCAATATCTGTAGGTACCATTTTTCCTTTGTCAGACCCAATGGTTTCCGATAGTTTTTTCTCTGCAAGTTGGCCTTGCTCCAACACCAGTTGCACATAGGTGCGTTCTGTCCCATCAACAGATCCCTTCTCCACATATCCTCTATTTTGAATGGTAGAGATGGTCGGTGCATAAGTGGAAGGTCGTCCGATTCCGAGCTCTTCCAATTTTTTCACCAATGAAGCCTCGGTATAGCGATATGGAGGCCGTGTAAAACGCTCGGTGGCGGTGATGAAGTTGTTCAGCAATGTTTCCCCCACGCGCATGGCAGGAAGCATTCCATCTTGTTCCTCGACTGTGTCCTCCTCATCCGTATCCTCCAGATACACTTTTAAGAAACCATCAAATTTTACCACTTCCCCATTGGCCAAAAACTCGTCGCCATGCTTGTTCGCTTTTATTTTCACATTGGTACGCTCCAATTCAGCATCGCTCATTTGAGAAGCCAGGGTACGTTTCCATATCAACTCATAAAGCCTGGCTTGATCACGCTCCAAAGAAGGTGATTGCAATTTCATATCGGTAGGGCGAATGGCCTCGTGAGCTTCTTGCGCTCCTTTTGTTTTTCCGATGTAATTCCTCGTCTTGCTGTAAGTCTCACCATAGTTTTGCACAATGGCATCCTTGGCCGCCATCAATGCTTCTTTGGACAGGTTTACACTATCCGTTCGCATATAGGTGATTAACCCGGCCTCATACAATCTTTGGGCAACTTGCATGGTTCTACTGACAGAAAAATATAGTTTGCGGGATGCTTCTTGCTGCAAGGTAGATGTAGTAAATGGAGCAGCCGGCGATTTCTTTGCAGGTTTTTTGTCTAGCCCAGAAACCGAAAAACTGGCACCAATATTTTTTTTGAGAAATTCTTCAGCTGTTGCTTTGGTTGGAAATGTTTTGTTCAATCTCGCAGCAAAAACACTTCCATCCACGGTTTTAAATTCAGCCTTTATGCGGAAAGAGGCTTCCGGATTAAACTCGTCAATTTCCCTTTCACGTTCTACAATTAAACGTACCGCCACGGATTGTACCCTTCCGGCAGAAAGTCCTGGTTTGATTTTTTTCCAAAGAACAGGTGAAAGTTCATAGCCCACCAATCTATCCAATACCCTTCTGGCTTGTTGGGCATTGACTAAGTTATAATTGATTTCCCTTGGGTTTTCTATCGCCCGCTGAATAGCCGATTTGGTTATGGAGTTGAAAACGATTCGCTTGGTCTTGTCTTTGTCCAACTTCAGTTCTTCGGCCAAATGCCATGAAATGGCTTCCCCTTCACGGTCTTCATCACTGGCCAACCAAATGGTTTCTGCCTTGCTGGCCAAATCCTTCAATTTTTTCACCAAGGCCTTTTTCTCCTTGTCTACTGTATATTTGGGTTTAAAATCGTTCTCTACATCAACGCCCAGCTCCTTGGAGGGAAGGTCAACAATGTGACCAAAACTAGATTCCACTTGATATTCCTTTCCTAAAAATCGCTCTATGGTCTTTGCCTTGGCTGGAGACTCAACGATAACTAAATTCTTTGGCATGCGCTGGGTTTTGAGGAACAAAAGTATATCAATTTTTCGATTTCCGGTTTTTCACAAAACATTGGACAAAAAAATATCCCGTGTAAAACGGGATATTTCATTTGATTGTATACCTAATTAATTCAGGCCTATCTGGCTCATCAATTTAATTCCATCGTCCAAATATTCATACTGATACAATACGCCATCCCCCACCATAATCAAGTGGGTTTCCAAAGGAATGACATCAAATGTGACTATATCCTTAAAGTGGTCCAATTGTATCAAATCATTAATGTCGGTTTTGTCATACACCTTAAGCCCCGATGCTCCATCACATACAAAAATCTTCTCGTTTTGGATGCCAAGACCATAAGGTTCATCCATGGGATAGGAAATGGCCAGTTCTGGATTTTCGATATCAGAAATATCCACAATAAAAAGTCCACTTTCCAAAGCCCCACAACCATTTCCCCCTCTAAGGGTCACATATGCATAATCTCCATCTACCACCACTGGGTCACAAGCGGTACCATGCTGAAATTCGGAAACAAAAGTCGGGACAGCAGGGTCGGTAATATCATAGATATACATTCCCCGCATACTTCCCAAGAACAGATGATTACCATGGTTGAAGATGGTCTCGATATCAAAACCTGCATAAACATCTTCCAAATCCTGAGGGTTTTCCAAATCGGAAATATTGAATACATTAATGTTGTGGCTATCAACGGCATATAAATAATCTGCGACAATCTTAAAACGTGCCAAGGAACCTCCTTGGCCAGCACCTACATCATTGGCCGCTTCGGCCAATGCCAGGTCATCGAACTGACTCCAATCGTTTCTTTGTTCCACCTCTGAAATTAATCTTCGTTCCGTAGTTGTTTCCCACCCAATCAAAATCTCATTTTCGTAATCGTAGTTCTCACTCTCAATTATGTCTGCTTCAAATGGCCAAAAAATATTGTTATAAAGTACGTTCTCCAATCGGTTCACTTGTGATATACCATTAATATCGGAGATGTCCAAAACGACCAAATCCATAAGACTGTCGGCGTACAAATAATTATTCTTCACTGAAATATCCACATTGCCTGGAATTTTGATAAAGGCAATTTTAACTGGCTGCTCTGGATTGCTATTATCAATTACATGTATCCCCTGATAGCGATCATTCACGAAAATGTAATCCTTATAGGTATAGACTTTGCCAGATTCCTCAATGGGGAGAGGGGCCACGATATCTACGCTTGAGGCAAATTCGGCCTTGCTCATGATCAAAGGGCGCGCCACCAAATAATCTGCAAATTGATTGTCCCCATTGTCATTATCACAGGAAACAAAAGAAAATAGGGTTAGGGAAAACAGATATAGAATGCTCTTTTTCATAATTGTTTAAGTTTTTGGACAGTATTTTACCCATTAGATAATAATCCTTAAACAAAGTTGCGCAAAGGGGTCAGAAAAAAATCACGCTGCATCAGTAATGCCAATCGCTTCCTTGTAAATAAAATACACTGGAATCTTGGACAACATGGCCGTAAAAAGAACACCAACAAAACAGAGCACTATGCCCAATTGGGCAATTAAACCGAGTACAACAATCAACCCAAAAATCAATAGCCAATTTTTGTTGCCCAAAGCAAAAGATGCCTTGGTAATTTCCTTAGCGGTAAGTTCTTTATCAAAGGCGAAGAAAGCTGGAAAAAGTGACATGGGAACAATCAAATAGATGATTCCTATACCACATGTAAGCATACCCAAAATGGAAAGACCCGTGACTATCAACGCCAATATAAATGCCTTGTACAAATACTCTTTCTTAAAATAATAAAAATAATCATCGCGGCCGAACCCGTCTAAATCTTTCAACCGGCAAATTCTTAGGAAAGCTGCATTCAAACACATCCCAAAAGTCACTATACCAATCAGCATGATCGGGTAGTAAACAATCAAGAACACCAAAAAAGCAGGTGGAATTTCATTGCCATCCATACTATAGGGGTCCATCATACCCATAGCAATCATCGGAACGTACAAAATGATATAAAATGGAAGTATCACAACCATGGTCAATAGAATCGTAATAAAACCCTGCAACCATACTTTTTTAAAAAGTTCAATGGTTTCATTGAAAATCTTTCCAAAGTCCAAGGCGCCACTTTCTGATATTTTTTGAGAAATCTGAGCAAAATTCATAGTCTGGTTGGTTTAGAATATATAGTTAAGGTAAGAATATCCCATTAATTTCTGAAAGGGATATCAAATAATACTGCCATATTGTCACAAAAATAGAATAAGCGTTATCTTTGCACCCCATTACCGCTAAAATGATAAAGGAAGAAAGAGTAGAGAAAATTATAGACGAAAGCCAACAGGGGAGCACATTGGCCATGGAGCACAGCGAAAAGAACACCCGCAAACTGTATATTGAAAGCTATGGCTGTCAGATGAACTTTTCCGATAGCGAAATCGTGGCTTCCATTTTGGCCAAAGAAGGTTTCAACACGACCCAAGAATTGGCCGAAGCCGATTTGGTATTGGTCAACACATGTTCCATTCGGGAAAAAGCAGAACAGACGGTACGTAAAAGACTTGAGAAATTCAATGCCGTGAAACGGACCAATCCAGGAATGAAGGTTGGGGTGCTTGGTTGCATGGCAGAGCGTTTGAAAAGCAAGTTCCTCGAAGAGGAGAAAATTGTGGACATGGTAGTGGGACCTGATGCCTATAAAGACCTTCCGAATTTGATTCAGGAAATTGATGAGGGTCGCAATGCCGTCAACGTTATTCTCTCTAAAGATGAGACCTATGGGGATGTTGCTCCAGTACGTTTGAACTCTAACGGGGTTACCGCATTTGTCTCCATTACCAGGGGCTGTGACAACATGTGCACTTTTTGTGTGGTTCCTTTTACACGTGGTAGGGAACGCAGCCGTGACCCGCAATCTATCTTGGAAGAAGTAAACGATCTGTGGGACAAAGGTTTTAAAGAAATCACCCTTTTGGGACAAAACGTGGATAGCTACTTATGGTATGGCGGTGGTTTAAAAAAGGATTTTGACAAGGCTTCCGAAATGCAAAAGGCTACTTCGGTAAATTTTGCCAAACTATTGGAACTGGTGGCCCAAGCCCAACCCAAAATGCGTATTCGGTTTTCAACTTCCAATCCTCAGGATATGACCTTGGACGTGATTGAGACCATGGCCAAATATGAGAACATCTGTAACTATATCCATCTTCCGGTCCAAAGTGGGAGCAACAGAATTCTAATGGCTATGAATCGCTTGCACACCCGTGAGGAATATTTTGAGCTTATCGACAATATCCGCAAAATAATTCCAGATTGCGCCATTAGCCAAGATATGATTGCCGGGTTCCCAACGGAAACCGAGGAGGACCATCAAGATACTTTAAGTCTCATGGAATATGTGAAATACGATTTTGGGTTCATGTTTGCCTATTCCGAAAGACCGGGTACTTCGGCGGCCCGAAAATTGGAGGATGATGTTTCCGAAGAAACCAAAAAAAGGCGCTTGCGCGAAATTATTGCCTTGCAACAACAACATGGATTGTATCGCACCCAACAGCATGTTGGCAAAATTGAAGAAGTGCTTATAGAAGGACCTTCAAAAAAATCGGATTCTCATTGGATGGGTCGTAATTCCCAAAATACCGTAGTGGTCTTTCCAAAGGAAAACTACAAGGTCGGTGATTTCGTCAACGTGAAAATAAATGATTGTACCTCCGCCACATTGATTGGCGAAGCGGTTGGATTAAGTGAAAATAATTAGTAATAGATTTCATTCCGCATCGGGTGCGGAATCCATTATTTAAAAACATAAAAGATTCCTGCCTACACAGGAATGACAAAAAATGGAAAGTGTTCAATCCATAAAACAACGATTCGAGCTAATCGGCAACGATGTAAAGCTTAACCGAGCCCTGGAAAAGGCCATACAGGTGGCTCCGACCGATATTTCAGTTCTCGTAACCGGAGAAAGTGGGGTTGGTAAAGAGGCTATTCCCAAAATAATTCATTCCCTTTCCCATAGAAAACACGCTAAATACATTGCGGTAAACTGCGGGGCCATACCAGAAGGGACAATAGATAGTGAACTTTTTGGACACGAAAAAGGAGCATTTACGGGAGCGACCCAAACCCGAAGCGGTTATTTTGAAGTGGCCGACGGCGGCACCATTTTTTTGGATGAGGTAGGAGAACTGCCCTTGACCACACAGGTGAGATTGCTGCGTGTTTTGGAAAATGGCGAGTTCTTAAAAGTTGGATCCTCTCAGGTACAAAAAACAGATGTGCGCATTGTGGCGGCCACCAACATCAATATGTTTGAAGCCATTAAAAAAGAGAAGTTCAGGGAAGACCTCTATTATAGGTTGAGCACCGTGGAAATACACCTCCCTCCCCTACGGGAAAGAAGGGACGACATTCACTTACTCTTTAGAAAATTTGCCTCGGATTTTGGGCAGAAATATAAAATGCCCACCATTCGATTGGAAGAGGGCGCAATTCAATTGTTGCAAAAATACCGTTGGCCCGGAAACATACGACAGCTGCGGAACATAGCAGAACAAATTTCTGTATTGGAGGAAGACAGGAGTATTTCCGCAGTAACTTTGAACGGTTATTTACCACAAGCTGGCGATTCCAATCTCCCCGCTGTGGTGAATCAGTCCAAAAAGGAAAGTGATTTCAGCAACGAACGGGAAATTCTCTATAAGGTACTTTTTGACATGAAAGGTGACCTCAACGACCTCAAAAAACTTACTTTGGAATTGTTGAAGCATGACGATTCAGAAAAAGTGCAGGAAGAGAATGAAACCTTGATTCGTAAAATATATGGGAACAAAGAAAATGCATCTACCGAAAGTAGCGAGGCTAAAGTATTGCATTTACCGCAACCCATAGTTGAAACAACAGAAGCCACTCCTATACCTCAAACCCAAGAAGACCGTTACCATTTTGCTGAAGAAATCCAAGAAGAAGAAACCCTATCTTTACAGGAGAAGGAAATAGAACTAATAAAAAAAGCGCTTGAACGTAACCGTGGTAAACGAAAGGCCGCAGCAGGAGAATTGGGCATTTCCGAACGGACTTTGTATCGAAAAATAAAGCAATACGATCTATAACAAAGGGGGTTATCCAATGAACATGACATTGACAAAAACAAAGGGCTTTAAAATTGGATTGCTGGGATTGATTCTTTCATTGTACGGCTGCGGAGCGTATAATTTTTCAGGAGCGGACATAGGAACCGCTCAAACCTTTCAGGTGAACTTTTTCCAGAATTATGCGGATCAGACACCTGGATCAACAATTGTACCCGGATTGGACCGTGACTTTACTTTGGCACTCCAAGACCTCATAAACAATCTTACCAGCTTATCGCTCACAGGCAGTAATGGGGATTTGTTGTACGAAGGTGAAATTGTGGAATACAAGGTTGTGCCCATGACCGCAACAGCAGACCAGCGGACGAACCAAAACCGACTTACCATGAGTGTTAACGTTCGCTTTTTCAACAACACCAAGGATGACGCCGATTTTGAACGTCGTTTCTCCTTCTTTTTTGATTTTGACGCTGCCGCTTCGTTGACCTCTATTCAGGCTCAGGCCCATGAAGAGATTTTTGAACGTTTAACCCAAGATATCTTTAATGCATCACTCGGAAACTGGTAGCTCAATGAACGTATCGGATTTTTTACATCTTCTTCATAAATCAAATACAATCCTTTCCCCGCAACAGACCAGGGAGCTAGAAGATATTTTGGAAGAATACCCCTATTTTCAAGCGGCCCGGGCCTTGCACTTAAAAGGCCTTAAAAATCTGGATAGCTACAAATACAACAATGCCCTAAAACTTACTGCTGCCCATACCACCGATCGTGACGTTCTTTTCGATTATATCACCTCCAAAGAGTTCTTGCAAAACAGCATTGCCGATACCATTTCGGGGAGAACCAGTAAATTGGAGGACCAAAATGCGGTCTCCGAGGAAATCGAACCCAATCCAGAAACAGTTACAATTCAGGGAGGATCCGGGGAGGCACTTCCCCAGAATATCCATGACGCCGAAAAAATACTAGACCCCAAACTCTTCGGTTCAAAAAAATCCAAAACACCCGATTCAACTGCTGGACAATCTCGAGCTGACAAAAAAAACAATCCTTCAGAAGACCTGCAACTGGGAAAACCCCTTCCATTTACGAAAAAAGAGAAGCACTCCTTTACCGAATGGTTGCAACTTACCAAAACGAAAAAAACACCGCCATCTGAAAGCACAGCTACCGATAATCTCCATAAAAAGCAGAAGTTTGACCTGCTTGACAAGTTTATTGAAAACAATCCCAAAATTGTACCCAAGGAAAATATAAAGGTACAGGTCAACATAAAGGAGTCAACCACAATCGACACAAACGAGCTGATGACAGAGACTTTGGCGAAGGTTTATTTGGAGCAAAAAAAGTACAAAAAAGCCATCCAAGCCTTTAAAATATTACGTTTGAAATATCCAGAAAAAAGTGGTTTCTTTGCAGACCAAATTCGGGCGGTGAAAAAGCTGCAGAACGAAAAAGATTAACTGAGCAATGAGCACATTTACCATTTTTTTAATCCTGATCATTATAGTCTGTCTATTGTTGGTTTTGGTCATCATGGTCCAAAACCCTAAAGGTGGTGGACTTTCCTCTTCCTTTGGTGGTGGTGGAAATCAGATTGTTGGCGGTGTCAAGAAAACGGGCGACTTTTTGGATAAAAGTACATGGACCTTGGCAACGCTTTTGATTGTATTGATTCTATTGTCCAACGTTTCCTTGAAAGGAAGCTACAGTCAAGCGGACTCCAAATTGCTTCAAGGAGATGATACGGAAACCTCGATACCCGAGTCCTTGCCTGAGGAAGTACCAGAACAACTTCCTCCTACAGATAACGGAACAAATCCGGCCGACACCATTAACTGAAACAGTGAGTAGAAAATATATACAATGCCAGTTTGAATGACAAGCTGGCATTTTTGTTTTCCATAATGTCAGTTTTTGGGCAATGGCATAATTTCTGCCACAATGAATGGAGAATTTTAAAACAAATACCTAAAAATTAACAAATATGGCTAAAGTAAATATCAAACCATTGGCTGACAGGGTTCTTGTAGAACCTGCAGCGGCCGAAACCAAAACAGCGTCAGGTATAATAATTCCGGATACTGCAAAGGAAAAACCCCAAAAAGGAAAAGTTGTCGCAGTAGGTCCTGGCACCAAGGACGAACCTATTACCGTAAAAGTGGGCGATATGGTCCTATATGGAAAGTATGCAGGTACCGAATTGAAACTGGACGGTGTGGATTATTTGATTATGCGCGAAAGCGACATTTTAGCAATTGTTTAATTTAAAAAATTAACTAGAAAATGGCAAAAGATATTAAGTTCGATATAGAAGCACGCGACGGCCTTAAAAAAGGTGTTGACAAACTGGCCGAGGCCGTAAAGGTTACCCTAGGTCCCAAAGGACGAAACGTGATTATTAGCAAATCGTTTGGCGCTCCCCAAGTGACCAAGGATGGAGTTACTGTCGCAAAAGAAATTGAATTGGAAGATGCCCTAGAAGATATGGGTGCGCAAATGGTCAAGGAAGTTGCTTCCAAAACCAATGACCAAGCCGGTGACGGTACCACAACTGCAACCGTTTTGGCCCAAGCCATTGTAAAAGAAGGATTAAAAAATGTGGCAGCAGGTGCCAACCCTATGGATTTGAAACGAGGGATTGACAAAGCTGTTGACGCCTTAGTTACCGATTTGGAAAAACAAGCCAAGAAAGTGGGCAGCGATTCTGATAAAATCAAACAAGTGGCCGCTATTTCTTCGAATAATGATGAAACCATTGGCGACCTTATCTCAACCGCCTTTGACAAAGTGGGCAGAGAAGGGGTTATTACTGTGGAGGAAGCCAAAGGGACAGATACTTATGTAGATGTCGTTGAAGGAATGCAGTTCGATAGGGGTTACCTTTCTCCCTATTTTGTGACCGATACCGACAAGATGATTGCCGACTTGGAGAACCCATACATTCTTCTTTTCGACAAGAAAATCTCCAACCTACAAGAAATTCTTCCAATCCTTGAGCCTGTGGCCCAATCTGGAAGACCCTTGCTCATCATTGCCGAAGACGTTGAAGGTCAAGCTTTGGCCACCTTGGTAGTAAACAAATTGCGAGGTGGATTAAAAATAGCTGCCGTAAAAGCCCCCGGTTTTGGGGATAGAAGAAAAGCCATGTTGGAAGATATCGCCATCTTGACTGGTGGTACTGTAATTTCTGAAGAAAGAGGTTTCTCTTTAGAAAATGCCTCTTTGGATATGCTGGGCACCGCGGAAACAGTGACCATTGACAAGGACAATACCACTATCGTAAACGGTTCTGGTAAAGCTTCCGACATAAAGGCTCGAGTAAATCAAATTAAATCACAAATAGAAACCACTACTTCCGATTACGATAAGGAAAAACTTCAGGAGCGTTTGGCCAAATTGGCTGGTGGTGTGGCCGTATTGTACGTGGGCGCTGCCTCTGAAGTGGAAATGAAAGAGAAAAAGGATCGTGTGGACGATGCCCTGCATGCTACCCGTGCTGCGGTGGAAGAAGGTATTGTAGCCGGTGGTGGTGTTGCATTGGTGCGTGCCAAGAAGGTCCTTGAAAAATTGGAAACTGAATCTTTGGATGAAACCACTGGGGTTCAAATAGTGGCCAAGGCCATCGAATCACCCTTGCGAACCATCGTGGAAAATGCAGGTGGTGAAGGTTCCGTAGTTATTTCCAAAGTATTGGAGGGCAAAAAAGATTTTGGATATGATGCCAAATCCGATAAATATGTGGACATGCTAAAAGCAGGAATCATTGATCCAAAGAAAGTAACGCGAATTGCTTTGGAAAACGCCGCATCTGTAGCGGGAATGATTTTGACCACCGAGTGTGCATTGACCGATATTAAGGAAGATGCTCCTGCTATGCCTCCAATGGGCGGCGGCGGAATGCCCGGAATGATGTAAATCTTTTTACTAAGAATAATAGAAAACCGCACCTTGGGTGCGGTTTTTTTTTATATCGCCAACATCCAAACAGCCATGATCAGCATTATAGCATTTTCAATAAAGGTGGCCTCCGTCATCGGAAGATTGAGCGCCGTTCCCAAACATGCACATCGGATACTTTTCTTATCCAAAAGGGTTTTGATAACTCCAAATGTGGTGATTCCCAGAATAACAATAGTTGCAATCAAGGCAAATTCTATTTGTATGCGCATCAAAAACAACAGTCCCAACCCCAATTCAATGAAGGGATAAACCCAACCATATGCGGGAACTATCTTGGCCAATGGGTCATACATGCTGAAACTATCGGGAAAGCCTTTCAAGTCCAAGAGTTTGAAAAAGCTGAACACAATGTAGAAAAGCCCCATAAAATCCAGCATGGCCTCAGCTAAATCCCAATCTTTATAGTTCAACAAAAAAGAAGCGACAAACAAGTAGGCAAAAATCAAGAAAAGCGGACGCAACTGTACCCATTTGGATTCTTCCTTTGGAGGAGCAGTTTCCATGGTATGGTGTCCTTTTTCTGTTATGGCATACTTATCTGGCAAAGTAGATTTTAGTATATGAAGAGGTACATGCTGTTTCATTACAATTTCAGCCTCTGCTTTTTCCAAATCCACTTGTACCTGTTGTACACCATCAACCTCTAGCAAACTTTCCTGAACCGAGGCTACACATCCTTGACAAGTCATACCTGTTATCTGGTAGGAATGCTTCATCTAGTGTTTCATTTCGTGGTTGTCACTATCATCCGAGTCATCCTCCCGATACTTACAGCAAGGATGAACGTTGTCATAGGCCTCTTGTGTGGCCTTCAACTCCTTGGTGTCGTGTCCCACTTCGGCCAACGCCACTTTTATGGCCATCGGATTGGTCTTTCTTTCATCGACCACTAGAGACAATTGATGCGTGGGAATGTCCCAGAGTGCATATTTCACCCCACTTACGTTAAGGGCAGCTTTTTCAATGCGCATCTTGCACATTTCACACTTACCATCGACCTCAAAGGTCATTTTTTTGTTCTTTTCCTGTGCTATACTGCCAATAGAAACCATCAGACATAGCAGTAGTAAAAATTGTGTTTTCATATTAATTAGCATTTGTAATTATGATTTAAATCTGAAGCCCATATAAAGCATTCTTCCAAAAATTGGGGCATATACGATGGTGGTATCAAAATTTGTTCCGAATGGGTCATTTGCACCTAAAACAGGGTTAGGTTGTCTAAAATTAGTCAAATTCTCACCGCCTATGTATACTTCGAACTTATTGGAAAACACCTTGGTAACCTGAGCATTCATGAGCGAATAACCGTCAGCAAAATCTCCCAATTGAAAATCCACTGGATTGGCATCCGTATTGGGTAACCGCTGTTCTCCCAAAATGTTGAGCGTATAGTCAAATCGCCATTGTGAACCATTCTCTTTTGGCGAGGTGTTGTATCCCAAATTGGCAAAAAATCGATGCTCTGCTTGCAAGGGTTTTTGAAACAAACCTGTCTGAAAATCTGTTTTCACATCATAGTACTTGTAGGCTGTTCTCAGCTCAACTTTAGGTAAAATTTCGTGGTTGAATTCAACCTGAAGGCTATTGGCAAAACTTTTGCCGTCTAAATTGGAAAACCGAACTTCCCTGGGATTCTCCCAATCAACCACCACTTGGTTCTCAAAATCGGTACGATAAAAATCTATTGAAAAATCTCCTGATCGCTCGAATAAGCTAAATCTTTGGATAAACCCAAAGCCAAAATTGACTGCCTTTTCAGCATCAAAACCGTAAATGTTGCCACCGTTGCCATCCAATTGAATGGTTCTTGCAGAAGCGAACATTCTTTGGTTTTCAGCAAAAATATTGGCCGCTCTTCTACCCAATCCGAAAGATCCCCTCAGACTTCCCTTTTCCCACGGGGTATATCGAACGTGCAGCCTGGGTGTGAAAAAATTGCCCAAGCGATTATGAGTATCGAACCTGAGGCCAGCCGTAAGGCTCAATTTTTCCAAATTGGTATAACTGTACTCAAAAAAAGCTCCTGCAGAGCGGTCCGACCTTGAAAAAGTTTGTCCATTGACCAGTTCATCGTAACCATCGTAAGCAGCTGTCAACCCTGTTTTGAACTGATGTTTGGTATTGCCCAGAATGGAGTTGAAAATCAAGTTGGAGTAGATGCTTTCGTGGTCGATATCGTAGGTGTTGAATCCATAGTACGAGTCCTGCGCATGGTTGCTATAGGAAGCTTGGAACCCAAAACTCTGGAACGGCAATTCTGGGAACACATATCCCAATTTCAGCGAACCATCAAATCGACGGGTATCGATTTCACTTCCCCATGCGTTTGTGGTGAACCGATCTGTATCTGGATCAAAGTCCGTTTCGCCTACTTGTTTTTCATCATTCAAAAAACGGACGTTGAAAAAACTGACCCATCCTTTTTCGGGGTTTTGGTACTGCCAACGGTTCATCACATTGATTTGATTGGCCAATGGGGTATCCAAAAAACCATCATCATTATTGTCCACCTCTATGTCCCTTCTGTTACCATGCAGATAAAGCCCTGTACTCCACTTATCAGACAGTTTGGTGTTTAAATGGGTGTTAAGTTCCAAACGACCATTGAGATTGGCATACCCATTTACAAAAACAGGAACATCCGCAAACGGTTTTTGTAATTCGGTATTTATTTGTCCAGATATGCTTTCATAACCATTGACCACGCTTCCAGCCCCTTTGGTAATCTGTATACTCTCTACCCAAGTTCCTGGCGTGAAAGTGAGTCCAAAAGCCTGCGACGCCCCTCTTACCATGGGAATGTTTTCCTGGGTTATGAGCAAATATGGACTGGTAAGCCCCAACATCTGTATTTGTTTGGTGCCTGTCAGTGCATCGTTGAAGTTTACGTCAATGGCCGGGTTGGTCTCAAAACTTTCCGAAAGGTTGCAACAAGCAGCTTTTAGTAGCTCTGCGCTATTTATGGTTACTACATTCTGTGCAGAAAATATGGTTTTTTGAACCGCTTCCCGCTCTTGCTCCACAACCACCTCATCCAACTGATTGGAAGGCTGAAGCCAGTGATGAATCATTTTGGGTTCATCGACGGTCAACGTATCGGACTGGAACCCTACATAACTAATGATAAGTTTGTTATATTCCTCGGAATAAGGAATGCTGAAGGTTCCATTCCCCTTTGTTATAGTTCCAATTGGGGAGTCTTGCCAATAAACATTCGCGCCGGCAAGCCCAATATGTTTGTTCTCGGTATTGGCCTCCATAATCATGCCCTTGATTTCGTCTTGGGCAAAAATGATGGTTGGAAACCAAAAAAGTAGTAATAAAAAGTACTTCATGTTGTATTGAATCAAATTAAACTGGTGTAAAAGTCCAAGCCCGAATCAACATTGAGACGGGTTACCTGTATTAATTCAATACATCAAATCAAGAAGACCTGGTCCAAGACATGGATATCCTTGACCAAGATGGGAGGTGGATATTTTTCGTTGGAAACTGGAAGTTCCTTGAGTGGGACAAATAATTCCAGATACGTTTGTGAAAAGGCAATCAAGAAAATCCGGTGCTCTAAATCAAGGTCAAACCAAGTAAGCTTTAGGTCGTCTTGTCCTGTAACCGTGAAAGATTCATTATCACAGCATTGGTTTTGGGTCAATTGATCACTCATGGCATCCATTGCGGCTTCCATGCCACAGTCTTCGGCATCCATAAAGAAAGAAACATCCATTACCCTGCCCATACATAGGTGTTTGTCCACAGTCCACGAAACAGTGGAAAGAAGCAGCATGATGGCTAAAAATACGGATGTGATATGATGAAAACCCTGTTTCACAAGGGTAAAGTTAAAATTTATCGATTATGTGCGACATGGTATTAACCAAATATTGGGAATTTCATTTTTTGTCAAGTTGTTGTTGTTCAACCCGTTTTAGTCCTTTTTTAACGCTTTTTAAACAAAAAAAATAACCTACCAATGTTATCTTGTAAAAAAAATCCTATGAAAAGACCGCTGCCACTCCTTCTGTCCCTTTTGCTCTCCTCCATCATCTTCGCGCAAAGTTCATTGAACCAAATCCTGGACTCTTACGAGAACTATTTTGAGCTTCCCCGGGAAACCCTATTTGTCCATACCAATAAGACCGCATACCTGCCCGGTGAGACCATCTGGTTCAACACTTATCTGTATAATAGAGCAGAGAACGTTCCTTACGCCACAAACACCAATTTACTCTGTGCGCTGTTCAATGAAAAGGGAGAGAAGATAGAGGACATTCTCGTCAATGTCATCAATGGTACAGGGTCGGGCCACATGGAACTTCCCAAATCCATAGAGGGAGAAAGGATTTTCCTCAAGGCAAGAACCCAATGGATGAAAAACTTCAAGGAAGACGATTCATTCACAGCACCCTTGAAACTGGTCGGGGCCTATACAAAACCCATCGCCCAATCTCAATCTGGGATTCCTGAAGTTCAAAACAACATTGCATTGATGCCGGAAGGAGGCCATCTGTTGGCCAATACGGTCAATACGGTCGGGTTGAAACTGTTGGACCTTCCAGACTCCGATTTTAAGAGCCTCAGACTTTTTTCCAAGGATGGCACCGTGTTGGTCCAGTCCATACAGACCAATGAAGATGGAATTGGCAAGTTCGAGTTCATTCCATTATCGGACCAAGAATATTATGTGGGAGGAAAGGGTGAAAATGGAGAAAAAATGTTGACGAAGTTGGGAAAGGCCGAACCCCAGGGCATAACCCTTTCTGTAAACAATTTGTTTGATGACAAGGTGGCCATCTTATTAAAGACCAATGAACAAACATTGGAAAACATCAAAGGAAAGGACCATTTTGTTGCTATACACCGAGATGGTATTTTAATACTGAACGCTTTTCAGTTCAATGATAGCGAACATTCCATTTTGGTCTCAAAGGACAAGTTGTTGAAAGGTATGAACATTATCACGGTTTTTGACCATGATCTCAATCCAATTTTAGAACGATTGATTTTCAATGAGACCAACCTGAACACTACAAAAGCTTCCGTTTCGAAAATTGCCAATTTTGGAAAAAAAGACTCCGTAGGACTGAAAATCAATTTGTTTTCCAAAACACAGGCCAAAGCAAGACTCAGTGTTTCGGTATTGCCCGAAGAAACCGAATCCATGTCCCTCGAACAGTCCATACTCTCGGCCTTCTTGATTCAACCCTACGTGAAAAGTCCATTGCGGAATGCTGCCAAATATCTGAGAAACTTGGACAGAACAAAAAAGTATGAGCTTGACAACATGTTGTTGACCCTCGGCTGGGGCCGTTACGATTGGTCCGATATCTTTGGTTATCCACCTACGGAAAGATTCGCTGTTGGAAATGGTTTTCAACTGGCAGGCAAAGTAATGAACGCTGAACCGGAGAAGGACAAATTTTTAGCGATATACCAAAAAAGCCATCCCCAAATGTATCAGGCCGAGATTGACAATAACAAAGACTTTAAGGTCGATAATATGGTGCTTCACAAGGGTGAGGAGGTTTATGCAACTTTACTCAATGGCCGGAACAAAACGGAAGAACCCAAAATCACCGTGGAAATCACCCCGTCTTACAAGGATTCGGACCTTGTGCTTTCAGCACTTTTTTTAAATGCTCTGCCCATGGACACTATCGGAAATGAAGAAGAGGAATCTCTACAATCGAGCCAATATTTTTTGGTTAATGACCGAACAATCGCACTTGACGAGGTGACGGTCACTGAAGAAAAAATCGAGAAAAAACTGGTCCATAAACCCGCAGCAATAAGCTATTCCATTTTTGAAGGCCTGAAGATCACGGAGGAGGAAGTAAAGAAAAGACCTACTTTGCAGTTGGTCCTTCAGAATTTAGGTTACCAGATAGTAATTTCTCCTTTAGGGGAAGGGATTATATTGCCTAAACCTGGTGCCAAAGGTCCAGGAGGTGCCAGGCCTCCAGTCGTCATTGTTGATGATATTCAAGTATTCAATCCATCAAGAAACATATTCAACCTCCCTCATGATCTTTTAACTTCGGATACTGCAGGAATCGACGAGATATATTACACCCATCAACCCATTGAAATGGGACAAAGGCCCGTCATTTATATCTATCGAAAATATGGAAGTGCCGTTGGGGAAAAACCAGAGGAACGTTTTGCATCATTTGTGGCCACCCAAGGTTTTCAAAGACCCAAAGAATTCTATAACCCGCAGTATGCATCTGTAACCAGCGAAAGATTCAAGTCCTATGGTACACTTCATTGGGAAAACCAGTTGAATGTTGATGAAAGTGGTGAGGCCGAATTCGTGGTTCCCACATTGAAACAAGAAGGGGCCAAAGTCTACGTGGAAGGTGTTGCGGATGATGGCACGCTGATTTCGGAATACCAAACCGTAAGTTTTGAATAGATTTGTAGACTTTTACATCATTCAAACCAAAATATAATAGGTTGCAAATGCCAAAAAATTTTAGTCCCCTCCAAAAACAGGTCCAACAAATTATCTACAACGATGCTATTTCGGTAGATGAACGTCTGCAGACCGTCTGCGAGATACTTCGCAATGAAATTACTTACTACGATTGGGTCGGCTTCTACTTCAAGAATGGAGATAAAGAAGAATTGATACTTGGACCCTATGCCGGTGCTCCCACGGACCATACTGTGATCCCTTTTGGAAAAGGCATCTGCGGGCAAGTCGCTGTGAGCAATAAAAACTTTGTGGTCCCGGATGTAGCTGCCCAAGACAATTATATTGCGTGCAGCATAAATGTAAAGTCCGAAATAGTGGTTCCATTGTTCGTAAACGGCAAAAATGTGGGACAAATTGACATCGATTCCAATACCCCTGACCCGTTTACCGAAGAAGATGAACGTTTTTTAGAGTTCATCAACAGCAACGTGGCCGAAATTCTGTAAAACTTATGCCATTTTGTTGATAACCCATCTTATTTAATAGTGACAAAAAAATTACTTTTGTGTGCTTAAGAACCTGATTTTTAAGACACCAAATGAACATTGCCAAAAAAGCCTCAGCCGCATTAATTTCTGTATTTCACAAAGACGGCCTTGAACCCATTGTAAAAAAATTGGACGAACTCGGAGTCACCCTCTATTCTACTGGGGGGACCGAAAAATTTATACGGGATTTGGGTATTGAAGTTGTACCCGTTGAGGAAGTTACCAGCTACCCCTCCATTTTGGGAGGACGGGTCAAGACACTACACCCAAAAGTGTTTGGTGGTATTTTAAATAGACAGGACAACGAAAGCGACGTGGCCCAAATGGATGAGTTCAATATTCCACAGTTGGACATCGTAATAGTAGATCTTTATCCTTTTGAAAAAACAGTGGCCACTGGAGCTTCCGAACAGGATATCATTGAAAAAATTGATATTGGAGGGATTTCCCTGATCAGGGCTGCTGCCAAAAACTTCAAGGATGTGCTCTGTGTATCCTCCATGGAAGATTATGAAAGTTTCTTGAATGTAATTTCCGAAGGAAACGGCACTACTACCTTGGAAGACAGAAAGCGTTTCGCAGCGAAGGCATTTAATGTCTCCTCACATTACGACACGGCCATTTTCAATTATTTTAATAAAGATAAAGGCGAGACCGTTTTGAAAATCAGTGAGACCAAAGGAAAAGTGCTGCGCTATGGTGAAAATCCTCATCAAAGAGGATTTTTCTTCGGGGATTTTGATGCAATGTTCACCAAACTTCATGGCAAGGAACTTTCGTACAACAATCTTTTGGATGTGGATGCCGCGGTCAATTTGATGGGAGAATTTAAGGAGGATAATCCTACCTTTGCCATATTGAAACACAACAATGCTTGTGGTTTGGCAACTCGAGCTACCATAAAACAAGCTTATTTGGATGCCTTGGCAGGTGATCCTGTTTCAGCCTTTGGTGGTATACTGATCTCCAACATTGAAATAGATGTGGAAACCGCTGAGGAAATCCACAAATTATTTTGTGAAGTAGTCATTGCCCCGAGCTATTCAGAAGGAGCGCTAGAAGTCCTCAAAGGAAAAAAGAACCGCATTATCCTTGTTCAAAATGATGTTGCATTACCCGAAACTTTGGTACGAACCTGCCTGAACGGGATTTTGGTGCAAGACAAGGATTTTAAAACCGATTCCAAGGAAGATTTGAACAATGTAACTGCTAAAAAGCCGTCCCCATCGGAAATTGAAGATCTTTTGTTCGCCTCCAAATTGTGTAAACACACCAAGAGCAATACCATTGTTCTGGCCAAGAACAAACAATTGTGTGCCAGTGGCACAGGACAAACCTCACGTGTTGATGCTCTGAACCAGGCCATCCATAAGGCCAAATCCTTTAACTTTGATTTGGAAGGTGCCGTAATGGCCAGCGATGCTTTTTTCCCTTTTCCAGATTGTGTGGAGATTGCCCACAAAGCAGGAATAAAAAGTGTAATCCAACCTGGTGGATCCATTAAGGACCAATTGAGCATCGATTATTGCAACGAAAATGGAATTGCTATGGTAATGACGGGCACAAGACATTTTAAGCATTAATTTTAGTACATTAGCCGATAATTTTTGCGCTAACTCCAAAAACTGAAGTTTTTATGGGATTTTTTGATTTCATGACCGAGGAAATAGCCATTGACCTCGGAACTGCAAACACCCTGATCATCCACATGGACAAAGTGGTTGTGGACAGCCCATCCATTGTGGCGAGGGACCGTATATCCGGGAAAATTATTGCAGTGGGTAGAGAGGCTAATATGATGCAGGGGAAGACCCATGAAAACATAAAAACCATTAGGCCTTTGAAAGATGGGGTAATCGCAGACTTTGATGCCTCGGAGAAGATGATCAATATGTTCATCAAGAATATTCCGGCCTTAAAGAAAAAATGGTTCCCACCGGCATTACGGATGGTGATTTGTATTCCATCGGGCATTACCGAGGTTGAAATGCGAGCCGTCCGTGAATCCGCAGAGCGTGTAAATGGGAAGGAAGTGTACCTTATCCATGAGCCTATGGCAGCAGCAATTGGTATTGGCCTGGACATTATGCAGCCCAAGGGAAATATGATCGTGGACATAGGGGGCGGTACCACCGAGATAGCAGTAATTGCATTGGGAGGTATTGTTTGCGACAAGTCTGTTAAAATTGCGGGAGACGTGTTCACCAATGACATCATCTATTACATGCGCACCCAGCACAACCTTTATGTAGGTGAGAGCACTGCGGAGGCCATTAAGATTGAAATTGGTTCTGCTACCGAGGATTTGAAATCGCCTCCAGATGATAAATCCATACAAGGACGTGATCTTTTGACGGGCAAACCCAAACAAGTGCATGTTTCTTATCGTGAAATAGCCAAAGCACTTGATAAAAGTATCTTAAGGGTGGAAGATGCGGTAATGGAAACGTTGTCCCAAACTCCACCAGAGCTTGCAGCCGATATTTACAACACTGGTATTTATTTGGCGGGTGGCGGATCTATGCTAAGGGGATTGGACCGAAGATTGTCCCAAAAGACCGATCTACCGGTTTATATTGCCGAAGATCCATTGAGGGCTGTGGTCCGTGGAACTGGAATAGCACTTAAAAATCTGGAACGCTATAAGAGCATTTTGATCAAATAGCGTAGGCCACTGGATTTTGCCATCCTACTTAAAGCCTTCTTTCTAATTTAGATGACATGCAACGCATCATCAATTTTATTCTTCATTACCGAAATGCTTTTCTTTATGGATTTCTCGCGTTGTTTTCGTTGATCATTACAGTACGGTCCCACTCCTATCATCAATCTAAATTTTTTAACTCCTCCAAATGGCTAACTGGAAATGTTTATCAAACAGGGGCCAAAATTTCATCCTATTTTGGGCTAAAGGAGGAAAACCAAAGATTGGTAAAAGAAAATGAGCAACTGCGTAGGATGCTTTTCAACATAAAGACTTCGAATGCCCAGACTTTAGATACAGCTTCCATCGATTTTGAAGTGATGAGTGCCCAACTTGTTAAGAACAGTTTTGCATCTCCTAGAAATTATCTGACTCTAGACCGCGGTAAAAAGGATAGTGTGACGCAGGATATGGGAGTAATTACAACCAAGGGAATTTTAGGTATAGTGGAAAATGTATCCAACAATTTTGCAACGGTCCAAAGTGTTTTGAACACCAAATCCAACATCAATGCAAAAATTAAGAACACCAACTATTTTGGTTCCCTTGTTTGGAATGCCGAAGATTATAGGATAGTTCAACTGGTAGACATTCCCCGATTGGTGCCTTTGGTGGTTGGTGATACGATTGTTACAGGAGCAATGTCCAGCATTTTTCCCGAGAACATCCCTATTGGGGTCATTAAGAAGTATGATTTAAATACATCGAAAAGCTTTTACAATATTGATGTGGAACTTTTCAATGATATGGCCAACGTAAAAAATGTGTATTTGATCAAGAACAAAAATCAGGACGAAGTCAAAACCTTAGAGTCAATAACTTTGGATGAATAGTGTAGTAGCAGTCAATATTGTTCGGTTTGTGTTGTTGGTCCTGGCCCAGGTTCTCATCTTCAACACGCTAGGTTTTTTAGGCTATATCAACCCCATGGTATATGTTGTATTCTTTTATTGGTACCCGATTAAGGGCAATAGGGCCCTTTTTATGCTCATTGCTTTTCTGTTGGGTTTCATTATCGATGTTTTTTCAGATACTTTAGCTTTGCACGCTATCGCATCACTTACCGTGGCCTATGCAAGGCCGGTGATCATGCGTTTCTGCTTTGGAATAAACTATGAGTTTCAAAATTTTAGTTTTAAGAATACGACCAAAGTACAACGGGTCACCTTTTTGGGATTGGTGGTGCTATTGCACCATGTTGTTTTCTTTTCTTTGGAGATATTGAGCTTATCACATCTTTTGCTTATTTTGAAAAGAGTATTTGCTGTTGGTATGGTAACTTTGATATTATGTGTGCTTTTTAGCTCACTTTTTAGTCCCCCAAGCGAATAAAAAAGTTCATCTTTCGTTAAGCTAAATAGGTCGGGAGCCCTAAATTTGTACATCCATGAAAAAAATCCTGTTGTCATCCATAATCGTTATCATAGGATTCACCTTTATAGGTAGGCTTTCTTATTTGCAGCTTTTTCGTTTTTCTCCCGATCAAACATTTGAAGACCCCGCAATAAAAGCTATCTATGACTATCCTGAACGCGGTTACATTTATGACCGGAATGGTGAATTACTTGTAGGAAATCAACCAGCTTACGACGTAATGGTTATTCCTAGGGAGGTAAAGCCTTTGGATACTTTGGAGTTTTGCGGTCTTTTGGGAATCAACAAAACCACCTTCATTGATAAAATGAAAAAAGCCAGGACATACTCTCCCAGGCTTCCTTCAGTTTTGATTCACCAACTTTCTAAAGAAGACTACGCCCGACTGCAAGAAAAAATGCGGCATTTTAAAGGTTTCTATATCCAAAAAAGATCATTGCGGTACTATGCAACCAATAGTGCTGCCAACGTGTTGGGGTATATTAGTGAGGTAGGCGAATGGGACCTTAAGAATAATCTATACTATAGGGCAGGAGAATTGAAGGGCCGTACAGGAATTGAAAAACAATACGAAGAAGTATTAAGGGGTCGAAAAGGAGTGAAATTTATCCAAAAAGACCGTTTCAATCGGGATATAGGCCCATATAAGGGAGGTAAATTGGATACACTTCCAGAACAAGGAAAAGAAATCCAAATAACCTTGGACAAAAATCTTCAGGAGTATGGAGAAAGATTGATGCACGGAAAACGGGGCGGAATTGTGGCCCTGGAACCCAAATCAGGGGAAATTTTGGCCTTGATCTCTGGCCCTACTTATGATCCCTCCCTATTGGTAGGTCGACAACGTTCAAAAAATTACAGCAAGCTCCACTACGACACCATTTCCAAACCCACTTGGGACCGTTCCATATTGGCGCAACCCTCTCCAGGTTCTCCATTTAAAACATTAAATGCCCTTGTGGCCTTACAAGAAGGGGTCATTGAACCCACCACCAAATTTAAATGCTATAATGGATTTTACGTGGGCAATACATTAAGAGGTTGTCATTGCGGTGGTGGAACAAGGGACATGAACACTGGTATTTATCGTTCATGTAACGCCTATTTCGCTGGCACCTTTAGAAAAATTTATGCTAAATACGCCACTACCGATGAGGGTATGGATGTTTGGGAAAAGCACATGAAAAGTTTTGGCCTTGGCGATTATTTGGGTACCGACCTCCCTACGGGAAGTCCCGGAAGAATTCCCAGTAAAGAATATTATGATCGCGCTTATGGCGATAACCGATGGGCGTCCTCTTTTATAATTTCCAATTCCATCGGACAGGGAGAAGTAGCTGCAACGCCTTTGCAGTTGGCCAACATGACAGCAGCCATTGCTAATCGTGGATATTATTACACGCCTCATGTGATAAAAAATATTGGGAACAAAGGATCAATAGATCCAAAATTTACCGAACCCAACTACACCACCATAGATCGAAAACATTTTGAGCCTGTTGTGGAAGGTATGGCCAATGTGTATAAGTATGGTACCGCAAAATGGCTTCAAGTTCCGGAAATTGAAATTGCAGGAAAAACAGGTACGGTAGAAAACTTTGTCCGAATAAACGGTGAGCGCATGCAGCTTACGGACCATTCCGTTTTTGTGGCCTTTGCCCCTGTTGAAAATCCCAAAATTGCTATAGCTGTTTATATTGAAAATGGATATTATGGGGCACGCTATGCAGGCCATATTGCTTCATTATTAATTGAAAAATACATTAAGGGAGAAATCACTAGAAAGGATTTGGAGAAGCGGATGCTGGAGAAGACCTTGGAACATGAATACGCCAAACCATATAGTGGCGAACCTTTCAAGATAAACGAGTATGTCTGGTAGGGGACTCTTTGGCAGAATAGACTGGCTTACCGTATTCCTTTATGCACTTTTGGTTCTCATCGGGTGGGTCAATATTTATTCCACTACACTAAGTGACCCCAATGTTTCCATTTTTGATTTTTCTACCCTCTATGGTAAACAGCTTTTTTTTATAGGCTTGGCGGGTTTGGGAATACTGCTGGTCCTTTTTATAGAAACAAACTTTTTTGAGCGCTTTTCTTCCATTTTTTATATCATATCCCTCGTTTTGTTGTTGGGGCTTTTCTTGTTTGGAAAAACTATTGCTGGAGCCACTTCATGGTATGACCTTGGCTTTTTCAACCTGCAGCCCTCAGAATTGGCAAAGGTGGCAACAGCTCTAGCCCTTGCCAAATTTTTGAGTGATATTCAAACTGATATCAAAAAACCTAGGCATCAGCTGTATGCCATTATTATTATTTTGATTCCCGCGTTTTTAATTCTGCCCCAACCCGACCCTGGCAGCGCCTTAATTTATTTTTCGCTCTTTTTTGTCCTTTTTAGGGAAGGCCTGCCTTTATATTATTTAGCCATTTTGTTATTCTTGGTAATTCTGTTCGCTACAACTCTTATGTTTGGAACCGTATGGGTGGCCATCGGTTTGATAGTGTTGACCGTTTTGGTGTACACGTTTAAAAAAGCATCCACAAAAATTCCATTCATCCCGGTTTTAGGTGTTATAGTTATCGCTGTGCTGTATTCTCTTTCCGTGGATTTTGTATATGACAATGTCTTTGAACAACGTCACCGTGATCGGTTTGCTCTATGGCTAAGTTTGGAAAAGGATGAGAACAAATTGGAAGAAATTCGGAAAACCATAGGGTATAATACCTATCAATCTGAGAAAGCAATCGAATCTGGCGGTTTTTTTGGGAAAGGATTTTTGGAAGGGACACGCACCAAAGGGGATTTTGTTCCGGAACAGCATACAGATTACATCTTTAGCTCAGTAGGTGAAGAATGGGGTTTTGTAGGCACAGGCACTGTTATTCTTCTTTTTACCGTATTCTTTTTGCGATTGATCCAGGTAGCCGAAAGGCAAAAAAGTGATTTTAACCGGATGTATGGGTATGGGGTCATTTCCATTTTACTCTTTCATTACTTCATAAACATAGGAATGGTAATAGGACTTTTGCCCACTATTGGTGTGCCACTACCTTTTTTCAGCTATGGAGGATCAGGACTGATCTTTTTCACCATGCTTCTTTTTATTTTCTTGAAGTTGGACTCCAACCGATTGCGTGACGGGATTTAAAATTTCCAATCTTTACTTAGAATTTCAGACTCAAATTTTTCCTGCCACGAACGAGGCTGTTTTTCGAAAAAATTGATACCTGTCACTCTTTCTATCTCATCAACTGAAACCAAGAAGGAACTTAATGTCTTTGAACTTTCACGATGGGGAATTAGAAAGGCCACTATTTTTGCTGAACTGCCATTTCCTCTAATGACTATTTTGTAAAACGCCTCCGGCACATCCACATCTTCCTCACCGATTTCCTCTAGTCCTTCTTCCAAAACTCCTCCGGTGATGATGGTTATCCCTCCATATTTTTTGCACCAATAGCGTACCTGTTGCTCCAAGCGGTTCCAAATCCCCGCATTAAAATCGCTGTCTTGAGGAGCAATATTGCTGGTATAGAACGTTTCATTATAGGCGTATTCAGAAAAGCGGCGATCTCCTGCCGGACACAAATGTCCTCGGTCGTATCCAGAACCGCGATAGTTTCTCCAATCCGAAGACTTTGTTTTTAGATAAGGATCTTCAATAAAATGAGGTCGTTCGCGGTCATCATGGGTCAAATGGGTTTTCTCCAGTCTGTAGGCCACCCATTCAGCCTGTTCATAGGGCTCGTTATATGAAAGTATATAGTGTTGATGTTTAACCACAGCTCCAGTGGTGGAGCTAGGCAAAAGATTGGTTGCTACTTCAGTGGCCCTTGCATTATTTGGGTCAGTATATTCGGATGGGGTATAAAAGTTCTCGAAAATCCAAAAACCTACCACACAAATAATAAATAAAAGGGTGTAAAGTATCTTGTTCTTCAAATTGATACGATTGATTGTACAAAACTAAACAACTCTAGTAACTAAAAAAACCGACCATCCAGGTCGGTTTTTTAGTTATTTGAAAAAATTGGTCTTATCCTTTTACACTGGCCAACTTGCGCTCGTTGCTCTTAATGTTGTTCAATTGCAGATCCTTCAATACATTCACGGCCTCCTCTACATAGATATCCTTAGCCAGCTCTTTGTGCCATCTATCACGTTTTTCTCTTAAGACTGAGTCCTGTGTAAACAGTTCGGTTTCATATTTGAGGGACTGAAATGTCAATTCAGAGTCATAATCTCTCAAACTCTTGAATTTTTCAGAACGTTTTTTAGCTTGCTCCCCACGTTGCACGTAAGCATCATAGCTCAAAGATATCACAGTTTCATCTTGCTGTTCTTTCAGCCATTTTGCATTTTCCTCTATCATTTTAACCTGAGGGCTGTTGGCCAATCGTTTTTTACTGTTGGTGACGGTACTTTCAAAATCAATATAGCCATCCCATACTTTATAATCGGCAGGTGTGATCTTATCCCAACCCAATGGGTTTTCTTGATCGCGCTCACCCAAATCAATGTAACTGTAACGGTCTGGAATCACTATATCGCTCTTAACTCCTTCCAATTGGGTGGACCCACCATTGATTCTATAGAATTTTTGGGTGGTTAGTTTTATAGCTCCCAAATCACCATGTTCGTTGCTTCGCACAATATTGTCCAAAGGAATCACATTCTGAACGGTTCCCTTACCAAAGGTCTGCTTGCTTCCAATTACCACGGCCCTTTTGTAATCTTGCATGGCAGCGGCCAAAATTTCTGAGGCCGATGCGGAAAGCTCGTTGACCAATATTACCAAAGGTCCATCCCACTGAATGCGCTCATCCTTGTCTTCGTGCACTTCCTTTCGTTGTCCAGAAGATCTAACCTGAACTATCGGTCCATCCTTGATGAAGAGACCGGCCATTTCGACAACTGTTTTCAAAGAACCGCCTCCGTTGTCCCTTAGATCAAGTACAATGCCTTCAACTCCCTCTTCTTTCAAACGCTCTACTTCCTTGGCTACGTCCGTGGCAGCGTTCCTTTCGGTATAATCCTCGAAATCCACATAAAACTTGGGAAGGTTTATCAATCCATACTTGTTTTCTTCCTTCTGGATTGTAGCTGATTTAGCGTAAGATTCTTCAAGCTCAACCACATCGCGGGTTATAGAAACCTTTTCAATGGTGCCATCCACTTTTCTTACTGTCAAAGTAACCACGGTACCCTTAGGACCTTTAATCAGTTTTATGGCATCATCCAAACGCATTCCAACAATGTCAATCGGCTCTTCGCCTTTTTGACCTACTTTTAGAATCTCATCGCCCACTTCGAGACTTTGTTCTCTCCATACGGGACCGCCAGATATGATCTCAACTATTTTGGCTCCCTCAGGTTTTTTTTGCAATCGGGCACCAATGCCTTCAAATTTTCCCGACATCCCAATGTCGAACTTCTCTTTATCATCTGGCGCAAAATAAAAGGTATGTGGATCAAATTCATCAACTATGGTGTTGATGTACTGTACAAACCAATCCTTTCGTTCAAGGTCTTCTACAAAATCAAAGAATTCATCCAAGGTGTTTCTGGTGTTTTCGCGAGCTTCTTCTTCTGTCAATGCCCTGTCCACGGAAGTTGGAATTTCCTTAAAGGTATAGCTTACGGATGCCACTTCGTCTCCAGAGGATTGTTGAATCTCGACAATTTTGTTTTCCACTTTATTCTCGAAAACTGCCAGCGTATTGTACTTCAATTGCTTTCTCCAACGCTCCTTTAGCTGTTTTTTGTTGGAAGCAAACTCTTGATCGTCATAATCGATATTAATCGTTTCGTCAAGTGTATAGTCAAAAGGTTCTGCCAAAACTTCTTTATATATTTCCTTAGCTTCCTCCATACGTTTCATCAAACGCTGATACACCACGTTGAAAAAAGTAATGTCGGTGTTCCTAATCTCATCATCGATCATGAACCTATATTTCTCAAATTCCCTTATATCGCTTTGAAGAAAATAGCGTTTGGTGGGATCTATAATATCAATGAAATCATCAAAAACATTGGAGCTGAAAGTGTCATTTAAATCCTTGGGCTCATAATGCCCCCGCTCCAGTACGTAGGTAATCAAATCCAACAACAATTTGTCCTTATCATCATTCTCAAAAGACTTGTTCGTAAAACTGCAGGAGGCAACTGCAATAAGCATGATTAAAAGTGCCAAGATGAAATTCTTTTTCATGGTATTTTTATTTGGGGGCAAGATTATCTGACATTATGCTGTCAAATCTTCATTACACCGTGCGTCATTTCTATTTCAATGAATCTCTAAGATACTGAAAAAACCATGCCAGCCCTGAGGTTTGCATTTAATTTTTTGTTAAACACCCAGAGGTTCATATCCTTTTGAAAAACGTATTTTTATGCCATTAATTATACAATATGAAAAAACCACTCATCTTGGTCACCAATGATGACGGAATCACCGCCCCAGGCTTAAGGACATTGATACGTATTATGAAAGAACTTGGGGAAGTGGTCGTGGTCGCTCCAGATAGTCCACAATCGGGCATGGGACATGCCATTACCGTGGATAGCACCTTGTTTTCCAAAAAAGTGGTTGTAGACCATATGGAAGGGGCACCAAACGAGTACAGTTGTAGTGGAACCCCAGCCGATTGTGTAAAATTGGCACTTCGCGAAATCTTGGACCGGAAACCGGATATCTGTGTAAGCGGTATAAACCATGGCTCCAATTCTTCCATCAATGTAATTTACTCGGGCACCATGAGTGCCGCCATCGAAGCGGGTATTGAGGGTATTCCGGCCATCGGTTTTTCCTTGTGTGATTATTCTTGGGAGGCCAATTTTGAGCCCTCGGTCTCTATGGTCAAAAAAATTGCAAAGGAGGCTTTGGACAATGGGATTCCCAAGGGAACAGTTCTCAATGTGAATATTCCAAAAACAAACAATCCGCCAAAAGGAATCAAGGTCTGTAGACAGGCTAGGGGTAATTGGAACGAAAAATTCGACAAGAGAACCAGCCCTTCTGGTAAGGATTATTATTGGTTGACCGGCGAGTTTGAGTTATTGGACAAAGGACAGGACACCGATGAATGGGCCTTGTCGCAAGGATATGTTTCCTTGGTGCCGACACAATTTGATTTGACCGCACACCACGCCATACCGCAAATAAATAATTGGGATTTTTAATGAACAACAGAAAAGAAGTTTTAATCGGTTTTATTGTCGGCCTTATCGCAAATACTTTTGGCACATTGCTTTACATACTCATTTTTTCAGACTTGGGTGTTTCCGAAACGTTTGTAGCTGCCATGGATCAAGGCCATTTGGGGAGTTTGTTGGCCCTTGGAGCCATATTGAACCTAGTGGCCTTCTTCGGCTTTCTTCGGATAAAAAGAGAGCATAGAGCAAGAGGCGTAATGATGGCGACACTACTGACAGCTTTGATTATATTGTTTTATAAAGTGTTCTGGTAAAAATGAACCAGCACTTGGTAGTTCAACTTAAAATTTTTCATGAGATATTATATCATAGCGGGTGAGGCATCAGGTGACCTGCATGGGTCAAACCTCATCAAAGCGCTAAAAAATCA
Organism: Flagellimonas ochracea; assembly: GCF_009903685.1. GTDB lineage: Bacteria > Bacteroidota > Bacteroidia > Flavobacteriales > Flavobacteriaceae > Flagellimonas > Flagellimonas ochracea. The sequence goes on along the minus strand of NZ_JAAABI010000002.1, from coordinate 837,412 downwards.
GGATGAAGAGGCTGAAATACGTTGTTGGGGCGGTGACTTAATGCAAGACGCAGGAGGGCAATTGGCCAAGCACTACAAGGAAATGGCCTTTATGGGATTTCTGGAGGTGATCAAAAATATTCCGACTATTTTCAAGAACATTGCATTTTGTAAGGAAGACATCCAAAGTTTCAATCCCGATGTTGTCATCTTCATTGATTTTTCCGGTTTTAACCTTCGTATAGCGAAGTGGGCCAAAAAGAACGGTTACAGCACCAATTATTATATCTCCCCGCAAATATGGGCCTCAAGGGAGAACAGAATAAAAAAAATCAAAAGGGATATTGATAACATGTATGTTATTCTACCTTTTGAAAAAGATTTTTACGAGAAGAAACATGGTTATCCCGTGCATTTTGTAGGCCATCCACTTTTTGACGCGATTGAGAACACTACCCTTGTTGATGCAGAAACATTCAGAAAGGGGCATGGCCTTCAAAAGGAAAAACCCATTGTTGCGCTGCTCCCAGGAAGCAGGAAGCAGGAAGTCCAAAAAATGTTGGACATCATGCTCTCGGTCATCAACGGTTTTCCAGAATACCAGTTTGTAATTGCAGGAGCGCCCAGCTTGTCCGATGAGTTTTATGCTCCTTTTTTGAAAAATGACCAGGTAGGGTTTGTATCCAACCAAACCTACTCCTTACTCAAGCATTCCCACGCTGCTTTGGTGACCAGCGGAACGGCCACTTTGGAAACGGCCCTTTTTGAAATCCCTCAAGTGGTGTGTTATAAGGGCAATTGGGTATCTTATCAAATTGCAAAGCGAATAATTACATTGGATTATATTTCCCTTGTGAACCTGATAATGGAAAAAGAAGTTATTAAAGAATTGATACAGAGTGAATTAAATTCTAAAAATCTTAAAGATGAGCTCTCCAAAATAATAGTGGGCAAAACTCGGGAGGGTATTCTGGAAGACTACAAAGCCTTGAAGAAAAAATTGGGCGGAAAGGGTGCCAGTCAATTGGCAGCTGAATTAATCATCAAAAATGCTTAGATTTAGCGTCCAAGAAAGTAATACTATTCTTGGATGTTACACAAAACCATTATCTTACTATTAGTTTTTACCGTTACGGCATGTGGCCCGGGTAAAAAAAGAAAATCCTACAGCAAGACCCGGACCATTACGGTAGCGGGGTCCTCCGAAAACGACACTCCACCGAAGAAATCCAGAAAGGAGGAAAGAAAAAACGCTAAGGCCGAAGCCATTATCTCCACCGCCATAAGTTTTTCGGGCACACGCTACAAATATGGCGGCACCACAACAAGCGGCATGGACTGTTCAGGTCTGGTCTATGTTTCCCTTAAGGAAAATGATATTGTTTTTCCCAGGGCCTCGTATATGATGGCGCAAGAAGGACAAAAAATAAAGGTCCAACAGGTTGAAAAAGGAGATCTGCTATTTTTCAAAACCAGCAAGGGTGGCAAACGCATCAACCATGTGGGGCTTGTTGTCGATGTGAAGGGAAATGACATTCAATTTATTCACGCCACAACCTCCAGAGGCGTTTTGGTTTCTTCCTTACGTGAAGGATATTGGAACCATGCTTTTGTAAAGGCCATGCGTATTCTTTAATGCGCAACTTCAATTTTGTTTCCATAAAACTGACCCTGTGCCTTATCGTGGGTATTTTAACAGGGTACAATTTTGAGCTAGGCCCTCAACTTTCCTTTTTGGTGCTACTTCCGCTGTTTCCTTTTCTATATTGGATCAACAAAAATATAGACAGGGAAAGTTTCCCTTTTTTCGAATTGGCGGTGGCGTTCGGTATGATGGCCTTGGGAATTCTGATAGTGGGCCTCTCTCAAAAAATGCCTAGCAACTACTCCCAATTTAAACAACCAAAAGAACAATATTGGCATCTGAAAATTAAAGAAGTTCTTAAGCCCAACCCATATTCCCAAAACTATTTTACTCAAGTAATTGCAGTCGGAAATGAAAAAAGTTCTGGAAAATTGATGCTAAAAACTAACTCAGATTCTACGGCCAAAAGGTTTAACATTGATGACGAGATTATTATATATGGCAAGTCACAACCCATCCCCCTTCCCATAAATCCCCATCAGTTTGACTACAAAGAGTATCTTAAAAAGCAAGGCATTCATCATCAAATTAAGGCTGATCTTGAAGCCGTAGTGGTTGTTGGACAATCATCCAGAACCATTTTGGGATTGGCTTCCCAAGTACGCAAGAAAATTATCTCCCAACTAAAAGAACAACACTTCGGTAAAGACGAACTGGCTGTAATACAAGCTTTATTATTGGGGCAGCGGGATGATATTTCAGAAAATACCTATAACAATTACAAGAATGCGGGAGCCGTACATATTTTGGCTGTTTCTGGGTTGCATGTGGGTATTTTGCTCCTATTGCTCGAGTTCTTACTTTCCCCATTGAAACGCTTTCCCAACGGAAGGACCCTGAAACTACTTTTAATCGTACTCCTGCTCTGGATTTATGCCTTTATTGCCGGCTTATCCCCCTCCATAATCCGGGCTGTGACCATGTTCTCTTTTTTCGCCTATGCACTATACCTGAACCGCCCAACCAATTCCTTCAATATCATTGCGCTTTCCATGCTTTTCATTTTATTGATAAAACCATTGATGCTGTTTCAAGTGGGATTTCAAATGAGCTATGCAGCTGTTATTTCGATTGTATGGATCTATCCAAAGCTCCAAAAGTTCTGGTTTCCCGAAAACTGGTTGGTACGTAAAGTCTGGCAGTTGTTATCGGTAAGTGTATCAGCCCAATTGGGGGTATTGCCTATCAGTCTCTATTACTTTCACCAATTTCCAAGTTTGTTTTTTGTATCCAACTTGATAATTGTTCCCTTTTTAGGCCTGATCTTGGGTATGGGTGTGTTGGTCATTTTCCTTGCTTTAGTCAATCATTTGCCCAACTTTTTGGTACAAGTGTACAACACTTTGATTAGTGCTATGAATTCAATTATAGACAGTGTAGCCCAACAGGAAAATTTTGTCATAAAAGAAATTCCTTTTGATGGTTTTCAAATGCTATTGGGCTATTTGGTGATTGTGTCGATGGTGCTTTTTCTATCTCGTCCCAAATGGAAAATCGCTCTCGTTTTGGCTTTCGGAACCATTGGTTTACAGGTACATGCCATTTGGAACCAATGGGAACTGACCAACAGAGAAAAGCTCTTGCTGGTACACAAAGCACGAAATACTGTTTTGCTGCATCAAATAGGAAGTGGTTTACACATTTATACTAAAGACACCACCCGACTCAATCGAATTAAAACCGATTATATGGTGGCAGAGCGAATTACATCATCTTCTTTTGTGGGATTGAGGAATCATTATACTATCCATGGAAAAAGCATCTACATTATGGACAGCTTGGGCATTTATCCGAATACAACGTCTTTGGACTTTCTATTGCTTACTCAATCTCCCAAAATAAATCTGGAACGTTTGTTGGATTCTATCAATCCAAAAATGGTTTTGGCCGATGGAAGCAATTATAAGAATTATATTATGCGTTGGGGACGAACCTGTGCTGAAAAAGAAATCCCTTTTCACAACACAGGTGAAAAGGGATACTATACTTTTAATTTAAAGGGCGATTAATGTACGTTGCCCATTAAACGCTTCATCAAAGGGGCAAATACCAATACAACTGCTCCTGCCACCAGTGCATAAATTGCAATCAATCTAAATCCATCCAGATACACGTTTAAAGTATCAAAACCCCCTACATTGCTATCAGTGCTTTCAATGGCCAATTGTTTGGAAATGAATCCGACTATTTGAAAAGCAAAGGCGGAAGATAGGAACCAAACCCCCATCATAAAAGCTACAATTCGTTTTGGTGACAAATCGGTGATCTTCGACAGGCCTACAGGTGACATAAACAATTCGCCTACAGAAATTATGAAGTACAAAGCCAAAAGATATGAAAATGGCACCATCCCATTTTCGTCAGCACTTCCACCGCTAAGGGAAACAATATAAAAACTTAATCCTGCCAAAAGCAGTCCCATTCCAAACTTGTAAGGCGTCCTTGGATTTATTTTTTTCTTGGCCAAATAAGTCCACATGATGGATATTGGAATAGAAAGAATAACAATGAACATGGAGTTCAAGGCATTCGTTTGGCTTGCATTGATTAAAGACAGGTTGACGTTACGAGCAGCAAAAAGTGTTATTACACTTCCGTGCAATTCATGAAAACCCCAAAATATGGTCATAAAAAAGGTTATCAACAGGGCCATGAAAAGTTTTTTACGCTCATCCATGGTTGCGTTGAACATGATGTATGCCATATAACCCAGTACAGAAATTCCGATTACGTAGAACAATAGATTCACAATATTGGTGTCCTCCAAAGCGGTTCCCTCCCCACCCAAGGATTTATAGGAGTACAACAAAAAAGCAATCAAGGGTGCCGATAAAAAGGCCAAAATCCTAACCAGCCTATGCCTTGGTATGCCAATCACTTTCTTTTCATATACCTCCATGCTTGGGGGTTTTCCCCCTTCTCCAAATACATTCTTTCTAATTCCGCTCCAGAAAAAAAGCAGTCCGGTTAACATCCCAATTCCAGCTAAGCCAAATCCGTAGTGCCACCCATAGGTCTGACCCAACCAACCACACAGCAATGGTGAAATAAAACCACCTATATTGATTCCCATATAAAAAATGGTGAATCCAGAATCTTTTCGAGGGTCACCAGCTTTATACAGCGTTCCCACAAAGGTCGAGATATTGGGTTTGAAAAAACCATTGCCCACAATTATGAAGGCCAATGCCAAAAAGAAGGCCGTGTTATTCTCAATGGCAAGTACAAAATGTCCCAAGGCCATTAAAATTCCTCCCAAGAAAATGGAGGCGCGCATTCCCAAAATAGAATCTGATATTTTACCCCCAATAACTGTAGATGCATATACCAAGGAGCCGTATGATGCATACACTGCGGCCGCAGCGTAGTCCCGAGTGGTCAGGGCCTCGAAAATTACATTGACCATGTAGAGCGTGAGCAAGGCACGCATTCCATAGAAACTAAAACGTTCCCAAAGCTCTGCAAAGAACAAATAGAAAAGGCCCTGGGGATGCCCGAGAATGGTTTTCTCGCCGGCGGGTTTTACAACTTGTGACATATATTTTGGTGTTTGGTTACAAATTTTCCTTGATGAAATTGGTCATTTTGGTATATAAGTGCAAACGGGTATTGCCTCCATAAATACCATGGTTTTTATCGGGATAGATGGCCCAATCAAATTGCTTGTTCGCTTGCACTAGGGCTTCAATCATCCGCATAGAGTTCTGTACATGTACATTGTCATCTCCTGACCCGTGGACCAACAGATATTTACCCTTCAACAATTCTGGATAATTAAAAGGAGATTCATTATCATATCCTCCAGGGTTTTCTTGAGGTGTACGCAGAAAACGTTCTGTATAAATGGTATCGTAGAAACGCCATGAAGTAACTGGTGCCACGGCAATAGCCATCTCAAAAGTATCATTCCCTTTCAACAAGCAATTGGTACTCATATGTCCCCCAAAACTCCAACCCCATATACCGGTTCTTTTCTCGTCCACATAGGGCAGTTCACTCAACTTTTTGGCAGCAGCAATTTGATCTTCGGTTTCGAATTTCACCAAATTCAGGTAGGTTACCTTCTTAAAGTCACGCCCTTTATATCCAGTTCCCCTGCCATCTACGCAAACTACAATATAGCCTTGGGAAACCAGCATTTCATGCCAATAATCGTTGCTGGCAAACCACTTGTTCGCCACCTGCTGAGAGCCTGGACCGCTATATTGGAACATAAGCAGAGGATACTCCTTGTTTGGGTCGAAGTCGGCCGGCTTCATCATCCACATGTTCAAATCATTTCCATCAATGTTGATGGTGGAAAATTCTTTGGGAACCAATTCATACCCTTCCAACTTATTCAATAAGTCCGAATTGTCCTTAATCAATCGGCCTTTCGAAATCAACTCATTATCCTGATTATAATCTTTCATTCGCTTACCTTTTGCCACTTTGTGCAATGTAAACTCATAGGGAGTAGTAGCACTTGAAAAGGTATTGATGTAATAGGTATAATCAGCACTAAAGGATGCTGAGTTGGTCCCGGTCTTGCTGCTCAGCCTCTCTTTATTTTTACCATTACTTGAGATGCTGTATACATCTCTGTTAATGGATCCGTTTTCCACAGATTGATAATAAACCTTGTCCTTGGACTGGTCATATCCATAATAACTTGTGACTTCCCAAGGTCCTTGGGTTATTTGGTTTTTTAGCTTTCCATCCTTTTTATATAGATATAAATGATTGTATCCATCCATTTCGCTGGTCCAAATAAAACTGTCATTCTCTAAAAAAGTCAAGTCATCGTCCACGTCAACATAGGCCTCATCTTTCTCCTGCAAAAGCAAGGACACCGAATTGTCTTTGACATCCACCTTATGGAGTTTCAAATCATTCTGATGTCTATTTATGGTTTGAACGCTCAAATGGTCTGGATTGTTCATCCATTTTATTCTTGGGATATAGTAAGCGCCTCCCAAATCTACATTGGAAATTTCCCCAGAATCGACATCGTATACGTGGAGTGTAACCTTAGCGTTTTCTTCCCCTGCCTTGGGATACTTGAATTCATATTGAAAGGGATACAGGTTCTGTCCGTAAACGTCCATCGAAAAATGGGGCACTTCGGTCTCATCAAATCGTAAGAAAGCAATCTTGGTTCCATTGTTATTCCATTCAAAAGCCCGAACAAATGCAAACTCCTCTTCATATACCCAGTCGGTCACCCCATTGATAATGGTTCCCCTTTCGCCATCGGTGGTAATCTGCTTTGTGGTTCTGGAAGCGATATCAAATACATATAAGTTGTTGTTCAGCACATAAGCCACTTTTGAACCATCTGGAGAGAGTGTGGGCTCTTGAATCTTGGTTTCTGATATCTTTATCAGCTTTTTGGAAGCTATATCATACACATAGTAAATGCCCAAGCGAGAACGACGGAATATAGGTTCAATTTCGGTGGCCAGCACTACTTTTGACTCATCTTCACTGAATTCGTAAGAGGTAAAAAAAGGCACAATGGCTGAGGAAGCAACAATGGTCTCCACCTTTTCTAACGACTCATAGTCGTACTTGTCAATACTACTTGATTGCGGTATGCTACCAAAATTAAGTATGGTGTACTGTTTTCCATTTTTCATAGATCGTAGCACATCCATTTGCTCAGTCCTGAACGCACCTCCCCAGATTTCTTCTAGGGTTATTCTTTTCTTTTGGGCCAATGAAAATGTAAGGAATCCGAAAACAAACAGAATCAGAAGGAACTGTTTTTTCATGAAGTAAAAAATTGATTAAAAACTATCAAGTTTACTAATATTTATTCAGAAATTAAACTTTGCTGTTATATTTATAACAATAATCAGTACAAAAATTGCAGGCAAATAACCTGTAGCGTTGCAGTGTACAGCCCAAATCGGCAATATCCTTATCTTTGAATCCTTTAACCCAGCTTTATGAACGCTCCTGTAGAAGGATTTTCAAAACTGACCAAGGCCGAAAAAATTGATTGGATTACTAAGAACTATACCCAAAATCCCACAACTGCCAAACAGCTGTTGGAACGGTACTGGAACCCTGAGGAAGCAGTGCAAAAACTGCACGATGAGTTCATAGAAAACACCTTATCCAATTACTACTTGCCCTTTGCCATAGCTCCCAATTTCTTGATCAATGGAAAGCTTTATGCCATTCCCATGGCCATTGAAGAAAGTTCCGTGGTGGCGGCCGCTAGCAAAGCTGCCAAGTTCTGGTCGGATCGGGGAGGGTTTAAAACTAAGATTTTAGGTACCGAAAAAGTAGGTCAAGTTCATTTCATATACACTGGGGATTACAAAAAATTGGAAGCTTTTTTTGAGGAAATAAAACCACAGCTCTTGGCCAGCGTTTCCACTATAACCCAAAAGATGGAAAAAAGGGGCGGTGGAGTCAAAGAGATTGCCTTGCGTAATTTTAGCGAAAAAATCCAAGGGTACTACCAGCTGCATTGTACGTTTGAGACCTTGGATGCGATGGGGGCCAATTTCATCAATTCCTGCTTGGAACAGTTTGCAAAGACATTAAAGGAAAAAGCCAGTTCATATTCAGGATTTACCACTGAAGAAAAGGATCTTGAGGTGGTCATGAGCATTTTATCCAATTATGTACCCAACTGTTTGGTAAAGGCCGAGGTGAGTTGCAAAATTTCGGATTTGGATGAAGGTGATATATCTGGGGAGGTTTTTGCGCAAAAATTGGTGCGTGCGGTGGACATTGCCAAAGCGGAACCCTATCGCGCCGTTACCCACAACAAAGGCATTATGAACGGTATAGACGCCGTGGTTTTGGCAACTGGAAATGATTTTAGGGCCGTGGAGGCAGGAATACACGCTTATGCCGCCAAGGATGGACATTATAGTAGCTTGACCCATGCCAGTATTGAAAATGACGTTTTCAGGTTTTGGATTGAGGTGCCACTAGCATTGGGTACAGTTGGTGGTTTGACTTCTTTGCACCCCATGGTAAAACTAGCTTTGGAAATATTGCAAGAACCCACAGCCCGAGAGCTTATGCAAATTGTTGCGGTAGCTGGATTGGCACAAAATTTTGCCGCCCTGCGCTCGCTGGTGACCACAGGTATCCAAAAGGGACACATGAAAATGCATTTGTTGAACATGCTGAATCAATTGGGAGCCTCGGAACATGAAAAAAAGCAATTGGTAACTTATTTTAAAGACCACACTGTAACCAACGCTTCGGTAAAGGAAGCGTTAGAAAGAATCCAATCAAAATAATGCAACGGGAATTTTACAGCAATGGCAAATTGTTGCTTTCTGGAGAGTATGCCATTTTGGATGGTGCTCTTGGTCTGGCCGTTCCAACAAAATATGGACAATCCCTAAAAGTGACCTCCATGGCCTCAGGCCTTTTGGAATGGACAAGTTTGGATGAAAAAAACACCGCATGGTTCCAAGGCAGATTTGACTTAAAAAGCCTTTCCGTTATTTCTTCCTCAGACAAAGCAGTTAGTGCAGCCTTGACCAAATTATTGTTGGAAGCCAAATCGCAGAATCCAAGTTTTCTTTATTCTTCCAAAGGTGTACGAATTGAAACCAAGATCGACTTCCCGAGGGAATGGGGATTGGGTTCGTCCTCCACTCTGATCAACAATATTGCTCTATGGGCTCAAGTTGATGCCTATCAATTATTATGGAATGCCTTTGGTGGTAGTGGATACGATATTGCCTGTGCGCAAAATGATGGCCCGATTACTTATCAATTGGAGAATAGCACTCCCATAGTGAAAAAAGTGTCATTTTCACCCCTTTTTAAGGATGGTCTTTATTTTGTGTACCTCAACAAAAAGCAAAGTAGTAAGGAGGCCATTGCGAACTATCGAAAAAAGCAATTTGACACCGCTCAACTTGTTTACAACATTTCTTTAATAACCAAAAAGATGATTTCCGCTCAAAGTCTGGAGGAATTTGAAACCCTGATGATGGAACATGAGAATGTCCTTTCAAGAGTGCTTGGCATACCTACCGTCAAATCTCTACTATTCCCAGATTTTCCAGGCGCAATCAAAAGTCTTGGTGCTTGGGGCGGGGATTTTGTTTTGGCTACGGCAAATGAGAATCCTTTGCGTTATTTTTCTAAGAGAGGTTTCAATACCGCAATCCCATTTTCAAAATTGATTTTATGAGAAAAAAAAAGCCCCATAAATGGGGCTTTAAACTTTCTAAATTACTTCTTAATAAAAAGTAGCTCGTTTATCCTCTATCTCCGCTTTTTCTTTCAATGCATTGTAAACTTCACCGTTTACCCTGTTCGCAGCACTGGTTTTAAGGCTGTTGGCATAGGTGCTAAAATTTTCAACTTTGGGGGCATCCTCTTTTTTGGTGACCTTTATTTTGAATACGCCAGTCTCACCTTCAATTAAATCCGATGTTTGCTCTTGGTCCAAAGCAAATGCCGTCCCTACGACCAGAGGTTCTCTTCCCGCTCCTGGAATTGTCGGAGATTTTATGGTTAATGCAGAGGCACTGTTCACAGTTACATTATTATCCGAAGCTATTGCATCCAAATCCTTGTTTTGGTTGGCCGCGATTATCTGTTCTGCTTTCTTTTCCTTTCTAATTTCTGGTAAAGCGGTCGCCGATGCTTCTTCTGGGGTCATCAATCCTTCTTTGTACTTTTTGGTCAGCTGTACCACAGCATAACCATTGTTTACATTGAATCTTCGAATATCCCCCACTTTAGTGTCATCGTTGAAAGCCCATTGTACCACGCTTCGCTGCGAAGCAAGACCTGGCAAGTTTTCATCCATTTCCTTAATCTTGTTGACTGGACGTACTGTAAAGCCTCCGTCTTTGGCAATGTCTCCGAAAGCCTCTGGTTCAGCATCCAAAGTTTCCATCTCGAACTTGGTAGCTTCGGTGAACAACGTATTTATGGTTTCTTCTGAAGGTTCAACCTCCCTTGCCAACGTAGCCACCTGAACAACATCTTGTTTGTCGTCTATTTTGATTACGTGATACCCAAATTGGGTCTCGACCAAACCAATGGTTCCTACAGGATTCCCAAAAGCAAAATCGTTGAAGGCATCTGCCATTACTCCTTCTTGGAAGTAACCCAAGTCTCCCCCTCTTGGCGCGGAGGGCCCATCTGAATTTTCTCTCGCCAATGTGGTAAACACTACATCCGCTTTTTGTGCCTCGGCCAAAATTTCCTTTGCTCTTGCCTCTGCTTCCTCTTTGGTTCTGGTTATGTTGGGGTTGGCTCTTTCAGCGCCTTCCCACACAAAAAGAATGTGGCTGGCCTTTACCGAACCATTGCTTTTCTTGTCCATGATTTTGGAAATCTTGAAGAAGTCACCATCACGATATGGGCCATGTAACTCTCCCACGGACAAAGCCATTAAGGTATCCGCCACACTGGATGGCAAATCTTTCTTTGCTTTGTAAATGGTATCGAACTTTATATCCGAGTTTCTATCCAAAAAAGCTTCCATATTCTGCGTATTTCTAAAGCCCGAAATAGTATCGGTTGTATTTCTTTCTTCCATATATTCCACGGTATCGCCAACCAATGAGACCACCGCATCTTTTACTGCCTTTTCATCCTCTGCGGAAGGTTTTTCCTCAAAATATACAAAACGGATGTCTCTGGCCTTTTCCTGCTCAAAATCATCCTTATGTTGATTGATATACGCCTGAATTTCGCTCTTGGACACCTGAATGGTACTATCTGGGATACTGCTATAAGGAACACGAACATATTGGATGTCCACTTTTTTGTTGGATGCGTTATAATCAAACTCCCCTTCGGCAAGAGTGGCAGCAACCCCACCTTTTATCAAATTGAAGTAAATACGTTCCTTGGCGGCTTGTATGATGGACTTTTCGTCTTGTAGCCATGCATCATAGCGCAGGGGATCGTTGGCTTTCCAATCAGCAATGGCACTCTTGAAAACCTCTTCATTAAAAATTCCATTCTCATCTTGGAAATCTGGGATTTGTGCATACCCCGAAGTTTTGACGAATTCTATGATCTGGTCACTTTCAACTTCAATGCCCAAATCTTCGAATTGTTGGTTTAGAATTGCTTTTCTTACCTCTTGATCATAAACCGTGTTCACCAATTGCATGGAGGAAAAATTGGGTCCATATCTGCGGGAAGCGGTCTCCACTTCCTTTCTGAAGTCGTCAATGGAAATATTTTCTCCATTTATCTCTGCTACAGCGGAGCCCACTTTGCCCCCACCAAAGTCGTTGCTTGTGAAGACCCCTGATATTACAAAGGCAAACAATGCCATACCTATAATAAGGATAAGCACTGTTGTGCGTTTTCTAATATTCTCTAATATTGCCATTTTACTGCGTGTTTTCTATAATTTCAGTGGGCGAAAATACTATTTTCTTTTCAAATAGGAAAGCTTAAAAGCTTGTGGATGTTGTTAATCCTCGCTATGAACATGCACGGTGACCAGGTCAATTTTGGTATTGGACACTTCGAGGATATGAAAGGTGAAATTATCCAGTTTAACTTCGGAGTCCTGTTCCGGGATTTCTCCTGTTTCGTTTACGATTAATCCGCCCAAAGTTTCGTACTCCTCGCTATCCGGAAGCTCCAACTTGTAGTTTTCGTTGATGTAGTCCACTTCCAACCGCGCCGAAAACTTGTAAACATTTTCGCTGAGCTGTTCTTCGTGAAGGTCTGTGCTGTCGTGTTCGTCCTCTATTTCTCCAAATAGTTCTTCTATGATGTCTTCCACGGTCAAAATTCCAGAAGTTCCTCCATATTCATCTAAAACAACGGCTATACTTTTTCTTTTTTTGGTAAGGACATTTAGAATGTCTTGAATGAGCATGGTTTCTGGTACGAACTCAACCGGCAACAGGATGCTACGGATGGTTTTGGGCTTTTTAAAAAGCTCGTAGGAATGCACATATCCGATTATCTCGTCTATACTTTCTTTGTACACCAATATTTTGGAAAATCCGGTTTCGGTGAACAATTTGGTGAGGTTTTTTGGGGTTTCATCCAAATCGACTGCAGTGATTTCGGTTCGAGGTACCATTACTTCCCTAGCCTTTACAGCTGAAAACTGTAGGGCATTTTGAAAAATCTGAATTTCAGAATCCACTTCGTCCTCTTCCTCCACGGTTTCCATTTGTTCTGTAATATAATCTCCCAATTCCAGTTTGGTGAAAGTGAGCTGTACCTCATCACCCGTGGTCTTGAACAATGTTTTCAAGACAAAATCGGATACTTTGATAACAAACCATGAGATGAAGGAGAAAAGGATATAAAAGAAATAGGCTGGAACAGCAAAAATCTTTAAAAGGGTATTGGAGTAAATTTGAAACAGGACCTTGGGCAAAAACTCGGCGGTGAGCAAAATTATAATTGTAGATATCAGCGTTTGGCTCAACAGACTGAACTGCGTCAGCAGGGAATCGAAAAACTGGGACCCAGTGGGAAGGAGTTCTTGAAACCATTCCATTAATAAATCCCCCATGAACAGCCCATAAATAACCAGAGCAACGTTATTGCCTATAAGCATGGTAGCAATAAATTTGGAGGGTTTTTCGGTTAGCCACGTAAGCACTTTGGCCAAGAGACCTTCTTGTTTCTTTTCAATCTCTATATGAATTTTGTTTGCAGAAACGAAAGCGATCTCCATTCCGGAGAAGAATGCTGAAAACAGCAAAGAAAGTACTATTATGAGCAGGGAGGTATCCAACGTTATTGTTGATTATCCTTTTTTCTTTGTTCAAATCGCTTGCGATATCTTCTTCTGAAGATGAACATGGCTATGGAAACTACGGCAAAAAAGATGAAAATGTAGGTTTCCTTCGGTTCTGCGCTCCAAAGTGTGGCTATCTTGTATATGGATATTACAGCCACGGCCAAATAGAGGTATTCGGTGTATCGTAAAATTTTGATCATATCAGTCTTTTTCTTTTATGGTCATTAGGCCATAAGTCTTATGGGCTTTAAAGAAACTAAAATCTTTGTTGAAGTCCATCCCCTCCCCATCCATAACCGTACCGTCCTCTGGATTTGTATAGGTGAATGTTTCCTCGGTGAAAATCCAATTATTTTTTCGATCGTAAAACAGTTGTGGGGTCTCCAATTTTTTTCCATCATGACTTTCTATAACCACATTGCCTTGCAGATCGATGAGATTGGTTTGGGAATACACAATACCATAATCGGCGATAATAACACTTTTTTGGTCATTCTCGTCAAAAAAATCCACTTTCAAACCTTCTGGAAAGGTACGAAACTTAAAGTTTTGGTTGTCATAGTCCTCGGTTACTGGACTGGTCAATATAGCTATGACCCTTGATCTAGAAGAGTCTTGGGTATTCAATTCTTTTACTGCTTCGGTATAGGTCAGGGTAAAATTTTTGGCCACGCCTTGTGGAAAAACTGGTTTTACCGCTTCTTCTCCAACTCTTTTATAGTCATCCTCACAGGATATAAAAAGGATTGCCACGGCGAAAGCCGTGGCAAAACACTTTAAGTTATGTACAAATGTTTGTTTCACATTATAGATTCGGCACTGTTACGCTACCTCCAACCCAACAGTTAAAAGAAACGGTCTTGCCGGCCATTCCAGAGCTGAAAATCATCTCCTTTGTAGGTGCCTTGGCCGCATAGCTGGTTGCGGACTGACTGGCCCTACCGCTCAATGATGGATCTACCCTACCGGCTTTTCTGGCCATATCGGCTGCTTTCCAGTAAATGGCTCTTTTCTCAAAAGGAGTACTTCCACATGCATTGGCACTGCTAGCATAGAGGTTTGCGATAAGCAAATAAGCTTTTCCATTGGACGGGTTGGCATCCACCGCTTTAAGAGCATAGCTTCTAGCCTGAGACTTGCTGCTTCTGCGCACTGTAGTGGCAATTTTGTATAGGATGTTGGATTTTTTATAGGAGTCCGTTTCCAACTCAACTGCTTTGTTAAAGTCAGCTATGGCACCTTTATTGTCACCGGCTTTTTGTTTTAATACCCCACCATACATATAGGCACTGGCTGAAGGTTCCAAGGCCAATTGTGCTTCAAATAATTTTCTAAACATCGGGTCATCGGTACATTCTTTGGAGAACATTCTACCTACAGCGCGCTTTACCCAATTTACGTCACCTTTTTTGGCCTCGTAGCTCTTTTCGTAAAGAGGAATCAAATTGCCACAGTCGGCAAGTGCACCCAATTTTGAATCGATACTTGCGGCTATTTTACCATACGATTCAGAATTGGTCTCATAAACTTTTTTTCCTCTTTTTTCCTTGGAAGTGAGTGCAGTTCCTGCATCTTCTTTTTCCAAGATCTTTTGAAGGGAAGCGGTCAACTTTTTGTTTTCCTCTTCTACTTTTTCAGTTACGTCATCGTATACATCAAACACTTCCTGAAGGTCTTTTTTGCCTGCTCCGTGAAGATCTACCAAACTGGAAAAGTAGAGGTAAAGTGCCTTGGGGTTTTTGAAATTTACCCTGTCTTCCTTGAAGGCCTTGTCCAGCATTGTATAAAGCTGTTCGTCGGAAGCCATTTTTTCATCATAGGAAAGGAGTGCTTTGTCTATCGCAACCCCTGCTTTGGAAAATTTATTGGGGAAATACTTAAGACTATTGTCATACAAAGCCATAAGGTCTTGGACATATCCATCTTTGTCGGCCCCTGAGGAATTTTTGATTTTGTGAGCCAAAATCTTCTCCCCGTAGGAAAAGTTGGCCTTGTTAATATCTGGACAGCTCTCATAGACCATTTTCCAAGGTTCATAGGCTGCATCGTAATTTTTAACCTTTGCGTGTTCTGCATAAATGGAAAGATTGGTCATGCACTCTGGATTTTGTGCTTGAGCCATACTTAATCCCACCGACATGATTGCCGCTATCATCGTTAAGTAGTATTTCTTCTTCATCTTACTAATTTTAAAGTGGTTAATGTACAAATTTTCATTAAAAAAACATCTTAAAGAAATGTATAAGAATGGTTGTTTAAGGATTTTTGAAAAAATTTTCTTGTTAATTCACCCTTCGTTTAATAAACCATCTGTCATTTAGAGACAATCCTACATTGATTTTAAAATAACTTTCTTCAATTAAGTTGGCATCTGTTGTTCCTCTTCTGCCCAACTCAAATCCTAAGTTGAGATTGGAAAAACTGTTGCCCAACGGTAACCCAAACCCAAAAGTTATGCCAAAATTATTTATTTCCTTATTGTTCACTTCCAAACCTGTAACATCGTACCGTACCCCTGCCCTATAGGTAATCCTTTTAAAATAACTGGAGAGTGAACGGTAATCGGGAATAAAATAAGTGCCGAAGGCGAACGTACTCGCATCGTTATAGGCTACATTATCTATCCCCAAAAAAGCATTGTCAAAGTCCCCAAAGTTTTGAAAACTGTACTCCCCTCCCATGAACCACTTTTTATTTTCCCCAAAACCGAGTCCCACAGTTGTTCTAGTTGGTATTTTCAATTCTGTGTTTCTAAGGTTTCTTGCATCCAAATCAACATCGATAACCTCTATTTCGTCGCCGGTCACCAAAGAAAAAGAACCCAAACGCTCCGAGTTTTTGGAAACAAGGTTGCCCTGGGTGTTGACCACTACGGAAGTGTAAAGCGTATACTTATCTTTTATGGTTGGTGTATAGTTTAGTGAATAGTTGAAATCGTACCCATTAATGCGCGATTCTCTATTGTCCAATGTACCAAACTGGACGTTTTCAACATTTTGAATGCGCTCATACTCCAATTTTCCAAAATTGAAATTGATTGTGGCTCCTAGACTCAAGTTTTTGATCGGTTGAAATCCTATGGAAGCATATACCCTATTGAGCCCTCCTTCACCTGTAAAAACATTGGTCACCGTGGAACCATCGGTATTGGTGGATTCCTGCCTTAAACTATAGCCTACCGAGGAAAGAGGCATCAAACCAAAACCCATTCCAACATTTTTACCAACAGGAAAACCAATTGATAGATAATCCAAATTGGTCACACCAATATTTTGTTCTTCGGTAAAATCCTTCAATCTAAATTCGGTGTGTGAAAGTCCCGCGGTGTATGTGGTAAGTTTCAGTTGTGAATAGGCTGCTGGATTATTGAGATTGATGTGGATACTATCTGCATACATGCTTATTCCCCCCATCATTTGATTTTCTACCGTTCCGTTGTTCCTTAAATCTCCAATGCCAAAAAATGAATATGGTGATATGGTACCATTTTGCGCGAAAAGACCATGGGCCACTACGCAAAAAAATGCAATGATGAATTTCCTAACCATTTAGCGTTTGTTGTATTCTAGCAAGTGATTTAGCCCCTCCAGGAGAAATTTAGAATTCGCAAATATGGTGTTTTTTAGTCTTTTGGCAAAAAAATGGGAGTCGCCGCCTGTTAAAATAACTGTTAAATCTTGAAAGCGGGAACGATATTGGTCTATTACCCCGTCCACTTCCGTAGAAACACCGTTGATAACTCCGCTATGCATGCATGCCGCCGTGGAATTTCCAATAAAATCCAGCAATTCTTCAGGTTCCAACATAGGAAGTTCTGCCGTTTGGTTGTGCATGGCTCTATACCGCATTCGGATTCCTGGTGAAATGGCCCCTCCGACATATTCGCCACTGTCGTTTACCATATCATACGTAATGCAGGTACCTGCATCAATGACAAGGGTATTTCCTCTTTGATTATGGTAAAAGGCCGCCGTGGCCAAGGCCACCCTGTCCATACCCAAAGTATGGGGGGTTGTATAACTATTTTTAAAAGGTACCTTCGAACTACTGGAAAGTACATGGACCTTACTAAATAAGGCCACGATATCACGCTCTTTTCTATCCAGTTTTCCTACCGAGGAAATGATGGCATGGTCAATGTTGGGGTAGTGGTCAAAGATTTCTTTTATTTTGGATAAAAACAGTTCCGATTCCGAGCTGTCGTAAAAAAGCATCGTGCCATTTCTAAAAACAGCATACTTGATTAAGGTATTGCCTATGTCAATGACCAGGTTCATATTGCAAAGATGGAGATTTGGAAAAAAACCAATGCCTTTTTTCCGGTTTTTGTTTGTATATCCTATTTTTGAAATTATATTTGCACCCGCTTAATTATAAAGCATGGTACCTTAGCTCAGTTGGTAGAGCAACGGACTGAAAATCCGTGTGTCCCTGGTTCGATTCCTGGAGGTACCACCCCAAACCCTCACATCTTCAATGATAGTGGGGGTTTTGTTTTTTGGTTGACAAAAGGGTTGACAATATTCTAATTATTTAAATGAATGAATAGACTTGCGATTATAGGAAATGGTTTTGATATTGCTTTGGGTATACCAACTACGTATCAAGACTTTTTGGTGTGGTATTTGAACAATAAAGTGCTTCCGAGTCTTACGTACGAAAGAAGCTATGAAGATGATTTATGGCTAATTGACTTAAAAATGGGAATTTACGTTCCGGATAGATGTCAGAAAAAAAACCTTAAACCTACATTTGAAGCCATTATAGCCGCAAATCAGGCAAATTCATCAAAGTCGTTGCCGCTCCTTTTGCAAACCATGGTCAGTAAATTAAATAGCAATTGGGGTGGATTTGAATCGAGCTATTTTGAACTGTTATGTAAGCATCAGGCAAGTTTAAAGATCGTTATAAAATTGAACAAAGAATTAAACTCGATAGAAATCCTTTTGACAGAATATCTAAAATCCATTGACAGTTTGGGGAGTGTTAACGAGCCATTTGAATTCAATGAGCTTTTCAAACCTATAGATTTAAATTTTGTTGATGAGCCGTCCAATCCTGGATTTGAACCCTTTAACTACAATATTGAAAAAATACTTGTTCTTAATTTCAATTATACCTCTACTACCTCGAATTTAATACAGTTGCTTGGTGATAATGGAAAAGACATAGATATCATTCATGTTCATGGCCAACTTGATTCAGAAATGAACCCAATCATTTTTGGATATGGCGATGAAACTCATCCTGAATTCAACAAACTGAAAGATCTTAATAGTGATGATCATTTAGAACATTTTAAGTCATACAAGTATTCGAGAACAAACAATCTAAGATTGCTAAACAATTTTATTTCAGCCCAAAGTTTTGATGTTCATCTAATCGGTCACTCTTGCGCTCTTAGTGATAGAGTTTTGCTATCTACTATATTCGAGCATCGAAATTGTTTCTCAATTGTTCCATATTTAAGAAAAGGTGTCAATAATTATTTTAAACTTCAAACCGGCATTTCAAGGCACATTGAGAGCATGTACGAATTCAGGCAAAAAATCATGATTGAACCCCAGTGCCCAAAGTTTAATCGGTGATTCCAGTTAATGTCTTACTCAACCAGAATCTTCCGAAAGATATTTCATAAAACCATTTGCCAATGCAGTACATTGATAGTAAGCTTGATCCCCTGTATTGCTCGCTCTCCCTTCAGCTGGATTATAAATGAGTCCCAATACTCTAAGGTCATTAAAAAGAAATTGGAATTCATCTTCTGGGTACTTACTTATCATTCTTCTTCGTTTATTCACCACTGATTCAAAATCAAATTCTGTGTTCTCCATTTCCTTTTTATGTATATCTTTTTTATACTTAAATACTTCCTTTTGCTTACTTGAAGCTTTGGAGTCAGATGCAAACATGGCTAGTTCCACATCTTTCGCGTTTTCACTTATAATTCGCAAATCCTTTAATTTTTCCCTCAGATCATGTAGATCAACCTCTGTTTCAACGAACATTTTTAAAATCAATACCTGATCATCATTTAGCCTAACACCCAAATCCAAATACCGGGTTGTGTAATCATAAGGTTGGGGATCCACAATATGTCCAAATACAACTTTACGCAATCTTTCAATTTTACTTTCAGTGTTTGCCCTACTTGCATTGATTATTGCAGTCTCCAATAAATCCCGGACCTCTTGGCTACTCGATTTTTCGAATTCAAATTTTGGGTCATGTTTTTTTAGCAATTCCTCCAACCCAAATAACAATGATTCAACTCTTTTTATCTTGGTCTCTGATTGGGCGTGTCCTAAAATTTCCAAGGTAAAGGTGGCAACCCCCTGGGCATATACAGGGTCTCCTATTAACGCTGCCGCTATTCCAGGCACCATTATTTTCGAAAGAATTATTAATGATTTTTTCCAAATTTCTACATCCTCCTTTTTCCTTTGTAGGTAAATGTTTACAGATTAAAATTAATACTTTTATCATGACCTAAGTACTTAATAATAAATCTGAAAAGTTTGGAAGAACACACTGATGAGAAAAATTTATTGCCAGCCAATATTGAGAAGGAGATATTTGAAACAAGTCTGGATTTATCATTAGATTTTGCCGAAGTCGGTCTTGATACAATTTTAGAAAATGATTTAATCAAAGAAATACCGATTGTGAAGACCGCTGTGGCTTTCTATAGTGTTGGAAAGGAACTACACAAAAGACATCACATAAGGAATATATTGACCTTTCTCGGTGAATTTCATTCAGGCGTAATATCTCCAGAGAAATTAGATAAATTCAAAACAAAGTTTGAAGGTAATCCAAAATTTAGGAACAAAGTACTAGAGTTAATAATAGTCCATAATGAAAGGTTCAACAAGACTATTAAAGCAAAAATAATGGGTAATCTCTTCAGGGCATATATTAACGGCCATTACGACTATGAAAGATTAAATCATCTTTTGGAGATTTTGGAATCAATTACGGTAAGGGCATTGAAGATTTTAGAGGCAATGGGAAATGGTGGAAGATGGGATTATCACTATCACACTAGAACCGAAGAGTGGCTTGAGAATATAGGATTCAAAAAGAGTGAATTTTCGTTGTTGCAATCATGTGGATTAATAATCCAACAAGGGTCTATGATGCGAACAACGAAAGATGGAATAGCTATTTATGATTTTGGTTTGTCTATTTAAAAGCCAAATCGCGCACGTTCATTGTTACCTTATTTCAATAAAAAAAGGAGTAGATTTTTGAAAACCCACTCCATATTATTGCCTTCAACCGTTACAATTCTTTAGTTACCAGGTTAATATTAACCTTTAAGGTTTAATTATAGGTAGGTTGAAACATCGGCTAACGGTTATCCGCATCCGTCATAAACGACCAGACACCGTTTAATTTGATCTCACACCACTGGCCCTTTAAAACACTAAGATTGTAACCATTGAAGGTAGTCAACTCTTGATAAGGTGTATAAGTATTACCAGTATGCACCCTTACTTTATAAGTACCTTTAAAGTTCAATAATAGATTGCTTCCGCGCTGGCTAACGGAATAAATCTGAAAAACGTCAATTAAGTCATTTTCTTCAAAATCACAAATCGAAATTACTGGTCCGACCAAAGCTGGATTATTTGCTTTGGAAGAAATTGTAAGAGAAAAAAAGACAAATACTAGGGTAAGCGCAAAAGTAGGTAGTGCTCTCATAAGAAAGGGATTAAATTGGATTAAAAAATATTTTCTGAAATGTTGCTCAAAAAGACTTACAAAATATTATACGGCAATAAGTATGGCATTAGATGTTTTTCAATATGTTTTTAACATTTTTTTAAAATAATAATCAATTTTTTTCTTAATTTTCAGATATCTCATTGATTTATATCACCATATCTTTTCAATACTTCAAAATTGGTTTAAAAAAGACTCTGCTTGTTTTGAATTCAAATATTTGGCAAACAACTTTTAGTTTAAAATCACCTCATCCAAAAACTTCAAATATTCGTTTACTTTCGAGTGGTATTCTTCAACGCCATAATACCCCATGGCCAAT
Organism: Flagellimonas ochracea; assembly: GCF_009903685.1. GTDB lineage: Bacteria > Bacteroidota > Bacteroidia > Flavobacteriales > Flavobacteriaceae > Flagellimonas > Flagellimonas ochracea. Next base: position 816,034 of record NZ_JAAABI010000002.1, on the reverse strand, counting down.
ATCTTTCTTTCGTTCTCAACATATTCGTTCATATAAGTACCATTACTGAACTCGATATAGTTGCCAAATAGTGCTGCTTGAAAGGTTTTAGCTTTTTGGATTCTTGTGGCAAGTTTGTAAGGTTGAACCATTTAATTTAAGATTATGAATAATTCATTTGAAAACGCTGTTATTCCAGAATGGGATCTCTAAACACAGTAGTACAATTGCCTGCTGATCTTTTTTCAGGCCCAGTGAACGAGCAAAAATAGCCTTGATTTAAGTATGTTGCTTCGTCGACGATTACCAATTTGTACTCGAAAACACTATTTTTATTGCTTCGAAAATCACTTTCAGTAAATCCGAAATTTTCTGAATTTTCATCAGCCTCAAAAACAAGATTTCCATTTATATCAAAAATCTGTAAAGTAAAATTCTCGTATAATTCTAGATTGTTAACAATCCAAAAGTCATTAATTCCGTCATTATTTGGAGTGATTAAGCCTTGTAATTGAATCTCACCTCTGGATTGATCTAAATTGTCTACGTTGGTATCTTCAAAAGGATTAGGACCACAGCAAGAAAAATCAATGCTCTCCAATTCCTCTTCGAAACTATTGTTGTCAGATGAACAACCAATAACGAGTATTAGACAAACCAAAAAATGTATTCTTTTCATATTCTATATTTATTTCTTGATTGCACGTGAAATATTAAACCCCAAAATATAAATAATCACGATAACTTGGAGAAATCTGATTGTTAATTATCGAAGTCATCCCAAGGAGCTTTTTTTAAGTCCATACTCCTAGTGTATTTGTTCATCTTGGAGCCATGTATAAATTCGCTCTTACCTATTATGGTTCCGTTCGTAGGTTCGATTTCCACTTCTATGAAGAATTTGTTCACAGAGAACAAGTGATAACAACAGTCGAATGATACAAAGGTGTCCACGAACTCTCCTTTGTCCCATAGGATGTCCCATTGTTCCTCGTTGTCCAGAGCCAAATAATCGTACAATTCCATCAGTATTCTTCGTTTACCCCTTCATATTCAAAATAGTCCGTTGCCTCTTGTTGGTTTCCAACAGCATATTTGCCCCTGAGTTTCCCAACAGTGTGTGCTTTTATTTCGGATTCGGGGAAGGGCTTCAAAAGTTCCTCCAGTTCCTTTATGTCAAGTTCGTCCTTTACCTCGATGAGCCATTTGTCCTCCAATTCATCAGGAAGTATAACTGGCATCCTAGGTCCTATCAGTTTCGGGTTGTTGTGTATTTTGGCCATCATGGGGTTGCCCTCCGTAGTGACTATGGAAAATGTGTTCAACACCTCTCCCGTCTCAGGGTCGGTCCATTCGTTCCAAAGTCCCGCCAATGAAATTGGCTGCCCATCTTTTCTCGATATGTAATATGGAATGGTCTCCTTCCCGTGGTGGTGGTGCTCAAAAAAACCGTCTATGCATATTATGCACCTTTTGTCCCGTGCGGATTTCTTGAAGGAGTTCTTCTCGAAAATCGTCTCTCCCCTGGCATTGAGTGTCTTGTTCCAGATGTCCTTTTGTCCCTTGCCCAACTCGGAACGAGACCCCATTGTGATACCACGGGATAGTAAGGGCTTTCACTTGTATAGATGAACATTTTTGGATGTTGGAAGCCCGAAACATGGAACAGTGGAAGATCCGTCTCCCTAGCAAGTTTTTCCTTTATCTCACGGATGGCGTGCTCATCGCCGTCGCGCATTGCCCGTTTCAATTGTGACTCATACAGGGCTTTAACATCGTAACACATTGGATTGAGGTTGTTGGTTTCAGTTAGTTATAAGTTTTAACAGTAACAAGATATGAAAATGATGGATATTATCCATAATTTTGGAGTATGTCCATTAGTTTTGAAGATAGATACCATAAACTTTGCCGAGAAGAACTTAAGCGGCACTATAACCATTTCAGGGAGGACATAAAGGACAAATTCTTTTACAATACACCCACCCAGGCGGAAAAGAGGTTGTTGGATATGATACACAACTTTAGGTATGAGATGGAACGAATTGCTCCAATACCGAGAAATGACATGGATGCTCAGGTCCTCAAAGAAACCATTCTAAACGAGTATATTCAAATTGCTAGAAAGTATGGCAACCGGGTTAAAGAAAGGCATGGTTTGGATTGAAATAGCCCTCTAGTATCAACTAAATTGTCAACCAATCTCAAGTCTACCTTATTTTATTAGCGGTTTAATACAGCAAATTGGTACCCAAGATACAATCTTGCGGGAGCGAGGGGAAAAGAAATGGAACTGTATAAAAAATTGAGGTGATCTTGTAGCACATAAAATGAAAACCTGGCAATTTAGCCGGGTTTTTTGCTTATGAATATGTAGTGAAATTCTTAATAATTTCATAAATATGAAAATCGAATGTCACCATAGGCATTAAATATCAAACTAACTCTTATATTTAGCCTATCTAGATTAATTTTAAACAAAAATGACTCAGGATTTACTTGCAAAGGCCCAAGAGTTCGAGAATAGAAAATTGAGCCATATGTCTACCAGCGATAGGGTTGCCGCTTCAAGAGAAGCAAAGAAGCTCATATTATCCATCAACGAAATATATAAGAAAACCAAAGACGCCAACCTAATGGACATCATGAAGCGTTTGACCGAAAAAAAACGCAAGATTGAGAAACGTCTTAAAGGTACTCCTCTGGTTTAATGCACTTTCGATTTTTTAATGTACAGAAAGGATTTCGAAATGAAATCCTTTTTTGTTAGCCATACTTTGCCATCCACAAAACTTTTGGCACCAATTGTATCACATTCTTTACCACAGGCATAATTGTAAATTGTCGGCCCTCTATTTTCGATACTTTTGAGTATTGAAATTCATCTCAACCTAAACAAACACTATATCATAATGAACACCATAGAAGAAAAATTGGGCTATCTTTTTTGGTATTTTGTAATAGCAATGTCTATCTGCTCACTTATCAACAGCTTATACCTCTATATGAACTAGCCTAGTGCAGACGTTACCATCAATCAAAAATTGAAGTAGTTAATCATGTCTCAAAAAAAGGGCGCCTTCATTGGCGCCCTTTTACTATTTCCTTATCCTTTCATTTCAAGAATCTGCCTTATCATTTGATTGGTAAAACCCCATTCATTATCATACCAGGTCATCACCTTCAACAGGTCACCGTCCACAACCTTGGTCATGGATAAATCCACAGTGGACGCATAGGGACTTTTTATGATATCCGATGACACGATGGGTTCGTCCGTGGTATCCAAAACATTTTTATAGCGTTCCGTTTTCGACTCTTCCATCAAGATGGCATTCACCTCTTCCGGTGTCACTTTGTTTTCCATTACAAAAACCAAATCTGATATAGATCCCACAGGCACGGGCACTCTTACGGCGACCCCATCAAATTTGCCCTGATACTGTGGTAGTGTCTTTGTGGTTGCAATTGCCGCACCTGTTGTGGTAGGTATAAGGTTTTGCGCACCCGCTCTTCCCATTCTAAAATTCTTTTTGGAAGGAGCATCCACAATGCCTTGTGATGCAGTATAGGCATGTATGGTAGTCATTATGCCTTTTTTTATTCCAATCCTTCTTCCCAAAATCTCCACAATGGGTGATATATTGTTTGTGGTACAACTGGCACAAGAAAATACATTGGAAGTTCCCTCCTCTGAATTTACACCATGGACCACCGTTGGGGTATCTACACTTTTGGTAGGTGCAGAAATTACAACTGTTTTAGCACCGGCTTTTAAATGTCGCTCTGCGTCCTCTCCCTTGGTAAATACTCCTGTACTTTCAATCACCAAATCCACTTGGTCTTCTTTCCAAGGCAATTCTTCAGGGTTCCGAAAGGATGTATAGTGAATTCTTTGTCCATCCACCAGCAAAGTTTCAGATTCGTGGGACACCTCCTTTTCGTAAACACCATAAACCGTATCATATTTCAGAAGATATGCTGTATTTTCTATGGGTACAATGTCATTGACTGCAACAACGTTCAACCCTGGTGTATCATTAATTACTTTTAGTGCCGCACGTCCAATACGACCCATTCCGTTTATTCCTATTCTCATAATTGTATCTTTTGTTACAGCAAACTTAGTCTCTATTTCTGCTCTTAAATTACATGAGTAACCCTAAACTCAAAAGCCATAAAAAATAATGGGACGGGCTTATTCTTGCCAAATGGACATAATGTGCTTCACCGTTAGTATTTCAACGGGGTCTTCTTGGTCATTATTTTCAACGATCAAGGTGTTGTAGGGTTCCGTGGGGAAAATCTGGTCTGTCATAACCAAAAGACCTTGAGCTATAAAAACCTCTATGGACGACCAATCCAAATATATGTCCATTTCATAGCGGTCGTCCGGTAGAAAATCGAGCGGCATATGGTGTTTTTTATTTCCAAATTCTGGTTGAAAGGCCACTTGGCCAGAATTCATCCGATTTAAAAGAAAAGCCTTGCTTTTGGAGTCCATGGTCAGTTCCAGGGTTTCATCCAGATTATTCTTGAATATCAGCTTTAAATCCTTAGAAGCTGTTTTCAGTCGAATCTTGGACTGATTCAAACTATCAATTTCCAGTGTTTGTGATTTTCCAGCAGCCACAGTAACATTTTCTACCATTGTGGAAGAAGCCAATGCTTCAACCGAAGGCAATGGATAATTGACAAGCAAATATTCATCCTTATGCTTTTGCAGCGCAAGCTTTCGAGGCAAGGTCATTGCGCTTCGCCATTTTTTTGTCGGGGTATCTCTGGCATAATCCCAATTGCTCATCCATCCTATAAATATGCGGTCGTCATTAGGCACATTGTTATAGGTGACACCGGCGTAGTTATCTGTCCCATAGTCCAGCCACTTTGGGTCTTTTTGATCTGAGGTAAACTTCTTGCCGTCAAACTCACCTATGAAGTACTGTGTGCCACTACCCCCATTGGGAGCTCCTGGATTAATGCTGATCAGCAGTACCCATTTTTGTTCGTCCGTTCCATCAACCCCCAAGGGAAAAAGGTCGGGACATTCCCAAACCCCACCATGGGCCCCTTGATATCTGCCAAAATCACTCAAATATTTCCAATCCTTTAGATTTTTGGATTGATAAAACTTCGCATGATCTCCTGCGACCAAGGCCATAATCCAATTTTGGGATTCTTCGTGCCAAAACACCTTGGGATCCCTAAAATCACGAATACCATCATTTCCAATCACCGGATTCCGTTCATACTTGGTCCAAGTATCTCCGTTGTCCAAGCTATAGGCGATTCCTTGGGTCTGAAAGTCACTTCTACCGGCTTTCTCCCCCTCCATTAAATGATAGGTATAAATGGCCACCAAAGGCACTTCTCCATCTTTTCCAAATCCTGAGCTGTTATTTTTGTCCACCACGGCACTTCCCGAGAAAATAAGTCCATTCTCATCAGGATAGAGGGCTATCGGCTTATGCTCCCAATGTACCATGTCCGTGCTTATTGCATGTCCCCAATGCATGGGACCCCATACAATGTCATCCGGATAATATTGGTAAAACAAATGATAAATCCCATCATTATAGACCAATCCATTCGGGTCGTTCATCCATTTTTCCTTAGGTGTAAAGTGAAACTGTGGTCGATACTGTTCCGTAAAAGCCTTGATTGGCTTTTTTTTCGTTTTCTTCTCTTTTTCCTTGTTATTGCATGAAAAAACAAACAAGATCAAAAAAATCAACAAAAACTTGTTTCGCATCTGACTTGGAATGGGTTAATTGGTAAGAGTAAGATAAACATTATGTTACACTTTCAATGTATTATCGTTAATCGTAATTTTTTTCAAACGATTTGCAAAAAATAGGGCAAACGAACAACATAAAATTAGGTTGTTATGATAAGTTTTACATCCGTTTTTTGACCAATCTCTGCGTATCTTTCGTTCCAAACTATTTTTTTGAAAAATAATCTACTCATCATATTGACCAGAAATCCCGAATTGGGAAAGTGCAAAACTCGATTAGCAGCCAAGGTGGGTGACGAATCTGCTTTGGAGATATATAAATTTCTTCTGGAACATACTGTGTCCGTGACCAAAGACCTAAATACAACAAAATGGGTCTTCTACTCCGAAAAAGTGGAAGACAACGATATGTGGGATCCCACGGTCTATGAGAAAAGAGTTCAAGTGGGACAGGACTTAGGCGAACGGATGATGAACGCCTTCAAGAATGGGTTGGATGCCGGTTTTGCAAAAATCGTTATTATTGGCAGTGATATGTACGACCTTCGCCAACAAGATATTGAAGAAGCCTTCGAAAGTCTTGCACACCACGATTTTGTAGTCGGGCCTGCGGTCGACGGCGGATACTATCTCTTGGGGATGAAATCCTTAAAACCTGAGTTGTTCATGAATAAATCCTGGGGAGGCGATAGGGTTCTTTCCAACACTTTAAAGGATATGAATGGTCACATGGTACATTTGCTATCGGAGAAAAACGACGTGGACTTTTACGAAGACATAAAAGATATTGAGGCTTTCCAGCCCTTTCTAAAACATATAAAAGAATGACAAAAAAACAACTTGACGAATCCGTTGATTACCTCAAAAAAAGAGGTTTTGATGTACCTGAATTTGGCATTGTGCTGGGAACTGGACTTGGACAATTGGTCGATAAAATAGAGGATTCCATTGTGGCCCACTACAACCACATCCCCTATTTTCCTTTAGCTACGGTAGAGTTTCATTCAGGAAAATTGATTTACGGTACCATTGCAGGAAAAAAAGTGGTTGTAATGCAAGGCCGGTTTCACCTGTATGAGGGATATGATTTTCTTGACATTACTTATCCTGTTCGAGTTATGCACCAATTGGGGATTAAAAAATTATTCATTTCCAATGCAGCCGGGGCCATCAACCTCGATTTCAAAAGAGGAGATATCATGCTCATTGAAGATCACATCAATCTTCAGGGAGGTTCCCCACTCGCCTTCAAAAATGTTTCCAAATTTGGGGAGCGGTTTGTGGACATGAGTGAACCCTATGATTTGGAAATGCGTCAAAAGGTCGAAGCCATCGCCAAAAAAGAGGGTGTATCGCTTCAAAAAGGTGTATATGCCTCAGTGGTAGGGCCTCAGTTGGAGACCAAAGCAGAATATAGGATGTTGAAGACTTTGGGGGCAGATGCCGTAGGCATGAGCACCGTGCCAGAAGTTATTGTGGCCAACCACCTAAAACTGCCCGTTGTGGCCGTTTCTGTTTTAACCGATGAATGTGATCCGGACAATCTTGAGCCCATCGACATTGAAGAAATTATTGCCATAGCTAGTCAAACAGAACCAAAAATGATACAGTTGTTCCAAGGACTTATAGAAGCCACCTAAAAAGTTCGGGGGCATGTTCAATCAGGTGATTTTATCAAAACTTTTGATGTGTGATGAAAGGTTGAACCCACTTTTTAGACTATTCTTTTCGAATCCAAGTCATTATACATGAATTTTATATCGTACCTATTTTTTGGCCTACTGCTGATTGCATGCAAAGGCAATACTGAAAATCTTCTGGCACAAGACCATGTTTCCCTATCAAAACCAAGCCATACCCAATGGAATGATATGCTACGAAATTATGTTGATGACAATGGTAATGTGGATTACCAGAACATCGCAAAGCATCCATCGCAGTTAGAAGATTATCTAACCCATCTCGCTGAAAACCCTCCGGCCAGTATTTGGTCCAAAAATGAAAAATTGGCCTACTTCATCAACTTGTATAATGCGGCCACTATAAAATTGATTGTGGATAATTACCCCGTGGAAAGCATCAAGGATATTCCCTTCCGTTGGAAAAAGAAATGGATCAAGGTAGGCCAAGAGGTTACCTCACTAAATGATATTGAGCACAAGGTGCTGCGTAAAATGAATGAACCAAGAATCCATTTTGCCATTAATTGTGCCTCTTTTTCATGCCCCAAGCTGCTAAACATAGCGTTTACCGCAGAAAACATGGAAGCACTACTTTCTAAAGCTGCTGAAGAGTTCATTAACGACCCGAAACGCAATCGGTTTGAAATGGACACGGCCTACCTCTCCGAAATATTCAAGTGGTTTAAAGGAGACTTCACCGGCAAATCTTCTTTACTGGGATTTATCAACTCCTATTTGAAAAAACCTATACCTGAGGATGTGGATATAGACTATCTGGATTATGACTGGAGCCTCAATGAAGCCAAATAACTCTCAGAAAATAAGCATTATCATCCCAGTGCTCAATGAGGAACATTACATTGGCACCTTGCTAAGCCACCTAAATCAAAATGCTACGGCATCCAATATTGTGGAAATACTATGTGTGGATGGTGGTAGTCGAGATCACACCCAAGGCATTGCAAAGTACCACGGTGCCAAGGTTATAAAGACAAGAAAGGGCAGGGCAAAACAGATGAACCATGGAGCAAAATATGCCCAAGGAGATATCCTGTATTTTTTACATGCGGATACTTTTCCCCCAGAGCATTTTGACAAAATGATTCTAAATGCTGTAGAAAACGGTTTTGAAACAGGTTGTTTTAGAATGCAATTTGATACGAAGAATCTGTTTCTAAGGTTTTTTGCATGGTTTTCGCGCATAAACCATTCACTTTGCCGAGGAGGAGACCAATCCCTTTTCGTTACGCAGGACATTTTCAAACAGACGACGGGTTTTAACGAAGCGTATCTAATTTATGAGGACACGGAATTCATCCGTCGATTGTACAAGCATGCACGATTCAAAGTATTGCCAAATTATGTGGTTACCTCGGCAAGAAAATATCGTGAACTGGGTTTGTTACGATTGCAATTTCACTTTGCCATGATCCATCTCAAAAACTATTTGGGAGCGGGACCGGATGAACTTTACCGATACTATAGAAAAAACATTCTGACCGGAAGTGATGCCATTCAATCTTCTATCTCAAGGTCTGCATAGTCTTTCAAGATGCCATTGCCCAACAATTGGGCAAAACGTTTGTTGTCCACACGAATATGCAACTGCTCTCCATTTATGGATTCGGAATTATTGTCCAAAGTGAGTAAGGTTACCGTTGGAAGTAAATTTTTGGCCAGGAACAACGTGCTTTTGTCCTCAAATATGGAACTGCCCTCTGTTTCTTCCCCTCTTTTATTTATTCCATGTTTTTTGAACACTCCTTGGAGGTTATCAGCAAAACGTTGTCCATCCCCACTGTTCTGATAATGGGAAAAGGCCAGGTTCATTTTACTATCGTCCACAGCGTTCTTTAGACGAAGCAAAAGCACCCGTTGATATTTTTTATTGTGCTTGAGGTATCTTTTATTGACAGCATCGACACACTGGCCCAATTTATCGGTGCCAATATCAACTGTGTCTTCCTGTGCCGTAATAGAATTCATCATATCCAAAACGTATATCTGGGCACCTTGAACCATAAGGTCCGCCGCCAACTTTTTGGTCATCTGCTGTAGAAATCCAGAATTTTCTTGGACGTGATTTTCAATCAATAAATAGTACACAGCATTCTTGAGTCTATTGCTCTTCAAAGACATTTTGGAAAGTTCCTTTTCAAAAAGGGATGTTTCCGTACCATCAACCATATCCACACGAACTCCTGTTTTTTTGAAGGAATCCAAACTGTAAGGCACTTTGTAGGACATACCCAATTGTAATTGGCTTCCCTTCCTAAGGTCATCCTTGTTGAGTTCAACAAATTCAACGTAATGTTCAACAGGGTCCAATCCCTGTTTCCGCAGTAATGAAAATATGCCATCCCCTTGCTCCGCCACCACTGTGTAATGGTCTTTTTGGGACCATACCATGACGCAAAAAAGGATCGAAAAAAAGAAAAACGATACCGATTTCATTGTTTTAAACTATTGACAAGGGGAATACTGCAAAAGTGATGAAAAAACCTAAACGAGATATAAAAAACAACTGGAAGATTCCTAAAAGTTAATAACAATAACCTTTAGGTTTCAATTTCCTAACCCAGCATAGTGCTTTCGGATAACATTCTCGGCTGGTTTGTTCTGTGGCGTGAATCTATTGTCCGAGTGTCCACCCACCTCCTTGTGATTTACAAACCATTTCCAGAGAAAACCTCCAGCAAACCAATCCTCGTTCCAAAATTCTTCAAATATAGCTTGAGTGGCAGCTTCTTGGGCCGCTAGATTTACCTGCATTTGATTTCTATCGACCAACCATGGTTTTTTTCCGGCATAATCCATACTTCTGTAACCAAACTCGGTAAATAAAACGGGTTTATCAAGATTCTCTGAGAAACTGTGCAATTTCTCTTTCCAAGGTTGCCAACCCTGTCTAAATTCCTCAATGCTTGGGACACGCTTATCCGTTAATGGGAAATAAGCATCCACCCCAATGTAATCCAATTGCTCCCAAAAAGGTGTCCAGGTATACTCGTCCCAGTTGGCCGCATACGTAAGCTTTCCTTTATATACTGTTTTGACTTTGGTAATTAACTCCTGCCAAAATTCAGGCCGATGTTTTACAAATTCCTCCAGTTCCGTTCCGATGCAATAAATGTCGCATTGGGTCAGTTGGGCCAGTTCTGCAAAAGTAATGACAAACTTCGAATAGGATTCTTCCAATGCTTTCCAATCCTTTTCGGACTGCATCATCATATCCCCGGTAAATTCGCCATTCCAAATCCAAATTTGGGGTTTCAACATTACTTGAACCCCATTCTTGTGCAGCGTTTCTATATATTGGTGCGCTCCCCGCTTGGTTTCTCCATACCACTGTCTTTCTGTATCAAAGATGAGGTTGGGAGAATTGGGACTTCTCAAAAAACCAAAGGGCATAACGGCAGCATAATTGGCATGAATGTCCAGTACAGGATTTACATGGATTTGATCAACAGGTTCTCGAGAACCTACAAAGCTTACTCCATTGATTTTAGTCCCGTTCTGGCCGCTACAGGAATATAAAACCAGTGCCCATATGAAAAACCATTTTTTCATTTTGATGCAATCTCCTTTTCGAAAATAGCTATTTAAAAGTTAAGAGAATCTAAAAATAATACAACACTTTAATTAAATTCTTTCTAAATTATTCCAAAGAATTAAGTTCCTATATTTAAAAACGACACAATAGCCACAAACAACCACCTCATGGAGAACATCGTCATTATTGGAAATGGCATTGCCGGAGTCACTGCGGCCAGGCATATCCGAAAGCTTTCCAACAAACGAATTATCATCATATCGGGCGAAACCGATTATTTCTTTTCAAGAACGGCTCTCATGTACGTCTATATGGGACACATGAAGTTTGAACACATACAACCCTATGAAGACTGGTTTTGGGAGAAAAATAGGATTGAGCTCATGCGAGGTTTTGTCACCCAGGTGATTACAGAAAACAAACAACTTGTGGTTGATGGTTCAAGAAGCTTACACTATGACAAACTGATAATTGCAACAGGATCCAAGCCCAACAAGTTTGGCTGGCCAGGTCAGGATTTGCATGGAGTGCAAGGATTATATTCCAAGCAAGATTTGGACCTTTTGGAAACCAATGCACCGAATAAAGATGTCTGTAAAAGAGCGGTTATTGTTGGTGGAGGTTTGATAGGCATTGAGTTGGCTGAAATGTTACGAAGTCGTGACATCCCGGTAACATTCTTGGTACGCGAAAGTAGTTTTTGGAACGGGGTTTTGCCGGAGGGAGAATCACAAATGATCAACGAACATATTTCAGAACACCATATCGACTTAAGGTTAAGTTCTAACCTTAAAGAAATTGTTTCTGATGAGAATGGCAAGGTCAAATCCATTATCGTGGCCGAAACAGGAGAGGAAATTACCTGCGATATGGTGGGGCTTACCGCCGGGGTTTCACCCAATATTGACTTTCTGAAGGAATCTGGAATTGAACTCGGTCGGGGCGTTAAGGTAAATCGATTCTTGGAAACCAATGTGGAAGATGTATATGCCATTGGTGATTGTGCGGAACAGCACCAGGCCATCGGCAACCGTAGACCGATTGAAGCTGTTTGGTACACAGGGCGCATGATGGGAGAAACCGTTGCGCAAACCATTTGTGGCAACAAAATAGAATACAGACCTGGACATTGGTTCAATTCTGCCAAGTTTCTGGATATCGAGTACCAAACCTACGGTTGGGTCTTTTCCGAAAGAAGCAAAAAAGAGTATGAAAAGCATTTCCATTGGCGCCATGCAACAGAAAAAGTCTGCATTACAGTGGCCTTTGACAAAGATTCAAGAGCATTTTTGGGCATCAACACCTTCGGTATACGCATGCGACATGAAGTCTTTGACCGTTGGCTGACGGAGAAAAAGGATGTAGATTATGTGGTGGAACATCTCATAGACGCCAACTTTGATCCTGAGTTCTACAAGAATTATGAAGCGGAAATTGCGGATAAATTCAACACAGAATACGGAAAATCGATTGTACCAAAAAAGAAAAGCTTAAAACGCATATTCCAGACCTCCTAAAATAAATATAATGAGCACTTACGACAGAAGTATGGCCCTTACTGGGCAACCTCCCAAAAGTTTAAACAGGCATCAGAAAATAGCCACCCTAATCGGTATGTTCGGTCTGACAATTATGCTATTGGCCATGTTTAATGTTTCCTTTCCCCAAAAGGGACTCTGGCTTTCTATTTCGCTTGCGGCCATTTTCACGGGAACACTGTGGTTTTCATGGGAGGCCTATTCACATAAATTGCCAGGCATTAAAAATGATGGGGTCTGGTTCAAATCGATTTCCAGTCGTGGTTTTTGGGGTTGGATTGCTGGTATCGCATTAACTGGGTTTTACATTGTACTTTATTTCTATCCAGAATATTTAGGACTTGTTCGTGATGGGGACAACAAAGGTGTAATTGCTCTTTTTGACCCCTTGAGCAAGGCTTTGAGTGGAAATCCGGCAAGTCAGTGGTTTGTGTATGGCACCCTTTACACCGTGGCTATTTTGGCCTTTGGCATCAAGTTCATGTGGAAATACCGTCACAACCGTTATGAGCGTATTAGAACCATGAGCGTTATGTTTTTTCAGACGGCCTTTGCCTTCATTATTCCAGAAGTGATGGCCCGTTTGAACGGCGATAAAATATTGAATGGCGGAAGTCTTCCCTATTATGATCTAAAAAATGTCTGGCCCTTGAACTATTATAATTTTGAAGGTTATAGGATCAAGGCTTTTCTAAGTTCTGGAGACATCGGTTTTGCTTTGTTGATATTTGGTATCCTGTCCATATTCGTCATCACACCCATCCTTACCTATAAATATGGTAAAAGATGGTACTGTTCTTGGGTTTGCGGTTGTGGTGGATTGGCAGAAACTGCAGGGGATTCTTTCAGACAATTGAGCGATAAATCCCTGAAAGCATGGAAAATTGAACGTTGGGTGGTCCACAGTGTGGTGGTTTTCGTCACTTTGATGACCACTGCGGTAGTTTATTCCTATTTGGGAACCGACACCAGCAAGTATTGGCTCACCAAGAGCACCTTTTTGATTGGAGTTGCCAGCTTGCTGACCTTAGTTTTCGCTTGGGTGATGCTTTTCAAAAGAGAACAGTTGCAAAAGGATGCACAATATGGGGCCATCGGATACTTCGTAATCATCATGGCCTTGATCGGTATGCACTTTTTCAGTGGTGATGGCAATGTATTTCTGTTTAAATCGGAAACACTCCGCAAATCCTACTCCTTTTTGATTGGAAGCATTTTTTCCGGAGTTATTGGGACCGGTTTCTACCCCATTTTCGGAAATAGGGTGTGGTGCCGCTTTGGCTGCCCCATGGCCGCCATTTTAGGGTTTCAACAACGACTTTTCTCTCGATTTAGAATCACCACCAATGGGGGGCAGTGTATTTCCTGTGGAAACTGTTCCACCTATTGTGAAATGGGTATCGATGTGCGTGCTTATGCCCAAAAAGGCGAGAACATTGTACGTTCCAGTTGTGTGGGTTGCGGTATTTGCTCCGCAGTTTGCCCAAGAGGAGTGTTAAAATTGGAAAATGGACCCTTAAAAGGCAGGATTGACAGCAATCAAGTGCTATTGGGCAATGATGTTGATTTGATGTCACTTGTAAATCAGAAGTAGGTCCAACCATGCATTTCAATTATTCCAAAATCACATCCAGAGAAATATGGGGAATGACTTAGTTTTGCAATCCTAAAACAAAAAGTAACACTTTCAAATTAGGCAATGCCAGATATCAAGGTTATCATCCCGGCCATCAATGAAGGCGATTCTATTGCCAAGGTTGTTTCTGGACTGCCGTCCTCCGTTTCCGAAATCATTGTTGTGGACAACGGCTCCACCGACAATACTATGCAAAATGCAAAAAAGGCAGGGGCCACTGTTATCAGCGAAAATCGCAGGGGATACGGGTTCGCCTGCCTAAAAGGTCTAGATTATGTCGCCAAACAATCCAAAGCACCCGACATTATCGTATTTATTGACGGAGATTACTCAGATTATCCTGAAGAGATGGATAAAGTGGTAGCCCCTATTTTGGAAGATGGTGTTGATTTTGTGATTGGCGCAAGGAAAAAAGCCCTTAGGGAACCTGGTTCGATGACACCACAACAGGTTTTTGGCAATAGATTGGCCACTTTTTTAATGAAAATACTATTTGGCGCAAGATTTACGGATTTGGGCCCATTTAGGGCCATAAAGTATGAAAAGCTCAAAAAATTGGACATGAAGGACCAAACTTATGGATGGACAGTGGAAATGCAGTTGAAAGTTTTGAGAAACAACATGACATATATCGAAGTACCAGTGCGTTACAAACGAAGAATTGGGGTTTCCAAGGTATCAGGTACAGTAAAAGGTACTATATTTGCAGGCGTAAAAATTTTAGGTTGGATTTTTAAATACAGTATAAAGTAACATGGGACTCACTATTACATACATTATCATAGCCATTTATAGTACAGCCTTAGTCTTAATTTTTCTGTACAGCCTCTCCCAGTTGAATTTACTGATCAATTATCTCGGCTACAAAAAACGAAATGACGAAGCGCCTAAATTCAACCTTTTAGATCCCAAGGAAATACCATTCGTGACCATTCAACTTCCTATTTACAATGAGGAATACGTAATGGAGCGCTTGTTGGACAACATTGCCAAGATAGAATATCCCAAGAGCAAATTGGAAATTCAGGTTTTGGATGACTCTACCGATGATACCGTTCATGAAACTGCTAAGCGTGTTGAGGAACTTCAAAAAAACGGTCTTGACATTCAACACATAAGAAGGGAAAACCGACAAGGTTTCAAAGCAGGTGCGTTGAAAGAGGGACTTGCCATTGCCAAAGGTGATTTCATCGCCATTTTTGATGCCGACTTTCTTCCAGAGAGTGATTGGCTAAAAAAGACCGTCCCTTACTTCAAAGATGAAGAAATTGGCGTAGTGCAGACCCGTTGGGGACATATCAATAGAGATTATTCCACACTTACGCGTATTCAAGCCTTCGCTTTGGATGCACACTTTACATTGGAACAAGTAGGACGAAATTCCAAAGGTCATTTCATCAACTTTAACGGTACCGCGGGTATTTGGAGAAAGGAATGCATCTATGATGCTGGAAACTGGGAGGGCGATACCTTGACTGAAGATTTGGACTTGAGCTACCGAGCCCAGTTGAAGAATTGGAAGTTCAAATACTTGGAAGATGTGGAAACCCCTGCGGAGCTTCCCGTGGTCATCAGTGCCGCACGTTCGCAACAATTCCGATGGAACAAGGGTGGTGCCGAAAACTTCCGAAAAACAGTTTGGAGTGTAATCAAAGCAAAGAATATTCCTTTCAAGACCAAATTCCATGGAGTGATGCACTTGTTGAACAGTTCCATGTTCCTTTGCGTATTCATCGTGGCGTTGCTGAGCATCCCCATGCTGTACATCAAAAACACATTTGGGCACCTGGATTGGGTATTTGAAGTGACCAGCTTTTTCATCATAAGTACCATCATCCTTTTCATCTGTTACTGGTTCACCTACAAAAGTATCCAAGGCAGCAGTTTTGACAATTTTGTGGATTACATCAAACTCTTTTTTACCTTCTTTTCGGTTGCCTTAGGATTCTCCTTGCACAATACCGTGGCTGTTTTGGAAGGCCATTTGGGCAAGCGAAGTGAATTTGTACGCACACCCAAATTCAATATCAATAACCTTACCGATTCCTGGAAAGGCAATAAATATTTGGCGAAAAAACTATCCCCCAACATGATTTTGGAATTCGCTTTAATGATTTACTTCCTGTTCGGTATGTACAGTGCTATTCCTTTAAATGATTTCGGATTATTTCCTTTTCATTTAATGTTGTTCCTAGGATTTGGCTTTGTATTCTTTAAATCCTTGACGGCCAAGGCGTAATCCTTTTGCCCCTATTTTTATTTACGTTTAGGACACTGAGCGAAGTCGAAGTGTTCCTCGAAACCGAACTTGTGATATCATTTCTGCGATGGAAACCAAAATGGCTACATTTATGCCTTTAGAAATGCATTCTAATGTAGCATGGAAGAAAAACCGCGACTCTCAAGACTTACAGCTATTTTAACCCAATTACAATCCTCTAGGATTGTTACCGCCAAAACGCTGGCCGAAAAACACAACGTCAGCATACGGACCATATATCGGGACATCCGTACTTTGGAAAAATCCGGGGTTCCCGTGGTCACCGAAGAAGGAAAGGGATATTCCATGATGGAAGGCTATCAACTGCCCCCGGTCATGTTCACGGAAGATGAGGCCAATGCACTGATCACCGCCGAACAATTGGTGCTCAAAAACAAGGATGCCTCCTTTGTGCAATACTATGCCGATGCCATTCTAAAAATAAAAGCGCTGTTGAAGGGTGCACAAAAGGACAAGGCCAACTTGCTTAAGGACCGCATCTATTTTACCGATAATTATCTACACCAAAGAACCAGCAATTATCTCATGCGCATCCAATCGGCATTGACCAATTTTCAGGTGCTGAATATCGAGTATAGGTCCCTGGAAAACAAGCTCACCAATAGAAACATAGAGCCTTTTGCCCTATACAGTACCGAAGAAAAATGGTTGCTCATCGCCTATTGCCGCCTTAGAAAGGCGTTTCGGGTGTTCCGGATAGACCTTATCCAAAAAATCACCAATACCTATGAGACCTTTGAATCCCATAACATGACCTTGGAGGAGTATTATAAGTCATATGATAAATATAATGCGAGTTATTCTAATTCAGAAGACCAATAAAAATCAGTTGCACTTATCGGTATTGTATATGGCAAGTAGCGGATTTTCATGTTTTACTTCTCCCGAAAGAAAGATACTCAATTAAACACAAAAACGGTTTAGGTAATTACCTAAACCGCTATTTTTTATATACGTTGTTACAGTCAGTTTTTAATTCTTTTCATACTCTAATCCAAACCCAAATTCAAATAATGGATTTTCGCTATCATACGGCACATCCGTTTTTTGATTTTCTACGGCTTGCATAGAAGACGGCAACTCGAAAGGTAACTTTCCTTGCGGGTTAGTATTTCCAAAAAGTACCTCACAAACTGATTTATCACTTGCACCATAATTAGCAATTAGAGCCGTTGCAGCATTAGTGATTTCAGGGATTACAGCAGGTCTATCTAAATAAATATCAACAACTGTTGGTACTTTATTCAATAAATCTAAAATTCGCTGCTTTTCAGCGCCTTTAAAATCCAAATCACCATGATGAAAACCTTTTGCCATAGGAACATTTGTCTCAGCAGGGTACCACGGCGTATTTAATCTAATAATAGCAAAATCAGCCGCTTCGGGTGTTGTAACTACTTCGGCATAGTTAGCTACCGTTGTACTATCTATGTTTTCGATGTATACCTTAAATTTCTTTTGTGTTAATGGCAATGTTGATTTATAATTTTTTAAAAGTGTCATTGAAATTTTTTGTGTTTTCTCTCCTAATGCTCTTGATGATTCTTTACCAAAAACTTCATTGACTTTCGTTTCATCTACAAAAGGGTTGTCAAACAAGCCTAATTGGAACTTTTGTTTTAGCAAACGTCTTACGGAAACATCAATGCGTTCTTCAGTCAATTTACCTTCTTTGACCAATTGAATAATCAACTCCGGTCTGTTCTCACCACCAAATTGGTCACAACCTGCTTCAATAATTTTCAACGCTCGGTCTGCCGCACTCAAATCTTCTACGCCCCACGCCCTTGCTTTCCAAACCACATCGGGTCCCATCGGTCGGTCAGTAATCAAGCCCCAATCGGTACAGACAACACCATCATATTTATATTTTTCTCTCAATAAAGTGGTAATGATGGTTTTGTTATAAGCCATCGCTACATTCTCATCCGTTTGGTCAGTCGGTACACCATAGTAAGGCATGATTGCGGCCGTCCCTGCTTCAAAAGCAGCTTCGAAAGGAATCAAGTGATAGTCAAAATTATCACCAGGATATATTTGTCCTTTTTGAAATGAAAAATGTGGGTCTAAACCTTCTTTTTGTGGGCCACCTCCTGGAAAGTGTTTCGTCATACAAGCTACACCATTGCTTAGTTTGTCACCTTGCAAACCTTTAATATAAGGTTTGACCAATCGAGCTGTCAATTCCGCATCTTCACTAAAGTTTCCACTAATCCTTGCCCAACGAGGTTCGGTAGCTAAGTCTATTTGAGGATGTAATGCCTCTCTAATACCAACAGCCAAATATTCTTCACGGACGATATTGGCAAATTCTGCTACCAATTTTTCATCGCCAATAGCCGCAAAACCTGGCATTTCACAAAATTGAGCGAAACCTTTTGCACTCATTGAAAAAATCGTATTACTAAAATGATGTCTTGGGTCAGATGCAATAGTAATTGGAATACCTAATCTTGTTTTTTCAGCGACTTGTTGCGTATTGTTGTACCATTTTGCAAAAATATTTGGGTCAGGTGGAATACTCCAAATATTAAAATGTGTCATTTTTAGTTTGTCCATATTTTCTACAACGGAAGGCATTCTTGACAAATGGCCTTCAAGGCCTTCTTTACCATCTGGTTTTCCGTCAGCACTAACAGGTGTCCCGTTAATGAACATCATACCTGCTTTTTCTTCCAAAGTCATTTGGCTTAACAAATCTTCAATCCTATCTTGGATAGTTTGATTGACATCTTCATAGATATCTAATTTCCCGTTGTTGTTTAAATCTCTAAATGTGACACCTTTTTTTTCAAGTAAGACTTGAGACTTTTTACTCAATAACTCTAAATATTGAGGTACTTTCTTTTTTTGATTAGTTTGATTGCAAGCAGTCAGCAGTACAAGCCCTAAAAATATCAATATTGATTTACGCATAATTTTATCGAATTAGTATTAATCTATTTATATTTTAAAAAGAAGTCATTCCCTAGAAGAACAACATGATAAGCGTCAGTATCATACCACCAATTGCATAGTTTAAGCCTTTTTTAAAAATGGGCATACTGGGTAAAAACATCCAAAATGCCGAGAGTACAAAAAAGAGTAATGACAAACCAAAAAAGATATTGAAAAAATAGAATGGACTATTTGTAGTTGCTTTGTGTAGTCGTTCCATCTTTTCAAGTACAAATGGCAATTTCATTTTTTTAACGGTCGCCACTCCCGTCGCTTGATTATAATTACCTTCCTTGAAATATAAGACATCACCTTCTTGCTTCTCCACTTTTACACCCATTCGCAGCTTTGGACTTAATTCTCCACCTGTTAGATTAGGTTCTAATTGTCGGGTTTCAACGGTTTCTGTTTTTAAAAAATTCGTTTCTCTAAAAATCATAATGATGCCACTAATGGCATACATCGCCATTACACCAGATAAGAAAAACCCCAAATAGCGATGTAGTACCCTAGCTTTTAAACTTATTTGTCTGTTATTTAGCTCCATATCTGTTATTTATTGAATATTTTATCAATTCGCACTATATTTTGTAACTCCTTGATAAACTTATCTTTATCTGATAGTTTACTTAAAAAATCTTGATTGGCTGCCGAAGTGATTTTAAAGGCATGCTTAAAAGTTTTTATTCCTTTTGATGTAAGAAATACACATTTTGCCCTGGTATCTGTTTCGTGCTCTTTTCTTTCTACGAAGCCTTTTTTCTCAAGAGTTCGAAGCACTTTAGAAACCATCATAGTATCGGTATTACTTCGTTCTGCAATAGATTTTTGTGTAACAGTATTCGATTCTTTGAGCAAAGACCTTAGCGCTGATATAATAGCGAATTGAGTGTGCGTTAAATCAATTTCATCTAAAGCTCTATTTAACTTTCTTTGCCAAGTCATGGTTATCTGCCATAGTAAAAAGCCTAAATCATTTTCGGGCTTATCGGGGTCTGGCTCATGCTTCATATAATTTCCATTGATTAAAATGTTGTCGCAAATATAATATACACGACAACAATATGCAAATTTGTGGTTTTGATTTAAGTGAAAACTTGTACTTCAAGAAATAGGAGAAAAGATTTGAAGGTAGAATGGAAGGGTAGTGTAGCGTGTTGCCAAGATAATAATCGGTGGGTCAAAATTGACTGTAACAATTAAGATATGCTTCGTTTTAATGAAGTATATCGTCCGATAAGTGAAGTTACCGATTTTCAACTTATAAATCCGGATGCACTTGATGAAAACAAGAGATGAATTGATCCATTTCAAACACCCCTGACATACCCTTGTCATCAACTGAGAATATTTTTGGGCAAATCTAAAAATACAACATCATGACAAACACAAAAAAAGAAGAATTGACCATTGTTGGAATCGCAACCAGAACCTCAAACGAACCCGGAAAAGGTGACAAGGACATCCCAAATTTATGGGAGAAATTCATGGCTGAAAACATCATGAATCGCATCCCAAACAAAGTGGACCATACCATTTATGCCATATACACGGATTACGAAGGAAATCAAACCCAACCCTATACCGTGGTCATTGGTTGTAATGTGTCCAGTTTGGACAATATCCCCGAGGATATGACCGTAAAAATCGTACCCGAGTCCAACTATACCCAATTCATCGCCAAAGGCGACTTGACCAAGGATGCCATCATCAACACCTGGATGGAAATATGGAACACCGATTTAAATCGCACCTTTACCACGGACATTGAAATTTATGGAGAAAAAGCCATGAACCCTACGAACGGTGAAGCCGAGATTTTGGTGGCAACCGTATAGGAGTAACTGCTATCCTGCCAACTGGGTTTTGCACAGGCCATTGCCATTAGATGGCAGGATAGCACTCCCAATTCAATATTATTTATATTTATTGCCGACCTAAGAAGTGTCGTTGGCAATGGCCCATAAAATAATAACGTTCTGGAAACTCCATAAATACCCTTTGCTTTTTACGTTGGGCAGTGTAGTCTTTTATTGGAGTTTTGGATACGATTTAAATCGCGCCGACTTCATAAAACTCCTTATGCTCTACACAGGAGCATTCTACTTTTACTATAAACTCATACAACTTCAACATTGGAACTTCAACTTTCTTTTGATTGCCGGAGTGCTCTTTCGATTGGTTTTTTTCTCTGCGGAACCTAACCTCTCCCAAGATTTTTATCGGTTCATCTGGGACGGGGAGCTTATCAATAATGGTATCAATCCTTATCTGTTCACGCCAAACGAAATTTTAGCGCAAAACCAACTGATCTTTCCCAACGCACACAACCTGGTTGATGGTATGGGAGAACTGAGTGCCAAACACTACAGCAATTATCCCCCTGTTAACCAAGTAATATTCGCCTTGGCTTCCCTAATAAGTAATGGAAACCTGCTGGGTTCCATAATCGTTATGCGGGCGACCATAATCTTGGCCGATATTGGAATTCTTTTTTGGGGAAGGAAGCTGCTTCAACATCTTGACAAGCCTACCCATAATATTTTCTGGTACTTCCTAAATCCCCTCGTCATTATTGAACTCACTGGAAATCTTCATTTTGAAGGAGTAATGCTCTTTTTCTTTATTTTGTCCATATACCTAATATCCAAAAACAAATGGCTTTGGGCAGCCCCAGTATATGCTATTTCCATTATGGTAAAGCTTATCCCCCTGTTGTTTTTACCCATTTTCCTTAAGTTTTTTGGGTTTAAAAGAAGTCTGCTCTTTTATATTTCCGTTGGGGTTGGCTGTATTCTCCTACTGCTTCCTTTTTACGCATCAACCTTTATTGACCATTATTCCGAAACCGTGGGGTTGTGGTTTTCCAATTTCGAGTTCAATGCCGGCATCTATAATCTTGTCAAAATAATCGCCGTTGACTTTTTTAAGGCCAAGCCCTGGGAACTGATTGAAGTCTACGGCACCATTGTGATTGGTTTCACCATAGCAATTATCTTACTTATATCCTTTCTTCGAAAGAATGACTCATTGCAGAGTGTAATAATCTCTATGCTGTTGGCATTGAGCGCATACTATTTGCTTTCCAGTACCGTGCATCCCTGGTACCTGATATTTCTTTTGGGCTTGGGCATGTTCACCAAATATAAGTTTCCCATCCTGTGGTCATTTCTGGTTATTTTGAGTTATTATGCCTACTCCAATCCCGATTATGCTGAAAACCTATGGCTCCTGGCCATTGAATATATTTTGGTGATGGGCCTGTTCATTTATGAAATGTTGGGTTATGACATCAAAAAGTTATATTTCTTCAAAAATTGGCCCGACGCTTAGGCCAATTGGAATTAATTTGTACATTTATTCCATCATGAAAGGACTAGAGTACATAATATTCACCTTGAGCAGCCCTGCTCCAGTACGTCCATTCGCTCCACGCCGTCGCCCGTAAGGGTGCACTTCATTCATGGAAATAGGTGAGTCCATTTCCGCAACACAACCAAAGTTTTCAATATTTTTTTCAGTTTAAACGCTTGCAATGGAAATTGTAATTGCCAACGAATCACATTTTAAGTATGCACAGATCATAAGCGACACCATAACCGAATCTGCCAAGGTTCGAGGTACCGGTATTGCGAGGCGTACTCCCGAATACATCATAAAACGTTTGCAAAACGGCAACGCCATTATTGCTTTGGAAGGTGAAAAGTTTGCCGGTTTTTGTTACATCGAAGTCTGGGGAAACAAAAACTTTGTAGCCAATTCTGGCCTAATTGTTCATCCCGATTTCAGGAACCAGGGATTGGCCAAAAAAATAAAAAAAGCCGTTTTTGAGCTGTCCCGAAAAAAATTCCCCGATGCCAAAATCTTTGGGATCACCACCGGGTTGGCTGTCATGAAAATGAACTACGAACTTGGCTACAAACCAGTCACCTTTTCCGAGCTGACCGATGACCCCGAGTTCTGGAAAGGTTGCCAAACCTGTAAGAATTTTGACATTTTGACCCGAACCGAACAAAAAATGTGTCTGTGCACTGGAATGTTGTATGACCCACACGCAAAAAAATCAGATCCGAGAAAAATTAATGGAAGAGCCTTTCAAAGACTCAAAAAAATGAAAGAAACCCTATTCCTTAAAAAGAAATTGAAATAAGATGTCCTTTTGGGCGCGGTCGAGAACAACATCACATCTCCACTGTGTACAATATAACAACAGAAATTGAATAAACAAGACATGAAAAAATTAGTATTAGCATATAGCGGAGGACTCGACACATCGTATTGCGCCAAATATTTATCCCAAGAAAAAGGGTATGAAGTACATGCCGTGAGCGTAAACACTGGAGGCTTCAGCAAAGCTGAAATCGCTCAAATAGAACAGAAGGCGCTGGCTTTGGGCGCATCTTCCTACACGTCGATAGATGCCGTTTCCAATTTCTACGAGAAAGTGGTGAAATACCTCATCTTTGGAAATGTGCTCAGAAACAATACCTATCCGCTCTCCGTGAGCGCTGAACGAATCGTTCAGGCTATAGAGCTTGTAGATCATGCCAAAAAACTTGGGGCAAAATATATTGCACATGGTAGTACAGGGGCTGGTAATGATCAAGTTCGATTTGACATGATTTTTCAAATCATGGCGCCAGAAATTGAAATCATCACTCCTATTCGCGACAATCAACTTGCTCGAGAGGAAGAAATAAATTATTTACAGCAAAACGGTATTGACTACTCTTGGGAAAAGGCCAAGTATTCCATCAATAAAGGACTCTGGGGCACCTCTGTGGGGGGTGATGAAACCCTGACCTCACATCTACCCCTCCCAGAAAATGCCTATCCAAATCCTTTGGAAAAAGAGATTCCCAAGGAACTGAGGTTGACATTCGAAAAAGGGGAATTGGTTGCTCTGGATGGTGAAGAAGACAGTCCCGTTGCCAATATTGAAAAGTTGTCCGCCATTGCGTCAAAATATGCCATTGGCAGGGATATTCATGTAGGCGATACCATCATTGGAATAAAGGGCAGGGTAGGGTTTGAAGCCGCAGCTCCCTTAATAATTATAAAAGCCCACCACTTATTGGAAAAACATACGCTGAGCAAGTGGCAACAATACCAAAAAGAGCAATTGGGTAATTTTTATGGTATGTTGCTCCATGAGGGCAACTATTTGGACGAAGTGATGCGGAACATTGAAGCCTTTCTGGCCGATACCCAAAAGAATGTTTCGGGTGAGATTTTCGTGACACTCCATCCTTACCGATTTGAGTTGAACGGGATTACCTCAAAACACGATTTGATGAATGCTTCCTTTGGAAGTTACGGGGAAGTCAATAAAGGTTGGACCGCAGATGATGCCAAAGGATTCATCAAAATACTTTCCAATTCGGGAAAAATTGCAAACCATGTAAATCAAGGAAATGATTAAAGCTGGAATCATAGGAGGTTCGGGATACACAGGAGGTGAATTAATCCGGCTTTTGTTAAATCATGCCGAGACAGAAATTGACTTTGTGTTCAGTACAACAAGGGCAGGGAAACCAATCGCTTCTGCACATCAGGATCTTTTGGGTCTGACCGATTTAGGGTTCACTGGGCAAATCAACCCAGACGTGGATGTTGTATTCCTGTGTTTGGGGCATGGCAATTCCATGAAGTTCTTAAGCGAAAATACTTTTGCCACCAAAACCAAGATTATTGATCTGAGTAATGATTTCAGGCTGCGCGAAAATGCTGCTTTTGGCGGAAATCACTTCGTTTATGGTCTCCCGGAGTTGAATAAAGAGCACATTAAAAATGCCATGACCATAGCTAATCCAGGCTGTTTTGCCACTGCTATTCAGTTGGCCCTGTTGCCCTTGGCAAAGGATGGGTTACTTGACAACGAAGTGCATATCAACGCGATGACCGGAAGCACAGGTGCGGGCATAAAACCTTCCGAAACTTCACACTTCAGTTGGAGGAACAACAACATATCTTGGTACAAACCCTTTACCCATCAACATTTGGGTGAGATTGGGGAAAGTTTGAAGTCGTTTGGAAACCAAATAGGTAAATTACTGTTCCTGCCCAATAGGGGAAATTTTACCAGAGGGATTCTGGCGACGGCCTATACCCAATTTGAGGGTTCTTTGGAAGAAGCAAGGAAAATATATGATGATTTTTATTCAACCTCCCTTTTTACACATTTTTCGGATGAGCCCATTCATCTTAAACAGGTGGTAAACACCAACAATTGCCACATACACCTGCACAAGCATGAAGATGTGCTATTGATCACCTCTGCAATAGATAATTTATTGAAAGGAGCCTCGGGACAGGCGGTTCAGAACATGAATTTGATGTTCGGGTTTGATGAAGGTGAGGGATTAAAACTAAAAGCAGGAGTTTTTTAAAAAAGAAAGATCCATCTCTCGACTCCGCTCGAGATGACTAAATAAAAAAAACATGAAAATAGCAATTATAGGAGCAGGAAACTTGGGACTGGCCATTGCCAAGGGAATTTTACATAGTAATGGAGCCACCACCATGTACCTCACAAAAAGAAACACCGCTGAAATCCAAGAGTTTGAAAAGTATGGTAATGTGACTGTCACTTCGGATAACAGGCTAGCCGTTCAAAACTCTGATATCCTCATTTTTGCCGTGCAGCCGGGCCACTTTGGTTCCATTCTGGAAGAAACCAAGGACCTCTTGGAAGAAAACCATGTGGTGATTAGTACCATCACTGGATTTGGAATTCAAAAAATCGAGGAAATCATAGGCTCTGACCAATTTATTATCCGAAGTATGCCCAATACGGCCATTTCGGTAGGGAAATCCATGACGTGCATCTGTAGTAACGAATTGGGTAAAAAACGTATCGATTTGGCCAAGGCCATTTTTAATCGAATGGGGCATACATTGGAAATTCCAGAGGAGCAAATGCAAGCGGCGACGGTGATTTGTGCCAGTGGTATCGCCTTTTGGATGCGATTGATTCGGGCCACAACGCAAGGAGCCATTCAATTGGGGTTCGATTCGAAGGAAGCCCAAGAACTGGCCATGCATACATGCAATGGGGCTGCCAGTCTGTTAATAGAGTCTGGACATCATCCTGAGGAGGAAATTGACAGGGTCACCACACCCAAAGGGTGCACCATTGAAGGACTGAATGAAATGGAGCATCAAGGGTTGAGTTCTTCGTTGATCAGGGGCATTGTAACCTCGTATGAAAAAATAAGTGATATCAGAAAAGGTTAAACCTTGTCATATCGAACGAATGTGAGATATCTAGATTTCTCACCGCCCAAGGGCAATTCGAAATGACAAAAATCAAAATAATGAAACTATTTGACGTATATCCCCTTTATGATGTTACCCCTGTTTCTGCCAAAGGCATTGAAGTTTGGGATGATAAAGGCCAAAAATTTCTCGACTTCTACGGGGGGCATGCCGTGATTTCCATTGGGCATTCCCATCCGCATTACGTGAAGCGAATCAAGAATCAACTGGATAAGATGGGCTTTTACAGCAATTCCATCCAAAATCCACTTCAACAAAAGCTAGCGGAAAAACTGGGGCAAATGTCCGGATGTGGTGATTACGCCCTTTTCATGTGCAACTCTGGGGCCGAGGCTAACGAGAATGCCCTCAAAATGGCTTCTTTCCATACTGGTACATCAAAAGTGATAGCATTTAACAACAGCTTTCATGGCAGAACCTCCGCCGCCGTTGCCGCTACGGACAATCCGAGTATCCAGGCACACATCAACAAACAACAGAAAGTTACCTTTCTTTCTTTAAACGATTTTGAGACGTTCGAAAAAACCATCACGTCGGGTGGGTACTGCGCGGTAATCATCGAAGCTATCCAAGGCGTTGGAGGATTGGATGAACCCACGACGGAATTCTATCAATTCATTGCCAAAAAATGTAAAGAAAACAACGTAGTCCTCATCGCCGATGAAGTTCAATCGGGCTATGGAAGGACCGGAAAATTCTTTGCATTCCAACATCACGGCGTCCAACCCGATATCATTTCCATAGCCAAGGGTATGGGAAACGGTTTCCCCGTGGGTGGAATCCTGATCCATGAGTCGTTCAAGCCTTCCTATGGACTGCTGGGCACCACTTTTGGGGGCAATCATTTGGCTTGTGCCGCCAGTTTGGCGGTTTTAGAAGTTTTGGAAAATGAAGGTCTTCTGGAAAACGCCGCAAAAATGGGCGACTATTTTAAGCAAAAGGCAGCCAAAATTCCAAAAATCAGAAAAATAAAGGGGAAAGGATTAATGTTGGGTATTGAGTATGACTTTGAAGTAGCCGAACTGAGAAAACAAATGATTTACAATCATCATATGTTCACCGGAAGTGCCAAGAACAAGAAACTACTTCGATTTTTGCCAGCATTGAACATTACCAAAGAGCAAATTGATGAATTTTTTGAAGCGCTACAAAAAGCATTGCAATGAAGCATTATTTGACCATAAACGATATCGATTCACTTCCCAAATGGGTGGAAGAGGCTCGCATTATAAAAGAAAACCCATATCATTTTCAGAATTTGGGTAAAAACAAAACCTTATGTCTTTTGTTTTTTAATAACAGCTTACGTACCCGATTGAGTACTCAAAAAGCTGCCTTGCATTTGGGAATTCAGGTTATGACAATGAATTTTGGGAAGGAAGGCTGGACATTAGAATTTGGAGAGGGCACAGTTATGAATCAAGGTACTTCCGAACACATCAAAGAAGCAGCACATGTCGTTTCGCAATATTGTGATATTCTAGCTATCCGTGCTTTTGCTGGTTTAAAAAACAAAGAAAAGGATGAAGCGGAGGAAATACTTAACGGATTTGTCAAATATGCCTCCATTCCTATAGTAAATATGGAAAGCTCTACGGCGCATCCGCTCCAAGCTTTGGCCGATGCCATTACTTTGGCAGAGCACAGGCCTAAATCCAGATTGAAGGTTGTATTGTCCTGGGCACCTCATCCAAAAGCCCTGCCCCATGCCGTGGCCAATTCTTTTGTGAAAATGATGAAGTTACAGGATGCGGAATTTGTAATCACCCATCCAGAGGGGTATGAGTTGGATTCCAAAATCACCCAAGGTTGCCAAATTGAACACAACCAAGATAAAGCCCTTCAAAATGCCGATTTTGTATATGTGAAAAACTGGAGTAGCTACTCCGACTATGGCAAAGTATTTCATCAAGATGCAAGCTGGATGATGACACAGGAAAAATTGGGTAACGCACAGTTCATGCATTGCTTGCCCGTACGAAGAAATGTGGTTGTAGAAGATACCGTTTTGGACGGCCCCAAATCATTGGTTATAGAACAGGCCAATAACAGAACGTTTGCAGCACAAATTGTACTCAAAAAACTATTGGAATCATTATGAAACAAAAATTGTCCATAGTAAAAATAGGTGGCTACCTCATTGAGGAGGAAGCTAGGTTATCCAAAATACTGGACTTGTTTTCCAAAATAGAGGGAAACAAAATACTGGTTCACGGAGGAGGTAAAAAGGCGACCGAAATTGGAAACAAGTTGGGCATAGAAACCAAGATGAGCAACGGTAGACGTATTACTGATATCCAAAGCCTAGATGTCGCCGTAATGGTCTATAGCGGATTGGTCAGTAAAAACATTGTGGCCCAATTACAGGCAATAGGGATTAATGCTTTAGGTATGAGTGGAGCCGACGGAAATACCATTCAAGCCTACAAAAGACCAGTAAAAGATGTGGATTTTGGTCTGGTGGGCGATGTAAAAGAAGTAAATGCCTATGGTATTTTTCAATTGCTTCAAGTCGGTTTTACACCCGTTTTCTGTGCCCTTACGCACGACGGAAAAGGACAATTACTCAACACCAATGCCGATACCATTGCTGCTGAAGTGGCCATTGGGTTATCCCAAGATTTTGATACCACATTGTACTACTGTTTCGAGAAAAAGGGAGTGCTGCAGGACATTGAGGATGAAGATTCGGTTATCACCCATATTGACTCGAAAAATTATGATGTGTTATTGGCCAAAGGTATAATTGCCGATGGTATGTTGCCCAAAATGCACAATTGCTTTTATGCGCTCAGGAATAATGTCGCCAAGGTCTGTATCGGAGATGATAGCATGCTCAGTGAAAACAACTCAAATTTTACAACCTTAACGCTATGAAAATCAATCAAAACATATTGACTGAAAAAGCTATTGATCTGCTGAAAGAACTCATAAGCACTTCATCATTTTCTGGAGAAGAGCACCAAACTGCCGATATTATTCAAGCGTTTTTGAATGATTTTAGCATCCCATCGAAACGGCAATACAACAATGTGTATGCTTTCAACGAGCATTTTGACGCGAGAAAACCGACATTATTGTTGAATTCGCATCACGATACGGTTAAGCCTAACAGCGCCTACACCAAGAACCCTTTCAATGCGCATATTCAAGATGGCAAACTGTTTGGTCTGGGCAGTAATGATGCCGGAGGTTGTTTGGTCTCCTTACTGGCGACCTTTGTCCATTTTTTCGAACAGGAAAGACTGAACCACAATATTGTTATGGCGGCAACGGCAGAAGAGGAAAATGCTGGTGAAAAAAGCATTCGTGCACTCTTGCCCATACTTCCCGCTATTGATGTAGCGATAGTGGGCGAACCTACCCTAATGGATTTGGCCATTGCAGAAAAAGGACTTGTGGTTTTTGATGCGGTTGTGGAGGGCACTCCCTCGCACGCAGCGCATCCTAATGGAAATAATGCCATTTATAATGCCATTGATGTACTACAATGGTTCAAGGAGTTTTCTTTTGATAAAGTTTCTGATGCCCTAGGTGAGGTAAAAATTACCGTTACCCAAATCAACGCTGGGAACCAGCACAACGTGGTGCCTGCACAGGTGGATTTAGTTGTGGACGTACGGGTGAATGATTGCTACTCCAACCAAGAAATAGCGGATACGCTTCAAAAGGAAGCTCCCTGCAAATTGACACCCCGTTCGCTGCGTTTGAATTCATCGAGCATCGATCCGAATCATAATTTGGTGAAAAGTGGGATTGCCCTAGGACGAAAAACATACGGCTCCCCGACCCTCTCCGACCAAGCGGCATTGAGTTGCCAATCGGTAAAATTAGGGCCCGGTGACAGTACCCGTTCCCATTCAGCAGACGAATTTATATATATAAAGGAAATTGAAGAGGGAATAGACCTATACATAAAAATCTTAAACGGATTTTTACAATGAACAATGTCAGTGCGAGCGCAGTCAAGAACAATTTAATAAGGTTCCCATTTTTATGGGAATGACCAAAAATTACACTATGAAACTCTGGGACAAAGGATTCATCACCGATAAAAAAATTGACCACTTTACAGTAGGTAACGACCGTGAATTGGACTTGGTCTTGGCGAAATATGATGTCATCGCCTCGAAGGCCCATGCCAAAATGCTTGGAAAAGTAGGTTTGATTTCTGAGACAGAAGCAGCCGATTTGGTCAAAGCATTGGAGAACATTGCCAAGGATATTGAAAAAGGCAAATTTACCATTGAGGATGATTTTGAGGACATGCACTCCAAAATTGAGTATCTGTTGACCGAAACCTTGGGTGATACTGGAAAAAAAATCCATACGGCCCGATCCAGAAATGATCAGATATTGGTTGCGATGCAGTTGTATTTGAAAGATGAGCTTTCGGAAATCAAACTACAAATAAAGTCGCTTTTTGACTTGCTGCTCAAACTTGCCGAAAAACATAAAAATGTATTGCTTCCAGGATACACCCACCTGCAAATTGCAATGCCTTCCTCTTTTGGACTTTGGTTTTCCGCCTACGCTGAAAGCTTGGTGGACGACCTATATCTGGTGCAGGCAGCTTACAAAATTGCGGACCAAAATCCGTTGGGGAGTGCGGCAGGCTATGGGAGTTCGTTCCCGATTGACCGTAGTTTTACCACTTCCGAAATGGGCTTTGACACCTTAAAGTACAATGTTGTGGCGGCCCAAATGGGACGGGGTAAAGTGGAAAAGTCTGCCGCATTTGGTATGTCCAGTGTTGCAGCAACCTTGTCGAAACTGGCTATGGACATTTGTCTGTATATGAACCAGAACTTCGATTTTATTTCTTTCCCCAATGAGCTCACCACGGGAAGCAGTATCATGCCACATAAAAAGAATCCGGACGTTTTTGAACTGATTCGAGCCAAGTGCAACAAGATTCAGGCGGTTCCCAACCAACTAATTTTAATCATCAATAACCTCCCCAGTGGTTATCATAGAGATCTCCAGTTGGTCAAGGATGTCATTGTACCAGCAATTCAAGACCTAAAAGCCTGTTTGGAAATGATGTCCTTTAGTCTGAAAGAAATTCAGGTAAATACAGACATTTTGAAAGACCCAAAATACGATTACCTATTTAGTGTGGACACCCTCAATGAAATGGTAAAAAATGGAGTGCCCTTTCGAGATGCCTACAAAACCATGGGGAAAGCCATTGAAAATGGAAACTTCAAACCAAAAAAGGATATTGAACATACCCATGAAGGTGGTTTGGGGAATTTGTGTTTGCAGGAAATTCGAGAGAAAATGGATAAACTATTTTGAATAGCTATTATTTTATCATCCTCAAATTGATCACCTCCTGCTCGGTCAAATGCCTCCAGTGACCTCGTGGAAGGTCCTTTTTGGTAAGTCCAGCAAAAATGACCCGGTCCAATTTAGTCACATTATAGCCCAGGTGTTCAAAAATGCGACGTACAATGCGGTTACGCCCACTATGGATTTCAACACCTACTTCCCGTTTGGGTGCTCCTTGAATATAGCTGATACTATCCACCGTAATAGACCCGTCTTCCAGTTCCAAGCCTTCTTCGATTTGTTGTAGGTCGCGCATACTTAAACTTTTATCCAAATGCACATGATAAATTTTACGCACTCCATGCTTGGGATGGGTCAGGGTTTTAGTCAGGTCGCCATCGTTGGTGAAGAGCAAGAGTCCTGTGGTGTTTCGGTCCAAACGGCCCACGGGCAGCAAACGGGACTTGGAGGCGCTGGAAACCAACTCCATGACCGTATGTCTTCCCTTTTCGTCACTGGTTGTGGTGATAAAGTTCTTAGGCTTGTTCAACAGCACATATTCCTTCTTCTCCAAGTTGAGCTTTCGCCCATCAAAACGGACATCATCGGAACGTTTGACTTTATGGCCCATTTCGGTGATGACCTTGCCGTTCACCGTAACGTTTCCAGCAGCGATATAGGTATCCGCTTCCCTTCGGGAACAAATACCTGCATTGGCAATGTAACGGTTGAGACGAATCTCATCAGGATTGCTTTTTTTGTGAACTGGTTTTTGTCGAGGATTGGGGGTATGTTTTTTACCGTAAGGTTTTTGTGGATTCCCTTTTTTGGAACCTTTGGCAGGTCTTCTGCCGCGGTTACTGTCTGATTTCGCCATCAGTCTTTAATTTTTTGCAAATGTAGTCAAACACTTGTGATGTTTTCTCAAAGGTGCAATAATTTACTATAGTCATTTCGAAGGAGTTCCGATTGCAACCGGGACGACTGAGGAAATCTAGTTTTTGGATTTCTCCCAGTCGGGGGAAATGGCACATTTAAGTTTACTGGTCTTTTATTTTAATTGTGGATTGTCGTTCTCGATTGACGGTCAATTGGGTGACATCGGGACGGGAGTAATGCCCTACGGGGTCAAAATTTTGACGTTCTTCCAGCACCCGATTAAAATCCAATACTTTATAAAATATGCCTTCCTTGCGGGCAATAGGCTCCACAATCCATTCCCCATAAGGTCCGGCGATGCAACTGCCACCATCGGCCAGAACCTTTGGGGCTTTTTCCAAAATTTTGTTCAAATGGGGCGTGTTCTTTGGAAAATCTGAAGTCGTCATTAAAGAAGAAACGGATATCACGTAGCTTCTTGATTCCCGGGCAACAAATCGTGTAATGTCCTTGGTATTGTGCACACCTCCCGGCCACACGGCCACATGTAAATTTTCACCTTGGCCATACAATGCTGTTCTGGGAAGCGGCATCCAGTTTTCCCAGCAATTGAGTCCGCCTACGGTAAAATTTTTCAAATTGTGAACCCTCAGACCATTTCCATCGCCAGGCGCCCAAGTCAAGCGTTCATCATAGGTAGGTTGGAGTTTTCTATGCACCGATTTTATCTCCCCATCTTGATTTATATAAACCAACGAACAATACAAACTGTGTCCGCCTCGGTCTTTGGCGCGTTCAATCATTCCAAGATAAATGGCCATTTTATGGGTGCGGGCCATTTGGCAAATGGCGTCCAGTTCTCCTGTTTCTATCTGGATCGAATTACGTGCATAATGGGCATGCAGTTCTTTGTTTACTTTTAAATCCCAAGCTGCACCATCCGTGTAGGCCAACCAAAAGGGATATCCCGGCAAAAAGGCCTCCCCAAAAACCAAAAGCTCTGTTTTTTCCTTGGCAGCTTCCTCAATGGTGGATTCAATTTTGTTTAGGGTGTCCGTTTTGTTCAACCAAACAGGAGCTAGTTGGGCCATGGCCACTTTTAATAGGTTTTCCATTACAGAATTCGATTTAATACCAAATCAATATCAATCAATAAAATACTGAAAACGCCCAACACGATGATGAATTTAAGTATGTTGTGCAGCCAAACATAATGTTTTTTCCCACTGGATTTCCATAGTAAAACAAGAAACAGTCCCAAAAGGACAATGCAAAGCCAGAAGTAAAGGTACATATAGCCTACATCAAAGGTTTTGATGAGCAATAAGGCTGGCACCCAGGTCAGTAAAATGAGAAAGGTAATCATGAATTTGGAGGTCTTAAGACCAAAAAGTATTGGTATGGTTCTATAGTTTTGAGCCATATCACCCGCCATGTTTTCCAAATCCTTAATCATTTCCCTTGCTAAAATCAGTAAGAACAGGAAAAGGGCATGCACAAAGATGACGGTCTCAAAATTTAGATAATAGACAAAAACTACAAAAAACGGGGCTATGGCCAAAGTGGACGAAACCAAGTTTCCCAAAAAGGGAATTCTTTTTAGTTTGTGCGAATAAATCCAAATGCCAAAAATGTAGGCGGAAAAAAACAACACTGCCCTAAAAGAGATGTAACTCGCAGCTAAAACAGACAAAAAGTTGAGGATAAAATAGGTCGTCAACTTAAAACGCTGACTCACCAAACGATCCAACATGCTTTTGGTAGGTTTGTTGATCAAGTCCTTCTCCGCGTCGTAAAAATTATTGATGATATAGCCACTGGCGATAACCAAGGCCGAAGCGGTCACGATAAGGAACAGGTTTAGATCCAAAATCACCTCGTGCAAGGGCAAATCTGGCGCTAGAATATAGATGGAAGCCAGATACTGGGCCAAAGTGATGACCAAAATATTATATCCCCGCACCACTGAAAACAGACTCAACAGCTTAAAAAGCATGAGTTTGTTTTTTCTATTAAGCATGGGATTTTCTTAGAAGTTGTACACCACTTCCAATTTATGGCCGGCAAGTGCCGTTTTGGCCTTGTCAAGATCTTGGGTAAAGCCCAATATATATCCTCCACCTCCTGAACCGCAAAGTTTTAGGTAGTAATCATTGGTCTCTATGCCCTGCTGCCAAAGTTGGTGAAATTTTGAAGGGATCATGGGTTTGAAATGATCTAGAACCACATGGGAAAGCTGTTTGAGGTTTCCGAAAAGCGATTTTACGTTTCCACTCAAAAAATCTTCCACGCAGGCATCGGTATGTTTGATAAATTCATTTTTGATCACATTTCTGAAACCTTCCTGCTTCATCTTCTCCATAAAAATCTGCACCATAGGTGCCGTTTCACCAGTAATGCCACTATCCAACAAGAACACGGCTCCCTTACCTTCTGCATTTTGCGAGGGGATGCTGGTCGATTCTATATTGTCTTTGGAATTAATGAGAATGGGTAGGCTCAAATAACTGTTCAAGGGGTCCAATCCCGAGGATTTTCCATGGAAAAAGGATTCCATCTTGCCAAAAATCTCCTTCAATTTCAACAATTTATCCCGGGTCAGATTTTCCAACACCGTAATTTTATCGTGGGCGTATTTGTCATATATCGCCGCTACCAAAGCACCACTGCTGCCAATTCCATATCCCTGCGGAATGGAGCTGTCAAAATACATTCCTTGGTCAATATCGTGCTGAAGTGATTTTAAATCAAATGAAACCAAATCGGGTTCTTCCGTTTGCAGCTTGCTTAGGTGGGATGCAAATTCATGCAATGCCTGATTTGATTGTCTGGCATTTTCGGATGGATTCTTTTCCTTTTTCAAGGCTCCCTTAAAAAAATTGTAAGGAATGGAAAGACCTTTGGAGTCTTTGATGATACCATATTCACCAAACAACAGAATTTTGGAATAAAACAGCGGTCCTTTCATAAGCTTATGCTAAGATAGTAATTATTTTGTTTAATTTTTTGAATATTGAGGTTAAACAAAATATTTTTGATTTATCTTATCGGGACAAATAACGCAAAAAAACAGTTTTGACGTTTATTTTTTAGTCACAATTTTCTTGCCCCATTTCCAATTCGATCACAAATGTAATGTCCCTTTTCACAATGCGCAACCAATTCATCCTGAATAAATTGATTGCCTTTTTCCTTGACCGACTCCGGATACAGCACATGAACGTTGGCCCCGGCATCCAACGTAAAGCAAATAGGAGTCTTGGTCTCCTTCCTGAAATGCCAAATTTTATTGATGATTTCCAAGGTATCCGGTTTCATCAAAATAAAATAAGGAGTGCTGGTCATCATCATGGCGTGCAGCGTCAGCGCTTCGCTTTCCACCACTTCTATAAAGTCTTCCACGTCTCCTTGGGCCAAGATAGACCTCAGTCTATCCAAATTTTGGTGAGCTTGTTGAAAACGCTGTTTGGCATAAGGATGCCCCTTCATCAAATTGTGCCCCACAGTGCTGCTTACTTGTTTCTGTCCTTTATGCACCAACATAATGGTGTCATGATACTTTTTAAAAATGGGGTGCACCTCTAATGGGTATTTGATTCCATATAGATTTGAGCTTTCTGTCAACCCCCCGTGTTCCCCCCATGTGACTAAATCGCCCTCAATGCTCCTACAAGCACTGCCTGATCCCAAACGGGCCAAAAACGAGGCCTTCATGTTAAAAAAATCATTGGACATTTTGGGATTCAGTTGTCTTTCGATGTCCATAAAGCAAAGGGCCAAAGCGGCCATGCTGCTGGCGGAAGAAGCTATTCCACTGCTATGCGGAAACGAGTTGGACGTTTCTATGTTGAAATGATATTCCTTTAAAAAAGGTAAATACCTATCGATTCGATTCAAAAAAGTGTTCACCTTGGGTTTGAAATCCTCTTTGGATTTTCCTTCAAAGGTCAGATCAAATGAAAAATCAGTGTCTTTGGAATCCCTTTTTGTAAATGAAACCGAGGTGGTAGTGGAACAAGCATCCAAGGTAAAACTAATTGATGGATTGGCAGGAATTTGGTTCGGGTGCTTCCCCCAATACTTGACCAAGGCGATGTTACTGGGTGCCTTCCAGGTCACTTTTGCTTCTGCTGGTAATACTGAATAGGCTTTTGGCAGAAAGTCTTTTTCGGTCATTCGTGATTCATTTTGGCAAATATAACCCATGCAAATTGCTTCTTTAAAAGTGGAAATAAATAAATTCTTATTTTAGACGGAGTTGCACCAACCATGAAAAAAAGAATTCTTTACATAACCATCTGTGTTGTCCTTTGTCTATTGGTTGGTTATTTGTCCAGTTTTGCGACACAAAGTTCGGTGAACGATTGGTATGTAAACCTTAAAAAACCAACATTTAATCCACCTAATGAACTTTTTGCACCTGTCTGGACAGTTTTGTATGTGTTGATGGGAACTGCCGCTGGAATTGTATGGTCCAAAGGTTTCCATCATATTTGGGTAAAAACGGCACTCTATCATTTTGGTTTTCAGTTGCTCCTAAATGCACTTTGGAGCATTATCTTTTTTGGTTTGAAAAGTCCGTTTTGGGCACTTATTGTAATTTTGGGCCTCCTCTCCATGATCATGCTTACAATACGCTGGTTCAAAGTGGTCAGTAAGCCTGCGGCCTACTTGATGATTCCCTATTTGGCATGGGTATGCTTTGCCGCTTTGTTGAATTACAAGATCTGGGATCTTAATCCTTGATTTGCTCTGCAAGCTCCAACAGTTTTTGCATCGTTTTCCAGTTTCTGGTGGTAGCTTCTACCTTTAACTTCCTTTCAATAAGGTTATTGTTCAGTTTGGCTTTGCCATATCCTGCCTTGCAGTTCAAATACACACAGGTAGATATAATATAGTATTCTTCATCCTCAAATTTGAGGTTGTTAAACTTAGATACCCGTTCTTTATTAGGTGTTTCCTTCAACAGAACAAAATACAGGCCTTTCTTCTCTTTTTCCTCTGCGAACGGATTAGACTCCAATATGCTAACTATATCATTTGCGGCCATAACCAATATTGGAACATCAAAGCCAAAATCCCTTAAAATTGCTCGATGAACGCTAGTTTCCAGTTCCTTGATATTGGAACTAGTACTTTCAAAAACTATATTTCCGCTTTGGATATAGGTGACAACGCGTTTCAATCCAATATTTTCAAATGTCGCCTTTAGGTCGGGCATTAGAATTTTTTTCTGTCCACTTACATTGATTCCTCGTAACAGGGCCACATAGGTTTGCATATTCCAATTTTAAAAAAAGGTTTCACGAATTTATTTTATTAAATTCAGGCGCATTTAATTTAATGAAAATGAGCGAATACATCCTCGCCTTGGATCAGGGCACCACCAGTTCCAGAGCCGTTATTTTTGATAAAAAGGGTACCATAATCTCCGTAGCGCAGAAAGAATTTACCCAGATTTTCCCTAAACCCGGATGGGTGGAACATGATCCCAACGAAATTTGGGCCACTCAGGCAGGGATTGCCGCTGAAGCAGTCAGCAAAAAAGGATTGAAAGGAGAACAAATGGCCGCCATCGGCATCACCAACCAACGTGAAACCGTAGTGATTTGGGATAAAAGCACAGGGGAACCTGTTTACAATGCCATTGTTTGGCAAGATAAACGGACTGCGGATTACTGCGATCAGTTAAAAAATAAAGGTCACTCGAAGATGATTCGTGAAAAAACGGGATTGGTCATCGATGCCTACTTTTCCGGCACCAAGGTGAAGTGGATTTTGGATAATGTGGAAGGTATTCGTGAAAGAGCAGAGGCGGGTGATTTGGCGTTAGGCACAATCGACACTTGGCTTATTTGGAAAATGACCGAGGGCAAACTGCACATTACCGATGTTACCAATGCATGCCGTTCGCTACTCTTCAATATAAATACCATGGATTGGGATGATGAACTCCTAGAATTATTGACAGTCCCTAAAAGTATGCTGCCCAAGGTAAAGCAGTCCAGCGAGGTGTATGGGTATACCAGCCCCAACTTTTTTGCTTCCAAAATACCCATTGCGGGCATTGCTGGAGATCAACAAGCTGCACTTTTCGGTCAAATGTGCACGAAGCAGGGTATGGTCAAGAACACCTATGGTACTGGCTGTTTTATGTTGATGAACATTGGGGAGAAACCCATCGTTTCTAAAAACAACTTGCTGACCACAGTCGCATGGAAAATCAATGGGAAGACGCATTATGCATTGGAGGGAAGCATCTTCATTGCGGGTGCTGTGGTGCAATGGCTTCGCGATAGTCTTAAAATCATCAAAACTTCTTCTGAGGTAGAAAAATTAGCAGGTTCTGTGGAAA
Organism: Flagellimonas ochracea; assembly: GCF_009903685.1. Taxonomy (GTDB): domain Bacteria; phylum Bacteroidota; class Bacteroidia; order Flavobacteriales; family Flavobacteriaceae; genus Flagellimonas; species Flagellimonas ochracea. The sequence continues at coordinate 776,905 of NZ_JAAABI010000002.1, read as the reverse complement.
GCTCGGATGGCGTGTATTTTGTGCCAGCCTTTGCCGGATTGGGAGCTCCCCACTGGAACCAACGTGCCCAAGGGACTATTTTTGGTTTGACTCGGGGCAGCACAGATGCACATATTGCCAGAGCCGCCTTGGAATCGATTGCCTATCAGACCATGGATATATTGAAAGCTATGGAAGCGGATTCCGGTATTTCAATCAAGGAGCTTCGCGTGGATGGGGGTGCCACAGTGAACAACATGCTTATGCAATTTCAATCGGATGTGTTGAACACAGTAACAGTTCGTCCCAAAATCGTGGAAACCACAGTGATGGGAGCTGCTTATTTGGCTGGATTGGCCGTGGGCTATTGGGAAAGTCCTGAAGAAATCCAAGACATTTGGCAAACCGACGTGCATTTTAACCCTTCCACGAATAGAGAACCCATAGAAGAAGGCATAAAAGGATGGTATCGCGCTATTGATGCACTGGAACACTGGAGTAAAAACAAATAAATCAAATTTTCTATGACTCCGTTTATCGCAGAGATTGTGGGCACCTTTTTGTTGATGCTTTTGGGATGTGGTGTCAATGCCAATGTCTCCCTTCAAAAAACCTATGGTAGTGGTTCTGGATGGATAGTGATCACTACCGGATGGGCCTTTGCCGTTTATACCGGTGTCGTGGTTGCCGGACCTCATAGTGGGGCACATATTAACCCAGCAGTGACTATAGGATTGGCCACGGCAGGTGAATTTCCATGGGGCGATGTCCCTTCATACATTTTAGCTCAGTTTATCGGTGCCATGTTCGCTGCATTTATGGTATGGTTGACCCATAAAGCACATTTTGATGCAACTCCAGATGGGAATACTAAAAGAGGTGTGTTCTGTACAGCTCCTGCAATACCCAATGTTGGACTAAATATATTGATGGAAGCTGTAGGGACTTTCGTTTTGGTTTTCACTGTGCTGTATTTTACGGATGCCGTTATATCCTCTGATGACACCGTTATTGGATTGGGTTCGCTTGGTGCACTTCCAGTGGCCTTATTGGTTTGGGGCATTGGTCTTTCACTGGGCGGAACCACTGGGTACGCCATAAATCCGGCAAGGGACTTGGGACCACGTATAGTTCATGCCTTATTGCCCATAAAGGACAAGGGTTCCAACGGGTGGGGATATTCATGGATTCCTGTTATAGGACCTATTTTAGGAGGTATACTTGCTGCAGGCTTGGCTATGACATTGAACTAAGTGTTTTTGGAAGCAATGGCTTTGGCCGCGATATAGGCGCCTGTCCAGGCATTCTGAAAATTGAACCCCCCGGTGATGGCGTCCACATTGATGATTTCTCCTGCGAAAAAAAGATTAGAGTGCAGTTTACTCTCGAAAGTCTTAAAATTTATTTCTTTTAGGTCAATACCTCCTGCGGTTACAAATTCTTCTTTAAAGGTGCTTTTCCCATCAACCTTAAATGTTGAGGCTGTGAGTTGCTCCGCTAATTTTTGCAACTGCTCCTTATTCGTGTCCGCCCATTTAAGATCATTTCCGATACCCGCTGCATGTACTAATTTGACCCATAGTCTTCGAGGCAGGTCCATCGCATGGGTCCTTAAAATTGTCCTTTTGGCTTCGGTTTTTTTTATTTCCCTTAGATAACCTTCCATTGAACTGGTAGTATAATCGGGCATCCAGTTAATCTCTACATTGAACTTATAATCGTATTGCTTCAAAATTAATGCTCCCCAAGCGGATAGCTTTAGAATAACAGGCCCACTTAAGCCCCAGTGTGTAATTAAGACAGGGCCTTCGGCCTGCAATTTTGGGGATTCTTTTGAGAGACTTTTCAATGGTGACCCTGGTTTTGGGGATTCCTTTGGAAGTACTTTGGCCGAGGCATAGGTGCTTATCCCTTGTATATCACGTATTCGATCATCATCTATATTAAATGTGAAAAGCGATGGAACAGGTGGAATTACGGTGTGTCCAATTGCTTTCAACAAATTCCAAATTTTTGGATTGCTACCCGTCGCCAACATCAGTCTTTTGGCCTTATATGTTGTATTTCTTGTTTCTATTAACCAAAAATCCCCATCTTTTCTGAGTCCGACCATCGAAGTGTTTCTCAATACTTTCACACCCAACTTGTTGGCCTCACTTTCGAAACAATCTATTATGGTCTGAGAGGAATCGCTTTGGGGAAACACACGGCCATCTTCTTCAATTTTCAAAGGCACTCCCCGTTGTTTAAAAAACGCCATAACATCCAAGGGCGAGTGTTGGTGGAAAGGACCCAATAATTCTTTCTGTCCCCTGGGGTAGTTAACCACAAGTGCTTTTGGTAAAAACTCCCCATGGGTCACATTACACCTTCCACCTCCTGAAACCTTTACTTTGGAAAGAATCGTCTTTCCCCTTTCCAGAATGGCAATCTTCAATTTAGGGTTTTGCTCCGCAATGTGAATGGCAGCATAAAATCCCGCAGCTCCTCCGCCAACAATAATTACTTCATACATTAATGGACCCGTTCTGGGTAATCGCTAATAATGCCATCCACCCCAAAATTTTTCATCTTTTCAATTTGATTTGGCTCATTTACGGTCCAAGTGTAGATTTTGAATCCTACCTCTTGGATTTGGGCCACATTTTCTTCAGTAAGGGTTTTGTAATCAGGATTTATGGCTACAGCATTCAACTCTTTGGCAACGTCAATCGCTTGCAAAGGGTCATCTTCCGTCAACACAGCTATGTTTATCCCACTGTTCAGTTTGCGCATTTCACGAAGCTCATCCCAATTGAAACTTGAAATAAGGATGTTGTCCCATGTCCATCCTCTTTCCCGAACGTAATAATCGAGAATGAAATTTACCCTGTCCGCCGTGTTCGCACCTTTCAACTCAATGTTCAATGCCACTTGATTGTTAATAAGCTTTAGAACTTCCTGAATCATGGGTATTTTGTGTCCCCCATCCAAAATAAGTTGGTGTAGGTCGACAATGTTATATTCCTCCACTTTTCCACCACCATTGGTGAGACGTTCCACGCGCTCATCATGAAATACAACAATTTCTCCACTTTCAATTTTAAAAACATCAATTTCAATCATATCCACCCCCAAATCCATGGCCTTTTGAACAGATGCCAACGTATTTTCCGTTTCGTGCCCCATGGCACCTCTGTGACCTATGACCATTGGTTTGGAATCCATCATACTACAGTTATTGAACAAAAAAACAAGTGCCAATGCAAATAGTACATTTCTTTTCATAAAGTTCTCGATTTTGACCCCTAAAATACGATTTGAAAATAAATCAACTCCATTGAAGAAAGTACCTTAAAATATTGCAATAAAAGTCATTAAGGCAATTTTTGTATTAATTTTTTATTAAATCGTTAATAAATATTTAATACTTTTATCAAATCTATAACCAATAAATCAATTAAGCATGTTTTCAAAATCTAATTTAATTGCCACATTAGTTGCGGCGATTGTGATGTTCTTTTTGGGGTACCTTATTTGGGGGATCGCCACTGTCAGTTTTTTTGAAGAGCATACTATTGTGAACACCATGAAAGAAGTTCCCAATCTTGGGCTTATAGCCTTGGGTAATCTTGTTGGTGCATTTGTTTTGAGCAGTTTATACAGTAAATGGGCCCGAGGACACCATTCTGTAGGTGAGGGTTTTCAGTTTGGTGCTTGGATAGGTGTCTTCGTGGGCATCGGAATGGGGCTCATCTGGTATGCCACTGCCAACTGGATGGATTTGACCGGACACGTTGTTGAAGCTATAATCGATATCATATATTATGGAATAATAGGTTCCATAATTGCCTTGATTTACCAAAAAACGGCCACTAAAAAAGATTAACTAAACAACTAACCAGCCTAAAAGGAGCGGATTGGGAACAATCCGCTTTTTTTATTCCTCAACAGCAAAAATCCTAGACTCCAATGGGGCCAGTTCGATGGGAACAATCCCAAGCCCTTCGTTCACAGAGAGTATTCGGTCCACTTGCCCATATAACTGTTCCTCCAACTTGTACTCTTCGTTATTCAATTTCCAGTTATCGATGACACTTTCTGGAATTTTCAAATCCAGTTTGTAGTGTTTATCGGCACCAAAATTCGCCACAACAATCAGTTTTTCCTCCTCGGACCAACGTACATACGACAATATCCTATGATCATATCCTTCCGTATGATCTTTATTGTAAAAATGAATTTCTTGATAGTCTCCCATCAAGGCGTCACTTTTAATAGTAAAGTTGAGCAGCTTTTTATAAAAATCCCTGAGTAGTTTTTCGTTTTCTTTGAGTTGACCACCATCAAACTTTTTATTGTTCATCCAACGCTGATGGTGCGGCACTCCTATATAATCAAAAATGGAGGTCCTTGTTGGCTTTCCAAAGCCGGCATCCTCAGCACCGGGTTCTCCCACCTCTTGCCCAAAATAAATCATAGTGGGCGAGGTGCTCAGCGTTGCGGAGACAACCATGGCCGGTTTTGCTAGATTGGCGTTACCTGCAAAATCAGGACTTGCTATTCGCTGTTCATCATGGTTTTCCAAAAAATGAAGCATATGATGCTCGATATCTGCCATTCCCTTTTGAACCATAGGGATATGATCTGTCCACCCATAGCCTTTCATAATATGCTTTATGCTATCATACAGTTCCACTTTATCGTAGAGGTAGTCCATTTTTCCCTTGTGGATATAATCGCGGTACAAACTGGGATTGTATACCTCGGCCAACAGAAAAGCATCTGGGTTCTTCATTTTAATACTTGAGTTCAGATAACTCCAAAACTCAACGGGGACCATCTCCGCCATATCAAAACGAAAACCGTCTACTCCAAAATCAAGCCAGTAGTTTGTAATGTCCCGGAACTTGTTCCAAGAATCCGGTAGGGTCTTGTTTTTCCAAAAATCGAAATGTACCCTGTAATCTTTATCTTCAAATTCCTCTGGTAATTCCTCAAAGTCTTTGCTTCCGTCTGGGCGAATTCCATAATTTACCTTGACCGTTTCATACCAATCATTGAAATTAGGACGAACCAATCGCGACCCATTCCCGGTCCATTTGGCAGGATTTTCCTCAAATTTTCCATTGGACAAAGCATGCTGTTCACCACCAAGCGGCACATATCCATTCTGCCATTCTGGAACTTGAAATGCCTGTCCCGGTATATAATAGAAATTATTGTTGACATTATATTCCTTGGAAGTATCATCGTGAGCTCCAAAATCAGACACCCCTTCTGGGTTTGTCAACCCCTCATAATTACGCGCAACATGGTTGGGTACAATGTCAATGATTACTTTCATGCCGGCCTCATGTGTCCTTTGGACCAATGCCTTGAATTCTTCCAATCTATTGGCAGGGTCCAGTGCCAAATCTGGATTGACATTGTAATAATCTTTTACAGCATAGGGCGAACCTGCACGACCTTTGACCACATCTGGGTCGTCATTGGATATTCCATATTCGGTATAATCATTAATCACCGCATGATGGGGAACTCCTGTGTACCAAATATGGGTCACACCCAAATCCTTTATTTCTTGTAGGGCCTTTTCTGTGAAGTCGTCAAATTTTCCCACACCATTTTCCTCTAGGGTCCCCCAAGGTTTATTGGTTGTATTTGTATTTCCGAATAATCGTGTAAAAACCTGATATACTACGGTCTTTTTTTTCATGGGTTTTTCAATGGGTTTCTGTTTGGGTTTTTCCTCGCACGATACGGCTATTATTAGCGTAATCAAAATATGGGTAAGATGATTCAACTTCATGCCATAACAGTTTCTCCTGGAATCAATTTCAGCCGTTTTCCATGTACCATAATATATAAATCCGCATCACCAGAAATCTGAAAAGAAGTTATGTCCCTGGTTACATTCGCAGTGATAATTTGGTTCCTAAAATTGATTTTGAATGAATAGGAATCCCACCCTGTGGGGATTCGAGGAGTAAAGCTTAATTGGCCATCCATCATTCGCATACCCCCGAAACCTTCAACAATGCTCATCCAAGTACCTGCCATGGATGTAATGTGCAGTCCCTCTTCCACTTCCTTATTATAGTCATCCAAATCGAGTCTTGAAGTTCTTAAGTAAAAGGTATAGGCCTGCTCCATTCTACCCAATTTGGCTGCCTGAACACTGTGCACGCAGGGCGACAGAGAGGATTCGTGCACGGTGAATGGCTCATAGAAGTCAAAATGCCGTTTCAATTCTTCTTGACTAAAATGGTCTTCAAAGAAATAAAAACCTTGTAGCACATCGGCTTGCTTTATATAAGGAGAACGAAGAATTCGGTCCCAGCTCCATTTTTGATTGATGGGTCTCTCCGATTTATCCAAATCTTCGACCTTTATCATTTCTTTATCCAAGAATCCATCTTGCTGCAAAAAAACTTCATATTTTTCAGAGTATGGAAAATATAGATTCCCGCTAACTCTTACCCAATCCTTGGTCTCGGTTGGGCTTATTTTGGTCTTGTCCACAATTCGAGCGTAATCTTTCGGATACTCTTCTTCGACTTTTTTAAGCTGTTCCAAAGTATAATCTATGCACCATTTGGCCAGATAGTTAGTATACCAATTATTGTTGACATTGTTCTCATATTCATTGGGACCGGTGACGCCCAACATGACATACTGTTGTTTTTCTTGGGAAAAATTTACCCGTTGGCGCCAAAATCGGGCAATGCCCACCAATACTTCCAATCCCATTTGAGGGATATAGCTATAATCCCCTGTATATCTGGTATAGTTATAAATGGCATAAGCAATGGCACCGTTTCGATGAATTTCCTCAAAGGTTATTTCCCATTCATTGTGGCATTCTTCACCGTTCATGGTGACCATGGGGTAAAGCGCTGCTCCATCTGAAAACCCTAATTTTTCGGCATTTTCAATAGCCTTCTGTAAATGGTTATATCGATACTTAAGCAGGTTCCACCCTACTTCTTGATTTTTAGTGGCCATGTAAAAAGGCAGGCAATAAGCTTCTGTGTCCCAATAGGTGCTTCCTCCATACTTTTCCCCGGTGAAACCTTTTGGGCCAATATTCAATCGAGAGTCTTTGCCCAAGTAGGTTTGATTAAGCTGGAATATATTGAAGCGAATTCCTTGCTGCGCCTTCACATCACCTTCTATGGTGATATCGCTCATTTCCCAAATTTGTGCCCACGCCTCTTTTTGTTTTCTCAACAGTTCTTCAAAACCCAATTGAGAAGCTTGGTCCAACACACTATTTGCAGCATGCTGCAATTGGTTTTTAGGATGGTTTCTATCAACCGTATACCCCCCATATTTTATTATGGTAAGTGTGGTATCTTTTTTAACGTGCTGAGAATACGAATGCGCCACTGAGGTCTCGTTTTTTATTGCAATAGGGCTTGCTTCAGTAGGACTTCCATCTAAATATACCTCATTGTGCATAAAAGTACAGACAGCGAAATTGGTCTTGTTGGTATTCGACTGGATAAAAGCACGATTGCCTTCGGATTCCACTTCGGTAATTTCCCAAAACTTATCGTCCCAGTTGCTGTCCATGTTTTTGATGCCACCATCTAGATACGGTGTTAAAATCACCTCGGTATCGGAATTTAAAACTTGAAGGTTTAGTTGTATGGCTCCGGTCTCATCCAAATCCAAACTTAAAAACCGGGTAACTTCGAAAGCCACTTCCAAGTCGTTGGGCATGGTGGCAACAAAGCTTCGCCTGTACCAGCCTTCTTTCATATTGAGCTGCCTTTTGAAGTTTGCAACCTTTTTGCACGTGTTCAAATCCAAGAAAACGCCATCTATTTTCAAATCAATGCCAATCCAATTGGGTGCATTGAGCACTTTGGCGAAGTATTCGGGATATCCATTTTTCCACCACCCCACCCTTGTCTTGTCCGGATAGTATACTCCTGCTATGTAACTACCTTGAAAGGTGTCGCCTGAATAGCTTTCTTCAAAGTTGGCGCGTTGACCCATCGCTCCGTTTCCAAGGCTAAAAAGGCTCTCGGAAGATTTTACCCTTTCTTTGTCAAAACCTTCTTCTATAATGGACCATGGATCTGGTATAATATAATCTTGATTCATTCTAATAAAATGTATGGCTAGTCAGCAATTAATATTTCTTGCTGTTATGAGTTAAAACAAAATTAATTCACTGTGGAATCCCGAACCACCAAAGTGGGTTCCAAAATTTTTGTTTGATAGTTCCCTTCTTCGTTTTCGTTCTCTACTTTATCTATTAGCATTTGGGCTGCGATTTCACCCATTCTTTCCCCATGTTGGGCCACTACTGTCAAACTTGGATTGGCATATCTGGACAGCACCCCATCGGTAAACCCTATAAATGAGATGTCGTCGGGTATGCGAAGTCCTTTTTTCTGGACCAACCGCATACTGAAGACGGTAAATATCTCATTCACGCACAAAACGGCATCAACCTTCTTCTTGCTGAAAAAGACCTCAATACTTTTTTCATCCATCTGCATGGAGGACAGCTTGAGTATCCTGTTTTCATCAATATCCATATTGCTTTCCAAAAGCGCCTTTCTATATCCTTCGGTCCGTGCCTTGCTAACACTTAGGTAATCATCTGTTGTGATGAGGGCAATTTTTTTTCTTCCTTGCTCTATCAACTTTTTTGTGGCCATATAGGCCCCCAGCTCATCATCTATAATCACTTTGTCACAATCGACTTCGTTGGTTACCCTATCCACCAAAACCAAAGGTATTCCCTGTTCGGTCACCTCCTTCAAATGATTATAGTCTCCTTTCTGCTGGGTCTCTGAGGATAAGGACATAATAAAGCCGTCAATGCTTCCATTGGCCAACATTTCCATGTTAATCACCTCCCGGTCAAAAGACTCTTCAGATAAACAAACAATAACATTATATCCTTTTGCATTGGCATACTTTTCAATACCTCGAATTACCGTTGTAAAAAAATGGTGTACAATGGCTGGAATTACGACACCAATATTCTTAGTCCGTTTGTTTTTTAGACTTATTGCAATGTTATTGGGTTTATAATTGTAGAGCTTGGCAAAAGCTTGCACCTTCTCCTTGGTATCCCGACTGATCTCTTCGCTGTTCTTCAACGCCTTTGACACCGTAGATATGGATACTTCTAACTCCCTGGCAATATCCTTTAAAGTTATTTTTGCTTTCAAAAAAGAAACGATTTATCCCATCAAAATGGTTATGAGAATTAATGAATACCGACAAGGACATTCATCCCCGTCATACTTTAAACAAAAAAGCCCCGAAATTTACGAAACCCTTTTAAATACATCGATGCCATATTAAAAATAATGCTATCTTAGTGGCTGTGTTATGGATTTTCTTAAATCCAGATCAGTATGTTGTGATTTAAACAATTGAACTGTTATAGTTTTGTCAACCTTCAATGTCTTCAAAGTTATCAACACGAAACCGTTTTCGCTCATTGTTAAGATATGCTTAAATTTTGATTAACCTTTTTTTTATATATGTTTAACACTTGAATTAAAATTAACTAAACTCAAAAATCCATTATTTATGAAGATTACGCTACTTAGAAGCTTTTTGCTGTTGGGCGCATTTTTATGTTTTGCCATGGCAGAAGCTCAAACAGTATCTGGTACTGTTTCTGATGCTACCGGTCCTTTGCCAGGAGCAAGTGTTGTCGTACAGGGTACCACTACCGGTACGCAAACTGATTTTGACGGTAACTATACTTTAAACGACGTCCCCAACGGTTCGGTATTGGTGTACAGTTATATTGGCTATGCTACCCAACAAATATCGTATGCGGGCCAGGCTACCATTGATGTAGTACTTGACGAAGATGCACAAGCTTTGGATGAAGTAGTGATCATCGGTTATGGACAAACAACCGTTAAAGATGCCACCGGTTCTGTATCGGCAGTTACCTCTGAAGACTTTAATACCGGTGTAATTGCATCCCCAGAACAATTAATACAAGGTAAAACTGCGGGTGTTCAGATCACTGAGTCCAGTGGTGCTCCTGGAGCCGGTATCGATGTTCGAATCCGGGGTTCTAATTCCGTACGTTCCAATAACAATCCATTATTTGTAGTGGATGGTGTGCCACTTTCAGGTGCAGATACAGCTCCTTCGAGTGGTGATACAGGTTTAGGTACTTCTGCTGGTTCAAACCCGCTGAGCTTTCTTAACCCATCCGATATTGAAAGTATCAGTATTTTGAAAGATGCATCGGCAACAGCGATCTATGGTTCTCGTGGTGCCAATGGTGTCGTTATTATAACAACTAAAAGCGGGAAAGGCAGTGCAGGAGGAAGATTTGAGTTTTCCTCAAGTTTAAGTATATCTACGCCCGCCAATGAATGGGACCTACTGAACAGCGAGGAGTTTTTGGATGGGATAGAACAATTTGGCGGAGATAGAAATGCACAGGATTTTGGCAACAATGTAAACTGGCAAGACTTTGTTACGCGTACCGTTGCCTCACAAAATCAAAACCTTTCCTATTCTCACAACTACGGCAAAGGAAATGTTAGGGCCACTTTTGGTTATGGAAAACAGTTTGGTGTTGTAGAGAATTCAGACCTTGAAAGAATCACTGGAAGAATCAATGCAACACATCGATTTTTGGACGACAATTTGACTGTAAATTTTCAGGGAACTATATCCAGGGTCAATGAGCAGAGAGCGCCCTTAAGTGGTAGCGCCGGATTTAACGGTGACCTTTTAGGTGCTGCCTATTCTGCGAACCCAACATGGCCGACTAATCCTGATTTTTCAGCTGCAGGGGGTCTATTAAGTCCTGCTGCATTGTTAAGATACACCAGAACTTTAAGCAATGTTGACCGTGTGCTCCTTAATGCATCCGCAGAGTATAAGGTAACGCCTGAATTGACCGCTAAAGTTAATATTGGTTATGACAAGTCTGAAGGTGAAACTTTCAGTATCACATCCCCTCTTGCCATTAATATTGGTAGAAATGCTTTTGGGAATGGCCGTGGAAACTTCAACACTCTGGAACTGGAAAACCGCCTTTTGGAAGCTACCTTAAACTATCGAAAAGAGTTCGAAAATTCGTATTTGGATGCTCTTGTAGGTTATTCTTTTCAGGATTTTGGAAATACGGGACGTAACGTTGAAGGATTCGGTTTTAGCACTAATGACTTAAATGAGATGGAGTCAGATTTGAGAATATCCACCGAAGGAGTACAAGCAGAAATTGATGGTTCTTTTCAACAATTTGGATACGATCCTAGATCGGGCGATCTGATAGTACAGCGTCTGTTCCCCACTGTTACAACCGAAAATATTTCAACTACCGCACCTCGTCCAGTTCGATCGATTGCAGCGGATACCTTTGATAACACAGACGAAATTCAATCGTTTTTTGGAAGAATTAATTATACCCTTGCTGACAAGTATCTTTTCACAGCGACCCTTAGGGCTGATGGTTCTTCCCGCTTTGGTGGCAACAACCAATATGGTTATTTCCCCTCAGGTGCCTTCGCATGGAAAATTCATGAAGAAGATTTTATGGGGGACACCTTCTCTACCCTTAAGTTACGATTGGGAGCCGGTATTACTGGTAACCAAGAAGGCCTTACTTTTGGTCAATTTATTAGAAGGGAAAGATATGGTGCTCCTTCTATTAATGATGGAGGAGAATGGCAGCCTGCAGGAACCCTTCCCATTACCTTTGGAAATCCTGACTTGAAATGGGAAGAAACTTTGGATTTCAATATTGGTATTGACTACGGATTTAACAATGACAGGGTTTCGGGTAGCATTAACGTTTACCGTAAGGAAACAACGGATTTATTGCTGAACATAGAGGCTGCTCAGCCTTCGCCTCAACCACGTTTCTTCCAAAATTTGGATGCCACTTTGATTAACCAAGGAGTTGAGTTTGATATCAATGTGGATTGGGTGCAAACGGAAGATGTTAGCTTTAGCACTGCTTTTAACATTGCATACAACGATAATGAACTTACCGATTTTGATGGACAAATTCCTTCTGGTACCATTAGAGGGCAAGGACTATCACTGGCTTTCTCACAAATTTTAGCGGGAGACAGACCCCTTTTCTCGTATTTCCTAAGAGAGTTTACTGGATTCGATAGTGCTGGTCTTCCAACTTTTGAAGGAGGAATAGATAATCAGACCTTTGTTGGTGAAGATGCGCTTCCGGACATTAATGCAGGTCTTTCACTTAACGTGAACTATAAGAATTGGGATGCTTCCGCTTACTTGGCAGGACAGTTTGGTTTCTCGGTGTACAACAACACACGGAATGCTTTCTTCACCGCTGGTTCCATAGGTAACGGTAGAAATGTGACACCAGACGTTCTTACAAGCGGAGAAAGTAATTTTGCTTCTGCTCCTGTATCCACCTTATTTTTAGAAGATGGTGATTTTGTTAGACTACAGAACGCAACCCTTGGGTATACTGTACCTCTTAGTGGTGATAGCGTTTTGAAAAGTTTGAGACTATCCGTAACTGGGCAAAATTTATTCCTGATTACCGATTACAGTGGTTTGGATCCTGAAATCAGCGTTCAAGCTGGAACACCAAATAACGGTGTTAGTGATGTATTGAACGGTATTCCAACAGCAGGTATTGATTATACGTCCTTTCCAAGACCAAGAACAGTTACGTTTGGCTTAAATGCATCATTTTAATAAAAAAATTGTACAAAAATGAAAAGAAATCAATTTAAACTTTTATCGATAGTCGCTAGCTCGGCTATGCTGATGTTCTCGTGTACCAATCTTGAAATTGAAGAAACGGATTCAATTATTCCAGAGGACACTGGAACAGGATTTACTGGGGTTACTGAACCAGCGAGTCAAGTAACCGACCTTTACAACAACGTATGGGGATTTTTGGGAAATCAAGAAAACCTATATGCCATGTCTGAGGTTACCACAGATGAACACCTGGTTCCAACTAGGGGAACGGATTGGGGAGATAATGGAATCTGGAGGGTACTGCATACGCATACCTGGGATTTCTCTCACCTCTTCATTCTTAGAACTTGGAATGATTATAACCAGACTATTTTTAGGGCCTCTGAGGTTATCGATTCCAGAAGTAACGCTGATGCTTTAACTTTGGCTGAAGCAAAGTTTATTCGTGCTTGGGCCACATGGGTTATCTTGGATAACTTTGGCCAAGTTCCCTTTAGGGGAGTAGATGAAGGTCCGGAAATTAACCCAAGTGTTCTAACAAGAACAGAAGCCGTTGCACTTGTAATTGCCGATTTAGAAGAGGCCATTCCTAGTCTCCCCAGTGTGGCCGCTGGTACCGGTGACCTAAAAAGAGCAAGCGCTCAAGCTGCAAAGTTTTTATTGGCTAGAGTATTGTTGAACAATCACATCTACAATGGATCAGGTACTCCCGATTCAGCCGATATGAATCGAGTAATTGCTCTGGTAGATGAAATCGCCGCTGACGGTTACGAATTACAAGCTGGCTATTTTGATATTTTTAGGGACTCTGCGGATTCTGAAACCATCTGGTGGGCACAAACTGCTGTAGGGAACAATATTTTTAACGGTCTTCACTATAATTCCACAGGAATCAGTGGGGGAGGTTGGAACGGTTTCAGTACATTGGCTGAGTTCTACGATTTGTTTGAAGGAGACCCTAACAGTAACCGAGGTGAGGTTGACGGGACTCCATTGGATGGTCAGGAAGAAAGAAGAGGTTGGGTGCCTTCTGTAGGGACTCCCTTCACAGGTGCTGATGGTACAACAGACAATGGCGGATTTGAGGACGGTTCCAATGTAGGTCTCGGATTTTTGATTGGTCAGCAATATGCATTGGATGGCACTCCTTTAAAAGACCGTCCGGGCAACCCCCTAGTATTTGAAAAAGAGTTTGCCTCACTAATAGGTAACAACGAACGTACTGGAATTAGGGTTCAAAAATACGCTGCCAGATATGGCGCCTTCAACAGCCATAAAGTTATATTCAGATATGCAGATGCCCATTTGATGAAAGCTGAGGCTATTATGCGAACTGGAGGTGACCCAACATCTATGGTTAATGAACTTCGAACTATACGTGGAGCAGCTCCCCTAGGAACCGTTGGCGAGCAACAATTGCTTGACGAAAGAGGACGTGAGCTTTACACCGAGTTTGTAAGAAGAACCGATATGATTCGTTTTGGTCAATTTACAAGCGATTGGGCACTTAAAGAGGTTTCGGGTGATGAAACCAAAAATATCTTCCCGATTCCACAAACTGCATTGCTTTCAAATCCAAATTTGCAGCAAAATCCTGGTTACTAAAATTTGGAGACGTTATAAATAAAAAAACCCGCCGTTTGGCGGGTTTTTTTATTTATCAATTTCTTCCAACTTACCAACTTGTCTCCAAATAGAATTACCTGCAACGAAAGGTACGGCAATGTCAATTTGGGTAATCAAAGAGATTTGGATACTTAGGCCAACAATAGCTATTTTAACGTCCACTTGAGTAGGTTAGATGAGTTTCTTAAACTAATTTTACAAAATGACATCAATGGACTTCTTCTGATAACAAAATCAACACTTGTAAGTGAATAGTGTTGTAAAAAGACTAAATCTAGTACAATGAACTATTTGGTAAACTGCAATTACCAACCCGCATCAGTAGCTAAAAAAATAAAATTGTAATGAAGAAATATGCACTATTGTTTTTGGGTTCTTTGCTAATTCTGTCATCATGTTCAAATAAAGATGAAAAGAATCAAACGGATGAAACTACAGAAACACTCTTTACACTGCTTTCACCTCAGGAAACTGGGATTACTTTTGTGAACAAGGTAGAAAATCAAAAAAACTTCAACATCTTCAAATATCGTAATTTCTACAATGGTGGCGGTGTAGGTATTGGCGACATCAACAATGATGGGCTTGCTGATATTTATCTCACAGGCAACATGGAACCCAATAAACTATATTTGAATAAAGGTAATCTTCAATTTGAGGACATCACAGAAAAGGCTGGTGTAGGAGGAAGCAAACCTTGGTCCACCGGAGTTGTAATGGCGGATGTAAATGCCGATGGCCTTCTAGATATTTATGTGAGCAACGCAGGTAATCTGGAGGGTAACAACCATGACAATGATCTTTATATAAACAATGGCAATCTTACGTTTACTGAAAAAGCAAATGAGTATAACCTGGCCAAGACTGGTTTCTCCACACATGCTTCTTTTTTTGATTATGACAAAGACGGCGATTTGGATGTCTATATTCTTAACAATAGTAACATTCCCGTAAGTAGCTTGGGCTATGCCGAACAACGTGAAGTGAGGGCCCAAGATTGGGAAGGTGTTCCGCATATTTTCAGAGGTGTGGGTGACATGCTCTTGCGCAATGATGATGGAAAGTTTGTGGATGTAAGTGAAGATGCCGGTATTTATGGTAGTTTAATTGGTTTTGGCCTTGGTGTTCTTGTGACTGACATTAACAATGACACGTATCCTGATATATACATCTCCAATGATTTTTACGAAAGGGATTATCTATACATTAATCAAAAGGATGGCACTTTCACCGAGGAAATAAAAAACTATACTTCCCATTTGAGCCTATCCGCAATGGGAATTGATATTGCAGATATCAATAACGATGGACATAACGACATTTTTATTACTGATATGTTGCCAGAACCCGAGGAACGGGTTAAATCCGTAATGGAGTTTGAGGGCTATAACATTTTTGACCTAAAAAGAAGCAAAGATTTCTACCAACAGTACATTCAGAATACCCTACAATTGAACAATGGAAATGGGTCATTCTCAGAAGTGGCCTATTATAGTGGAATAGATGCCACGGACTGGAGTTGGGCCGGCCTTATATTCGATATGGACAATGATGGGTTGAAGGATATTTTTGTGACCAATGGAATAAACCACGACCTCACGGACCTTGACTTTGTGGATTTTTTTGCAAATGAGATTATCCAAAAAATGGCCTTGACGGGAAAAAAGGAGTCTATTGATACGATCATCAACAAAATGCCCATCAAACCCCAGCCCAATTATGCCTACAAGAACAATGGAGACATTACTTTCAAAAATGCCAACAAAGAATGGGGTTTTGATATTCCTACAAGGTCTAACGGTGCGGCTTATGGTGATTTGGACAACGACGGCGATTTGGATTTGGTCATCAACAACGTAAATACCGAAACTTTTGTTTACAGAAATAACTCCAATGAGCTTAATGACAACAATTATATTCAGCTAAAACTGATTGGGGAGGGAGAAAACCCCTTTGCAGTCGGGTCTCTAGTTAAGTTCTATTTTGGAGACAACACCGTGAACCAAGAATTGATTCCATCACGTGGTTTTCAATCTTCAATGGATTATACAATGACTTTAGGTCTGGGTAAACACAAAACCTTGGATTCCATCCGAGTGGTATGGCCAAATGATAGAACCATTCTTTTGACCAATGTTAAATCAAACCAAGTACTTACACTAAACCAAAAGCAAGCAACCGCGCAATATAATCCTCAGAAAAAAAGCGACGTAAAACCGCTTTTGAAAGAACTGAACAATACCAATTTCACTGCACATCAAGAAAACAACTACAATGACTTTGACTATGAAGGCCTGATCTATAAAAAACTCTCTCAAGAAGGACCTGCTTTGGCAATAGGTGATGTGGATGGCGATGGAAACGAAGATGTTTTTATCGGAGGAGCAAAAGGCAAATCAGGGTTCATCTATAGACATGGAGGTAAAGGCTCCTTTTCCGAATCAAAACAGGCAGTCTTTGAAAATGATAAGGAATTCGAGGACACCTCAGCGGCCTTTTTAGATGCCGATGCGGATGGTGATTTGGACCTGATGGTAGGTAGTGGGGGAAATGAATTTGCACAGGAGCGCCAATATAGGCCCAGATTATATTTGAACGACGGAAAAGGTAGGTTTTCAAATTCCGGACAAACATTGCCTTCCACCTTTAAGAATATTGCAGTGATTGCGCCAAGTGATTTTGATGGAGATGGAGATTTTGATGTTTTCATAGGTTCAAGAAGTATAGTTAGTGTGTACGGGCCAAATCCGGACCATCTGTTTCTTGAAAATCAAGAAGGACAATTTTTAGATGTGACTGAACGCAGAGCCTATGATCTTAAAGATGAAGGGATGATTACGCATGCCATTTGGGCCGACTTGGATGGTGATCAAAAACAGGACTTGATCACAGTCTCGGAATGGGACACCCCAAAAATCTATAAAAATTCTGGAAGGAGAATCTCAAAAATGAATTCCAGTTTGGACAGTCTCCATGGATGGTGGAATACCGTTGAGGCAGTTGATTTGGATAAGGATGGAGATTTGGACCTGGTTTTGGGCAATCAAGGAGAAAACCTGCATTATAAACCATCAGACGGAAATCCCATGAAGCTATGGGTCAACGATTTTGATAACAACGGAACCATTGAGCAGATTGTGACAGTCCATGAAAACGGTGGTGATTATCCAATCCACCAAAAAAAGGAACTTACAGGGCAGCTAGTATCTTTGAAAAAGCAAAACCTAAAAGCTTCTGACTACGCTAAGCGAACTATTCATGAACTTTTCCCAAAAGAAATAATTGACCAATCCATAGTCAAAAAAAGCCTTATTTCAGCTTCAGTGGTAGCTATTAACGATGGCAAGGGGAAATTTAGCATCAAAAAATTGCCGAGTCGTGCACAGTTCTCTTGTATTTGTGGTATTACCTGTACCGATTTGGATAAAGATGGCAATTTAGATTTGATCATGGCCGGGAACAATTTTGAATTTAAGCCCCAATTTTCAAGATTGGACGCCAACTACGGCAATGTACTTTTGGGAGATGGTAACTTTAACTTTAAATGGAAAAACTACGATGAAAGTGGGTTTTTTATCCGTGAAGAGGTAAAACATTTGGGCTTGGTAAAAGACAAGGATAATAATAGGTTTGTCCTAGCTGCAATTAACGATGGAAAACCAAAAATCTTTGCGCTGGATGAATAAGATAATCGCTGCGCTTGCTATCGGTTTTTTACTTGCTGGATGTAAAAAAGGCGGGGAATTGTTCGATACCCTATTACCAGAAAAAACAGGAATCGATTTCGTAAACAGTATTACGGAAACCAATGACCTGAGCATTTTGGACTATCTCTATTTTTACAATGGTGGTGGTGTCGCTGTCGGAGATGTCAACAATGACAATTTACCGGATATCTTTTTTTCAGGAAACCAAGTGAAGAACAAGCTTTACCTCAACAAAGGTGACCTAAAGTTTGAGGATATTACAGATTCTTCCGGGCTTGAGGGCAATAGTTCATGGAACACAGGTTCCGTAATGGCTGATGTAAACGGAGACGGTTGGTTGGACATCTATGTTTGCGCCGTAGTAGGAATAAATGGTTTCGATGGCTATAATGAACTCTACATCAATAATCAAGACGGTACCTTTACCGAAAGTGCTTCAAAATATGGCCTTGATTTCGATTCATACAGCTCTTCAGCAGCATTCTTTGACTATGATACAGATGGTGATTTAGATCTTTATCTTTTAAACCATGCCGTGCACACTTCAGGATCTTTTGGAAAAGCAAGTCTCAGAACTAAAAGAAACTATGAAACCGGAGACAAACTCCTTAGGAACGACAACGGAAAATTTAAGGATGTAAGTGAAGAGGCAGGGATTTATGGAGGAATTAATGGTTATGGCCTAGGTGTCGCAGTCTCCGATTTCAACGTAGATGGATATCCAGACATCTATGTTGGCAACGATTTCCACGAGGATGACTACTACTATTTGAACAATGGCGATGGGACCTTTACTGAAAGTCTTCGTACATATTTTGGCCATACTACAAGATTTTCAATGGGTAGTGATGTGGCCGACATCAACCATGATGGCCTTCCCGATTTGATTTCTCTGGATATGCTTCCAGAGGAAGAGGTTCCTTTGAAAGCTTCTGAAGGGGATGAGGACATCCAAATACAACAACTCCGTACCCAGCAATATGGATATCACTACCAGTTCACCAGAAATATGCTTTATGTAAATCAGCCAGACGGAAAATTTATGGAGACTGCGCTTTTAAGCGGCGTAGCTGCGACCGATTGGAGCTGGGCAACCCTTTTCGCCGACTACAATCAAGATGGAAATCAAGACCTTTTTGTGGCGAATGGTATTCCCAAAAGACCCAATGATCTTGATTTTATAAAGTTCGTATCAAGCGACCAAATCCAAAGTAAGATAAACAACACCAGATTAGTAGATCAAAAAGCGATGGATATGATGCCTTCTGGGGTACACCACAATTACATTTTCCAAGGGAGGGATGACCTTACTTTCGAAGATATGTCAACCAATTGGATGATTCCAGAAAAACTTATCTCGGGGGCATCAGCTTATGGAGATTTGGATAATGACGGAGATTTGGATCTTGTTGTTAATAATTTAAATGCTCCCCCATCAATATATGTGAACAAAACGAATAATAAAGCAAATTTTCTAAAAGTCAAGCTGCGTTTTAAAGGGAAAAATCCATACGGGATAGGAACCAAGGTATACGCCTATACGGATGGCACGCTTCAATTCAAAGAATTATTTCCCGCTAGAGGATTTCAAGCTTCCTCTGAACCTATAGTCCATTTTGGCTTTAGACAGAAAGAGTTAGTAGATTCGCTCAAAGTGGTTTGGCCAGACAGAACCTGTCAAACCATAAAAAATGTCTTAGTAAATCAGGAATTGACCCTGGAACCGAAAAATACGAAATCCCATTCTGGTGTTTCTTCAAACAAAGTCGCTACACCTCTGTTCAAACTGACCGATGGAAACTTGGGCCTACAGTACTTACACAAAGAAGACAACTATCTCGATTTTAATCGGGAAAAATTGATTCCATATAAAATATCAGATCGAGGACCCGCTTTTGCAGTTGGCGACTTGAACCTGGATGGGAAAGATGACATTCTGCTGGGAGGTTCAAAGTTTGATCCAACAAAAGTCTTTCTACAACAGGACAGTATTTTCGTTCCGCAAAACTTTGAAGCAATCAGAAAAGATTCCATTAAAGAACAAGTTTCTGCCATAATAGCCGATTTCACTGGAAATAATAAAAACGATATTGTGCTCGGTGCTGCAGGAGGCGACTTCTATGGAAGGTCCAAAAGGCTTACAGAAACTTATCTTATCCAAAAAGATACGGCATTTACAGATGGAACTTTCCCTGAACTATTTCAAAACACATCGGTGGTTAAACCTTGTGATTATGATGGCGATGGAGATTTGGACCTTTTCGTCGGGGGCCATGCCGAAACTGGAAATTTTGGAAAGGCGGTTCCTTCATATTTACTGAAAAACGAAAAGGGGGTGTTCACTATAGATGACAGTTTTGATAAAGTGAATGGAATGGTTACCGATGCTATTTGGAATGATTTTGACGGTGATGGCCAAAAAGACTTGATTGTCGTCGGGGAATGGATGTCACCTTTATTTCTAAGGAACAACGATGGTCAGTTCGAAGAAGCCTTTGATTTGGAAGTTTCCGGGCTTTGGCAGATAATCCATCCTTTTGATATTGATGCAGATGGTGATATGGACTACCTTTTGGGGAACTGGGGAACAAACAACAAATTCAACGCCTCCAAAAAAAGCCCCTTGCGTATGTACTATCATGATTTTGATGGAAATGGGCAAACGGAAACCGTTGTGGCCATTCCAAAAAACAACAAATATTACACCCTTGAAGGCTTGGATGGACTTGCTGGTCAGATGGTATTCCTAAAGAAAAACTACACTTCCTATTCATCCTTCGCAGGAAAAACTGTTGAAGAGATTTTTTCTAAAGAACAGCTGGAGGAGTCCACAATATGGGAAGTAAACACTTTGGCATCAGGATACCTGAAAAACGCAGACGGGACGTTCACTTTTGTTCCTTTTAAAAACGAACTGCAAGTCGCTCCCATCATGGCATTTGCTTCCTACGATTTCGATGCGGATAATGAACGTGAAGTACTGGTGGGAGGCAACTATTTTGGTGTAAAGCCTTATCACGGACGTTTTGATTCTTTCCCAGGAGCCTTGATAAACAACGAAAAAAATATAATTTTAGGCAACCAATTAGGATTGGATTTTACCCAGAAATCCCTAAGGCATTTGCACGTACTGGAAATGGGCGGCCAAAGTTATCTACTTGCCATTTTCAACAATGCAAACTTGGAGGTCTACCAAATAATGAACAGACAAAAAGAAAGATGATGAAAAAAGTTGGAGCACTGATGTCCATGGCGCTATTGGCCTTAACGTCTTGCACAAAAAAAAGCGAACATATTGCCATTGGGCCTGAAGATTACCATAACTCCGTGGACAAGGTAACCGAGGTAATGATCCATGATATATTTTCGCCTCCAGTTGCCAGTAGGATATATGTTTATCCGAATATAGCGGCCTATGAAATTATGGCTAAAAAAAATCAGGACTATCAATCCCTATCGGGTCAATTAAGGGATCTCGACGCAGTTCCGGAACCCGGGAACAAGGAAGAACTGAACTATGAACTAGCCGCCTTGATCTCTCATATTGACCTTAGCAGAAGACTCATATTCTCCGAGGATCGTATCAACGTATATCGAGATAGTTTGTATCGTACCTGGGAGAACACAAACGAAAAGGAATTCAACGTTTCAAAGGCTTACGGTCTTGAAGTTGCAGAGCACGTTGCCCTGTGGATGGATAAGGACAACTACAAACAAACCCGTACCATGCCGAAGTTCACTGTAAACTCAAATGAGCCTTCAAGATGGCAACCTACGCCTCCTTCATACATGGATGGGATAGAGCCGCACTGGAATAAAATAAGACCTTTTGTAATTGATTCTTCAGCGCAGTTCAAGCCTGCCCCACCGCCACCTTTTTCAATGGAAGAAGGTTCCGATTTTTTTAATGAGGTAAAAGAGGTGTATGACATCAGCAACCAAATAACCGCTGAAGGTGATGATTCAGAGGAAGTTGAGATTGCCCAATTCTGGGATTGTAATCCCTATGTATCGGTCACAAGGGGGCACTTAATGTTCGCTACTAAAAAAATAACTCCGGGCGCTCATTGGATCGGCATTGTCAAAATCGCCTCCCGAAAGGCCAATTCAGATTTTGCCAAAACGGTTTACGCCTATACTAAAACTTCCATTGCCATCGCTGATGCTTTCATCAGTTGTTGGGATGAAAAATATCGTAGTAACCTCATTCGCCCCGAAACTCTGATAAACGAGCATATTGACGACAGTTGGGAACCCATATTGCAAACTCCACCGTTCCCAGAATATACAAGTGGGCACAGCGTTGTTTCAGGTGCTGCGGCCACTGCCCTGACCAGTGTTTTTGGCGATGACTTTGCCTTTGACGATGATACCGAAGTCCCTTATGGTTTGCCAGTGCGTTCCTTCACCTCTTTCAAACAGGCCGCCGATGAAGCCGCAATTAGTAGAATGTACGGCGGGATTCATTATCGCAAAGCAGTAGAAATTGGTATAAAACAAGGGCGCGATCTTGGACAGTTTGTAGTGGATAATTTAAGCATGGAAAGTAAATAAACGTATTTATTTAAGAATGAAGAAGTTTTTTATTGCCTTTGGTGCTCTTATAACTCTGACCATATTTTGGTATCTTTTTCTAAAGCCCCAAGATTATCAGGTAAGTTTTAAAGTCAAAGCACTTCCGGGAACCGTTTATGAAACTGTAAAGGCCTGGAATTTGACCTTGGACAACCCTCAGCCAATTAAGTACGTTAGTCTGTCCAACTTTGAACAGACAATCACAATCAAAGATTCCATACACGTGTATAAATGGAACATTTCTTCAATCCACGACTCCTTAAGTCAAGTAAAAGTGAACATCTCTGACCCGGACCATTCCTTGATGAATAAAATAAAAATACCTTTTTCCGATACAGATTTTGAGAAAGGCGCAAGGAAAACTTTGTTGGATTTTAATCAATTTTTAAATAATCACTTGGATGAAATCAAGGTAGAAATTATTGGAGAGGATGAACTTTTCAGTACTTTTTGCGCTTGCGTTTCTCTAAAGACCTCACAAGCTATGAAAGCAGGGGGAATTATGGATAATTACTCTTTCTTAAGTTCCATAATTGTTGAAAATGCGGTGCAGCCCAATGGTCCACCTTTTCTAGAGGTTGTGGATTGGAATTTGGAAAAAGACAGTCTTACCTATAATTTCTGTTTTCCCATTGTCCGGTCGGAAAAATTGCCTAGACATCCTGATGTATCATACAAGCGTATTTTCAGTAAAAGAGCGCTCAAAGCTGAATACCATGGCAATTATATTACCTCAGACAGGGCATGGTATAGCCTTTTGCATTATGCAAAAAAGAATGACATCCCCATAGAGGCAAAACCTATTGAAGTGTTCTACAATAATCCAAATTTTGGAGGAGACGAGTTACAATGGAGAACCGAGGTTTTCATGCCCATAAAAGATGACCAATGAGCAGACTCGCAGCTGTTTTACTCATTATGTTTTTTCAAGGTTGTGCGCAGCAGGCACATTTTGGCCCCATGCTTTATCAAGGAACCTTCCCCTCAAAACTTAAAGAAGTTTCAGGGATGGAAGTTGGCCAAAAAAGTATTTGGGTGATAGAAGACAGTGGCACCAAGGACAAGGTTTATAGAATCAACAGAAAGGCGCAAATTACCAAGGAACTAAAAATTGACAACGCCAAGAATGACGATTGGGAAGATTTAGCCATGGACCTTGAGGGCAATCTATACATCGGAGATTTCGGGAACAATAACAATACCAGAAAAAAACTTACTATTTACAAAGTATCTCGGTCAGAATTGAAGCAGAAGGAACCTCAAGCCGAAAAAATTAAGTTTCGATATCCCGAACAACGAGATTTTCCACCAAAAAAAGACAGCCTTCTTTTTGATACTGAAGGTTTTTTTCATTGGGACGACAGTCTCTATGTTTTTACCAAAAACCGAACAAGACCATATAATGGCCAAACCTTGGTCTATAAAATTCCATCCAAAGAGGGTGAATATGATGCACAGTTTTTGGGAAGTTTGGTACTCTGTAGAAACCAAGACCAATGTTCGGTCACTGGGGCCGATATTTCTGCTGATGGAAAGACCATTGCCCTTTTGGGGTATGGGCTTGTTTTTTTGATTACTGATTTTGACTTCGCCGATCTTGGCAATTCCGAAATAATGACCATCGACCTCGAACATCTATCACAAACCGAATCCATAAGTTTTCTCAACAACAACACCCTGTTGATAGCCGATGAAGAGAACAAAACCAATGGACGCAATCTTTATAAGCTTTCCATAAAGGATTATCTAAAATCCAAAACCAAGCCCGAAAGAAAACCGTAGGCCATCTGTGCTGTTGAACAACCCTAAATTGGCAGTGATTATATTTGAAGCGTTCACAAAAAACCCACCACCATAAGAATTGTGCCATTTATCTGAGGACTGATTGGGGAACCATACCCTGCCATAATCGAATCCACTAAAAACACCGGGAGTTACTGGCAGTAAACCAGTCTGTGTTTTCCTGAAACTATATCTTAAGTCCGTATTTTGATAATATGCGGTTTTACCCGTAAAACGTTGAAACCTAAATCCTCGGAGGCCATTATTTGCCCCTATACTGGCCGCTTGATAAAATTCAAATTCATCCCCAAAATTAAAATGGCCCTTAAATTTGGTCGCCAAGACCAAACGTCCATCAGAACTGATTTTGTAATCGAACGAAAGTGATGGTATTATGAATGCAAATGCCCTACTTGTATCACTCAAGTTTGTTTTGTAGCCACCAATAAGCGAAAAAGCCATCCCCATGGTTGGAAATGCTTCATTATCACTATTGGAATAGGCATATTCAGCATCAACTCCGAAAAAATCTTGTTCGGTATCTTGCCCATTGTCGGTAAACCATCCTTCTATGAAACGATTCTCGGTCTCTTCTATATCGTAGTTTTCATAGGACACTCCTACCCTCACTTTTGACCCTAAATGTCCTCGCCACACCAAAGAGGGTGCAAATTTTAAAGTCCGGATTTTTACCCTGTTGAAATCCAAACCTAAATCATCATCAAAATTTGGAGTCTCGTTCCCAAATCCGAAAAAATTAATACTAAAGTTGGGGCTTGTAAATTTTGCGGCCAACTCCACATTCACGTTGTTGGCAATGTTTGCAAACTCTCCTTTGTAGCCAATGTCATAACCACTTGTGGCAAAGTAGAATGCTGCATTAACAATGTGCCGTTGTGTAAAGGGGTTTTGCCCAAATCCATTGTAGGTATACGTGTTGCTCAATCCTATTCGAAAGCCGTCATCCGGATTAAAACCAAGAGAGGGTAAAATTTGATTGTTACTGGCCTTGATCTTGTTGAACTGGTACGTATTTGTCTCATAATCATTTCGCCTGTGAATATTTCCGCCAAAAGCCTCATCATATGTGTTGTTCTTAGCCTTGAAATCATATACATCCACTCTTTTAGCCTTCTTGGCTATTTTATAGATGTCGTTATTATGTCCTCCTATGAGTCTTATTTTTATCTTTCCTTCGTTCCCCAAAATTTCAAAAACATCATCATCATCCAACCCATAAACCCATATTTCCTTTGTGTATTCGCTATCATATTGCCTATTAAAGAATAAGTCTGTCTTTTTTCCGTCCTTTATTCTAAATGCCTTCACATCCAAGCCCCCATTTTCCCTAGGTGTGATCACAAAGTGGTCATCTTTGTCGGTGCCTGTAATTACACTAAACTTATTGATCACCCTAAAATATTTTTTTGCCGTATTGACCAAATCCTTTTTTCTTGCCAGAAGAATTCTTTTAATTTCGGAAACGGTTTCATCACGCACCTCTTCGGGAAAAGCCTGGAAGGCACTATCCACTACTGATCCATCTATTTTGTTTTGAATATATCTTGCTTCTTCTATCCAGTCATTCAAAGAGGTCTGGGAGAGCAATGCCATATCCAATGCAAATGTTTTTGGTGACGAATTGAAACCCTTTACGCTTCTTATCTCCGCGCTATATCCCTCAAACAATTGAAGTGATGGGACCACTTTTGAAGCCAGTCCCATGAGTGCTCCATCCCCCATGATCGAGAAAGCTTGATCTCTATCGCGAGGTATGGGCTTAAAAATAGTGTTGCCCTCACCATCATCCACTTCTAGCCAACGCCATTGGTCGGGGTGCCTATCCCAATCCCCGATAAGCATATCGAATAGTCTTGCTCGAACATAGCTGCGGGAATCAAGCTTATATTCCTCATCCCGTCGAAGCTTATCAATCACATCTGTTGTGCTTTCTATCTTTTTTGCATAGCCTAAACTGGGCACCTTATGTCCTTCAGAAACATGCTCTTCAATCATATAAAGTTCGTCACCAAAGTCAGTATTAAAATCTTCCAAAGCCCTTTGTTTGGGAACATAGAACAGTTTTGGATTGGTATGGTAAATACCAACTGCATCGGATAATTTACCAATAGTGAAAGGCGCGTAGGGATGTGCTCCTGTATAAAAATCGGACAGGAGTTTTTCTGTAAATGTATCTTCAAATTCGCCGACTACATACTGATCCTTAAATGCTATGGCCTGCAGATAAAGTTCAGCACTTTTACGAAGTGCCCGCATCACAAACTGTCTACCGTCGGAATGCTCCAATCGCAATGATTTGGATTGATGTCCCCCTCCTTTTCGTATAGGTTTTAAACCGCCATAAAGGGTATCTAAATTTACTACCGGGACTTTCACCTCGGTGCCATAATATTTTCGATAACGCTCTCCCCACACGGCCTTAAAAAAGTTGGTCTTTTCAACCTCTTCCTTAGTATAGATCGAGGCTTTAATATTTGACGGAAAATTAACTGCTCCACTAAAAGGTGTTTCTTTTCTATCTGCAGGGAGAACAATTGAACTGAAAATTGGCGATTCTACATCGTCATCAACACTATAAAAATCAACGTGGGAAGAACCGTCTTTAAAAACCTTTAGAATGGCATATCCCATGTGCCCTGTACTGAATTTACTCCCATTTAAAAGACGTGTATGTCCTTTTTTTGCGCCAGATCCACTGACTATTTGGGGCGTGTTTTCCTCAACAATATATTGTAGCGTATGTTCGTGGCCTGATACAAGAATCACTTTTTCAGAAGACTGTGCCAATGTCAGCAACCTCTTCTTCAATGTATTGTATTTTTTGTTCTGAATATCGGCAATGGAAGCTCCTGAAGTTCTTCTTAAGATATTCACTAAGGTTCCCAAAATGGGCATGGGCACTTTTCCGTTATTCGGATAGAGATGTTTTTTAAATGCATATTGGCCGCCATGAGGCCCATAGGAAAACATGGGGTGATGCATGGCTATTATGGTAGTTTTTTGTCTGTAGTCCTTTATTTCATCTTCCAACTCCACAAAAAAACGTTCGCGGTCTTTAATTTCACATTCATCATTAATATCCGGTCTCTTATCCCAATTTGTGAGATACCATTCCGTATCAATAACAATGACCACAATATCATCACCTATCTCTATGGTCTCCATGGGACACCCGTTCTCAGGAAAAAAGACTTCCTTGCTATTGAGCTGTTTTTCCACGTACTTTTCTTGCCTTTTTAAGCCAACTAGGCCCTCGGTATACCAGTCATGGTTGCCCGGTATAAAAACTCTTTTGCCTTTAAAGTTATCCAAGGTGGCAAGCTGAGCATCCAAATGGTTTTTGGCCTCTAGATAAGCTCTTGTTGAATCCTTTTTATCTGGGAGACCAGCTGGGTAGATATTGTCTCCCAAAAAAATCGCTGTGCTGTTCTTATCGGCCTTGTCCAGTTCGGTTTTAAAAGCCTTTAGTGCATTATTCATACCCCCTATTGGCGATTTCCCGGCATCACCGATTAAATAGAAGGTATGTTCGATTTCCTTGTCCGAATTACTACCATTTTCCACAAACGGCTCCGCATATTTTGGCTTGTAAGTAGCACAGCTAAATATCAAAAAGAGCAAGGAAAAGAGCACGTAATGTTTTTTCATGATATCTGGGTTGATTCCAAAATTTTGTATTTTGGATACTTCAATATACAACTATGTCGGAAATCCTTCAAAAAGCTGAAAATTATGTTACAGATCTGTTGACAAATGAGCTAAATCCTGATTTTTTGTACCACAATTTGCGTCATACTCAGCGTGTCGTAGAAAACGCCAAAGAGCTTATAGAGCATTATGAGCTGGGCACTACGAAGGCAGAAGATCTTGAGCTTGCTGCATGGTTTCACGATACGGGATACACCAAGGGAGTGCCCAATCATGAAAAAAATAGTTGTTCAATAAGCGAAACATTTTTAAACGAGCATAATCTTGATGGCAAGAGGATACAGGAAATCTCCAGGCTGATCATGGCTACCGAGCGCTTTTATGAGCCCAGGGGTCTCGATGAAGAAATCATCAGGGATGCCGATGCTTCACACTTAGGTCAGAAAAGTTATATTGAAACCAGTGAGCTTCTTAGGGAAGAACTTTCTAGATTGGGGATTGGCCAATACTCATCTGAGGAATGGCGCGAGCTCAATATTGAAATGTTTCGAACAGAACATCGATTTTATACAGATTATGCCATAGAAAACTGGCAACCACGGAAAGATAAAAATCTTAGAAAGCTGGTAAAAGCGAAAAAAAGTCGCAAAAAGCTGGCAAAGAAGGAACAGTTAAAGGCGAAGTTTAAAAATGAAAGTCCCGAACGTGGCATCCAAACCATGTTCAGGGTTACTATGCGAAATCATCTAAAGCTCAGCGATATTGCCGATACCAAAGCCAACATTCTTTTATCGGTCAATGCGATTATTATTTCACTGGTGCTTGCCAATCTTATTCCAAAATTGGACAATCCTTCCAACGACTATCTAATTTATCCTACCGCCATATTCGTGCTTTTTAGTGTTATCTCCATGATTTTTGCCATTTTGGCCACTAGACCCAATGTAACCAGTGGGCAGTTCACCAAAAAAGATGTAGAGGAAAAAAAGGTTAACCTGTTGTTCTTTGGCAACTTTCATAAAATGGAACTTCCAGAATACGAATGGGCCATCCAGGAATTGATAAAGGACAAAAAATTTGTGTACTCTTCGTTGACGAAAGATCTCTATTTTTTGGGGGTGGTTTTGAACACGAAGTACAAATTGCTCAGATGGACCTACACCATATTCATGATTGGCATGATCTTATCCGTAATCGCTTTTTTTGTAGGATTGGAATTTTTTGGGCCTGAAAGAGTGCTTGAGTTACCTAAGGTAGAATGATGTTAATTCTTTAATTCTTCCATCAAGTCGTCGTAGGTATAGGTCTTTTCGGATTTTTTATCCTTGCGGTAGAGTATCTCGGCACGTATGGCCTTAAGGCCGGACACTCCCTGAAGCCCTTCCAACTCCACAATCTCAATATTGTTGGTGAAATAGCCTTTCGCCTTTAAAAATTGTATGTACCGCATATACTCCCTTTCATCTTTTAATTGGGAATATACGATGGCCAATTTTCCTTTCTGGGTAAGCCTTTCGTTGGTGCCCTTTATGTATGACTTATCAATACGTTTTTTGATGACCTCGTATCTGGCATTGTAGGTACCATCCACATCAAAGCGTTTTTCATCCATCCTGAATCGTATGGAAAGCGAAGTACTATAGACCAAAATCAAAGAAGCCACGTCCAACTTTACTGGCAGATGGGGCTTTAGCTTGTAATACTTGTTTTCCATTTCGCACATGACCTGAAGCTGCCACAGTCGTAAATTGCTTAAATACAATTCACTGAAGGACTTGTTTTGGGAAATGGAACTTCCAATGTACATATTGTGCTCCACTCCATCAGTCTTGTACCGTTCAAAATAATGGGGGAACATCGCCTGGGCCTCATCCTGCTTTTTGTCCAATAGGACTGCCAATTGCATGTTGGCCTCCATAACACTGTCATCATAATTACGTCGGTGGTCGTAATAGGATTCGGTGGTCTCATCTATTTTGGAATCATATTCCTCAATCTTTTTACTAAGGAATTTATGCTCTCCTTTTAGATGTTCCAGTACAGGTTTCACCTCCTCCTTGACAAAATCGAATACAGCCTGCTCCGTATGTGTATACAGGGTCTCTTTCACTTCCTTCAGATACATTTCTACCCGAAACATAAGTTCCTCGTAGATAGGAAGTTTGTATTCCTTAATAGCTTCTTTCAAAATCCCATTTATTTCGGAGAGCTGAATCATTAAATCCCTTTGGATGGCAAGATTGCGTTCTCGGGAAGAATCCTTAATGTCTGTCTGCCCATATAAGGGGTAAACATCTTTGAAGACTATATCATTGAAAACCGGCTGTTTCCCGGCAATGTCGTCTACCATAAAGCGTTTGGCTTCCTGTTGAAATTTCCAATATACCGATTCGTGCACCGTGGTACATTCATGTTGGATAATGGCATCTACAAGATTTTGCTCCTCTTCAATGGACCTTAGCACCGCCGATACAATATAGGGCATTACATCATCCAACTTGTTGGCATTAATGCTGTTGAGTTCATTGGTTTTTTTGGAGACCAGCTCCAACACTCCCAACAAATTACCATCGTCCGCAATCGGGGCCAAAATGGCACTTTTTATTCCCTGCTCATGAAGATTTTTATAGGGCTGAGCCCCTTCTGATTTTTTAAAGTACTTTTCTACATTCGGAATAGCGAAGTAGGCGTTCTCCTTAAAAAGTTTGGCATGGGAATACTCACATAGCATGATATCGCAAGATTCTGTTTCCAAACCCTTTAATATATAACTTGATATCCCCTTGCCATATATCCGCAAAAACCGATTGGCACTTGCATCGTACCCTGCAAAACCCACATTGATGTTCTTTAGGTTAAAAAGCGATCTAAAGGTGGACTGAAAATTCTCCATGAAATTTTCATTGCCCCGCTTGTTACTTCCTATCAGTGTCGATTTTATTTCGGAAATGGAATGTTCGGCTGTTACATCGAACATGTTACATATCACAAACCCTTTGGAAATAAAACTGTTTGGGGGTATTTTCTCTTTCCACAGATCCAAATTTTCAAAATTCTCCAACAACTCATCAAAATCGGCCTGGGTAAGCTTCTTTGCTTTTTCAGTAGGTATCAATTCCATAAAGTCTGCATTGTACAGAATGCGATAATGTCGCATGATTCCGTTAGCATCCGGTATGTCAAAAAACAACGGTCTTCTGAAGTCCACTTTGAATCCATAATAAAAGCTGAGGATTACCGTACACTGCATAATGTAGTGTATGTCATCTGACATGTTTTGGATTTCCAATTCAAAATCATCGCCTGCATCCTCAAGAATTTTTTGAAACCTTTTTGAAGAATTGAAAACCAAGTTGGCAAAAGCAATGGATGCTGCCTTGATTTCATTATGCGTCAAAGCCGTGGAAAAGGTATCTGCCAAAATGGTGTGTATGACCTCCTTGCGCTCTTCAAGAATGGAAAGATCGTCAAAACCCTCCCTAAGTTCAGGATATGGTGCCTGGGCATCCAAAATATGTTGTGCTCGCGATGCAGCAAAGGTATCTTCGCTTTCGGCCAATTCGTCGTAATGCTCCAACAATTTGTTGAAACTTACAAGTTGAATCAAAGGAGCCTCACCCTGATAGTGTTTTTCCATTGTACGAGGTTGTATGCGATTGGTCGCAATTGGACCGATAAAGTTACAAAAAGTAGCTTTGCGAATCTTGTAAACCGTCTAATTATGGATTAATCCCCATTTTTTCAGGATATTTAAGAAAAAATAGTTCATGTCCTCTACCCGCAGATTGAACAGGGCCTACCAAAAAGCCAAGACCATTTCTTTTAATGATGACTCCAAGTTCATCTTTTTTAGTGATTGCCATAGAGGTGACAATAGTTTTGCGGACGATTTTGCCAACAATCGGAATATTTACTTTCATGCGCTTAATCACTACTATCGAGAAGGGTTCCACTATTGTGAGCTTGGGGATGGCGACGAATTATGGGAGAATCTGAGTTTTGAGGCAATTTTTGAGGCACACAAAAACGTATACCAACTTTTACGGAGATACCATCTAGAAAAAAGGCTACATATGGTCTGGGGTAACCACGATATGATCTACCAAAATCAAGAGTACGTGGACAAGCATCTCACACAATATTTTGAACCCATTGATGGCAAGGACAAACAACTTTTTGAAGGAATCACTTATCATGAGGCGCTGATCCTAAAACATGAAAAAACAGGCCAAACCTTGTTCTGCGTGCATGGGCATCAAGCCGACTGGTGGAACTATGTGTGCTGGAGGATAGGTCGGTTTCTGGTGCGGGTGCTTTGGAAACCTTTACAGGTGTGGGGCATTGCCGATCCTACAAGTCCAGCGAAAAACTACAAAGAACTTATACGGATAGAAAAGCGTATCAAACGTTGGATTTTAAAGAAAAACCTCCAAATTACCCTAGTTGGGCATACCCATAGGCCACGTTTTCCAGAGCCTGGTCAAATTCCATTTTTTAATGATGGTAGTTGTGTGCATCCACGAAGCATTACTGGTATAGAAATTGAAAAAGGACAAATTTCTCTTATAAAATGGCATATTGACACCAAGGAGGACGGTACATTGCAAATTGTCCGGGTTCTGCTAGAGGGTCCCCAAAAATTGGCAAACTACATTCTCAAACAATGATTGGCAATGTGCACCATATCCTAGACCAAATTTCTGTTTGGCACGACTTGGCTTCGCATATCATGTTGATCGGTATAGTTCAAGGGGTTTTCCTGTCCCTGATTATCATGTTTAGGGCTGCAAAAAATGCGGCTGTTGCCTTTCTCGGATGGACCTTGTTATTTCAGAGTATTGTTTTTCTTGATGTTTATCTATGTTATACCGGGTTAATGAAATATGTAATCCCCTGGAATGATTCCACTGAGCCCATTGTACTTCTAATCGGACCTGCTATTTATTTTTTCATCCATAGACTGCTTGTTCGTAAACCATTGAATATTAAAAAAATATGGATTCATTTTATACTACCTGTAGGGTACGCCCTAACCCAAATTCCATATTATACAGCTCCAATAGAGGTAAAGCTTAATGCTTACCTAGGTGCTTATCATTCCCATCTCGATACGGCAAATGTCCCAGACTCCTTTTCCCATGGATACCATTGGATAAAAGATTATTTTCACTATCTGGTTCTGTTCAGTTTCCTTTTCTATAGCCTTTTGTCAGCTGCGTTGGTATGGAAAGAACGAAAAAGAATTGCTTCCCTCCCAGGAAATGCAAAGAAAGACAAGTATACCTTTACTCGAAATTCCGTTTTGGTGTTGACCGCTCTTTTCATAGTGTTATTCTCTGTTTTTTATTCTTACGAAGATGATGGTGGTGATCACCTTATTGGCATTTTCAATACTGCGATTACCTTTTTAACATCAGCTATAATTCTTATGGAATCGCGATTTTTTGAGAAATCATGGGTAGCGGATAAGTATGAAACGCTTAAGGGAAACAGCATCGCGTTTGAGGAGATTGAACATGCTGCAGAAAGTGAGCAATTTTATTTAAATGAGAATGCTTCGCTCAAAAGTCTGGCGGATATTCTTGGTTCCAATTCCAACTTGGTGTCAAAAATGATCAATTCTAAAACTGGCTCCAATTTCAATGATTACATCAATCTAAAACGAGTGCGAATGGCGAAGGAGAGATTATGTGATTCCAACTACGCCCACCTTACCGTGGAGGCCATTGGACATTCCGTTGGTTTTAAATCTAAATCTGCATTCTACAATGCCTTCAAGAAACATGTTGGTGAATCTCCTTCTTCTTTTTTGAAGACTCAAAATGCTCAAAAAGACGACTAATTCCTCCCACATTGTAATTTAGGACATTTCCAATCCTCAAATATCATCCTGTTTCAATATAGCGTGTCATCTTTGGGCAAAGAATTCTCGATATGGAAACACAGATTAGAAGATACGATTTGGACTGGTTAAGAGTAATCGTTTTTGCTTTGCTCATTTTTTATCATGTGGGCATGTTTTTCGTTCCTTGGGGTTGGCATATTAAAAACAATGTGATTTATGATTGGTTAAAATGGCCCATGCTTTTTTTAAATCAATGGCGGTTGCCCATACTATTTGTAATTTCAGGTATGGGAACCTACTATGCTTTGGGCAAAAGAAGCATCGGCAAGTTTATTTTGGAACGCTATCTTAGACTGGGCATACCCTTATTCATTGGCATGCTATTGATTGTGCCTCCGCAGGTATATGTTGAACGTTTGGTGGACGGCGATTTTACCCATTCTTATTTTCAGTACTTTACTTCAGTAGCTTTTGATGGTATTTATCCAGAAGGCAACGTAAGCTGGCACCATCTCTGGTTTTTGCCCTATCTTTTCTTATTCTCCCTGTTACTTGCTCCTTTATTCGTCTTTCTTAGAAAACATGATACCCTTTTCATCCAATCAATCCAAAGATTGATACAAAAAACATGGGGCATATATTTATTTGTTATACCGTTGTATCTAGTAGAGGTTTTCATGGAACCCTTCTTTCCAGCCAATCACGCCTTGGTTGGCGATTGGTTTGCGATTACATTTTATAGTATTCTCTTCTTTTATGGTTTTATGCTCATCGCATGCGGTGATGTTTTTTGGGAAACACTTGTCAAAATAAGAAAGAAAGTCCTGGTTATGGGAACAGTTGCCTTTGTCACACTATTGTTTGTTTGGATTTTCTTTGAGGACAGTATCGTTATCCATTTTATCGAAGGTATGGTCAAGGTGGTCAATCTTTGGTCATGGATATTGATTCTTTTTGGTTATGGAGCCAAGCACTTAAACCGTCCAAGCAAAGAAATCGCCTATGCCAATAGGGCCGTTTATCCGTTTTATATACTGCATCAAACCATCACCATTATAATAGCATATTTTCTTATCCATTTAGAATGGGGATTTCTTCTCAAAGCAACAATATTGACAATAGGTACGTTTGGTATCAGTTGGTTGATTTATCATCTCATAATTTTACCATTACCGTGGCTACATCCACTTTTTGGATTAAAGCCGGAGAAAAAGAAACAGGCTGCCACTTAACGATTTAACGCCTTTTTATCATGTTCATGGCAAGGTATTTGTTAACTTTAATATATCCATTCGACCTAATTGCTATGAAAAGGCTGATTTTCTTATTGTTCGTATTTTGCATGGCAGCTCCTTTGAGTTTGCTTGCACAATCGGATATTCCCACGACGCGTCCGCTTCAAGTTGGTGACAACAATAACTTGGATGTAAAAGCGAGCAATCAAGGAACTTTGCTCCGTATGCCCTCCGTCATTGATGAAAATCTTACTTCAAAAGACGACCAACCTGGAGTAAAAATGTTACCCGACAAGGAGTTGGTTAAAGCTGGGCACGACCTTGTAATTGATCCCAAAGTTGGCGAAAAAGAAAAGAAAAGCTCCAATAAACATTATGGCGACCAATATTTAGGGGATGTTAAAACCACCGCAAAATTTGTCGGCGTTGTATGTCGAGACCATGAATATGTGGACGGTGACCGAATAAAAATATACCTCAACGGAGAAATCGTGGAGTATAATGTGCTGCTAACCGGTTCCTTCAAAGGTGTAAATGTGGATTTGACCGAAGGTTTTAATAGAATTGAATTTGAAGCACTCAATCAGGGCTCTTCAGGACCTAACACTGCCCAAGTTGTAGTGGCTGATGAAGAGGGGAAAATAATCCACAATAACCGCTGGAATCTCTCTACGGGATCTAAAGCGAGCCTTATCATAATAAAGGAAGGTGAATAATCACTCCCCTGGTTTATATGTCCTCACTGCACGATTCAAGACATCTTCTTTATAAAAAGCCGCATCTTTAAAGTTGACATCGGCATAACGTTGGGCTTGATCATCAAAATGCGGTGAGTTTGGGTCACCACTTTGGCCTCCGGCAAGAATTGTTTTGGCCTTCACTTTGTCGCCAAATTCCACTACGGCCACAAAACTGTTCCCTCGTGTACCATATATCTTTTTGGTATTGTTGTCATATCGAGCACCGTAAGCTGCCAAAGCACCCCATCTTCCACTGGCAAAACCAATGGGCATACTGGGCTTGTTGTCGTCAAAAGCTTGGCGAATGTCCCCATTTAATCGCTGGTATCGGTGAACATCGCCCCAAGGCATTCTCCAAGTTCCAAAATCAGTAGAAAGTTTTTCAATGACTTCTTGAAACAGTTTCAGTTTTTCGGAATCTGGAGAGTCACTCCCCCAATATTGAACGAGTTGCATAGCGTACAATCCCTCAGGTCTTTCTGCTTTTTGATAGCATAATGTCCCATAATAATGGGCCAAGGTCATAGCAACAGATTCTTTTGAAGTGATATAATCCCAATTTCTTAATACCTCAATCGATTCTTGCAATTCGGAAGAAGGGTTTTTGTCAAAGGCATTTACCAACCCGGGAATCAAAGCTTCAAACGCCGGTAGATAAGGGTCATGGGCCAATTGGACCAAACTATCCAGTGTATACCCACTTCGCCCTTTTAATAATGCAATGGCATGTATCCCTCTAAAATTTTCCTGGTCACGGGACATATATCTTGGATAATCCTCTCGCTTCGGACCGAATTCCAAAGCTGCCGTATAGGGCGTGGAATTACAATTTTGAATCCATCCATTATCTGGATTCAGAACTAAGATATTTTCATCCACCGTATGCAAACCTTGCCAGTCTGTTTTTGGGTTGCTGCCGTCCACGGGTTTGGTAAAATCAAAAATGGTATCCCTTTTAGGGACAAAATTTCCATGGAAATAGGCAATGTTCCCCTCAGCATCGGCATATACCGTATTGTTGGAAGAATTTGTGCGAATGTCCATCATTTTTCTGAAACCTTCATACCCATCCTGTTTGGTTCGAATATAGGATTGCTCCAATGCTTTTACAGGCTCCCACATCATGGCAGAGGAGGTCCATTGGCCATCGACACTGTGCGTTATTGGACCATGGTGAGTACGGTACATAGGAAAGGTTTTTTCCTTCATTTGGTTCCCGTCTTTGTACCTAAGTATCACCTCCAAAGAATCCAAAGGACGCAATTCTTGTCCATATTGATAAAACAGGTTGCCATCGTTTTGCACTATTGTTTCTTTAAACTCGTCCATCACATCAGTATATGTAGACGTATGCATCCAACCTGTTTTTTCGTTGAAGCCTTGGTAGACAAAAAACTGTCCCCAAGTCACCGCACCGTATGCATTAAGGCCCTCCTCGCTTACTACATGCACTTCTCCTCGAAAGTAAAATGAGGTATGGGGATTTATAAGCAACATAGCATTGCCAGACTGGGTCAGTTTTCCAGAAATGGCGATACCGTTTGACCCTTGAGGCTCAGCCATTTTG
This sequence comes from Flagellimonas ochracea, assembly GCF_009903685.1. Classification (GTDB taxonomy): domain Bacteria; phylum Bacteroidota; class Bacteroidia; order Flavobacteriales; family Flavobacteriaceae; genus Flagellimonas; species Flagellimonas ochracea. The sequence goes on along the minus strand of NZ_JAAABI010000002.1, from coordinate 739,502 downwards.
GCTTCTTTGCTTTGTTTCATCAAATCTAATTGGGGAATTTCCATATCACTCTGGTAAAAGGCCTTAATTTTTTCAGTGGAAATCCTTTCAATATCACCTCCAATGGATCCTTCGCTAAAATACATGGGCATCCAAGGTTCAAAACGGGTCAATAGCGTAGGCTTTACTTCGGGGTGGGTATGTAGATAATAATTGATGCCATCGGCAAAAGCCATGCACAATTTCTTAAGCCATTCAGGACTATTCTCATATTTTTCCACAGCCTCTTCTTGAGTCATGAACAAATTGGCCCGCAAATCACTATATAACGCTTCTTCGCCTTCTACTTCGGCCAAACGTCCGGTGGCCCAGATGTAATTTTGCTCCACACGATTAAAATCGTCCTCGCATTGAGCGTAAAGCAATCCAAAAACAGCATCGGCATCGGTTTTTCCATAAATATGGGGTACTCCAAAATCGTCCCTTATGATGGTTACGTTTTCCGCCTGTGCTTCCCATCTCTCAACCTCATCTTCCTGCTTTTGAATACAAGAGGTCAACAATACAAAAGCTGCAACTACAACTAATTTCATTATGGTTATTTTAAAACTTAATATTGTGAAAATACGGGAATTCCTTGGCATTTACCAACTTCCGCTAGCTCCACCACCTCCTGAACTTCCACCACCTCCTGAAAAGCTGCTGGAACCGCTGGAACCACTGCCAGAACTTGAACCAAAAGAATGTGTACCTCCTGAAGAAAAGGTTTTAGACATATATTTCTTGTCATTTTTGAGCCACGAAAGCTTAAAATCCTCTTTACCCTTAAGCAGTATTTTAAAAAACGCCAGTAATATGGTGAATAATAAAAATCCGATGAGAACAATCCCTATCCACCTAGGATTATCGAGCAAATATTCATATTGCTCCAAATCCAATCCAAAATCAAGGAATACAGTTGCAAAAACCAACGGCATTATAATGAAACCCAATGAGAAAACTACAGGAATCAAACTAAAGGCGGCCATCAACAAACCTGGTATTAACCCTAGTTTTCCAATAAATATTCCTCTGAAAACCTCAATAATGTTGGAATAGGTTTTGTAAAAAATGAAGCCCCCTGCAGCTACAAAAATTGATAGGAAACACAACACAAATATTTTTAACCCCAGGCCCATTTCACCTTCTTCTTCTATTTCCTTCTTGAATTCCTCCAAGGCTTCCGAATCAGTTAGAAGCAGTATAATTTGATCGGTGGCTAAATCAATTCCGGCAAAATACTCTTCTTCTTTAAAATTGGGAATCATCGTATTTCGGATAATTCGAGAGGCCACAGCATCCGTGATGTACGATTCAAGTCCATATCCTACCTCCATACGAACCTCTCTGTCTGCTTCCGCAAAAAGGATTAAAATACCATTGTCCTTATCTTTTTGCCCCAACTTATTCTGGTTGAAGGTCCCATTCGTGTACTGTTCTATGGTTTCATTGGGTAGGGCTTCAATGGTCAGAACAACCAATTGATGCGTAGTTTCTTTCTCAAACTGGGTAAGCTTTGACCTTAATCGGCTTAACTGTTCCGGCGTTAATATTTTAGCGTTATCCGTTACAATTTCACTCAGCGTTAAATACTTTTCTTGTGCGGTTACGGACAAAACAAATAACAGGAAGAAATATAGAGACACTTTCTGGACCATTGTATGACTAAAAACATTTAAAGATATTATTTGTTTTTTGTGTTTTTCCATTTGAATGGATGTTTGCCCCCTAAGGTTTTACGTACCCTAAATTTGAACTAACTTGCATCTTCTTTCAAAAAAAGCATGGCAGAAAAAAAGGTAAGCATTTTAAAGGCATTCAAAACAATAATCTGGCCCAGAAGAAATCTGGTTTTTATGGGTTTACTGCTCATCGTAATAAGTAAAGCAGCCAGTTTTGTGGCACCCATTTCGCTTCGCTATTTTTTAGATGACATTGTCCCCAATAAAAATTACGATTTACTCAAAATTTTGGTCATAGTTGTCATTTTGGCTTTTCTGGTACAGGCCGTGATGTCCTTTCTTTTGACCAAAGTGTTGAGCATTCAAGCACAATATATGATATCTGAGCTAAGGGCACAGGTTCAAAAAAAGGTCCTTGCCCTCCCGGTACGTTTTTTTGACAACACCAAATCGGGAGCATTGGTCTCTCGTATTATGAGTGATGTTGAGGGAGTCCGAAATCTAATTGGCACTGGGTTGGTACAACTGGTTGGTGGGACCATCACGGCGGTGGTATCTTTAATTTTACTACTACGGATAAGCCCTACGATGACCCTGCTAACGTTCATTCCACTGATTGTATTTGCCTTAATTGCCTTGAAAGCCTTTAAAATAATTCGCCCCGTTTTTAGGGACCGTGGAAAAATCAACGCAGAAGTTAAAGGTCGACTTACCGAAACATTAGGTGGAATTCGGGTAATTAAAGGATTCAATGCTGAATCTCAAGAAGCTGAAGTTTTTGAACACGGTGTACAACGACTCTATGAAAATGTAAAGAAGAGTCTTACCGCAACAGCCGTCATGACGAGTTCCTCGACCTTTCTATTGGGACTTGCCACTACCGGAATCATGATGGGGTACGGAGGTTATAAAATGATGCAAGGTGATTTGACCACCGGCCAATATTTTGAATTTACCTTTTTGCTCGCCTTGATGGTAGCGCCCATCGTTCAAATGAGCAATATTGGAAGCCAGTTGACGGAAGCGCTTGCTGGGCTTGACCGTACCGAAGAATTGATGAACGAAACAGTGGAAGCAGACAACAAAGAAAGAAACATAATTCTTTCAAATATTGTGGGAGACATAAATTTTGAGGACGTTTCTTTTGCTTATGAAGAAGACAAAGAAGTGCTGCACAATGTAAGTTTTAAAGCTGGCTCGGGTGAAGTAATTGCTTTGGTAGGCAGTTCAGGATCAGGAAAATCGACCATCGCGGGTCTGGCTGCAAGTTTTTTAAATCCTGATTCGGGAAGGATAACCATTGATGGAAATGATATGGCCAAAGTGGATTTGACAAGTTTTCGACAATTTTTGGGTGTTGTCCTTCAAGACGATTTTTTGTTTGAGGGAACCATTCGCGAAAATATCCTCTTTCCAAGACCAGATGCGACCGAAGCGCAATTGGTCAAAGCAGTCAAAGCTGCTTATGTTGATGAATTTACCGACCGTTTTGATGATGGGTTAGATACTTTGATAGGCGAACGTGGTGTGAAGCTTTCCGGGGGACAACGCCAACGTATTGCCATAGCAAGAGCAGTTTTGGCCGATCCGAGGATTTTGATTTTGGATGAAGCTACCTCCAGTTTGGATACGGAATCTGAGGCTTTGATTCAAAAAAGTTTGGCAGAACTTACCAAGGGAAGGACCACCTTTGTAATAGCCCACCGTTTGAGCACCATCCGCAAAGCAGACCAGATTTTAGTCATTGAAAATGGTAGGATTGCCGAACAAGGCACCCATGAAGAGCTGATTGCCTCTGAAGGAAGGTATTATAATTTGTTTACCTATCAGGCTAGGATTTAGGCTTCTTCAGGTGCTAATTCCACTTCAAGCCCATCGAGTTCAGGGGTCATATGTATTTGGCAGCCCAAACGGCTATTCTCTTCAACAAAAAAAGCTTCGGATAGCATGGCTTCTTCGTCATCCGATTTTTCTGGAAGCGTATGATTGGATTTTATATAACATTGGCAAGAGGCACACATGGCCATGCCTCCACAGATTCCAATAGTTCCCTCGGGAGCAAGTTCGTACGACCGCACTACCTCCATCAAATTCATGTTCATGTCTGTGGGTGCATCAACTTCATGCAACAGCCCTTCTCGGTCGGTAATCTTAATTTTGATGTCGCTCATAGTTAATTGGGTAACACCCCTAAAGTCCCCTTGAGGAGACAATTACTGTTAATCAATTGCTTTGACTACGGCTTTTGGAGCCTCCTTTTTACTACCATCAAATCCTATGACACCACCAACAGTTGTGTATTTCATTACATACTTTTTGTCGGGATGAATGCGTTGATAAGCACTTTGGCACATCAGTGTCGCCTCGTGGAACCCACAAAGGATGAGTTTCAGTTTACCTGGATAGGTATTGACATCTCCAATGGCATATATTCCGGGAATATTGGTTTGGTAATCCAGCGCATTGTTAACCTTGATGGCATTTTTTTCAATCTCTAAGCCCCAATCGGCTATAGGGCCAAGCTTTGGAGATAGGCCAAATAAGGGAATAAAATTGTCTACAACAACATCCACTTCCTCATCAGAGTCGGTCTTTCTCACCGTGACTTTCTCCAATTTTCCTTCACCATGAAGCGTAACCACTTCTGCTGGGGTAATCAGATGGATTTTTCCTTGGTTTTTAAGCTCCTGCACTTTTTCCACAGAGTCCAAAGCCCCCCTGAATTCGTTGCGCCTGTGCACCAAAGTAACTTCATCGGCAACTTCGGTCAGAAAAATGGACCAGTCCAGGGCCGAATCCCCTCCTCCGGCAATCAATACTTTTTTTCCTCTATAAATTTCAGGTTCCTTGATCATATAGGCCACACCATTGTCCTCATAATCCGAAAGATTTTTCATCAGCGGTTTTCTGGGTTCAAAACTTCCCAATCCGCCTGCAATGGCAACAATAGGGGCTTGATGCTTGGTTCCTTTATTGGTGGTCACCAAAAAAGAACCGTCCTCCAATTTTTCAATGGTTTCAGCTCGTTCTCCCAAAGTAAAACCTGGCTGAAATGGTTTTATCTGCTCCATAAGGTTATCCACCAACTCTCCTGCCAGCACCTCAGGAAACCCAGGAATGTCGTAGATAGGTTTCTTGGGATAAATTTCAGCACATTGCCCTCCAGGTTGGGGCAGAGCATCTATTAAATGGCATTTAAGTTGTAAAAGACCTGCTTCAAAAACGGCAAAAAGACCCGTAGGCCCCGCTCCAATGATCAATATATCGGTTTTAATCATTTAAATGTGTTTTTTTGAAAGCGCAACTTATTGCTTGCGATGGGAAGTGTCTATGATATTTGTCATTTAACTTAGGTTAATGACTTCTTCAATTTGTGGGACATATTTTTTAATGGTCATTTCAACCCCACTTTTTAAGGTCATTTGATTGACGCTGCACCCGATGCAGTTGCCTTCCAACCTTACTTTGACAGAAGTATCGTTCTCTATGGAAACCAAGGTGATATCACCTCCGTCACTCTGGAGAAAGGGTCTTATTTCTTCCAAGGCCTTTTCAACATTAATTTTGATTTCTTCCGATGTCATGCTCATTTCTTTTTAACAGCGGCACAACCAGCCATTGTTGTTATTTTAATTGCTTCGGTGGGGGGCAGGTCCTCATTTCTTCTGACCAGTTCCTGAACTACATTTTTAGTCAATTCTTCAAAAGCCTCCTCCAAAGGGGTAGCCGTTTGCAACGCCGCCGGTCTGCCCACATCTCCAGCCTCGCGAATACTTTGCACTAGGGGAACCTCGCCCAAGAATGGCACTTTCAAGTCCTCGGCCAGATTTTTGGCTCCATTTTGTCCAAAGATATGGTATTTGTTGTTAGGCAACTCCTCAGGAGTAAAATAGGCCATGTTTTCAACAATACCCAGCACAGGAACACTGATGGCCTCTTGCTGGAACATAGCAACCCCCTTTCTGGCATCTGCCAATGCAATCTCTTGCGGTGTGCTCACGACCACGGCACCAGTCACCGGCAAGGATTGCATAATGCTCAAATGAATGTCACCCGTTCCGGGAGGCAGGTCAAGCAACAAGAAATCCAGCTCGTCCCAATGGGCATCAAAAATCATCTGGTTCAATGCCTTTGAGGCCATGGGACCCCGCCAAATAACTGCTTGATTGGGTTGAGTGAAAAATCCGATGGAAAGCAATTTGACACCGTGGTTCTCCACAGGCTTCATTTTGGCCTTTCCGTTCACATTGATGGACAATGGTTTTTCCATAGTGACATCAAACATAATGGGCATGGACGGTCCATAAATATCAGTATCCAACAGTCCTACTTTAAAGCCCATTTTAGCCAAGGTCACCGCTAAGTTCGCTGTTATTGTGGATTTTCCAACACCTCCCTTTCCTGAAGCTACGGCTATAATGTTTTGGATTCCGGGTATCGGTTTCCCTTTGATCTGGTTTACCTTCGGCTTTTGTGGGGCATCAACCTTTAGGTTGATTTTAATCTTAGCCTTTTCATATACCTCACTGTGGATAATCTTCAAAATCTCCACTTCGGTTTTCTTTTTGGCCTGAAGACTTGGGTTTTTGATGGTAACATCCACCTCAACCTCATCTCCAAACAGCTGTACATTGGTCACTGCACCGCTTTCCACGAGATTTTTACCTTCGCCGGGGGCGGATATTTTTTCCAATGCTTTGAGAATGTCTGCCTTTTTCAGCTTCATCTGTCCTAATTTTCTATGCAGTCGTTTGTACTGATTCTAAATTACAAAGATACGCCTTAAGGCCGATCTAAAGAAGCTGGCCCATTGAAAATGAAGATGGTGGGATTGTAACGAATTATACTATCCAAGCTCTTTAGCTGGATCCCAAAAATGTTCCTTAAAACTCACAATTTGATTATCGACCACTTCAATGCCCTCGTTCTCCAACAGTTGTTGCATTAAGTTTGTTCCATCAAAATGATGCTTTCCCGTTAATACTCCAATACGGTTGACCACGCGGTGTGCTGGAACATCTTTGCCCGATGAATTGTTCATCGCCCAACCCACCATGCGTGCACTTCGAGCTGCTCCTAAATATTTGGCAATGGCTCCGTACGAGGTGACCCTACCGTAGGGAATCTGCTTTGCCACCTCATACACGTTGTCAAAAAAATTTTGTTCCTCCATGTCAGCGATAAAAAATCCGGATTAGGGTAATGACCAAAAGCACTAGCATCAAGGCACTAAGTATATAATTGGAGTTTTTGGAAAATCTATTGGTCTTGGTCTCCAATTTATTGAAATAAAAGGTATACAGATATAACACTGAAAATGTGCCCATTCCGGCAGCTAGTACAAAAGTGATAATGTCTTGTGCCTTAAATTGTATCCAACCGGCTTCGTTCCACATAGCATTGAGTCCACTGTAATAAGGTATGGTCAGCAAGTTCAAGGCTGCCAACAATGTGCCTTTATAAAAGCTGTTCTTTTTGCTTAGGTTCACTTCTTTCATCTTTTGTTTCTTCTTCCGTTTGGCAGTGATGAAGAAATAAATGGCAAAAAATGCAAAAACGGCTATCGCTATTTTTAATAATAGGTCAATTACTTCAGGATGTCGATACAAAAATTTGGATATGTGCACAGCGATATAAGCCTGTATCATAATCATTGTAGAGACTCCCAAGCTAAAAATCACCCCATTTTTCTTCCCTTTTTCCACACTGGTCTTGGCTGCATTCATATTGAGCAAGCCGGGTGGCACGGTAGCCATAAAAGCTGCTGAAAAAGTCGCAAAAAAGAGAATTAAAATGTGGGTCATTGGTCAGTTGATCCTAAATTGGATATAGGTTATTGGTTTTCCTTCTTCAAGATACTGTTTTTCATAAAAAGTCTGAATTTCCAAAACTTCGGCAGGACTGCCTTCATTTCGGTACACGTTATGGTTGGCATAGCTAATTTCGTGCCCTAGACCTTGCAACAGCCCCAACGTATAGCCATGCATAAACTCACTGTCCGTTTTTAAGTGGAGGATTCCCCCTTTCTTCAAAATTCGCTTGTACCTCTCTAAAAACTGTGGGTTGGTCAGTCGGTGTTTAGTGCGCTTATATTTTATTTGGGGATCTGGAAAGGTAATCCAGATTTCATCCACCTCTTCTTCCCCAAAAAAACAATCAATCAACTCTATCTGTGTCCTAAGAAAAGCCGCGTTGTCCAACTTTTGATTCAATGCCGCCTTGGCCCCTCTCCAAAAACGAGCTCCCTTTATGTCAACACCAATGTAATTTTTATTTGAATTCCGCTTAGCCAGCTCCACGGTATATTCTCCCTTACCGCAGCCAAGTTCCAAAATTATGGGATGGTCATTGTTAAAAAAGGAGGCCCAATTGCCTTGCAGGTTAAATCCCTTTAATGCTTCTTCCCGAGTGGGCTGGACCACGTTGCCAAAACTCTCGTTCTCCTTAAACCTTTTTAACTTGTTTTTACTTCCCACTTTGATATAGATTGAAAAAACCTATGGTTTTTGACAAAGCTAAGGCAATCTTGATGATGGGCAAATGGCATACATATTTAACCGCATATCCTCAACCTGGAGAGGTAATAATCTTGTTGCCCGATTTAGTGCTGTTCAGGAAGATTCGTCCTCCGTTTTTCCAAAGTAAATGAAAACTCAGAACCTACGCCTTCTTCACTTTCAACATAGATTTTTTCACCGTGCGCCTCAATGATGTGTTTTACAATGGCTAATCCAAGGCCTGAACCGCCTTCACTGCGGCTACCACTTTGGTCCACGCGGTAAAATCGTTCAAAAAGTCTTGGGATGTGCTGTTTTGGAATTCCCTCACCGTTATCCGTAACTCTGACAATGACTTTATTTTTTATAAGGTTTTCTACACTGACCTCTGTAGTGCCGTTTGGAGATCCATACTTTATGGAATTCACCAAAAGATTACTGATGACTTGCTGGATTTTCTCCCTATCCGCATTAACATAAATGGGGTTTTCGTACTCCATATCAAATGTCAGTGTAATTTCTTTTTGGGCCGCTTTCATCTCCAATAAATCAAAGATATTTTGAATGAGTTCGATGATGTTAAAATCCGTTCTTTCCAATTTCAATCCACCCACTTCAAGTTTAGTGATCAAATCAAGATCTTTAACAATATAGATGAGTCGTTCTACTCCTTTGCTGGCACGCTGTAAATACTTTTCCCTGAGCTTTTTATCCTTCATGGCACCATCCAATAATGTTAGAATATACCCTTGAACTGTAAACAAAGGTGTTTTAAGCTCATGGGAAACATTCCCCAAAAAATCCTTCCTATATTCTTCACGTATTTTAAGGGTGTCTATTTCTATTTTCTTGCCTTCTGCAAACTTTTCAATTTCCTCGGTAAGGGTTTTCATATCCGTGGTCACAGGTCTGGAAGAAAAAGTGGAAGATTCAAGCAGGGACACATCATCATATATTTTTTTGATTCTCCTGTATATGAAACGTTCTACGCGAATTTGAAGAACTATAAAGCATATAGCAAAACATAGTAGGGCAAAAGGAAGGGCATAAAACCAATACTGATTTTCAACTATCAAAAGAAAAATCAGAAATAATGCCGTAATAAAAATGGTGATGAAAAGAGAGGATCTAAAGGCAAATTTGTAGGATTTCCTAAGCTTAATGGCCATTACAGAACAAACTTATACCCCACTCCCTTGACGGTTTTGAAGTGGTGGTCCCCAATTTTTTCGCGAAGTTTTCGAATGTGCACATCAATGGTTCTGCCCCCAACGACCACTTCGTTGCCCCATACCTTATCTAAAATCACCTCACGCTTGAACACTTTGCTGGGCTTGGATGTTAGTAGTGATAAAAGCTCAAACTCTTTTCTGGGCAAAATGATTTCTTTACCATCGTTCACTATCTTGTATTCTTCCCTATTGATGACGATATTCCCAACCTTAACAATATCCTCGACCTCTTTTTTATCTTCCTTCAGCCTACGCAGTAGCGCTTTCACCTTGCTCACCAAAACTTTGGGTTTTATGGGTTTGGTGATATAGTCATCGGCCCCGGCCTCAAAACCTGCCACTTGGGAATAGTCTTCCCCACGTGCGGTTAAGAATGTGATGATGGTATGTTCCAATCCTGGAGTGTTTCGGATTATCTCGCAGGCTTCTATGCCATCCATTTCAGGCATCATAACATCTAGAATGATCAAATGGGGTTTTTTCTTCTTGGCCTTTGCCACACCTTCGGCTCCATTTTTTGCCGTGAAAACCTCATAACCCTCGGAGGACAAATTATACCCAACTATTTCCAAAATATCCGGTTCATCATCTACAAGGAGGATCTTAATATCCTTATTCTTCATGGAAAGTTTTTTTGTCTTTTATCATTCAAATGTAAAGATAATACTATAACGGCATAAACGCTTAACGTTCATTTAATGTCATAACCTTATTGTAACGGTTTTCAAATAAATACTTAACAAACAGCTAACACGGCTTTTACAACCCCCCCCTTTCTTTGCCCCCGAAATCAAACTGTACTGCAGATCGCATGAAAACTACTCTGATATTGCTATTATCTCTTTTTACCGTCGTAGCTTTTAGTCAAGAAAACGGAAGCATTGTTGGTCAATTGACAGATAAGGAGCTCAACGACGAGCCTTTGGCTTTTGCTAATGTATTGATAAAGGGGACCACGAATGGAACCACTTCCGATTTTGATGGTCTTTTCGAAATCGATGGGGTAGAACCTGGAACCTACACATTGGTGATAAGCTTTCTGGGCTATGAAACCTTGGAAGTTCCCAACGTGTTGGTAGAACCGCGGAAAGTAACTCAAATAAATGCAGGATTGGGGGCGGCAAGCGTGGGTTTAGATGAGGTGGTTGTAACCACCAGCGCAAGCAAAGACTCTGAAGTAGCCCTGTTATTAGCACAGAAACAAGCTTTGGTCATACAAGAAGCCATTAGTGCCGAAGCGCTTACATTAAAAGGAATAGATGATGCGGCGGCGGCTGTTGCCCAAATCTCAGGTATTTCCAAGCAGCAGGGATCAAGTAATGTCTATGTAAGGGGTTTGGGCGACCGCTACCAGAACACTACCATGAACGGTCTTTCCCTTCCCTCCAACGATGTGAATAAAAAGAACATTAATCTCGATTTATTTTCATCAGGTATTATTGAAAATGTGGCGGTCAGCAAGGCGTACAACTCATCATTTTTTGGGGACTTTGCCGCAGGTAATGTAAATATTGATTCCAAGGAGTATACCGGTGACGGATATGTGGAGGTCACTTTGGGAAGTGGCATAAATACCAATGCATCTGGCGAAGATTTTGTGCGAAGCGAAGGGCCAAGCAATTTCGGATTCTACAATCGCTATGATAATGATCCTTTTGCCGTGGTTCTTTCTCATGGCGTTGACCCTCAAGAAGCTTGGAGTCCTATTAACCTTTCTGCTGCCATTGAAGGGGGTTATTCTTTTAACCTCAACAAAGACAATTCCAGATTGAGCTTCTTCGGAGCTGCAAGTTTCAACAACGGCTATGAAATTTGGGAAGGGCCAGCACGGGACTTCACCAATGTTCTCAAGGTTGATTTTCCCAATGTTCGCGAGTTTGCCTATACAACCAATACCACTGCACTGGGAAATGTCTTATATCGCATAAACAATGACCACAAGGTAAAGTTAAGTTCTCTTTTCATCAACAGTTCTGCCGATGCTGTTGGATTTTATGGTATAAATGGGCAAGGCACCAATAGAGATGCAATTCTAACTACTGATGAAGGTTTCTTTGTACAAAATGTACAGTTCAATCAAGATATGATTTTTGTAAATCAACTCACGGGACAGCATGTTTTCAATGAGAAGTTGGATATGGATTGGGGCATAGGCTTCAACAAGGTCTTTTCTGATGAACCCGATAGAAAAAGGATAACGTTGGAAAACTATCAATTGGCTTTAGATACTGATACCAATACCAATCCGGTATTTTATACCAATATTCCTTTTGATAATCAACGTTTTTTTCAAAGCATCGAGGATGATGAATTGAATAGTTTTATACATCTTGGATATCAAGTATCCGATAAGTTCAAGCTAAACTTTGGATACAATGGAAGGACAAAGGAGCGCAGATTTAATAGTATCCGATATGGTTATGAAATTCAGGATCGTGATGGCACACCCATTGCAGATGTCAACAATTTCAACAGCATTTTTGATGTAAACAATATCAATATTCCCAACGGAGAAGGATTGTGGGATCTTCTCGTCCTAAATCCCATCAACAACGATATTGGTAACCGTAACCGCCCCGGATTACCTGAGAACACCTATACTGGAAACTTAGATGTTCATGGGGTATATGCGGCAGCTGACATTCAGGTAGGCGAAAAATGGACTTTTGTTCCCGGTTTTCGGGTAGAAACCTTTGATCAGGACATTGTCTATGATGTGATCAACATAAGACCAGATGATCCAGGCTTCAGAAGCGTTTATGAGAACATCTTTCTGCCAAGCCTAAACGTAAGGTATGAATTGAACGAAAATTCAAATTTGAGGTTTGCAGTCAGTAAAACAGCCTCTTTTCCCGAATTCAAGGAAGTGGCACCTTTCGTATACGAAGCAGTGACCATAAGGTATGGTGGTAACCCTGATCTTTTAGGAGGACTGGACGGAACTGGAGCAACCTATTCAGATATCTACAACTATGACCTCAAGTATGAATGGTTCTTGGAACGAGGAGAAATTATATCGCTTGCAGCTTTCGCCAAAACCATAAAGGATCCGGTGAATCGTGTCGTGGCCGCCGATGCTACGGGAACCCAGCGTTATTTTAGAACCGGGGACCAAGCTGATATATTCGGTATTGAATTGGAGGTAAGAAAAAATCTGTACACGGATGCTGATGACAATGCCATAGTTTCGGTAGGTGTTAATGCAGCTTATACCCACACAGAACAAGATTTGATAGATATTCCCGCTGGTGAGGAAAATACTTTTGGCACTACGTTCGATAGGGATTCGGACGAGTTGGAAGGAGCATCTCCTTTCATAATGAACGCGGACTTAAACTTCAGTCCCATTTTTGGCACTTATAAGCCAAAAGCCACAGTGGCCTTTTCCTATTTCTCCAATCGTATTTTTTCCTTGGGAGCAGGTAGCTTGGGCAATATTGTGGAAAAGGCTGTTCCTACTTTGAATTTTGTTTGGCAAAACTCCTTTGGTGAGCATTTTGAAGCCAATCTTTCTGCCAAGAACATTTTAGATCCAGACATCTCTTTTATTCGTCAAGGCACGGGTATTGGAGATATTGTAATACGAGAGTATAGCCTTGGGGTTAACGTTGGGCTAACCCTTAAATATAAATTTTAATTCTTTTTTAAACTCAAACAAATGAAAAACAAGTTTTTATTTTTAGGTATAGCCACTGCTTTGTTCATTGCTTGCGAAAGTGACGATACCTCCGATATTGTTATCAATGATAACAGTGTAACAAACAATACCACCAATACTGGTGGCAGCGATGAACCCACTACAGATGATGCTGTTAGCCTTAGTGGTGTTTATACGGAAGATTTGATCTTGGACCCAGATACTGATTATTTAATTACCGGTCCTGTACTGATGTCCTCAGGAACAACCCTAACTGTACCTGCAGGAATGACTGTTAGAGCTGAACCTGTTGGTGTAAATGCCTATATCGCCATTCAACAAGGTGCAAGGATAATTGCAGATGGCAGCTCTAATAATCCGATTGTATTTACTTCAAATGCAGACAATCCCTCTTCTGGAGACTGGGGCGGCATCGTGCTTTGTGGAAGAGCGCCCATCAACTCGACCCCTGATGGTTCTGATGATACCGCAACAACTGAAGTAGGTGGTCTATCTTTTGGTGGTAATAATGCTGCCGATGACTCTGGTATTTTAGAATACGTTCGCGTGGAATATGCGGGTGGTGCCATAGATGGCAATGCTGAGCTAAATGGGGTTTCCATCTACGGTGTCGGAACTGGAACTACCATCGATTTTGTACAAGTTTTTGAGGGTTCTGACGATGGATTTGAATTTTTCGGTGGAACCGTTAATGCAAGTCATTTGGTCGTTGTTAACTCCGAAGACGATTCCATAGACTGGACCGAAGGTTTTGTTGGTTCTTTGACCGATGTTTATATTCAGCATGGTGATTCCCACGACAAGGCTTTCGAATGTGATGGTTATAATACCGACTTTAGCAACGAAGGTGGATATTTCTCCGCCCCTACCGTGACCAATGTTACAATTGTGGGTGATGGTACCGCTGATGATGACGAAGCCATACGATTGAGAGCTGGTACACAAGGTGTCTTCACCAACGTGGTAATCAATAACTATGATGAGGCATTTGACCTGGACGGGGACATGGGCGATAACCCAACCGGTCAAGGGGTACTTGATAATTTGTTGAACATTGTTGATGTAACTTTCAATAACGTTACTACAAACTTGAAAAATGATACTGGATTTGTTTTCGACGAAACTGATGTTATCTCTGGCGTTGGAAACGGTACAGGTACCGATGTGGCCAGTTGGGGCGCTGGTTGGACCGTGGGTATCAACTAAAACATCTTGAATTAATTGAAAAAGCCCCTTAAAAAGGGGCTTTTTTGTATTCATCAATTCAAAACACCTTTTCGTCAAACTGCACGCGGTCACTTCTATATTTTTATATCTTTGTGGCATAGCCTTTGTTATCAATACCTTATGAAGCAACTTTACTTTGTTCTCTTCTTTACGGTCTGCTCCCTTGGTTTTGCACAAAACAACCAAGCAGGTACCGATATTGATGGCCTGAAGTTGTACCCCAACCCAGTCACACAAGGTAAAGTTTACATCCAAACTCCAAAAAATGCCCCTAAACAAATCTTTATATTTGATGTACTGGGGACCCAAGTGCTTAAAACAACCATTCTGGGCAGGGAGTTGAATCTTTCACAATTGGACAAAGGAGTCTACATTCTGCGAGTTTTTGAAAACAATCGCGTAGCTACTAGAAAGCTTATTATCAAGTAGTTTTGCTCTTGTTTTATCTCCAGTAAACATCAAAATTCACCCCTTTCCCAACAAAATAGGCCGTTTCACAACATTTTATGGCCCTTCCCCATTGATTTACATACTTTTATATTCCGCATAATCCCAAATCGGAGTATATGAGAAAACTCTACTTTATTCTTATTATGGCTTTACCCCTATTCTCATTTGGTCAAGAACTGGTTACAGTCAACACCCAACAAACGCAAGAACTGGAAGGATTCAAAATGTATCCGAATCCGGCCTATGGGGAGGAAGTTTACATAACTACCGAAACCAACGGAAGCAAACAAATTAAAATATTTGATGTTTTTGGTGATGTGGTACTTACTGAAAGAATCTCAACAAATACGTTGAACATTTCTAGACTGGTTCCTGGTGTTTATGTACTTCAAGTGACCGAACGGGAAAAGACCATGACCCGAAAACTCGTGGTAAAGTAAAAGAACAATCTAGCAAAAGCGTTTCTCCCCGAAGCGCTTTTTATTTTTGGGTACTTTTATGCCCAAATGGATCTGCACCGTATTCAAGATGTTTTCTCAATTTCCAATGCCGCTGAATTCAATCAGTTGGCTATGGAAATTTTTAAATTTCAATACCGTCACAATTCCGTTTATCAAACCTTTTGTAATTATTTGGGAAAATCGGCATCCAATGTTTCCCGCATTGATGATGTGCCATTTTTGCCCATCCAATTTTTCAAAACGCACAAAGTAACCTCAGCGGACAAAGAAATCGAAGCCGTTTTTGAAAGTAGTGGCACATCGGGCACCAGAACAAGCAAACACTATATTGCGGATCTATCTCTGTATGGACAAAGTTTTAGAAAAGGTTTTGAACGATTTTACGGTCCGGTTGATGATTATTGCATCTTGGCCCTGCTGCCCTCCTATTTGGAACGCCAAGGTTCGTCTTTGATTTATATGGTCAACGATTTGGTGCAACGTTCAAAACATTCGCAAAGTGGTTTCTACCTTTATGATTTGAAGGTTCTGAACAAAAAACTTATACAGTTGGAAAAAAAACAGACCAAAACACTGTTAATTGGTGTTTCTTTTGCCTTACTTGACTTGGCTGAACGGTTTCCACTACCTCTAAAACATACCACCGTTATGGAAACAGGTGGAATGAAGGGGAGAAGAAAAGAACTAATACGCGAAGAGCTGCACACCATCTTAAAAAATGCCTTTAGCACATCCCATGTACATTCGGAATATGGAATGACAGAACTACTGTCCCAAGCCTATTCCAAAGGTGATGGAATTTTTCATGCCCCGCCTTGGATGCGTGTTCTTGTGCGGGACCCCGAAGACCCACTTTCTACAAAATCGTATGGGGAAACTGGTGGACTTAATATTATTGATCTCGCCAATGTCCACTCCTGCAGTTTTATTGCAACCCAGGATTTAGGGAAAACATTTTCGAATGGGTCTTTTGAAGTCTTGGGGCGTTTTGACCATTCAGATATAAGGGGATGTAATTTAATGGCGCTTTAGTTTCTGGAATAGAAGTAGGTAATCTCATCATCGGCTATTAGCGGTTCATCCACAAAGGTCAAAATTAGAGAATCGCCATCTTCTTGGTATCGGTATTGCCTTTCTAAAATGGTAATCACCGAACCATCAACCGTATATGGATATGTACCCTCTGGTGCCAAGAACTGTATTACTTCATCATTTTCTATGACCACGTTTTTGTTTGTACGGTCAAATTGAATTGTATGAGTGCTAAAATCTACATTATCCCCAAAGAAACAAAAACAGACCACGCTGTTCAAGACCCATTTTTCGCCAGTGGGTTCAATATCATTATTGTCATTGCTACTGCACGCAACAATGCCCAAAGCACATAACATCAAGATTGTTTTCTTCATCTTTTGCGAGGTGGATTCTCTTTTAGGATGGTTCCTCGGAATATCCGTTGCGTGGCCTATTGCATTACTAGCACAAAATAATTTTTTTTGCCCCGTTGCAATAAAACAAAACGGTTGTTAATCAAGTCATCGGTAGTAATACGATAATCCTCTTTGACCTTTTCTTTGTTCACGGAGATGGAATTCTGCTTCAATTCCCTTCGGGCTTCTCCATTAGATCCCAAAAAACCTGTTTTGGCTGCCAATGCTGCAATCATGTCCAGTCCAGAATCCAACTCTGACTTTGAAATTTTGGCTTGGGGCACTCCATCAAAAACATCCAAAAACGTTTTCTCGTCCAACTGTTTTAGATCTGAAGAAGTCGATTTGCCAAAAAGTATGGAACTTGCCTTGATCGCATTTTCCAAATCTTCCTTGGAATGCACCATAGTCGTAATCTCTTCCGCCAATCTTTTTTGCAATGCTCTTGCATGGGGAGCTTCTTTATGTGTTTCAATCAAACCCTCAATCTCGGAACGTTCCATGAATGTGAAAATCTTGATATACTTTGCGGCATCTTCATCCGAAGTATTCAACCAATACTGATAAAATTTATACGGGGAGGTTCTTTCCGCATCCAACCAAACATTTCCACCCTCTGTTTTGCCAAACTTGGTGCCATCGGCTTTGGTGATTAAGGGGCATGTAAGGGCAAAACCTTTTCCTCCACCAATTCTACGAATAAGCTCCGTTCCTGTGGTAATGTTTCCCCATTGATCGCTTCCACCCATTTGCAAGGTACAATCGTGATGTTGATACAGATATAAAAAGTCATATCCCTGTACCAATTGATAGGTAAATTCTGTGAAAGACATGCCTTCCTTGGCATCGGACATCAATCTTTTTTTTACAGAATCTTTCGCCATCATATAGTTCACAGTAATGTGTTTCCCTACATCCCGGATGAAATCCAGAAAAGAAAAATCTTTCATCCAATCGTAGTTGTTCACCAAAACGGCTGCATTGGGTTCATTGCTGTCAAAGTCCAAAAAACGACTTAATTGCTCCTTAATCGCTTCTTGGTTGTGTCGTAATGTTTTTTCATCCAAAAGATTACGTTCTTGTGACTTTCCTGAAGGGTCACCTATCATACCTGTTGCTCCTCCTACTAGGGCAAAAGGCTTGTGTCCCGCCAATTGAAAATGTCTCAACATCATTACACTGACCAAGTGTCCGATATGCAGGGAGTCTGCTGTTGGGTCTATTCCCACGTAGGCAGCACGCATAGTTTCCATGAGATGCTCCTCAACCCCTGGCATAAAATCGTGCACCATTCCCCTCCATTGTAGTTCTTGAACAAAATTCTTCTCCATTGTAATCAATTAGGATAGCTGCAAATATAAAATGAACTTAGAACATCCTTTAATAAATCAACTACAAATGGGTACTTTTATCAAATGATTTTAGTTACTGGCGGCACAGGTTTGATAGGTTCCCACTTGTTGTACCATTTGGTGAACCAGCATAAAAAGGTCAGAGCGCTTTACCGTAGCAAAGACTCGCTGAAGAAAGTACTCCATGTTTTTGGATTTTATTCCGATGACCCTTCGACAGCTTTTGATAAAATTGAGTGGGTCAAGGGAGATATTATTGACCTTGTTAGTTTGGACAGCGCGTTTGAAGGGATAGAACACGTATATCATTCCGCGGCCCTTATCTCTTTTGACCCCCGAGATTACAAGTCGTTGGTAAAGGCCAACGTGGAGGGAACGGCCAATGTGGTCAATTTATGTAACAAGTACCAAGTAAAGAAACTTTGTTATGTGAGTTCCATTGCTGCCATTGGTAATGGCAGTAAAGGCAAAATGGTTACTGAGGAAAATCCTTGGCACGATGGGAATGTTTCTGTATATGGGCTCACCAAGCATAATGCTGAACTGGAAGTTTGGCGTGGCACACAAGAAGGTGTGCCTGCTGTAATCGTGAATCCAGGTGTGGTAATTGGCCCAGGGTTTTGGAGAACTGGGAGCGGCACCTTTTTTACGTATGCTGCCAAAGGCAAGAAATCGTTTCTTCCGGGTGGAACGGGTTTTGTCTCTGTAAACGATGTTGTGTTATCGATGATTTCATTGATGGAATCCAATGTGGAAAGGGAACGCTTTATCCTTGTCAGTGAAAATTGGAGTTACAAAACCCTTTTTCAAAAAATAGCCCCTAAGCTAGGGGTAGATCCTCCCTCAAAAAAAGTGCCTTTTTGGGTATTGGAACTTTTTTGGCGGTGGGACTGGTTACGCAGTAATATTAGAGGAAAAAGAAGAAGGCTGACCAAAACCATGATGAAAGGACTATATCGTCAAGATACGTATAGCAGTGAAAAGCTAAAAACAACCCTTAACATTGATTTTGAGAATCTGGACCACGCTATTGCTTTTTGTTGCGAGAGGTTTAAGAGTCGGAAGTAGTTTTCTGTAGTACGGAATCTTTGGCCTGTAAGCTGTCCTTTGTCTTTTGGTTTATCTTTCTAATACTATCATTTCTTTGTTTGGTGAAGTCTTCCAATACTTTTTTCTTTTTTTCCAATAGGGCATCTACCTCTTCATAAATGGCCTGATACTCCAAGGGAACAGACGCGTAGTACAGGTCACTTTGCGAAAACTGCACACTATCTATTCCATATTTTTCATAGAGAAATTCCATGGTTTCAATTTCATTCTTCTCCAACATACTTTTAAAGGATGATTTGGCGGCATTCAGGATAGCCAAATCGTGCAATATCAGCACCATTTTTTCTTTAGGAATAAGATTTTCGGGCTTTTCCATGACTTTTTCTGCACAGCTTCCGATGGACAGTAAAAGAAAAAAAAGGACAAACTTTTTCATATTTTATCTGTTGAAGGTAAGTCTTTTGGCATTCTTCTTTTCGGAAAAACGCCCTCTATCATAAGCCAGATGTCCATTCACAAAAGTTCGCACAACTTGTGAACCAAAAGTGGTTCCTTCAAACGGCGACCATCCACATTTATATAGGATGTTGGACTTCTCCACTTTGTTTGGAGCATTACGGTCTACCTGCACCAAATCGGCGTAGTACCCTTCCCTTATAAAGCCGCGTCGGTCCAAATCGAAGAGCTTGGCCGGATTATGACACATTTTTTCAACCAATTTTTCCAAGCTTATTTTTCCTTCAGTTTCTTTCTCCAACATGGCCTGCAAGGCATGCTGAACCAAAGGTCCGCCTGAGGGAGCCTTTGTATAGGGGTTGTTTTTCTCATCCAAAGTGTGCGGAGCATGATCTGTGGCAACCACATCAATACGATCATCCAAAAGTGCCTTCCAAAGTTGATCTCGGTCCTCCTTGGTCTTCACTGCGGGGTTCCATTTGATCAAGGTGCCCTTTTTTTCATAATCTTCGTCAGAAAACCAAAGGTGGTGAATACATACTTCTGCCGTTATTTTCTTTTGTTCCAAAGGAATGGTATTGATGAACAGGTTGGTTTCCTGTCCTGTGGACACATGAAAAACATGTAGCCTTGCTCCAGTTTTCTTTGCCAAGGCAATGGCTCTTGAAGAAGAAAGATAGCACGCCTCAGCACTTCGAATTATGGGATGGAGCTCAATAGGAATATCATCTCCATATTGTTCTTGATATTTTGCCAAATTGGCCCTTATGGTAGTCTCATCCTCACAATGGGTCGAAATTACCATTTCAGTGTTTTTGAATATTTTTTCCAAGACCTCTTCATCATCAACCAGCATATTTCCCGTGGAAGACCCTAAGAACAATTTCACTCCAGAGCACGTATTTTTATCAAGCCGCTTTAGTTCTTCCAAATTGTCGTTGGTGCCTCCAAATTTGAAAGAATAATTGGCAAAGGAATCTTTGGCAGCTATGGCAAACTTTTCTTCCAGTTTCGCAATCGTGGTGGTTTGTGGATTGGTATTGGGCTGCTCCATAAAAGAGGTGATGCCTCCAGCAATGGCGGCCCTACTTTCAGTAGCTATGGTTCCCTTGTGGGTAAGTCCTGGCTCTCTAAAATGTACTTGGTCATCGATTATTCCAGGAAGGAGCAGGTTCCCGTTCAGTTCTATTACATCGGCGTTGGCATCAGAAATGCTATCGTCTATTCTGGTTATGAAGTCGTTTTCCAAAAGCACGTCCGTTTCAAAAATGGCATTTTCATTCACCACTTTAGCATTCTTCAATATGGTTTTTGACATCATCAAAATTTTTTTCTGTAGAATATGCTTCTCAATTTCATGACGATCACTCCAAAAATGGCTTCCCTAATAATCGCTGAATTCATTTTGGACTTTCCATTTACCCTATCGGTAAAAATGATGGAAACCTCCTCTATCTTATATTTTTTTAGATAAGCTCTGTATTTCATCTCAATTTGGAAAGCATACCCGATAAATCGGACATTATCCAAGTTGATATTTTCCAGCACTTCCCGCTTATAACAAACAAAGCCTGCCGTCGGGTCATGAACTTTCATTCCTGTGATGATCTTCACATAGAATGAAGCGCCATAGGACAGTAAAATTCTGAACAGTGGCCAATTGACCACGTTCACTCCTTTTTTGTACCTGGAGCCCACTGCCACATCGGCACCATTGAGACAGGCACGGTGCAAGCGTATTAAATCCGCAGGTCGATGGGAAAAGTCGGCATCCATTTCAAAAATGTAGTCATAGCCCCTTTTAAGTGCCCATTTAAAACCATGGATATAGGCAGTTCCCAAACCGGATTTTTCCTCTCGGACCTCTAAAAAAAGTCTTTCAGGAAATTGCTCTTGCAACTTCTTTACGACATTTGCGGTTCCATCGGGAGAATTATCATCCACGATCAAGATGTGAAAATCTTTTTTAAGGTCGAAAACCGTTTTTATGATGGCCTCAATGTTTTCTATCTCATTATAGGTGGGTATGATGACCAAGCCGTCTGCCATTCGCACAAGATTAGAGCGTAAAAATACGGTTTTCTGGTTTGTTGTATAACCGGTTTGCACATTTTGATTGATTCGCAGTTGGTCAATATTTGTAACTTTGGGCCATTGTAAATCCAGATTGATGATCCAAAAATTTCCCCGGCTATTTCTCATTCTATCCGCTGTGCTTTTTGTCCTCAATCTGATTCAGAGTCATTTTACCGAACTCATTTACGATGAGGCCTATTATTGGTACTACGCCCAAAATTTGGATTGGGGCTATTTTGACCATCCTCCAATGGTGGCGTTCTTGATTTGGATCGGTAGTTGGTTTTTTAATGGAGAGCTTGGGGTGCGTTTTATGAGTTGCGTGCTTTCGGTAGTGACCTATTTTGTTTTATGGTTGCTGATCGACAATCCCAAGAAGAAGGACTATGTCATCCATTTTTTCTTATTGGTGTTTTCCTTTACACTTATGAACGCCTATGGTTTTTTGACATTGCCCGATACTCCATTGCTATTCTTTACGGCGCTCTTTTTACTGCTGTACAAACGATACCTGCAAAATCCTTCGCTGTGGGTGACCGTGTTGCTGGGACTGGTGATGGCGGCATTGATGTATAGCAAATACCATGCTGTTTTGGTGATTTTGTTTGTGTTTGTTTCCAATATTAAACTCATCACCCAAAAGAAAGCTTGGTTGGCTTTGGTTTTGGCATTGGTTTGCTATTTGCCGCACTTTTTTTGGTTGTGCCAGCATGATTTTATCTCCATTCAATTCCACATATATGAGCGGCCCAACCAGCCCTATTCCTTTGAAGGTTTTACGTTGGGTTATTTTCTTAACCTCATAGTGATTATTGGGTTACTTTTTTACTGGGTTTATGCATCGTTGTTTCGTTTTAAAGTGAAAGATCAGTTCTCGAAGGCAATGGTTTATTTGATCTATGGAGTGCTGATTTTCTTTTTTATATCCAGTTTCAACAGAAGGGTGCAGGCCCAGTGGGCCATTGTAATTTCCATTCCCTTGATTGTTATAGCTTTTAATCATTTGCTTGAGAATGCCAAAAGCAGGAAATTGATGTATCGGGTTGGTCTCGTGAGTCTGGTGTTGCTTTTGTACGCAAGGGCATGGTTGATTTATCAACCTTTGTTTCCCCCTGTCATCTACGAAACACATGGCAACAAAAAGTGGGTCGCCGAACTCAAATCAAAGGCCGGAAACCTACCTATTATCTTTGAAAATTCCTATCGGCGGGCGCCGAAATATGAATTTTATACGGGAATTCCCGCGATTTCACTTAACAACTATATGTATAGAAAAAACCAGTATTCCATTGACAATTCAGAGGAAAGGGTGCGGGGGAAAAAAGTAGTATACGTGACTAAATACCGGAAAGGTGGAGATTTAAGGTACATGCATTTGGACAGTACCGTTTTTAATGGTTTTATTAAGGATGACTTTCAGTCTTACCGCAACTTGAAATGTATTGTAGAACAAACTAACAATGGTTCAGAGAATATATTGAAAGTGTATAATCCGTATGATTTTGCAATTGCTTTGGATGCTCTGAAATATTCAGTGGCCTATTCCAACAAGCATAAACAGGTTCAAGAATTACTGCCATTGAAGGTAACAGCTAAAAAGCAATATCAGCAGTTTTTGGAACCAAAAGACACTGCTTTCTTTAATTTTAGATTGCCTTTGCCGAAAATGGAAAATCCCGGTTATTTCAGGATAGGTATTTCGGAACACGGTCTTCCTCCCGGACTAAATGGCAAACCCATTAGTTTAGCACCATGAATTGGATAGAGCGCACAAATTTTTCTTTGGATTGGATGACGCTATCCGTTTTTTTAAGTCTGCTGTTGCTAGCGCTTGGAAAGTATCTTTTTCAGGCGCGTTTTGTGAATTTTATTGTGCTGCCCTTCAACGACAAATATGTATCCCTGGACCATAGGAAAAGGCAATTTTTTAATGTGTTCCATATCCTTTTGACCGCATTTCAGCTCATCAATTTGTCGCTCTTTGTTTTCTTGGCGCAAAAAGTGCTGTTGAATGCTCCTGTTGGTGCTGATAAGAGTGCTTTCTTCTATATTCTGGGATTTTTGATTCTTTTTCAAACGGGCAAGTTTGTCCTGCAAAGAATTAAAGCCTATGTTTTCAATACACAGCAGCTTATATCGCAATTGATATTCAGCAAATTTTCCTATCTCAACTATAGCGGCCTACTTATTTGTGCTGGGAATGTACTTCTAATCTACATTCTAAAAGACTCAAAAATCGTAATTTATGGAACAATCTTGTTGATTGTTTTTATTAATGGCATTGGAATTGCCAAGCTGTTGAAGAACCATCAAAAAACACTCCTGCCCAATTTTTTCTATTTTATTTTGTACCTTTGCACACTCGAAATTGCACCCCTAGTGGTAATTGGAAGCTATCTAAAAGATTGAAAGCTTATGAAAGTAAAAACAATTTTGGTTTCCCAACCTGAACCCAAAATCGAAAATTCTCCCTACTCCCGATTGATTGAGAAAGAAAAGGTAAAGGTAGATTTTAGACCCTTCATACACGTGGAGGGGGTTGAAGCCAAAAATGTAAGGCAGCAAAAAATTGATTTGAACAACTTTTCGGCCATTGTCCTCACCAGTAGAAATTCGGTGGACCATTTTTTCAGAATAGCTGAAGAAATGCGTTTTAAGGTGCCTGATACCATGAAGTATTTCTGTCAGTCGGAAGCAGTTGCCTATTATCTACAGAAATATGTTGTCTACAGAAAGCGCAAGATTTATGTGGGCAAGAGAACGTTCCCTGATTTAATCCCTCTTATCAAAAAGTATAAGGACGAAAAATTCCTTTTGCCATCTTCAGACACGCTTAAACCTTCAGTTCCCCAAGCTTTGGATGATTTGAAGATAGATTGGAAACGTGGGATCTTCTATAAAACGGTCATTAGCGACCTTTCCGATTTAAGGAATGTTTATTATGATGTGCTAGTGTTTTTTAGCCCCTCCGGAATTGAATCCTTATTGAAAAATTTTCCGGATTTTGAACAGAAGGACACCCGTATCGCAGTTTTTGGAAACAGCACGGTAAAAGCTGCCACAGATGCAGGTCTGCGTATCGACATTCAGGCACCGACCCCTGAAACACCTTCGATGACCATGGCGTTGCAGAAGTATATTACCAGCGTAAATAAATAAATTGAAAAAGACTAGATAAAGAAAAAGCCCGGCAAAACCGGGCTTTTTCTTTTAAAAGGCATAGCGCTGTGGGCCTCCACGCCGTATTTCTTCACTGGCAAAGGGTTCAAACTTTTTGAAGTTTTCCCTAAAAGCGTTGCTCAATTTGAATGCCGTTTTATAATACGCCTCATCGTTGTTCCAAGTAGCCCTTGGACTGAGCACTTTTGTGGGAACCCCAGGACATTCCCTGGGTTGAGCCACCCCAAATACGGAATGGATATGGTAATTTTCATAAGAATAAAGTCCGAGCTCTCCATTTAAAGCCGCACTGATCATGGCTCTTGTGTATTTTAATTTCATTCGAGTGCCCACGCCATAAGGTCCACCGGTCCACCCTGTGTTGATTAACCAAACGTCCACTCCAGATTCCTTCATTTTACGGCTCAACATTTCGGCATATTTTGTCGGATGCAACGGCATAAAGGGAGCTCCAAAACAAGCAGAAAAAGATGGTTGTGGTTCTATCACACCTGCCTCTGTACCTGCTACCTTTGCCGTATAGCCCGAAATGAAGTGATAGGCCGCTTGCGACGGTGTCAATTTGGAGATGGGGGGCAGAACGCCAAAGGCATCTGCAGTAAGAAAGAAAATATTTTTTACGTTCTCCCCAATGGAAGGTTCCTGAATGTTTTCAATGTGATAAATGGGATAGCTAACCCTTGTATTTTGGGTAATGGATGTATCCGAGTAATCGACCACACCCCGTTCATCCATGATCACATTCTCAAGAATGGCCCCTTTCTTTATAGCACCATATATTTCTGGTTCTTTTTCCTCAGAGAGATCAATGACTTTTGCGTAGCATCCACCCTCAAAATTAAAAACGGTGTTCTTGGCTGTCCAACCGTGTTCATCATCTCCAATCAATTTACGGTTGGGATCGGTGGAAAGTGTGGTTTTTCCTGTTCCGGAGAGTCCAAAGAACAAAGCGGTATCGCCGTCCTCGCCCATATTGGCCGAACAGTGCATGGGCAAAACATTCTTGTCCACTGGTAAAATAAAATTCAATGCGGAGAAAATTCCCTTTTTGATTTCCCCAGTATATCCGGTGCCAGCTACTAGCGCAATCTTTTTGGTGAAATTTAAAATGGCAAAATTATGCTGACGGGTTCCATCAATTTCAGCATCGGCCTTAAATCCTGGGGCGTTGATTACGGTCCATTCGGGTTCAAAGGCTTCCAGCTCATCCTCCGTGGGCCTCAAAAACATGTTATACGCGAACATATTTGACCAAGGGTATTCGTTTACTACCCTAATATTCAATTTGTAATTTGGGTCTGCGCAGGCAAAACAATCCCGAACGTAGAGTTCTTTTTCATTGAGGTACGCTATTACCTTATCGTATAATTTATCAAACTTTTCACTTTCGAAGGGGATGTTGATTTTTCCCCACCAAATTTTGTCCTCGGTGATACTGTCCTTGACTATGAAGCGGTCCATGGGTGACCTTCCTGTAAACTCGCCGGTACTTACGGCCAATGCCCCCGAAAAAGCTTCTTTGCCCATTCCTTCTTCAATCGTAAGGTCATGCAATTCGTCAGGTGAAAGTTGATAGCGCACATTTTCGTGCTGTATTCCATAAGGTTGTAACGAAATCGTTTTCGAAGCCGGTGTATAAGCTTTCATTTTTTGTTATTTATTTTGGTGCAAAGCTAGAAAAATAAATGCTTTTAGGGCAATTCAAAAGGCTTAATTGATACGTTTTTGGGTCAAAATGAAGTATCCTGTAAAAAACCAGCCAAAAATCAAAAAAACACCTCCGATAGGGGTCAAAAAAGCGATGGATCTAAAGTCAAATTTGATAATACTGTTCAGTGCAAGACCATAAATACTGAAGGAGAACAGAGCAATGCCCAAGACGATTAAAGTATAGACAATCCGCTTTTTATTTGCTTTCAAACCTGTCCATAATCCTATAAATAGTAGAAACAAGGCATGGTACATTTGGTAGCGTACACCTATCTCAAATGTAGATATGGCCTCTGGTTCCACCATTTTTTCCAGTCCATGGGCGCCAAAAGCTCCAAAAACAACAGCTAAAAGCCCAAAGACTACTCCAGTCAATAAAATTGTTTTGTTCATAACTTTAACCCTTCATTTTTTTAAAAATATAACAATTTGATACTTTAGTATCCGTTTAAAACAAAAGTAACTAAAACCTATGGCCCGCACGATTTTGGTTCTTGGCGCTGGAAAATCAACCTCCTATCTATTGGATTATCTTCTAAATAAATCCGAAGAAGAACAGTTGCTTTTGACCATCGGAGATCTGCATCCAGAGAATATTCCAACACAATTTTCATCACATCCCAATTGCAAGGTAATTGCCCTGGACATTTTTCAGGATGATAGTCGAAAAAAGGCCATTGCAGAGGCCTCAATAGTGGTTTCGATGCTTCCTCCGAAATTGCATATCAAAATTGCCGTGGATTGTATCCAGTTTGAGAAGCATCTGGTCACAGCATCTTATGTAAGCAAAGAAATTGAAGCATTGAATGATGAGGCCAAAAAGAAAGGTCTAGTATTTATGAATGAAATCGGCCTCGACCCTGGTATCGATCATATGAGCGCCATGGAGGTAATAGACCGCATCACGGACAAGGGAGGCAAAATGCTCCTTTTTGAGTCTTTTACAGGAGGCTTGGTGGCGCCAGAGAGCGATTCCAATTTGTGGAACTACAAGTTCACGTGGAACCCAAGAAATGTGGTATTGGCGGGTCAAGGCGGAGCGGCAAAGTTCATCCAAGAAGGCAGCTATAAGTACATTCCGTATCAAAAGCTTTTTAGACGAACTGAATTTTTGGACGTGGAAGGTTACGGCACTTTCGAAGCCTATGCCAATAGAGATTCTTTAAAATATAGGGAAGCTTACGGGCTTCAAGAAGCATTGACCCTTTTCCGAGGAACCATGCGACGGGTTGGATTTTCCAAAGCTTGGCACATGTTTGTTATTTTGGGAATGACCGATGACACCTACGTAATCGAAAATTCCGAAGGTATGTCCTACCGGGAATTTGTAAATCTGTTTTTGCCCTATTCTCCAACAGATTCGGTGGAACTTAAACTGCGCCACTATCTCAAAATCGACCAAGATGATATTCGTTGGGGCAAATTGTTGGATTTGAACATTTTTGATCGTACAAAAAAGATACCACTCAAAAAGGCGACGCCCGCCCAAATGCTCCAGTATATTTTAGAGGATAGCTGGACCTTGCAGGAAGATGAAAAAGACATGATCGTTATGTACCATAAGTTCGGTTTTGAGATGAACGGTCAAAAGAAACAGATTGATGCCAATATGGTGGTATTGGGCGAAAATCGAACCTTTACGGCCATGTCCAAAACTGTAGGGCTTCCCGTGGCCATAGCTACACTACAAATACTGAACGGCAAAATAAAGACACCCGGGGTCCAAATACCCATAAGCGCTGAAGTATATCATCCTATTCTCTCTGAATTAAAAACCTATGGCATGGAATTTAAAGAGTACGAAGTTCCCTATTTGGGATACAACCCGGATAATGTAGGAGGATAACATTCAAAGGCTTTTAGTTATCTTTAGGTTTCATATTGAAGGAATCTGATGAAAAACAATAACAATTCCGTTAAAATTGACGGCATAGACAAAAAAATACTCAGGTTTCTGATGACCGATGCGCGCAAACCGATTTTAGAGATTGCCAGAAACATTGGGATTTCGGGGGCTGCTATCCACCAAAGGCTCCGTAAACTTGAAAAATCAGGGCTGCTTTCAGGCTCAAAATTCATTATAAACCCCAGGGTGTTGGGCTATACCACAATGGCATACATAGGCATATTTTTAGATAAGGCCATGGCCAATCCAAGTGCGGTAAAAGAGTTGGAAAAGATTCCCGAGGTATTGGAATGCCATTACACTACTGGTAATTGGTCCATCCTCATAAAAGTTTTATGTAGGGATAACGAACACCTTATGCAAGTTTTGAACAAAAAGATACAACAAATTGAAGGCGTGTCCCGGACCGAAACCTTTATCTCCTTGAATCAACAGATTGATAGGCAAATACAAATTTAATATTTGTATTCAATCTAAATAAGCTTTACTTTTGTCTTGTGAAGTTAGTTCATAGCTCAAAATACTATTCCCTTTATCAGCCTGTTGGAGAGCGCTGCTTTTATGTGGATTTCGGTCAAAAAACGGTCCGAATGTCCTTGTGCCAACTACTTTCACTAAGGCAAAAAGTGTTTGATATTTCCATTGAAGACCATTTTGACAGCGACTTGAACCGACATGGTTTCGAAGTTTTAATGCTTTGTAACAAAGAACATCTATTCATCCTAAATACCTTGGAAGTTTTGGATTTAAAGGAACTTATTGATCAAGGTTTTGTGGCCCTTGGTCTTGCTGCAGCAAAAAATGTGGTGCCCGCTTAATCTCGGCCCGTTGCTCTCTTATTTTTATCCTATCTTAAACTACCCTAAAACTAAGGGATTACTTTTTATACGTTTTGAAATTCCGTATTTTTGTTAAACAATTTGATAAAAAATAAATCCATGAAAGATATAGCACGACAAAGTATGAGCATAAAAGTGGAGTCCATGGATATGCTCAATGCGCAAATAAAAATGGAAGCCAAGGCCTCAGCAATTTATTTGGCAATGGCATCTTGGTGTGAGCAGAACGGCTTTTTTACAAGTGCCAAGTTTTTCTTCAAACAAACGGAGGAAGAACGCCAACACATGATGAAAATTTTCAACTTTTTGATAGATACGGGAGGAAGCCCTGTTTCCCCAGAAGTAACCAACATCAATCATGATTATTCATCTATTGTAGATGTTTTTGAAAGCACGTTGGAACATGAAGTGTCTGTGACCAAGGCAATCCACAATATCGTAAAAAAAGCAAGAGAAATTGGAGATGTTGCCACAGAACGCTTTTTGGATTGGTTTGTGCTGGAGCAGGTTGAAGAAGAAAACACCATCCGTGACATCTTGGATATGATTGAAGTAACGGGCACTGAAGGTGTAGGACTTCAGATGATTGATAACCAAGTTGGCAACTGGATTGAAGAATAGCATCTAAGAGACTTTTTATTTAAAAAGGGGCGAATGCCCCTTTTTTAGTTTATATATCGCTCTTTGATGATATTAAAATGCCGTAGTTCGTGTCCTGCAATGTGATACGCCAAACCCCGAACTGTTCTCCTATTTATAATACTCCCATCATAATCAATTCCCTCACCGCCCCTGGTAAAACTTTCCTCGGGCAAGTACTGAAAAAGGGCTAGCGTGGACTTTCTTACCCATTCATACTCTTCAAAAATACTATCCAAACTGCGCTGATTAGCTCGGGAAAACCTTGTATAGCTGTCTTGATCAAAGCCATGTAGTGGTGTGTCATCATTCCGTGCATAGCGAAGCGCCCTGTATGCAAAAATGCGTTCATCATCAATCAAGTGAACCAAAATCTCCTTGATGGTCCATTTATCTTTTGCGTATCGGTACGCCAGTTTTTCTTCTGGCAGGGCATAGACATATTCCTTTATTGCCAAGAAATTTTGCCATAGATGCTCCAACACTTTGCCATCATCTTCCAACAAATCCATATAGATATGTGAATAGGCAGGATATTCATCCTCTGCCGGTTTATTGATGTATCTCATTGTCCTATTTTTTCCTATCGTTTTCTTCAAAACTTTTTGCCCAACGATGTCGCGCCCAACTCCCCATGGGTTCCAAGAGTTCGAACAACTCTCTACCATATTCGGTAAGCACATAACCTTCCAGGCATCTTTCCACCAAATGACACTTATTGAGTTCGCCAAGTCTTGTGTTCAGGGTGGTCGGGGATATCGATTCGCAATAGTCCTGTAATTCTCGAAAGGTACTTGGTCCCTTGTAGAGATGCCATACAATCCCCATGGCCCAGCTTCTACCCAATAAATCGAGCAAGGCCATAATGGGTTGGCCCGTTTTGGAGCCTCTAACTGGTAATCCGGGTTTAGGAATTATCATATGCTACAATTTTAATAGCAAAACTACAAAAATTGTAGCATCATAAAAACTATTGTTGTCTCTACCAACAAAAAACCTGTTCAGGAGTTCCCAAACAGGTTGTTATTATTCATGGACGTTTCTTAATCGCGTCCCCCAAAAACTTGGAAGGCCCAATATAGTAGGGAAGCGAGTGCACCCAGCGCGGCAACCAAATAGGTTCTTGCTGCCCATTTTAAGGCATCTTCGGCACCTGCATACTCCTGTTGGCTCACCATATTTTTTTGTTTCAGCCATACCAAAGCCCTTTTACTGGCATCATATTCCACCGGAAGTGTGACAAAACTGAACAAGGTGGCCATGCCCATCATAGCCAACCCAGCGACTGCGATGTAAAATCCGATTCCGCCGGCCACACCGGTAGCTGCCATAAGGGCAATACCTCCAAACACAATCCATGTGGACATTCCTGAAGTAACACTTACCACGGGTACAAGCTTGGAACGCATGGTCAACCACTCATAGGCCTGTGCATGTTGCACGGCATGACCACATTCGTGCGCGGCAACTGCAGCCGCAGCCGCATTGCGTTGGCTATAAACCCCTTCACTCAAATTTACGGTCTTGTTCTTCGGGTTGTAGTGATCCGTCAACATTCCCGCAGTGGAAATAACCTTCACATCACGGATTCCATGGTCATCCAGCATCTTCTGTGCAATCTCGGCCCCACTCATTCCATTACGTAGGTGCACTTTGGAATACTGTTTGAACTTGCTTTTTAGTCTGCTGCTGACCAGCCAACTGATCAATGCAATTCCACCAATCAATATATAATATGTCATCATAACGTTTCTGTTTTTTGTAACTATAAATATACCATAATAAAGCAAAAACCCCGCCAATATATGGCAGGGCAATGTTTACTGACAAAATGTATGTTAGGCCAAAACCGGCTCCCATTTAAAAGCTTCCACAATTTCCTTATAAACCACTTCGCCTTCCACGATGTTCAATCCTTTGGCAAGCGTCTTATCCAGGTTACAGGCACTTCGCCAACCCATATTGGCCAGCTTAAGTGCATATGGCAGCGTTACATTTGTCAAAGCTACCGTAGAGGTATAAGGAACTGCTCCTGGCATATTGGCGACGCAGTAATGCACCACATCATCAATAATATAAGTGGGGTCTTCATGTGTGGTAGGTTTGGTGGTCTCCACACAACCTCCTTGATCCACTGCAACATCTACAATTACAGTCCCGGGATGCATTTCCTTTAGCATGTCCCGCGTTATCAGGTTGGGTGCCTTTGCCCCTTTTAAAAGTACTCCCCCAATAATCAGGTCGTGTGATTTGATGTGTTTTCTGATATTGAGTTCATTGGAAAATTCCGTTACTACGTGATTGGGCATGATATCATTTACATAGCGTAGCTTTTTCATGTTCACATCCATAATCGTTACATGGGCGCCCAATCCGGCTGCCATTTTTGCAGCTTGAACACCGACCGTGCCGGCCCCAAGTACCAAAACACGGCCTGGAGATACGCCGGGAACTCCTCCCAAAAGCACACCTTTCCCCTTAACCGGTTTTTCCAAATACTTTGCTCCTTGCTGAATGGCCATACGTCCAGCCACTTCCGACATGGGTGTAAGCAAGGGCAGCGAACCGTCTTCATTTTCTACCGTTTCATAGGCAATGCAAATGGCTTTGCTATCAATCATCGCTTGGGTCAAGGTTTCGCTGGAAGCAAAATGGAAATAGGTGAATACAATCTGACCCTCTTTGATCAAGTTGTATTCTTCACGGATCGGCTCCTTTACTTTTACAATCATATCGCTTTTGGCATACACCTCAGCCATGGTATCCAAGATTTGAGCCCCCACTTTTTGGTAATCCTTATCAAAAAAACCACTGCCGACACCCGCTCCAGATTGCACATAGACGGTATGATTGTGTTTTACCATTTCGAAAACCCCGGCTGGCGTCATGCCAACCCGACTTTCATTGTTTTTGATTTCTTTGGGTACCCCTACGACCATTTTGTTATTGTTTTATGGTTAATACCCCAAAAGTGTTATAAAAAAAACAAATGAAGAAATAAAATCGATAAAAAGTAGGGGTTATATGATTAAAAAGACAAGTTTTTGAAATTATACCCTATAAGATTAGGGGGTAATATGAAAATAATATAAAATATTTTAACCAGACCCCTCGGTTTTAATGTGATTTACTTGTGTTTCAATTTCAGTATCAACATGGTCAAGGCCAAAATACCCGTGATCACATTGGCCAATATGATGCTCAGACTGTTATGGTACACCCCATAGAATACCCAAAGAATTAGGCCAACCAATAGTACAATGTACATGGTCAGGGAAACATCAGCAGTGGATTTGTGCTTTAAAGCCTTGTATACTTGGGGAACAAAAGCAGAGGTGGTAAGGCTGGCGGCAACCAACCCAAGGATTTCAATAGTGTCCATGGAAAATCGTTTAAGCTCTAAAGGTAGAAACTTAAATGATTG
The DNA here is from genome assembly GCF_009903685.1 of Flagellimonas ochracea. Lineage (GTDB taxonomy): Bacteria > Bacteroidota > Bacteroidia > Flavobacteriales > Flavobacteriaceae > Flagellimonas > Flagellimonas ochracea. The sequence continues at coordinate 706,215 of NZ_JAAABI010000002.1, read as the reverse complement.
TTTTGTATACACCAGTCACCTTTCAGCTGCGCTCAAGATGACATTATTCGAGAAGAATTTCTTCTTGTTTACCCTACGATGTTGACGATTTTACCGGGAACCACAATAACCTTCTTGGGAGTGCGTCCTTGCAATTGCTCCTGGGTCTTTTCATGGGCCATAACCGCAGCCTCAATGGCATCCTTGCCCATATCCAAAGGGAGTTCCAGTTTAAAGCGAAGCTTTCCATTGAAGGAGATGGGGTATTCCTTGCTGCTTTCCACCAAATAGTTAGCCTCGAATTTGGGAAATGGGGCCTCGGCGATGGATTCGGCATGACCCAGTAGCTCCCAAAGCTCTTCTGCAATATGGGGGGCGTAAGGTGAGATCAAAATGGCCAAAGGCTCCAAGATGGCCTTGCTGGTACATTTTTGGGCGGTCAATTCATTGACGCAGATCATAAAAGTGGCTACCGAAGTGTTGAACGAGAAGTTCTCGATATCTTCCTCCACTTTTTTAATGGTCTTATGCAGTGTTTTTAGATTATCCTTATTGGGCTCAACGTCCTCAATGGTTTCATAAAGGCGCCACATTTTCTTTAAAAACGAATGCACCCCGGTTATCCCGGCCGTGTTCCAAGGTTTGGATTGCTCCAAAGGCCCAAGGAACATTTCGTAGAGTCTTAATGAATCGGCGCCATACTCCTCACAAATGGCATCGGGGTTGACGACATTATATTTGGATTTGGACATTTTTTCGATTTCGCGACCGACAATGTATTTTCCTTCTTCAAGGATGAATTCGGCATCTTTATATTCGGGTTGCCATTCCTTGAAGGCTTCGATATCCAGTTCGTCCGAAGCATTTACTAAGGAAACATCTGCATGAATAGGAACTATGCCTCCGATTCGACGGTCAAAATCAATTGAAACAAGCTCTGCCTCTGGAAATTTAGATTTAACCTCATTTTCAAGTTTGAAGAACAAATCCTTTAATCGGATTTTTAAATTATCAAAGGGCAATGAGTCTTGAGTATGAACCAATTGATTTCTTATTCTTTTAGATACCAAAACAGGGTTCCCTGATAGTAATTTAGAATAAAAATCTTCAACTTCTTTTTTGTCATATATTGAGTCTGCTTGACGAGCTTCTAATAACAATCTAAATACAAAAGCACTAGACCCCGTAATCATCCCTTGGTTGATCAACTTTTGGGCATACTCATCCTTGGGCACATAGCCTTTGTCGAACATAAACTTTTGCCAAAAACGGGAATACAACAAGTGGCCCGTAGCGTGTTCGCTACCGCCAATATATAGGTCCACATCCTGCCAATAGCCAATCGCCTCTTTGGAGAAAATAGCCTCATCGTTCCGTGGATCCATGTAGCGATTAAAGTATTGGGAGCTTCCCGCCCAACCCGGCATGGTGTTCAACTCCAGTGGGAACACGTTAACATGATCAATGAGGTCATTACTGACTACTTCCGCCTTGAGGCGGTCCCAGGCCCAGTGCGTAGCATTGCCCAAGGGCGGCTCGCCCGTTTCGGTGGGGAGGTATTTTTCCACTTCGGGAAGTTCCAACGGCAAGTGTTCCTCGTCAATCATTTGTGGCATCCCATCCGCATAATAGACTGGAAAGGGTTCCCCCCAATACCGCTGACGGCTAAAAACGGCATCACGCAATCGGTAGTTCACTTTTCCTTGCCCATGGCCTATCCTTTCCAATTCCGCAATCACTTTTTTGGTGGCCTCTTTATAGGAAAGTCCATTCAAAAAGTCAGAATTGGCAATAACGGTATTGGCCTTATCGGCAAAAGCCTCTTCGGAGATATCCACTCCCTCAAAAATGTTGGGAATGGGAATGTTGTAATGCTTTGCAAAATCGTAGTCCCGTTGATCCCCACACGGCACGGCCATTACCGCTCCGGTTCCATAGCTGGCAAGGACATAATCGCCAATCCAAATGGGAACAGGTTCCTTGGTAAACGGATGCTCTGCATAGGCTCCGGTGAAAACCCCGGAAATAGTTTTGATATCTGCCATGCGGTCGCGCTCAGAACGTTTTGCCGTGGCCTCCACATAGGCTTCCACCTCTGCTTTTTGGGCCTCGGTCGTGATTTTTGGCACCAAGTCGTGTTCGGGGGCCAAGGTCATGAAACTTGCACCGAAAATGGTATCGGGGCGGGTGGTGAAGACTTCAATGGTGTCTTGAGATTTCTCGCTATCGCTCGAAATGACATTGAAAGTCACAGACGCTCCTTCGGAGCGACCGATCCAATTGGTCTGGGAGTCTTTCAAGGGCTGTGGCCAATCGATTTTGTCCAATCCATCCAGCAAGCGTTGGGCATAAGCGGTGATGCGCATGCTCCATTGGGTCATTTTTTTTCGGATAACAGGATGCCCGCCACGTTCCGAAACGCCGTTTACGATTTCATCGTTGGCCAATACGGTGCCCAATGCGGGACACCAGTTAACTTCGGTATCCGCCAGATACGTCAATCTATATTTCAGTAAAATTTCTTGTTTGGTCTTTTCTGAAAAACTGGCCCATTCGTCTGCAGTGAAAATAGGAGTATCCTCATCACAAACTGCTTCAACAATTACATTGCCTTCTTTTTCAAATAGAGCAACTAAATCAACAATGTCCTCCGCTTTGTCAGATTTCTTATTGTACCATGAATTGAACAATTGAATAAAAATCCATTGCGTCCATTTGTAGTATTGGGGATTGGAAGTTCGTACCTCACGGCTCCAATCAAAGGAAAAACCCAATTGGTCCAACTGCTCCCGATACCTTTTGATGTTGTTTTCAGTGGTAATGGCCGGATGTTGTCCAGTTTGGATGGCATATTGCTCCGCGGGTAATCCAAAGGAGTCGTAGCCCATCGGGTGCAGCACATTGAATCCTTTGTGCCTTTTGTAGCGTGAATAGATGTCCGTGGCAATGTAGCCCAGCGGGTGACCCACATGCAAGCCTGCCCCTGAAGGATAAGGAAACATGGACAGTGCATAAAATTTCGGTTTGTCAGAATTGTTGGACGCCTTAAAGGTTTCGTGCTTTGCCCAATATTCCTGCCACTTGGCTTCAATCTTACGGAAATCGTAGTTCATGCTATTCACTTTCATTTTCGAGTGCAAAAATAGCTTTAATCCCCTAAATACAATTTACTTTTCTATTTTTACATACTGATTCCACTATATGAGTCAATATATTGAACGATATCAACGTAGAAAGTTGATTTCCTCCTACTTTTCTGTGGTTTTGAGCATCGCACTTGTGCTGTTCTTGTTGGGTGTTTTAGGGCTTTTGGTTCTCAACACCAAAAAATTGGCCGATCATTTTAAGGAGCAAATCACCATTTCAGTCTATTTAAAGGACAACGCCAAACCGGTGGAAATCGATCAGTTGCAAAAAAGTCTCGTTTTGGCCGAATATACCAAGTCGGCCGAATATATTTCCAAAGAGGACGCTGCAGAACAGTACAGTGAGGATATTGGGGAAAACTTTGTGGAGTTTTTGGGCTACAATCCGCTAAAAAATTCCATAGATGTGAACTTAAAGGCCGATTTTGTCTCCCCGGACCAAGTTGCGGAAATTGCCAACAACATTTCCTCAAAAACCTATGTGGACGAAGTCAGTTATGACGAACCGCTCATTGAATTGCTCAGTGACAACGTTCAAAAAATCAGTCTTTGGATTTTGATTGCGAGTGCCATATTCACTGTTATTGCCGTTCTGTTGATAAACAGTTCCATTCGGCTTTCCATTTATTCCAAGCGATTTATCATCAAGACCATGCAAATGGTGGGCGCCACCAAAAAGTTTATCCGAAGACCCTTTATTTGGACCAACATTAAACTGGGCATGTTGGGCGCCGGGCTCGCCCTTATCGCCTTAGGCGTTTTGCTGTATTATGTAGATCAAAACTTTCCGGAATTGCAACTCTTTCAAGACTATTTGTTGCTCATTGCCCTGTTTGTTGTAGTATTTGGTCTTGGCGTCATCATATCATGGGCAAGCACCCATTTTGCCACGCAACGATTCCTAAATTTAAGGACCGACGATCTTTATTATTAACTTTGCGGCATGAGCAAGAAAAATAAGCAAGTCCAAAAACCTAAGGTGGAATTTACCTTTCAAAGGAAGAACTACATTTTCCTTTTCATAGGTTTGGCCTTTATTGTCTTGGGATTCATATTGATGAGCGGCGGTGGCAGTGACGACCCCAATGTATTCAATCCCGACATCTACAATTTTAGGAGAATTCGATTGGCCCCTACATTGGTATTGATAGGCTTGGGGATTCAAGTCTATGCCATTTTGTTGAACCCGAACAAAAACAAAAAATAGTTTGGACATCATTGATGCTATCATCCTTGGAATCATCCAGGGGTTGACCGAGTTTTTGCCTGTATCCTCCAGTGGTCACTTGGAGTTGGGCAAAGCCATTTTGGGTGCACAGGCACTCCCTGAAGAGAGTCTGTTGTTTACAGTAGTACTCCACTTTGCCACCGCTTTGAGCACACTAATTGTTTTTCGAAAAGATGTGGCGGAAATTTTTAGAGGACTTTTTCAGTTCTCATGGAATGAAGAAACCCAATTTTCGCTCAAAATTGTCATCTCTATGATTCCCGCGGCCTTGGTTGGCTTTTTTCTGGAAGATTTTTTGGAGGTCTTTTTTGATGGCGCCATTATTATCGTGGGCATTATGCTCATCATCACCGCCGTTTTACTCTATTTGGCCGATTTGTCAAAGACAACGGACAAAGGGGTCTCTTACAACGGTGCCTTTATAATTGGTTTGGCGCAGGCCGTTGCCATATTGCCGGGTATCTCACGCAGTGGTGCTACTATTTCTGCTGCCGTTCTTTTGGGGGTGGACAAGACCAAATCAGCACGGTTTTCTTTCTTGATGGTGGTGCCATTGATTCTTGGGAAAATGGCCAAGGACCTTTTGGGAGGTGAAGTAAATTTTGTCGGGGAACAAGCTATAGCAATGGGAGCTGGCTTTTTGGCTGCGTTTACTGCTGGTCTCGCTGCCTGTACCTGGATGATAAAATTGGTTCGCCAGAGCAAGCTTAGCTATTTTGCAATCTATTGCCTTATCGTTGGACTAATTGCCATAGCTTGGAGCATTTGGGGATAATTATTAAGTATGGACAACCTTAGCTTAGACAAAGCCAGACTTAGCGACTCACTGAGAATTTCTATCCTTCTAAAAACAGTCTATATTCAAGCTTATGCCATTGAGGGGATAACTTTTGAATTTGCCAACTTTATCGAAGAAAAATTTTCCAAAGAAAAAATTGAAGAAAAAATAAAAGAAAACCCTGATAATTTATTAGTCTGCCATTGCAATGGCAACCCAATCGGCATAGCTGAAATTATTTATAATAGTGAGTGTCCGATTAGAAAGATTGCTACACCGGAATTGGGGAAATTATATGTTCTTGAAAGGTTTCATCGAACAGGTGTAGCGGGCCATCTCATGCAAAAAGTAGAGGAAATAACTAGGCTCAAAGGATATAAAGAGCTAAATCTAGAGGTCTGGGAAAATAATTTGAAAGCGATAAAATTCTATGAAAAACATGGTTATAAATTGTTGGGTAAAGTTGATTTTCCAATGGAAACCAATACCTATGTCAATTTGGTAATGAATAAGGTTTTCAAATAAAATGTGTCCATGAAACGATGACCACACCTAAAACCAAAGACGACTTTTTAAACGGTCAAATTCTCTTGATCGACAAACCCTTGGAATGGAGCTCCTTTCAAGCGGTGAATGCCTTAAAATGGGCCATCCGCAAGAAGTTTGGGCTTAAGAAAATAAAAATTGGACATGCCGGAACTTTGGATCCTCTTGCTACGGGGCTTTTAATTATCTGTACAGGGAAATTCACAAAAAAAATCCCAGAATTTCAAGGGCAGGTAAAGGAATATACCGGAACATTCACTTTAGGTGCCTCCACACCCTCCTATGATTTGGAAACTGAGGTGGACCAAACCTATCCTATAGAACATTTGACAGATGAAAAGATAATAAGTACTACTAGCCAATTCATAGGAATAATTGAGCAAATTCCGCCCATATTTTCTGCATTGAAGAAAGATGGAAAACGATTGTATGAACTGGCCAGAGCAGGAAAACAAGTGGAAGTAAAACCTCGCCAAATAGAAATATTTGAGTTTGAAATTACCCGTATTGAACTTCCTGAGGTAGATTTTAGGGTAGTTTGCAGCAAGGGAACCTACATCCGTTCCTTGGCCCATGATTTTGGAAAGGCCTTAGGCTCAGGAGCCCATTTATCGTCCTTGCGAAGAACCAAAATAGGCGATTTCAACGTAAATAATGCTAGCACTCCCCATGTTTTCAGGGAAAACCTCTCTTGAAAAACGTTAAATTGCTCTACAAAAATGAATTGTGGGTGCCGATAAAATAAAATATTTTGGTAAAAAAACGGTTATACTAGAACCATGAACCTCAACAGAAGTCAGTTATCATTCATAATAACCTTCTTCTCCATGTCCATCGTTGTTTTGTTATTGTTTAACATTCACTTGGGTGGCATTAAGGAGGATGAATATGTTATTGAAATGAGTCTGGCCGATGAGGACATCCAGAAATTGTTGGAGGAAGAAGAAAAGCGTTTGGAAGAACTGGCCCAAAACGACCCCATTAAAAGCCATATGGCCCTTAACGAAACTGCCAAGCCCACCATTGGTAATCCCGAACCGCTGAAAACCCTGGAGGAACTGATGGAAGAAAGGGAATTGAACAGCGAAGATGGGGAACCTTCAGGAGATTCTGACTTCTCGGAACAGCTGAAACAATTGGCGGCCCAACGTGATGAGAGAAAACAACAGTTGGGGGATCGTGAAGCTCAAAAGGAAGAATTCACCGACTATTTAAAAGATAGGCGTACCTCTATTTCCTATTCTTTGATAGACAGAAACGCCTACCACTTACCGCCCCCAATCTATACCTGTATTGAGGGAGGCAAAGTTGTTATCAATATTAAGGTGGATTCCAACGGATTTGTCACGGAAGCGGATTTTAACGATAAAAGTTCGGGTACCAGTAATGGTTGTTTGGTGGACAATGCCATTGCCTATGCGCTAAAGGCACGTTTCAGCAGCGATTCAAAGGCTTCTCAAATTGGTACCATTACCTATTTATTTCAAAGTAAGTAAAGCCACCAGGTCTTCTAGAATATTTTTTCCCTTATCCTTATTGTACCACACTTGAAGGTCCTTCTTGAATTCTGGAGATAACTTTCCATGTTTTTGTTTATACTCCGCTGCCATTTGAGTGGCTATACTTGGCCTAGGACCCCATTCTCCCAATATTTTTTCCTTTTCCTTGTCGAGGATAATGAGTTTTGGTATCGACCTAGCACCCCGGGTCAGAAAAGCATCCATTAATTCCAGATTTTCATCCCTAAGTACAACTTTCAACTCAATATTGGGGTTTAGCTCAGCTATTTTATTCATGACAGGCAAACTTGGGGCAGCATCACCACACCAACTTTCAGTAAGAACAAGGAATAAAAGCTTGGAATCTATTTTGGTGATTTTTTTCGCTGTTTCATTGGAAATCTTTAACGTTTTGTCCCATCTGCCCATGCGACGATTATTGAGTTGGGTGTAGTTGATATTAGCTTCGGATTGAACAAATCCCGTAGTTTTTGATTCTTCTGCCAACCTTTGAACCAGCTTTTTATATTCCTTATACACCATACTTCGTTTGGTTGCATTTTGTACAAGTTCTTGTTTACTGGCCATAGTTTTACCCTTTAATAATTCCATAACTCAATTAATATTTTGAAATGGGGTGTTATAACTTTGTGCCTTCTTTGTTGCATCTTCAATGGAATCCTTACAGCTTGGTAAGTCATCTGGAGCATTATGATTTGTTCATGAAGCGGGTTTGTCCATAAACCGTTTCTTTACCATTCCCCCTCGGGTGTCGTTGATGCTGTTCATGACTACGAAGGCTTTGGGGTCTATTTTGTTGACTTCAATATTAAGTTTTCGTATTTCCAGTCTAGTAATCACCGTATAAATTACATCGTATTCGTTATGGATTCCATCCTTGCCATAACCTCCCTTGGCCTTGTATATTGTCAAACCCCTACCCATTTCTTCAGAAATCATGTGACGGATCTCATCACTGCTTTTTGAAATAATGGTAACTCCGGTGTACTCCTCTATACCATCTATGACAAAATCCAGTGTTCTCGAGGCCGATAAATAGGTGAGCATGGAATAAAGTGCAGCTTCTATGGAAAGAAGATAGGCTGCTGCTAGAAATATGACAACGTTTATCAAAATGATGACATCCCCAATCTTTAAAGAAAACTTTCTGCTCAAAAAAATGGCTAGTACCTCTGTACCATCCAATACACTACCTCCCCGAATGGAAAGACCAATACCTGCACCCAAAAAGAAGCCACCAAATACGGCTACCAACAGTTTATCCTGCGTTACTTCTGGAAAAGTCACCAATGCCAGGGTAGCGGCCAGGCCCAGTATGGCCAAAATGGCCTTTATGGTAAACGACCGACCTATGGTTTGGTAACCCAAAACCAAAAAGGGAAGGTTGACCAGAATGATCAATAACCAAAGCGGCCATCCCAAAATTTCAGTTATAAGTAGGGATACCCCTGTGGCCCCACCATCAATAAATCGATTTGGCAGCAAAAAGCTTTCTAAGCCAAAAGCAGCCGAACCTATTCCCAAAATTATAAAACCTGTGTCCTTAAGGATTAATTTTGATGATACAGACCTCTTACCTTTTTTTAGTTTTTGTAGCATGGTCTATAGGTTTTGCGGATTTATTGCCAAGCTTCTAAAAAGTTGTGCCTTGGCCTCAAAAAATTTGTTTTGCATCTCGTTCCTCTTTAAAAAGGCGTCGATAAGCTTGCTTTCCCTGGAATTTATCAAGAATAGGGAGCTTTCTCCAAAACTGAACTTCCTTTCCTCGGCCTGTAATAAGGTGCCATAATCCCTTACGATATTGGCTATCAACATGTTTTGGATAGTGTAAGAATCCAACTCCCGATAAATGGCGATTACTTTGTTCTGTATTTCAACCTGGGCATTATCTCGTTCGTATTCCGCATCCCGCAATTTGAACTTTGCCAATTTAAGATCACCCCTTTCCTTTCTCAAGAACAAGGGAAAACGAAAGGTCAAGCCTCCTTTAAAGTTGTCAGTGACCAAAGAATTGGCCAATTCGGGGGTCTCAGTCAAAAAATTATACTCCACATCCAATTTGGGAAGGAGTTTGTTGGCCTTTAATCGTCTGTCGACAACCAGACCATCAATCTTAAATTCCAAGGACCTTATTTTCGGGTGGTTTTCCAATGTAAAGCTGTCCAATGGCTTACCCATTATTTCCAGTGTGGTATCTATTTCTCCCTCTGATTCCAAATTGGGAATCACATTTTCCTGTAATTCAACAGGAACATCATTGATCCATAGAAAGTTAGAGAGTGCCAAAGACTTTTTCATCAACTTTACCTTAGCTTGTTCCAAGCCAAGCGCTCTGTTCTGTACCGCTATTTTTGCCTCAACCGTATCAATAATGGCAATGTCCCCAGCTAAAGCACTACTCTTGACTCCCTGAAACCGAACTTCAGCATTCCGCAAGAAGTCTTGGTATACCTCCGCATCACGATAGGCTCTTAACCAGTCAAAATAGGCAAGTGAGGCATTGTAGAGCACTTTGTTTACAAGCAAATCTTGGTCAGCCTTGGATTGCTCCCTAAAAAACTTGGCCTTACGTAAGGTGGCCATTCTTTCGTTTATCCAAAATCCTTGAGCCAGCGACATGGACACCCCTGCACTGTAAAGTCCATCTACCGGAACGGTCTCATCGGGATTTATAAAGGTTCCTTCGTTTTGTTCCAGGTTACCTTTGAGTTCGATACCAAACCAGGTGGGTATTTTGAATGTGGTATTCAATCTATCCCAATATTCCGTGCCTTTAAATTCTTTTCGCTCATAGTCCACCTCTACCTTTGGGTCAAAGCCTCCCCTAGCCCGCATAAGATTGGCCTGGCCTACCGCAATGGTCAATTGGGCCTGCTTGGCAACGGGGTGATACTTTTTCACATAGCCCAAATACTCCTTAAAGGTGAGCACCAACGTGTCCTGCTGAGCAGAAAGCTGGAGAGACACCGTGAAAAATAGAATGTACAAGGAAAGTATTCTTCTACTTCTTTTTGACATCGGCTGTCGTGTTTTCGGGTTGATAATAATTGGGTGGGAAGCCATTAAGCTGTCGCCACAATTCGAACCAAATGGGCACATCTTCCAACAAGGCCATGGTATTTGCCCCAGAGCCCACTCTCAAGTCTTTCGGCCAAGGAGCCTCTTCCTCGTTTGGGGCCAAAAGTATACGATATTTACCGTTATCACTTATGAACGTTTCTATGGCCACCACTTTTCCGCCAAAAGTACCGTAGGATACATTGGGCCAACCACTGAAAATAATCGCGGGCCATCCATCAAACTGGATTCGAACCTCTTCGCCTATGTGCACCAGAGGTAGGTCGATAGGCTCCACAAAGGTTTCCACCGCCATGTCATATTTGGATGGCATTATCCCCACAAGTCGATCTCCTTCTTTAAAGGTTTCTCCTAAACCCGATTGAATGGCCTTGTTAATGAAACCACTCTGAGGTGCACGTATGTACATCAAATTGTTCCTCATTTCATAGTTAGTATATTCATTTTCCAACTTGGTCACTTGGGCCTCCGAATCGAACTGGTTGGATTGGGCTGTGAACATTTCGCTCTGTGCCTTTGAAATTTTGTCCGTGTATTCCGCCTGCACTCGGTTGATTTCTACCCTGGCATTAATTACCTCATTCTTGCTGGCCAACAACTTGTTCTGCTGAGAAATCAGCTTTGCTTGGGTCTCCTGTAGTTTCAACCTTTTTTCTTCCACATCGGTCACAGCCTTAAGACCTTCCTTTTCCAACTGAACCACACGGTCATACTGCCTCTGGGCAATGGTTATATTTGTGTTTGCGGCCTCAAGATCAATACTATCGCTCTCCACTTTAAGCTTTGATTGCATGAGCTTGTTCTTGGCCTGCTCCAATTTCAATCCACGCTCCCTAGTGAGTGCTCCTATTTGCATTTCCAGTGCTTTTACCTTTCCCTGATATGAGTTTACGGCCATAGACTTTGCTTTAATCTGCTGTCCGGTTCGTTGCACCAAATTGGGGTCGAAGTATTCACTTTTTACCTCGGAAATGTGCAGTATGGTATCTCCTTTCTCTACAAAGTCACCTTCGCGTACATACCACTTCTCTATACGTCCTGGAATGGGGGACTGTATGGTTTGTGGCCTTTGGTCCGGTGTCAAGGTGGTCAGGTATCCTTTTCCAGAGATAGTCTGGGTCCAAGGTAAGAAAAGGACAATGAGCATGATAATGGAAAAAGCCGCCAGAAATCGGTTAAAGTGCTTATAGTGGCGTGCATGAAATACTTTCTGGCCCGCTTTGTATCCGGTAATGTCCACCTTTTGGTTTAACTTATTATCTGTTATGTTGAGCATGGTCTTTTATCTTTCGTTTATCAATCTTCCATCTTCCATGGTAATAATCCTGCTGCAGCGTTGCTCCCATTTTGGATTGTCGCTCACGATTACCAGGGCCCAACCATTGGCCGGGTCGGTAAGGAACTTGATGATTCTTTCTGATTCCTTCTCTCCAAATTGATCCAACGGATCTTTTAAAATCAACATTTTTGGTCTGTTGACCACACTTCTTGCCAATACTATTTTCTTGGCAATGGTGTAGGGTATTTGTTTCCCCTCAGGATACAACATGGTGTTGAGTCCTTGTGGTTGTTCTTTTACAAATTGTGTCAATCCGGTATTCTCCAAAGCCCAGTATATATCTTCTTTGGATATGTTTTTGTTGCCAAAGGTAATGTTGTCTAAAATGGTCCCCTCAAAAGGTGATTCTTCTGTTAAGGACTGACCTAAATGAGCCCGATAATAATTCAGATTTAATCCCTGTAATGCTACATTGTTTACAAATACTTTTCCGCTGTCGGGCTCCAATATGCCCGCAATAAGCCTAAGCAGGGTGGATTTTCCTGAACCACTTGGGCCATTCAACAGAATAACACAGGTCGGCGTTATGGTCAAGGAAACGTTATCAATTATTCTTTTTTCCCTGTCCGGAACATTATAAACCACGTCTTTAAGTTCCACCGTGAATCCTTGGTCCTCTGCAAATGGCTTTTCTCCTTCCTGTGGCTCTAGTTCTTTATCAACGACCTGACCCAACTTTTCAAGGGAAGTGAGCAAATCGTAAAAGGTTTCCAATCCGAGTATTAATTTTTCAACGGAGCTGATAACCAAAAGTATGATGATCTCTGCCGCAACGAACTGACCGATGTTCATTTCTTGATTCAGTACCAAAAGTCCACCTATAAGCAATAATCCTGCAGTGACCAATACCTTGAACCCTATCATTTGGATGAATTGGAGCACCAAAACTTTAAAGTGGCTTTCCCTGGCATCTAAATAGTCCGCCACCAAGGTATCGTTCTTATCAATGGCATGGGATGTTTTTCCCGATAATTTAAAACTTACAATCGACCTTGCCACCTCCTGAATCCAATGGGCCACTTTATATTTGTTTTTAGACTCTTCCAAGCTTGTTTCCAGTCCTCTTTGGGCGGTAAACTTAAAGACGACATAAATCAATAAGAGCAACAACAGCCCGTAGATGATGAAAAATGGGTGATAGAAGGATAAAAGCAACAGTCCGAAAATAATTTGCAAGAGCGCTGCCGGAAAGTCTATCAAAATCTTTGAGAGCCCCTTCTGAATGGTCAAGGTATCAAAAAAACGGTTGGCCAACTCGGGCGGATAATAGTTTCGCAATTGGCTCATCTTGATTTTTGGAAAACGATAGGCGAACTCAAAGGAAGACCTCGTAAATATCTTCTGCTGTACATTTTCAATGATGCGTATCTGCATCAACTGAAGCCCTCCCACAAAGGCAACTCCCAGGGTCACAAAGATTACCAAAACAATCCATGAAGTGCTAACCTGTGCACCCTGAATCAGGTTAATGATGGCCTGAATTCCCAAAGGCAGGGATAGGTTTACCAAGCCGGCGAAAATGGCGTAGTAAAATATTTGTAAAATGTCTTTCTTGTCCAAGGCAAGCAATCCCATAAGGCGTTGCCATGCGGTAAGTATATTTTTTGCCATTTATGCCGTGTTAAGGGTTCTGGAAACCAAGTCTGCAATATACTGTGTTGGGGTAACTTTGTCGTCACAATTTGTAAGCATGGGAAAATGCTCTTTCAAAAAATATTGATGCAGCGAACCTTCCAATATAGAGCTTGCAAGACTGGATGGATATGGGTATTCCCCATCTACATCCACAATCATCTCACTTAGGCGTTGGACCAGTCTTTTATAGATTTCGAAATAACCTTCCTTATTTTCTTGGTCCACCTCTTTGGTGAGATAGGACTTGGAATATTCATTGATTACAATTTCATTGAGCTTTATCTCATCAATATGGGAGAAGGAGTTATCTTTTTCTACGGTTTGTGTAAGAATCTCCACGGCCTTTTTAAGCTTTTCAACCTTGTTGGCTATGCCATTGGTGGCGAAGACCATTTTATATTCCAACCATCCCCAATACCATGAGGTAAGATACAACAACAGCTTGTGCTTGTTCTCAAAATATCTATAAATGGAACTTTCGTTGGAGCCGATACGGTTACCAAGCTTTCTGAAAGTGAAACTCTCAAAGCCCATTTCATTTATCATCAGGATGCTTTGCTCCACGATCCTTTTACCCAAATCGGAAGATTCTGGATCCTTTACATAGATTTTTTCATTTATTCCTATTCGCAAAGACTGCATCAATCGGTCCATATCCATTCAATTAATTATTACAAGATTCAAATATAAAAGTAATACTATCAATTAGTAATAGTTTAACTACTTTTTAACAATAGCATTACTTTTTGATGGGCGATTAATGCTTATATTTAAAGTTATATAAAATTTTAGGCTTATGAAAAGAAGAATACTCCCACTTTCAATTTTCATGTTGCTAGTCATATTTAATGTTAGTTCTCAACAGCAACAGATAATGACCGTTGAACATTTCTCAGAAAGTCGTGGTGATGCGCATGAGACCTTACTGCTCGAAATTCCCAACTCCCAAGTTGTGATCATGAACAATTCGCTGAACTCCAAATCTGGTTTTGGCATGACTTTAAACCTTTATGGAAGCGTGGTGGTCGTTGATCAAATGGAAACCATGCCGGACGGAACCACTCAGGTTGTATTGCGCCGTGAAGATGGCAAAGATTTTTATGGATACAAACCAACAATACGAGCTATTCTGAGCAAAAATCTTCAGTAAGTGCCTGACAATTTTCAGGAACAGTCAGCTTTTCTAAAACCTATTGAACACTTAAAAGTCTGCTTCTTAGAGCCATGAATCAGCGTCCCAAAGTCAAGGCTATGATGCTATTCAAACGCAATCTATTTCTGATTGATATAATTTTATTTAATGTTATCGATAATTAATATAAATAAAAATATATGCAAAATTAATTTCATTTTTGTCCAAATTTTAAACTATGGATAGAATTACAATAGCAAAAGGGGACGGAATCGGTCCCGAAATTATGGATGCCACGTTGAAAATTTTAAAAGCGGCGGGCGCACAATTGGCAATTGACGAAATACAGGTTGGTGAAAGTGTTTATCTTCAAGGAAACACCTCTGGTATTTCAAAAGATTCATGGGAAGTAATACGACGGAACAAGGTTTTTTTAAAGGCTCCCATAACCACCCCACAGGGTGGTGGTTACAAAAGTCTTAATGTAACCACGCGTAAATCCTTGGGATTGTTTGCCAATGTAAGACCTTGTCGTAGCATCCATCCCTTTGTTAAGACAAAGCATCCAAAAATGGACGTTGTAATTATAAGAGAAAATGAAGAAGACCTTTACGCTGGTATAGAGCACCAGCAGACCGATGAGGTGGTGCAGTGTCTTAAACTCATCAGCAGACCAGGCTGTGAAAAAATTGTCCGTTATGCTTTTGAGTATGCCAAAAGATACGGCAGAAAAAAGGTGACCTGTTTCACTAAAGACAACATAATGAAACAAACTGATGGATTGTTCCATCAAGTTTTTGATGAAATAGCCCCTGAATACCCCGAAATTGAAAACGAACACTGGATTGTGGACATAGGTGCTGCCAAACTGGCTGATACTCCAGAGAACTTTGATGTGATCGTTATGCCCAATCTTTATGGTGATGTGCTATCTGATGTAGCGGCCCAAATTACAGGATCGGTAGGTTTGGCCGGTTCCGCGAACATCGGTGAAAGCTGCGCCATGTTCGAGGCCATTCATGGGTCCGCACCCCGAAGAGCCGGTCAAAATCTAGCCAACCCTTCAGGTCTGCTTCAAGGCGCGGTCATGATGCTCAACCACCTAGGACAGAACAAAATAGCTGAAAAAATTGAAAATGCTTGGCTAAAAACCATGGAAGATGGCATCCATACGTATGACGTATATGACGAAACCGTCAGCAACAGAAAAGTTGGCACCCAAGAATTTGCGGATGCTGTTATAGCCAATTTGGGCAACGAACCTGAAACGCTCAAAAAAGTAAAATATGAAACCAGTGCTCCAATAAGTATTCCAAAGGCTGAGCGGAAAAAGTCTCGGGATAAGCAGTTGAGAGGCGTTGACCTTTTTGTTGATTGGTCGGGGGAAAATCCAGATGAAATAGCTTCCAAACTGCAACAAATTGAAACTGAAGATTTAAAACTGCAGGTTATCACTAACCGTGGGGTCAAGGTTTGGCCCAATGGCTTTGAGGAAACTTTCTGCACGGACCACTGGAGATGTCGATTTATCGCTTTGGAAGATAACGTCCATCCTTCAAAGGCAGATATTCCACAGTTGCTGCAAAATGCAATTGCAAACAATCTTGATGTAATCAAGACGGAAAACCTATACTTTTTCGATGGAAAACAAGCTTTTTCAATGGCTCAGGGGCAGTAAATCGAAAACACTGCCCCAAAACGACCAGCCGTCAGATGTTTCTCCCAAATTTGAAGTTAGCTTGGTAGAAGGTGAATTTGAACCAGCAGAATCCGCAGAGGTTCTGCTTTCCCTTCTCAATTATAAGGTAAAATTTCATTCGGTTAGACTTTTAAACCTAAAAGAAGTGAAAAACGCTGATTCCGAGAACTCCCAAAAGCGTATTGATGCCCTAAAGGCTGCAAAACAGGAGGTGACCAAGTTGGTTTTGGAAGCTCGTAATAACGGTTGGAACCTACAAATAGACAGCACCATAAAAATAACCCCTAAAATGCCATCACCTCAGAACACCTAGTATTCTTGAACCCATGCAAAGTTGTCCTTGATGACTTTCTCCTTGGTCGCGTTTAAATGATCTAACAAGGCCAAAGCGACGGGTGATAGTTTTTTGTTTTGGAGCCATACTAGGTTCCATGTGGTGATAACTGGAAGGTCTTTCAAGGGGATTATTTTTAAATCCCCTTTTTTTAGTTCATTATTGACACCTATCAAAGGCATTATAGAACATCCCAAACCTGCAATAACGGCCTGTTTTACCGCCTCGTTGGATGTTAGCTCAATTTTCTTGCTCACTGTTACATTTTTTTTGGTGAGATAGGTTTCCATGGCTGCCCTAGTGGCCGAGCCCTTTTCCCGGAAGATCAACGGCGTATCCTTCGAAAATGAACTCTTGCCCAATTTTACTTTGTTGAAGTATTTGGGATTGCCCACCAAATGCAAGATATTTTTCATCAAACCCACTTTGTTCAAGTTCAGGTGTTGGGGCAAAACACTCACCAAGGCAAAATCCACTTGGTTTTCTTCCAGACTTTCCACTACCCGTGATTTATTGGTAACGTCCATCACCAAGTCCACTCCGGGGTTTTCACGCATGAAATTGGAAAGAAAATAAGGCATGACGTACTTTCCCGTAGAGACGACAGAAATCTTCAGCCTGCCCGCCAACTCTCCCTGATATGCCAATAATTTGTAGTTGATACCATCCACTTCCTTTAAAATTCGTCTAGCAGCTTCTGCAATTTCCTGTCCAAAATCGGTAACAAAAAGTTGCCTTCCCACCACCTCCGTCAAAGGAATTGGGAATTGATTTTGAAAGTTTTTCAGCTGAATAGAAACCGCTGGCTGGGTCAGGTGAAGTTCTTCAGATGCTTTGGTAATGCTTTGTTTTTCAACAATTTTCAAGAAAATACGAAGTTGATTTAAAGTATAATTCATAAATATTAATAATATAAAGCATAATAAATATAAATAAAATTATATAAATAATTTATCAGAGATTTGCATAAAATATTAATCATGGCTGAAAAAATAACTCAAGATTCCAGATTTTCTCTAACCAGGGAAAAAACCAAAAATTCAGAGCGTTACTATCCTATTTATTTTACCCTGATGGGTTTCATGTTCGCTATCATACTGATGATGTCCGCACTGAACAACTATCTGTTCTTTGGCTGGCTACTTATTTCGATGGCCATTGTTCTCGGGCTGATGTTTATTCATCTTATGGGGAAAAGTCAAGTAAAAAGATCATAACAAAAACATATAATCATGGAAACAATGATAGACACAAAACAAAAAATACAATTGGTAGATGGTACTTTTACCGCTTCGGAAGCCAATGATGTAATCCAGGCGCTGCTTGATGAAAAAATCAACTTCCACAAGCTTCAACGGTTATCTTGGTGCGAGGGTGACAAAAATGCCAATACCAAATTTCCCGATGAAAGGATAAAAGAACTTGAAAAAGAAAAGAGAATTGCCAAGGATTTCATTAACAGCATTCGCGGAGAAGGAAAAAGACTTCGCATCGATGGGATTCTTAAAATTACCCTAGAAGAATAGTGGATGGATCTGCACCTGCTGATTGACAACCTCACAAATCCTGCTTTATTATTTTTCTTTTTAGGGATTTTTGCGGTACAAGTCAAGAGTGATCTTGAAATTCCCCAAAACTCATCAAAGTTCATTTCCCTATACTTGCTTTTTGCCATAGGGTTCAAAGGAGGGTTGGAGTTGTCCCACAGCCAATTTAACATGGAGATTGTGTGGTCACTTTTTTTTGGAGTGTTTCTTGCAATATCCGTCCCCATTTTTGCCTACTTTATTCTGAGGCGTAAGTTTAGTGTTGAAAATTCCGGGGCCATTGCAGCAGCCTACGGATCGGT
Source organism: Flagellimonas ochracea (assembly GCF_009903685.1). Taxonomy (GTDB): domain Bacteria; phylum Bacteroidota; class Bacteroidia; order Flavobacteriales; family Flavobacteriaceae; genus Flagellimonas; species Flagellimonas ochracea. Next base: position 687,952 of record NZ_JAAABI010000002.1, on the reverse strand, counting down.
AAGTGCGGTCACTTTTGTGACCGCAATTTCGTTTCTGGAAATGGAACAGATTGAGTTTGGCGGGCACATGGTGGCGGTAATGGCCCTTATGGAAGCACCTTCCATCATTATAGGAGTACTTTTGATGAACCTTTTCCGAAAGGACAAAAAAGAAAAAGGAAAACTTTCTAAGGTCTTGCACCATTCCATTACCAACGGTAGCGTGCTGCTTATCTTGGGCAGTTTGGCCATTGGTTTTTTGGCTAACGACCAACAGGCCGAAGGCATAAAACCCTTCACCACCGATATTTTTAAGGGGTTCTTGGCGGTGTTCCTTTTGGATATGGGCATAACTAGCGGTAAAAAACTCAACGATTTTCTGAAAAAAGGGTGGTTTGCCATGGTATTTTCCATAGGGTTACCCATTATCAATGGATGCTTTGTAGCTTGGTTCAGCCAATATATCACCGAAAGTATAGGAAATCGATTTTTATTTGCCATATTGGCCGCCAGTGCATCTTACATCGCTGTGCCCGCTGCCATGAGAATAGCAGCTCCCAAGGCCAATCCCAGTCTTTACCTGCCCATGGCCCTGGGCGTCACTTTCCCATTCAACATCACACTTGGCATGCCCCTGTATCTCGTAATCATCCAATGGTTCTGATTTTCGCTTATTTTTGGTGAAAAGAAGTACAAATGGAAAAACATCGCTGTGGTTGGTGTGTGGGAGACCCGCTATACGAGGAATACCATGATCTCGAATGGGGAGTACCTGTAAAAGATGATGCCACACTTTTTGAATTCTTGATCTTGGAAACCTTTCAAGCAGGACTTAGCTGGATCACCATTTTGAGAAAACGAGAGAACTTTCGGCAAGCCCTAGACGATTTTGATTATAGAAAAATTGCCAACTACAACGAAGACAAGATTGCAGAATTGCTACAGAATCCCGGTATCATAAGAAATAAACTAAAAGTGCGCGCCACAGTTTCCAATGCCCAGGCCTTTATGGAAGCACAAAAGGAATTTGGAAGTTTTAGTGACTACATTTGGGATTTTGTGGATGGAAAACCCATCAAGAACACATGGAAAAATTATAAGGATGCACCGGCTACGACAACTCTTTCAGACGTCATTAGCAAAGACTTAAAAAAGCGAGGGTTCAAATTTGTGGGCAGTACCGTCATCTATGCGCATATGCAGGCTACGGGCATGGTGAACGACCATGAAATAACCTGTTTTAGATATCATGAGGTTTAGCCCTTTTTGTTTTTTCCCATAATTGGCTCGATATAACTTATTTTTTGTAAGTATTTGATTTTTAATTATATAGTTAATTCCTGTTTTGTTTTTCAGTTATTTCATTACAACTTTACACGTGATGTCAACAACGCTTATGGGTCCCCCCAGCACAAACTTACAAGCCATATTTTTACAAACACATAGAAATTTCTCTATCTTGCTGAAATCAACACAAACTAACTTGATTCACTACCATGGGAGTACTTACACTTATTTCTTTCACGGGATTCACACTATTTGTTGCCGTGGTGGCCTGGTATGCCACCCGTAAAACCGATGAAAAATCAGCTGATGGATATTATTTGGGAGGGCGCTCCCTCGGCGCTGTAACTATTGCAGGGTCACTGCTGTTGACCAACCTTTCAGCAGAACAAATTGTAGGGTTGAACGGGCAGGCCTTTTCTGAAGGACTTATGGTAATGGCATGGGAGACCCTAGCGGCTATAGCGATGGTTTTTACCGCCATATTTTTGCTCCCCAAATACATGAAAAAAGGGATTACCACAATTCCAGAATTTATAGAAAATCGATTTGACAAACAGACCAAGGCACTGCTCTCCATTCTTTTTCTTTTTGCCTATGGTGTGGTGCTTTTACCAACTATACTCTATTCTGGTTCGCTGGCGTTCAGTACCATGTTCGACCTGCCCAATGTGCTGGGCATGGAACCATGGACCGTGATTTGGATTTGTGTGTGGTCCATAGGTTTAATAGGTATGGTGTACGCTATTTTTGGTGGGTTAAAGGCTGTTGCTGTATCCGATCTCATCAATGCCATCGGGTTGTTGGTAGGTGGTCTGTTAATACCCGTTTTTGGATTGATGCTTATTGGAGATGGAAGTTTTTCACAAGGACTGGATACACTCTGGGAATCCAATCCGGATAAATTCGTAATGAAAGGTGCGGTGGACTCCTCAATCCCCTTCGGGACTGTTTTTACCGGAATGATGCTTGCCCAAATTTACTATTGGGGGACCAATCAATCCATTTTGCAGCGTGTTTTTGGTGCAAAAAGTTTAAAAGAGGGACAAAAAGGAATGTTGCTTGCCGGTTTTGTTAAGTTCCTCATCCCCATCATTGTGGTGGTTCCAGGTATTATTTCATGGCATGTTTTTGATGGCCAGCTGGAAAATGCGGATCAAGCTTATCCTGCTTTGGTTGCAAAGGTGCTTCCTGCGGGATTAACAGGTTTCTTTGCAGCAGTACTTTTTGGAGCGGTCCTAAGTTCTTTCAATAGTTTGCTGAACAGTAGTGCAACCTTGTTTGGTTTCGATCTTTATAAATTCTTCTTCAACAAGGAAGCCACAGATATGGAAACGGTAAAGGCAGGGAAACGATTTGGCCTTGGACTGGGAATCGTTTCCATGATCATTGCTCCCTTTATTGCCAATGCTCCAGACGGCCTGTTCAGTTACATTCAACAATCGTTGGGAAGCTTGAGTGTTCCTATTTTGGCCGTGGTGATGACAGGAATTTTGACCAAAAGAGTTCCTGCTTTGGGTGCCAAGGTGGTGATGATTGGAGGAGTGATTCTTTACTTGATCAGCTTGTTGATTTTGGAACCCAATTTTAGGGAAAGTGCCGTTGCACTTGCACAGGCCCAAGGTATAACCGATGTTTCACAGTTGAGCATAATAAAAGCTGAAGCCTATCCACATTATCTTCACGTAATGGGCATTTTATTTGTGTTCAACATTCTGGTGATGCTACTCTTCGGTAAAATAAGACCCAAAAAAGAAGTGACAAAAGAAGAAAGTACCGATGTTATCGATATTACCCCTTGGAAATATGCTTTTGTCGTTGGTGCCTTCATTTCTATTTTGGTAATTAGCACATATTTTGTCTTCTCTTAATAAGCCAGGACAACTTGATGAAAAAAAAATGGTGGAAAGAGAGCGTGGTGTATCAGGTATACCCGCGTTCGTTTAGGGATACTACGGGAAATGGCGTAGGAGATATTTGGGGAATCCTCGAAAAGCTGGATTATATTAAATCTCTTGGGGTTGATGTGATTTGGCTTTGTCCGGTTTATGAATCTCCAAATGATGATAATGGTTACGACATAAGCCATTATCGTAAAATTTCTGAGGATTTTGGAGGTCAAAATGCCTTTGACGAACTTTTGGAACAAATGCATAAAAAGGGGCTTAAATTGGTCATGGACCTAGTGGCTAACCATACCTCTGATGAACATGCTTGGTTTCAAGAAGCCAAAAAATCAAAAGACAATCCCTTTAGGGATTACTATATTTGGAAAGATGGAAAAAATGGTGGGCCGCCCAACAATTGGACTTCTTTCTTCAGTGGAAGTGCTTGGGAATATGATGAAGCTACCCAGCAATATTACCTACACTATTTCACCAAAAAGCAACCCGACCTCAACTGGGAAAACCCCAAAGTGAGAAGAGAAATTTTTGACGTTGTCGAATATTGGTTCGAAAAAGGGGTTGATGGTTTTCGTATGGATGTAATTTCCCTGATTTCAAAACCCGAAGGCCTTCCCAATACCAAATATGAGAAGTTCCAGGATACCATTGTACACGACTATGCCAATGGGCCCAAAATTCATGACTATCTCAAAGAGATGAACCAAGAAGTTCTCTCAAAATACGACATCATGACTGTTGGTGAAGGTCCTGGAATCGATTTAAAAAATGGCCCTTTATATGTAGGCGAGGAAAGAAAGGAATTGGATATGGTGTTTCATTTTGACCACATGTTCATCGATTGTGGAATTGGTGGCAAGTACGATCCCCAACCTTTTACCTTAAATGATTTTAAACAAGTCTTTACAAATTGGGACGATGTCCTAAAGGATAAAGGCTGGGGAAGCATTTTTCTGGGCAATCACGACTTTTCGCGCATGGTCTCACGTTTTGGGGATGATGGCCGGTACCATCAAGCTTCAGCTAAACTTTTGGCAACCCTTTTACTTACGCTTCGAGGTACCGTTTATGTGTATCAAGGGGATGAGATCGGTATGACCAATGTTGCCTTTGACAGTATTTCGGATTATAATGATGTAGAGACCCTTAATGCTTGGAAAGAAGCCGAACAGCAGGGTGAAGATATGGATGCATTTCTATCCATAGTTCATTCCCAAAGTAGGGACAATGCCAGAACACCTGTACAATGGAATGACGATAAAAATGCCGGCTTTTCCAAAGGAGAACCTTGGTTAAAGGTAAATCCGAATTATACTCACATCAATGTGGCAAAACAAGAACAAGACCCAAACTCCATTTTAAATTATTACCGTGAAATGATTGCCTTTAGAAAGGCCAATCCCGCTCTAGTTTATGGAAACTATGCTTGTTTGGATGAAAATCATGGGCAGTTATATGTGTATCGCCGCTGGGATGCAGATGGGGATTTTCTGGTACTGCATAATTTTAGTGATGCGCCCCAAACCTTTAACGCGGATTTAAAAGAAAACAACTACACTTTGGCCAAATCCAATCTCAATACCAATAAATTGAATAATTTTAGTTTGGACCCTTGGCAGAGTAAGATATTGAAGATAGTGTAGCTCAGGATTGTAGGATTTCCAAGAATTTTGCCCTCGGTATTTCCTCAGCACCAAGACTTTCCAAGTGATTCGTGTACACCTGGCAATCTATCATTCTATATTTCTTTTTTGCCAGTTCTTCCGCTAACTTGATAAATGCAAACTTGGATGCGTTCGGGGTGAGGCTGAACATGCTTTCTCCACAGAAAACGTGGCCTAAATCCACTCCATAAAGCCCGCCAACCAATTTTTCATTTTCCCAAACTTCATAAGACTTGGCATATCCCTTTTTGTGCAATTCCAAATAAGCAGATTTCATGTTTTCCGTTATCCAAGTACCTTCCTGACCCTTACGCTCAACTTGGGAACAGGCTTCTACCACGGCTTCAAAACAAGTGTTCTGAGTGAGATTGAACTGTTGGCTACTCATTACTTTACGCATACTCTTCGAAATTTTTATCCTTTCGGGAAAAAGGACCATTCGAGGATCGGGGCTCCACCACAGAATCAGGGCATCCTGATTGAACCATGGGAAAATTCCGCTTTTATAGGCAAGTAGCATTCTTTCAGTGGACAAATCACCCCCAACAGCCAACAAACCATCCTGATTTGCTTGTTCAACAGGAGGAAACTCCAACCGTTCTCCCAAAAAATATAGGGGGAAGTTATTTCCGTTATTTTCCAAGGGCTATTTTTTTATAAAAATACGAATAGGTCTAAAAAATCAGCAGCCCTGCTAAATAAATTAGGCTTCCTATTATCATAAAAATAAGGGTATAAGGCAGTATTTCCTTAGCCTTTAATCTGGTAATCCCCAATAGGGGAAGTGCCCAAAAAGGCTGTAACATATTGGTTACTTGATCGCCGTAGGCCAAGGCCATTACGGCTTTGGGCAAAGGAACACCCAATCGCAAGGCCGACTCCAAGACCAGAGGACCCTGAACCGCCCATTGTCCTCCTCCGCTGGGAACGAAAATATTTACAAGTCCTGCACTAAAAAAAGTAAAAATCGGTAGTGTGGTTGAGGAACTTATCGACACGAAGAAATCGGAAATTGCATTGATCATTCCGCTTCCGGCCATGATTCCCATAATGCCAAAATACAAAGGGAATTGAATCAAGATTCCCGCCACATCTCCAATTGCCTCTTCCAAGGCTGTCAAAAAACTCTTGAAACTTCCGTGAAGGACAATGGCCAATCCCAACATAAAAAAGTTGAGCATGTTCGGCGTAATGTTCAAGGCTGTAAGAGCAGGTAGGTATTGAAGCAAGAAAACGAAAAGAATCAATAGGCCAAAACAAGTGGAAAGCCATTTTGAATAGTCCAACTTTTCCGCTCCCTTCAATTTTTCCGTCCCATCATGGGATTTGAATTTGTATTGAGGCAAATCAATTTGGGTGGCGTCTGTTCTTTTTCCCAAGTAATAGGCGGTTATGGAGATTGAGGCCACGACAAGGGCGAACACTATGAGGTTCCAATAGCTGAAAACGGTCAAGGAGGTAGGTATTGACTCTGGCAGTTTGGACAATAATCCTGTTTGGGAGACTCCTTGCATCAATTCAGTCAAGTGCCCTTCTTCCGACACCTTGATGGGTGCAGACCCACTGATGCCTCCATGCCATACCATCAGGCCTGTATAGCCACAAGCTCCAATCAATGGGTAATTGATTGGAATGTTGCGTGATTTTGCCGATTCTCCCGCTTTTCTGGCCAAAATTGCCCCAAAAATGAGACCAAGTCCCCAGTTAAAAAATGAGACCAACATCGTTGGCATGGCTACCAGTATGGCAGCATTCCACGGATTGGTAACCAATTTTGTGATGCTCAGGATTAGGTTTTCCATAGGTCGGCTAAGCACCAGCACGTGGCCCAAAACCAAAATGAGCATCATTTGGTAGGCAAATACCAAAAGACCCGTGTTCCAAATCCCATTTTCCCAATGGGACATAATGTTGAAAAAATGGTTTTCCCCAGATGTGTTCTCAGTAAAAACCAGTGCCATTACCATGGCCACAGCAGTAAGCAATACAGCTATGGTGAACGGGGTCGGCAGAAACCTCTTAAAAAGTTGCTCTATTGCCTTGGTCGCACCCAAAACAGATTAGAATGGTAGATCGTCGTGCTCCTCTTCGTTTAAATCCTCGGCTGGTTCAAAGGCCTCCATGGGTGGAACAGGTGGCATGTTTTCACCTCCCGCTGCGGCCTCAAGGTTTTCAATACGCCAACCTTGTATGGAGTTGAAATATTTGGTTTCCCCTTGGGGATTTACCCATTCCCTGCCTCTAAGATTGATACTCACCTTCACTTGTTGACCCTCGTTGTAGTTGTTCAACAAATCACATTTATCTTGAACAAATTCCACCAAAATATGCTGTGGATATTGCTCTTCTGTGGTAATTACCATTTCTCTTTTTCTGAAACCATTGCTACCGTAGGTTTTGGTTTCATCTATCATTTTTATTCTTCCTTGAACTTCCATGTAAGCCAGTTTTTATAAGCTTCAAATGTACATAAAATGAGCCCTATTCTGAATTGTAAACTAAAGGAAGTATCAACATGTTTTCCATTTTCCGCTATCTTTATTCACAATTCTACCAAAAAAATGAACTTTAGCCCCAAGAAGAAAGCTTCCAATATTGTGCTGTTGATTTCAGCCTTTGTTATTGTTAGCCTCATTTTGTGGAACACCAATAGTTTTTTCAAAAAGTTTAAGGAAGAGGAGCGGTTAAAAATGGAGATTTGGGCCACGGCCCAATTGGAGCTCATCCAATCTTCAGTAGATCAAGAATTGGGCAACCTGACCCTTAAAGTTATGGGCAACAATACCTCTACCCCAATGATTCTGGTAAATGAAGAGGGTTCTTTTAAAACTCATAATATTGCGGAAGAAAAAGCTTCTGACAGTGTTTACATCCAAAGAAAAATAAGGCAGTTCAGAAGCGAGAACGAACCCATACAAATTGTTCAGGAGGGTGAGCTTTTGGAAACACTCTATTATGGCAATTCTGAGGTTTTGAACAAATTGAAATATTACCCATTGGCGCTATTGTTGATCATATTCCTTTTTGGTGCCGTCATTTTCTTTTTCTTCAAGACCAATAAGGCATCGGAGCAAAATAAATTATGGGCTGGCATGGCCAAGGAGACGGCCCACCAAATTGGAACACCGCTGACCTCCCTTTTGGGCTGGAACGAATTGTTGAAAACGGAAAAAATCAACCCAGAGATTACCAAAGAAATCGAAAAAGACATCAATCGCTTGCAATCCATTACCGAGCGATTCTCCAAAATTGGGTCTATTCCCGAGTTGCAAGTCCATGATATTGTGGAAGAAACAGAAAAAGCCTATCAGTACCTGAAACAAAGAAGTTCGAAACTGGTCCATTTCTCCTTTAGCTCAAATATAGGGGCCGTTCCTGTGCTAATGAACCCTCCCCTATACAATTGGAGTATTGAAAATCTGGTAAAAAATGGTATCGATGCCATGAAGGGAAAGGGCAGCATTGGTATTCAAATTGAGAAGAAGGGTAGCCATGTAAACATTCTTGTTTCGGACACAGGTCACGGGATTCCCAAAAGTGATTTTCAAAACATCTTCAACCCTGGTGTAACTACCAAAAAAAGAGGCTGGGGTCTAGGACTTTCCTTGGTTAAGAGGATTGTGGAAGAATATCATAAAGGAAAAATTAGAGTACTTTCATCCAATAAGGAAGGTACCATTATGCAGATTACCCTAAAATCAAATGAACAATGAACTATGGCAAAGGAAAAGAGAATTGCAATCAAGGAAGCCGATATTACCAATAACTGTCCTGAGTGCTTCAACCAAGAACTGAAAATCAGTTTTTATCAAAAACATACGTACAATGCACTATTTCATAGGACCACGAATCAGGTTACCCATGAAATACAATGCAAAAAGTGTCATTCCATTATCTATCCTGTCAACTGGACGCCTGATATTGAACGTGTGTTCGATTACTACAATAAGTTGGTCGAGCCAGATAGCGCCTCGGTGAGGTTCACTTGGCTGTTTTTTGCTCTTCTTATTTTAATGATTGCCTTGGTGGCTGCAGGCATTTACCTACGTATGGAAGGGCTTATTTAAGATGCTCCCGGATTCTGGCCGCGGTACTTTCAAATACTTCTGGGGTCATACTTTCCTTGTACCGAAAAGTAACATTTTGCATGCTATGCAAGGGAATCAGGTGTACATGCACATGGGGGACTTCCAGGCCAATGACTGACATGCCCACCCGTTTACATGGAATGGCGGCCTGTATGGCCTGGCCCACTTTTCTGGAAAATGCCATTAGTTTCATGTAATCTTCTTCATCCATGTCCAACAACTTGTCAACTTCTTTTTTGGGAATACAGAGGGTATGCCCCTTAGCATTTGGATTTATATCCAGAAAGGCAAAATTGTCGTGATCCTCAGCAATCTTGTAGCAAGGAATTTCTCCGTTGATGATTTTGGTGAATATGCTTGGCATAAGCTGGTTTAAAATGAAAAAATCCTGTCTATTGACAGGATTAAATATACGGATTTTGAAAGCTTCTATTCTCTTGTTATTTCTAAAATATCAAACTTTAATATTCCATTGGGCACCTGAATTTCGGCGGTATCACCAACCGATTTGCCCAGCAGCCCCTTACCTATTGGGGAAGTCACGGATATTTTCCCCGATTTAAGGTCTGCCTCACTTTCCGCCACTAGGGTATATTTCATTTCCATACCATTGGCTTGGTTCTTCAATTTTACAGTGGACAATACCAAGGCTTTGGAAGTATCCAACTGGGATTCGTCTATCAATCTGGCATTGGACAATGTTTCTTCCATTTTTGCTATTTTCATTTCCAGTAGTCCCTGTGCTTCCTTGGCGGCGTCATATTCCGCATTTTCTGATAAGTCCCCCTTGTCCCTGGCTTCTGCAATGGCCTGTGAGGCTTTTGGCCGTTCCACGTCCTTTAACTGGTTAAGCTCATCACGCAATTTCTTCAATCCCTCTTCTGTGTAATAAGATATTTTACTCATACCGTCATTTTTTAATACAAAAGAACACTGAAGGAAACAAAAAAATTCCCCTCAATGCACTACTATTTGGCAAATACAAAAAATCCTCAACGATTACCATGACCTGCACGGTTTTTTTGCGAGGATTTAACGCAAAGATAGGTATTTTTTGTTCAACTTTGTTCTTGCAACCCTTTGAAATACATGCTATGAGGCGCTTTTATGGTTTTGTGCTGCTGATTTTTTTATTCTCATGCAGTTCAGATAGTACCAATAGAAATCCTTTTCTTCAAGAAGTGGGTTTTCGGTTCGATTTGAATTTGAACCTTCCTTTGTATAGCGGATTGAACAACATTGGCAATCCCGTATATGTGGGCAACAACGGTGTAGGTACTCGCGGTGCATTTGTAATGAAAGCCGGTTTGAGCGGAACGCAATTTGTGGCTTTTGAGGCCAGTTGCCCCAACCATGCCCCTAACAGTTGTTCCACAATGAACATTGAGGGCCAAACCGTAGTCTGTGATTGTGAGGGCTACACTTATAGCCTTTTTACAGGACAACAGCTGGATAGGCCAAATGATGGCAATAGGTATTACGACTTGCTTTTCTACAGGGCTACCCAAAGTGGAAGTACAGTAACAATTTCCAATTGATTGTTCAAATCCTGCCCAATATTTTATCCATAACCCAACTGGTATGCAATCCAGTTTTTCCTATTGATGGATGGGGTTTGAATCCTGAAAGATGACTTTTTATATTCTCCACATGGTATTGTTGTATATGCTCAGGATTAGGAATATCCAACTTTTTGATCCCACTATGGTTTTCCAAACTAATTGGAGCCTCATCCAGCACCGAAAAACTGATCCTACCCTTAGCACCTAAAATCTCCACTTCATCTGAACGATCATTACTGGTAAAGTCCCAAACTCCTTTACCCATTATTCCGTTCTTATGCTTCCAAGAGCCGGAAACTAGATCAAAAGCAGTGTACAATCCTAGTTGATTGGTCGCTTCTCCATGGGCTTCAATAATGTCTCCCAGTAAGAAAATGAATAAATCCAATCCATGGCTGGCCAAATCATCAAAATATCCTCCCATTGCAACTTGCCCATCCGTTCGCCAGTTATATTTTCCTGAAAAATCTACCTCGTTCGGTGGTTTGGTCTTTTTCCAATGAATATGCTCTACATCGCCTATTTGTCTTTCTTTCAACCACTGCTTTATTTTAAGAAACCGGGGCAGCGACCTTCTATAATAGGAGATAAAAAGAGGAATATCCCTTTTTTGGAAAGCCTCAAAAATTTCGAGACTATCCTTAAAACTTGGGGCCATGGGTTTTTCTATGCAGCAAGGTTTGCCCTTGGCCGCCACTTGTAATGCATACAATTTGTGGGAATCGGGAGGTGTAGCAATATAAACCGCATCAATTTCTGGGTTTTCAATTACTTCTTTTGCATTTGCTGTCCAGTTGGGAACATTGTGCCTTCTGGCATAGTCTTGAGCCTTTTTGGCGTTTCTCCGCATTACCATGCGTACTTCAAATCCAGATGTGATTTGATAGGCGGGGACACTCTTTTTCTCGGCAACACTTCCGCAGCCAATCACGCCCCAACGTAAGGGATTTATTCCCGAAAAAGATAAAGGGGATTCCATCACAGGTTAAAAGTAAAGAATCCCCTATAATTGTTGTGGTTTGTCTTAAAAATTGAATGTCGCACCTACCAAAAAATTGATTCCCGCTTGGGGATAAAAGCCTGCACCTTCAATGGTGGTCACCGTTCCCGGATTGGTAAAATCGTCGTCAAAAGTAAAAAAGTATCCGTTAGAGACTATATCCGCATCAAATATGTTATTGACCAAGCCAGAAAGTACAATACTTTTAATGAAGGAGTTAGTCTGCAGTTCGTATTGCACATTAAAATCGGTTTGTGAATAGCTGTCCAAAACGGAAACCTCTGAGTCAATATTTCCCATATACTGCTTGCCCACAAATTTGGACAGCAGGGACAACTGAAGTTTTTGATTGGGCTGAAAAGATAAGATGTTTCCAGCCACAACTTGAGGCGAATAGGCAATACGGGTGTCGCCTAGATTCTGTAGTTCGCCATCCCTTTGGAAGACAAAATCGATGTTTTTGTTATCGCTCAACGCAATATTAGAACGAATTGACCATTTGTCACCCAAATCAACATTAGCATCCACTTCCAATCCTAATCGGTAACTGTCCCCTACATTGGCACGCAGAGGTGCCCCAACATCGTTCAACTCACCCGTTAGCACCAGTTGGTCTTTGTACCGCATATAGTATACATTGGTGTTTACCTGAAAATCTGGCGATACATAACGCCACCCCAACTCAAAATCGTTTAGTCGCTCAGGTTTGGGATTTCCATTTTCATAGTCGTTTCTGTTAGGTTCCCGGTTTGCCCTGGCATAGGAAAAATATAGATTGTTGTTTCGGTTTAAATCAAAAGTGACCCCAGCCTTAGGGTTAAAGAAATTGAATGTGTCATCCACCAAACCAGTATCTTCGCCATTGGCTTGATAGGCTACTCCGCGGTATTGTAAGTCCCCAAAAAGAGACCACTTTTGAGCCAATTGATAATTTGCCTTTACATAAACATTTAAATCTGTTTTTCTGGAGTTGTCATCGTAGTACCTGTCCCGAATTTGGCTATCAGTGGCAAAACGAGCCCAGATTACTTCTCCAAAGTGGTCCCCTTCATAAACATTGTACCCTCCACCGGGAATTAATTTGAGGTTTCCTTTGTCGTAGATTGCGGAAAAAACAACACCGTAAAAATCATTGTCCAACCATCTCCTTCGTATCAAATCTGTGGTGTTTACCTCTTCCCCATTCACGTTTATGGGTTCAAAACTGTAGGTTTCAAAGTCATCATCTTCTCGAAATTGCTCAAAATATCCTCTCCCCTTTGTGTAATGGAGGGCCAAATTGGTGTTCCAATATTCATTGATATTCTCGTTCCAATGCAACTGAAAATGGTCTTGTTTATAGTTGTCCTCTTCCTTGTCATAGAATTGGGTATTTCCATTATCATCGGTAAAGATACCCGCTGGATTAAAGGTCCTGTTTGTTTCTAAGGTCTCGGCATCGATACCAAACCAAGATTGATACGTAATTTCATGACCTCCAAAAAGCAATGCTTTGACAAGTGTATTGTCATCTTTGTATACTCCCTGCAGGAAATAGCTGTCCAATTCGGAGCTCGCCCGATCAATATAGCCGTCGGATGTAATTCTTGACAGCCTTCCAGAGAGTTCAAAATGGTTATTGAGGATACCTGTGCTGAACTTTACATTGTTGCGCAGTGTATTGAAGCTCCCCATGGAAGTTGATATTTGCCCATATGCTTCTTCGGAGAAGGCATCGGTCAAAAGGTTCAAACTGGCCCCAAAGGCTCCTGCACCATTGGTGGACGTGCCAACACCCCGCTGTAATTGAAGGCTTTGGGTTGAGGAAGCGAAATCCGGCATGTTTACCCAAAACGTACCTTGGGATTCGGCATCGTTATAAGGGATTCCATTGATGGTGACATTTACCCGTGTGGCATCGCTTCCCCGTACTCGAATTCCAGTATAGCCCACTCCAGAACCAGCGTCCGAGGTGGTTACCACCGCAGGCATATAGTTCATCAAAATTGGAATATCCTGTCCCAGATTCCTTGGAGCGATTTCCTCATTTTCCAGGTTGGAAAATGTAATGGGAAATTCCTTGGTCACCCGAATGGCCTGGACCAATACCTCGTCCAATATGATTTTTCTGTTTTCCAGAGAATCCTTTGACTCTTCTTGGGAATGCATCGCAAGGGCCAAGCCAAGAAAAACAATCGTTGTGGAAATAGTTTTAACGCGATTGTTTATCGCATAATTTTTTGGTCGCCTTACTCCGCTTTTTGGTTCAACGGTCTTGTAATGAATAATTGAATAGAGCAGTTTCATTCGTAAAATTTTTACGAATAAAAGGGGCCATTATTCTTGTTGCTATTTGATTTTTGTTTCTAAAGAAACTTAGAATTCCAAGATGCGCTTTGCGCATTCCCTTGGCGGCATTACCCGCCCAGGTTCATTGGGTATAATCTCAGCCTTTTTTCAAAAGCACCCCTTTGAGATAGTGCAAAGGTAGCACCTACCATTAATATTTCATAATCAAAGTAACATTGTTTCAACAGAAAAAGCAATGCACTATTTGTCGCAAATTAAACTTGGTGGGTAGGTTTCAAGAGGTCGTTTACTGTCTTCACCGGATTAAAGGTAATCAAGGGCACTTCCACAAAAATGGTGTTCCAGTAGGCCATGGCACCGTTCCAAAGTCCGGGAAGTTCCAGAGCCTTGAGTTCTTTGCCCTCTTTGGTCTTGCCCGTAATAAATCCTTGTTTGGTATCCACGAAGTGCAAAAGGTCGAACTTTTCTCCTTTGTGATTTTTCACCCCACAAACAATGTCCACGGGATTAAAATGGGTAGAATTTTTAAATATGCCCGCTTGTTCTGCATTGGACATATCAACTTGTGCCGATTCAATGATTTGAAGGGAAACTTTGCCCTCGGAATCTGTGACCCAAAATGGTCCACCACCAGGTTCCCCTTCGTTTTTGACCATCCCACAGATTCTTATAGGCCTATCTATGCTTTTGTTTAGAAAAGCAGACTGTTCTTCAGCTGATAAGCTTGCATAATGGTCTGGAAATCTAACATTCAACTCCTTTTCCAAAAAGGTTTTTATCATATTGGCCTTATCCGATGAGATTTCACCTTTTTCCAAAAGTTTAGCATATGCAAACGCTTTATCCTGCACTTTTTTAAGCACCCCTGCCAGCATTTTTTTGCTGTTGGACACTTTTTCAAGATTCTGCTCGATTACCACATTATCTATATTTTTAATGAAGATGATGTCGGCATCTTGATCATTTAGGTTTTCAATCAGGGCCCCGTGTCCCCCAGGCCGAAAAAGAATAGAGCCATCATTGTTCTTGAATGGTTTGTTTTCCATATCTACTGCAATTGTATCTGTAGATGGTTTTTGATTGGAATATGTTATATGAAAGGAAGTGTCAGTAGAGGATGCAATCTTTGGGGAAACTCTGGATTCTTCTTCTTTGAACATGTCATCATGCTGTTCGGAAACGGTAAAATGAAGATGTGCATTGCCGTTGGTCTTTGCATATAGTGCGGCTTCTTTTAGGTGTTCTTCAAAAGGGGTTGCGCTGCCATCTTTATAGCGGTGAAAGGGCAGCAGCCCTTTCGGAAAAAAGCCATAGTTCAACCCATCCTCCATCAACATTTCTTTCACAAATAGATAGGCCTCTTCATCTTTGCTGGATGCTTTGCCAGCTATTCTCTCCATGATGAGGTCGTAAAAAGGAAGTTGATGCATGCTTCCCGTAAACTGCTTTACATCTTTGTCGCCTGTGCGCTCTATGTAATCGGCCAGAGTTTCTTCATCTGAATCATAGGTGTCCAAAAAATTGAACATGGCCTTAAACATCCGTGATGCAGCTCCGGAGGCTGGTACAAACTTGAGCAGGTTCAAATTACCTTGATTACGCTCAAAATAGTGCGCCAATTCTTTCTCCTCCTCTTCAGAGAATCTAAGAATTCCATCCGACACCACGGCCGGTTTCACCAAATTGACAAAAGGGATTCCTTCCTTAAAGGTTTGAATCTGATTCGCTACTTTTTCTTTTGAAATTCCTTTATCTTTTAGTTGTTCCAAGTCTTTTGGACTTAAGTCTATCATGTTTTTCAGCAATTTATCTATGTGTTTTACGGCTGTTCTAAACCGGGCCCTTTTATCCCCTTTTAAGATAACAAAATTCCGATTGTATTTCTTTAAGGTATCTTTAAAATACTTGAACATCCGTTCACGTTCATGTGGCTTGTCACGAAGGTCATCTTTTTCCCAAGGTGTATCGATATAAGTAAGTAGATAAAGGCCATATTGGTTGTGCAGGGCATACTTCTCTAAAACTGGATTACAATATCCCAAATAATAGGCTTCGGAATATACCTTGGTCTCCAATAAGTCTGTATCACAAATGAGTACATTTTTAGCTTTTTTGGACAATTGGTTTTCCAGATTCATTTGACCGTAGGCTATGGGCAATAAATCATGGGGCTCACAGGTTTTTTGTTCCCGGTCCCATTTATCTTGTAGATACTGACGTGCGTATTCGGGCACCCATTGGGTATGGTAGTGTTCTGCCAAGTCCTTGGCCAAGGTAGTCTTGCCTGTGGACTCGGGTCCGAAGAGTACAATTTTTATGAGGTTTGAGGGCTCTTGACCAAGCTTTTCTTCCATACCAAATATCCCTGAACAGCCAATATAGTAAAAATGAGGTACTGTAATGAAAACATCCCCCACCCCCGATAAGCATATAGAGGTACGGTGATCAGGTCTCCCAATATCCAAAGCGTCCAATTTTCCAGTTTTTTGTTGGCCATGTACCACATAGCGGTAAAAAAGATGCCCGATGTAAAGATGTCAACGTAGTTGGTAGGGGCAATTTCTGCTCCAAAACCTTTGTAAACAGCATAGGTGACGAATATTGTAACCAAGAACAAACCTAAACCAATCCATTTTTCTCGGGCATTGGTTCTTGAAATGTGCACCACCAACTCCCTATTTTGTTTTCTACGCGCCCAATTCCACCAGCCATATATGCTCATGATGGAAAAGTAGAAATTCATCATCATGTCCCCCAAAAGTCGGTCAATAAAGAAAATATAAGTGGTAATTGCCGTAGCGACCAATCCGGTGGGATATACCATTATGTCCTCCTTTTTAGCGTAAATGACGCTAGCTATTCCAAAGAAAAAAGCAGTAGCCTCCAATATGATCAAAGAAAGTTCCCTTTCTTGATACGGTCCTAAAAAAAACTCAAAAATGGGGCTCATATTTGCTTCTATCCGATTTTACAATCTTCATGGTCAGAACCACATGTTCCAGTCTGTAAAAGGTTTGTTTAATTTCTGATTGAAGCAGTTCCATAACAGTATCGTAGTCCCCATAAATCTGTGTGCTCAAAGGGTTTTCCAGTATTGTTAGTCCTGAAGCCCGTAATTTATTTATAAAATCAATGATGGGAGGTTCAAAATCATCTTTAAGAGGGGTCAAAGTGAGCTCAACGGATATATTCATGGGCTATGCGGCTTTTGTCCGGCAAAACTACTAAAAAGACTGCTGCCCACCATCCAACATTTTAAGGGCAAAGACACAAGTAAAGCCCTCAAATTCCAAAAACTCGATTTCGTAGTACGTTTTTCGCCCTTTATACAAGATTTCACCCAGCGTGCGTGCATCATCAAATGCAAAATCGATGATATTAATGTGTCTTAAAAAACTAAGGCCTTGCTGAGCATAAATTTTGTACAGCGACTCCTTGGCTCCCCAAACAATGGTCAATTTGCGAATTACGGCCTCCGTGTTGGCCAACGTACGATATTCTTCCAAAGGGGTGAACTTGTTGGCGATACGAAGAATCTTTTCCCTTTGCATCTCAATATCAATGCCCACCTCATCGGTACTGCTCACAATAATTCCCGTAAAGTTATGGGAATGGGTAATGGAGATATATTTACCATCTTTTAAATGGGGCTTTCCAAAATCATCATAAAAAAGGTCACTATCAACGTAACCGGCCTCCGCCATTAAGTGCCGTATGCTCAAAAATCCTCTACGGTGTGTTTCAGATTTCATCCCATCCATCCGATTTTGGCAATGCGGTGTGAGCACTATTCCGTCAGACAACACGTCTTCTCTTTCTGTGACTTTCCAGATATAGACCGAAGTAGTGGGGGAAACTGTTATGGTTTTGTAAATGGGCACGACTAAACTAAGTGATTTCGTATCTTTGCTCCGCTATAAAGCGAAGCTACAAAAGTAAAATTAGATAGAGTATGAGCACAAAGACAATTTCATATGTACCTTATAAGGTTAAGGATATTTCCCTAGCGGCTTGGGGACGAAAAGAGATTGAATTGGCCGAGGCGGAAATGCCAGGACTTATGGCCTTGCGAGAAGAGTATGGACAAGAACAGCCCCTAAAAGGAGCACGGATTGCGGGCTGCCTGCATATGACCATACAGACCGCTGTTTTGATAGAAACCCTAGTTGCCCTTGGCGCCGAAGTCACCTGGAGCTCCTGCAACATTTTTTCCACCCAAGACCATGCGGCGGCGGCTATTGCTGATGCTGGCATTCCTGTTTATGCATGGAAGGGAATGACCGAGGAGGAGTTTGATTGGTGCATTGAACAAACCTTATTTTTTGGAGAAGACAAAAAACCGCTGAACATGATTTTGGATGACGGTGGTGATCTCACTAACATGGTTTTGGACAAATATCCAGAATTAACAGCTGGGATAAGGGGACTTTCTGAAGAGACCACTACCGGCGTACATCGTTTGTATGAGCGTTTTAAAAATGGAACCTTGCCCATGCCAGCCATCAACGTGAACGATTCTGTGACCAAGTCCAAGTTTGATAACAAATACGGATGCCGTGAGAGCGCTGTGGATGCCATTCGAAGGGCCACGGACACTATGCTGGCCGGAAAGCAGGTAGTAGTTGCCGGATATGGTGATGTGGGCAAAGGAACTGCAGCATCTTTCCGTGGAGCCGGAGCCATTGTCACAGTTACCGAAATAGACCCTATTTGTGCATTACAGGCGTGTATGGATGGTTTTGAAGTGAAAAAATTGGAATCCGTGGTCCAAAAGGCCGATATCGTGATTACGGCTACAGGAAATAAGGACATCATTCGTGAAGAACATTTCCGGGCCATGAAAGACAAAGCTATTGTTTGTAACATTGGGCATTTTGACAATGAAATTGATATGGCTTGGTTAAATGATGCCTACGGCGATACCAAGGATGAAATAAAACCCCAAGTGGACAAATACACGATTGAAGGAAAAGATTTGGTCGTTCTGGCTGAAGGTCGTTTGGTCAATTTGGGTTGTGCCACGGGCCATCCGAGTTTTGTAATGAGCAACTCGTTCACTAACCAAACCTTGGCCCAAATTGAGCTTTGGAACCACAATGACAACTACGAAAACAAGGTGTATACCTTGCCCAAACACTTGGACGAAAAAGTGGCAAAGCTACATTTGTCGCGCCTTGGGGCTGAGTTGACCGAACTGAAGCAAGACCAAGCTGAGTATATCGGCGTCACCGTTGAAGGGCCTTATAAGCCTGAATATTATAGGTATTAGATTATAGTCGTACAACCCAAAATAAAAGCCCCGGTTTTGTAACCGGGGCTTTTATTTTTCAAAGGTTCCATACTATCCTTTTAACCAAGCTTTGCGCAACTCTTTTTGAGCTTCAGTAGCATTTGGGTTTTCCAACAAGGTAATGGCCTTGGTAAAGGAGGGCGTTGTTGTTGTTTTTATCATAATTTCTTCATCTCCCCGTAATAGAACCACTTCAACTTCTTTGCCGGGTTTCCATGAAAACATATCACCAAAAACTTGGTTCGCATTCGCCAAACTCACTTCGGTTCCATTAATGGATTTGAAGACATCCTCTGCCTTGGCCCCATTGTCATTCCAGAAACTGTTGTTGGCCACAAGTTCGTTGAACTTTATAGCTCTTTTTATGGGATCTGCTCCTACAATAATATTGCCGGCATTTTGAATGTAGCTGGTCTCTACCTCGGCCTCGGCAAAATAAAGTCCTACTTTTTCAAATATTTTGTCATAATCAATTGGCGTGGTTCCCACTACATGGGTGTCAAAAAACTCACCAACTTCCGGATAAGTCATTTTGGTGATTTCATCAATCAAATTATCATCTTCAAAAGGCTTGTTTTTACCATATTTAACAGAAAGCTCACCCAATAATGAACGAAGACTTCGCTGGCCTTCACTGTTCTCTCGCATCAAAATATCAATGCACATGCCTATCAAGGCCCCTTTCATATAGACATTGGCATAGTTGTCCTTGTATGGATTTTCCAAAATGTTTTCGCTCATTTGCGTAAAGCTCATGGTATCGTCATAGTTGGATTTTGATGTGTTGATTTTCTCCATGGTACGGACATAGAACTCATCTCGGTCAATAAGCCCTTCATATACCTGAAAGTGCTGTGCAAAATATTCTGTTACACCTTCATAAAGCCATAAGTGTTTGCTAAAGGTGGGGTCGTTATAGTCAAAATAATGCACGTCTTCAGAATGTACTGACAGGGGCGTAACGATATGAAAAAATTCATGGGCAACCACATCAATCATAGATTCGGCCAAAGCCTCGGGTTGCATTTGCTCCGGAAGAACCACCACTGTTGAGGTATGGTGCTCCAACGCTCCAAAACCCTTTGGCGAATCCGCCTTTTCAGTATCTGACAAATACACCAGAATATCATAACGTGGGGTGCTATTCAAATCCCCTAAATATCTTTTCTGTGCCTGCATCATTTCAATCATTATTTGTTTGATTTCAGAAGCCTTATGCACCCCGTTGGGTGAAAAAACGCTCAACACTATTTTGATGTTCCCTACCATAAATTCCTCTACCTCTGTTTCCCCAAACATCATAGGGTTATCGGTAACCTCAAAATACCGGGAGGCGAAAAATGTTGAAGTTTTTGTGGCCCCATCCTCACTTTGTCCTGAATTTATTTCTTGCAGCGGTGAAGTATAATTAAAGTCGGTAGGGGAAGTGATATCTATCTTATAGGAATTGTTCCGCAGTTCATCAAAATAACCCACAAAACCATGAAGATTCAACATCACCTGTTTGGGCTCAATGTTAGTTCCTGATGGCGAAAAGGGCACTTCCTCTCCGATACCCCCTTCTACTTCCTGATCAAAAGTATCGTTTACGGCATACGCGATTTTATCCAAATTCTTGGCGTTCGTGAGAATCCACGTATTGGTGTCCATCTTGCTGACCTGTAATTCATTGCCGTCATAATCATAGGCTTTAAATGCTTCCACATATTTTCCAAAATCAGAAACAGCATAGGTACCCTGGACCACTCTTGGCAATCTATAGGTTACCGTATCTTGAACAAACCTACCAGGGTCAATGGTCACATCGACCTTGTCGTCTTGAATATTGACCAAGTCCATTTGGGCATTTATGGGGTTGTCCGTTGCCAGATCATTGATCAGGTTTTTGGTGCCACAGGAGAGGATTGTTGCGAGGGCAACAGCGAAAAGTCCAAACTTTTTAATCATTGCTTACAATTTAAATAGTACTAAAATTACAGAGAACAAAGTCTCCGACTACCATTGGTAGTCGAAAACTTTTTTTTGTTACATTCATGGACATCTTTTAAACCAACTTTGTTATTGACTCTAAACACCTAACACACATTTATAAACAACAAACCCATGGCGGGTACCATGGGTCTTTGATTCGTTAATCTGTGGGCAGGCTCAATCCGCTGCCAAAATCCCTTCGGAATAATAGCAGGTTTTGCTCTGTTGTAAGATAGCCAATCCTTCTTCTCTAGTTTTTAATGGGTCAATCTTTATTTGTTCCCCATTGGGCATGTATACAATGTAAAATCCTTCCTCGAAGGAGGATAATTTGATTATTTCACCATTAGGACGGATAGCATTCCATGATTTTTCATCAGGCTTGTAAACCAAATCCAGTTTTTTTCCTTTTTTGGGCCCATCGACCACAGCAATCTGTACACGATTTTTTGTGGCCACCATTTTAAAGGTGTTACCCTCGTGTTCCACCATCTGAGTTTCGGACTCACCCGGTTTCATGGCAATCGGATTGGACCCAGACCAAAATTCAATCACATTAAAAATTATGGCATCTCCAAGGAAAAATAGCTCGTAAACAGGAACAATCCACAATCCCCAGAAAATAAGGTTGTCCAAAAACTTACTGTCAGTCAGCCCTTGGTTCCAATCCTTCAAATTGTTAAAAGCACGAAAAGATCCCAAACAGCTGGAGAACAAAATCGCACTGCATAGTAGTAAACAACTAATTGCTTTTTTCATCATGTAAAGATTTATGGTTAATGTTTTTAAAGCTACAAAAAGATCTAAACAGTTTTTTGCTCTATCCAACCGAAGTTTGAACGAAGTATTTAGTTTCCTTTAATTGGTGAAATGCTTACATTGGGTAACTATAAAAAAAGAAGTATGAGCCCTGACTGGTTTAAAATTGAAAACATAGAAATTGTTGACTCCCCCTCAATAGTTCTGTATTTGGACTATCTTAAATACAACATAAAAGAAATGCTTTCCCTAATCGGTGGGGATGCATCCCGATTGATGCCGCATGTAAAGACCAACAAAATGCCCATGGTAATGCGACAATTGTTGGATTCTGGTATTTCCAATTTTAAAGCTTCCACGATTGCCGAAGCCGAAATGGCTTCTAATGCCGGTGCCGAGAGCGTATTGATTGCCCATCAATTGGTAGGGCCTAAGATAGACCGCTTTCTGAAGCTTATTGCGCATTTTCCGGACACTCAATTTGCAACCATTTTGGATGATGTAGACACAACTCGATCATTGAACACAAAAGCCTTGGATAAAGGATTAAATGTATCTGTTTATATCGACATCAATAATGGTATGAATCGTTCCGGAATCAAAGTAGGTGCTGGTCTAGATAAGCTGGCAGCTTTTATTGAAACCTGTGATGCTCTAAAGTTTAATGGGTTGCACGTATATGATGGCCATCTTCGAGACAATAATTTTTCCATACGAAACCAAAAAATTGAAAAAGGTCTGGAAGAGGTAAGCGCATACTTTGATACTTTAAGGGAGAAACATCCAGATATAAAAATGATTTGTGGAGGAACTCCTTCATTTACTTCCCACTTAAAACAAGAAAACAGGATTACTAGCCCAGGGACCTGTGTGCTTTGGGACTGGGGTTACGGAGAAAAACTGACTGAACAGAACTTCAAATATGCGGCCTTATTGGTAACCCGGATTATCTCAAAACCTACGGAAGAGATTGTTACGGTAGATTTAGGCCATAAATCAGTGGCTTCCGAAAATCCGATTGACAAGCGGGTAAAGTTTCTCAATCTGGACAACTATGAACTGCTTTCACAAAGCGAGGAACATGGCGTGCTTAAAGTGGCCGATTGGCATTCTTTGAAAGTTGGTAGTGTCCTCTATGGTGTTCCTTACCACATTTGCCCCACTATCAACCTACATGATGAGGTTTCCGTTATTGAAAATGGAGTAAAAACCGATTCTTGGGAAATTACAGCAAGAAAAAGGAAAATTACGTTTTAGTGCTAAAAACAAAAACTCCACCGCTGGGGTGGAGTTTTTGTTCTATTTAAAAGTTTTTCTTACGCTTCAAAAGGTTCGATGGAAACAAAAGATTTTCCACCAGCTTTCTTTTCAAATTTTACAAGACCATCAACTTTGGCATGTAATGTATGGTCTTTTCCGGCGTAAACATTTTCACCAGGATTATGCTTGGTACCACGTTGTCTTACGATGATATTACCAGCAACAGCAGCTTGTCCACCAAAAATCTTAACGCCCAAGCGTTTCGATTCTGATTCTCTACCGTTTTTTGAACTACCTACACCTTTCTTATGTGCCATGATATATAATTTTTAGTTCTTTTCTTATTTACTTAGCGCTTCTATCAACTCGGCTTTCTTCATGGAAGAGATTCCAGAAATTCCCTTTGCTTTTGCCATTTCCTTCAATTCGGCCACAGTTTTGGAGCTTAAGTCCTCTGTAGCTTTGGGAGCTGATTTTTTGGGGGTTGCTTTTTTAGGGGCTGCCTTTGGTTCAGAAGCCTTTTTGGTTTCTGCAGCGGGCTTTTCAGCTTTGACTTTTGCCGGTGCCGCTTTTTTACCTCCTTTGGCAACAATGCTTTCCACAACAATTTCGGTCAAGAATTGTCTATGACCGTTTTTCTTGCGGTATCCCTTACGTCTTTTCTTTTTGAAGACGATAACCTTATCTCCTTTTAGGTGTTTTACCACTTTGGCCTCAACGGCCGCACCTTCTATGACCGGGGCGCCTACAGTAACGTTTCCACCATCTTCCAAAAGAAGAACCTTGTCAAAAGTGACTTTTTTTCCTTCCTCGGTCTGCAAACGGTGAACGTACACTTTCTGGTCTTTCGCAACCTTAAATTGCTGCCCTGCCATCTCTACAATTGCGTACATAATGCGTTTATTAGATTTAAAATATTGTCGCTTTTCCAAAAATTAGCGGGTGCAAATATACTGCTAAATCCTTAATCTACAAGTATAATTTAGGCAATAAGGGTATTATTTTTTAGGGTTATTGGAGGTTTTGAAGAGCTGCATGAAGGAAAGTGTCAAAACCAAGGTAGTGGCAAAACCCATTATCGCAACAGTAAAAAACACAATAGCCTCAAAATGATTAAAGTCCTTCGCCCATGCCTCAGAAAGGTCGGTCAAGAAGTTACTGTTCAGTTCAGTACTGTACAAAGCAAAGAAAATGGTAAACAAGAGCGTAGCTATAAATCCTGTGGTCACACCTGCCGTGAATCCTTTTCCATAACTGAACTCTTTGGCCAGTTTGATTTTGGTGTACTTTATGGTCTCATAAATTCCAAAACCAGTAATCACACCATTAAAAAGGCTATAAAATACATTGGTATGCTTGCCCATTAGTGAAAGAATTAAAAAATAGGCAATGAGCACAGCACTTGTAACTATTCCGAAACGGATGGGCAAAGTCAAATTTTTCATTTGTCAAGGTTATGAACGATGGCTTAATTTACCAAATGTTTGCGAATTATACATAGTTTCTTTCTAAAGACTTTCCATCTTACAATGCACTTTCAAATTTTATCCTATATTAGTGTAACATCAATCAAAAAACGCTTACTAACCTTAAACTTGCACCCTAGTAAAATTTAATAATATGAAAAGACATCTGCTTTTGGCACTTGTACTCTTAGTCAGTCTTAATTTTCTGATAGCTCAAGAAGTGACCTTTGAAGAGTACGACCTGGACAATGGCCTGCACGTAATCCTACATCAGGACAATAGCGCCCCAGTAGTAACCACTGCGGTTATGTACCATGTGGGTAGCAAAGATGAAGATCCGGACAAAACAGGATTTGCCCATTTTTTTGAACATCTTTTGTTTGAAGGAACCAAAAATATTGATCGAGGCGAGTGGGACAAAATAGTATCTTCCAATGGTGGAAGTGGCAATGCAAATACATTTTTGGACCGAACCTACTATTATGAGACATTTCCATCAAACAGTTTGGAGGTCGGACTTTGGTTAGAATCGGAAAGGATGATGCACCCCATAATTGGAGAAATTGGGGTCAACACCCAAAAAGAAGTGGTACAGGAAGAGCGTCGTCTGCGTGTCGACAATTCTCCCTATGGTGCTTTCTTTGAACAGCTACTGAAAAACCTTTATGAAAAACATCCCTACCGATGGGGTGTAATAGGTTCTTTAGATCACCTGGCCAGTGCTACTTTGGATGATTTCAAGAAATTCAACAAAACGTATTACGTACCGAATAATGCCGTATTGGTGGTTGCCGGCGACATTGATAAAGAAAAGACCAAAAAAATGGTAGCCGATTATTTTGGCCCCATTCCCCGAGGTGCCAGTATAGATAGAACTGAAATAAGGGAGGAGCCCATTTCCAACACCATAATGGCAAAGTACCATGATCCGAATATCCAAATTCCGGCCATTCTATTGGCTTACAGAACCCCGGGGCAGGCGGAAAGGGATGCCTATGTGATCAACATGATATCCACCTACCTCAGTGACGGTGAAAGTTCCAAGTTGTACAAAAAACTGGTGGACGAAAAGAAAATTGCCCTCCAAATATTCTCGGTCCCTATAGATGCAGAGGATTACAGTTCCTACATTGTTGGTGGCCTTCCGGTAGGTGACAATTCCATTCAAGAAATCAAAGACGAAATAGATGCGGAAATTTTAAAAGTCCAGACCGATTTGATTTCAGAAAAGGATTACCAAAAATTGCTGAACAAGTTCGAGAACCGGTTTGTGAACGCCAATAGCAGTATTTCTGGTATAGCAAATTCACTGGCAGAAAACTATATGCTCAGGGACAATACCAACCTCATCAATGAAGAACTTGGAATTTATCGATCAATAACCCGTGAAGAAATAAGGGAAGTAGCCAAAAAATATTTAAAAGTAAACCAACGGGTAGAACTAGAATATCTGCCAGAACAAAAAGATGCCAATTAAGATGAAACAATATTTTCTGCTGATCGCACTATCATTTTTTACGTCAATTTCATTGGCCCAGATTGATAGGACCAAACAACCCACACCCGGACCAGCTCCAGAGATAAATCTTCAGGAACCTGAACGTTTTGAACTAAACAATGGATTGAAGGTCATGGTGGTCGAAAACCACAAACTCCCGCGTGTGCGCATACAATTGATGATTGATAATCCGCCTATTTTTGAGGGAGATAAGGCAGGAGTTGGCTCCCTAACTTCAAGTTTGTTGGGCAAGGGCTCTACCTCCATTCCCAAAGACGATTTTTATGAAGAAGTGGATTTTCTGGGTGCATCAATCAACATTGGAGCGCAGAGCGCTTCCGCCAGTTGTCTTTCCAAATACTTTCCAAGAATCTTGGAACTAATGGCCGATGCAGCATTGAATCCCAATTTCACACAGGAAGAATTTGAAAAGGAAAAAGACAAGCTTCTTACAAACATAAAGTCAGAGGAAAAGGATGTGTCGGCCATTGCAAACCGTGTTGAGTTGGCACTTGCATATGGAAAAAAACATCCCTACGGACAAATCACTTCTGAGGAAACCGTGAACAACGTCGCTTTGATGGATGTTGAGCAACATTACCGCAATTATTTTGTTCCGGCCAATGCCTACCTTGTGGTTATTGGGGATGTGGAATTTGATAATGTAAAAGAACTGGTAACCAAGGCTTTTACCCCCTGGTCCAAAGCGGTGCCTCCCTCGTTTACCTATACCAAACCCAGTGATGCCCAGTACACACAGATTAACTTTGTGGATATGCCCAATGCGGTGCAATCCGAAGTAACTGTGCAGAACATCACGGAACTTAAAATGAAGGATGAAGACTATTTGGATGCTCTTTTGGCCAATAGAATACTAGGTGGTGGGTCTCAAGCTCGATTATTTGTAAACCTTAGGGAGGATAAAGGCTATACGTATGGTGCTTATTCTTCCATTAGAGATAACAAATACAGCCCCATGCGTTTTAGTGCCTATGCCCAGGTGCGCAATGCGGTTACTGATAGTTCAGTGGTACAGATTTTAAGCGAATTGGATAGGATAACCAAAGAGCCGGTTTCCGACGAAGAGCTTGCCAATGCAAAAGCCAAATACGCTGGTAATTTTGTGATGGCATTGGAAAAACCTGAAACTGTGGCCAATTATGCCCTAAATATTGAAACCGAAGACCTGCCAGATGACTTTTATAAAACGTATCTCGAGCGAATTGAAGCGGTTACCAGAGAGGATGTCCAAAAAGCGGCACAAAAATATTTTTCTACTTCCAACGCTCGAGTTGTTGTTACTGGACGAGGGCAGGATGTTTTGGAAAATCTGGAAAAAGTTTCCTTTAATGGTAAAGCGGTTCCTGTTTTGTACTATGATAAGTATGCCAACAAAGCCGACAAACCAAACAATGAGATTTCCTTACCAGAGGATAAAATAATAAAAGACTAGATCGGTTTTGGCAAAACAGAGTCACTCAGGGTTTTGGACTGATGGTCTCAAATAACTCTCTTTATTTGTTCAATAAAAAGGGACGCCAAATTGGCGTCCTTTTTTGATTGGCAGTAAATTCTAAAAACTGTATTGCACAAAAAACGAAAGATTTCTTCCTGGATCATTTATGGGAACTCTTCCAAAATCGGCTTGGTTCACAAATGCGAAGTTCAAATGGTTATTGTACGCTTTGTCAAAAACATTTATGGCCGCAACGCCCAAATTGACATGCTTAAAAGGTTTGGCCCCAAAACGGAGGTCCAGCACTCCATAGCCTGCGGTTACCTGCTCCCCAAACGAATCTGCAATGTCCGCTTGCTCCGAGGTTAGCGTGTAGGTACCTCTTGCCCATATTTTTTCCCTTTCAAAGCCTAGGTTAAAGCGCGTCACCAAGGGTGGGGTCAAAGGAAGAGCTTCATCCAAATCCTTATTTTTTGTATACACATGGGCTACCTCGCTCTTAAAGTTGAAATGATCCAAAAATTGAATTTCCCCAAAAACTTCAAAACCTGTCTTGTACGCATCTTCAAGGTTCACGAAACGTTTTACCGCTTGGGGTTGGGCCATGGGCATATACTTCCTTTGCAAAGATTCATCAATCAGAGGAGCTATATAATTTTCATAGATTGAATAGTAGGTTGAAGCTCCATAGCGCAATTGGTCCACGAAAGGCCCTTCGAAATCAACCTTCCCTTTTACACCTACCTCAAACTGGTTGTTTACTTCTGCTTCAAGAAATGGATTTCCCACATGTTCAAAAGGATCCTGGCCCACATTAAAATGGTTGATGAACCTTTCGATCATGTTGGCAGAGCGAACACCCCTTCCATAGGCAAACTCCACCAACAGGTTTTTGGCAATGCCATATTTCAAAGAAGCCGTGGCACTGATATTGTTTTCTGTTCTTGAATCAAGCTCAGGATAGAGTGCTGCAAAATCTTCATCTGGATCTCTGCTTTCCGATAGTGCCAAATCATATCTCACTCCGCCTTTCAACAATAATTTGTCCGTTACAGGATATTGGCCTTCAACAAAAAGGCCATAATCTTCGATTTTGGAATCCTGCCAAACGTCATCTATAAATTCTATTGGTACAAGTAGCGGGTTTCCGGCCATGTTCATTTTTACCAAACGAACTCTTTCGCCCTCCCTACCTATGGAAAGGGCATCCATTCCCGTAAAGAGTTTTAAATCGGCCACAGGTTTCCATTCTAACTCCAACCTACCTCCAAAAGTATCCGCATCCACATTGGAAACGGCTTCGGTCATCATAAAACTGGGGCGCAGTTCGTTGGTCATGATGTGGTCTACTCCTGAATAATATACTTTGCTCCTCAAGGTGGACAAAATTCCGCCCAAATCCTGCCATTTGTAATCGAGTGATAGCACCGTACTGTTATCTTCCTCGGTATCCATTGGCAATCCTGCATGAAGCACATCCCTACCAAAGGATTGCCTAAATTCCATTTGAAGACGTTGTTTCTTGCCTAGGTTATATCCCATTTGCAATCCATAATCCGTGCTTTTAAAAGAGGATGGAACTTCGACTCCGTTGCCGTCCTCATAATTGCCGAAATTTCGATATCCAAAATTAGCGTTGACATCATACTTGTCTTCTACCAACTTAAGGTTGACCAAAGAAGTGATGGAGTTACCATTGGTCTCATCCCCAAACTCTACCCGACCATGATACCCTTTTTCTCCTTTTTCAACATCATGGGTGACCAAATTTATCAGACCCCCAAATGTAGCCCCATAGCGAAACGTATAAGGCCCCTTTACCACCTCTATTCGCTCAATCTCCTCTGGAATAACATGGGTGGTTATTGGGTCCATCCGGTTTGGGCAGGCGTGCATCACTTTGGTGCCCCCGTTAAATTGAACGTTCAATTGTTCGTATTGGGAAGCTCTAAATGAGGGGTCAATAGCGTAATTCCCTCTTTTGATCAGGGCAAAACCATTAATGTCTTTGAACAAGTCTGCCACATTTTTGGGTTGGACCACTTTCTTAGCGTGCTCACTCTCCACCATGGAAAAAACAGGGTCCGACCTGTCTTCTCCCTCAACAACTACTTCGTTTAATGAAACAAGTTTGTTGGTAAGGGAATCTTGCTGAACCTGAGCTTGTACATGGAACCCCAAGGTCCCAAGGGACAAAACGAAGAGTTTTGTCAATATTGACGATTTCATATTGTATTAAAATTTAAGGTTTATGTATTCTTTATCTGATGCCGTAACGCATCTTGTTTATACAAAACCTTAAAAAATGGGAGGTTTATAGGGTACAACTATGAAATTAAAAGAATAATTGGTTTGAGGATAGTGGTTTACTTCATTGGTTTTTGTAAGGTCTGCGAGAACATAGTTTGGATATTCAGGCAAAAATAAAACCAACTGCTCCCATCCAATGGTCGGCAAAGGTTGTTCTTCCTCTTCACTTTGTGCGACCAACATCTGGGAAAGCATACATTTACCATCGCAGTTAAGTTGTGGTTTATCCTTGTTTTCACAAAGCCGCTCTATAAAGTCTTCCTTGGCAACACTGTAGTACACATACATCGCTGAAAAGCGCAGGTTGCTCATCAAAATCAGGGTGATGAAAAGCAACGAAAAGGCAAGCGATTTGTATTGCTTTGGTGACACTGTAATCTATTTATCCTAAATACAAAAACTGTTTCAGCGGCAAAAATATGGAAGTCCACTTTTTTAAAAAGTGACATAAGTCACCTTCCAAATCAAATTGCACATTTTAACAACAGGGTTTCTATTTACATTGGTTAAATTTGTTTTCAAATCTACAGCATGAAACAAATTCTTTCACTTTCACTTCTACTGTTCGGCCTTGCATTTATCTCCTGTAACCAGAAAAAAAAGGGAGATGAGAAACCCTCTCAAATGGAACAGGTAATGGCCATACACGATGAGGTAATGCCCAAAATGGGAAAGCTTGGCAAATTGGTTGGAGAACTTAAAAGCAAAGTGGATACCACGGCAATGGGTCAGCAATACGAAGCTGCCATGAAAGACTTACAAGATGCCAACACTGCCATGATGGATTGGATGAAAAACTTTGGTGATCGTTTTGACTCTGAAGAGATTTTGGAGGGAAAAGCGCTTTCAGAGGAAAAACAACTGTGGCTTAACGAGGAGGAAGAAAAGGTTAAGGCACTTAAAAATCAAATCAATTCAAGTATTGCCGAGGCAGAACAGTTGTTGTCAGAAGAATAGTCGCTACTTCCAACGTAGAGATTCCATTATTCGCTTAATATCATTTTGTAGGTATACCGCAGCCGGGAAAATGGAGTCATAATTGGGCTTGGCATAAAAATAAAGTGATCCAGTCAAGAAATGGTCTGTACTGTCCGTGACATAAAATTGGGATTGGGAGGCTGCGTTTCCACTTACTTCATAAAACATTCCGTACACTTTTTCATCCCGGTTGATGTACTCCTTTGGAGCTATGTTGTCGGCTTTTACGACATGCTCATAGGTCAGCTTTTGAGCATCTACCAAAAGTTCCCGAATGTTCCCATCCACTTTTTTATAGGTAAGAAAAATAGACCCCTTCATCATGGGGTAGTCCAAAACCAAAGAACAATCTTTATTCTCCTTTAGGGTGGATAGCTTATTTTGATCAAAAACATAGGCACAACCTAAATCAGAGGTTTGATATCCCGCTTTAGGATATTCCAGACGCAACATGGCCTTAGGTTTGGGCTGCACTTCATCCCTGCACCCTGAAAGCAACACTATAAGGATAAGGGCAATGATAGGGTTATGTTTCATGGGGCAAAGTTACTTTAATGCGTTTCAATCTTTTTTTATCGGAGCTTTCCACTAAAAATTGATAGTCTTTAAACTGGACTTTCTCCCCTCTTTTGGGAAAACTTCCAGAAATTTCGAGGACAAATCCAGCTATGGTCTCCGACTCGCCTTTTTGTTCTTCAAAAATTGATTCATCTTCAATCTTGACCACTCGATAAAAATCTTTCAAGGCAGTTTTTCCATCAAAAACATAGGTATGGTCATCCAATTTGGAAAAAATAAGATCTTCATCATCAAATTCATCGCTGATATCCCCAACAATTTCTTCAATGATATCTTCAAGGGTAACTATGCCTGAAGTACCGCCGTATTCATCAACCACAACCGCCAAATGATTTTTTTTACCCTGAAATTCCAACAGTAGGTCATCCAGTTTTTTATTCTCTGGGACAAAATAGGGTTCACGAATCAATGACATCCAGTTAAAAGTTTTCCGATCCAGATAAGGAAGCAGGTCCTTTACATAGAGAACCCCCAGCACGTTATCCATATTCTCGGAAAAAACGGGGATTCTGGAATATCCGTTCTTCTTTATCTCTCGGATAACCTCAGGGAACTTCATTTTTTCATTAAGGGCAAATATGTCTATTCTGGGCCGCATAACCTGTTTGGTGTCGGTGTTGCCGAAGGTTACAATTCCTTCCAAAATTTTTTGCTCTTCCTTAGTGGTGTCCCCTTCCGAAGCCAGTTCCAAAGCCTGGGACAAATGGTTTACACTTAGGCTGGATTTTTGTTTTCCCAATTTCTCTTCCATAAAAATGGTTGCCGAACGCATAGGGCCACTTAATGGTGTTAGCAAAGCATTCAAAAATTTGAGTGGCAATGCCATAAGGTAGGAAAACTGGATTCGGTTTCTGCTGGCATATATTTTTGGGAGTATCTCCCCAAACATCAAAATTAAAAAGGTGGCGACAACAACCTCAGACACAAAGCGGAGCGTACCATCGAGCCCAGTAAAAATAGTGTCCCCAATAGAGCTGAACAGCAAAACAATACCAATGTTTATGGCATTATTGGTTATTAAAATGGTGGCCAGCAATTTTTTTGGGCGCTCCAATAACAAAATCAGAATCTTCCCCCTGGCGGAATCCTTTTCGCCCATTTCGTTCAAATCGGTTTGGGAAAGGCCGAACAAGGCTACCTCTGCAGCCGAAATCATGGCTGAGCAACCTAAAAGAAGCAGAAGCACAATTATCTTAACATAGAATATTCCACCGAATGCGGTAAAGAAAAACGCCAAACAATGGGGCTCGGGATCCAAAGTATATCGTTTTAAACTTATTTTCTAAAAAGGAAGGTCATCATCTTCCTCTGTTTCATGAACCGTTGGAGTCTCCGCTGATTTTACAGGCTCATTCTGTGATATTGCGCCAGCACCTTGTTGGGAATTGGCCATACTCTCCTTTTTGGTAGACAGAAAGGTAAAATCTTGCACATGCACCTCGGTGGTATAACGCATATTGCCATCTTCACCTTGCCATTGCCGATTTTTCAATCGTCCTTCCACATATACTTTATCGCCTTTGCTAAGATACTTTTCGCAAATTTCAGCAGCTTTATTCCTGACAACAATATTGTGCCACTCAGTATTGGTAACCTTTTCACCAGTTTGCCTGTTGGTATAGGTTTCATTGGTGGCCAGAGGAAATCTTGCAATACAGTTGCCCCCTTCAAAATAGTGGATTTTCACCTCGTCTCCCAAATGCCCAATCAGCATTACTTTGTTTAATGTTCCGCTCATAACTGTTTAATTAGGCAAAAGTACTAAATTTTAAATCTCTGGATGAAATCTGCAATCAAAACAGGTACAGGAAAAGCATGTATTTTGTTCCAAGGTGTTGCACCGACCAGTATTTCTTCCGTTCTCAAAATCCAGAATTTGGTATAGAGGTGTTGGTGCGAAAGTTTGTGCACTATCGGCTGCCCATTATAGAGGTCAGCGGTATCCCATGAGGGTAAATAATCCGCGTTTTTTGCCTTATCCTTAACCTCTGACAAATCCATTTCCTTTTCCGATTCAAGCAATGGAAATTGATATAGGTTTTGCCAGATTCCCCTTCCCTGACGTTGTTCAAGAATTGTATTTTTTTTGGAATCCAAATAAACCAAATAGTTAAAGTGCCGGTTCTTTATCTTGGTCTTTCCTTGTTTAAGTGGTAAAAGTTGCACTTTATTGTCCTTTAATGCTTTACAACCCGCATTCAATGGACATTCTTGGCACTTTGGATTTTTGGGGGCACATTGCACAGCCCCGAATTCCATTATGCCCTGATTATAATCGGCACTATTTTCAGAATCCATGACTTCCCTTGCCAATTTTTTAAAATACTTGATGCCCTTGGTGGTGTTTATGGGAAGCTCTACGCCAAAAAACCGAGCGAGCACTCTGTACACATTGCCATCCACAACGGGTTCGGGTATTCCAAAACAAATTGAAGCAATGGCGCTGGCCGTATAGTCCCCTATCCCCTTGAGTTTTTTGAGCTCTTCGTAGGTGTTGGGAAATTTTCCGTCGTAATGCTCCACAACCATCTTAGCGGTGGCATGCAGGTTTCTTGCACGGGAATAGTACCCCAGTCCTTGCCATAATTTCAAGACTTTTTGTTCTGAAGCGCAGGCCAAATGGTATACCGTGGGAAATGATTCCAAGAAATTTTGGTAATAGGGTAATCCCTGTGCTACCCTGGTTTGCTGCAATATCACCTCAGAGAGCCAAATTCGATAAGGGTCCTTGGTACTTCTCCAAGGAAGTTCCCGTTTGTTTTCGTGATACCACTTCAATATTTTTTGGGAAAAAAGCATAGCAGGAAATACTAGGGATCAAATGTAGTAGTTTATATACTTAAAATTAAAGGCATTAAATGAAAGATTAATTTTAATGTTTATATTTGCAACCCTAAAAAACAGAAAATAATTAGACGAAATGACGAAAGCAGATATCGTAACTAGAATCTCGGAGAAACTAGGAATTGAGAAAGGAGACGTACAAGCAACGATAGAATCTTTTATGGACGAAGTGAAATCATCCTTAGAGAATGGAGATAATGTTTATCTAAGAGGTTTTGGAAGCTTTATCATAAAGACAAGGGCAGAAAAAACAGGAAGAAACATATCAAAGAACACAACTATTAAAATTCCTGCACACAATATCCCTGCCTTTAAGCCTGCAAAGGTTTTTGTTGAGGGTGTAAAAAGCAACGTCCAAGTAAAGTAATATAACTAATATAAAAGGAAGAGCCATATGCCGAGTGGTAAAAAAAGAAAAAGACATAAGGTTGCGACCCACAAGCGTAAAAAACGCAGGAGAGCTAACCGACACAAGAAAAAGTAGTTGTTGTAACTACTTTTTCATTTTTAGCGTATACGTTCTTTGACATAGAGATTCAAATAAAGAATTTCAGTCGGTTTGAAAAATAGCCGATTTCTACATATTGTTTAATCATTTATCCCAAAAATGAACAGGGATAAATAAAAATCGATTCAGGTGAATAGAGAATTAATTGTAAGATCTGGTCCTGATGCAGTCGATTTTGCCTTACTAAAGGATGGAAAACTTATTGAACTACATAAAGAAGAGGACAACAACAACTTTTCTGTAGGGGATATCTTCCTAGCCAAGATACGAAAACCCGTTACAGGCCTAAATGCGGCCTTTGTCAACGTAGGTTATGAAAAAGATGCGTTCCTGCACTATCATGACCTCGGCCCGCAATTGTCCTCAATGCTTAAATTCATTAAAAAAGCAAGAACAGGGAGACTAAAGGATTTCTCCCTAAAAGATTTTCCATTTGAAAAAGACATTGACAAGAATGGCAGTATAAATGAAGTTATCAAGGCCAATCAGTCATTACTGGTACAAATTGTAAAAGAACCTATTTCCACCAAAGGGCCACGAATCAGCTCCGAACTATCTTTAGCCGGTCGCTATTTGGTCATGGTCCCCTTTTCCGATCGTGTTTCCGTATCCCAAAAAATCGGAACCAAGGAAGAGAAAAACAGGCTTATACGTCTTGTGAAAAGCATTAAGCCCAAAGGATTTGGGGTAATTATACGTACCGTTGCAGAAGGCAAGAAAGTTGCAGAACTGGACAAAGATCTCCAGAATTTAATGTCCAAATGGACAACCATGTGCAAGAAATTGCACAGAGCAGACCATCCCTCAAAAGTGCTGGTGGAAGTCAATAGGGCCTCCTCCTTTCTTCGAGATGTTTTCAACGACTCCTTTGCTGGAATCCATGTTGACGACGAAGTGCTACATGATCAAATAAAGGATTATTTAAGTGAGATTGCACCAAAAAAAGAATCCATTGTAAAACTTTACACGGGCTCTGCTCCCATATTTGAAAAATTTGGGATTGAGCGTCAAATAAAGACATCTTTTGGGCGCACCGCTTCTATGAGCAAAGGAGCCTATTTGATCATTGAACATACGGAGGCACTCCATGTAATTGATGTAAACAGTGGCAATCGTTCCAATAAGGCCAAAAACCAAGAAGACACCGCTCTTGAGGTGAACCTGTTGGCCGCAACCGAAATTGCAAGACAATTGCGGTTAAGGGATATGGGAGGCATCATTGTAATAGACTTTATCGATATGACCAAAGGTGACCATAGAAGAAAACTCTTCGACCACCTAAGGGAAGAAATGAAGGATGATAGGGCAAAACACAAGATTTTACCCCCCAGCAAATTTGGATTGGTACAAATTACTAGACAAAGGGTGCGTCCTGAAATGAAGATAAAAACCAGTGAGGAAAATCCCAATGTTACAGGTGCCGAGGTAGAGGCCCCTATAGTTTTGATAGATAAGATCCAGGTTGATTTAGAAAGAATCCTCAACGGAAACAACAAGCAAAAGGGAATTGAGCTGAATACTCACCCTTTTATTGCTGCTTATCTCACCAAAGGATTTCCCTCTATCCGTTCCAAATGGTTCAAAACCTATAAAAAATGGATAAAGGTACAACCTAGGGATGCCTATAAATACCTTGAATATCATTTCAAGGATAAAGAAGGTAAAATTATTAGATAAAAAAAGCGACCTCGTAATGAGGTCGCTTTTTTTGTTTAGATCGGTTTTCATTTCAAAATACTACTTTTATAGCACACCAATTGGGTCGATATTATGAGGCAATTCTTTCTTTTTTTCTTTACCTCCATACTATGTTTAAGTTGTTCAACAGAGGCGCCATTATACCTGTCCGACCTTTTAACGGATTCCCAATCAATACAAGGCAAGGAAGCCTACTTGGATTCTCCGTTCGTTACCGCTGGTGATCGTGTGTATATGGTGGGTCACCAAAACGGAACTTTTCCCTCCCTCGGATGGCATATTAAAGGAGAAATGGGTGGGATTTGGAACCATCCCATCAAACTTATGGACGGTTTCGATGCTAAAGTGATTATAGGTGGCGATACATTGTCTTTGAACCAAGCTTCAAGTTTCGTAAACTATCCGTTTGCCAACAAACATATTTTTGAATTTCCCAGCAAGAATTTGGTTGTGGAACGTTATCAATTTGTTCCGGACGGGCAACAGGGAGTATTCGTTCAATATGTCATCAAGAATGATTCGAACGAGAACATGTCCGGCTCTTTTCAGTTTTTTGGCCACACAGACCTAAGACCCACTTGGCTTGGCGAGCACACACAAATGTATGATGATGTGGATGAAGCACGATATGAAGAAGGAAAGTGGATTGTAAAAGACAAATCAAATCCATGGTTCAACATTTATGGTTCAGATCGGACACCTTCCGATAATGGAAAACTGCCCAGGAAGAAAGGAGAAAACCATTTATCCGGCGAGTTGGTATACAATATTTCTTTGGCGGCCAAGTCTCGGCACAATCTGAATTTTACAGTGGCAGGTTCATACACATCACTTGATGATGCCAAAAAGAACTATGAAACCATTCAAAACGAATTCTATGATTTGGGCCAACAAAAGAAAGCTCGCTATAACAAACTGTCTGAACAAACCAAGTTGACAATTCCCAATGCTGATCTACAACAAACCTTCGAATGGCTCAAATATAACTGTGATTGGTTGGTCCGCACCGTGCCAGAAATTGGAACCGGTATCGGAGCAGGAATCCCAGACTATCCTTGGTGGTTTGGTGTGGACAGCGAATATTCCCTGAAAGGGTATATGGCCATCGGGCAGAATGAAATTGTGGAAAAGACCATCAAATTGCTGGATAGTGTATCCATGGACGTGAACGGAAACGGGAAAATTTTACATGAAATGTCCACGAACGGTTCCGTTTTCAATAAAGGTAACATAAACGAAACGCCTCAATTCACCTCTTTGATATGGGAAATATACTTATGGAATGGGGACAAACAATTTTTGGAAAAATACTTCCCAACGGTACAAAAAGGACTTGATTGGTTGTTGAAGGAAAACGATGAAAACAAAAATCTTTTTCCCGATGGCTTCGGTATGATGGAAATACACGGACTGGACAGTGAAATGATCGATGTGGCCGCCTATACACAAAGGGCCTTTGATGATGCTTCCAAAATGGCCGCTGAATTAAATCTACCTGAAGCATCCAAGTCATATAAAATCTTGGCTGATACATTAAAGAAAAAAATAAATGAGGAATTCTGGTCAGAAGATTTTGACTCCTACGCCGATTTTTTGGGTACGGATGAGCAGGCTTTACATTTGATTGAAGATGCCATAGTACGTGCCGATACCCTAAATAAACCTTGGGCCATTGAGGAATTGAAGACAACAAAAGAGAAGATTATACGCAATCCTTCCCATGGTGCACTGAAACCTTTTGTGCTTCATCATAACTGGGTAGTGAACACTCCCATGGAAATGGGAATTGCTGATTCGGCCAAAGCGATTACCGCTTTAGATACTGCCAAAAAGTTCACCAACCCCTTTGGGGTTTTCGTAACCGGAATTGACAGGGATGACTCTGCTGGCAAAGATTTGGGGTCATTTAAAGGAAGCAAAGTTTTCTCTTACACGGGAGCCGTAATGACCTTGCCCACAGGGGTACAGGCCATTGCAGAGAACAATTATGGCCGTCCCAATGAGGCACTGGATTATTTAAATAGAATGACACGTACTTTTAGTTATGCTCTACCTGGTAGTATGTATGAAGTATCGCCAGATTATGGGATGATGGCCCAGGCTTGGAATATTTACTCCTATGCCATTCCCATTGTGCAACAGTTCTTCGGGATCATGCCCCTGGCACATAAAAAAATTGTTGTTATTGAGCCTCAAATGCCCGATGCTTGGGACCGAGCCCAACTGGAAAATGTAAAAATTTCGGATAACGCCGTGTCCATCTTATACCACAAAGATGGAAACAATCTTAAAATAGAAGTAAATCAGTCCAACCCAGATTGGACAATACAACTGATTTTGCCGAAGAACAATTATTCCATTGTAACAGGCAATTCGGAACATTCAACCGAAGGGAATTCTTCCATTTTTACTTCCTCTGACAAACAATTGCTGATTTCCCTGAACCAATAACTATGTATCGACCCACTTCGAAACATACCTCGGTAAAGGAAGCCCAGAAACAAATGGAGCATTTTTGTGCGTATCAAGAACGCTGTCATCAAGAGGTGTTTGAAAAACTCAGGGCGCTTCGGATGATTCCCACTGCGATTGACCAAATTATGACCCATCTTATCCAAGAGAACTACTTAAACGAGGAACGTTTTGCCAAATCCTTCGCCCGAGGAAAATTCCGAATAAAAAAATGGGGCAAGAAAAGGATTGTGCAAGAATTGAAGCAGCGAAAAATCTCTATGTACAACATTAAAGGTGCCTTATCGGAAATTGAAGAAGAGGATTACTTGCAAACCTTAGATGAACTTGCGAAAAAACGATTGTCCCAACTAACCGAAACCAACATTCAGAAGCGAAAGAAAAAACTAGCTGACTATCTACTTTATCGAGGTTGGGAAAGTGATTTGGTTTATGCTAAAATCCAAGAACTGATTTAAGCTTATGCTACGTTTGAATGGATTTTTTTTTGCGTCCGGATTATGGCTTGGTCATTCTTCCAATCAATCCATTTTTGTCCCTGGGCTCGGCGCATTAAATTGTCAAAATGCCGCATGACGAGGATGTTGTACACGGCCTTTCCAAAATTTTTAGGTTTTCTGGCAATGGCCCTCAAACTCATGGAGAACCCCGGTGATATATATTTCATATGATGCCAGTAGCCCTCTGGGATATACAGCACATGGCCGTGTTCTAGATGCGCAATGTGCCCCTTTGCATGCTCCAATGCCGGCCATTTTTCCAAATCTGGGTTGGTAAAATCAATATCCTCTCTAGTAATCAGGGAATGTGGAATCTTATACAAAAACTTGGTTTCTGACTGCGGAAAAAGGATGCACTGTTTTCTTCCTTCAAAATGAAAGTGAAAGATATTCGCCAAATCGATATCATAGTGCATGAAGGTGTGCGAATCGCTACCTCCAAAAAACAACATGGGCAATCCTTTCATCAAACTGATACCAAAATCTGGATACTTGAAATCCTTTTGCAGTTCAGGAACTTCCTTTAAAACATTCCAGAGAAAAATACGGTACTTGGTAGGTCTGCTCTTCAAAAGATCAATATAGTCGCACATCTTCATTTTGGCGTGTGGCTCGTTGAACCCCTCGTCGTGCTTCACGGGCCTATCGTCATAAAGTGGAACGGTCTTTTCTCCAGCTATAAGCTTCATATAGTCCAAATTCCATTTGGAATAGGCCGGCCAATCATCAATAAAGCTTTCAATTACTACAGGCTTTTGGGGCTTGAAGTATTTACGTAAGAATTCCTGTTTGGAAAGCGTTTTTTCCCTAGGGATCTTTTCAAGGTTCAGTTTCAAAATTTCAATGATTTTGAACCAACTAAATTAGTAAAAGGTTTTTAATTCTTTTATAAATTCTATTTGGCGGAAAGTGATCTATGCTTTTGTTTGGCAGTTTCATTGCGTTCAATAGAATGTCCTGGCCTTGTCCATTTTGGTTTTTCACCTAAAGCTTCATACGCTGATTCGGATGCTTCTACGGTTTCTGGCTGCGGCGCTTTCACAAATGCTTTTTGGGGATTTAATCCAAGCTGCTTGAACATTTCCATATCCTCGTTCACATCCGGGTTTGGGGTTGTTAAGAGCTTATCTCCAGCGAAAATGGAATTGGCCCCCACAAAGAAACACAATGCCTGACCCTCTCGACTCATTTCAGTTCTGCCAGCAGACAATCGTACCTGTGTTTTGGGCATCACGACGCGCGTTGTGGCCACCATACGAATCATATCCCAAATCTCTACGGGTTTTTCATCTTCCATTGGTGTTCCCTCAACGGCCACTAAAGCATTTATGGGAACCGATTCAGGTTGAGGGTTCAAAGTAGCGAGGGCAACCAACATACCCACTCGGTCTTCTACCGATTCACCCATACCAATTATACCACCACTGCAAACGGTGACATTTGTCTTCCGCACGTTTTCTATGGTCTGCAGTCTATCTTCATAACCTCTTGTAGAAATTACTTCTTTGTAATATTCTTCCGATGTATCCAAATTGTGGTTATACGCGTATAGCCCCGCCTCAGCCAATCGTTTCGCCTGATTTTCGGTGACCATTCCCAAGGTGCAGCATACTTCCATATCCAATTTGTTTATGGTCCGTACCATCTCCAAAACCTGGTCAAACTCAGGACCATCCTTTACATTTCGCCATGCTGCTCCCATACAAACACGGGAGCTTCCAGAGGCCTTGGCCCTCAGTGCTTGCGCCTTTACCTGCTGTACAGACATTAAGTCGTTACCTTCAATGTCTGTATGATATCTTGCCGCTTGAGGACAATAACCACAATCTTCGGGACATCCTCCAGTTTTGATAGAGAGTAGGGTGGACACTTGGACCGTGTTTGGGTCATGATGTTCCCTGTGGATGGAGGCCGCTACGTAGAGCAATTCCATCATGGGCTTGTTGTAAATTTCAAGAATTTCCTCTTTCGTCCAGTCGTGCTTTGTACTTCTCATCTTAGTTGGATATCTGGGGTTAAAAATAAAGTATTCTTCATAATTAAGAACAGGCTTCACAAGATTTAAGGAAACTATCTCTTATTACCCAAGGCATTTCAATAGTATACTGACCGCATTTCCTCCAAATCCTACGGCATTGACAAGTACTTTATTGAATTCTTGACGTGGTTTGTTTTTGAAAAAAGGTGTGGAAATACCTTGTTGTTTTTGCATCATCAACACCGCCATTTCAACGCTTAAAAGCCCTGAAGCACCAAAGGTGTGTCCCACTTTCCATTTGTTTGTAGTCAGGTAAGGGAGTCTTCCCTCAAAAACCTTTTCGATAGCCTTGTACTCCGACAAATCTCCTTTTACAGTACCTGGGGCATGCATTACCACAGCATCCACTTCATCAATCCCAATATCGCCCAAGGCCTTTTTCATGGAATCTTGAAAACACTGGGCATCGGCTGAAATAGAAACGCTATGCTCAAGGGGCTCTGTGGCGAAACCGATTCCCTCTATTAGGGCCAGTGCATTGGCTTTTTCCCCTTTTTCCAAACAGGCTGCTCCGGCACCTTCGCCCAGTACCATGGTGTTTTGGTTCTTTTCCAAATCCAATGCTCTGCAAGGATAAGGCCCAGTATTCCTTGTATAAATTTTTAATGCCTGCATTTGTGCAATGGTGAATGGAGTCAGGGGGGCTTCACTTCCCCCCACCAAAAATTTCTCTGTCATTCCGCTCTGAATCCAAGCCACAGCATTCAACATAGCATGCAATGCCGTAGAGCAGGTGACGGAGTGCGAAATTTCGGGTCCCCTAGCCTTCAAATCGTGAGCGACCCAAGATGAAATGTTGCCTAAGGTCGTAGTTGGTGATGTCAAGGTCGAGGCCCTTCCTTCCTCCAAATACAATTTATGATACTTCTCAAAAAGGTGTGTCGCTCCTCTTGACGAACCTATATTTATTCCAAAATCACAGCCTTTTTGCCAACCTGCTTGCTTCAATGCTTTACGAGCAGTGTACAAGGCGTAGAGCACAGTATCATCCAAATGTTCGTACTTGGCGTCCGCTTCTCTTATTTTATCAATTTCCAATTTGATGGATTCGGGCAATACGGCAGCCCAAACCGATTGACCGTCAATATTTATTTCAGATAAGTAATGCCTGTGGGTTTGATAAACAGGCCATACCTTTTCCCAATGGTCTCCCAATGCGGAAATGGATGCCAGGGCAGTAATGGAAATAGGATTTTTTAACATAGTTTGGGGCTATACCAATTCAATGGCAGATTTTATAGCTTCATAAATTTTTTCCATTTGTCTTTTGGAAATTACATAAGGGGGGAGAATGTATATGGTATTGCCCAAAGGACGAAGGAACACTCCCTGATCCATAAAATGATGGAAAAGTTTATCCCTCAAATTGCCATAACGTTCCATCTTAATGTCCAAATCCAAGGCATAGATTACACCCAATTGTCGGGTGTTGGCAACCTTTGGGTAATTCCTAATTTCTTCATCAAACTGTTGATGCCAATTGGCAATATTGGTGATGTTTTCCTGTATTTCCTTGGTTTGAAGTAATTCCAATGCAGCCAAGGCTGCTGTGCAGGCTAAAGGATTTGCTGTGTAAGTATGCCCATGAAACAGTCCTTTTGCCGTTTCATCACTATAAAAGGCTTGGTAAATTTCCTCGGTACATGTTGTCAGTCCCATAGGGACTAATCCGGCAGTCAATGCTTTGGACAAGCAAATGATGTCCG
Organism: Flagellimonas ochracea; assembly: GCF_009903685.1. GTDB lineage: Bacteria > Bacteroidota > Bacteroidia > Flavobacteriales > Flavobacteriaceae > Flagellimonas > Flagellimonas ochracea. Next base: position 644,849 of record NZ_JAAABI010000002.1, on the reverse strand, counting down.
GTTTCAAATCCAAATGGTCCGAAGCAAAAAAGCGGCCCGTCTTACCAAAACCGGTCATCACCTCATCGGCTATGGTGAGTACATCATGTTTCTTTAACAATTCAAGGATTTGATTGAGCCCCTTTCCATCGTGTATTTTCATTGCAGCAGCTCCTTGAACCAAAGGTTCGTAGATGAATCCGGCCACGTTCTCTTTTTCCAATCGACAGTTCAATTGTGCCAAAATATCCCCAATATTGTCTTTCGTCGGTACTGGAATCCGTTCCACTTGAATAAAATGTTCCTCAAAGGGTCCATTATAAACGGAAAGGCCAGAGACGGACATGGCTCCAAAAGTGTCTCCATGAAAGCCTTCCTCAAAGGCTAAAAGCACATTTCTTTTTTCTCCTTTGTTGAAGTGGTATTGCAACGCCATTTTTATCCCCACTTCGGTTGCTGTTGACCCATTGTCGGAAAAAAATAACTTTTCCTGATTTTTTGGAAGCACCTTGATGAGTTCCTCGGAAAGTTTAACCGCCGGTTCATGCGTAAAACCACTGAACACCACTTGATCCAGTTGTTGCATCTGTGCTGACACCTTTTTCAAAATATAAGGGTTGCAATGGCCGTACATACAGGTGTACCACGATGCAATTCCGTCTATATATTCATTGCCCTTCTCATCAAAAAGCATCACTCCCTCAGCTTTTGAAAGAGCCAACATATTTGGATGTGTCTTATGCTGGGTCAATGGATGCCATACATGTTTTTTGTCCCGTTCCGTTAAATTTTGCACTGTTGCCTGATTAGTCAAAAGCCTCAATTTATCTATCTTGCAAATATGATAATTAATAGCCAAAAAACTTAATCTTCAGCGTGCTTAAAGTAACCAACACTCCTTTTACCATTATTTATAAAAACCTGAAATGGGGTACGGTTTTTTGGGTATTGCTTTTGGTTGCCCTTTTTATCCGGTTTCCCTTTTTTTTTCGTGATTATATTGATAGGGATGAAAGCACGTTCATCATCATGGGGCAATCATGGGCGGATGGATTTTTACCCTATACCCGGCTTTGGGATTTAAAACCACCTGTAACCTTTTTGTTCTTTGCTGCAATCATTAAAGTCTTTGGGAAAAGCTTTATAGCCATTCGTTTCTTTGGAACGCTCCTGGTAGCACTCACTGGTCTGTTCACTTATGGAATGGCTTCCAAAATCACTTCCCAAAAGGTGGCATTTTGGATTGCTATTTTCTGCGTTTTACTGCAGAGCCTTTTTGGCAGTTTACAAGGGGTGATGTCTGAGCACATTTGTACTTTTTTCTTTGTGGTGGGGACATATCTGCTATTGGCCAAAGAACAGAAATTTTGGTGTCTTTTCATGGGTATTTTCTTTGGACTATCTATCATGTCCAAACTGAACATGGCTTATCCGTTATTGTGTTTAGGACTTTACCTACTGTATGATGGTCATCTCAAAAACAGATTAAAAGACACAATTGGAAAACTTGTCCTATTGGGCGTTGGATTGTTTTTGGTAGTTTTTATTACGGCTATCCCCTACTATCTGCAACATGAAATAAGTACATGGTGGGTGTCCATTTTTGAAGCCCCTTTGGCTTACTCTGAGTACCAGCTCAATTCACGATTAAAAGTATTGCCCGCGGTCATTTTCTTTTTGGGATTATTGATTGCCGGATTTGCTTCGAAAGTATTGGACCTGAAATCAAAGCCACTGCAAATTTTAAGTGTCATTGTCATTGGGGTACTTTTATCCTTTGTTCAGGCCGGAAGGGCGAACGGGCATTATCTTATTCAGGTTTACCCTTTTATTTTGATTCCCATAGGTATCGCTTTGGGGAAGCTTTCCCCAGTGAAACAAGTTTATCGGTCTTTGATTGTTCTTGTCCTTGTGCTTATTCCCATGGAAGCTTACTTGGAATATGCCAATGTAATTTCAAACAAAAGGGAAAAGGGCACTTTTTTCAATGGTGAGGGAATAGATGTGCCCAATTACATTTTGAACAATAGTTTAGATACCAAAAATCTATTCTTTACCGAATATCATATTGGTTACTGGGTATTGGGCGTGGAACCTCCCACCAAAGTTGCTACCCACCCCAGTAATATAACCCGTGATGCGTTGTTCCCCTACATGAACAATCCCAGAAAAACAGGCCTAGAAGAACTCAAATATATCATGGAAGAGCTTCAACCCAAAACATTGGTAGCACGCAAAGGCAAGGAAATATTCGACAAAAAGTTAGTGGAGTACAATACCTATATTGATGCCTATTTGGAACGCCATTATACCCTTTTGGCAACCATAGACCGAGGTCTCATCTATCAACGGTTAGAATGATTTTAGTGCATTCCGAAACTTCGCCGCATACTTCGAAACAATTTCTTTGTTAAACTGAGGCTCTTCATTAATTCTGCCCAAAAAAGTAACTCCCGTTTTATTTAAAATTATACTTTCTGTTGTTGGGTGTTCATCCCCGCTAAAGATAATTCCGACATCGAAATGCTTTTCTTGCAACTTCCCCAAAGTCAGCAAGGTATGGTTGATGCTCCCCAAGTAATGTCTGGAAACCACGATTACCTTGTAATCAGGTAAAATCAAATCCATTATGGTATCCGTATCGTTTAAAGGAACCAATAGGCCTCCGGCACCCTCAATTACCAGATGATTGTCCGTAGCAGGTGGCTTTATTTCATCCAATTGAATAGTAATGCCATCAATCTCCGCAGCGGCGTGGGGACTCATTGGTGTATTAAGCGCATAACTGTTTTTATGGATTCTGGTCTTGGCATTAGAAATAAGTTCTTCTACTTTGTGACTATCCGAGTACTCCAAATCTCCTGCTTGAACGGGTTTCCAATAATCGGCCTCCAAAGCTTCAACTATAATGGCAGAGGCTATGGTTTTCCCAACCTCCGTGGATATTCCAGTGACGAATAGTTTCATTTTGTGGGTTTGGTGATGAAGTTACACTGCAAGCACTTGTACTTCTTCGATTCGAAAAAAGGGAATAACTTATAAAATACATTCCTTCTGGAATAATAAATCTCCGATTTCATTGCTTTGCAATTGGGGCAAACAATGGGATTTCCTTCTGCATCAGTAGCATAATTCCGTACCTCGTCATAAATCTGTTTGGCCCGTTCCCAATCCGAAGAATATACCTGAAGTTTTACGCCTCCAATGGCCGAGCTAATTAGGGGGTCTGAGTTTATGGTAGCCTCATCCCTAAGAAAAACAGGAATTCCTTCAGATTCCAGTTTGGCTTTGATTATCTGTACATCGGCCGGGAATTCGAAAGTCCCCAAGGTGTGAAATTCTGATTGCATTAGGTTAAAAGGTTTTTCAACAATAACAAAACTCGGGATATTTCTTCATTTGTGTTATAGGAATGTAGACAAAAGCGCAGTCGCTCATCACCCTTTTTTACCGTTGGGGAAAGTATGGGCTTTACGTTAAATCCTGATTGTTGTAACTGCCCTGAAATTTCTTTTACCTTTTGATTTTCCGAGATTACAGCACATTGTATTGCAGAATCGCTCGGGATGAAAACCTCAATAAGCTCTAAAGCCATAATTTCATCGTTAAAGTGGCGAATGTTTTCCAATAACTTTTTCCGGTGTGTTTTCCCACTAGTTTCCATTTGTGCATAGGAAGCCAAAATGGCGGCAATGGAATGGGGTGGAAGCGCAGTGGTGTAAATTAAACTGCGTGCGAAGTTGATCAGGTATTCTTTTAAGCGGTTTCCAGCCAAAATAGCTGCTCCATGACGGCCAAATGCCTTCCCAAAAGTAATGATGCGGGCAAATACCTCGTTTTCCAATCCAAGTTGGTTCAACAGTCCCTTTCCATTCCCAAAAATGCCCACAGCGTGGGCTTCGTCCACTACAAGATGAAATCCGTTTACACTACAAAAGTCTGCAAGGCCCCCTAAATTGGGGCTGTCACCATCCATGGAGAAAACCGATTCGGTAACAACATATACTGTTTGATTATCGCTTTTGGTCCGTGCTCGCAATAACCTGGTTTTTTCTTTAAGCTGTTCCAAATTATTGTGGGCAAACTTATACGTGTTGGCTTTACCCATTTGCAGCCCATCCCGTATACTGGCATGGACCAATTCATCATAAAAAACAATATCACCGCGTTGTGGGACAGAAGAAAAAAAGCCAATATTGGCATCATACCCTGAATTGAATACCAAAGCAGATGGTGTACCATGAAAATCGGCCAATTTTTGCTCCAATTGTGCATAAAGTATATGGTTCCCAGTAAGCAATCTTGATCCCGTAGACCCATCTGTGTTTATAGGTATAGACGTTAAGTCTGTAGTAGCTCTAGTTAAATCTTCATTCTGTGCAAAGCCCAAATAATCATTCGAAGAAAAGTCCACCAACTCCAAAGATTCTGGCAAGTGCCTTAAAGCGTCTTCTGAACGCCTTTTCTCCAGTTTCTGTATCAATTTTTTGGGTAATTCTGCCATCCTTCAAATGTACTATCTTTATTCAAAAACGTGCTGGTTTGATTATTTACAAACAAGTTTCATCCCAAAAGGAACTACAACAGATTCTGGAACTTCAGCGAAAGAACTTGAAGAATGTGCTATCAGTTTCTGAAAGGGAAGTAGACGGCTTTTTAACCGTGGAACATACCATGGACATTTTACAGGAAATGAATGATGAATGTGCCCATATCATAGCTATGGAGGGCGGACGGCTTGTTGGCTATGCACTATGCATGCACCCCAAATTTGCTGACTCCATTGCCGTCTTGCGGCCAATGTATGAAGAAATCAGCAGAGCAATTGGGGGAAAAGACAACTACATGGTAATGGGTCAGGTTTGTGTGGACAAGAACTATAGGGGTAAAGGAGTATTCCGAAATCTGTATGCTACCATGCACAACAAGCTACCACCTGGTTTTGATACTATAATCACTGAGGTTGACGGAAAAAACAAACGGTCACTCTTTGCCCATTTTTCAGTTGGATTTGAGACTTTGAGGATATACCATTCCGAAGGAAGGGAATGGCATCTAATTATTCTAGAATAAAAAAAACCGTTCACGTGAACGGTTTTTTTTATTATCAGAAAACGTTCTCATCTAATCAGCAAGAACAATAACTTTATTATCGTTCATTTCCACCGTTCCACTTGTAATAGAGAGTATGGTCTCGCCATTGCTTCCCCTGGAAAATTTGTTTTGAAATTCTTCATCGATGGTGATGTCCCCTTTTACCTTGACCTTGCCTTCTTGTAACAAGGAAACGATTGGGGCATGGTTCTCCAACATTTGGAACTCACCATTTATTCCTGGTACGGTAACGGCAGTTACCTCTCCGGCAAACAAGGTGGCTTCTGGTGATACTATTTCTAAGTACATAAGTTCTTATTCAGTACTGATTAGGCTTCAGCCAACATTTTTTCTCCAGCCTCAATGGCGTCTTGAATAGTTCCTTTAAGGTTAAAGGCAGATTCTGGTAGGTGATCGAGTTCACCATCCATAATCATGTTGAATCCTTTAATGGTATCCTTGATATCTACCAAAACTCCTGGGATTCCGGTAAACTGCTCTGCCACATGGAAAGGTTGTGACAAGAAACGTTGCACACGTCGTGCCCTACCTACAGCCAATTTATCCTCTTCGGAAAGCTCTTCCATACCCAAAATGGCGATAATATCCTGAAGTTCTTTATACCGTTGCAACAACTCTTTTACCCGTTGCGCACATTCGTAATGTTCTTTGCCCAAAATCTCTGGGCTCAAAATCCTAGAGGTAGAATCCAATGGGTCCACTGCGGGATATATCCCTAACTCCGCAATTTTACGAGAAAGTACGGTTGTTGCATCCAAATGGGCAAATGTAGTAGCTGGTGCAGGGTCTGTCAAGTCATCCGCAGGTACGTACACTGCCTGTACGGATGTAATGGAACCTCTTTTGGTGGATGTAATCCTTTCCTGCATGGCACCCATCTCTGTGGCCAATGTAGGTTGGTAACCCACCGCAGAGGGCATCCGTCCCAAAAGTGCCGATACTTCGGAACCTGCTTGTGTAAATCGGAAGATGTTATCCACGAAGAAAAGTACGTCCTTACCTTGACCGTCTCCTGCTCCATCACGGAAATACTCGGCAATGGTCAACCCAGAAAGGGCCACACGGGCACGGGCTCCTGGAGGTTCGTTCATCTGACCGAACACGAAAGTGGCTTTGGATTCCTTCATGGCCTTTTTGTCAACCTTGGACAAATCCCATCCACCTTCTTCCATGGAGTGCAAGAAATCATCTCCATATTTTATAATACCGGACTCCAACATCTCACGAAGCAAATCGTTTCCTTCACGAGTACGTTCGCCAACCCCTGCAAATACAGAAAGTCCACCGTGTCCCTTGGCGATATTGTTAATTAATTCCTGAATCAAAACAGTCTTTCCAACACCAGCGCCACCAAACAATCCAATTTTTCCTCCTTTGGCATAGGGCTCAATCAAATCGATAACCTTAATACCGGTATAAAGTACCTCGGTAGAAGTAGAAAGATCCTCAAATTTTGGCGCTTCTCTGTGTATAGGAAGTCCGTTGTCGCCAGTTTTTGGAAGGTTTTCCATTCCATCGATAGCATCACCAATTACATTGAAAAGTCTGCCATAAACTTCTTCTCCGATGGGCATTTGAATTGGATTTCCAGTAGCCAATACCTCAACTCCCCTGCTCAGTCCATCGGTAGAGTCCATCGAAATGGTCCTTACGGTGTTCTCCCCAATATGGGATTGTACCTCCAATACCAAAATGGAGCCGTCTTCTCTCTTGATTTCCAATGAATCGTAGATTTTCGGAATTTCTACTCCCGATTCAAACTCAACATCGATGACCGGGCCTATAATTTGGGCAACCTTACCTGTTACTTTAGACATTCGTGCGTTATTTTGATTTACTTCATGGAAAAAATCCTCTTTTTTTCCGGCTGCAAAGATATACTTTTCCGTTTTTATTCAGAAACTAAAAACCCTCTTTTTTTGGCAATAAAAAAGGCACTGAAAAAATCAGTGCCTCTTTGATAGTATTTGTTTTGTTATCTATGGATTGATGGTCCAAGAGATATAGTAAATAGCTCCGATATTACCTGATCCAAAAGCAGTAAAATACTCTTCGTTGAGGAGGTTAGAGCCGCCCGCCTTGAAAATTGATTTTATGCTGGGCACACTGTAATTTATCTGTGCATCCACAACGGTATAGGCTGGAACATCACCGTCAGCAAATGTAGCTTGCCAAAAGAATGCATCGCTCCATCTGTAGTTTACATTGAATCCAAAGTTTTTAAATAGTTCTGTGTTCCCAAAAGAGGCCTTTACCCTATGCTTGGGCGTATTGAAACTTGGCCTGAAATCCGGGAAGCGTGCTTGGTCAAAATCAAATTCTGCGTACGTATAATTTACACCTAAATCAAAGTCCCCGAACACTTTGGTGTCTACACCAACCGTGCCACCCCAAGAGTCAATATCCACTTCGGCATTGGTATAAGTTTGATAGGGCTGGAAATCTCCATTCTGCAACGCTAGAAGTGAAAGTGCATTGTCTCCTGCTGTTCCATAGTAAGGTACGACTACAGTAGTGTTTGCGATGAAGTCTTTGTACCGGTTAAAGTATCCACTTAAGTCAATGGTAAATTTTCCAATTTGTCCTCGGTACCCCGCTTCAAATGTGGTAATCTCTTCTGGCTTAATGATAGGCGTGTTTACAGCTTCGGGGGCTCCACTTTGTACTGAGCTCAGGGAAAATGCATTTTCGTAAGCCGCCCTACCTACGATTTGCACCGAAGATTGGCCAATCACTTGCTGACCATTAAGGCTCACATCATTGAAGGTTCTAACATCTCTATCTAAATTGGCAGGAGCAGAACCTACCAATATGGCCCTTCCCGCATTCAAACCAATAAACAAATCTTGGGTAGTAGGGTTTCTGAAACCTTGCTGAGCAGAAATTCTGAAATTGTGATTTCTTCTTGCTCCTGCGGTATACCCTAAGGCAACCCTTGGAGATAAGAACCCATCAAAAAATTCATTCTTATCGTATCGAACGGAGCCCGTAAACTTCAAGCGATCATCCAAGAGTTTCTTTTGTAATTGGGCATAAGCGCCATATTCGTTATAGGTAATGGGCCCATCTATATCCGTAAAAATAGTTCCTTGTGAATTTAATTCGTACTCCCTGAAAGAACCTCCAATCTGAATGTCTGCCCAATCATCAATCAAATGCGCAATGTTATAGTTGCCGTTCACATGGCGAAACTTGGTGTTGTCGATAAACTTGGCTCCCGTTGTCAAATCCCCATCACTGATTACCGTATTAAAAGCGCTCTCAAATTGTGGCGTCCCAGGAATTAATCTTCCCTCATCTGCAAATTCTCGTGCCGCTGCATGGGCAGCAGCCGAAGCTTGTTCCGGAGATAATCCCGCTTGTTGGATACCTCCCAAATAGGTAGGGATATAAGTTCCGATGTAGTCTCCAAACCAGGACCTTTCATTAGGATCATTTGGGTTTGGAAGATCTCTCTTCCATTGTCTATTAACATTGATGGCGGCAAAACGGGTATCATAGGCATCCCCTGAATTTTCAGACACAATATATCCTCGAATGAAGAAATTGTCATTTTTTATCTCCAATTTGTGCTGCTGCATGGTAAACCCGTCCACGGAATATCGGTTTGCCCCTTGATAAATTGTAGTACCCCGACCAATCCGGCCATTGTAAATAAATTCCAAATCATTCCCAAAAGGACGATAATGCACTGCAAAATCGGTTTTTACACTTTCGGCATTGTAATTGGCCAAATCCCTTTCCTCATATCCAGTCCTAGAAACTAAAGCACTTCCTATGGTTCCAGTAGGCAAACCAGCAAAGGAATCAAAATCAATAACATCCGCCACTTCATCACCGTAGACATTGAGACCATCATAGCCTGGATCTGTTCTATCTGCCCCAGGGTTGTTTACATCTACTAAACTAGTTGCATGCCAATCCTCCCCTTTCAGGAATGATAGATTTGCCTTCACGGCCAACTTATCACTAAATGCGTGGGCAGCCCGTATTCCAAAATCGTAATAGTTGTTGTCCCCAGCGGCTTCTTGAGAGGTTATCCCCGTTTTTCCATAAGCACTTATACCTTGAAAGTCAAATGGATTTTTACTGTTCATGAACAGAATTCCGTTAAAGGCACCTGCTCCATAAAGTGCCGATGATGCTCCCGGTAGAATTTCCACACTCTGCACGTCCAATTCGGACATTCCAACAAGGTTACCTAGTACAAAATTCAAACCAGGGGCAGAATTGTCCATTCCATCGACCAATTGTAGGAATCGATTATTGGCAAAAGTGGCAAACCCTCTAGTATTGATAGACTGGAAGGTTAAACTGTTGGTATTTATATCTACTCCTTTTAAATTTTGCAATCCTCCATAGAACGATTCTGCCGTGGTCTTCTTTATATCATTGAGTCCAAATCTTTCAACAGAAACCGGAGATTCAAAAATACGTTCGGGTGTTCTGGATGCAGAAATTACAATTTCATCCAAGATAGTGGATGCTTCGCTCAACGTAATGTTCAGGGTTTGATTGTTTGAAGTGACATCGGTTATAAAGTCTGAAAACCCGATACTCGTAAATCGTAGCTGAAACGGCGGTTGTTCTGATGTATTGAAGGTAAAATTACCGTCAAAGTCCGTAGTGGTTCCTTCCGCTTTTCCGACCAGGACCACATTGGCCCCGGGGATGGGATTGTTATCTTCGTCAACTACACTTCCCTGTACGGTTGTTTGGGCATAGGAGAAAACGCCAAACAGCATTAGGGAAATAATTACTAGTCTTCTCATTAGGTTCGAATTAGAGTTAATTTAGAATTAAGTATGTGTTAAGTATTGGTTGGGGAAGATACATTTTTTTTTATTTGCTTTCCAGAAAATTGAAAAAAATTATGCATGCATAATACTTTTTTGCTAAAAAATCCCCTCAATATATGCATAGTTAATAAAAATGGCGCTGATATCAGCGCCATTTCATAGATTATGATATTCTGGGAAGTTACTCGACGGTAACCGATTTAGCTAAATTTCGTGGTTGATCTACATTACAACCTCTCATGACCGCAATATGATATGAAAGCAATTGTAAAGGGATGGTCGTCAACAACGGAGTAAGACTTTCTGATGTCTCTGGAACTTCAACAACGTGGTCTGCCAATTCTTTTACCGTTTTATCACCTTCGGTGACCACAGCAATAATTCGTCCACTCCTTGATTTGATTTCCTGTATGTTGCTCACCACCTTTTCATAGTGTCCTTTTTTGGTTGCGATTACAACAACTGGCATTTGTTCGTCTATCAAAGCGATGGGGCCATGCTTCATTTCAGCCGCTGGATAGCCTTCAGCATGGATATAGCTGATTTCTTTCAACTTCAATGCTCCTTCCAATGCTACGGGAAAATTGTAACCCCTACCTAAATAAAGACAGTTGCTCGAATCCTTATAAATTTCAGAGATATGCTCGACCAATGCATTGGATTCCAAAGTTTTTTGAACTTTGGCCGGAATGCCCTCCAACTCTGTAAGGTATTCGTGATATTTTGAATTTGAGAAGATTCCTTTCTCGTGGGCCAGTTTCAAGGCAATCAAGGTAAGCACCGTAATCTGCGTCGTAAACGCTTTTGTGGAGGCCACTCCTATCTCGGGTCCGGCATGGGTATAAGCTCCTGCCATGGTTTCCCTGGCGATAGAAGAACCAACTACATTGCACACCCCGAAAACAAAGGCGCCTTTTTCCTTGGCCAATTTTATGGCCGCTAATGTATCGGCTGTTTCCCCGGATTGGGAGATGGCTATCAGCACGTCATTTTCGGTGATGACCGGATTTCGATAACGAAATTCCGAAGCGTATTCAACTTCAACGGGAATTCTAGCCAAATCTTCAAAAATATATTCGGCAACAAGACCTGCATGCCACGAAGTGCCACATGCCACTATGATGATTCGGTTGGCATTTAAGAACTTTTCCAAGTTTTGGTCAATGCCCGCCATTCTGATAATTCCTTGGTCCGCAAGCAAACGTCCTCGATAAGTATCCAAGATAGCTCTGGGTTGTTCATAGATTTCTTTGAGCATGAAATGATCATACCCTCCTTTTTCTATTTCCTCAAGATTCAATTGAAGTTCCAAGATGTCTGGATAGGCAATGGCATCATCCTTTATTTTACGAAGTTTAATTTCTTTCCCTATTCGGACTATGGCCATTTCTTCATCTTCCAGATACACCGCGTTATTGGTAAATTCTATGAACGGTGATGCATCTGAGGCAATAAAATATTCATTTTCTCCAATTCCAATGGCCAACGGGCTCCCTAACTTGGCTACGACAATTTCGTCTGGTTTATTTTTATCAAAAACGGCGATTGCATAAGCACCAACAACTTGGTTGAGCGCAATTTGTACCGCCTTGCCCAACTTTACACCCTCTTTCTTTTTTACTTCTTCAATGAGGTTAACAAGTACTTCAGTATCTGTGTCAGATTCAAAAGAATATCCCCGCTTGATCAATGCTTTCTTAATGGACTCGTAGTTCTCAATGATTCCGTTATGTATGATCACCAAATCTCCCGAGTTAGAATAGTGTGGGTGGGAATTAATATCGTTTGGCACTCCATGGGTGGCCCAACGGGTGTGGCCCAAGCCCAATTTCCCATCAAGAGATATTGAACTTTCTGACTTTTTCTTCAAGTCTTCCACTTTTCCTTTGGTTTTGGACAAATGGGTATCCACTCCATCGAATAAAACTATTCCGGCACTATCGTACCCGCGGTACTCCAGCCTTTGCAACCCTTTTATGATTATGGGATAGGCATCTCTATGACCAATATATCCGACAATTCCACACATAAGAAAAGTATTTAAGTAAATATACGTTGCCCAAAAGTACGCTGGATTAGATGAATTTGATTATTCTTTGTGCTATATAACTAAAAAAATCTTTGAATGGTTCACCTCATCAATTGGCTTCGGTATAAAAAATTTCAAGTTTTAGTTTTTTATCCTCGTTTGCGGCATCCACATTGCTCCCAAATAAGACAGTTCCCAAAGGGCTGATGGAAGACATCACGGGTATATCAATTCTTGAATCCCCAACTCCCAATGACTCAAAAACAAATCCATTTCGAATGTCCGACGTGAGTGTTAGGGCCAATCGCGCATTCGCTGAGTCCCTAACAACAATGTTGTTTATATGCTCCGTGATACGGATCGTATATTTTGTACCGAGATTGTTCTCCTGTTCCAATATGCCATCATAGTTCAAAAAACGTCCTAGAGGCTCATCTACAATATCATTTTCCGTTGCGGGATTAAAAATAACTTGGTTGGTTTCGGCATTGTACAAATAGAGTCGCGGAGGCTCTATCACATTACCCCCTAAGGTGTTTTGATCTACATAAAACACCAGATTGGCCTCGTTAATGATCCAATTGTTTTGTTTTATTTGATTTATGATTTCTGTACCTCCGTTTTCAAGTTCATCGAACAATCGTACCTCAGTTAGCGTGCCGCCTCCTTTTACATATATTCTTGAGGCATTTTCCTCAGTATCCAATGCGCTGACGATATCTGGTGAAAATGGGTCATTGGCAATTGTATTGACCGCATTGCCTATAAGGCCGCCATTTTGTGCAATTTGAATAAGGTTCAAAACAAAATCCCTTTCAGAAGTCTCAACGGTTTCGTTAGCCTCGTTATAGTCCTGATATTCGTAGGTAATTGTGATGTTGGCTTGCGTTAAATCCAACAAGAACATTAATTCTTCCGAATCGCTAGCTCCCGTTAAGTGTATTCCTCTAAAAAAATCTCTGAAATTATTCTGGCTCAACAATTCGGGCTGGCCTTCCTTATCCAAAATGTTTTCCTGAAAAAACGCAGCATTTAAGGGTACCCGAATACCAGGGTTCAATCGGTTCTCCACCACGGTTAGAGACTCGTTTACGTCTTCTGTATCAGGGTCATCCTCCGCAAAAAACAATAGTTCCTTGTTATCTATCGATACCTCGCCATTGAACAACTCCATGCCTATAAAGCTGGAGAAGTCCTGATTAGAAAAATAGGTCTGTGCTTCCTCAAAATTGGTATTGGGGTCCAAATCCCTAAGAAAAAATGTTGATTGGGAAACCATCAAATTGAACGTTTGGCTTCGATCTCCATATATACTGTCTAAATCAAAGGTTCTTTGGAAGGTATTGGCCACAAAATCGTCTCCGGTGCCATCCTCATTGGGATCAAATGGGTCAGATCCTAGTAGTCGTTCATCATTATCCGACACCCCGTCGCCATCCTCATCTGAATTTGGGTTACTGGAATCATTGTCAAATTCGTTTGGAACCCCATCGCCATCACTATCCTGAAGTGAACTGGGTGGTTGCTGAAATGGGATGTACAAAAACACTTCCTTTACCGTCTCGTTTTCTGGAATAGTGGCATCCACCCCATCAGTATCAGCAGCGTCTTCATTGGCCTGCGTTAAATTCCCAAATGTGGGGTTTGAGGTGGACAATAAAACCTGTGTTACAATGCTTGCCTTTCTTTGTCCATAAATGGGGTCATTAAAAGTGCCCAGTTGATAAAGGGGCAACCTATTGGTCTGTACAGCGGACACACTTTTGTTGAACGAAAAAACGTCGTACACTTCCTTTCCCGTAGTAAATGGCTCACCACCGATAACACCTTCACCGATGGTATCCAATTCCTCTTCACAGGAAATACTTAGAAGAAACAAAGCTCCAACCAGGGCTGAAGCTTTAAGGGACCCGTAAAATTTCATGCAATTTATTTTAGAACTTCTGTTTTATAGAAATTTGTGTATGCTTCCTCAGCTTCTTGAAGTGAAACGTAGGGCAAAATTGGTTTTTGAAGATTTTCAATATATTTTTTCAAATCATCTGAAATATCCTCAGAGGCTAAAATAATGGCATCGGAATGATTCACTGCCACTTTTAACAAATTATTATAGTCGGGGCGGGACAATGGCTCTATACCATCCTTCTCAATACCGTCAAAAGCAATCTTGTCAATCATTTCCGAATTGAGCTCTCCATCAAAATCCCTTCCATATACCGAGGTGACTATTTTGCTGTCGGCAAACAAGGGTTCATCCGCGTAATATTTTCTTAAATAAAGGGGAAGCAAGGAGGCCATCCAGCCGTGCACATGAATTATGTCTGGGGACCAATTTAACTTTTTAACGGTTTCAACCACACCCTTGGCAAAGAAAATGGCGCGCTCATCATTGTCCGCGAAAAGATTGCCCTCTTTGTCATAGAAAGTAGCTTTTCTTTTAAAGTATTCATCATTATCAATAAAATAGACCTGTATACGCTCTCTCGGTATGGAGGCTACCTTAATGATCAAGGGCATGTCCATGTCATTTATTACCAAGTTCATCCCAGAGAGCCGAATGACCTCATGAAGTTGGTGTCGCCGCTCGTTTATATTGCCATAACGAGGCATAAAAATACGGATTTGACCCCCATTGCTGTTGACCATTCTCGGAGCTTCATACGACATTAAGGAAACGGGATTCTCAGGCAGGTAAGGCACTAATTCAGAAGATACAAACAATATCTTTTTACCATTCATAAACACTTTCTTTTGCTTGTCCAAAAAACGTAGCTGCAAAAGTACAAAAATTATGCCGATTACCAGTATTTATAGTATTTTTGCTCGCTTTTTAATTGCGATATGCTGTTATTTGACCAGAAAAGAGAACTCAAGGACTACCTTCAAAAAGAAAGAGTAAGCGTCCGCTCCATCGGTTTGGTGCCCACAATGGGCGCTTTGCACAAAGGACATGTTTCATTGGTCAAAAAAGCACTTCAGGAAAATGATCTTGTGGTCGTAAGCATCTTTGTTAATCCAACCCAATTTGATAATAAGGATGACCTTCAAAAATATCCAAGGAGCTTGAAAGACGACCTTGATACATTAAACCTGGTATCCCCCGATATTGTGGTCTTTGCTCCAACCATAGATGCCATGTACGGTAACAATGTGCAATCACAATCCTATGAATTTGATGGACTGGACAAGATAATGGAAGGTGAATTTAGAAAAGGACATTTTGATGGAGTGGGCACCATCGTGGAGCTATTGTTAAAAACGGTTACTCCCAACAACGCCTATTTTGGAGAAAAGGATTTTCAACAGTTACAGATTATCAAGAAGATGGTAGCTTCCAAAAATCTGCCCTATCAGATTATAGGTTGCCCCATTGAACGAGAGCCACACGGACTAGCGATGAGCTCCCGTAATGAAAGGCTCTCAAAAACGACTAGAAAAGAAGCTGGTTTTATCCATAAAATCCTTATGGCTGCCAAGTCAAAATTTGGCACGGAAAATGCTAAGGATATAGCGGCTTGGGTACGGTCAGAGTTTGAAAAAAACCAAGTGTTGGACTTGGAGTACTTTCAAATTGCAGATGAGGACACACTGACACCCCTTACCAAAAGAAAAAAAAATACAAAATACAGGGCGTTCATTGCCGTTTATGCAGATGGCGTCCGCCTAATAGACAATCTAAGATTGAATTGATAACTTTGCGACATGCAGATAGAAGTTGTAAAATCTAAAATTCACAGGGTAAAAGTTACCGGGGCAGACCTTAATTATATAGGGAGCATCACCATTGATGAAGATCTGATGGATGCCGCCAACATCATTAGGGGAGAAAAAGTCCAAATTGTGAACAATAACAACGGAGAGCGATTGGAGACCTATGCGATACCAGGGCCTAGAGGGTCTGGAGAGCTTACCCTGAACGGAGCCGCCGCTAGAAAAGTGGCCGTTGGTGACGTTTTGATCTTGATTACCTATGCCTGGATGAGCATTGAAGAGGCCAAATCCTTCAATCCTGCCTTGGTCTTCCCCAACGAAGCCACCAATCTATTGAACTAGTTTTGGGCAAATCCCTAAAAAAATTCCTGAAGATTTTTGTTCCCATCGCCTTTGGGCTTTTTTTGGTGTGGTATTCTTACAATTCTACTACCCCTGAAGAGCGAAAACAAATCATCCACTACATTTCCAATGCAAGTCCATTTTGGGTCTCTGTTTCTGTCGTAATTGGGATACTGAGCCATATATCCCGGGCGATTCGATGGAACTATCTTTTGGAACCCATGGGATACCGCCCCCGAATCATCAACAATATCTTTATTGTGTTGATTTCTTACTTTGCCAATTTGGGTATTCCACGATCAGGAGAAATCCTTAGGGCCACAGCATTGACCACCTACGAAAACGTACCGTTCGAAAAAGGGTTTGGCACCATAGTCACCGAAAGGGTCATCGACCTTTTGATGTTACTGCTTGTCATCTTGATTACCCTCATGCTGCAAACCGATATCATCTTGGGCTTTTTGGAAGAAAAAGGCATCAACTTGCTGGGGGCATTTGGCATCCTTTTCATAGGCATCATCGGTCTATTTATTGCCACGGCACTCATTCGAAAATCAAAATCCCCGTTGGCCAACAAATTAAAAGCCTTTCTTAACGGCCTTCTTGATGGTGTAATGAGCGTCTTCAAAATGAAAAAAAAATGGGCTTTTCTATTCCACACTTTCTTCATTTGGGCTGCTTATATTGGTATGTTTTGGGTCATAAAATATACCGTTGCCGAAACCACCACACTTTCATTAAGTGAGTTGTTGGTGGCCTTTGTCGCCGGTGCCTTTGCAATGTCCACTACAAACGGCGGTATAGGGCTATATCCGATTGCTGTAAGTGCAGCTTTGGGCATTTTTGGCATCAGCTCCGTTTCAGGAGATGCTTTTGGATGGATTATGTGGATTGCACAGACCCTTATGGTGGTTGCCTTCGGTACAATATCCTTTATTGTATTACCGTTATTGAATAGAAATCGGTAAACCCCTGCCAACTTAAAATCCAAATCTATGAAAAACTGGCTCTTCCTGTTTGTGGGCCTTATCTGTATCAACCTAGGGGCTCAGGTTAAACACGAAATTTTTGAATCGTTCAAACTACAGGAGCGTAGGGACGTTTCCTATTACTTTCCCGAAGATTACTCCGAAGAACAAAAATATCCATTGATTGTAGTCTTGGATGCACAATATCTATTTGATCTTGTAGTGGCCAATGCAAAGTTTCAAAGTGGCTTGGGCCGCATGCCCGAAGCCATTGTTGTTGGCGTTCACCAAGGTGAGAACGACATTCGTTGGGAAGATTGCGATTACGAGGAGGCTTCCGGCTTACCAACTGAAAAAGGAAAAATGTTCTACGAGTTTTTGGGCACAGAACTGATTCCGTACCTAGCAACCAGCTATAATGTTGCTCCCTTTAAAATGTTCATCGGGCACGACATCACCGCCAATTTTGGGAATTTCTTCTTATTCAAGGATAACTCCTTTTTCAACTCCTATGTAAGTATTTCTCCGGTTTTGGCAACCGAAATGGAAACTAGAGTGCCAGCACGCCTATCCGCACTGGATCAGGTAATTTTCTACAATCTGATTCTGGAAAAAGAGCCTACAGATGATAGACAGCGTATCCTGCAAATGAATCACAGCATTAAATCCATAAACAAAGAATCCTTACATTATTTCTTTGATGAATATGAAGATGCCGACCATACCTCCATTGCCGCCTACGGAATAGCAAAGGCGTTCGACAACGTATTCAGAATGTTCCAGCCTATCAGTCCAAAAGAATACAAAACCGAAATATTGACTTCTGATGAGCCCGTATTTACATACCTCGAAAATAGGTATGGTATGATTGAACAACTGTTCGGTTTTGAAAAGCCAGTGGAGCTCAACGATATTATGGCCATTTATGCCGCCTGTTTAAAAAAGGATGATTTTGAATCCCTAAAACCCCTGGCGGAACTCTGTAAAAAAGAGTTTCCCGAGACCATGTTGGGCTTCTATTTTGAAGGGGAGTATTATGAAGAGCTCGGTGAGCCCAAAAAAGCGTTCAAGACCTTTGAAAAGGCTTTTCAAATGGAAGAGATCGATTTTTTGACCAAGGATATGGCCCTTGAAAAAATAGATGCCCTCAAGGCAGACTTTGGGTATTAGGGTTACAGCAGTTTAGATTACTGGATTGTTGGCCAGAATCAGTCTTGAAAATCCAACAGTCCAATCATTCAAAACTCAAAATCCATATCTTTAGGCTCTTCATCATAAATGAATGGCCAAGACCAAAACAGCTTTTTTTTGTCAAAATTGTGGTACTCAATATCCCAAATGGATTGGACAATGTACCTCCTGCAAACAATGGAACACCATTGTGGAAGAAGTGGTGCAAAAAGAGGAAAAAAGAAGCTGGAAGACCAATGAGGTTTCAAGTAAACAGGCCAACAAACCCCTTCGCATTTCAGAAATTACCCATGAGAAAGAACTGCGTATGGACACCCTGGACCAAGAGTTCAACCGGGTGCTGGGTGGGGGACTGGTTCCAGGCTCGTTGACCCTGCTTGGGGGAGAACCAGGCATTGGAAAAAGCACCTTACTGCTTCAAATTGCGTTGAAGCTACCCTACAAAACCCTTTATGTGTCAGGTGAGGAAAGCCAGCGACAGATAAAAATGCGAGCCGACCGTATTCACCCCAACAGCGAGAACTGTTACATTCTTACGGAAACAAAAACACAAAGTGTTTTTCAACAAATTGGGATGTTGGAGCCCGATTTGGTCATTATCGATTCCATCCAAACGCTGCACACCGATTATACAGAATCCGCCGCAGGCAGCATTTCCCAAATTCGGGAATGTACTGCGGAACTGATCAAATTTGCCAAGGAAAGCCATACACCTGTCATTTTAGTGGGACATATCACCAAGGACGGCACTATTGCCGGCCCCAAAATCTTGGAACATATGGTAGATACTGTGCTGCAATTTGAAGGTGATCGAAATTACGTCTACCGCATTCTGCGTTCCCTAAAAAACAGATTTGGTTCCACAGCAGAATTGGGCATCTATGAAATGCAGGGGAGCGGGTTACGCGAAGTCAACAACCCGTCCGAGGTACTTATTTCTAAAAACGATGAAAATTTAAGCGGGACTGCCATAGCCGCCACAGTGGAAGGCATGCGTCCCTTACTTATTGAAATTCAAGCCTTGGTCAGCACTGCGGTTTATGGAACACCCCAACGTTCAGCTACTGGTTTCAATGCCAAACGGCTAAACATGCTATTGGCTGTTTTGGAAAAAAGAGCAGGCTTTAAATTGGCCGCAAAAGATGTTTTTCTGAACATCACCGGAGGTATTTCCGTAGATGATCCCGCTATTGATCTAGCTGTAATGGCAGCAATTCTATCCAGTAATGCCGATATTCCCATTGAAGAAGGCACTTGTTTTGCCGCCGAAGTGGGACTGGCAGGGGAGATTCGTCCCGTGCAACGTGTGGACCAACGTATTTTGGAAGCGGAAAAATTGGGTTTTACTAAAATCTATGTATCCAAAAACAACAAGAGCGGACTAAAAAACACGGCTATTAAGGTTCATAAAGTCTCCAAAATTGAAGACGTGGTTTCGGATTTATTTGGCTAGTTCGTTACGGTGCAGGATTCGGAATAATCCTATGTATTTCCTCAATCCCTTTTAATACCTCATCAGAAAGTTCCACATCAATACTTTCAATATTTTCCTTGAGTTGTTCCATGGACGTAGCACCAATAATATTACTGGTCACAAACGGTCGTGTATTCACAAATGCCAAAGCCATTTGGGCCATACTTAACCCATGCTCCTCGGCCAGGTCAGCATACTTTTTGGTGGCCTCCACAGAATTTTCGCCACTATAGCGATTATAGTTTGGAAAAAGTGTTACCCTAGCTTTTCTAGGCGGTATCTCGGTCAAATATTTACCACTCAACACCCCAAATCCAAGGGGAGAATAGGCCAACAACCTTAGGCCCTCCCGCATGGAAACCTCAGAAAGTCCCACTTCAAAAAGTCGATTGAGCAAACTATACGGGTTCTGGATGGTCAACATTCGGGGCAGACTTTCGTGCACTTTGCTTTCTTCTAAAAAGCGCATGGCTCCCCAAGGGGTTTCGTTGGAAAGACCTACGTGTCGAATTTTTCCTTGGGCAATTAAATCGCGTAGTGTTTCCAAAACTTGGTGGATATTATCCTCCCAAGCATCAATATGATGGGCATTGAAGCCACGCTGTCCAAAATAATTGGTGTTGCGTTCAGGCCAATGCAGCTGGTACAGGTCGATGTAATCCGTCTGAAGTCTTTTCAAACTACCTTCCACCGCAGTAATGATGGATTCCCTGTTAAAACCTGTGGTCCGAATGAATTTGGTGAAATCCGCCCTACCTGCAATCTTCGACGCCAAGACTACCTTATCCCTGTTTCCGGTCTTTTTGAACCATCTTCCTATGATTTCCTCGGTAACCGCATACAACTCTTTTTTGGCAGGAATGGGATAGAGCTCTGCAGTATCAAAAAAATTGATTCCCTGATCTAAAGCATAATCCATCTGTTCATGGCCCTCTTCTTCCGAGTTCTGTCTCCCCCAAGTCATGGTTCCCAAACAAATTTTACTTACTCTGATGTCCGTGTGCGGCAGTCGGGTATATTTCATGCAATGATTTTTCGGCTTGTTAGTGTTGGCAAAAGTATTTTTTCTTTGTGATGAAAACGTTATTCCACCTCTAAAAGTATGGGGCAATGGTCACTATGCTTGGCATCGGATAAAATCACGGAGCGTTTCAATCGGTCTTCCATGGACTCGTTCACCATCCCGTAATCCAAACGCCAACCTTTATTGTTGGCCCGTGCGTTGGCACGATAGCTCCACCAAGTATAATTATGGGGTTCCTGATTAAAATGTCTAAAACTGTCGATAAAGCCACTTTTGATGAAATTACCGATCCATTCCCGTTCCACAGGCAAAAATCCAGATACATTTTTATTTCGAACCGGGTCATGAATGTCAATGGGTTCGTGGCAAATGTTGTAATCCCCACAGACAATCAGGTTGGGGCGTTCCTTCCTAAGTTTGTCGACATAATTTTGAAAATCGGCCATGTAGGTGAGCTTGTGTTCCAGACGAGCAATATTCGTTCCTGAGGGCAGGTACATGCTCATAACGGAAATGTCTCCAAAATCGACTCTTAGGTTTCGTCCTTCAAAGTCCATATAATCGATTCCGGTGCCGTACTCTATATGGTCCGGTTGCCTTTTGCATAATAAGGCAACACCACTATATCCTTTTTTTTGGGCACTGAACCAAAAGTGGTGTTGGTATCCAATTTCTTCCAAGAGCCCGACTTCTACCTGTTCTTGGAGGGCTTTTGTCTCTTGAATGCAAACTACATCGGCATCTACCGTTTGCAACCAATCCACAAAACCCTTTCTCATGGCTGCCCGAATACCGTTGACATTGTACGATACTATTTTCATAAAAATCTTTGTCCAAAAATAGCCATTGTACTCGGGTTCTTAAAATGGCCTTTTGCCCCACATGCCTTACCTTTGATTTTTGGAATGCTAATTGATATTTCATTCAGTATTTTAACCTCTCGATGATGAAAAAACTATTGCTTTTGGGAATGCTTTGCGCAGGTCCGCTACTCATGGCCCAAGCCTATCCGGCTTTGTATAACAACAATGAAATCAAATTTAACATTGGCCTTTTTTTGGCAACCACTGCGGTTGAAGGTTCTTACGAATACTTCCTAAGCGAGGACACCAGTATCGGGGGGACCATCTATTTTGATGATGATGCGACCGACTACAATGGAAACTTTGGGATTGGTCCCAACTTTAGGGCGTATTTTGGGTATCAACCCCGAAGCGGCTTTTTTGCGGAAGCATTTGGATTGTATTATACTGGTGAGGATGACGATACCGAAGAACCGGTTACCTTAAGAAACGAAGAGTACAGTACATTCGCCTTGGGTCTGGGATTGGGAAACAAATGGGTCACCCGAAGTCAAAAATTCAGTTTGGAGGTTTTTGCAGGATTCGGAAGAAATATCAATCCCGAGGATTTTCAGGACGATTTTATGTACCGCGGAGGGTTATCCATTGGATTTCGATTTTAACTTTGCTTCATGACAGCCTTACTACTTATCGACATCCAGCAAGGTTTACAAGAAACCGAATTTTACGGAACGGAAAGAACCAACCCTTTGGCTGAGGAAAATTGCCAAAAGATATTGAAGGTTTTTCGAGAGAACTCTTGGCCACTTTTTCACATTCAACACTGCTCCACCAATCCGGAATCACCGCTGCATCCTACCAAAAAAAGCAATGCATTTCATCCTTTGGTCCAACCGTTGGAGGGTGAACCAGTGATTACTAAAAACGTGAACAGTGCTTTCATCGGTACCGATTTAGAAAATCACCTAAACATGCAAGATATATCCAAATTGGTGATCGTGGGACTCACCACGGAGCATTGTGTTTCAACTTCAACCAGGATGGCGGCCAATTTGGGTTTTAAGGTGACCTTGATTTCCGATGCAACGGCTGCTTTCGACAAAGTCGGTATCGATGGGAATAGAATTCCTGCAGCAGTAATCCACGATATAGCTTTGGCCAACCTGAAAGATGAATTCGCCACTATAAAAACCACGGAGGCATTCTTAAGCGAAATAAGCAATTAGTTGTTTTTATGGGCAATTCATTCAAATGCCTGGCTCTGCCCCTTCCATGGTTTTGTTTTGCCTTTTAGGAATTGTCGCTTGCAATTCCCAAGAAGCACCTCTTAAAAATAGGCGTTGCGGGACTCACCCACACTAATGTGCATTGGACTTTGGGGCGTAAGGAAATCAGCATTAAGCGCTCACAGAAGAGTTATAGGGGCCGCTCTGCTGTCTTTCTCGTTTTCTAAAAACTACGGCTTTTAAAACCATAGCATAGTATATTCTTATGCTGCTTGAATTTTTATGATGACTTTGGTCCCGGCTGCATTCCCCTCCGAATCATACTTGTCAACAATCTCTATGCGATTTTCGCCAGATGTTTCTGATGAAATTAGCTGAAGTCGTTTCTCGGATATTTTTAGGCCATGCGACTTTCTCTCTTTGTTTGCTATCTTGTTCAAATTCTGGGAAGCCGTTCTTCCTATACCCGAATCGTCAACCTCACAGATTACATTTTCTTCATTTTTTTTAAAAATAACACGAAGTATTTTTTCTCCATCTTTTTTTGGGAGAAGTCCATGCAGTATGGCATTTTCAACAAAAGGTTGAACCAAAAGCAGAGGAATTTCAATGTCATCGGTATCTAAATTTTCATCAACTTCCACCTTATACTTAAACCCATTTTCAAAACGTAGTGATTCAAGTTCAAGATAAGAATTGAGCAGGCGTATTTCATCAGAGAGGGATACTTGGGCCTCAATGGAGTTATCCAGCACCTGTCGGGTGAGTTTTCCGAACTTGGTCAGATACTGTAAAGCTGCCTTTTTATTGTCGGTCAAAATCAAATGCTGAATGGAGTTGAGGGAGTTGAAAATAAAATGCGGATTCATCTGGGCTCTAAGAGCACTGATTTCCTTTAACGACACCTCTTCTTGAAGCTTAAGTCGAGCTTCGTATTCTTTTTTGATTTTGTAAGCAAGACCCAAAGAAAAAATTATGATTTCAAGACTCACACCGCCTATCATATAAAAACGGTTTTTGGAGACCATTAACAAGAGCGCACCACATAAATACGCAAATGAACCAAAAACAATGAACAAAGTCAACCTATCCTTTGTTTTACGTAATAAATAGACCATTCCAAATAACGCAAACGCCGTCATAAAATAGCGCTGAAGATTCAGAATGTGAAGGTGTAAAGAGTGTTTCCTTAAAAAAAAATAGGCGATGGCATGGGAAGCTATTACAACTACAAGAGTTGTAAAGGTTATTAGAATGAACTTATGCAACTTTGGGTAATTTCTCTTGGTTTCCAAATAATAGGCTATAAACAACACGTAAAAAAGATTGATAAAAACTTGCGAAATCATTCCCAACCAGTGTCCATCATACGAATAGAGAATATTGCGAAGTCCAGGAATTGGAATCATAGACCAGGTAAGGTAGATAGAGGAAAACATTATATAAAGAGCATAGTAGAGAAATTCTAATTTTCCAGTGTTGAAGTAAATGACCAAGAATATCAAAAATAAGATAGTGCACGCACCACTGAAAAGATAGGGAGGAAACCATCTTTGCAGATCGTTAAAGTCATAGTAATCAGTATAGAATTTATGACTGCCTTCCGATAGATATCCAAAACTCCAGGTGTCGATTTCAGAAAATCTACGTAATGGCCGTATCTTCAAATACAAATATTTTCCTTCAATCAGATTGCTAGGTTGAAAGTCGATACCAAGAAAATTCAAACTACTCGTCTTGTTTTTGGAGGTATCAAATATGCCAAAGTCCTTTTCTTTAAGCTTGTCTTCATCAGAATACAATAATTTTGCGAAAGAAAAGGATATGCCTGATCTGAGGTACCAGGTATCTTGGGTTCTCAGAGTGTCCGATTCATTTAAAAAATCAAGTTTTACCCAATATATCTTATCGGGATCACTGCGTTTTGGCATTTGATCCACAGAGACAAAAAGCTCATCAGATTTAAGTAAATCATGTATATTGATTTCTTCATTGTCTGTTTCAAAAATGGTAAAAGGAACCTTTTTGGTTTTGCGTTCGGGAATGCTTTGGGCAAGAGCTTCTATACTAGTTCCAAAAAGAACCCAAAGACCACATAAGAAGAAGACAAAACGTCTTATAAAAAACGTTGTGTTCGGGCTTGCCCAAAAACCGGCAATTTGCTTCTGTAACGTGTTCAGTATCAAAGTCGGGTCAGTTTGAATGGCCAAAGAATGCTTTCCTATTTTAAGAAACAAAGATTTTTTGAAGACAATGGAGAAAGTAATGACTAAAAAGTCTTCTTAATTAACCATTATTCTCTCTTTTTCAGACTCTACAATTTTTTTTCTTGTAAAATCACTGTTATTAAAAATACAATTTGTAACCGATTTTAAGATATTCTTGAATCGAAATGCACAGAAAATGATTGTCCCTGTAAACGTTAACTTACAAAATAGATGGTATTATGTATTCAGGCCACTAATGAACTTTTAAAATTTCACAAGGTTTAGCGTAAACTATGAATTTTGATTTGAATTCTAGATTAAATTGAGGGCATAGTCCATTTGCAAGTACAGGATATGCAATTGCATTATGGGGCAACTTATACTTTGGCCATCTCATTGTTGAATTTAATAAGCCCTTGGAAAAGCTGCAAAGATTGAATTTCTGGAAATAAGAATAGGTCACTAGGGGAAGAAAAGTAGTTAAGCTAATATTCAGAGCCCATTATTGAAGTCAAGGTAAGTGGTGTTTGAATAGAAAACCTGCCATGTTCATTCTTAAGCTTTGTCTTTTACGTAGCATAACCCCGTACGCATTTGATGCTACTAAAACAAATACTGATGGTAGGAATTTGTAAAAAACTTTTCAATTATTATTGGTTTCTGAATATTGACAAATCCAGTTCAAAGTAAATCGCATCTGCGTTGGTCAATATTTTTGAAAGTTGGCGTTTCCATCAAGGCGGCTTTGGCCAATCTGAAAGATGAATTCGCCACTATAAAAACCACGGAGGCATTCTTAGGTGCAATAACCAATTAGTTATTACTTTTATAGGCAATTCATCAATCATGCTCCGTATCACATTTTCCTTGCTTTTCTGTACCCTTATGACAATCCCAACAACAAACGCCCAAGAAAAACCCCTTAAAATTGGTGTTGCGGGACTCACCCATACCCACGTACACTGGATTTTGGGTCGGGAGGATATTGGAGATATCGAAATTGTGGGCATTGCCGAATCCAACCGAGAACTGGCCCAACGCTATGCGGACCAACACGGTTTTTCTATGGACTTGGTCTACGATTCCCTGGAAGAAATGATTACAGTCACAAAACCCGAAGCCGTAACCGCCTTCGGAACTATTTATGAACATTTGGAAGTGGTGGTGACCTGCGCTCCCAAGGGCATCCATGTGATGGTGGAAAAACCTTTAACTGTGAACATGGGCCATGCCAAACAAATGAAGGCCCTAGCCGAAAAACACAACATTCATCTACTTACCAATTATGAAACTACCTGGTACCCTTCCAATCACGAAGCGAAAAAATTGTTGGAAGCGGACAAAATAGGCGATTTGCGAAAAGTTATCGTTCGTGATGGACACCGGGGACCGGTCAAAATAGGTGTCAACCAAGAGTTTCTGGACTGGCTACAGGACCCGGTGCAAAACGGTGGTGGTGCCATCACCGACTTTGGCTGCTATGGCGCCAACTTGATGACTTGGTTGAAAAAGGGCAAAAAACCTAATGCTGTAACAGCCATTACGCAACAATTTCAGTCGGAAAACAATCCCAAAGTGGATGATGAAGCAACCCTGATTTTGGCTTATGATGATTGCCAAGCGATTGTCCAGGCCTCTTGGAACTGGCCCATTGGCAGAAAGGATATGGAACTCTATGGTCTAACCGGGGCCATCTATGCGGACAATCGAAACACACTTCGTGTGCGCATAGCTGAAGGTTACGATGGCTTCCATGAGGAGCAACTTACTCTGGAGGAGCGACCCGCACCCTACAATGACCCTTTTTCGCTGCTTGCTGCGGTGGTTCGAGGCAAAAAAACCTTAGCCCCGACTGACTTATCGGCTTTGGAAAACAACATGACCGTCATGGAGATTTTGGATGCAGCCCGAAAAAGTGCCCAGAAAGGGAAGACCATCAGCCTTAAAAAATAATTGTTCCCCATGCCTGAATCCAACCTCCGTTCGCTTTTAGGATTTTTACTTCTTCTGCTCTCGGGCAATGTCGCTTTGGCACAACAAACCCAACAAGATTCCATCACCCAATTGGATGAAATCATCCTTTTGGAAGAAATCACTCCCAAAAAAGCAACGGGCATCACAGCCTCTTCGACCATAAACACCCAGACTTTTGAGCGGTTCAACCCAACGGACATTCCTTCCGCCATCAATCAGATTTCTGGGATTTATGTGCTTTCCGGCGCACTGAATACCAACCGAATCACCATTCGAGGGGTGGGAGCGCGGACTCCTTTCGGAACGGACAAGCTCCGTCTCTATTTCAATGGCATTCCCGTGACCAATGGCACGGGTTTTTCCACCATTGAAGCGTTCGATTTGGAAAATTTGGGTTCCCTTGAGGTCATCAAAGGGCCCAAAGGCACTGCTTACGGTGCCAATTTGGGCGGCGCGATTCTGCTGAACACCAAACTGGCCCCAGAGGGCAGCACACGATTTGTGAACAATTTTACGGTGGGTTCTTTCAATATGTTCAAAAACAACCTTTCGTTTAGCCATCAAGAAAAGAAGTTTGGCATCAAGGTAAGTTACAATCATTTGGAAACTGATGGCTTCCGACAGAACAACCGCTTTGTCCGTGATGGACTTCTGGTGAATTCCCATGTCGCCCTAAGCTCCAAAAGCACCTTGGGGTTTTTGCTGAACTATATCGATTATACCGCACAAATACCCAGTTCCATCAGCGCTACGGATTTTCGTGAAGACCCGCGGAGGGCTGCCGCCAACTGGTTGGCCGCAAGGGGCTTTGAGGCCAATAGATACACCTTGGCGGGGGTGTACCATCATTATGAGCTATCCAACAAACTGAAAAACACCACCAGCGTTTTTTATACCTATCTGGACCATGACGAACCCCGGCCGTTCAATATTCTGGAAGAATTCACCAATGGCTTTGGGATGCGAAGTGTGTTCAACGGTGACTGGGGACAGGCCAATTATACCCTAGGTGGGGAACTCTACAAGGACGAATACGAATGGAGCACCTTTAGGAACTTATTTCGGGACCGGGATGGGGATGGCAGTTTTAAAGGGGACCAAATCAGTGATAACAAGGAGTTCCGGACCCAGCTGAACCTGTTCGGTACGATTACCTATCCCTTGTCTTCCAAATTTTCAGCCCAGTTGGGACTCAATGTCAACAAAACGGACTATGATTTTCGGGATTTGTTCAACACAGGACCCGAAAATACCTCAGCAGAACGTGATTTTGATCCCATTGTGCTACCCAGCTTTGGACTGCGCTACATGTTTGACCAAGGACAACTCCACGCCAATATAAGCCGTGGGTTTTCCAGCCCCAGTCTGGAGGAGACCTTGACTCCGGACGGCATCATCAATCCAGATATTGCCCAAGAGACCGGAACCAGTTACGAACTAGGTAGTATCTTCAATTTCTTAAACCGAAAGTTGCGGGTGGCGGCCACGCTCTACCGTATGGACATCCAAAATTTGTTGGTGGCCCAACGAGTGGGCGAAGACCAGTTTGTTGGGCGAAATGCCGGAGAAACCCGCCACCAAGGTTTGGAACTGGATGCAAAATATCGACTGTTGGTGGATAAAACATTGGTTATTGCACCGTATGTCAGCTATACACTAAATGACCATAAATTTGTGGATTTTGTGGACGGCGACAACGACTTTTCGGGAAATCCGTTGACCGGGGTGCCCAAACACCGCATCAGTTCGGGGATTGATGTGGTGCACAAGCAGGGGTTTCGGGCCAACCTCACCCATTTGTTTGTGGACGACATCCCCTTGACCGATGCCAACACACTGCGCAGTGAAGCCTTTAATGTGTTCAACGCCCGACTAAGCTACGGTATCCCTGCAGCCAACCGTTTTTCCCTCGGTGTAAACGTGGGGGTCAACAACCTTTTTAACACCCGTTTTGCCCAATCCGTGTTGATCAATGCAGTAGGGTTTGGGGGCAG
This sequence comes from Flagellimonas ochracea, assembly GCF_009903685.1. Taxonomy (GTDB): domain Bacteria; phylum Bacteroidota; class Bacteroidia; order Flavobacteriales; family Flavobacteriaceae; genus Flagellimonas; species Flagellimonas ochracea. The sequence continues at coordinate 616,013 of NZ_JAAABI010000002.1, read as the reverse complement.
TGAACCACGCTATTTTTACCCAGGCAATGCCCGAAACTACTATGGGGGAATACGATTGCAGTATCGTCTGTAAACGGTTAAATCGTACAAAATTTAACGTTTATCCGCTATATTTGAGGTATATAAATGTATTTTACATCAATGTAACTTAGTCGTACACGCGTGCAAACAAAATTATATTTCGACTTATAAAAATGATTAGCTGATTATTGATGTATGACCCCTTAATCCATAATATTAGCAATCTCGTCCCCCTAACCAAAGAGGATGTTATACTTATTAAAGCTGCTTTTAGATCCGTTAAGCTAAAGAAAAAAGAGTTTTTGCTTCGAGCAGGAGAACCATCAAACCATATGCGATTTATAGCAAAAGGATGCATCAAGCTATACAATATCGATGAAACCGGGAAGGAACATATTCTTCAATTTGGAATCAAAGTTTGGTGGGTGAATGACCTATACGCCTATCTTACACAAAAGCCAGCCAAATTCTTCATTCAGGCAATTACTGATAGTATTATTTTGCAAATCTACAGGGACCAACTTAACACCCTGTTTGACCAAGTCCATATGATGGATCGATTTTTCAGAATTAAAACTCAGAATGGATATGTGGCACTTCAAGAAAGAACCATCAACACTATGAGTCAAACCGCTGAAGAGCGTTATACTGAATTTATACAAAGGTATCGTGTAATGGAACAACAGATTCCACAATATATGATTGCCTCTTATTTGGGAATAACACCAGAACACCTAAGCGTCCTTCGAAAAAATCTTGCCCGAAAGCTTTCTTAAGATACCTTAATTGATTTGGTCTTCTTGGTTAGAAAATTTGCAAAAACAAATTATTCAAATCATGAAAAGAACACATTTTTTATTAGCAATAGTGCTTGCTTCCCAGTTGGTTACCTTTGCTCAACGAAAAGAAACAGCGGGTAAGAGCCCATGGGGATTTAATGATGAAATCGGTACGCTTAACCTAATGTCCGATGTATCTCGCCTCAACGTATTATCCCAAATAAAATCTGGGAAGATCTATGACTTAAGTATGACATATTTTGTAGGTATGCCAAGCTTTAGTGCATTGGGCGATCCAGGGTACCAATACTGGCTTACACATACCCCTCACGGAACTATTGTGGACAACCCAAATGGACTGGGTAAAACCATGAATAGTAAGGTGAGCTACACTGGAGATGCCATTTCCATGTACACACATATGGGCACCCACATTGATGCCCTAAATCACTTTGGGTTGGATGGAAAAATCTGGAACGGCTTCACTCCCGAAGAACACCTGGGAGACAAAGGCTGGAAAAAGACAGGCGCAGAGACCATCCCTCCTATCATTGCGCGTGGAGTAATGATTGATGTTAAAGCTTCCAAAGGGAGGCTCCCAAATAACTATCGGATTACCTCCAATGATCTTAAGGATGCACTTAAAAAACAGCGAACAAGGCTGGAGCCGGGTGATATTGTCGTTATCCGTACAGGTCAAGCCGAGTTTTATCAGCATGCCGATCACTATCTCGACAACTATCCCGGTATCAGCCTTGATGCGGTAAAGTGGTTGGTTGAAGACCATGGCATTATGCTTTTAGGTGCGGACAATCTCAGTTTTGAAGCATTCCCTCCCGAACGAAAAGATAATTGGGTTCCTGTGCACACATACTTGCTGGCCGAAAAGGGTGTGATGTTCATCGAACAAATGAACTTAGAAGAACTGTCTGATGACAATGTATATGAATTCGCCTTCATTGCAGCTTCCCTGAAACTTAAAGGTGCAAGTGGCTCACCCATGCGGCCTTTGGCAATCCCGATTAACTCTAAATAAATTGAAGATGAACAATCCAACATTGCTTCTTCTTTCCTTTTCGGTTGGAATTATGGTGGTAATTCAGGGTGTAATAAACGCCCGTCTGGGCATCCTGCTAAACAATTCGCTACTGGCCACTTCCACAGCATTAACCTTGGGAGCTAGCTTCACACTGATTGCTGTATCAATCACTGTACGACAGTTTCCAAGCATGCGCCAACTCAAGGAGATTCCTTTATATATGTGGGTGACTGGAGGCCTATTGAGCTTTATTGCAGTAACGCTTTTCTACTACATCATTCCAAGATTGGGCATTTCCAAAGCAGTGACCTTCGGTCTGGCGGGGCAACTCATTTTCGCTACAATAGTTGGACATTTCGGATGGTTCGACATGCCTCTTGAGCCAATCACCATGAAGAAAATAGTAGGGTTAATCGTGATGATTTCCGGGGCAATTCTAATCAAATCATAAAATGGATTTAATCGGAGCAAACATAAACAATCTGACCAACCTCTGGAAAATCGGAGGTCGATTGGCCGGACAATACATTGAAGAAAAGGGTTACTGCTTGAGTATTGCAGAAAGTGGCGATTGGCCAAACAAACTCTGGGTTAACAACCCCCTGGATAGGCAGGTTCTAGCTGACATACCAAATAGTTACATAAATAAACTAGCGCTTCCCGTTTGGGGCAATGACCTTTCAAAGCAAGAATTGGTACTTAAGACTTATGGCTTTGATGAGGAATTAACACAAGTGGCCATGTCAATTAAGCTACAAGATACGACTGCACACATGGAACGCATAGTGATTCAGAAGGTAACTGACGAGCAAATGGCTAAAATCTGGTCACAACTATTTCAGGAAGCTTTTGGCTATAGAATAAGTGCAGATACAGTGAAGAAAACCATGAGGAATATAGAATACTTCATAGGCAGGGATAATAAGGTCCCAGTGGGCACTGCGATGCTCTTTATAGATAAGTATCAGATCGCCGGCATCCACTCTATGGGGATAATTCCATCACAGCGTAGAAAAGGCTATGCACAGGAATTGTTGGTTCACATGTTAAATATCGCCAGCGCTAAAGGCGCTAAACATGCCATCCTGCAAGCTTCCAAAATGGGTAAAAGACTATACCTTAAAGCTGGCTTTCAGGAAGATTTTACTATCAAAACTTTTATTAAACACGAAAACTAAAAAATATGAATCTATTGGACAAACTCAATTGGCGGTATGCCACAAAAATCTTTGACAACACAAGAAAGGTGTCAGATGAAGATCTCAATTTTCTAAAAGAGGCCATTCGTTTGTCGGTTTCCTCTTATGGACTGCAGATGTACAAGGTGCTGATCATCGAAAATCCCGAAATCCGAGAAGAGCTTCGTAAAGCTTCGTGGAATCAATCCCAGATTACGGATGCTTCACATCTTTTTATTTTCTGCAACTATACAGATAACTTCAATCAACATGTGGACAACTATATCCAATTGATTATCAATACCCAAAAGACCACAGATATTAAAGGCTTAAAACAGTATGGAGAGTTCATTAAATCCAATATTGCGAACAAGACTCTGGAAGAGCGAAAAAGCTGGTCAGAAAAACAGACCTATTTAGCACTGAACAATCTCATTATTGCATGTGCAGATAGGGAGATTGATGCCTGTCCCATGGAGGGATTTGATAAACAGGTATACAATCGTATTCTGGGCCTGGATGAACTAGGACTCAATGTCTCAGTAATTGCACCAGTGGGATTTAGATCGACTAAAGATGTAACCCAAAAAAGAAAAAAAGTTCGAAAATCAGCCGAAGAACTGTTTGAAACAGCTTAAAGAGACAAGGCAAGGTCAATGGGTTTCTATATCCCCCTTTGGATGATCTAATATCCCCTTTACCGATGCCAATACCCTGCACAGCGAAGCCTTTAACGTGTTCAATGCCCGGTTGAGCTACCGAACCCCATGGCGAAGCGCTTTTCTTTGGGTTTAAATGTGGGCGTCAACAATATCTTTAACACCCGTTTTGCGCAATTCGTGTTGATCAATGCGGTGGGCTTTGGCGGCAGTGAGCCCCGCTACTTTTATCCAGGTAATGCTCGCAACTACTATGGGGGTATTCGACTACAGTATCGTTTGTAAACGGTTAGCACAAATCATATAAACTTGGGGTTATTCTCCTATATTTGGGGTATATGGGGAACTTTTATGCTTATATAATCTAGTTAGCATACATATGAAAAGTTTAATTTATATTCTTTTTTCTATTATCATAGCATTCGCTAGCTGTTCAATTCAAAAAAAGGCCGGTAAATATCACGAGGTTGATTCCAAAGAAGAAGTTGATTCCATAATTTCCATAGCCACAAAAATCGAAGGAGATTGGAAAAACGCAAAGCAAAGTTCAAACTCTGGACAAGAATTTCATTTCCCAGGGGTAGATAAATTGGAGATTCGTAACTGGAGAAGTATTCACACAGGCGGATTATTAAATCAGCTCGAAATTTCTGGCGCTGCGTCCGAATGGTCAAATAATGATACGAAACTTTCCATGCATATTCTTGAATTTCAAGCCTCCGTTAAATATTATAATCAAGGGTATGGTCTAATTCTTAGAAATGATACTCTTGAAAACTTTATCGGAATAAAAAAATTAAATGAGAGGATTTTAGAATTTGAGAATGGTCAAATATTCGAACGACTCTAAAATATGTATGCTAACAAAGGCTATAATTCATTGCTCAGTTGGTTCACCAAAAGAACTTTTCTTACTTTCAATTCGGCCGGATTTCATACGGACAATTTCCTTCGGAAATGTCCGCAACGAAATCATAGCCGAGACCGTTATGTGCAATTAAAAATATTTCTATTCTCCTTTGAAAATATTTCTCAAAATATTGACTTCCCTGTGGTTTGGACTTTGGCTTTTCGTGGCGATACTCATGTTATTCGAGACACCAAATCAGATAAAACGTGATAAGGAATTTGTCGAAAATGATATAAAGCCTTCCGTTGAGTTCGTAAAATCCTTTAAATCAGATAATAAAAGGCTTCCTAATAACCGAGAATATTATACTTGGCAGCAAATCTATTATGATCAAGATTCCATTGACCTGACACAAAAAGTAGACTCTTTAATAAAAAGTTCGGGAAGAATTCATTATTTAAGGAAACCACCAGCAGATAATAATGTAGACAAGGAAAAGTTTGAAAATATAGATTGGACAAGGAAGTATGCAATTTCCGTTTGGCGGGGTGAATGGAACGAGTACTACTTTTCATGGTCGGACAACTACGAAACAAATAATTATTCGTGGAAGGACGGTGTTATTCAATCTATCATGGCTTTGGTAATTGGATGTATTCCTTTTCCATTTTGGTTAATAAAAGATAAAAAAAACATGCTGCCACATTGGCTATCTTTATGGTAATTTTTGTCACAACTAAATAGCACATAAAATGAAAATTACGCCAATAGCGTTGGTCTTTGGACTTATGGTATGCAACTATAGCCATGCCCAAGAAGATACATATCAAGATGTTGGATTCACCCTAATCGCAAAAGGAACAGATTCTCCCATTACGGACTTGCAAATCGTCTGCTACAACAAGTTTTTCAACAAGGACTATTTACCCAGCGCTTTCGTAGAAAAATATAATCTTACCGACAAAAACTTGTTCAAAAAGAATATGCTTGTAGAAATTTTTCAATCCGATATCGGTAATCAGGGTTGGGACACCATTGAGCTTGTGGGCGTAAAGGAAAACAGCAAAACGCTGGTGATTGCATATAATCTTATCAATGCCAACCAAGAAAATGATGGCGAGGCATTAGCACCCTTTTTGATTGCTCAGATTCCGAAATCAAAAAAAGAAGTGAAGTTTGTTGCCAACGGAATTGAATTAGGAAAAGGGAAGAAACTTTATCTTGATTAAACCGATTTTCCAAAAAATGGGTCAAAACCATCCGTAACCAAACCTATAATTTCCAGTAAGCTTATACTAGGAGGTGCTATATTTAGTTTCGGAATACTGCTCACATTTCGGTATCTTTAAAACGCCATCTATTTCATAGATGCTTACTTGAAGACGAAACCAATCATTACTTCGAAATGAAAAAAAACTACACTTTTTTACTGCTGTTTTCCTTATTATCAATCAGTTCTAATCTCTTTGCTCAAAATAAAGAGGCATCTATTCCAGAAGACTTTTATCAAGGTTTAGAGTGGCGGAACATCGGGCCACAGCGTGGCGGCCGTTCCTTGGGCTGCGCAGGAAGCCCCAGCCGACCCAACGAATATTACTTTGGAGCCACTGGCGGGGGCTTGTGGAAAACCGTGGACGGCGGCAACGAATGGAAACCTGTAACCGATGGCCAGGTCACCAGTTCATCCGTAGGTGCCGTAGCGGTCGCAGAGACCAATCCGGATATTGTCTACATCGGAATGGGCGAGGTGCAGCTTCGGGGCAGCATCACCCAAGGTGATGGCGTATATAAATCAGAAGATGCAGGCAAAACTTGGAAGCATTTAGGGTTAGAGGAAACCCAAGCCGTGGCACGCATCAGAATCCATCCCACCAATGAGGATATTGTGTATGTAGCTGCGTTGGGGCATCCATATGGTGATAATGAGGAACGGGGCGTATTCCGAAGCACCAATGGTGGCGATACTTGGGAAAAAGTATTGTACGTGGGTCCAAAAGCTGGGGCGGTGGACCTCATCATCGACCGCAACAATCCAGATGTATTGTATGCCAGCACTTGGCAGGTATATCGCAAAGCCTGGAAAATGTGGGGTGGGGGTGGCGAAAGCAAACTCTGGAAATCCGTCGATGGTGGTGATACCTGGACAAATCTTACCAATAATGAAGGAATGCCCGAAGGACCTATCGGAAAGATTGGTGTCACCGTATCTCCTGTAGATTCCAACAGGGTTTGGGCCATTGTAGAGGCCAATGAAGGTGGTGTTTTCCGTTCGGACGATGCAGGCAAAACCTGGGAACGCACCAATGATGAACGCAAACTACGTCAACGTGCTTTCTACTACTCCCGAATCTATGCGGACCCTTTGGATAAGGAAACTGTTTATGGCCTTAATACCAGAATGTATAAGTCCACCGATGGTGGAAAGACTTTTGATACCATCATCCAAACGCCTCATGGTGACAATCACGATTTATGGATTGACCCCAACAACCCGGACCGTATGATCAATGCCAACGATGGTGGTGGAAACGTCACCATCAACGGCGGTAAAAGCTGGACCGAGCAGGATTTTGTCACCACACAATTTTATCATGTGATGGCCACCAACGATGTGCCCTATCATGTAGCGGGAGCACAACAAGATAATAGCACGTTGGCCATGCCCAGCGACGGATGGGACCACATGCAGGCCCGAGGGCCCAATCACGGTTGGTTTTACGCCGTAGGGGGTGGTGAAAGCGGTTGGATAACCCAGCATCCGGAAAACCTGGATATTTTCTATGCAGGAAGCCAAGGTGCATTGTTAACGCGATACGACAGAAGCAACGGGCAAATACGGGACATACAGGTATACCCTAGATTTTTTTCTGGGGAACCCGCCGAAGCACTGCCTGAGCGCTGGCAATGGACCTTCCCCATCATGTTCGCACCACAGGATTCCAACGTAATGTATACCTGTTCGCAGCATGTGTGGAAAACTACGGATGATGGACAATCCTGGGAGAAAATAAGTCCAGACCTCACCTATGCCGACCCCACCACCTTGGGAAAAACCGGTGGCGTAATCACCATGGACATGAATGGGCCTGAAATCTATGCGACCGTTTTTGCGCTGGCACCCTCTTTTCATGACATCAATACCATTTGGGCCGGTTCAGATGATGGGAAAATTCATATCACTCGCGATGGCGGCAAAAATTGGGAAGATATTACTCCCGAAGGTTTGCCTAAATTCTCTCGAGTCAGCATTATTGACGAATCCAAACATCGTCCCGGGACCTTGTTTGTAGCGGCCAACCGCTATCAAGTGGACGACAGGCAGCCCTATGTTTTCAAAACCCACGATTACGGCAAAACCTGGACAAAAATCACCAACGGCATAGCGGACGGACATTTTGCCAGAGCGATTCGCGAGGATCATGTACGACAAGGGCTGTTATTTTTAGCTACGGAACATGGGGTTTACTTTTCCATGGATGACGGTGCGCAATGGCAAAGTCTGCAATTAAATCTGCCAGATACCCCTATTCGTGATTTGGTTGTCAAGGACAATGATGTGGTCTTGGGCTCTCACGGACGAGGTTTTTGGATTTTGGATGACATTCAACCCTTGCGACAATACAAGGATGCGATTAAAAATCAATCCGCTGTGCTATTTGAGCCTTCGGATGCCATACGCGGAATCAGTGATGCTACGATTCAATATTATCTAAAAGAACAAACCGATACCATTACCTTCGAGATTTTGGATGCCAACAACAATCTAATTGACACCTTTACAGGGAGCAAGCCCAAATACGAGGAAGACCCGAACATACCTTGGTGGTTGCAAGGTGGTTCTTCCAAACCTACCACCGCCCAGGGCATCAATACGTTTACTTGGGATCTCCGTTATGCAGGTGCCACAGATTTTGAGGGAATGATCATTTGGAGTGCTCGTCCCACAAGAGGCCCCAAAGCGCCTTTGGGCACGTATAAGGTAAAAATGAAAAGTGGGGATTATGAAAAAACGTATCCTTTTGAAGTACTCATGAATCCCAACTTAAAAGGCATCACGAAGGCGGATTTGGATGAGCAGTTTCGTTTGGCCAATGACATTATGGAAAAGACCAGTGCCGCGAACGAGGCGGTCATCCAGATTCGGGGCATCAAGAAAAGTATAGATTCGAGTAAAACAAAGATTCCTGCCAAAGCCATAAAAAGGACCGTTACACCATTTTTGGAGAAACTCTCGGCTATTGAAGAGGAGTTGTATCAGGTTAAAAATCAGTCCGGCCAGGATCCCTTGAACTTCCCAATCAAATTGAACAACCGTTTGGCCTCTTTGAGAAGAAGCGTAGAGACCGGCGATGCAAAACCAACGAATGGTCATCATAAGGTTTATCAAGAACTTTCAGCAGAATTGGAGCAGCACTTGGGCCATCTGAACGGGATTTTGGAAAAGGATTTGCGGAAAGTGAACAACGTGCTTGAGAGTAGTGGTTTAGCACAAATTGTGGTCGGAAAGGCTAAATAATCCATCTTTGACCCCTGGGCAAAGCCCCCTATCTTTTTCTTTTTAGTTCCGTATAAAAAATGAATTTTAGGTGATGAAGTTGGTCTATTTATATTGCATCCTAACCTTGGGGGAGGCTTTTTTCTTGTTCATATATTTAGTTGCTTCAGAAAAAAGAAAATCCATCGCCACTATCCTATTGGCCGTCATCGTTTTCATAGAAATGCTTACCCTATATGACGAGGTGGTACTTTTTTTTAAGAACAGTAATTTGCCCGTAGTGCTATATTACATTGGCACTCCCCTAATGGCGGCCATAGGACCATTGATTTTAGGTTTCATACACTTTTCACCCCATACCAACAAGCGTATAAAATGGCATCATTATTTACACTTGTTCCCGGCCCTCCTTGCTTTGGGTTTTGCCATAAAAACCTACCACATTTTGCCTTACGAAGAAAAGTTAGGGTATGTGGCCTACTTTCAGCAGTACCTAATCGACGAAGCAAGTGCACGACCAACTGCCGAAGTTTTTGTTAACCAGGCGTTTCGTTCATACATGTTTGCCTATTTGGTTCTAAGTTGGTTTTACCTTGACAGAAACAAAAACAGGATTCGTTCCAAAGTGAGTGAGGGCTTCATCAAGTTTCTATTGCTTGGCATGATGGCAATTGCCGTATCCACCATCATATTGGAATTTCTACCCAGTTTTCGTGCTTGGCAATTTGCATTGTTTTTAGTGATTTTTTCCTCCCATGTTTTTGGGTTGGCATACCTGTATTTCAAACCTCCGAAGAAACTGGTTCAAGCCGATAAGTATCAGCGCTCTGGATTGACACTTCAAGAAGCAGATTACATCGAGAAAAAATTGGATTGTCTGCTCAATGAAGAGAAACTATTTAGGAATCCATTGCTCACCTTACAAAAGCTTGCCAAAGAAATAGGGACCAACACGCACTATTTAAGTCAGCACATCAATAAAACCCATAACCTTACATACAACGATTTGATTAACCAACATAGAGTGGAGGAATCCAAACGCCTATTGAGCGAAGAAGGAGGGCCAAACGCTATGGAAGAGGTGGCCATCGCCAGTGGTTTTGCCTCTTCCTCGTCGTTCTATCGTATTTTCAAACAACACGTTGGCCTAACCCCAAAGCAATTCCAACAAGAAAGAAACTCCTAAAACAAACTCCCATCCTATCGGCAGCAAGGAAAAACTCTTTTCTTCCTGCCCAAACCCCTTTTTATTTGCAGAAAAATAATCTCAAATGAAAAAAATACTAGTATGCTTTCTCGTCACCTATTTAGGGCTGGTCACATCCGGAAAATCGCAAAATGACCCTTCGTTTTTGACCAAGGTCGAAATTGAAACGGACTTCAATCTTATTTTCATGCCCATTATGATTCATGGGCATTCCTACACTATGATTTTGGATACCGGTGCTGGGTTCAGTGTTTTGGATGAAGAGGTGGCAAAAGCCCTGAACTTGAACATTGAGAATGTCAGGATTATGGAGCGACCAGGTGGAGAAGTACGTCTTGGAACCATCAAAAACCTCAATTATTCGGTGGGAAATCATTCCGCGGAAATGACCATAGCTTCCGCCAATCTTGCCGAAGGTGGGTTCAACGATTATATCGGTAGACCGTGCGCCGGTATTTTGGGTGCCGATTTTATCTCCAAATACGCTATGGAAATAAACTATTTTGAAAAACTACTGTCCCTCTACTCCCCCGATACCTACAAGATTGATGGAAACAAAAAGAAACTTTCCCTAGTGGATGGTATGCCCATTGTGAAAAGTAGTCTTCACCATAAAGATCAAACGATTGAAGGAAGTTGGCTCATAGACACCGGCAGTATGATGAGTCTGGGCGTGAACGAATCTTTTTTTGGTAGCTATCTAAAGAACAATGTCAATACCTATGAGTCACTGGCAGTCGGGTTTGGTGGAAGTACTTCAGGGAAAATGTATAAACTGGACGGATTTGATTTACTTGGCAATGAATTCAATCACATTATAGCAGGACATGCAGAAGATGGCATCAATGATGCATCGTTCGATGGGGTAATCGGCGGGGAATTGATCTCTAGATTTACGATAGCGTTCAATTACGCTACTAAAGAAATCCATTTAAAACCCAATGCAAAAAAGGATAATCCCATTCGTTGGGATTTAATCGGGATGCTTTTGGCACAAACCGACAAAGGAATTGAGGTGTTGCATGTTTACAAAAACTCCCCAGCCGATCATGCACAAATACAAAAGGGAGACCTAATCGCTTTTATCAATGGTAAGCGTGCCGAAGCTATAGGGCTTCCAAAAATATGGGAGACCTTTCATACCAAAGAAGGTCTTGCTATAGCGCTCATCATTTCGAAGGACGGTATCATGCGGTGTGCCAATGTTGTTTTAAGGGATTATTTTAATGAAAAGGCGGAATAGGAGCACGTCCATATACTCCAAAGGTTTGTAGTATCTTAGTCAGAACAATCACTTTCATCAATTCAAAAACTACAACCATCATGATAAACAGTTTTTTTAAATCCACATCGCTGACCTTGTTAATCTTGCTTTGCTCAGCTCGATTGGTCGCCCAAGAAAAAAGTGTTCAAGATTTAGAATTTCTTATCGGCACTTGGCAGGTGCGAGAGGACATCAAGGATCGAAATTGGTGGGAAGAAAGCACCCGTATCGCCAACTATACGCTGGACAGCACCTTTATTGAAATTGATGCCTCATCACGTTCGTCCACAGGTAAGGAACGGACCTACCGCTGGTTTATCCATCTAAATGACAAAACCCAGCAGTTTGAAATGGTTTCGATGTTCAGCAACTGGCACAAGGTCCAGTTCGATTTGTTGGACTGGAATCCAGAAACGCGAAAATTGACCATCAGGCATGCACCGGACCCCAGTTCCGAAGAATACCATGAGCGATTTGGTGAAATGATTTTTAGTGACGATTTCAGTTCGTATGAATGGAAAGGAGAAAATAAATATGGTGATCCCGATGATCCTGGTATTTGGAGGTATGTTGAAAAAGGAGTGCGTGCTCAAGAGTGAATTGATATGGCTGTCCAAGCACCTTCTTCTACCTAAAAAAATGATTCAATTGTCTTATCTTGTGAATGCAAAACTACTCTCTAGCATTTCCAATTTGGATTCGAAAATTTTTATTTTATGACCGACCAACAGATCGCCAAAGGCATTACGTTAAAACATATTTCAAACATTTCCGAAAAGTTTGGGATTTCCCCAGATGACATTGAACTGTATGGCAAGTACAAAGCCAAACTGCCTTTATCGGCCATAGACCGAAAGAAAGCTGCTGAAAGTAATCTGATTTTGGTCTCGGCAATTTCCCCTACTCCAGCTGGGGAAGGAAAAACCACCATGTCCATCGGCCTTTCTGAAGGACTGAACCGTTTGAGCAAAAAAACTACGGTGGTGCTTCGGGAACCTTCTTTGGGTCCTGTTTTTGGCATTAAAGGAGGCGCTACGGGGGGAGGATATTCCCAAGTGTTGCCCATGGAGGACATCAACCTGCATTTTACCGGGGATTTTGCGGCCATTGAAAAAGCGCACAACCTGTTGTCCGCAGTTATTGATAACAATATCCAAAGCAAAACCAATTCTTTGATGCTCGACCCCCGGACCATCGGTTGGAAACGGGTGATGGACATGAACGACCGTTCGCTGCGCCATGTCATCGTGGGTTTGGGCGGGACCACATCCGGGGTGCCCCGGGAAACGGGTTTTGACATTACAGCAGCGTCGGAAATCATGGCGATTCTTTGTCTAGCAGAAAGCTTGACGGACCTTAAAAAGCGTTTAGGGGACATTTTTGTGGGATATACCTTTGATAAAAACCCCATTTATGCCAAAGACTTAAAAGTAGAAGGCGCCATGGCCGCTTTGTTGAAGGATGCCATAAAACCCAATTTGGTGCAGACCATTGAAGGCAATCCGGCGATTATCCATGGAGGGCCTTTTGCCAACATTGCCCAAGGCACTAATACCGTACTGGCTACTTTGATGGGCATGACCCATTCGGAATATACGGTGACCGAAGCCGGTTTTGGCTTTGATTTGGGGGCGGAAAAGTTCTTTGACATCAAATGCCAGAGTGCGGGATTAAAACCCAAGGCTGTTGTCCTCACCACTACAATACGTGCACTGAAATATCACGGTGGTGCTGATTTAAAATCCTTGACCGAACCCAACGTGGAAGCCTTGAAAAAAGGCCTACCCAATTTGGAAAAACATCTGGAGAACATTGCCAAGTTCCATGTGGTTCCAGTGATTGCCATCAACAAGTTTAACACGGATACCGATGAAGAAGTTGAAGTCATCAAAGAATTGGCAAATTCCAAAGGAGTGCGTGTAGCCTTGGCCGAAGTTTGGGCCAAAGGTGGTGAAGGGGCTGTCGATTTAGCAAAAAAAGTAATTGAAATCATAGATTCCAAAGCCTCAGATTTTAAGCCGCTTTACGATTGGGAATCCAACGTTACGGACAAAATTGAGACCATTGCTAAGGAAATCTATGGGGCGGAACACGTAGATTACACGGCCAAGGCCAAGGCCCATTTGCGCAAGATTGCCAATTTGGGCTTGGAACATCTACCGGTTTGTATCGCAAAAACCCAAAAGTCGCTGTCAGACAATCCAAAACTATTGGGCAGACCTAAAGATTTCATTATTACTGTGCGAGAAATTGAAATCGCAGTCGGTGCTGGTTTCTTGATTCCCATAACGGGGGATATTATGCGCATGCCCGGCTTACCTGCGCATCCGGCATCCGAGGGCATCGACATTAATGATGATGGGGAGATTATAGGATTGTTCTAAAGTTTCTGTAACCAGTAGCGCATATCCACTTCTTTGTGGATGATTTCTTTCACCTCAGCTAGTTTCACCCGCTTCTGTTCCATGGTATCGCGATGACGGATGGTCACGGTATCATCTTCCAAGGTTTGATGGTCGATGGTGACACAAAATGGAGTCCCGGCAGCATCTTGACGGCGATAACGACGTCCCACGGCATCTTTTTCATCATAATCCACGTTGAAGTCCCACTTCAACTCGTCCACCAATTTTTCTGCAATTTCTGGGAGTCCATCACGCTTTAGTAATGGCAAAACAGCCACTTTGTTGGGTGCCAATACGGCAGGAAGCTTCAGCACGGTACGGGTGCTGCCATTTTCCAGTTCTTCATCCTGCAATGAATTGGAGAAAACCGCCAAAAACATGCGGTCCAACCCTATAGAGGTCTCCAACACATAGGGCACATAGCTTTTGTTTTCTTCTGGGTCGAAGTATTGCAACTTCTTGCCCGAGTATTTTTCATGATTGGCCAAATCGAAATCCGTGCGGGAATGGATGCCTTCCAATTCCTTGAATCCAAAAGGAAATCTAAACTCGATATCGGCAGCGGCATCGGCATAGTGGGCTAATTTTTCATGGTCGTGGAAGCGATAGTTGTCAGCTCCCATACCCAAGGAAAGATGCCACTGCATCCGCTTCTCTTTCCATGTTTCGTACCACTCTTTTTGGGTGCCCGGTTTGATGAAATATTGCATTTCCATCTGTTCAAATTCGCGCATACGAAAGATGAACTGCCTTGCCACGATTTCATTCCGAAAGGCTTTTCCCGTTTGGGCGATTCCGAAGGGAATCTTCATCCTACCGGTTTTTTGCACATTCAAGAAGTTGACAAAAATACCTTGCGCGGTTTCAGGTCGAAGATAAAGGTCCGTGGCCGTATCCGCCGAAGCTCCTAATTTGGTCCCAAACATTAAGTTGAACTGCTTGACATCCGTCCAATTTTTGGACCCCGATAAGGGGCAAGCGATTTCCAATTCCTCAATCAGGGCCTTTACATCGGTCAAGTCCTCATTTTCCAAGGATTTTCCCATACGTTTTAGAATTGCATCAGCTTTGGCCTGGTAATCCAACACACGTTGGTTCGTAGATAAAAACTGTTCTTTATCAAAGCTGTCACCAAAACGTTTTGCAGCCTTTTTAATTTCTTTTTCAATCTTAGCTTCAATCTTGGCCACATGGTCTTCGACCAAAACATCGGCACGGTATCTTTTCTTGGAGTCTTTATTGTCAATCAGAGGGTCATTAAACGCATCAACGTGGCCGGAAGCCTTCCATGTGGTGGGATGCATAAAAATGGCCGCATCAATGCCCACGATGTTCTCATTGAGTTGCACCATGGCCTTCCACCAATATTCGCGAATATTTTTCTTTAACTCGGCTCCATTTTGCCCGTAATCGTAAACTGCGCTGAGTCCGTCATAAATCTCGCTGGATTGGAACACATACCCGTATTCCTTTGCATGGGAGATAACCTTCTTGAAAATGTCTTCCTGATTTGCCATTGGGCAAAAATAGAATTTTACCCTAAAAGAAATACGCTATTTCAACTGAAATTCAGTGGAGGCCAGTAATCTTTCATCCTCAAAAACATTGAGGGTATAGATTCCCTCGCCCAAAGAGCCTTCGGGTACGGTAATGGCATCGCATACACTGATTTCCTTTCCGGTGTAAATGATCTCCATTTTTTTGCTGTAGGTGTTCCCACTTACAGAAATGGTTGAAGCATTGTCCTCAATTACCGTCATATTGGGGTCCAAGAACTGTAAATACAACACCTTTACTTCACCATCTTCATTTGGGTCACTTAAAATGGTGACACAGCCCCTCAATTTTTCAATGGTTGACGCTTTATTCGTTTTTATGGGCCTGCCCGCTCGTAGGCGGAATCCACTGCCTTCGGCATCCTGAAGTTTGAGATAACTCTTGATACGAAGTTCTCTCGCAAGTTCCTTGTTGGTTTCCCTCAAAAGGGATTCGGTTTTCTCCAAACTACTGGCCTTGCCCCGAAGTTCGTCCAACTGCTTTTGAGTTTCTTCATATCGGCTTGCCAGCAAGCTGTTGTTGTAGCGCAAAAAGTTGTTTTTAAGCTTAAGACTGTCAAACCTGAGCTCCAATTTGCGCAATTCCTTTCGCGTTTCTTTGAGTTTGGTGATACTAAAATTCAATCTCCCCACAGAATCCAACAATTGTTCCACACGAAATCTAGAGGTCTGCAGCTCTATTTCATTGACTTCGTTTAAGCCCGAAAGGCGATCTACCTCAGCTTTCATCAAAGTAAGATCCTTGACCAACAACGATTTTTCCTGTTCTAAAAAGAGCATCTGGTTATTGGATTGGGCATAGCTATAGTAGAAGGCTATCAATATCCCAACTATCACGGCAACAAGGGCCGCAAAAATAATCTTATAGTTGAAATTGTTATCTTGGGGGTTCATGGGGTTGATAGACTACTTACGCGTTTTTGATTTGAAACCAAAAAGGTTGGCTAAGATACTAAACGTGATTAACAACATCCTATTGCCAAGGGTGTGTTTTGGATGTAATACCCAATTATTCAGAGGAGAACGCATACTTTGTACCGTTTGTCGACATGAAATGCCACTCACCGATCATAATTATTCCGATGAAAATGCGGTTGACCGCATATTTTATGGTAGAATTCCAATAAAAAAGGCTGCTTCCTTCGTTTTTTTTTCAAAAAATGGGACGGTGAAAAACCTTTTGCATTGGTTAAAGTACAAAAATCAGGAGCAAATTGGTGCTTTTTTTGGTGAATGGTGTGGCGCAGTCCTTGAACAAGATGAAAACCTAAAAACAGTGGATGTCGTCATCCCTGTTCCTTTACATCGAAAAAAGGAACAGAAGCGCGGCTATAACCAAGTGGCCCTGTTTGCCCAAAAAGTTGCTGAATCCATAGGTGCTGAGTTTAGGGATGACGTGCTTTTAAGGGTTGTCAACACCAAGACACAGACGAAGAAGGACCGACATCTTCGCTGGGAAAACACGGCGAATGCCTTTCAGTTAAACCCTGATGCAGATAAATCGTTCAAGCATGTGCTTTTGGTAGATGACGTAATCACAACGGGGGCGACCATAGAATCCTGTTCATCAACACTTTTCGAGATGAACAACGTTACCTTATCGGTGCTCAGCATTGCCATGGTTCCGCAAGGTTAAAATTTGTGAATCGGGAGCTCAATTTTTCAAATTAATTGTTTCTTTGTTGCACATTGGTAATACATGGCCTACCTAAAGAAATTGTTCAGTTTGGTTTTTGTTGCCTTTTTGGGATTGGCACTTTGGCAGTGTGCCAAAAGAGGCAATCCGACAGGGGGGCCGAAAGATGTTACCCCACCCGAATTGGTTCGTGCTGAGCCCGAAAATTTTACCACAGACTTTAAGGCTGAAAAGATTCGCTTGTACTTTGATGAGCTCATAAAACTTCAAGATGTTCAGAACCAGCTTATTGTATCTCCTCCACTTAAATATCCTCCAGAAGTTAAGCCACAGGGCGGTGCAAGCAAGTATGTGGAAATCATTATTAAGGATACTTTAAAGGAAAATACGACCTACACCCTAAATTTTGGACAGAGCATTACCGATAATAATGAAGGAAACCCAACTAGTTTTTTAACCTACGTTTTTTCTACTGGGTCCTATATTGATTCTCTCTCCCTTTCAGGAGCAGTGAAAGATGCCTTTAACCGAACCGCTGATCAGTTTATCAGTGTAATGTTGTACGAAATGGATACTGCTTATGCGGATTCCACGATATATAAAACTCCTCCTTTGTATATTGCCAATACCCTGGACAGTGTACCTTTTTTCAACCTGAAGAATCTAAAAGCGGGTAACTATGCGCTTGTCGCTATAAAAGACGTAAATAAAAACAACTTATTTGACCAAAGGCAGGATAAAATCGGGTTTTTGAAGGATACCATATCCTTGCCCACAGATTCGGTTTATCTGTTGACCCTTTTTCAAGAACTTCCAGATTATAGTGTTTCTGTTCCCAGTTACGTGGCCAAAAACCATATCATTTTTGGGTATCAGGGCAATGACAAGGATATTCAAATTAAAACTTTGACAGAATTGCCAGATTCGGTAAAGACCGTAATCCTGAAAGATAGGGAAACAGACACTTTGAATTATTGGTTAACTCCGACGGATTTGGACAGTATTATATTTACAGTGACCAACACGGTTTTAGATGTAGTGGATACATTTACCGTTAAGACGCGAAAACTTCCCTTGGATTCGCTGCAAATAAGCCCTTCCAAAAATGGGAAATTCAATTTTGAAGATGAGTTTAGCTTGTTGGCCAATACTCCCATTGCCGATGTGGATACCACAAAAATTGGATTTTTCCTTGATTCATTGGTGGCACCCTATATGTATAGCTTAGATAGCTTGGGCAACAAGATAGATTTTGAGTTTGATGTGCAGCCCAACCTAAGTTATTCGATGTATTTGTTGCCCGGGGCCATTACTGACTTCTTTGGTATTCAAAACGATTCGTTGAATTACAATCTTTCCATTGGCAGTTATGCCGATTATGGAAACTTGAGATTGACCCTGGGTGGAGCAGTTAAATATCCCCTTATCATACAACTGACCAATGAACGGGGTGAGGTAAAAAGAGAACAGGTGACCTCCGAACCACAAATTTTTGAGTTTAATAACCTAGATCCAGGCAAGTATATAGTTCGGGTTATTTTTGACGGCAATGGCAATGGTAAATGGGATACGGGTAACTATCTTAAAAAGATGCAACCTGAGAAGGTGAGTTATTATCCAGATGTTATTGATGTTCGGGCCAATTGGGAATTGGAGCAGAATTTTATTATTTCAGAATAAATACGTCCCTGTCGTCAAGAAATCTGAGCTTATTTCGGGTTTTTTCTAAGCTCTCCTTATCCAACAGCGCATACAGAACTTCTTCTTTTTCCGAATACACCAATTGACCTCCAAGTGCATCGTAAACTGCTGAATGGCCAGGATATTGATATCCAGATTCATCCAATCCTGTTCGGTTCACACCAACACAATAGCACATGTTTTCAATCGCCCTTGCCTTTAAGAGCACATCCCATGCAGCAATTCTGGGTTTTGGCCAATTTGCTACATAGATAAGCACATCGTAGTCCTCCACATTTCTTGCCCATACTGGGAAACGAAGATCGTAACATATTAAAGGACAAATTTTAAACCCTTCGTAATCAACAATCACTTTTTCGCTGCCTGACTCATACACCTTATTTTCTCCAGCCAAGGTAAAGGTGTGTCGTTTATCATAGCTTTTGAACTCTCCATTTGGATAAACAAAAAACAGGCGATTGTAGTTCTTGTTGCCTTCCATGAAAACTGTGCTGCCCAGTATTGCAGTATCTTTTTTTAGAGCCATTTGTTGCATCCATTCCAAC
The DNA here is from genome assembly GCF_009903685.1 of Flagellimonas ochracea. GTDB lineage: Bacteria > Bacteroidota > Bacteroidia > Flavobacteriales > Flavobacteriaceae > Flagellimonas > Flagellimonas ochracea. The sequence goes on along the minus strand of NZ_JAAABI010000002.1, from coordinate 596,678 downwards.
GTTCTTTTACCTTCTGATGGCCCAAGGCCATTTGGAAACATGGTAAACCCTGTGGAGAACATTTCAGGAAGAACAATAAGATCAACATCCGATGATATGTCGACCATCTTTTCCTCAAACATGGCTTTGTTCGCATCTGGGTCTTCCCAATGCAGTTTGGTTTGAATAAGCGCAATATTCAGTTTACGTTCCATTCAATTTTCCTCCAACAGTTCCACTAAAGTTTGTACGCCTTGCATTTTGGCATGGTCCAAGGCGGTATTGCCCTTGGCATCCCTCAGTGATGTATCGGCGCCGTTGTTCAACAGGAGTTTTACAAGATCTGGATGATTGAAGGTTACCGCATAAATAAGACATGTACTGCCCATGGTATTTTTTTGGTCGACATTGGCCCCCGCCGCAATCAACTTTTTGGCAATTTCGGAATATCCCTTGAAACATACCCCCATGAGCGCCGTGTTCCCTGAACCATCCTTAGTGTCAACCTGTGCTCCTTTATCCAACAAATGCTCTACAATTTCCCTATGCCCATAATATGATGCCAGTAATAAGGGGGTTGACCCCCTTTGGTCCTTGGACTCCAAAAGTTCAAGGTGCACTTTCAAATGGTCTTCAACCCCTTTCAGATTTCCAGTTCGGATATGGACGAAAAAATCTGCTTTGTAATCCATACTACTAAATTACGATATAAAAAAACTGCCGCAGCCTAGTAGGTTGTGGCAGTTTTAGTTATTCATTTTCTTTTGCCGCTTGTTTCACTGAAACAAATGGTTCAGTCCAAATCGAAGCGGTCCAAGTTCATCACCTTGTTCCAGGTAGCGACAAAGTCTTTCAAGAACTTATCTTGGGAATCACTGCATCCATAAACTTCGGCCAAGGCACGCAACTCGGTGTTGGAACCAAAAATAAGGTCCACTCGAGTACCCGTCCATTTTAGTTCGCCTGTTTTACGGTCACGTCCTTCAAAAACTTCCTCATCTTCTGTAACAGCCTTCCATTCGGTGCCCATATCCAAAAGATTCACAAAGAAATCATTTGTTAAGGTTTCAGGTTTGTCGGTAAATACTCCGTGGTTAGAACCATCGTAGTTAGCATTTAGCATACGCATCCCCCCTATAAGCACTGTCATCTCAGGAGCGGTCAAGGTCATCAATTGCGCTTTATCTACCAACAGTTGTTCGGTAGGAACGCTAAACTTCATCTTGGTGTAGTTTCTGAAACCATCTGCAACTGGTTCCAAAACTTCAAATGCCTCAGCATCTGTTTGTTCTTCAGAGGCATCCATTCTACCTGGAGAGAAAGGCACGCTGATATCTTTTCCTGCATTCTTTGCTGCTTTTTCCACTCCCGCACATCCGCCCAAGACAATCAAATCGGCCAAGGAAACTTTTTTATTTCCGGATTGGGCATTGTTGAATTCTTTCTTGATTCGTTCCAATGTATCCAACACCTTACTCAGTTGCGGTGGATTGTTCACCTCCCATTTGTTCTGTGGGGCTAAACGGACGCGGGCTCCATTGGCACCACCCCGCTTATCAGAGCCTCTATACGTAGACGCAGAAGCCCATGCTGCAGAAACCAATTCTGAAACGGTCAATCCAGAAGCGAGAATATTGGCCTTCAAATTGGCTATGTCCTTATCATCAATCAATTCATGATCTATTGCCGGGATTGGGTCTTGCCAAATTAATTCTTCTTGGGGTACTTCAGGTCCCAAATATCTTGATACTGGACCCATATCACGGTGTGTCAATTTAAACCATGCTCTTCTGTAGGCGTCTGCAAACTCCTCTGGGTTTTCCAAAAAGTGTCTTGATATTTTCTCGTAAGCAGGGTCCATACGCAACGAGAGGTCAGTCACCAACATGAAAGGTGCATGTTTCTTTGTTGGATCGTGTGCATCAGGTACAGTTCCTGCCCCAGCACCATCTTTGGGCTGATACTGCCATGCTCCAGCTGGACTTTTTGTCAATTCCCAATCATATTTGAATAGATTTTCAAAGTATTTGTGGCTCCATTGGGTAGGCGTATCTGTCCAAGCCCCCTCTAAACCGCTGGTTATGGTATCCGAGCCCATTCCTGTTCCAAAGTTGCTTTTCCAACCCATACTTTGCATTTCAATGGAGGCCCCAGCAGGCTCCACTTCCAAATACTCAGCATCGGAGGCTGCTCCGTGTGTTTTTCCGAAGGTATGTCCTCCAGCAATAAGTGCTACGGTCTCATAATCGTTCATGGCCATGCGCCCAAAAGTCTCGCGAATATCTTTCGCCGCAGCCAACGGATCGGGATTACCATTTGGACCCTCAGGATTTACGTAAATCAATCCCATATGGGCAGCTCCCATCTGTTTTTCAAGTTCCCCTTCTTCGCTGTATCGGGACTTGTTCCCCAGCCATTCCGTTTCAGAGCCCCAATAAATATCCTCCTCAGGTTGCCAAATATCTTCGCGTCCGCCTGCGAAACCAAACATTTTCAATCCCATGGATTCATGGGCCACATTTCCAGCCAAGATCAAAAGGTCGGCCCAAGAAATTTTCTTTCCATACTTCTGCTTTATGGGCCAGAGCAACAGTCGCGCCTTGTCTAGATTGGCATTATCAGGCCAGCTGTTCAACGGTGCAAAACGTTGGTTACCGGTTCCACCACCACCGCGACCGTCCGCAATGCGATAGGTCCCTGCTGCATGCCATGCCATACGTATGAAAAAAGGCCCATAATGTCCATAATCGGCGGGCCACCAGTCTTGGCTATCTGTCATTAGGTCTGTAAGGTCCTTTTTTATGGCATCTAAATCCAGTTTCTTAAATTCTTCAGCATAATTGAAATCATCATCCATAGGATCAACCAAAGAAGAGTGCTGCCTTAGGATGTTTAAATTCAGTTGATTGGGCCACCAGTCTCTATTGGTTGTTCCACCCCCTGCGGCCTGATTTAATTCTCCACTCAGAAAAGGACACATGCCGGCATCCGCCCCGTTCGCTAAATCTTTACTCATCAGTATGTTGTTTTTAAGTTATTTTTTTCCACTCTAAAGTTAAGAAAACCACAGATGAAACGATAGGCAACTCATATTAATATGCTATAAAAACATAAACATTATCTATTTGCCGAACCAGAATGCCAGTACCATTGTTTTCTGTCCAAAAGAAGTATGCTTTTTGGCAGATTCGACCCTGTCAAGGGTAAAAAAATCATATAATTTTATCATATGAGTTGTACTAGAGTCCAATAGTCCTTGAGTTTTACGTCAACAGATAATAAATATCATACATGCAATCCAATTTTAAATCCTATCAAAAATGAGAAAATTGATTTTACCCCTTGTTGCCCTATTGGTCTTTGGTTTTAGCGCAAAGCCCACGCAACTTACGGAAGCGGAGCGTGCCATGGCCATAAAGTATCTATCCGAAACCCGTAATCATATGCTTCAGGTGCTGGATGGACTCACTGAGGAACAGCTGCATTTTAAACCCTCCGAAAATGAATGGTCCATCGCAGAATGCGTGGAACATATTGCCATTAGTGAAAATGTCTTTGAAGGATTCTTAAAAAAGACTGTGGCAGAAGGGGCAAATCCAGCCCTAAAGGATTCTTTAGTTTTTAAAGATGAGCAATTGATGGGTGTTTTGACCGATCGTAGCCAGAGGTTTAAAACCACAGAGCCTTTTGAGCCTCGTGGCAAATTTGGTTCGCACGAAGAAACGGTGCAAGCCTTTTTGAAAAAACGAAACGAGCATATAGAGTATGTAAAAACCACAGAGGATGATTTGAGGAATAGGTTTAACCAAGATCTTCCTTTTGGCACTGTTGATGGTTTTCAAGTAATCATTTTTGTGGCAGGCCACTCAGAGCGGCATATACTACAAATGGAGGAGGTGATGGCCCATGAGGAATTTCCCAACAGCGAGGAAGAAGACTAAAACATTTCTTCTATTAACATTTATTGGCAAACCCTTTCCAACACGGAAAGGGTTTGTTTTTTAACTTTGGGTATCTAAAATCTCAACAAATGAATACCATGAAATCAATAATATTTGCCATAACCTTGCTGTTTGCCGTCCACGTTTCAGCACAAAATGAGAAAGATCAAAAAATAATGGCTGATGCGGTCAAGGCTAAAGAAGCCCTGTTGGAGGCCCAAAGTGGATTAAAAACATTCTTTGCCCAATCCGCCGGATATGTTATTTTTCCCAATGTGGGCAAAGGAGGATTTATAGTGGGTGGTGCCTCCGGGAATGGGGTAGTCTACGAAAATGGCGAGGCAGTTGGCATGGCCGGTCTAAAAAAATTGAATGTAGGTCTACAAGCTGGTGGACAGGCCATAATCGAGGTTATCTTTTTTGAAACCGATGTGGATTTGGCCCGTTTTAAAGAAGGAAAGTTCGAGTTTGCGGCTGAAACTTCTGCTGTGGCCCTTAAATCGGGAATTGCCTTTGAGGCCAAATATAAAGACGGTGTTGCAGTTTTCGCACTCCCCAAAGCAGGTCTTATGGCCGATGCCTCGGTAGGTGGTCAAAAATTCAGCTATCGGCCTTTTATGATGTAGGCTTCATTGATTTTACAACTGAGGATCTGATAGTTCAAGAATCTTGTTGTCTCTCTTCCTTTTATTTTTAATCGAAGAAACAAAAAGAGGTGCTGATATGCCCATATCAATGGCCCCTAAAGCTGCAATCAGTCCACCCATTATTTGACCAAACGGGTTTGTCACGTACTTTCGATACCGCTCGTCGTAGTACTTTTGGCTGGCCAATTCCACTCCTCCAGTAATCATTAAAAGTCCAATTCCTCCAAATCCTACGCCCATTACGAGATTGCTTTTGCGTCTCCTCTCTATCTCCAAGATTTCTCTCAACCGTATCTCATTGGATTGGCCGTTTTTCATTAATTGACTGTAATTAAGCCCAAGTTTTTCCATTGTTCCCATTTGTTTGAGAGTAAAGTCTTGAGCCGAAATACTAGAAAAGGCCAGGACCGCACAAGTAATGTAAATTGCTTTTTTCATTTTTTTCAATATATCGTGATTTAAAAACCCATCACTTGCTTGGAATGATCAAAAAAATAGTTGTTACTCACGTTGTCCCGGAGTGAAATCCTCAGGGGCATTTTGGGGCATCTTGATGGTACCTGCATCTCCGGTATCATTAAAAATCGACCATTCTTCAAAAGTGTAATTGGGGTTCCCCTCCATAATTTCTGATTTTCGGACGGCTCTGCCATCCTCAAACTCATGATTGGTTCCCGAGCCATCCTGTCCAATAATCCCAAATACATCGATTATGGTCCCAAAAGGATCTACCAGCTCCAAATTGTCATCGCCATTGGAATCGGCCGGGCTATTCGTGGACACTCCAAAATTAGGGGGAAAACCATAGATCAGTTCAAATTCTTGGGCGTTGGGTGATATGACCAAGGTGCTTTCAGATGCGATAATAAAACCAGATAGGTCAATGGTAGAGCTAACCTCAGTATTGTCATTGGTATAGCGCCGCAAAGTCCATAGGTTCAAATCCAAGGGTTCTTGTGACGAATTGTACAATTCCACAAATCGTGCCCCTGAGTTATTATCTGGGTCTGCCAGTTCAGATATAAAGATTTTTGTTGTTGTAAACTCGGTGATAATTTCTGGGCAACGTTCATTGATAAAATCCATATCGCCCAAATCTCGAATAGCCAAGACCCTTTCCTTTCCTTCTTTCAAAACAATCCCGGTGACTGAGCCGTTTTTTCCAGGTAACACCTCTGGCTGAAAATCGGAATAGCCACTATTGAGCATAGCAACTTCGTTTTCGGCACAGTCTTTTAAGCGGCGTAGCGTTTCCTCTTCAGCTACGGCAAATGTATTTCCAAGTTCTACCTCCACAAATTCAAGACTGTCAATCTGGACCAATGTAAGGGTAGGAATACTATCTATCTCAACAATGTTAACTCGGGTAGGTTGAAGTGTAATGGCCTCATCACAGGCTAAGATGATATGTTCCGGAACCTTTAAAGTGGGCAATCGCCCAACTGAGATATTACCAAAGGAATTCAAGGAACCTCCCAATTTTAAAATCTCCCCACTTTTACTCGCATAGAGGTTTTTCAGTTTTACAAAAACTTTATTCCCTGTAGGGTACATGAGATGCGATTCCCTATAATCCATATCAACCTGAATTCCTCCTGTTGGATTCACGGAAGCATTCTGAAGGTAGAGCACATTAAAAAAATTACCGGCCTTATCCGAAGAAATTACATAACCCTCCAAAACCAAATCCTCATATATTTGGATCACATCATCGCCTACCAAGGAGTCCAGCTCAGCAAAGGTGATATTGGATTCCAAATTTGTACACTCCAGTTCGGGTTTGTCAAAATCCCGAGTTTCAACACAGGATAGTATCCCTATCCACAGTAAAAGAGTTGTTAATTTAGTGACTGTTTTTTTCATTTTTTACTTTTAGAAGCTTATTGCCAAATTGAGAAAATAGGTTCTTCCATAGCCATACCAATATTTTGGTCCAAAGGATGGTGATCCGCTTAAATTATCCTCCTTAAGTTGTCCAAAATTCCCGTTTCGACTTTGTTCGTATCCTCCTGTCCTAAAAACTGAATCAAACAGGTTATTGATGCTGGCAAAAACACTGATATACTTTTTACCCATTAACCAAGACTTGCCTCCTATTACATTCAACAAGTAGATGTCGTCCAGCTTTCTTTGCTGTAATAGCTTCGCTATATTTTCATCTGTTGCATCGGGAAAACGTTCTCCAGTATCAGGATTAAGAAGAAAACTTGAGGTTCTACTGATTGTTGAAATGCTTAGATAATTGTTGGTAAGGTGGTTGGCGGTTGCCCCGATCCACCAATACTTGGGATCTCGATATTCCACACCAAGAGCGAAGGCGGTTTGCGGTCCTTGTGCCAATTTTAGGTCTTTTATTTTGGCAATGCCCAAATCAATACTGCCGCCTGGGTCAATAAGCTCTTCTTCGGCACCTGCGGTATCAAAATTTATCTGTACGGATGGGTCACTGGCGAAGACGTAATGTCCAAGGTTCCCTACAGTAGATAATTTCACATTGGAGGAAATTTCATATACCAAACCAAGCTCAACACCTTTATGCAGTCGGTCCAATCCGGTAATTACTTCTTGAACAAAGTCTGAACCAAAACCCGAGTCCACAAAAAAGAAGTTGATGTCTGTGGTATTTTGGAACCTTGTATAAAAAGCACTTATGCGGCCTGTGACATCGGGCCACCTAAAATGATAGCTCAAATCTATGGTAGAAATAGTCTCACTTTGAATGTCTGGAACAATTTCATTGTTTTCTCTTGGATTGATAAATGTGTTTTGAAGCGTCGGAGAACGGTCAATTTTGGCGGTGTTTACGGTAAGCCAATGCCGTCCATTAAGAAAATAGGTTGCTCCTCCTTTAAATGCCAAATTGGAAAATGAGACTTCCTCGCTTTTACCTGATGAATTTTTTAAAAACCTTTCGTTTAAGAACAATCCCTTTCGCTGCGATCTAAAATTAGAAAGCGCTGCAGAAAGAAAGCCACTCCATTTTTTGTTGTCATAACTTATCTTTCCAAAGAATTCTATTTGTTGGGCACCTAAATCGTAATTGTAGTTGAACTTTTCCCCTTCTATTTTCTCCAAACTTCCATCAACATCGTTCCGTGTGTTGGAAAAAGCATCTATATCTTGATGAAAACTTGCCCCCAATAAGTCGTAAATTATTGCATAGTTTGCTGAGGACAGTTTCCTGAAGTTTCCTCCCAAGCCCACATTCAACCCATCCGTAAAGCTATACTCCAAATTGGTCGCTGCCATAACCGTATTGTTATCAACAACGTCATCATAAAGAACGTATGCAGCTGGTCCAGCCTTATTGTCATTCGCTAGATACAATTGATTCCACTTGATTTGCGGATTTTCCAAAAAGGCTTCTCGGGCAAAAGCCGCATTGATGAAACTGGCCCCAATAGAGCTATTAATGGAATAACTCGGTAAATACCGGTAATAGGTGGGGTCTGGGTTTGGGGCTTTATAATATTCCAGGCGACTTCTTTGGTTTGTTCCAAATTGGTAGGCCAATCCCGTGGACCAATTCAACTTTTCGTTTTCAAAGGTATAGTTCAACAGAAACAAGGGCTCAAAAATAACGCGTTCCCTTGTGTTTCTAATCTTCCCATCTTGCTCTCCCCAATATGGATTATAACGATTCCCTTTAAGTTCAAAAACTTCTTGGGTCATAGCTGCGGAACGTCCTCTCCGGTTGCGTGCCATAATTGCCGTAAAGGCTATACTGTTTCTTGGATTAGGTCTAAATTCCAGTGAGCCAAAAGCGGAATAGGCATCGTACAAAGTCCCTTCCACATAGCCTTCTTCGGCCCATCGCCTAGAGGCGGAAATCGTGTAGGCCAAACCATTTTTTGAAAGTCCAGAACTATATGTCCCCATTAATCTTCCCCGATATGTTCGATTGGAAATGGAACCGGAAAGTCTTGTTCCCGGTCGCATGCTTGATGGTCTTGTGTTGATGTTTGTATTGCCGAGAATACCCCCAAAAGTATATGGGTTTGGGGATAAACCATGGGTATACTCTTGATTACGAACTACATCATTCAGGCCTCCCCAGTTGTTCCATTGGGGCCTGCCATCAAAGAACTTGTTCATTGGAATTCCATTCATTAGTACCATCCCATTTCGGGAATCGTACCCCCGTACCTTAAAAAAAGCTTGTCCGAAATCAAAAGCCGCCCGATTCAGGAATACATCGCGAGTGGATTGCAACAGACCCATGGCCCCGGCCAGCGCATCTTCATTTTCCAACAGGTCACCATCTGTCAACGTAATTAAATTGTCTGTCTTTTCCCTAGTGATATCCCTTTCTAGAAAGACTTGCCCCAGATCTATGGATTCCCCATTTAAATGAAGGGTGAAACGTTTCGGAAGAAATTCAAGAGCTTCAAATTTTAATATGTGTTCGCCCGTTTCAGTTGTATACACCTGAAAAATTCCTTTGGCATCGGTTAAAAAATCTTGCTGAAAGCCTTCAATGGAAATGATGGCGTTTTGAAGGGGCAAGTTGGTCCCATTCTCCTGTACTTGCCCAGAAATGACCGTTGTTTGTTGACCATAGCTCACAGTGCAACAAAAAACAGCCACGAACATAACTGTTCTCATAGCTAATCAGTAGGTTAATTAAACTAAATCCGGGGTTATATCTTTTCAGAAACGTGCGAAAAGCAAACAATATTACTTATTTTAGGCACAAAATCAAAATAATATGCGATTATTAATATGCCTACTCGTATTAATATCGACCTCACTAAGCGGACAAAAGTCCAAAACCTACACATTAAGAACCATCGCTTTTTACAATGTTGAAAATCTCTTCGATACTGAGAACGATTCCTTGACTTTTGATGATGATCGAACTCCTGATGGTAGTTATCATTGGAACCAAGACCGATATCGACAAAAGGTGGAGAACATCTCACATGTTCTTTCCCAAATTGGAAAACAAATCTTGGGAACTTCTCCTGATATTATCGGATTATGTGAAGTTGAAAACAGGATTGTAGTGCAAGACCTGATTCAACATCCCAACTTGATCAACAAGGATTACGGTTTTATCCATTTTGATTCTCCCGATGAACGGGGCATTGATGTTGCCCTACTCTACAAAAGGGCTTCTTACATCCCTACATCATTCAAAAGTCATCGTTTGCTGTTGTTCGATGAATTGGGTAATAGGGAGTACACCCGAGATCAATTGGTCGTCGGAGGTACCATGGATCATGAGGAAGTTTATTTTATAGTGAATCATTGGCCTTCCCGAAGAGGAGGAGCTTCAAAAAGCCAACCCAATAGAATTCGGGCTGCTTTGTTGAACAAACGTATTATTGATTCGATACAAAAACTGAACTGGAACGCCAAAATCATAGCCATGGGGGACCTTAATGATGACCCCAGGGATGATAGTTTAAAAAAAATATTGAAGACCAAAGGCAAAATAAGTGGCTTGGATAGCATCAGCCTATTCAATCCCATGGAAAAAATGTATAAAAAGGGTATGGGTTCGTTAGCCTATAGGGATAAATGGAACCTGTTCGACCAAATTTTCATGTCCGCTAACTTAATTACCCAAGAGAAGTCCCAACTCTCTTTTTGGAAGGCAGGCATTTATGCCCCAGATTTTCTGCGCACACCAAAAGGAAGGTTTAAAGGATATCCTCTTAGAACGTACGCCGGGGGCAGCTATGCTGGTGGGTATAGCGATCACTTTCCTGTGTATATGCATTTAATAAAAGAAGCCAAGGACTGAATTCGGTCCTGGCTTCTTTCATTTCTACAGAAGCGGTTGTCCTAGAACTGATAGCGTATCCCGAGCCCAAGGTCAAAATCGAACCCATCGCCATAACCGTCATCGCCCAGTCCAAATTCGGGCCGCACATCCAACGATAACAGCAAGGGTATCTTGAAGTTGTATTCGATACCAAGGTTTCCTGCAAGAAGTGCAAACGAATTGGAGCCTCCATTATCAAAATCCACACTGCCAATACCAGCACCGGCACCCACATACCAATGGAACGAGCGATCCAAGGGCATGACCCACTGAAATAGGCCGACAAGCTTAAAGGCGTCGTATACATCCTTTTCCCCTCGAAATCCTAAATCAAACTCCAATCGGTTATTGTCCAAAATGGCCCTTTGGTAGCTGATTTCCGCTCCAAGGGAATCGAAACCATCATCATCCCCAATCCGAACTCCCAATGCATTCTTGGATATACGCTGGGCTTCGCATTGGAAGCTAAATGCCAGGCCAATGCACAAAAGTGAAATAAGTGTTTTCATAAAAGTGATTATTTTAGCTGATTGTCCTTCAAAAAATACAAAAAATAACAATTAAACTCAAGGAATGCTGCTAATGCTGGAGCCGACCCACTGCGCAACCAAAAACTACTTCTGATATCTTACAACAAAAGATTATGAATAAATTTAGCTGCTATATGGTCTTTCTTTTGGTTCTTGTCTCTTGTGACGATGATAATCCCTGCGACGGTGTTACGGTAGATGTACTAACTCAATTCCTTTACGTAGAAATTCTGGATGTCAATGGTAACAACTTGATTCAAAACGGAACGTATTCGTTGGATGAAGTTTTTACCGAACGCAATGGTAATCGATTTCCAGCGGTTATTTATACCGGAGAAGCTTCATTTATCGACCCCAGCTTGCAGTACAAAATTGAAATTGGGGTTGTTGGAGACGCCAGTAGCAATAACATTTGGACCGTTGATCTGAGCGATGACGAAACTGATACACTTCGAATGGACCTCAGTATACTCAGCCAAGGGTGTAGTGGCACGTTCTACCAAATCAATGAAATTGAATACAACAACGAAATCTTACCCGTGCAGAACTTGGATGAGAATCGCTTTCAAGTTCAAGTAATAAAATAAGCCCTTTTTTAATTAAGCCACTGTCCCCAGGGAATGCGGCTCAAAATCAGGAGTAGGCCCAAACCATAAAAAATGGAAATGGTCTTGAATTTTTTATCGCTTTCCATGAATCTCTTGTGTCGAGACCATCCGATGGTTATCAATGCCAGTGCAACAATATTGGTAAAGGGGTGCTCCACGGCCAAAAGTCGGGCTGGAGCGTTAAGCCCACCCATGCCAAGGGTTTGTATAGCCTTAAGGCCATTGGAGGAAATAAAAAACAAAAGTATCCCTATCAGCAGTTGAATGTGGCTTAATATTAATGCAAATAGGCTGATGCGGAGGTCTTTGTGCATGGTAAAGTCCCTTTTACCCAACCAACCTGAAATTGCATTAAAAACGGCAAAAATCAATACGGCGAGCACTACATAGGCCATATAGGAGTGCAGATTTTTGATAACTTCCATAGGTAACGTGTTTAAAGCCTAAAAGTAGTGATTTTAGAGACAAAAAAACCCGCCGATTGGCGGGTTTTTAGAATTGTATAATTGTATTGTTTGCTTAGAAATTATATTTCAAAGAAACGTTGTAGGTGATGCCGTTTGTATTGAAGAAACCAAAACGATCGGATTGTTGTACTCTAATTTCATCAAAAACGTTGAATACATTTCCTCTCAAGGTCAATCGGCTATCACCGAAGGTAAAGTCATAGGTCATACCCAAATCGGTCAAAGAATATGAATCAATATATCCTACGTTTTCAGTTTGAACGGAATTACCGTCACTAAACCACAGTCTGTCAAAGAAGTTTAAGTTTCCATCAAATGAAAGGTCATCCAATACAAAATACTTGGCACTCAAACCTGCAGTAAATTGGGGAGCAAATGGAACTTTTACGCCATCTCTGACTGTTCCTTCTGAGCTTGAAACCAATTCTCCTGTTTCATCATTAAATACAGCTACATTGGAACTGCCATTGAACTCCCAGCTACCTGCTGAAAGGTATCCGTAAATTCTAAATTTCCCTGGTACATTATATTCCATATCGAACTCGGCACCTCTGTGGATTTGATTCACACCCCGATCAAAAATGTTCAACTCGATGTCATCAGAATCATCATCAGGTGTACCGTTATCATCAATGTCAGTTGCCGTCAACACCCTGTTGTCCCAGTTGGTGTAGTAAAAGTTGAAATTGGCCCTGAAATTATTCTTACGATATTGATATCCAAATTCGATTCCTGTGATATCCTCGTTATCCACTTCTGGATTGTCAAAAATTTCATTGGAGTTTCTGATATCCACAAAAATATTGTCCAAGAATGGTTGTCTGGAGTAGTAACCTACATTGGCAAATATTTTATGCTCTGGTGCCATGTCAAACGCAACACCTGATTTTACATTGTAGCCAAACTTGGAAAGCTTATCTGATTTTCCTAACCCATTATTACCTTCAAATCTTCCATTTCTTTGGTACGATTGATTGGAGATAGCTCCTTGGAAGAATGCGCTGAATCTGTCATCTGCATACTCAATTTGGGAGAAAAGCCCCTGATAGTTTATATCCTCGGAGTAATCGTAATCGATACGTTGATCTTCATCGGCAAAGTTGAACAAGGCCGCCCACGGATTCGGGTCGAAAGTTTCGGTTACGTCGGCACCATCAGGACGATCACCGGTCCAAGCAGTTAGTCCGTACAAATCGGATACTTGACGCCAGTGATCTCCAGTGTAAAGACGAATATCGGTACCTACACTAAAGTTCAAGGTTTCACTGAGTTCTGTATTCAAGTTGGAAACCAATCCATACCACTGGTGATTGTTTACAGATGATCTCCGAATATATACGTCGTCGCCAGAGCCACCAGTTCCCGCAGCTGTATTTTGAGCTGTAATCGCAGCGTAATCTATTTGTCCGATTAAAGGGCCATCACCATCAGGGTCTGCTGTTCTGATTCTTCCACGGCCTCTTGGACCAGTTCCTCCTCCACGGCCCCAAGAAGCGTATGCTACGGTGGCCAACTCTGTTTTGTCTGACAAGGTCCAGTCCCAGTTGAAGTTGAAAACTGGCTTATGGTAGTAATTTGTTCTTTCAGACTCCAGTTCTCCATCGTTGAATCCCCAATGTTGGTTGAATCTTGGGTCAGCCGCGATGGTTTCTCTGCTTTGTGACCAACGCTGACCGTGTTGCTGGGGAGCTCCTGTCAACAACACGTTGAACGCGTGAGTATCATTTGGCTTGTATCCTACAGCAAAGAAATATGTTTGGCCGCTACCAAAAGTTCCAGAAGCCCATTTTCTATGCGCTTGCCAGTGATCCAATAATACGGAGTAAGACCATCCTTTTTCATTGATTCCAGAATCGTAGGAAACAGTTCCTTTGAAATAACTGTCGTTGGCTCCCATGAAACGGGCAAAACCGCCTTGTTCTCTCTCAGCAGATTTCATTACCAAGTTAATGGTTCCCCCCACGGAAGAGATGGCAAGACGGGACGAACCCAATCCCCGCTGAACCTGAACTCCATTAGCAACATCGGCTATACCTTGCCAGTTGGACCAGAATATTCTTCCATCTTCCATACCATTTACGGGCTGACCGTTCAACAACACAGCTACGTTCGTTTGGTCAAAACCTCTCAAAAACAGTTGTGAATCACCAAATCCTGTTTGACCAGAAACGAATGCTGAAGGGGTTGTTTTTATTATTTCTGGAACTTCAACGTTTCCGACAGCTTGTTCCTGAATAATGGACTTCGAAATTGTGGAGACCGCTACAGGTGTCCTTCTTTTTTCAGCCAAGTCAATAAGACCTGAGCCAATTACCACAACTCCCTCAAGTTGTTGGGCATCAGGGTCAAGTGAAATGTTGCCCACACTTCCCAATGAAGTGAAGGAAACCGTCTTGGTCACGTATCCAATGTATGAAACGACCAATGTGCCCGAACTTCCAGAGACATCTAGGGAGAAATTCCCATCAAAATCTGTGGAAGCACCTATTTGTGTGCCCTGAAGCACCACGCTGGCCCCGGGTAGCGGGCTTCCTAATTCGCCATCCACTACGGTACCAGAAACAGTTCCTTGTGAAAATGCCATTGCAGAGACAAAAATCGCTACAAAAGCCAAGTAGATTCTTCTCATTTTAACAGTGTTTAATTGTTTTGAATTGCTCGGCAAAAATCTTGCTTTTTACCTTTTCAAATGTTAAATTAAAGTTAAAAAATAAGAAAAATTTAACAACTGTTTACTTTCAAATAGCTGATAAGCAGTTATTTAGAAATAGTCTAATTTTACTAAAACTTAGCCTGTTTCTTAAAAAATTGTAAAAGGCTTAGAGTAGAACTGTCATGATCGCCAATATTGGAATCTTCTATATCCAAAAGTATATTTTTGGCAAGCTGCTTGCCTAGTTCTACACCCCATTGATCGTAACTGAAGATATTCCAAATTACCCCCTGAACAAAGATTTTGTGTTCATATAACGCTATTAATGCTCCCAGGCTTTTAGGGGTAAGTTTTTCTATCAAAAGCGTATTGGTCGGTTTGTTGCCCTCAAAAATCTTAAAGGGCAAGAGGGATCGTAGTTCTTCCTCTGAAAGTTGTTGGTTTTCAAGTTCCTTTTTTACTTCTTCCGCGGTTTTTCCATTCATTAAAGCCTCGGTTTGGGCAAAAAAGTTGGCCATAAGTTTATTATGGTGATCCATATTACCGTACAATGACTTTTTAAAACCAATAAAATCGGTCGGGATGAGCTTGGTTCCCTGATGAATCAATTGAAAGAAGGCATGTTGTGAATTCGTCCCAGGTTCTCCCCAAACAATAGTTCCCGTTTGATGCTGTACTCGATTCCCACCGCGATCCATACTTTTTCCATTGCTCTCCATCATTCCCTGTTGTAGATATGCTGGAAAACGGTGTAAATATTGGGTATATGGTATGAGGGCTTCTGTCTCCGCACCATAAAAATTATTGTACCAGACACTGAGCAAAGCCATGATAACCGGCATGTTCTCCAAAAAAGGTGTTTCTTTGAAATGTGAATCCATTTCGTTCGCCCCCAACAATAAATCCTCAAAATTTTCATATCCCACGGATAGCGCAATCGAAAGACCAACAGCGCTCCAAAGGGAAAAACGACCTCCTACCCAATCCCACATTGGGAAAACATTTTCTTGGGCAATACCGAATTTTTCAATTTTTTCTTCATTCGTGGAAACTGCCACAAAATGGTCGGCAACATCTTTTTTCAAAGCTTTTTTCAAAAACCATTTTTTAATGGTCATTGCATTGCTAAGGGTTTCTTGCGTGGTGAAAGATTTGGAGACGATAACAAACAGCGTAGTTTCTGGGTCAAGTTCTTTCAGCACCTCGTTCACATGGTCGCCATCCACATTGCTTACGAAGTGTGTTCGCAAATGGTTCTTATAAAACTTTAGTGCTTCAGTGACCATGACCGGGCCCAAATCTGAACCTCCAATACCAATATTGACCACATCGGTGAAAGCTTTTCCCGTATATCCTTTTCTATCTCCAGAAATTATAGCTTCTGAAAAATGTTTTATTTTTTTCCGGACCGCATATACTTCTTCAACAATATTTTTTCCTTCGAGAAAGATTTCATCGTCTTTTTTAGCCCTGAGCGCTGTATGGAGTACGGCTCTCCCCTCGGTTTTGTTGATCAACTCACCTTTAAAGTAGCCTACTCTTGCTTCTTCCAGTCCTACTTGCTCCGCCAGCTCTCCCAGCAAGGACAATGTTTTTTTTGTGATTCTATTCTTTGAATAGTCCAACAAAAAATCATTCCATAACAATGAAAATGAAGTTCCCCTATCAAGATCTGCATTGAATTGTTCTCTTAAATGATTTTCTTTGGTTTCTTGGTAGTGTTGTGTTAGTTCTTTCCAGGCGGGCGTCGATGTTGGGTTGATCTTGGGAAATGCCATTTTAGGGATTAAGGGTTACTAGGTTCTCTTCGGGTTCAAAAACGGGTTCAGTATACTCTATGCAATCCAATTGTTCCTTTAATGGGGAAATGTAGTCCATATATTGTGCCCGTAAGGAATCTACAATGGGTTCGGCGGCAGGTAATTTTTCACGAAGCGGATCAACTTGCCTTCCGTTTTTCCAAAATCTATAGCAAACATGGGGGCCTCCAGTATTGCCCGTCATACCAACCCATCCTATCACATCGCCTTGGCGTACAAATTCACCTCGCTTTACCTTCTGTTTTTTCATGTGTAGGTATTGGGTACTATAGGTGCCGTTGTGCCTGATCTTGACATATCTTCCGTTTCCACCCCTTCTTGTGGATTCGGTTACGGTACCATCAGCAGTGGCAATAATCGGAGTGCCGACCGGTGCTGCGTAATCCGTTCCCTTATGGGGCCTTACTCTGTATCCGTAATAGGCTATCTTTCGTTTAAGATTGTACCTGGATGATAGTCTATACCCAAATTTAATTGGGGCTCTTAGAAATGTACTCCGCAGGTTGTTGGCGTCCTGATCAAAGTAATCCAAAATGTTTTTAAGGGAATCCGTCACGTAAGGAAACGCATAAATTGGTCTTCCTTTATGCTCAAAAATTGCAGCTTTTATTGGCCCGTGACCCGCATAAATAGTGTCGTTAATGAATCTCTCATCATAAATTATCTTGAAACGATCACCTTTTTCCAATCGGAAGAAGTCAATGGTCCAGGCATAAATTTCGGAAAGGTCTATGGTGATGTTAAAGTCCACTCCCAAGTTGTCCAAGGTTTCGGAAAGGTTATTATTGATAATGCCTCCTACCTCGCGTTCCACGTACTTTACCTTACGTTTGCTCTTGTAGGCCACCACGCTGTCTCGAAGGTCGACCACGGTAAAATTGACCTTGTCGTTTTCGTAGATGAATATTTCCGCAACCTCTGAAGTGTCCTTGGATTTTAAAATGGTGTAGGGTTTACCCACTCTTATTTTCCGTACATCAAAAGTATCCTTGTACTGTTCAGAAATTGTGGCAATCTTAGGATACTCTACGTTGTTCTTGAGCATCAATTCTCCGAAACTGTCTCCCCAGCGAACAGTATCTTGAACCACTTTGAATTCTTCCACATTGAATCCGAAGCGCGTAACCGGCACTCTTTCAATCGGTTCAACCTGAACCAATTCTTGTACCTCCACTTCTTTATCTTGTTTGCACGATACCAGAGTTGCCAGTACCACAATTGCCCCAATAAATTTTCGCATTCCTAGTTATTCCTTTTTTGTGGGATTAAAAATATGCTCTACCCATTGTTTTCCCCAACTATCAAGCTCGTTTTCAGAGTACAAAGTTGGGAAAAATATTATTTTCTGAAAACTTGGTGGCAAATACTCTTTCCAATTTGTGCCCCCAGTTGCCTCTACATCCTTTTTATCACTGGCCAAATAGCGGTAGGCAGAACCCAAATGCATTAAGGGCCAGTTTACGTTGGCATTGATATCCAAATCTTTTAACGCTTGAATCAGTTCTTTATTTTCTCTTGATTTTTCGGGCAATTGAAGGAACTTGTGATAGATTGTACTGTTCTTTACCTGATTGGCTATTCTCAAAAGCCTTGGTGTATAGCGTATTTCAAATTGTTTTAGCGTCAGGGTTTTTTCACCGGTTTTTAAATCAGTGGCCCCTTTTTTCCAATATATGTATTCGTAGAGCTCTTCAATATCGTTTTCTGCACTCAAGCTATCCCTTTCTGTATGGTGTGCCAAATTCTCCAACGGCGTGGCATAAAGCTCTATCATTCTATATTGGACAGATTGAAATCCACTAGCTGGCAACAACGCCATACGATAACGGAGAAACTGCTCCCGCTGCATGCCCTTGATCATAATGCTGAAAGAGGAAATAAGCGCTTTAAAGTAATTGTTGATTCTACTTGCCTTTTCAATAAAAAATTCTACATCTTGGGAACGGTCCTCCACAATTTGCTTCTGCTCGTGCAGGATCAATTTGAAATAGAGCTCGGTAATCTGGTGGTACATAATGAAGATTTCTTCATCCGGAAAGTAGGTACGTGGCACTTGAATGCTCAACAGAGTATCTAAATGTATGTAATGCCAGTAGGTAAGGTAACGTTGATAAAGGAGCCCATCGAGATAAGAGCTGAGGTCCTGACCCGAGTTTTTGTATTTTTCCTCAAGCTTGTTGATTTGGGACGCAATGCGCTCATCGTTCTTCATTGAGTTTTATCTCATTATTATTTTAAATTGGTTCCTAAGACCATTAAAGGCGTCCAAGTCAGCTTTTATTGAGCCCACAGCCAAATCTGCCTTAATGCGTACCGGTATTTTGTTGAGATCATTGGAAACCCAGAGGGTTAGACTTTCTTGTTCCTTGAATACACGACCCGATTGAACCAGGGGCCTAAATTTAAGACATTCTACTTTTCCAAACTTGGTCCTGATGATTTCTTTGCCCAAAAATTTCAATTTGAACTGAAAAACCCCATCATCATCAAACAACATATCAATATTTATGGATTGGCCCTTTTCAAAATTATCCAAATTGTAGTTGCTTCTCATATAATAAGAGGCCGATAAAAGGTCTTGCACCTGATCATGTACCTCAAAGTCCATTTTCTTGTTGTTCTTCTTGTCTTTTAAAATGGCCTTGCCGTTGTTGTAATCAAAGTCTATTTCAATGTCCTTGGTATAACCACCTTCGTCTATTTTTCTGATAAAACGGTATGGTTTTCCGTCATGCTTTCCAAAATAGCTTTCGTACGTGTCGTCTACCTTGAAAAAAATGCTGGCAAACCCGGTGGTTTTTCCTTTGCCAACAACATGGTATACTGGTATGTCGTCCAAGGTTTTTGAGCTAAGGTGCAGGGTTGCATAACTGGCATTGAGAAACCCGTAGTGTATCCTAAACTTCAGCCACTCTCCCGATTTGAATGCCGGATGAAATTTTTGGGCGCTCATGGAAGTGGTCAACAGTAAACTGAAAATGACAATAGCCTTTTTCATAAGTGGTAAAATTGGTATAAAGTTACTAAATCAAAAAACTGAGGCTGATAGTTTACACTTACTTAAACAAAACTTGTTCCAAAATATTATACACAAAAAAAGCCCAGTCTAAAAACTGGGCTTTTCCTAAATAACCAACCAAACTTTAAATTATGAAAAACCAATACTTAAAGTTATAAGGGAACCACCCCTTATGTGATGTAAAGATAAACCATGGTTTTGTAGGAAAATAAGTTTTTAACGGACTTTAACTATACTTTCATGGTATTCTTAATTTTTAGACAATAATTAACATAGTTGGGGTTTAGATTTAGAACCAATACCCTACACTAAAGAAGAAATTGCTGTTGTCAGTTTCGGGTGACCAAGAATAGTATATCTGTATAGGTCCCAAAAACGACTCAAATCCATATCCAATGCCATAACCCGAAAAATTTGGTTCGCTGAACCATTCCCCTGTCCTGAACAAATCATCATCCACATTGGCAAAATTGGCGGTGAACAGCGCATGGTTTTTGGGTGCGAAGTTATAGTCCAACCTCCCGTAGGCCTTTACGTAGCTATTCCCAGTAAGGCTCAAAAAATCATACCCGAAAAAAGGCATAAAATTGTTGACAAAGTCGTTTCCAAAACCTCCTAATATAAAATCAAAGGAAGTTACATCAGAAGTGCCAAATTTAACCCCTCCCTCAGTCTCTAAGTTCAGTATAATTTTATTAAATAAGGGAAACGCTGTTCCCATGCGGGCCTTACCCACAGAGAACTCCTTGAAGTTGTCGTTGAAATCGGAAGAGAACAGATACAGATGCAGATCGCTATCAAACAAAACCCCTTTTGTGGGAAAATACTTGTCGTCATAGGTATCCAAAGTGATCTTTCCAAAGGTGCTGAAGTAATTGGAATTTTCAAAGAAGGTTCTTCCTTCATCAGATGCCAGGGAAGTTTCCAAAATATCCTCGCCGGTCTGGTTCAGGGTCCGTGTACTGTAACGCAGCAGTTTATGTTCCGCTCCCAAGGTAAATGCAAATTCCTCACGTAGCACGGTTTGGAGGTAAATCTGGTTGGTCAGATCAGTTACGTCCAGATTGATTTCCCTTATATTGGGGTCATCCGGTACTGTAAAGTTAGAGCGTATAAGCCCATAGTCTATTTCTTCATCAAAGTTGGTTAGACTGGAATTAACGCCAAAACTCCAATAGTATCCTTTATCCAAATAGTACTGCATATTATACCTGATATGGTCTCCCAAAATAAAATCAAAGGATGCCACATCATCCTTTAGCAAAAAATTCTTTTTTGTAAGGTTGATGAGTGCGGAACTCTTATAGAGATCATCGTAATGGGCGGCTACCTTTAAGAACATCTTGGTCGGATTCTCTTTTAATTTAAGAATCAGGTCTGTTCCCAATCCATTGGAGACCAATTCATATCTAATTGCTTTAAAGTTCCCGGTTGCGGCCAAATTGTTCATACCCTGTTTCAATTTCTCAAAGGATATTTTTTCAGCTAGATTAAATCGCAATTTACCCTTGATATAGCCCCTGGTGTACTGATCATTACCTCTTACAACCAATCTGTTTATTGTCAAACTGTCCTGTGGTACAATCCTGGTTTTCTGATGCGTTTGGATATTTTGACTTTGGGCCACCGTTTCCAATTTTTCTTTCATAAGACGGGCTGCTTCCTCTCCTTTGGATATGATTTCCGGGCCACGATCAAAATCAATTACCGAAAATTCATCAATGTCCGGCCGTATGTAAATAGTCGTTTCTTCAGCCTTTTTCTTCATGTCGTTGACCGTCCTATAATTATTGATCTGCAGCAGAATCTCAGTGGCTGAAGACAAGGATTCCCTAGTGGACAGGTCGTGCTGAACGTCTACTCCGATCATAATATCAGCTCCCATGTTTCGTATTTCGTCTATGGGATAATTATTGACGACACCACCATCGATTAAGATTTTGCCATCTATTTCAGAAGGCTCGAACAAGGACGGAAATGTACCACTGGCCATAATGGCCTCCGGTAAATATCCGCCATCCAACAATACCTCCTCGCCCGTTTCAACATTGGTTGCAATACACAAAAAGGGAATTGGCAGTTTCTTGAAGTCTTGGACGTCCTTCACATGAAAAAGCAATCGGACCAACTCATTGTAAATGTTCTGTCCT
Source organism: Flagellimonas ochracea (assembly GCF_009903685.1). Lineage (GTDB taxonomy): Bacteria > Bacteroidota > Bacteroidia > Flavobacteriales > Flavobacteriaceae > Flagellimonas > Flagellimonas ochracea. Next base: position 575,094 of record NZ_JAAABI010000002.1, on the reverse strand, counting down.
CCTGAAATAGCTTGTGGAAACGATACATTGAAATTAGTGAAGGGCAACGAAAGTGCATACCTCTCGGAATCTTCCTTTTCATAAAACGTTTTAGCGCCCCTTGGAACATTGTCCTGAATCATGCCGGCAAAATCCGTCACTTTAAAAATTGAATCCAATTCTTGGGCGGAATAGCCTGATGCATATAGAGCACCTACTATGGCTCCCATGCTGGTTCCACCAATAAAATCAACTTTTACTCCCGACTCTTCGATTACTTTAAGTGCGCCAATATGAGCCAGGCCCTTGGCTCCACCCCCGCTTAAAACCACGCCTACCTTCGGTTTTTCTTCAGCATTGGCTTGTGCCCATCCAAAAGCATAGGAGCACAAAACTATTATCAAGGCCAGTATTTTTCTCATTTCAATAGTGTCAATGAAATCTTTCATAAATTTTTTTGGCCTTTGCCATTCCAATAGATTCGGCAAGATGCTCAATGGTTGCTTCTTTTACACGTTTTACGGACTTAAAATTTTTTAGTAGCTGTTCCACCGTTTTCTCGCCAATGCCTTCAATATTTTCTAGTTCCGAGTTAATGGCCCCCTTGCTTCTTTTTTTCCTGTGGTGATTGATTCCAAATCGATGCGCTTCATTCCGTAACTGTTGTATAACCTTTAAGGTCTCAGACCGTTTGTCCAGATACAATGGTATCGAATCTCCGGGGAAATAAATCTCCTCTAACCGTTTGGCGATGCCTATAATGGCAATCTTTCCTCTTAGGTCCAGGGCATTTAGGCTTTTCAAGGCAGAAGACAATTGTCCCTTGCCCCCATCGATTACAACAAGTTGTGGCAAAGGCTCCCCCTCTTTCAACAGCCGATTGTATCTCCTGTAAACTACTTCTTCCATACTGGCAAAGTCATCTGGACCTTCCACCGTTTTAATATTGAAATGTCTATAATCCTTTTTGGAGGGTTTTCCGCTCTTAAAAACCACACAGGCCGCCACGGGGTTGGTTCCTTGAATGTTGGAATTGTCAAAGCACTCAATATGCGTGGGTTCTTCAGAAAGTCGCAAATCCGCCTTCATCTGGGCCATGAGCCTTTTAGTATGCCGATCCGGATCAGTAATTCTTATTTGCTTCAAACGATCCTGTCTATAAAAACGGGCGTTGCGCTCAGAGAGCTCCAAAAGCCTTCGCTTATCTCCTAACTTGGGAAGTGTAACCTTTAGGGTATCTTCCACCATCACGGGAAATTGCAAGTATATTTCTTTGGATTGGGACTTAAACCGCTGTCGTATCTCTGTTATGGCCAAGGCCAACAACTCCTCGTCGGTTTCATCCAATTTTTTCCTTATTTCCAAGGTATGTGACCTTACGATTGATCCGTGCGATAATTGCAAGAAGTTGATATAGGCATGTGTTTCATCCGAAATGATGGTAAAAACATCAACATTATCAATTTTTGGATTGACCACTGTTGATTTGGCCTGATAATTCTCCAAAATATCAATTTTGTTCTTGATACGCTGCGCCTTTTCGAACTTCATGGTAGCAGCAAATTCCTTCATCTGGGTTTTGAAAGATTGGAGGGAATTTTTAAAATTCCCCTTGATGATCTGTCGTATATCCTCAACTTGCCCATGATATTCTGCTTCGCTCTGCAGGCCCTCGCAAGGACCCAAACAATTTCCCAAATGATATTCCAGACAAACCTTATACTTCCCAGATGCTATTTTTTCCTCGGAAAGATCGTAGTTGCACGTTCGCAATGGGTACAGACTTTTTACAAGCTCCAAGAGCGTCCTAACAGTTTTCATGCTGGTATAAGGCCCAAAATACTCTGACCCATCATTGATTAATTTGCGCGTCGGGAACACTCGGGGAAAACGTTCATTCTTTATACAGATCCATGGATAGGATTTATCATCCTTAAGCATCACATTATAACGTGGCTGCAACTTCTTGATTAAATTGTTCTCCAAAAGCAACGCATCCGACTCAGTAGGAACTACAATATGCTTTATGGAACGTATTTTTTTTACCAGGACCCTGGTTTTTCCATACTCCTGCTTTTTGTTGAAGTAAGACGATACCCTTTTTTTGAGGTTTTTTGCTTTTCCAACATAAAGAATATCACCATCAACATCATAAAACTGGTACACCCCAGGGCCGGATGGCAATGCACTTATTTGAACCTGTATTGGAGATTTTTCCGACATATAACAAGACGTTCCTAACAAAGGTAACCTTAAATTCAAAGTGTCTTGTCTTCAAGTTGATGGATTTGACGTTTACGTTTGTGGTTGGCTGTTTATACTTTAAGAATAAACCATAGGTTTAATTTGGAAAGTGGTGTTGTAACCAACCACGTGTTCAAAAGTGTTCAAACAATAAGAAAAAATGTTAAACTGTTACTAAAAATGATGTATTTCACCGATAAAAAACGCATTTCGTAGTAAACTTTTCGATTCTTTTACTTAGATTTAACCATGTAAATACGATTCTATGGAAAACTATGTTATCGTTTTGGGAATGTATTTGATTTTGATGTTGTTTTTCAAAATCTTTTTCTCTGTATCGACCAGGGAGTAAATACGCCTTTTCCGAAACACACCCCAAACATTTCTACGATTTATGTTGAAGCATGAACTTAGGAAAAAGTATTTGAGGCTGAGAAAGGAGTTTAGTAATTCCTACATTTCAAATGCAAGTCTTACAATAGCAAATCATGCACTCAAAATCCCAATTTGGGATTTTTTTTATTTCCATATTTTTTTGAGCATAGAAGAAAACAAAGAGGTGGATACGCTTCCTTTGATAACCCTCTTGCAAGGCAGGGACAAAAATGTAGTTGTACCCAAAGTTGATGGTCCCCATTCCATGGTGAACTTTTTATTGACAGATAACACGGTGCTCAAAAAAAATAACTGGAATATTCCAGAGCCAATGGATGGTATTCCAGTTCCTGAAAACAAAATTGATGTGGTTTTTGTTCCTCTACTGGCCGTAGATGGTAACGGACATCGTGTTGGATACGGTAAGGGATATTACGATACTTTTTTGGGGAAATGTAGAAAAAATGTAGTGAAAGTAGGGCTTTCTCTTTTTGAGCCCATGAATGATTCCATTTCTGACACACATGAAAATGATGTGGCACTTGACTACTGCATAACTCCCGATATGGTTCACCAATTCTAGGAGGCTTCTTCTTCCTTCTTTGGAAACGCTTTTTTGTTGAAGACAATCAATATGCCCACCCCAGTACTGATGGCCGTATCAGCTATATTGAAAACCGGCTCGAAAAATCGAAAGCTTTTCCCACCCAACGAAGGCACCCAATCTGGCCAAGTGGTATCGATCAAAGGAAAATATAGCATGTCTACCACCTTGCCATAAAACAGCTTACCATATGGCTCTTTGGAAAATAGGGTGGCCACCTGTCCATTGCTTTCATCGAATAAAGTCCCATAAAAAACCGAGTCAATAATATTTCCCAACGCTCCAGCAAATATTAGCGAAACAGCCAGGATCAAGGTTCTTGAGGATTGTTTTTTAATAATGTCCCATAGCCAATAAGCAATCCCAAAAACAGCAAAAATCCGAAAAACCGTCAACACCAACTTTCCAGCTGACTCAGAAATGGGTAAAATGTCGCTAAGCTTTGTCCCCCAGGCGGCACCTTCATTTTCTATAAATAGTATTTTGAACCAGCTAAAGACTTCATGGGATTCTCCCAACACAAAATTTGTCTTGATATAAATTTTACTGATTTGGTCAATCACCAATACCAATATGATAATCAACAAGGACTTCTTTAAATTCATGCTTTTAAAAAGATTGCGCAAAAGTAGGGATATTATTTTGTTTTCTTAAGGTGGATATTCCCTTCAACAGTGTTCAATATGTATCGGTAATCCCCAGTGGGTATGAACTCTTCATGTATTTCTCCATAAAGGCTTTTGGCAGTGACATCCCCTTTGGGGATATTTAAAAATATATCCGCTTTTTGTGTAGTTACAACTACATGCTCTATGACGTCTTGCAATACACACCTCCCATCGGCTATTTTTATTTCCAATTTTCTAAAATTCCCTGAAACTTTCGTATTGCTGTTTGTACCATAGATATGGACCTCCTTGTACTCGGGGAGTGTTACTTGCAGGGCAATTGAGATTACCTTGTGCGCGCTAAGTTTATCATTGGGGTTGATGAAATTGGGTTGAAAACCAGCATCAACAAAAACTGTATTGCCACTTTCTGTGAGGCCTACCAGTAGATCTTTGGTATATTCTCCTTCAATATTGGCCAAAACCTGTATCTCGTCCCCTTGGTGCGTATTTACCTCGATTTGATAACAGAAATGGGCGTTAATATGAATGGATTCTATATGAGGGCCTATCAGGCCTTTCTCCACTAGCTTTTGACCATTTAAACTGCCCAACAGGAAAAACCCCAATAGGAAAAACAGAGCTCTCATAAACAAAAAACGCCCTAAGGCGTTTTGTTATTTCTGCATGTTTTTGGCTTCAATGCTCAGCGTGGCATGGGGCACCAACTTCAACCTTTCCTTGTTGATTAGCTTTCCGGTGACACGGCATATTCCATATGTTTTGTTCTCAATGCGCAATAGGGCATTTTTTAAATCCCTGATGAATTTCTCCTGGCGTATGGCCAATTGCGTATTGGCTTCTTTGCTCATGGTCTCGGAACCTTCTTCAAACGCTTTAAAGGTTGGCGAAGTGTCATCCGTACCGTTATTGCCATCGTTCATATAGGAACTTTTTAACAAGTCCAGGTGGCTCTTTGCCTTTTCAATTTTTTCTTCAATCAATTTTCTGAACTCTGCAAGTTCTTTATCCGAGTATCTTACTTTTAATTCATTTGCCATTTTCTAGTGCTTTTGGATAAACAATTTTGTATTCACGTCATCAAAGGCAATTGCTATGCCCTCTTCTAATTTTTCCTCAAAGTTGAGTTCTGCTGTCAGTGTTTCGGTTTTAATATAGTCTTCGTTACTGGAAACCGCACTTTCCACCAAACCATCTTTCAAGATTTTAATATCTATTTTATCGGTTACTTCAAAACCTGATTCTTTCCTAATGTTCTGAATCCTATTTACCAATTCCCTGGCTATTCCTTCTTTTTTTAAGTTATCGTCAATGGTGACGTCCAAAGCGACTGTCAAAGGACCGGAACTTGCCACCAACCAACCTTCAATATCTTGGGAACTGATCTCTACATCGGTTAACTCTAAAGTAAGGTTTTTATTTTCCAATTGCAGCAATAATTCGCCCTCCTTTTCAATTTTTTGGATGTCTTCCTGCCCTAATTGGGCAACAGCGCCTGCAATGGCTTTCATATCTTTGCCATGTTTTGGCCCTAAAACCTTAAAGTTAGGTTTTATTTGTTTTACCAAAATGCCAGAGGCATCATCAAGAAGTTCGATCTCTTTCACATTGACCTCCGACTTTATCAAACCGGATACGGCCTCGATGTCCTCCCTTTGGTTATGGTCCAAAATAGGAATCATAATCTTCTGCAAAGGCTGACGCACTTTAATTTTTTCTTTCTGACGGATGGACAGCACCAGAGATGCTATTCTTTGAGCCAATTGCATCTTGCGTTCTAGCTTTTTGTTGACCATCTTTTCATCAAACGCCGGGAACTTGGCTAAATGCACACTTTCAAAACCTTCTTTTTGCGTGTTGGAGTCCAAATCTTTATAGAGCTGATCCATAAAGAACGGTGCTATGGGTGCAGAGAGTTTGGCAACCGTCACCAAACAGGTATACAAGGTTTGGTAGGCCGATATTTTATCTTGTTGATAGTCTCCTTTCCAGAACCGTCTTCTACTTAACCGAACATACCAATTGCTCAGGTTTTCCTGCACAAAATCCGAAATCATCCTAGCTGCTTTGGTGGCTTCATAATCTGCATAGGCCTCATCCACATGCTGGATCAGGGTATATAATTCGGACAAAATCCATTGGTCGATTTCAGGTCTGTCCTTTAATGGCACCTCATCCTCGCTATATGTGAACTCGTCTATGTTGGCATAAAGCGCCATAAAGGAATAGGTGTTGTAAAGCGTCCCAAAGAACTTTCTTTTTACCTCGACAATCCCATCAACATCAAACTTCAGGTTGTCCCAAGGATTGGCATTGGATATCATATACCATCTCGTGGCATCGGCCCCATGTTCGGGCAGTACCTTGAAAGGATCTACGGCGTTGCCCAACCGTTTGGACATTTTCTTGCCCTCCTTGTCCAGCACTAGTCCATTTGAAACCACATTTTTATAGGATACCGTATCAAACACCATGGTGGCTATGGCGTGCAGTGTATAGAACCATCCTCTTGTTTGGTCCACCCCTTCGGCAATAAAATTGGCTGGGAAAGCGATGCCCTCGTCAATCAATTCCCTATTTTCAAAAGGATAATGCCATTGGGCATAGGGCATGGACCCACTATCGAACCAAACATCAATAAGATCCGTCTCGCGCTTCATGGGTTGTCCCGAGGGTGACACTAAAGTTATTTGGTCAACAATGTTCTTGTGCAAATCGATTTTGTCATAGTTGGCCTCGCTCATATCGCCAACCACAAAATCGGAAAAAATATCTTGTTCCAACACTCCGGCTTCCATCGCTTTCGCCATTGCATTTTTCAACTCTTCAACCGAACCGATAATCATTTCCTCTTTGCCATCATCAGTGCGCCAAATGGGAAGTGGGATTCCCCAATATCTTGACCTGGAAAGGTTCCAATCGTTTGCGTTTGACAACCAGTTTCCAAAACGTCCTTCTCCCGTGGCTTTGGGCTTCCAGTTGATGGTTTGGTTCAGCTCAAACATCCGATCCTTTACATCAGTCACTTTAATGAACCATGAATCCAAGGGATAATACAAAATGGGTTTGTCAGTACGCCAGCAATTGGGATAGCTGTGTACGTATTTTTCAACCTTAAAGGCCTTGTTCTCTATTTTCAGTTTGATGGCTATCTCAACATCAACCGACTTTTCGGGTGCTTGTCCTTCTTCGTAATACTCGTTTTTGACATACTTCCCCCCAAACTCCCCCATTTCTGGTCTAAAACGGCCCTGTAAATCCACCAAAGGCACGGGATTATCGTTTTCGTCCAAAACAAGCATCGGGGGAACCTCAGGTATTGCCTGTTTCGCCACAAGAGCATCGTCCGCACCAAAGGTGGGGGCCGTATGTACAATTCCTGTTCCATCTTCCGTAGTCACGAAATCCCCGGAAATGACCCTAAATGCATTTTCAGGGTTTTGATAGGGTTGCACATAGTCTATCAACTGCTCGTATCGGATTCCGATCAAATCCTTCCCAAAAAAAGATTCACCTACTAGATAGGGAATTTTTTTATCTCCTTCTTCAAAAGCATTCAATTCAGCTTCGGTTTCTACCGCAATAAACTTACCGGCGAATTGTTTTCCGACCAAATTCTTTGCCAGAACTACCGAAATCGGTTCAAAAGTATATTGATTAAAAGTCCTAACCAGAACGTATTTAATTTTTGGGCCTACTGTCAGTGCCGTATTGGAAGGAAGTGTCCACGGAGTGGTCGTCCATGCCAAAAAGTAAATATGTCCTTCAACAGCCTTCAAAAAATCGGGGAGGGTCTGTGTTTTTGCTTTAAATTGAGCAGTAACCGTGGTATCCGTCACATCTTGGTAGGTCCCGGGTTGGTTCAGTTCATGGGAACTCAATCCAGTACCTGCCTTGGGCGAATAAGGTTGAATGGTATAGCCCTTATACAGCAGTCCTTTATCGTAAATTTGCTTAAGCAACCACCAAACCGATTCCATGTATTTGGGTTTGTAGGTGATGTAAGGGTCGTCCATATCCACCCAGTAACCAACTTTTTCGGTCATTTCGTTCCAGACATCCGTATACCGCATCACTGCTTTTTTGCAGGCCGCATTATACTCCTCTACCGATATTTTTTTGCCGATATCCTCTTTGGTAATTCCAAGTTCTTTTTCAACGCCTATTTCAATGGGCAATCCATGGGTGTCCCAGCCTGCTTTTCGTTTAACCTGATAGCCCTTCATGGTCTTGTACCTAGGAAAGATATCTTTGATGGTTCGGGCCATCACATGGTGAATTCCAGGCATCCCATTTGCAGATGGCGGACCCTCATAAAACACATAGCTCTCCCCACCCTCTCGAAAGGAAACGCTTTTTTCAAAAATCCCGTGGTCTTTCCAAAATTTCAGTATATCCTCTGAAACCTTGGGCAAATCCAATCCTTTATACTCCGCAAACTTCATATTTACTAGTGTTGCTTCTAGAATTCCAAGTCTGCAAAATTATAAATTTAACGGGAATTATACCCGATTAAATCAGGTATTTGATTTTTGGTAAATGCCTTAACTTAAATACAATACGAACCCCATTCTCAATTGTCTAAATTTCACTATCTTTTCAGCCATTAACACTAAACCATGTTAGATATGAAAAAAGTTTTGATTGCCTTTATGGCTCTATCGTTGTCCTTCTCGGTAATGACATCTTGCAAGGATGCTGCCGACAAGGCCAAAGATGCGACTGAAGAGGCGGGAGATGCCCTTGATGAAGCAGGGGAAAGCATAAATGAAGCGGCCAATGATGCTGTTGATGCCGTAAAACAAGCTGGAGAAGATGCCCAAGAAATGGGTGAGCAGGCTCTTGACAGTATCAAGAAAGCCGGTGAAAATGCAATGGACAAGGCTGAAGAAATGGGTGAAGATGCCAAGGAAGCTGCGAAAAAGGCCATTGATAGCCTTTAGTTTCACCTATTGCATACCACTAAAACCATTTTATTTTGAGGCATGGAGATTTCCATGCCTTTTCTTTTTCTAAAAAGCATAGCCCAATCCCAAAATCAAGTTGGTCCCAGGGGCAACAATTCCTGAGGAGTATGTGCGGTACCGTTGATTGGTCATATTCTCTAAGGAAATAGTCGCCCGCAACGCATTGGAAATTTGATATTGGGACCTAAGGTTGAGCGTATACCATGATGGGGCAAAAGGGTTTCCATTGGAATCAGCGGCATAAATGAAAGCCTTGCTTCTTTCGGACAACGCCAAATCCCTGAAACCAATTTCCCCATTATAATTTAAGAAGAAATCGGCCTTTAATTTTTGGTTTTGCCAAATAAGGTGCACATCGGCAAACGTTGGAGCGGCATGTCGTGCTGCTGAATCCACTCCATCATCATCCTCCTCAATTCCCTCGGTCAAGGTTAAGTTTGAATTGAACGACCAATGCTCATCAAAAAAAGCATCCAACCCAAACTCAAAACCATACACATAGGCCTTGGCCGCATTCTGTATCGCCTGTACATTGCTCAGTTCCCCGTTATATTCAATTTCCGACTGTCCATTAAAGGTAAAATCCCTACGAACCAAGGCATCGACCAAATAGGTATAGTAAGCCGCTCCCCTAATAACAACCTTGTCGTCGAAGTTTTTTCGGATTCCAATATCCGCGTTATAAGCATATTCCGGCTCCAAGTCGGGATTGGGCACCACCACCGAACCAGGCTCGGAATCAAAAACCTTTCCTACATCATCAATATTGGGAGCCCTAAATCCCGTGGAACCATTTAGGGTCACTTGCAGGTTTGCACTCGGAAACCAGCTGAATCCCATGCTTCCTGTGAGGGCACCGGTAATGATGTCAGCTTCATCAAAGGGGAATGGAAAAAAGTCGCTTTCAAATTGAGCGTCTACCCAAACTTGACTGTATCTCGCACCCGAAAGCAGGGTGAAATTGGGTTTTATTTGATATTCTCCATTGACATATCCCGCAAATGTCTGCCAGGTGGCGCCATCTGGATAACGTGAGGCAGCCGGGACAGTCTGATTTGTTTCAACATCCTTCTGACTTCCTTCTGAATTCACTTTGTTGAAGACGTATTCAGCACCATAATACAATCGTAGATCCCCGATTTTTTTGTTTTCAAAGTCAAGGTTGACGGATAGTGCATCCACTTTTTCCTTTGTGGTGAAACGTAGGGCCTCCTGAAATAACCTTTCATTCCTACTTTCCACAAAATGCTGGTACGCCGTGGTAAGCTTTACCCCATCATAAAATCTGTTTTTTCCTTTCTTGGTAATTTGAAGATTGCCCATGAACCATTTTTGGGGGCCATAGAACCATTCTGCCGAGCGGAGGCCGTCTCCTTCGCTGTTAGGACGAATCAATCTATCATATCTGGAATAATCAGATGTTTCTGAATATATTAGTCCCAAATCGTAGTTCCAGCGGTTATTGGGCCGATAGGTGATCTTCTGCAAGAAGTTCAATTGGTCATATCCCGATGTCACCTGTTTTCTAGCATCATCATTTTCCACCAAAACATCCGTGCCATCCCTGCGAACAACAAAGTTGTTTCGCAAATAAGAGTCCGGTCCATGTTTCCCCATTACCAAGTCTCCAAAACTGTTGTATGTAAAACTGGTGTACGAGGCCCATTTTTTCTGTCCCAAATTAAAATCAACATGGGTGGTATTTTCATTGTTTGCCGAAGAAAACCGATAATTTACGTTCCCCGACAGGGCTAGACTGTCCGTAAACGAAAAGCTAGGTCTTTGGGTGTAAAAGTTCATTACTCCCCCGATGGCATCACTTCCGTAAATGACAGAACCAGGACCAAAAATCACCTCTGTATTTCTAATGGTAAACGGATCTATTGAAATGACATTTTGAATGTTCCCTCCTCGGAAAATGGCATTGTTCATGCGGACCCCATCTACGGAAAGCAACAATCTATTGGTAGCAAACCCCCTAATCATGGGACTTCCTCCTCCCAATTGGCTTTTTTGTACAAATACCTTCCCAGTACTTTGCAAAAGATCTGCAGCTGTTTGCGGATTGTTGAACGCGATGGAACGTGCGTCTATGGAAGCAATTTTTTGAGGCACATGTTTTTTCTGTTGTTCCCACTTGGAGACCGACATGACAACTTCCTGAAGCTCTTCTGGTTTTAAGTAAAGATATACCCTGTTACCTCTTTTGCTTATCTGCGCTTTGGTGGTCACATAAGTTTCATAACTGATGTGCTTGAAGGTTACTTTCTCATTTCGTGAGAAAGCTTCAAGATTACTTTTACCTTCAAAATCAGAAATGGCTGTTCTGGATTTGTCTTTGTTGTAAATGGCCACATTGGATACGGACATGCCTGTTTCCGCATCCAAAATAGATACCTCTTGACCCCATACAATTGAAGAAAATAGAATAAAAGAAAGGACAAAGCCTATTTTGCGCATACTACTCAAAAACTGCATTTAAAACGGCCAGAGACTTCGGTTTTCTGAATCCGTGCAAATGTAATTCAAAATACAGAACAACCTTTTTTAAGAGTTCTTGGCGGTTGGTTTTGTTGATTTTAATCGTAGTAAGTGCATCAAAATTCATGCCTAACAATTTCTTAAAACTCATTACGGTTTCCCCATCTAACAAGGGATTGAGACTGGGTGTTGTAATAAAGCTTCCTTCAAGTAAATCGAAATAAGGAGCTGATTCTCCAGAAGTGTCGGGATAGAACCCTAAATATTTGGTAAGGTTAAGTAAGAACAATAAATGAAAATTCGGGTCGGGATGGTTCTCATCCAACCAATGAAAGGCATATTGCAAATAATTGAAAAGTCCTTGGTTCTGCTCCTGCTCGCGAATGCTGTTTCCCAACATTTCCGATAAAAATAGTACAATGCTGTTCTTCACGACATGGGTATGCAATGTTTTATACGGAATATCCACCTTGACCTCCCTTAAGCTTTCCATGGTACCTTTATTTTTATGCACGGCTACAATTTCAAGTTGCATCAAGGGAAGAAAATAGGCGGCTTTCAACTTTCCTTTTCTGCTGGTCAACACGCCTTTTATAAGATAGGTCTTCAACCCGTCCGATGCTGTATAAGCCTTGACAATAAGACTTGTATCCCCATACTTGATGGCTGAGAGCACTATGGCTTTTGTGGTTATCTGCATTGGTTCCTATAAAAAGAGAGGCAGCTGCCTTAGGTGTAAAGGTATTATCACCCATGGTAACTGCCAACCAAATTATTTATTATGGTCCTTGCTATATGACCCCTTGGGCCAACATGGCATCCGCCACTTTTACGAAGCCTGCAATATTTGCTCCTTTTACGTAGTTGCAATACCCGCCTTCTTCTTTGCCATATTCAATACAAGAGTTATGAATGTCTTCCATGATTCCCTTCAACCGTTCGTCCACCTCTTTTCTGGTCCAACTGATCCGTAGTGAGTTTTGTGACATTTCCAATCCGGATGTGGCCACACCTCCAGCATTGGAAGCTTTTCCTGGGGCAAACAGCAATTTCGCTTCGTGAAAAGCATGTATAGCTTCTGGCGTTGACGGCATATTAGCTCCTTCGGCTACGGCAATACACCCATTTTTCATCAAGGTTGCTGCATCATCACCATTAAGTTCGTTTTGAGTAGCGCAAGGTAATGCCACATCGCAGGGCACGCTCCAAGGCGATTTTCCTTTGTGGTATTCCGCAGAAGGGTATTCTTTCACATATTCTGAAATTCTGCCCCGCTTGTTGTTTTTTAAGTCCATGACCCAAGCCAATTTATCCTTGTCAATGCCGTCTTTATCATAAATATGGCCCCCAGAGTCGGAAAGGGTAAGTACCTTGCCTCCCAATTGCAACACTTTTTCAGCAGCATATTGGGCCACATTTCCAGAACCGGAAATCACGACTTTTTTGCCTTCGAAAGACTCATTGCGGGTTTTTAGCATGCTGTCCGCAAAATAGACCGTGCCGTATCCCGTCGCCTCAGGGCGAATCAAAGAACCTCCCCAAGAACGTCCCTTGCCTGTCAACACGCCGGTGAACTCGTTTCTGATTTTTTTGTACATACCAAACAAGAATCCAATCTCACGTGAACCTACACCGATATCTCCGGCAGGTACATCCGTATTTGGTCCAATGTGGCGACATAATTCAACCATAAAAGAATGGCAAAAACGCATTACTTCATCGTCGGACTTACCTTTTGGGTCAAAATCCGAGCCTCCTTTACCACCACCCATGGGCAAGGTGGTCAAACTGTTCTTGAAAACCTGTTCAAAGGCCAAAAATTTCAATACACTGGCATTTACCGTTGGGTGAAAACGAAGACCTCCCTTGTACGGTCCTATAGCAGAATTCATCTGCACCCGATAACCTCGGTTCACATGAATTTCTCCATCATCATCTATCCATGCCACCCGAAAGGAAATCAACCTTTCTGGTTCCACCATGCGTAAAAGAATGTTTTTTCCATGGTAAATTTCATGCTTCACGATGTAGGGTATTACGGTTTCCGCAACCTCTTGTACCGCTTGGATGAACTCTGGCTCATGACCATTTCTGGTCTTCACCTCATCCATAAATGCTTTGATTTTTGTTTCCATATAGGGATTTCTGTTTGCAGCCCTGAACCTTGACAGAGCACTAATTTTTATTGAATTAGGAATTTGTGGGCTAAATTATACTATTTGCATAATTTGAAAGGCGGTTTTTTGAAAATTTTTCAAAATTGATTACCCTATCGCTTGCTCCAAATCAGCAATGAGGTCATCAACATCCTCAATGCCAACGCTGAGGCGAATCAAAGCATCGACCACACCACTTTTTTCACGTTCTTCCTTGGGTATGCTGGCATGGGTCATGCTCGCTGGATGGCCGGCCAAACTTTCCACCCCCCCGAGGGATTCTGCAAGGGTGAAAACCTGAAGTTTTTCCACAATTTTAACGGCATCTTCAAAGCTGCTTCCCTTTGGGATGAAGGAAATCATCCCTCCAAAACCGTTCATTTGGCTCTTGGCCACATCGTGGTTGGGATGCGATTCAAAACCTGGCCAATACACTTTTTCTATTTTTGCATGGCTGGCCAAATATTTCGCAATGGCCTCGCCATTTTCACAATGGCGCTGCATACGCACATGCAAGGTTTTTATGCCGCGCAGCGTCAAAAAGCTATCCATGGGTCCACAAACGGCCCCGCTGGCATTCTGTATGAAGTACAATTTATCGGCCAAATTCTTATCCTTGACCACCAAGGCTCCAACAACAACATCGCTGTGACCTCCCAAATATTTGGTGGCTGAATGCATCACGATATCCGCACCCAAATCCAACGGTTGTTGAAGGTATGGGGTGGCAAAGGTATTATCCACCGCCAAGAGTAGGTCATGCTTTTTTGCCAATTGCGATGCGGCCATAATATCGATAACGTTCATCATCGGGTTGGTCGGGGTTTCCAACCAAAGTAATTTTGTCTTCTCATTGATTTTCTCGGCAATCGCATCTATATTTTGCATGCCCACGAAGTGAAAATTGATGCCGTACTTCTCAAAAACCTGCTTAAAAAGACGGTAACTCCCTCCGTATAAATCATTCGTGGAAACTACTTCATCACCCGGCTCCAACAACTTGATCACGGCATCCATGGCAGAGAGTCCGCTGGCAAAGGCAAGGCCATAATTGCCATTTTCAATACTTGCCAATGCATTTTCCAAAGCCGTCCTTGTGGGATTTCCACTTCTAGAATATTCAAAACCCTGATGCCCACCGGGCGTCGTCTGGGCATAGGTGGATGTTTGATAAATGGGAGGCATTACCGCACCATAGGCCTTATCGGGATGTTGGCCTCCGTGTATCGTTTTGCTGTTGAATTTTAATTCTTTATTACTCATTTTCTTGTGATATGTTTGCAAATGTATCGTTATCTTTTGGAGTAATCAACGATGTCTTATTTTTGAAGCCATTAACCCCATTCAAATGAAAAAAATAGTTAGCCTACTCCTATTGTTATTGATTAGTATTGGTTGTGAAGAAGAGCACAAACTTACTTTTGAGCCTTTTGAACTGAAAAACAAATCGTGTGCGGACTGTCCCAACATCGAGATAGTAATTCCAAAAGCCTTGGATAATATGGCTGTTGCTAATACCATCAACAATGCCCTGGAAGAAGAAATCATTTCCTTGCTTTCGTTTGATGATGGCGGAGACATTGAAAGCATGGACCATGCGATGACCTCATTTACAGCGGGTTTTCAAGAATTGAAATCTAAATACCCGGATGAAACCGTTGGTTGGGAAGCCACTATAAAGGGTGAGGTGCTTTTTGAGGATAAGGAGATCCTAACACTCGTTTTGAATGCCTACACATTTACCGGTGGGGCGCATGGCTATGGCTCCACAACCCTGCTCAATTTTGATAAAAACAAGGGTACTGAACTTGAAAACTGGGAACTGTTTAAGGACTTGGAGGGTTTTGAGAAGTATGCCGAGACCAAATTCCGAATCCAAGAGGGTATCCCGCAGGATGCCAACATCAATGTGACAGGTTTTATGTTTGAAAAGGATAGCTTCCACCTAGCGGATAATGTGGGCTATACTCCAGAGGGCATACGGTTGATCTACAACCAATATGAAGTGGCCTCCTATGCCGATGGGCCTATTGAACTTATGCTGCCTTATGCGGAGATTAATCATTATTTAAAAAGAAAGGTGAAGTTATAAGTACTTGTTATTTTAGTTTTGGTACAGAATTATTTGAAGTAATACCGCACCCCAACACCCAACAAGAGCATGGAGTCGTTTAGATCACTGTTAAAATGGTAATATCCATTGATGGGGATGATTAAGGAAAACGCATCTGAAAGGAAAAAATCCATTTCAAAAGAGGCATAGCCGCCATAGATAAAACTGCTCTCAGCCTCCAAGGCATCAAAAGGAAATTCAGTATTCCCATCGTTGATATGCTTATACCCCACCGAGGGCCCTCCCCCAAAATAGAAGAAGATACCCTTTCGGGGTGCCGACAAAACCGTGGTGAAATACCCTAGATTGAACAGGTAGTCCTCATAGGGGAATTCCACGCCCGAGTTAGGTTGCTCTTTGGAAAAAGCGGCTACCACAGCTGCTTGGAGATAGTCAGTGCTACTTCGTGTATAATTTAAACTAAGGGTGGCACCAAAGCCATCAGTCTTATAATTGGGCACCATCCCTATGGCAACATTGGTCCGTTGGGACAGTACCTGGTTGGACAACAAAATGCAAAGGACCATAAGGCCCAAGTAGGTCATAGGCTTTCTTTTCATGGTAGTATGATTTGGGATTTATGCTAATTCGGCTCACTCAAACTATAAAAATAAAATGTTAAAACATATCTATAATTCTAGATATGTAAATACTTAATTTATATTTGAGGTATGAATATTGTCGAGATAAGTAAGGTACTGTCCAATAAAACTAGGGTAAATATTTTGAAGTGGCTTAAAAATCCTGCTGAAAATTTTCCGCCGCACCAAGATATCGACCATTTTGACGACGGGGTTTGCGTGGGTTACATTCAGGATAAAACGGGCTTATCACAGTCCACCATATCCACTTATTTAAATTCCATGCAAAACGCCAAGTTGGTCATCCCCACGCGTCACGGTAAGTGGACCTATTATCGGAGAAACGAGGAGGTGATCCAAGGTTATGTAAAAGTCTTGGAAAACGAACTCTAATTTTTTGAGCATATATATTGATAATTAGCGAAATATAAATATTATGGAAAACTGCATCGATTACACCCATATCGAAATGGTTGACAAAGCAGAAAAAAGAAGGCGGGGTAACCTGTCCAACCTAAAAAATTTCCTCTTGCGCTTTGTAATCGAAGGAGCTGAACACCTATCTAAAACCAAATAACAAAGTGAACAAGCAACCCAATCAAATCCAGGCAAAAATGTTCTCGGAAATTGCGGACAGATCATTGTTCGAAAAAGTCACTTCCTACGGAAACGACTTCATTGAAAAGGTATTTGAACGCCATGTAGCACCATTGGACAAAGCCTTGGAAATGCTATCCGCATTCGATGAAGATTTGCCTGAAAAACCAGGGAACTCGCACGAAATTATTGATTTGCTACAAACCAAAGGCGCTCCCAATACCATGCCCCATATCGGTGGAAGGTATTTTGGTTTCGTGACCGGGGGTGTGGTTCCTGCTGGATTGGCTGCCAAGGGACTAGCCTCCTTTTGGGATCAAAATTCAGCGCTTCAGATAATGTCTCCCATATCGTCTAAGTTGGAAAGTGTTGTCCAAAGATGGTTGGTGGACCTGTTCGGGTTGCCCGATAAAACTGTAGCAGGATTTGTAAGTGGCACTTCTATGGCAAATTTTTGTGGTCTGGCAGCAGCTAGATACCGAATTCTAAAAAGAAACCATTGGGACATCAATGAAAAAGGACTTTTCGGAGCTCCCAAAATACGGGTAGTAACAGGCAAACATGCCCATTCTACAATTTTAAAGGCCATCTCGCTGGTAGGTCTTGGAAAAGAAAATATTGAATGGGTGGATGTAGACCAACAAGGAAGAATATGTGTTGATAAAATTCCAGAGTTGGACGAAAATACCATACTGATCCTGCAAGCCGGGAATGTCAATAGTGGGGCTTTTGACGATTTTGAAACCCTCTTTAAAGAAATCCCGACCAATGGCGCCTGGGTGCATATCGATGGTGCATTCGGACTGTGGGCTGCAGGCACTGAGCGGCTGCAACATCTTACAAAAGGTTTTGAGCAAGCCAACTCGTGGGCGGTCGACGCCCACAAAACGCTGAACGTACCCTACGATTCCGGCATTGTTCTTTGCAACGATAGCGAAGCCTTGACCTCAGCATTTCACATGAATGCTGGTTATATTGTCACTGGACAAGAAAGAGATGGTATGTTCTTTACTCCAGAAATGTCACGGAGGTCCAGAGCGATAGAACTTTGGGCCACCTTGAAATATTTGGGCCGCACAGGAATCGATGATATGATATTCGAAATGCACCAAAGAGCCAAACAATTTGCGCAGCTCATTTCCAAAGTTGATGGTTTCCAGGTTTTGAACGATGTTGTTTTCAATCAGGTTATCGTTCAATGTGAATCTGATGAACTAACGGACAAAACGCTCAAAAAAATACAAGAACTTCGGGATTGTTGGGTCGGTGGTTCAACTTGGAATGGGCGCAAAGTGATTCGAATCAGTGTTTGCTCATGGGCCACTACGGAAAAAGATATTGTTCGTTCAATCAACTCTTTCAAACAAGCTCTAGATAGCATACAAGACAAAAAAACAAAAATCAACTAATCCATTTTAGCATGAAAACAATAGGAATGATTGGGGGTATGAGTTGGGAATCCTCCAAAATATACTACCAACACATAAATGAAATGGTCCGGGAGAGACTGGGAGGTTCGCATTCGGCGGCAAGCATACTCTCCTCTGTGGATTTTGAAGAAATTGAACGGCATTCCTTTTCGGACAATTGGGAAGTAATTGGTACTATTATGGCCGAGCATGCCAAAAAACTGGAAGCTGCGGGTGCAGCAGTCATTATACTCTGTACCAATACCATCCATTTGGTCAGCGATGCCATCACACAGGCTACGAGCATCCCCTTTTTGCATATTGCCCAAGTGACCGGAGCGGCTATTCAGGAGAGAGGATTAAAGAAAATAGCGCTGCTCGGCACAAAATTTACCATGGAAAACGATTTCTATACCAAAAAACTGGAAGATGACTTTGGTCTTGAGGTCCTGATTCCAGATGCCGGAGATCGCGAAATCTTACAATCAATCATTTATGATGAACTTGTAAAAGGAACATTTACCGAAAAATCCAAGAATATTTGTTTGGGCATCATTGAAAAAATGAAAGGGCTAGGAGCGGAAGGAGCTATATTGGGTTGCACGGAACTACCCATATTGATTCCTGACAGTGAAGCTTCAATTCCTACTTTTGACACCACTAAAATCCATGCCAAAAAAGCGGTGGATTTTGCTTTATCTTGACGGTGTTGATGGAATTTTGATTTCCTTTGTGCACCTAAGCCATTAACATGAAAAAGATATACCATTTAAGCAATTGCACAACCTGCCAGCGCATCATCAAGGACCTGGAACCGTTGGATGGGGTTATACTGCAAGACATTAAAACGGAACCTATGACTTCTAAGCAGTTGGAAGAAATGGCATCGCTCAGCGGGGGTTACGAGCCGCTATTTAGTAGAAGGGCCATGCTATACCGTCAAATGGGATTGCAGGACAAGGAACTTTCTGAAAACGAGTATAAAAAACTCATTCTAGAGCATTATACCTTTTTAAAGCGTCCAGTAATTTTAGTGGACAATCAAATTTTTGTTGGCAATTCCAAGAAAGTAGCGGAAGCTGCCAAAAAGGCCCTGCATTCATGAGCAAGCGCACCTTGGCAATTTTGGCAGCCATAACGGCCACCACTATTTACGGCATCAACCATACGCTGGCCAAAGGTGTTATGCCCACCTATGTAAAACCCTTAGGATTTATTATGCTTCGGGTGGTGGGCGCTTCGGCGTTATTTTGGGGTATTTCCCTTTTTGGTCCAAAGGAGAAAATTGAAAAACGGGATTGGGGGAGAATCTTGGTTTGTTCCATCTTGGGAATGGTCATCAACATGCTCTCTTTTTTCAAGGGTCTTCAATTGTCCACCCCTATCAACAGTGCTGTATTGGTGACCATTACCCCGATTATTGTTGTCGTTCTATCGGCCTTCTTCTTAAGTGAACGAATAACTTTCAACAAAGCCATTGGTATTTTGTTGGGATTTGTCGGGGCACTTGGCCTTATTCTTTTTGGTGCCGAACTACGACAAGATGCCCCCAACATTCCCTTTGGGAATTTTTTGTTCGTCATCAACGCTACTTCATATGGAGCCTACCTCATTGTGGCCAAAAAACTGATAGAAAAGTACCATCCATTTACATTGATGAAATGGTTGTTCACCATTGCGGTTGTCATCAATTTTCCGATTACGCTGCCCGAATTTTTAGAAATACAATGGTCCACTATGCCGCTATGGGTCTATGGCGCCATTGCTTTTGTGGTTATTGGGACCACGTTTATGACCTATCTTTTCAATGTTTTTGCACTTACCGAACTTAAAGCTTCCACGGTTGGTGCCTTTGTTTATATGCAGCCGCTCATCGGGATTTTGTTTGCACTGGCAACGGGCAAGGACCATCTGACCTGGATAAAGGTCATTGCAACGATTTTTGTTTTGTTGGGGGTTTACTTGGCGAGTAAACGGGCCAAGAGGGGTGTTTAATTTGATGCCTTAGGCAAGACGCTATCATCCTTTTGTTAAGTGCAAACGACTATCCGTCAATTTGCTGGTTAGTATTACATCGAGCTTATGTAGTTTACATCCAAAACGGACTCCATGGTAAACTACACAGAACAAATACGTCGAATTAAAATTAAGTTCCAAGAAGCCAGAAAAATTGACCTGGCATATAAGACTTTTGGTGCTGCGAGACATAAGTACCATTTGAATCCTCCTGCAAAATCGTATCAGGTTGAAGCTTTTGAAAAACAATATGGAATCCAACTACCTGTTTGTTACAAAACCTTTCTGCTGAACATTGGAAACGGTGGAATTTCTTACCAAAACTCAGGTGCCGGCCCTTACTATGGAATCTACCCTTTAGGTCATAACCTCGATCAAGTAGTTCCCGATGATCCGAAAATATTCTTGAAGAAGCATTGTTGCTTAAATCCAGAAATGAGTGATGACGAATGGGAAAACATGACTTCATTTATGGATAAAGATGAAATCTCCGATGAAGAATATCACACCGAATTCGAAAAACTTTATGGAGGAATCCTACCCCTTGGATTTCAAGGATGTAGTTTTTTACATGGCCTGGTGTTGAATGGTGTCCACAAGGCCAAAGTGGTCAATATAGAAATATCTGGAATAGAAAGACCTCTATTTAGCCCTGATAACAATTTTTTGGACTGGTACGAGCGATGGCTTGACGAAATTATAGAAGCAGACAAAACCGGTATTTTCCCAAAATGGTTTGGGTTTTCCAATAAAGATAATAGGTAATCCTAAGTTTTAAAATTGGACTAAATCATTTGTAGGTCCTTGGGGACCTGGACATATTTTCGGGTATCTTCTTTCGTCAATATTTTAAAATCTTCTGCCTTTTCCATTTGCTCAAAAACTTCCAAAAACACATCCGGCAAACCGGTCAATTTTCGTTCTTTTAAATCGATCCAAGCACCCATCATCTGGCAGCGTGCAAAATTTTTTCCTTCGCTGTCGTAAAAGTTATGTTCAAACTCAAAGAACATCCCATCTTTGCTCATTCCCTTGAAGCTCAATGAAACCTTTACAGGTTTTCCAGCAAAAACCTCCTTAAAATAATATATGTGCTCATAGAACACCACGGGACCAAGACTGTGTTGGGCCATACTCTTCTGATTAAATCCAATCAAACCCAGGTAAGCCATTCGGGTATGGCTCATAAAATTGATATAGGCCGAGTTGGCCAAGTGGCGATTGGCGTCCAAATCGCTCCAGCGTATTTCAAACTCCTTAAAAAACATAGTCGGTTAATTTGTTATGCATGCATAATAATTGTAAAATTACCATTGTTTTAAAAACTAATACATAGTAAGTACCACTTTTAATACTATTTTTAAACATAGTTTAACACAATCCTTATGAGCCAAAAAGCTGACTTTATCCAAGACCTATCATTGCCTGTGGTGGCAGCACCTATGTTTCTTATTTCCAATCCCAAATTGGTAGTGGAATGTTGTAAAAATGGTATTGTGGGGACTTTTCCTGCTTTGAATCAACGTACCAGTGAAGGTTTTGAAGAATGGCTCATCGAGATAAAATCCGAGTTGAAGGATTATGAAGAAAAAACCGGAAAGAAACCGGCGCCATTTGGGGTCAACCTCATCGTACATCCCACCAACCCCCGGCTTGAAGCGGACATTAAGCTCTGTGTAAAACATAAAGTGCCTTTAATAATCACTTCATTGGGTGCAGTTAGCCAAGTTGTAAATGCCATTCATAGTTATGGTGGGCTGGTGTTTCATGATATCATTAAAAAGAGGCATGCTGAAAAGGCCGCTGAAGCAGGAGTGGATGGTCTTATTCTGGTATCGGCAGGCGCTGGTGGTCATGCAGGAAGCATCAACCCAATGAGCTTGGTTGCCGAGATAAAAAAATTCTTCCATAAGACCATCCTTCTTTCGGGCTGTATCAGTTCGGGAAGAGATGTTGCCAGTGCCATGCAGATGGGAGCCGATTTGGCCTATATGGGAACACGTTTTATCAATACGAAAGAAAGTGAAGCCCCCGAGGATTATCGAAAAATGATCATCGATGCCGGTGCCAGCGATGTGGTCTATACCGCTGCCATTTCCGGAGTGCACGCCAACTTTTTAGCGGCCAGCCTTCAAGCTGCCGGAATCTCGGAAGAGGATCTGAAAAAGAATCATAAAATTGATTTTGGAAAAGAGTTGGACACCGAGGCCAAGGCTTGGAAGACCATATGGTCCGCAGGACAAGGGGTTACCTCCATAGAAAATGTATTGCCCGTGTCTGAGTTGGTGGAAACTTTGAAAAAAGAATTCAAGGCTGCTATTGAAGAACAACACGCCCTACTCAAGACCTTTCCCAAAAATTGATTGATTTAAACTGTTTCTTCGGTCTTTTTTATTTCGCTTAAAAACTGATGAACCTGACTGACGGCCATGGAACCCTCACCCACAGCAGAGGCTACTCGTTTCACAGAGCCCTTTCGGACATCGCCCACGGCAAAAAAACCAGGTATGCTGGTTTCCAACGATTGTGGTTTGCGTTCCCTAAAAATGTCACAGGAATGCAACTTTTCCTCCTTAATTCCAGGGCCAGTACATATAAATCCACGCTCATCGGTCTCTACCAAGCCTTTTAACCAATCTGTGCAGGGACTCGCACCAATAAAAGTGAATAAATTGGTGATGTTCTTTTCGATAGATTCTCCTTGGCCATTTCTCATAACAACAGATTCCAGATAATAACGCCCTTTAAGCTCAACTACTTCTGTATGAAGATGAACAAGAATATTCTCCGCAGCTTCAATACGTTGCACCAAATAATCACTCATCTTGCCCCCTAAATTCCCGCCTCTCAAAATCACATGGACTTCCTTTGCGTGATCCGCAAGAAACAGTGCAGCCTGCCCCGCAGAGTTTCCTCCTCCAATTACACCAACCAGTTCATTTTTACAGGCAGCGGCATTCATTCCTGTAGCTGAATAAAAGACTCCACTTCCTTCATACTTTTCAATATTGTTCACGGGCAGCTGTCTGTAATTTGCACCCGTGGCAGCCATTACCGCCCTTGTTTTAATAGTCTTATTGGTAGCTTTTACGATGAAATGTCTGCCAGTGTGTTCTATACTTTCAGCCTTGTGCGGGATGGAGATGTTGCATCCAAATTTTTGAGCTTGTACATAGGCCTTATTGGCTAGGTCACTACCGGAAATTCCTGTAGGAAAGCCAAGATAATTTTCAATTTTTGAGCTTTTCCCAGCCTGTCCGCCAGGAGCTTTGCTGTCAATGGTAACCACACTCAGCCCTTCAGAAGCAGCATAAACACTTGCCGCTAATCCTGATGGGCCCGCACCAATCACCAAAAGGTCGAACACCTTATCCTCAAAATCCATCAAAACTCCAGAATATCTTGCTAATTCCTCTAAGGATGGGTTTTGGCAAACTTTGGCATCACTATTTATCAAAATAGGCAGATCATCTGAGGAGAGCCCAAAGTTTTTGAGGAGTTCCCTAGCCTCTTCCGAGGTGTCGACATCAAAAAAATTGTACCAAAGGTGATTTTTTTCCATAAAATCCCGAATGGCGTAAGTTTCCTTTGAAGTTCCTGATCCCACCAGTTTGATTCCCCCCTCAAATTCTGTCAATACTGTTTCTTGCCTCAACAAAAAGGCGTTTAATAGCATATCGCTAATATCGCTGTGTTTTGAAATGGCCTCCTTTAAACGTTTTGGCGTGATTCGAAGCACACAGGTATTGGGTTGGGCCACTGCATGAAATTGCGCACCCCTATTTGAAAGCATTCCACTATCGCCTGTAAATTCATTCTTTTGATGGGCCACAATAAGCTTATTGTCATTATACGGATCTTCAATGGTCACCTCCCCGGCCATAACAACGAAAAAATCGTATTGCAAATCGCCCAACGTAAAAATTCGTGTCGCTTCACCATAGCTTTCAATTTTACCATATGTTTTCAAAATGCCTATTTGACGTGCCGTTAATTCTGGAAATCTAGCGTCTTTCATGCTCTTTTTGATTTTTGTTGAAGCCTTTGGAATTGTGCTTTTTTCAAGGAACTTAAAAATACGACAATCTTTACTTTCAACTTTGATTTGTAATCCGTTATAATGGAATTTGGTATTTTTAGGTTTTAACCAACAGCCATGTACATCAAAAGAAACATCAGTTGGCACATCATTTTGCGATATGCCTGGAAAAATTTGATTTTTTTCACGGTTTATGCAGCCATCATTTTTTATTTCTATCATTTTCTGGACTGGAAACATATCGACATTCCTTTTCAACCCTTATCGGTGATTGGAATTGCTGTGGCTTTCTATATCGGTTTCAAAAACAGCCAAAGCTATGATCGTTTTTGGGAAGCCAGGAAAATTTGGGGAGGCATTGTGAACTACTCCCGAACCTGGGCCAACAATGTGCTCAGCTTTGTTGAAAATGACCGCTCCGCCCAAATGGAATTGATCTACCGCCATGTTGCGTGGATCAATGCACTACGGATTCAATTACGGCAACCCACCAGTTTTTCCATTAAGGAAAATAGGGCCGTGGAGCGATTGTTTGAAAAACATGGGGAACGCAATCCAGCCTGTGACGGGATGGATAAGTTCCTTTCAACTAATGAATTGGATGATTTGCAGAACAGAAAAAATGTGGCCACCCATCTCGTTAAAAACCAGGGTCAACAATTAAAAAAGTTGCTGCAAGAGGAAAAAATAACGGAATTCGACAAACAGGTATTGCATAGTAATTTGGAGGAAATGTATAATCTTCAAGGGAAATGTGAACGAATAAAAAACACACCTTTCCCAAGGCAGTATGCCTACTTCAGCACACTTTTTACTTGGATTTTTGTACTGCTGCTACCTTTTGGGCTCCTCAATGTATTTAAGGCCCAGCTACAAGAACTGGAAATGGGACTCAGTTGGTGGTACTTTGCTTTGATGATTTTCTTTTCCGTGTTGATTTCATGGGTTTTTACGACCATGGAAAAAGTGGGGAGTAACAGCGAAGATCCTTTTGAGGGAAGAATCAACGATGTCCCCATGACAGCATTGTGCCGCACCATTGAAATTGATTTAAGGGACATGTTGGACGAAACGGATCTTCCTGAAAAAGTGAAAGCCCAGCATAATATTTTATATTAATGCCTTTATTTTCAACGAATTACCGTCCTCCGCTATTCTTTAGAAATGGGCACATTGCCACCATCTATTCTGGACTTGTTCGAAAAGTGGATGGTGTTGTCCAAAAAAGGGAGCGAATCACACTTGCCGACGGTGACTTTTTAGATTTGGATTGGAGCAAATCCCAAACACCATCAAATAAATTGGTCATCCTGTTACACGGTTTGGAGGGGAACGCCCAACGCCCCTACATCACAGGAAGTGCTAAAGTGTTCAATCAAAAGGGATATGATGCCTGTGCGGTTAACTATCGTGGATGCAGTGGCGAGCCCAATTCAAAATATCGCTCGTACCATTCTGGGGCCACTAAGGATCTTATTGAAGTCATAGACCACATTCTTGATGCCAAAAAGTATGGGGAAATCTATTTAAAAGGATTCAGCTTGGGCGGAAACCTTGCCTTAAAATATTTGGGTGAGGGAAACACCGTTCCAAAGGAAGTTAAAGCAGCCGTGGCCGTCTCTGTGCCCTGTAGCTTGCGTGATTCATGTGAACAATTGCTAATGCCTAAAAATGTGCTTTATGCAAAGCGGTTCAAGAAACACCTCATTGCCAAGCTGAGAGAAAAACAAGAACTCTTCCCAGAACTAATTCCCGATGAGGACATCAAAAAAATAAAGACTCTCAAGGATTTCGACGATATCTACACCAGCAGGGCACATAATTTTAAAGATGCCTTGGATTATTATGAAAAATGTAGCTCCCTCCAGTTTTTATCTGATATAAAAGCGCCTTCCCTAATCATCAATGCCCAAGATGATTCTTTTCTGGGATCCGAATGTTATCCTTACAAGGAAGCTGAAATTAATCCCAACCTCTATCTGGAAGTGCCAAAATATGGTGGGCACGTTGGCTTTTGGGGAAAGGACAACATTACCTATAATGAAAAAAGAGCACTTGACTT
The DNA here is from genome assembly GCF_009903685.1 of Flagellimonas ochracea. Taxonomy (GTDB): domain Bacteria; phylum Bacteroidota; class Bacteroidia; order Flavobacteriales; family Flavobacteriaceae; genus Flagellimonas; species Flagellimonas ochracea. Next base: position 548,842 of record NZ_JAAABI010000002.1, on the reverse strand, counting down.
TTTCAATACCCCCTGAATTTCTACATTGGGGGTTCAAAAAGTTGAAACATGATTTCAACCATATATTGGTTATATTAGTAGCTACAATTGACATCAACCTTATAAGAGTTCATAAAATGAAAAGAATACTAGTCTTGTTTACATTGGCATCCCTAGTGATGGGCTGTGGTGGAAAAAAAGAAAAGAAAGAAGATGGTTTTGAGGTAAGCAGAACAAAGACAGAAGAAAAACAGGCACAGACCAGTGAAGGAGTGCCCGTTGATTTGGATAACAAAGGAGTTGGACCCATCAAAAATGTAGATTTCCCCGAAGAAATTGATGCCGAAATGGCCGCCCGAGGCGAAGCAACATTCAATGCCATTTGCGTGGCATGCCACATGGTGGACCAACGCATGATAGGGCCAGCCATGAAGGGAGTATACGAACGCCGAAGCCCAGAATGGGTAATGAACATGATCTTGAATCCGGACGGAATGCTAAAGGAAGACCCTATAGCGAAGGCCTTGCTCAAGGAATACAACAATGCCATTATGCTCAACCAAAACCTGACCGAGGAAGAAGCCCGGGATCTGGCAGAGTATTTAAGAACGCTGTAAACTAATAAGCGTTGTGACTATTAGGCTTCCTTCTTCTTCTTCATAAGGTGAAGACTTCATTGACATTTTTAAAGCTTTTGAACTCCAACATGTATCCATTGGGGTCTTGAACAAAAAAAGAAAGGTGTTCCCCCTTTTTGCCCTGCATAAAAGTGGCCTTAGTGGTTACCTCTAAGTCCATTTGAAAAAGTCTGCCATAGAGTTCCTCCCAACTATCATTGGGTATAATAACTCCAAAATGGAAGGCTGGCAAAATATAGTCATCAAGCTTATAGCTTTTGAAATCAAAACTAAAGTTACCCGCCTGTGTAAATGTTAACTGGTTGCCAAATAGGTCAATATCCAACCATTTTTCAGTGTTCCTTCCCAAGTTGGTGCCAATAATCTCCATATAGAACTTTTTTGTTTCCTCGATATCCCTACATGGCAAGGCGAGGTGGAACTTTGCCTCCATCATTTTTTGTGTGTTTTTTGTTTTGTAATCTATTCTTAAAATAGGATTGAAAAGCCTATTTATCTGATTTATCCATATGTTCTATGGCCTTTTTCCATTCTAACCAGAGTACGGCTTCGAATTTGGCTTTTCATTCTCCTTGTACTTCGAAGGGTCCAATTGGGTTAGAAAATAATTTCTATTGTCTTTTTTAATCTTTGATGGACTCTTTTATTCTTTTTCCAAATTTTGTTCACTGTAATCCAGCGTAATGTCGTCCTCTTTGTCGGCGGAAATTTCGTAGTCTTCCATGGCCATTGTAAGTCGCTTGCTCACTTTTACCAAATATACGGTATCCTTTGTTCTGACCTCTATGCATTCAACCCATTCTCCTTGAGAATTTCGAAAGCTAATGATGTCGCCATCCCCGTAACCGTCGGGGTACTTCTCCACTAAAAGATTTAGTATTACCCCATCAAGTTTTTTGTAATCAACTATAACTCTTTTCATGTCACTCCTTTCTCGATCCAGTTATATTTTCAAAACGTAGGCAAAAATCAATGGGGCCACAATGGTGGCATCGCTTTCTATTATGAATTTTGGTGTTTTTATATCGAGTTTCCCCCAAGTAATCTTTTCATTCGGCACGGCTCCAGAATAGGAGCCATAACTTGTTGTAGAATCACTTATTTGGCAGAAATAGTTCCAGAATGGCGTATCTTTTTCTTCCATATCTTGATAGAGCATCGGAACCACACAAATGGGGAAATCTCCTGCTATTCCTCCGCCAATTTGAAAGAACCCAATACCATTGCTGGAATTTTGCCTATACCAATCGGCCAAAAAGGTCATGTATTCAATTCCAGACTTGATGGTGCTGGCTTTGAGCTCGCCTTTCAGAACATAACTGGCAAAAATATTTCCCATTGTACTGTCTTCCCATCCTGGGACCACCATCGGCAAATTGGCCTTGGCCGCAGCAAACACCCACGAATCTCTAACATCTATTTCGTAATACTCTTCCAACACCCCTGATAGCAGAAGGCGGTACATACATTCATGAGGGAATAGTCGTTCCCCGTTATCATCTGCTTGCTTCCATATCTTATAAATGTGTTCCTGCAGACGTCTAAAAGCTTCTTCCTCTGGAATACAGGTATCGGTGACCCGGTTGAGTCCATTCTGCAACAGATTCCATTCATCTTGCGGGGTCAGATCACGGTAATTGGGCACTCTTTTATAATGAGAATGAGCTACCAAATTCATGATATCCTCTTCTAGATTAGCTCCGGTACATGAAATGACATGAACTTTTTTTGAACGGATCATCTCTGAAAAAATCTTACCTAATTCAGCGGTGCTCATGGCACCTGCCAAGGACACCAACATTTTTGCCCCTTGTCCCAACTGGGCTTCATATCCCTTAGCAGCATCCACCAAAGATGCTGCATTGAAATGAAGAAAATGCTTTTCGATAAACTTGGAAACTTCACCTTTATCGCTCATCATATTCTTCTTTTGTTCCATCAAATTTTTCAAAACTCTCGTGTTGCCCATCCAAATATTCCACTTCTTCGGAATCCTGACTGTTGTATTTGTAGCTCAGCATTTTATAATAAAGTTTTGCGGCTAGAAAATCGGAAGCCCTGTCTTCTGGATTAGGGCAAAGTTCCACGATATCAAAACCGACCACATTGCATTCCTCAAAGACCCTTTTAAGAAATTCCAAAGTTTCATACCAAAAAAGTCCGCCGGGTTCAGGCGTTCCCGTTGCTGGGAGAATGGATGGGTCCAACGCATCCAAATCGAAGGTGATGTAAACATTCTCGGTCATCGCATCCAGCACATTATCCATCCAAAAATCATCGGTTACCATTTCGTGGGCAAAAAAGACATTATCCTTGTTCATAACGGAAGTTTCCATTTTGTCCATACTTCTTATACCAACCTGAACCAGGTTTGTGTTCTGTGAGGCTTCATGTAAAGCACAGGCATGATTATATTTAGAGCCATTGTACTCTTCTCTCAAGTCGGCATGGGCATCTATTTGGAGTACCGTCAATCCTTCGTACGACTCTGCAAATGCCCTAATAGCACCAATAGAGACCGAATGTTCCCCACCAACTATTGTAACGAGCTTATTTCTGTTCAGATAATCCCTGACCACTTTATGAACCATTTCTACCATGCTTTCAGGTGAGTCGAAACCATCCAAAGTTTCCGTCAGATAAATTCCCTCTTTGTATACTTCACTGTCCGTTTCAATATCATAAAGCTCCATATTCTCTGAAGCTTGCAGAAAGGCATCCGGACCCTTATCGGCACCTTTGCCCCAGGTACTCGTTCCATCGTAGGCAACGGGAATTAAAACAACTTTAGATTTGTGTGAAGATGCGTATTCCTCTGGAATCCCTGCGTATGTTCTTTCTAATTTCATTTCAGTTGATTTAAAGCATCAATTTTTTTGGTATGCCAAACTTTCCCCCATTTTAAGCGAAGTTTTGTTCAATTCGTATTTATTGTATCCTAAAATGGAGAGAAAATCAGATGCCGTTTGTTGTTCGGCAAAGACGGATGTCTCAAGGTCTCCTTGAAAATTTTTATGTATCAATATATGTTTGGGATGAGGAATGAGGCAATGCTGCAATCCCCCAAAACCGCCGATAGTTTCCTGATAGGCCCCAGTGTTGAAAAAACCAATATAGAGTGGCTTATCCTTTTTGTACTTTGGCAAATGAATCGCATTTAAGTCTTGTTCCGAGTTATAATAATCATCGCTGTCACACGTCAACCCTCCTAACAGAACACGCTCGTATTCGTCGTGCCACCTATTGATTGCCAACATGATGAACCGTTTGCTTATGGCCCAAGAATCAGGCATTGTGGTAATAAACGATGAATTGACCATATTCCATTTTTCACGATCATTTTGTTGTTTTTGGTAAAGCACTTGATAAATGTTTCCACCACTCTCTCCCACCGTAAAACTGCCAAACTCTGTAAAGATGTGGGGCGGCTCAACACTAGCTTCCTTGCAAGCTTGACTAATTTGATGGATAATCTCATCAACCATGTACTCATAATCGTAGTTGAACGCCAATGAGTTTTTGATAGGGAATCCCCCACCAATATTCAGACTATCCAGTGTGGGACATATCTTTTTAAGACTAATATAAACCTTCAAACATTTTAGAAGTTCGTTCCAATAATAAGCTGTATCGCGAATTCCTGTATTGATAAAGAAATGCAGCATTTTGAGTTGGACCTTTGGGTTGTCTTTTATTTTACTGACATAGAAGGGTACGATATTCTTGTACCCTATGCCCAAACGCGAAGTGTAGAATTCGAACTTGGGTTCTTCTTCAGAAGCTATACGTATGCCAATATTAAAATTACTTTCTATGTTTTCACTCAACAGGTCTATTTCCTCAAAGTTGTCTATGATCGGTATACAATTCTCATGGCCACTGTTGATAAGCCTGGCTATATTTTGAATATATCTGTCCCTTTTAAAACCATTACACAGTACATACTGTGTGTTGGATATTTTTCCGACACTCTTTAGATTTTCAACGATATCAATATCAAAAGCTGATGATGTTTCGATATGAATGTCATTTTTAAGAGCCTCGTTCAATACATGTTCAAAATGAGAACTTTTGGTGCAGTAGCAATAGTGGTATTTCCCTGAATAGTTGTGTTTGTTTATTGCAGTATTGAACCATTTCTTTGCCCGTTGGATATTTTCCGATATTTTGGGCAAATAGGTGAATTTTAATGGGGTGCCATAGCGCTCAATAAGGCGCATAAGGTCTATTCCATGAAATTGCAATGAACTTTCCTGAAGCTGAAATTCTTCTTGTGGAAAATCGTAGGTCTGTTCGATCAAATCGATGTATTTGGTTTTCATCTTTATTTGGCATTATAAAATTTCTAGTATCAAGTCCGAGGAAGAGACTATCATTTAAATGCGAAATACAAACATCGTATGTGTCAAGAAAGAAAACCCTCGTGTGAAATCACGAATCTGAAAATACATTTTGGAAGCCAGCCCTATTATTCGGTGTCCTATCCCTAAGACGGCTTTTTGGCTAGACTTCCTTATTGCCATAAGCCCGAAATTGAAAAAAGTTTTCAAAACAAAAGGCAATGCGTCCGGTTAGATGGACTCATTTACTAAAGTCAAACTTAATAAAAAAAACAATTCACCAATCCTTGTTCTAAATAGTATCGACGAGATGTTCTTAATGCAAAACTTCAAGACTGTCCCGAAATAAGTTCGAATAACTGGGATTGGAATAATACAGCTTGGTACTTACACCTAAAAATTAAGGTTTAAAGAAGAGGGCGTAGTGGTTCATTGTATCAAAAAGATTTCCAAATAACCCTACAATTCTTTTGCTCCAAAAAACGAACAAAAAGCCCTCTTTTAGATACCGTTCATCATTCCAATCGAGCGATAAACCCCCAATTCATGGCTTGTTTTCTTCCCAAATAACGTGGATTGGCCTCTTGCCATTCATCATCAGACCGTACCCAAAATACCAGTTTGTTGTCCCCTTTTTTAAGGGACAACTGTATTTTTTCCTCTCCATCCATCATTCGCATAAAATTGTGTGTGTCAAGCTCTCGTCCAAAAAATACAGGCTGATTATTTATTGTGATCATTAATACCTGGGTGTAATCAAAGGCCAATGTAACATTCCTGTCCGCTTCAGAGATAATATTCGTTTTGGCAAAAACTGATTCTTTGGGATGGTCAAAATATTGGGCCAAATTCACGATTCCATTTTTATCTGTTTTAATGTTCCTCCAATTGTGCTCTTTTTCAGCATCATCCAACCATTGATAATATTGCCTTTGGGAATATATATTGCCCTCTAGTTGCTCCGAGATTTCCCAATCCGTTAAATACGTCTTTTGGTTTTCTGCTTCTTCTACGGGAAAAGGATTTTCCAACTCACGAATTTCGATGTTTGCAAAGTAGGCCTCTGCAAAACTTGTTTTTAAAAAGATGGCTCCTTTATCCACTTCATGCTGTAGAAGTTCAACCTGCATGTTTGGTCTATCGTCATCTCCGATGAAAACCCTCATGTTATTCCCATAAACTTCCATTTTCAAGTGGAACCATTCTTCTGGTTTGAATGTTGCTTCTGTCTCATAAATGGGTGCATTATAGAGCTGCCAAGGCAGCGCTGCGTTGTACACAGGGGCATATTGTAGCGCATCTTCTTTTCCTCCAGAAAAAACCCTACAATAAAAAAACTCATAATTGAATAAGTCCTCCGCATGGAATCCTATCCCAGGCATCGCCTTTCCGGCAATATCCATTTCCAACACAAAATTTTCATAGGTTTTACCTTCGAGCTTGGCTATTTTGTGTCTTCCTAACCGTAATGCTACTTTCCCTTTGTAATTTGTAGTGTGAAAATCAAGAGTCTGGTTATTCTCATTGTCGATGATATTCCAGTTTTCTTTGGTCAAAGGAATGTTTTGCCCCATTATCATTTGACCTGAAATCAATGTCAGCATGGCAAAAAGTCCCATGCTCCGTTTAATACATTTTTTGTTCATGTTTTCTTTTTTTCAAAATTCGAGCGAACCTTACTGTAACAAACCATCAAAAGGCATCTATTTATAATCCATATCACGTCCATTTTATAAATTGTACCCATGACAGCTAATGAAAGAAACTACGTAAACAATTGTATCCAGGAAATTGTGGCGCGCTACTTTCCAGAAAAGGCCTCTTCGGAGGTAAATCTCAGCCAGCGAGATTTGCAGTACTTGATTGATCTGATGGATGAGAAGTCCAATATCCGGATTAGTCTATCCACCATGAAACGGCTCTGGAAAAATGACTTTAACAAGATGCCCCATCCCAGCACCTTGGATGCTCTGGTTTCTTTACTGCACTACGAGAACTGGAACGACTTTCGACAAGATCAGCACAAAGATTCTTTGGTATCAGGACCATCTTCAGTCAGACCCAAACCTTTTTCAAAGAAAGTTCTTGTTGTTGCTACATTGAGCATTGTAATTTTAACCTTTCTCCTGATTTCTTTGGTCACGCAGGAAAAACAATTGGTAATCCCTGAAAATGTTTCCTTTTCGGTCAACAAAACAGTGGCTTTCAATGTGCCGAACTCGGTTATTTTTTCCTATGACTTGACGGAGGTCAAAGCAGACAGTTTTTTCATCCAGCGGTCATGGAACCCCACTCATAAATTCCCAATTGATCCAAACAAGAAAAACTTCTCACAGATTTACTACTACCCCGGGTTTCACTGGGCCCGGTTAATAGCCAATGACAGTATTATCAAAAGAAAGCGAATTCTTGTACAAACGGACGGTTGGTTTGCAACGCTTAAATCTGAAAGGCTTCAAGAAATTCCAATTTATCCCAATCAAGAGAACATTATATCTGGCGGAAAGCTTAAAGTTGGGGACCGTGATCTTCAAGAATCCGGCGTGGATCCCAAACAGAACTTAATCCTTTCTTTTTTCAATATCCGCGAATTCAATGGGCTTCAAAGCGATTCCTTTGTGCTGGAAACAAAAGTGCGGTTTGAAGATTCAAGAAGCTTGATATGCCCTTATATGGAAATGGTACTAATTGACGAAAAAGATGTTTCTGCTGTTGGCATCGTTGAAAAGGGTTGTGAAAGCAACCTTATGTTAAAAATAGGCGATGAATTCTTAATGGGAGCGGAGAATGACTTTTCCGCCCTAGGGGTAAACATGAAGGAATGGCAAACGTTGAAAATTATCGGTAAGAATCAATTCCTTGAAATACATTTGAATGACGTTCTGGTTTTACAAACCCCCTTAAAAGGAACCTCCGGTAAAATTATGGGATTGATCTTTACCTTCACTGGCAAAGGGGTCGTAGATTATGTATATTTAAAGGATTTGAACGGTAAAATTCTATATTCCGATGAATTTGACGAAAACTAAATGCATTATTATCCCCTTTTTATTCTTGTTTTGTTCCGTTTTGCAGTCCCAATCGTTTGACGGCGCTTGGGAGACTGTTTTACAAAACGAAGCAGGTGTTGACACCCACTATGTGACCATTTTTTCTTATGGCTTCGTCTCTGAAGCATTCTTTGACAAGGAAACGGGAAAGTTTGGCGGGACTTGGGGAGGTTCTTTTAATACAAATAACGCCACCTTTAACCACACCTATGAATTCGCAACATTTGATCCCAGTTTGGTAGGCACCTCAGAAAGTACTGAATTTGAATTTATTGATGGACAATTACATATGGCGGATAAGGTTTGGACACGAATCGATGATGGTGGGCCAGGAGAACTAAATGGTGCATGGCTCATTTCAGGGAGAAAACGTGGTGGAGAAATGCGCCAAATGGACACTTCCCGCCCCAGAAAGACCATGAAGATTTTATCGGGCACCCGATTTCAATGGATTGCCTATAATACAGAAACAAAAGAATTTATGGGGACCGGTGGTGGAACCTATACCACCAAGAATGGAAAATACACGGAGCTAATTGGCTTCTTTTCAAGGGACGATTCGCGTGTTGGTGCGAGTTTGGAATTCGACTATGAAATCAAGGATGGGGACTGGCACCACTCTGGATTAAGCAGCAAAGGAATGCCCATCTACGAGATTTGGAGTAAAAGAACCCTATCTGAATAGGAAAAATCATGAAAAATATAATTGTTTTGGTTTGTTCCATAACTCTTATGGCAAACTGTGTCGAGAAAAAAAAGGAGCCTAAAGAACCGACCATAGAGGACATTCTTGTAGAAGACACTATCCCAACCAAAGCGAATGACACAGAAAAAGTGATTTTGGACAAAAGTAGCTTTAAGGCCAATGGCTCTGAACCCTTGTGGGACCTAAAACTGTTCGAAGACCATTTTGAACTGGATATGAACGAAATGCAGTCGACGGCTGCACTTACGGAACCCATAACTTTGGATGGCTCCAACCTTAGAATGTATCGCATTAAGAATGACGCTGCTGCAATAGATATTATTATTGCCCAAAAGGAATGTATCGATTCCATTACCAACAAGAAATCTCCATACACCGTGACCATTTCCTATAAAGACACGGATAAGAACACAGCCACCATTTTGGAAGGATGTGGTTCTTATGTGATAGATTACAGACTGCATGATATGTGGGTGCTTCATAAAATAAATGGAAAACAGCTCTCGACAATGAACGTTAAGGGAAAGGATTTACCCTTTCTTGAAATCGATACCAGGACCAATCGTTTTTCAGGTATGGCCGGTTGCAACAGAATGGCCGGAGGGATAACTTTTGAAAAGGACGCGCTACGCTTTTCAGAAGCAATGGTCACTAAAATGGCCTGTCCAAACCTTAAGCTGGAGACCGAATTCTTGGAACTGTTGCCACATGTGGTTTCCTATCACATCGAAGACAACAAGCTTTACTTATACGATGAAAGCCAACAACCCTTATTGCAATTCAAAAAAACAGATTGATATGAAAAAAATCATTCTATTGCTTATTCTTCCATTGATGGCACAGGCACAAAAGTCAGAAGTAGAAATCCCCCATTTTGTTGCGCTTTACACCTTGGGCGCTTCATGGAATATGGAGGTTGAGCCGATGGAACAACAATTTTTTAAAGAACACTCAGCGTTTCTTGCACAACTACGTAAAGATAGTACCATTGTTGTGGGGGCCCGATACAGCGATACGGGAATGATTGTTTTTAAAGCTTCTGATCTAAAAGCAGCCGAAACACTGTTGCATGAAGATGTTGCGATACAAAATGAACTTTTTAATGTGGAAGTGCATCCTTTTGATGTTTTTTACAAAGGATGCATCGATTGACTTAGATAAGACCAAAGGGAGGGGAATACGCTATTATTTTTAACTTTTAACAACTTGTTTTTAACAGAATCTACTAAAAAAGGTGATTTTTTAAAGGTTATTTTCGATTTCTACAACACCTAAAAATCAACCAGCCCATGAAAACAAAAATTCTTTTCATTCTCTTTTGGGTCTTTTGTGCTGCAATCCATGCACAATCTCCATCAGAAGAAAAAACAAAGTCCAATAATGCCAATGAAGTGGTGTACAATGCCGAAAAAGCCAAAAAATATGGGGCTGATGACTACGGAATGAAGAAATATGTATTTGCTTTTTTGAAACGAGGACCCAATAGATCATTGCCAAAAGAAGAAGCCAATGCCCTGCAAGCAGCCCATTTGCGCAACATTGGGAAAATGGCCGAAGAAGGAAAACTGGTGCTGGCCGGTCCGTTTTTTGGCAACGATGACCTTCGTGGCATTTACATTTTTAATGTAGATTCCGTGGAAGAGGCCAAAAAGCTCACAGAAACCGATCCTGCCATTAAAGCCGGCAGTCTGGTTATGGAGTTGAAAGAATGGTATGGCACTGCAGCCCTCATGGAAGTTAATGAAATAGGGCTTACCCTTACCAAAAAACCGATTGTCGATTAGCTCTATTTTACCATGAAAAATCTTCGTTTATCAAAAAAATTTAGTGTTGTTTTCTTTTTTACATTAGTGCTGAACTCCCAAGCACAGGACATGGAACTTCCATATTATCAAATACCAGAATATCCTGAAGATTTTGGGCCTGGTAATGTTGTTGCCCGAATGATAGATGCACTCGGATTTCGATATTATTGGGCCACCGAGGGATTGACTGAAAAGGATTTGGATTACAGCCCTTCTGAAGGGGCAAGGACCAGCAAGGAAACTTTGAAGCACATACACACCATGTCCAAAATGATTTTGAACGCCGCTGATGGAAATCCAAACATCCGACTGGAAAATCCCCCTGAACTTTCATTCGAGGAAGTTCGCAAAAGCACATTGGGGAATATAAAATTGGCCAGTGACAAAATTCGAGGCAAGCAGGCCGAGGAATTCGAGCAGTGTAACGTTGTTTTCCAAAATGGGGATAGGGAATCCGTGTATCCGTATTGGAACATGATAAATGGCATGCTTTCGGACTGCATGTACCACACAGGCCAAATTGTACTGCTCAGAAGAATCACCGGAAATCCCAAAAATCCCAAAGTGAGTGTTTTTTCGGGAAGGTTAAGGGATTGATTGGCCACAATACCGATTGTTTCTTCCTTACTTATACGGCCAGATTTTGTCAACTGCCACTTTATAGGTTGGATCTTCCAACATGTTTACCTCAATGATGTCGTCCGCATTTTTAAGGAGTCGAATACAATCTTTACTGAGGTGCTTCAGATGTACCTTTTTGCCTACTTTTCGGTAACGCTCCGTAATTTTATTTACAGCTTCTATCGCGGACATATCCACTACACGGCTTTCGGCAAAATCAATAACCACTTCATCTGGGTCGTTGAGCACATCAAACTTTTCGGCAAAAAGGGTAGTGCTTCCAAAAAAGAGTGGCCCATAGATTTCATAGTGTTTCACTCCATCCTCATCAATACTTTTTCTGGCACGAATGCGAATGGCATTGTCCCAAGCGAATACTAACGCCGAAATTATGACCCCGACCAAAACGGCCAAAGCCAAATTGTGAAGGAACACGGTCACCAAGGTTACCAAAATCATCACCAGTACATCTGATTTTGGCATTCGTCTAAAAGTTCTGAGGCTGGCCCATTCAAAAGTGCCCAAGGCCACCATTATCATCAAACCGGTCAATGCAGCCATCGGCACTTTTTCTATTAAACTGGAACCGAACATAATAAAAGCCAACAGCATCACGGCCGCCACAATCCCAGATAACCTAGCTCTGGCACCATTGGAAGTATTAATCAGACTTTGCCCAATCATGGCACAGCCGCCCATCCCTGAAAAAAGACCAGAGAGAATATTCGCGGTTCCCTGGGCTACAGCTTCCTTGTTTCCACGACCACGGGTTTCTGTGATTTCATCCACAATGTTCAAGGTCAATAAACTTTCAATGAGTCCTACCCCGGCCACAATGGCCGCATAAGGAAATATAATTTTCAGGGTTTCCAAGGTAAAAGGCAAATCAGGAATATGGAAAGGAGGAAAGCTTCCTTGTATGGAGGCTATATCGCCGATGGTCCTAGTCTCTATATTAAAGAAAAATACGATTCCAAATACCAACAATATGGCCGCCAAAGACGCAGGAACCACTTTGCTCAACCTAGGAAGTCCCCAGATAACCAACATGGTAAGCAGTACCAATCCCAAAAATATATACAAAGTGCTTCCAGTGAGCCAACTTCCATCCAAAGTCTTAAATTGATCTAACTGTGACATAAATATGATTATGGCCAATCCATTGACGAATCCAAAGATTACGGGATGGGGCACTAAACGCATCAATTTTCCCAAACGCAACAGACCAGCAATGATCTGCAGCATGCCGGCAAAAACAACTGCTGCGAAAACATATTCCACGCCATAATCCCTTGCCAAACTTACAATTACAACGGCAACCGCTCCAGTGGCGCCAGAAATCATCCCAGGTCTACCGCCCAAAATAGATGTGACCAATCCCATCACAAAGGCAGCATATAATCCAGTTAAAGGAGATAATCCTGCTATCAACGCAAAGGCTATGGCCTCAGGGACCAGGGCCAGCGCCACTGTCAGTCCAGATAATACTTCAGTACGATAATTTACTTTCTGTGAGAAGTCAAAGAGATTAAGATACTTTTTCATGGCTTTGTGTTGAAGCCGGCAAAAATAGGGCTATTCAATCAGAGAGACCAACGAAGGGATGATTTTTAAGGATTTCATGATCTACCAGTTGGTCAACCCCAATAACTTCTTGCCAAGTGTGGTTAATTTTGCGGTATTGTATTTATCGCGTTCCCAATTTCGGGGGTCTCCGGGAAAAGCATAGCCCTCTGGTGCGATTCTGTGTTTCCATGAATTGATTCTCCATTCCCGCAGTTGTTTGTTGTCCTCTTCGGCTGGCATCATGGAAATATATTGTGCTATCCGCACCTTGTTGCCCGATTTATTGGGCCTGATCCCATGTGCCAAAGTACTGTTGAAGATAAGGAGGTCCCCGGCATCCATCTTCACTTTTACAATCTTATCCTCCAGCCCTGTAATATCTGGCTGAAAATGGTCCCGGTCTTCAGGTTGGGTGAGCTTCCAAGTATCATAATTTTGATAAAGCCAAGGGATGCATTGAAACCCTCCCATATTTTCATCCGTTTGATCTGCCAAGGCCAGAACACCCTGCACATTTTGTGGTCGGGTTTCGGGATCATAATCCCAATGGATGAATCCTTTTTTATTTTGGCCCGGCCGTTGTGGAAAGTTTAAATTGGCCCGATCAATGGTCACCCATAGTTTTTCGGTCCCCCAGATATCCACAAAAGCATCATACACCCTTCGTGTTTGTCTGTTGTTCCATAAATGTTGATGGTTGTAGACCTCTACCATTCCGGTTCCTGTTAACTCTTTCATTTTCATTTCTGCTCGAGGTGGTGTGTGCCAAGTGTTGGCATCGTTGGGGTCCTTTTCGTCAAACTCCCATAAAAAATCTGCCGTGGCCTTCGCTTGATGCTTTGGGACAGCATTTTTTATGACAACGTATCCATTTTCAATCCAAAAATCCCAATCCTGTTCAGAAAGTACCCTCAAAGTCTTTCCGTTTGATCTATCGTTCAATTTTATCTTACTACTGGTTGCCGTGGATGGATTTCCTGGAATTTCTTCATGTGCTTTGTTGGCCATTTCCATTTTCATCTTTTTCTGTGCCATTTTCTTACCTCTTTAATTTAATGTCCGTGATTCAAAACTAGTCGCCTTTGTACATTTCATCTACCTTACTATTGACCAGTATTTGAATTATATTGATTTATATTGATTATTTTCAAGTCATTTAAAACAATAAAGTGAAAATTCAATTGGAAAACATTCGGCCAGATGATAAAAGTTCTTTTCGGCTTTTGCATAACCCAAAACTTAACGACCTGTTCTTTTGGCACTTTCATCCCGAATTTGAATTGGTTTATATTGAAGGGGCCAATGGCACACGACATGTGGGACGTCACATATCAGCGTTTAAGAAAAGTGATCTGGTTTTGATAGGTTCCAACATTCCACACCTGAACTTTGATTATGGCATAAAAACAGACTATAGAAAAGAGGTGCTGCACATCAGTGCTTCATTTAAAGAAAAAATATTTAATGAAATTGAAGAGCTCATTGACGTTTATGAGTTGTTGGGGAAGTCGCAGCATGGGATTGCTTTTTTAGGGGAAACCAAGGAGACTGTTGGAAATCAGATGAAGCAATTGCACAGGATGAATACCTTTGAACAATTCTTGCAAATTCTTCGCATTCTAAAACTATTGGCCAAAAGCGCTGAGTTTGAATTGCTGCACTCCAAACCAATCATCAACGATAAAGCCGCAAAACAGCAACTGCGTCTGCAAAGGGTCTATTCCTATATTGATGAACATTACTCACAAAAAATCAAGTTGGAAGAGGTCGCCAAATTGGTCAATCTTGGAAAGGAGGCATTTTGTAGGTATTTTAAAAAGTCCACCGGAAGTACCTTTACCAATTTTTTAAACCAATACCGTATAACACAGGCAAAGCGGTTTTTGCTTTCAGGCAGAAATATAAGCGAAACCTGCTATGAATGTGGTTTTGAAAGCTTGTCCTATTTCAATAGGACTTTTAAAAAGATAAGTGGTGAAAACCCTTCAGCCTATAAGAGCAATCAAACCCGATAAAAAAGAATCGCTTCAAGCTAAAGTGCCCAAAGCGATTCTTAACTAAATAACCAACCAAAAAACTTGTTTGTATAGTCGAACACTAATTATTTTCCTTACATTTTTCTTTGTCTTGTCACATTCATTACCGGGTTGTTGCGCTTTACTCGTTTTTTTGATGTCGTGCCTCCCGATTTTAAGTACTGCTGATAGCCCCTTCCTGTGAATTCATACGCAGTGCCACTTGCCGTGTGATACAGTTCAATAGTACTATCATCAATAACGTACAATTCAAAATAATCATTGCCCAAAAAGTCATAATCCAGCGTTAAAGTTTTCAAGGTCGGGTAATTGGCTACATCAAATACTTGGTAGTTGCCCTCGTAATCCCATTTCAAAGCATTCAAAGGGATTCCCACTGCATCTATCGAAGACCTAAAAACACCAATCTCCGCCCCAGAGATAAACTGAATATAATTCTCGTCGTCAAAATCATTCAGTGCCCCTACTTCACTGGTATAGGTTTTTTCCCAAACCGAATACTCCTGTAAGAAATAATGCATATTGTCGTAAAAGACCCTATCGTAATCAAAACTGTTTCTTTGATATCCCCTTAAAATATAAGAGGTGTTTGAGCTACGTTCATAAAATTCCAGCGTACCATTGTCCAAGGCAGATATATCCAATAGCCAAATTCCATCTATGTCATGATCAATTTCTACAGCCCCCAAAAGAGTGGCATAAGATCCCACGTCTATTCCAAATCCATTCCCTGTTTTGCCAATGCCCACCAAATTATTGTTGGCATACACCACCCCATTTTTAAATGAAATGGTAAAAGCTTGCTGTAAAAAAGGAACCTCACCATTGCCCTTGGTCGCATTGATGTCCACATACCATAGGTCGTAAGACTCCAAGAACAGTGCTGCATTAAACGGTGTCTCTTCTACGATAATATCATCTTCAACAATCACTTCCGTATAACAAGAGCTCAATAAAAGTCCAAAAAATAGTAGTCCAAAGTGTAGTTTTCCAATTTTCATAACTCGATATTTTGGTTCAACCATATCTTTTCAAGCATCATGCCAATGTTTTTAACTATCTGAAAATCAATGATTAAATTTGGGTCAAATATATTTTTTAGCTTTAATCGCTAAATTGGCACTATGAGGGAAAAATTACGTTTTGCCGTATTGGGAGGTGGAAGCTGGGGCACCGCTTTGGTAAAGATGCTTTCGGAGAACTTGGATACGGTCGGATGGTACATGCGGAACGAATCTGCAATTCGGCATATAAAAAATGAGGGGCACAACCCCAATTATATAAGCGCTGTGGAGTTTGATGTTGAAAAATTAGCCTTAAGCCATGACATCAACAAAACCATTAGGGATTCAGATGTCCTAATTTTTGCCATTCCCTCGGCTTTCCTAGAGAATGAGTTGAAAAGTCTAACAGTTTCCCTAAAAGACAAGATTATTTTTTCTGCCATCAAGGGAATTGTTCCAGAAAGCGGAAAAATTGTTGGAGAACATTTTCACGATGAATATAAAATCCCCTTTGAAAACATTGGAGTAATCACAGGTCCATGCCATGCTGAAGAAGTGGCCTTGGAGCGACTGTCTTATCTTACCATTGCTTGCGCTGACGACGATAAAGCCAAAAAAGTGGCCAAAGTTTTGGAAAGTGATTACATCCGTACCAAAATTTCTGATGATATCATTGGAACGGAGTACGCCGCAATGTTAAAGAACATTTATGCTATTGCGGCGGGAATTGCCCATGGTTTGGGCTACGGGGATAACTTTCAAAGCGTTTTGATGAGTAATGCCATCCGTGAAATGAAACGCTTTATAGATCGCGTATACAAAATGAAAAGGAACATCAATAATTCTGCTTATTTGGGAGATCTCCTTGTTACTGGATATTCCACTTTCAGTAGAAATCGTATGTTCGGCAACATGATCGGCAAGGGATACACTGTAAAAAGTGCCATGATGGAAATGAATATGGTCGCCGAAGGTTATTATGCGACCAAAAGTGCGCACCTGCTCATGGAAAAACTAAAGAAAAAATCCAAAACTCCCATTATAAATGCGGTGTATAGCATTTTGTACAAGGGTAAGAACCCAAAAAAAGTCTTCGCCAAATTGACGGAAAAACTGGATTAGTCTAGGGCATCAATATCTTATCCGAAACACTTTTGCCCCGAGGAATAGTCCTATCTTGAATGTCTATGCTCATGGCATCATAGGATTTTATATGTTCCTTGTTCACAATGTAGGATTTGTGAACGCGTCTAAAATTGTTGGGTAACTGTTGGAGGGCCCCTTTTATACTTCCATAACTGGTTATCTTGCTATCATCGGCAAGATGATAGGTGACATAGTTCCCCAATCCTTCCACATAAAGTATTTCCTGGATAGAAACCCTATGGGTTTTTCGGTTGGCCCTAATTTCCAGAATGTCATTTTCCAGGGCCTTGTTTTTATCCCGTTCCATGGACCATAACTGAAATAACTTAACCCCAAGAACGAAAAGAACAGTTGTATTGATTAGTACAATGGCCCTTACCCACATCATAATGCTGAACAATCCCGAACTGGTATCGTTCAGTAAGAGTTCTTCATAAAAAAAATGGATAAACACCCGTTGCATAAATCCTCCAACCAGCAAAGTGATTCCATAACCTACCAAAAAGTGGGCATATTTTTTCTTCAACAAAAACTGCGGCAACAGAAAATAAATGGTTATGTAAACAGCCAAAATACGGATGGGCAAGAGTATGAATTCCAAATAAAAAGAGGCCACGTATCCTTTGTCCCCGACCCAAATAAGGCCAAAAAGAACATAATAAAACAACCAAAAGAGGACGTGGGTCGCAATTCTTGAATTAAAAATGTAAAAACGGTCGCTCGATTTCATATCCAAGGAGACTACAAGTCATTGATCAGGGCAATTTGATATAAAAAGCTGCGCGTTTCATATAAATTAACCTGTCTCTAAAAATAGACATTCTAGTTTTAAGGAAATCATAAATCCTTATACATGAAACTCAAAAACAAAAGTTTATTAACAGGTGTTCTTTTCATATTGGTGCTCCTGCCCATGCATTCCCAAATGTTAGGCAGACGATGTTCATGGGAGGCCACCATAAATTCCCCGACAACAGAGAGACCGGGAGCGGAAATCATCAAAATAAATCCTAAAAGTGTTTTGGAAGAAGCAGGGTTTCAAACCGGAGATATTATTATTGAAGTTGACGGCCGGTTGATTAAAGACGATGAGGTCTGGACGGATGTTTCTTATGGCCTAAGGGCCAACAATCCAACCAGGATTGTTGCACTACGCGGAGCCAATCGCGTTGAGGCCATTGTGGAATTGAAACCTAGACCAAAGGAAACACATGATGGATTGGATACCTTTTATGAAGAAGTGACCAGTCCCTACGGCATTACTCAGCGTACCATAATCACCAGGCCCAAAAAAGCGGGCAAACAACCTGCCATTGTTTTGATTGGTGGTCTTAGCTGTTCCAGTATTGAAACCTATCCAGGGCGTAGCGGAAATTGGGTACAGACTATTAAAGATTTGGTAGAAAAATCGGGAATGGTGGTTATGCGTATTGAAAAGCCCGGAGTTGGTGACAGTGATGGAGATTGCGGTAGTTCCGATTTTCTTACCGACCTTGAGGGATATCGTGCCGCTATAAAAAGTTTAAAGTCCAAACCCTATGTGGATACTTCAAAAATTGTGGCCTATGGATCCAGCATGGGTAGTGCCCTAGCACCGATGTTGGCCAACGAATTTAATCTAGCCGGGGTTATTTCCGATGGCACTTTTTTCAAGACCTGGTTTGAGCACATGTTGGAAATTGAACGACGTATACTTCAATTTCAAGGGAACACCGAATCGGAAATTGTTGAAAAAATGAACAAGTACTATTTTCCACTTTACTATGGGATGTTGATCGAAAAAAAGACCTATCAGGAAGTGGTCGATGCCTATCCTGCCCTAGCGGAATACAATTATCATGCTCCAGCCCATATGTATGGTCGCCCCGTGGCATATTATCAACAATTACAGGATATTGATTTGGCCGGTCAGTGGGAAAAAATAAAAGTCCCCATTCGTATTCTACGTGGGGAACACGACTGGATCATGTCTGCCTTTGACAATCACATGATCATCGAAGTATTGAAAAGAAACGGGCATAATGACCATATTTTGTATGAATATCCGGGACTTGATCACTGGAACACCATCCACGAAAGTCCTAAAAACTCCTTTGAGGGAAAACCAGGGAAATGGGACGAAGGCACCATTAACCTAATCATTAAATGGGCACAGGATATAGTTGGTCTAAACAACTAGTTCCGTTCTAAGGAAAAGTTGGAATGGATATCCAATTCCTCCTCCAACTTTTCCTTAAATTCTTTCATTTGTGCTTCATTATATCCGTAAGCAGTCTTGAACTCTTCGAAAACGGGCCCCATGTACTGTCTTATGCTATCAATGTCGAAATAAAGCCGTCCTGTTCTTCTTATGAAGAAATCCAATGGATTCAACGACATTTCGTGGGCGATGGAAAATTGCACCTCAGCCCGAATCATCCGTTCTTGGGAATCGTTTTTCTTTAATGTTAGATAATTATCCCATATTTTTTCAGTCTGCTTACCGTAGGTGGTTACCAAATACCACGCATCGTACTCCGAGAACCCCTCTTTATTGAGACGTTCAGATACTTCTGCAATATATTTTTTGACATGTTTAAACTTTCTGAAATCGCTTCCAGCAAGAGGAATTTTATCGGTAGAACTGCCTTTTACCTTTTGTTGATGGTCTTCTTCCAACTTGTTGGCAATACGATTGACCACACGCTCTGCCATTTTTCGATACCCAGTAAGCTTTCCTCCAGCGATGCTCACCAATCCAGATTCTGATGTGAAGATTTCATCCTTTCGGGAAAGTTCTGACGCTGACTTGCCCTCTTCATGAATCAAGGGTCTTAATCCGGCCCATGACGATACAATATCATCCAACTCCAAATTGATTTTTGGGAACATATTGTTTACGGCAGATATTAAATAGATGGCATCTGCGATGTCGGTGGTAACGTGATCTTTGTCCAAATTGTAATTGGTGTCCGTGGTTCCGACATAGGTGACCTTGCCTCTTGGTATGGCGAACATCATCCGGCCATCGGGAATATCAAAATACACTGACTGTTTTACAGGTAGTTTTTCTTTTGGAAAAACCAAATGTACCCCTTTGGTCAAATGCAAACGCTTGCCTTTTTTGGAATTGTTCATGGCTCTAAGCTCATCCACCCAGGGTCCTGCAGCACTGATTACATATTTTGAATTTATCTCAAATTCTTTTCCTGACGTTTCATCGTGCACTCTTACTCCTGCAACCATGCCATCATCATAAATGAAGTCCGTAACCCGAGCATAGTTCAGAGCCTGTGCCCCATATTTTAAGCTGGTCTTAATATTTTCCAATGTCAACCGGGCATCATCTGTGCGGTATTCTGCGTAGTACCCTGCTCCGTTCAAAATCTTTTTTGGTAAAAGAGGTTCCAGCTTCAAGGCTTCTTTCTTGTCCAACATCTGACGTTTATCCTCTCCCGTGACTTGAGCAAGAATGTCATAAACCTTTAAACCGATCGAGGTGAGCCATTTACCGTAGGACCCGCCTTCAATTAGGGGCAGTAACATTTTTTCTGGCAATACCAGATGTGGGGCCAGCTTATGCACAATGGCTCTTTCGGAGCCCACTTCCTTCACCAGCCAAAAATCAAATTGTTTCAGATATCGGAGTCCACCATGGATGAGCTTAGTTGATTTACTGCTGGTACCCGAAGCAAAGTCCCCTTTTTCCAACAAAATTACTTTTAGTCCACGAGAAGCCGCATCCAAAGCGATACCTCCTCCGGTAATTCCTCCACCAATGACCACAAGGTCGAACGACTCCTTCGAGGCTCTTTCAATTATGTTTGCTCGGTTTAGATTGGAAAATCTGACATTTTCTTCCATATGCTATTTTTTGTTTTTTTTGAACTCATAGTCCCGTTCTACGCGACAAATACGCACTCTGTAACATGAATACCAACTCCGTATACCTTTTTTTTGTGCTATTTGGTGTTCCACATTGGACTTCCAAAGGGCAATGGCCTCTAAACTTTCCCAATAACTAACCGTTATTCCCAATCCATCCCTTGCACTTTCAACATCCAAAAAACCAGGTTGTTGTCTGGCTAGGTCAACCATCTTATTTGCCATTTCGTTATAATCGTGGTCGCCCTCGGTTCGGATGCTGGTAAAAATTACGGCATAATAGGGATTTTGTAGTTCCATTCAAGGGATATATTTTTTCTCTAAAAAGTAATTCACCAATGCTTCTTTCATTAGGACGGACTGCTCTCCAGCCTTCAAAGGCGGTAATTGCTCCTTTATTTTGAAATGGGGCCACCCATCCTCATCAAAAAAATCAAAATCGTAATATCCATAAGGCTCCAATAATCTACAGATGGCGACATGCATCAGATTTATTTTCTCGTCCTTCTTAAAACCTCTATGGAAATTGCCCAATTCTTGTACCCCGACCAAATAAATGATACCATCTATTTCCAAAGGGTCGCCATCCGAAAACTGTTTGGATAGTTTTTCGACCAACAAATCCCATCTTTCCCTCAGTTTTTCGTCTCTGGACATCTTAATTTTTAAGAGTTCCAAAGGTACAAATCAATATTCTATATTTGTTAAAACCGCTCCTATGAGTTTCTTGGATATTGTAATTGGAATTCTCTTAGTCTGGGGCCTTTATAAAGGCCTCAAGAATGGCCTATTCGTGGAAATAGCTTCTTTGATTGCCCTGATAGCTGGAATTTATGGGTCCATCCATTTCTCTTACATTACCGCGGAATATCTTTCCCAAAACTTTGATTGGGGGGAACAATATGTGAAGATAGCCGCTTTTCTAATAACCTTTTTCATTATCGTGGTGGCTGTTCAATTTGCGGGCAAATTTTTAACCAAAATTGCTGATTTTGCCATGTTGGGCCTTTTGAATAAAATAGCTGGAGGCCTCTTTGGTGCTCTGAAAGCGGCCATTATTTTAGGTGCTTTTCTCATCTTTTTTGAACGGTTAACGGACTCCTTCAGCATTATAAATGAAGAAACGAAAAAAGAGTCCGTTTTTTACGAGCCCGTAAAAGAAATCGGAGCTTTTGTTTTTTCAATGGTCCTTGAAGAAAAAGAGCCTGAAGCCCCTGAAGAGTCGAACCAACAGATTATATAAAAGGTATCTTTTCATCGACGAACGGCATAGGCCCTTACTCCAAAATAGCACTTAATCGTTCCATAGCTACCGTTTAACGTAGGAATATGCCCTCCTATGGAAATTCTATGGACTAACGCTTTCTCTCCATTAGATTAGCCTCGAGAACACTTAGGACCCTTGGAACAGGTCCAACGAACACTATTGAAAAATGAAACGATTGATTGGAGCAGTCTTTGTGATTGCAATGATGATGGGGTTGAGCATGTGCAGTACCTCATCTGCAGAGCAGGAAGAGCAGGAACTTATTGAGGCTCTTTCGGAGAATGAAAAGGAGACCATTGAACCCACTGAAATGGAAGGAACGCTATTGGACTTGGTCAATGCATACCGCAATTCCGTAGGAGTCGATGCTTTGGAGAAAAGTCCTTCTGCCTATAAATACGCCCAGGAACATAATGAATATATGATTTCCAAAAACAGTTTGAGCCACGACAACTTTGAGGAGAGAGCCTCCAAAATAGCCGAAGAGACCAATGCAAAATCGGTTTCGGAAAATGTGGCCCGATTTTACACCACTGCCGAGCAAGCTTTGGAGGGTTGGCTCAACAGTGCCTCGCATAGGGCAGCTTTGGAAGGCAATTATACACATACCACCTTGAGCGTTCAATTGGATAAGGCGGGCAGACCTTATTTTACCCAGATTTTTTTAACCATTGAATAAATAATTCTTTCAACCCTATAGCAAGAAGGCCCGTTTTGAAAGCAGGCTTTTTTTGTTTTAGCCTATGTTCCCAACAAGGTTTTTTTTACCTTTCCTAAAATGTTGATTTATGGCAATAAGAGCACCCTTTAATCTTCATAAATGGATTGAGGAAAATCGCGCTACATTAAAGCCCCCTGTGGGCAACAAAAATTTATATAAAGATGCCGATGATTATATCGTAATGGTGGTTGCGGGACCCAATGCCCGGAAAGACTACCATTATAACGAAACAGAGGAATTGTTTTATCAGTTGGAAGGAAATATTGAAGTGCACATTCAGGAAGATGGGCAGAAAAAAACCATGAAACTCGGTCCTGGAGATATGTATCTTCATCCGGCCAAAATACCTCATTCCCCGGTCCGCTATGAAGGGTCCATTGGCTTGGTCGTAGAGCGAAAAAGGGCTGGTATGAATGTGGATGATGGGCTGCTCTGGTTTTGTGACAATTGTAACCATAAACTTTATGAAGCCTATTTCACGCTTCTTGACATTGAAAAGGATTTTTTGGCGCACTTCGAGCACTTCTATGGTTCAGAGAAATTGAGAACCTGTGACAATTGTGGGACTGTGATGCCCGTTGACGAACGTTTTATAGCAAAAAAAGAATGATACTGTTACTAGCCAAGATCATCGTTGTCGTTGTGGCCTTGCTCCACATATACTTTTTATGGTTGGAGATGTTCGCCTGGACCACAAAGGCCAAAAAAGTGTTTCGTAATTTTCCCGAGGAGCTGTTTGAGCCAACAAAAACCTTGGCCGCCAACCAGGGGCTTTACAACGGTTTTTTGGCAGCTGGGCTCATTTGGTCCCTGCTTATTCAAGATGCCCTTTGGCAAGTATATGTGGCACTCTTCTTCTTGGGCTGTGTGGCTGTGGCCGGCGTCTATGGTGCTATTACCGCTTCCAAGAAGATTTTTACCGTGCAGGCGCTTCCCGCATTGATGGGAATACTGCTTTTTTTACTGCATCATTTGGCATAAAACACCTTAGTCTCTTCTGGATTATTTGTAGCTTTGCGAAAATTTAACAATAAACATTCAAAAAGTTATAAATGTCAAATATCGCAGCTTCTTTTGGTATCAATAAGGCCTTGGAACAACTTGGGGTCAAAGAAACCAACTTGGGAACTTCCATCGGTTCTGAATTCTTCGGAACTGGCGAAACCATAGCATCATATTCCCCGGTTGATGGAGTGCTTATTGCTAAGGTTACCTCTACAACCCCGGAAGATTATGAAAAAGTGATGACAACCGCGACCAAGGCTTTCATGGAGTGGCGAACGGTTCCAGCTCCCCAAAGAGGTGAAATTGTCAGACAATTTGGCGAAAAGCTACGCGAACTCAAAGAGCCTTTGGGGAAATTGGTTTCCTACGAAATGGGAAAATCATATCAGGAAGGTTTGGGAGAAGTTCAGGAAATGATTGATATATGCGATTTTGCCGTGGGCCTTTCCCGACAGTTGCACGGATTGACCATGCACTCCGAACGCCCTGGACACCGAATGTACGAACAGTATCATCCGCTTGGGGTAGTGGGTATCATCTCAGCATTTAATTTCCCCGTTGCTGTTTGGGCATGGAATACGGCCTTGGCGTGGGTATGCGGCGATGTCTGTGTATGGAAACCTTCCGAAAAAACCCCTTTATGTGGCATTGCCTGCCAGAACATAATTGCGGAAGTTTTAAAGAATAATAAGCTCCCTGAGGGAATTTCCTGTCTAATAAATGGAGATTATAAGGTTGGTGAGCTCATGACAAATGACAAGCGAATTCCTTTGGTTTCCGCCACAGGATCCATAAGAATGGGGAAAATTGTGGCCCAAAAAGTCGCTGCACGGCTCGGAAAATCTTTGTTGGAACTAGGAGGAAACAATGCCATTATAGTAACCCCAGATGCCGATATAAAGATGACAGTAATCGGTGCTGTCTTCGGTGCCGTGGGCACCGCAGGACAACGCTGCACCTCAACCCGAAGACTGATAATTCATGAATCCATTTATGATCAGGTCAAAAATGCCATTGTGGACGCCTATAAACAGCTTAAAATTGGTAATCCTTTAGACCAAAACAACCACGTGGGTCCTTTGATCGATACTGATGCAGTAGAAATGTATGAGAAGGCACTCCAAAAAGCTCAAAAAGAGGGCGGTAACATTTTGGTTGCTGGAGGTGTGCTTAAAGGTGAAGGCTATGAGAGTGGCTGCTATGTGAAACCTGCAATCGTGGAGGCTGAAAATTCGTTTGAAATCGTTCAGGAAGAAACCTTTGCCCCAATATTATATCTGTTGAAGTATACCGGGGGTGTAGAAAATGCCATTGCACAACAAAACGGTGTGGTACAAGGTCTTTCCTCGGCTATTATGACCAATAATCTAAGGGAAGCTGAACGATTTCTTTCCGCTGCTGGAAGTGATTGTGGTATTGCCAATGTAAACATTGGAACATCCGGAGCTGAGATTGGAGGCGCATTTGGTGGAGAAAAGGAAACCGGCGGTGGACGTGAAAGCGGTTCTGATGCATGGAAAATATACATGCGCAGACAAACAAATACCATCAACTATACTACTGAACTTCCGTTGGCCCAGGGCATCAAGTTTGATTTATAAAAAACGAAAGACCGCCATTCTTGATGAACCTAAGAATTGGCGGCCTGTTTAAACCAACTTAACTAACTCAAACTTAATTTGAATAAACCCTATTCCAGTGCCGGAACTTCGTCGGGAGAAATAGGGTTTCTTACCTAATATTTAATGCAAATTTCCACATATTAGAAGCAAGTTGAATCGGTTATCGTATCAGTGGTAAAAAAAAGTGTATGATTGGTATGCTTTTGCCTGTTTTTAGTGTTGTCCTTTCTCAATTAATTTAATTTTCTTGCTAACATCCTCATTTTGTTAATGTTAAATCTTATTTTTTTAAGATATTTTTAATATTTTAGGTAGACCGAACACATATCGACCTCCAATGAAAACACAGTCCTACCATTTGCTGGGGATATTGGCAACCATTGTTGTTGGAACACTGCTCTACATAAACCTATGTAGTGAATGTATCGGCTCCATAAACGCAAAAGTGGTTGGACAAGAAGAATCCTTCATAAAAACTAACCCGCCTCCGTCTCATTCATTCTCCATTGCTGATGGTTCATTTTCTCTTGAAGTCAAAGACAACTTCCGCTTCCACTATTCAGAACCATCATTTCAGATGCCCATTGCCGAGCCTTTGAAAAATGGCGTAAAAGATTTAAAAAAACACCTCGATTCCAATCCAGATAAAGTAGTTCATATTACGGGATTGTACAGTCCAGATGAAACAAACAACACCAATTTTTCAAACCTAGGTTTGGCAAGGGCCAACTCTGTTAAAAATCATTTTGTGATGCATGGAATTTCCTCTGGACAAATCCAGACAGATGGAAAATTAACCGAAAATATGACCCTGGAAAACAATACTCTTTATGGTCCTATTGCCTTTCAAATTTCCGAGAGGCATCCCATTGAAAATTAACCGTAAACCCGCTAAAACAATTACCATGAACACTGAAAATCTAAATATCTGGTGCTGGATCATTCCAATATTAATTGGTTTAATTTCTGGAATTTTGGGATATCTCATGGGTAAGATGAAAACTCCCTCAGTCCCAGATAATAAGGAAAGTCTAAAAAGTCTAGAAGTAGATAGCGCTAGGTTGAAAACCGAATTGGACGCCTGTAGAAAAAAGTTGAGTGCGATGGAAAAAATGCAAAAAACCAGCTCATCCTTAACCTCTTCCAAAGTCGCAACGCCACCTTCAACCTCAGCTTTCGATGCTGAAGCCGCAAAGGCAGCCCTGGGTAAAAAAATAAAACAGGATGATTTGAAAATAGTGGAGGGAATCGGTCCCAAAATTGAGGGATTATTCCATAAGTTTGGTATAAAAACATGGAAGGCCCTTTCCGAAACCACTACGGACAAATGTCAGGAAGTTTTGAATTCTGGGGGAGACCGATACCGAATCCATGATCCTGCTTCTTGGCCCATGCAGGCCAAAATGGCCCATATGGGCCAATGGAAAGAGCTCGCCCAATGGCAGGATGACCACAAGGCTGGAAAATTTTGATCAAAAAGCTAAAACTGTTTAATTGCGGCCCATTTCACTGGGATATAGGGTATGTACCGGGTCACTCTGCCAAAACTGCTTGGTGTCCACATCCATCATGGTCAAGCACCCTTTAAAAGCAGCCCCAGTGTCCAAATTCCATACGTTGGCCCCCTGTTGCGGTTCCACTATTCCAACTTTGGATATCGGGGTGTGGCCAATGAAAATCTCCTTGTAATGCATCAACCTTTTAGGAAAATTCGGGTCTTTAGGCGTTAGATTGGGATTCAACGCTTTGGCCAACTCCCAAAGTGTTCTGTCCCAATAGAATAATTGATCAAAATACTCAAACTCGATTCCCTTAAGATTGGTATACCCAGCATGCAAAAAAAGCCTATTGTCATCATCTAAGTAATGGTTGACAAGGTTGGCATAAAATTCCAAATGCATTTCCCATTCCTCATGGTGTGACTTAAGATAAGAATCCCTTGTTGCCCTGCCACCGTGTTCCAACCATTGGGGGTTTTCTTTTTTGGTCAACAACCACTCTCTGCAGAGTTCGTCATGATTTCCGCGAATGAAGGTACAGTTGTGCGTTTTGTCTAAATTCATCAAAAAATCGATGGTCTCCACTGCAGTGCTCCAGGCGTCCACGTAATCCCCTAAAAAAATAAGATGGTCCTGTGGGGTAACATTGGCACGAAACATTAATTGTTCCAATGCCCGTAAACCTGAATGAATGTCCCCAATAACCAACGTTCGCATCATGAGTTTTTCGCAATGATACACAACAAAAGAATCATCTCCCAAATTTTAAAATAAAGTTGGGGTCAATATTCCCATAGTGTATGTTGGGAAAATACATTTTACTTTTCTTAACGATGTATTTCATCGAATTTTGTAGGAATAATATATCCCTAGCATTGATTTTTTATTATATTAAGAGGCTAATTCATTATAATCAACCTCTATATGAAAAAATCTCTACTCTCTAAACCATTATTTTCTTTCTTCGCTTGTTTTTTCCTATTTATTTATGGATTCCAAGCCCAAGAATTAAAAAGAACACATGACGATTCTCCTCAAAAGGGACATAATCTTTACAAACAATCTAAAATTTATGATAGCAAGAAAGGTCCTGTAGGTGTTACACCTAAAGCTCCTGGCGATCGTGCCCTTGACCGATTGGCCTATGAATTTAGGCAAACCCAAGATCCTTTTACCAAGAGGATTCCGGAGAACATTCGCTTATTGGAGGCCAAATTCTCTGAAAATATAGACTCTACAGACATTCAACTTCAAATGTCCAAAACCTATGGTGGAGAAGCCTCTAAAAAAAAGTTTTTCTATTTCAGAAATCGAGGACCTTTCAATGTTGGTGGAAGAACGAGGGCTTTGGCACTGGATATGAGAAACGAGAACACCATACTTGCTGGAGGAGTCTCGGGAGGTCTTTGGCGTTCTACGAATGCTGGACAAACGTGGCGTAGGGTTACAAGAAAAAGCCAATCGCCAAGTATTACCTCCATTGTTCAAGATCCCAGAAAAAACCGACAAAATGTTTGGTATTATGCTTCCGGGGAACGATACGGAAACTCCGCAAGTGCACCAGGTGCCTTTTATCAGGGTTCAGGTATCTATAAATCCTACAATAATGGAAGAACTTGGTTTAGAATGCGGAATACTTCAGATAACGACGTCACCTCTTTTTCTTCTTTTGACCTTATAAACAGTTTGGCCGTACATCCTGAAAGTGGTGATGTGTACGCTGCCACTTTCGATGGCTTATTCCGATCTCGAAATGGAGCTCGGTCCTTTGAGGAGGTCCTCCCCAGTGGATTCGACAGCCAAACGGAGGTGTTGATTACTCCTAGCGGGACAATATATGCCACAGTGGATATTTTTGGAGGAGATAACGCCGGTTTTTACACCTCCCAAGATGGAGATATGTGGACCAATATTACTCCTGAAGGAATCTTTCCAGCCTATGGGAGGACCGTTATGGCCTATGATCCCTCAGATGAAAATCGTATTTATTTCTTCTCTTATGATTTGAGCAGTCTAGGTGAGGCTTTTTTATGGCGGTACCAAGCCGATGCGCCTACCCCCGAAGAGCAATGGGTCG
The DNA here is from genome assembly GCF_009903685.1 of Flagellimonas ochracea. Taxonomy (GTDB): domain Bacteria; phylum Bacteroidota; class Bacteroidia; order Flavobacteriales; family Flavobacteriaceae; genus Flagellimonas; species Flagellimonas ochracea. The sequence goes on along the minus strand of NZ_JAAABI010000002.1, from coordinate 519,896 downwards.
ATTTGACCGCCAACCTGCCCACTACTATTGGCGGCGTTGCCGGGAACCTGAATCTACAAGGAGCGTACAATATGGTGATTAAGGTGCACCCTACAAATCCCGATTTGGTGTTTTTGGGTGGCACCAACCTATATCGTTCTACCACAGGATTTACTACCCCTGCCGGTTTTGAGAGCTGGATCGGGGGTTACACTATTTTCAGCAATAGCTTTGCTGTTTATCCCGATCACCATCCTGATCAGCACAACTTGGTTTTCCTGCCCTCTAACCCGAATAAGGCCATCTCTGCCAACGATGGAGGAGTAAGGGTGACCGAAGATATCACCATAACATCAGAACCGGTGAGTTGGACCTCTTTGAACAATGGTTATATTACAACGCAACCATATGCCATAGCCATAGACCCCGAAGGAAACAGTCAAGATGTGGTTGCTGGTTTCCAGGATAATGGATCATGGTTTACCAATTCTATAAATGGCAACGATCCTTGGGAAGAAGATTTTGGAGGGGATGGATCTTACAATGCCATCGCTGATGGTGGTCTCACTCGCTACGTTTCGGCTCAGTTCGGAAATGTTTATCGTTTCAACTTCGATGATGCAGGCGAATTCATATCCTTCACTAGAGTGACCCCAGCGGGCGCTAGCGGTTTCGATTTTGTGGCTCCCTTTGTTCTGGATCCCATTAATGACAATATAATGTATATGCCTGCCGGTGACCGGATGTGGAGAAACAATAACTTGGATGAGGTGCCTCTCTTTTCAAATGCCCCTGCAACAGTAAACTGGGTGGAGCAAGAGCAGACAGCTACTCCAGATGGTTCTGTGATTACCGGTCTGGACGTTTCCAGATTTCCAGTGGCCAATAGATTGTATTATGGGACTTCAACAGGTATGATTTTCAAAGTAGACAATGCCAATTTGGATGACCAGGCGGTCGTGGATATTTCTTCGGGGAAAGGACTGCCTCCAGGTAATGTAAACCAAATTTACGTGGACCCAAATGATGCCGATCGGGTTTTCGCCGTATACTCCAACTATAATATTAAAAGTCTCTTTATGAGTGAGAACTCCGGTGAGACATGGGAAAGCATAAGCGGCAACTTGGAAGAGAACAATGACGGAACTGGGAATGGTCCTTCCGTACGTTGGTTTACAATAAATGGTAACAGCAATCTATACTTTGCGGGAACAAGCACAGGACTTTATGTTTCTTACTACCTAAATGGTGACCGTACTCGATGGTTTAGGGAACCTTTTGTGGTAGGTAACGCCGTGGTCCCTCAGGTAAGAACGCGAAAAGATGGTTTTGTGGCAGTGGCCGCCCACGGAAATGGTATTTTCAATGCTAAGTTTTTTACATTCCGTTCACCTGAACCAAAACTAAGCGTGGCCTATTTATTGCCTGACTTGTTATTGCCCATTGGCAGTCCAGATAAAGAAGTCAACGTCAAGGATTTATTTGTAAGCACCAATCCATGGAAGCCAATTTCGATAGAATTGACCAATTCCAATCCCGATTTGGTAACTGCAGTTTTAAAGGATGATGTCATCCAACTTTCTTTTGCCCCAGACCTGGAAGGGTCAGCAGCAATTGGTTTAATAGCCAAATCAGGTGGGGAGCAGGTAGCTGAGGGCTTTACCGTCACCTTGACGGAATTACCTATTTACGAACAAAATGAGGGCATAATAAGCAGTAGCCCTTCACAATTGTTTCCTGATTTTGGGGGTGCCTTGGCACAGTCCGCCGATGATTTTATCGTTCCTTCAGGAAGTCAATGGACGGTCAACAACATAGTAGCATTTGGTGGTGCCAACAACAGTCCTTCACTAACCAGTGCCACCATAGTAATTTATGAAGATAACGGGGGAGCCCCTGGTGCCGTGGTTTATGATAGTGGTGCCATTGCTCCTTCTTCAGAACCCAACCAAACTAATCTAAGTTTGGATCTCCCAGAACCAGTGGTTCTGCAGGAAGGTACATACTGGCTATCCGTTTATGCCAATCTTGATTTTTTACCAGATGCAACTCAGTGGTTCTGGTCCACACAAGCAGGATTAATTGGCAACGAGGCTAATTTTAGGGATTCGGCAGACCTCTTTGGTGTTGGCGCCATTGACTGGACCTCTAGATCCATAGCGTTTGGCACAGGTCCTGAAGATCAAGTGTTCCAGATTTTTGGAACAGTCGATAGTGGTTCTACCCAAGATACCGCTGCAGAAATCGCTCCATCGGAGACATTTGTCGAACAAGATTCCCAAAATTTGGCCACAGTTGAGACCAATGTGATCACAGCAGTGTGGCCCAACCCATCGACCAATGAATTCTATTTTGCCTTAAAAAATAGTGAGGACCGTAAAGTCACAACACAAATCTTTAATCTACTGGGGCAAAAAGTATTTGAAAGCAGTGAGATGAGTGGCTCCAAGCCAATCATTTGGAACGCTTCTAACAGTCCTGCAGGTATTTATTTTGTAAAAATCAGAGGACAAAAAACCAATGAGGATTTCAAGATTATTAAAAGATAGGTCATGAACAACATAAAAAAGGCGCGATTCTTCGCGCCTTTTTTATGAAATCCAATCAGCCCCAATCCCCGTATATTAATAAAAGTGCTTTTATGAAACCTCTTATTTTACTCCTTTTTATTCTTTTTGGAAATTCCTGTAGCCAGGAAGAAAACTCCTCCCCAATGGAAACCAACTCCAGTAGAAACAGCAATGAAGAAACACTTATAGAGCAAGGACAACTACTGGGTCCAAACGAGGCTTTACTCAAAATCAACATCCTCGAAGCCTCAAATCAGAACAAAGAAATTTGTGGTCTTTCCAAAGAATACGTGTTCCGTATTGAAGTAATTGAAGTTCTCAAAATTGGGGGTAGCGTAAACCATAAACTATCCAAAAGTGAAAAAATGGATGTTTCCTTTTTGTTTGAACCCAAAGATCTTCTTGTAAATACCGTTCTTGAAGTGAAGGCCAGGGAAGGTTTATGTCCAGATACTTCAAGCAGTTATTTCACTATAATTGAGCACAGAATTTTAGAATAGCACGTATTTTCTCCTTACATTGGATTACCTTTTGTTTAAACAATTACAATGAAGAAGGTTTTCTGTATCGGGGAATTACTGATAGACTTTGTAGCAGAAAAGCAGGGAAGTGACCTCTCAAAAGCAACTGCGTTTACCAAAAAGGCAGGAGGTGCCCCAGCAAATGTGGCCTGTGCCATAGCCAAACTCGGTGGCAAAGGGGTATTTATTGGCTGTGTTGGCAACGACCCGTTTGGTGAGTTCTTGCTGAACACGGTTAAAAAGGAAGGTGTTGACATTACCCTAACCCAACGTTCCGAGACGTTTACTACGCTTGCTTTTGTTTCATTGGCGGAAGATGGCGAGCGAGATTTTGTTTTTAGTCGGGGTGCCGACAAAGAACTGGAATACGATCCAAGCCTTCGTAAAAACTTCCCAGGAAACATTCTTCACCTAGGAGCCGCAACGGCACTCTTGGGCGGACCTTTGGAGAAAACGTATGGTAAGTATCTTTTTGATGGTCTTACCAAGGAAATGTTCATCAGTTTTGACCCTAACTTTAGGAGCGATCTTTGGAAAGGAAAAGAACAGCAGTTCATAAAAAAGTGCATGCCTTTTGTTGAAAAATCGCATTTGTGCAAGTTCAGTTTGGAAGAAGCACAGTTATTGTCTGGCAAGTCTGACCTAAGTGAAGCTTGTGCTTTTTTGCACGAAGTGGGTACCAAAATCATTGCAATAACCTTGGGCAAAGAAGGCACTTTGATTAGTATGAATGGAAACATGGAAACTGTGCCCAGTATTCCAGTTACACCTGTGGATACCACCGGTGCTGGAGATGCCTTTATTGGCTGTCTTTTATACCAAATTGCAAATCTTGGAAGCTTCAATCAAGTTTTTGATAATTTTAATCTGGTTTTGGAAATGGTGAGAACAGCCAACAAAGCAGGAGCCATTACTACTACCAATTACGGAGCCATCAATGCGCTCCCAACAAAATCTCAGCTTGAAGATTAAATGAACCAGGCCCATTTACACCGATTGCTTTCATCAAAACTGAAAGAACAAGACCCGGCACGGCTATTCAAGCTGCGGATGGCCACCAATGTGGGGCTTATTCAACACCTGTTCTTTTCACTATATCCTGAAAAAGAACATTTGGTTGATTTTAATAAATTACTCGATTTGCTCCCAAAGTTGTTTGCTTCACGTCCAGAAGAACTGAAACTACAAGATTTGCAAAGATTGGAAGCGGGCAATTGGTATCAGTCTGAAAAAATGGTTGGAATGCAGTTGTATGTGGAGCAGTTCAACAAGGACCTAAAGGGGCTTCATAAAAAAATACCTTATTTTAAGGATTTGGGCGTCAACTTTTTGCATCTGATGCCCATTACAACAAGGCCGAAAGGAGAAAATGATGGGGGCTATGCGGTAAACAGCTACGATAAGGTCGACCCAAAATATGGAACCAAAAACGACCTGCTAAAGCTCGCATCAGAACTGCGCAATCAAAACATGTACTTGATGTTGGATTTTGTGGTGAACCATACCTCCAACCAATTTCCCTGGGCCAAGAAAGCCAAACAGGGCAATAAAAAGTACCAGAAGTATTACTACACTTTTGAAGAGGACACCATTCCTAAAGAATTTGAAAAATCCCTTCCCGAAGTATTCCCTGAAACTTCTCCAGGCAACTTCACCTATGTTCCTGAAATGGAAAAATGGGTGATGACCGTTTTCAATGATTATCAGTGGGACTTAAATTATACAAATCCCACAGTGTTTTCTGAAATGCTCACCAATTTGGTCAATCTGGCAAACCTGGGTGTGGATGTGGTAAGATTTGATGCCTTGGCCTTTCTTTGGAAAAAAATGGGCACTATTTCACAAAACTTGCCTGAGGCCCATACTCTTGTTAGTCTTTTTCGGATGTGCCTTCAAGTGGTGGCTCCCGGAACCATTTTTTTGGCCGAGGCCATTGTGGCGCCAACACAGATAGTCAAATACTTTGGTGAAGGTCAAACAAGAGGAAACGAATGTGAAATTGCCTACAATGCTTCTTTAATGGCCTTGCTTTGGAATTCCATTGCAACAAAGAAAACAGGACTACTCTACAAAAGTTTGACCAACGTCCCCTCCAAACCCAAAGATTGCACCTGGATCAATTATATCCGTTGCCATGATGATATAGGTTTGGGTTACGAAGATCATTTCATCCAAGAAATGGGTTGGAATCCCCAACAGCACCGCAAGTTTTTGTTGGATTATTACTGTCAGCGTTTGGATTGGTCCCCAGCTATGGGTCTTTTGTTCATGTACAATCCCAAAACTGGTGATGGCCGGATAACTGGAAGTGCCGCATCACTTTTGGGCCTGGAAAAGGGATTGATCAAAAAAGACGAATCGCTCGTTGAACAGTCCATGGCGAAAATTGTTATGCTGCATGGCATAGTACTGGCCTTTGGGGGAATTCCGATGATGTACGCCGGTGACGAAATTGGAACCCTTAACGATTATTCCTTCCTAAAGGAAGATGCAAAGAAAGAAGACAGCCGATGGGTGAACAGACCCAAGCAGAATTGGAATGTCATTGATGCCTTGGATGACAGAACAACACCGCAATCTCAAATATTCCATACTCTTAAAAAATTGATTGCCATTAGAATGGCAAATCCCATTTTTGCAGCCCATAGCCATCCCATATTATATCATACTGGAAACGAACACATACTTGTTTTTGAAAGAACAAGCAATGATAAAGACGCGCTCCTGGTCTTATGCAATTTTGATGAAAAGCCTCAGGTTGTGGAAACCAGTTGGATTAAAAAACGAGGGTACTTTACCAAAGGTGAGCCCCAAGACTTGGTTTCGGATAAAAAGGTGAAGACAAACAGTGGATTACTGGAGTTGTTGCCCTATCAAATGCTCTGGCTGAAAAAATCTTAGTTGTACCTCACCTTTCTCAGAATACGTTGCGATTCTTTTAAAGACTGATGGATTCCGCTGTCATATTGTTTCAATAAAGGCCTGGCCGCATCCATTTTTTCCTTGGCTTCCTCAAAACCATTCAAATAGCAAATAAGATAGGTGGCTGGCAAATGGGTTAAGTCGTCATGCTCGGCATTGGAGAGCACAATTTTTTTTTCGATTTTTTGAAGTAATGCATTGTTTGCATTGAACACATGATGCAAGGTTTTCTTATCGTATTGCGGTGGGTCAAAAACCAGTTCGCTGTTCATAGTATACTTTCCGTTTTCAGAGAAGGTTATCACCACTTTTTCCAATGGATAATATTTTTGCTGAGACCCCAGTCCCAATTGAACAAATTCCAAAATGCTGAAGGTATCTTCATTAAATGAGATAGTAATTTCATCCAAGGCAGAATAAAAAAGCTTTACCTGTTCGTTGATGAGTTCAATATCCACCCTTGAATAATAGGTTTTGTTCTTGATTTTCTTTTTAATCCCAGCCCAACAGACCACAAATTGCTCTTTAAATACCTTGTAGTCGCTTGTAAGGTCTGGATGCCGATTGTTGATGAAGTTGATCACGGCATCCAAGGTGAGCTCTATATTGTTCCGTGCATGCTGCTCTATGGTGGCCACCGCTTTGGAATTGATGTCTTTCAATTCAATATCAAAAGCTTTGGGAAGGCTAATACTCCCCTCTCTAAAAAACACCGCTCCCCCATAGTACTTCCAAATATTTTTGCGCAAGGCACACACTTTTCCGTTGGAACGAATGGTCACTAAGCCGACCACCTTGCCCTCCGGTAGATGCGGAAATGGGATGTTTTCATAAGAAATAAGTGGTGGATTATCCAAATAGGCGTTGACCAAGTTCTGGATTTTGCTATCGTCGAAGAAATCGACCCCTACAATTTTGTTGTCCTCATCCTCAACGCCAATAACGATGAACGAATTGTTCTTCGGATTACTGTTGGCCAGTGCACAAACATGCTTCAGAAATTTTGCCTTGCCTTCTTTTTCGCCAATGGAGATAAAGCGCTTTTTGTCGTAGAAACTGTTTTCGTCGTTATGCGCCAGTAAATTTTTTACCAATAGGCGTTTATTGATCATAATTCTTTCTTCACAATGGTGCTGCTGGCCTGGGCCGTGGGCATCACCACCAAATCGGCAATGTTAACATGATAGGGTCTTGTAACCACAAAGTGGATAATATCCGCAATGTCCTCAGGTTTTAAGGGTTGATATCCTTGGTATACCTTATCCGCCTTGTCCAAATCTCCCTTGAACCGCACCTCACTGAACTCTGTTTCCACCAGTCCAGGATTGACCGCTCCTACTCGGATTCCATGGGCGTTCAAATCGATACGCATACCTTGGTTGATGGCATCTACCGCATGCTTACTGGCGCAATACACATTGCCTTTCGGATACACTTCCTTTCCTGCAGTGGAACCAATATTAATAATATGTCCCGATTTTCGCTCCACCATTTGAGGCAAAATTGCTCTGGACACATATAGGAGTCCTTTCACATTGATGTCCAACATGGCATCCCAATCATCAAGATTGCCCTGGTAAATGGGGTCTAGGCCATGGGCATTTCCAGCGTTATTGATCAATATGTCAATCCGCGAAAAATTCTTGGGCAAATCCTTTATGGCAGAAAAAACCGCCTCTCGGTCCCTGACGTCAAATTCAAGCGTATGAATACCTGTATTCAGGCCCAAAGTATTTTGTAGCTCTTCAAGTCGATCAGATCTGCGACCGCATAAAACCAAATTGTATTCGTGTTTGGCAAAAAGCGTTGCAGTGGCTTTGCCAATGCCGCTTGTGGCACCAGTGATCAATACTGTCTTCTTCATATTTTTCGTTTAAGGGACTTCATGTCCTTGGCTAGCCTCCAATAAAGTAAACCAATCCTGAAGTTCCAAATCTATTTCGACGGCTTTGACCGCTTCCATAATTCTTTCGTTGTTTGTAGTACCGATAACAGGATGAACCTTTGCGGGATGTTTTAAAATCCAAGCCAACAATAACTGGCTTGCATCCGCATCGTATTTTTCTTCCAGCTGTTGCATTGTCTTTTGTATTCGTTTGGTTTGTTCGGTTTTCTTCCGAAACACACTGCCAAGAGGACTCCATGCCATGGCGGCTCTTCCATGTAGAATGCAATCATCAAATGTGCCATCGTACATTGGGGTGGTGTGGGTCAGTGAAAACTCGACCTGATTGCATGAAACCGGAATCATCTTTTCCAAAAGGGCCACTTGGGAAGGAGCAAAATTGGAAACCCCAAATTCTTTTATTTTTCCATCCTTTAATAGGGCCATTGCGGCCTCTGCTACATATTCAGGCACCATCAAGGGACTTGGCCTGTGTAATAGAAACAAATCAAGATAGTCTGTCTTAAGCTTTTTTAGGGATTCCTCAGCTGACCAAACGATATATTCTTTACTGTAGTCATAGTGTTTCAGTCGATTTTTGCGACCGCTGGTCATCTGAATGCCACATTTGGATATCAATTGAATGTCTGTTCTGGCTATTTTGCTGTTTGCAAAAGCCTTTCCAAAATCAGCTTCCGTACCATAATCCCCGTAAATGTCTGCATGATCAAATGTGGTCAATCCATGTTCCAGGCAATGATCGATCAGCCCAATCATTTCGTTTGTGGAAAGCTTTTTGCCCCAACTTCCCCAGGTCATGCATCCAGAAATAATTCTTGAAAAAGTTTCCGTTAGTTCCATATATGCTGAATGTATAAAATTAAACCCTTAAAACCTTCATAAAACTAGGGGTTTGCCGATTTTTTTAACCATTAATTAACAGATGGATTTTAAATTAATTTTCATTTTGCACTTCTTAGTACTATGACATATAATTACACGTAACAATAAAAGTTTACATGGAAGAAAACACTACTATTGATATTAGTGCGGTGAATGAAAAAATAGCTCAGGAAAGTGCTTTTATTGATTTGCTAGTCACCGAGATGAACAAGGCCATTGTAGGTCAAAGGCACATGGTGGAACGGCTCCTGATCGGATTGTTGGGACAAGGACATATTCTTTTAGAGGGTGTTCCAGGGCTTGCAAAAACTTTGGCCATAAATACCTTGGCAAAGGCTGTTAAAGGAAGTTTTAGCAGAATACAATTTACCCCAGATCTTTTGCCTGCGGATGTCGTGGGAACCTTGATTTATAACATAAAGGAAAATGATTTTTCCATAAAGAAGGGTCCTATTTTCGCCAATTTTGTGCTTGCGGATGAGATTAACCGGGCTCCTGCAAAAGTTCAATCCGCCTTGTTGGAGGCCATGCAAGAAAAGCAAGTCACTATAGGTGATGAAACTTTTAAATTGAATCCTCCGTTTTTGGTCATGGCCACCCAAAACCCGGTGGAACAAGAAGGAACCTATCCACTTCCAGAGGCCCAGGTAGACCGTTTTATGCTAAAAACCGTAATCGATTACCCGAAGCTAAATGAGGAGCAACTCATTATCCGGCAAAATCTTCGCGGAGAAAACCAGCCCATAAAACCTGTCGTGACCATAAAACAAATTTTGAGCGCCCAGCAAGCAGTTCGTGAGGTTTATATGGATGAAAAAATCGAGAAGTACATTCTGGATTTGGTCTTTGCTACCCGATATCCCGAAAAATATAATCTCGAAGCGCTAAAACCACTTATCAGCTTTGGTGCATCTCCGAGGGGAAGCATCAACTTGGCCAATGCCTCCAAGTGCTATGCATTTATAAAGAAAAGGGGCTATGTGGTACCTGAAGATGTTAGAGCTGTGGTCCATGATGTATTGCGACACCGTATCGGCATAACCTATGAGGCCGAAGCTGAAAATATAACTTCTGAAGAAATCATCAACAAGATTGTAAACGAGGTTGAAGTACCGTAACGGTTCAATCTTTCGCGTTCTAAGTGCCACCACTCTTTTCGAACCTGAAAACCTGATTGTTTCAACCAATGGATACAAAAGAACTTCTTAAGAAAGTACGTAAGATCGAGATAAAGACCCGTCGTCTTTCCGATCATATTTTCGGAGGAGAATATCATTCTGCCTTTAAGGGGAGGGGTATGACCTTTAGTGAAGTTCGGCAATATCAATTTGGGGACGATGTAAGGACCATCGACTGGAACGTGACCGCCCGATACAATGAACCCTATGTGAAGGTTTTTGAAGAGGAGCGGGAACTTACCATGATGCTTATGGTCGATGTGAGCGGTTCCGAGTTTTTTGGCACCGCAAAGCAGTTTAAGAAAGAGGTGGTCACGGAAATTTCTGCCACCCTGGCTTTCTCGGCCATGCAGAACAACGACAAAGTTGGGTTAATACTTTTTTCGGATGAGGTAGAGCTTTTCATTCCACCAAAAAAAGGGAAAAGCCATGTACTTCGAATTATCAGGGAATTATTGGAATTCACCCCTAAAAGTAATAAGACCAATATCGCGGAGGCCCTCAAGTTCCTGACCAATGTGATGAAGAAAAAGGCCATTGTGTTTGTACTATCTGATTTTATTGCAGACGACTACGATAACACGTTGCGCATAGTGGGAAACAAACACGACGTTACGGGAATACGAGTTTTCGACCAACACGAAGAATCCATTCCCAATTTGGGCATGGTGCAGATGGAGGATGCTGAAACCGGTGTGCTCCAATTGGTGAACACGCAGTCCCGCAAGGTGCGCAATGCCTATGTGCAATTCCACCGAAGTAAGGTGGGCTACTTTCAAGAATCATTCACCAAAGCGGGGTGCGGAGTAATCCATTGTCGTACGGACGAGAGCTACGTAAAAAAATTGCTGGGTTATTTTAAACGAAGAGTGTGATGAATAAGGAACAAACAAAATTATGGTCTTCTGGCCCTCGTTTATGGGGTGCCATGGTCTTGTTTTGTGCTGTATTATTGGTTCCAGAGAAAGCTCTCGCCCAGAACACACCCAAAATTTCAACTGAAATTGATACAACGCAGATAAAAATTGGTGAACAGATACACTATAAGATTACCGTTGAAACTGATTCCACGGATATCGTTCACTTTCCTGAGGGGCAAACTTTTTCTCCATTGGAGACCGTTGAAGCCATCATGGCCGATACGATAAAAAACAAAAACAAGATTGTTCTTCAACGCATCTATGCATTGACCCAATTCGATAGTGGGGCCTACACAATCCCCCCTCAGCGAGTGGCAATCAGCGAACAACCCTTTTTTACCGACTCGTTCAGAATAAAAGTGGCCGACGTGGCTGTGGATACCACCAAACAAAAAATGTACGACATCAAACCCTTGATACAGGTGGAGAAGAGCAATGCTAAGCTATGGTGGACTTTGTTTTGGCTACTGTTGGCGCTTGGCCTCATTGGTGGGTTGGTGTACTGGTTCGTTCTGAGAAAGAAACCTTTGACAGAAGAAGAAAAAGAAGCACTCTTACCTCCCTATGACCGTGCTTTGCTGGAATTGAAAAAACTGGAGAACTCAAGATACCTCATTCAAGATGAATACAAGAAGTACTATTCAGAATTGACCGATATTGTACGATCTTATTTAGAGGAAGACGTTCAGGTTTCCGCATTGGAAAGTACTACTTCAGAACTGATCACAAAACTGGAAATGCTAAAAGATAGTGGAGAGCTCAACCTAGAGGATGAAACCATCATACAATTCCAAAAAATATTGCAGACAGCAGATTTAGTGAAATTTGCCAAGTCGAAGCCTGCGGTTTCTATTGCCGAACAAGACAGAAAATTGGTGGAGGACATTGTGGTGAAAACCCATGAAGCATTGCCCGAGCCCACAGAAGAAGAATTGTTGTTGAATGAAGAATACTTGGAAGAACTGGCAAGAAAAAAACAGCGTAAGCGAATCTATTGGACCGCAGCCATTTTCGTTGGGGTTCTATTTTTGGGCAGCGGACTTTCCGTGGCATATTTCGGTTTTAAAGAGGTAAGGGACACCGTATTTGGCTACCCTACAAAAGAGCTTTTGGAAGGAGAATGGGTGGCAAGCTCTTATGGATACCCTCCCATCGAACTGGAGACTCCAGATGTCCTAGTACGCCAAGAGGTAAAATTGCCTCCCGAAACGGAAGAACTTATCAAAGAGCTTCAAACGTTTTCTTACGGAAGTTATGTTGGCATCTTTTCAGTAGCAACGAGTTCAGTTACGTACAAAGAACAAACCGACCCCAATTTTGAAGTAGCCATAGGTTCGACTTTGGCCTCTTTTGAGAATTTGGGATTACGGAATATCATTACCAAACAAGAGGAGTTTGTAACAAAATCTGGTGTCCAGGGATTGAAAACTTATGGAACCGGTAGTTTTAAAGATGATGAAGGGGGTTCCTCGCAAAAGGCTAAATATAATATCCTAACCTTTGGCGGGAAAGGGTTTGTGCAACAAGTAGTAATTACTTGGGAAGAAGGAGATAATTATGCCGAGGATATTGTGTCTCGAATATTGAGCAGTTTGGACGTAAAAACACAAGTATAAATGTTTGAAAATGTAGAGTTTGCAAATCCACAGTTTTTTTGGTTGCTACTTTCGCTTCCATTGGCTTTGCTATGGTATATTTTCAAACACAAAAAAGAAGTTGCCTCGCTGAAAATTTCGAGCATCAAAGGTTTCAGTGTATCTCATTGGACATCTAAACTTAGGCCACTACTTTTTGTTCTCAGATTATTGTCCCTCGCACTGATCATTACTGCTCTGGCCCGACCACAGACCGAGGATATCTCCACCCGCACCAAAACCACCAAAGGTATTGATATCGTAATGGCCATAGATGTTTCCTCCAGTATGTTGGCCCGTGATTTAAAACCTAATCGCCTGTCCGCGCTCAAGGAAGTGGCAGCAAGTTTTATCAAAAAAAGACCCAACGACCGTATCGGGCTGGTGGGCTATGCAGGTGAAAGCTATACCAAAACACCTATTACCAGCGATAAGACCATTGTGCTGAACGCACTAAGGGAAATAACCTACGGCGAACTGGAAGATGGTACGGCCATTGGAATGGGGCTGGCTACCTCGGTAAACCGTTTAAAAGAAAGCAAGGCCATTAGTAAGGTGATCATTTTGCTGACGGATGGGGTGAACAACTCGGGCTTTATTGAACCAAAAACAGCCGCCGACCTTGCTGTGGAATTCGGAATAAAGACCTATACCATTGGATTGGGAACCAATGGGAATGCCCTATCCCCTATTGCGTATAATCGGGACGGCACCTTTAGATATGGCATGCGCCAAGTAGAAATTGACGAAGCACTTTTAAAGGAAATTGCCAAGGCTACGGGAGGAAAATACTTTAGGGCTACCGACAACGAAAAGTTGGAAGAGATTTATGACGAAATCAACAAGTTGGAAAAAACGGAGATTGAGGAATTTAAATACTACAAATACGAAGAAAAGTTTAGACCGTTGATTCTTTTGGCAGGGGCTTTGCTGTTACTGGAATGGGGGTTGCGCAACTCTGTTTTCAAAAGTTTTATTTAGAGTATGATCCAGTTTGACGAAAAAATATATTTCTACCTCTTGTCCATTATTCCAATAATGGTCCTGGCCTTTTTGTTTCTTCAAGTTTGGAAAAGAAAAACCCAACGGCAATTTTCCAGTTTAAAATTATTACGGCGTTTGGCTCCCAATAAATCCAGCTTCAAATCCGCCTTAAAATTGATTTTCTTTCTCATAGGAGTTACCTTCCTGATCATAGGTTTGGTAAATCCCAAAATCGGCACCAAATTGGAGACGGTAAAACGCGAAGGAGTTGATATCGTATTTGCTGTTGACGTTTCTAAAAGTATGCTCGCCGAGGATATCGCTCCCAATCGATTGGAAAAGGCCAAAAGATTGGTCTCGGAAATCATTAACCAATTGGCCAGCGACCGAATCGGCATTATAGCCTATGCCGGACAGGCGTATCCCCAGTTGCCCATTACCACAGATTACGGGGCAGCGAAAATGTTTTTACAAAGCATGAACACCGACATGCTTTCATCACAAGGCACCGCTATCGATGCTGCCATAGAACTGGCAAGCACCTATTACGATGATGCCGAACAGACCAATCGCGTTCTTTTTATCATCTCTGATGGGGAGGACCACTCAGAAAGGTCAACCATAGACGCTGTTGATCTTGCCATTCAAAATGGCATTAGAGTGTTTACCATTGGCGTAGGTAAAGCAAAGGGTGCCCCTATTCCTTTAAAAAGAAATGGTGTGGTGGAAAGTTTAAAGAAAGATAACCAAGGTGAAGTGGTCATTACACGTCTAAATGAAAATGTGTTGTTGGAAATTGCGGAGGAAGGGAATGGAGAATACATTGATGGCACCAACACGGAGAAAGCCGTGGAATACATCAAGGAACAATTGAACCAGATGGACAAAAAAGAATTTGAGGCCAAACAGTTTGCCGAGTACAAGGACCAATTTCAATGGTTCCTCGGTCTGGGCTTTTTATTTTTATTTTTGGATGTCTTTCTCCTGGACAGGAAAACCCAATGGCTGAAGAAACTGAATCTTTTTAATGAAAATGGACATGAATAGGATAAGATTGTTTTTTGGATTTCTACTGGCGCTTGGTCTTGTCGTGAAGGCCCAGGAAAACCCTTTGGATGAGCAAGCCAAAAAGGCGCTCAAAAACTCAACAGAATTAACCTGGGAAGCTAACAATGAGTTGACCACGAACGATTTTACATCTGCCGAGGCCACGTACAGAAAGGCTATATCCAAAAGCAAACAAAATGCTGTAGCTCCCTTTAATCTCGGAAATGCTTACTACAACAGGGAAAGTTACGGGGAAGCTTTTGGACGATTCAAACAAGCCGGGGAAGTGGCCGAAGAAAAACCTGAAAAGCACAAAGCCTACCACAATATGGGCAATGTGTTCATGAAGAACAAAGAGTACCTAAAGGCAGTTGAGGCCTACAAAGAGGCGCTTCGAAACAATCCCAATGACGATGAGACCAGATACAACTTAGCCCTTGCCAAGAAAATGTTGGAAAAAGAACAGGATGAGCAAAAAAATGATGACAACCAGGGCGGTGACGACAACAAAGACCAGCAAGATCAAAAAGACCAAAATCAAGATCAGAACGATGGTGGGGACAATCAAAACCAGGATGAAGGAGAGCAAAATGAAGGTGAGAATAAAGATCAGGGAGACGATGGCGAAAATGGAGAAGATAAGCCTGAAGAAAACCAAAAAGGTGATGGTGATGAGAAAAAGGAGCAGGAAAAGAAACCCAATGAAGGCAGTAGGCCTGAAGAACAAAAACAACAACCCAGACCTAATCAACTTTCCAAGCAACAAATACAGAACCTGCTAGAAGCCATGCAAAATGAGGAAAAAAAGGTGCAGGAAAAGATGGAGGCGCGAAAAGTTCGGGGCAAAAAAATTAAGAACGAAAAGGATTGGTGATGCAGGGGGTGAAAGGTAATTTATTGTTTTCATTGTGTTTGGCCCTCATCGTTGGGCTCTCTTGCCACGCCCAGGAAGACGAGGTTTCCTTTGAAATGAAACTGAGCAAGGAAAGGTTGGGAATCAATGAGCGATTAAGGGTGGACTTTACCATGAACAAGGATGGTGATAATTTCAACCCTCCCTCTTTTGAAGGCTTTAAGGTCGTAATGGGCCCATCGCAATCCATAAGTTCTTCATGGGTCAATGGCAAAAGAAGTTTTTCCAAAACCTATTCCTACATACTGGTACCTACATCCAGAGGAAAGTTCACCATAAAGCAGGCCACCATTGAAATAGCAGGAGAAACCTATAAAACCCTGCCAAAGACTGTTGAAATTACTGCAGCTGTGGACAAACCAAATTCGGAAAAAACCGTGGATGATGTCGCAGACGAAAACCTTCATTTGGTGGCTGAAGTTTCCAAAGGCAACCCGTACCTAAACGAAGCGGTGACGGTGATCTATAAGCTCTATGTAAGTCCAAATATAAGTGTCACCAACTATCGCCCCTTGGACAATCCAACGTACAACAATTTTTGGAGCCAAGACATTCCGGTTACGAAGCATACCGCCCAAAATGGTACCTTTCAAGGAAAACCATATCGCTACGTGATATTGAAAAGGGTGGTACTTTACCCGCAGAAGCCTGGCAAGTTGGAGATTGAACCGCTCTCTCTGGAAATTTTTGTGGATGTGCCCACAAATCGTAGGGATTTCTTTGGAGGCCGCATTTATACCCAAACCACCAAAACTGTTTCCGCAGGAAGAAGAACCATTAACGTGAAACCCTTACCTGAAGCAGGAAAACCGGCAAACTTTGGCGGTGCTGTGGGTGATTTTGAGTTCTCAGTTACCGCCAGCAAAAAACAACTCAATGCAGCTGAATCCCTTCAGGCCATCGTAGAAGTTTCTGGAAAGGGAAACCTAAAACTATTTCAATTACCAGAACCTGAACTTCCAAGTGCCCTAGAGGTGTATGAACCGGAATACGAAGAGAAAGTGACCACCTATACCTCTGGCATGGAAGGGAAGGTGTCCAACAATTACACCATAGTGCCCTCTTTCCGCGGAAAATATCCCATTCCAAGCATTTCCTTTAGTTATTTTAACCCTAAGACAGGAAAATACGTTACCCTTGATTCTGAGGAAATAAATATTGAGGTTCTGGATGGTCCCGTTGGGTCTTCGTCCGACAATGCACTGGTTGGTTCACCCAACAAACAATTGGTGATTCCCACAGGAAAGCAGTTTCATTTCATTAAGATCAAACCCAGTCTAACCAATATCGGAACAGATTACTTTTTTGGCTCAAAAACATTTTATATACTGCTTTTTGCCCCCTTACTGCTTATCCCAATAGCTGTTTTCTCCTTTAAAAAACGAGAAGCAATCGCCAGTGATATTGAAGGCAACAAAATAAAAAAGGCCAACAAACTTGCTAAAAAGTATCTTTCTACCTCAAAAAGAGAGCTAGGCAACAAGGAGGCATTTTATGTAGCTCTGGAAAAAGGGCTGCATAACTACTTGAAAGCTAAATTGAAGATTGAAACCTCTGAATTCAGCAAGGAAAAAATAACCAAAATACTGAGTGACAAAAATGTGGGGGCTTCGGATGTGGATGGTTTCATTGATTTACTGAAAAGCTGTGAAATGGCCCGTTATAGTCCATTCTCTGATGTACAAATGCAGAACGATTATGAAAAAGCCAGTGAAGTCATATCTAACTTGGACAAGCAATTATGATTCCCAAAAAGATACTATTGAACATTGTACTGCTGTTTTCCATATTTTTTGGATTTTCCCAAAACGGTAAATTCTTTGACAAGGCGACCGAGTATTATAACAATGGGGAGTATTCCAAAGCAATAGAACAGTATCAGCAGATACTTGACAATGGCCAACATTCTGCGGCCCTATATTTTAATTTGGGCAACTGTCATTACAAACTGAATGCAATAGGCCCAAGCATCTATTATTATGAAAAGGCATTGCTCCTGAAGCCCAATGATGGTGAAATTTTGAACAACTTGTCCTATGCCCGGAACATGAGATTGGACGCCATTGAAGAAATTCCAAGAACCGAAATAGCGCAGATGTATGGCAAAGTAGTGAACCTGTTTTCCTTTGATCAATGGGCCTACATAGCTGTCGCCTTGATATTTTTATTTGTGCTTGGCTATTTAAGCTATTTCTTTCTGCGGGTCGCCAACCAAAAGAGAATTGCTTTTATTGCAAGCATGTTCTGTCTTATTGCAGGAGCCATTTGTGTTTTGATGGCCTATTTACAGCATCAGGAATTTAAGAACAACAATCCTGCAATCATCTATACCAAAGAAGTAAAAATCTCCTCTGAACCCAATAAACAAAGTGAAATCGTTTTTACTCTACATGAAGGAACCAAGGTCAATGTATTGGACAAATTGGACGATTGGAGTAAAATAAAAATTGCTGACGGACAAACAGGCTGGTTAAAGAGCGACAACTTCAAGCTATTGAAGGACTTTTAGTTTATATTTAACAAAAAACAATAGCTTTACTATTACATTTACGAAAATCTAGACCGTGCTCAAAGCCATTTCATTGCCAATTATTGCTTCTTTGCTGATAACCTTCTTATTGGCTCCACCGGTTATGTCTCTTTTTGACAAAGATTTATGCGCAGCGATTATACTGTCACCTGAGGAAGAGGAAAAAAACAATGAAAAGGAAGCCGAAAAAAAATTGGATGAAAAAGACCTCTTTTTAAGTGATTATGTTGAATCCCACAAAATGGTTTCCAAAGAGAAAAAAATAAATACTACCGAGTACTTATTTTCACTGTTGGATTATAACTTGGACATTCTTGTTCCACCTCCACGAATTTGTAGTTAATCCTTACTGATTTATCAACACTAACTGCAAACCATTCTCGTCTTTTTCCTGGCGAGAATCCAAACAATTATAATCATTATGTTCAGATATATTAAAAACGACTTGCCCGCAAGTATTGTAGTGTTCTTTGTGGCACTCCCGCTTTGCTTGGGCATTGCCTTAGCCAGTGGAGCACCTTTGTTCTCAGGTCTTATAGCAGGGATTGTCGGCGGAATCATTGTAGGTTCCCTGAGCGGTTCCCAGATTGGCGTTAGTGGTCCAGCTGCAGGACTGGCCGCCATCGTACTCACCGCCATCGGTACTTTGGGAGGTTTCGAAAACTTCCTTGTGGCCGTTGTGCTTGGTGGATTGATCCAGATTCTGTTCAGCATTTTGAAAGCCGGTGTTATTGCCTATTACTTTCCGTCGTCTGTAATTAAAGGAATGCTAACGGGCATCGGAATTATTATAATCCTAAAACAAATTCCTCATTTCTTTGGTTATGACGCTGATCCGGAAGGAGACTTTGCTTTCTTTCAGGTTGATGGGGAGAATACGTTTAGTGAAATCGTCAACACCTTCAATTATGTAAGTCCTGGTGCAACTGTTATCGCCGTAATTGCTTTGTCAATTCTTATTCTCTGGGATAAGGTTCTTATCAAAAAATCCAAAATATTTAAGCTGGTACAAGGCCCTTTGGTCGCTGTTGTTTTCGGTATTTTATATTTTGTGCTCACAAAGGAAAATCCGACGTGGTCCATCTCCAGCGATCATCTTGTAAGTGTGCCTATTCCTGAAAGTTTCGAGTCCCTAAAAGGCCTTTTGACCTTTCCCAATTTTGCAGTGATAGGAAAATCGGAAATTTGGATTACCGCCTTCACCATTGCTTTGGTAGCCAGTTTGGAAACCTTGTTGTGTGTAGAGGCCACTGATAAATTGGACCCCTACAAAAGAACTACCCCTACCAATCGTGAACTACTGGCACAGGGAGTCGGAAACAGTGTTTCAGGACTTTTGGGTGGTTTGCCCGTGACCCAGGTGATTGTAAGAAGCTCAGCCAATATACAATCAGGGGGAAGAACAAAGGCTTCAGCCATTATCCACGGTTTTTTTCTTTTGGTTTCGGTAATGCTCATCCCAAGATTACTGAACATGATTCCTTTATCAGTCCTAGCTGCAATTCTTTTTATTGTAGGCTATAAGCTGGCCAAACCCAAACTGTTTGTAACCATGTATGGGTTGGGATGGAAGCAATTTATTCCCTTTGTCGTGACTGTTCTTGGAATAGTCTTCACGGATCTTTTGGTGGGCATCGGACTAGGTCTAGGTGTGGGCATTGTGGTAATTCTTATCAAAAGCTACCAGAATTCCCATTTTTTGCATATTGAAGATAAAAGCAATGGAGCGCACAAGATAAAAATGACCTTGGCTGAAGAGGTTACTTTCTTTAACAAAGGAGCTATTCTTAAAGAATTGGACAGTATCCCTGAAAACTCCTATCTTGAGTTGGATGTTAGGAAAACCCGATATTTGGATAACGACATTATTGAGATTCTGGATGACTTCTCTGAAAAGGCGAAAAACAAAAATCTTGATATTAAACTGATTTCCGAAAGGGGTGTTGTTGAGAACCCGGAAAGTTATCTTGAATTTTTCAGGCTAAACCCAAAAAAATAAATCGTAATAACAAACCAATGAAAGCACATACAAAAGAAACACAAGCCGCCATGACACCAGATAAGGCCATTCAAACCTTAATGGAGGGCAATCAGCGTTTTCAAGAAAACAAAAGGGCCGACAGGAATCTTTTACAACAAGTGCAGGAAACCAAAGATGGGCAGTATCCATTTGCTACTGTGCTCAGTTGCATAGATTCCCGCGTCTCCTCCGAGCTGATTTTTGATCAGGGCATGGGGGATATTTTCAGCATACGTATAGCTGGCAACTTTGTAAATCAAGACATTTTGGGAAGCATGGAATTTGCATGCAAACTTGCAGGCACAAAATTGGTTGTGGTTTTGGGGCACACCTCCTGTGGAGCTGTAAAAGGAGCATGCGACCATGCCCGCTTAGGAAACCTTACTATGCTCATCAACAAGATTGAGCCTGCAGTTTATGCCACAAAAGAACCCAAGGACGAGTCTTTGCGTACCTCACAAAATCTTGAATTTGTGGATGCGGTGGCCATGAAAAACGTGGAAATGACCATTGAGAACATAAGAAGTCAAAGCGTGGTTCTAAAAGAAATGGAGGACAACGGAGAAATTAAGATTGTAGGGGCTATGTACGACATTGCCAGTGGGCAGGTACATTTTGCATGACCACCAACCCTGTAACGTTGAGATAGGCCAATGTTTAACACTTTGTTGGCCTATCTTAGTTTTTTAAAATTGCTATCTTAACCCGACACTAGCACCTGACTATGTTTAGACATTTAAAAGGGGACCTTTTTGGAGGAATTACGGCAGGAATTGTCGCCTTGCCCTTGGCCCTCGCTTTTGGTGTCAGTTCAGGATTGGGCCCCAGTGCAGGTTTGTATGGGGCCATTTTTATTAGTTTTTTTGCAGCTCTGTTCGGCGGTACAAATACACAGATTTCAGGGCCCACGGCTCCCATGACCGCAGTTAGCATGGTGGTGATTGCTGGTATTGTGGCCATCAATGATGGTGATATCAACAAAGCACTTCCGGCCATTCTAACAATATTCCTGTTGGCTGGTTTCATTCAGATCGGTCTTGGGCTCATTGGCCTTGGAAAGTATATAAAGTACATTCCCTACCCCGTCGTTTCCGGATTTATGACGGCCATTGGAGTCATTATTTTGGTTACTCAGCTTCTACCAGCAGTAGGTTACTATCCAAAAGAAGATGAAGCGTACGTGAGCCAATTCATGGCAGATGCGGAGGAAGAGATTCTGGAGAACATCCTTAGAGAAGAAGCTGGTGAAGGCATTTTGGTTTTGGAAGACTTTGAGGAAACCATTAAAAGAGCAAGCAGAATAACCGAGGCCGATATGTTGAAAGAAGCCAAAACCCTTGCGGCTAAAGAGGCTTCTGGTGTCGTTGGAACCTTCAAGGTGCTATCTCGGGCCTTAAAAAATATAAATTGGTTGGAATTGACTTTGGCCTTATGTACAATCTTTATCATATATGGGTTTAAGCGCATTACCAAAGCAGTTCCCAGTACTCTGGTTGCATTGGTCGTTGTATCCGGGGTTGCATATGGTTTTGGTTTAAATTACCGTCCCATTGAGGAAATTCCAACTGGGCTTCCCATACCATATTTGGAAATTTTCACTGGTTTCAGTGTAAGCTCTATAACACCCTATGTTTTTACAGCACTCACTTTGGCGTTGCTCGGTGCCATAGATTCTCTGTTGACATCTGTTGTTGCTGACAACATGACTCAAACCAAGCACAAACCCAATAAAGAACTTGTAGGTCAAGGAATTGGGAATAGCATCGCTGCCATATTTGGAGGTATTCCCGGGGCCGGGGCCACCATACGAACCGTGGTGAATATTAACTCCGGTGGAAAAACCAGGCTCTCTGGGATGATTGCCGGTGTTCTTTTGTTGGTGATTCTATTGGCGTTGGGGCCAGTGGCTTCACAAATTCCAGCTGCAGTTTTGGCCGGTATTCTTGTTACAGTGGGTATAGGGGTTATGGACTATAAAGGATTGAAAGCTATACCTTACCTCCCCAAGGATATTAAATTGGGGCCTGTTGAGCTCAGCTCGGAGGTGCTCATCATGTTGTCCGTGATGATTCTTTCATCCATTTGGAACTTGGTTTATGCCGTAGGTATTGGATTGGTCTTTGCTTCCCTAATGTTCATGAAGAAAATGGGAGATCTTACCGCAAAACGGTCCGATGTAAAGCCGCTAAAACGCGAAAAACCTTGGGCTGACGAAAAAGACTTCCCCACAGAGTTGCAGGAAGAAGTCTTCATAAAGCACGTTAAAGGACCACTCTTTTTTGGTTCCACCAATGAGTTCCAACAACTGGCCGAGCAGATTCCAGACACTGCAACAACTGTGGTCATCCGTTTGGGAAGAATGCAGTACATGGACCAAACAGGCCTATATGCCATGGAAGATGTGCTTCAGGATCTTATCAAGAAAAATGTGACCGTAATTTTGGTTGATATTCTAGATCAGCCAAGGTATATGATGGAACGTATCGATATCATTCCCGACCTTATTCCGGAGGAACATATTTTTGAAGATTTTGATAGCTGTTTGCTTTGGTTGGAAGAAAATGTTGAAGACATATATCACGATTGATACTAAACTAGCCAAGCTTAAACCCTACCAATCTTAATATGATTCCCAGGGTATTAGGGACCCGTTTACTTAGAAACCTTTAAAAAAAGACTGCCTGTTGAATCGTTTAACATCCGTAGCAACCTGATTTTCCTAATTCTATTGGTCTATCGCGGTCTTCGCATATACAAAGTCACAAAATCTGTTTCACATAAAAACCCATTGGCTTTGGTATTTATTTGATGGAATTGAGGTTCATTTCCTGATAGCTTATATATTCGAGGACAATTTGTTAAATTTGTCGGCCAATTAAGCCTGCCATGATTGAGACCATTAAAGAACATTTGGAAGAAATTAAGAAATTCACTTCCACTTCCAAAGATGAGATAGAGGCTTTCCGAATTAAATATTTGGGGAAAAAAGGCCTCTTGAATGAGTTCTTTGCCGAATTTAAAAACGTTCCGAACGAACAGAAAAAAGAATTTGGGCAAGTAGTGAATCAATTAAAAAGTGAGGCTACGGAAAAAGTGAACGCACTGAAAGCTGTTTTGGAAAATCAAGCAGAGTCCACCGGTAAGTATGGTGATTTAACCCGTCCTGGCGAACCTATTGAGATTGGTGCAAGACACCCCATTTCAATAGTGAAGAACCAAATTATCGATATTTTTTCCAGAATAGGGTTCAACGTTTCCGAAGGGCCTGAAATTGAAGATGACTGGCATAACTTCACCGCATTGAACCTTCCGGAATACCATCCGGCTAGAGATATGCAGGATACTTTTTTCATCCAGACCGATCCTGATATTTTATTAAGGACGCACACCTCATCTGTGCAGGTACGCTATATGGAAAACAACAAACCTCCAATCCGAACCATATCTCCGGGAAGGGTTTATCGAAATGAAGCCATATCAGCACGCTCTCATTGTTTCTTCCATCAGGTAGAGGGATTGTATGTGGATAAAAACGTTTCTTTTGCCGATTTAAAGCAAACGTTACAGTATTTCACGTCAGAGATGTTTGGGAAATCCAAGATTCGCCTTCGTCCTTCCTATTTCCCTTTCACGGAGCCCAGTGCAGAAGTAGATGTGTATTGGGGATTGGAAACTGAAACCGACTACCGCATGACCAAAGGAACAGGTTGGTTGGAAATTATGGGATGTGGTATGGTGGACCCCAACGTCCTTAAAAACTGCAACATAGACCCTGATGTTTATTCTGGTTTCGCTTTCGGCATGGGTATAGACCGTATTGCCCTTTTGCTGCACCAAATTTCGGACATTCGCCTTTTGAGTGAAAATGATTTGCGGTTCCTGGAGCAGTTCAAGTCGTCTTTCTAAAAAAAATTGAGCTTGGTAAGCCCCATTTATTCAGAAGTAAAATCCTTATCTTTCTGAACCAACATCAACCAATGCTATTACTATGATTTTTAGGATAATCCTTATTCTCATCCTGTTTGGACATACTGTTGTTCTTTCACAGAAGAATACATTCAAAGTTAATCAAGATCGCTTGGAAAAACGGATTTTTGATCTTGCCCAATTCGGTATGCAAGAGAATGGAGAAACAGAGCGTGTGGCCTTTAGCGATGCGGATATTGCTGCCAGGGATTGGGTGGTAAAAACCATGAAGGATATGAATATGGAGGTGCAAATCGATTTTGCTGGGAACATAATAGGGCGTAGAAGCGGAACGGACAGCTCCAAAAAGCCAATTTCTTTCGGTTCCCACATCGACCGTGTGCCCAATGGTGGCAATTACGACGGCTGTGTTGGTTCCATGGCTGCCTTGGAGGTGATTCATACTTTGAATGAGAACAATATGGAGACCGCTCATCCACTGGAAGTCATCATTTTTCCCAATGAAGAAGGGGGCGTTATGGGAAGCAGGGCCATGTCCGGGAATTTGGGAAAAGCAGCCTTTAAAGTGGTCAATTCCACTGGGTATTCTATGGGTGAGGGAATTATGCGCATCGGAGGCGACACCACCAAAATTGCCGAAGTGGTCCGGAATAAGGACAGTATGGCCGCCTTTTTAGAACTTCATATTGAACAAGGTGGTATTTTAGAAAAGGAAAAACTGAATGTCGGGATTGTAGAAGGTATCGTGGGATTGAAATGGTGGGATGTGGTCTTCACAGGATTTTCTAATCATGCCGGTACCACACCAATGAACGCAAGACAGGATGCGCTGCTCGCAGCTTCAAAATTCATAGTGGTCGTGAATGAGGTTACCAACAGTTTCGAAGGAAGTCAAGTGGGTACAGTTGGGCGCATTAAGGCCGAGCCAGGAGCACCAAATGTAATTCCCGGAAAGGTAGTTACCAGCCTTGAAATCCGAGATTTATCCTCCGAAATCATTGAAAAAGTATATCAGGCCATAAAAGCCGAAGCTGAAAAGATAGCCGAAGAAAGTAATGTGAAGATTGAATTCAATGCTTTGGACACCACAGCCGAACCCGCATTGACGCATCCAAAAATTCAAAAAGAGATTGAAGCCGTTTCCAAAGAACTAGGCCTATCCTTTAAATATATGCCGAGTGGCGCCGGGCACGATGCCCAGGACATGGCAAGAGTAGCACCTACAGGAATGATTTTTGTGCCCAGTAAGGGAGGAATAAGTCACTCGCCAAAAGAATTTACATCTGCCAAGGATATGGCCAATGGAGCCAATGTACTTCTTAATACAATTATTGCTCTTGAACAAAAACTGGATTGATAATTACCTCTTTGTTTTGGGTGACCCCATTTAACATTGCATTGGTAATAAGCCCAATACTTACCCAGTAGGTGCCCAAAATTACGGGTCCTGACCAACGAAATGGCACTTTAAATTTATCAATGGCAATCAAGGTGTCTGAAAACATAAACAACAAAACTGCTATACCAATCCGTGCGTAGTTCTTTTTATTTCTTGCAAAGTATAGACTAGTTCCCTGCCATGCCATGAAGACAATTACCAAAATGTAAATGCCCACGGGCAATAGCAACTTTTCCAAATCTGGTTTTAGCCAGAAAAATACCCCTAAGCCGATGGCTAAGAGCACAAAAAGCGATAAGCCCTTGAATTGAAAACCTTCCAATCTTATAAAAGCGGTGGTGAAAAATATATGCGCCATCAAAAAAGAGGCTAATCCAAGAACGAAATAGGTTTCCCACAGCAGCAAGATGTCGCCCATCAAGCAAAAAATTAAAGCTGCCAAAACAGTATTGCGGAGTTTTATATCTCCATTTTTTGGAGCTAAAAACAACAGTGATAATATTATGATGGTGGTCAAAGGTTTAAAAACAGTAAAGAGCGACGTATTATCCCTAAGTTCAAAATAGATGGCCAGGACGCCTGATAAAAATGCCAGTCCATTTAATACTTGTTGTTTCTTGTTCCCTTGCCTTACCATGTATTAAAGGGATTTTTGCTAAGCTGTGAGTTGTAGTATCTAATATCTCCTGTAACCTCTTTGCCCAACCAATCTGGCTTTTTAAAAACTTCGTCTTCATGATTGAGTTCTACTTCGGCCATGACAAGGCCTTTGTTCTCTCCAAAAAATTCATCCACTTCAAAAGTGTGTGCCCCTAAAGGAATCTCATATCGCATCTTTTCCAGAATGGCCCCTTCACATAAATCAATAAGATTTGTGGCCTCATTTATACTTATTTCTGTCTCCCACTCAAAACGGGTGGTCCCGGTTTCATTGCTGGTGCCTTTTACTGCCAAAAATCCTTTGTTTCCCTTGATTCGTACACGCACGGTCCTGTCTGGATGTGTGTTCAGAAAACCTTGTACAATGCGGATTTGTGAAGTGGCTTGTTCTTTATAAGTATTGGATGCTACCAAGAACTTGCGTTCAATTTCAAGATGTTCCATTTTTCGCCAATATTTCCAATTTTACTGAGGGAATCCGTTTTTCTTCATATGGATTGTTCGCCAACCAAATCATTGCTTTTGCTATGCTTTCAGGTTCAATGACCCTATACCGCTTTAACGGGCCAATCAATAAAAACTCAATCGCGCTCATCAGTTTTTTGAAGAATAGCTCCCCTGATCGTTTTTCATTCCGTTCTCCACCAATCAGGGATGGTTGTACGATATGGGTTTTGGGAATTCCTACACGTAACACATCCCGTTCCATTTCTCCCTTTATCCTATTATAGAAAATGGAACTCTTGTCATTGGCACCTAGCGCAGAAATTACGATAAACGTTGAAACGCCATTGCTTTGGCTCAACTCAGCAGCTTCGACGGGTATGCCATAATCTATTTCCCTGTACCTTGTATCGTTTGGAGTTTTGGACTTAGTGGTCCCGATACAACAATACACCTCATCGGCCTTGAAATCCTCTACAAACGTTTGTAAGTTCAACAGGTTCCCTATTTTCTTTTCCAATTTAGGATGCTCAACCGGGAAATCACGACGAGAAAAAACTACCACTTTAGAATAGCGCTCATCCTGTAGTAGCATATCCAGCAGCAATCCACCAACAAGGCCCGTCGCTCCAAGAACAATCGCGATTTTTTTATGCGTTTCCATCAAACTAAATATACCTTAAATTTGAGTATGGACTTCGATTTTCCCTTGAGAAAAATAATTCATGTAGATATGGATGCTTTTTATGCATCGGTGGAGCAGCATGACAATCCTGAGTTGAAGGGAAAGCCCATTGCTGTGGGTGGTGGTTCTAAAAGGGGTGTGGTCTCTGCTGCCAGCTACGAAGCAAGAAAATTTGGGGTTCGCAGTGCCATGGCCGGATACATTGCCAAAAGAAATTGTCCTGATCTGGTTTTTGTGAAGCCACGATTTGATCGCTATAAAGAGGTTTCAAACAGCATCAGAAACATTTTTTTTGAATACACCGATTTGGTTGAGCCGCTTTCGTTGGATGAGGCCTATTTGGATGTCACAGAGAACAAAAAAGGAAATCCATCCGCAACCTTGATAGCGCAAGAAATCCGACAAAAAATTTTTGATAGCACAGGGTTGACCGCCTCCGCTGGCATATCCATTAACAAGTTCATTGCAAAGGTAGCCAGTGATTACAACAAACCCAATGGACAAAAAACGGTGAACCCAGAAGCGGTGATTTCATTTTTGGAAGAATTGGACATTAGAAAATTCTATGGTGTTGGCAAGGTGACTGCGGAAAAGATGTACAAGCTCGGAATTTTTACAGGTAAAGACCTTAAAAAAAAATCGCTGGAATTCTTGGAAGAAACATTCGGCAAAAGTGGCAAGTACTATTATTATGTGGTACGCGGCATCCACAATAGTCCTGTCAAGCCCCATCGCGTTCCCAAATCGGTGGGCGCAGAGCGAACGTTTTCTGAAAATTTGAGCAGTGAAATCTTTATGCTGGATAAGCTTGAGAATATAGCTGCTGAACTGGAAAGACGGCTTCAGAAATCCAATATTTCAGGTAAAACCATTACCCTAAAAATAAAATATAGCGATTTTACCCTTCAAACCCGAAGCAAAACGCTTCCCTATTTTATCGGGCAAAAAGACCTGATTCTTGAAACCGCAAAAGAGTTGCTATACCAGTCCCCGTTACAAAATTCTGTCCGGTTGCTTGGCATTTCCTTAGCCAATCTTAACGCGGAGAAGAAAGAAGAAAAGTCCCAGGAAGAGACCATATCGGTCCAATTGCAGTTTGATTTTTAGTCTGAAGTTCTATTGTCCAGCCCAGAATTTCTTTTTACTTTGTTGCCAATGCAACGTCCTGAATTACATCGACACATAATAACCACCGCAGGTAATCTTTTCTATTCCCAAGGGTACAACGCAACTGGTATCAATGAGATTATAGCCAAGTGTGATATTGCCAAGGCCACGCTTTATAGCCATTTTAAATCCAAAGAAGATCTTTGTATAGCCTATTTGGAGCAAAGACATGAAGTATTTATCCAAAATCTTAAAGATTATGTTGGCCGAAGAAAAAGCGGCCGAAACCAACTCTTGGCAGTGTTCGACTTTCTGCAAGACCTTTATCGCTCCGATACTTTTTTTGGCGGTTGGGGATTGCGGTTATTGGGTGAGCTTTCTCCTAAACAAACAAGAATATTACTTGTACTTCGAAAACAAAAGAAAGAGTTTCTACTGTTTTTGGGAGAAGTGGTAAGTGAGAATATTGAAAATGTGTCAAAAGCGGAGATTGAAAAAATCTCAGGAGGGCTCTATCTTCTTTTTGAGGGTGCTATTATGGAAAGTCATCTGTTCAAAAATGATTGGCCCATTTACTTGGCCAAGAGCATAGCTCCATCCTTGTTTGCTGGTGCCAAGGTAAAATGAACCCCATCGATTGATGGGGCCCTAAATAAATTGTCGAAAATCTCGTCTTTTATTTGACAATCAATGTGTTATCCGTACTTGTTGGATTTAAAGGACAGAAATACACATACTCTCCCTCAGCCAATACGGTAGGTTTGGATGTTTGCTTTTTGTTGGTCGATACCGGTGCGGTGACGTAAGCAGTCTGAATGTGGTTTTCAGGTTTGCTCACATCCTCTCCTTTTTTGACCAAAACAAATCCTATATTATGGTCTACACCATTATTTGCTATTTCAAAAATGTAGGTCCCTGGGAATACTGTAAGTGTCTTCTGGGTAAATTCTCCCGGAACTTGTTCCAGACTAATGGTTTTAACGGATTTGTCTATCATGGAATCCTGGCCGCTCATCATAAAAACAGCTCCAAAAACAAACACTAAACTTGCAATTGCTTTTTTCATTTTTCTCTGTTTGATTTTTATTAAATTGATTTAAACTACTTCTGTTTCCAAAGGTTGTGCTACTGGAAAATCGATTGGTGTATCGGCGGTATTGTTGATATAGTTGGAGATGGTCTTGTCACCCACCAATACAATGGTGTCAATCAAGTTCTCTTTGGTCCAACCAGTTTTAAAGAAGTTTTCCAAGACAACGGCATCCGTCGTCCCTCGATTTTCGGTGATGTTTCTAGCTAAGCGGGCCAAAGCGTCAAGCTTGGGGTCAAAAGAAGCTTCTCCAGCTCTTAGTTCCATAATTTGCTCATCGTTGAAACCATTCATCTTTGCAATTGCTGTGTGGGCAGATAAACAATACAGACAACCATTAACTTCGCTGACCGCCAGGTTAACCACTTCTTTTTCCTTGGCCTTTAAAGACGTTTTGGCGTTGGCAAAATTTAGGTAATTGCCCAATGCATTTTCTGAATGGGCATAGGTGGCATAGAGGTTGGGAACAAAGCCAACTGCTTTTTCCAGATTGTCAAAAATTACCTGGTTGCCAGTACTTACTTCTTCTCTTTTAGGTACATTTAATGTGCTCATGATCTATTTCTATTTATGTTATTAAGCAATTATTTTTTTACTATAAAGGGTTTCTCAGCATCACAGTAGAAATCGTGGTGATACTTTTGCTCACAATGATTGGATGCGATAAGCGTGTTCGAAGCTGTTTTTGGGGTAAACCTAAAAACCTCTATTAAACTAAAAATGGATTTTTCTATTCGTTTCATCTTTACTTCGTTTTAAATTACAGGGCAAAGATGCGTTGAAAGGAGAGGTGGGTGTTAGGAAGGATTTCCCGATGACTTGTCCAAGTTTCCTTTAAGTGATAAGAGCGAGCTTTTCTCTATACGCCGTAGGGCTAACTTGGTACATTTTTTTGAAGAACTTACTGAAATGCGCAGGATCATTGAATCCCAATTCATAGGCAATTTCTTGGTTTTGCTTGTCTGTATAGTTCATGAGCCGTTTTGCCTCCAAGGCAATACGCTCCATAATTATTTGCTGAGGCGTTTTTTGATTGTAGGTTGCAAATAAATTGGAAAGTGTCTTTGGTGATTTAAACATCATTTCGGCATAATCACTCACTCTTCTTTTCGTCTTGTAGTGACGGTCCACAAGAAAATTGAATTTTCGTACGATGTCAATCTGATCATTGTCCAAGGTTTTTACGATAAGCTGTTCCTTGGCCAAACGCGTGCTCATAATAATCAATCTTTTTAGAAGCATCCGCAGCATGTCTCCTTGAATATTATCAGGTGTGGCAAATTCCTCAACAAAAATGTCAAACAAAAGGTTGAATCTTGTTAATTGATGTTCAGGAATGGTAATGATTGGTAGGTCTTGGGTTCCATAAAAAAGGATGCCATTGCATGAGACCTCGCTGTCATGGTCAAAAACACAATAAAACTCTTTGTTGAACAAAATGGCTGACAGAGGCAGTTTCATTTGGGCAAACGAGACAACATGTAAATTGGTTATGGTCGCCAATTGGTTCGGTTTAAGCCCAACTTCAATGCCATCAACCATAAAAGTTATGGGCATATCATTTCTATTCCATAAAAATTTAATGGTATTCGTTGTAATGGCAAATCGGTTTTCATCTGCGGCTATATCGTCTGTAAAACCTAAAATAGATCCTAGCTTACTATCCTTAAATTGGTGCCTCATACCATTGAAACTAACTTATATTTCCCTAAAGATTACCACTATTTCCACACTTAGTCCGTTTCGTTTGTTGATGCTTACACCACTTATTTGTACCTCTTACCCCCTAAGTTTTAAACAAGACTGTTAATATCTTGTCCAGTTTTTTGAGTTTTCATAGTATTGGGTATGGAAAAGATACGATTTTATGAAGAGGCAGTGAACCATTTTCATGGTAAGAGGAGCTTTTCAGCACTTCCTATTTGCTCAGTGGAATTTTATGCCCAGCGTTTCAACAGGGTATGTGAAAACTTGCATGACACAAAGAATCTAAATCATTTGGCCAACAGTGGAAATTGGCAAGGTGATATTCCCTTTCAAGAAGAAATTCTGGACAAAGAACATGTTGTCGTGGTTACAGATGAGAACCTCAACATCGTTTATGCCACACAAAATATGCGTTTGATGAATGGGTATAGACCGCAAGAGGTTATTGGGAAAACTCCTAAACTTTTTCAGGGCAAGGATACGTGCAAGGAAACTTCCAAAAAAGTTTCAAAAGCCGTTAAATCCCTTTCTCCGTTCGAGGTTGTGTTGACCAATTATAGCAAAGATGGCGCTCCATACAAATGTTGGATAAAAGGAGCTCCGGTCTACAATAAATCGGGAAAAGTGGTCAATTTCATTGCTTTTGAGAAGAAAGTTGCTTGATTCTTTACTCCCAATTAAAAACTACAGGTTTCTATTTCGGTAACTCTCAACGTGTTCACCATCCCCTTATCTTTAATGGGCATAGCAGCAAGGCTGATGAGCATATCCCCAACATCCAAAAATCCTTTTTTGCAGGCAATTTGGTTCACATCCTCAATGGTCTCGTCCGTTGAAACGTATCTATCATAATAGAAAGCTTTCACTCCCCAGAGTAAGTTCAACTGGGTCAAAATCCTTTTGTTCGATGTAAACACCAAAATATGGGCACTGGGTCTCCATGCCGATATTTGAAATGCGGTGTATCCACTGTTTGTCAAAGTAGAAATGGCTTTGGCCTGGATTTCATTGGCCATTAAAGCAGCATGGTAACAAACAGACTTGGTTATGTACCTTTTCGTACGAATATGTGGAGGTGTCTGAGGAACCTTAATCAATGTAGATCCTTCAACACTGGATAGAATGCTACACATTTTTTCAATTACCTGTACCGGATAATTCCCAACGGAAGTTTCACCCGAAAGCATTACGGCATCGGCACCATCCATCACGGAGTTTGCCACATCGTTTACCTCGGCGCGTGTAGGTGTGAGACTGGTAATCATCGTTTCCATCATTTGGGTGGCAATGATTACCGGTATCCTAGCTTTTTTGGCGCGGAGCACCAATTGTTTCTGAATCAATGGTACTTCTTGGGCCGGGACTTCCACCCCTAAATCACCTCTAGCCACCATTAATCCATCACAATAGGCGACGATTTTATCAATGTTTTCTACCGCCTCTGGCTTTTCTATTTTCGCAATAATTGGGATTTTGTGGGTTGAGTGCTCCTCGATCAAACTTTGCAGCCCAATAAGGTCTTGACTATGGCGCACGAAAGATAGCGCTATCCAATCCACTTCCTGTCCAATGGCAAATATGGCATCTTTAATATCTTTCTCTGTCAAAGCTGGCAATGAAATATTGGTGTTGGGAAGGTTTACACCTTTCTTGGATTTCAAAGGCCCTCCTTGTATGACCACGGCCTTTACTTCATCTTCTCCGTTGGTGGATTTCACCTCAAATATCAACTTGCCATCATCCAAAAGAATACGCTCACCAGGTTTTACATCCTTCGGGAAGTTTTCATAGTTCATGTACACTCGGTCTGCCATTCCTTCAAAGGGTTCTCCCGTAACAAAGGTGATTTCATCCCCAGGAGATACCACGGCTTCTCCGCCCATCACACCCACTCTTAGTTTGGGCCCCTGTAAATCTGCCAATATTGAGGTGTTGACCTCCATTTCTTCATTCAGTTCACGAATCATTTTGATTCGATTAGCCACATCGTCATAAGCGGCATGGGAGAAATTGATCCTGAAAACATCAACGCCTGCAGCAATCATCGCTTTAAGGGTTTCCTTTTTATTGGTAGCCGGGCCGAGGGTAGCTACTATTTTAGTCTTTTTTCTTGTTGGCATTGTTAAAAGATTAAATTTCTTTTCGATTTTAAGGACCGAATCTCTACCGGATATGCGGTGACCACATTGGCAATTTTGTTGATTTTTTTTACCTGCTGGTATAGGATGTATTCATCGACAGCATCCACTTTAAGAAAGTAATCTACTTCCTTTCGCTCTTCTATCAGATAGTTTTTTTTAACGGAAGTGCTGCTAGTGAAAAGACCTTCTGATGAAATAACCTCCTCCATTTCACATTTGTTGGAAATAAGTGTCCAGTAGGTGTCCGAGTACTTATCTTCCCAGTCAAACATGGAAAATGAAGTATTAGCTCCAATTTGAAGATCGTTCGTCATCCGCTTTAACCGCAGACCACAATCATCATTAATGGCATAAGTGATGGCATAATCTGCCAAACCGGAATGAATGGCTATTAGCTTAAATTCATCATCGTAAAAGTCAGCCGATATCTTATGCTTTGTCAACATGTCCTAAAAACGAACTGTAAATATAGTCTTAATCCGCTTGAAACCCATAGTTGATACAGGACAATACATTTTTAAACCCAACGAAAACGTTTGAGTTCGCAATTTCTTAATGTTATTGATTTTCTATTCGGCTCTGGAGGGCAAAATAAGCTCTTTTGGATGCTTTTTCTTCTGCCTTTTTTTTCGAAGTGGCCCTGGCCTTGGCCATAATTTTATCTCCAATGGTTAATTTAACGGCAAAATGCTTTAGCTCGTCATTTCCGGTGTCTTCATATACGGAATAGTTGAAGGGCTTTTTTTGTTTTTGACACCATTCTATCAATAAGCTTTTGTAACTGATCACTTTACCTTCCAACTGCTCAATATCCACATAGGGCTCTATGACCCTTTTGTTGATGAACTTTTCGCAATAAGTATAACCCCTATCCAGATATATGGCCCCAATCAATGCTTCAAACACGTTGCCATGAATGTTCTCCCCAAAATGGGATTTGGGAATCCTACTTTCCACGTAACGCAAAAGGCCCAAATCTTTTCCTAGTTCATTGAGATGCTTTCGGCTTACCACTTTGGAGCGCATCTTGGTAAGATAACCCTCATCCCCTTCGGGTACCTCCTTATAAAGATGTTTCGAAATTATAGTGCCCAGCATAGAGTCGCCCAAAAACTCAAGTCTTTCATAATTCATGGGATTTCCTTTGGCATCTTTCTTGTTCACCGAACGATGAAGAAATGCTTTTTTGTAAATTTTGATGTTCTTGGGCTTAAATCCCAAGATTTTCCTTATTCCCAAAAAAAAATCCCCATCCTTTTTAGGATGGGAATTGAATATTTTTGAGGTAAGCTTCATAGCTACAAAACTACCCTATTTTTTTGAACAATATACAGGCATTGTGCCCTCCAAAGCCAAAAGTATTGCTCATGGCCACATTGACTTCTCTTTCTTGGGCCTTGTTCAATGTAAGGTTAAGCGAGGAATCTATTTCCTCATCCACTACACTGTGGTTTATGGTTGGAGGCACTACATTATGGTGCATGGCCAAAATAGAGGCTATGGCCTCTATGGCTCCTGCGGCTCCAAGCAAATGTCCCGTCATGGATTTTGTGGAATTGATATTGATATTGGTGGCATGTTTGCCAAAAACTCTGGAAATGGCCTTCAACTCAGCCACATCGCCCAAGGGTGTCGATGTCCCATGTGTGTTGATGGCATCTATATCCTCTGGTTTCATTCCTGCATTTTCCAGACAATTTTCCATTACCTTGACCACTCCAATCCCATCGGGGTGCGGTGCTGTCATGTGGTAAGCGTCACTGGACAATCCTCCGCCCGCTACCTCGGCATAAATCTTTGCTCCTCTAGCCTTTGCGTGCTCGTACTCCTCAAGGATTAGAGCTCCCGCACCTTCACCTAAAACAAAGCCGTCCCGCGTAGCATCAAAAGGTCTAGATGCAGTTTCAGGGCTGTCATTTCTAGTGGACAAGGCGTGCATAGCATTGAAACCACCCATTCCGGCAATGGTAACGGCCGCTTCACTACCGCCTGTTACAATAACATCGCAATGGCCCAGTCTAATATAATTGAGTGCATCTATCAATGCATTTGCAGAAGATGCACAGGCCGATACCGTAGTATAGTTGGGGCCCATAAATCCATGCTTAATAGAAATATTCCCTGGCGCTATATCCGCAATCATTTTTGGAATGAAGAAGGGGTTGAACCTTGGGGTTCCATCTCCCTGTGCATAGCCAATCATTTCATTTTGAAAAGTTTCCAAGCCACCTATTCCAGCACCCCAAACAACACCTACCCTAAACTTATCCACGCTTTCCAGGTCCAACCCGGCATCGGCAATGGCCTCGTCGGAGGATACAAGTGCGTACTGCGCAAATCTGTCCAGTTTTCTGGCTTCTTTTCTATCAAAAAAATCCCCGGGGTCGTATCCCTTCAGTTCGCAAGCAAATTTTGTTTTGAACTTTTCCGTATCAAAATAAGTAATGGGGGCGGACCCGCTCTTACCGTTGCGCAACCCTTCCCAATAAGCTTCCAAATTATTGCCGATGGGTGTTAGCGCACCCATACCGGTAACCACTACTCGTTTTAACTGCATTGGACTATTGTTTTACCCTTATGAACCTAATTTAAAAAAAAAATTATCCATGTGACCATCATCACATGGATAATTTAAAGTCTTTAATAAATTATCATAAAATTACTTCGCTTCTTCTATATAGCTAATGGCCTGGCCAACAGTTGCAATGTTTTCCGCCTGGTCATCAGGGATTTGAATGTCGAATTCCTTCTCAAACTCCATGATGAGCTCAACAGTGTCCAAGGAATCCGCCCCTAAATCGTTGGTGAAACTTGCCTCAGCAACAACTTCATTTTCATCCACACCCAGTTTATCAACGATGATTGCCTTTACTCTTGATGCAATGTCTGACATAATTATATTGGTTTTAAAAATTTAATCGTTGGCAAAAATATAAAACTTTGGTTTAAATACACCATTTGTCGATAAAATGTGCCTCAAATTAAACATCTTAAGATTGAGAACACTACTTTAGCTTATCATATTTAGTAGTAAAACTAAGCATTTCCTTTCACCATGAAACGAATTGTCATCTTGGCATCGGGCAGTGGCTCCAATGCAGAAAACATCATCACCTACTTTAGGGAAAACCAGCAGGTGGAGGTAGCTGCAGTGCTGACCAACAAACGTACCGCACAGGTTCTGGAACGCTGTGACAAACTCAAAACACCTGCCTTTTATTTCAATAAATCAGCGTTTGTAAACTCTGGGGCCGTGGTTCAATTGATCAAAAGCCTGAATCCCGATTTAATTGTGCTTGCTGGGTTTTTGTGGAAGATCCCCTCCAAAATTATTTATGCTTTCCCTAACAAGATCATCAACATTCACCCCGCTTTGTTGCCCAAATATGGGGGAAAAGGCATGTACGGTGCACATGTACACGAAGCAGTTAAGAAAAATAAGGAGTCAGAAACCGGCATTACCATTCATTATGTGAATGAAAATTATGATGAGGGGGCCATCATCCATCAGGCAAAAACTTTGATTGCACCCACTGATGATGCATGCGACATAGCCCAAAAAGTACATCAATTGGAATACGAGCATTTTCCAAAGGTGATTGAAAAACTCCTTTTGTAATGGCAAAGAAAAAGAAGTTTTATGTGGTCTGGAAGGGGAAACACCCCGGCATCTTTGAATCTTGGGCAGACTGCAAAGCACAGATTGAAGGATTTAAGGGAGCGCAGTACAAATCTTTCACAACCTTTGAGGAGGCCAAAAAAGCTTTCAATGGCAATTATTTGGAGTATAAGGGAAAATCAAAAGGAAAGGAAGGCCTATCACCAGAGGAATTGCTTAAAATTGGCGAACCCAATTTCAACTCCATTGCCGTGGATGCCGCTTCAAGTGGAAATCCAGGAAAAATGGAATACCGGGGAGTTGACACCAAGACCAAGAGGGTCTTGTTCAAACAAGGGCCATTTCCAGAGGGCACTAGCAATGTGGGAGAGTTTTTGGCCTTGGTGCACGGGTTGGCATTTTTAAAAAAACAAAAAAGTGATCGTATCCTCTATTCCGATTCCAGGATTGCTATTGGATGGGTTCGAAAGAAAAAATGTGGGACCAAACTGAAGAAGACCTCCAAAAACAAAAATCTTTTTGAACTGATTGAACGGGGAGAAGATTGGTTGCGAAAGAATCGCTACAACACCCCCATTGTGAAATGGGAGACCAAGGCCTGGGGCGAAATTCCTGCTGATTTTGGAAGAAAATAACGTATGTCCAGGCCCAAACTCCCAAATTTTTGCAAATGAAACCCCCATTGTATAAAATGGAAATGCTAAACCGTATATTTGCACCAAAATTTCGTGAATGGGCAAATTGCTGATTGTGGGAAGTGTGGCTTTTGATGCCATAGAAACACCATTCGGAAAAACAGGAAAAATTTTGGGAGGTGCAGCTCCATTCATTGGTTTGGCCGCTTCACAATTTAAAATTGAGTCTGCAATAGTTTCGGTAGTGGGCGAAGATTTTCCGCAAGCATATTTGGATATCTTGGCTGATCGGGACATCGATATCTCTGGCATAGAAGTGGTAAAGGGGGGCAAGACCTTTTTTTGGAAAGGTAAATACCACAATGACCTCAATTCGAGGGACACGTTGGTTACTGAACTCAATACCATGGCCGATTTCAATCCAATTGTACCTGACAATTTTTTAGATGCCGATGTAGTTATGTTGGGCAATCTGCACCCCGACATTCAAATGAGTGTAATCAATCAAATGAAAGAACGACCAAAGTTGACCATTTTGGACACCATGAACTATTGGATGGACAATGCATGGACCCAACTAATGGAGGTTGTCAAAAAAATAGACGTGATTACCATTAACGATGCGGAGGCCCGCCAGATGACCCGGGAATATTCTTTGGTAAGGGCGGCTGCCAAAATACAGGAAATGGGCCCAAAATATGTGGTTATTAAAAAAGGGGAGCATGGCGCATTGTTATTCCATGATGAGCATATTTTCTTTGCCCCTGCACTTCCCTTGGAAGAAGTTTTTGATCCCACAGGAGCGGGAGATACATTTGCGGGAGGGTTTTCAGGTTATCTTACAGCAGCTGAAAACATATCCTTCGAAAGCATGAAAAACGCCATTATCCAAGGATCTAATTTAGCATCCTTCTGTGTGGAACAATTTGGTACGGAGCGTATGCTGAAGCTGCAAAAGCATGAGGTGGAAGCCCGTTTGATGCAGTTTAAAGAATTGACTCAATTCAATATTGAATTGGACTAGATACACGCCCCAGAAAATACGGGGGCTTTTTATTTTGGTTTTGATATGAGTGATGCCATTAAGCACGAATGCGGAATATCACTGATCCGCTTGCTTAAACCCCTGGAATACTACAAGGAAAAGTACGGTACGGCTTTCTATGGAGTGAACAAAATGTACCTAATGATGGAAAAACAGCACAACCGAGGGCAAGATGGTGCTGGCTTTGCCAGTATAAAACTTGACATGGCCCCCGGTGAAAGGTACATGAGCCGGGTGCGGTCCGCAAACCAACAGCCCATACAGGATATTTTTGCACAAATCAATGCGCGTATCAATACATCGCTCACTGAAAATCCCGACTATGTCGATAATGTACAATTGCAGAAGAGCAACATTCCCTATATAGGTGAACTATTGATGGGCCATGTGCGCTATGGTACCTTTGGCAAGAACAGCATAGAAAATGTGCACCCCTTTTTAAGACAAAACAACTGGATGCATCGAAACCTTATTGTGGCCGGCAACTTTAACATGACCAATGTAGACGAGCTTTTCGGCAATTTGGTGGAATTGGGACAGCACCCAAAGGAAATGGCCGACACCATTACCGTTATGGAAAAAATTGGTCATTTTTTGGATGATGCCGTGGCCAAGCTTTACAAGCAAATAAAAAAAGAAGGGTATAACAAAAGGGAAGCTTCCCCATTGATAGCAGAGCGACTTAATGTTGGAAAGATACTAAGAAAAGCTTCCAAAAACTGGGATGGCGGCTATACCATGGGCGGATTATTGGGACATGGTGATGCCTTTGTTGTTCGAGACCCTGCAGGAATTCGTCCTGCCTATTATTATAAGGATGATGAAATTGTGGTGGTAGCTTCGGAAAGGCCTGCAATCCAAACCGTTTTCAATGTAAAATATGATGATGTGCGCGAACTGGATCCGGGGCATGCCATTATCATCAAAAAAGATGGCAGTGCTAAATTGGAGCAAATTCAAGAGCCAACGGTACGCAAGGCCTGTTCTTTTGAGCGCATTTATTTTTCACGTGGAAGCGACAAAGAAATCTACCAAGAACGAAAAATGTTGGGTAAACTGGTGTTTCCACAAATTCTGAAGTCAATAGACCACGATTTGGCCCATACGGTGTTCTCTTATATTCCCAACACGGCGGAAACATCCTTTTTTGGTATGGTAAAAGAGGCCCAGAATTACCTCAACAAAAGAAAGGAAGAACAAATATTGGCCATGGGGCCAGAAATTACTCGCAAAGAGCTCCATGAAATCTTGGATGTACGCCCCCGAATAGAAAAAGTTGCCATCAAAGATGCCAAACTACGGACCTTCATTACCCAAGATAGCAGCCGTGATGATTTAGTGACCCATGTATACGATATATCCTATGGCTCCGTGAAAGAGAACGACAATCTGGTTATTATTGACGATAGCATAGTTCGAGGTACTACGTTAAAAAAGAGTATCCTTAAGATTTTGGACCGCTTATCACCAAAAAAGATTATTGTGGTTTCCTCCGCCCCGCAAATACGCTATCCTGATTGCTATGGCATTGATATGGCCAAGCTGGAAGATTTTGTGGCTTTTAAAGCTGCCCAGGCCTTGCACGAAGAACACGGCACAACAAAAATAATAAAGGACATCTATGAAAAATGTCTTGCCCAGTTAGATTCTAAAGACAAAGATGTGGTAAACTATGTAAAGGAGTTTTACCAGCCATTTAGTGCGGAGCAAATTTCCAAAAAGATTGCAGAAATATTAAGTCCGGAATCTATTAATGCAGAAGTGGATATCATCTATCAGAGCATTGAGAGTTTACATGAGGCATGTCCAAACAATCTTGGTGATTGGTACTTCACCGGAAATTATCCTACCCCAGGAGGGAACAAGGTCGTCAACAGGGCCTTCATCAATTTCTACGAAGGAAAGAATCAAAGAGCCTATTAAATGTACATCTGTACCTGGTTTACAGATGCGTGCATTTCATCGATGAAACGAGTAGATTAACGGGTTTTTGTACATTGGGAAATCCTCAAACCTACTTTAGCGTTGCCATAGCATAAGTAGGTTAAGTTCATGGTAAGATTTGGGGCAAAAAAGGTGGAAGCTATTCCACCTTTTTTATTTTATAGCATCCTTGCCCCTCACATTCACTTTTATTTTTGTCGAATAACTTGTCTTAATTTCCAATAATCGCATTTCATCCGAATTTAAAGGGTTTCGTCTAAAAGCTTTTTCCAAAAGGACGCCTCTGCATTACATTTGGAGAACCATAGCATAAGTAGGTTAAGTTCATGGTAAGATTTGGGGAAAGAAGGCGGAGATCACTCCGCCTTCTTTATGTTTGAATACCAAGGATTTATCAATTTTATCGACGAACTGCTGTCTTTATTTTTCCACTAAAAATCAAAAATTTATACAAAACCCTTTGTTATTTCTCACAATACCAGTATTTTAGTTTCGCCATAGCATAAGTAGGTTAAGTTTATGGTAAGATTTGGGACGAAAAGGGTGGGGGCTTCCTCACCCTTTTCTATTTGAGGCACTTTCCAAACAAAAAAAACCATACGCTTTGCGTACGGCTTTCATTTTTTAGTTTTTTAAAAATTATTTTGCGGCCTCGTAATTCTCGGCAACCTTTTCCCAGTTAATCACATTGAAGAAGGCAGCTATATAATCCGGCCTTCTGTTTTGATAATTCAAATAATAAGCATGCTCCCATACATCCAGTCCCAAAATTGGATGTCCACCACAACCCACTCCGGGCATCAAGGAATTATCTTGGTTGGGCGTTGAGCAAACTTCCACTTTGCCTCCTTTGTGCACACACAACCAAGCCCATCCAGATCCAAACTGCGTCGCAGCGGCGCTGGCAAACTTTTCTTTAAAAGCATCAAAAGAGCCAAAGGCATCATTGATGGCAGAGGATAGGTCTCCGCTCGGAGTTCCTCCACCATTAGGTGACATCACTTCCCAAAACAAGCAATGGTTAAAAAATCCTCCCCCGTTGTTTCTAACGGCTCCGTTGGACATATCCAGATTGGACAAAATGTCCTCGATTCCTTTGCCCTCAAGGTCAGTCCCCTCAATGGCACCATTCAATTTGGTGGTATAACCATTGTGGTGCTTGGTATGGTGGATTTCCATGGTCCTTGCATCAATATGTGGTTCTAGTGCATCATATGCATAAGGTAATTTTGGTAATTCAAAAGCCATGATTATTTGTTTTATTGTTAATATTTTAATTCCAGTAAAAATACGGGTTTTAACACATATATTCCACTAAATCCGTGTTAAGTTCAGCAAGGGAATCCTTAATTTGCAGGAAAAACATTTTTGGAAGGTTCCCACTTTAAAATATATAGTGCTTCGGCTGGTTCAGGGAAAACCTATGCCCTAACCAAGGAATATCTCAAGATTTTACTTTCACACCCATCTCCCTCCAAATTCAGGCAAATTTTGGCTATGACCTTTACCAATAAAGCGGTCAACGAAATGAAAACCCGAATTTTAGGGCAGCTCCTTGCCTTTGGCAAAAACCCAACACCAAAAAAACAAGAGTCTCTTTTTAAACAGCTTTGTCAAGAGCTAACGATGAATGAGCAACAAATGAAGGCAAGGGCCAAGCTGGTACTAAAACTAATTCTGCACAACTACTCTTTTTTTGAAATTTCCACGATTGACAAGTTCAACCATAAAATCATAAAAACATTTGCTCGGGACTTACAACTTTCCCAAAATTTTGAGGTGGAACTGGACACTGAGCTTCTTTTGGAAGAAGCAGTCGGGAGGTTATTGGAGAGAACAGGTGCTGATAAAAAGCTTACAGAGGCTCTGATTGCCTTTTCTCTGGAAAAAATAGACGACGACAAAAGTTGGAACATTGCCTTTGATCTAAAAGAAATAGGCAAACTGCTATTTCAAGAAAATCATGCTGCAAATGTGGAAACCCTGCGTTCTAAATCCATCTACGATTTTCAGGAAATACAGCGCAAAATAGCATCACAAATAGCTGCTCTGGAGAAAGAGCTAAAAGAAGCCGCCCAAAATGTGCTTCAAGAAATTCAGAACCAAGGTTTTGAATTTGAGGATTTTCCCAGGAAAACACTTCCCAATCATTTCAAAAAAATAACCGAAGGGAAATTTAGTACAAAAGACCTTTATGGAAGTAAAACTCTTGAGCCAA
Organism: Flagellimonas ochracea; assembly: GCF_009903685.1. Lineage (GTDB taxonomy): Bacteria > Bacteroidota > Bacteroidia > Flavobacteriales > Flavobacteriaceae > Flagellimonas > Flagellimonas ochracea. The sequence continues at coordinate 477,269 of NZ_JAAABI010000002.1, read as the reverse complement.
ATTTATTGGAAGGAAAACTCCTAAAGGCCAACGACAATCGTGATATTTCATCACTGGCCAGTCGCATTCTTGCTGCCTATATGTCCATCAAACAAAATATATATCGGCACAGTTATCTAAGAAACATTTATAGCAATATCGTTCCCATGACGGTTTTGAACGAAATCGCCAAGGAAATCAAAAATATCGAAGAGGAAAAGGACATCATTCCCATTTCATCATTGAACACCATCCTTTCCAAAGAAATTAAAAATCAGCCTGTGCCTTTCATTTATGAACGCATGGGTGAGAAGTATCGACATTATTTTATTGACGAATTTCAAGACACCTCCAAAATGCAATGGGACAATTTGATTCCATTGGTCGGAAATGCCTTGGAAAGTGAAAATGAAAGGAATGAACGGGGATCGCTTTTTTTGGTTGGCGATGCGAAACAGGCCATTTATCGTTGGCGGGGCGGAAGAGCGGAGCAATTCTTAAATCTTATAAATGCAAAGGCCAATCCGTTTGTGGTGGCACCCTCCCTGCATTCCCTAGACACAAATTGGAGGAGCCAAGATAAGATTGTGGAGTTCAATAACATGTTCTTTACCACAGCTGCGCCTGTTTTGAAGAATGAGGACTATCGAAGTCTTTTTCTGAAAGATTCCCATCAAAAAACCAACAATAAACCTGGTGGGTTTGTACAAATCACCTTTTTGGAAAAAGAAGTTGAAGATATCCATAGTCTCTATTGCGAAAGGGTTTTGGACACAATTGACCAAATCGTTTCCGAAAACTATGGCTATGCCGATATTTGCATTTTGGTTAGGGACAATAGAAAAGGTGCACTCATGGCAGACTTTTTGGCTCAGAACAACATTCCAATTATTTCTTCGGAAGCCCTATTGTTGAAAAAGAATGAAAAAGTTGTTTTTCTAATAGCTGTTCTCCGAATATTTGAAAATCGTCAGAATCGTGAAGCGGCTTATCATATATTAAAATATCTCGCCCAAGATGAAACCGACAAACATGTCTTCATTTCCAAAAATCTAGATCACATAGCAGAATTTCTTTTGGAAGCCTACGGATTCTGTATCGGGAATCTACAAGGAAAGCCTGTCTTGACCATTCTAGAAAAGGCCATTATAAAATTCAACTTGGCCATTGAAGCCGTTGCCCATATCATCGCATTGATGGATGTTGTTTTGGATGTGGAAAAAAGAGAGGGGCCAAGTGTGCATGCTTTTCTTAATTATTGGGACGTAAAAAAAGAGTCGCTGTCCATTGCCGCTCCCGAAGGGATGGATGCAGTGAGCATTATGACCATTCACAAAGCCAAAGGATTGGAATTCCCTTTTGTAATATTTCCTTTTGCGAATGCTATTCTGGACGATAAACGAAAGAAAAAGAAATCGTGGGTGCCAACAACAGAAGACGAAAAGATTTTCGCATTGGATGAATTTCTTGTCAATACCACCAAGGAAATGCTGGAGTATAACAACAAAGCAGCGCAAAACTATATTGAAGAGGAGCATAAGTCGGTCTTGGATTCGATGAATGTACTTTATGTAGCACTCACCCGACCGATAAAGGGTCTCTATGTTTTTACAGAAATGGGAAAAGAATTGACCGAAGTGAAAATGGCCTCCACCTATTCCGATTTGTTCCAATGGTTTGTCAATAAGCAAGGCGATTCAACAAACGAGAACCACTCCTTCACCTTTGGTGCTTTCCCAAAGAAAATCGAAACCGCTGTGAAAACGTCCTCTGTCGAGGAAGACGTCTCTTATGTTACAAGGCCTACAGGAGATTCCGAGTTCGTCATAGCAACCACCACAGGACGTCTATGGGATAATGAAAGACTTGAGGCCATAGCCAAGGGCAACCTCATCCATTTTGCGCTAAGTCAAGTAAAAACATCCGAAGATGTTCCAGAGGCGATTCAAAATCTAGTGGCCTCGGGAGATTTACCGCAGGAATCAGCCGAAGAAGTAACCATAAAAGTCATGGAGGTGGTTACGCACCCTGAGTTAAAAAGATACTATTCTCAAGATCTTCAAATATTGAACGAACAAGAAATACTTGCCGCTAGCGGTGTGTCCTTAAGGCCGGACAGAATAACCATCTCTGAAAATCGGGCAACAATCATAGACTACAAAACTGGAGATCCAGCTCCAAAACACAAAACACAGCTCATACAATATAAAAAGGTGTTGCAGGACATGGATTTTGAAATAGAACACGCCATTATTGTTTATATTGATCAAAATATAAACCTTGTTTTTGTTTAAACTGAAGCATCATGTACGGAAAAATTAAAGAGCATCTGGCCAATGAGCTGGAAACCATAAAAGAAGCTGGTCTTTTTAAAAAAGAACGCATAATTACCTCGCCTCAAGGAGCAGTCATAAAAATTTCCACCGGACAAGAGGTCATTAATTTCTGCGCCAATAATTATTTGGGGCTTTCCTCACATCCTGAAGTCATCAAAGCTGCAAAGAATACATTGGACACCCATGGCTTTGGAATGTCCTCTGTGCGTTTCATATGTGGAACACAGGACATACATAAGGAACTGGAGCAAAATATTGCCGATTTCTACGGTACTGAGGATACCATTCTGTACGCTGCTGCCTTTGATGCGAATGGAGGACTGTTTGAGCCTCTGCTGACAGGAGAAGATGCGATTATTTCCGATTCTTTGAACCATGCTTCCATTATTGACGGTGTTCGGCTTTGCAAAGCAAAACGATATCGATATGCCAACAACGATATGGCCGATTTAGAAGAAAAGTTGAAACAGAGCGTACAAGATCAGGCGCGTTTCAAGATTATAGTTACCGATGGAGTGTTTTCCATGGATGGGCTTTTGGCGCCACTGGACAAGATTTGTGATCTAGCCGAGAAATACGATGCTCTAGTAATGATTGATGAGTGCCATGCCACAGGTTTCATTGGAGAAACAGGCCGTGGCACTTTAGAGGAAAAGGGCGTCATGGACCGTATCGATATTATCACAGGAACCTTGGGCAAGGCTCTCGGCGGGGCCATGGGAGGCTATACAACCGGAAAAAAAGAAATCATAGAGATGCTAAGACAACGTTCAAGGCCCTATCTTTTTTCCAACTCACTAGCTCCAGCTATTGTGGGGGCTTCCATTAAGGTGTTCGAAATGCTTGAAAAGGATACTTCACTTCGTGACAAGTTGCAGGATAACACGGAGTATTTTAAAAAAGGAATGAAAAACGCCGGTTTTGATATTATAGATGGTGATTCTGCCATTGTTCCCGTTATGTTGTATGATGCCAAGCTGTCTCAAAAAATGGCAGATATGTTACTGGAAGAAGGAATTTATGTTATCGGTTTCTTCTATCCCGTGGTGCCCAAAGATAAGGCCAGAATCCGCGTTCAACTATCAGCCGCCCACGAAAAACTCCATCTAGACCAAGCGATAGAAGCCTTTGTTAAAGTGGGAAAATTGTTAAAAATCGTTTAACGGGCCCAAAAGTTCTATGTAATGCATCAAAAAAAAAGAATGTTTGATTTTGTTAATAAGTCTTAACAACTTACATTTGCTGCTGATAAACACTTAAACTTAAAATTTTGAGCATGAAACATCTTAGCAAATTATTAGTTGTTGCCCTTGTCTTTGTAGGGTTCAACAACATACAAGCGCAAGACGAGAATAATCCATGGCAGATTAGTTTTGGAATAAATGCGATTGATGCTTACCCAACCAACGATCCAAATAATTCCTTCTCAAGTACTTCTCTCTTTGACGAGTACTTTAACCTTTCCGATCACTGGAATATCTTGCCATCTGTTTCTTATGTTGGCGTTTCCAAATATATTGGGGACGGTTTTTCTTTAGGAGCCAGAGGTTCTATTAATAGAATAGAGAAATTGGGCGATGCTGCTGCCGATGATCTTTCTCACTATGCTATAGATGGTACCATCAAATACAATTTCCTAAAAAATACTACTGTTGATCCTTTCATTGAGATTGGTGGTGGTTACACTTGGATTGACCAAATTGGTGCTGGAACGGCGAACGGAGGTATTGGTGTTAATTTCTGGTTCTCTGAAAATATCGGCCTTACTTTGCAAACTCAATACAAGCATGCATTCGAAGATTATTTGATTAGACACTTCCAGCACATGGCAGGTGTGAGTGTTCGCTTTGGTGGTACTGATACTGATGGTGACGGCATCTATGACAAAGACGATGCTTGTCCCGAGGTCGCTGGATTGGAAGCTTTCAATGGTTGTCCTGATTCTGATGGTGATGGTATCGAAGACAGCAAAGATGACTGTCCTAATGAAGCTGGTTCCAAAGAACTTAATGGTTGCCCAGATGCTGACGGTGACGGTGTAGCTGACAAAGATGACGCTTGTCCTAACGAAGCTGGTCTTGCTGAGTTGGCTGGTTGCCCAGACGCTGACGGTGACGGTGTAGCTGATAAAGATGATGAGTGTCCTAACGAAGCTGGTCCTGCTGAGAACAACGGATGCCCATGGCCAGATAGCGATGGTGACAGTGTCCTTGACAAAGACGATCAATGTCCAGAAGTAGCTGGTACTGTAGCTAACAATGGTTGCCCAGAAGTAACTGAAGAAGTTCAGAAGCAGTTGAACGACTATGCTAGAACTATCTTGTTCGATACTGGCAAATCTTCCATCAAAGCAGAGTCGACTTCTGTAATGGTAGACATTATCCAAATCTTGAACGAGTATCCTAACGCTAAGTTCACCGTAGAAGGTCATACTGACAGTGTTGGTAGAGAATCAACCAACCAACGTCTTTCTGAAGCTCGTGCACTTTCTGTAAAAGACTTCTTGGTTGACAAAGGAATAGACGAGTTCAGACTATCTGCAATTGGTTATGGAGAGGCTAAGCCTATCGCCACAAACAACACAAGAGCTGGTAGAGCACAGAACAGAAGAGTTGAAATCAACTTAGTAAAAGAATAGAAAACATAGTTTTCTTTTGAAAAAGGCGCTGCATATGCAGCGCCTTTTTTATTTTTAATTCATGGCCCAAAGTTTTTTAGAATATGTCGTTGATGATTTGAATAAAAAAGAAGTCAATCTGGCCGAATGCTCCTTTGTTCTTCCAAGTAAGCGTTCAGGAATCTTTTTAAAAAAACACATTGCTGCCAAACTTGGCAAAACCATATTCAGTCCGAAAATATGGTCCATCCAAGACTTCATTGCCGATCAGGCGGGCCTACATCCAGCCACAAACATCGATTTACTGTTGGAACTTTACAATGCGTACAGAAAATCCAAGGTAACCCAACTTGATGACTTTTCATCCTTTCTAAAATGGGGAAATACACTGCTACAGGATTACAACGAAATAGATTCCCATCTTATCCCTGTCCACAACATTCTAAACTATATATCCGCAATAAAAGAATTGGACCATTGGTCTGTAAAAAAGCAGAAAACCGAATTGGTCCAGAACTATCTTCAACTTTGGGGTAATTTAGAATCCATATACGAACTGTTCAGCGCAACACTCAAGAAACAGGGAAACGGATATCCAGGATTAATACAACGAACAGCTGTTGAAAATATCAGTCAATATGCCGGTAATCTGGAGGATAATAAACAGTTGGTATTTGTTGGTTTTAACGCATTAAGTTCAGCTGAAGAGAAAATTATCCAATATTTTCTTGAATCCCAGAATGCCCTAATCTATTGGGATATTGATTCTTATTTTCTCAACGATCCCGTTCATGATGCTGGTCTTTTTATTCGAAAATATCAAAGGGAATGGCCTTACTATAAAAATAGGGAAAGCATCAAAACCCATGACCACTTTCGTTCACCAAAAAAAATAACGATTACCGGTGTTCCCAAAAACATCTCACAAACAAAATATGTTGGGAAGCTGCTACAGCATATTCAGACCAAGCCCTTCAGTGCACCGGAAAACACAGCGCTAGTGCTTGCCGATGAGTCGCTGTTGTCGCCCATGCTCCAAGCTATTCCAACAAATGTTGAAAAAGCAAACATTACAATGGGGTTGCCCTTGAAGGAAACGGTTCTTTATTCATTTTTTCATGATTTTCTTGAGCTCCGTTTAGCTGTCTCCAACAGAGGCTATTTTTACAAACCCGTTTTGGAATTGTTGGCCAACCCCTATTGCAAAACTCTTTCTAACAATCAGAAGTATGATTTTGCCCAAGTTCTTACTGACCAAATCAAACAAAAAAATTGGATATATGTCTCTACCGATAATTTGATTCATCATGAAGAGGAGAATGATATAATCACACAAATCTTGCCAAAAGATAAGGTACCTCCCGCCCATTGGATAGATACCTGTATCAATCTTATTGAAAAGCTCAGGAATATTTTTCAAAGCGAATCCAATGCCCTGGAACTTGAGAGGCTCTATCGGTTCTACACCCTATTTAATCAATTAAGGCAATACTTGAGCCAAATGGATTTCGAGCCCAATATGAAGTCTATTAAAAATCTATTTAAGCAATTAGCTTCCATGGAAACTTTGGATTTTATTGGCGAGCCCTTGACAGGGTTACAGATTATGGGAGTGCTGGAGAGCAGAAATCTGGATTTTGACACCGTTATCATTACCTCGGTGAATGAAGGCATTCTTCCTTCTGGTAAATCCAATAATTCTTTTGTTCCTTTTGATGTCAAACGAGATTATGGCCTACCCACTTATAAAGAGAAAGATGCGATTTTTGTCTACCATTTTTACAGGCTTATACAGCGCGCCAAAAACATATTCATAACTTACAACACAGAACCCGATGTTTTGGAGGGAGGGGAAATGAGCAGGTTGGTCTCACAGCTATTGACAGACTCAAATCTTGAGTCCTATATAACTCACAACATTGCTTCGCCTCCAGTAAAGCTGCAAGAAGCGCCCCGTTTACACATTGAAAAAACGGGTTTGCTAATTGAAGAGATTAAATCCTTCGCTGCCAAAGGATTTTCGCCCACTTCGCTTACAAACTATATAAAGAACCCTATTGAATTCTATACCAGAAACATCCTTCGAATCAATGATTTAGACGAAGTGGAGGAAAACATTGCCGCCAATACATTTGGAACAATTTTGCATAATTGCTTAGAGGATTTATACGCTCCCCTTGTTGGACAAATGTTAACTATTGAAAAGATTACTGGTTTAAATGCCAACATTGATGGCACGCTACGCACTAATTTTCAAAGGACACTTCCAGGGATAGATATTACAAAGGGCCAATATGTGTTGGTCTACAACGTTATTGCCAAATATTTGCAGAATTTTATTTTACTAGAGGCACATCAACTTAAGAACAATTCCCTAAAACTTATCGCCCTAGAAAAAAAATATAGCGTTCCGCTTGAAATTCCACAGTTGGATTTTCCGGTGGTGCTCAAAGGAACGCTTGACCGTATTGATGAATATAATGGGATTACCCGAATAATTGATTTTAAAACAGGTCGTGTAGAGGCAAGGCACGTGGCCATTAAAGACTGGGAGGAGTTGCTTGCCAATTACGACAAAAGCAAAGCTTTTCAGTTGCTCTGCTATGCATATTTGTATATGAAAGAGCATCAAAATAAGGAGTTGCAAGCTGGAATCTACGCATTCAAGACACTTGGTAAAGGACTTTTTTCCTTTAAGGAGCAGAATAGTAGTTTAATCACTAGTGATACACTGCTTACTTTCGAGAAGTATCTGGAACAGCTTGTGCTCGAAATATGCGATGCCAGAGTAACCCTTGTGGAAAAACAGGATTGACCTATTTAAGATCTGGACGGGTCGGGCGCACCTCAATCTTACTTGGCAATGTACGTGGATGCATTAGTAAAAGATCTATCACCAATCGCCCTATATCCTCAGGTTGTATCTTCCAATAATCCTTCTCAGAAGGTTCATTTTGATTAAAATGGGATGCCACAGAACCTGGCATTATGGTGGTGGCCTTAATATTATACTTCCTTAAGTCCAACATGGCTGCCTGTGTAAAACCGACAACGCCAAACTTAGTGGCATTGTACCCTGCCCCCTGAGCGAAAAAGTTGGTGCCTGCCAAACTTGCCACGGTCATGTAGTATCCTTCAGATTTCTTTAGTGCCTCCACCGAAGCTTTCAAAGTATGGAACACCCCGTTTAAGTTGGTGTTTATCATTTGATGCCAGTGGTCACTTTCCATCTCGTCAATCGATGAAAAATGTCCTACACCGGCATTGGCAATCACTACATCCAATTGGCCCCATTCCTTCAAGATTGTATCGGCAGCTTGTTCTTCATCTTGCAAACGAGTAACATCTGACACTAAACCCATAACTTTTCCTTTTGCATTTAGTTGTTGAACAGCATTGTCCACTCCCTCTCTGCCCCTTCCACTAATAGCAACCCGCATTCCTTGTTCCAATAAACATTCGGCTATTCCAAATCCTATTCCCTTTGTGCCGCCAGTAATGTAAGCCACCTTTTCTTTTAAATCCATAACTGTATGTTTTTGGCCAAAGTTCGTGAAAATAGAGGCATAAAAAAAGCACCCCTAGTGGGGTGCTGTGTGGAGAATACCGGATTCGAACCGATGGCCTTTCCGAATGCCTTCGGAACACTCTAGCCCCCGGAGTCCCTGGCAATCAAATATTCCAGATATTTCCGACTTTTCTTTTTCTTAATCTCCCGTTCCATGGCCATCGCCTCACCCCGTGATGGAAATACCTTGGTCCACTTCAATTCCCAGTCCCCAGCTATTTTGGTATATTTTGACCTTCTCGTTCTATGCCTCTGTATTCGGTCTTCCAAACTGCCGCAATGACCGACATAGTAACGATTCACGGACTCGCTGAAAATTATGTACACAAAGAAATCCATAAAAAAGCACCCCTAGTGGGGTGCCGTGTGGAGAATACCGGATTCGAACCGGTGGCCTCTTGCATGCCATGCAAGCGCTCTAGCCAACTGAGCTAATCCCCCAGAGAGCGCAAAGGAAATACTTTTTGAGAAAGTATCAAAATTTGTTGCTTACGCCTTAATCCTTTTTAACACTTAATACCAAGACGGGAATAGGTACAAAAAATTCTGATTTTGGTATGGTGTTCTTTTCCCATAGCTTCTTGAAGAAGCCTCTTTTTCTTCTAAAAACACACAACATATCCGGATGTTGATTTTGGTAATGTTCCAAAACGCCAAGATATGTATTTCCGTTCTCTGTGATAGTCAACTGAGTGCTAATGTCCATCAGTGCAGTGTTCACCTGTAAATCCTCCTCTGAATATCCGGGCCTTTTTACCAAAAGCAAAGAAATTTCAGATCTGAATTTATTTTGGATATCAATTAATGGGTTTAAAACTTTAGATCGTTTCAAAACTCCAGAACCAAAAGCTGTCATAATCCTTTTGATTGGTGAAAATGTGGTGCCCTTTGGCACTATCAAGGTAGGTATGTCCGTCTTTTTGATGATGCCCCCAGAAGTGTGGCCCAGATAAAGTTCTTCCTTAATCTCATTGCTTCTTGGCGCTATTATTATCAAATCAATGCCCAACTCCTTGTCTATCTCTGTAAGTCCATCAATGATATCACCGTTGTAAGTGGCTATCTTGAGGTCAACATTTTTCGTGTCCACCTTCTCAATAACAGCTTTCAAATGCGCTTTGCTGCTCTCGGCCACCTTTTTTTCCACACTGGCCAAACTTCCAGCTGTTGAAATAACCGAGAACACATCCATTACGAAAACTTTTGCCCCAAAATGTGATGCAAAGTCAATGGCATACTGAAGCGTCAATGATGAGTCTGGGGAAGTTCCAATGGGTACTAGTATATTGTTCATGCTGTGGCGGTTATGTTTATCCCTTAAATTTACAATATAATTGAAATCAATTCATAAAAGGTCGTGCAAAGATATTTCAAATAAAGGATATATTCGTCATGGCGCATTGGTCGACTGAATATTGACAAACAACAAACCGAACAACCCCTTCACCATTACAAATTAGTGCAGTAACTTGCGGTGGTTTTGAAAACAGAAGTCAATTTAAAATCCATCAACCGCCTCGCTATTCCTGCAACCATCTCAGGAATTGCAGAACCTGTCCTTTCTATTACCGACACGGCCATAGTTGGCAATATTCCGGTAAATGGTCTTGAATCTTTGGCGGCAGCAGGAATTGTAGGTTCCTTTTTGTCGATGTTGATTTGGGTGTTGGGCCAAACCCGGAGCGCCATTTCGGCCATAATATCCCAATATCTCGGTGCCGGAAAACTCAACGAAGTTAAAGACCTTCCAGCACAGGCCATCTTTTTCAATTTGCTGCTTAGCCTGATTGTGCTTTTGTCAACAATTTTTATTATTGAGGATATTTTTAAACTATTTGAAGCCTCTGGAAAAATTTTGGAGTACTGTATTTCATACTATTCCATTAGAGTTTGGGGATTTCCACTTACGTTGTTCACTTTTGCAGTGTTTGGTATTTTCCGTGGACTCCAGAATACTTTTTATCCCATGGTTATTGCCATAATTGGTGCCGGACTGAACATTCTTTTGGATTTTGCCCTAGTCTATGGCATTGATGGGCTTGTCCCTGCATTGTACTTGGAAGGTGCTGCCTGGGCCAGTCTAATTTCACAAGGGGTAATGGCCATTTTAGTATTTATTCTTTTGATTCGGACAACCGATATAAGTCTAAAGTTGAGCTTTCCCCTGAATAAAGAACTAAAACAACTGATTCTAATGAGTCTAAATCTGTTTATTAGGACTTTGGCACTAAATGTCGCATTGATGTTAGCAGTGCGAGAGGCCACTGCACTGGGAGACCAGTATATCGGGGCACATACCATTGCCATCAATTTATGGTTGTTTGCAGCTTTCTTTATTGACGGGTATTCCGCAGCGGGAAACAGCATGGGCGGAAAGTTTTTGGGAGCTCATGATTACACGAGACTCACCAATTTGGCCAAAAAAATAATGCGCTACGGTCTCTTCATAAGCCTCTTACTGATGTTGGCAGGGTTTGTTTTCTATCGTCCCATTGGTCGGGTCTTCTCCAATGATGCCATTGTACTGGACACTTTCTACGGTATTTTTTATATCGTTATCCTAAGCCTTCCCATCAATACCATGGCTTTTGTGTTCGATGGACTCTTTAAGGGAATGGGAGAAATGAAATATCCGAGAAACGTACTGCTCCTTGCCACCTTTTTAGGATTTATCCCTACACTTTATCTTGGCAAATACTTTGGGTTGGGGCTCCATGCCATTTGGATTGCATTTGTAGTTTGGATGATGGTACGCGGCTTGGCACTGGTTTGGAAATTTGAACGAAAAATCGGGCCCTTGGCCCAAAACTCTTAATTTAGCACTTAGAACAAGAAACAACATGCCCACGGATAGACCCAACGGAAGTCTTTATACGAAAATTGACAATCGCATTGCCACGGTTGAATTTGGACACCCTGCAAGCAATTCCTTTGTTTCAGAACTGTTGCAACGATTGACCAGGGAGTTTCATAAATTATCCGAAAATGAAGCCGTTTCGCTTATAATTTTGAAGTCGGAAGGTGATCGGGCTTTTTGTGCCGGGGCTTCCTTTGATGAGTTGGTAGCTATTTCGAACATCCAGGAAGGCAAAGCCTTTTTCAGTGGATTTGCGAATGTTATCAACGCCATGCGAACCTGTAGCAAACCCATCTTTGGAAGGATTCAGGGTAAAACCGTTGGGGGTGGTGTGGGACTCGCCGCAGCATGTGATTATGTATATGCAACAGAAGCTGCGAGCATTAGGCTTTCGGAAATTTCCGTAGGCATTGCACCTATGGTAATTGCCCCAGCAGTAGAACGAAAAATGGGAAAAGCTGCCCTTGGGGAACTTTCGTTGAATCCCACCGAATGGAAAAATGCCTATTGGGCCAAAGAAAAAGGCTTGTTTTCCAAAGTGTTTGATTCCATTTCGAAAATGGACAAGGAACTGGACTTCCATATCCAAAAATTAACTGCCTTTAATCCTGATGCCCTTGCAGAGATGAAACGGGTGCTTTGGGAGGGAACAGACCACTGGGACACCTTACTGTTGGAACGCGCAGAAGCTTCCGGGCGATTGGCCCTTTCACCCAACACCAAAAAAGCTTTGGAAAAATTTAAAAAGTAAGTTATGGATATACTTTCATTTCTGAACAGTGATATTGTATTCCCATTGATGGCGCTGCTCGTCATTGTGGTGTACATTTTTACTAGAATACGCAACCGCAGACGCTTTAAGAAATAGATGAAAGACATTTCCCTACAAAAAAACAAAAAGGTTTACTTCGCCAGTGACAACCATTTAGGGGCGCCTACCCGACAAGATAGTTTGCCTCGCGAAAAAAGGTTTGTAGCCTGGCTGGACTCCATCAAACATGATGCGCAGGCCGTTTTTTTGATGGGCGACCTTTTTGATTTTTGGTTCGAGTACAAAACTGTGGTCCCAAAGGGCTTTACCCGTACTTTGGGTAAATTGGCAGAACTGTCCGACAGTGGTATCCAAATCACCTACTTTGTTGGAAACCATGATTTGTGGATGAATGGGTATTTTGAAGAAGAGCTTAGTATTCCCGTATACCATAAGCCACAACAGTTTCTTATAAATGACACTTCGTTCTTCATTGGACATGGGGATGGACTGGGTCCAGATGATAAAGGTTTTAAGCGTATGAAGAAAGTGTTCACCAATCCTGTTGCAAAGTGGTTTTTCAAATGGCTACATCCCGATTGGGGCGTGCGCTTAGGACAGCATCTTTCGGTGAACAACAAGATTATTTCCGGAGAAGCCGATGCAAAATTTATGGGAGAGGAGAGAGAGTGGCTTGTTCTTTACGCCAAACGTAAATTGGAAACCCAACATTATGACCATTTTATTTTTGGGCACAGGCATCTGCCCATGGAAATCAAACTCAACGAAAAATCAACCTATACCAATCTAGGGGATTGGATTTCCTATTTCACCTACGCTGTTTTCAATGGACAAGAACTGAGCTTGAAAAAATGGGAAGATTAATCCTTTTCTCCCTCCTCCACGTCTTTTGACAAATCCAATCGTCTAAACCCTGGAGATACCACAGCAGTAGTGCCAACAGTCAACAAGGTCATTACACCTCCGAAAACCACGGCTTGTACAGTGCCCAAAAATTTGGCCGCCAATCCACTTTCAAAAGCGCCCAACTCATTGGAAGATCCCACAAAAATGGAATTTACTGAAGCCACCCTGCCCCGCATGTTGTCCGGTGTTTTCAATTGCAGTATAGTCTGTCTGATTATCATGGAAACACCATCCACGGCACCACTTAGAAAGAGTGCAAACACTGAAAGCCAGAACAATTTTGAAATCCCAAATACAATGATGCACACTCCAAAACCAAAGACCGCCCAAAGTAATTTTTTACCTGCCTTTTTATGTAATGGGAAACGGGTAGAAGCTATCATCGTAATGGATGCTCCCACAGCGGGAGCCGCCCTGAGTATTCCGAATCCTTCAGAGCCCACATGCAAAATGTCTTGGGCGTAAATGGGTAAAAGGGCCACTGCCCCACCAAACAGCACAGCAACCATATCCAATGTTAAAGCACCAAATATGGCCCTACTTCTAAATACAAAACGGAGTCCATCTTTTAAACTTTGGAGCACAGGTTCTCCAATTTTCGGGTTCAAAATAGGCTTTTGTGGGATTTTTATCAGAAAAAGCAAGGCCCCCACAGAAAACCCAAAAATGACGCACATGGACCAATGGACACCTATCCAACTGATAGAAAACCCTGCCAAGGCCGGGCCCAAAACTGAGGCCAACTGCCATGTGGAACTGCTCCATGTGGCCGCATTGGGATATATTTTCTTGGGAACAATAAGGGCAATCAATGAAAAAATGGTTGGCCCGATAAACGCCCGGACCAGGCCTCCCAAAAAAACCAAAAAGTAAATGACGTACAAAATTTTTGTTTGTCCCCAAGTAGCTTCCACATTGGGGTGGCTCACCAAAAACAGTCCCAGACTGATTACCGAAAAACCAACAATACACCGGATTAAAAGGTTCCGTTTTTCTTTTTGATCCACGATATGCCCAGCAAAAAGAGCCATGCCCACTGCAGGGATTACTTCCATTAACCCGATGATGCCGAGAGACAGTGGATCTTTGGTCAAAGAATAGACCTGCCATTCAATTACAATGAATTGCATGGACCATGCAAACACCATGGCAAAGCGGACCAACAAAAAAATATTGAATTCCTTATATCGAAGGGCAGCGTAAGGGTCCATATATTCTAGCGGATATCTCTCAATTTAAGTTGAAGACTTACGGAGCCATTCCATTCATTCTCGTCCAAGGAAAATACCGCATCGAAGCGTTTTTTGTTCTTAACTACATTCAATTTATGTCCTAAATTGAACCCAATGCCCCCTATGGCGGATGACCCATTTTGGTAGGCTGAAATTTTCAGATGTTTTTCATCCTCCCCCACACCTTTGGCGTAACCGGTATCCTGTATTCCCTCAGCCATAAAGACCGGAGTCATGTTCCCAGGGCCAAAAGGGGCGAACTGATGAAGTATGCGCATTAACTTTGGGGTAATGTCACTTAATTGTATTCTGGCATCAACACTTATTTCCGGCTGCAACAAGTTACGGTCGATGGTATTGGCAACTACTTCTTCAAATTGCTGTTTAAAAGTTTGGTATTGTTCTTCCAACAAGGTAAGTCCTGCTGCATATTTATGCCCACCAAATTGCTCTATACAATCGGCACATGCTTCCAATGCGTTATATACGTCGAATCCTTTTACCGATCGGGCAGATGCCGCCAGCTTGTCTCCGCTTTTGGTAAAGACCAGTGTGGGTCGGTAATGCGTTTCGGTCAATCTTGAGGCCACAATACCTATGACCCCTTTATGCCAATGTTCTTTGTAAACCACCGAAGTGAACCGTTCCTTTTCATTGTTATCCTCTATTTGCTGCAAAGCCTCATCGGTAATCTCTTGATCCAAATTTTTTCGTTCTGCATTGAAAACTTCTATTTCTTTAGCTAAACTTTGCGCAGATTTTAGATTCTGTTCAATAAGGAGGTTTACCGCATGCTCCGCATGTTTCATTCTCCCTGCCGCATTGATTCGTGGGGCAATGATAAAAACCACATCGGTTACCGTAAGTCTTTTCTTTTTAATTTGATCTATGATTGCTTTAATGCCTGGCCTTGGCTGTGAATTGATCACTTGTAGCCCAAAATACGTCAATATCCTATTTTCACCTGTAATCGGCACAATATCCGCAGCTATTGCCGTAGCTACCAAATCAAGATAGGCAATCAAGTCTTCTGTTCCTTTTCCCCATTTAGTGCTCAGGGCTTGTATTAATTTGAACCCGACACCGCAACCACAAAGTTCTTTGTAGGGATACGTGCAATCGTCCTGTTTGGGATCCAACACAGCTGCAGCATCAGGCAGGGTATCTCCTGGTCTATGGTGGTCACAAATAATGAAGTCGATGCTCTTTTCTTTAGCGTAGTTCACTTGTTCTACTGCCTTTATGCCACAATCCAGAGCGATAATCAAGGAAAAATCGTTATCTGATGCAAAATCGATACCTTTCAATGAAATCCCGTAACCCTCAGTATATCTATCTGGAATATAAGTGGCCACATTGGGGTAACTTTCTCTTAAAAATGAGGCAAGTAAGGCCACCGCGGTGGTACCGTCCACATCGTAGTCGCCATACACCAGAACATTCTCTCCGTTGGCCATGGCAACTTCTATTCGGTCTACAGCCTTTTGCATGTCCTTCATCAAAAAAGGGTCATGCAAGTGGGTCAATTCTGGTCTGAAAAATCGTTTGGCCTCATCATAGTTTGTTATGCCCCTTTGAAGCAATAGATGGGCAATCAAGGGTTCCACTTTTAATTCTTCCGAAAGTCTTTTGATAGCTTCTGGTGCTGGTATGGGTTTAATGGTCCAACGCATAGAAATTTACTTTGTTTTTGGGACTATTGCCTCAAATTTTTTGATTAGGGAAAATGTAATAAAAATATGGGCCAGATAGTAGGTAGGAGTGATAAGAAAATCGGTCATATGATAATCCACGAATTCTTTAAAAGCTATGATGGTATCCGAGAAGATAATAAGGACTATGCCAAAAATATAGCCCCACTTGGAAATTGGATTCCCCTCCATTCCCATTGCGGCCCCCAATGAAAAACATGAGATGAGCAAATACACCAGAGAGGCAATCATTAAGGACACATCGGTAAAAGTGGGATAGAGCACCAAAAAGAAAAACACCAGATACGCAGCCAACAAAACGCCTGTGAAAATTCCTTGGATCCGTCCGTTGAACAGGGCATAAAGCAAGTACCCCACATGAGCCAAAAAGAACAAGGCGATTCCTTTAACAAACATAAGGCTGTCCCCATGCATATGGGACAAAAACCAATCTCCGATAATGGAAAACAAAAAAGCTCCAAGAATCATCCAAGTGTCCTTGGTATTTTGCTTTAGCTGTACGTTGAGAATCAGTATAATGACAATCCCCATAGCAGCCGTGCCGGATTTAAAAACAAATTTTTCAGTAGTTACGCCTAAAATTGCAAGGATGACCGAAAGCATCAACAACACGTATAACCCATTCTTTTTTAGCCACATTTTGCTTGATTTTTTAATGTTGTTAGTCCAAAACATAGGTCTTGTCAAGAAAACCTACATTACCAAAAATGAACTAGGGGTTATGGTATTCTGTATGCCATTTACTTGTGATGATACAAGATTTCAATGTTCAAATTGGCAAATTTTCTGAACATCTCCATGACACCACAGTATTTTTCCACGGATAAGTCCACCGCCTTTTGCAGCTTTTCCTCCTTTAGGTTAGAGCCGTAAAAATGATACTCAATGGTAACGGCATCATAATATTTTGGATGTTCATCGGTTAGGTTCGCGATGGTTTCTATTTGAAAATCATCTACATCCAATTTCATTTTCTTTATTAGAGAGGCCACATCCAAGCCAGAGCAGCCAGCGAGTGCAGAAAGCATCAACGCCTTGGGTCGTAAACCAGAGCCCTTTCCTCCGTCATCCGGCGATGCGTCAATTCGCAAAGTATGGTTTGATGGATTCGTACTCTCGAAGGTCATTTCGCCCAACCACTTGGTGGTCACATGATTCGTATTTGCCATAATTTTTGTTTCTTGTGAAGGCTAAAAATACAATAAAATAGACCCACAATGGCATTAGTAAAACCCCTTGACCCGAATCATGATATTGAGACCAAAAAATTGGCAGAATTCTTCAATGAGACCTTGGGTTTTTGTCCCAATTCGGTATTGACCATGCAGCACCGCCCGGCTATTTCCAAGGCATTCATTAACCTGAACAAGGCAGTAATGGCAAACGAGGGCCGGGTTACTTCAGCCCTTAAAAGAATGATCGCCTGGGTAAGCAGCAACGCAACAGGCTGCCGGTATTGCCAAGCACATGCCATTCGTGCCGCAGAGCGCTACGGCGCCGAGCAAGAACAGTTGGACAATATTTGGGAGTACCGAACACATCCTGCTTTTTCAGAGGCAGAGCGTGCCGCTTTGGATTTTTCATTGGCTGCTTCCCAAATACCCAATGCCGTAAATGTCGAAATAAAAGAACGCCTTTACCAACATTGGAACGAAGGTGAAATTGTGGAAATGCTAGGGGTTATCGCTTTGTTTGGATATCTCAACCGTTGGAACGACTCCATGGGCACCTCCATTGAGGATGGCGCTGTGGAAAGTGCCGAACAGTATTTGGGCAAAACCGGATGGGAAAAAGGGAAGCATGATGGGAGTCGCTATTAGACCAATTAAGATTTCTTGATTTACATCAACTTTTGTCTTTGGTCAATGCTTGAACTTTGTCGTAATCAAAAAACGAACAGTCATGTCAAGTTTAGTCGTTACTCCCGAAAATCAAATTCAAAGACTAAATTCCATTCTTGTCAGGGTTGAGCATCTTCAAAAGCTCGATTTCCAGACTTTGACCACTCCACCGGGGCCAAAATCATGGAACATTGTTGAGGTATTGACACATTTGAACATTGCCTATGGATTATACAGGCCCAAATTTGATGAGGTTCTTGAAAACACTCCCAATATCCAAAAGGAATCCAATACATTCAAGGTAAGTGCTTGGCAAAGAATGATCATCAACATGCAACGACCCAAGGGAACTGTGCGAAAATGGAAAATGAAGACCCTAAAACGTTTTGAACCTTTGTTGGACACCGAAACGATGAACGAAGGAAAGGTTACAGCAACTTTTGTGCACTTTTTTGATTCGCACTTGCATCTAAAGGATTGTATTCTTAAAAGCAGGAGGAAAGATGTCTCCAAACGAAAAATCTCTTCTGCCATAGGCCCCATTGTCAAGTTTTATCTACCAGAGGCTTTTGAATTTTTGCTTTGCCATTTGGAGCGGCACATGGTCCAGATTGATGAAATCCTAAAAAAGCAAGCGGTGGTATCGTAAACCAAACAGCCCATTTTTTTTCAACGGACATTGTTCTGTATTTTTAGGCAACTTTCTCTTTTCAAATCCAATGGACGACGAGCAGTATCAAAAATTAAAAGCGTTCTTTCCCAACATCTCCTTTACTGAAAAAGAGGAAAGCCATTTTAGGTCGCTTTGGTCAATTCGTAGTTTTAGTCAATATGATTTGATTACCGAGGCAGGTAGTATTGAACGTTATTTCTATTTTGTGCTGGAAGGGGTTCAGGCCATTTACGTGCTAAATGAGAAAGGAGAAAAAGTTGTCCTTGGATTTTCCTATTCGGGGAGTCCTTCGGGCGTATTCGACTCCTTTATTGGACAACAGCCTTCCCAAACTTTTTTAGAAGCACTGAAGCCTTCTAAAATGCTGGCCATTACCCAAACAGATTATTTGTCCCTTTTTGAAAAGCATTCTGGCTTTTATGTTTGGGGGCATGATTTTTTTCAAAATATTTTATTCGGTCGCCTTAGCCGCGAAGTGGAGTTGTTGACGCTTGCTGCGGAACAGCGGTATAAGGCGTTTATGCAACGTTGCCCAGATGAGTTAAAGGTAATTCCCCAAAAATATTTAGCTTCCTATCTGAACATGAAGCCAGAGACCTTTAGTCGTTTACGTCGGTCAGTTGACTATTAAGGGTTAAGGTGCTGAGATATTTGTTCTTTAAATATTGGCAAAACCTCTTCTTCGAACCAAGGGTTTTTCCGTAACCAAAATCGGTTTCTGGGTGATGGGTGGGGCAAAACAAAGTACCCTGGCAAGTACGTATCATAATTTTTGACTGTTTCCGTCAAATTTCTTTTTCTCTTGCTTTTTAGATAATAGCGCTGGGAATATTGCCCAATTAAAAGTGTCATCTTTAAATTGGGCAATTGGTTCAAAAGAATTTGGTGCCATTGCGGAGCACATTCGGGCCTTGGGGGCAAATCGCCCGATTTTCCTTTACCGGGATAGCAAAACCCCATCGGCATCTGGGCAATCTTTGTCTCATCGTAGAAAACCTCGTCCGAAACGCCCAGCCATTTCCTTAGTTGCTTCCCACTCTGATCATCCCAAGGAATTCCAGTTTGGTGCACTTTTGTTCCCGGAGCATGGCCAATAATCAAGATTTTGGCCTTTGGGTCAGCTGCAACAATGGGTCTTGGGCCCAAGGGCAAATGTTGGGAGCAAATGGTACAATTTCTTATTTGTGAAAGAAGTCCCTTCATACCGTTGATTAATCCTTGAAAGTAATGAGAAATACCCCAACAAAATAAAATTGCCAGGGTATTTCAACACACAATCAATCAGGAGAAATTCAATTGTAAGTCTTCCTTAGTTTTTCCCAATTCATATTGGCTTTGTTAACAAGTCCACCATGATTGTTTTCGGCCAACCAAAGCTGTTGTGCATCCAACTCTAAATTATAGAGGTACAAAAAGTACTTTCCGTCCTTTACAATGAACTTATTGGGGTCTGGCCTAAACTTTGCGCCAGCGTAAACTCCAAAGGCACAGTACCCGCCATATTGTGGCAAATATTTGCTCGGATTTTTGTCAAACTTCTTTTTTTGCTCAGCACTGGTGAAGTAATAAATCACCTTGTGGTGTTCCGACTTGTGGTCTTTGATTCCCCTCTGGGCAATTCCCAAATCAAGGTATGATACGGGACTGTATCCTTGCAGGGCAATGTTACTGTTGTCGATGTTGTTTGCTTTCTTATCTTGTGAAAAAGCTGTACCTGCAGTCATTACTGCTATGATCAAAATTGATATGTTTTTAATTATTTTCATTTTTTAAGTTTTTAATTACTACTATTATTTGCTTGCGCTCAACGAAACCACCAAAAATACCACGGTGGCATTTACCCAATAATACATGGCATCGATACCCGAAAAACCAAATACAGAAGGAACGATCATAAAGGTCACGGCCACCACTAAATCTATGGCCAAATGACCTTGGAACGGAATCAACCGGTATACACTCAATTTGTAATCTGTCAACAAGCTAGCGGCGAAAACGGCCAATCCGGTAAAAAAGGAAAACCAAAGGGCCATACTGGAGGACTCGCCCAAGTTCAACAGAAACGGAGCAATAACAAGGCCCAATCCGGCCGAATAATCAGCCACTCCATGTAGTGTGGGTGTAATAAACCTTAATTTCATTTTTCCGTTTTAAGCGTTAAAGTATTCTTCATGGATTACTTGGCCTTGATTGTTCCAAATCCTTCGAATAATCTCATGCCAATACACTTTACTGTCTTCCTTCATCAAAAAATCGAATGTAAATTCTGATGCGGAGACATTACCGTCAACCAAGGTTCTGTGCAGCGAAATGCCATTAACTTTGGCAATGGCGTCTGTAAAACCTTTCATTTTTTCCACCATTTGGGCTTTTCCCGTGGTGGTCACATTATTGTAGTCTGAAGTATTTGCCTCTTGGGCAAAGTACTTTTCGACAGCGTCTACTATTGCACCTTGTACAACCATGCTGTCCATTTCTGTAGCTAGGGTTCTAATATCCATTTGCTATGTTTTTACTGATTAAACAATATTTCACTTTGTAATTACACTGCAAATTTCTGATTGCTCAGGGAGCTATTTGATACAAAAAAGGAGCATTTGCTTGCACTTTTCTTAACGAAATTCTGATGGGTTCATCCCAGTTTGGTGTTTGAAAAATGTAGAAAAGTGATTGGGCTCTTCAAACCCAAGCTGTATGGAGATTTCTTTGATGGGAATATCCTCTACTAAAAGTTTTTTTGAGGTGTTGATTATTTCATTTCTTATCAATCGGCCTAGGGATTCGTTCATTTTTTCCCTTGTCTTTTTTGCTAAGGCCTTAACAGAAAGGTTCATTTTGTCTGCATAAAACCCTAAGTGTCTTTGATGCATATGATGTTCCCGCAACAGCTGGGTTATGTCCTCAATAAACGAGTCCTTGCGGTCATAATCAAAATTTTCCCTGAACTGCGTGGGGCTGTATCCGGTTCGTTTTTTGAAAACCCTGTTGAAGTAAGCCGGGTCCCTAAAGCCCATGTCGTATGAAACTTCTTGAATACTTTTATCGGTAAAGACCACCTCTTTTTTACTCTCAACCAATCGTTTGTCGT
Source organism: Flagellimonas ochracea (assembly GCF_009903685.1). Classification (GTDB taxonomy): domain Bacteria; phylum Bacteroidota; class Bacteroidia; order Flavobacteriales; family Flavobacteriaceae; genus Flagellimonas; species Flagellimonas ochracea. The sequence continues at coordinate 455,688 of NZ_JAAABI010000002.1, read as the reverse complement.
CCAACATTGTTTTTAGGGTAACACCAACCTTGTCCTTAATAAGGGAATGTGCCTGATAGCCATTTTCCTGGAACAAAGCTGCCATGTCTTGATTGGTCAAATGGTTTGGATACTCTTTATCAATCACCTCCTTTATGTCGAAAATAATCTGGTACTCATCTTTACTTGCATTGAATGGGTTTTGCCAGAACCATTGTTTTAAAGACACATCTATGATTTCTTTGATATCTTCCTCAAAAACTGTCTCAGAAAAGTATTTTTCACAGTCCGAACATTCATTGAAATTTATATATCCTAAAGAAATCAGGTGTTTGAACAAAACCCTTACATCTTGGTTTTCAAAAATCTCTTTATTGGGAAATTCTATTGTGCGGACTACAAAATCGTTCGACAGAAACTTGATGTACTGCCCTTTTTCTAAGTAGATGGCCTTATCCATCCAATTGGTATAGTTCCTAAAATCTATCTGGATGCTTCCTGTTCCGGTAAGAATATGAAACAGCGTATATCTGTTGACAAAATAGACCTTATTTATTTCTGGGCTGAACTTCTTGACCATTATTGGGTTTCAATTGTTCCCGTTTGGTCGTAAAAATTTGGTTTGGCTAACGGACTATTTCTTGCCGCCCACTACAATCACAAACTCACCTTTGGGTGTGTTTTGTGTGAAATGTACCAAAACCTCAACCATAGTTCCTCGAATCGTTTCCTCATACAGCTTGGTCAATTCCCGGGAAACGGATACCGGCCTGTCTTCTCCAAAATACTCCACAAATTGGGTCAATGTTTTGACCAGCTTATGAGGAGATTCATAAAAAACCAAGGTCCTTGTTTCTTCAGCCAATTGCTGTAATCGGGTCTGGCGTCCCTTTTTTAAGGGCAAAAACCCTTCAAAGACGAAACGGTCATTGGGCAGACCACTGTTCACCAGTGCGGGTACAAAAGCCGTGGCTCCTGGTAGACATTCTACTTGAATGCCATTTTCGACACAGGCTCTGGTCAACAAAAATCCAGGGTCAGAAATTGCAGGAGTGCCTGCATCGGAAATGAGTGCTATCTCCAACTCTCCCTTTAGTTTTTGAATCAAACCATCCAATTGCCTGTGCTCATTGTGCATATGGTGGCTTTGTAACGGTGTGTCTATATCAAAATGTTTGAGCAGTTTTCCGCTGGTTCGGGTATCCTCGGCCAAAATCAAATCAACATCTTTAAGAACCCGAATAGCCCTGAGTGTAATGTCTTCAAGATTTCCAATTGGTGTTGGCACCAGATACAACTTTCCCATAAGCCAAAGTTACATCTTACATCATAATAAAGAATTCGAAAGCAACTTTCTAGGCGAACCTACGGGATATTAAGGCCAATAGACGGGTTTCGTAGGTTTCTTTGCCTTCCCAGTTGTTGTACTCAGGCTTTACCATATTGTTGATAAAAGCAATCGAGCGTTCTTCGGTATCGATTGTATTCAATTGGGACACTACACGGTTATAGTCTTCCGTGCTCTGATTGAATAAGTGCTGTACAAATGCCAATTTGTCGTTGAGGCCTATTTGGAGGTCTTTTGCAAAACTGTCATTGATGGACTTTGATTTTGCATTGTTTTCTTCTGGTGCAAGATTGTCCTTGTCGTTTTTCATGTAGTCAGGCTTGGCCACAAACTCTGTGAAGATGTGCTCCAAAGCCTTTTCAGTGGGCATTTCGGAGACCATATGTTTTATGGTGTCCATTCCAGGGGTGATGATATCCTCTTCATGGGGATTGCTTTCTGGAACAGCCATGTTGCCGCTCAACACAGCATTGGCCATCTTTTCAAAACGTGAGGCTATCACATTTTTAGATACGTCAACCTCAACGTCGCTCAACTTTTCGTCAATAAACTTGAGCACCGCCAATTTCTCATAGATTTCTTTGGCCTTGTCATAAAGTTCGGTAAGCTCTCTATCCTCCCTAGTAGTGATTATTTCTGTTGATAGTTTTATCAACTCTTCCCTCAATTTCCTAATCATCGCTAAATCTTTATATAAAAATATAACCATTTTACATTTAGTCCTACGAACAAAAGGTTAAATTTTGATTCAAAACCTTGGCAGTTTTTTTTAGTAGCTTTGTGCTTTGCCCAAACCAAGCCAAAAACCTCACAAATTCTGTAATAGTTTCGATATGTTTCTTGAAAACACGGTTAACCCCAAAGAACAGTTCGGATGGATTGAAGTCATCTGCGGTTCCATGTTTTCTGGAAAAACCGAGGAGCTTATCCGAAGGTTGAAACGCGCACAGTTTGCCAAACAAAAGGTTGAGATTTTCAAACCTATTGTCGACACTAGGTTCCGTGAGGATATGGTGGTCTCCCACGACGCCAACGAAATTCGTTCCACCCCTGTGCCTGCTGCGGCCAATATCCGATTGTTGGCCGACGATTGTGATGTGGTGGGAATTGATGAAGCCCAATTTTTTGACGATGAAATTGTCACAGTGTGCAACGATCTTGCCAATCGTGGAGTTCGTGTTGTGGTGGCTGGGTTGGATATGGACTTTAAAGGTAACCCCTTTGGCCCCATGCCAGCACTAATGGCCACAGCAGAATATGTAACCAAGGTGCATGCGGTTTGTACCCGCACGGGAAATTTGGCCAATTACAGTTTTCGAAAGTCCAAGAACAACAATTTGGTGCTTCTTGGAGAAACAGAAGAATATGAACCCCTCAGCAGAGCTGCATTCTACAAGGCCATGCTCAAGGAAAAAATAAGTGAGTTGGATGTAGAGGCAGAAGAAATTCAGGTTAAAAAGAAGACGGCCAATGAGTAGAATTGGTGAAACCACTTTGGAAATAGACTTAAATGCCTTGGCGCATAATTATTCTTACTTAAAATCCATGATATTGCCCGAGACCAAGTTTCTTGCCGTGGTCAAGGCTTTTGCTTATGGCAGCGATATGGTAGCCATAGCCAAAAAATTGGAAAGCCTTGGTGTCGATTATTTTGCTGTGGCCTACGCTAAGGAAGGAGTTTTGCTACGCGATGCGGGAATAGAAAGGCCCATATTGGTGCTGCATCCGCAACCCGCACATTTAGATTGCCTTATTGACCGCTGTTTGGAGCCCAGTTTATATTCCAAAAACATTTTGAATCAATTTCTGAAAACGGCCCAACAAAAAAAACAAGAGGCCTACCCAGTGCATATCAAATTCAATACTGGACTTAACCGATTAGGATTTGGTGAAAATGAGGTGGATTTTATTTTGAAAGAGCTGGAACAAAGGAGCGAAGTCAAGATTAAATCGATTTTTTCCCATTTGGCGGCTTCGGAAGACCCTAGGGAAAAGGAATTCAGCAAAGCACAAATAACATCTTTTGAAAAAATAGCAGAAAGAATAAGTCAAAAACTGAACTACAAAACTCTTCGGCACATCGTTAACACTTCAGGAATAATAAACTATCCAGAAGCCCAGTTTGAAATGGTAAGGAGCGGCATTGGCCTTTACGGTTACGGAAATGATGCTGAAATCGATTCCAAACTAAAGCCGATTGCTACGTTAAAGACTATTATTTCCCAAATTCATCATATAAAACCCAACGAAACCGTTGGGTACAACCGGGCATACAAATCAGACAGGTCAAAAACCACCGCAACGCTGCCACTAGGGCATGCCGATGGTATTGGAAGGCAATATGGCAATGGTAGGGGCTATGTGCTGATTCATGGAAAAAAGGCTCCAATCATTGGCAATGTGTGCATGGATATGATCATGGTTGATATTGATGGAATTGACTGCAAAGAAGGAGATGAAGTTTTGGTTTTTGGACAACAAAATTCTGCGGAAGTTTTTGCCTCAAGTGCTAATACCATTTCCTATGAAATTCTCACAGCCATATCACAACGTGTTAAACGAATCATAACGGGAACATGAATTTTTTAGTTTTTTCTTCCAACCATTGTCTTTTTTATTTAATTTGTTTGCTATTAACCAATACCTTAACTATACATGGGATTTTTAAAAGAGTTTAAAGACTTTGCGATGAAAGGAAACCTGGTGGACATCGCCGTAGGTTTCGTAATGGGTGCCGCGTTTAACAAAGTGGTGTCCTCTTTCACTGGGGGAATAGTATCCCCACTGATCGGCTTATTGTTCAATGCCGATTTCAATGACTTAAAGTATGTAATAAATGAGGGAACCGTGAATGATGCCGGAGAAAAAGTGGGTGAAATAGCCGTGATGTACGGTGAATTTCTCACCAATGTCATCGATTTCTTGATTGTGGCCTTTGTTATGTTCTTAGTTGTAAAGGGCGTAAACAAAATGAAGAAGAAAGAAGAGCCCGCGCCAGAGGCGCCAAAAGGTCCGAGTCAAGAAGAACTCTTGGCAGAAATCCGAGATTTATTGAAGAAATAAAAATCCACTTCCCGCAAACCTGGGAAGACCGCTACACGACAATAACCATAAAACCGTCAATATGCTTAATAACATATTGACGGTTGTTTTATTTATAACAATTTGTTAAATAATGATTACAAACCGAATTAGGCCTTGTTTAAGTCTTTAGCTGGATTACCTTTGTGCTAAGAAACAAAAAACATGAAAGTAGCAGTTGTTGGTGCCACCGGAATGGTCGGCCAAGTTATGTTAAAGGTTTTGGCGGAGCGGAATTTTCCAATTTCTGAACTATTGCTGGTCGCTTCGGAACGTTCAGTTGGCAAGAAGCTCCCGTACTTGGACAAGGAATATACCGTAATTGGTTTAGCCGATGCGATTGCTGCACAACCCGATATCGCCATCTTTTCTGCAGGAGGTGATACTTCTTTGGAATGGGCTCCCAAATTTGCCAAGGTTGGAACAACGGTAATTGACAACTCTTCCGCATGGCGAATGGATCCTACAAAAAAATTAGTGGTTCCAGAAATCAATGCCAATGTGCTTACCGATGAGGATAAAATCATCGCCAATCCCAATTGCTCTACCATTCAGTTGGTAATGGCCCTAAACCCATTGCACAAAAAATATAAAATGAAACGCGTGGTAGTCTCTACCTATCAATCCGTATCGGGAACTGGTGTAAAAGCGGTCGAACAAATGGAAAATGAAGCGGCTGGGAAACGAGGGGAGATGGCCTATCCGTACCCTATCAACAGAAATGCGTTGCCCCATTGTGATGTATTCATGGAGAATGGCTATACCAAAGAAGAGATGAAGCTCGCTCGCGAACCACAAAAAATATTGGACGACCGGACTTTTTCCATTACTGCAACAGCAGTCCGAATTCCTACTTCAGGAGGACACTCCGAATCGGTGAACGTTGAGTTTCAAAATGACTTTGACCTTTCCGAAGTTCGAAAATTACTGAGCGAAACCTCTGGCGTTGTCGTACAGGACAATCCAGACACCAATACCTACCCCATGCCCATTTATGCCCACGGTAAGGATGAGGTTTTTGTGGGCCGTATCCGAAGGGATGAAACCCAACGCAATACCTTGAACATGTGGATTGTTTCCGACAACTTGCGCAAAGGTGCTGCTACCAACGCGGTACAGATTGCGGAATATTTGGTGGAGAACAATCTCGTGTCCTCAACTTCAAAGGCAATTTCCTAAAATAAGTTAAAGCTATCCGACCACATTCGGATTGTTGGTTTTTGTGGTATTTTTATCGGAATCAATCTGAAAAGCATGCAAAAATCTTGTCTATTAGCCGTTATAATTCTGCTGGCGGCTTGTGAAACTGCAACTAAAAGAGAACCCATAATCGTGAACTATCCCACCACCGAAAAAGTTGATTCCGTTGACACCTATTTTGGCACCGAAGTAAAAGATCCTTATCGCTGGCTGGAAGACGATCGAAGCGAAGCGACCGAAGCTTGGGTTAAACAACAAAATACTACCACTTTTGGGTATTTGGAAAAAATTCCTTTTCGAGACGACCTTAAAACCCGACTTGAAAAACTGTGGAACTATGAGAAATTAGGGTCTCCATTTAATGAAGGCGATTACACCTATTTCTACAAGAACAACGGCCTCCAAGATCAGTATGTGGTGTATCGAAAAAAAGAGGGGCAAGAAGAAGAAGTGTTCCTAGATCCGAACACGTTCTCGGAAGATGGCACCACTTCGCTGATGGGTCTCAGCTTTACAAAAGACGGTTCCAAAGCAGCCTACCTTATCTCCGAAGGAGGAAGTGACTGGCGTAAGGGTATCGTCATCAATACTGAATCTATCGAGATTGTGGAGGACACTTTGGTCGATATTAAGTTTAGCGGTATTGCCTGGAAAGGCAACAAAGGTTTTTTCTATTCTAGTTATGACAAACCTGATGGAAGCGAACTGTCGGCCAAAACGGACCGCCACAAATTGTATTATCATAAGTTGGGGACTCCCCAGTCCGAGGACCAAGTTGTTTTTGGTGAACTTCCAGAGCAAAAGCACCGCAATGTGTGGGGCTCGGTATCCGAAGATGAACGGTATCTGTTCATCCAGGCAGCTGTTTCCACATCGGGCAACAAGTTGTTCATGAAAGATTTGTCCCTCCCTGATAGTGAGCTCGTCACGATTTTGGACGATACAGAATCAGACACCTACGTAATTGACAACCAAGTTGACCAATTATTCTTGGTGACCAATTTAAATGCTCCCAACAAAAGGATTGTTACCGTAGATGCCTCCAATCCCACACCCGAAAATTGGAAAGATGTCATTCCAGAAACCGAAAACGTACTAACCGCAGGCACAGGGGGTGGCTATTTCTTTGCAGAATATATGGTTGATGCCTTATCCAAAGTGCTTCAATATGATTATGATGGCAAATTGGTTCGTGAGGTCGAGTTGCCAGGATTAGGCAGCGCCAACGGTTTTGGTGGGAAAAAAGAGGAAAAGGAATTTTATTTTTCGTTTACCAATTACAACACCCCAAGTTCATCCTATAAATACAATGTTGAAACCGGCGAGTATGAACAATATTGGAAACCAGAAATCGATTTCAACCCTGATGATTATGAATCCACACAAGTGTTTTACCCTTCAAAAGATGGTACCAAGGTGCCTATGATCATCACCCATAAAAAGGGATTAGAGCTCAATGGGAAAAATCCGACCATTTTATACGGATACGGTGGATTCAACATCAGTTTGACTCCTTCTTTCAGCATTGTAAACGCTGTGTGGATGGAGCAGGGAGGCATGTATGCTGTGCCCAATCTTAGAGGGGGCGGTGAATATGGAAAAAAATGGCATATAGCGGGAACCAAACTCCAAAAACAAAATGTTTTTGACGATTTCATTGCTGCGGCGGAGTTTTTAATCGCGGAAAAGTATACTTCCAAAGAATATTTGGCCATTCGAGGTGGTTCCAACGGAGGCCTTTTGGTAGGGGCAACCATGACCCAAAGACCCGATTTGATGCAAGTCGCATTGCCTGCTGTCGGTGTTTTGGACATGTTGCGCTACCACACCTTTACCGCAGGTGCAGGTTGGGCCTATGATTATGGAACGTCCGAGGAAAGCGAGGAGATGTTCAACTACCTGAAAGGGTACTCCCCCGTGCACAATGTCAAAGAGGGTGTAGCCTATCCTGCTACGCTTGTTACCACGGGCGATCATGATGACCGCGTGGTTCCTGCCCACAGTTTCAAATTTGCTGCGGAACTGCAAGCAAAGCAGGCTGTAAGCAATCCCACTCTGATTCGAATAGAGACCAAGGCAGGACATGGTGCGGGAACCCCGGTAAGCAAAACCATAGAACAATATGCTGATATTTTTGGATTCACTTTGTTCAATATGGGATTTGACAAACTTCCCAACCAATCAGTTCTAAAAGAATTTAAGGATTGAAAATGAAACTTCATTAATAAACGTTCTCCCCTGACCGTATGGCTCTATTGAAAGTTCGTGTTGACTCTTTTGGCTATGAAAGCCGAAATATTTTACAAAACATTTCTTTTAATGTACCCCGAGGCCAACATTTGGCCATAATGGGCGAAAGCGGTTCCGGAAAGAGCACCCTTTTAAAAATCATTTATGGTCTTTTGCATGTTGAGGAAGGTGACATTTTTTGGGGAAATCAAGAGGTGTTGGGGCCAAATTATAATCTGGTTCCAGGCGAGGGATACATGAAATACCTTTCCCAAGATTTTGATTTAATGCCTTTCACCACCGTTGAGGAAAATATTGCCCAGCATCTTTCGGTATTTGAAAGAGAAACACACCAGCGACGAATAACTGAATTGTTGGACCTCATTGAAATGAAATCATTTGCCAAGGTCAAAGTCAAAAAACTGAGTGGGGGTCAGCAACAACGGGTCGCCTTGGCCCGGGTCCTGGCACAAGAACCAGAAGTTCTTTTATTGGATGAACCTTTTGGTCATATTGACAATTTTAAGAGGAATTCCCTGAGAAGAAATCTTTTTCATCATTTAAAAGAAAAGGGAATCACCATAATAACTGCGAGCCACGACCCAAACGATGTGCTTCCCTTTGCGGATAGAACCCTTATCTTGAAGAATGGTGAAATTGTTGCCAACGAGCAAACCAAGGACTTGTTCGCCAACCCTCCCAACTACTACACGGCATCGTTGTTCGGAGAGGTAAACGAAGTCCCCATTGGGTTATTGAAATCATATGCTGCTATTGAGAAATCCGTTTTGGTCTACCCGCACGAGCTTAAGACTTCGGACACTTCTGGGGTAAAAACGCAGGTGGTTCGGTCCTACTTCAATGGAGGACATTATTTGAACAAAGGTGAAGCGGAAGGAGGAACAATGCTCTACTTCAATACTCCAAATGAGCTGAAGGTCGGCGACACGGTTTTTCTTAATGTATCTTTGGAGACCATCAACCGACGTCTTCAAATTGGAAAGAAAACAAATACTTAAGGAATTATCCTTTAAAGCGTTACGTAGTAGCGGGGCTGGGGGCCAACATGTAAACAAAGTCTCGTCCAAGATAGTCCTCAGCTTTGATATTGCTTCTTCCCAAGGGCTTTCCAGTAAAGAAAAGGAGCGAATTCAGTTAAAACTTGGCTCTAGAATAACCCAAGATGGCGTTATTATATTACAGTGCGAAGAATCCCGAAGTCAGCACAAAAACAAAAGTCTGGTAACAGGTCGTTTTTTTGAGTTATTGAAGAAAGCTTTAGAGGTTCCCAAAAAGCGTAAACGTACTAAGCCTTCGAAGTCTGCAGTTGAAAAGCGGTTGAAAGTCAAAAAGTTGAAAGCACAAAAAAAAACCAGCCGAAAAAGACCGTCTTTGGAATAGCAATCAATGGATATCTAAAACTGTATAGGTTATTCCATTGAAAAGAACACTATCGCCTTTCTTTTTGCCCATTAAAGCCCTGGCAATCGGTGCGTGGGTTGAAACGCAAAAGACTTTTGAGCCATCTTCTTGAAATACATCGCATGAAATAGCTAAAAAGTAGTAGGCAGTGTCCGTTTGTACCAAGCTTCCTAAATGGGCCGCGTCAGTATTCTGCATTATATTGACCCGTCGGAGCATATTTCTTGCTTTTTCAAGCTCCAACAGTTGGCGTGACAGTTTTTCCATTTCCAATTGCACCATCGCCCTTCCTGTTTCGTGTTTATCCCCTGCACTGCTCTTTGTTTCCGAAGTCAAAGACTCTCTAAGCTGTTCCATCTGTCCATGAACCGTTTTCTCTCTATTTTCCAGAAATTGCTTGCAATGGTCCAAGAGTGCTTGCTTGTTCATAACAAATCGGCCAGTTCTTTGCCTACCAAACTTCCCAAGGCAATACCCATACCTCCCAGTCGCACTCCGCAATAAATGGATGGGGATACTTGCCTAACAATCGGGCTTTTTTGATTGCCAACTCCCATTATTCCGCTCCAACGGCGTTCTATTTCCACTTCTTTGTTTGGAAAAATTATCGTTTTGAGCATTTTTTCAAGCTCTTCTTGAATACGTTGTGTTTGGCCAAATTCTGTGGTCTTCTCACCCTCAAAATCAAGATTTCTGCCTCCCCCTAAAAGAATACGATTATCAATATTTCTAAAATAATAGAAGCCTTCATCCAAGTGAAACGTTCCTTTGATCTGCAAATTTTTAATCGGTTTTGTAATGAGTACTTGTGCCCTAGCCGGGTTCACTTTGGTGGTCTTTAACAGTTTTTCTGCGAAACCATTGGTTGTTATAATCACTTGTTTAGAGTCAAACGCAAAATTTGAGGTTCTTACCGTGGCCTTCTTCCCCAAATCCACCACTTCGTCCACTTGCATTCCGTTTAAGATGGAAATCCCAGCTCTTGAGCACTTTTGAAGCAGGGCCTGCATCATCTTTCCAGTGTCCAATTGCCCTTCAAATAGATGAGTGATGTAGTGGTTCTTGATGTGGCCAAACTTGAATTTATTGGGCTGCACAACAAAGGGTTCATTTTTAAAGACGGACGCCAGCATTTGGTTCACTTCGTACATTTTGTCCAAACATGCTTCGTGAAGCTCGGTGGCTCCCTCCAAAAAAAGTTCATGTCCCCCATTCTGTTCAAAGCCAATAGCTTTGTCCCCTAAATTTTTCCGAAGCAGTTGTATTCCAGACCAACGTTTTGTGACCAATTGCACAACCTCTTCTTCTGAATGTGTTTTTAGGTCAGAGAGCAGTTCAGAAATACTGCCAAAACAGGCAAAACCTGCATTTTTGGTGCTGGCTCCTTGAGGCAGACTTCCCCTTTCCAGCATCAAGACTTTGCTCTTAGGGTATTTGTCCTTCAATTGAAGGGCACAACTTAAGCCCACAATACCACTGCCAACAATGGTGAAATCCACATTGGTCAACCAGGTTTTGTATTCCCAATAGCTTAGTTCCATAAAATAAAAGCCCCGATAAATACGGGGCCTTTGTTAATCTTGATATTTAGGATCCATCTTGAATCCCTCCATAAATTTGGTGGTGTAATTTCCAGCCAAATAATCTGGATGGTCCATGAGTTGCCTATGGAAAGGTATGGTGGTTTTTATTCCTTCTATCACAAATTCGTCAAGAGCCCTTCGCATCTTATTGATGGCCTCTTCCCTTGTTTGCGCCGTGGTTATCAGCTTTGCAATCATGGAATCGTAGTTGGGAGGTATTGTGTATCCACTATAAACGTGGGTGTCCAAACGTACGCCATGTCCTCCTGGGGTGTGAAGCGTTGTAATTCTGCCTGGAGAGGGCCTAAAGTCGTTATAGGGGTCCTCGGCATTGATTCTACATTCAATAGAGTGCAGTTTTGGCAAATAGTTTTTTCCTGATATTGGAACCCCTCCAGCTACTAAAATCTGTTCCCGTATCAAGTCGTAATCCACCACCTGTTCCGTGATGGGATGTTCCACTTGAATACGGGTGTTCATCTCCATGAAATAGAAATTTCGGTGTTTGTCCACCAAAAATTCCACAGTTCCTGCTCCTTCGTACTTGATGAACTCGGCAGCTTTTACTGCAGCTTTCCCCATAGCTTCCCGTAGGGAATCGGTCATGAAAGGTGATGGGGTTTCTTCCGTAAGTTTTTGATGTCGTCTTTGTACCGAGCAATCCCGCTCTGATAAATGACAGGCTTTGCCGTATTGGTCCCCAACTACCTGAATTTCTATGTGTCGTGGTTCTTCAATCAATTTTTCCATGTACATGCCGCCATTGCCAAAAGCAGCCGTTGCCTCTTTCACCGCACTTTCAAAATTTTTCTCCATCTCATCTTCCGACCAAATGGCGCGCATCCCCTTTCCGCCGCCACCCGCTGTAGCTTTGATCATCACGGGATAGCCCATTTTTTTGGCTTCTCTTTTGGCGTGTTCCACGTCATCCAAAAGGCCTTCAGACCCTGGAACAGTGGGCACTCCCGCCTTTTTCATGGTTTCCTTGGCGGTAGCCTTGTCCCCCATTTTTTCAATCTGTTCCTCTGAAGCGCCAATGAACTTTATCTTATGCTCAGCGCAGATTTTTGAGAACTTCGCATTTTCAGAAAGGAATCCGTAACCGGGATGAATTGCGTCTGCATTTGTGATTTCTGCCGCAGCTATGATATTTGGAATTTTCAGGTAGGATTCGTTGCTCGGGGCCGGTCCAATACATACCGCTTCATCTGCAAATCGAACATGGAGACTTTCCTCGTCGGCTTTTGAGTAAACGGCCACCGTTTTAATCCCCATTTCTTTGCAGGTGCGTATAATTCTAAGGGCTATCTCCCCCCTGTTTGCAATTAATATTTTTTTAAACATAACACCTCTGGATTTCAAATCTCATTTCTGTCCATTTAGACAAGAAATCGAAATTTGGAATTATGATTTTTATGATGGGTCAACCAAGAACAAGGGCTGATCGAACTCTACGGGAGAGGAATCCTCAACCAATACCTTGACAATTTTTCCGGAAACTTCGGACTCGATGTCGTTGAACAGCTTCATGGCCTCAATTACACAAAGCACATCTCCTTCACCAATGGTGCTGCCTACCTCAACAAAAGGAGGTTTGTCCGGTGATGGTTTTCTATAAAAGGTTCCAATTATTGGCGATTTAATGGTGATGTATTTGGAATCGTCATCGGTCTTTGCCGCATCTGAAGTTGTGGGAGCAGCCTGCTCAGTTTGCGTTTGTGCTGGAGCTGGTGCCGCTGGTGCTTGTGCCATCGGGATTTGTTGCACAATTGTGGTTTCAGGAGTGTTGGAAATGTTTCCTGTTCTGATGGTGATTTTAATATCCTCCATCTCAAGCTTCACTTCACTGGCTCCTGATTTGGCAACAAACCTGATCAAACTTTGAATTTCCTTAATATCCATGGAATATGATTTAGTTAGTTTCGTTATTTAGAATTGTAGGCCCATTTCAAATAAATGGCTCCCCAAGTAAAGCCACCACCGAAAGCGGCAAAAATTAAATTATCTCCTTTTTTCAATTGTTTCTCATAATCACTCAGCAACAAAGGTAAAGTGGCCGAGGTCGTATTACCGTATCGGTCTATATTGATCATTACCTTTTCGGGTTCCAACCCCATTCTTTTGGCCGTAGCATCAATAATTCTTTTATTGGCCTGATGAGGCACCAACCATTGCACATCTTCCTGGGTAAGATTGTTGCGCTCCATTACCAAAGCTGAGACATCTGCCATATTGGAAACAGCAAACTTAAAGACCGATTTTCCATCCTGAAACACATAGTGTTGTTTGTTTTTGACGGTTTCTTCGGATGCTGGCAACATAGAGCCCCCGGCCTCAATTTTAAGAAACTGTCTGCCAACGCCATCCGTCCTCAAGTATTCATCCTGAAGCCCCAATCCCTCTTCGTTTGGCTCAAATAACACCGCTCCTGCACCATCACCAAAAATAATACACGTGGTACGATCGGTATAATCAATAATGGAAGACATCTTGTCCGCACCGATGAGCAGTATCTTTTTATATCTACCAGATTCAATGTAACTCGCTGCTGTGGACATTCCATACAAAAAACTGGAACAAGCCGCTTGAAGATCGTACGAAAAAGCGTTTACCGCACCAATTTCTGAAGCTACATACGCCGCAGTCGCTGCTACAGGAAGATCGGGAGTGGCGGTCGCTACCAGAACAAAATCAATCTCCGCAGGGTCAACCCCACTTTTTTTTATCAAATCTTCGGCTGCTTTTATGGCCAAATAAGATGTTCCTTCACCCTCTTTTTTTAGTATTCTACGTTCCTTTATTCCGGTGCGGGTGGTAATCCACTCATCATTGGTGTCTACCATGGTTTCCAGTACTTTGTTGGACAGCACAAAATCTGGAACGTAGCTCCCCACAGCTGTAATCGCTGCCGTTGTTTTTTTCATAAGAGTGTCTTTTTTTGTCAAAAACTTTAAAATTTGACCCAAAAGCGGTGAAAATTAGTCATTTTATATGACTTTTTTATCAAAGTGGGCTTGTTTTTAAAAATTAACATTAGTCCATAAAAAAACTCCCGTTTAAGTTGTAACGGGAGTTGGTTCGTTAAGAAATGGCGATGGTTAAGCCGCAGTTTCCTCTTCTGTTTTGTCAATCAAAACCTGACCTCTGTAATATAGTTTTCCTTCGTGCCAATGTGCTCTGTGGTACAGATGCATTTCCCCGGTCACCGAGTCTTTGGCAATGGTGGGCATGGTGGCCTTGTAGTGGGTTCTTCTTTTGTCCCTTCTGGTTTTTGATATTTTTCTTTTAGGATGTGCCATTGTAACCTATTTGTCCGTTAATAATTTTTTTAAACTATCCCATCTGGGATCTGTTTTTTCCGATTCTTGTTTTTCTTCCTTTGGCTGAAGTTCTTCCAGCTTATCCAGAATATCTGATTTTAAGGTGCCGTCCAACACCCCAGGGTGCACTCGTTTTTGTGGAACGGCCAAGACCAACATCTCATACATATACTGGGCAATGTTGATTTGATACTCACCATGGGGTATGATCAATACTTCTTCATTTTCGTCGTTGTATTCTTCCCCGAACTTGATGACCAAATGCAATTCTGCACTTATTGATTGGTCAAAAGGCTCTCCGGTCAAGTCACAATCCACATTAACGGTTCCCATTGCTTCCAGCGTGAGTTCCATCATGTTGCTCAACTTGTCCAACGTGGCGCCAATCTGTATTTCAGCCCCATTAAATTCTTGATATTCAAAAGATTCAAAGAACGCATTGTCAATTTCGTACTCAAACTTGTGTTTTCCCAACTTCAATCCCGAAAATGGAATAAAAAACTCCTTCTGCTTCATCGCGTATACACTTAATGTTTGTGTACCAGCCTTTAAAGGCGGGTGCAAAGATACTATTTATTTGTAAAAGTGCAATTTCACGGCCAACAATTATACCTCTCTTTCAAATTTTTAACTGGCGCGTTTCACCTTCTGCTTTTGTAGAGGGTTATTGGTCAACTCCAAATAGTCTTTCCTATTTTTAAAAATCTGTATTGCCATAAAAACAGCCTCCTTAAAAGAACTTTCATCCGCAGTTCCCTTGCCGGCAATCTCGTAGGCTGTTCCATGGTCTGGGGATGTCCGGACCTTTTCGAGTCCGGCCGTATAATTTACCCCTTTCCCAAAGGAAAGCGTTTTAAAGGGAATGAGACCCTGATCGTGGTATGCAGCTAAAATGGCATCAAAATTTTGGTGGGAGCCAGAGCCGAAAAAACTGTCGGCCGAATAGGGTCCAAAAACCAGACTTCCCTTGTCAAAAAACTCCTGTATGGTTGGTTTGAGTATTTTATCATCCTCTTCGCCAATGGTTCCGTGATCACCACTATGCGGATTAATTCCTAAAAGTGCAATCTTGGGCCTACGTATGCCAAAATCCATCTTAAGCGATTTTTCCATAATGGCAACCTTATCCCGAATCAATTGAGGTGTTATGGATTCTGCAACGTCCTTAACGGCGATGTGGTCCGTTAACAGCCCAACCCTCAGCGAATCGGCAACCATGAACATAAGGCTCTGACCTTTCAGTTCTTGGGCCAAAAAATCGGTGTGTCCCGGAAACTTGAATTCTTCCGATTGCACATTGTTTTTATTGATGGGAGCTGTAACCAAAACATCGATTTTGTCCTCTTTGAGGGCAACAACGGCAGCTTTTAGCGATTTAATTGCGTAATTTCCCCCATCTTTTGTGGCTTTTCCGTATTCTATTTTTGGAGCCTCTTTCCAAACGTTGACCACATTTATTTTACCATCAACGGCTTCGGAAGCCTGACGAATACCGTGAAAGGTACTCTTGATGCTCAAATCATTTTTATGTTGGGAGATGGTTTTGTTCGATGCAAAGATCACCGGTGTGCAAAAATCCAACATTCTGGCGTCTTCAAACGTTTTCAATATCACCTCGCATCCTATTCCATTTACATCTCCAATAGATATCCCTAAGCGTATTTTTTGATTTTCTTTCATAAAATCTATACCGATATGGCTACTTTTACATTACAAAATTAGTCAATTAATAAGATTCATGTTCACAGGGATTATCGAGACGCTAGGCAGGGTGGAAAAATTGGAAAATGATGGGGGAAATCTTCACCTTACCATCGCTTCACCTATGGCTTCAGAACTAAAAATTGATCAAAGTGTGTCCCATAATGGCGTGTGCCTTACTGTTGTGTCATTGAATGAAGATTCGTATACGGTGACTGCCATAGAGGAAACACTGAACAAGACCAATTTGGGCAAGCTTGAAGTAGGCGATGCGGTGAACTTGGAGCGGGGCATAGTATTGGGAGCCCGGCTTGATGGCCATATAGTCCAAGGACATGTGGACCAAACGGCGATTTGTACTTCCATCGAGCAAAAGGAAGGGAGCTGGTTTTTTCGGTTTGAATATGACCCTGAGTTGAATAATGTCACCATAGAAAAGGGGTCCATTACGGTGGATGGTGTGAGTTTGACGGTTGTCGATTCCGACAAAAACTCGTTTAGTGTGGCAATCATACCCTTTACTTTTGAACACACCCGTTTTAAGGAATATGAATTGGGTGAAATCGTGAACCTGGAGTTTGATGTTGTTGGAAAATATGTGGCCAGGCTTTTGGCTTTGAGCAATTAATTACAATACACTTTTCATTCTGCCCCAAATAATTTTCAGCAACCATGCTGCCAATAGAACCAAAGCCGTGAGTCCTATGGCCAACGAGTAGTTTCCATAAATCCAATTGCCCGTAGCAAATAGGCAACCATACACCAGCACACAACCTACGAGCATAGCCAAAATACCGGAGGGAACCGTCCATCGTTTACCTTCCTCTTCCAATGATACTCCTTCTTTGACGGCGTCATCTCTGATTTTGCGCCATCCGGGCCCTCCTGGTTTGGTGGTCTCATAAAATCGGTAGAGGGTTTGGTTATCCTCAGGTTTTGTTATATAAGTGACCACAATCCAAATAATCGTTGTTAAGAGTACTACCAGCAAAAACTTGCTCCAACTTGGGAAAGGTGCGCCTTCGTTTAAAAAAAGTGTTTCTTCAAATTGCCAAAAGAAAATAGAAATAATTCCAGAGGCGAACATGGCGACAATCTCACTCCAAGCATTAATTCTCCACCAAAACCATCTTAAGATGAAAATCAACCCTGTTCCTGCGCCGAACATTATGATAATGTCGAAAAGCTGGGTGGCATTGTTCAGGTTCAGTGCGAAAAATCCGCTCAATACCATCAAGAGCACCGTGGATAACCTGCCAACATTTACCAATTCCCTTTCGGAAGCGTTCTTATTAATCTGTTGCTTATAAAAATCATTGACCACATAGGAAGATCCCCAGTTCAGATGTGTGGAGATTGTGGACATATAGGCCGCCCCCAAAGAGGCCAACACAACCCCCAATAACCCAGAGGGAAGTTTGGTGAGCATCGCCGAATAGGCGAGGTCGTTTCGCAAAATACCTTCTTCTACATCTGGAAAAGCCGTTTGGATGCTTTCCAAATCTGGAAAAACTACCAAAGAGGCCAATGCCACCAAAATCCAAGGCCAAGGTCTAAGCGCATAGTGGAGAATGTTGAAGAAAAAAGTCGCTCCTATGGCATGGTTTTCGTTTTTGGCGGCCAACATCCGTTGTGCAATATAGCCACCCCCTCCTGGTTCTCCACCAGGATACCAAGCGCTCCACCATTGCACCGCCAAGGGAACAATAAGTAATGTAATCAAAGCATCCTTATTCGAAAAATCGGGTAGAATAGACATCTTTTGTTGTACCAATTCGTTTTCAAGAACCTTGGAAAGACCTCCAACTTCTGGAATATTCACCAAATAGACCGAGGCCCCAATGGCTCCTGCCATGGCAACAAAAAATAGGATAAAGTCAGTGTACACAACACCTCTGAATCCTCCTATTGCACTAAAAATTACAGTTACGGTCCCACCTATCAGTACGGTTTCAATTGGTGCCAGTCCAAGCATAATCTGACCAATTTTAATTGCTGCCAGCGTTACGGCAGACATCGCCATTACATTGAACACCACTCCTAAATAGAGCGATCTGAAACCCCTTAAAAAGTGGGCGGGTTTTCCTCCGTAGCGCAAATCGTAAAATTCCATGTCAGTTGCCACGTTGGATCTTCGCCAAAGCTTGGCATACACAAAAACCGTGAGCAAGCCTGTTAACAGAAAGGCCCACCAACCCCAGTTGCCGGAAACTCCATCCGTTCTTACAAAGTCTGTTACCAGATTTGGCGTGTCTGTGGAGAATGTGGTTGCCACCATGGAAAAACCCAATAGCCACCAAGGCATTCTACGACCAGATAAAAAGTATTCTGATGTATTTTTTCCTGATTTTTTTGATACGTAGATTCCTATGAAGAGAACGAGCGAGAAGAATCCGAAGATGATTAGATAGTCTAATGTTCTTATGTCCATTTATTCTGGATTGGTACGCGATTAAAGGTAAAGTTTTTTGAAATACCTTTGTTCTCTGTACACTAAATCCCGGCTTTGGTCTTATTTTCTTCTTCCGAACCAACTCTTTTTGGCTGGTTCTTGGCAGCTACCGCCAGTTTTTTGATTGGCACTTCGAAAGCTGGGCTTAAAGGCATGTCCATCTTCAACGTTACTTTAATGGCCTTGGCCTTTGGTGCTCGCCAATCCACAGGATTGATCATCCCTTTGTTATTGGTTGGAGACGTTTTTGCGGTTATCTACTACAATCGTCATGCCCAATGGAAGTACATATTTAAATTTCTGCCCTGGATGGTCCTTGGTATCCTTATTGGGGTTTTTGTTGGCAAAGACTTACCTGAAAAAGAATTTAAATGGGGGATGGTCATCGTTATTTTCATCAGTCTGGGCTTGCTGTATTGGTGGGAACGAAGAAAATCCACAAGTACCCCGTCTCACTGGTTTTTTTCGGGTTCCATGGGTATTATGGCCGGCATTTGTACCATGATCGGCAACTTGGCGGGAGCCTTCACCAATATCTTCTTTTTGGCTATGCGATTGCCCAAAAATGAATTTGTGGGAACCGCCGCATGGTTATTCTTCATCACCAATTTATTCAAGCTGCCTTTTCACGTTTTCGTTTGGAAGACCATCTCCACCGAAACATTGCTCATCAACCTAAAATTGGTCCCGGCCATTTTGGCTGGACTCTTTTTCGGTGTTTTTATCGTTAAAAAGATCAACGAGCGGAATTACAAAAGGTTTATTTTGATTGTCACTGCCATCGGTGCTATTGCGATACTTTTTAAGTGATTTTTTTGCAAGGTTTTCATTGAAAAGAAGAAGGGAAACAAGATTAAATGGTCTTTTTGTTAGGTTTCATACAAGGAACTGACTTATATCAAGGACTGACGAAACCTAAAGTTTTCTTAGTTAGTCCGAGATTTCACATCACTGAAAACTTTAGCAAGGCTTCAAAAAATAATGATGCTTCAAACAAAGCAGATAAAACTTAACAGGCGAGTGGTATTTGAAAGCGTGTCTACCGAAACACCCTTTCATAGGGTACCCAAGCCTTTCTTTGAAAACGAGTCCTGTTTTATGTTTGTGAAAAAAGGAGGGTTCAATTTTAGAACACCTCTTAAAAACATAGCACTGACCCCTGAAAATGCGTTGTTGGCAAAGTGCGGCAATTATTATCTTGAAAAAAGCACCTCCGCGCATGAAGAAGACAGTCCTCTTGAGCTTTTTGGTGTTTTTTTCTATCCAGAAATGGTGAAGGCCTTTTTCCCCTCTGAACTTTCGCTAGAATCTTTTGAAGTCACCGACTTTGATGTTACTGAAATTGACCCGCATCCCATTTTTTCTACCTATGTGGATAGCTTAGCCCATCTTTTTGAAAATCCCCATTTGGCAGATGATGATTTGGTAAGAATCAAACTAAAAGAGATAATGCTTTTATTATACAAGACTGGCGTTTTTCCTTCACTGGGTTCGTTTTTAAAATCCTTGTTCCATCCTTTTGAATATCAGTTCAAAGAAATTATAGAGGCCAATATATTGAGCGACCTGACCTTGGAGGAACTGGCATCCATGTGCCATATGAGCTTGTCCACCTTTAAAAGAAGGTTTTCGGAGTATTTTGATGTGCCTCCGAGAACATACCTCTTGCAAAAAAAGCTACAAACTGCCAAAGAACTTGTCCAAATGCATGATCAACCCATTGCCAAAATCGCCTTGGCTTGTGGTTTTACATCTACCTCTGGCTTCATCCGTGCCTACAACAAAGCTTATGGGGTATCTCCAAGCCAAGAAAGATTGAACCAAAAGTGAAGAATGTTGACCCGATAGACAATTGTTTATGGGGCTTTTTCATAGATATTGGAGTCGTAATCAAAAACAATATCCATGCGAATAGAAAAATCAAAGAGGATTGATGCGCCCATTCAAAAAGCTTGGTCCATTCTGGGCCATGACTTTGCCAATCCACACAAATGGGCGTCACCTGTCAATCATTCCCAACCTGAGGGATTCGAAGAGAATCAAATGCGGTGTAATGAGCGTTCTTGCACAACTGAAATGGGCAATATACGAGAAAGGCTTATTGCATATTCCGACGACGACCACTCCCTTAAACTTGAGGTTACCGAAGGGCTGCCTTTTTTTATGAAAACCATCACCAATCGATTTAATCTTATAGCGTCATCCGGAGAGCAAACCGATGTGCATATTGAACTGGAAATGATTCCTAAAGGACTAATGGGCTTCTTAATGGTGCCGCTTATGAAGTACAAAATGTCCAAGATGTGGGACGATATTTTAGATGATTTTGCCTACTACGTGGAATATGACAGGCCCCACCCAAGAAAGGTCCAAAAAATGGAAAAGTTCCTTAAATAACCCAAAGGTTTTGCAGAATAGAAACAATCTTCTTGTGTTCCGCACAATTACTTTTATTTTTGAATCAAATACACTTTTTAGTCTTCGATAAAAATGAATCTAAATCAAATAACCGTACCCTCAACAGATTTAAATTTGGCTGTCCCCTTTTATCAAAAATTGGGTCTTGTAATGATTGTTGACGCTTTGCCGAATTATGCTCGATTTGAATGTCCTGATGGGGATTCAACATTTTCTATCCATAAAGTTGATCAAGTCGCTCACGGAAATGGCATTTATGTTTATTTTGAGTGTGAAGATTTGGACGGCAAAGTAGATGAATTGATTGAAAAGGGTGTTCAGTTCGAAGAGCTCCCCTATGATAAGCCCTGGTTGTGGCGAGAAGCACGGCTTAAGGATATGGATGGCAATCAGTTAATTTTGTTCCACGGTGGAGAACATAGATTGAATCCTCCTTGGAGAATTAGAGATTGACAAAGATTTTGTGTAATTACTGCAAAATTTGCGGTTTTGCATAATAATATCAAGGATGACACGGATTCCCTTGAGCCATCAAATCTTAAAAAGATAGTCCAAAACCAACTTGGACCAAATTGCTCTCTCTTGAATTAAAGTAGCCTATATTAAATGTAAGTGCTTTTAAGCTGCTAATCCAAAAACCGCCACCTTGTGAAGTGTGCCACATGTTTGAGGTGTCGTCTTCCACCCAAACCCTTCCGTAGTCAAATCCACCGTAGATGCCAACGGTTACTGGTGAAACAGCTGTCAGATATTGTTTTAGGCGGAGTTTAAGGTCAGTGCTTTGGTAAAAATAGGCCCTGCCCGAGAAGCGTTCGTCACGGAAACCGCGTAGGCCATTGTCTCCACCCAACGAAGGTGCATGGTAGAAGAAGAAGTTATTATTGCCAATATTTGTCTTCACCTCGGCCACGGTTCCCAGTACTAAATCTCCTGAGGGAATAAGTTTATGGTCAAATCCAACTTTCAAGGATGCATAACCGAATTTGTTGTCCTCGAGGCTTAGATTATACTTATACCCCGCAGATAAACCAATGTATATGGCCTTAGTAGGGAAATCATCGGCATCCGTGCGGTCATAGTCGCCTGTAACTTCTCCACCCACATAGGTTTGATTCACAAAAATCTCTGGATTGAAGTTCGGCGGGTTAAAGAACCTTTGGCTATTTTCATTTACCCTGAACGATTCTATCAGGCCTTTAAATCTGAGACTGTAATAGGCTATTCCAACGCTTGCCTTCAATTGTCTTGTTCTGGCCCTGTAAAAATCACGTCCAAGATTGTCCTCCGCATTCACGCTCTCATTACCTAGCCCAAAAAAGTTTTTGGCATATCTGTCACTGGTATAGTATCCCTCAACCTCCAGGTTCCATTTAGGGAACACATTCCCGAAAATTCCCCTGTATTTAAGCTCAACGGCTCCAAAACCAAAATAATAGTTGGCCGCCAATTGGTGTTTCTGTCTAAATGGGTTTCCATTTAACCCATTTACCGTATAGGTGTCGCCTAGTCCTGTAAAAATGCCATCATCGGTCCTAAAGCCTAAATTAGGAACCAATATATTGGTGTTTGGCTTAAAATAACGCCAATGGTAGGAGTTGGTCTTATATATGTCGCTCATCTGGGTCGAAGGCATTTCACCATCAAACTCACTATCCTCGTGTTCCCACTCATAAACTTTTATTCTTTTTTTATTAGTGATGTCATATCCATCTTCTCCGTATCCCCCCACAATTCTTATCTTAATTGCATTCTCTCCATTGCCGCTCACTTCGAACTTGTCATCATCACCCAATCCATACAGCCAAATTTCCTTGGTTTCCGATCTATTAAAAACCCGCTCATAGATTACCTCATTTTTCTCTTCGGAAAAAATACGTTTAACCGTAATCTTGGTACGTCCCTTTGGCATACGACCAATCTCAAATAAATCATCTTTTTCAGTGCCAGTTATGGTTACAATTCTATTTAAGTAGTTGGCGTAGGTCACGGCATCTGCATCTATACTTTTAAGACGTGCTTTTAGGCTTTCTTTGATGAATGTTGCCGTTTCATCCTGAACTTCAATTGGCAGTCTTTCAAAAGCACTTTCGATAACCTCAGGCGTTAGTTGTTTTTGAATAATTTCAGCTTCTGTCCTCCATGTATCGACCCCGTATTTGTTCAACAAGGCCCTATCCAACTTGTTTCCGGCCATGTTCTGCCATTTTACATTGTCAATATCTTTGTCAAAAGTTTGCCATCGTCTACTGGTCGGGACAAATAATTTAATCAGCTTTAAAGCGTGTCCATCAAACCTTGGAAAGGCATTGTCCCTGTCCCTTGGAACAGGCATAAATTCCTTATCCCCACTTGGGCGTTCATACTGGATCCATCGCCATTGGTCCTGATGCCTGTCCCAATCTCCTATTAACATGTCAAAAATCCTGGCCCGGATGAAGTTCTTTTGGTCAATCGTATAGGATTCGTCACTTTTTATCTTTTCAAGCATATCAGTTGTGCTTTCAAAATCGGTGATCTTTCCAGATGCGTCAATGGTACGTATATACCCTTTGTAATTGAGCTGCTCATCCGAAGGTCTGCGTTCCACAAAGTACAGTTCGTCGCCAAAGGCATCGTTATGCTCGCCCAAGGCTTCTTGTTTGGGAATATAATACAGTTCTGAATCCGAATGATTGATTCCCACTGCTTTTGCCATTGGATTAATGACCAATTGCATGTAGGGATGTGCCGTGGTAAAAAAGTCGGATATTACTTCTTCCGCCCATGTATCTCGATAATCTTCCTGATTATACGCAATGCCCGGCAGTTGGAATTTGAGAAATTTCAGAGCATTCTTTTTTAGCGACCGCATGGCGTACTGCTTCCCATTTTCATCCTGTAACCTCAAAGAAAAAGATTGATGTCCTCCTCCTTCTTTTACAACGCTTAAACCCCCATACAGGGTGTCCAAATATGCAACCGGAGCGGTGACCAATTCTCCAAAATATTTTCGATAACGCTCGCCCCACAAAAACTTATAAAAACCCCCTTTTTTATAGGTGTTAGAATCCCGTAGTACAACATCTTCAACGTTTTTCTGTTTTACATTTGGAAAGCTTTGGGGGGCACCCGGTTCTTCCAGTGGCGATAAAACATTTATCTGGACGTCATTATTCAAATCTTGTTCGCTGTAAAATGTTGCTTTGGAACTTCCATCCTGAAAATATTCCAACTTGACAAAACCATTGGCTCCGTGCGTGTATTTACCTTCAAATGGGAGCGATCCACCAATGGCCGTTATGTGGCCATTGGACCTATGTGTTGCACTTTTGCTTCCCAAAGATCCACTGATTATTTGATGGATTCCGCCACCGGTCAAGTATTGTAGACTCTCCTCATGACCAGAAACAATGGTTATTCTATCGGAGGATTGGGCCAATGCACTCACCAAAACCCGAAGGTAGTTATAGCGTCTGGAGTTCACGTGTTCTGGGTCAAAAGCGCCCAAGTCCATAACGGCTTCCTTAACTGTTCCCAGAATAGGAAGCGGTTTCATGTGGTCGGCGAAGGTTTGGTTCCCAGCATATGTTCCGTTGCTAAAAATAGGATGGTGCATGGCTATTACTATATTTTTTCCCTGCCCATCATTGATGTAGCCTTCCAGCTCTTCCATAAATCTTCTTCGAGTAACTATATCTGTACACTTCTGGTTCATGTTCACTACACGGGACCAATTTGATACAAACCATTTGGAGTCTATCAGAATCACGTCCAAGTCGTCGTTGATGACCCTGTGTTCAATTGGGCATGCATTTTCTGGAAAGAATGACAAGTTTTTGGCCTCCTTGTCCTTGATATAATCTTCTACTTGCTCAACTTTTTCAGTGTTGTTCCCCTTCCATTCATTATTTCCTGGAATAAATAGGGTGTTCCCCTTGAAGTTTTGGGTGAGTTCCAAATGTTTATCCAAAATCTTCTTGTCTTGTGCCCAATTGTTTTCAATCTCCGAAATAATGTCACCGGTAAAGATGAGCGTACTGTTTTCATTGGATAATGTTAGTTCTGATTTCAATTTATACAAAATGGCAGTGTCCGTATCAGCTTTGGCGTTTCCCAGGCCGCCAGCAATAAAGAACGTATGGGTAGGTTGTCCTTTATTTTTGAACGCAGTCAAATTTCCTTTTTGTGGTTTATAGGTCGCACAACTAACAATCAATAGAAATGCTGAAAGAACAAATGTTGGTTTTGAAATTAAACTACTTGGCTTTTTGCTCATAAGAATTATTTAATGGCAAGTCAATTTTTAATAGGTACATTAAGTCAAAAGAGAATTTTACAGCTGAAACAGGAAGTTTCATAAATATGAACAGGATTAGCGATAAACTACATGAAATTTGATTTTTAAATTTATCCTCAAAATTGATTTTAGCTTTCCTGTGCTTTTTTGCACAATGAATTTCAACTTAGCTTGACCTCACCCATAAAGTTGCTCACAGTGACGCTGCAATGTAAACTTAGGGCATCAAAATCTATGCTTTAAAAGAATTTAACATTAACGCAATCCATATTTTTTAAATACGTCAATGATTCTATTATTTGGACTAATTGAATAGGGAAAACCAAAGTAATTTTAGAGAAAATCTTTAAAAACATAATTATATGAGCGATAGTAGCAACACAATATTGGGAATTTTGGCAGGTACTGCCCTGGGAGCAACGTTAGGCATTCTATTTGCCCCGGACAAAGGATCTTCTACACGTAGAAAGTTGGTTGAACAATCCAATGCTTTAGCAGAAGATGTTGCAAATAGCACAGCACAACTTAAGGAGCAGGTGGTAGATACTTTTTCTTCCAGCAAGGATAACTTGGAGGATAAAATGGAATCTTTGGTTTCTTCAGCCAGTTACAAAACTGAAGACGTAATTACTGCCTTGGAATCAAAGCTGAAAGAGCTTAAAGCCAAAAACAGAAAATTACAGCGCTCTTAATGAGTTCTTCAAAGAAAATAAGCGCTATTACCAGCGAATCCCTTGAAAACTCCCAAGAATACTTTAAAAACTCTTGGGAGTACTATAAGCTCAAGCTTTTTTTGCATACGGCTGAGCTGAGCACAGCCTTGGTAAAATATGCGATATTGGGAATATTCGCATTCATAGCTGTGGTTTTGCTTTCAGTTTCATTGGCCATTTTTTTGGGTCAATTGTTAAGTAGTTCTTCCTTGGGATTTTTACTGACCGCATCATTATTTGTGCTGCTCATTTTGGTAGTCTTCTCAATTCGTAAAAAGCTGGAACGCTACATTGTAAAAAAACTTGCTAAATCAATTCTTCACGATGACTAAAGTTGATTTTGAATCCATATCGGATATAAAACAGGAACTGAAAATCCTGCGTTTGAAAAAGGACATCAGCCTTGAATTGTTGGAAAGCAATAAGTATGAAATGGAAAATTACATGCAACCCTTAAGTTTGGTCAATAAACTGCTCGGGCCTCTTAAAAAAATGGTGCTGGGCTATCTCCTGAAAAAGCTTTTTAAATAATCTTTTGTCTTTTAGGCCACTTGGGCAATATCTTTTCTACTATTTTTGAATTCGCTAGGGCTAATGCCATATTTACGTTTAAAAATTTTGGAAAAATAGCTCCTACTTGTAAAACCAATACTATATACTATTTCGGAGATACTCAACTCCGTGGTTACCATAAAATCTCTTGCCACTTCTAACCGTACGTGCCTTATATATTCTGTGACCGTTTTGTTGTAGAGCAGTTTAAAACCCTCTTGAAGCTTGGCTTGGGTAAGCCCTGTCTCCATAGAAATAGACTCAAGAGAGAAATTAAAAGAAACGTTCCTCTCTATTTTTTTGGCATAATTCCGAATGATTCTCAATTCTCTTTTCAACAAGTTTGTGTGTGGGCGTTTGTTCATTACCTCGTTGTTATGCTGTATCATATGCAACGACAGGATTTGATAAACCAGACCCTCAATCTGCATAATGCGTATCATACCCTTCGATTTTATATTGCGCAACGCTCCAATATTATCCGCCAGTTTTAAGTTATATGATCCATAGTAAGCAAACACCTTTTCATGATCCGTGTCCAAAAACACCTTATATAATTGTTTGTTAAGCTCCTCTCCTTGATTTAAGCGTTTTCTCAAAAAAGGCTTTCTAGTAATTTGGATTACATTTATGGAAAGTTTTACATCCTTTGGAAAGTATCCATAATTATAGCCGCCATCCCTGCTTGTGATGATCACAGATTGAAACTGTTCCAATATTCGTATTTCCTTGTCGCTTTGATAACCGAATTTATGCCCACAATATCCTTCCAAACAGTAAGCAAAGTGTATCGGATTGTAATTGGACGCGTCCATGATCAGTGTCACATCTTCAAAAAAAATGATGTCGTATTCCAATAGGCTGACTCCCCAATCAAAGGTTATAAAACGGATTTTGCCCCTTGCTTTCTTGTTCGAAATTTCCAAGATATATTCTCCCCAACGCTCTGTTATGGCTCCTCCTATGGCGTCTCTTATCTGCCTAACTGTTCCAGCAGTGTCTTTGGCGTCAATATTGATTTTAATCATACCAAAAGAATGTTTTTAATAACGATGGTACGTTTATCTCAAATGTAGTCTTTGTTTTACAACTCTGTTGCTGTATTGAACAAAAAAAACGCTCTTATAAGAAGCGCTTTTTTATATCTTATATATCTTTTGATTACTCCAAAATGCTTCAGTAATAAAAAATAGTTCTTGTTGAGTTCAATGTGATTTAACCATTGGCATGTTTTGAGAAAATCTGCGGAAGTGCGGAAATTTATTATTCCACTAAAGGGGATAACGGTATGTAATGATATTTCAGTTCGCCAATATGCTCGTAGGCCATACTACCTTTGCGAAGTGTGCCCCAATCAAATTCTTCTTCGGCGCTTTTTTCATCATAACACTGCAGCAATTGATCGGATATAAGCAAGTATTCATCTTCCTCAACGTTGTTTTTTAGCAACCTATGTGCAATGATTACATCCTCTCCCAATAATTTTATTCTGTTTCCCACTTGGGTCATCACGATTTCATCTCCATAGTGCAGTATAATTTTCAATCCCAAAATTCTCGGAATTTCAAATGCTTGGTGATTGGACGCATATGCTTTTTGCAAGAGGTGCAATTGTTTGTAAAAGCCGGTGTAAAAAGTATTGCATTGGTCCACCAACTCTGAAAAGGACGGTAAACTTCCTTTTGAGAAGAACAGGACAGCATCCCCTTCAATCTCAGAAACCTTTAGGTTTAAGGTATTGGAATAAATTACCTTGTTCAATAAGGATGGGATTACCTTTGAGGTCAGTTCAAAGTTAACGTCGCTCATAAATTTCGTAAATCCACTAATGTCGGGTATACAGAGCAATGTGGGTTCTGACGCCATGATTATCGGTATTCAGGGTTATCAAAATTCCATCGTGTTCCATCATCCCACGATTCGCGCGAATTACCGTAGGAGGGATATCCACCATTTTGTTTTAGCATTTTGGCCATATGTAGTAGGTTGTACGTCATAAAGGTGGTGTTTCGATTGGTAAATTCGTTTTCTTTTCCACCTGAGTCCTCATCCATATAACTCGGCCCTGGTCCGGCCTCGCCTATCCAACCGCAATCGGCTTGGGGCGGTATGCTAAAACCAAGATGTTGTAAGGCATAAAGAATGCCCATAGCACAGTGCTTTATTCCGTCTTCATTACCGGTAATTACGCAGCCGCCAACTTTGCCATAGTAAATGTACTGTCCTTTGGAATTGGTCTTTGCACTCATTCCATACAATCTTTCGATGAGCTTTGTGGCCTCTGAGGATTTTTCGCCCAACCATATGGGCGTACCTATAACAAGTATGTCTGCTGCCATAATTTTTTCATAGAGCATAGGCCAATCGTCCTTTTCGGCTCCTTTTTCAGTCATGTCCGGCAACAATCCTACAGCAACCTTGTAATCGGCCAGCCTTATGTATTCGACCTCTACCCTCTCCTTTTTCATTATCTCCATAGAAACGTTCATTAAGCCTTCTGTGTGGCTTTGCTCGGGAGAGCTCTTTAAAGTGCAATTAATGTATATCGCTTTAAGGTTTGTAAAATCCATGTTTTTGCTTTTGGCGTTGCACCTCAAAATTGAGGCGAATTTTTTACAATTCTTGATGCTAATGCTATAAAGCGTAATGCATAAGATAATCAAAATATCAAAAGCGTTAAAGATCAAACGGTTTAAGCATCCTTAGAAAAATAGTTTCGTATAGTTTTAGGGTGCCCGTGAAAAAGGGGCTCAATACTCTAAAAATTTTCAATACAATTTGACGATGCAAGAAAAATTTAAAAAAGCCTTAAACGGCATGTGGGACAAATTGGATTCCTGGTTCAATAGCTTTGTTTCCAATTTGCCAAATATTATATTGGCCATTCTCGTTTTTATTACGGCCGTACTGATTTCAAGGTATATTAGAAAGCTTGTCTATAAGATTACCGGCAGGAGCAGTTTGCAGGAAAGCATGAAACAGTTGCTTTCACAGATTGTATCCATCGTTGTAATTCTTATGGGACTTTTTTTTGTGCTGAGCATTTTAAATTTGGGTAAAGCCCTAAACACCATACTTGCCGGAGCAGGTGTTGCTGGTCTGGCCGTAGGTTTGGCTCTGCAAGGTGCATTGGCCAATACTTATTCTGGCATTATTCTTTCCTATGTAAAGCAAATTAAATTTGGTGATTGGATAGAGACCAATAACTACGAAGGTGAAGTCATTGATATAGATTTAAGGGTGGTCACCATAAAACAAGTGGACAACAATCTTGTGTATGTTCCGAACAAGATGGTCGTTGAAAATCCGATAAAAAACTATTCCACCACGGCACAATCTCGAGTAATTTTAGAATGTGGAGTAGCGTACAATTCGGATTTGCAGCAAGTGAGGGATTTAGTGAAAAAGACCATTGTAAACCATTTTGAGGCTGTGGAAAACAAAGAGGACATCCTTTTCCTTTACCGTGATTTTGGTGATAGCTCCATCAATTTTGAAACCAGGTTTTGGATAAATTCCACCTCAGCCTTAGAGGTGGCCAAGGCAAAAACAGAAGCCATGATCTTGATAAAGGCCGTATTTGATGAGAACGATATTCAAATCCCGTTCCCCATTCGTACGTTGGACTTTCCGCAAAAATTTATGAGAGCCTTGCGCAATAGTGATTAAACTGGGTTGTTCTCAAGATAGCCCATACTGACAGTTTCATGAATGTTCTGCTTGGTCTTATACCTTTTTGGATTGCAATGATACTTTTCCTTGAAGATTTTGCAGAAATAACTTCTGCTCGTCAATCCAATGGCATAAACTACCTCAGAAACGTTCATGTCAGTTTCCCTGATCAGTTTTTCCGCTTTTTCCAAACGGGCGTTTCTGATAAAATCAGAAACAGTACGTTGGTACAAAAACTTGAACCCCTCTTGAAGCTTGCCAGCGGAAAGGCCTGATTTTTTACTTAGTGCCGGTATTGTAAACTGCTGTTCTGGGGTTTCTTGAATAAACCTCGCTATCTCCATCAGCTTTTGTATTTCCCTTTTTATGAGTCTGGTGGAGTTGATTTTACCAGTGGTTTCTCTTTTATACTGCTCAATATGGCTGGCCAAGATAAGAATGCATATGCCCTCAAAATATAGAAGTTCGGACAAGGTATCGGCATACTTGGCTTCCGTCAATTTTCTTACATATTCGGCAATTTCCAGATTAAGTTTTCCGAAATGCACCAAATTATGTCTCTTATTCAATTCCCCTAAAAAGGCTTTCAGTTTTTGTGCTATCACTGTTTGCCCATCAGGATGTTTTTTAAAATAGGTGTCTATGTCAATCCGGAGAATGTTAAGACTAACATCAGAGTCTTTTCCAATCACCAAGCCTCCAGCAAAATTTTTATTCGTCTTTACTATTGCGGTCTGTAGCTCGTTCAATTTTACATGATGGTTGTTATGCTGCGTTGCGTAAAAACAATTTCCCTGAAAGCAGTAGATAAAATAGATGGATTGGTCAGTTTCGGACAACAAGGACAAATATGTATCCCTGTTGAGCTTTAAATCGAACTCCAATACAAAAAGTCCTTCATCAAAATTAATGCACTTGACTGCGCCATTCCCTTCTGCCCTATCCACCTTCAGCATGTACGTTTCCTTATATTCTGCCACATCGCCCTTTATGTTGATGTTAAGTCGGTTTAATTCATGTTGGGCCCGCTGTTTTCTTTCTTCCATAATCCTTTTGTTTCCATTTTAGCTTGCAGAATCATTCTGCCTGTAAGCCTATCAAAGTTAGGCCATTCGAAAGGTGGTCTTTAACAGTTTCGGGTAAATGTTTAACTATATAGAGGGATGTTTCCTCTAAAAGGAGAAAACATTAAACAATTAATTTTAAACGTGTTACAATTCCATTTTTTTGGGTCAACAGAAATTAAAATTTGGTGTTTAATTGTATCCATATTTTAGATGTATGGTTTACAAGCTTTCCAATGCGGTAGAAAGAGAGCAGATTGAGAAAGAGTTTGGTCTAACTTTTAAGTATCCCGATCTTTATACCCCCGACATAGTGATCAATGGCTTGCAAGAGGCAAGTCTTTCTGTTTTGACCATGGAAAATACGAACCAAGTAACATTTGCCATTTGGGGATTGTTACCAGAAGGCTATAAAGAGGATTGGTACGTTTTTCAGCAAATGACCAATACCCTGAATGTGACCCTCCATGATTTACAAACCACTACCTGGATGGGCAATTCCTTGCAACAAGGGCGGTGTCTTGCCATAATTTCCGGGTTTTTCACTTATTTATTGAAAAATGGGAAAACCTATCCCTATTATGTTCAATTGATTTCAGAATCCCCCTTTTACGTGGCCGGTGTATATCACAGACTGGATGACGGATTTCTTAGTTGCGGCCTTATCACCACGGCGACCGATGACTTCCTAAAAAGTTTTCACAACATTGGAGATCAAGTGCCCTTGATTATTCCTGAAAGTGCAAAGGACGTATGGTTGTCCCCTCAAACGGAAACAAACGTTTTACAAGGGATAATTGAAAACCCGCCCAAGGCCAAGCTTCGGGCCAATCCAATAGCCCAAGAGTTTTTTAAAAAAAACATTCTTTACGATTCCATACTACAGCCTGTTTTCTATGAAGATGTGCCGAATGGAGGCGATTCTAACTTTTAGTTTTCCTTTTAATTCTGGCCCGGTACTCCGTGGGCAAAATACCATAGTGCTCCGAAAATATTTTTGAAAAATAGCTTCTACTCCTTATGCCAACCAGATAAACAATTTCAGAAACGGTTAAATCCGTTTTCTTAAGATAATCCCTTGCAATTTCCAATTTCAATAATTTGATGTACTCGTTCACCGTCTTCGAGTACAGCATTTTAAACCCTGTTTGTAACTTTTTTGCGCTTAGTCCAACTTCTTTGGACAATTTGGCTATTGTAAGTGGTTCAGAAATATTATCAACAATAAAACCTGACAGTTCATGTATTTTCTTGATGTCAGATGTAGTCAAGGAAGATGGCAGGGTCTCGCGATTCTCAAATTTGTGGTGTTCCAAAAGCTGCATGGCCAAAATAATGTTCAATCGGCCTTCTATCCCCAAGGTTTTTATTATCCCCTTCGTTTCTTGTGTCCGCATCTCCTTTACATGATTTTCGATTTCTAGGTTAAAATTACCCAGATGCATGTAAGGGAGGTTCAAGGTTTCTTCCTTAAAAACGGACGATAATAAATCGTTAAGATAGCTAAGGTTGTTGTTCTTCTTTCTTAGATACTGCTTTTTAAGAATCTGTATAAAATTCACCTTGACGTTTACCCATTTTGGAAAAACAAACGTTTTTCTGGACTTGGTCCTCGGTGCAATTATGATGTTTTGATAGCGTTCCAGCAGTAATGCTTCATCGTCATCTCCTTCTTTATATTTTAGATTGCCCTCAGATATAAAAATGAATTCCACCGGGGTCTCATCTCCTGTTTGATGAACAAGTTTGAGTTCTTCCGTAAAGTTTACATCATAGTCGACTAACGAAACGCCCCAATCAAAGGATATGCTTTTTATGGTTCCTTGACCATATTGGTTGTTGAATACCAAAATACGCTCACCCCATTTTTCCTCAAGTGTTCCACCAAAAAACTCGTGAAGTTGGTCTAATGAACTGTCTATATTATGGTTAGCAATAACAATTTCATGCATAACATCCGCTCAAACATTGCGGTGCAAAGAAATTGGACAGGACCAAAAGTGTTTAACAATTTTGAAATTATAAATAACAGAATTGGGCAGTTGTCTTGGTTAAATTGTTAAAAAGTCCGAATATTTAAAGGGGTTTAAACAATTTTTAAGCAGAACGATTGGCTCCTTTTTTGTTTCTGTTCTTAATCACGTAGTCCTTGGGTGAGATACCAAATTGTTGTTTAAAGAGTTTTGAAAAATAACTCCGGGAATTGATTCCTACCTGGTAGGTAATCTCGGTAATGTTGAGGTCAGATTCTTCCATAAGTCGTTTGGCCTCAGCCATACGAACCTCCGTAATGTAATGGTTCACCGATTTTTTATACAGTTGTTGAAATCCCTCCTGAAGCGTATTTTGGTTAAGGCCGACCTTTTTTGCCAGTGACACTATACTCCCTAGGTTTTCCATTTCGTCTTGAATGATGGTACTGGCTTCCTCGATTTTCTCAACGGTGTGCTGGCGCAATATTCTGCGCTGATTTGGATTCTTGGCGTCATCCAAATATTGTTTCAGGAAATGGGTAAAAATCTCATACGTTTTGCCTTCAAGAAAAACATAGCGCATAAAACCGGTCAAGTCAGTGGTTGTAAACTCTTCCATGAATTTTGCGATGTCGAGACTATAGTATCCTTGGGTGTAAAAAGAGTTTATTCCGTTCACGTCCCTAAAAATCTTTTCCAGATTGGTGTTCATGTTTGGTAAAAAAGTATCAATCTTATTCTCGAATACCTTTCTATCCAGCACCAAGGCAAAAAAACATGTTGATCTATTAGAATGGATAATAATGGCCTGATCTTTTTCGGTTCCGCCGGAACTCATTACGCTTTCCAAGTGCTTTACTTCATTGAGGCCCGTTTCGCCGTGCTCTATACCAATCTCATCCTCTCTATTAAAAAGTATAAGCAGGGGTTGCACTGTTGTTCTCGAAAAAATAATGCGTATTTCTGTGGACAGGGTACAATCAAACTCATAAACGGTCAATCCATGGTCAAAATCGTAGGTTTTAATATAGCCATGGCCCAGCTCAGCGGAAAGATTAAGCGAAAACTCTTTGTCGTCCTCGGTATATTCCAAATCTAGACCATTACCGACGGTCTCGACAAACGCTTTTGCGCCTTGGTTCTTTATTTGAATGTTGTGCTCCACGCTCATCTTAATGCATTTAAAGATAATTCTTTATTTAAGATTGCTAAGGTGCCTTTTCATGGTTAATATTCCTAATGGGTCAACATGTGAATCGTTAGCGGCAAACATTCCAAACAAAAAAAATAATTTTTGTATCGTATTGATTAAGAGATAATCAAACACTTAACTAAAAACCCAGAAAACATGTTACGCTGGACAATCACCTTTGTTATTTTGGCTATTGTGGCCGGAATTTTTGGTTTTGGAGGAATAGCCGCTGGAGCGGCCAGTATTGCCAAAGTGCTATTCTTCATCTTTATCGTTCTATTTGTAATTTCCCTAATTAGAGGTAGAAGAAAAATATAAACATCCATTAACTTAAAAAATCTTGAAAATGAAAAAATCTATAAGCTTGTTTATTTTATTCATTGCACTTGCTTTTAGCCTCACTAATTGCAGAGAAACAAAAGAGGAAAAAGCTGAAGATGCCATCGAAGAGGTTGAAGACGGGATTGAAGAGGCTGGAGAAGAGGTCGAAGATGCCGCCAAAGATGTAGAAGAAGAAATTGATGGTGCAATAGATGACAATTAGACACACTCCAAAAGCAATGATAAAAACTCCGGCAAGAATAGCCGGAGTTTTTTGTTCATTATCAACAACCCTTTGAAATTGAAAAGTTTTCCTGTGTGTTACTCTAAAATCATGTTATATTACAAGTCCATTTTAGGTGTTGCTGTTTCTCCACCAATAGTGCTTCCAATCAGTCCGATTACATAGTAGTATGAATACCTTTTTTTTAATCTTATACTTCGTGCTGACCCTAGGCGTTATATTCGTCATAATCTATTATGGTCGCAGGCCCACCAAATCCATTAGTTGGGTGCTTGCTGTAATAGTGCTTCCCTTCGCAGGCCCCATACTCTACTATCTTTTTGGGGTAAACAGGAGAAAGTTTAGGTTTTTTAATATTCGGGAATTTGAACGTCGGAAAAAAATTTCCAGGCATAGCCCCATTAGCGGGGATGAATTTTTGGCAGATTTCCCTGATGATTTGCGGAAAAAGAGGTTATCCAATCTTATCTCGTCCAATTCCAATGCAACACCCAAAAAAGGAAATGCCATCAGCATTCTGAATGATGGGGAAGAAACCTTTGATGCCTTGTTCAAAGCCATGGAAAAAGCTGAAAAGTTCATCCATGTGCAATATTATATTTTGGAAAAAGGGATGCTCTTGGACAAAATGCTCAAATTGTTTGAAAAGAAAATTAATGAAGGGGTTACCGTACGTATTATCTATGATTCCTTTGGAAGTTACTATCTAAAGGGGAAGCCCAAAAAAAAGTTTAGGGAAATAGGTGTAGAAATGCGGGCTATGATGCCTTTAAGACTGGGCAACCTATTGTTTTCGCTGAATTATCGAAACCACAGAAAAATTGTTGTGGTAGATAATAAAATTGCCTTTACGGGAGGGGTGAACATTTCCGACAAGTACATAAAAGCTGAAGGCGAATTGGGAAAGTGGAAAGATACCCATCTACAAATCAAGGGGCCTCTGGTGAACGACCTTCACCTAATTTTTTTAAAGGATTATTTTTATGCCTCCAACAAAGATGATTTTGATGCATCGGACTACCTCTCCGAACAAACCAGCCAAGGAGAAACTGTAGCACAGGTTGTGGCGGGCGGGCCAGATTCCAACCAACCTGTAATTATGCAACAGTATATCGGAATGGTCAACCAAGCCAAGAGCAAGATTTACATTGCCAATCCATATTTTATGCCCGGTCAAGCATTTCTACAAGCTCTTAAAATAGTTGTCCAACAGGGTGTGGACGTTCATCTACTGGTGCCGAATAAATCAGATTCAAAAGCGGCTATGTATGCTATGTTCTCACAGTTTGAAGAATTGCTCAAGATAGGGGCCAAAATTTATTTACGGGACGATTTTTCGCATAGTAAAATCTTGATTGTTGATGAAGACTTGGTAAGTATCGGTTCAGGCAATTTTGACAACCGTAGTTTTGAGCATAACTACGAAACCAATATCCTCATCTATGATGAATCATGTAATGCCATGATATCCGAAGAATTTCTCAAAATACGGAAAAGGTCCAACGAACTGGATTATGAGTCGTTTAAAAAGCGGCCCCGGTGGAAAAAATTTCTTGAAGGTTTTTCCAAATTTTTCAAGCCCCTATTATAACTATGCCCGATTTCGGGATTGTATCAAACATTCCTTGGTATGGGTCAATTTCTTGCTAAAAGGAGCTTTACTTTTATCATAACTTTGGAAGTTGCGTACAGTTTGAAAATTGTCCTTGGCATACCATATTTGTTTTAATCCAAATCCAAGGCAAGTCAATACATGTCCCTTTCTATTTTTGATTGTTTTGAAAAGAAAACTAATCACATTCCTAAGCATCTCCCTAATTTCATTGATACTATATATGGCCCTATCCGAACCTGAAAATTCTGTACCAGAAAGCATTAAAGATGAAGTGGCCGCCGCCTTGGATTACTTTCCAGAGCTCGAGAACATTCCCATTGAATTCAAGTTCAAGAAAAAAATTAAAAAATCCGTAATGATGGCTCAGCCGTCATTTGGCAGCTTGTTCCGTTCCCGTAAAAATCGGGGCTACGTGGTGTTGATCAGTAAAAGCTTCAAAATAACAGGGAAGAAATTTAAAACAGTCAATGTGCCCAAAGATGTTCTAATCGGCTGGATAGGGCACGAACTTGGACATGTAATGGACTATCAGCAAAAAGGCAATTTGGAGTTGATAGGTTTCGGAGTACGTTACATTTTGTTAAAAGAACACGTTAGAAAAGCAGAGCGAACCGCAGATTTGGAAGCTGTGCGTCATGGCATGGCAGAGTATATCATTAAAACAAAAAAATTCATCCTGGACAATGCTGAAATTGACGAGAGTTACAAAGAACGCATTAGAACCTATTACTTGTCTCCAGAAGAGATTCGGGATATCGTAGAAGAAAAAGATTGATGAGCCCGAAATAATACTTTTATGAATTATTGGCCACAAATGCCTCCCATTCAGAAAATCTTTCCTCATCCATCACCCTTTCCATTTTTACCTGCCCCCCTTTTTTCTTATTGGCACCACTCCAATCTGTGAACGTTTTAACAGGAACCACATGTGCCTTCACCCCCTCCAACGCTTTGCTACGGGCCACTTTATAATTTTTATTGGCTTGTTTTAAGTAATTGTCCAATAGGTTTGCCGTTTTTTCCTCTTCCAATTTACTATCACAACCCAAATACCAGCTATGATAAAAACCATCTTCGTATCGTTTGGCACACAATGTATATTCAGGAATTTTCATATCCATTTCCTTTTCCAAATACTTTACCGCATCATTAAGTTTGTTCACGGAAAGTTGTGAGCCTACAGTATTTAAAAAGAATTTTGTTCTTCCTGTGATTTTTATTTCGGCCTTTTCGATATCCGTAAAAGCTATAGTATCCCCAATAATGTATCGCCACGCTCCAGAAACCGTGGAAATTATCAATACATAATCTTGGTCTTTCTCCACTTCATCCAAGGTTAGGGAGGGTGCATTGTCTGTTAAGGAACCATCTTGATTAATGTATTCGGCCTTGAAGGGAACAAATTCGAAATAAATTCCGTTGTTGGTAACCAAACGCATTGCTGTAGTTTCCGGTCTGGTCTGAAAGGCAATAAAGCCTTCCGATGCCAAATAGGTGTCTATAATCTGGATGGGTTTCCCCAATAGCGCGTTGAAACTTTTTTGATAGGGTTCAAAGGCTACTCCACCTGAGGTGTACACTTGGAGGTTTGGCCAGATTTCATGAATATGTTCTAGCCCATTGTAATCGATTACCTTTTTAAGCATTAGCTCCATCCATGATGGAATTCCGCTCAGTGCTCCAATATCCCATTCTTTGGCCTGCTTTGCTATTTTCAGGACCCTATCGTCCCAATCATCTGTTTGTGCAATCTCTTCGCCAGGTTTGTAGTAACCCCTAAACCAAAATGGAATATTGCTTGCACTTATCCCACTTATTTCGCCTTCAAGCCGACCATCTCTTTGTCTCAAATCTGTGGAGCTGCCCAACATCATGATTTCTTTTTCAAAAAAATCTGCGGGGAAGTCAAAGTTGCTCAAAGCCAACACCTGTTTTATTCCGGCATTTCTTATAGCAGCCAGCATATCTGAAGTTACAGGTATTCTTTTGCTCTTTTTTCCGGTAGTACCAGAGCTGAGGGCAAAGTAATCCGGGTTTCCTGGCCACGTAACATTTTCTTGGCCATCCACCACCCGGTTCCACCATTCATCATAGATTTTGTTATAGTCATGGTAAGGTACTATCTGTGCAAATTTTTTCCTTATATCATCGGATTTCGATATTTCATTAAAATCGTATGTTTCCCCGAAAGTGGTCTTGGCAGCTTTCGATAAGAGTTCCTTCAGCACCTCTTTTTGTTCTTCTATAGGGTTTGGGTCACTTAAAACAGTTTCTGTAAGGTCAATAAACCCTTTGATTATATTGCCAATTATTGCCATTCTTACTTGTTGATTATCAGTAAGAGCAAAAATATTGCCTAACATCACGCTACATTTACTCAAAAGATTTTTTCCTTAACTCGGATGGCATAAATATTATTACGTTGGTGTTTTCAATGACAAATGCAATCTATAACCTAGCAGCCATCCATTAACATTGTTTGAAAAGAGCCTTTGTCGAAAAAGAAACACCGGCTCAATTACGAATCAAAGAAGTTCATTTCATATGGTTTTATATGAAATCAATAAAAATAAAAAAACCTGAAAATCAACTGTTTTCAGGCTATTAGAGAAATTTTGAAATTTCCCAGTGGTCCCACCTGGGACTTAACTATTCTCATATTTAAATCATTTTCAGTGTTTTGTAAGTCGTCAAGCTGGATTGCTCACCGAAAAACTCACCGAAACTATGTTGGATTTTAAATGAACTTATTTGTTATTAAATATAACTATAATTTATCCAGTGATAGAACTTGAAATAATTGTTGGAACTACAATTATTTATCCCCAGTATTTAATTCTTTGATATTCGATCAACAAAAGGATTGGCCCAAAATTATAGATAGCCTAAATTCGACCTTAAATGATTTCACAATTCATGACCTTTATCTAAGGAATCTTGAACATCACAAGGGCATTTTCCAAGACGTTCAAAACCTTTGCAGAAAATTTTTTGGAGTCTAAAACCTATGAAATTGGATAGAAATCGCCAACCACAAATAGTTCACTAAAAACTGTTGAGAAGAGCAATAGCACAAACCTCTATGCATCAAAGTATTTGTAAATACAATAATAAAGACATACTACGTATTGATTTGATATTAGGAGAGGTATAAAAAAATGTTAATTATGTTGTATACACAACTTTTAGGTTTACATTTGAATGGTGAAGTATCAATTACATCAATGTTTGGGCTTTAGGGTGCGCAAATTATCGCGCATCATTGATAATGTATACCGATCAAAGCTTAAAGCATTTGGGATTTCCGAAAATCAGTTGACTATCCTCTTTGCTTTACACCAAAATGGTCTACTTGAACAAGGAAAGTTAGGAGAAATGTTGGGGTTAGAACGTTCTTCGATAAGCAGAAGTATTCGTCTAATGGTTAAAAATGATTGGGTAAAAAGATCAAGTGACTATAGGCCCTTATTGGAATTAACCAAGACAGGACAAGAATTTGTCAAAGTGCTCATTCCTGTATGGGAAGAAGCCATGGACCAACTTACCGAACAATTCTCAAACCAAGGAGTTGAGTGGTTATCGAAACTAGAACAAAAAATGATATAAAAATTTCCATATATGTTGTATATACAACTTATTGGATTAGTACAATTAACTCTGAACAAATTTCATGTCAAACTTACAAACGTTAATTAATCGCAATCAAGATTTCAAAAATCAATTTGGCCATTCCGATCTGCCCATATTACCTAAACTCCGCACGGTGATTCTTACCTGTGCTGATTCTCGTGTGGACCCCGCCCATATTTTTGACCTTGGTCTAGGTGATTCTGTAGTTATCAGAAATACCGGTGGAAGGGTAACTCAAGAAACAATAGATGAAATCGCCTCATATGCCTTTATGTCGGCTATGATGGATAAATCCAAAGGAGTGCAGGAACCTTTTGAAGTTGTCATACTACACCATACCCAATGCGGTGCCGAAAGATTTGCAAACCCAGAGCTTCAAAAAGCACTAAAAAACAAGACCGGGGTCGATGTCGCTTCTATAGCCATTCATGACCATGAAGAAAGCATGGCCGAAGATTTAAATCGATTAATAGATGCTAAAAAAGAACTCCCGGATCACATAATTGTTTCTGGAAGCATTTATGATGTAAAAACAGGAGGTGTTGAAACGACAATCAACCCATCAACATTGGAAGATTTAAGACGTGCAACCCCAAATGAATAATTTGACAACTACATTTAAAATTGAACAATAATGAATTCCCAAGCCGATAAAAAAATATTGATAACCGCAGCAAATGGTCATACTGGATTACCGGCTGCCAAAGAATTGTTGCGATTAGGGTTTCAAGTTCGAGCCATGGTAAGGAACCCACAAAACCCGAACGCCCTAGCATTGAAACGAATGGGAGCAGAAATTTTTGTGGGAGACCTCGAAGATTATCGAGACAACAAGAAAGCCCTGGAAGGAATTGATCGGGCTTACTTCTGCCCACCCTTTGCGAAGAACACTTTATTTAAAACAATCGCATTCATAATTGCAGCCGAAGAATCTGCAGTGGAACATGTAGTGTATATGTCGCAATGGCTTTTGAGTCAGGACCACCCCTCAATTAACACCAAAGAACAATGGCTTGGGGATCAGATTGTAAAAATGCATCGCAAAGTTCAATACACCTTTGTGAACCCGGGAATGTTTGCCTTTACCTATTTCTTTACGGTCGAAATGATCGCTCAGTTAGGAATTATGCCTACCAGTATAAAGGGTAAGGGATTAAATCCTCCACCGTCTGAAGAAGATCAAGGAAGAGTGGTTGCCCATATATTGAAGGATCCGGCAGGGCATCACGGTAAAACATATCGCCCCACAGGCCCTAAGATCATCTCACAACAAGATGTAGCGGATACCTTTTCAAAAATTTTCAAAAGAAAGGTCAAAATCCTGGAAATATCTGAGAAGATGCTACTCAAATCATTAAAATCGATGGGATACCCTATATATGAATATGCGAATATCATCTATTATTTAAAAGACGTAGAACAAAATGTAATGGCCTATGGTGGAGTGACCGATGTTGTCAAAGAACTTACCGGAAGAGAACCTGAAGACTTTGAGACCATTGCAAGAAGAGCTGTTTCGAAAATGCCGCAGGCCAATCAAAATTTCCCGAATAAAATGAAGGCTCTGTTTAACTTCATGAAAATTGCATTTACAAAAACCCCGGATTTAACAAGTTTTGAGAGGCAACAACACTTTCCCAATTTTATACATGGAATGAATCAGGTAATTGAAAACGAATCTTGGATAAAACTAAGAACGCAAACCTCTTATAATGTCAAAAATACCTCCATTAAAGGGCAAATTGATCTACTCCCATCTGCGGCATTGTAACATCTCTTTTTTTTAGATATATGGAAGATGTTTTTATTACCACAGGAGAACTATTAAAATATGAGAAATGTTCGACATAAATCGAAAACTATATCCTTTCGAAAGTAAGTACTTGCTCTTAGGCGATGAGACCAAACTTCACTATGTTGATGAAGGCGAAGGACCTGTAATTTTAATGCTTCATGGAAATCCAACCTGGTCTTTTCTATACAGAAATATGATCAAAGAACTGAGTTCCGATTTTAGATGTGTGGCACCAGATTTAAGCGGATTCGGAAAATCAGAACCAGCAAAGGGTTTTGATTTTAGGGCAGCTTCACACGCCGAACTGATCATTGAGTTTGTTAATCACCTACAGTTGAAGGATGTCATTTTAATTTGCCAGGATTGGGGCGGGCCTATTGGGTTGAATTTGGCAATCAGCAATCCTGCCAATATCAAAGGTATGGTCTTGGGCAACACCTGGGGT
Organism: Flagellimonas ochracea; assembly: GCF_009903685.1. Taxonomy (GTDB): domain Bacteria; phylum Bacteroidota; class Bacteroidia; order Flavobacteriales; family Flavobacteriaceae; genus Flagellimonas; species Flagellimonas ochracea. The sequence goes on along the minus strand of NZ_JAAABI010000002.1, from coordinate 413,463 downwards.
TGGCCTTTGAAAGGTTCATTGCGATTTGAACTTTTTAGCAGGCTAAATGGCGGGTTCATTGGACGTTCCATGGCCTATGCTTTTAACGGTGTTTGGCGTTTGTTTATGCGTGCTGGTTTTTACCATAAAGTACCGAAGGAAGTTTTGAACATGTATGCTGCCCCGTTCAAAAAAAGGTCTAGGCGTAAACAAACCTCTGTTTTTCCCAGGGAATTGATAAAGGCATATGATTTTGAGAATAGAATCATAAATAATTTCAAGACCATCGAGCATATTCCCGTTCTGTTCTTGTGGGGCACTAAAGATTTTGCCTTTAAAACTGGGGCCTTAAAAAGGTTTCAAAAATTGTTTGTCAACCACCAAACCCATCCTTTGCAAGCCGGTCATTTTTGGCAGGAAGATGCTTGGTTGGAGGCCAGTCAGTGGTTTAGAAAATGGTATAAAGAGCATCAAATGACATAAATTGGCTCAGCAAAAATGCAAGAACAAAAAACCTAAAAAAAGAACTCAGATCACCAATCTTGGTTTTTACCAGTTTTAATGTGGCCTGTAATTGAGAGTTTTAAAGATCAATAGCCTTACAGCAAATGAAAGAAAACATGGAAACTGTTAGCGCAAGCGACAATTTAGAACCGGTCGCTACTCGGAATTCTTCCGTGAACGAATACTTAAAATCATTCCAGATACTCTCTGATGATGAAATCAATCTGTTTGAAAGCAAATTGGTCAAAAAGCGGTTAAAAAAAGGCGACCTTTTTATTCAGGAAGGCCAAACGAGCAAGGAGATAGCCTTTGTATTTTCTGGTTTGCTCAGGTCCTATTATCATACTGCTTCCGCAGAGGAAGTGACCTACTGCTTTTCATTTGCCAATGAATTTACAGGCGCATACACTTCTTTTCTCTCACAAAGAAAAACCGTGCTGAATGTACAAGCCTTAACGGATTCGGTCTTACTTAGCATCTCAAGAGAAGATGTTTTGGCATTAGAGAAGTCAAGTTATAACTGGCTCAAGCTTTTTAAAGTGATTGCAGAGCAAGAATTTGTGCAAACAGAAAAGCGAATTTTTCTTTTGCAGAAAGAAACTGCTCAAATACGGTACCTTAATCTGCAAGCCAATCACCCCGAATTTCTGCAATTGATCCCTCTGAATTATCTAGCCTCTTATCTCGGTATAACGCAGCGCCATTTAAGCCGTATAAGGCGCACGGTAACGAATTAGACAAATGTCCTTTCAGACGCGTTTTGTAGTACTGTTCTTTGCAGAAAAATAATTAGATGAAACACGTTTTGATAATTAACGGACATCCAAACAAAGAGAGTTATAATTATGCCTTATCTGAGGCTTATTTAAAAGGAGCCCGAAAAAGAGATGATGTTGAAATAAGTCAAATCAACCTGAATGAATTAGATTTTAACCCTGTCATAGAATCCGGAGACCAGTACAACTCAGAACTGGAGCCTGATTTACAGAATGCAATAGCAAAAATAAAAAAGGCAGACCACCTGGTTTGGGTTTTCCCCATGTGGTGGTATGGTTCTCCAGCACTGATGAAAGGTTTTATAGACCGAACATTTCTGCCAAAAATTGCTTTTAAATTTGAAGAGGGTAAAGTCTTTCCTAAAAAGCTATTCAAAGGCAAATCCGCTAGATTGATTATAACAGCAGACACACCACGTTGGTATGACAAATTGTTCATGAGAAGCCCGGCTATCAATCAGTTAAAGAAAGGAACACTTGAGTTCTGCGGCATAAAACCTGTTAAGGTGACTTACATAGCTCCGATCATCAAGTCCAAAGAAGAATTTAGAGAAAAGTGGCTTACCAAAGTCTATTTACTGGGTGAGGGGTTGCAATAGTTCGGCCCCTATTCAATTTTGAAATGACGTTCAAGAAAATCATAGACAAGATCAAAATGTTCCAATGGCGCTATATGTCCACCATCAAGTTGAATATGTTGATAATAATGCTTAAAATCATTTTCCCTTAATCGATTGATGATTTGCGATGACATTTCGGATGCTGGCCATAGTTCATCGTTTTTACCGGATAAAATCAAAATGGCCCCATTGATGTTCTCCACTTGTATTTCCGCTTTTTTTGCAGCTTCTTTATCCTCGAGCATCATAGCATGTGCAGTATATAAATCTCCTTTTAAAGCTGGCGAGATCGTTTCAAATGGCGCAGGCACATAGGGGACTTCCTTGTCATTGTACATCCAAGAAGAAGTGTTTGCTGTCCAAGTTATGGCGGGGAAGCTAACATGGGGTGCCGACATCGCTATGACACCACTGAACTCTGGATATCTGCAAGCTAGATTTAGCACAAGTTCACCACCCCGTGAACCTCCCATGAGTACTATTTTTGAACTATCAATCTTAGGGTGTTGTGCAACAGCTAAAATGGTGTCTCGTATGGCATTGAGTGAAATGCGGTCTAAATGCCTAGAGGTTCCACTTGATTTGAAATAACCAATGGCTAACAAAGCATAACCTTTTTGATTTAGACTATCACGTTTTCCTTTTAGGTAATTTCTAGTCCAATCATTGCCGCCATCACCGCCACCGAAGGCAACGACCAATGGTTGTTTTACGGCATTTCCCAAATACAATTTTGATTCAACAATTCCATATTGGTCAGAAAGATCTGGGACATAGGTAAAAATATATAGCAAACCCGCAATTATGATTGATAGAGTAATGATTGTGGATATTGTAATTTTTTTCCTCATTTAGGTGGAGATTTGAACATCAAAATTCCAAAATCCCGGCATGATAATTTTTGACCTATGTCAAAAAATCATTTTTCGGCACGTATTCTACTTAAGGTCTCTTGTGTGATTCCCAGATAGGATGCCACCATGCCAAGAGGTATTCTTGGATAAATGTCGGCATATATCTGTTTGAAATTAAGATAGCGCTCTTTGGCAGACGTAAAGCGCATGGATGCGATTCGCTCCATTAAATGACCAAAAACACTTCCCATGGACAATCGCGCATAACGTTCCATTTCAGGAAAATTATCAAAAAGAAAAACCAGATCATTTACATTTAATGAAAGAGTGCTTGTTTCCTCAATGGCATCTATATAGTAAATATCTGTGGTTTGTTGCATATAGCTTTTGGGCGAATTCATCCATTCATTTGTGCCACAGAAAAACTCACTTACTTCTTTGCCATCCTTCAAAAAATAGGCTCTTAAAATCCCCTGTTGGATAAAATAGCTTTCCTTACAGACCTGGCTTGCGTCTAAAATCAACTCCCCTTTGGCAAAGGTTTTTGATTTTAAGCGATTGTTCAATTCTGATTTTAATGGTTTGGAAAGTCTTATGTAACTTTCAAAATGTTGATATAGCCTTTCCATTTCTTAGATTTTTTGTTTTTGCCCAACAGATTGGATATGCCGCAAAAGCAGCTTTTGCCAGACATGATTTTCGCATAGAATAGTATGAGCCGGATTCATTTTTGCCTTATCGGAATCCAAATCTCTTCCTCTGATTCCAGGTCGTCATTTTTGTATTGTGAACCCAAGACCTCAAAATGGGGCCTGTCGTCAATAGCATAATTTGAACTGGGTAGCCATTTCGAAAAGATGTATTGGAATATGGACATGTCGGAACTCGGGCCTTTGTAATCAAATACCGCATAAAGCCCTCCATTGACAATTAAGGTCTTCATCCCATTTGGAATTTCTTGGAAATCCGTCACCTCTACCGTTGCCCACTTTTCAAACTCAGTAGTTGGCTTGAACTGTTCGAAATAGGATGGCGGGTAGATCTGTAGGGAGATCTTATCGTCGGCGACCCTGTTTTGTACTTCTTTTACCCTAGGTGAAAATTGCCTCCAAAGCTGTCCTGTTCTATTGTCCGTCAAACTCATTTTTACATTGAGACCGATTAATTTTTTCTTTTTTAAATGTTCAATTCTTGGATTCACGTATGTGCCTTATTTGTTTTTTCTAATTGTAACTAAGTTTATGCGCTGCATATTGATTTGGACCGTGGAAGGCCTCGGGTATTTTTGAACATATCCATCCACGGGTCACCGGTCCAATCGATACTAAAAATCATAGCCTTTAGCTTTGATTCTCTGTAGCAAAATGTTTGTTTTCTCCCCGATTTCCATTTGACCGTCCATCTTGAGCACCTCACAACCGAGTGATTCCATCCACTTCATGTGGACTTTCAAAGACCTGCCAGTAAATTTCGGATTTTCGTATTGGTTTGCCCACTCCAAAAAGTTCTTTGAGATCTGACGGGTTTTTTCGTCGGTCAATAGCTTTTCCCCATAGCGTTCCTTTTCCCTTTTTTTCAAGCGCTGCATTCTCTCGGTGTTTTCTAATCGCATAAAAACAGCCATATCGAACGCGGATTCCCATTCTTTCCCCCAACTTACCAGCGAACCACTAACAACGACATTCCCGTATTTTTTGAAGTCAGCTTTGAGATTTGCGTTACGTTCGGTTAACAGTATTTTTTCTTGGAAGGGCGGGTCTGTTTTTTTCCAGTAATAGTCGTCAATGTCTAAGTGCTTGAAATCAGTCCTCTTCGCAATTTCCATGCCCAGGGTCGTTGTTCCCGTTCCCGAAGCGCCAAAAAGTAAAATTTTCATCAAACGGATCCTTTTAAGGGTTGGGGGCAACTTATTGGTATAGTTTTTTTATAATACTCAGGTGGCAGTTCAAAGCTAAAGAATGCCCTGCCCAGTATATGTTCCGCGAACTGTTATGGCCACAAAAATTCAGCATTATCAACCCATACCCCACATTTATTTTGCGGATAGCTGTTTTTACAAGGTTTGGGATAAAATTTTTCAAGCATGTGATAAAACCGGGAACATCCATTTTTTGTTTTTGAAAAAATCAACTTGGTCTTTTAGCACAAATAGCGTGTCATCTGGCTTTAATAAACTTCTTTCATAGCCAGTCTCATCCAACGGAGTAAACCCCAGCACTACTCGTTTTACAGTATTATCGGCAATCAACTTAATTACGTTGTTCAAGTCAACGGGTCCTTTAGAAAATACATCGTGCAAGTACAGCGTTTCACCTTCAATATCTGCTAAAATAATCGTTAGGAGATTTTCAAGGTAGTAAATGCTATTTTGTTTAAACGTCATGCAAGAAAACATGATTAAAGCAGCATTATTTCGCATCGATAACTTTGCCATAGGAATTGAATCGTCTATGGTTTGTTCCAATAATTTCTTGTCCTGATCATCTGCCATGTTGAGTTTTTTTAACGATGATGACTTAGTAGAAATATCTAATGCTTTTGAGCATTGGTACTGCTCTACAAGCTCGAAATTAAACTTCGGATAGAAATCAAGAACACTGTCATTGGCAAAAAGATAAATAAAATCGGACTGCTGTTTCCATTCTTTGAGCACTCGTTCCATCAGGTATCTGTTGAGCCCTTGGTTACGGTGCGCAGTGTCTGTCATAACTGTACCTATTTGAAGACCCAGCTTCTTCTCTTTTCCTATGAGAAACTCCATTTTATTTATGGAAACATTTGATATAATCTCATTATCGAGCAATAAAGAGTACGGAATATAATTATCGCTCCAGTAACCACTTAAATAAGAATACTCCATATCAAAGCCATATGTGGCTTGGGTAAGTTTATTGAAACTCGCTCTAAGTTGTGGGTCGTGTTTAAAATCTTTTGCAAACCCGTATGTTATATTTCTTAGTTCTAAATGTTCCATCCTTTTTAAGGTTTAATGGTTATTCTTGTTCAACTCCACCAGTAAAACTCAACACCTTACTTGCAGCAATTGAACCCGCATTTAGTGATTTTTTTATGTCTTTGGTCTTTATCCATTCGAGGCTAAAAGCTGCTTGAAAAGCGTCTCCACAACCTGTTGTATCCACAATTCTATCAATTTCAATCGCTTTATGGTAGTATCGCTTATTTTCAAAAAAAGCCACACTGCCTTTTTCGCCTAAAGTGGGCACAATCAATTTTCCCTTTTGAGCAGAAAGTTCTTGCAGTTCATCCAGCATTTCTTCTTTACCACTCAGAAAAACAATGTCGATATTATCAATATGTTCTTTGATGAAATCAATTCCCAAATAGTCCAAAAAGTCGATAACTATTAATTGATTTTCATTTCGTCTCTTTAATAGATCCTTCAAATTGGGGTCTCCAGCTGGCATTGCGACAATGTTGCTATCACCTAATGAACTCCAATCATTTTCTGATAACCTGAATTTATCAAATGCACCCCCGTTCCAGCTATCGCCTTTAAAGTATCTGTCTCCATTTTCATCGATGAAAATTTTATTAGAAGCTGTTGGTGCGTTAATCCGGTATAGACGAGAACGATCTATTTTTGTTTTATCTAAGTGGTTTTCAATTAGTTTTCCGAATCTGTCTTCTCCAATGGCACCAATTACCGAGGTGTTTTCATAGCCTAAAAGTTTGCATTTCGTGGCAAAGTTCAATGAATTGCCGCCGACGTAAGTTTTATCCAATTCTGGAAAGAAATCCACGCAGAAAGATGTTAATGCCGTTATTTTTATTTTCATATTGCTTTATGATTATATCTCAGCATCGAGCTAAATTTGCGCCCGATAGGATATTATTGCATTAGATGTTGTTCCATCCCGGTTCAAGGAGGATTATGACAATAAATGAAGGCTTTATGACACTTTTGGTTCAGATTTTTTGAACAGATACAATGCGACCATGGTATTCAATATCCAAGGTGCCCAAGCCGAGAGTCTGTATATGGATATAAATTTTATATCCAGAAACAACGGTATGAGCAAAAGAGTTCTTTGCGTTATGGCCGCGAAGGTCAAACCATAGTTAACATACATCCATTTTTTATGTGTTCTAATGTCTTTTTTTCTTATAGTATGGATAGCAAGTATAGCAGAGGTAAACCAAAATACCGATAGAACTGAAAATCCTATTGTGGAAACTATTCCGCCCATTGCAAATTGCGCAGCTATTAATCCCATTACAGAACTAAACAGAACCGAGAAAAAATAAACGTATCCTAGTCTCTTGTGTAAATTCAACCGCTCTATTCTCAATCTAGTCAAGAATTGTGTTGGTCCAGTAAAAATTGCAATAATTCCAAAAAGAATGTGGGATTTAAAACATAATCTATATAACGCACTTGATGATATATCTTTATATTTCAATATTCCAGATATTTCATGCTGAAAAAAATGTAGAGACATTATCAACATTGTAATTGCTCCAATAAAGAAAAACCCAATTAGTAAATATTTTTTCATTCAGTTTGTTTAAAGGGGGCCAACTTGGTTATATCACAAGACAAAGCCCTTTTTAGGCAATTTGCAATTTACTTCTATTTAATAATACTCAATCTTTGGGCATTTCATTAAGTGTTCAAAAGTGTATTGGCAAATGAAATATTATTTAATTAAGAGTGAACGGTTCTTTCAACCATTGCAGGTCTGATACCTTTAATGATTAACCAAATTCCTAAAATCACTTCAAAAAAGAAAACAGGAATTGCAACAAGCAATCCCAGATCGGTACCTGCAAGACCCACTAGGGATGAGATGGCCAATACCATATACCCGATCAACCCCAGTATTGATAAAAACCCGGGAACTATCTTATGCTTCAAGAGTATTGCACAAAAAGGGATGCTTCCCAGGCCAAGGGTTGCCATGGCAATATGATAACTGTAACAATTAAGTCTTATGGCATAATTGGCCATCATGTAATAATTAGGGTCTGGTTCATTGATGGCCTCATTGGTCTGGTTGGCGAAAAACACTACAGACAATAAAAAGATGATTCCTACGGCCAAGACAGTGCCCTCAAAAATGCGGGTTACCAAATAGGTCCGTGCAATTGTCCGATTCGTAGTTTTCAACAACGAATAGCTCAGTAGACCAATCCCCAAAACACCGAACGAATTAAACAGAAGCGCTAAAGTCGCTATGCTGTAACTGAATTGCTGGGCATGTACATCGGGCAAATAATCTTTGCCGGCAATGATACCAGATATAGTAAGATTACCAAAAACCGATAAGGCCATGGAAATTAAAAAAAGCAGCCCTATTTTTTTTGAGTATTTCAGAACTTCCTTGTTTGCATCTCTAAACCTAGTCTCATCGTAATCTCAAGAAAAATCTTCATTCCTTTTCCATACTGGCGTAGACCTTACGCCATTCTGAGGCATCGTAAATTAATACTGATTCTATAATCTTACCCCCCTTCAACCTAAACCATTCTGTCGCAATAGTCGTTTCAAGCCCAGGAATATTAGACTTGAAATTGTACATTACGGTAACCCAATCACCACTTTCTGCTACATTTAAGATTTCCAAACCTGTCAAAACCTCACCAATACCTTGAGCCAATGCGATGAATTCAGCTTTAGAATGTAGTTCAACCATAGGGTTTGTAAATTCATATTCATCTATGAGCAATTCTAACGAAGCCCCTATTTGGGCAGGATCATTAAAACCATTTAAGAAGGTCAATACGGTTTGTTTGTTTGTCATGGTGGAATTATTTTTCATTTGTGAATGCATGTTACTGGATACTGCGAAGGATATGGCAATGACCATGACCCCAATTAATTTTGACATTTGCATACGTTTTGAGATTAATTTGTGTAGCAAAGTTCTTCCATGCAAAGGCCATCCGAAATGGTAAATACCAAGATTTTTAACCCTGTTCCGAATTCATGAACTTGCTAAAATTGGTCGGGTCAATACGCAAATATGATGCAATATCCTTTTGGGAGGCTATCCGCAGTAAATGAGGGCTTCTGTCCATAAAATTTAGGAATCGCGCTTTGGCACTCAAGGCCATCAATTCATGATGCCTTTCTATGATACCCACCAGAAATTGTTCAGTACTTATTCTAAAAAGCCGTTCTATCTCCCTGTGCTTCTTCAAATACTCTTCATGCACAGAGTAGGGCAACCTGTAAAATACACAGTCCGAAATAGTTTCTAGATAGTATTTGGAAGGCGTTTGGGTTAGAAAGGATTCTATAACCCCACAAAAGGAGGGTTCGTACCCAAAAAACATCACATGCTCTTTACCGTTGTTCAGATAGTATGATTTACAGGCACCCTTAACAATGAAGTAGATGAAGCGTTCTGTTTGCCCAGCAGAGGTCAAAAGGGTCTTTTTACTGACCTTTTTATAGACCCATTGATTTATATATTCATCCAAAACATCCTGATTGATATGGTGAATATTATTTATAAACTCTTTCAAATTTGCTGAGCCCATCAAGACATTTTTTATACTATTTGCAATTAACCAAATTTCAAGTTGCCAAACGCAGCGGTTTTTGTAATTAGCACAACATTAGCAATATCTAATTAAGAAGTCAAATTTCTCTCAGAATACTAAAATGGGCCATGCCATAAAACCAATTGCTTGGGCATCCAATTTCTTGCCTTCAAGGTTTACACTTCTTTTGAATCTGGAATCCGGGATTCATACGGGTTTTATGTGGTAAACAATTTGCTGAAGAATACTTACTTTAAAATGTAAAAGACTTGATGATTTTGCATTTACCACAATTTTTGAGTTGGCCACGTTTTCCCTCATTTAATCAAGGCCAAATATAAAGACACTAACTTCTTTGTAAACAATGCTAATGCCCCAAAAGAAGAGTGAAAGACAAATGCTTACGCCAGAAACCATTTAATAGATTTGCAAACATGGAATGGTTTCTCGGTCAACGAGGATTTTAAGAAAGATGCCATTCTTGGAATTTCTTTATGAGATAAAAGTCCATCATACTATTGTTAGGGCTAGAGTTTGTTGTAAGTATTTTGTAAATCTACGAGATTAATTACTCTCTGATTTACTCACCAGAATGGTTGATTTCATATGGTTTTATATGAAACCAATGAAAATGAAAAAGCCTGAAAACATTTCATTTTCAGGCTTTTAGGGAATTTTTGAAGTTTCCCAGTGGTCCCACCTGGACTACATATTATGTATACTATTGAAACTTCAACGTGCCATCAGCATTCAAAATATACCATAATATACTGTATATATGATATATATGACTATATTTTGATTTCATCTATTGTTTCATCTGTATTCACTAATATTCATATTACCGTACAAATACCGTACAAATATATATATTTGTTGAAGACAATTAGTAGTATGGCTTCAATAAACTTCCTCTACCGATCTACAAAGGACAGCTCGACGCTTACCCTAAGATTGCTATTCGGAAACAAGCAAATCGGTGCTCGCACCAAGCATTTAGTTTCTAAAGAGTATTGGGAAAAGTATCACGATGCAAAAAGGTTAAAGGATGCCGAGTTGAAAAGATTTCAGGCCAGGACAAGAAATGAGTTGCACAAGTTGGAAAACTATGTACTGAATGAATTTCACAAATATCCCCAGGAACAAGTCGACAAAGAGTGGTTGAAAAGGACGATATATGAGTATTATAACCCTCAACAACAGAATAGTGTCGTTAGCCATGAACTAATAAAGAACTTGGACTCTTATTTGGAATTAAAGAGGCATGACCTGCAGCTTAGTACCAAGAAAAAATATCGCGTGGTGAAACAAATGCTACTGAGATTTGAAAAAGAGAAAGGAAAGAAGTTACTAATCACAGACATTAACCTGGATTTCAAAAAGGAATTTGAAGCCTCTTGTTTTGAACAGCAATATTCCCAGAATACGATTGCGAAGGCCTTCAAGATTGTCAAAACCATTTGCAGACACGCAAAGAAAAGGGGCATCCAGCTTAACCCAGAGATAGACGAAGTAAGACTTAGAGAAGTTTCGGCTGAAAAAGTCTTTTTAACGCCTGAAGACCTTGCTAAAATCGCTTCTTTGGATAAGGTCCCAGAATATCTCGAAAACGCCAGGGATTGGCTCCTAATCAGCTGCTACACTGGTCAACGCGTATCAGATTTCATGAGGTTTAACACCAGCATGATTACCCAGGCTACAGATAGGAAAGGCAAAAAAGTGCAACTCCTCGAATTTGTCCAGAGTAAAACAAAAAGTCCTATAGCTCTCCCTTTGGACAAGGTTGTATTGGATATCCTGAATAAAAGAAATGGCAATTTTCCCAGGCCCATCGCTGACCAGGTCTACAATCGGTTTATTAAAGATGTCTGCCTCAGTGCAGGTTTGACATACAAGATTCGGGGCAGCAAGAAAATTCTTGTTTCAAAAAGCCCTAAACGATGGCGTAAGGAGGTCGGAGAATTTGAAAAGTGGGAGCTGGTAACCTCACATATAGGAAGGCGATCTTTCGCGACTATGCACTACGGAAAGGTGCCTACCTCCTTTCTAACTCATATAACTGGACACAAAACAGAAGAGATGTTCCTCAAATATATGGGCAAGAATAAGAAAGATATTGCGTTAGAGTTGGTAGACTATTTCCAGCTTTAACACAATTATTTGGAGGCAAACAAAAAAAATATTGTAGCTCTTCTTGAAAGAATCAAAATATTCTCGGACTTCAAAAGAAGCGGACTATCCAGTATTGATGAGTTTTGGGCGAAGATTAACCGAAATGAAATAACCCCATTTTTACCAAATCAAAAACTTGGATTCGATCCTCCTAAAGCAGATTTTGGGCAGTCTGAAGAATTGATGGGAATGCCCTTGCCAGGATATCACGACGCACCTGGCAGTGAAATATACCGCGAAGAAGTTCAAGAAAGCATTCTCATTTCACTTGAAGAAGATCAAATTAACCTCCAAGGCAAACTTACCCCTGAGCTTCTCAAAACGATTATTCTACAAAGTGTTAATCTTCAGGAGTTCCTATCCATCCAACAAGAGGTGCTCGCTGACTTCTTCAAATTACACGGGGCCTCTGCATCAAATGATTTGCTGCCGCCAAGCTCGGACGAACATGAAAATCCATTCCCTCGGTTATTTACAAATCATGGATATAAGTTTTACCTCCTATTGAAAGAGAAATTCATTAGTAATAAAGATGACTATGCTTACGTATTCCGGAAGATGACCCAGGATGGTTTCATATATCAAGATGTTAAGCAGAGTATTTATATCGATTTTGTATTGGAAACTGATGAAGTGGAAATTGAAAAGGTAAAATCTCTACACCAAATCTCTTCACAAAAAAGAAACTCTCTTTACTCCCAACTCAAAGACCTCTTCTTGAGTCGGACCAATTAAGGTTCTCAAAATAGAATTTATTGGTTCTGGAGTTCGTACCTCGTACTTCCGTGCTTCGCATTGAAACTAAATCATATTTCAATGCAAAACTTATCAATTTCATTATTAGATCAACAGAGCTTCAAGGAGGCCCTGATCGAAGAGATAAAAGAGATTCTTGAGGCATTCAAGGATGGAATCCCCCAAGCTGAAGGCACCCAGCTTTTAACCAGAGAAGAAGCCGCAAAGGCTCTGAAAGTCTCTCCAATTACCATTTACAGGTGGACCAAGGAAGGCCGGATACCTTGTTATGGGCTGGGTAACCGAGTCTATTACAAGCATCATGATATTCAGGAGGCACTCATTCAGATAAACTCTTGAAGAATGAAAACGGCGATAATTCCAGTTAACCTGCTCATAGACCTAAAGCACAAACTTGAGCTGCATAATACCAAAGGCTCATATCCTTTGAAATTAGATTACTGCGTCTATTTCATTGGCCTGATAATAAGACTGCCTACCCTAAACAGGGATGATGATTTCAAGGATTATTCGGCTAACTTATGCTCCCGTAAGCTCCAAAAGATTCATAATCGATATAATAACTATGTTCGCTTTCTTACGAAGGAGAAATTTATCATAAGAATCAAGAATTATGGGACTCACAGTAAAAAGTGTATTGCCTATAAGCTCAATGACTCATATTTTTATGATGAAACAATACAACACAGATTCACCGACAAGGGCCTTCTTCTGAAAATTACTTCCCAGGAGCGTGATCATCGGCGAAAAAAGAAGGTGCAATTCGCCTTGAGCAAACGAGCTCATTTGATTCGCTATTTCAATGACCTCCTGGAAATGGACACTGAATCCGCATCAGAGGCAATTACAGCCCATCTAAGGAGAAATCAAATAAAATACATAAGTGCCTCCCAGTTAATTTTAGAATGGGGTGAAAAAGCCTGGCATTATTCTGTTAGCTCCGAAACAGACTATAGGCTTCACACTCTACTTACAAGAACAAATAGGGAGTTAAGAAAGCATATCCGGTATGATGGAGAGGTGCTTGCGGCTTTGGACATCAAAACTTCACAGCCCTATTTTTTGTGCGCCATTTTGAAGGGAGTAATGAAGAAGGACCTGAAATACCTTTCCAAAATCGGCGTAACCAAAGTACTTGGGATAAAACTGACAAGAAAATTGCTCAGGTTGGACCTTGACGTATCTAACTTACGTCATTTTGTAAATTTTGTACTCCAGGGGGATATATACCAGAATTTGGCATCAGTAATTCCGACGGAAAAGGATCATGAAGGATACTTCAGAATGGTCTGGCCTAAAGATGTATATGGTCGCCCCAAAGTAAAAAAGCACTTCAATTCTAAGCGAGATTTGGTTAAGGAGGTCCTACTGGTATTCTTCAACGCGGGACAGCAATACAAGGAAACTGCAATCGTTGCCTTGCGAAAGGAATTTCCCGAAATCTCCAGGCTCTTTTCGTTTATAATCGATGAAGGCTTGAAAGTTAGTAGGTTAGTTAGCTATGTGGAAGCGCATTGTCTGCTTGATGAAGTTGCACGCACTCTTCATAGAAGAAACGTAGACATGCCTATATTTAGTCTTCACGATGCGTTGATCACATCAAGGCCTTTTGCGCGCAAACTTCAGAAGCAGGCGGCCGAATCCTTATATGAACTTACTGGTCTCGAGCCAAAATTGGAATTGGAGTATTGGGGGAGGACTCTACAAAATCTAAACAAAAGGAATATGCTAAGACAATATTCTAATTATAGTAGGAGATACTTAGAATAGAATCCCCTTCCTTTACCCCTAATGTTGGTGATTCTGTTAATTGTAGAAATTATTAGCTTATAATATGCTGATTTTCAACTTCTTCAGGCTTTATGAGTACACTCCTAAAATAGTGTTAAAATAAAATAGCTTAGTCCAGGTTAATCGGTTTCAAATTCAAGTTCCGGCAACCCTTCCACAATCTCAACAGTTTGCATACTAACGTTGATAATACTCAGTAGTAAATCCAGAATATACCGAGGGTTGTCAACCTCCTTAGCCCAATCATTGGGATCATTGGTAATGCCACTTTTATTATCGGTTTTTAGCTGGTAGCGCTCCATGATCCATTCGATGGCAGATTTACCATTTACAACATACTCGTATGCCTTTGCAGGGATGTTAGTAATAGTGATCTTACTATTGTAAATAATGGTGTCCGTCTTTCCCTTTTTTGGGAAGCGCATCTTCTCAACCCTGAAATAATTTGATTCTTCTCCGATAACCTCAACTTCTCGATACCCTTCAACATTTTCATAGTTTAGATGAAGATCGGCTAATTTTCGGCCTGCTTTACTTAATTTCCAGAAGTCTCTAACATCTTCCACTAATGGAATCCTGGGGAGCATTTTTTTTAGGTCGTTCGCAAAAGACATACGATAGTCTGGGCTATGTAAAATGCCGTAGACGTAGTAGAAGATGTCCTTTCTTTCTACATTTTTTCCATAAACTTTTTTGGATCTGTTTAGAATAAAGTCAGAAACCCCCTCCTTACGTACAAATTCATTATCTCCTGCTTCGTCAAATAAACTAAGAGTATTTTTCTCCCGTTTTTCGTAGTAATACAAAGGGAAACATTGATTGTCGCCATTAAGATGAATGTCTGGGATTAAATTTGAAATAATAACCGTAAAGTCTTTCTTGCCTCCTGGAGCTGGTAAACATATTACCTGATTCTCAGAATTTCCAGTGGGAAATAACTTAGGCATTAAGTATTGCATATTATTCCACCCGCTATTGAAATACAAATGCTGCTTTACAAAAGGACGGTATAATCCATATGTCAAACAATCTGGCTCGAAAGTATATTCCTTTCCTTTTTCTATATCCCACTTAATTTCACGTGTCCAAGAAATCATTCTTTGAGAAAAGTCTATGTAATCGTCTGCCTTTGGCTTTTTCTTCCCAGCGCTTTTTTCAATAAAAACCTTTAACCCTTCATTATAGAGACGAATCGTCTCGTGCATATTTTTGGTTAATGTTTGTTTGTCAAAATTGTAAACCCAGGCATCGCGATTTGTTTTCACACCATTGCTATAGAATGGAGTAAAAAAGGATTTATACTCTTCATCTCCCTTTTTGTCGCCAAGAGGAATAAAAGTTTCAAATAACTCATTACGCTTATTAAGCCAATCACCATGAATATTTGGACTTAATTTCCTCCATTTTATTTGATCACTAAATACCGATTTATGATTTCCGATGATATCCAACTTCTCTTCTTTGCTGAGATAGTCGCCAATGTCGTAATAATTGATTTCTGCCTTGTTCCTGTTATCCCCGGGTTTCTTTACAAGTAATGTTATCGAAATGGGAGTTCTTGACCCATGGCCAAATACATTTCCTGCTTCCTTTCTCCTAAGCTCACCTTGAGTCCTGGCATTTCCCCTGGTATTGAAAACCCAAATGCTTGAAAACTCTTTTTCAATGGATTTTCGAAAGCCATCCGTACTATTACTGTCTAACCAGGCACCATTTGTAACAAATCCAATTACCCCACCATTCTCAGAATCTAATCGATCTGTACTCCAGCGAAAGGCCTTAATATAAGCATCATAGAGCGCCCCTCGATTTGTTGCTGTTGAAAGTGAGGCATAGGTTTCTGCTATTCTATCTTCGAGATGGTCATACTTTTGATTTGCAGCGTTGTCGTTTGCACTTTGCTGTCCAACTGAATATGGTGGATTTCCAAGAATCACCCTTAGTGGAGCATCTTTCTGGCGCTCTACACGTGCCGAGTTTTGAGGAAACATTTCAGAGAATAGCTGTTCTCCTGTTTCTATTTCTCCTAATTGGAATGTGTCAGTCAATACGATTCCCTCAAACGGCTCATATTCGTTATCTTCTCCAATTTGATCATGATAAGCGTTTTCAATATTCACAGCAGCGATATAGTATGCTAACAAGACTATTTCATTTGCATGTAGCTCATTTCTATACTTTCTATCTAAATCTCTGGAATCAATCAATCCGCTTTGCAATAACCTGGTGATAAAAGTTCCTGTGCCCGTAAATGGATCAAGAACATGGATATTTTCGTCTGAAATGCTACGACCAAATTCCTTTTTCAAAACATCGTTTACCGAGTGAATAATAAAGTCTACGACTTCAACCGGTGTATATACGATCCCCAACTGTTCCACCATTTTTGGAAAAGCAGTTTTGAAAAACTTATCGTAAAGCTCAATGATTATGCGCTGCTTACCTTCTGCGTTATCAATACCCTCTGCCCGCTTCCTTACTGAATCGTAAAATTTTTGCAGAGTGTCTTCCTGCTCTGCCAGGTTACTCCCATCTTCCAAAGCGTCCAGCATTCCCTGCATGGCTACTGAGACTGCATTATTATTCTCAAAAGAGTAACCCTCAAATAATGCTTCAAATATTGGTTTAGTTATTATGTGCTGCGCTAACATCTCAACAGCCTGGCTCTCAGCAATACTTGGATTGATATTTTTTTGAAGTCCTTCTAAGAAGTTGTCAAAGGCCTTTCGTTGATCTGTTTTATTCTGGATTAGATAAGTTATACGCTCTATTTGACGGTCGGCAATTTGGGCCACATCTTTTGCCCATTGCTCCCAATATCTTCGATCGCCCACTTTTTCAACCATCCTGGCAAAAACCACAGATTGTAATTCTTCAAATTGCAATGCAAGCTGTTGTGCTATGTCTTTAGGTGTTCCGTACCCAGCCTGATCTTCATTCCAGGCTTGAGGGTTTCCATTCTCATCGAAT
Source organism: Flagellimonas ochracea (assembly GCF_009903685.1). GTDB lineage: Bacteria > Bacteroidota > Bacteroidia > Flavobacteriales > Flavobacteriaceae > Flagellimonas > Flagellimonas ochracea. The sequence goes on along the minus strand of NZ_JAAABI010000002.1, from coordinate 396,534 downwards.
GAATATTCGGGGCGGCCAACCAGGATATTGTTAGGTTTTCTCTTGTTGAGTTCAATTTTATTTACAGTAGCATTGAAGCGGTCGTCATGCGCACGAAGAGCGTTCAGAACAGTCCATACAACCTTGTAGCGCTCATTGTCGTCCAGCGCCTTATCTGCTTCTACATCAAAAGGGACTACGACTGGAATAACAATGTAGCCGTATTTCTTACCAGGGGCCTTCCGCATAACCCGTCCTACGGATTGGACCACATCTACTTGGGAGTTTCGGGCTGAGAGAAAGAGAACAGAATCCAAGGTTGGCACATCAACCCCTTCACTTAGCACCCGTACATTGCTTATAATTCGGCATTCGTTATCAGGTGTTTCTTCTTTGAGCCAGGTCAACATTTCGTCCCGTTCCGGAGCAGCCATTGTTCCGTCCATGTGTTTGGCATCGGTTGTAACCATCTGAGTTTTCTTCTCAGACGGTAATTGGCTGAGGTAGGTCTCGTTTGCAGTGTTATACGTAGCTGCTATCTTCTTTGAGGTAGCAATGTTGGAACAAAATGCCACCGCACGTTTCATAGGTGCCGGATCAGATTCCTTTGTTTCCCCCCCATCACCTAAAAATTGTTTGGACAGAGCATTGATGGTTCCAATAATCTTGGAAACATCATCCGTGTTAATTTCAAACTCACCATCTGAGATCATGCGCTGTACTGCGGGAGGTACATCTTTGTCGTTTAACGTAAGTATGAGAACCTTATAGTCGGTAAGTAAATCCCGCTCCACGGCTTCACCAAAACCAATGCGATAGATTTCATTTCCATATAAGGCCGGATCATCCATTGAGCAAAGGATTGCCTCTGCCTGAGCTGCTTTGCTTTTAGATTCGTCGCTATACAGCCGGGGAGTTGCAGTCATATACAGGCGCTTTTTAGCCTTCAAGAAACCTGAATCATGAACTTTGGTAAAGGCTGATTCATCATCCCCGGCTAATGAAACACCCGTCGTACGGTGAGCTTCATCGCAAATGATCAAATCAAATTCAGAGAAGCCGTTCTTCAGCAATACATTTTGGGCTTCTGCAATCACTTCAATAGACTGATATGTGGAGAAGACTACAGTCATCCCCTGGCTTCCAGTTTGTTTGATCTGCTCGAATTGGTGTAGGATAAAATCCGAATCCGTCGATGCAGGAAAAGCCAAGTCAACAACACTAAAAGAATCTGTATCTGGATTCTTTGATTTTTGTTTTGTAATGGCTGGATCTGAGCAGATCGCGATAGCATTTATTGGCTCATTTGCATCCGCGCTCCATTCTCTGAGTGTTTGACCGAGCAAAGCAATAGATGGAACCAGGAAGAGAATCAGCCCCCTTCCATCAGTCTCGTGCTCTGCTATACGAAGCGCTGTAAACGTTTTTCCCGTACCACAAGCCATAATAAGTTTCCCACGATCATCTTCTTTGAAATGCTCGTGAGCTTTTTCTAAAGCCTCTTTCTGGTGTTTGTAGAGAGATTTTTTCGGGGTCCTTGCCTGTTCGCCGTGGATACCTTCCTCAAGTTTGACCCAATCAACAGGTGCTTCAATGAGATCAAAGAGGTTAATCCGGGTTACAGGTGGGTCCTGGTTTCTGATTGCCTCAGAAGCATTGGAGCCCCAGCGATTAGTAGTGGAAATCCAAATACGTTGAGCGAACCGTGTGGTTTGCATTTGTTCGTTCAAGAAGGTCCGGCTGGAAGTGGAGAGAAAGCTATCTACCGCTGGCTTGTCTATCAACGAATTTTCTTGGTAACATTTACATTGAATCGCCCAATAATCCCCTTCGTGGGTCAGTGCCACTAAATCTATTCCGGTGTCCCCGCCGCCTAATTCGAGTTTACCTGGGAACTCATTCCATAACCAAACATTCTTTAGTTTGAAGGCATATTTAGGGTCGGTTTGTAAATAGGCTTGCATCAGCCTTTCGAAGCGCTCGCCTTTGTCTCGTTCTGAGAATGATATTTTTCTGTATTTATCTAATATTTTTTGGAAGCTCAATGCAACTGGTATTTGTAATGAAGATTATAAATTTCTGAACATGTATACTCGTACATTTCCATATTCACCCCCCTCCATAGAGGTGATCGAATGGCTTACATCTATATTAGGGCCCAGTTTGCTTGTCCAAATACCCTCCGGCAATTGCCTCGCTGCATGTTTAGGCTCTCCGTTATTATCCGTAAAAATTGCAATTTTTTCTATATTTTCCTCTTTATCGCCATTTGGGCATATATCATATCCTATTGACCTAAATAGCTCGATGAATGCCTCGATAGTAATCTCCCTTGGTATTCCCGGCGGCCAATAGAAAATATAGTCCGGATCAGGCCAGTACCATTTTGTATCATCGCCATATGCCCAGGCTATGCAGTTATAATTAGTGGTAAAGGTGCTTGTTATAAGAAAAGGGTCTCTATGGCTATTTGGAAAATTTGGAAAACTTATTCGTGTCATAAGTAATCATTGATTTCAGCCCAATCAACCCAATCCTCCTTCATTTGATCAATAGCACCAGCGTGCTCCTGAGGTATGGGATTTTCTCCTGTGATATTTCGTAGGGCATAAAACCAGTGATTGTTAGACCTTTTTAGGTCACGGATAATCCAAGGGATAGCCAGCTCTCCCATAGAAATAATTTGTTCGTAAGCAGAATTAGAAAATATATCAGAGCTATTGGAGGCAAACATGGTCTCTTCTAACCATTGATCCTTAAGCTTAAGGAATTTTTTATACCCCTTTTTCTCAAATTTTTGGGTCATCAAAACACTCTCTCCTAAATACATGTTGAAGGCATTGGAGAAATTTATGTCCAAAGTTTGAGCAGTATCAGTAAGGCCAGCAGGTTGTACGGTTTCTGTTTTGATTATTGAACTCATGTTAGTTGAATAATTCTCTTGTTTTGTCAGTAATACAACTTTCGAATGTGTTGTTCTTTATTACACGTAATTGTTCAAATGCTTCTTTCAAGTCTTTTGTTTCCATACTTAACTCCCCTATTCGGAATACATCAATATCCAAGATAAATGGCAAATGAGATTTTGTAGGTTTTTCAATAGTTTCATTTAGAATAACACTTGTGCCGTTTCCTGATCCAGGGACTTGTATTTGCATGAAAAAACCTTCAAAAGACTGAGGCAAATTTCTTGGAATTGGAGGCATGTTAATAATATAATCTTGAAACTTGTCTAAAGGCAAAGGGATCTCAATTCTATTGATATATCTTACCGCAATCCTTGTTATGTTTAGGGGTCCAAAACTTCGCTGGTACATCTTCCAAATTCTCATTGCTTCAGAGGAGAACTTATCCCAGCTTTCATATGAACTTATACGGTTAAGCGTAAATCCATCAATTTTTACTTGAACTTGCGTTTTTGAATCTTTCGACGAAAATACATATCCCTTCATATGGGAGTCTGTTTCATCCTTAACTTTTACACCATCTTTCAGCTGAATCTTCCCAACAAATGAAATTTGCTTCTTTTTCTCGGGATAGTCTTTGATAATTCTTTCGTGAAACTTTTCGAGATTTTCCAATGAACCATTCTCGAGTTTATCGATTCTAATATCAAAAATCGCTTCCTTGATGGGAGCATTATTATACCTCATAAATTGACAACGGTTAGAAAAATCTGCTTTTCTTCTGTCTTACGAATATAGTCATTTCCATAAGACAATTAAGTTCACCTAAATACTTCCCAAGGACATAAATGAATACTTATTCCTTTTCGTTACCCTCATATTTTTATTCGCGAAATATCATTTCATTTAGGTAAAAAACCTGTCATATCTCCATCCCCCACAAGGATATAACAATTGACTTACTCTGATGGTGAATAATCCTAAAATTAACAAAAGTGATCACATAAGACACAGATATTCTGTGGATTAGGGTTCTATTCGCTTGTCTTATCCTTAATTTTTTTGGAGTCTTTCATTTTTGGAGTAAGGTGATACTATAATTAGGGGGTGGTTCTTGTAAAAAGAAAACCAATTTTTCAAGGGGGGGCGGGGTTTTAGGCCTCAAATGAGTATGTAATCTTTTAACTTTTTTGGGTTTAGTCGATATGTCAATTGCCCTAATTTGATTAATTAACAAAATCAACGCCTTTGATTTTTGTTGCTTAGGTTATGCCTTCCTATAAGTTGTGGCAAAAAAATAGGGGCGGCGCCTTAGCACCACCCCTTCAATCAGCCTGTCTAACTGAAACTTTGATTTAATTTAATTTAATTTAATTGGAATACAAATTTTAACGTGTCTTACCACAAAGTTCCAATTATCCAAGCGATTTCTTTAATAATCTGGACAATTTTCATGAGTAGCTTAACCCACTTCATTGCCTTCTTATGAAATCCCATGGAATCAAAGTTTTTCAGGAGACTTACCTGATCGGAAGATGGAAATATTCCACTTCACCTTTGATATCATTAGATGGGAAAGTAAAGTTGAAAACTCGAAGAAATCTTAACTTTACTGTAGTCACCCAAACATAGCAATTTTCAAACTACTTATTAAAACTGTATCTGGCAAGGTGTATTAACAGTACAAATACCGTACAAATATTAAATTAAAAATCCGCAACCATCTTTTTATCAATGTGTTACGGATTCTTTTGGTGGTCCCACCTGGGCTCGAACCAGGGACCCCCTGATTATGAGTCAGGTGCTCTAACCAACTGAGCTATAGGACCCGCATTTTTGCGGATGCAATATTAATGTTTATTTTGCTTTACCGCAAGGTTTTAACGTCCCTAACCCTTATTTATCTCTTGGCAAAGCTCCACAAGAACACCGTTAGTACCCTTGGGATGTAAAAAGGCAACTTGCTTGTTGTCAGCTCCTTTTTTAGGAAATCCAGGCAAAATAACAAGCCCTTCCCCTTCTAAACGTTTCATCTCTGCTTCCAAATCCTCAACGGCGAAGGCTATATGGTGAATGCCCTCTCCTTTTTTCTCCAAGAATTTGGCTATGGGGCTGCTAGGGTTTGTAGCTTCCAACAATTCCACCTTGTTTGGTCCTGATTTAAAGAACGAAGTCCTTACTCCTTCGGAAGCCACTTCTTCTACCTTATAATGAGGGGATCCAAAAATTTTGGCGAACAACTCGTTCGAGGCTTCCAAATTTTTGACCGCAATGCCAATATGTTCAATTTTATCCATGATATGTTTTTAAGGGTCCCTTTTCCATACAATAGTGCAAAATTACAGACTGTTTGAGTACCATATCATGAGGTTAGTCATTAAATCGCTTATTTTTGCATTATGGAAGAAACTCAAAGGCAAAAAAAGATAGCTGGAATAATCCAAAGGGATTTAGCGGACATATTGCAGCGCGCAGCCACCGATGGGGGGCTTCAGGGGACTTTGATTTCAATTTCCAAGGTATTTGTAACTGTTGACTTATCGCTGGCCAAGGTGTATGTGAGCATTTTTCCCAATAAGGAAGCACAAGAATTATTGGACGGCATCAAGGCCAATCAAGTAGCCATTCGTTATGAATTGGCCCAACGAACCAAAAACCAATTACGACGTGTCCCGGAGCTCATTTTTTATCTTGATGATTCCCTAGACTACATCGATAAGATAGAGCAATCCCTGAAAGGGGATGAAAACCCCATTGAAAATAGGGATTTACTCGATAAACGAAAGAAATCCTGATTTTGAACTTTCCGTTCTACATCGCCAAGCGGTATTTGGTCTCCAAAAGCAACCAAAATGCGGTGAACATTATCAATTTTATCACGTTCTTGGTGATTGTAATCGGTTCGGCGGCCCTCTTTATTGTGCTTTCGGCTTTTGCTGGGCTCAAAACTTTTAGTCTTTCATTTACCAATACTTTTGATCCTGACCTCAAGGCTATTCCGGCCACTGGAAAGTATTTTTCGCTTTCACCAGAAGACGAGATAGCTCTGGAAACTATTGAGGGTTTAATAGGTTATTCCAAAGAAATTGAAGAACGGGCCTATCTCACCTTCAGGGAAAAAAGCTGTATTGCCTATATAAAAGGTGTGGATGACAATTTTAGGAACATCACTGGGATTGACAGCACCCTGTATTTTGGCAATTGGGGTGTGTCGGAACTCAATGCGGTCACTGGAATTGGAATATACAATCAACTTGCCGTGCCGCTGAACAACTTCAGAAGTCCTTTGACCATTCTGGTCCCCAAACCGGGCAAAGGCTCTCTGACCAATCAAGGCTTCAATGCCAAGCCCTATAATCAATTGAACGTTTCCATTAGCGGGGTATATTCGGTCGAAGAAAATCTCGATAAAAAGTATGTTTTTGTCCAACTTCCGTTGGTTCAGGCCCTGCTGGAAAAAGATAGTGCCCAAATCTCAGGAATCAATTTTAAATTGAATGATGGGGCCAGCTTAAATGAAGTGCAAAGCCAACTTAAAAATACGCTGGGCGACAAGGTTCTGGTGCTTTCCCGCCGGGAGCTGAACAGCACACTTTACCGTATGCTGAATACCGAAAATCTGGCAACCTATCTTATTTTCACCTTGGTGCTTATCATTGCACTTTTCAATGTTGTAGGGGCCATTATTATGATGATTCTGGACAAACAACAAAATTCAAAGACTCTTTTCAGTTTGGGCGCCACCATCAAAGAGCTTCGAAGGGTTTATTTTATTCAAGGGGTTTTAGTGACTTCTTTTGGTGGTTTCATCGGAGTTCTGATTGGTTCGCTGTTGATTGCTTCCCAATTAATGTTTGAATGGCTAAAAATCACCCCGTCCTTAGCCTATCCTGTGGAATATAACGTGATTAACGTTTTGTTGGTGCTAGCCACCATCGTGGTCCTGGGTGTCATTTCATCAAAAATTGCCAGCAATAGAATTACCCGTAAACTGATTGCTGCCTAAGCAAATTGATGGTCCCCGAATTTTTCAAGTACCTCATCAAACACGGCAAAAACATCGGCTGAATCATCATTGGTGACCATTTTCATGCGATATTCCTTAAAGTGTGGGATTCCCTTGAAGTAATTGGTATAATGTCTTCTTGTTTCGAATACGCCCAGTTTCTCTCCCTTCCAATCAATGGCCATCTGCAAATGCCTTCGTGCTGCTTCCACACGCTCCTCCATTGTCGGTGGGGGTAAGTGTTTTCCTGTTTCAAAATAGTGTTTCACCTCTTTGAAGAACCATGGATATCCTATACTGGCACGACCAATCATGGCGCCGTCCAATCCATATTCATCTCTCATTTTAACGGCAGCTTCGGGAGAATCCACATCGCCATTGCCAAAAACGGGGATATGCATTCTCGGATTGTTCTTCACCGCGCAAATGGGCTTCCAATCGGCCTCGCCCTTGTACATCTGCACTCGGGTACGCCCATGTATCGAAATGGCTTTTATCCCTACATCCTGAAGACGTTCGGCAACCTCTACAATTTTAATGGAATTCTGGTCCCACCCCAATCTAGTCTTCACGGTTACAGGTAAATTGGTCCGCTTCACCAAAGCCTCTGTTAGTTTTACCATTAATGGAATATCCCGCAAAATTCCAGCACCGGCATTTTTGCAAACCACTTTTTTTACCGGGCATCCAAAATTAATGTCAATGATGTCGGGTTTAGATTTTTCAACAATGTCCACAGCTTGTAGCATGGAATCCAATTCAGCACCAAATATTTGAATCCCTACAGGACGTTCTTTTTCATAAATATCCAGTTTAATAACGCTTTTGGCAGCATCCCTGATCAATCCTTCCGAAGAAATGAACTCTGTGTACACCACATCGGCACCTTGTTCCTTGCACAGGGCACGAAACGGTGGGTCGCTTACATCTTCCATGGGAGCCAAAAGCAATGGAAAATCAGGAAGTTCTATGTCGGCAATCTTGGTCAATCCTATTTTTTTTGGATTGCAAAAATACAAAATAGGCGTAAAACAATTTTTTATTCCTCTTTATTGAGTCTATCACGTTCATTTTTATCAATGGCCCGTTGATTGTCTTCGAGCCTAAAGTTCCCGAAGTTATAAGTAAAGCCAAATCGGATAAACTGGGTTTCGGGCCGTCTTCTATAAAAATTATCCTGATTTAGATACTTAGAGGTATAGGTGGGGACATATTGCTCCAAAATATCCTCTGCCGCCAAGGAAACTACCATTCGATTGTTAAAGAGTGACTTTCTAAGGCCAAGGGTAAGGTTTAGTTGTTCATCCGAAACATAGGAGCCGAACAGAAATTGCGAAATATAGGTCAGTGCAAGTTCGCCCGTAAAAGTGCCATCTTTGGAAAGCGTAAGGTAATTGGCCAAATAACCGTACACCCCGTTGACTTCATTGGTAAATTCCTGATTGTTGCTTTGAACCGCCAGAAAAGTCTCTTCTTCATGAAAAAATGAGGTGTAGGCATATAAAAACCAAGATGGTGAAATAGCTTTGCTAATGGTGAAATCCAAGCCATAGGATTTGCTTTCCAGCACATTTTGTTTCAACTCTACCAGGGTTTGGTTGTCATTGTCTTGAAATACTAAATCAGCAATGTTGCGGCCATTGTCCCGATAATACACATCAAAAAAATACTCGCTGTTCAGTGTATAGTTCAAATTGAAGTTATGACTGAAGCTAGGAAAAAGTCTTGGATTTCCTTCTTCAAAATCATTTTCGTTGAAAAAGAACCGAAACGGATTCAGGTCGTTGTATTTCGGTCGGTCCACATTTCTTCCATAATCAAAAGAAAAGCTGTGCTTGTCGGAAGGCGAATAAAGCAAGTACAGGGACGGAAACGGTTCGAAAAAATCTTGGGTATTCGTTTGATTAAGGGTCAATGAAGTTCCATCGGCATCCGTCAACTCGCCCCTTAGTCCTAATTTAACAGACCACTTTTCCCAATTCTTTACAATGCTGAAATAGGCTGCAAACACGTTTTCCGTATAATTGAATCTATCAGATAGCGAGGCATCCACCGTGTTGCTCGAGCCGGCAAAATTGAAAAAATCCACTCGACTATCCGAGTTTATAGAGGATACTTTTGCGCCTGTTTCAAGAGATGCATTGCCAATTGGGGTGGAATAATCTACCTGCCCAGTAAAAATTTCTATATCCTGTTGTGAATCCGAATTAAAACCAAAGCTGCGAAGAAAATCGCCATTAGCAGCAAAATAATTCGAGTTCAAATCTTGAAAGGATTCACCATTATAGTAGGTGTAATGTCCATTGACCGCTATGCTCGCCCCAGGTTTTTTGAGCTTGTGCACATAAGATAAGTCAAAAGCCAGATTGGTATTGTCCATGTCCGTATTGTTCAGCGTGGTAAAAGTTGAGTCCAACTGATTTTGACCGTTGTTGATTGCATTGTTCAATCTGGTTTGCTGCTCTTGGTCCAAATTGAAGATTAGGTTCGAAGTAAAGTTTAGGCTATTGTGATCATCAAAGTCATAATCCAATATAAAATTGACGTTTTGCGATTGGGATCTGTTTGTTCGGTTATACTCTGTGTCCCATATGGAAAATACTTGACCATTATCCTCTTGAAAGTTGATTCCCTTATCGGTTTTTTGCAATTCCTTTTTTGGGTTGATGTTGTAATTGGCAAACAGATTAAGCTTTTCTGTTTTGTAGTAGTGGCTGGTACCTATATTGTATTTCGGAAAGACGGCCTGTGTATAAGCACCATTTACACTTCCCTTATATCCGGGAACAATGTTTTTGCTGGTAACAATATTGAGAATCGGGCCTCCTTCGGCATCATAGCGGGCAGGAGGGTTCGCAATGACTTCAACAGATTTGATGTTGGTTCCGGAAAGGCCTTGGAGCAAATCCTGCACTTCCTGTCCCGACAATTGGATTTTTCGGTCGTTTAGATATACTGTGGCATTTTCTCCGCGAATCAATAGTTCGTCTTGATTAACAATGACCCCTGGAGTGTTTTTGAGTATATCCCACGAAGTTCCTTGGGATACCACAGTATTTTCAACTGAAAAGACCAGTCTGTCCGCTAATTTTTGCAACTTAGGACGCTGTGCAGTGACCACTACCTCATCCAATTCATTATGTTGCACTGGGATAATCAATGCGCCCAAGGCAATATCCTCAGAAATGTCCAGTGCCAATGGCTTAGAGCCACGACCCACATAACTTGCTTGTAAAAGATAAAGACCCGTTTGCACCCCCCGCAATAAAAACAGGCCATTGTCATCTGCCGAAGTTCCTTGTACGAACGTAGTGTCCGATGCCCGTAATAACAATATGTTGGCAAAAGGTATAACCTCGTTCTTCTCATCGACCACCTTTCCCTTAATTTGGTGGGTCTGCCCAACAAAATAACTGGAACATAGCAATGCCATTAACAGTACATAGGTGCTGCGCTTCATTTATAGATGGGGTTAGCACCCAAATCTAAGAAAATATTTTAGAGCGGTAGGAATGCCCCTTCTCATTATTGGATAAAACGCATTTTTCAGGTGCCTAAAACATCTATATTTGCAGTGGTTTATAAACCAACTATTGCTTAGCAATATTTTATATGAAGAACATCCGAAATTTTTGCATAATAGCCCATATAGACCATGGTAAGAGCACCTTGGCAGATCGTTTGTTGGACTTTACTGGTTCTGTGACCGAAAGGGAGAAACAGGACCAACTGTTGGACAATATGGATTTGGAACGTGAGCGTGGTATTACCATTAAAAGCCACGCCATACAAATGGAATATGTTCACGATGGCGAACACTACGTTCTTAATTTAATTGATACTCCAGGTCATGTGGATTTCTCCTATGAGGTCTCCCGCTCGATCGCGGCTTGCGAAGGAGCCCTTTTGGTTGTGGACGCCGCACAAAGCATTCAGGCCCAGACCATTTCCAACTTATATCTGGCACTCGAAAATGATCTGGAAATTATTCCTGTGCTGAACAAAGTAGATTTACCCAGTGCCAATCCAGAAGAAGTTACCGATGACATCGTGGACCTTTTGGGATGCAGATCCGAAGAGGTTATACCAGCAAGTGCCAAAACAGGTCTCGGTGTTGAAGACATTCTGACGGCAATTATAGAACGCATTCCAGCTCCTAAGGGAAACCCCAACGAACCACTACAGGCATTGGTGTTCGACTCTGTGTATAACCCATTTAGAGGTGTGGAGACCTATTTTAGGGTAATCAATGGAGAAATCAAAAAAGGACAAAAAATCAAGTTTGTGGCCACAGGCAAATCATATGATGCTGATGAAGTGGGCACTTTGAAATTGGTCCAGGTTCCTAAAAACAAGATTTCAGCAGGGGATGTAGGTTATCTGATAACGGGAATAAAGGATGCACGCGAAGTTAAGGTAGGTGATACTATTACCGATGCGGCAAAACCTACACAAAATGCCATTGCAGGCTTTGAAGATGTAAAGCCGATGGTTTTTGCGGGAATTTACCCTGTGGACACGGAGGATTTTGAAGAATTGCGCTCGTCCATGGAGAAACTACAACTCAATGACGCATCGTTGGTTTTTACTCCCGAAAGCAGTGCTGCTTTAGGATTTGGTTTTAGGTGTGGGTTCTTGGGAATGCTCCACATGGAAATTATACAGGAACGTTTGGAGCGGGAGTTTGATATGACCGTAATTACTACGGTTCCCAATGTTAGCTATCACGCTTACTCCACAAAGGACGAGGAAACCCCAATTATTGTGAATAACCCCTCCGACCTGCCAGACCCTTCCACTCTATCCAGGGTTGAAGAACCCTATATAAAGGCCACCATTATTACCAAATCCGATTTTGTCGGGAATGTAATGTCCCTTTGTATTGAAAAAAGAGGGCAAATTGTAAACCAAACGTATTTGACCACAGAGCGCGTAGAGCTTATTTTTGATATGCCCTTAGCTGAAATCGTTTTTGATTTCTACGACCGATTGAAAACCGTGTCCAAAGGTTACGCCTCTTTCGACTATACCCCCATAGGAATGCGCGTGTCCAAATTGGTACGCGTGGATATCCTCTTAAATGCCCAGCCTGTTGACGCTTTATCTGCATTGGTTCATTTTGATAATGCCCAAACTCTGGGCAAAAAAATGTGTGAAAAACTTAAAGAGCTTATTCCAAGACAACAATTTGATATCCCGATACAAGCGGCCATTGGTTCTAAAATTATCTCAAGGGAAACCATCAAAGCGTTGCGCAAGGATGTTACTGCCAAATGTTACGGTGGTGATATTTCCCGAAAACGGAAGCTTTTGGAAAAACAGAAAAAGGGTAAAAAGCGCATGAGACAGGTCGGTAATGTGGAAATTCCACAACAGGCCTTTATGGCCGTTTTAAAGCTGAATGACTAGGAAGTGTGACCCTTCCATTTTTTAGCCGACCTTTTTTCTCTTAAAATGTCAACTCCCCGTCTATTTCACAAGCTAGTTCTACCACTTGTTTAGGCGTAAATCCCTCTAGTTCCCCTTCGGTAATGGTTGTTGTTTCATCACCAACTCGAGAAGAATATGTCCCATCTCCGTTATCGCAAATTTCGTATTTTGTTCCAGAAGCACCTGTACATGAATCACACTTCTTATCATCTTTGGAGCACGCCATTACAAATAGCGACGCAGCTAGAGTGCAATAAATCAGTTTTTTCATAATAAAAAGTTTTAGTGTTTATTGGGAAAAATATATAGTGTCCTACAAATAAATTGAGGCCGATTGATCTATGGCGCAAATGAATTGACCGCTCATAAAAAGGTTTGGTTTGGTTTACTTCTTGTGAATGATTTGGCCGCTTGAACACATTTCCTCTTTCATTTCGTCAAACGTTAATCCCATGGAATCCAATTCCTCTAATGAATACCTTATGGACTCCCCACCAGATGACAAATCAATTGTTCCATCTCCGTTATCACAAAAGCTAACTCTTTGATCTTGAATCCTACATGAATCACAAGAATTGTTTTCCTCTTTTGAACATCCTTTGCACAGCATTGACAACAATACTGTTGCCAATACCATTAAATTTCTCATTTTGCCAATTCATTTAAAGCAAAAGTAAGTTTGTGACAAGGCCAGTAGCTGCCACAATTGACGTATGCACCAATTGAGTTGATGGATTATAGGATATTTGGGGTGTCTCGATGAGATGTGAGACCGACCACAACTAAGAGTTTTCTTTTTCTATTTCGAATTGTTTTCCCAAATACACGAGCTTGTACCCTTCCCCCTGAGGTTCAAAATCCTTGCTGTTTGCCGGAATTATTTCAATGCTGCCATCAGGAGATTTAGTAAACACCGGAATGATATCCTTTTCTTTTTGGGTGATGTCTATCAAGCCATCATAGTGAGCTTTGTCAACAAGGTCAATTTCCCGAATGGTTGGATAGCTTCTAACAGTTTCCATCAACCTGATGAAGTCATCGGTATGCGAAAATAAACCTTCCTTGGGATTCTTTTTGGGATCCCTTACCTCCTCGGTATTGACCAATCGGAACGCTCCGTTTTCCCCAAATTGCTTTTGAAACTTATCAATCGCATAGCTGTTTATGTCTGCATTCCCAGTAAGCGCCATTAGATAGCCCATATCGTTCAACTCAATATTGTCCGTGAGGTTATCGGAAAAAATATCTGCAGTAATGGCCTCCAATCCCAAATTTTTGGCCTTGTCCACATTGCTTTGGTTATTGTCTATCAACACCACGTGCCGATTGTTATTTTTAAGATAATTGGCAATCAATCGGGAAAGTCTGGACGCCCCTATAATCAAAATTCCTTCCGATTTCTTCAAGAATACCCCCACCAACTTGGCAAACAGCCGCGCCGTGGTCGCATTCAATAAAACGGTCCCCAACACAATCATGAACACCAGTGGTGTGATATACTCAGCACCGGGCTCGCCCTTGGCCAACAATTTGGAACCAAACAGGGAGGCAATACCTGCGGCAACTATACCCCGGGGACCCACCCATCCGATAAAAAGCTTTTCCCTAAGCTTTAAGTTGGAGCCCTGGGCGCTCAAGAAGACACCTAGAGGCCGTATAACGAAAACAATCACCGCAAAAAGAGCGGCGGAATTCCAAGTATATACCAACTGCATATCACTTATGCTGATATTAGCCGCCAAAAGGATAAAGAGTATGGAAATGAGCAACACACTCAAAGATTCCTTAAAATATAACAGTTCTTTGAGGTTGGGCAGGTTCATGTTCCCCATCACCATTCCCATCACCACTACGGCCAAAAGCCCAGATTCGTGGGCAAAAATGTCGGATTCCACAAAAACGAGCAAAACCACGGATAGTGATACCACATTCAACAGGTAGTGCGGTATAAATCCTTTTTTAATCGCAAAACCAAGTGCATGGGCAAAAGTGAATCCGAAAGTGGTTCCAAAAAGTAAAATCTTTCCAAACTCTATCAATGCCGTTTTGGTGAATGCCTGTCCCTCTCCTACGCTGATAAATTCAAAAACCAAAACCGCAACCAGTGCCCCAATTGGGTCTATTAAAATCCCCTCCCATTTCAGTACAGCAGAAACATCTTTCTTTAAAGGAATGTTTCTCAATATTGGTGTAATCACCGTAGGTCCAGTAACGATAATAAGTGCCGAAAAAAGGAAAGACATTTGCCAGCTAAGGTCAAATATATAATGTGCGGCCATTCCTGCACCAAAGAAGGTAACCACGGTCCCAACAGTGATGAGTTTTGTGATTACAGGCCCCACGTTGGCAATTTCCGCCCTTTTTAAAGTCAGTCCTCCTTCAAAAAGGATAATGCTGATGGCCAAAGAGACAAAATAGTAAAGCCCGTCACCTGGGAACAGTCCCTTTTCCCCGTTCCAGATGGGTTCTATTAGTTTGGAGCCATCCTCGGTATACAAAGTAGCTATAGGTCCCACCAAAAGCCCAATCAAAATAAGGGGTAAGATGGCCGGTAATTTAAATCGCCAAGCCACCCATTGCGCAATTATTCCAAGAATTATAATTCCCGCAAGTTCCAGCATCTTTTTAGTTTTTTTGAAATTTACAGTTTTTCTTTTAGAATTTTGGTACATATAGCACATTGAGGTTTGGTATACTCCATATTCGATGATTTTTGGTGTTGAGTTAGTGCTGGGCAAAAATTGACATCAAAGATTATTGGTGATTCTTTTTTGTTAAAATAGCATCAATAAAAGCCTATTTTTTAATCATTTGCGTCGGGCTTTTCTTATTTTGCATGCCATTTACTTTCTAAATGACTATTTATCCTGTTGAGACCGGTAATTTTAAGTTGGATGGCGGTGCTATGTTCGGGGTGGTCCCAAAAGTGCTTTGGAACAAGACCAATCCCGCCGACGCCAATAACATGATCGACCTTGCTGCAAGATGCCTTTTGGTGGAAAATGGCGAAAAGCTTATTTTGATCGACAATGGTTTGGGAAACAAACAATCGGAGAAGTTTTTCAGCTATTATTATTTGTGGGGCGACCATTCTTTGGACGGCTCCCTAAAAAAATTAGGGTTTCATAGGAATGATATCACCGATGTTTTTTTAACCCATCTTCATTTTGATCATTGCGGGGGAAGTGTGCAATGGAACAAAGACCGAACCGGATACGAGCCGGCCTTTAAAAATGCACGTTTTTGGACCAACAAAAATCATTGGGAATGGGCCACTATTCCGAATGCCCGTGAAAAAGCCTCTTTTTTAGAGGAAAACCTTTTGCCCATGCAGGAAAGTGGTCAGCTCAACTTTGTTGAACAGGATAAAACTTCTTTTATAGAAAAATCAGAATTGGGATTCGGCATCCATTTTGTTGATGGTCATACCGAAAAACAAATGCTTCCACACATTCACTATAAAGACAAAACCATAGTTTTTGTGGCCGATTTAGTTCCAACTGTGGGACACATACCCTTGTCTTATGTTATGGGATACGACACCCGACCTTTGTTAACCTTGGAAGAGAAGGCCAAATTTTTGAACGATGCTGCCGAGAATGATTGGCTACTGTTATTTGAACATGATGCCCACAACGAAATTTGCAGCTTGAAAAAGACCGAAAAAGGGGTTCGCCTTGATGAATTATACACTTTTAACGAAATATTTAAACCATAATAAATTACTTACTATACAATTTCCTATATGACATTTATCCGTATTCAAACATCATTTGTTACATGCTTTTTGGCCTTGTTGCTTGTTGGCTGTGGGGCAACCACATTGGTTTCGACTCCTGTAGAAAACATAGATAAAGTTCCTTTAAAGATTTCAGAGCTTTCCGAGGACCAGAAGAAAGACTGGGCGCATGCCGACCTTATTGCCGACACCGTTCCTGGGATAAGCCTAAATAGAGCATACAACGAAATCATTAAAAACAAAAAAGGAAAAACCGTTGTGGTGGCCGTTGTTGATTCAGGTATTGATTTGGAACACGAAGACCTGGATGGGGTACTTTGGACCAATAAAGATGAACAGCCAAACAACGGGAAAGATGATGATGGCAACGGATATGTGGACGATATACACGGCTATAATTTTTTGGGTGAATCCTATAACGAACAACTGGAATATGTCCGCATGCTGCGCTTGGGCATAGGCGACTCCGCTGAAAGGGCAAAAGCACGTCTAAAGTTGGATGAAGAATATCCTTCTGCGCTGCAAAACAAACAACAGTACGAACAAATTCTCCAGGTTGTGAAAAATGCAGATGAGGCCGTTAAAAAAGAATTGGGAAAAGACACCTATACCAAAAAGGATTTGGTGGGCATTGAGGCTAAAACGGAACAAATGCAGCAACATGTTGCTGTGCTGACCCAGATGTTTGCCTATGGTGATGACATCCCATCCGTTTTGGAAGAATTGACCGATGGAATCGACTATTTTACAGATCAGGTAAACTACAATCTCAACAAAGATTTTAATGGAAGGGAGCCCGTTGGAGATGATCCTTATAATTTCTCGGACCGAGATTATGGCAACGGCAACCCTAAAAACCAGGTAGATACCGAAAGCCATGGAACCCATGTGGCGGGCATTATTGCGGCAGAAAGGAACAATGGAGTCGGCATCAATGGTGTGGCCAACAACGTGAAATTGATGAGTTTGCGCGCTGTTCCCAATGGTGATGAGTACGATAAAGACATCGCTTTGGCCATCCGATATGCGGTGGACAATGGTGCAAAAATTATAAACTGCAGTTTTGGGAAATCCTTTTCACCAAATCCTAAATGGGTCTATGATGCCATTAAATATGCCGCTTTAAAAGATGTGCTGATTGTTCACGCTGCAGGCAACGATGGCAGTAATTTAGACCAACCCGAAAATCCCAACTATCCCAACGATCACATGTTCTCCGATTCGGAATTCTCGGATAATGTCATCACTGTTGGTGCATTAACCAGTAGCTATGGTTCTAAAATGGTAGCTTCTTTTTCCAATTATGGAAATCAAAATGTGGATGTTTTCGCGCCAGGCAGCGACATCTACTCGACCATGCCCAACAACGAATACGATTTTCAGGGCGGCACCTCAATGGCGGCTCCGGCCGTTGCTGGCATCGCCGCTCTAATTCGATCACACTATCCAAAACTTAAGGCTTCCCAAGTCAAACAGGTTCTGATGCAATCAGGATTACGCTCAAAAGCATCGGTAATTGTATCGGGAGATGCGTCCCAAGCAACCACGTTCAATCAAATATCAAAATCAGGGAAAATGGTCAATGCCTACAATGCGTTGCTATTGGCCGAGAGTATTTCCAAAGGCAAATTAACCCTAAACAGCAATGCAAAGTAATATGAAAAAAATAATAGTATTTCTAATGACAATTTGTTCTGGGATATTTTTTGCAACATCGCAAAACAATTCCAGCTATTGGCAACAGCATGTAGATTATACCATGGATGTGGTAATGGATGTTAAGACTTTTCAATATTCAGGAACACAAAAATTGGTCTATACCAACAATTCTCCAGATGAACTGAAACGTGTGTATTATCACCTCTATTTCAATGCTTTTCAGCCAGGTAGTGATATGGATGTGAGGCTTCAAAATGTCAAAGACCCCGATAAAAGGATGATGGAAGATGGGAAAAGTAGGATTGCCTCCCTTTCAGAAAGTGAAATGGGCTATATACATGCTACTTCCCTTACACAAGATGGACAGCCGGTTGCCTTCCATGAGGAAGGTACTATTTTGGTGGTCGATTTGGCCAGCCCCATTCCTTCTGGGGGAAAGACCACCTTAGACATGAAATTTGAAGGACAAGTGCCACTACAAATCCGGAGGTCTGGAAGAAACAATGCAGAAGGTATTGCGCTTTCCATGAGTCAATGGTATCCAAAGCTTTCAGAATATGATTATGAGGGGTGGCATCCCAATCCCTACATTGCCCGAGAGTTTCATGGGGTGTGGGGAGATTTTGATGTAAAGCTCACCTTAGATAAGGATTACACCGTGGGAGGGACCGGTTATTTGCAAAACCCCAATGAAGTAGGCCATGGATATGAGAGGCCAGGGAGCAAAGTAAAAACCAGAGGAAAGACGATTACTTGGCACTTTAAAGCTCCAAATGTGCACGATTTTATGTGGGCAGCAGACCCAGATTATATTCATGACACCGTTGAAATGGCTGATGGTCCCACATTGCATTTTTATTATAAGAACGACCCTGAAATTATTGAGAATTGGAAAAAATTACAGCCAAAAACCGAGGCCGCCATGGCGTTCTTCAACAAAAACATTGGTAAATATCCGTATGATCAATATTCTGTTGTGCAAGGCGGGGACGGTGGCATGGAATATGCCATGAGCACCCTTATTACAGGCAAAAGGACATTCTCCAGTTTGGTTGGGGTCATGGTGCACGAAATGGCCCATTCCTGGTTTCAACATGTGTTGGCCACCAATGAGTCCAAGCATGAATGGATGGACGAAGGTTTCACGTCCTTTATCAGTAGTCTTTGCATGAACGAAATTATGGAACAGAACAAGGAAAATCCTTTCGAAAACTCCTATAAAGGATATTACGCATTGGTCAACTCCGGTTTGGAAAAGCCACAGACCACCCATGCGGACCGCTATGCAACGAATTTTGCGTATGGTATCGCAGCCTATAGCAAAGGCTCCATATTTCTGTCCCAACTAGGGTATGTTATTGGGCAGGATAAATTAATGGAGGCCATAAGGAAATATTATGAAGATTTCAAATTCAAGCATCCTGTTCCTAATGATATCAAAAGAACTGCAGAAAAAGTTTCTGGTATGGAGCTAGACTGGTATTTGACTGATTGGACCCAAACCACCAACACGATAGACTATGGCATTAAAAGCGTGGAGGCAAGTGAAGACAAAACCAAAGTTGTCCTTGAGCGGATAGGAGAAATGCCCATGCCCCTAGATATTCTGATAGTAGATGCAGAGGGCAATCAGGAAACTTGTTATGTTCCCTTAAGAATGATGCGGGGTGAAAAGGAGAATCCCTATTCCAACTTGAAGCGCACTGTTTTGAAAGACTGGTCTTGGACCCACCCCACTTACGAATTCACGCTTAATGTTCCCATTGATGACGTGAAGGTTATCGTGCTCGATCCTTCCCAACTGATGGCAGATGTTAACGAGGAAAATAACGTGTACCAGTCCGATCCTTAATATTGGCTTATTTAAACAGAACATAGGGGGCGAAAATTCGTCTCCTTACGAAAGTTTTATCCTGAATTCTTTTACTCTCCGAAGGATTCTAAATCATAGTGTAATCGCCGAATTAATCTGTTTCAAGTTTTAATTTGACTAACTTGGCATTATAAGCAAATATCCCCTTAAGGGGACTTTAGGGGTGTCCAGTGAAGAACAAAATCATTCCATACAATCCCAAACTCAAAGAATTTGCAAAGCAACTAAGAAAAAACAGTACGCTTTCTGAGGTTTTGCTTTGGCAAAAACTAAAACAGCGTGCCTTGGGGGTTCAGTTTCACAGGCAAGTTCCTTTATTGGAATTTATTGTGGACTTCTATTGTTATGAACTAAAGTTGGCTATTGAAATTGACGGGATATCCCATGATTATAAATATGAAAAAGATTTGCAGCGGGAGTGTGAATTGGCCAAGGTGGGTGTACAAGTTGTTAGGTTTTCCGACAACGAAGTAAAAGACGATATGTTCCATGTATTACATGTTCTCAAGGATGTTATTTCTCAGATTAGAAAAGAGAATGACAAGCTCTTAAGTCATTCTTTAAAATCCCCAAAGTTCCCTCAAGGGGACACTGCCAAGTCTTCTTTCCCTAAAAAAGAAAAGCTTAAAAGCAGGGCCTTGTTCAAGAGGCTGTTCGACGAGGGCAAAAATATTCGTGAGTATCCCTTGAAGCTGATGTACATAAAAACCTATTTTGAAGAAGATGTTCCAATCAAAGCTGGGTTTGTAACACCCAAAAAAAAATTCAAAAGTGCCGTAAGTAGAAACCGTATCAAGCGGTTGATGCGTGAAGCATATCGTTTGAACAAACCGCTAGTTTTTAACAACATGGAGGGAAAGTTTGCGTTCTTATTTTTATATATTGGAGACCAGATGCCCAATTTTAAAGACGTTAACAAAGGCATGAAGCAAATTTTGGCCTCTTTTATAAACAAAGAATGCAATGAGAAAAATGCGTAGAAAGCACATATTAATTCCCATCTTGGCCATTGGCATATTGATTGGGGCAAGCAGTTTTAAAAGTGATTTTTTCGAGATTGCCAAGCAGATAGAAATCTTCACAACACTTTTTAAAGAGCTGAACATGAACTACGTGGATGAGACCAATCCTGCAGAGCTCATGGATTCAGCCATAAAGAATATGCTCGGTGAGCTTGACCCGTACACCCAGTTTTTGAATGAACAGGATGTTGAGGCCTACAGAATTAACAATGCGGGTGAGTACTCCGGTATTGGGGCCTTGGTGCGTTCCTACGAAAGCAAGTTGCTTATTGTGGAAACATATGAAGGATATGCAGCAGATAAGGCAGGATTAAAAGCAGGAGATGAAATCATTAAAATTGGCGATACTAAGGTTTCAGATTTTAACGATGATGCCGGTGAATTGCTCAAAGGGGCAAACAACACCCAGGTAAACGTAACCTTTGTTCGCCAGGGCGAAACGAAAACAGCCACGATCACAAGGGAAGCTGTAGAGGTCGATGCCGTGCCTTTTTATAGCATGATTGATGACAAAACAGGTTACATTGTGCTTTCCCGTTTTAACCGAAAGGCATCGAGCCAAACAAAATCTGCCTTGCAAGACCTTAAAGGAAAAGGGGCTGAAAGATTGGTGCTGGACCTTAGGGGAAACCCGGGGGGGTTGCTTTCCGAGGCAATTAATGTGACCAATTTGTTTGTGCCTAAGGGCGAACTGATTGTAACCACAAAGTCCAAGGTAAAAAAATTCAATCAGGAATATAGAACCAAAAACAAACCGGAAGACCTGGAAATACCATTGGCCGTTTTAATAGATGGCCGTAGTGCATCTGCCAGTGAAATTGTTTCTGGAGGATTGCAAGATTTAGATCGTGCCATTATAATTGGAGCCCGAAGTTTTGGAAAAGGGTTAGTGCAACGACCACTAAAACTCACCTATGGAACTCAGCTCAAGGTCACCATTTCTCGTTATTACACGCCTTCTGGGCGTTGTATTCAGTCTTTGGATTATTGGAATAGGGATACAGAGGGTAATGCGGTAAGAAATACCAATTTCAAGGAATTTACCACTAAAAATGGCCGCAAAGTCCGGGACGGTGGAGGTGTAATGCCAGACGTTGAGATTGCATCCCTTCAATCCAATACCCTTATTGATGCGTTGCAGCAAAACAACATTATTTTCGATTTTGCCACCGATTACTATTACGATCATTCTTTTGATTCAGTGGCCGATTTTTCGTTCCCTGATTCGGACTATGAGGCATTCAAGCGTTACGCCCAAGCTCAGAATTTTACTTTTCAAACCGAAACCGAAACGCTGTTGGAACAATCCATAAACACAGATGAGCATTTGCTTGGGGCAGAGGTTCAAGAAAAGTATAAAGATCTTCTTTTGGCTGTGAGCAGGGGCAAAATTTCTGCTTTGGACAACTATCAGAAAGAAATCAAAAAGAAATTAGAGGACGAAATTATCAAACGCTACTTTTATCGGGCGGGTCTTTATGATCATTATCTAACCCACGACGATGCTATTGTTTCTGCAAAATCCTTGTTGAAAGACACCTCCAAGTACCATAGTATCTTGAAATAGATTATGCGGCCTTTCTTTTTGTTGTTGTGTGCCTGTTTTGCTGTCGTAACTCTTGTTAATGCTCAATCCAATTACGAGAAAGGTAAAATAATCGACTCCATTGCCGTTTCACAAGCTCAAAATGAAACATTTTCGCTCTATCTTCCTGAATCTTTTATGAGCGAGACGCCCCAGCCCATTCTCTATATTTATGAACCAATGGGGAGGGGTACTATTGGGGTTCAGCCCTTTATAGCCGCTTCGGAAAAATATGGTTTGATTTTGGTTTGCTCAAACAATTCCAAAAACGGGCCTTACGACCAAAACTTTGCCATTGCCAACAACCTATTTAATCATGTTTTTTCCAATTTTAATATTAAAGATGATGAAATGTTTGCTGCTGGATTTTCTGGGGGATCCCGATTGGCCAGTGCCATAGCCTCTTTAACCAACAAATTTTCCGGTGTTATTGGCTGTGGGGCTGGATTTTCAGGGCTTCAGGAGCATATGCCCTCTACCCAAAACTATGCTTACGTAGGACTTTGCGGAAACAGAGATATGAACTATAGGGAAATGCTTGAAAACAAAGCATACTTAAATCTTATAAACTTCAATAGCGCGCTGATAACGTATGACGACAATCATAGTTGGCCCCCATCCGGGCAGATACTTCGTGCATTTGATTGGTTATACTTGCAACGAACCAAGAATAGCCCTCCAGTACAGATTGATGCCGTTTTGTCTTTTTATAAAACGGACTACAATCTTTTGCAACAATTTTTAGACAATAAGAAATGGCTTTTTGCTGCGGAACAGTACGAACGAATCATCAAGGATTACAAGGACCATATTCAGGTTGACAGTCTTGAGACCAAGTATCATCTGTTTAAAAATTCAAAACATTACAAAAAGTCGGTGGCGGCATTAAATCGTGCATTAAACATTGAAGAAAAATTTAGCTCCAAGTTTAGATCTAGATTCTCACAAGAATTCGAGAACTCAAATACGTTTAATTACAATTGGTGGGAAAAGGAATTGGGAAAATTGGAAGTATTGGCCGAAAAAGAAGGTGATGAAATTAAAAAAATGGCCGCCCGCGTCAAATATGACCTCTTCGCTAGGGCCTTTGTAAGAAAAAATGGAATCATGCAATCTTCAAATACAGCTCAGGTAGCCTCATTGAACCAATTACTGCAACTTGTCTATCCCAATTTTAAATGACTTTCTCTACCCTTTCAAAAATGAACTCTTTATTCTTACTTTTTAATATGATATTGATGAACTGAAATGGGCAAACCGTCAATTCCATATTAAGAATAGCACTTATTTTGGTATATTTCCGTTGGTTCTACTATAGCCTATGCCTAAAATAACCAGGGAAGACATCCAAATTATAACCAAGCACAGCAATTGGCCAGAAAATTCCGTGGCAAAAGCTTTGAAGAACCATGTCTATACTGGAAAAAAAGCCTGGCATCGTTTTATTTCCCTATTTCTGTTGGTTCTCGGCGTTTCATTTACTGTTTTGGGCATAATTTTCTTTTTTGCCTATAATTGGGATAAGCTTCATAAATTCATCAAAATTGGAATTTTGGAAGGGCTGGTAATTATTGGAGTTCTCGGGGTTCTTGTTGCCCAAAGAAAACCACTGATACAAAGGATAATTCTCACAGCAACTACTATGCTGGTGGGGGTTTTGTATGCAGTTTTTGGTCAAGTATATCAGACAGGGGCAAACGCGTATGACTTTTTCTTGGGTTGGACCCTTTTTGTAACAGTATGGGCAATCGTTTCCAATTTTCCTCCATTATGGGTAATCTACATTGCGCTGGTAAACATTACAGTTGTCCTCTATGCAGAGCAAGTGGCCAACGATTGGTCGGAAATGTATGTTTTTGCACTTCTTTTTACTATTAATGTGCTGTTTTTGGTTTTGTTTCTCTGGCTTCCAAAATTTCTGCCTTTAAAAGTTTCTCCTGTTTGGTTCACCAATGTGTTGGCTTTAACGGCTATCGCATTTAGTACCATCGGAATTATAAAAGGAATAGGCAGGGGGCAAGATGTTTTTTTTAATGTCCTACTAATAATGACACCTGTGGTTTATGGTCTAGGAATTTGGTATGGTTTGGTCATGAAAAGGGGCTTTTACCTCGCCATTGTTCCTTTTAGCATCATAATTATTATAAGTGCATTTCTTTTGAATGAATCGGATGATGCCGGCATGCTTTTAACCATTGGAGTTTTCATTGTTACGGCCGTTACCTTTTTAATACGTTTTCTCAATCAAATTCAGAAAAAATGGGCGAGTTAGAAAACAACATGCGCTTACTGCAAAAGATACGGTCGGAAGAAAACGATGATTTCAAAGTTGATGAGGATGCGGTTTTCACTGAATATCAAAAAAGACGTGACAATAAAGCGAATTTGGCCATTAAAATACTTTCCATCTTTGGTGGACTTCTAAGTTCTTTGGGGTTTCTAGGGTTTTTGATGATTTTGGGTATTTACAATTCAACTACGGGCATGTTTGTGGTGGGTTTGGGATTCATTATTGGAGCTATCATGATGACCAACCGGTTTGAGAAGCTGATTATTGACACCTTTGGTGTTTCCTGTTATATTCTGGGGTTTAGTTTATTTGTAGTTGCCTTGTTTTCGTTTGATTTCCGAGAAGACGATGTTCTGTTAATGGTAATAGTGCTTGCCCTTATAACGCTTTTCCTAGTCAAAAACTACGTGCTTTCCTTCATTTCAATGCTTACCGTTGGCGTTTGTTTTATTTTGTTGATAATTTCAAATGATGTTTATGAGGTCATTCATGTTTATACTGTGCTATACGCAGTGGGTCTCACCTTTTTTGTTTTAGAGGAGGGATCACTAATGGCCTTTGCCCCAAGAATGCTGCAACTTTATGACCCCCTGCGTATTGGTTTTATTTTTTCATTTTTATTTGGGCTTCTTGCCCTTGGCAAAGAAGGACTTATTCCGGTTTACAATGGCACCTTGTGGATTTCTTCCTTGGTAATTATCTTACTGACACTCTATATGATTAGGAGTGTATTGTTGGATTTTGGGGAAACCCAAAAAAAAGGCAATATTGGATTCTTTTTCTGAGTTTTATTTCACTAGTGCCAACTCTTTTTGCGCCTGGTATTTCCGGATCGCTTTTAATTGTATTGTTGTGTTTTAAGGTGAATTACAAGACAGGGTTTATCATTGGAATCATTTCCTTGATCTATTCCATTGGTCAATACTATTATGATCTTAGTTTCACCTTGTTGACCAAATCCATTATCCTGTTTTTGTCAGGTGTGTTACTTCTTGTTTTCTATATGGTTTTCAACAAAAAGCTTGGTTCCAAATGAAAAAGTATAGCCTAATTCTTATTGTTGTAAACCTTATTTTTTTCTTGGGGTTGTTTAATTATTCCATAACAGAAAAAGAGCGCCTTCTATCCAATGGAAAGTTGGTGTTATTGGAATTGGCCCCGGTCGACCCTCGATCCTTAATGCAGGGGGATTATATGAATTTGCGATATGCCATCTCAGAAGATATTTATACAGACAGCGTTGCAAAACGTGGTTTTTTGGTCGTAACGTTGGATTCTCTTGGTATCGGAAAAAAGGTGCGCCTTCAAGAAGATGTATTGCCCAAAGACAATAATCAGTTGGTCATTGAATACACTTCAAAAGCTTATGTTGGCATCAACATTGGAGCAGAATTCTACTTCTTTCAAGAAACCGAAGCTGAAAAATATGAGTCCGCCAAATACGGGGGGATTAAAGTGGACGATGAGGGAAACAGTATTTTGGTCGGCCTGTACGATGCTGACGAAAACAAGATAGAATAATCCTATTTTTGGATATGCAACAACTTGAGGTCTGTGAACTTTTTGCCGGTGTGGGTGGATTTCGTTTGGGATTGGAAAAAACGGGGCGTTATAACATTGTGTGGAGCAATCAATGGGAGCCTTCCACCAAAACCCAGCATGCTTCCATGGTTTATGAAGCCCGTTTTGGCGCAAAAAATCATTCGAACGCCAATATTGAAGATGTTCCAACCTCTGAAATTCCGGACCACGACATTTTGGTGGGTGGATTTCCTTGTCAAGACTATTCTGTAGCCACCACCCTTAAAAACTCTAAAGGATTAATCGGCAAAAAAGGTGTTTTATGGTGGTCCATTCACCGTATCCTCTCAGAGAAAAAGAACAAACCCAAATACCTTTTTTTGGAAAATGTAGATCGGTTATTGAAGTCCCCTTCCACACAAAGGGGCCGGGATTTTGCCGTAATGCTACGCAGTTTGTCAAACCTAGGCTATGCTGTGGAGTGGCGTGTGATTAATGCTGCCGAATATGGTATGCCCCAACGCCGAAGACGTGTTTTTTTTCTGGCCTATCACAAATCAACAGCTATTTTTGAAGCCTTACAAGATTCCAATCCTTCAGATTGGGTGTTAAGCGATGGCACCATCGCTTCTACATTTCCTGTAGAACACCATAAAAAGGTTTTTCATTCCCTTGAACTTGAAGAAGATTTGGCTTCATTGTCCGAACATTTTAATGCTGAAAAGGGACCTTCACCCTTTCTAAATTCTGGAGTTTGCGTTGAAGGTCGAGTGGTCACTTTAAAAACCAAGCCTGTTTATGATGGTCCTAGGGCTGTGCTTGGGGATGTGTTGGAAAATGGCTCTGCGGACCCTTCCCTTTTCATTCACGAGGAAAGCTTGCCCAAGTGGGAATATCTAAAGGGTTCCAAAAAAGAAATACGCAAGACCAAAGCAGGTTTTGAATACAAGTATAGCGAAGGAAGCATGATGTTTCCTGATGCGATAAATCAACCTTCCAGAACCATTATTACCGGAGAGGGCGGAAAGTCCCCCTCGCGGTTCAAGCACGTAGTCCAAACCTCCAAGGGGCCGCGAAGACTTTCACCAGTAGAATTGGAACGGTTGAATATGTTTCCGGATAACCACACTTTTTTGGAGGGAATCTCTGATACTAAACGGGCATTTTTTATGGGAAATGCATTAGTGGTCGGTATTGTGGAAAAGATAGGCGCGGCCCTGTTCCACAAAATAGACCAAGTTGAAAAGCAGTTTTAAAGAGGATTTGTCCAAAGAAAAACAATTGGCCCCTTTATTGGATTCTTATTACAAAAAGCATTTGAAGCAGTATTGTTTTGAGCGTGTTTCCAATCTAAAAGAACAACTGTCGGGCATAGACCTTATTATGCGTAAAAGGAATACTGATAGCATATACTACGTTGATGAAAAAGCACAGCTGGACTATGTGAACGAACGCTTGCCCACCTTTGCATTTGAACTGTGCTATAACAAGAGGGGTGCTAAAAAACAGGGGTGGCTTTTCGATACTTCAAAAAAGACGCACTTTTATGCTTTGGTGACCAGCATCTTTGTTGATGAAGAAAATGTTTTCACCTCTTGTAATATCACTTTTGTGAATCGGAAAAAGCTAATCCGACACTTGGACGATTTGGCGTTAACTGAAGATGTTCTGGGAAGAATTGTCCTTGGTCACCAAGATTCATCCCATGGAAAGGTTGAATTGAAGCAACTCCATCCCAAAAGGGAAGGTTATCTCTTCTTTTCAACAAAAAATAAGGCAGAAAAACCTATCAATTTGATTTTAAAACTGGACTACTTGATTGAAATCGGAGTTGCTAAAAGATTGGTTTAATCATTCTTTGAGCATCCTTACATGTGGAATGCCATCTTCCAAGTATTCTTCACCAGTTGGTGTAAAGCCCAGGTCCGAATAAAATTTTACCAAATAAGTCTGGGCCGATATTTCGATGGCCGGTTTGTGAAATTTTTCTTCAACTGCGGCCAAGGAGGCGAGCATAATTTGCTTTCCATAACCAAATTTTCGTTGGTCCTGGTCCACCACTACCCTGCCAATGCTTACGTTTTCAAAATAATCCCCAGGTCCAAACACTCGGGTATAGGCTACAAGCTCACCGTCTTTTATACCCATTACATGCAGTGCTTTTTGGTCTTTGCCGTCCAAATCTTGGTACGCACAATCCTGTTCCACTACAAAAACTGCGCTACGCAGTCGCATGATCTGGTACAATTCTTTGGTGGTAAGTTCATCAAATGTTTTGACCTGTATTTGCATCAGTCCTGTACGATTACGTTTTTGGAATCGCATTTGTCAAACTCTGGCTGAATATTGACGTGGTTGATGCCATGCTTGTGGTATACGTGCTCCTCTATTCGTTCCAAAATAACATCGAATTCTGAAAGTTTGATGTCTTCTTTAAAGTCGATATGGGCCTCCATGTGCACTTCTTCTTCATTGAGTTGCCATATATGCACATGATGTACGTTTTTAACGGGTTCTAAGGTGCAAATGGATTCCACAATTTCTTGGACAACGATAGATCTTGGTGTAAAAAGCATCAATACCTTTGTAGATTCTTTTAACAAATCATACCCCATATAAATAAGATAGAGACCAATAAGCATGGTCAAAACGGCATCTACCCAATAAACTTGATAGAACTTCATCAACAATCCCCCGACCAGCACCGCTACCGAGGCCATCATATCCGTTAATAAATGCAGATATGCTGATTTCATGTTCATGTTTTCCTTGGAATCTTTTTTAAGCAACAATACACTGAAACCATTGGCCACAACACCCAACAAGGACAGCCAAATCACCAGGTTGGATTCAATCTCTTGGGGCTCCAACAAGCGCTTCACCGCCTCCTTCATCAATATTATCGCTACCACCATCAAGGTTGCCGCATTGACAAAGGCGGCCATGATTTCGGCGCGTTTATAACCAAAGGTTTTTAAACTGGACGCTCTTTTCTTACCCAAACGTGCTGCTGCATAACTAATAATCAGTGAAATAACATCACTAAAGTTGTGAAGCGCATCGGACAATAATGCTAAACTCCCTGAAATGATTCCACCAATTACCTGGGAAACGGTTATGGCAATATTCAAAAGAATGGAAATGAGAAGATTCCTTCCCTTTAAATCATTATGGGTATGTGAATGAGCATGATGGTGATGGTGGCCCATAACGCTATCGACAGGGTATTTTTTCGATTCTACGTTCGTGTCGGCCTCCCTCGAATTCAGTATTTAGGAAAGTTTCCACCATTTCCAGGGCTTGGGGCAACGCTATAAATCTTGCGGGCAAACTCAATATATTGGCATCGTTATGCTCTCTGGCCAAAGCAGTAATTTCCTTGTTCCAACAGAGTGCACCCCTCACGTTTTGATGTTTGTTTATGGTCATGGTGGCTCCATTGCCGCTTCCGCAAATCACAATGCCCATGTCCACCTTGCCTTCCTCCACATCTCTCGCCACCGGGTGGGTGAAGTCCGGGTAGTCCACACTATCCGTACCATCAGTTCCATAATTGGTAACTTCAATGCCCTTGGATTTCAACATTCCAACGATGGCCAATTTATAATCTGTTCCTGCGTGATCGTTTCCTATGGCTATTTTCATATTTGAAGAGTTAAATGCCTATATAACAAAGGTACAATTCTTTTTAAGCAGCAATGTTCATAAAAACAGTAATAATATACCCATATCATTAAACAGCAGCGGTTTAGCATAAAACCGCCTTTGTTGATGGTTTTAAGAAAACTTTGAAAAAATGAATTTTTATTTCTTATTTCTTTTTCACATTACAACATATTTTTTACAACAAACAAAAAATCGATCACAAAACAATCAACCAATTAAGAACATTAAATTGAAGTAATAAACATTTAAATGGTATTTACTTTTCAATAAACTCTTGTTGAAACCACTTATCAAATATGGTTAATAAAAAATCTAATAGGTTGATTCTTAAATCATCCCTAAACTGAAAAATTGTGAACAAAAGAATTTATTTGTTCATAGCAATTTTCAGTACATATTTTTATTGCACAAATCAACAAACAATCATTACCATCTTTTTTGATTTAAATTTTAAAAAAGAAATAAATACTATTTAATGATTGTTGATAACATTAGAATTGCTATTCATAATAGTCAATTACTGGGTATGCAGTATTATAATTTGTATTTTTCAAAAAAATAATAATGTAAATGTCAAATAAAAAAAAGAGGGTAAGGAGTCAACGGAAGAATGAGATTACAAAAGGCATTTTCAATGTACTGGAAAAAGAACCAAATAAAAGCCTGAACTATAAACAAATAGCTTCCAAATTAGGAATAACGGAAACCCAAGATCGTAACTTATTGATAAAGCGTTTAGGGCAACTCAAGGCCACCAATAGAATATTGGAATCGGAACGAGGGAGGTACAAAAAGAAACCTTCTGTGCATACCTGTTTCACTGGCAAGGTTGATCTTACCACAAGTGGTAATGCCTATATTTTGATTGATGAGTTGGAAGATGATGTTTTTGTGCCGTACAATAAGTTGAATAGAGCGTTCCATGGTGACCTTGTTGAGGTGTTCATGAAACCCAAACGCAATGGCAGAAAGATGGAGGGTGAGATTTCCAAAGTACTGGAAAGAAAGAAAGATACTTTTGTTGGCATTGTTGACAAACAAAAAACCTTTGCTTTTGTTAGACCAACGGATACCAGAATGTACACTGATATCTTTGTTCCCTTGGAAAAGCTGAAAAAAGCCAAAGATGGTGAAAAAGTTTTGGTACGTTTGGGAAACTGGCCTGAAGATGCGGATTCTCCTTATGGAGAAGTAGTGGATATTTTGGGAAAGCCTGGGGAGCACCAAACCGAAATACATTCCATTTTGGCGGAGTATGGCCTGCCCTATGAATTTCCTTACGAAGTGGAGCAATTTGCCAAAACCTTGGACACCTCCATCACCAAACCGGAAATATCTAAAAGGAGGGATATGCGTGAAGTGCTCACTTTCACTATTGACCCAAAGGATGCAAAAGATTTTGATGATGCACTTTCATTTAGAATCTTGGAAAGTGGAAACTATGAAATAGGAATTCATATCGCCGATGTTTCACATTATTTAGAACCCAATACCATTTTGGACGAAGAAGCGTATAACAGGGCCACTTCGGTATATTTAGTGGACAGGGTGGTACCCATGCTTCCGGAAATTCTTTCCAATATGGCCTGTTCCCTTCGCCCACATGAAGAAAAATATACGTTCTCTGCAGTTTTTGAAATAGATGATGATGCACAGATTCATGATCAGTGGTTTGGTAGAACCGTCATAAACTCCGATGAACGGTTTGCCTATGAAGAGGCACAGCATATTATAGAGACAAAAAAACCGCATATTCCAGAAGAAATATCAATCCGGGAAAAACCTTATGAGGTATCTAAAGAAGTGGTTAAGGCCATTCTTTCTTTAGACTCTTTAGCAAAGAAAATGCGCAGGGCACGAATGGATGCTGGGGCCATTTCCTTTGATAAGATTGAAGTGCGGTTCAACCTTACAGAACAAAATGAACCAGAAAGTGTTTACTTCAAAGAAGCAAAGGATGCGAACAAGCTCATTGAAGAATTTATGCTTTTGGCCAATAGAAAAGTAGCACAATTTATTGGTAAAAAGAAAAAGACATTTGTATACCGGGTGCATGATGAGCCGGACGAAGAAAAATTGATAGCGTTGAATGGTGTTATTTCAAGATTTGGACACAGTATCAATCTTAAGGATAAAAAGAGCATCAACAGTTCGCTGAATCAATTGCTGGAAGATGTAAAAGGGCAAAAAGAACAAAACCTAGTGGACACTTTGGCCATACGTAGTATGAGCAAGGCGATTTATACCACGGAAAATATAGGACATTACGGTCTGGGATTCGATTATTATACTCATTTTACATCTCCGATAAGAAGATATCCTGATGTAATGGTCCACAGGTTGTTGCAGCATTATTTAGATGGCGGGAAACCGCCAAAATCTATTGTGTATGAGGAGAAATGTAAACATTCTTCAGATATGGAAATACTTGCATCCAGCGCAGAGCGCGACTCCATAAAATACATGCAGATAAAATTTATGGAAGACCACAGGGACCAAAAATTTCTTGGGGTAATATCTGGGGTGACCGAATGGGGCATTTATGTGGAAATCATTGAAAACAAATGTGAGGGCATGATTCGTATCCGTGATTTAAAAGATGATTATTATATTTTCGATGAACGGCAATATGCCATTGTTGGAGAACGCTTTAAACGTGTCTACCAATTGGGTGATGAAGTGTATGTTATGGTAAAGGACACAGATTTGATTAAAAGACATTTGGATTTTTCATTGGTCGGAAAAAAGGAGTAATGGGCACTATATTGGAATAAAATTTGTTATTGTATCGACAACCAAATTTTACTGTATGAAATCTATTGCGATATTATTTTTGATGCTATCGCTTCAAGTTTTGGAGGCACAGGAGAGTGAGATTACAAGAAACCTTGAAAAGTTTAACGAGGTTAAGGTTTTTGATGGGATATCTCTTCAGTTGATAAAATCCAATGAAAACAAAGTGGTCATTTCAGGTGTCAATACCGATAAGGTTGCCGTGGTGAACAACGATGGTATATTGAAAATTAGAATGGAAATTGACAAAATGTTCAGCGGATATAGGACATATGTTGATCTTTATCATAACGGAGGGCTAAATATAATTGATGTAAATGAAGACGCCAGAATTTCATCAGATGACACTTACATTCAGGATGTTTTGGAGCTAAAAGCACAAGAAGGAGGTGAAATAGAATTAAATTGCCAAGTGGACCAACTTTTGGTAAAGGCAGTTTCGGGAGGTGAAATAGTTACCTCTGGGTTTGGAAAAAACCAAGACGTAATTATCAATACCGGAGGCGCTTACGACGGAAAGACGTTTAAGACCAGTTTTACCACGATTGAAGTAAGTGCTGGAGGCAATGGTGAAATCTATGCTACGGACTATGTCAAGGCCAATGTAAAGGGAGGCGGAGAAGTTTTGGTTTATGGAAATCCGGCAAAAATGGATGAAAAAAAGGTTTTCGGAGGAAAAATAAAACGGGTGGACTAATGCTATGATTGATGATATTCAGGCAGCGATTCCATTGGGATTCCTATTAAGCTTTATGATAGGACCGGTGTTCTTTGTGTTACTGGAAACCAGCGCAACTAAGGGCTTTAGAGCGGGAGTTTGCTTGGATATCGGAGTTATTATTGCGGATATTTTGTTTTTGTTGGTAGCTTATTTTACTAGTTTTCAACTTTTGGAGAACCTTAGTAATCAACCAGGTCTTTTTGTATTTGGCGGAATGATACTTTTGGTTTATGGTATTGTAATATTTGCCAAAAAAGAGTCTAAAAAGGCTAACCTAAAAGTTACAAAGGGAACCTATTTTACGCTTATAGTAAAAGGGTTTTTGTTGAACTTTATAAATATTGGAGTGCTTGCTTTTTGGTTGGGGCTCATTGTTATTGTCGGTCCAAGTTTGGACAACGACCCTGATAGGATATTCGTTTTTTTTAGCACCGTTCTAGCCGTTTATTTTGCTACCGACTTAATTAAAATATTGCTGGCAAAACAATTGAAAGGATACCTTACCAAAGACCGTATTGTACTCATTAAAAAAGGGTTGGGCATTGTTTTGATTATCTGTGGGGTCGTATTGATAACCAAGGGGTTTTTACCCAAGGATAAGTTTGATATTAAAGAAGGCATCGAGCGGATTAGCAGCATAAAAAAACCCAACGAAATGTTGGGTGTTTTAGAGGCATCGAGCGGATTCGAACCGCTGTACAAGCTTTTGCAGAGCTGTGCCTAGCCACTCGGCCACGATGCCATTTTTGTGCTGCAAATGTACTACTTTTTTTAGCTTGCCCAAACTACTTACTGGACCTTTTGGCACTCAAAATTGCGCTTACGCTTTCCACATCACCACCAATGGGCGGGTTTATTTTTGATACTGTTACTTCTACTTCTGTTACCTCAATAATTTCTTGGAAAATACGAGAAATGATTCTTTGCGCAACATGTTCCAACAAATTGGAACGAGTGGCCATTTCATCTTTTACGATGTTGTTCAGGTGAACGTAATCAACTGTTTCGATAAGCTTATCTGATTTTGCGGGAACAGATAGATCGGTTTCTACCACTAAATCCACTCTATAGTCACTACCAATGAGCATTTCTTCTTTTAGGCATCCGTGGTTGGAGTGTACTCTAATATTGTTCAACCTTATCTTTCCCACAATGTTTAGGATTTTGCGGGACAAAAATAGGGTAAAACCATTTAATCAGTACATACACCTACAGTTGCTAATGCCCTGGAACAAATCCATACCAACCGTAACCACGTGAGTTCCGGTGCTATAGCCCAAAATTTCATTGGTAATTACTTGATACGAATAGCCAAAATAGAAATTACTTTTCTTTAGCCCGGCAATAGGAGCAATATATAGCGGTTTACCCAACTGGTCGTTTAAGAAACGATAAGTGGCGCCCACATAATAATAGTCCTCAAAATCGTGAAAACGGAATTTGGCATTAAGGTCGGTAACTGAGCGCCCATCGCTTTCAAACCATTGAAAAAATACAGAGGGTTCCAACTCTAGTTTACTGTTCTTGTTTTTGGAAATGCTGTATCCGGTATACACATAATAATTTCTCAAGGTGTTGGGTTCGAACACCGGATTGAATTGCTCTAGATTTTTAGGCAAAATATTGGAAGCATTGACACTGAAATAAAACTTGTTGTAGCGAATAAGGGCACCAAGATCAAAATTGTGGTTCGTAGTTGCTTTGTCGTCCGTAGGAAGTTGTCCATTGAAATCGGTAAAGTTTTCTACATCTATCCGAAACTGGTTAAAGTTGTATGAGATACCAAGAGAAAGGAAAAAATCATCATATCGATCTAAAACCAAATGGTGTGCAAATGAAACCCTGGCACCTCTTTGCTTGGTTTCTCCGTTGCTATCGTTATATAATAACATGCCCAAACCAGACCTGTTTCCAATTCGTGCATCGGCGGCCAAAGTTTGAGTGTCTGGTGCATCTTCAATACCCACCCATTGGGTAAGGCCGTTCAATCTAACCTTTATGTGGTCCCCAATACCCGCATAGGTCGGGGACATCAAAAAGGGATTATCCGCAATGTACTGGGACAACTGCGGTATGGTCAACTCTTGACCGCGAGCGCCATGGGCCAAAAGAGCAAGAAGAATTAGAAAACAAGTTTTTTTCAACATGGTCAAGCAGGTTAAGGTCAATCTCGATATAGGGTAAAATGTCCAATGAATTCACGGTCATCGTTTTCACCTTGCAGTTTAACAATATACCAGTAATCACCGGTGGGGAGCTCTTTGTTGTTGTAAATACCATCCCAACCACTATCGCCATATTCCATACGATAGAGCTCTCTACCATAACGATCAAAAACAATCATTAGTACGTTGGGGAACGTTTCTAAGTTGTTTGGCAACCACATGTCGTTGAGACCATCTCCGTCGGGAGTGAAAAAGTTAGGAATCTCAATATCAATGAATTCCATAAATATTTCTGCCTGAACCTCGCAACCGTTTTGGTCTACAACAGTAACGGTATAGGTATCCGTTCTATTGATATAGAAGGTATTGTCCGTTCCGTTGTCTACATCTCCGAAATAGAAGGTATAATCTTCCAGTCCACCCTCGGCAACCGCTGTTATTTCATTTATATTGTTGTTTTCCAATATCAGGGTCAAAGGTTCATACCCTTCTATGGTGAAGTCATAAGTGACCATACATCCATTGGCGTGTGCTATGGTGATGTAATGATCGCCCGGAGCCATATTTCTGAAATCATCTGAAAGCTGCATATCACCTGGGTCAGTTGAGTCCAGGGCATATAGCACATCCGCAGAGACTGAAGGATCTGTAAATACAATGTTCAGGTAATTTTCAGGAATATTGCCAGTACACTCATACATGGGCGTAACCGTGGCCTCAAGGTTTACCCCTGGTTCTATTTCCACAAAAACATTGGTTTCACATCCTTGGGAATCACGCACAAACACTACATGTGTTCCTGCAGGAAGATTTTGGAACAAGATTTGATCCTGAACATAATCAGCGTCAGCGTTTGAGTTCAAAGCAGTTTCGTATGGTGCAGTACCTCCGGTGATTTGAAGTTCAAATGAGCCATCGGCACTGTTGAAGCACACTTCATGCATTATATTAATGGCCTCGGCCTGGATAGGTTCTGGCTGTTCTATTTCAAACTGGAAGGTCATGAAACAACCGTTTCTATCCTGCGCAATCACATCATAAATGCCTGGGGCCAAATCCTCGAATACGTTTACGGTATCAAACTGATTAAGATTCGGTGTAATAGCATAGAAAATTTCACCGGTACCTCCTGAAACTTCGACCGTGATCGTTCCGTCATTCAATCCAGAGCATGTTACATTGGTGAACTCTTCACGGTCTACCTGCAATGGAGCAGGATCTGTGATTATTATTTCCGGTGAAACCTCAACACAATCTTGACTGGTTACCCTTACGTAGTAACTGCCTGCCACTAAACCACTAAAGGTGTCGTTTGTTTGAGGACCAGCTATTAAATTGGTCAAGGCCGCATCACCAAATAGTTCGTAGCTATAATTGCCCAATCCGCCGGTGGTGTTGGCCACAATAGTTGCTGAAGCCTCCCCGGTACAATTGATCATGGCCGCAGAATCATCTATGTCAATAGTTAACGGGGGAACCATGTCCACGCTTACCTGGTTGGAGATTTGAGCTTCACAACCAAAGGCATCGCGCACATAGTATTGATAGATTCCAGCGCCAACATTGAATATATGGGTACTACCGCCGCTCATGGCAAAATAGTTGGTTCCATCGACGCTATATTCGTAGGGGGCTGTGCCTCCGGAAGCATCAAGCTGTAATTGCGCTTGATTAATACAGGTCATTGCGCTTAACTCAATTAAGGATGCCATGACATCTGTAGGTTCGCTTATGGTAACCTGAATGGTTTCCACGTCACAATTCCAGTTATCGGACACGGTAATACTATAAATTCCAGCGCCCAAGTTGTTAAAGGTTGGAGACGACTGTTCTCCAGACGTGAACACTATCGTTGTGCCCGTTGGATCATATATGTTTAGTTGATAATCGTATACGCCCTCACCTCCAGCTTCGTTTTCCGCCCAGACGGATGCATTGGTATCACCATAGCACAACAAAGTTGTGGGTGTAGCATTGATATCCGCAGTAATTGGAATTGGCTGAACCAGAACAATAGGTTCGTTGATGACGCAACCGTTATCGTCCGTTATCTGTACATCAAATGTTCCAGCCGATAAACCAGTGAACAAATAACTTGGAACATCATTGACAGTATATACTTGTGATGTCGTGGTATTGGTCAACACAATATCGTAAGGAGCGTAACCCCCAGTTGGGGCTACAACTATTTCACCTTGATCGTTACTACAGGTAACATTGGCGACTTCTTGAGGCGTCACTACCAAAGCACTGCTTGGTGAAACAATGGTAATGACATTGGAATCCTCCACGCACAATGGGTTGGCAGTCTCAGTGACCCTTACAAAGTAATTTCCACCTATTAGGGCAGGGTCGGTAATGGACAATGGATTGGTCGAAGTGTTTGCACTTCCAGTAATTCCGGTCACAGAACCATCAGATAGGAACACTTCGTAATCATAGGTTCCGGAGTATCCTGTTACGTTGATTTCCAAAGTGCCTGCGTCTCCAAAACAAACAGCTGGCGCTGTTGCCGTTGCCACTACATCAATCAAATCGTACGGAGCGATATTATGTGTGGTATCAACATAGCAACCTGTTGCGTCATCGGTAACCCTGAATGTGTAGTTTCCAGGGGCGATCAATTCAAATGTAGCCGTTGTGTTTGTAAGTGTTGCGGTTAACGAACCATTCGGATTTCCAAGGGGCAACAACTCAAAAGTATAGGTATTAGCAGGGTTCCCATCATCAGAAACGGTCAACAGTACTTCTTCAGGGTTGGCACAGCTGATGGCTGCATTTTGTGTTATACCAACGGTGAATGTGTTTATTGTTGGTATAAAGACTGCCGCTGTGGTCGTACAACCATTGGCATCTTCAACATATACTGTGATATTTTGGTCCACACCAGTATCAACCACATCAAATGTGTTGGCGGACTGGAAATTTGTATTGTCCAAACTGTATAAGTATGGGCCTGTTCCACCACCGCCGGTTACGGTAATTGTTGATGTATTTACCGTATTGTTTGGATTACACACAAATGTGGTAGCAGATGCAGATGCAGATAGAACAACAGGTTCCGTAACTGTGGCATCGTAGAAATCATCACAAGCTCTTGATGAGATAACGCGTACTCGGTAATCTCCTGCTGGTAGGTTATCGAATGTAGGAGTCGTCTGTGCGAATCGATATGGTGTCACCAAATTGGACGCCTCATATAGCTCGTACGTGTACACGGGATCAACTATGGTCGTAGGATCCAATACTACGGTCAAGTTGCCATCAGCACCGCCATTACAGCTTACAGGATCCATCAGCACATCATCAATAATGGGGTCAACTTTGTCATCCAGTTCTTGTGTGATGACAAACGTACAGGGGGTAGTTGTGTTATTGTCGGTAACCGTGAATGTATAGACTCCAGGTTGCGTGAGTCCTGTAAAGACCCCTGTTGCGTTGCTAGCTGTGGTAAATCCATCTGGAAAAACCACATCGAAAGTAAGGTTAGAAGAACCGCCGCTTACACTTACGGTGACATGACCTCCTGAATCAAGCGTACAGTCAATGGGTTTTACAACGGTGGTCGTTGCAGTCATAGCATTTGTAAGTACTACAGGGCCAACGGTTGTTGTACATGACCATTGATCAGCAATCATTACTTCATAAGATCCTGCACCCAAACCAGAGAAAACAGTATTGGTTTGTGGAGAACCGATATTTGACCCATTACGGATAAGTTGGTACGTATAGTTACTACCCTGACCACCAGCAGTTCCAAGAACTTCAATTTCACCTTGGAGGTCAGTACAGTTTTCTTGATTTATTTGAATCGAAGCGGTAATTGGCAATGGGTCTGATAGTGAAACGGTATCCACCAATTGTTCACAACCACTAGAGTCAATCACCCATGCTTCATAGGTGCCTACAGGAAGGCCGGCAAAGCTGTCACCTACCACATAATCACTGGGACCTGTAGGGGCAGAAGTGCCTACATAGTAACTGTAGCCTCCCCATCCTCCGGTAACGTTGGTAATTTGAATGGCACCATCGTTTCCGACACAGGTGATTTCGGTTACCACCGTAGATCCTGCAATTGAAGCACTTGGTCCAGCAATGTTAAAGGATTCAATATACACGCAAGCAGCTCCTGGAGGATTCGTATCGGTAACCTCAATATAGTAGGCACCGGCCGCAAGACCGCTGATGGTGAAGCTGCCGTCAGCATCAGAACCAGAAGAAGTAACATCATCAGCCAAGTTTCCAGGAGTGTTGTTTATATCGTAGTATAATGTATAGCTAGTAGCGCTTGGATAGGCCACAACGGAAGCGTCAACCAGGTTTAGGTCTACAGCGCCATCGGTATCACCAAAACAAGTGATGTTTGTTGTTCCAACCACAATCAAATCCAGTACTTCAGGATCTGCGACTTCATGTGGTATGGTAATAACACATCCAGTTATTGTGTTTCTCACCTCAAAGTTGTGGGTACCGACAGACAATCCAGTAAAACTACCTGAAGCCTGGAACACTCCGGAAGGTAATTCCCTAAATTCATAGTTGGCTGGATGTGTAGTTGAATTTGTGATTGAACCCACCGCTGTAATGGTTATATCTTCACCGGCAACACAAGTGGCTATGGCATCTACCACAATGTTGGCTGCATCGAGGCTGTCAAATGGCGCAATTGCCACATTTGTTGTTCCAACACAGCCATTTTCATCGTATACATTGATAGTATAGCTTCCTCCATTAATATCTGTTTCTATGTAAACATTGTTTGGCCCAGTTTGAACCACAATATCATCCCCTGTTGCCGGAGTGCTTTGGTCATTGATGAACTCATAAATCACATATGTTCCACTTCCACCTGTAATAGAAGCTGTATCCACTGTAATGGAGGCATTGTTGGTATTGTTGCCAGAAACGCATCCAAATTCAACCACAGTGGGTGCTGGGACAACCACTGGATTGGGTTCGGCTATCTGAATGTTGAAGATATCGGTGAAGCAACTGTTGGTTCCTGCTCCACGAACACTGTATGTGCCTGCGGGAAGGTTTTCAAAAGTATTGCCATTCAATACCGCGCCGCCCGGCATAGGTGTTAGCGTATAGTTTAATGGCCCCACTCCAGTGTCAACTTCAGTAAGGGTAATGCTACCATCATTGGCCCCATTACAGGTAATATCCGTATGGGTTTCTGTAAAGCTTGGTAGTGGAGCATCCGGCACATCTATGGTAATTGTTTGCGAGCAGTTAGGTGGAGCTGTTCCAATATCAAATACGATTACTTCATAACTTCCTGCCGCTGCAGCGCCGGTCCATGTAAACGGATTGGTTGGGAGTACGGTCCGGGCCTGATCGTTTGCACCAGGGCCATCAATGATAAATTCGTAGTTTCCAGATCCAGAAATCACATCAATCTCGATTTCGGCATTAGCCGCTGCTCCTGGTTCACAATCTAGAGCTACGGTTTGAATTGCGGTAAATTCCAAGATAGGATACACATCGAATGTGTCAGTGTCGGTACAGCCATTACCGTCAATGATCGAAACATTATAGGATCCAGGGGCAACATTGTTGAAAATTCCGCCATTATCCAAATAAGTAACCCCGCCATCTATAGAATAAAAAATCTGTGCAGCGACACTTGTTGCATTTATAGTTACTGAAATTGGAGTTGAGCAATTGTTCACAACAATGGAGTCTACAGTAGGGTTGGGAGTAAGTGTCAACGGAACAGTGCCCAAATTTACGGAACAACCATATTGATCCTCCATGGTAACGTCATAGTTTCCGGCAGGTGAATTTGCAGGAATTTCTATAGGGTTATCGGAGGTTGATGTAATGGTAACAAATGGAGCCGGCCCAGTTACGGTGTAGGTATAAACCCCTCCACCACCTAGTGGGTTTTGGACTTGAATTAGGCCCGGGGCATTACAGCTGATATTTTGTAAAACAACAGGTGTTCCCGATAAAGGATCTAATTCTATTAAGAGCTCGTTTTCGGTTGCCCCAACGCAGCTGTCAACACCACCCCCATCAACTTCAACGACTTCAATGAAATAGTTTCCTGCTGGCAAACCACCAATTACGATGTCCTGTGGGGAGGAATAGGGAACTATTCCACCACTGCTGGTTACTAAAACAGCAGAACCAGAGCTCATGTCGTAAAAATCCCACCTGAACTGTGTTTCAAAAGGAGCTTGATTGTCAGTGACCGTATAGGTTATACTACCATTGCTGGCCCCGGCACAACTGGGGGTAATGGAAGATGTGATTTCTAGGGGAACTGTAATTATATCATTTACATTCACATTACTCTGACGCACACAACCCGCGGCATCCCTTACATAGAACGTGTAGGATCTACCGGGCACAAGTCCAACAAAGGTATGGGTTGTCCCCAAGGGCAATGGGGCCGTCCATGTAGCGGTCGCTGGGTCAAAGTTTGCTGGATCGTCTGAATAGGTATACTCGTAGGGAGCGGTTCCGTTTTGCCCCCTAACGGTTACTTGAAGCTCATTACAATTGACAACAATCGGCAATATGGTAATGTCTAAGTCATCCAAAGGATATGGAATGATGAACGGAGGCAAATTGGTTTGACAAACAGTGTTTCCAAAACCGTCCACCGTACGCATGGAGGGATAGACGGTATCTCCGGAATTGTATCCCGTGAATTGGTCGGTAGTGCCTGGAACGGAGTTGTTCCCTATCCAAGTAGTTCCACCATCAGCACTGAACTCAATTGTACCTAGCGTTGTAGGATAGCCTGAGAACCCAAAACCAAAATCGTTGGGGTCACCAGTACAAGTAGCTGGAGTGATTCCTATAATACTTGCGGTAAGTTCATCTGGATTGTTGAGGGTTACCGGAGTTTCTGTCACAACGCATCCTGTAGCATCAGTTACGTTGATTGTGTAGTCACCTGGCATGAGGTTAAAATACGTTCTGCTCGTATTGAGTACATTCGTATCCGTTTGGTCTGAAGCACCACCATTATCCAAGTCTATTATTTGGATAGTGTATGGAGCAATACCGGATGTAATGTCCACTAGAATGGAACCGGTACCGTCATGACAAAGTGGGTCGGTTGGTGTGGCAGTAATGTTCAAAGGCGTCGCCGGGTTCACCGTTACCGTTTCCATGTATTCACAAAAAGGAACCGTGGCCGAATTGTCCCTTACATAAATATCATAGTCTCCTTCATTCCCTGCGGTTATCGTAAATGTGCTCGTTGTTGAGAACAACCCAGTAGGGTCTGTAGTTGTTGGCACAAAGGCGTATTCCAATACAGGGGTTCCGCCAGAAGCCGTTACAGATATACTTCCATCGGCACAAGTGCTTACATCCACGACATCTACTGAGGCGACCAAATCATCGTTGATGGTTACGTTCTGAAGTGTTCCCACACAACCAAAACCATCCCTGACATTTATGGTGTAGTTCCCCGAAGTCAGCGAAGCGAAGGTATGTGTTGTTGCGGTAGTGGGTGTTGGTGTTATCCAAGGACCACCGTTTAAACTAAACTGATAATCTCCATTTCCAGCCGTAACATCCACTTGGATAGTTCCATCATTATTTCCGCTGTAACAGGCAGTCGGGGTTGTAGTAAATGTTATTGTAGCTGCTGGAATCACTGTTAATACAGCATCAATAGGATCTTCACAAAGATTAGTGTCTCTTGCCCGAATAACGTAATCACCGGCAGCTAGCCCGGCGAAAACGGTATTATTTCCATTGGTTACATAATCAAAACCTGCAATTATACCACCAACACCATCCTCCAATTGAAATTCGTAGGAGGGCGTTCCCCCGGATGCGGAGGCCGTAATAGTTGCACCACCGTTGGTACAGGTTGCAACACTAGTAATTGAAGCTGAGGCAATTAAAGCTGCTGGTTCAGCAAGTGTTTGGTTTAGGATAATGGAACAAGTAGGATCTCTAAGGTCAATTACGGTTATGGAGTAATTTCCTGCAGTTAGACCGTTTATTGTAATAGGACTTGCAAATTGGGCTGCCGAAACGGGACCGGCATCCACTTGATACGTAAAGCCAGTTCCTGGCTCAAAATTTTCCACTTCAAAAGTGATTGATCCATCTGCGCCACCGTTACATGTGATGTCGGAGAATGCCGTTACTGTTGAACCAAATGAGTTTCCTGGCTCCAAAACCACCGTTGTTTGAGTAACACAACCACTTCCATAATCAACGTCGATGGTATGGGTTCCCACCGCAACATTGGCAAACATATTTCCAGCCTGTGGTGCGCCACCATTTAAGCTATAGGTGTATGAAGGGTCGTTTGGAAGTACAGTGATATCCCCCGTTCCATCACAATTGTATGTTATCGAGGTGCTTAATGTGGGCTCTGTTGGGAGGGGTGCGATTATAACATCGGACAGTGTGATGAAACAATCAATTTGATTAGCATCACGTACTTGGATGGTATATGTTCCATTCATCAGACCTGTAAAAACAGTTCCGCCAGTTGTTGAAGTAGTCCAAGGGCCTCCATTAATATTATACTGATAGTCACCAGAGCCACCAGAGGTGGGAGTAATACTTCCCACGGTAATTTCACCAAGCTGTAGACAAGTATAGGCTTGGGTTTGTAGGGCTTCAGCAACCAGTTGATTTGGTTGGTTGACGACAACGGTCAAGGTAGCTTCGCAGTTATTGGCATCCCTTATCCTTACATCGTAAGATCCAGCACCCAGATTTACAAAACTGTTGGAGGTTTGGTAAGTGGAACCATTATCTATACTAAACAAATAAGGTCCTTCTCCACCAGAAGCACTTAAAGTTATGGCTCCGTCTGAACCGCCAAAGCAAGTTACG
Source organism: Flagellimonas ochracea (assembly GCF_009903685.1). Taxonomy (GTDB): domain Bacteria; phylum Bacteroidota; class Bacteroidia; order Flavobacteriales; family Flavobacteriaceae; genus Flagellimonas; species Flagellimonas ochracea. The sequence goes on along the minus strand of NZ_JAAABI010000002.1, from coordinate 352,356 downwards.
TCGGTCACGGTTGGCGCAATGGCAAGTGGAACATCTTGAATTATTGTAATATCATATGAAGCTTCACAAAAACCTGCCGCACCGGCATTATCCCGCACGTAGACATCATAATCTCCAGCACCAGTCACAGTTACAGGATTTGTAATTGAAAAGTCACCACCTACAGGAGCAACTCCATCACCAACCACTGCATAAACATAATTTCCATCGCCACCTGCTGCAGTAATCGTAATGTCCGTGTCGGTACCACAGGCAGTGATATTTGGAGCTGAAGCAATTACACTCAATTCAGGGTTAATTGTTATAGAAGCAGTATCAGTACAATTGTTTCCGTCACGAACATCAATGGTATGGGTTCCTGGGGTAAGTCCGGAAAAAATATTACTGGCACCAAAAGGACCTCCATTAAGGCTATATTCATAATTTCCATCACCGCCTGAAGTAACATTGGCAGTCAGGGTCAAACCAACAGCGTCGTCGTAACATAGGTCACTGGGCACAATGTCAAGAACGGGCGCAATTGCGGCATTCAAGTCAAACGTAGTGGTGACCACACAACCGTTAGTATCCGTTACTGAAGCCGTGTAGGTTCCTGTTTGTGTCAACCCTGTGAAGACACCTGTGCTGTTTGTTCCAAAAAGGGTAGTGTCCGGATTGGTTAAAGTGAAAGAATTTCCACCCCACCCTCCAGATGAAGTAAGGGTAACGCTACCGTCGGAAACGCAAGTAGGCTGTGTTTCTGTAGCGTTTATCGTCAACATTGAAGGAGGAGCATTGATGGTTACGCTTGCTGTGTCGGTACAGTTGGTCAAGTTATCAGTAACAGTAATGGTGTAGGTTCCATCATCCAATCCAGTTAAAGAAACGGTACCGCTGGATTCGTTGCTTCCAGAAAAGTTAGCCGGTCCTGAAACAGTATAGTCATAATCGGTATTGAAATCTGTAATTGTAAACAACAGCTCCCCATCTGTATCATTAAAACAGGTGATGTTGCTTACCAGCTGGCCTGTAACATTGATTTGGGTGACCGGGTCAATTGTAAAAGATTCATCATAAACACAACCTTTATCATCGGTTACCCTAAAGGTATAAGTGCCCGGTGCCAACCCATCAAAATTGGCAGAAGCTCCGGTTATGGAGGTAGCGGCAGTTGTAGCAGGGGCTATTATTTCAAAAACAAAAGGAGCATTGCCATCCACAACGGTTGCTGTAACATCTGAAGTTAAAGCAGGACAGTTAGGCGCAGTGGCTACAAAGGTTAGATCCGAAGGTGGATTTAATGGGTCCAACGTAATGGTGTTGGTAGGGAAAGTACACCCATTGTCATCCCTTACGGTGATGGTATAGGTTCCATCGGTGAGATTGCTGAATGTGGGGCTTACCCCAAAGTTAACCCCATCGATACTATATTCGTAAGGCGCGGTTCCTCCTGTGATGTTTTGTGCTTCTACGATTCCGTTTTGTAGACAGGTGTAATCTTGTACCAGAACGGCGTCGGCGTCAAGGGGATTGGATGGCGCGGAAATTGTGTGATATTCAAAATAATCACAAGCTGCGCTTCCTTTTCGCTGGTTAATAACCACTACATAATCGCCGCTTGGCAATCCAGTGAAATTGCCCGAAGAATTGGTGGCCAAAGCATTGTTCAAATCATAGTTGTTCTCATCAAAACCTGTTGCATCGAACAAATAATAGGTAAGTTGATACCCATTACTGCTTACAAGATTGAAGTTTATGGCTCCTGTGGAATCACCATAACAAAGCACATCGATAACACTGGTGGCATTGAAATCGGCGGCGGGCCTAAATTCGATGGTCACCGTGTTGGAGATATCATGACAGTTGTTTCTGTCCACCACTACGAAAGTATAATCACCAGGATCCAAGATGTCAAAGATTACACTGGTCTGGTAAGCACTCGAAGGAATATCGTCTACCGTAGGATACGAGATGACCGTGTTGCCCCCTTCGTCTACATAAGACCAAATGGCATAGGTATGTGGAGTTTGACCACCTGTGGATTCCATTTGGATGTTGCCTTCTCGACAGGTAATGTGTTGAGAAACCCGTGCATTGAGCTCTAGATTGTTAAGGTCTTGAATGGTCACCTGCTCGGTGTAGGTACAGTTATCGTCTGTTCTTACAGAGACGTCGTACACGCCATCGTTAAGGTTTTCAAAGGTGTAGTTGTTGTCGTTTGATGGACCAAAAGTGTCCACAATAGTTCCCCCTTGCGATATTTCGTAATAATATTGTGGAAAGACATTCAGGGCGGAAATGGAAATAGTCCCGAAACCATTACAATCAGTATCTGTAGTTGTTATGTCAACCTGAAAATTTCTTTCCAAGATTCCGATGTTCTCTAAAATGAAAATACAGCCATCGGTTACACCTTGCTGTCTCATTTCTACCCGATAGGAACCATTGTCAGCAATATCAAAACTTGGACTTGGATTGTAGGCAACCACTACATTTCCTGTTGCTTGATCTATGAGCTGATATTCATAGTCCAAAGGCATGTTGGTTACCGTAATATTGCCATCTGTATCACAAACAATATCCCTAGTCGTGTATTGCGGATCCAATGGGTTTTTGAAGATATTGAAATAGAAACGGGTAAAACATCCATCTTGATAGTTGATGACCAAACGATATTCTCCAGCGTCGGAAGCTGTAAAATCGTTGCCCGTGTCAACGGTGTTCCAGGTACAGCTGTTATTTGTGTTGGCACAATCTGGTGTGGCCGCGGCACAGCTGGCCTCGTCCAATTGTTGCCATTCTATGCTTAACGCGTCAGGAATATTTACCTGAATGAGTTCGGTGTCGTTTAGTCCACAAAGGAAGATTTCAGGGAGTTCGCTACCATCGTTGGGGCAGACAACTATTTCACCATCCACAGTATTGGTAGTGTCGTTGATCAATGCCGAAATGGGATTGGATTGAATGGCCCCAAAGAGCTCAACAATAATTATTTCTTGAAATCCTTTACAAGGATCTGCCACTTCTTTGTCCACAATGTAGGTGCCGATATCGGTGACCAATAATGTGCTTGGATCTCCATCTGGGTCTCCATCGTTGATTACGGTGTCCGTTCCAAGATCTATTTGGCCATTTCCGTTTTCGTCCCTGTACCATGTGTACGCATCAAAATTATCCCCTGCATCCAAAAGCACATCATCCCCACATAATTGAACGGTTCTGGTAAAGTCACAGCTTTCCAAATCATCCAACAGGAAGTTGGTGGCCCCGGGCGTAGTAAATCCACAATTGTCAAAATCGGACACACTTGGGTCATCTGTAATTTGATTGTTATTAATAACGCCTTGATAGGTAGAGTAAGCCAAGTTTTGGATCTGATCCGTACAGGCATCGATGAAATCGAAACAGTTTTCTGCTACTTGCACCCTCATTCTTATTTCAGAAACGGGATCACCTTCTTCAACCAGATTGTCTGGAATTGTAAAAGTTATTTCACGAGTTGGGGCATTATAAACATAAGTTACCCCTGCAGGCAGTGTTAATGCTGTTTCATCCAGTGTTGTATTGATGGGGAGCACATCGCGTATGGTATAGTTGGTTGCGTCGTCGTTCCCTGTATTTTCGAACGATAGGACGTAGTCCAAATACTGACCGAGGTTTACCCCCGCACCGGTGATATCATTACCAGCAATATCTTCTACCCTTTTTTCCAGAACAATTTCCGGCTCAATTATTTCTACATTGAATGAGTTGAAAAATGGATAATATTGGTCACCGCTTGACGTAAAACGAAAAGTTGCAGCGGTTTCGCTGTTTGGTATTACGGAGTTTAAGGGGTTGTTTAGCAAAAACATATCCGTATCATATCCCAAGGTGTTCACACTGTTTACATCCCTGTTTGTGGTTACAACTCCGTTTAATGTAATGTTACTGTTGAAGAAGTTGTCTGATGGATTGGTGGCATTGCTTATGGTTGTAAAGGAACCACTACTGGCGGCCCTTATTCTTACACGGTCACCCGTGATTCTGTTATCTCCCTCAAGAGCGGCCACACCAATATTGGCATTTACCGGACCCGCTGGAATTGTGTTAAAGCCACTATAATTAATATCTACTGATGGATTAGCGCTGTTTACACGAGCAAACCCATCAAAGGTGGTGATTAGCTTACCGGTAAGGGTTGGGTTTTCATAAACAATGATCAGAGTCCATCCTGCGGAAGCTCCACCTCCCGGAGAAAGGGAACCTGTCACAGCTCGTACGTTGGCTATGGTATAATCCCCTGTTGGATTTGCCAAGGCCGAAACCAACGTAGTAACATCGGCGTAGCAAGCATAAGGGCTATTGCGCCTCATGGAAGAATCGCCACTGGTAAAACCATCATATATGATTTCGTCTGCGGTAATGTCCACATAAGAACCACCTGGCACCATGAATTTTACCTGATTGAAATCGTTTTGCCTATTGGTTCCAACCGCTTGTCCAGCCTGTTCACTGGGATAGGTTCCAGACCAATACAATCCCGCATATCTGATAAGGTTACAGTTGGTCTGTGGAAATGTGAACGTTGCCCTACTGGAACTAAAAGTTGTTGGGTCACTGTCCACATCAACATACTGCATGTTCAACCAATCGTTATAGGTGGAAGAACTTCCTGTGGCGTTATAAGAATCTTCAGGCTCTGTAGAGCCTGTTCCCCCATCACGGTTGACAATGTTGTTGGCAATAAAAGTAAGATCACCCTTTATATTGTCTTGGTAGCGTATATCAAAACTGTTGTATTCCTGCGAAAAGAGGGCGTGGGAAACAAGTCCTATTGCTAGGAATAAAGCTGATTTAACAATGTGTTTTGTCATTTTAGCTGTTGAAGTTTGGTTTTACCCGCATGATCCACATTTCTTCGTCATACGAGGCATTAAGTTTGGTGTAGTATGAGGTTAGGGCATTGTTCCAGGTCTCATGTTTTTTTAGATAGACGTATCTTAGATTGTCTTCTGGATTAATGAAATAACTGGCATGAAGCCCTTTGGCATTTAGATCTTTTACAAAACGGGATGCGTCAGAAGCGGTTTCGAAAACATCTGCAATGATATAGTAGCCTTCTGGCAAACCGTTGATTTTGTGCGATGCATAGGACGCTTTGGAGATATTGCCCTTGGATTGAGCTACATTTTTGCTTAAGAAATTATCCCCGTATTTTGAGTTGGATTCATTTTTGACGGCTACATAATCTATGTGAGAAACAACATCCATATTATTTACGTTCATAATCCAAGCGTCACCTTGATAAGCTCCATTGAACTGTGTGCTGTGTGCATAAACGGCATCTTGTTTATTCTGATAATTCTCGAGGTATACGTAGTTGAGTCCGTTTTTTGGGTTTTTAAAGTAATCCGCGTTGATTCCTTGAGCACGCAGTTCGCCAATAAAGGCGGTTACGTTTTCCGGGTCTCTAAAAACATTGGCTATTAAATAATGGCCACTTTCCACTGCGGGGATTTCAAAAGGCTTGAAGCGAGTTCTGCTTTTTGAAGAATACCGCTTGGTTTTATCTCTTTTAACACCTGTGTTTTTGGCTACTTTAGAGGTAGTCCTGGGTGCCTTGTCCAAACGGATGATTTTCTTGGTGGAAGAGGCATTGGAAAGTCCATGATTGGCCAATGGCTGAGAAGGACGTTTTTTAACGACATCCATACTATCCATATTGGCAAAGTAAACTTCCTTGGCTTTTTCTTCTAAATCTGGACGCTCCCCTTGGGTTTCACGTCGTACCATTTTCATCACTGTTTCAAAACGTTTTTCCAAATCACTTTTTCGGGTAGTCTCAATAGAGTCCTGTCTTAGCAATAGCTCGTCTAAAATGGCATCGTTTTCAGCCAATTTTTCTTGCAGCTCGGCAATCCTTAGGTCTTTATCAGTCAGATTTAGCGTTTCTTCTGGAGTATTATCAGCTTCGACCAAATCTTCGTTTTCTTTTTCAAGCAACACGCGATCTTCGGTCAGGTTTGGAGTGAAAGAATAGGCCAAGGAAATCTCATGGCTTACCCCAAAGTTTTCAAAATTGTTGGTCAGGCCTTTTTCTACGGTATATCCCAATGAAAGATTCTTGTTCAAATTGAAACCCAAACCAGCGGAAGCTCCATAAAAATCATCATAACCTGCCTGTAGCCATCCCAGTTTTGGTAGATCTAGTATTAGGTTTCCACCAAGAACCAGATTTTCTTCTCCAACTTTTCTAACACGAGCCAAAGGCATTAACCTACCTTTTTCAAGGATGCCCGCTGCATTTTTAAACTGATGGGTATATTGAAGGTGCCCGGAGTAGGTTTTCTCGTTGAATTCGGTGACTGATTCACTGCTTTTTAGGTTATAATCAAACAGATTTTCTGCAAAACCACCAATGTCGAATTGTCCAAAGGATAAATTAAATCCGGGCTGGAAACTAATTAGCGAAGTGCTTTCCAGGGTATTGAGCAGTGGATCTTCCTCCAAGGCGTTTGCACGGTCTTGGTTGAAAGCACTTTGATAATAGGAAAAATTAGCTCCAAAGGTAAAGTTGCTTTTTGGGCTTAGACGAACGCCATAGGCGTAGTTGGCGTGCACCCCGAAATTGTTGAAAAGACCCTCTCGGTTTGTAAATAGACTAAGGCCAACCCCACTCCTATCACTAACCCTTCCACTATAACTTAAGAAATAAACCTGATTGTTATCGTTAAATGATACCGATTGGTTTCTATGAAAGAGATTAATATAGGACTTATCTTCCCTTACCGTGGAAAATGTAGGGTTAATTAAGAATCTATTGAATTTCAACAGGTTCTGTGATGGAACATTATAGTCCACAAAGGGGTCTTCCTCTTGGGCCTGTAATCCTGAAAAGGCCAAGAGAAAGAGCAAGATAAGAAGTTGAGGTTTTTTGGCTTGCATTAGTTTTATCTAATAACGGTTATGGTTCCTTGTTTTAAACTAGATCCTCCTTTCGTGATTTTGTAATAGAAAATCATGCTCGATTTGTTGAAGGTCGTTGTCGATTGCGGCCAGTTGTTTTCGTAGTTGGCTTGACTGAATATTTCTTTTCCGGTCTCATCATAAATGGTGACCAGAACATCGCTGTTTCTTGAAAAGGTGTTAGGCAATACCCACAGGTCATTGATGCCATCACCATTTACGGTAATCACATTGGGAACAGCAAACGTATCTCTATAGGTGATTGTTATGACCCGGCTTATTGTACAGTTGCCGAAACTGGCTACCAACAAATATTCACCTTCTTGCTGAAAGCTGTAAAAATCTTGGGTGCCCAAGAGGGTGTTGTTAGAATCAAACCATTCATAAGATTGACCACCACTTGCCGTGACAGTTTCCGTTTCACCTTCTATAATCACTAGGTCTTGTGGCTTGTCCAAGGACAGCAAGGATTCATCAAAAGCGTTAACGGTAATAACGTTTGAGTTCAAAGGACAATCGTTTGTTGTAATCACCAATTGATAGTCTCCCACTTCGTCTGCGGTTAAGGTTTCTGCCGAGGAATCCACAACTTGGCCATTTCTTAACCATTGGAACGTCTCACTTGTTAAATCCTTGGATGTGGTCAAAACAATTGGGGCGGCCCCGTCACATAGGACTGTGCCGTTGGAAGATATTTCCAAAACCTCACTGGTAGACAACTTTACATTGAGGTTGTTGGACGCAGCATTGAAGCTATCCAAAACACCCTCTAAGGTGTAGCCTCCATTATCCTCAAAGCTCGATAGCGTAATTGTTTTAGATGTTTCACCGCCGATGGAAGCACCATCTTTTTTCCATTGATAGGCAAAAGAAGACTGAACCTCCGAAGTCACATCAGTTTTTGCTCCAGAGCTGCTTACCGCATTAATGGCGGAAAGGCTTAGGGTCGCATCTGAACTTTCGCAAGCTGTATAAGCCCCTACATAGGCAATTACAAATTCAAAGGAATCTGGTGAAACTATGGTTGTTGTATCCGAATCCACTGGAGAACCGGAGCAACCACCACTTGTTTCAGTAACCCTTACAAAGTAGTTTCCTGTTTCAGAGATATTTAATGTACTGTTGGTTGCACCAGTAATAGGGCTTCCATCCTTGAACCATTGATAGTTTGGTGATGTTGCCGTCGTGGTCGCCGAAAGTATTGCCGATTGGGCCGGTAAAAGCACAATTTCCGAAGCATTTTGTCTGGTGACTTCAAAATTCCCAAGATTATTTACAGTCACTGGAGCAGAGCGCTCTAAACAGGCGCCAGAACCGCTAATTTCAACTTCATAGTTTCCATCGAAACCGCTCGCTGAGGTGTTAACGGCAAATGAATCTCCCTCCAAAACAGGACCAGCAACAATGGAATTATCTTTATACCAGGTATAGGTCAGCCCCATTCCGGTTATACTTGCTTGCAAGGTATAGGAATCACCTGAGCATAGGCCCACGTTGTCCGAACCGTTTATTGCCACCCCCAAACTGCTTCCTGTTATAATTTCTATGGTGTTGGAGAGCGTGTTGGCAGATCCAGAGCAAATTGAGCCATAATCGAGTTCAACATAGTACATGCCAGCAGAGGACACTGTGATACTTTCTGATTTTTCAGCCAAAGGAGTTCCGCTTCTATACCAGTTATATTGATAGGAGCTTGCATTAGGAATGTTATGGGCGGCAAGAGTTACCGATGCTCCACCACAAAGCTGTATCGTTCCTCCCGGAGGAATGGTCCCATTACCATCTTGACTTATCAATAAGGGTGAATTGTAATCCACAAAGTACATGGAATAGGCATCTGAGGCAGGACTGGTTTTAGCCGGGCTAGTGCTACGCACCCGCATTTTGTAGTTTTCCCCTCTAATATCAGTGGGCACGGCAAACTCAAAGTCAAAATCAAAAATGTTGTTCTTATCGCTTGCTCTGGCCAATTCTCTTGGAGAACCAAAGTTTCCATTGGCATCGGAAAGTTCCAGAACAAATTCGTTATCGGAATTCACCAGAGGTGGGCTCCAGGTAAAGTTTACAAAATACTCATTGAAACTTGAAGAGGCACAGGCGGCGGTCCATGGCGAATTACCGCCAAGATTCGGATTGTCTGCAGCCACAGGCTTGTTCAGTACCTGGGAGCTTACTGTGGAGCTGCCGGCGAACACAATGGCCAGCATCAGCACAAGAATGTTACAGAGTGAACTTCTTTTTTTCATCAGCGTTAGTTTTAAGAGGTTGAGGACAATACTGCCCATATTTTGTGCCCCTTAATCTTGTTTAGTTCGTTGAGACGCCTTTCGGCGAAGCATTTTCATATAACATTCCTAATAACAAATATGATTTTATTTTCGTCGAAAGGAAAGATATTGTTGTAGGGGGCGTCAAAAGTGTTGTGAAATGGCTTTCTTTGTATACTCTGAACAGGATAGATGGCTAGAAACAGGGTATTTTGCTACATTTGCCCTTCAAATTTTGGATATGGCTGAAGATGTCAAATCGTTGAATTTTATAGAGCATATCATAGAGGAAGATTTGCGGAGCGGATATGCTAAAGATGACCTGCGTTTTCGATTTCCTCCTGAACCAAACGGCTACCTTCACATCGGTCATGCGAGCTCTATTTGTCTCAATTTTGGGTTGGGATTGCGTTACAATGCCCCGGTAAACCTGCGTTTTGATGACACCAACCCCACCAAGGAGGAGAAGGAATATGTTGACGCGATCAAGGAAGATGTTGCTTGGTTGGGATATACATGGGATCAGGAATGCTATGCATCAGACTACTTTCAGCAGTTGTATGACTGGGCCGAGGAGCTGATTAAAAAAGAAAAGGCCTACGTGGATAGTCAAAGCTCTGAAGAAATAGCAAATCAAAAAGGTACTCCGACAGAAGCCGGAAAGGAAAGTCCATATCGCAATCGTTCCGTGGAAGAGAATTTAAAGCTTTTTGAAGGGATGAAAAATGGTGAGTTTGAGGAGGGAGCACATGTTTTGAGAGCCAAGATTGATATGGCATCTCCCAATATGTTGATGCGAGATCCCGTGATGTATCGAATTCTCCATAAAGCACACCATCGCACAAATACCGATTGGTGTATTTATCCCATGTATGATTGGACCCATGGAGAGAGCGATTATATTGAACAAGTATCCCATTCCCTTTGCACGTTGGAGTTTTTACCACACAGAGAGCTTTATAATTGGTTTTTGGACCAATTGGTAGATTCTGATAAGCTAAGGCCTAAACAACGAGAGTTTGCCCGTAGAAATCTAAGCCACACAGTGGTTAGCAAAAGAAAGTTGCTACAATTGGTGGAATCTGGTGCTGTGGAAGGTTGGGATGATCCGAGAATGCCGACAATATCGGGATTGCGGCGAAGAGGATATACACCAGAGTCGATTCGAAACTTCGCTGACACGATAGGGATAGCAAAAAGGGAGAACGTAGTTGATGTATCGTTATTGGAATTTCATCTGCGGGAACACTTGAATAAAATAGCACCCCGTGTGATGGCTGTTCTGAACCCACTAAAAGTGGTTATTACCAATTATCACGAAGGGAAAGAAGAATGGTTGGATGCGGAGAACAATCCGGAAGACGAAAGCGCCGGAACACGCAAAATTCCCTTTTCAAGGGAATTGTACATTGAACAGGAAGATTTTAGGGAGGAAGCCAATCGAAAGTTTTTCCGACTTAAGTTGGGAGGAGAGGTACGTTTGAAGAATGGTTACATCATAAAGGCGGAAAGCTGTAGCAAAGATTCAAGCGGAAACATTACGGAGGTACAATGTAGTTACGACCCAAAAAGCAAAAGTGGTTCAGGAACTGAGGAAAGCCTGCGCAAAGTGAAAGGAACCCTACACTGGGTTTCTGTACCTCATGCGATTACTGCAGAAGTACGGCTTTACGATCGACTTTTTACAGATGCAACTCCAGATGGTCATAAGGAAAAGGATTTTATGGAATTTGTAAATCCTGAATCATTAACCAAAATTACAGGATATCTTGAGCCTAGTTTACAGAATGCGAAGGTTGGTGACCGATTCCAATTCCAAAGACTTGGCTACTTTAATGTCGACAAAGATTCTTCAGACGAGAAACTGGTGTTCAATCGCACCGTTACATTGAGGGACACTTGGGCGAAATTGGAGCAAAAGTAGACCAATAGATTTTTTCTATTCAGACTTGGCTTCAGCATGTATTATCTCTATAAAAAACAAGCTGTTTAGAAGCGATTTATTAAGGTTTCTGGATTTCGCATACCAATACAGAATAGAGAAGTCCGAAAGTTCAGGAGCGGCTTCAAAAACACTAACTTTTAATTTTCTCGTACTTCTTAGACCTCGTAGCAGTGCCTTACTAAACAAGAACAAAAAAAGGGAGCAACTCACTCCCTTTTGGCGTTTCATTTTTCTTTATTCTTCTTTTTTCTTGTTATGCTGTTTCATGGCCTCACCAATTTGATTACTTGCGGTGAAGGAAGCTACCATGTTGTTCAGCATATCACTTCCCGCCTGGGGAGAATTTGGTAGCAAAATCAAATTTGTATTGGTTTCCTCCCCAATAGCCTGCAACGTATCATAATGTTGGGTCACCACAATCAACGCGGAAGCTTCTTGAGAATTGATACCAACTTTATTTAAGACCTCTACGGATTCTTCCAGCCCACGGGCAATTTCCCTGCGCTGGTCTGCTATACCCTGGCCTTGCAAGCGTTTGCTCTCGGCTTCGGCCTTTGCTTTCTCTACAATAAGAATTCGGGCCGCATCTCCTTCAAACTGTGCAGCTATCTTTTCCCGCTCTGAAGCATTGATACGGTTCATGGCAGCTTTCACCTGGGCGTCCGGATCAATATCGGTGACAAGCGTTTTGATGATGTCATAACCGTAGTCCAACATGGCATCTTGTAGCTCAGTCTTTACTGCTATGGCAATGTCGTCTTTTTTAACAAAGACATCGTCCAATTTCATTTTTGGAACCTCAGCACGGACCACATCAAAAACATAGGAAGTAATTTGATCGTGGGGATATTCGAGTTTATAGAAAGCCTCGTATACCTTGTCCCTGATTACAACATATTGCACGGAAACCTTCAATTTTACAAAGACGTCATCCAACGTCTTGGTTTCCACGATTACATCCAACTGCTGAATTTTGAGACTAAGTCTGCCTGAAATGCGGTCAATAAGTGGAATCTTCATTTGAAGCCCCGAGTTTCGTATGCTTTGGAAACGACCAAATCGCTCAATAACGACAGCGGTCTGTTGTTTTACAATGAAGAAAAACTTGAAAAGGATAACAAGCCCAATTAAAACAATTGGTATAAATAGAAAATCGCCCATGATGTTTATGATTTAATGTTAGAAATGGAAATTACAAAACTCAGTTACATTATAAGTGGTCATCCGTGAAGTTTTGTTACACATCTATCAATTGGGTAAGGTGGAAATTGCGGTTTTAATTCGACCAATACTTTCTTCTTTGCCCAATAAATCTAGAATATCGAATAAATGTGGGCCTTTCATATCTCCAACAATAACCAACCTTAATGGAGGCATTACTTTCCCAAAGGAAAGTTCCTGTTTCGTTATCCAATCCTTGATCACAGTTTCAATTTCGACAGATTCAAAAGCGTCGATGCCTTCCAAAACAGAAATGATTTGTCCCATTATTTTGGGTGTGTCTTCTTTCCATTGCTTCTTAACGGCTTTTTCGTTATAAGAAGTGGGAGCTTGGAAAAAGTAGCTGCCCAACTCCCAGAAATCGGAAACAAAATCAGCTCTTTCTTTGATTAGCCCAACTACCTTGGTTAGATAGCCCAGATCTAGCGTCCGTACTGAAAAACTGTCCACATTTTCCTCCATGTGCCTGAGTAATGTTTGAGCTAGTTCTGAATCATTTTTCTTTTGCAAATATTGATGGTTGTACCACTTCGCTTTTTCAGGATCAAAACGCGCTCCTGATTTGTTCACTCGGTCCAAACTGAAAGTCTGTACCAACTCATCCAAAGAAAACAGCTCTTGCTCCGTTCCGGGGTTCCAACCTAAGAGGGCCAAAAAGTTGACCAACGCTTCTGGGAAGTACCCTGCTTCTTTGTAACCAACGGACTCATTCCATGAAAGTGGAAATACGGGAAAACCGCCCTTTTCTCCATCACGTTTGCTCAGCTTACCTTTCCCTGCAGGCTTCATGATCAATGGCAAATGGGCAAATTGGGGTGCCTGCCAATCAAAAGCATTATAAAGGAGATGATGCAGCGCTAATGAGGGTAACCACTCTTCGCCCCGTATTACGTGGGATATTTGCATTAAGTGATCGTCTACAATATTGGCCAAATGGTACGTTGGCATTCCATCGCTTTTAAATAAAACCTTGTCGTCCAAAACATTGGTATCGATGGTTATCTCACCACGAATGAGGTCGTTCAGTACCAACTTTTCGTCCTGTGGAGATTTAAAACGGATGACATAATCTTCACCAGCATCAATTTTGTTCTGCACCTCTTCTTTGGACAAGGAAAGGGAATTAGAAAGTTTTAAACGATTGTGCCAATTGTAAATAAATGTCTTGCCCTTGGCCTCGTGGTCCTTTCTGTGAAAATCCAATCGTTCTGGAGTATCAAAAGCATAATATGCGCTACCTGCTTCCACAAGTTTTAGAGCGTAGTCTCGATATAGCTTTTTACGCTGGCTTTGGCGGTAGGGCCCATAATTGCCCTCTTTGCCAGGGCCTTCATCAAACGGAATCCCGCACCAATTAAGCGCATCAACGATGTATTTTTCCGCACCTTCTACATACCGGCTTTGGTCGGTATCCTCTATTCTCAGGATAAAATCACCCTTATGGTGTTTGGCAAACAGATAATTGAACAACGCTGTACGAACGCCCCCAATATGAAGGGGTCCGGTAGGACTGGGCGCAAAGCGCACCCGAACTTTGTGTTTCATCACTTATGAAATTGAGCTATAAAGATACGGTGTGTTTAGGGATGAAAAAAAGCGGTGATTTATGTTTTATTTCATCTCTTCTGGTATTCTCGGGTTCATTATTCTAAACCATATAGGTGGAAAGAACGATAATACCATTGAGGTAGGATAGCCATACGGCATTTGGGGAGAGGTGTCATGACAATCCAACAATTGGTATTTCTTGGCCGACTTATAATGATGGTCGCTATGACGAGTAAGTTCGTAGAGAATGATTCGGCCGATAACGTGGTTACTGTTCCAAGAATGACTTTCCTGAACACGCTCATATCTCCCAGAGGGCAGCTTTTTTCGTATTAGGCCATAGTGCTCAATATAATTGACGGTTTCAAGCAATAAAAAACCCACAACACCTACAGCCAAAGCAAAATACATACCCGATAGTCCAAAAAAGTAGTATACCGTTAAAAGATAGAGAGATTGGAGAATTAAGTACCAAAACATATCGTTTTTTGGGTTGAGAAAAGAAAGCTTTGACCGATTAAGAATCTGGGATTGTAGCTTCCAAGCACTAAAATATTGACCAAAAACGGAGGTGAACCAAAACGAATAAACACTTTGGTTGTACTTAGCGGTTGCAGGGTCTTCATGGGTGGCGGCGTTGGCATGATGTCCAAAATTGTGCTCGATATAAAAGTGCATATAGAACGAGGGCAATAAAAGCAGTTTGCCAAAGTAGCGTTCAATGGATTGTTGACGATGTCCCAACTCATGCCCCACATTGATGCCATTGACACCCAAGACAATACCCACAGAAAGCACCAAACCAACTATTTCGTAAACAGCATAGGTATGTGTTGAAATATCCCACAATGTGTAGATCAAGAATCCAAAAACAATTGGAATGTTTAAGTATAGCATCCAGTCAAAAACAGGACTGTTCGATTTTTTATCGAGTTGTTCTGCCGTCAGGTTATCCGTATCCAATGGCATAAGCAACTCCAAAAAGGGAATTACTATAAAGGCATAAACAGGAGTAAAGTAGCTCCAGTGGCCTTTGAAGTAAATACTGATTGCGGCGGCAAGAGGTATTGATAGGGCCGATAGATACTTAAGGTCTTTCATATAATCATGTTTTAACATAAAATTTTCAACGGAATTCCTTGGTATCGGGTATCTTGGGAATAAATATAGCATAAATTGGGCAGTTACGACCAGATATTATACAAGCTGAAGGGCTTCACTAAGAAGTACTACGCCAAGCAACTCATCAAGGGAAGTTTGCTTTTTATTGCTTTTGGGCTCCTTTTTTGGATAGCTATAATGGCTTTCGAGTTTTTACTGTGGCTAAATGAATCGTGGAGATTGTTTTTGTTTCTTGTTTTTGTTATTGTGGAGATGGTCTTGGTAATTCGGTTTATCGCCATTCCATTGATTTTTTTGTTTCGATTGCGAAGGGGTCTTACCTACGAGGATGCCTCCAAATTGATAGGGCGGCATTTTCCCAATGTAGAGGACAAACTTTTGAATCTTTTGGACTTGGCTAATGACCAGCAGGAATCAGAACTGTTGATGGCCAGTATAGAACAAAGGGCCAAAGCCCTTGGCCCAGTTCCCTTTGCGGAAGCGGTCAACATCAAGGAGAGTTTCAAATATGCGAAGTATGTTGTAATTCCCGTATTCCTGTTAGCGTTTATTTGGTTATCTGGAAACATTGCCTCTTTTTTCAATTCACATGAGCGGATAGTAAATTATGACATGGCGTACGAACGGCCCGCACCTTTTCAATTTGCGGTATTGAATGATGACTTGCAGGTTTTGGACAATGAACCGCTTACCATTGAAGTTGATGTGCAGGGTGAGGTGGTTCCCGAGGATGTTTACATTGTAATTGATGAGGAACCTTTGTTGATGACAAACAGAAACGGGATTTTTAGCTACACAATAGCACCTCCCGTGGCAAAGGGAAGTTTCTACTTAACAGCTAATGGATGGAATTCCGTAAAATATGGTTTTCGAAGTCTTGCGACACCTGCCTTGCTGGATTTTAAGATGACATTGGATTATCCAAAGTATTTAGGGCGAAATCAAGAGTCGGTTGCGGGAACTGGCAACGCAGTCGTCCCGGAGGGGACATTGGTGACTTGGCAAATTCAAGGAAGAAATGTGGAAGAAATAAGGTTGATAGAAGAAGATAGTAGCTCATTGATGGTTCAAGATGAGAAGGATTTCATTGGAAAGCGTAGAATTTTTGGTGACCTCGAATATCAATTGAGCACTTCTAACAGCTATGTGAAGGATTTTGAAAAGTTGAGTTACTTCTTAGAAGTTGTGAAGGACAATAAACCCACGGTGAAGGTGCAACAGTTCCTTGATTCCTTGAATCCAAATCAATCTTTTTACTCTGGTCAAGCAGCAGATGACCATGGAGTTAAACAGATACGTATGGTTTATTATTCCGTGGAAGACAAAGATGATAAGAAGCAATTGCTATTAGAGTCTCCCGGCACCAATGTACATCAATTCTATTACACTTTTCCCTCAGGTTTGGAAGTGGAGAAGGGTAAAGATTATGAGCTCTATTTTGAGGTAGTTGACAATGACGGAATACGAGGAGGCAAAACAACAAGAAGTAAAATTTTTAGAACATCTTTATATAATCATAAACAATTGGCTAACAGGAAGTTAGATGTTCAAAATAATCTTTTAAAGGACCTCGACAGGGAATTGGAAAATTACAAGGAACAAGAAGAGGCGCTAACGAGAATTAATAAAGAGCAGAAGGAAGAAAATAGCCTTTCCTTTGAGGACAAAGGACGCATAAAACAGTTTTTGGAGAAACAAGAAGAGCAAGAAAGGCTCATGGAAAAATTTAGTTCCCAACTTAAGGATAATTTGGAAAACAGTGAGGAAAATAACGAAATGAAGCAGCTTTTAAAAGAGAGGCTTCAACGTCAGGAGATGGAGGCAAGGAAGAATGAGAGGCTGCTCGAAGAGCTTAAAGAACTTGCTGATAAAATTGAAAAAGAAGAGCTTCAAAAGAGATTAGAGGAATTAGGAAAAAAACAAAGCTCTACAGCCCGCAATTTGGAACAGATTTTAGAACTGACAAAGCGATACTATGTCACTGAAAAAATGGCGCAATTGTCCAAGGAGTTAGATGAGTTGTCCAAGGAGCAACAAAAGTTGGCTGAGACTGTTTTGGATGAATCCCTAAAGAATCAACAAGAGCTTAATGAGGAATTCAATAATATAGTTAAGGAGTTGGATGAGTTAAGAAATGATAACCAGAACCTTAAAAAACCAATGAACCTTGACGTTACTAAAAATGAAGAGGAAAGCGTAAAGAAGGATCAACAAGAGGCAACGAAGGAACTTTCCGAAGCTGTGGATGGCGACCAGGAGAACAAGGAAGAAGCTCAAAAGAATGCTTCTAAAAGACAGAAATCAGCTGCTGAAAAAATGCGGGAGATGAGCGAAAAGATGAGCGATGGCGCTTCAGATGCAGGAGGGTCATCAGTAACCGAGGATGCGGAGATGTTAAGACAGATTTTGGACAACTTGGTAACGTTTTCCTTTAAACAAGAAGCATTGTTTGACCGATTGGAGGCGTCCGATTTTGAGGTTTGTCATTTTTCCAATACCGTAAGGGAGCAGAAAGAATTACGTAATATGTTCGAACATGTTGACGACAGCTTATTTGCTTTATCACTTCGAAGGGCTGAACTGTCAGAATTCGTTAACGAACAGATTACTGAGGTGTATTATAACATTGATAAGTCATTGGAAACTATTGCTGAGAACCAGGTATATCGCGGCGCATCATATCAGCAATACGCTATGAATGCAACCAATGCATTGGCAGATTTTCTGGCAAACATTTTGGACAATATGCAGCAAAGCCTTAAGCCTGGGCAAGGTAACGGACAGGGGTCAGATTTTCAATTGCCCGACATCATTCAAGGACAGCAAGGTATACAAGAAAAAATGAATGGAGCAGGGCAAAAAGGAAGAGATCAAGGAGGTCAACCTGAAAAAGGAAAAGGGGAGAATCAAGGACAGAATGACGGACAAGGAGAGGGAACGCAAGGCGAATCGGAGGGCCAAAGAGGGAAAGAAGGAGGGAATCAACCTAACAACCAGAGCGAAGGTAATGGGTCGGCCGGAGGTAATGAGATGGGCTTAGAAGAAATTTATGATATTTATAAGCAGCAGCAGTTTTTGCGCCAACAATTGGAAAAACAACTGGAAGATATGATTAATAAGGGGGATAGGGATTTGGCGAGAAAGCTACTAAGACAGATGGAGGACTTTGAGAACGATTTGCTAGAGAACGGCATCACGGCTCAGACGAGAAGCAAAGCCAACACAATTCAACATCAAATGCTGAAGCTAGAGAATGCCACCTTAAAGCAGGGCAAGAAGAGTAAGCGTGAAAGCAGGACGAACGAGCAAAAGTTTACGAACCCCATTATTACGAAACCGAGCCTTCTTAGGGAGAAGCAAAACAGTATTGAAATATTAAATAGACAAGCATTACCTTTGCGGCAAAATTATAAAAAGAAGGTAAAGGTCTATTTCGATAATGATAGAATTCCATTATAAGTCCGACTTCCGAATAGAGGATAAAACCCAATATTCCGATTGGATAAGTAGAATTTTGGTCTCCGAAGGATTTCATGCACAGCAAATAGATTTTATTTTTTGCACTGATGAATACCTAATTCAACTTAACAAGCAGTATCTCAATCATGATACATATACGGATATCATAACATTTGACTATAGCACAGGAAAGTCTATCTCAGGGGACATTTTTATTTCTACAGAAAGAATTGAGGACAACGCCAAGGAATTTAATGTGTCATTTGAAAACGAACTTTTACGAGTCATGGCACATGGGCTGCTACACCTTATGGGCCATGGAGATAAGACTCAGGGTGAGCAAAGGTTGATGCGAAAAAAGGAAGAAGAAAAAATAAAAATGTTCCACGTGGAACAATAGCGATGTTTGAAAAGGAATATGATGTTATAGTTGTGGGCGGTGGTCATGCGGGAGCGGAGGCCGCCGCTGCCGCAGCCAATATGGGCTCAAAAACGCTGCTCGTTACAATGAATCTACAGACCATTGGACAAATGTCTTGCAATCCTGCAATGGGTGGAATTGCAAAGGGACAAATTGTGCGGGAAATTGATGCATTGGGCGGGTATAGTGGGATCATTACGGACAAGTCGGCCATTCAGTTTAAAATGTTGAACAAATCCAAGGGGCCCGCCATGTGGAGCCCACGCGCCCAAAACGACCGAATGCGATTTGCAGAAGAATGGCGCTTGGCGCTTGAACGCACACCAAATGCTGATTTTTATCAGGAAATGGTAAGAGGACTTTTGGTTGAGGGCGAAAGGGTTGTAGGTGTCAGGACTTCTTTAGGAATTGATATAAAGTCAAAAGCGGTTGTGCTTACGAATGGCACATTTTTAAACGGACTTATTCATATTGGAGAGAAACAATTTGGAGGCGGAAGAGCAGGCGAAAAAGCTGCGACTGGCATAACGGAGCAACTGTTGGATTATGGCTTTGATAGTGGAAGGATGAAAACGGGCACCCCGCCAAGGGTGGATGGAAGATCGCTCGACTATAAAAAGATGATTCCACAGCCTGGAGATGCAGTTCCTGAGAAATTTTCTTATCTGGAAACTCCGGTTCTCAAGGAACAACGGGATTGCTTTATGACGCACACCAGTCGTGAGGTGCATGAGCTGCTTCGAGAAGGCTTTGACAGATCTCCAATGTTCAATGGCAGGATAAAAAGCATTGGCCCTAGATATTGCCCTTCAATTGAGGATAAAATACATCGGTTCGTAGATAAAGATTCACATCAAATTTTTGTTGAGCCGGAAGGCTGGCATACGGTTGAGGTATATGTGAATGGTTTTTCAACGTCATTGCCAGAAGACGTCCAGTACAAGGCACTTAAATCTGTAAGGGGCTTTGAGCATGTGAAGTTCTTCAGGCCCGGGTATGCGATTGAATATGATTATTTCCCTCCCACACAATTAAAGCATACTTTGGAGACCAAGTTGGTGGAGAACCTATATTTTGCAGGCCAAATAAATGGGACCACAGGCTACGAAGAGGCAGCTTCACAAGGATTAATGGCAGGCATAAATGCCCATTTAAAGATCAATGAGAAGAACCCTTTTATTTTAAAGAGGGATGAAGCCTACATAGGGGTACTTATAGATGATTTGATTACCAAGGGCACAGAAGAACCCTATAGGATGTTCACTTCTAGGGCAGAATATAGAACTTTACTGCGTCAGGATAACGCAGATTTGAGGCTCACACCCAAAGGTTATGCAATTGGCTTGGCCAAGGAAGAACGCCTATATAGAATGGAAGAGAAACAAAAGCAATCAAAAGCGTTTATTGACTTTTTTAGGAAAACCAGTTTTGCTCCGGAAGAAATCAATCCCATATTATCTTCTGTTGATTCTGCTGCGGTAAAACAATCGGACAAATTGTTCAAGGTGTTTTCCAGACCCAGAGTCACCATGGCACACATGCTTCAATTGGACGCCGTTTCAAATTTTGTAAATGAGCATGAACTGAGCTCAGAAGTTTTGGAACAGGCCGAGATTCAAGTGAAATATTCAGGTTACATAGAGAAGGAAAGGAACAATGCGGATAAGTTACATCGACTGGAAAATGTAAAGATTCCAGAAAACTTTGACTATACCAAGCTGAAATCATTATCATATGAAGCTAGAGAAAAACTACAAGCTATACGCCCCGTTACAATTTCTCAGGCCTCTAGAATTAGTGGTGTTTCTCCTTCAGACATTAGTGTTTTACTGGTTTTTTTGGGCAGATAAACAACTTGTTCCACGTGGAACAAAAACATAATTTGTTTTGTCTTCATTGGCTTGATTTTTGATTTTAACTAGGATCAAATCAGATGGCTATGAAGAAAATGTTGTTAACAGCATGCTGCTTATCCTTCATGATTTCATGTATTCCAATCCGAATAGCACCTAACATTGAGGGGCATAGACTTACTACAGGAAAACGATTTAAAAGAGGCTTGCCCAAGAAGACCATGTTTGTGTTTGAGGACCCGAAAGATGCGAATGAATTTTACAATTATATAGACACTAAGTTTCAACTTGCTGGTCATTTTGTTGATGTTGAAGTTCCTTTTGAGATTGATGGCCATGAGTTTTTCTTTTCGTTTTATGAAGTTGAGATTCCCACAAAGACCATCAATTTACTTCCTTTGGCTTTTGATGTTATTCTGAGCGAGGCCACTGATATGGACCCGGTGTTTGAACAGGTGCATACCTCACGAAATGGGAATTGGTATATTGCCATAGAAGTTTTTAGCGATGCGGAAAAAGATTGCCTCCGGAAAGATTCAGTTTCAAGGGATTTGGTTTTGCCCTATCTTCGGAGCCTGAAAGATGAATATTTGGCCACGCACAATTACAATGAAGTTGTATTTAAAAACTAAAGATTTTTCAGTTTCAGGTGAATTCTTCGAGTTGCATTGGGATCCTCAAATGGATATGTTGAGCACGTTTCCCCAACCCAAGGATATATCGAGGTACTACGAGAGTGAAGATTATATTTCCCATACGGACGCCAAGTCATCGTTCACGGATAAACTGTATCAATGGGTGAAGCGAATAAATCTTAGGAATAAAACACAAATAATTGATAGTCAGGTACATAAATTAAAATCATTACTCGATTTTGGTGCTGGAACCGGTGATTTTGTGTTGCACGCACAAGCGTCCGGTTACGAAGCCAAGGGAATAGAGCCAAGTGAGAGAGCCCGTGGGCTGGCAGAAAGAAAAGGCGTTTCCCTGTACTCCAATTTGAAGCATACAGGAGAGGACAAATTTCAGGTGATTACCCTTTGGCATGTGCTGGAACACCTTCCCAATCTACAGCAGCAGATTATAGAAATAGTTTCACGATTGAACCAAGACGGAACACTTATTGTAGCAGTTCCAAATTTCAAATCATTTGATGCCAAACATTATGGAACCTATTGGGCCGGGTATGATGTACCCAGACATCTTTGGCATTTTTCCAGAACAGCCATTGAGAAAATCTTTCAACAGCATAATTTCAAAATCGTGGCTGTTCACCCTATGTGGTTCGATGCATTTTATGTTTCCATGCTTTCTGAAAAATACAAAGGAAACAGGCGCTATCTTTTTCACGCATTTTTGGTTGGCTTGTGGTCAAATATCAAAGCATGTTTCACCAAAGAACATTCTTCGCTTATTTATGTGCTGAAAAGGGAAAATAATCCGATAGGATAGTGCTGTTTAACGTTTTCTGACCACACCTTGTTAACTGGTATATGGTAAACCAAAAGACGTTTTGAGGCCTATTTCTGAAAGCACAAAGAATAGATTAAACCAATAAAAACCGCAAAAGCAATTGATTTTGGCTATTAATTAGTTGTAAGCTCTTTTGATTTTGCAAAAAGATAATCTTTCATTCCAAAAGCTTTTCTATTTTTGCCCATCATTAAAAACTGAAAGATGAAGAAATTTTTGGTACTGGCTCTGGCGATGATTGCCATGGCATGTCAGCAAAACAAAATAGGATATGTTAACAGCGTGGAGCTGATGGACAAATACCAAGAGAAAATCGATATTGAATCCCGATTCAAGACCAAAGCCGATGTCATGGCCAAAAAGAGGGACAGTATTTCTCAGGCATTTCAATTGGAACTTCAAGAATTCCAAACCAGAGCCCAACGCATGTCACAAAAGAACGCCCAAGAAGAATATGGCCAGCTACAACAGCGAGGTCAGTTCGTTGGTCAGCAGTTACAGCAAGAAGAACAACAGCTGCAGCAGAACAGTCAAGCTGAAATGGATACTTTGGTGAAAAAAGTTAAAGATGAAATCCAAGCGTATGGCAAAGCTAATGGATATACGTATATCCTTGGAGGGGGCGACGGAGGTTCTGTTCTTTATGGAGAAGAGACCCAAGATTTGACCGATGCCATTCTTAAAATCTTGAACGATAAATACAAAAAATAGAACTTTGTTCTTCTACAGAATAAAAAAGGCCCAATTTTAAATTGGGCCTTTTTTGATATAAACCATGTTAGTTTTGGCCTTCCCAATTGTCATCAGCCTTGACAATTAATTCTTTTTCGTTATTGTTCCATGGAACAATCGTATTAAAGGGCTTCCCCTGATAGTAATCGTTGTAGAACAAATACAGTTTTCCATCCCTAATTTTAAAGGTCTGCGGATCTGCAGGCACCATTTTCCCTTGCGTTGCCATGGCAAAAGCACAATATCCACCATATCTGGGTTGATAGGCACTTGGGTTGGACTTGAATGTTGTTGCGTTTTCGGGAGATATAAAATAGTAAGTGACCCCATGGTGATCAACGCTATTTTCGCTGTTTCCCCTTACAGCGTCGTGAGATTTGAAATAGGCGACAACATCATAACCCCCCAAAGCAATTTTTTCCGTATTGGTTGCAATTTTGTTTTGAGCGGAAGAAGTAACTGTAGCGCAAACCAAAACGGTAAGCGTTAAAAAGATGTGCAATACTTTCATAATAGTTTGTTTATAGATTAACAATACAAATTTGGTAAACCATAGAGCATTTTATTTTGCAAAAAATGCATATTTATTGACTATTCGTACAATATAATGGCTTATTGATTTGGTATTGGCTATTTTTGTTAGATGGATGATTTTGTTAGAGACGTATTGGAAACCGTCCGACTTAAATCTGCCGTTTATTTTAATCATGCATTTTGTGGTCCCTGGGGAATGAATGTGAAATCCGGCACTTTTGCTCAATTCCATTTTGTTACGGGAGGAAATTGTTTGGTGCGGATAGACTCAGAGGAGCATAAATTGTTTCGAGGTGACCTCATTATATTTCCAAAAGGGCATCAGCACGAAATCAAGGCAGAGATAAATTCAAGATGCTTGGACGGCCAAGACGTTGTCCAAGATATTATAAAGGGGAATAGTCCTTTTCCAAAAGGAGAAGTGAGCACACATTTGGTTTGTGGACATTATGAATTGGATTGGGACGTGAGCCATTTCATCTTACAGAATTTACCGAAGTATATCTTAATCAGGAATGAGCATTATGGGAGATTTGATTTGGTGAAAACGATTTTGGATATCATCGTTGAAGAACTGTCTACTAAAGAAATGGGCTACGAAATCGTTACATTGCGGTTTGCAGAGATATTATTTGTGTCCATTTTGCGGCAGTTTTATTTAAAACAGACCCAATCAAAGACAAACCTATTCAAAGACAGGGCCATTTATAATTCGGTCAACTACATCCACAATAATCTAGCAGCGAGCCTTACCATAGACAAATTGTCGCAATTTTCAGGCATATCACGAACCCTTTTTATCAACCGATTTAAAGAATCTATTGGGAACACTCCTTTGGCCTACATAAAAACGTGGAGAATGACAAAGGCCAAACAATTATTGAAATACTCGGCACTTACCCTGGATGAAATCAGCGAACAGGTCGGTTATGCATCTGCATCTGCATTTAACAGGGTATTTAAGCAGACCGTTGGCGTTTCTCCTAAAAAGTTCAGGGACACATCCATGGCCGAAGTAGCCTAGAGCTGAAACAAATAAACGAGAAAAACGGTAGGGATCAAATATATCACGATAGTTTGCGCTCCAGCATAGTCTTTGGCTACACGCTGTCCCAATAGCAGTAGCAACAAGGTGACTGCCGAAAGTGTGGCCCCAAAGAATCCGATTGTGCTTGTTCCATCAAAGACAAACTGGAAAATACCTACGGCACAAAGAATGCCCGAAACCATTTCCAATAGCAGCACAACACCCAACAATAGGGGGACACTTCCTTTGAAGAATGTTTTAGAAAAATGCTCGTTCAACCAGGCGAGGTTGCCTTTCCAGTCCATAATCTTGTCAACACCACTCTGTAAAAAAGTGATGGCCAAAAAAGTCAGCAATAAAATTTGCGTAGCATTGGCGGTGAAATTTTCCATAGGCAGTTTTTATTTATGCAGCCTTTGCATGCAAAAGCCGGGTGAGTTTAATGGACAAGTCCGTAAAAATGAGTTTAGAGTTTCCGTTTCTTTCCACATGAAAAATAGCCTCTTCCAACTCTTCCACAATATCCAAAATATTGTTTTCATGCACAAAAGGCGCAAACTTTTTTAAATCAAAACCATCCAAATGAATTTTGGCATGTACGAGTTCTTTCGCTTTGTAATTGAGCAAAAGAGATTGTCGCATCATACGAAGGCAGTAGTGCAAAAACTGCTTTTGAACTTCACGGCCCGTTTTCGCCACTTCATCACTCCATAAAATCAACTCTTGTATGGCACCTTTGTTGCCTTTAGCTTTAAAGGCACTTCGAACCCATTGCACAAACCACCGCTCAAAAACTAGATCCTCAGAGTCTTTGTTGAGCAAATCCAGTGCTTTATTAAAATTACCATTTGCCTCCTGTGCAATGGCATTGGAATCCTCCATGGTTAATCCTCTTTCAACCAAGGCATCAGCGATATCTTGTTCAGCAAGCGGAGGAAAATGTAAAATCTGACACCGGGAACGAATGGTGTTGATTATTTGCTCCTCCTCTTGGGCCAAGAGCAATAAAACTGTTTTCTCTGGAGGCTCTTCAATCAATTTTAACAGCTTGTTGGCTGCTGAAACATTCATTTTTTCCGCCATCCAAACAATTAAAACTTTATGGCCACCTTCATAGGATTTTAGCGACAGCTTTCGCACAATAGCTTGGGCCTCATCAACACCAATTTGCCCTTGTTTCTTTTCAATGCCAATATAGCGGTACCAATCAAAAAGATTTCCATAGGGCTGCTCTTCCACAAATTGGCGCCATTCCTCCAAATAATTGTCGCTTACCGCATGCGACTTCACTTTATCAGAATTGGAAACCGGAAAAGCAAAATGCAGATCGGGATGTGTCAGTGAATTGCACTTGGCATTACAGGCCACGTGCCCCCCTTCATTTTCTCCATTGACATTACAACATAAAAGATATTGGGCATACGCTACTGCCATGGGCAAAATTCCTGACCCCTCTGGACCAACAAACAATTGGGCATGCGCCACCCGCCTGGAGTCCGCAGTGGTGACCAGGTGGTTTTTAATATGCTCCAGGCCCAAAATGGTTTTGAACAGCATGTTTCAAAGATACATTTTTTACGTTCCACCTTTTTCAGAGTTTTTTGTTGAAACCCTAAAAATATAACCTTGGCTTCCCAAGCAAAAAGCAGGAAATCTTTACATTTGAGTTTCTCATAAACAAACGCTATATGAAAACCATAGACGATTATAACTTTGAAGATAAAAAAGCATTGATTCGTGTTGATTTCAACGTCCCGCTGGACAAAAAATTTAATGTAACCGATACCAGTAGGATTGAAGCCGCCAAGCCAAGCATTCTAAAAGTTTTGGAAGATGGTGGTTCGGCGGTGTTGATGAGCCATTTGGGCAGGCCCAAAGGCAAGGCGAACCCAGACATGTCTCTCTCCCACATCTGTGAAACAGTATCCGAAATAATCGGGGTACAGGTAAAATTTGCAGAAGACTGTGTGGGCAAGACTGCGGATGAAGCAGTTGAGGCCTTACAAAGCGGGGAAGTACTTTTGTTGGAAAACCTGCGGTTTCATGCTGAGGAAGAAAGCGGCGATGAAGGGTTTGCCGAAGCATTGTCCAGGCATGGCGACATATATGTAAATGACGCTTTCGGAACAGCCCACCGTGCACATGCTTCAACTACCATCGTAGCACAGTTTTTTCCTGGCAATAAATGCTTTGGGTATTTATTGGCCAAAGAAATAAAGGCCATTCAAAAAGTGATGCAGACTGGAGAAAAACCGGTAACTGCCATTTTGGGAGGGGCCAAGGTTTCATCCAAAATCACCATTATAGAAAACATCTTGGACAAAGTGGACAACCTGATAATTGGTGGAGGGATGACATACACCTTTGTAAAGGCCAAGGGCGGAAGTGTTGGTGATTCCATTTGTGAAGATGATAAAATGGACTTGGCCTTGGATATTTTGAAGCAGGCGGAAGCCAAGGGCGTGAAAGTACACTTACCGGTTGATGTGTTGGCTGCGGATGACTTCGACAATGATGCCAAGACCCAATTCGTAGATGTGGATGCAATTCCTGAAGGATGGCAAGGACTTGATGCCGGGCCCAAGACCCTTGAAAATTTTGGACAAGTAATTTTAAACTCCAAAACCATTCTCTGGAACGGGCCAGTAGGTGTTTTTGAAATGGAAACCTTTGCCGAGGGCACTATTGCCATTGGAAACTATATTGACGAAGCCACACAAAAGGGGGCATTTTCCCTTGTAGGTGGTGGGGATTCTGTTGCTGCTGTAAAGCAATTTGGTTTTGAGGACAAAGTAAGTTATGTATCCACAGGAGGAGGAGCGATGCTGGAGAGCTTGGAAGGCAAGACCTTACCAGGAATTGCCGCAATATTGGATTAGGCTGAGCGTTAATGAATTAAGGGGCTTATCCTAAATAGGATTGTTTTCGCCCTAAAAACTTTAATATTTCAGAAAAAAGAGCCATTTTAGTTCGTCCCAAAAGTCAAACCCTGTCCAAATGAACCAAAAAGTAAAAATTGCTGTGTTGGCAGCACTACTTTCCATCTCGCCTTTTGTGGCCGCTCAACAGATTGATTCTATCCCGTCCAATGAACAAACTGCGCAATCGATAAACATTTCCAACTCCGTTATTGACGGAGAGCCTATAGCATTGGAGCCGCGACAAGACGGCAAGTTTGAATTGAAGGATGTAGAAGATGCATGGAGGTACGACAGTTTGTGGTTAAAGGAGCTCCACAGCAGTGCCGAGCTTTTTAGCGATATGCTGTTGGAAGTGTCCAATCCAACTGAAGAATTGGATTCTGTATGGGTAGATTTGCCCACAGACACGCTCAAGGCCCGATTGGCCCTTTTGGATGAGAAAACACCGTTCAATATTTCGTACAACCCTTCATTGGAAAGTGTTATAAAATCTTTTTTGGTCCGCAGGCGCGACTTGATGCAACGGATGATTACCGCAAGCCAATTTTATTTTCCGCTGTTTGAGCAGGAACTCGACAATCATGATATTCCTCTGGAAATCAAATATCTGGCCATCGTGGAGTCGGCGCTCAATCCAAGAGCAAGATCTCGAGTAGGCGCAAAAGGCCTCTGGCAGTTCATGTACAGCACGGGAAAAATGTACGGCTTGGACGTTAGCAGCTATGTGGATGAGCGGCAAGATCCTATTTTGGCCACCAAAGCAGCGAGTAAATACCTTTCCAAGC
The DNA here is from genome assembly GCF_009903685.1 of Flagellimonas ochracea. Lineage (GTDB taxonomy): Bacteria > Bacteroidota > Bacteroidia > Flavobacteriales > Flavobacteriaceae > Flagellimonas > Flagellimonas ochracea. Next base: position 324,121 of record NZ_JAAABI010000002.1, on the reverse strand, counting down.
TCTACAGCATTTTTAATGATTGGGATTTAGCCCTGGCAGCATATAATTCTGGTCCTGGCAATGTGAACAAGGCCATAAGACGATCTGGTGGTTATAAGAACTATTGGAACATTCGCCCTTTTCTTCCACGTGAAACGGCAGGATATCTACCTGCATTTTTGGCTACCATGTACATTTTTGAATATGCTGAGGAGCATGGTCTTCAATATAAGAAGGTGGACAGGCCTTATTTTGAAACCGATACGGTTCATGTAAAACAGCTAATTACGTTCGACCAAATAGCCAAGTTGGTAGACATTAGTACCGATGAATTGGAGATGTTGAACCCGGCCTACAAGCTGAACATTATTCCAAAAGTAAAGGGTGAACCCTACGTGCTTAGACTGCCCAAATCTAAAATAGGAAAGTTTGTTACCAATGAAGAGCAAATCTATGCTTACGTAAAAAAAGAAATGGATTCGCTGGAAAAACCACTGCCAGAATATGTGGAGTCCAAGGACCGAATCCGTTATAAAGTCAGAAGTGGCGACTATTTGGGGAAAATTGCAGAACGGTACGGTGTTGGAGTAAGTCAAATAAAAAGATGGAATGGATTACGAAGCAATAACTTGCGCATTGGACAACGACTCACTATATTCCCAAGAAAACCTTATGTCCCAAAACGAAGTGTTGCCCAAACATCAACTTCCAAATCATCCACCGGAGCAGTGGCCGGCAGTTCAAAAGTACACACGGTACAACCAGGCGATTCATTATGGACCATTTCAAGAAAATATCCCGGGATTACCATAGAAAATTTGCGAAAATGGAACGGTCTTAGTAGCAATAACCTAAAACCGGGCACAAAACTTAAATTGTGCGATTGTTCTTCGTAAATTTAGCTTAACATGAAAAAAATTGGAACACTATGCACCCTTCTATTGGTGGTGCTTTGGTCTTGTAAGGACACAGGACCCAAACAAAGATTTCTTCCACCCTCAACCGGGGGCATCAATTCCTTGATGGTGGTTATGGATACTGAGCTTTGGAAAGGTGAGGTTGGTGATAGAATACGCGAGCATTTTGCCGCTCCTGTCCGGGGGCTTCCTCAGGGAGAACCCAAGTTTACGATCACACAGATTCCTCCACAAGTGTTCAAAGGTGCAACGACCTATTCTAGATCTGTTCTTTTTGTGGAGCGCGACACTACCACGCTGGCCCACATTAAATCAGATGTTTATGCTAAGCCACAGAAAGTAGCTGTGGTAAAAGGGAAAACACAAAACGATTTGGCCCAAGGTGTTGATTCGTTGGCTGCAATGGCGATTGCCTCATTTAAAAAAACAGAGATTGAGGAGGCGCAACGAAGATTTACACGTTCCTTGAGCAAGGACAACGCCTTGCTAGAGGAACTGGGGATTAAACTCAAAGTCCCATCCTTGTATAAGGTAGGAAAGCGGGACAAGAATTTTGTTTGGATGGATATTCAGATTCCCAGGGGAACCATGAATATTGTCGCCTATGCAATGCCAGGAAACAGTTTCACCAACGATTCTACGTTTGTACAAGATATCGTTCAAATGAGGGACTCCATTGGAAAGAAGTACGTGCCAGGGCCCTACGAGAACACCTATATGGTAACCGAAAAAGCATTTGCCCCGTATGTTTTTCCTGCCAGAATCAAAGGGAAAAAAGCAGCAGAAGTCAGGGGAATATGGGAAATACACGGATACCCCATGGCAGGCCCCTTTTTGACTTATATCATAAATGATGAGGAGAACGACCGCAAGCTGGTATTGGAAGGGTTTACCTTTGCCCCTTCACAGGAAAAAAGGGATTATATGTTTGAGTTGGAGGCCATCCTTAAAACCGTGGATTTCAACGTTAGCCCATAAATAGGAATTTGGTAATCTATAAAATCAAAAAAGCCCAGAGGACAATCTCTGGGCTTTTCCGTTCTTTAAATGCTTAAAGCGTTTTAGTCAAAGGCAAAGCCGGTAGCTAGTCTGTACACAAAGGCGTAAAGCACTATGAAAAACATAACAAAGCTAAACCAGGCAAACGCCTTAAAATATTTTTCTATAACGATATGCCCCAAATTTCGGAAAGCATCTAAATAAATTTCTCTTACAAGTAATAATTTTCTCATATTTCTGATTTTAAGATTTAAAGACATTACAAAGATTGGGTAATGAAATTGTCATTGAAAAAGAATGGGATGAAAGACAAAAAAAGGACGACGAAAACTTTCCCCCAGAAAAAAACTCCATTAAGCAACACATTTCTGGGTTATAATGCAGGGATTGAAATGCAATATATCGAAGGTTTTATCGATGTGCTGCATTATTGAATTGCAGAAGGAGATTCAGAAAGCAGGGCTTATTGAGATACGATGATGAATTCCGATCGTCTGTTTTCTTGGTGTTGACTTCGTCCACAGCGTATACCATCTGAGCAGTCATTCAACAAGCGCTCTTCGCCATAGCCAATGGCACTTTGTATTCTAGAAGGGTCTATGCCCTGAGCAATAATGTAGTCTCTGGTGGACTTGGCACGTTTGTCCGAAAGATATTTGTTATAGGTCTTGCGACCAATGGCATCGGTATGGGATTCAATTTTAATTACTATATCCTCATATTCCCGCATTACGGCCACCAATTTGTTTAACTCCTTTGCTGCTTCGGGTTTTATGTAGAACCTATCAAAATCAAAATAAATGGTTTCAGTTTCTAGTTTTAAAACCCCTTTGTCTTCTTTGATGATTTCTTTTAAGGGCATTAATGATGGAGATATTTCAACATTAATGTTGTTTTGTGTATCCACATTTTGGACCGCATCAAAATATCCCTTCTTGAACGTTTTAACAACGTAACCTGTTCTTGGTTTCAGTTTTTCAAACTTGAAACTTCCGTCTTTTGATGTGCGCACCTCGGCTATTTGAACCTGGTCTTTATTGAACAGTTGCACTAAGGCATCAGGAATAGTGTCTCCGGTTTTTTCATCGCTAACATGACCTGAGATGGCGTTAAGATTCTCTAGATACTTAAAGGAATAGATGTCATCGTCACCTTTTCCTCCTTTTCTGTTGGATGCAAAATATCCCTTTTCTCCTCTGGCATCAACTATATATGAAAAATCATCCCGATTACTGTTGATCGGTTCCCCTAAATTGATTCCCACGCCAAAGATTCCATCCACATGGTCCGCTTTGTAAATATCCAGCCCTCCCATGCCCATGTTTCTGTCAGAAGAAAAGTACAATGCATTATCGGTGATATAGGGAAACATTTCTTTTTTGTCCGTATTGACGGTCCTTCCTAAATTTTCAGGTTCGGAAAACTGGCCGTCTTCCAGCACATCAACCATGTAGATATCCGTTTGGCCATAGCCACCAGGCCTATCGGAGACAAAATACAGCTTTTTACCATCTGGGCTTATGGAAGGATGCCCCGTTGAATAATCTTCACTATTGAAAGGAACCTCCACGGCTTCCTCCCAGGCTCCATCAATATATCTTGAACGGTATATTTTTAAGTGATTAATACCATTTTTCCCCCTTTTCAGCTTTTTTTTGTAATTGTTTCGAGTAAAATAGATGGTTTTCTGGTCGGGTGAAAAGGCAACCGAGGCCTCATGGTACTTGGTGTTAATGTTCTTAGAGAATTTCTTCGGATGTGTCAACTGTTCGCTTTCTTCATTAGCCCTCGCCACATAAAGATCTAGGAAGGGTTGATTGGTCCATCGATATTTCCGTGTGGTTATAAAAGAAGAATCCTTGGCAGAGGCATATACAACGCTGGAATCCTTATGAAACATAGGAGAGAAATCCGAATATTGGGAATTGATGGCCATATTCTTGATTTCCACCAATGCAGGCCCTTTCCAAGTATTTATCTCCTCCCTTTCTCCGAATGCGCCTTGGTTGGCCCCATTAAAAAGTTCGGTAAGCTTGGCGGCTCTTCTATAGCGCCCTGTACCTTTAAGGACGTGGGCGTATCTAAAAAACTTGTCTGCTGAAATTTCCGTCTTGTAGAGCTCATATAACTGGTGATACCATTTATACGATTTCTCCATATTACCGCTGTAATAGTGTGAATCACCCGCTTTGGAAAGGAGTTGATAGGTATGTGGCACATCGCTTTGCTCGAGAACAATGTCATAAATGCGGGCCGCCTCTGCATACCACATTTTATCAAAGTACTCATTCCCCCTTTCAATAAGTTTGGTGGTTACACCCTTTTTTCGCAAGTATTGTTGCAGTTTTCTTCTCCCAAGATGTTCGAGCTTGTCGGAATATACAGTGTCTTTTGTAGAATCTTTGCTTTTTTTAAGGATATCTATTGCCATATCATTCGTGTCAACAAGAGCAATCTCTTGTGACCTGATACCCAAGGCACATAGCAAAAAAAAGAATAAAACGAGTTGTTTCATTAAATACTCTGTCTGCGCAAACAATCCCGAAAGATTATTTGGAGGCTAAGCAAAAAGAGCTTAACATTCAGTTACAAAGCAAAAATAGAATATGGCAGGGTGGGGAATAATTTTTTGTTGTGAAAGGATGAAATTATGGCGTGTACACTTAAAAAATGTGGTTTTTCATCGATAAGCCCTTTATTAATAGGGGGTTATTGCGTGCTTAAACTTGAAAAACTTAGGACTTCGATTCTTTGCCTTCCTCTATTTTTTCATCCTCTTTGGAAGCGTCTTTAAATTCTTTGATACCGCTGCCCAGGCCTCTCATCAGCTCAGGAATCTTTTTGCCCCCGAAGAGCAAGAGAACTACAACTACGATAAGCACAATCTGCCAGGGTCCGAGCATTCCTAATAAAATAGTTTGAGCAATCATACACTATATTCCTTAAATGAAAGGTAAAATTACTAAAAAGAACCGTAGGTAGCACGCAATTAACTAAAATTAGCATTGCAATTAGTTTAGCACTTGCTATAATTGATGGGTGATTTTTAAAATGCTTAACACCAAAATTAAAATCTAGGGTTATCTTTGCTCATTATGGCAAAAAAAGGCAGGAAGCGAAAGGAAATAAAACGAAAACTACTGCACAAGTATCGGTTGGTCATTCTCAATGAAAGCACTTTTGAGGAAAAGATTTCTTTTAAGTTGAGCCGATTGAATGTTTTTGTGACCGGGACACTCTTCATCATTGCGCTAATAGGTATTACCACACTGATTATCGCTTTTACCCCACTTAGAGAGTATATTCCAGGGTATTCGTCCACTAAACTGAAGCGGCAGGCCACAGAATTGACCTATAAAACGGATTCTTTGGTCACTGTATTGAATTATACCAACAGGTATCTTGATAATGTTCGCATGGTACTTCGAGGGGACATTGAAAATAATGAAATGAATCGGGACTCCCTCTTTGAAAAGTACAAATTGGACCCCTCAACAGTAGACTTGACGCCAATTCGCCAGGACCTTCTTTTACGTCAGGAAGTGGAATTGGAGGACAAGTACAACCTTTTTGAACGCAACATCGACAATGTAGAAAATTTACTTTTCTCGCCCGTGAGAGGAACATTGTCCCAGGGATTTGACCCTAAGACCAAGCACTATGCTGTGGACGTGGTGGCTCCTAAGGATACACCGGTTAAGTCAATTGCAGATGGAACGGTACTCTTTTCCGAATGGACTTCCCAAACCGGGTATGTTATAATTGTAGAACATCGTGATGGGCTGACATCGGTATATAAACACAACGGCTCCTTAACCAAATCACAAGGCGAAAGGGTTCGTGCCGGCGAAGTAATTGCATCTGTTGGCAATACGGGAGAACTTACCACAGGAGCGCATTTGCATTTTGAGCTATGGAGAGAGGGAAAGCCCGTTGATCCATTGAACTACATTGACTTTAATTAGAGCATGTCACTTAAAGCACTAGCAGCAAAGCTTTTTGCCAAAAGAATTGCCCGTAAAACGGCAAAATGGGTCAATAACCCCTTGGTAACCCAACAAAAAGTGTTTCTAAGCCTAATTAAAAATGCACGAAACACCAAATTTGGTGAAGCACATGACTTTGACAACATCAGTACCCATACTGACTTTGTAAGCAAAGTACCAGTGAGGGATTATGAGCAATTGAAAGGCTACATTCAACAAATTATTGATGGAACGGAGGATGTGCTCTGGCCCGGAAAACCCATTTATTTTGCCAAGACTTCCGGTACTACATCGGGTGCAAAATACATTCCAATTACAAAAGTGTCCATAAAGCATCAAGTTGAAGCATCGCGCAATGCCATCTTGAGCTACATCCATGAAACCAAAAATGCCAATTTTGTGGACGGCAAGATGATTTTTTTGCAGGGAAGTCCGGTGTTGGAAGAAAAAGGAGGGATAAAACTGGGAAGACTCTCCGGGATATCCGCGCATTATGTTCCCAACTATCTGCAAAAGAACCGACTCCCCAGCTGGGAAACCAATTGCATTGAAGATTGGGAAACCAAGGTGGACAAGATCATTGAAGAAACAAAGGATGAAAATATGACGGTCATTGCCGGCATCCCGTCTTGGGTTCAAATGTATTTCGAAAAATTGAACGCCAAGACAGGCATGAAAGTAGGAAGTCTGTTTAAAAACTTTCAACTTTTTATTTATGGAGGTGTTAATTACGAACCATACCGTGCCAAATTCGAGAACTTGATAGGCAGAAAAGTGGACAGTATAGAACTTTTCCCTGCCAGCGAAGGTTTTTTTGCTTATCAAGATTCACAAAAAGAGAAAGGAATGCTCCTCTTGTTGAATTCTGGCATTTTTTATGAATTTATCAAAGCAGATGAATTTTTTGATGAGAACCCAAGAAGGTTGACCATTGGTGATGTTAAACCAGATATAGACTACGCCATGGTTATTTCTACCGATGCCGGGCTATGGGCTTACAATCTAGGCGATACCGTTCGGTTTGTTTCTACAAACCCTTACAGAATTGTCGTATCTGGCAGAATAAAACATTTTATATCCGCCTTTGGGGAGCACGTTATTGCCAAGGAAGTTGAAGAGGCACTACAAACAGCTGTTGAGCACACCGATGCCTTAGTGAACGAATTTACGGTTGCCCCTCGAACCAATCCGGAGGGAGAGCAATTGCCCTATCACGAATGGTTCATTGAATTTGAAAGAGAACCATCCAATTCCGAACAATTTTCCAAGTTGATGGAAGAGAGTATGCAAAAACAAAACAGTTATTATTTCGACTTGATCTCTGGAAGTATTCTTCAACCACTAAAAATTACACCGATAAAACCCGGAGGCTTTCAAGAATACATGAAGACTATTGGCAAATTGGGTGGACAAAACAAGGTACAAAGACTCTCCAACGACCGTAAAGTGGCTGATGGACTCCAACCTTTCAAAATTTAGGCAGGGCGAAATTGTTCCTGTTTCACAGGAATTCATGTATTTTTGACCGAAGTTATTTATGGTTTCAGAAGTAAAACAGCCCACAAGGGCACAGGAGTCCACCAATGCGATAGAACGTTTGTACATCACCATGAGGCATTTGCTCAACCGGGGATTCTACAAGCCATCCGGAGTTTCGGGGAATGCCCTCAGGGACGCCCTTTTGGTATTGAGGCCTGAAATTTATGGTTCGGTAGCTGAACAACGGGCCGAACTGAATGGACTCATCTATGTTTTGGAACGTTTGCCAGAAGGCATCGAACAGTGCCGCTTTATCAATCTGACCTCAGATGAGGGCTTTTCCAAATCACACCTAAAGCCCATAATCCCTCCCAAGCGAAGAAGAAATTGCTATCGAATTGACGATGAGCAAATGAACATCGAGATAACCCGGGGGAGAAGTGATATTTATGATATCCTTACCCACCTCACATTTTTGTTCATAGAGTCAGGTAAAATCAGCAATAGGGTTTTGGTGGAAGACGGAAATGCCACAATAAGAGATTGGGAAAAATTGACACAGTTTCTGAATCAGAAAAAGAAAAACGGGGCCGAACGGGAAGTTGCCATGATTCATACCGCCAATATTTTGGGCAGGACCTTTGATGAGGTTGTTGAAATGCAACAGAAGCTGGAAAAATCGGACAATCCCGACAGATTTTTAAGTGTTGTGCACTGGCTTGGCAAGTTGGCTATTGAGGAAGAAACCACTGGTAATAAGCGCACTATCACTTTTAGCCCCTTGTTGCGCGAAAGACTGGGGCATCATATTCACGGCGAGCGCTGGGCTTATAAAATAAAGAAGACACTTGCTGAAAAGAAGCTATTAAACAGACCGATACATATTATCAGCGCCAATATGCACAGTGTAATGAATTCGCTGTTCGCCAAAAAAGCATTGGCCAAGGAATTTCCCAATTCAAAATCATTGGAAATTTTTGAAGCCCTGAGTTCCCCCAAAAATGAAGTCCTTCGAAATAAAATAGAATCCATTGGGAAAAAAAATGGGATGCTTTTTATCGACGACATGAGTGGAGCAAACATTGATGTTCAAATTTTTGATTCTGCTAAATTTGGAGAGGACACATGTTGCTATGAGCATCCAGAAGGTATTTCCGATGAGGAAAAACCCGTTATCTTTGTTATGGACTATGCTTTTGGGGAACAAGCCTATGAAACGATAGATGAGTTGTTGAAGCCCATGGAGGAGAACGGACAAAAAAAGTTTTTAAACGTACATTCCATTTCCATTATGGGCAAAGCTGGAATTTTGGAAGGAGGAAAAGGAGATTTAATGATACCGTCTGCCCATATTTTTGAAGGAACGGCCGACAACTACCCTTTTCATAATGAACTGAGTGCCAAGGATTTTGAGAGCAACGGACTAAAGGTTATGGAAGGAACCATGGTCACAGTCTTGGGAACTTCCTTGCAGAACAAGGACATTCTCCGATTTTTTCATCAGTCTACCTGGAATGTCATAGGCCTGGAAATGGAAGGAGTGCACTATCAGAAGGCGATTCAATCAGCCTCCAAAATAAGAAAGAGCATCAAAAAGGACGTGAAGGTCAGATATGCGTATTATGCATCGGACAATCCCCTAGAGACAGGCAGCACACTTGCCTCAGGAGGTTTGGGTACCACAGGTGTGAAACCAACCTATCTGATAACCGACAGAATTCTAAAACAAATATTTGAATCATAAAATGGCAGACCAACCAGTAAATCAGAACACGTCAGACGAAATAGATTTGGGACAACTGTTTCAAATGATTGGAAGAGGGGTCAATAAGCTTGGGAATTTCTTTCTGCGAGTTTTTCTGTATTTAAAAAAGAATGCAATAATTCTTATCAGTTTGGCCATTATCGGCGCTTTGATAGGCTTTGGCTTAAAGTTCATTAGCGAGGAAAAACAGCAGTTGGATGTCATAGTCAAACCCAATTTGGAAAGCAAGGATTACCTGTATGATATCGTGGATGAAATAGCGGTCAATCTAAAGGATAAGAACGAATCCTTCTTCAATGAAATGGGAATAGCGATTGATGATACAAAAGGATTCGAAATTTCAATTGAGCCCGTTAAGGAAGACGCAAAGACAGCCGATATGGAGCTGGAATATTTGGAGGTGCTTCAAAAGTTCGAGGACACTGATTTGATTGCTGATGTATTGCGGGAAGAATTATTGAAAAACACAGAACTGCACCACAGAATTACGTTCTTTTACAAAAGTGAAAAAGGGAATGTCGTAGCGCAAAAATTGATGGAATATATCAATTCCAATGCATATTTTAATGAATTGATTTCGATTCAAACAAAGAACGCACTGGAAACCATTGAAAGAAATGAAAGTTCCATTGCGCAAATAGACACGCTTATAGCTGAGTATACTCGAAGTATGAAAACAAACTCGCAAAGTTCAGAAGTCGGTAAAATTGTCCTTGAAAATGAGGACGAGCTAAACGTAGGCGCATTGCTGAATCTAAAAAACAGAATGATTCAAGAGATTCAGACCAAAAGAATGGAGCTCAAGGCACAATCCGCCACGTTGAGTATCGTTAATTTTGGAAAGCCCCACAAATCGATAAAGCCTTTATTTGGAAAGAAAATCGTGTTGATTCCAACTATTTTGGTTTCCCTTTTCTTTGTGTTGTCTTTTCTGCGCTACCTTAACAGAAAAGCGTTGGAACTAGAAAAGGGTTAGACACCCGCACGCTCAGATGAAAAAGGTATTGGTTACCGGATCAAAAGGTCAACTGGGACAGACCTTGCAAGAATATGCTTTTGAAACAAAGGATATCGTATTCTCCTTTAAGGGATTGGACGAAGTAGACATTGTTGATAAAAACAAAGTGAATCTGGAATTGGGTTCAAATCTATATGACTACTGCATCAACTGTGCGGCCTATACTGATGTTGAAAAGGCTGAACAAAAGCCGGATAGGGCCTTTGAAATAAATTCAGAGGGAGTCAAAAACCTGGCCCTGGCCTGCAAACAAAGTAAAACCATATTGGTACATATTTCTACGGATTACGTCTTTGATGGAGAGAAGGAAGGGGCGTACACCATTCAAGACATACCAAACCCCATTAACGAATATGGTAAATCCAAACTGAAAGGGGAAGAATACATTAGGACCCTTTTGCCCAACCATTACATAGTGCGGACATCCTGGCTATATAGCAAGAAATACGGACACAATTTTTATAGAACCGTGGTCAATAAGGCCAGAGCCGGAGAAGAACTACGAATTACTGATATGCAAATTGGCACGCCCACAGAGACTGATAATTTATCTCGGTTTTTATTGAATGAAATTCTGATGGGTAATAAGCCATTTGGAACATATCACTTTAGTGATGGCAATGCAATGTCATGGTATGATTTTGCCAAAAAAATTTTGCAGGAAAACAAGTTGGCCGACACAGCAAAGCTGATTTTGGATAGGAATTATCATACCTTTGCCCGTAGGCCCAAGAACAGTGTTCTTTCTTGAATAAGTATAGTCCAAGAGGAAAAACAACACACCATTAATCTCAAATAGCCTTCCATGGGAAAACGTATCCCGAAGAAAATATTAATTACTGGGGGAGCTGGCTTTATAGGCTCACATGTTGTAAGACAATTTGTAGAAACATACCAAGAATATCAGGTTTATAACTTGGACAAACTAACCTATGCAGGTAATCTGGAGAATCTCAAGGATATCGAGAATGCTCCGAACTATACTTTTATCAAGGGAGATATTACGGACTCCGAATTTATAACTGATCTTTTTTCCAAAACAAAGTTTGATGGCATAATCCATTTGGCTGCAGAATCGCACGTGGATAGATCAATAACGGACCCCATGGCCTTTGTGAAGACCAATGTGATTGGAACGGTGAATTTGTTGAACGCCTCCTTGAAATTAGCTAATGGAAACCCAAGCTTTAGATTTTATCATATTAGCACAGATGAGGTTTACGGCACCTTGGGAGAAACAGGTTTTTTTTCGGAGACCACCCCATATTCTCCTAGATCACCCTATTCGGCGTCCAAGGCAAGCTCCGACCATTTTGTAAGGGCCTATGGAGAAACCTATGGACTTCCCTATGTGATATCAAACTGCTCCAATAATTATGGACCCAATCAGTTTCCTGAGAAATTAATTCCATTGTTCATCAACAATATTCTCCATAACAAATCACTGCCCGTTTATGGCGATGGTAATTATACAAGGGATTGGCTTTATGTTATGGACCATGCAAAGGCCATTGATTTAATTTTCCATAAAGGCGAAAAGGGGGAAACCTATAATGTTGGTGGATTTAATGAATGGAAGAATATTGACCTGACTAGGTTATTGTGCCGCTTGATGGAGAAAAAACTCAACAGGGAGGAGGGTTCCTTTGAAAAGTTGATCATCTATGTACAAGATCGACCTGGCCATGACCTAAGATATGCAATCGATGCCTCGAAAATAAAAAACGAATTGGGGTGGTCGCCAACCGTAACATTCGAGCAGGGTCTAGGGCAAACCATCGAGTGGTATTTGACCAATCAAGATTGGTTAAATCATGTAACGTCAGGGGAGTATAAAGAATATTATAAAAAACAGTATCAACAACTCAATAAATGAAAGGAATTGTATTGGCAGGAGGGACAGGGAGCAGATTGCACCCGCTTACCTTATCGGTAAGCAAGCAGCTGATGCCTATATATGATAAACCTATGATATATTACCCCTTGTCGACATTGATGTATGCTGGAATAAGGGAAATATTGATCATTTCCACCAAGAAAGACCTGCCCCTATTCCAAGATCTTCTTGGTGATGGTGAAAAATATGGATGCTATTTTTCTTATGCAGTGCAAGAAAAACCGAATGGGTTGGCGGAGGCATTTATTATTGGGGCCGATTTTATAGGAACTGATAAAGTAGCACTTGTCCTTGGCGATAATATTTTTTACGGTGCAGGCCTATCCAAGTCGCTTCAATCCAACAATGACCCCGACGGTGGCATCATATACGCATACCGGGTCAATGATCCGCAACGATACGGTGTGGTAGAGTTTGACAAAAACGGCATGGTCATCAGCATAGCGGAAAAACCCGAAAAACCAAAGTCAAACTACGTGGTCCCGGGAATCTATTTTTATGATAATGAAGTTGTTTCCATTGCTAAAAGTATTGAACCAAGTGATCGGGGAGAATTGGAGATCACAGATGTTAACAAAGCCTATCTACAAAAGGGAAGACTCCAGGTCAGTATTTTGGACAGAGGAACGGCTTGGTTGGATACGGGAACTTTTCAGGCCCTGATGCAGGCATCTCAATTTGTCGAGGTTATTGAAGAAAGACAGGGAACAATCATAGGCTCCATTGAGGTGGCGGCATACGAAATGGGCTATATTACCAGAGAACATTTCAAACAATTGGCCCGCCCACTGATGAAAAGTGGCTATGGCAAGCGGCTACTGGGCATTTTGAACAATGAAGCATGATAAAGGCAACTGAAACAAAATTGAAGGGATGCTTCATTTTGGAGCCCGAAATCCATTATGATGAAAGGGGATATTTCTTTGAAATCCACAACCATAAGGCCTTTTGTGAGGCCATTGCACAGGAGGTGAACTTTGTACAGGACAACATATCCTTTTCAAAGAAAGGAGTTCTTCGTGGACTGCATTATCAAAAAGGCGAACATGCCCAGGCTAAGCTGGTTTCGGTACTTCATGGAAAAGTACAGGATGTGGTGGTTGACCTGCGTAAAAATTCGGAGACCTTTGGCCAACATTTGTCATTGGAGTTAAGCGGGGAAAACAAGAAACTATTGTTTGTTCCCAAGGGATTTGCCCATGGGTTTTTGACCTTGAGCGAAACGGCACGGTTGTTCTATAAATGTGACAATTATTATAACAAAGACTCTGAGGGGAGTATTATGTATAGTGATGAATCACTTGGGATTGACTGGAAAATGGAAAAAGACCAAATTATACTTTCCAATAAGGACAACTTGGAAAAATAAAAATAGAGTTAGATAACTATGAACCACCCAATGGAGAGCAAAGATTTGATCAAAAACCTTGAGACAGCAATTCTTGCCTCGGTAGATGCAGGAAAGGCAATCATGAAAGTATACGAGTCCTCAGATTTTGAAACGGTCCATAAAAAGGATGATTCACCTTTGACAAAGGCCGATAAGGATGCCAATGAGGTTATACTTTCATATTTGAAAAAGACACAGATGCCCATAATCAGCGAAGAGAACAAAACAATTGATTACCAGGTCAGAAAAAATTGGGAACTCTGTTGGATGGTCGATCCTCTGGACGGAACCAAGGAGTTTATCAAAAAAAATGGAGAGTTTACCGTAAATATCGCTCTAATTAGCAAAGGGGAGCCGATTTTAGGGGTCATTTATGCCCCGGTCACCAAGGAATTATATTTTGCAAATGTGAAAGAAAGAGCTAGCTATAAAATCATTGTGGACAAGATTGAGGAACTGCCCGAAAATCTTTTTTCATCTAAAAACCAAATCTCGGCTATGAACGTAACAAATAATGTTATGCGCGTGGTTGGAAGTCGTTCCCATATGAATGATAAAACGGAAGAATTCATTAGAGATCTGGAAAAAGAACAAATAGAAGTATCCGTAGTATCAAAAGGCAGTTCGTTCAAATTTTGCCTTGTTGCTGAGGGTAAAGCCGATGTATACCCAAGATTTGCGCCAACAATGGAATGGGATACGGCCGCGGGCCATGCCATTTGCAAGGCCTTGGGATATAAGGTAGAAAACTGGGAAACCAAAAACGAACTCACGTACAACAAAGAGAATTTACTTAACCCTTTCTTTTTAGTTCATTAAATGCCGCAAAAAGTATCATATAAGAGGCACTTGGCTAAAACCGTAACATGGAGATTGGTGGGTACTTTGGACACCATCATTTTGTCTTGGGCGATTACCGGAAATCCGTTCACGGGTCTTAAAATAGGAGTGGCCGAGGTCATTACCAAAATGGTGCTCTATTATCTTCATGAGCGTGCATGGATAAAAATAGGCATTGGGGACAGCAGAAGAAGACATATTCTAAAAACAATCACATGGAGAATCCTCGGAACCCTAGATACGATAGTTCTGTCCTGGATTATATCTGGAAACCCTTGGACCGGATTGAAGATTGGTTTGGCGGAAGTTATAACCAAAATGGTGCTGTACTATTATCATGAAAGGGCATGGTATAGAATCAACTATGGACTTGACATCAGAAACAGAGCAAAAAGATGGAGAAGAACATCATAAAATATGATTATAAAATAGGGGTAAAAGAACGTAGAAAGGCCAATGGGCACAATTCCTTTCTAATTTTCTTTACCGGACTTTCTGGATCGGGAAAGTCAACAATTGCCAATGCGTTGGAGCAAAAATTATTTGGGAACAACATCAAGACCTATATTTTGGACGGGGACAATGTGCGAAGTGGGCTAAATAAAGACTTGAGCTTTTCTGCTGAGGACCGATCGGAGAACAATCGCAGAATTGGAGAATTGGCCAATCTTTTTGTGGACGTTGGAATTGTGGTTTTGGCAGCTTTTGTGGCTCCCTATGAGAAAGACAGGAATGTTATAAAAAATATTGTGGGCAAGAAAAACTATGTAGAAGTTTTTGTGAACACCAGTTTGGAGGAATGTGAAAGAAGGGATGTGAAAGGCCTATATGAAAAAGCAAGGAAAGGAGAAATAAAGGATATGACCGGGATATCCAGTCCTTATGAAGTACCTTTGCACCCTGATATTGTTCTAACAGAGAAAGACTCTATAGAAGAGTCCATCAAAAAGATATATGAATTGATTCAACCTAAATTACTGTTGAAGTGAGCAAGTATTATTTGAACTATTTAGATGAGCTTGAATCGGAGGCCATATTTGTCCTTCGTGAAGTTTGGGCCCAGTTCCAAAATCCGGTGATACTGTTTAGTGGAGGCAAGGATTCCATTGTGGTCACCCATTTGGCCCGCAAGGCGTTTTATCCCAGTAAGATTCCTTTCGCATTGATGCACGTGGATACGGGACATAATTTTCCCGAGACCATAAAGTTCAGGGATGATCTTATTGAAAGCCTAGGCGTTAGACTTATTGTCGGCTCTGTTCAAGAATCCATAGACCAAGGAAGAGTGGCCGAGGAAAAAGGCAAAAACGCCACTAGGAATGCGCTTCAGATTACCACTTTATTGGATGCCATTGAGCATCATAAGGTCGACTGTGCAATCGGCGGGGGGAGAAGAGACGAGGAAAAGGCCCGTGCCAAGGAACGGTTTTTCTCGCATAGGGATGACTTTGGACAATGGGACCCAAAGAACCAGCGACCAGAACTATGGAACATCTTCAACGGAAAACATTTTGAGGGAGAGCATTTCCGTGTATTTCCAATTAGTAATTGGACCGAAATGGATGTATGGAATTACATCAAAAGGGAACAGATTGAGATACCATCACTGTATTTCGCGCACGAAAGGGAAGTCGTTTGGAGGAACAATTCTTGGATTCCAAATTCCGAGTTTCTCAAACTGGAAGACGGAGAGGAAGTGCTGATAAAAAAAATACGCTTTAGAACCCTTGGTGACATTACCATTACGGGAGGAATAGAATCGGATGCCGATACCGTTGAAAAAATAGCGCAGGAAGTATCTGCTATGAGACAGACCGAACGGGGCAACAGAACTGATGACAAACGTTCTGAAACGGCGATGGAAGACAGGAAAAAACAAGGATATTTTTAGAAGCTTATGTTGGATAACAATCAACTTTTACGTTTTACTACTGCAGGTAGTGTTGATGATGGAAAAAGCACCTTGATAGGACGATTGCTTTATGACTCCAAGTCCATTTTTGAGGACCAGTTGGAAGCCATCGAAAATACCAGTAAGAAAAAAGGTCATGATGGTGTGGATTTGGCACTTTTTACAGATGGTCTGCGCGACGAACGGGAACAGGGAATCACCATAGATGTGGCCTACCGCTACTTCACCACGCCCAAGCGCAAGTTCATAATAGCGGATACCCCTGGGCATATTCAATATACCCGAAACATGGTGACCGGCGCCTCCACTGCGAATGCTGCTATCATTTTGGTAGATGCCAGGCATGGTGTTATTGAACAAACAAAAAGGCACGCATTTATTGCATCATTGTTGCAAATTCCCCATGTGATCGTGTGCATCAATAAAATGGATCTTGTAGATTTCTCTGAGGAGGTATACAACAATGTAATTGCCCAATTTGAGGAATTTTCTTCGAAAATGTTGGTCAGGGACGTCCGATTTATACCCATAAGCGCCCTTTTGGGGGATAATGTGGTCAACCGATCCGAAAATATGGCCTGGTACCAGGGGGCCCCATTGTTGCATACCTTGGAAACCATGCACATTAGTAGCGACATCAACAAGGTGGATGCCAGATTCCCGGTACAAAACATTCTTAGACCGCAAAGCGAGTCCTTTAGGGACTATAGAGGGTATGCTGGAAGAGTGGCTGGGGGAATTTTTCGAAAAGGGGATGAGGTAACCGTAATGCCATCGGGATTTACTTCCAAAATCAAGACCATAGACACTTTTTCCGGAGAAGTCGAAGAGGCTTTTGCCCCAATGTCAGTTTCCATAACCCTTGAGGACGATATAGACATTAGTAGAGGAGATATGATTGTTCGGTCGAACAATAAACCAGAATCATTACAGGACATTGAAGTCATGCTATGCTGGTTGAACAATAGTCCGGCCAAGCCTCGAGCCAAGTATACCATCAAGCATACTTCAAATGAACAGAAAGCGATGATAAAGGAGATTATCTATAAAATAGATATAAACACCTTGAATCGAGGCTCTGAGGACATTGAAATAGGCATGAACGATATTTGTAAGGTGAAAATCAGGACTACCAAACCTTTGCTTGTAGATAATTACAGGGAAAACCGAACCACGGGGAGCATAGTTCTGGTGGACGATGCAACCAACGAAACTGTTGCGGCGGGAATGATTGTTTGATCATGTCATGATTTTTTAAAATTATCTTGTGCAATAGATTTCTTGCGCAAAAAAGAGTCAATGTAATCAGCAGAAATTTTAAGGGAGCTGAGGTTTTTGGTCCAAGTTTAGTTCAATGATTGTGCATTGCTTTCTTTTCTAACAAACAAGGTCCTGCTGGATGCATGTTCCAAAAGGATTCCAGGCCGTAACATTTGGAAAAAACCATTTTTGGGATCCTTGGTAAATGCCCAAAGGATGAAATATGTCAAATACATGGAAACTTAGATTACACCTAATGATAATTGATGTAAAGTGTTTAAGTTTATACTTCAAAATGAACCACTGGAAAAAGCTTTTGATAATTGCTTTTTTGAAGCACGATATTTAGGTACAATGCCTAGTGTTGTGAGGTTACAAACACATGTATAAATGGATGTATTAAGGTTGATTGGAAGAAGCAAAGAATTGTTCCAAACCGATATTGAGAATCATGAAAAAGACCTAAAACGCATAGTTTCTTCATCGTCATTTCTGGTTATTGGAGGTGCGGGGTCAATAGGTCAGGCAACAGCCAAGGAAATTTTCAAAAGGAACCCTTTAAAGTTACACGTAGTCGATATAAGTGAAAATAATTTGGTTGAACTTGTAAGGGATATAAGAAGCTCATACGGCTATATAACAGGAGACTTCAAGACATTTGCCTTAGACATTTCTTCAGAGGAGTACGACGCTTTTATAGAAAACGACGGAAAGTATGATTATGTGTTGAACCTATCTGCATTGAAGCATGTTCGGAGCGAAAAAGACCCATATACACTCATGAGAATGATCTCAGTTAACATTCTGAATACCGAGAAAACACTTCAGCAAGCAATAGATAAGAAATCAAAAAAATACTTTTGTGTTTCTACGGACAAGGCCGCCAACCCGGTTAATATGATGGGGGCTTCCAAAAGGATAATGGAAATGTTTCTGATGCGGAGGAGCCTGGAGATTGAAATATCCACCGCAAGATTCGCCAATGTAGCTTTTTCGGATGGATCTCTACTTCATGGTTTTGATCAACGCATAAAAAAACAACAGCCTATAGTGGCTCCCAATGATGTCAGAAGGTTTTTTGTAACCCCGAAGGAATCGGGAGAGTTGTGTCTGATGTCGAGCATATTTGGGGAAAACAGGGATATATTTTTCCCTAAGCTCAGTGAGGAACTTCATTTGACTACTTTTTCGGACATAGCCGTAAAGTATTTGAAACAACTCGGATTTGACGCGTTTGAATGTAAAAATGAGGATGAAGCCAGGGAGTTGATGGAGATTTTACCACAAGAGGGAAAATGGCCATGTCTTTTTGTTGCCAGTGATACTACTGGGGAAAAGGATTTTGAAGAGTTTTTTACTTCCAAGGAAGAGCTGGACCTTGATAGGTTTCAAAATCTGGGCATCATAAAAAACGATGCTCGGTATAATGATGATAAACTAAACTTTTTCTCCAAAAAGATTTATGAATTGAAGTCAAGAAAGCATTGGGACAAACAGGAAATTGTAGATTTGTTCTTTGAAATGATTCCAGAGTTTGAACACAAGGAAACAGGAAAATATCTGGATAATAAAATGTAGTGGCAAAATTTAAGAATATCATCGAATTTATAAGGACACTATATGGGGGACAAGAGTTTGTTCCGCTCCATGAACCCAGATTTTTGGGAAATGAAAAAAAGTATGTCCAGGAATGCATCGATTCAACATTTGTTTCCAGTGTGGGAGCATTTGTTGATGGTTTTGAGCGGCAGGTTGCGGAGTTTACAGGATCGAAATATGCAGTTGCCACTGTCAATGGCACGGCTGCGCTTCATGTAGCACTGCTGCTGGTAGGGGTCGAAAGGGATGATGAGGTTATTACCCAGCCATTGACCTTCATAGCTACATGCAATGCCATAAGCTATATCGGTGCACATCCAGTTTTCGTGGACGTTGACAAAGAAACCCTGGGCCTATCACCTCAAAAACTCAAACAGTTTTTAAGCCAGAACACGGAAGTGGTAAATGGTCAGTGTATCAATAAAACCACAAAAAGAAAAATTAAAGCGGTTGTGCCCATGCACACGTTTGGATTTCCCGCTAAAATTGATGAGTTGATGTCGGTTTGTTCTGAATATAATCTATCCGTGGTTGAGGATGCAGCCGAATCTTTGGGAAGTTATTATAAGAGAAAGCACACAGGAACTTTTGGATTGTTGGGCGCCTTTAGTTTCAACGGGAACAAAATCATTACAACAGGTGGTGGTGGGATGATAGTGACGGATGATGAAGCTTTGGCAAAGAAAGCCAAGCATATGACAACAACGGCCAAAATACCACATGCATGGGAATATGACCACGATATGTCAGGATACAATTATAGATTACCAAACCTAAATGCGGCCCTTGGCAGCGCCCAGATGGAACTTTTACCTGAGTATTTGAGCAAAAAAAACAAATTGGCACGCGACTACCAGAATTATTTTGAAGATTCAGAAATTGATTTTTTTGAGTTTGGTGAAGAAGGCAGACCCAACCATTGGTTAAATGCAGTTGTTCTTGATTCATTGGAAGAACGAAATAAATTTTTAGAGGAGACCAACAGCCAAGGAATAATGACCCGGCCGGTTTGGAAATTGATGAACAGACTGGAGATTTTCAAGAAGGCCCAAACCGGAAATTTGGAAAATGCTGTTTGGCTGGAGGAGCGCATTGTCAATATCCCTAGTAGTGTAATAATGGATTAAACAAACAAGGATTTGACGGATTAATTGAAGTAAAATAAACAGTTCCTATGGGAAAACTCAAGATAGGTTATTTTGCCGATGGGCCATGGTCCCATCAGGCGTTTGAAAACATGCAGGCAAGTGGACTGGTTGAATTTGCGTTTATAACACCTAGATATGACACTAAGGACACCCGCTTAAAAGAATATGCCCAAAAACATGGGATTGACTACATATTGACCCCCAATGTAAACTCTTCAGACTATCTTGTAAAAGTGAGCTCTTACAATTGCGATTTGTTTGTCTCCATGAGCTTCAATCAAATTTTCAGAAAGAACGTTATTGACATCCCCAAGTACAAAACCATAAATTGCCATGCAGGCAAATTACCTTTTTACAGAGGTCGAAACATTCTCAACTGGGCTTTGATAAACGATGAGAAAGAGTTTGGCATCACAGTTCATTATGTGGATGAGGGAATTGATACTGGAGATATCATTTTGCAAAGAACATACCCGATTACGGAGGAAGACAACTATAAATCCTTATTGGAGGTTGCATACGTGGAGTGCGCAAAAATTTTATTGGAGGCGGTTTTGATGTTTCAGCAAGGCCCTGTAAAAGGAGTGGATCAAAAAACCATACATCCCGTTGGGATGTATTGCGGAATGCGTGGTATTGGGGATGAGTTGATTGATTGGAACCAAAGCTCAAGGGAAATTTTCAACTTTGTTAGGGCAATTTGCCGCCCAGGCCCAATGGCCATATCATATTTAGATGGAAATGAGATTAAGATAAATCAGGTTAGGACAATAGCTGAAGCTCCAGTTTATAAAGGAAAACCAGGGCAAATACTTTGCAAGACAAAGGAAGGGTCTTTCCTCGTTAAGACAAAGGATTCCTTTGTCGAGTTGCTGGAGTATGAGGGTAAATTAAGGGTTGGTAAAATGCTGAAATCAAAAGAATCATGAGCAAAACCATCATAATAGCAGAAGCTGGGGTTAACCATAATGGACAGATTGACATTGCAAAAAAACTGATTGATGTTGCCGCCGATTCTGGGGTGGATTATGTTAAGTTCCAGACATTCAAGGCAGTCAATTTGGCAAGCAAGAACGCCGAAAAGGCGGTCTATCAAAAAGAAAACACCAATAACGCCACCGAATCGCAACTCGCCATGCTTAAAAAGCTTGAGTTGACCAAGGAAATGCACCTGGATCTTATTGCCCATTGCAAAGAAAAGGGGGTAAAATTCCTATCTACAGGATTTGATCTGGAGAGTATAGAATTTTTAAATGATTTGGGAATGGATTTCTTTAAAATCCCTTCGGGAGAAATCACCAACTTGCCATACTTGCGTAAAATTGGAAGCTTGGGAAAAACGATAGTAATGTCGACCGGAATGGCAGATCTTGAAGAGATATCCAATGCAATTGAAGCTCTTATTGCCTCTGGAGCAAAGCAATCCGACATAACGGTGTTGCATTGCAACACGGAATACCCAACACCGATGCAGGACGTTAACCTCAATGCAATGACTACCATAGGGTCAAAGTTTGGTGTACAAGTAGGCTACTCAGACCACACTATTGGAATTGAGGTTCCCATAGCAGCAGTTGCTCTTGGCGCAACGGTGATTGAAAAGCATTTTACCTTGGATCGGAATATGGATGGGCCTGATCACAAAGCCTCACTGGAACCAGGGGAGCTTAAAGCGATGGTTGAATCCATCAGGAATATAGAGCTTTCCCTAGGGGATGGGGTGAAAAAGCCGAGCCCAAGCGAAATGAAGAATAAAACTATTGCGAGAAAGAGTATAGTAGCTCTAAGGGCTATAAAAAAAGGGGATATTTTAACGGAGAAAAATTTAACTGTTAAAAGGCCTGGTAATGGAATTTCTCCGATGAGATGGGACGAGATTGTTGGAACCAATGCCCTTAGGGACTATGAGGAGGATGATTTGATATGAAAAGAATAGCTATTGTCACAGGGACACGTGCGGAATATGGTTTATTGAAACCGTTAATCTTTGCGGTAAGGGAAGATACTGACTTTGACCTTAAATTACTGGTTACAGGTATGCACCTGATGCCTGAGTTTGGCAATACTTACAAAGAAATTGAGGGGGACGGCTTGAGAATAGACGCCATGATAGATGATGGTCTTGATGGAGATTCTGCTAAAGCCATTACCACATCTATGGGCAGGGCTTTAATGGGTTTTGCCGAAGTCCTCGCAGAACAAAAGCCAGACTTGCTTATTGTACTTGGCGATAGAACAGAGATTTTAACGGCGGTTACCGCTGCGATGGTGGCTTCCATTCCAATTGCCCATATCCATGGAGGGGAAACCACTGAAGGTGCATATGATGAGTTCATCCGACACGCAATCACCAAAATGAGCCACTACCATTTTGCTTCGACAGCATGTTATAGGGATAGGATTATCCAAATGGGTGAGGACCCGACCAGGGCTTTCAACGTAGGGGCCATAGGAATAGACAGCATAAAAAGTTTGAAACTTTTATCAAAAAGCGAGTTCGAAGAATCCATAGGCATCAAGTTGGATAAAAAATCAGCGCTCATCACATTTCATCCCGTCACATTGGAACGGGCCACCGGTGGAAGTCAATTCGGTGAAATCCTGAAAGCTTTGGACGAAACCCAAGACACAACGTTGATATTTACCAAATCCAATTCAGATAAAGAAGGAAGAGTAATCAACGAAATGATTGACGAATATGTTTCAAAAAACAAAGATAGAGCAGTAGCTTTCACCTCGTTGGGACAGTTGAGGTACCTGTCGGCTCTCAAGCATGTGGATTTTGTGGTTGGAAACTCTTCCAGCGGAATACTGGAAGCCCCTTATTTCAAGACACCGACCATCAACATCGGAGACCGTCAAAAAGGAAGATTAATGTCAGAAAGTGTTATAAGTTGCGCACCGGTTTACAAAGAAATTTCAGAGGCGATAGTAAAGGCCGTAGATAGTGTCTTTTTATCAAAAATACAAAGGCAAGAGAATATTTATGGCGACGGTGACGCAACACGCAGAATTATGAGTGAACTAAAAAAAATCGATTTTTCCAAAGTGAAAAAATCATTTTATGACATCAAAAATATTCACCATTGAGAAACTATAAAGACCACTTAATAAATTCTGGGAGCAGAATAAAAAAAGCACTTATTCAGTTGGATGAACTGGCCAAGGATGCCATACTTTTTGTGGTTGACTCCAAAGAACGTTTAATAGGATCGCTGACAGATGGTGATATTAGACGTGGCTTGATCAAGGGAATAAGCATTGAGGAAACAGTAGATTCCGTAATCCAACCCAACCCAAGATTTGTGACAAAAGGCGAACAAAATATTAAGCAAATAATAGAGTATCGTGAAAAGAACTTCAAGGTAATACCGGTGCTCAATGAACGAAGGGAGATTGTAAACATAATAAACTTTAGACTTTTAAGGTCCTACTTGCCAGTGGATGCGGTGATCATGGCTGGTGGAAAGGGAACTAGGTTAATGCCAATGACAAAGGATGTTCCCAAACCTCTGCTTAAGATTGGGGATAAACCCATAATGGAACTTAATCTGGATCGTTTGGCTCTTTATGGCATAGATGATTTCTGGGTTTCGGTAAGATATCTGGGAGAACAAATAGAATCTTATTTTGGAAACGGGAAAAAAAAGAACATCTCCATCTCATATGTAAGGGAAAAAGAACCCATGGGAACAATTGGCGCTGTTTCTAAGATTCACAACTTCAAGCACGATTTTATTCTTTTGACCAATTCGGACATTCTTACCAATATGGATTATGAAGAATTCTTTCTTGATTTTATGGAACAGGATGCGGACCTATCGGTCGTAACCATTCCATATAGGGTTGAAATTCCATATGGTGTCTTGGAAACCAGTAATGGACATGTTCTAAATCTTAAAGAAAAACCCACGTACACGTACTATTCCAATGGGGGTATTTACCTTATGAAAAGAGAAATCCTTGACTTAATTCCCCCAAACTCTTTCTACAATACAACTGATTTGATGGAACAGCTAATTTCAAAGTCCAAAAAAGTGATTTCTTATCCACTGTCCAGTTATTGGCTTGATATTGGCAAACCTGAGGAATTTGAGAAAGCAAAAAATGACATAAAACACATAAAATTCTAATATGCTACCCACTAATAGACCATATCTTATTGGAGAAACGGCCTTCCATCATCAAGGGGACGAAGAATTTCTTAGGCAATTAATCGATCATGGAGCCAAAGTTGGCATTGATGCACTAAAAGTGCATCTGTTGTTAAACTTGGAAGATTATTTTGTAAGGGACCACAACGCTTTCGATATACTTAACAAATGGTTGTTTTCAGAAAAGGAATGGGAAAGAATTATTGGTTATGCGAATGACAAGGGTCTAGATTTGATAGCCCTGTGCAACGATTCCAAAGCAATTGATTTTGTGCTGAACAGCAAAAACTTGAAAATCGAAGCTATAGAAATACATGCAACGGGCTTGAACGATTATCTTTTGCTTGAAAGAGCTGCCAAGTTTAAGGGAACTGTGATTCTAGGAGTGGGAGGATCCACCTTGGATGAAATTTCTTATGCGATAGAAGTATTGAATGGTCTTGGGCAACAAGATATCCTACTGATGTACGGCTTTCAAAATTATCCGACAAAATATGAAGACATCAATCTTCAAAAAATGCAAAAACTCAAGGACCTTTTTGGATTGCCCATGGGGTATGCAGATCATACAGACCCTAAGAATGAATTCAACGAGGTAATCTCTACGCTGGGAATGGCAATGGGGGTAAATGTTTGTGAGAAGCATTTTACACATGTTTTTGGAGAAGATAGAATCGATTCGCAGGCAGCGATAAGTTTAGACCAGCTTGCAAAGACCAAAAAATTGATGGGCATTGTTCATGCTACTATTGGTGATGGGGGGTTAAAAATGTCTGAGGCAGAACTGTCCTATGGAGACACTGGATCTATGAAAAAGGCAATTGTGGCAAATGCAAAAATAAAAAAGGGGGAACGAATTACCTTGGAGAAGATTGGCTTCAAACGCACAAATGAGAGCACCTATATGATGCAGTATTTTTTGCCAAAAATAATTGGGCTAACTGCTTCTAGTGATATCGAAGCCGACTCTTTCATAGATTTTTCCAATATTAAATACGAGTTTAAAAAAGCGGAAATAGGACAATTTTTGGCTGATAAAAAAGAAAGCGCAAGATGAAAATAGGATATTTTGTTACGGCGAGGTTGAAAAGCAGCAGACTTAAACAAAAAATATTACTTCCACTCAACGGCTCTACTGTGCTCGACAGTGTCATCCAAAGATGTAAACAGGTAATAGGCCGGGAAAATGTAGTATTGTGTACTTCCTCAAATAGTCAGGACTCAAGGTTGATGGAGGATGCCATCGACCATCGAATCAAGTTCTTTGCAGGATCGGAAGACGATGTCCTTCAGAGGCTTTTGGGAGCGGCCAAATATTACGGGTTTGATGCCTTTTTGAGTATTACGGCGGACAATCCGTTGCATTCAATGTACATTTCAAATATCATACTGGATTTTGTGCAGAAAGAGCCTGCGGATTTTGTTTTCACCTCGGGACTCCCTATTGGACTCACACCCTATTACTTGAACACAAAGGCGCTGGAAATAGCTGTAAAGATGAAACAGAAGAGTGATACGGAAGTGTGGGGTCCATTTGTCAACAGGCCTGATTTTTTTAAGATTGGATATTTGGATGTGGAAACCAAAATGTTTGCCGAAGACACCAGGCTAACCTGTGATTATTTGGAAGATTATGAAGTGTTGCGGAACATTTTCGCACAGTTCAAACCAGACCATAACCCAAGCATTTTTGAGGTGGCACAACTATTTAGGGCTAACATTGTTCAAAGGACCAACAACAAAATGATACAGGCACAAGTCCCGGAGGAAACCTTGCAACAAATAAAAACAACATTTGATGGGCAAAGGGATTATGGAACCAAATTTGCCAAAGATATAGGCCATGAACTATTACCGGGAGAAAACCATTATAAACTGATAATCTGATTAGACCAGAGCCAAAGGCACAGAATTCCCTTAGATCTGAGGCCCAGGGATCATTGGTATATCAACAAAAAGGGTATAGCTAGCCCATAACCAATCTAACAATACGGAATGCTAGGAGCAAAGAAAAATTTGGCGAAAAATTCATTGATCTATGCCATTTTCACCATACTCCAAAAAGGCTTTGCTTTTTTCCTGATTCCATTATACACTACACAACTTTCCACAGAGGAATATGGAATGCTGGGAATCATAATGGCGGCAATTCCCTTCTTTGTCCTGCTTGCCGGATTGTCAATTAGGGGATCTACGGCCTACTACTACTACGAATACAAGGACAAAGACCCTGCTTATCTTAGAACCCTCTGGGGTACAAGCTTCACCTTCATTTTGGTCTCAAGTGGCATACTGATAATCCTTCTATGGGCCAGTAAGGCATTTTTGATGCAGCATATATTTCCCAACGTGGCTTTCTTTCCATATATGTTTCTTGCACTGATCAGTGTATTTACACAGCCGGCCTACTTCTACTATCAATCCATTTTGAAGGCCAAACAGCAAGCCAAGGCGGCTGGCTTTCTGGATTTTCTATATTTTGTTTTGATCGTTGGGCTTACCATAGTACTAATTCTAGGGTTTAACTTTAAAGCAGAAGGAGCACTGCTGGCATTGGCATTCTCGAATATTGTTTTTTTTCTGTACACTGTGTACAGGATATCCGGGGAGATAGATTTCGGGATTCGTAAGGAGCCATTGCAAATAGTCCTTAAGTATTCGCTGCCCATAGTCCCCCATAATCTTTCCTCTTGGGCAATGAACTTGTCCGACAGGCTTATATTAAATAGTTTGGCGACCTTGAGTGTCGTGGCCATATTTGATATCGGCGCCCAGCTGGGAAAACTTATAAACATAGTCACGTTGGGCGTTAATTCTGCTTACAGCCCATGGTTCTTTGAACAGGTAAAGACCAACACCAACCACAAACAATTGATTGTTGACGTAACTGGAAAAATAGTTTTGGCATACATCGTTTTTGGAATTGGAATCAGTTGGTTTTCACCGGAGTTTTTGGTTTTGATAAGCAAGACGGACTACCACAGCGCATATACTGTAGTGCCCTTCGTAGCTTTCGCTTTTGTGGCCAATGGATTCTATTATTCTTTTAGTAATGTATTCTTCTTGGAAAAAACAAAGCATTTACCATTGATTACAATTAGCGGAGCCGCTATAAATATTGCTTTCAACTTTGCATTGATTCCATCCTATGGTATTATTGGAGCCGCCATGGCCTGTTTAATCTCAAAGATAGTCTTTGTGGTAATTGCCTATATTTTTAGTCAAAGACTGGTATACATACCTTATAAAACAAAACAAATTACAGTTCAGTTTTTGTTTGGGCTTGCTATTGCCTTGGCACCCTTATGGCTTCAAGACTTTTTGATGGCCCGAATATCTTTCTATTTGACACTTGCTATAAAAGCAATGCTTTTTTTAATACTTTGTGCAGCGTTGTTCTGGAGTAGTAGGCGGATGGTTTTGGACTACCTTTATAGAAGATTAAGATAGATTTGTATGTCCATGACCAACGAACTTCTTGAAATTGAAAAAGGCTTTGAGGTAAAGGTTCCAACATGTCATGGATTGTTTGCCTGGAAATTTTTAAGGCAAAAATTCTACTTTGAAACAATGCGCAAGAAATATGAGTTCAACCCAAGCCCGCGTAATCGTTCAAAGCTGCAATTGGCGAAGAATTTTTTTTGGGGCTTTGGAAACCTTTTTAATCTTAGTAAATTTGAGTATTTGTTCTTCAACAATGCGGACAAGAGAACCTTACAGGTTGGAAACAAACACTATGATGTTTTCTTTGACGCATGGGCCGACAAGTATGGACAGGAAAAATCAATTTTCATAGAATGGGCCATAAACAGGCATTTTCCATCGAAGAGTACTTACTCAAAACATGCAGTGTCGGACCTTCCGTTTAAATTGCTCTCCAGAGTATATTCATTTTTTGTTTCTTCCAACTGTAAAGAATTGCAAGTATTCGAGGATATCAAGGCAGAATATGGCTTGCATTTCAACGTTGAAGGCGAGCTTCGTGCAAAAATGGGTGAAATGTACATGTATAGAAGATTACTTAGATGGACTAAACCCAAAGCCGTTTTCTTAATCAGCAGTTTTACCAAAATGCCCCTAGTGGTTGCAGCACACCTTGAAGGCATCCCGGTAATTGAAGCGCAACATGGCTTTATAGGTAAGAACCATCAATTTTATCTCTCAGAACATGTTTTTGACGACCTTTACTATCCAGACAAATTAATAGCTTTCGGCAGTTATGAAAAAAGCATCAAGATTCCGAAACTAATATTTGGACCTGACAAAATACTTCCCGTTGGAAGCCTTTATCTTGAGAATGTTTTGGATACGATTTACAACGAGAATTTAGCGAATCTTGGAAAGCAATATGAAAAGTTATTTTTGGTGACCCTTCAATGCCTAAAGGAGAAGGAGCTGCTCGGTTGGATTGAAAGGCAAGCATTGGGAAACAGTGATTGGGGGTTTATTTTAAAACCTAGGGACTATTCGCATATGGACTACTCAAAATTCACAGGAATAAAGAACATTATGCTGTTTCCTACATATAGCGTTTACGAAATCCTCAAGCATGTTGATTATAACATTACCATATTTTCAACTGTGGCAATAGAGGCCGAGGCTTTCGGAGTTAAAACCATTTTCTTCAACTTGGACGGCCTTTCTTTAAAGTATTTTGAACCAAGTTCAATGAACGCGTCGGTAGTAAATCTAAAGACCCCTTCACTGGATAAGGAACACTTGGACAAAACACAGAACAAAGCGTCTTATTTTAAGATGGGATATCGACAAAATGTAAAAAACACCGAGCTATTTTGAAACAGATCATTCCAGCACTGTTAATATTTCAACCTTTTGTAAACAAGTTGACAATTTTGTTGAACTTTCCTTTTGACGTTTATAACGAGATGATTACCCTAGTGGTGTTTTTGATGTACCTACTTCAGGTTTCAAGGAGAGGCACCATACGGAGTATAGCGCTGGTAGCCTTAACATTGTTGGCGTATATGTGTTTTGTGGTGGTTTTAAAAAACCTATATCCCTTGAGTTTTTTGCAGGTAGGACTGTATGGACAATGGTTTGTGTACTTTCTTTACTATCATGGGTTGGACGCAGAGGAAAAACGGGAAACCTTAGTAAGAATCAAGTCTCTTCTGGACATAGTTTTGGGCTTGATTTTGTTGATTACGCTTTTTGAGATACCATTCTATAAGGAGTTCAGGGATTGGCTTGGTCTAAAGACATTTGGAAGAGGAATAAACGGTTTCTATTTGGTTTCTTTCTTCGGGTCGGGTGCGAGCTTGGCCAATTTCATTAGCTTTTATGTGATTATCTGGTTCTATTTTCATTATGGCATTGGGTTTAAAATTGGAAAAAAAGACAGAATAAAGTTAATGGTGGCGTTTTTGATTTTGGTGCTGTCCTTCTCCAGAAAGGAAGTTCTGTTTATGTTTTTGTTCCTGTTGTTTTTTCCATTTGCTTATAGAAGCACAATTAATAAATGGGCAAAGAAAACCATTACACTAATTGGGGTTGTAAGTGGGCTTTTGATATATTATATCGTATTTTTTTCAAAGGCCAACACGGTTGCTTTGGACGACAAATACATTAGATGGAGAATAGTAAGGAAAGCAGTTGAAATTTTGGGCGACAATATGCCATGGGGCACAGGCGTAGGCACCTTTGGCTCGAAGGTTTCGCTTATGAACACGGCGATTTACGAAAAATACAACATTGGTCCCGAGATGCTTGGTTATAAGTCTCTTGGCCAAACTAGAGGCCCCATTTACGATGCATTTTTATTTACTTTTACCACGGAGATTGGATTGGGCATATTGATTTTCCTTTTCTTTTTCTTTAAACTCTTTGACTCCAAAACCGAGTCTACGAATAGGTACAAGGAGTATATCAAAAATTTCATGGTTATATATATTATCGGCCTAAGCGTTTTTCAACCCATACTTTTGAGTTCTTTTGGGTACTTGTGTGCCATCTTCCTGGGACTATCAACGGGAAGTATATCCCTACTAAAATTTAGGACGTATGCGAAAAATTAAGATGGCAATCTATTATTTGATCATACAGAATCTCCCGCATTCTAGATTCTCACTTATTAGCAATAAGATTAGGCTTTGGTATATCTCCAAGGTCTTGGGGATAATGCCAAAAATAGGGAGCGCCAAGTTCGAAAATGGAATTTACATTTCAAATGCGGATAAACTTCGTATTGGCCAGCACACCCGAATCAATGAGAACGTTTTTTTACAAGGTGAAATTTCTATTGGCGATTATGTGATGATAGCTCCCAAAGCCGCCATTTATACGAGGACTCATGTATTTTCATCCATAGAAAAGCCCATGTTGCTTCAAGGAGATACAGAGCCCAGTCCAGTTATCGTTGAAGACGATGTTTGGATTGGCATAAACGCAGTTATCCTACCGGGGCTGACCATTGGTAAAGGTGCTATTGTAGGCGCAAATGCGGTGGTCACTGAGAATGTAGAGCCTTACACTATTGTAGGTGGAGTTCCAGCCAAAACTATTAAGAAGCGGAATATTGGGTAGTAAGATTATAAAAAAAGATATTTTGTCCAGAGTTGTCGCCGTTGGTGGCTTACTTCTACTTTTAAATCTTCTGTATTATCTATTTTTTTTTGAAACCAATTACGAGGAAGTTGACTTTTCCATCAAGTTTCAAACCGAAAACCCATTGACAATTTGGGCAGTAGCCAAAGAGGAGGAATCCGAAAAATTGATTTTTGCGCCAAAGAAAAGTTTTGAGCCAGGGGACAATCAGTTTTTTAAGTTTTCAATTCCAACAACACAAAAACTTGGGTATGTGGGGCTTTATTATAGTCTTGGAGCCGATTCTAAAATGCTGATCAAGGAAGTTCAATATTCCACTTTGAATGTTTCAAAAAGAAGTAAAAAGATTATCGAATATGGCAGTGTTGGGTCATATATCAGTAAAGATGTTCAGGGATTTGTACTTGGATCCATGGACAATAAGCCAAAGTGGGCAATGTTGGGAGACATTGAAAAGATTAATAAATCGAGAAGAAGGAAAAATCGAAATTCAATGTCACTGCTTGCCAATGCTATTTTACTCCTCTTTTTTGGTTTTCTAAATTTACGTAATAGAACCTTAATTGGCCGGTTTGTTCCCGACCTTGCAGGGAATTTTCTACTGGATTCGAGGAATGTGATTCTGGTACTATGGATTTTCCTAATGCCCTTTTGGATAATTGTTTCCCATACTATGCTTGCCTTGTCCGCAATCCTAACAATCGGCATTTTGGCAAGGTCGGGAAACAAATTACGGTATAAACAAATCTTTGGCCCTAGTGGAACGGCTTTTTTTCTTTTTTATGGAATATTGATAATTACAACATTAATCAATGCTGAAGCCTACCAGGCCTTGGAAAAGGTAATTGACTACAGTTATTTTTTGTTGATCCCTGTGGTTTTTAACAGAACGGCCAAAATTCAAAAAGAAAAGCTTTTGAACATTCTGGAATTGAGCATCATTGTATTTATGTTGCTGTTCATGATTTTTGTGTTGAGTAACTATACTTTGGACAATGATGGGATGGATACAATTAAATTCCTTGAAAAGAAAATGGTTAATTTTTGGCATACTAGCTATTTGGCAATTTTTTTCATTATCCCGTTGTTAAGGCGATTAAGAAGACCATTTTTTGGAGGTCCTCTTAATACCGCACTTTTTTTTATTGCTTTCTTTTTGCTTTTCATGTTTAAGGCCAATATGTCACTAATCGTGTTGGCAGCCCTATTTTTGGTCAATTTATTGGTATACTCGAATTTGCGAAAAACCTTGGTATATCCGTTGGTGGGAGTAATAGTGTTGTTTACATTTTTTATTGCTTTTAAAACCATATGCTTTCAAAATGAGGGGGTAACGTCATTTTGGAATGATGTTTTGGGAGCACGATTTTATCTTTGGAATTCAGCCATCAAGATACCTGTGGAAAGTATTTGGTTTGGGATGGGGCCCGATGGTGTGGTCGATTTTTTACAGAAGAACATCGCAGAATCTTCCACAGTAAAGTTTAGAAGCTATAACGCACATAATCAATTTTTGGAATTACTGCTCTCCCATGGAATATTTGCCTTAGCTGGATTGGTCATGGTTTTCTACACAGCCCTAAAGAGCAAAAATGATTTTTTCCGGCACTATATGATCATTTTTGCAGCACTTTTTATGGTTGAATCCTTTTTTATCAAACAGGCAGGACTAATTTTGTTCACCTTCTGGTATGGGGTCATTTCTTTTGTGCCACAGAAAAATATTGGGGAAGGATAAAAATACTGAGAGTACATGGATGTTGCAAAGAAAAGCATCAACGGAAAAACAATATATGCCTTTACCTCCAGACTACAATTCTTGGAGTTCTTGGATAAATTGGATGGGGGCATGCTAATCGCATTGAATGCCGAAAAACTTAACAAAAATGAATCAAAACTTGACGATTTAATAAATTCCAACATCGGATATCCGGATGGTATTGGTGCTGTTCTGGCTTTAAGAAGAAAAGGGCTGAAAGCCGTAAAAATTCCTGGGGCAGAATTTTGGTTGGATATAATAACCAGATATGTTGAATCAAAATCATTCTACTTTATCGGCTCCACTACACCAGTAATTGAACAGACAATAACAAAATTGAAATTGGAATTCCCTAACATTAAAATCAATGGATATAGAAATGGTTTCTTTGAAGAGGGCGATGAGACAAAGTTAATCGGCAATCTGATTGCAAGTAGACCGGATATTGTCTTTGTTGCAATGGGAAGCCCCAGGCAGGAGTTGTTGATGTCTGAACTTATGGAGGAACACCCAGCACTTTACATGGGTCTGGGGGGAAGTTTTGATGTTTATGTGGGACTAAAGAAAAGAGCTCCCAAATTGTATCAGAAACTAGGATTGGAATGGTTCTATCGACTTGTAAAGGAACCCACAAGGATTTCTAGGCAAACATCTTTACTCAAGTTCCTGATTAAGATTATATTTGGTAAAATATAGGAACATTTAACCATTGTACTTTTTAGAGACCGCCATATTAGTTTTCATAGGGTCATTTTTGCTGACCTATTTAACTATTCCCAAAATTATATGGGTAGTTGAAAAAAAGAGGCTTATGGACGACCCCAACTCTAGGAGTTCTCATCTCTCAAGAACACCTACAATGGGCGGCGTTGCATTTTTCTATACGATTCTGCTGGCATTTTTTTTTATAAAGGGCAGAGATGTATTTGACGAAGCCATCTATATAATACCAGGCCTTGTGATTCTTTTTTTTGTGGGTATGAAAGATGATTTGGTAATCTTATCTCCAGGAGCTAAACTGGTAACCCAAATATTGGCCATAAGTTTTGTTTTGGCCAATGAAAGTTTTACTATAGAATCCTTAAACGGTTTTTTGAACATTTATGAGATTCCTTATTTCCTTTACTTGGCAATAGCTGGTTTTCTTATGCTCACTATCATTAACTCTTATAACCTGATTGACGGTATTGATGGCTTGGCATCCATAGTCGGTATTGTAATTATGATTATTTATACTACCATCTTTTATTTATCCGACGAATACTTTTTCGCACTTATAGCCATCATCATGAATGCTTGCCTAATGGCCTTCTTTGGATTCAATATTTCTTCAGATAAGAAAATCTTTATGGGAGATACAGGTTCTCTTATTGTCGGATTTATAATTAGCATCTTAACTTTAAAATTTTTGGCATTAAAACCAGAATCTTACGAAGGACTCCCATTTTTGTTAGAGAATGCTCCCCTAATCGCAATTAGCATTTTAATCGTGCCGCTTTTTGATACTGCCCGAGTGTTTACAATCAGGATTGCCAATAAAAAAGGACCCTTTTCTCCAGATCGAAATCACGTACATCATGTACTCATAGATTTTTGGGGGCTGTCCCATAAACAAGCAAGCTTCATCATAGGTTGTTTTAACCTCATCTTTGTTGTGCTTTTTATTATCCTTGGAAGCAAAGCCAAGAATTTAGGAATGGTAATCATGTTAGTCAGCGTAGTGATTTTTCTGGGCTACATATTCTTTAGGTACAACTACAACTTCACTACGTTGAAACAAAAAATACTATTGAGGCGTAAGATTGATGCGTTAAAAGGAAAATCGGATTCAACGTCAAAAAAGAAAAAAAAGAAGCATTGAAAAAAACCCTCATCACGGGCGCGGCCGGCTTTCTTGGTTCACATCTTTGCGATAGGTTCATTGCGGAAGGGCACCATGTGATTGCCATGGACAATCTGATAACGGGAGACCTAAAGAATATTGAACATCTGTTCCATTTGGAACGCTTTGAATTCTACCACCATGATGTCACCAAGTTCGTTCATGTGCCTGGCAAGATGGATCATATCCTGCATTTTGCATCCCCAGCGAGTCCTATCGATTATTTAAAGATTCCCATCGAGACCCTTAAAGTCGGGTCTATTGGGACATTGAATTTATTGGGTCTTGCCAAAGATCATAAAGCAAAAATTTTGGTGGCCTCTACTTCCGAAGTCTATGGAGATCCTCTAGTGCATCCGCAAAGCGAGGATTATTTCGGCAATGTGAGCCCCATCGGTCCGAGAGGAGTCTACGATGAGGCCAAACGTTTCATGGAGTCCATCACCATGGCCTACCACAGACATCACGGTCTGGACACTCGTATTGTTCGCATTTTTAACACCTACGGCTCCAGAATGCGATTGAACGATGGCCGTGTAGTGCCCGCTTTTATGGGACAAGCGCTTCGGGGAGAAGACTTGACGGTTTTTGGTGACGGCTCCCAAACACGCTCCTTCACCTATATCGATGATCAAATTGAAGGTATTTACCGCTTGTTGATGAGCGACTATGTGGAACCCATCAACATTGGAAACCCAGACGAGACTACGATACTAGAATTTGCAGAAGAAATCATCAAGCTAACGGGAACCAATCAAAAAATTGTGTTCAAACCCTTACCTCAAGATGATCCATCACAGCGTCAGCCCGATATTGCAAGGGCGAAGGAAATCTTGGATTGGGAACCTAGAGTACATCGTTCTGAGGGCCTTAAAAAAGTATATGAATACTTCAAATCGTTATCTCCTGAAGAATTGCGCCAAAAGGAACATCGCGATTTTTCACATTTAAATGGCAAATAAATACGGATATCTGCTATCTGCTATCTGAAATGAATTTATTTTTACCAAAACTTCTTGTATGAACATCTTGGTCTTGGGGTCAGGCGGAAGGGAACATGCCATTGCCCTTAAAATTTCTGAAAGCCCAAAAACTGCACACTTATTTGTTGCTCCAGGGAATGCAGGCACTGCGAGTATTGCCACGAATGTTGAGGTTGGGGTGAATGATTTTAAAGCTATCAGGGAATTGGTGCTGAAAGAGCGGATAAATTTGGTGGTTGTAGGCCCGGAGGACCCTTTGGTCAATGGCATACATGACTTTTTTCTTAGTGACCCAGCGCTTAAGGAGATTCCAGTAATTGGCCCCCAAAAGGCTGCGGCGGCGTTGGAGGGAAGCAAAGAATTTGCCAAGGAATTCATGAAAAGGCATGACATTCCAACTGCTGCCTATGAAAGCTTCACTGCTGAAACTTTGGAAGATGGGTACGCTTTTTTACAAACATTGGACGCTCCTTATGTACTCAAAGCAGATGGGTTGGCCGCTGGCAAAGGGGTATTGATTTTGGATGATTTGGAAGAGGCCAAAAGGGAACTGAAAGCCATGCTGGTGGACTCCAAATTTGGAAATGCAAGTGCCACAGTGGTCATTGAGGAGTTTTTGGATGGCATCGAGCTAAGCTGCTTTGTTTTGACTGATGGTAATAACTACAAAATGCTCCCCACGGCTAAAGACTACAAAAGAATAGGTGAGGGAGATACCGGGCTCAATACCGGCGGAATGGGGGCCATTTCCCCTGTGCCCTTTGCTGATTCTGATTTCATGGAGAAGATTGAGCAACAGATTGTCAAACCGACCATTGAGGGCCTTAAAAAAGACAAGCTGCCCTATGTGGGATTTATATTCATCGGATTGATAAAAGTGAACGGTGAGCCTAAAGTAATTGAGTACAATGTTAGAATGGGAGACCCTGAAACAGAGGTCGTGATTCCAAGGGTAAAGAGCGATTTAGTGAAAATTCTTATAGCCATGTCCGAAGGAAGGTTGAACGAAGTGAATCTTGAAATTGACGAAAGAACGGCTACAACTGTAATGGCAGTATCCGGAGGTTATCCTGGAAGCTATGAAAAAGGAAAAGAAATCACCGGAGTGGAAAACATAACCGAATCATTGGTGTTTCATGCCGGAACCAAACCATCCGACGGAAAGGTGGTAACTAACGGAGGGCGTGTTATGGCAGTTACCTCTTTTGGCAAAGATTTTAAGAAAGCGCTGGAAACATCCTATCAAAACATACAAAAACTACATTTTGAAGGAATGTACTACAGAAAAGATATTGGATTTGATCTATAGGTAAGAATGGGAGCTAATGCTCTTGTCTTCTTCTCCTCTATCGTTGAAAATCTTCAACTGGTTCATCCAGTAGACCATGGCAACGAAACCAATAACAAAGAATATCCAATTTATAGTATTGGAAGTCCACCAACTTTCTAAAAACCGGAAAAAATCAAAAGGGCTAAAAAGGTAGTTTACAAATAAGTCTTCTATACCGTAAAAAAACTTGCTCATGTTGGCTATATTTACTTTACAAAAGTAGTAAAAGATAGGATGTTTTCAAGCTTTTTCGAAAAAACCAAACCCATAAATTATTTTGTCCTATCCGGCTTTTTAGTATTGGTCTATGCCATTCGTCTGTTTCTTTCCATTCAGGGGGATTGGACCCAAGCATTCTTTCCGCTTGAAATATTGGGATTTGCCGCTGTGTTGCTTTCCATTTTTGTTATAAATGAAATTGTACGGGCGGAGAAAGTAACGAGCTTCAACTCCTTTGCCATGCTCTTTTTTGTATTGCTTCTTGTAGCTTTTTCAGAAACACTTTCGGATAAGAATGCCGTATTTGCGAACATGTTTCTGTTAGTGGGCGTATGGCGATTGTTGGCCATCAAATCCATGCGAAATGTAAAGCACAAAGTGTTCGACGCCACTTTTTTAATTGGCTTGGCCAGTCTTTTCTACGATTGGGCGCTTATTTATCTGATATTGGTTTTTTTGGTCATCAACCTATACGATGGAAAAACATTTAAGAACTGGTTGGTCCCTTGGCTGGCCTTGGCCACACTGTTTATTTTGACCTTTGCAGTGCTCAAACTAAACGGTTCACTTTCTTTTTTTGCGCAACATTACCAATTTTCACTTGACGTGCTGTTTAAAGAGCCCTTGGCCCACTCATTTAGAAGCAAACTTATCATTTATCTCCTATTGATGTTGGTCTTGATTGTTTTTGTTTTTACCAGAACAAGAAAAAAAGGAGGAGGAAAATTGGTCTCCCTTCGGATAATTTTTATGGCGTTTCTACTGGGCACTCTCTTGGACCTGCTAAAAACGAATGAAGCTTCTTCAATTTTGGTCACGTTTTTTCCGGCAGCCATTTTTTGGGCCAATTTTTTGGAAAGTGTGAAACGAAAAAAGTTACGTGAAGCGATATTGACCCTGTGTGCAGTCGTGCCGTTTTTGCTTTTGGTCATTGAGCTGAACCATTAAACGATAAAGCAATATCTTTGCTTTAAATTTGTTCACCATGTTTAGTGCCTTTGCTTTTAAAGTGTTTGAAGAAAGCATCAACCAGTATCACATTAAGGACGATGTAGACCAAGATTTTACAAATCCGTATCCGAAGGATAGGGTGGAGCACCTGCTTTATCGAAAAAACTGGATTGATACGGTGCAATGGCATTATGAAGATATAATCCGCGACCTCAATATTGACCCAGTTGCCGCCTTGGAACTAAAGCGAAAAATTGATGCCAGCAATCAAGATCGTACCGATTTGGTAGAATATATTGACAGTTACTTTCTGGAAACGTATAGCGATGTGCAGCTAAAGGACGACGCTACTATAAACACAGAAAGTCCGGCATGGGCCATAGACCGACTTTCCATTTTGGCATTGAAGATTTATCACATGCAAGAAGAAGCAGACCGAACGGATGCTTCGCCAGAGCACATTGCGAAATGCAAAGAGAAGCTGGCGGTGCTTTTGGAACAAAAAAAGGACCTTTCCACGGCAATAGACCAACTGCTTGCCGATATTGAAGCAGGGAACAAGTACATGAAAGTGTACAAACAAATGAAGATGTACAATGACGACGAACTAAACCCGGTGCTCCGTGGACAAAAAGGGTAAACGGACCCATATTTTGGTCATTAGGCTATCGGCCTTGGGTGATGTGGCCATGACCGTTCCCATTATTCGTTGTCTTACCGATAAGTATCCCGAAATACACCTCACCGTTCTCACAAAAAAGAGTTTTCTTCCTATTTTTTTGGGAATGGAACGAGTTACTGTATTTACAGCAGACATCCATAAAGCTCACAAAGGATTTGTCGGGCTGTGGCGCCTATACAAAGCACTGAAAGGGCTTCATTTCGATGCAGTGGCCGATCTCCACAATGTGTTGCGCAGTAATGTTTTAAAACGCTATTTTGCCTTGGAGCGAGTTCCTTTTTCACAAATTGCAAAAGGGCGCAGAGAAAAGCGCGCCCTTACCAAGGCTGGTGCCAAGAAGTTGGAACCACTTAAAAGCACCCATCAGCGGTATGCCGATGTGTTTGCCCAATTGGGATTCCCCATCGATTTATCAGAAGCAAAATTTTTAAAAAGAAAGCAACTATCGGAACAAGTGTTGCAAGTGGTAGGGAAAGATGCCAAAAAGTGGATTGGGATAGCACCTTTTGCAGCACATGAAGGCAAAATGTATCCGCTTGCCCTAATGAAACAGGTTATAAAAGCCTGTAATGATACCGAAAAGTATAAAATTTTGCTTTTTGGGGGAGGAGCCAAAGAAATTGAACGGCTGGATTCAATTTCCAACACCTTTGAAAATGCTATAAATGTGGCTGGAAAGCTGTCTTTGTCCGAAGAGTTGGAGCTGATATCCAATTTGGACCTTATGCTATCCATGGATAGTGGCAATGCGCATATGGCTGCCAATTATGGCATTCCGGTAATCACGCTTTGGGGGGTAACCCATCCTTATGCGGGATTCTATCCATTTGGGCAGCCGCTGGAAAATGCGTTGCTGGCCGATAGGTCAAAATATCCATTGATTCCCACTTCGGTCTATGGAAATAAAGTCCCCAAAGGCTATGAAAAAGTAATGGAAACCATCAGGCCAGAAGAAGTGGTTGAAAAGCTTTTTGAACAGCTTGAAGCCTAAATCACCGATTCCCGTTCGGTCAGCATATTGAAATATTGCTTTAGCTGTTGCATGTATTGGTACTTGAGCTGAGCGTCGGTGCCATCCATCATCAAGGAACGCATTCCTAAATAAGAAGCAATAATAAAGGTGGCGACACCCTCACAATTAACATGACGGGCTATGTAACCGTCCACCTTTCCTTTTTTTAGTAAGGAGATGAGGTTGACCTCCCAAACATTCAGAATGTCTTTTAAATATCGGTGGATTTCTGTATTACGCTTGTTGAATTCGGTCAAAAAATCATTGAGCATAAAACCATAGGCCATTTCATTGCTTTTGCTGGGTTCCAAGGCATTTTCCAAACTATCAACAATAACGTGCAATGGATTTTCCTGCGTACTCAAAGGTTCTACCAAGAGGGCATACACTTTTTGTACCACGAAATTCTGTATGATATTTACGAAAAAGTCTTCTTTCGATTTAAAATGGTGGTAAAAAGCCCCTTTGGAAAGGGACAACTCTTTTAGGATATCATCTAAACTGGTGTTGTAAAAACCGTTATTGTGGAAAAGTTCCAATCCTTTGGCACATAACAGGTGCATGGTTTCGCGCTTTTTCAGTGTTGTTTTCATCAGATTTGGGTTTTGAATCGCATCAGACCGTTAAGTCTGTTTCAAAGAACTTGCAAGAAGTAGGCAACTGAAAAATCCATGGATGTAATTGAAAGAAACTTCGTCCAAATGACAAATTGGGATGAATATGGCAGTTTTTCCAAAAATAAAACCGACCAAGGAGTCGGTTTAAATGCGTCATTTTGTCGATGGAATCTTTTGTGCAATGGATGAACAACAGGTTTTTCTAGCAACAACCCCCACCATCATAGTGATAGGTAGACTCGCTAATGAATATATCTTCCCTTCCCAAAGAAGCCAAAGCACCTGCAGTTTTGTCGCACACGGCCAACGGTTGATTTTTTAACAGCACGTGCCCCTTGTTATCGTCAAAATAGTCCTCTCCTCCAAAATATATGGCCGCTTTACCGGTGAACACACAGGGGCCATCTTCTGGAATTGGGTCCTTAATGGCTGCCACTTCGATGGACTCAATATAAATTAGCTCTTCTGTGGGATAATGTTTTGGGTCCAGAATACGGTACGGTTTACGCGCCCGAATCTCAATGGTGCCAAAACCAACATCCGTCAAAGCTTTTACATAATCTTTAATCGGGAGACTACCACTTAAGCACAGCGCACGGAGGCGGTCATCATTTCTCAGAGTGTCATTCATGGGCTGTTCGCAAACAGGGTCGCTCATGACCAACCTTCCATGAGGCTTCAATACCCGATACATTTCTTCGATGGCCCTTTTTAAATCATCTTCCTTAAAAATGTTGAAGAGACAGTTCTGTGCGGCAACATCAATAATGTTGTCCTCAACAGGCAGGTTTAAAGCGTCTCCTTTTCTGAGCTCCACAAATTCGGATTTGAACCAATCATTTTCAGATTCAGCAATCTTAAAATTATTCCTACTGG
This sequence comes from Flagellimonas ochracea, assembly GCF_009903685.1. GTDB lineage: Bacteria > Bacteroidota > Bacteroidia > Flavobacteriales > Flavobacteriaceae > Flagellimonas > Flagellimonas ochracea. The sequence goes on along the minus strand of NZ_JAAABI010000002.1, from coordinate 282,903 downwards.
CCTCCAGCATCTCATCGACCACATCCACTCCTATCACTCCACCATTTTGTCGATTGAAATAGGCAAATTGGAGCAACTCCATACCTCCGCCCACACCAACGTAAAGGGTTTTTGGGCTGTTGCCAAGGTCTCGGGCGTGTACTGTGCTGCCACATCCATAGTTCATTTCCTGCATTATTTTTGGCACTTTCAGCCCAGGCAACTCCCATATAGGGTTGGTGGTACAACAAAGACCCACGTCTGGGGTAAGGGCCGCCTCTTTATATAAATCATGGGTGGCGTTTAAATAACTCATAGTTTAGTATTTTAAGAATAGTATTATTTATGCTACGGTACCTTGGCAGCTACTTCCAGCTCCCGCCGTGCAGCCGTAGCAATGTTGTGAAATGATGATATTCCTGTCTTTAAGGACATCTTCGTTGTAATCTTTTATGTGTTTTACCTTACTGGCCACCTTTAAATCCAGCATTTGGTTAAAATCGCAATCATATAGCCATCCGTCCCAACTTACCGAAATGGTATTGGTGCACATTACATTTTCCACTGCTGCAGGGTTATAGGCTTCCACCAAGGCATACATGTAGTCTTCATAATTCTCGGATGCAATGAGGTAATCGAGAAAACGGGATATGGGCAAATTGGTTATGGTGAACAGGCTATGAAAGTCGATATTAAAATCCTCTTTCAATGCTTTTTTGAAGTCATTTTCTAAAGCTGCTTGGTCGCTTGGTAAAAATGCTCCAGAGGGATTGTAGACCAAATCCAAACGAAGAGAACTCCCCGGCATACCGTAGCCAACGGCGTTCAATTCCTGCAAAGCCTTAATGGACTTGTCAAAAACACCATCTCCGCGCTGCTTGTCGGTTTTCCCCCGGGTATAGTGTGGCATGGAGGAAACTACGTGCACATTGTGTTTTTTGAAGAATTCAGGAAGATCATAATACTTCTTGTTGGCCCTTATAATCGTCAAATTCGAACGAACGATAAAATCCTGGATCCCTGCTTTGGAAGCTTCTTCCACAAACCATCTAAAATCAGGGTTCATTTCGGGTGCACCACCTGTTAGATCCAACGTATGCGCCCCTGTATTGCGAATGACCTCGAGACATAATTTCATGGTCTCACGGGTCATGATCTCCTTTCGGTCGGGACCGGCATCCACATGGCAATGTTCGCACACTTGGTTGCACATGTAGCCTACATTGATTTGCAGTATTTCCAATTTCTTTGGCCGTAGCGGAAATTGGCCGACTTCAGCTATTTTATCTTTGAAATAGGGGAGTTCGCCCTCGGCAAAAAGTCCTCCATTAAGGATTTCCAGTTGCTTGTTGGTCATAGCAAGCTCATTTTCCCTAGCCTTCAAAGATTTTTTGGCAGCTTTTTTGATTTGTGGCATTAAGCTTTCTTGCATTTTTCTTGAGATTAAACAGTTTGTGTCAATGACACTACATGGACAACTTATTGTACTTGTTCATCATTTGGACCCCATGGACAAGTGTTGCCCCACTTTCTATGGCGGCTCCAGCATGTACTGCCTCCATCATTTCTTCTTTGGTAATACCCCGTTGCAGGCCATCTTTGGTATAAGCGTCTATGCAATAGGGGCATTTGACCACATGCGCGACGGCCAATGCAATCAAGGATTTTTCGCGTGCGCTCAAGGCCCCTTCTTCAAATACTTTACCATAATAGTCAAAGAACTTGGTCCCCAATTCTTCACTCCATTCGGTGATTTTTGAGAATTTGCGAAGGTCTGCGGGATGATAATATGTGTCTTCCATTTTATAATGATTGGTATATTGTTTTTTATGTTTATTATCCAAGGGATTGCCCCTACGAGTTATTCCCTTAAAATGCATTTTTAACCGTCTTTTTTGATGGACGATCGATTAATATCTGCGTTTGGGAAAAGAAGCGCTGGGAAGTGACCTAAAAGCCACGGCTTCAAAAGAAAAGAGGTATGGGTGAACCTTTGTTGTGATGGGTGTAGCCCTGTTTATCTTGGAGGAAGATATGGACTATCGAATAAATGTCCGTGGAAACCGTCAACATCCTTCTCAATACAACAATTACCCCATACGAAATACTGCGGATGTAGTTTGCAAGTAGCACAATATCTTTTTGACTGTCAAGATCCTTCAAAATCGGAAGCCTAAAAAGACGAGCACCGACTTCATCCAATAACTTTTTGGTTCTAGTGAAAAGGGTTACTTCTTGCCAAGGAAGCTTGGAAAATGAAAGTTGGTCAAAATGGGAACGATGAATGCCCATAAGATAAAACCCCCCATCCAAAGCCGGCCCCAGAACAGTATTTCCTTGCTGTAATTCTTGAAAAGCTTTTCTTAAATGCCAAGATTTTAACTCAGGAGAATCGTTTCCAATGGCAACAATGTTTTCAAAACCTTTATCGTATACCGCTGTTATGGCATTTGTAAAACGTTCGCCAAAAGTATCACCAATTTGCTCATTTTCCGTAAAATGGAAATAGGGAAGTCCTGTCGCCTTGACAGTTTTTATGATATGACGCGTTAAGGTGTCAAACAAAGCGGTTTCAGCAATGATTTTTTTATCGCGGCAATCCTTTGCAGCAGAATTTGCAAAAATGAGAACTGCGGTATTTTGGATTGGCTTTGTTCGCAACACAATAGTATAACTACACTAAACTTACAATATTATAAGCATAATTTAGGTCGAATTTTTGTGCTTTGAATTACATTTTTTTTTGGAAATGACGAATTTTAACAAACAGACCGCTGGGTCGGTTCTGATAATGAACCCTTTAAGAATTTGGGGATAAAAATCGATAACTCTTCGATGTACTGCCAAAAAAACCATTTCCATAATGGAATACAAACCCAACGGTTGGTAAAAGTTGTTTAAAAAGGTGTCAAAAAAGCTTTCTTTTGCATGGAAGGCACTACATTTAAAAGGCCGATATAGATAACAATGAAAATTTCAGAAGCAAAATCCATAGGATTGGTACTTTCAGGGGGAGGCGTGCGTGGTATGGCCCATATTGGATTGATAAAGGCGATGCAAGAGCACAACCTAGAGGCCCAGATAGTGGCCGGAACCAGCGTGGGAGCACTGGTGGGAGCACTTTATGCCAATGGAAATACCGTGGAGGAAATGCTACAGTTTTTCAAGGACACCCCTTTGTTCCAATATAGTTTTTTTGCTATTGGCAAGCCTGGTTTTATTGATACTGAGCGATATTTTGACATTTTTAGAAGGCATTTTCCAAAAGACACCTTTGAAGATTTGAAAAAACCCCTGTTCATTGTCGCAACAGATCTTTTAAAAGGAGAAGAAAGCGTTTTCAGTTCAGGAGAGTTGATTAAGCCCTTGCTAGCTTCTGCGGCATTGACTCCTGTTTTTAGCCCGGTTGAAATTAAGGGGACCTTTTTTGCGGATGGTGGTATTATGAACAACTTTCCAAAGGAATATGTGGAGGAGAAGACCGATTACATTATCGGGAGCAATGTTTCCATCGCAGGACAGGTTCAGAAAAAAGATCTGAAAAACTCATTGCAATTGGCCGGAAGAGTTACCAGCTTAATGATTTATGCCTCTAATCATGAAAAATTAAGGGAGTGTGACCTATACATAGAACCCACGGCGCTGGAAAAGATAGGAGTTTTAGACAAAAAGGGCATTGAAAATGCCTTTGCCATTGGCTACGAGCATGGTAGTAGGGCACTGGAAAAAGCTTTGTCCTAAATCAGGGAAAAACAACTCAATTTTTACTAGACGTCGTCATAATCTATCTTTAACTTGGAGGTCAAAGGATGCGCCTGACAGGTTAGGATCAATCCCTCGGCCACTTCTCCATCGGTCAAAATCTGGTTTTTTACCATTTCCGCCTTCCCTTCCTTGATTCGGGCAATGCAACTGCTGCAAACACCACCTTGACAGGAGTAAGGCGCATCAATGTCTTCCTTGAGCACTGCATCTAGAACCAGCTGTTTTTTGTCCATGGTAAAAGAAAACGTTTCATCATCCACAATGACCTCAACCTGAGTTTTTCCTTCCAAGTCTTCTGCCAAATCATCCTCTGTATCCGAACTTGTAAAAAGTTCAAACAAGATTTTCTCTTCAGAGACACCATTCTCTTTAAGAACATCGACCACTGTATTGATCATAGGCTCGGGACCGCATAGGTAATGTGCATCGAACGCAATGTTCTTAAACTTGTTTTTGATGATAAAATTCACGGTTGAGCGTTCAATACGGCCGAACAAGGCATTATCTTCTTGGGCCCTGCTGTACACATGCTGAATGAAAAACCTATCAGTATATTTATTTTCAAGAAACTGTATTTCAGACAAGTACATTGTCTCAGTGGCGCTTTGATTACCAAAAATGAGCACAAAAATATTTTCTGGATGACTCTCCAAAACGGTTTGGGCAATGCTCATTATAGGAGTAATGCCACTTCCGGCAGCAAAGGCGATAACGTTCTTTGGATTTCCATCAGGCACAAAAATAAAACGACCCTCAGGTGGCATTACCTCCAAGGTAGCTCCTTCTCTAAGGCCTTCATTGGCATAAACAGAAAATGTACCACCTGGCATTTTTTTTATCCCAACCGTGAGTCTGCCCGATGATGGTGGACAGGAAATGGAATAAGCCCTTCGCAACTCTTGGCCATTGACTTGATGCTTTATAGTGATATATTGCCCCGCTTTGAATGAAAAAGTATCTTTGAGGGTTTCAGGAACATCAAAACTGACTGCAACCGAACTTGGGGTTAACTTCTCAATGGCTGAAACCTGTAAGGCATGGAAATCGCTCATAAATTTTTTTGCTGCAAAACTAAGAATTCCTTTGCCTTATCTAAGCTAGTTTTTTTAAAAATGAAAATCATCTGTAACGAATTTTGGGTTGTTAGTACTAACCAAAAGTAAACCACAGCATGTTCAAAATATTCATCACCCTTCAATGGAAGTCATTTTTTAGGTCTTCCTCTATGGGAAAGGGGCTGTTGCTAAAATCGCTAATGGCCTTTTTTGCCATTTACATGCTGGCACTTCTTGTGTTTTCCGGAGGGACCCTTTATTTCGTTCTAAAGAAAATATCCCCAGATGCCAGTCCTATGTGGACCTTAAGCCAATACTTGGTTTATTGGGTATTAGCTGAAGTGCTATTTAGATATTTCATGCAAAAGCTACCGGTAATGGATATCAAGCCGCTGCTTTTACAGCGCATTAAAAAGAGCAGCATTGCCCACTATATCCTTGCACGTTCCGGAGTATCTGCTTATAACCTTATGGCACTTTTCTTCTTTGTCCCATTTGGAATAGTGTTGTTGTATCAAGGATACCCTCCTCTAAACATCATTACATGGCTTTTTTCCATATTGGGAATAGTGCTGAGTGTTAATTATATAAATTTCTTGATCAACAAAAGTGAAAAGGCCTTGATTGTGATTGGCAGTATCATTGTGCTGTTTTTTGCCTTGGATTATTTCGGGTTGTTGATGGCGAGAGATTTTTTTGGCCCTATTTTTAATGGTCTCTTTGCTTATCCAGGCACTGTCTTCATTCCACTGCTGCTAGCATTGTCGGCTTATTTTATCAACTTCAAATTTTTAAGGAATAGGATTTCTTTGGATGAGTCTTTAAAGGCAAAATCCACCGAAGCTAAAACCTCCGACCTGGCCTGGACCAGGAAATTTGGTGATATGGCTCCTTTTCTGCAATTGGATCTAAGACTGATTTGGCGAAATAAGCGAACCAAGTCCCAAGTATTCATTTCCCTTTTGTTCGTTTTTTATGGATTGATTTTTTACACGCAGGAAATATATGCGCAAATGTATCCCATGTATGCTTTCTTGGGAATTTTTATGACGGGAATTTTTCTTACGAATTTTGGACAGTTCATCCCTGCATGGGACAGTGCCTACTATAATATGATGATGGCCCAGAATATTCCGTTGCGAAAATATCTTGAATCAAAGGCACTGTTGATCTCTGTGAGCGTTGTGGTCATGTTTTTTCTGACCATACCATACTCTTATTTCGGATGGGATGTATTGGCCATTAACTTTGCTACGGCCCTCTACAATCTTGGCGTAAATATTCCAGTGATCTTGTTTTTTGGTTCTCTCAACAAGAAGAGAATTGAGCTGGATAAGAGTCCCTTTGGGAATATGCAAGGGACCAGTGCGACCCAGTTTTTAATAATATTACCCGTTTTAGGGGCGCCCATATTGCTTTTTACAGGATTATATTTCCTTGTTTCATTGGAGGCTGGAGTTATAGCCTTATCCTTATTGGGATTATTGGGGTTGTTGTTTAGAGATAAGTTGACTGCCCTAATCACCGAGCAATATCGAATAAAAAAATACGGCATGATAGCCGGATTCAAAGAAAAGAACAGCTAGCGTAAAATTATGATTACAGTAGATAAATTAACCAAGGTTTATGGAAACCAAACGGTGTTGAACTTGGACCATATTGAAATTCCTAAGGGTCAAAGTTTTGGATTGGTGGGAAACAATGGAGCGGGCAAAACCACCTTTTTCAGTCTTCTATTGGACTTGATACGCTCTACCTCCGGAAAAATAATAAACAATGGTGTTCAAGTAAACACAAGTGAAGCATGGAAGCCTTTCACATCTGCCTTTATTGATGAAAGCTTTTTGATCGGGTATTTGACCCCGGAAGAGTATTTCTATTTCATTGGAGAGCTCAGGGGAAGAAACAAGGCGGATGTGGATGCGCTACTTTCCAGATTCGAGGATTTTTTTCATGGTGAGATCTTGGGACAGAAAAAGTTTTTGAGGGATCTTTCCAAGGGGAACCAAAAAAAAGCGGGAATAGTTGCCACTTTTATTGGGAATCCTAAGGTGGTTGTATTGGATGAGCCTTTCGCCAACCTAGACCCAACAACGCAAATAAGGCTAAAGGCCATAATAAAGGAACTCACACAGAACAAGGAAGTTGCCGTATTGGTATCCAGCCATGATCTCATGCACGTAACGGAGGTCTGTAAGCGTATAGTGGTATTGAACAAAGGCGAAATAGTTAAGGACATACAGACCAGTGTGGAAACACTGAAAGAGCTGGAAACTTTTTTTACCGGATAATATTTTCTTTATAAAATAAATTGTCACAACGAGCGGAGTCGAGATGTCTTTACAATAACTGCTCTAAAAAGTTCTCGACTCCGTTCAAACTAACAATAACTTGCCTAAAACATAGCAGATGGATTATAGTGAAAAGAAGCTTTCTTTATTTTTCCAGCCTCAACCTGATAAAGGCAAAGTTCTTCCATGTTTACCCTTCTCCCATCTTTGAAGGTAACGTCACTGGTCATGGGAACAACAAAGTGATTTCCTGAAACCACTGGGTCACCAACCGTCCCGCCATGGGCTTCCTGAATGTTTCCAGCCCATTCCTCAAAGCCCTTCAAAATATTGTCCAATCCTTCAGTCACCTCATTGGGAACACCTGGCATTTCAACGCTCACGGCATCCTGGGCATAAAGCCCATAGGCTTCATCATATTTTCCCGCCCTACAAAGGCTCACTAATTTGTCTGCAACTTCTTGTGTACTCATTTTGTTTCTGTTTTATGATTAATAAATAAACTTTGAATTTATATCAATGCTTCCTGCAAATAGGAATTCAATGGTTTAATGGCCTTGAAATGGTCCAATATTTCATCGACCAACTTTTTTGACTCATAAAATGGCTCTAAGGGAAATTCGGCCATAGCGTAGAACTGCTTATTAAAAATCAAATCGGTACGGTTCGCCCCATTCATTAGCTCTTTGTCCAATCGTTTGGCTTTTTCACCTTTCAATCTCCCAAAATTTGAGGTAAAAGACTTTGATTCAACAATGGATAGAAAAGTGTCAGGATTCTTTGCGATTGATGTTCTCACTTTTTTTAATTCGGGGGGTTTTATCATAAAAAGGCCACCACCAACATGAACATTTTCAGCATCAATGCCCAAGTAATATCCCGGCAGTTCCGATTTTCTTCCGCCAGCAGAAAAACCTGCTTTCATAATTGTGTTATAGGGGGATTTGTCCTTGGAAAAACGGATGTCTCGATTGATACGGAACAGGGCTTTTTTGGGATCGGAAAATATATTCTCATCCCAACTTGTTAATGTAGGCAGCAAATCTTCCAACAGATGCAAAAAAGGTTTCTTCACGTCAGCCTCGTATCTTTTCTTATTGGCATGAAACCATTCCTTGTGGTTATTCGAGGAGAGTTCCTTAAAAAATGAACTGTAAGCGGAATTGATCATCTCGTATTATTTTTTGATAGTGCAATGGCCTCCTTGGCCCAATCCAATAGGGTTTCTGGGTTGTCGAACACTTTGTCTGGAACAGCATGATATGGCATTCTTCGGTGTTTTTCAAACCCCTGCGCTTCGTATTTTTTGTATGACGAATCATTTGTCCTAAAATGGACAATACCTCTGGAATTTACCAAGGCGAACATTTTACCTTGACGAAAAATACCATGGCCACCAAACATTTTCTTGGATGAAATCTTATCAATCACATCCAGCTTGGATACCAGTAATTCTGTTACCAATCTACCCTTTGATGTGGCTTTTTCTCCTTTTGTGCCCATAGCTATTCCGATTTTATTTTTTCCAACGCTTTTGCGGCAAATGCTCCCCATTTTTCTTGGTGCCCAAAACCCAGTTCATACCAACCTGCCAGAGGTTTTTTGGTCTTAAAGGGATTGAATGGGGAACGTGGGACACCCAAAACCTCATCTGGATAATCCTTTCCCAGTTTAAAGACCATTTTGTGCTGACGTGATAAAAAGGCAAAGACGCTTCCATTATATTTTATGGCAGGAGAACGCATCATTTTGCCTTCCGTCACCAGTGGATTTTCAGCACACATGACTTTTCGGATTTCCAAAAATCTTTCAAGCTCCATTTCCCAAAGCTACTAAAGGATATGCGGCAACTATATGGCAAAACAAGCCAGTTTATAGGGTTGATTCTGCCAACTATTCCCATTACCTTTATAAGGTTAAAACATTTGGTTATGAAACATGTGAGCATCTTAGTGCCAAGGGGCAATTCCATATTGAGCAGTGTAGTAGGGCCATATAAAATTTTGATGGCCACCAATGATTTTTTGATACAGTCGGGAACGAGGAACAACAATTATTTTGATGTTCATTTAGTGGGCTTGGATTATGACCATTCACTGTACGATGGCCTTTTCAGCATTCATTGTGACAGTACAATCGATGAGATCGAAAAAACCGATTTGATCATGATTCCGGCACTTCGCCCCAAAAAGCTTATGGAAGATTTGGAGCAAAACGAGGGCTTTATCCCTTGGATTTTGCAACAAAGAAACACTCATGGGACAGAGGTGGCGAGCATGTGCATGGGAGCCTTTGTTTTGGCAAAAACAGGGCTTGTGGACGGTAAACAATGTGCTACACATTGGGCCGGGATGGAAGTTTTTAGAAAATTGTACCCGGAGGTAAATTTGGTCTCCAACAAGATTGTTACAGATGAGGACGGAATTTACACCAGTGGCGGTGCCTTTTCCTTTTTGAATTTGATGCTGCACCTAATTGAAAAATACTGTGGCCGTGCAGCGGCAATCCATATCTCAAAATACTTTGAAATAGAAATTGATCGAGAGGACCAAAACCAGTTTGCCATTTTTCAAGGACAAAAAGATCATGAGGATGAAGCGATCAAAGAAGCCCAAAACTATATTGAAAAAAACGTGCAGGACAAAATATCTGTGGGACAACTGGCGGAAAAATATGCCATAAGCAATCGAAATTTTGTACGGAGGTTTAAGAAAGCCACCCAAAATACACCTTCGCAGTATATTCAACGCGTGAAGATAGAGGCCGCCAAACGCAGTTTGGAATCTACGGCACAAAATGTTAGTGAAGTCATGTACCAAGTAGGGTATATGGATCAAAAAGCATTCAGGAGCGTTTTCAAGAAATATGTGGGATTGTCACCCGTTGCCTATAGGAGTAAATACAACAGGGAGCACGCCAATTTGGAACGAGCCATGCTTTGACAGGTGTCATTGGAAGAAAGAAAATGAAAACAGGTAGAAAAATTCTTGCTTTTTATCGATGGGGCCTATAATATTCCATGATTTTTTCAGTTAAGAATACACACGATCACCGTTGATTTTGAAGCTTCAAAGATTTCTATTTATCGTTACCGCTGTCATGGGGCTGTTTTTTAGTGGATGTTCCACGAAAAAGGACCGTTTCATAAATCGCAATTGGCACGCCCTAAATACCAAGTACAATACCCTGTATAATGGGAATATTGCTTTTGAACAAGGTCAGGAAGAATTGAACTCTTCGTACCGGGATGATTTTTGGGAAATACTTCCCGTGGAGCGTCTAGAAGTTTCCGATGATGTAAAACTGGACTCTGAAGATAACAACCCCAACTTTATTCTAGCTGAGGAAAAGGCCACCAAGGCCATTCAAAAGCACAGCATGGACATTAAGGATGAGGAACGCAACCCTCAGACTGATGAGGCCTTTTTGCTCTTGGGCAAAGCCCGTTACTTCGACCAACGCTATATTCCAGCTTTGGAAGCATTCAACTACATACTACGAAAATATGTGGAGAGCAATAAGTTGAACGAGGCCACCATTTGGAGGGAAAAAACGAACATGCGTTTGGATAATCCTGAAGTAGCAATCAAAAACCTGAAAAGACTTTTCAAATATGAGTCCTTAAAAAATCAGGAATATGCAGATGCCAATGCTGTTTTGGCCCAGTGCTACATCAACCTTAAGGTGCCAGACACTGCCATTCAAAAACTGAAAATAGCTCAGGCATATACCAAAAAGAACCCAGAAAAAGGTAGATATTTGTTCATCATCGGGCAGTTGTACAATCAATTGGGACATAAGGACAGCGCCAACTACGCCTTTGATAAGGTCATTGCCTTAAATCGCAAATCCCCAAGGGTGTACATGGTGAACGCCCATTTGAAAAAAATTCAAAACACAGAGTTTACCGACACCAACAAAGAAGCGATGTTGGAATACTTGACGGACTTGGAAGAGAACCGTGAAAATCGGCCCTTTTTGGACAAAATTTATCGGGAAGTTGCACAATTTCATTTGAAGAATGAATCCGATAGTCTCGCTTTGGTCTACTATAACAAGTCCCTTAGGGCCACACAGGGAGAACGCAAATTAAATGCGCTCAACTACCAAAGCTTGGCAGAGTATTATTTTGAAAAGGACAAATATAAAACAGCGGGAGCGTATTACGATAGCACCTTGACAAACCTTACAGAGAACACCAAGATTTATAGAAATATAAAAAAGAAATTGGACAACCTGGAAGATGTAATCAAGTACGAAGATGTTGTGCAATATGCTGACAGTGTAATCACGATTTATGAAATGCCAGTGGAAGAGCGCAAGGCCTATTTCGAAGATTATATCTCCGAATTAAGGCGAAAAGAGGAGGCAGCCGCAGAAGCGGAACTAAAACGGACCACCGCTGGTTTTGCCACCTTTGCCCAGAGCCAGGGAGGCAAGGAGAACAAGGGCAAGTTTTATTTTTATAACATAACCAGTCTGGGATACGGAAAGAACGATTTCAAAACCCGTTGGGGCAATCGCGAATTGGAGGATGATTGGCGTTGGAGCAACAAAAGTAGAACGCTGGTCTCTGAAGCCACTGGCGAAGAAGTAACCAATGTCACCCAAGCGGCACAACCAAGTGACGACGAAAAATATTCTTTGGATTATTATTTGCAACAGGTGCCCACCGAAATTTCGGTAATAGATAGCTTGAGGACAGAACGAAATTTCGCAAACTACCAATTGGGCCTTATTTATAAGGAAAAATTTAAGGACAATCTTTTGGCCGCATCCAAGCTGGAGCGTGTATTGGCTTCCAACCCAGAGGAAAGATTGATTTTGCCATCAAAATATAACCTCTACAAAATCTATGAAGAAAATGGAAGCCCTTTGATGCAGAACATGAGGCAAGAAATCATTACCAACCATCCCAACACCCGCTATGCCGAGATTCTTTTGAATCCGCAGGCCATTTTGGAAGGAAATACAGATAGCCCCGATGCAAGGTATGCAACCCTTTACAGACTATACGAACAACAGGAATTTCTGCAAGTCATTACCCAAGCAGAGGCATATATCAACAAATTTACGGGAGACCCCATTGTACCCAAGTTCGAAATGCTAAAAGCCAATGCTATCGGTCGCCTGCAAGGGTTTGAAGCGTTTAAGGAAGCGCTCAATTACGTTGCATTGACCTATCCAAATAATCCAGAAGGGAAGAAAGCTGAGGATATCGTTGGGAGTCAATTGCCAAAGCTTCAGAACAAGGAATTTTCCGATGAAACAGTAAGTTCTGGAACCGGAAATTGGAAAGTGGTGTTTCCTTTTAAAATAAAGGACAATGAAAGAGCATTGCAATTAAAAAAGCGACTTGAGGAGGCAATTGATGACCTCAATTATAAAAATGTGACCTCAAAGGATATTTATAACCTGGAAGACCAATTTGTAGTGGTGCATGGATTCAAATCCAAAGATTTTGCCCTGGGCTTCGCAGAGCTTATAAAAAACAATAAGGACTACCGTATCAAAGATGAGAATTTTGTAGTTTTATCCAACAATTACAAAATCATTCAAGTACACAAAAACTTAGATTCATATAAAGCGCAAAATTTAACCCCAAAACCCTAGAACACAAATGTTTTCTGACAACAAAAAACCCCGACCTATGAATGAATTTGGCGGACAGCCCAATCGAATAGAAAAGAACACCAAGATCAAAGGAGATATCACTTCCGAGGCCGATTTTAGAATTGATGGAAAGCTGGAAGGCAACGTGACAACCTCCGGAAAAGTGGTGATTGGAAAAGATGGATACATCAATGGAAAAGTAGAATGTGTAAATGCCGACATTGAAGGAAAGTTTAACGGAGAACTCGTTGTAAAAGACTTACTTTCGTTGAAGGCCTCAGCCTTAATAGAGGGCACGGTGAGTGTGGCCAAACTTGCTGTTGAACCCGGGGCCACATTTAATGCAGCCTGTACAATGGGCAAGGGCCATGTTGCCACATCAACACCCCCTCCGCAAAAAATGCAGACTGCCAAAACCAATGAGCCCGCAAAAGCCTCCTAAAAAGAACAGCTTTAAAAATGCAGCGATACTTACAGGTATTGCTTTCGAAATGGGCATAATCATCTATCTGTCCGTACAGGGCGGAAAATGGTTGGATACCCAGTACCAAAATGAAAAGAATATTTTCACCGTAATTGCCACTCTTGCCGGAGTGGCAATTTCTATTTGGCTAGTTTTGCAGCAGTTAAAAAAGATTAAATACTGATGACAAAGTTAAATTTGACCGCCAAGTTTTTACTGTTGCTCGATGCCTCCTTGCTCATCGCATTTGCTGTACACACCTTTATCCTATATGCTCAAGGCAACCCAGCTTTTGAAAATTTAATTGTTCAATCTTATGTTGTAAACGGTTTTTTGGCCGCACTTATTTTCGTTTTGTTGTATCGCTTCAGGCTTAAATTGAGGAATCAAATAGGTTTTTTGTTTATGGCAGGAAGTCTTTTAAAATTCGTGTTTTTCTTTCTTTTGTTCTATCCCACTTATAAAAAAGACGGGGACATATCCACCCTGGAATTTGCTGCATTTTTTGTTCCTTATGCACTATCTCTTTTTTGGGAGACCTATTTCGTATCTAAAATGTTGAAAAACATGGAGGAAACGGACGATGGAAAGACCTCCTAAAATCCTTGAAAATAAAAGTTTGAAAGCTTTTTTCTTTTTAAGAGAATGGCTTACATTTGCACCGATTTTCAGAGACCGATATTTTTTGAGCGAAATGCGAAAAACTTTTTTTACCAGATTTCTGCTTGTTGCAATGCTTTTTACGACCCAATTCGCTTTTCCAGCAGAAAAGGAAAACGAGCAGCACGGTGAGCAAGGCAAGGACTTAAAAACAGAAATTAAGGAATACATCTCCCATCACCTTAAAGATTCACATGACTTCTCCCTTTTCTCTTATACCAAGGAAAACGGAGAGCACAAATATGTGGGATTTCCGCTACCGGTAATTTTGTGGGATGATGGTCTTAAAGTATTTTCCTCTTCACAGTTCCACCACGGTGAGACCTTGGCTGAGGTTGATGGGCAATATTATAAACTTTACCATTCCAAGATATACAAAACGGATGCTGAGGGCACCATCAATTATGATGAAGACCACCACCCCACGAATGCAAAGCCGTTGGACTTTTCAATCACCAAAAACGTAATGATGATTATTATTACAGGTTTGTTGATGCTTTGGTTGTTTTCTAGTTTGGCAAGATCTTACGCAAAGAACAATGGTGTTCCTACAGGAATAGGTCGTTTCTTCGAACCCATAGTCCTTTATATAAGGGATGATATCGCCAGACCAAATATTGGAGAGAAGCGATACAAAAAATACATGCCGTTCCTATTGACCATATTTTTCTTTATATGGTTTTTGAACATGTTTGGCATGACTCCATTTGGAGTTAATGTGACTGGCAATATTGCGATTACCACGGCCTTGGCCATCCTGACCTTCGTGATCACCAACTTTACGGGAACCAAGGATTATTGGATGCACCAGTTCAATCCATTGGGCGACTCTTTGCCATGGTACGGAAAAATACCTTTATATATAATATTGGTCCCTATTGAATTATTGGGACTTATCATCAAACCCTTTTCACTTCTGATTCGTTTGTATGCAAACATGCAGGCAGGTCACATCGTTATTGGTAGTTTGATTGGGTTGATGTTCATTTTCAAGAGCTGGATTGGAAGCCCATTGTCATTTGGCCTGGCTTTCGCAATTATGCTGATTGAAGTACTTGTGGCACTGCTACAAGCCTATATATTCACTATGTTGAGTGCCCTGTATTTCGGATTTGCTTCCGAGGAGCATGACCATGGTCACGACGATGAGCCAGAATTGGCACATCTTTAGGAATTGTCACTTCAAGATGTCGTCCTGAGCGCAGTCGAAGGAGCAGTCGAGAAGTGTCTAAAATTGAATTTTTAATTTTTAAACTAGATAGATATGGAAATTCCAGTAATGGTAGGTGCAGGTTTGGTGGTTATAGGTGTTGGTCTTGGTATTGGTAGAATCGGTGGTTCTGCTATGGAGGCCATTGCCCGTCAGCCTGAAGCTTACGGAAAGATCCAAACAGCGATGTTGATTGCAGCAGCGTTGATTGAAGGTATTGGTTTTGCCGCGCTTTTTGCGGTAAGCTAAACCACATTTGGGCAGAAGGCCGTAACGGTTGGTTGCGGCCTATGCACTTGTTTAAAAATCAATGAAATAAAGATTCTAGAATATGGAAAAGTTATTGGAAGAGTTTTCGTTGGGATTGTTTTTTTGGCAGACCCTTTTGTTCGCATTGCTTTTGTTCCTCCTTTGGAAGTTTGCATGGAAGCCTATTCTCAAAGCGGTAAACGACCGAGAAGAGGGCATTAAAAATGCCTTGGATGCTGCAGAAGAGGCTAAAAAAGAAATGCAGAATGTCACCGCCGATAGCGAAAAGCTTTTGAAAGAGGCCAGGGCCGAGAGAGATGTTTTGTTGAAGGAAGCACGGGAAATCAAGGAAGGAATCATTTCTGAAGCCAAGGAACAGTCCAAGGTAGAAGGGGACAAAATAATAAAGCAGGCCCAAGCTGCAATAGAAAGTGAAAAGAAAGCCGCCGTTGCCGACATCAAGGCACAAGTGGCCAACCTCTCATTGGATATAGCGGAAAAAGTGATCAAAGAAGAGTTGTCCGACAAGAAAAAACAGCAAAAGCTGATTGAAGATATGTTGGGAGATATAAAACTGAACTAGGAGCAGATGAACCAGAACAGGGCAGCGGTACGCTATGCAAAAGCAACTTTGGATTATGCCATCGAAAAGAAGGCGGCAGAAGCTGTGGAAAACGACATGCGTAGCATTGCCAAAACAATTTCCGGAAGCGAGGAATTGCAGAGCCTTTTGAGAAGTCCAATTGTAAAAGGGGAGTCAAAGAGAAATGCACTGCAGGAAATCTTCAAGGGGTCAAACGAGATCACCAAAGGGCTCGTCAACACATTGACTGACAACAAAAGGATCGCAATGTTACAGGAAGTTGCCTTTAAATATATCATTCTTCATGAGAAACTTAAAGGTGAAGATGTAGCTTATGTTACTACGGCCATTCCGTTGACCGCCGATCTGGAAAAGAAAATATTAGCCCAAGTGACAAAGCTAACTGGCAACAAAGTCACAGTGGAAAACAAAATTGATGAAAACATCATCGGAGGTTTTGTCCTTCGTGTCGGTGACTTGCAGTATGATGCCAGCATCGCAAACAAATTAAAAGGATTAAAAAGAGAATTTACAAATAGTCTATAAAAATGGCAGGAGTAAAAGCCGCTGAAGTATCAGCAATATTAAAAAAACAAATATCCGGGTTTGAAGCCACCGCTTCGTTGGATGAAGTGGGAACCGTATTACAAGTGGGTGACGGTATTGCCCGCATTTACGGACTTTCCAATGCCCAGTATGGCGAATTAGTGGAGTTTGAAGGTGGAATGCAGGGGATTGTATTGAACCTGGAAGAAGATAATGTTGGTGTGGTGTTGTTGGGCCCATCAAAAGAGATTATGGAAGGCGCCACAGTTAAGAGAACGCAGCGTATCGCATCCATCAACGTGGGTGAAGGTATCGTTGGCCGCGTAGTGGATACCTTGGGAACTCCAATCGACGGCAAAGGACCCATCTCTGGAGAAACTTATGAAATGCCTTTGGAGCGTAAAGCCCCTGGGGTAATCTATCGTCAACCTGTGAACGAACCGTTGCAGACTGGAGTAAAGGCCATCGATGCCATGATTCCTGTCGGTCGAGGACAGCGGGAGCTTGTCATCGGTGACCGTCAAACAGGAAAGACCACGGTTTGTATCGACACCATCATCAACCAAAAAGAATTTTACGATGCCGGTGAGCCAGTATACTGTATCTATGTTGCCATAGGTCAAAAAGCATCCACAGTGGCCGGAATAGCCAAGATTTTGGAAGACAAAGGGGCCTTGGCCTATACGACCATTGTTGCCGCTAACGCTTCCGACCCTGCCCCAATGCAGGTTTATGCCCCTTTTGCAGGTGCTGCTATCGGGGAATATTTTAGGGATACAGGTCGTCCAGCATTGATTATTTATGATGATTTATCCAAACAAGCGGTAGCCTATCGTGAAGTATCACTGTTGTTGAGAAGACCTCCAGGACGTGAGGCCTATCCTGGTGATGTGTTCTATCTCCACTCGAGACTGCTGGAGCGTGCTGCCAAGGTTATCAATGATGATAATGTGGCCAAGGAGATGAACGATCTTCCTGATGTATTGAAAGGAAAGGTAAAAGGTGGGGGATCTTTGACTGCCCTTCCTATTATCGAAACTCAGGCGGGTGACGTTTCCGCATATATTCCAACAAACGTAATTTCCATTACGGACGGACAGATTTTCTTGGAGCAGGACTTGTTCAACCAAGGGGTGCGTCCTGCAATCAATGTGGGTATCTCGGTATCGAGGGTAGGGGGTAATGCCCAGATAAAATCGATGAAAAAAGTAGCGGGTACATTGAAGTTGGATCAGGCACAGTTCCGTGAATTGGAAGCCTTTGCCAAGTTTGGTTCTGATTTGGATGCCGCTACCTTGAACGTTATTGAAAAAGGGCGTAGGAACGTTGAAATCTTGAAACAAGGCCAGAACGATCCTTTTACAGTGGAAGATCAAGTGGCCATCATTTTTGCAGGATCCAAAAACCTCTTGCGTGATGTTCCTGTGGACAAAGTAAAAGAATTTGAAAGGGATTACTTGGAATTTTTGAATGCCAAGCATAGAGATGTTTTGGACACCTTGAAAGCAGGTAAGTTGACGGATGAGGTCACAGAAACTTTGACATCAGTGGCCAAGGACCTTTCAGGAAAATATAGAGCATAATACTTGTCATTCCTGCTTCCCTTCGACTGCGCTCAGGGTGACGCAGGAATCCTTAAACAACAAGAAGCCGCATCAAGTGCGGAATGACAAAAGAAGAGAATGGCGAACTTAAAGGAAATACGTAACAGAATATCTTCGGTTTCATCAACCATGCAGATAACCAGTGCCATGAAAATGGTATCTGCCGCCAAGTTGAAAAAGGCCCAAGATGCCATTACGGCCATGCGACCTTATGCCAACAAGTTGACCGAGTTGTTGCAAAACTTGAGTGGTAGTTTGGATGGGGATTCTGGGAGTCAGTATGCCAATAACAGGGAAGTAAAAAAAGTGTTGGTGGTTTCCATAACCTCAAACAGAGGTCTTTGCGGAGCTTTCAACTCCAACATTATCAAAGGAAGTGTTTCCCTGTACCACGGCAAATATGGCGGCAAGAACGTCGATTTTATGACCATCGGAAAAAAGGGCAATGATATTTTGAGCAAAAAATTCAATGTGGTTGCCAATCATGGTGAAATATATGATGATTTGACTTTTGAGAACGTAGCTGAAATTGCTGAAAGTTTGATGCAGCGTTTCACGGACGGAGAATATGACCGAATTGATTTGGTGTATAACCGATTCAAGAATGCAGCCACCCAAATTGTCACTACTGAACAATTTTTACCGATTATACCCATGGAAGGAAACACCTCCGGTAGCGCAGATTACATTTTTGAGCCATCCAAGGAGGAAATCGTGGAACAATTGATTCCCAAGTCGTTGAAGACCCAACTATATAAGGCCATTCGGGATTCCTTTGCCAGTGAGCACGGTGCACGTATGACAGCTATGCACAAGGCCACGGACAATGCTGGAGAGTTGAAAGATCAGTTAACACTCACTTACAACAAGGCAAGACAAGCAGCCATTACCAATGAAATCTTGGAAATCGTAGGCGGTGCCGAAGCTTTGAATAATTAGAATCTTAAGTATAACAGATATGGGAAGGCCGCTTTTGAAGTGGCTTTTTTCTTTTTTCAGGGTATGGTGGAGTTAATAGACTTGTGTCTTTTATGTAACTTGTAACCACTTTTAAGGCATCACCTATTTGAATCCATTAAAAAAGCTTTTTAAACAAACTTTTATTTACGGCGTGGCCACGGTTTTGCCACGGGTCATTTCTTTTTTTTTGCTTCCCCTATACACTTCCGTTTTTGAAAACGCAGCAGGGTATGGCCAGTATACCAACATCTATGCATGGATAGCCATTTTTAATGTGTTTTTGGCCTATGGCATGGAAACGGCATTTTTCCGATTTTACCATAAAAGAGATGACAAGGAGCGGGTAATTTCCACCTCTTTGATATCCCTGTTGACCTCATCGCTGTTTTTCTTGGTGTTGGCCTTGGTGGTCAAGGATGGCCTAGCAGAGTTCACCAACATCAATGTGGATTATATTGAGTTTACCACTTACATTTTGGTTTTGGATGCCTTGGTCATAATTCCGTTTGCTCTGTTACGTGCTCAGGAAAGACCTATGAAGTATGCGCTATTAAAGACAGCCAATGTTGCTGTCAATTTAGGATTTAATGTATTCTTCTTACTGATTTTGCCGAAGTTGTCAGCAAATTCCTCTGAAGGATTATGGAATTCCATGTATGAAGAGGGCTGGCAGATTCAATACATATTCATTTCCAATATCATAGCGAGCGGTGTTACACTTTTGATTTTATTGCCCACCTATTTCAAGGCCACCTACAGATTTGATAAATCATTGTGGCAACAAATGATGAAATATGCAGGACCGGTAATGTTGGCAGGGGTGGCGTTTACCATTAATGAGGTATTGGACAAGATTCTATTGACAGAGATACTACCATCCGATATTGCAGAGACTGAAGTTGGCAAATATGGAGCCTGCTACAAGTTGGCCCTTTTCATGACGCTATTTGGCACTGCTTTTAGAATGGGTGTCGAGCCTTTTTTCTTCAGTCATGCAAAAACCGAAAGACCACAAAAAACCTACGCCCAAATCACCAATTATTTTGTGATATTGGGCAGTGTAATTCTGCTCGGAGTGGTGGTTTTTGTGGAACCACTGGGAAAGTTGCTCATCCGAAATCAGATTTATTGGGAAGCTCTGGAAGTTGTGCCCATCATACTATTGGGAAGTTTTTGTTTGGGCATTTATCATAACCTATCCGTGTGGTACAAGGTTACCGACCAGACCAAATTTGGCGCCTATATTTCCTCAATTGGTGCCTTGATCACCCTTATAATGAACGTAGGATTGATACCAAAAATGGGATACATGGCTTCGGCCCTGGCCACGTTGGCCGCCTATGGAAGTATGATGCTCTTGTCCTACTACTTTGGAAGAAAATATTATCCGATTCCCTATAACATGAGGAAAATTGTGTTCTACTTGGCCGTTTCCATCGGGTTTTCTGCCCTTTCTTTCTACGTTTTTAATAGAAATTTAATAGCTGGGAGCATACTACTTTTGCTATTTTTGATGTTAGTTTATAGGATGGAGGGAGAGAGACTAAAGACCATATTGCTACGCCGTGAAGATTAAGATTATCAATACATCAGAACATCAACTACCCAATTACGAAACCTTGGCTTCGGCCGGAATGGACTTGAGGGCAAATATTGCTGAACCGATTACCTTAAAATCGCTGGAACGGGCCATTGTGCCCACCGGTATTTTTATGGAGCTTCCCATTGGATATGAGGCACAGGTGCGACCGCGGAGCGGTCTTGCTGCAAAAAAAGGAATTACAGTGCTCAATGCTCCGGGAACTATTGACGCAGATTATCGGGGAGAAGTGGGTGTGATTTTGGTCAATCTCTCTAAGGAAGATTTCATTGTTGAAAACGGTGAGCGGATAGCGCAAATGGTTATTGCCAAACACGAAAGAGCCGATTGGGACCAGGTCGAATCTCTTTCGGAGACCGATAGAGGTGCAGGCGGGTTTGGAAGTACGGGAACCAAATGAAGATGCTAATCACTAAAGACTAAGTATATATTTATGAAAATCATAGTCCCAATGGCGGGAAGAGGGTCTCGATTGAGGCCACATACCCTAACAGTTCCAAAACCATTGATACCCGTGGCGGGGAAACCCATTGTGCATCGATTGGTAAGCGATATTGCCAAAGTGCTGGGTGAACCTATTGAAGAGGTTGCTTTTATATTGGGTGATCCTGCTTTTTTTGGGGATGATGTTGTAGAAAGCCTTATGCAATTGGCGGAAAGCTTGGGAGCAAAGGGATCAATTTATAGACAAGATCAACCTTTGGGAACAGGACACGCCATTATGAGCGCCAAGGAATCATTGAGCGGCCCTGCGGTAATTGCCTATGCGGACACTTTGATTCGGGCAGATTTTGATTTGGATAAATCTGCGGACAGTGTTATTTGGGTAAAGCAGGTGGAGCATCCAGAAGCTTATGGGGTGGTAAAGTTGAGTGATAGCAACGAAATTGTGGAGTTGGTAGAGAAGCCCAAGGAGTATGTTTCGGATTTGGCCGTAATTGGCATTTATTACTTCAAGGATGTGGGAGTGCTCAAGAAGGAATTGCAGCATATATTGGATAATGATATTACCCATGGCGGGGAATATCAAATCAATGATGGCATAAAACGAATGATGGAAAAGGGCATGAAATTTGTTCCAGGTAAAGTGGATGAATGGATGGACTGTGGCAATAAAAATGTAACCGTGGAAACCAATCAACGCATGTTGGGCTTTTTGGAAAAAGATGGTGAGCAACTGGTTTCGAACTCCGTGAAAAAGGACAATGCCAACATCATTGAGCCCTGCTTTATTGGCGAAAATGTTGTAATTAGGAATAGTACGATAGGGCCTTTTGTATCTTTAGGTGCAAATACCATGGTAGAGAATACCACGATAAAGAATAGTTTAATCCAAAGCAACAGTAAAATAACCAATGCCAATTTGGATAATGCCATGATCGGGAACCATGTTGTATTCGATGGAAAATTTGAGACAATCAGTATAGGGGATTATTCGGTTTTGGAGTAATAATTGAACAATGGACAAGAAATGTCTTCTTGGAATAGGATTAATGGTATCACTTTGGACCTATAGCCCAATCTATGCCCAAGAAGAAAAAAGTGCAGAGGTTTATTTAGAAGAATATACCGATGAGTTTCAAGAAAACTTCTTTGAAGCCCTAAAGCAAAAGGGGATTCAAAATTTTGATAGAGCCATTGCCCTGTTCCTAAAATGTAAACGGTTGGAGCCTACCTATAGTGTTATTGATTATGAATTGGCCAAGGCATATTATAGCGATAAACAGTACATAAAGGCCCAAGATTTTGCTCTTCAAGCTTTAAATGCAGAACCTACGGATTTTTGGTATTTGGAGAACGTGTTGAAGATTTTGGACGCACAGGGGAACACTTTGGATGCCATTAAACAGAACATCCCTTTCGATAATCAGAAACTACAGGAAAACTTGGCATTGGCATATTTTAAAAGGAAAAAACACCAAGAAGCACTTATAATAATTATGGGATTGGATAACCAATCGTTTGCCGCCCAAATAAAGAGGAAAATAGATGACTCCCTTCAACAAAAAAACGTTATAGTGGAGCCAACTACCCCCAGCATCAAGGAAAATCAATTGGAAGATGATAACCCAGTTGCAGACTATCAAAATCGAATTAAGAATCTATTGGAGCGCAACGAACATGAAGCACTTCTTGCTATTTCCAAAGAAGCTTTGGACGCTTATCCTTTACAGCCCTTTTTCTATTATGCGTATGGAGCAGCACTTAATGGCACTTCCAATGCCAATAAAGCGATTGAAGTTCTGGAAGACGGATTGGACTATCTCGTGGATAACGATGCTCTGGCAAACAATATGTATAGGGAGCTATCCAGAGCCTATACACAGATAGGAAACACAACGAAGGCCAATGAGTATACCAATAAAATAAAGCCAGGATTATGAGTTGGGCACAGCACATACAAAAAAAGATAGGATTGCTGCTATTGATGGGCTTTGTTCTAGTATTGGGATCCTGTAGAAGCACCAAATCGATAGCGGGTGGTGAAGTTGATATCAGAATGTCGGTAAGGAACATCATAAACAGCCACTACAACAACCAACCCAATTTTAAAACATTGCGGGGAAGAGTTAAGATAGATTACTCAAACGGTAAGGAAAGCCAAGGGGTTAACGTTAGTCTTCGTATGGAAAAGGACAAGGTTATCTGGATGAGTGCCCCACTCGGAGTTGTAAAGGCGCATATTACCCCAGAAAGGGTTTCCTTTTACAACAAATTGCAGAACGAGTATTTTGATGGAGATTTCAGTTACCTCAGTAACCTTTTGGGAACCGATTTGGACTTTGAAAAGGTGCAGAATATGCTATTGGGCAATGCAGTTTTTGATTTGAGAGAAGAAAAATATACATCGAATGTCAGTCAAGGCAATTACCAGTTAAAGCCAAAAAAGGCTGCAACATTTTTTAAGACCTTGTTTCAATTGGAACCTAGAAATTTCAAGATAGCACTACAGCAAATTTCACAACCAGAAAGCTATCGTCAATTAAAGGCAAAATATACTTATCAGGATATTTCAGGAAACATACTGCCTCAGGAAATTAAAATAGTAGCGGCTGAGAACGGTGATCAAACAGTAATCGATTTAAGTTTTAGAAACTTGGAGCTCAACAAAACATTGAATTTTCCGTATAGGGTTCCGAATGGATATGATAAAATAACATTAAAGTAATATGATAAGTAAAAACTCATATTATATTGTTTTCTACATAATTATATTTTTATCATCTGTTTTTTGTTATGCACAGACCAGCGAGCAGAAAGCCCTAGAGGCGAAAAGGGAACGCCTTCAAGAAGAAATTAAAGAAATCAATAGGTTGCTTTTTGCAGAAAGAAAGGAAAAAGGCAATGTCTTGGACCAAATGGAAGCATTGGATAAACGCATCAATGTGCGGCAGGAGCTTATACGCGTTACCAATCAACAGTCCAATCTGCTGAACAGGCAGATAAACGTTAACATTAGAAGTATCAGCAAGCTTAGGGAAGATTTAAAAATCTTAAAGGATGATTATTCAAACCTAATTCGAAAAACGTATCAAAATAAGTCCCAAAATAATCGCTTAATGTTCCTGCTCTCCGCTGAAAATTTTTTCCAAGCCTTTAAACGCTTGCAGTACATGCAGCAATATGCGAAGCATAGGAAAAAGCAGGGCGAGAGCATTGTTAAAAAAACAGAGCAACTGGCAGGGTTGAATCAAGAATTGGTACAACAACGTAAGGAAAAGGAGCAGTTGTTAGTAGAAAACAAGGCAGTCAAGGATAAATTATTTAAGGAAATAGAATCTCAAAAGACGCTTTTGCGCAGTATCCGTCAAAATGAAACACGGTATGCCGCAGCGATTGAAGAGAAACGAAGGGAAGCCAGGAAAATAGATCGGGAGATAGAACGATTGATTCGCAGTGCCATCGCCAGTTCAAACAGAGGGTCAGGAAGGGCTGCTAGCGCTGCTACATTCGCCCTGACCCCAGAAGCAAAGTTGTTGGCGGATAATTTTTCCTCCAACAAGGGAAGGCTCATTTGGCCAGTGGAAAAAGGAATTAAAAGCCAAGGCTATGGTGTTTATTCCGATAAGTTGTACCCAGGCATAAAACACAGAAACAATGGTGTAACGATCACCACGGATAAAGGAAGCAAGGCGAGAGCAATTTTCGAGGGCGAGGTGATAGCCATTCTTTCAGTCCCTGGAGGCAGCAAGGGAGTTCAGATAAAGCACGGAAATTATATAAGCACATACTATAATCTTTCAAAGCTCTATGTAAAAAAGGGCGATAGGGTTGCTGTGAAAGAAGTGTTGGGAGATATTAATACCAATCGGTTTGACGGAACCACCAAACTAAAGTTCTATCTATACAGAGACTCAAACCGATTAAACCCAGAGGATTGGATCTATCAATTATAACAGCATGCGAACAATAACGGATTTACAGGGAACCTTTCAACTGCACAACGGAGTCGAGATGCCCTATTTTGGATTGGGGGTTTATCTTTCAAAAGATGGCAAAGAAGTTATAAATGCGGTAAAAAATGCTTTGGACCATGGCTACAGGCATATTGACACAGCTTCTATTTATAATAATGAAGAAGGTGTAGGTGAAGGCATCAAACAAAGCACTGTAGACCGAAAAGATGTTTTTTTGGTGAGCAAGGTTTGGAACACAGACCAAGGGTATGATTCCACCCTAAAGGCTTTTGATGCCAGTTTGGAACGTTTGGGAACGGACTACCTCGATTTGTATTTGATTCATTGGCCAAAAGGAGAAAAATCCAAAGAAACATGGAAGGCGATGGAAAGGTTGTACGATGAAAAAAGAGTTAGGGCGATAGGCATCAGCAATTTTTTAAAGCATCATATTGAAGACTTGCTTCCTGATGCCAAAATTGTTCCCATGGTCAACCAAATGGAATTTCACCCCTATTTGGTGCAACAAGAGTTGATAGATTTCTGTCATTCCATAGGAATTCAATACGAAGCTTGGTCTCCACTGATGCAAGGCAACATCTTCGATTTGGATACTATGAAAGAACTTGCAAAAAAATACAACAAGACCATTGCTCAGATAGTGTTGCGTTGGGATTTGCAAAAAGGGGTGATTACTATCCCAAAATCTTCAAAAAAAGAACGTATATTGTCCAACGCAGACCTCTTTGATTTTGAAATTGAATCAAACGATATTAGGTTGTTGGACAGCTTGAATTGCGATAAGCGATTCGGCCCAGACCCAGACAATTTCGATTTCTAACCTCAACATTTTGATGTGAATACAATCTGTCGACCTTCATCAATTGGTGAAAGTTGGTAAGAAGTCATTTTCTATGCACAGAATAGTTCTAATGGTAAGCCTATCATTCCTATGTTTTGGGTGTGAACTTACATATGAAGACAATGTTAGGTTATTGGTAAAGGGAACAGTCATCCTACCAGACAAACAACAAGTACCCGAACTTCCAATTGATGTTTATGCGGCGGGCAATTTTTCTGGTTACCCTTTTATATTCGCCTATGGACCAAGTGAGGATTTGGATTTAATGGGAACCTCGAATTTGAATCCCAATGGAGAGTTCAACGTAACTGCCATTTCTCCAGAAAATGCTGATGAAATTCTGATGGTCATCAATGATCAATATCGAATGGAACACAACAAAGATTGGCCTACTGTTGTTTTTACGCAAATGGAAGAATTAGACCTAAAGGACTATACATATAGTATAGGGCCTACACCAATAAAGCCAATTGTGGAATCAAGATTGAATATTAAAAGAATTGAGAACAAAACAGATTCCATGTACTTGAGTATACGTCATAATGCTTCTTTTATCAGAAAAAATGTTATTTATGACGATGGAATGAATGGCCAATGGCCAGATAGAATTTCGACATCGTTATACCCTAATGTAAATCAAAAAACTGTCGTCTTCCGCAATATTCGCCACGAATCCATACAGGTATATTTTCGTTTGTTCAATAATGGTATAAAAAGGGAAACAACATTAGAGATTAAGTTTAACCAAGAAACAAACGGTTATGAAATTCGAATATAAAACGATTTTCCCAATTCTCTGCCTTGTTTACGTCATGAACACTGCTGCACAAGAAGAGACCAAAAAGTCGAATGTAGTACCTTTCGGAATTTTTGGCATCTCATATTCATTACCGATATCGTATGGAAATAATTTTGTGATGGAGGGATACAATTTACAAGGAGGACTTAATTTGGATGGCAGGGTACTCTTTCCATCCAATTGGACCATTGGAGGCCAATTAAATTATTTTAAAGGAAATGTAGAAAATATATCTGCGGTGGGCGGTATTTCGAACAGTCGAATCCTACACTTGCACATTACGGGAGGATATTCATTGAAATTAGTCAACTATCTTCGACTTCACATAGCAGTTGGACCTGGCTATGTGCAATATTGGCACACACAGGGCACTACTAGATTTAAGGATGATGGATTTTCATTAACATCAAACTTGGCAATTTCATACAACCTTAACGATTCAATTGGTATTTATCTTAAGCTTGACCATCAATGGGACTTATTGCAAGTAGACACAGCTTCGGAGTTAAATGGTTTTTTCAATGATATAAAACTAATTCTACCTTCTGTTGGAATAGCACTTTTCACATTTTAGCTATCAAAAAACAGGGCCTTCAGTTCAGTAGCTTCAGATGGCGGAAGTTTGCCGGCAAGCACCAAACTTAATTGTTTGCGTCTCAAAGCGGCGGCATAACGCTCTTTTTCCAAGTCGGTTTCAGGAGTTAGAGGAGGAACCTCG
This sequence comes from Flagellimonas ochracea, assembly GCF_009903685.1. GTDB lineage: Bacteria > Bacteroidota > Bacteroidia > Flavobacteriales > Flavobacteriaceae > Flagellimonas > Flagellimonas ochracea. Next base: position 255,549 of record NZ_JAAABI010000002.1, on the reverse strand, counting down.
GTGGGTTTTCCAGTATCATCTACCGCTACAAAAGTATAAATCGCCTCATTGGCTTTAGTACGATCTCCGGTAAATCGGTCCTCAATCCAAACGTCTATAAAAATCTCCATAGATGTCCTAAAAGCCCGGGAAACGGATGCTTCAACCGTTACCACGCTCCCGAGAGGCACAGCGTGGTTAAAAGCCACATGATTCACTGAGGCGGTCACCGTGATTCTGCGACTGTGCCTGCGAGCCGAAATACTGGCCGCTCTATCCATTCGGGCCAAAAGCTCGCCTCCAAAAAGATTGTTCAGGGGATTGGTCTCACTGGGCAAAACCAAATCTGTCATAATTGTTCGTGATTCACTCGGAGTCTTTGCACGCATACCTCTAGAATTTGCGCAAAGATATTGAAGCGGAAAATGGTATTAAAGAAAAGAAGGCTATTTCTCTGAAAGCAGCCAGGCATCCCTAGAATCGGTGGTCTTTACCTTGCGAAGAAAGGCAAGTGCCTCCTTCGGATTCTCGAAACTATCATAGGCTACCTGGTGAAGCCCATATTTGTTCTGGCCCAAATAAAAGGCATTGTACCCCTTTTCCTTTAACTGTGCAACCTTTTTATCGGCGTTTTCCTCAATCCTGAATGCTCCGGCAATAACATGGTGTCTGCCAAGCTTTCTCTTGGTTACATTGATATTTATGGCGGGCAATTCCAAAGGATCGCTTTCAAAGAAAGTGGCCTCTTGAATCAACCGTGAAACCTCCTGTTGGGCCTCTTGTCGCACAGCAACTTGCTTTTCCTGCAAATCGCCATAAGTATTATATGAAGTGATACCCAATGAAACGGCAAAGAATAGAACGGCAGCATATTTCAGCCATGGCCTGAACGAAGACTCTTCCCTTTTTTCAGGGGTAATAATAAAGGGAATTTTTTCTTCCAATTCTTCAACTTCTTCCTTGAGCATCTCGCGTTGAATAGGAGTAATTGCAAGAGACGAAAGCCCAAAGGATGAAGTCAAATAGTTGATTTTATCTTCTGGTTGAAATTGAATGCGCTGTTCTTGATTGGCCCATAGCTTTCCAATGTTGAAAAGTTCAATACTTTCACCCTGTTCCAACTTCTTTTTCCATGTTTCGGACACTTGCTCCACCTCCTGTAAGAGTTCCTCGTAGCCCAAGTTTTTGTCTCGGGCAATATGGGAAACCAAAACACCGTCGTTTTTGTTCAACTGCGAATTAAAGGAAATGGTTTTGAAGGGAGGGGCCAAGGTTTGGGATACGGTATCCAGCTTGGCCGGTTTCGCATGGGACAAAAATGCCCCAAAACCAGGAACAACTACGCAGTGGTGATCATAAAGCAACTGTTCTATGTAGAAGTCAATCCGCATAGCTACAAATATTGTAAAAAAAGAAGGAGAACAAAATGTAGCCCATCACTTTTTATTAACATTTGAAAAGCTGTATTTTGTGGACAACTTTGAGTCCCAAATCAAATGACTGAACCTGAAATTATTGCAGCACTTCGGCTGCAGGCCATACCCAACATTGGAGATATTACTGCCAAAAAGTTGATTGCCCGTTGTGGTAGCCCAATGGCCGTTTTTAAGGATAAACGGCAACACCTACTCAAAATTGACGGCATAGGCCAACAGACTTTGAAAGGGCTTTTTGACCCTGTTCATTTAGCAGAAGCAGAGGCAGAATATACGTTTTTGGTCCAGGAACGGATTGATACCTCCTATTTTATCGCTGATGACTATCCAGAGTATCTAAAGCATTGCCCAGATGGTCCCATTTTACTCTTTAAGAAAGGGAATATTGATTTGAACAACAAAAGGATAATTAGTGTCGTGGGTACAAGGAACATTACCAGCTACGGTACCGATTTTTGTGAGAAATTCATTGAAGAGATTGCACCCCTTGATCCAATTATTGTGAGCGGATTGGCGTATGGTGTGGATATTACTATTCAAAGGGCGGCTGTGGACAAGGGCTTGCAAACCATTGCATGTTTGGCCCATGGACTCAATCAGGTTTATCCGAAAGCCCACAAAAAGTATGCTAAAGGAATCCTTGAAAACGGGGGATTCTTGACGGATTTTTGGAGCACCAGTACACCAGAAAGGGAAAACTTTCTAAAAAGAAATCGAATTGTTGCTGGAATGAGTGAGGCCACCATTGTTGTAGAATCAGCAGAAAAGGGAGGAAGCTTGGTCACGGCCGATTTGGCCAACGGGTATAACAGGGAAGTGTTTGCGGTGCCGGGTCGAAGCACCGATAAGTTCAGTAAGGGATGTAATGATCTGATAAAACGGCAAAAAGCAAATTTGCTGACTTCCGCTGCGGAACTCGTTTATCTTCTGGGGTGGGAATTAGAGGAGAAAAAGGAAGAAAGTATGGTTCAAAAACAACTGTTTGTGGAGTTGACAGAACAAGAACAAGCCATTTATTCTTATCTGCAATCGAAAGGCAAGCAATTATTGGACACCGTGGCGTTGGAATGCAAATTGCCCATTTACAAAGCCTCCTCTACGCTGCTTAATATGGAAATGAAAGGGTTAATAAGGCCGTTACCTGGTAAATTGTTCGAGGCTATTTGAATTGTCATTCTGAGAGTAGCGAAGAATCTCTTACAGTAACAATATGCATATTGAAGACAAACATACTTACTATGTCTACATTTTGACAAATAGAAACAAACCAATGCTGTACACTGGAATAACAAACAATTTGGCGACACGCTTGACGGAACATCAAGAAAATATACCGTTGGGGAAGAAGACTTTTGCCGCCAGATATTGATATCTTTTATACATGGAGAAATATATATAGGTACAAGATGCTATTGCCCGTAAAAAAGAAATAACAGGTTGGATGCGGATAAAAAAGCTTGAATTGATTCAAAGTGCAAACCCAAAGATGGACTTTTCCTTGATTACGTGGGATTCTTCACCTGCGCAATGCACAGGTTTAGAATGAAAGATAAATCGAATTAATATCCCAATTTTCCTCGGACTCTACCCAATACATCGTCGGCTACTTTTCTGGCCTTTTCCGAGCCAACGGCCAAGGCTTCATCTACTTCATCTAAATGGGTCATGTAGTAATCAAATTTCTCACGGGGCTCTTCAAATTTGTTCAAAACAAGCTCATATAAGGCTTGCTTGGCGTGGCCATACCCATAGTTTCCTGCCAAATAATTGGCGCTCATTTCTTCAACCTGCTCCGGAGCGGCCAAAAGCTTGTAAAGCGCAAAGACATTGTCCTTGCTTGGGTCCTTAGGCTCTTCCATTGGGGTACTGTCCGTAACGATACCCATAATCTGTTTACGTAATTTTTTGTCCGGTTGGAAAATGTCAATAAGGTTGTTGCGGCTCTTGCTCATTTTTTCCCCGTCAGTACCCGGAACGTACATGGTTTCTTCATGAATTTTGGCTTGTGGCAGTACAAATACCTCACCCATCTGAGTATGAAATCTGGATGCAACATCCCGGGTCATTTCCAAATGCTGCAATTGATCTTTCCCAACGGGTACGATATCGGCATCGTACAATAAAATATCCGCCGCCATAAGCATGGGGTAAGAAAATAATCCGGCATTTACATCCTCCAGTCTATCAGCTTTGTCTTTAAAAGAATGGGCCAAGGTTAATCGCTGATATGGAAAAAAGCAACTGAGGTACCATGCCAATTCAGCGGTTTGGGGCACATCGCTTTGCCTGTAAAAAACGGTTTTCTCGATGTCAAGACCAAAGGCAAGCCAAGCTGAAGCGATGGCGTATGTATTCTGTCTCAATAGCTCACCATCCTTGATCTGGGTGAGCGAATGCATATCAGCAATAAAAAGAAAAGACTCGTTTTTCGGGTCTTGTGCCATTTGTATAGCGGGAATTATTGCTCCCAAAATGTTTCCCAAATGGGGAGTTCCTGTACTTTGGATGCCGGTTAAAATTCGGGCCATGCTTGATTTTTGTCCGTAAATGTAAGCATCCGAAAGGGATAAAAAAAGCAGCCGAAGCCGCTATTTCATATGGTTTGCCGAAATCTATTTCTTGAACAGCCCAGCAATAAAGAGAACGACAATGGCCCCAATGACACCTGTTATGAGATTACCCACAACACCGGAACCAATATGGACGCCCAGTGCGCCAAAGACCCAATTTCCAACAACACCGCCCACAATACCAAGAACAATGTTCAAAAGAACACCGAAACCGCCGCCTTTCATAATCTTTTCTGCCAGCCACCCAGCTAGCGCCCCAATAAGTAATGCATAAAGAATTCCAATGAAATCAGATTTATTGGTTAGTGTGCAAAAAAGTCTACCTGTGCATACTTGATTCACACATAAAGGTTGGTGCTTTGAGGAATCATTTCCTAAAAAGACACCGTTACTTTTATGATTACTGTGGTGCCTTTAGAGTTACCATTGGAATCTTTTTTATCAATTATTTCATAATTGTTGGCCCTTAATCCACTTGAATCAAGACGGAGCTTACTCACTTGTATGCCTCGTGACTTTCTTGCTCTTTGATGCCAAGAACCATTATCTTTTGCTGCCTGTCTTCCAATACCATTGTCATCAATACGGCAAGTCAAAATATTTTCATCCAAACTAAAACTGATTATCAATTTTTTGTTGTCATCTTCTTTGGGAAGCAATCCATGTATTATCGCATTTTCCGCAAAAGGTTGACAAATCATGAACGGTATTTTAATGGACTCCGTGTCCAAACCTTTCTGGCAGACTATTTCATAAGAAAAAGCGCTGTCAAATCTTAGGGATTCCAGTTCTAGGTAATCTTTTAGCATGTTTATCTCCAATTGGAGTGTTGCATCGGGCTCTATGGAGCTCTCTAAGGCACTTCTGGCCAAACGACTGAAATTGGAAAGATATTTTAAGGAGGAAACCTTATTGTCTTTAATAATCAAATTTTGCAATGAATTCAAAGCGTTAAAAATGAAATGTGGGTTAATTTGAGCCCTTAAGGCCCTATTTTTTTCATTCAATGCTTTTTGTTGCAAAGAAATATTTTCTTTGAATTCCAAATGAACCTTGTAATTAAGACCTACTGTGAATATTATAATTTCCAAAACACAGCCAAGTAGCAGATAGTACCTGCTGTTCAATAAAAGACCGTCGTTTGGATCGGCAAAATAGATATGGATTAAGGAGGAAATCAGAAATGCGAACGAAGCAAAAATAACAAAATAAGCCAGATTGTTTTTAGGATAAAAAATCAAGTAAAATAAACCCAGAACACACAGAGCATAGACTACCTTCATAAAAAAGGTGTTTATGTAAATAAGACCGTTTAAATAATTTGAAAAGTAAAAAACAATTATTACCGTTAGGGTCAAAATCAATCCGCCCATTATCACATACATTAGTGTATGGATTTTAGGATAGTCTTGTTTGGTTCTTAGATAATAGATAAAGAAGAAACCATAAAAAATGTTAGCGGGTATTATTAGGCCTTGTGACCACCAGTGCTGCAATAATTGATTTTCTCCAAAAATATATGAGTTAATATTAAGGATTTCTCCTGCCACATAGAAGAAAAGAAGCAAGATATAAAACGAATAAAAAAGAAACTCATACTTTCTCAAATAGAAGAAAAAACTCAAAGTTGAGAGCCAAATCACTAGGCATAGTCCAGCAAAAATGTAATAGTGGACCAGCTTCCTCAAGTCACTTAGGTCGTAATTTGAATAAGCCGGTGTGAATGAATAGCTAAAATTCCAATTCTGGATGCTTTCATTGAAGGTAATACGCTTTGCCTTTATATAAATATATTTTTTTTTGATTAGATTTTTAATGTCTATTTGAACTTCAGAATAGTAGTTTTCAAAGGGGATTTTTTTGCTTGCCGAGTTTTCTTCAAAATGGCCTATAGTTTTCTTAGAAATCCGTGTTCCATTCCAATAATACAAATATCCATAGTCGAAGGAGTTCATCTTCAAATACAAGGTATTGTTGAAAGATGAATCAGGGATGGCGTTGGAGAAATCGAGCCGAATCCAATATTCATCATCTGGGATTGTCTTCTCTGAAAAAAAGAAAGTAGGTTTATAACCATCTTCAATTGGCGTTTTATTAATGGAATCAAAATGTTTGGGGTTTTTTATGACCTCAAAGGGAATGGACTTTTCGGCTTGTCCGTTTGCTTGGCACACAATTCCTAAACCAAAAGATAGGATTAAAAACAAAATACTATACTTCATTTTTTTAAACTTAGGCCTCCGATATTTTCGTCCTGAAAAGAGTGTATTGGTCTTTATCAATTCTTAAGATAGTTAATTAAGAGATTACGATAGATGTTTTTTTTCTGTGATTGGTATCAGGGAAGAAAAGAGATACGAAAGAAATAAGAATTTTATCTTGTTTAAATATTCAAGCCGAAAATCTTCCATTTAAATCATCTTTAAAATTTAATTTTGAAGCTTGGGAATTCAATGTATAATATGACACATCTTTTTAGAAGTATTGGGCATATTTCGTATAGGCTTTGGTTTTATATATTGGTCGCAATTCCCATTTTTATCTTCATGCCTTTTTTGATTGTTGCTACGCTTTCTGAAAAAACATATCCCCAGTTTTTTTGGATGGCCCGAAACTTATGGGCTAAGCCTATACTTTATGGGATGGGCTGTATTCCAAAAATCACATGGGAACAGCAGCTAGAAAAAGGAAAAAGCTATATGCTCGTAGCCAATCATACCAGTATGCTCGATATTATGTTGATGCTGGCTGTGAGCAAAAACCCATTCGTTTTTGTTGGCAAAAAAGAATTGGTAAAAATTCCCATTTTCGGCTTTTTTTATAAACGGGTTTGCATTTTGGTCGATCGTGACAACGTAAAAAGTCGCACAGGAGTGTATCTCAGAGCCCAAAGGCGATTGAACCAAGGGTTGAGTATCTGCATTTTTCCTGAGGGGGGAGTGCCCGATGAGAGCGTTCTATTGGACGAATTTAAGGATGGCGCATTCAGAATGGCCATTGCCCATAAAATACCGGTAGTCCCCATTGTTTTTTATGATAACAAAAAACGATTTTCTTTCACGTTCTTCAGTGGAGGTCCCGGAAAGGTAAGGGTTAAAGTGTTGCCTTTTTTTGAAACTGGAATCTTAGGGACTGAAGATAAATCGACGCTTCGGGAAGAGGTTCGAGAGCTCCTGCTAACAGAGTTGACAAATAAGCGCTGAATAATAGTTTCGGCATCCTAATGAAGAAAACTTGATTTAGCTCTTCGAATAAAGATTAGGAAGCATTAATTCTATGCTTTTAGTTTTTGTTTGTTTCTCATCGAGAGTTTTATAGGTAATGCCATAACCTTTTACACTGTTCAGCAAGTCAATTTGTTCCTGTAATTGGACTATTCCTTGCCTGTACTCTGGGGTAGCAGAACTAGGCTTCTCATTTTCGCGATAGTCAACTTTTAATTGCACATGGTTCTCCAAAATATTGAATACTACATAAAAATGTTGATTTTCCTGCTTTTTGAACACTGATTGTTCGATGATGTTCTCAAAAAGAGTATGAATTACAAAGGAAGGGATTTCCATTCCCATGTAATCATTATTGTTGTCCTTTAAGGATATGGTATAATAAAAAGAATCGTCGTATCGAAGACTTTGTAGCTTCAGGTAACTTTTGAGCATATCAACCTCGTCGGTCAAAAGAATGGTATCTTTTTCCAGATTTTTTAGATAGAATCGTATCAAATGACTGAAGAGGGACAGATATTCCAGCGCTTTCTTCTTATTTTCCTTGGTCACAAAATATTGAATGGCATTCAGGGCGTTGAAAACAAAATGGGGGTTGAGCTGTGAGTTCAATGCCTGGAACTTCAATGTTACCATTTCTTCTCTTATTGATAAGAGTTTTTCTTGTTTTTCCCTAAGCGCTTTATCGGCTCTTACCGTTTTAATTTTTATGGCACAGATGGAAGCTACTGCGGATAACATTTTTAAGTGATACTCATTAAAAAAGCCCTTTTCAGGATGCTCACAATCGATTACACCATATATCACATTTTCATCGGCAATAGGAACACAAATCTCGGATAATCTCTTGGCATCGTCTTCTATATACCGAGAGTCTTTGGAAGTGTCATGAATCAATTCGGGAATACCGGTTTTGGCAACGGAGCCTGTTATACCTTGCCCCACCATGATCTGCACAGGATTATACAGGGTGTGGTCTTTAGGATTCTTAGGGCCGTAAGCAGCTTTTTGAACAAGCAGCTTATTGTTTTCATCCAATAAATAAATAACGCAATCCACAAAACCGAGTTTTGCGATACAATTTTTGGCCAAATCCCAAAGAATTTCCTCTTCGCTCGCTTTTCCCAAGAGCGATCTTGAGAAATAAATTAGGATGTCTTCAAATTTGCCTTTTGTCAAAACGGTGGGTTTAGGATCTTCAAAATAGTGATTTTTCAACTTTGTCTTTTTTGGAGTATGGGACAGGTATGAACTCAAGGCTAAAGAACAAAAAAACACCCCACAAATAGCAGGGTGTCCAATTGATTGCCTAAAGGGGCAATCTTCCTAACCAACTTCGTTATGCCTAAAACCTTAAACTGACACCGCTGTAAACACCAACGGAGTAAGGCCTGAATGGTCCGGCGGTTTCTGAAAACGTGTTCAGTTGATACTTAAAAACGGGTTCCAAGTTGAACTGCAGTTTTGGCGAAATTTCATAATTAAGTCCAACACCTATATTAGTGCTGTAGTTTACCGAGTTGGCATTATTGGCCTTTCCCATTTCTGTTACCAAGTCCTGAGATTCAAGTAGAACAGTATTTTCCACAAGAAAAAGAGAACTAACACCACCGATAAGGTTAACTCCAAGCTTTTTATCTATCAAGGTGTAGTTGAGCTCCAGGGGCACTTCGATGTAACCCAATTGCTGTACCATTTTTCCTTCTAAAGCGGGAACCTCGTTGGCGGTCAACTCAACAGAAGTATCATTCAACGATTTTCCTTGAATCTCGTTTTTGCTTTGTACCACAAGGGTGCGGGAGGTTTCACTATAGTTGATGTTGTCAATTGTTTGATCGGTGGAAGCCTCTAGTGAAGAAGAGAATACAACATCATTGGTGTCATAACCATAATTGACCCGATGCACCCCAGAACGGATTTTGAGCCTTTTACTAATAGTATAGGCAACAGTTAATCCATAGCTTAGATTAATGTTTCCTGATTTGGAATTGGAGGCAAAGTTTGAATGTATCGGTGAGCCTTCACCATTACCATTGAAATATACCGGAGCCACCGAAGGACCAACGGACCATTTGTCCTGAGAAGCTTCAACCACTTCAATTTCATCTTCTTGCTCTGCAATAGCTTCAAAAATGGATCGCTTTATAGCGGTCTCTTCCTCTTCCTCGGTTTCTGCAAGAGCTTCATTACCCTGTTTTTCAGTTTCTAAGGCATCGGACAAAGAACTTTTTTTCGAGCTGGGATTCTTATCAGTGTTATCTGCCAGTGCCTTTTCACCGCTAGTGCTTTCCAAGGACCTACGCTCTTTGATTTTTTCAACGGTATTATCCATCTGGTCTGTTTCCTTGAAAACATCTCGATTGTTTACTAACAGTGCATTCTTCCTGTTCTTTTCAGAAATGGCCGAAACAACAGAAGGTTCTCTTTTATTCAAGTCTTCTTTCTTATCCTGAGTTTGCGTGACAAGTTTCTCATTGGAATCAAAACCAGATTCCTTTTCAATGGAACCATCTGTGGTCTGATCCAAACGTTTTTCGGTTTCGTCTGAAGTATCCGTCAAAATCTGATTCTCATCCCTGTTGGACTTAACTTCAGCAGGCAATGCTTCTTTTGTTTTGTCTTCAATTTTTGGCGTCTCATCAGTGTTTTCAATATCAGAAACAATGATTTCCTCATTTCCATCAGTAGTAGTATCCAGTGGATTTATCACATAAAAAAGGATGGCCAGCAGTGCAGCAATTCCACCAAGTTGCCACCAAAATGGAATAATGCGTCGTTTCTGTTTCTTTTTGTCCAAAGTGGCTTCTATGGAATCCCAAACTCGTTCGTCAGGTGTTCGTTCAAAATCCTTGAAGCTGTCTTTAAACAATTGCTCTAAATTCTTTTTCCCCATTACATTGGTCTTTAAGCAATATTTATATTTTCTTTTTCAATTTTTTCTCTCAAAATCATTTTGGCCCTGGCCAAATTTGACTTTGATGTCCCAGTGGATGTCCCCAACATCTCACTGATTTCTTTATGACTGTATCCGTCTAAAACATATAAGTTGAAGGTCAACCTATATTTATTGGGCAATTCTTGAATGTACCCCAAAAGAGTGGATAGGCTTATGTCCGCATGTTCCGTATCAACCTCAACAGTTTCCCCATAATTTTCGGAAACCACATTAAGGTGCTGTTCCTTTCTGTATTTCTGCAACACCGTGTTCACTGTTATTCTTTTGATCCAACCTTCAAAAGAACCTTTAAAGCGGTATTGGTCTATTTTGTTGAAAATGGTCACAAAACTGTCGTGGAGGTTATCCTCTGCTTCGGTTTTGTTTTTGGAGTATTTTAGGCACATCCCGAAAAGAATACCGGAATACTTCCGATACAATTCAGCTTGGGCCTCCCTTTTTCCTTTTTTACAATTATGTATAAGTTCTTCAAGATCCAAACGTTGGTCAATTTTGGATTGTTGTTACTTAATTTGATGGCGCTTCCTCTACAGGAACGGTATACTCCAGATATACGGGATCGCCGTTTTCATCACGGCCACTGTAAAACCTAAAATGATATTCACCCGTAAAAATCACATTGAATCTAAAATTGGCTATGACTTCTTCTATGGCCTGTGTGCAGACTGCATCTTCATTGGTCAAAACTGTTCCTATAACAACGACATCCCTATCGGTATCTCCCGTTTTGGTAACTTCAAATCCTTCAAAGAAGGTACAGCCATCGGGCCTTAAATAAGTTACTTCAATATCATAGGTTTTGTTCACCTCAAACGCTTCAGGAAAAGAAACCTGTACAACATTCAATGTAGTAAAATGAAAATTCGGGGTATCATCGTCCAAATCACACGAACTGAACAAAAAACATACGACAACGAGAACAATAGGTAAAAAACCCTTTTTCATCATCAAATTCTTTTTCTTTAGATGATTGGTATATTCAAGGGTTGCGTGGAATGGCGCAACCTTGATAGATGTTCTTTGGAAGTTGGATGGTTTTATTTGCCCACGGCAGCGATGGCTTCCTTTATTTTGGCCTCCAGCTCCTCAGAAAGTTCAGGATTATCAAACAGCAGCGCCTTTACAGCATCTCTTCCTTGACCGAGTTTGGTGTCGCCATAGCTGAACCATGAACCACTTTTCTTAACAATTTCATAGGCGACTCCCAAATCCAGTACCTCGCCTACCTTGGAAATCCCTTCTCCGTACATAATGTCAAACTCTGCTGTTCTAAATGGTGGCGCAACTTTGTTCTTCACTACCTTTACCCGGGTTTTGTTTCCCAGAACGTTGCCATCCGTATCCTTTATCTGTGTGGATCGGCGTATATCCAACCTTACTGAAGCATAGAACTTGAGGGCATTACCACCCGTAGTAGTTTCGGGATTTCCGAACATCACCCCAATTTTCTCACGCAATTGGTTGATAAAAATTACAGTACAATTTGTTTTGCTTATTGTGGAAGTCAGTTTTCGAAGCGCTTGGGACATGAGTCGTGCATGGAGCCCCATTTTGGAATCCCCCATTTCCCCTTCAATTTCACTCTTTGGGGTTAATGCCGCTACTGAGTCAATAACTACAATATCAATGGCACCGGAACGGATTAAATTATCAGCAATTTCTAGAGCTTGTTCCCCGTGATCGGGTTGGGAAATGATTAAATTATCAATATCCACACCCAAATTTTTGGCGTAAAAACGGTCAAAAGCATGTTCTGCATCAATAAATGCTGCTATGCCACCAGCCTTTTGTGCCTCTGCCATGGCATGCAACGTTAAAGTGGTCTTACCTGAAGACTCGGGGCCATAAATTTCTATTACACGTCCGCGAGGATATCCCCCAACGCCCAAGGCAATATCCAAACCTAAAGAACCAGACGGAATTACCTCAACATCTTCCACAACACTATCCCCCATTTTCATCACAGCTCCCTTACCATAGGTTTTGTCCAGCTTGTCCAGTGTCAGTTTTAGCGCCTTTAACTTTGCATCTTTCTCGTTGCTCATGTTTTTCAATTGTTAGGAAGGCTAAATTACACTTCTTTCTGCATGCTGCAAAAGAGACGCAACCTTTTTGTAAGATTGAATCTAAAGTGTACTAACTCAAAATCCAGATAGCGAATTGGAATTTGAAAATTCGCGAGTCAAGCAATGGGAAAAATTGCGCTATGAAAAAGGGATTGAAAGTTAAAAAGGGCTCTATGTAACACGGAGCCCTTTTCTTTTATAGGTTCTTAGAATTTTTATCTTTGCAGCGTTTTACGAAGATATCCATTCTTTAACTTAAAATATTGGTATAGCATGCAACTGTACAATACATTAAGTGCGAAGGAAAGGGAAAAACTCATTGAGGAAGCTGGCAAAGACCGGCTTACCATCTCTTTCTATAAATATGCGCACATTGGGAACCCTCAAATTCTAAGAAACCATCTTTTTATTGCTTGGAACAAAATGGAAGTGCTTGGTCGCATCTATGTGGCCCATGAAGGCATTAATGCACAACTTTCGGTTCCTGCGGAAAACTTTGAAGTTTTTAAGAACCATCTGGACAGCATTACCTTTTTGGAGAATGTGCGGCTCAACATCGCTATTGAACAAGACAACAAATCCTTTTTGAAATTAAAAGTGAAAATCCGCAAAAAAATTGTTGCTGATGGCTTAAATGATGACACCTTCGATGTAACCAACAAAGGAGTGCATGTAGGTGCTGAACAATTCAATCAACTTATAGAGGATCCTGAGACTGTTTTGGTGGATATGAGAAACCATTACGAAAGTGAGATAGGCCACTTTAAAAATGCCATTACTCCTGACGTGGATACTTTTAGAGACTCCTTGGACATTATTGAAAATGACTTGAAAAACCACAAGGAAGACAAGAAATTGGTGATGTATTGTACAGGAGGCATTCGCTGTGAAAAAGCGAGTGCCTACTACAAGCATAAAGGCTTCAAAAAAGTGTACCAATTGGAAGGAGGCATTATTGAATATGCCAGACAGGTCAAGGAAAAGAGCCTCGAAAACAAGTTTTTGGGCAAAAATTTTGTTTTTGACCATCGAAGAGGGGAACGCATTTCGGAAGATGTCATTTCCAACTGCCACCAATGTGGAAAACCCTGCGACACTCATGTAAATTGCGCAAACGAAGCCTGCCATTTGTTGTTTATTCAATGTGAAGAATGTACACAGGCCATGAATGACTGCTGTTCAGATGAATGCAAACAAATACACGCCCTGCCTTTTGAAGAGCAAAAAAGGTTACGAAAGGGCAAAGTGGTGAGCAACAAAATATTCAAGAAAGGCCGTTCCCCGGTCCTCAAGTACAAAAAGTAGTATTTCACAACCGCCACAAATTGTACTATATTTACATCTAGTAAATTTATGAACCTTATTTAAGGGAAATACTGCAAAGTTCCCTTAAACCAAGATACAAAATATGGGATGTAGCAGTTGTTCAACCGGGAAGGATGGACAACCGCGTGGTTGCAAGAACAACGGTACTTGTGGCACTGATGGTTGTAACAAGCTTACAGTCTTTGACTGGCTTTCCAATATGGCGCTGCCCAACGGTCAAAAACCTTTTGATTGTGTTGAGGTACGTTTTAAGAATAGCAGAAAAGAGTTTTTTAAAAATGCGGATGATCTTCCGCTTTCCATAGGGGATGTTGTGGCCACGCAATCCAAATCAGGGCACGACGTGGGAATGGTCACTCTTACCGGAGAGTTGGTAAAAGTTCAGATGAAACGCAAAAAGGTTTTGGATGATAAGTCTCTCCCAAAAATTTATCGAAAAGCTACACAAAGGGATGTGGATGTGTGGCAAAAAAGTAGAAACAAAGAGGAAGAGATAAAAAAACGTGCTCGAGAAATAGCCATTTCTCTTAAACTTCAGATGAAGTTGAGTGACGTAGAGTTTCAAGGCGATGGTTCCAAAGCAACCTTTTACTATACCGCTGAGGATCGAGTAGATTTTAGACAATTGATCAAGGACATGGCACGGGCCTTCGGCATTCGGATTGAGATGCGTCAAATAGGATACAGGCAGGAAGCTCAGCGTCTTGGTGGTATCGGGTCCTGTGGGCGTGAACTTTGCTGCTCCACATGGTTAACCGACTTTAGGTCAGTGAGTACTGCATCGGCAAGATACCAACAGTTGGCGTTGAATCCGCAAAAATTAGCGGGACAATGCGGCAAGCTCAAATGTTGTCTCAATTATGAACTCGATATGTATTTGGAGGCTCTGAAAGAGTTTCCTCCACAGGATAGTAAGCTGATGACCAAAAAAGGATTGGCTTTCTGCCAAAAAGCAGATATTTTCAAGGAAACCCTATGGTTTTCCTATAAGGACGACCCAGCAACTTGGCATGCCCTAAAAAAGGACCAAGTGCTGAAAATTCTCGAAAAAAACAAAAACAACGAAAAAGTCTCCAGTTTAGAGGAATTTGCACAAGACAACATAGATGATCATAACACCGTTTTTGAAAATGTGGTTGGGCAAGACAGCTTGACAAGATTTGACAGGCCAAAGAAGAGAAAAAACAAGAAAAGAAGAAAAAACAGACCCACAGCCAAAACCTCTTCAGATGCGAAATAGTTTTCTAGTCGTGCTGCTTTTGGGAATTGCTTCCTGTAATTCCAATCTGGTTTTCTCCGATTACCAAACAATGAATGATGGAAAGTGGGAAGTGGATAAACCGGCCCATTTTGAAGTTGAAGGGTTGGACACGACACAAACCTATAATATGTTCATCAACATTAGAAACGACGATGTTTTCCCATATAACAACCTGTTTTTGATTGCCGAGTTGGAACATCCAGACGGAAACACACAAAAAGATACACTGGAGTACCGCATGGCAGAACCCACAGGGGAATGGTTGGGCAAAGGTTTGGGAAGCATCAAGGAAAATAAACTTTGGTATAAGGAAAAAATCGTTTTTCCCGATTCGGGCGTATATAAGGTGAGCATTATCCATGCCATGCGCCAAAACGGAAATGTGGAAGGCGTACAAATACTGGATGGGATTACAGATGTTGGTTTGGAAATTGAAAAAAGCACCCAATAAAAATGGCAAAATCTAAACGGCAGGAACAAAAAGGCTACTTCACGTACATAAAATGGTTTTGGATTCTATTTGGCTCCGGTGTTCTTTTGGTTACACTGATTTTCCTCTTGGCTTCATGCGGAGTTTTTGGAGCCATGCCCACTTTTGAGCGTTTAGAAAATCCAGAGACCAATTTAGCCACTGAGTTTATATCGTCCGATGGTGAAACCTTGGGGAAACTGTATCTAAACGATAACCGAACCCCCGTGGCTTACGAAGACTTACCACAAAATTTGGTGAACGCATTGGTTGCCACGGAAGACGCGCGGTATTATAATCATTCTGGCATAGATGCACGAGGCACATTGAGGGCCTTGATTTTCTTGGGGAGTAAAGGAGGGGCGAGTACCATCTCCCAACAACTTTCAAGGCAGCTTTTCGTTGGTGTACGGTCAAAGAACAAAATGCAGGCTGTGCTTCAAAAAATAAAAGAATGGGTCATTGCCGCCAGATTGGAACGAAACTACACCAAGGAAGAAATCATAGCCATGTATATGAATATCTATGACTTCAACTACAATGCGGACGGCATACGATCTGCATCTCGAATTTACTTTGGCAAGGAACCAGCAGAACTAAGAATTGAAGAATCGGCCGTTTTGGTCGGGATGTTGAAGAACTCTTCCCTTTACAATCCGATTCGGAGACACGATTTGGTTCTAAACCGAAGAAATACTGTCTTGGCACAAATGGCCAAGTACGATTACATAACACAGAAAGAGAAAGACTCCCTGCAAAAGCTGAAAATGGATATCAACTTCAATCCAGAATCACACAGGGAAGGACTGGCCACTTATTTTAGGATGTACTTACAGCGATTTTTGAACAACTGGGTGGAAAAGAACCCTAAGCCAGATGGCGAAAAGTACAATATCTACTTGGACGGCCTTAAAGTGTATACCACGGTAGACTCACGCATGCAGAAAAACGCGGAGGAAGCCGTTCAAGAGCATATGAAAAATCTACAGGCCGAATTTTTCCATCAGAACACGCCAGAAAGAAACCGCACAGCTCCTTTTTTGGATTTAACATCTGGTGCTATTGATACCATCATGCGAAGCGCGATGAAACGCTCGGCAAGATGGAGGTATTTGAAGCGTGAAGGAATGACCGATAAGGATATTGAAAGTACCTTCCACCAAAAAACCGAGATGACGGTCTTTGATTGGAACAGCGATTCGTTTGAGAAAGATACTGTGATGACCCCCATGGACTCCATTCGCTACTATAAAACATTTTTGAGAACAGCCATGATGTCAATGGAACCACAAACAGGACATGTAAAGGCCTGGGTGGGGGGTGTGGACTACAAGCATTTTCAGTATGACAACGTAATTCAAGGGGCAAGGCAAGCGGGCTCCACTTTTAAACCGTTTGTGTATGCAGCGGCCATCGACCAGCTCAGGTACTCCCCATGCGACTCTTTGCCCGATAATCAATATTGCATAGAACCATTAAAACATGGCAACATGGAAGCATGGTGCCCCAAAAACTCCAACGGAAAATACACCGGTGAAAACCTGACGCTAAAAAATGCCTTGGCCAACTCCGTAAATACCGTAACAGCTCAGCTGATAGATAAAGTAGGTCCAGGATCTGTGGCAGCCATTGCCAAAAATATGGGATTGACGCGAGAAATTCCCGAAGTGCCCTCCATTGCTCTAGGAACACCCGATTTTAATGTATATGAAATGGTGGGAGCCTACGGAACATTTGCCAACCAAGGAGTATACGTAAAACCGGTAATGGTAACCAGAATAGAGGATAAGAATGGCACGGTATTATATGAATACAGACCAGAAACCAAGGACGTATTGAGCAAGGACGTGGCCTATGCCATGGTCAACCTCATGGAAGGTGTGACTCAATATGGCTCAGGGGGCAGGTTAAGGCATTCCTTTGCCAAAAACCAGACCGTATACAAAGAAATAATTACCGGATATCCTTATGAGCTTACCAACCCCATTGCTGGAAAAACGGGGACTACACAAAACCAGAGTGATGGTTGGTTTATGGGTATGGTACCCAATTTGGTAACAGGTGTTTGGGTTGGAGGTGAGGACCGGGCCATTCACTTTTCCAGCCTCACATACGGACAAGGAGCCTCCATGGCATTGCCCATATGGGGCTTGTATATGAAGAAGAATTATGAAAATGAGGAGTTGGGCGTGTCCAAGGAAGCTTTTGAAGAACCAGAGGAAATATCGATCAATGTGGATTGTACCAAAGTGCTGGAAGATCGAAAGGAAGAGTTGGATACCGAAGACGATTTGGAAGAAATAGACTTCTAGTGATTGAAGCAACAAAAAACATTGGCCCCGGGCATAATATGTCTTGGGGCTTTTTTATTTAAATCGTATTTTCAAACAATCGAAAAACTAAATTATTTATGATCAATAAAACAGTTTCAGACGTAAGGAAAGCTTTAGATGGTGTTGCTGATGGAATGACCTTTATGCTGGGAGGGTTTGGTCTTTGCGGAATCCCAGAAAATGCAATCGCGGAACTGGTAAGATTGGGCATCAAGGACATTACCTGCATATCGAATAATGCTGGGGTGGACGATTTCGGCTTGGGCCTACTCCTGCAAAAACATCAAATCAAAAAAATGATATCCTCCTACGTAGGTGAAAATGACGAATTTGAGCGTCAAATGCTCAGCGGAGAATTGGAAGTTGAACTGACCCCACAGGGAACGTTGGCCGAAAAGTGTCGAGCGGCCCAAGCTGGATTTCCGGCTTTTTATACCCCGGCGGGATATGGCACAGAAGTGGCAGAGGGAAAAGAGACCCGGGAGTTTGGTGGTAAAATGTATGTTCTGGAACCAGCTTACAAGGCTGATTTCGCATTTGTAAAGGCATGGAAGGGAGATGAAGCGGGGAATCTGATTTTTAAGGGAACTGCGCGCAATTTCAATCCTTGCATGTGCGGAGCTGCAAAAGTTACCGTGGCTGAAGTGGAGGAGTTGCTTCCGGCTGGAAGCTTGGACCCCAATGAAATTCATGTCCCCGGAATATTTGTGCAGCGGATTTTTCAAGGAAAACATTACGAAAAGCGAATAGAACAAAGAACGGTCAGGAAAAAAGAGTAGGGTATGTTGGATAAAAATGGAATAGCAAAACGGATAGCAAGAGAAGTCAAAGATGGCTATTACGTGAATTTGGGAATCGGGATCCCCACATTGGTGGCCAATTTTGTTAGGGACGACATAAGCGTGGAATTCCAAAGTGAAAATGGGGTGTTGGGTATGGGACCCTTTCCGTTTGAAGGAGAAGAGGATGCTGACATTATCAATGCTGGAAAACAAACGATAACCACATTGCCTGGCGCATCATTTTTTGATTCGGCTTTGAGCTTTGGAATGATCAGGGGCCGGCATGTACACCTCACTATTTTGGGGGCAATGGAGGTGGCTGAAAATGGAGATATTGCCAATTGGAAAATTCCTGGTAAAATGGTAAAAGGTATGGGGGGAGCCATGGACCTAGTGGCCTCTGCGGAGAATATCATCGTTGCGATGATGCATACCAACAAAGCAGGAAAATCAAAATTATTGAAAAGATGTACCCTCCCACTTACCGGGGTAGGCTGCGTAAAGAAGATAGTGACCAATTTAGCCGTATTGGAGGTGACTTCCAAAGGCTTTAAATTGCTTGAAAGAGCTCCCGGTGTTTCCGTTGAAGAAATCAAAACAGCTACGGAAGGAAGACTGGTGGTCGAAGGGGAAATTCCAGAAATGAAAATTTAACACCGACCAATGAGTCGGTTTTACAACAAAAATGGTAACTTTTGCAACAAATATTTTAATAACTATATAGGTTGGGTAACTTTGTTCGTACAGAAATGCACCCCAAATTAACACCTAAAAAATAACAACATGGCACCCGAATTAAACCACACAACAATGGACGAAGGCGTACAAATTTACAGAAATGACTTTTTTACTGGATTTATGCTTTTGATTAAAAAGCTTTTTATGCTTTAGAACCAACAACATCAAAAAAACACTTGTGGCCCACAATTTTGTGGGCTCTTTTTTTTGCGATACTTTGGTAAAAACAAAAAAAATGTCACTGCAATTTAAACGGTGCACTATTCTCCATTTAGACACTTTGGCTCAGGTAGCCAGAGATACCTTTGTAGCTGCTTTTGAAAAGGACAACGACCCCACGGATTTTAAAGATTATGTTCAGAGGGCATTTCATCCTGAAAGGATAAAAGAAGAGCTACAAAATGAAAACTCTCTCTTCTACTTTGTTTATGAATCAGAGGAGCTCATAGGTTATTTTAAACTTAATGTGAATGACGCCCAGACCGATGTCCATGATCTGGACTCGTTGGAAATAGAACGCATTTATGTGCTGGAGACCTACCAAGGAAAAAACTTCGGATATGGGATGCTCCAAAAAATTGCAGGGTTGGCTCAGAAAATGGAAAAACAATACGTATGGCTAGGGGTGTGGGAACATAATAAAAGGGCTATCCGGTTTTATCAACGGCATGGGTTCCATAAATTTGGGGAACATCCTTACTATATTGGTACGGACAAGCAGACCGATTGGTTATTGCGCTTAGACGTTTAACATGTCATTCAAAAAAATTATATCGCTTTCAGCGCGAAGTTTATAAGCCATGGAGTTTTCGAATGCCGCATGCATCAACAAACAAATAGCGGTGGCATTGGTCTTCGTTAAACTGTTGGTTCGGTAGACCACATCTCTAATCGTGGAAAAACTCACTTTGCTGCGAATGGCAATATTCGCATAGTCATTCTTTGAAACATTTCTTCTTAGAATTTCTGAAAGTCTTTCGCTGATGGGCCTACCGTAATCTTCTTCTTCAAAGATATCTTCTGCCCTAATAATGAGCCCAAGGTTTTTTGTTGATCCCATGACAATGAATAAGCGTTGTAAAAATTAGGTTCCTGGGGTCGAGTCCTATTTTCTATATTTGGTTTGTAATCCAATTACAGAAATGCGGCGGATTGCTGCGAAAAACAAATAATGTGTAATTATATTACACAATATAGTAATTTTATGTACATAATAAAACAATTACGTAGAAAAAAAAATATGAGCCAAACCGATTTGGCGAACCAAATTGGTGTCAGCTTACGGACTATACAGCTTTATGAAAAGAAGAATGCCAACATTCCCATAAAAAATTTGACCAAGATTGCCGAATATTTTGAAATGACCATTGCAGAACTATACCTGCGTGAGGTAAATGACATGGATGAAAATTATATCCGAAAACAGCCCTTTATAAAACATGGAAGTGTTTTTTATCCCTTGGATCATGGCAAATATCTTGTGATGGTTCCCTTAGTGCTCATGGAACAACATGGAAGTTATTTGGAAAAACTGGAGATGGAAACCGCCAAAAAGACCCCTTTTCAAATTGGCTTTGTCGTTGACTTTTTAGAAGATGCCACCTATATGGCCTTTGAGATAGCCGGTGATGCCATGAACAATCAGGGAGTGGAGGCCATACCCAATAAAGCCATAGCACTGGGAGTGGAGATAAAAAAGGGGGCACTTGGCACAGATAATACCGAAATGTGGAACAAGTCTTACGTACTAGTCTGTAAGGACAGGATTATTTGCAAGGATATCATTGGCTACGATAAGAACAGGGAAACGGTGCAGTGCCATAATTTGAACACCTCACCGGAGTATAAGGATTTCGACCTTTCCCTGAATGATATTTTACAGGTTTTTAGGATTGTGAAGAAGCAGCTCTGATTTCATCCAAATGTTCCAATACCTTGTTCAAACAAGAATCAAGATTCTTTTTTACCTCGCTTTCCCAAAAACGGAACACGGTATACCCCATTCTATTTAATTCGATGTTCACCTCGCCATCGCGTTGCATATTACGTTCAATTTTTGGAATCCAGAATTCACGGTTGCTTTTTATCTTGTGCCTTCTTTCGTTCCAGTTATGACCATGCCAAAATTCACCATCAATAAAAATGACGGTCTTGTATTTTTTTAGTGCTATGTCCGGCTTTCCAATTAACTTTTTATAATCTACACGATAGCGATAACCAGCATTCCATAAGGCTTTTCGGAACGCCAACTCAGGCTTGGTGTTCTTTCCTCGAATCTTGCCCATGATCTTGGACCGTTCCGGGGTCGTGTAAAAACCATCTTCTTCTCGAAAGCGTGGGACCTTTATACGGGAAGAGGAATATTTTGGCATTGTTGATAAAACTTAAGAATCAATTTATAAGTCTACAAATAAAAAAGTATTCTTATTTATAATCATCTAAACATTTTGGAGTTGGTCTATTTGGAGATGAAATACAAAACTCTAAAAAAGAATCATGGAAAAAAGATTCTAAGTGCATTCGTCCCCGATGTTGTCAATAACAAAGAACTGGAAAAGATGCTCAAGGAAAATGGGTATGAAAGAGTTTGTGACTTACTGTATGGGATTTAAAAAAAGCAATTAGAACAAAGGTTCAATAAATGCAAATTAAGAATAAAACCTAAAGGCAAAAACCAACTAACCCTTTAAAGTAGCGGATAGGTACTCTCTATTCATACGGGCAATGTTTTCCAATGAAATACCTTTGGGGCACTCCATTTCGCAAGCCCCTGTATTGGTGCAGTTTCCAAAACCTTCCAAATCCATTTGGCGTACCATATTTTGAACCCTTTCAGCAGCTTCGATTCTGCCTTGGGGCAGCAACGCAAATTGTGAAACCTTTGCGGAAGTGAACAACATGGCACTCGCATTCTTACAGGCTGCTACACAGGCACCGCAACCAATACAGGCTGCCGCATTGAACGATTCATCAGCGTTAGGCTTTGGAATGGGAATGGTATTGGCATCCACGGGACGACCAGAAGTATTCACGGAAATATACCCGCCAGCCTGCTGGATACGGTCAAATGCACTTCTATCCGTAATAAGATCTTTGATGACAGGAAAAGCGGTGGCTCTCCAAGGCTCGATCACAATTTCGTCGCCGTCATTAAAGCTTCGCATATGTAATTGACATACCGTAATCATAGAATCAGGACCGTGCGGACGACCATTGATCATCAAGGAACACGTTCCGCAAATACCTTCACGGCAGTCATGGTCGAACTCCACAGGTTCTTCTCCCTTTGAAATCAGTTCTTCGTTAAGTATGTCCAACATTTCCAAAAAAGACATATCGCTTTCTACCCCCTCAAGGGTATAATCGACCATGGATCCTTTGGAGTTTGCATCTTTCTGACGCCATATTTTCAAATATAATTTCATAGCAATATTATTTATATGAACGTGTCTTTACTTCGATATTTTCGTAAACCAGGTCTTCTTTATGAAGTTTGGAGTCCTTGGGCTCGCCCACATACTCCCAAGCTGCGACATATTTGAAGTTCTTATCGTCACGGAGCGCCTCCCCTTCTTTGGTTTGATATTCTTCTCGGAAATGCCCCCCACAAGACTCGTTTCTGTGAAGTGCATCCTTGGCAAACAATTCGCCAAGTTCTAAAAAGTCAGCTACTCTACCTGCCTTCTCCAGTTCTTGATTTTTGGAATCTGGAGTGCCAGTTATCTTTACATTTTCCCAGAAATCTTTACGCAACTCAGCAATTTCTTTAATTGCTTCGTTGAGCTCTTTCTCATTTCTGGACATCCCACATTTGTTCCACATGATTTTGCCCAACTTTTTGTGATAGTAATCAACAGAATGGATCCCTCGGCCGGACATAAGCTTTTCAATACGCTCCCGTACTCCCTTTTCAGCTTGTTCAAACTCAGGTGAATCAGTAGGAATGGGTCCTGTTCTAATATCGTCCGATAGATAATCGCCAATAGTGTATGGCAGTACAAAATAGCCGTCGGCCAAGCCTTGCATCAATGCAGAAGCTCCTAAACGGTTGGCACCATGATCACTAAAATTGGCCTCACCTGCTGCATAGCAACCAGGAATTGTTGTTTGCAGGTTATAATCTACCCAAAGCCCACCCATGGTATAATGTACGGCAGGATAAATTTTCATTGGGGTTTTGTATGGATTTTCATCAACGATTTTTTCATACATCTGGAAGAGATTTCCGTATTTGGCTTCGACGACCTTCTCCCCAAGTTCCCGAATAGTCTTTTCGTCTGGATCTTTCATGCCGGAGGTCAATGCCTTTTCTCTTCCATAGCGCATAATTGCCGAAGCAAAATCGAGATAAACGGCTTCGCCAGTTTTATTTACGCCGTAGCCTGCATCACAACGTTCTTTTGCAGCTCTCGATGCCACGTCCCTTGGCACGAGGTTTCCAAAAGCGGGATATCGTCTTTCCAAATAGTAATCTCTTTCTTCTTCGCTTAATTGGGTCGGCTTTAACTTACCTTCCCGTATGGCTTGGGCGTCCTCCAATCTTTTGGGCACCCATATACGACCATCGTTACGCAAGGATTCTGACATTAGCGTTAACTTGGATTGATGATCCCCTGAAACGGGGATACAAGTTGGGTGTATCTGCGTAAAACAAGGATTGGCAAAATAAGCCCCTCTGCGGTGTGCTCTCCACGCGGCCATGACATTGGCTCCCATACAATAGGTAGAAAGGAAAAATAAGTTTCCGTATCCGCCTGTAGCCAGTACTACAGCGTGCGCCGAATGTCTTTCTATTTCCCCTGTGACCAAGTCTCGAGCAATAATTCCTCGTGCTTTCCCATCAACCAAAACAAGGTCCAACATTTCATGGCGGGTATAGGATTTAATTTTTCCTCTTTGTATTTGTCGGTTCATTGCGGCATAGGCTCCCAACAAAAGCTGTTGACCAGTTTGCCCTTTGGCATAAAAGGTTCTTGACACCAATACCCCGCCGAACGAACGGTTGTCCAAAAGACCACCATATTCCCTAGCAAAGGGGACCCCTTGTGACACACATTGGTCAATAATATTTCCTGATACTTCGGCCAAGCGGTAAACATTCGCCTCGCGAGAACGGTAGTCCCCGCCTTTAATGGTATCGTAGAAAAGCCGGTAGATACTGTCACCGTCTCCTTGATAATTCTTTGCGGCATTTACTCCTCCTTGAGCAGCAATGGAATGTGCCCGTCTTGGGGAGTCTTGATAACAGAAAGTCTTTACATTGTAGCCCAACTCTGCTAAGGTGGCAGCAGCAGAGCCTCCAGCCAGTCCTGTCCCAACAATTATAACATCTATATTCCTTTTGTTGGCAGGGTTTACTAGGTCAATATCGTTTTTATGTTTTGTCCATTTGTCCGCTAACGGACCTGATGGAACTTTAGAATCAAGTATGCCCATAATTAATGTGTTATTGGGTTAAGATGGTGATATATGGCTATAAATGCAAAGGCCAACGGAACCACCACTGCAAATAGTTTTGCAAATTTCGTAATGCCCGGTGTGTATTTATTGTTCACTCCCATGGATTGAAACGAAGAAGCAAACCCGTGCCAAAGATGCAAACTAAGTAACACAAAAGAAATCACATAGAGTGCGGTACGCCAAAAGGGAGCGAATTTCTCAACAGTTTCATGGTAATACCGCGTGAGGTCTTCCGGGAGTGCCTCCACATATTTATAGGACATTTCATGAATCCAGAAATCGTAAAAATGCAGCACAAGAAAGGCGAGAACAACCAATCCAGAATAGATCATGTTACGCGAAACCCAAGGAGCATTGGCGCTTCCTTTATATTTTACATAGTTTATTGCCCGTGCCTTTCTGTTTTGGATTTCCAAAACAAAGCCCATCACAAAATGTATAACAACTCCCAAAATTAATATTGGCTGCATCAGAAATTGCACCAAGGGGTTGTAACCCATAAAATGGGATGCCTCGTTAAAGAAATCTGGGGAAATAACCGAAGCAAGGTTAATGGTCACATGGAGCACCAAAAAAATGACCAAAAAAAGACCCGAAAGTGCCATTACATATTTCCGGGCAAGCGAAGACTTTATCAATCCACTCATTCGTAGTTGGTTTTCAACAAATTTACGGCACAAACGAGTTTCTAACAAGTTTTCAACATCGGAATGCCCAATATTTAGATTGATTTTAAAAACCCAAAAACCCTTGTTGAACTTTAAGAAAGGAAAATGCGATTTATGGCCGTTTATCTCAAACAATTTTGAAAGTAACAACAAGCGTGGCTGATTCTGTTTAAGATTTTTGCCCGATATTACATATGATTTTTGAACCAAACCGACCTGATGGACATAGCTATCCTATCCGTAAGTCTCAATGTACATTCCACCAGAAGGATCGTTGAAGAGGCCGAAAAGGCTGGTCACTACGTGGAACTCATAGACCATACTCGGTGCTCTGTAAAATTGGGAGATGGAAGACCCCAAATTTATTTGGGTGACGATAATGTAACCAACGAGTTTGATGCCATAATTCCAAGAATTGGCGCCAAGGTAACCCGGCATGGTGCGGCCATTGTCAAACAGTTTGAGATGAACAATGTGTTCAGCACGGCAAGGTCGCTTGGCATAACCAGGGCAAGAAACAAAGTGAGAACCCTTCAAATTATGGCCCGAAAAGGGGTTCCCATACCAGAGACTGTATTTTCCATCAATCCAGACAACATTGAGGAACAGATAAAACTGTTGGGAGGGCCACCGGTGATCATAAAGCTGCAAGAAGGGACTCACGGTCAAGGTGTGATTTTGGCGGAAAGTAAAAAATCGGCTAAATCCATTATAGACACATTCTATAAGATGGATACCAGTATATTGTTGCAACGGTATATCGAAGAGGCTAAAGGTGAGGACATCCGAATAATAGTAGTTGGAAACAAAGTGGTGGCCAGTATGAAGCGAATCAGTGATGTCGATGATTTTAGATCCAACGTACATCGCGGTGCGGATGCGGAGGCCGTTCAGCCCACAGCCAAGGAAAAACATATTGCGTTGAACGCTACCAAGTATTTAGGCTTGGGAGTGGCCGGGGTAGATTTGATGCGTTCCAAAAAAGGTCCGGTCCTTATTGAAGTGAATGCTTCCCCCGGTTTAAAAGGAATTGAGGCCGCATCCAACATCAATGTAGCCGAACACATTATTAAATATGTGGAACAAAATGCCCATCGAAGGAGAAAATAAGATGATAAGCCTTAACGGGGAAACCATTGAACCAGGACAACGGAAATTGGTTCGCATTAAAATTGCCCGGCTTCCCACAGGAACCTTGATTGACATACCAATCCATGTTTTCAATGGAGAAAAACCAGGACCGACAGTTTTAGTTCAAGCAGGACTGCATGGGGATGAAATCAATGGGGTGGAAACCTTGCGGCGTATGCTCCACAAAGATTCATTTAATATTACACACGGTGCAGTCATTGTGGTACCAGTACTGAACGTATTTGGGTTTATCCATTTTTCCCGAGATGTGCCCGATGGGAAGGATGTGAACCGTAGCTTTCCTGGACGAAAGACCGGTTCCTTGGCAAGTAGAATTGCCCATGCCTATACAACTAACGTATTACCCTCAGTGGATTTTGGAATAGATTTGCATACAGGTGGTGGACAACGACATAACTATCCACAAGTACGATATACAGAGGATGATCCAAGGAGCAGGGAACTGGCAAAGTTTTTCGGTGCCCCATTTTATTTTCCCTCCCGATTGATTAAAGGCTCTTTTCGGAAGACCACTTTCAAAATGGGCATTCCCTCCATTGTTTATGAGGGCGGAGAGAGTATGCGTTTTGATGAGGAAGCTATCGACCATGGAATACAAGGAATACAAAACGTGTTTACTGCATTGGGAATGTTGCCCGATGACCCTCTAAAAAAGAACAATTCCATTGTTTTGACAAATTCAAGATGGATTCGAGCGCCTAAAGCGGGAATGTTTGTACCCCAAGTAAAGAATGGCCAACAAGTTGGCAAGGGAAACGTTTTAGGTTTGGTGACGGACCCTTATACCAAAAAGGATAAAAAGGTGAAGGCCCCCTTTGAAGGATTCATTTTCTGCATCAACCATCAAGCTGTAGTGAATCAAGGGGATGCATTATTTCATTTGGGGAGCTAAATTATTTTTTTTCGCCTCGATGTTTGCCAGGCTCCATTCAACGGCTTTCTCCAGAACTGAAAACTGACGAATGGAATTTCTGAAGAAGACCCGTTCGAGCACTAAGCTGGCAAAACTACCTTTGGTATTCCCAACCACGCAATAAAAGTCCAACTGGTGTCTATGAGAGTAGAACTTCACCCAATCAGCGGGTACTACATGATAATTATTTACCCTATTAGAGATATATGCTATGGGCATATTCTCTCCAAAAATTTCACGGGCAGCGTCAATAGCTTTTTTTGCCATATCCCATCCGAAAGTGACGCCTTCGTTAATCTCTGATATTACCAGGCTATCAAAAAAGTAAAATGTACCAAATTGGTATTCACGAATTTCCTTGATGTTTTTGAAGAATGCTATTTCCCGTACACGTTGCATGTCAAAAATAATATCTCCCAGTTAAAACAGGGAATGTAAAAATAAGAATATAATGTTTATTGGACTGTAAGAAATTATTACACCACTGCCGATTTTTCGTCAGTTTTCCATGTTCTTCAGTTGGATGCCCAGAGCCTTTGTAGACAATTGAACTTCTAGCAGTGACAAAATCAGTGAGATGACCAAAAAGACCAAACTTATCCCGAAGACGGCGTTGGCCCAGCCCGTCATTTCAACATAGATCAAAAACATGGTGACAGCAGCCAATAAAAAGCTGATAATGGCTGTGGCCTGCATATTTTTAATGATACCCAGTCGTTTTCGTAATTGATTGATTTGTTGCTTTAAAGGTGGTGCGGAGGTTTCTTCAAACTGTTTGTGCAGTTGCCTGATTAACGCGGCAATGGCTAAATAACGTGCATTGTAGGCCAACATGGTCAAGGAGATGGCCGGAAACAAAAGGGCGGGTATGCTCAGTGAAAGTTGCATCTATTCAATTTTGAAATCAATTTTTTCCGTTTTACCGTTCCCTGAGAGTACAACGGAATAAGTTCCCTTGGGCAAATAAGTCTTACCATCTTTGGCTTCGGTCAACTTCATCTTGTTCTTCTTCAAGAAATTGCTTTTTCCTTTTTTCGAAAACACCAAATCATAAGATAAAATATTCAATCCTTTGTCACCCTCAATGGAAGTGGAACTGACCTCAGTACCATCAGAAAATTTTACACTAGCCGAAAATGTATCCGCAGATGAGGTATAAAAATAAACATTGAGCCCAGGGGTGTTGGGTTTGGCCCAAGAGCTCCAAGGGTTGCCCCAATTTTTGGAATGTTTAATGTTTTCCACACCAAACACCATCAAATCTTTGGATAGGGTTTCATGGGTCATTTGCTGTAGTGCCGAGATGTAAGCTTTATAAATGCTTCGGCCGTGCGTGCCCACCAATAGATGTTTGGCTTTGGGTTGAATTACGAGATCGTGTACGGCAACATTGGGCATTCCATTTTGGAAGAGTTCCCAACTTGCCCCTCGGTCAAAACTTACATAAAGACCATTGTCAGTTCCAGCGAACAACAGATTTTCATTTACAGAATCTTCCACCAACGCATTGACCGGAGAGGTCGGAATGTTGTTGCTTATGTTTTTCCAGCTCTTGCCATAATCCTCGCTTACATAAATATAAGGTGTAAAATTATCCCAGCGATATCCATTTAAGGCAACATAAACCCGCTCTTTTTTATGTTTGGATGCCGCCACCTCACTGACCCATAAATCCTTCGGGAAAGAAGTGGAAATATTCTGCCAGCTTCCCCCTGCGTTTTTAGAAATATGTACCAATCCATCATCACTGCCCGTATAAAGTAAGCCAAATTTAAAGGGGGATTCAGAAATAGTGGTCAAGGTTCCATAAGCAACGTTTCCTTTTTTGCCGCCTTGGGTAAGATCCTCGGAAATGGCTTCCCAATCGTTACCTTGGTTTAGGGAACGATGTAATTTGTTACTGCCCATGTACAGAATATCCTGATTGTGTTGGGAGAGTAGAATGGGCGTTTGCCAATTAAATCGATATGGGGATTCACCGAGCTCGTGCTTGGGTTGAATGGGTTCATTTTTATGCTGTTCCAAATCCAGGCGATAATAGTTGCCAAATTGAAATCCGGTATAGACAATGTTGGAATTTCGATTGTCTATTTGCACTTGCATTCCGTCCCCTCCCAGTATCATTTGCCATGGGTTTTTTCCAGTTTGGTGCCATTCACTATTGTCTTCATTGTTGTTCGCACCTTTCCAAACACCATTGTCCTGAAGTCCCCCATATACATTATAAGGTTCTTCATGGTCGACATTGATGGCATAGAACTGGCCTACCTGGGTAGAGTTGTTTTTCATCCAATGTTTCCCGTCATCGTAGGTAATGTTTACTCCTCCGTCGTTGCCATTGATAAGGTGTCCGGGCCTGTTTGGATTGATCCACAGAGCATGGTGGTCAGCGTGTACATTTTCTTTGTTGATGCTTCTGTAGGTTTTGCCCCCGTCCGAGGAAGAAATTAAGGGAACCCCGGCAAGATAAATCTTGTCTTTGTTGCTTGGGGCTACACGAATTTGTGCAAAATAATATCCGTAGCTGTAAAACAGATCATCGATATATTCCTCGTTCATTTTTTTCCAGGACTTTCCCGCATCATCACTTCGATATACTTCTGCACCAATAACTGGAGTATCGAACAATAATGAATTGGCATCTTCAAGATATTTGGCGAGGTCTATCGGTTTTACCGCATCGTCCCTTACCAAATTCTTTAAGTTTTCCGCACGATACTTTTCTTGAAAACCGTTGGTCTTCAAATATTCATTCAGCTTGTCATTGCCCAAGGCTAAAAAAGTGGCCTTGTCCATAGTTTTGAAATCGGCTTTGGTTAGTTTATCGGCATCTTCCTTTTCCTCTTTTTGTCTTCTAAACTGACTATCATGCACGGCATAGACCGTCTTTTCATCAAAAACTGCCAAACCAATTCGGCCCACTCCACCACCTGTTGGAAAATCACTTTCGGAAGTGGTCACCAAGTTCCAACTGTTTCCGCCGTCCACACTTTTATAAATTCCAGAAGAAGTACCGTTACCCGTAAAGTCCCAGGCTTTTCTATCCTTTTCCCAAGCGGCGGCGTATTGGATGTTGAAATTGCTCGGTGCATGTGCCAAGTCGATTATGCCCGTGGCATTGTTCACAAAAAGGGTCTTTTGCCAAGTTTTGCCGCCATCCATGGTTTTGTAGACCCCCCGTTCTTTGTTTGGGGAATACAAATGTCCGGTTACGCCTACAACTACTTCATTTGGACTGTTGGGGTTGACAATGATTCTGCCAATATGGTGTGAATCATGTAAGCCCATGTTTTCCCATGATTTTCCACCATTAGTGGATTTCAAAATTCCTATTCCCGCATAGGAAGAACGGGAAGAATTGTTTTCTCCGGTTCCAACCCAAATAATCTCGTTGGGCCAGTCCACGGCAATGTCTCCAACATTTTGGGTGTTTGAGTTCTCCAAAACCGGAGTGAACGAAATCCCATTATTTTGGGTATGCCATAACCCACCAGAGGCATAGGCCACATAAAATTCAGAGGGATCTTTGGGGTTTACATCCAAGTCCACTACACGCCCGCTCATAATGGATGGTCCAATATTTTTTAATGGAATATTTTTGACCAGAGAAGTTTCGGCCATTTTGACCTTTTTCTCCAAGGCTTGCAAAACGTTATCTGCCGAAGTTGATGGTTGCTGACTTACTGCAATATGAAAACATAGAAAAAAAAGAAGGAGTGTGAGTTGCTTCATTTTGGGTTGGAACTTTTGTTTGGAGGAGTAAGGTATGAATTTGTCTTCGGCAACGCAATTACCTACATTTGGAAAAACCAAATTTTAAGATGAAATATCAACCGATAGACAATCGACTTTTTATAAAAAACAGAAATAAATTCATGGCCCAAATGCGGCCAAAGAGTATAGCTGTGTTCAACTCCAATGACATTTATCCCATTAGTGCGGATAGCACCATGCCGTTTCAGCAACATCGGGATATTTTCTATTTGAGCGGGGCCGATCAAGAGGAAACCATGCTATTGTTATTCCCGGATGCCATGAATCAAAAGCACCGGGAGGTTTTGTTTGTTAGGGAGACCAATGAACACATTGCCGTATGGGAAGGGGCCAAGCTGACCAAAGAACAGGCTACAGCGGTTTCAGGGATTGAGACCATTTATTGGCTCGCCGATTTTGACAAAGTCTTTTTTGATTTGATGACAGAGGCCGATACCATCTACTTCAATACCAATGAGCACTATCGGCAAGCTGTTGAAACCCAGACACGGGAGAACCGCTTTATTGAAAAATGTAAGAAAGACTTCCCAGCGCACCAATGGGCTAAGAGCAACCCTATTTTGCAACAGATTCGAGGTGTTAAGGAACCAGAGGAAATAGCATTGATGCAACAGGCTTGTGACATTACCGAAAAAGGATTCCGTAGGATTTTGGAATTTGCAAAGCCTGGAGTTTGGGAATATGAAATGGAAGCAGAATTTTTGCACGAGTTCATCAATAATCGTTCTAAAGGGTTTGCTTACACGCCCATAATTGCCTCTGGGAACAATGCTAATGTGCTACATTATGTGGAAAACAACCAACAGGTAAAAGATGGCGATTTAATTTTGATGGACGTAGGTGCAGAGTATGCGAACTATTCCAGCGATATGACCCGCACCATACCATCGAATGGGAAATTCACGAAACGACAAAGAGAAGTATATGAATCCGTACTTCGTGTAAAGAACCAAGCGACCAAAATGTTGGTGCCAGGAACCATATGGGCTGAATATCATAAGGAGGTTGGCAAAATCATGACTTCGGAACTGTTGGGATTGGGCCTATTGAGCAAGGCGGACGTACAAAACGAAAACAAGGATTGGCCGGCCTATAAAAAATATTTTATGCATGGTACGAGCCATCATATCGGATTGGATACCCATGATTATGGCGAATTAAAGACCCCAATGAAGTCCAACATGGTCTTTACCGTGGAACCGGGCATTTATATTCCTGATGAAGGTTTTGGCATCCGAATAGAAGATGATGTGGTGATTCAAGAAACGGGAGTTCCCTTTAATTTGATGCGCAACATCCCAATTGAAGTTGAGGAGATTGAGGAATTGATGAACAAATGATGGTCATTTTGAGCATAGTGGAGAAATCTTTTTGAAATGAAAATACTCTTCTTACTACAACAACCCGACATTGAAAAGAAAATGGAAGAGGCTCCGGACAGCGCCTACGAAATTGGTGTGGTCATCGGCAGTTACTTGCCTTTTGTGGTGTTGGCAGCAATTGCTTATGGGATTTACTATTATACCAAAAAGAAAAGAGGGTCCTAACAATAGAATCAAATGATGGATGAAGATATAGGTACGCTTAAAGAACAGCGGCAGGAATTTGCAAATCAAAAGTTTTTGGCAACGCCACTTTCAGGACTGATTGTATGGCTGATTGTGGGTTTTTCGGGCCTCTTCCTGCCAGATCGTACGACCGTTTGGATCCTTTTTATTGGAACGGGCAGTATTGTTTATTTGGCACTTTTTCTTTCAAAGTTTACAGGAGAGCATTTTTTGGACAAGCAAAAGCCAAAAAATGAGTTTGACACCCTGTTTTTCTTTACCGTGGGGCAAGCAGTACTCGTATATGCCATAGCCATTCCCTTCTTTTTGGTTGATTATACTTCGTTGCCGCTTACGGTAGGTATTTTAACTGGGTCCATGTGGCTGCCTTTTTCATGGATCATAAAGCATCGGGTGGGAGTGTTTCATGCTATCGGCAGAACGGTTGTTGTAGTTGGTCTGTGGTATCTTTTACCGGAATTACGTTTTGTGGCCATCCCTTTTGCCATTGTCTTGATTTATGTTTTGACCTTGGTGGTTTTAAAGAACAGGAAACAGGATTGAAACAGTCCACTTATCGTAAGATACATATCATTGAAACGACTTCATATCTTAACAGTTGGATTAGGTATTATTCACCAAAAAATAAAATCTGCACAGTAATTCTTTTGTAATATGAAGTTTGTAAAAACCCTTTCCATTTTGATTTTTCTACTTGTCTTTATTACTTCATGTCAGGACAGTGAAAAATCAAATCTTACTCTACTCAGTGATCAGATCCCGACTGATACTGCTTTGATTTTTGGACCAAATGTTATTTCAACTGACAACTTTGAATTCGCAATCACTTTCAATCCAGAAATGGACGAATTGTTTTTTACACGTAGAAAACCAGAAGAGGACAATGAAATCTATTCGATGAAATTGGTCGATGGTAAATGGTCAGGCCCAAAATTGGCATTTTTTTCAACGAATACGGGATGGGATTTTGAGCCACATATCAACCCTAATGGTAATCGACTCTATTTTGGAAGCACAAGGCCACACAAAGATACGCTAAGATCAAGAGGGTTATATCAATGGTATAGTGAAAAAAAAGCAGACGGTTGGAGCCAGCCAACACCTTTGGAAAAACCTTTTGCAGACAGGTTCGTAATGTACCTGACATCCTCGGAGAATGGCAATCTATATTTCACCTCAGAGGAAAAAGGAGCCAAGATTGAGGACGGAGCCATTTATAGCTCAATCAATGAAGAAGGTCAATATAGAAGTATAAAAAGAATGGGGAAGGAAATAAACTTTCCCGGAAAGTGGATTGCCCACCCGTATATTGCACCGGACGAGAGTTACATCATTTATGATGGTGAAAGCACTTCAGGGTTTGGAGAGAATGATTTGTACATCAGTTTCAATAAAAATGGCACCTGGACGGAAGCTTATAATTTGGGGCCTGAAATAAATACGGATCAAACTGAAATGTGTGCCAGTGTATCGCCTGATGGGAAATATTTATTTTTTCATAGGGGTGGTGAGGATAATGGAGATATTTATTGGATAGATTTTAGACCAATAAAAGAAAATATTAAGAAAAATATTAAAAACAAATGAGTCACATGCTCATTTTAGCCGTAACGATGAGCGCAATCCAAATCAATTCTTTGATTGCTCGACCCAATTTCCCAGAGTAAAAATCACCAAAGCTGGTAGCAGCCAACCCATGTGATATTCCCCCAAGGGTATCCATTGGGTAAAGGGTGAAATGATCTCCCCATAACCAATGCTCCCGAAAAAATCGGGAATACTAAAAAGGATAGTGGCCACAACCACCGAACGAAATACAATTGGTGAAGCCCATTTTTCTGACAGGACATTCAATAAAATCAAAATTATAGTTATGGGATAAATAAACATTAAGGCAGGCAACGCCACTGCAATAATGTAACCTACATTGAACTGCCCCACCAACACGCCCAATACACAGCCAATGAATGCAGTAATTCGGTAGGCTAAAATGGACTCGTTAAATCTTCCTTTGATGAAATCGGCAGTCCCCGTAACAATGCCCACAGCGGTGGTAAAACAAGCGAGGCTAACCAAAACACTCAGAAAAAAAGTGGCATTGTTGCCCAAGGTCTCTTTGCTTACACCACTTAACAACAAAGTTCTAGTGATGTCATGATCAAAGGCATCATTAAAAAGGGCTCCGGTAAAAATGAGTCCGGCGTATACCAAAAACAAACCCAATCCCGCAAAAATGCCTGCACGGGCAATCAGTTTTTTCTTCAGTTCATAAGGCGTGTTTTGTTGTTTCAGGTTAATGGATATGATGATGACTCCACCAACAACCACAGCTCCTATGGCGTCAAAAGTTTGATACCCTTCCAACAGGCCATGACTAAAAGAGTTGTTGAATTCCGAAGCCCCAAATTGAAGGTTCTGACCAAAAGTGGCGAGAACCACAATTGATATCAAGATAATCAGGATAGCTGGGGTGAGCCACTTGCCAACAACATCCAAGATTTTGGATCGATTGATTACAAAAACATAGACCAACACAAAATATATAAGACTGGTGAGCAAGGGTGATGAATCCCAAACAGGCTGTATGGCCATTTCATGGGTTACCGACGCCGTTCGTGGTGAGGGCAGTGCAATAGATATGGTATAAACAATATAACAGTAGATCAAGCTAAACGTGGGTGAAACCTTTTTTGCGAAATCGAACATGGTGCCCTGTAGTTTGGCATGAGCTAAAATGCCCAAAATTGGGATGAGAACTGCCGAAATGCAGAAGCCCACTGTGACCCAACCCCAAAGTTCACCCGATTTAAACCCCAAGAGAGGAGGGAGAATTAGATTTCCAGCACCAAAAAAAAGTGAAAAAAGCGCAAAAGCTGTTACCGCAACGGTCTTTTTGTTCATGTACTGTTGATAATTATCCGACAATATCTTATATTCAGCGAAGCAAGATAACTATTTGTTTATAGTGCATTTGGTCGAAAAATGATTTTTAATGCAGCCACGGCAAAATAAAAAGTTATCAACAATCGTTCTCCTTATAAACCATAAAACAAAAAGTGAACGTATAAAGAAAAATTACAATAATATAAGTTGCATTGCCGATCCCCAAATCGCATGAATGCTCCCCCCAAAACAACACCAAACTTATGAAGACTTCTACTATCCAACATGGCAACAAATTTTCATCTTTCTTCTGCAATCTATTCGGTCATCACTACGTGGTATCCAAAAAAGTGACAAAACACATAAAGGAATACAAATGTGTTCATTGCCAAAAGCAGGTCACTACTGATGTAAGCGGCAAGCTCTCGGAGCTCACCCCACAAATGCAGGAAATCAATAACACTTTGGAAGATATGTACCAAAAGAGGAGAAGCCGGGTTGTGCAAAGTGTGGCATAACCGTTTGCTCTTTTCAATATTTACACAAGAAGTTTCCGAGCTTATCCCGAAAACTTGAGTCGTATCTTATGCTATGTGTCGCGTGCCCCAAGACCTACTAGTGAAGTTGCGCTTAATTTTCGGGATTTTTAGTATTTATCCCTTAAAGGAATTCCACCCTTGGGCCGTAATTGCGATTTTGGTGTTGGCCCTGGTAATCAAATGAGCCCCTGCGGTCTTTTCCGTCATATGTCCGATAACCGTTAAGTTGGGGTTTCCCTTTATTTTATCAAAATCTTTTTGGTCAATGGTGAAAAGCAGTTCATAATCTTCGCCACCGCTCAAGGCAATCATGGTTGCATCCATTTTAAATTCCTCTGTGGTGGAAATAACCGTGGGGTCTAACGGAATTTTATCCTCGAACAGATTACAACCGACTTCACTGTGTTTGCACAAGTGCATAATTTCTGAGGAAAGCCCATCACTGATGTCAATCATTGCCGTGGGCTTGACTTCTAGTTTCTTCAATAGCTCCACCACATCTTTTCGGGCCTCAGGTTTTAATTGCCGCTCCACCAGATAGGAATAAGGCTCCAAATCAGGTTGACTGTTTGGGTTCACCTTGAACACTTCTTTTTCACGCTCCAACACCTGAAGGCCCAGATAGGCTCCGCCCAAATCACCCGTTACAACCAAAAGGTCATTGGGATTGGCTCCACTTCTGTAGGTAATCTCATGCTCGTTGCCCATTCCAATGGCGGTAACACTGATGATCATTCCTTTGTTTGATGAAGTGGTGTCCCCACCGACCAAGTCGACCTTATAGAGTTTGCAAGCAGTGGCAACACCAGCATAAAATTCTTCAAGAGCTTCGAGGGGAAATCGATTGGAAACGGCAATGGAAACCGTAACCTGCGTGGCCATGGCATTCATGGCATAGATATCGGAAAGATTCACGATTACCGACTTGTAGCCCAAATGCTTCAAGGGCATATAGCTGAGGTCAAAATGAACACCCTCCACCAACATATCTGTGGATACAACAATCTTCTTGTTGTCAAAGTCCAATACCGCGGCATCATCCCCAATGCCTTTTAGGGATGAAGGGCGTTGTAGTTCAAAGTTTTGGGTAAGGTGTTCAATAAGTCCAAATTCCCCCAGTTCTTCTAGGGAAGTGCGTTGCGGATTCTTGTCTTCTAGCATGGCACAAAAGTAAACAGGATAATTTTAAATTGTATCTTTAATAGAAAGTTAAAGCTCCACATCATGCAGAAAATATTGTTGCTCATCCTTACCCTTTTTTTTCTTTCGGGTTGCTCCAGTGATAATGGAACGGACCCTGTTATTAATGACGATGGCAATTCAAACATGAACAACAATGTAGACCCAACGAATGAAACACCGAACATAGGAAACGGCAATATCACTTTGGGCGCCACACCCTGTGAAGGAGGACTGGCCTCAGTTTTCCCATGTGATGGTTATGATTTAATGTTTCAAATGAATCTAGCAGCCTTTAACGGGAACGCTGGAAACGACATTTGGGGTTGGACGGATACTTCCACCAATAGGGAATATGCAGTGATTGGCTTGGACAACGGAACAGCTTTCGTCGACATCACAGATGCTGCAGCACCCATTTACCTAGGAAAATTGTTGACAGCAACGACAGCAATTACTTGGCGGGATGTTAAGGTATACGAAGATTATGCCTTTGTTGTTTCTGAAGCACCTAACCACGGAATGCAGGTTTTTGATTTAAAGCGATTAAGAAATGTGGCTAATCCTCCTGAAGTTTTTACAGCAGATGCACGATATACTGGAATTGGCAATGCACATAACCTAGTGATAAATGAGGACAACGCATTTGCCTATGTTGTAGGCACGGCACGCAACGATGCATTCAATGGCGGGGTTCATTTTATTGATCTCCAGAATCCATCCAACCCTTCTCCCGCAGGAGGTTATGGAGCTAACGGATATAGCCATGATGCCCAAGTGGTCACTTATAATGGACCAGATCCCGATTATGCTGGTCGTGAAATCTTTGTCGGGGCCAATGAAGACCAAATAGCCATAGTGGACGTTACGGACAAGTCCAATCCCGTGGAAATAGAAACCCTGACCTATTCCAATTTGGCCTATACCCATCAAGGATGGTTTACTGAGGACCAACGCTATTTCATTTTGGGGGACGAGTTGGATGAGACCCAATTTGGTTTCAATTCAAGAACCCTGGTTTTTGACTTTACTGATTTGGACAACCCTATTTTACACATGACATATACCGGCCCTACCTCGGCAATTGACCATAATGGTTATGTGTTGGGCAATGAATTTTTTCTCGCCAACTATACTGCTGGTATGCGGGTATTGGACATCACCGATATTGAAAATGAAAACATCACTGAAAAAGCTTTTTTTGATTCATACCCGTCCAACAACACGGCTGGTTTCAATGGGGTGTGGAGCGTGTATCCCTATTTTGAAAGTGGAAAAATTCTTATCAACGATATGAACTCCGGGCTTTTCGTGGTCCAAAAATCAAATTAGGCCATGCGAAGATCATTATGTTTTTTTATGCTTATGGTTTTGGTGTCTTGTTCCAATGATGATAAAGATACCAACGCTATCGAAGAAACTGTCGTTTTGGGAGAAGTGGAATGGGTAAAGACCTTCGGGGGAAGTGGTGAGGATACAGCGCAGTCTGTTATTCAAACGGTTGATGGAGGTTTTGCCATTCTCGGCTACTCCAACAGCACCGATGGTGACTTGGCAGGTAAAGTACTGGCAGTAAACGATTATTGGCTGCTTAAGTTGGACAGTGACGGCAACTTGCAATGGAGCAAAACCTATGGAGGAAGTAAAGATGACAGGGGACAAGCTGTAATCCAGACCACTGATGGGGGATATGCCATAGTTGGCTATGCCATGAGTGAAGATGGGGATGGCACTAACAATGAAGGCTTCCATGACAACTGGATTCTGCGTTTGGACGCTTCCGGAAACATGCTTTGGGAACAAAGTTTTGGATTCTCGGGTCATGACCATTCCTACGATGTGGTTCAGACCGAAGATGGTGGGTTCTTTTTTGCAGGTTTTTTGGATGTGACGCAATCCAATGGAGCAGGGAATTTTGGAAGAGGAGCCTACCTTACCCGCCATGGTGTCGGGGAGTTCTGGGGTACTAAACTGGATGCCGATGGAAATCTCCAATGGCGGAGATACTTTGGGGGCACCAATAATGATAGGGCCCACGGAGTGGTTCAGGCCGATGATGGTGGGTTTGTAATGGCGGGATTTTCTGAAAGCGATGATTTTGACATTTCAAATACGAAGGGGAGCTATGACTTTTGGGTGGTGAAAGTGGATAAAAACGGAAGCATGCTCTGGGAGCGCTCTTTTGGAGGTACGGGCATTGAAATAGCCTATGATATTACAAAAACACTGGATGGCGGCTACGCGATTACCGGTAATACTTTCAGTACCGACACCGACGTTTCCAACAACAATGGTGAATCGGACCTTTGGTTGATCAAAATAAATGATGATGGAGAATTATTGTGGGAAAAAACATTTGGCGGCTCAGGATTTGAAGCCGGTCAAGGTCTTCGGGAAACAGCCGATGGCGGATTTGTAATTGCAGGAAACTCGAAAAGCATGGACGGAGATGCTACAGAAAACAACAGAGAGAACGATCTTTGGATGCTCAAGACAGATGCTGAAGGCAATCTGACCTACCAACAAACTTTCGGAGGCTCACAACTGGACTTCGCATTTGATGTGCTTGAAACCAACGAAGGCGCCCTGATATTGGTGGGAGAAATTGGCAGTGACGACTTCATGGACTTGGATTTCAAGGGAATGACCGATATGATAATCATCAAGATAAAATAGCTTGCGGTCATAATAGAAAACCCCTATACACCCATTCGTTATTATAATGTTAGGAAATATTGTAAAACCCTACTTATAACCTATATTTGTAGACTATTTAGAATAAATCCAAGTAAGAATGATCAAAGTTTCGGAAACAGCCAAACAGAAAGTCATGACCTTAATGACAGAGGAAGGTTTTGATGCTTCCACCGATTTCGTTCGTGTTGGAGTAAAGAGTGGTGGATGTAGTGGATTGTCCTATGAGTTGAAATTTGATAAAGCTCCCGCTGAATCGGACAAGGTATTTGAGGATAACGCAGTTCGCATCATCGTGGACAAGAAGAGTTTTTTATACCTGGTGGGAACCATACTGGAATATTCCGGAGGCCTGAACGGAAAAGGCTTTGTTTTTAACAATCCCAATGCCCAACGTACATGCGGTTGTGGAGAGAGCTTCTCTTTGTAACTGATTCATTATTGCCAATTGACAAACTGAACACACATGGCTTACACAGAAGAAGAATTAAAAAAGGAACTGGAAACCAAGGAATACGAGTATGGTTTCTACACAGATATAGAATCGGACACACTGCCCAAAGGGTTGAACGAGGATATCGTTATAGCCATTTCCAAAAAGAAAGAAGAACCAGATTGGATGACGGAATGGCGGTTGGAGGCTTTTCGTGCCTGGAAAGAAATGGAAGAGCCCGAGTGGGCAAATGTCAATTATGAAAAGCCGAACTTTCAAGATATTTCCTATTATTCCGCTCCCAATAAAAAGCCCAAATACAACAGCCTGGATGAAGTAGACCCTGAATTGTTGGATACTTTCAAAAAACTGGGCATCTCTATTGACGAGCAAAAGAAATTGACAGGGGTTGCTGTCGATATCGTTATGGATTCCGTTTCCGTGGCAACCACGTTTAAAAAGACGTTGGCTGAAAAGGGAATTATATTCTGCTCCATCTCTGAAGCTATTCAAGAACATCCGGAACTGATCAAGAAATATATTGGAACTGTAGTTCCACAAAAGGACAACTTCTATGCAGCGCTTAATTCGGCGGTCTTTTCGGATGGATCTTTTTGCTACATTCCAAAGGGCGTTAGATGCCCCATGGAACTATCGACTTATTTTCGAATCAACCAAGCTGGCACAGGGCAGTTTGAAAGAACGTTGGTGATTGCGGAGGAAGGCAGTTATGTGAGTTATCTCGAAGGATGTACCGCTCCCATGCGGGATGAAAACCAATTGCACGCCGCCGTGGTGGAATTGATTGCCTTGGACAATGCCGAAATAAAATATTCAACCGTCCAGAACTGGTACCCTGGTGACAAGGAAGGTAAAGGAGGGGTGTTCAACTTTGTGACCAAAAGAGGCCTTTGTGAGAAAAACGCCAAAATTTCTTGGACACAGGTAGAAACAGGTTCCGCAGTAACTTGGAAATATCCCTCATGCGTGTTGAAGGGGGACAATTCCATTGGAGAATTTTACTCCATTGCGGTGACCAACAACTATCAACAAGCCGACACAGGTACCAAGATGATTCATTTGGGCAAGAACACCAAGAGCACCATTATTTCAAAAGGAATTTCGGCAGGCCATTCGCAGAATAGCTATCGGGGTCTGGTACAGGTGAACAGTAGAGCCGAGAATGCGAGAAACTTTTCGCAATGCGATTCCCTTTTGATGGGCAATCGCTGCGGTGCCCACACTTTCCCATATATCGAAGCGAAAAACAAAACGGCCCAAATAGAGCATGAGGCGACCACTAGTAAAATTGGGGAAGATCAGATTTTCTATTGTAACCAACGTGGCATTGACACGGAAAAGGCCATTGCCTTGATAGTAAATGGTTTCAGTAAAGAGGTGTTGAACAAACTACCCATGGAGTTTGCGGTGGAGGCCCAGAAATTATTGGAAATAAGTTTAGAAGGATCAGTAGGATAAAGTAATTTTTCCTTTGAGGGGGCTTTAGGGATGTTTATAAAAAAACTGATGAAATGAAAAAGCTAATTACATTTTTTGCCATACTCGCTGTAGTAGCTTGTAAACAGGCTAAGAAAGAAGTGGCTTCCAACGAAGCCAAAGTTCAAGAGGCAATAAAGCCAGAGGTGAAGTTGTACACCTTTAGTGGGGGGACGGTAAACGCCAATATGTTGGAGCTCTTTTCTCAGGACACCACCTATACAGGTCAGTCTAGGGAATTTGCAGATGCCTTTTACGTAATCAGCCATCCCAAGGGAAATTTAATGTGGGACGCCGGTCTTCCCGAAAGCTTGGTGGGCATGGCCGAACCATACACTTCGCCAGATGGCGCTTTTACGGTTTCAAGAAAAGATTCCGTGGCCCATCAATTGGCCGGTATAGGTATGACTATTGATGACATTGATTATTTTTCAGTCTCACATACTCATTTTGACCACGTAGGTCATGCCAATGTGTTCAAAGGCTCAACGTGGTTGGTACAAGAAAAAGAATACGATTTTGTGACCAGCGAGGAGAGTCAAAAGAACAATGCGGATAGCTTTAATGCTATAAAAGAGTTGACCAAGGTCAAAAAAATAAATGGTGATTATGATGTTTTCGGAGATGGTAGTGTTGTAATGAAGTTTATGCCCGGTCATACACCAGGGCATCAAGCACTCTATATTGATTTGGTCGAGCATGGTCCGTTGTTGTTAACGGGCGACTTGTACCATTTCGATGAGAACAGGGAGTATCGCAGAGTGCCCATTTTTAATTACGATGTGGCACAGACCAAAGCCAGTATGGCCGCCTTCGAGGCATTTGCCAAGGAAAAAGGAGCCAAGGTATACCTGCAACACTCCAAAGGAGATTTTGAAAAATTTCCAAAAGCACCCAACTACTTAAAATAAAACTTGAAGAAGAAATAGCATGTTAGAAATTAAAAATTTACACGCCAGCGTAGAGGACAAAAAAATCCTGAAAGGAATCAACCTCCAGGTCAATGCCGGAGAAGTACATGCAATCATGGGACCCAATGGTTCTGGAAAAAGCACCTTGGCCTCGGTTATCGCAGGAAAAGAAGAATTTGACATAAAGAAGGGAACAATCACGCTTGAAGGTGAAGATTTGGAAGAACTTGCCCCTGAGGAAAGGGCGCACAAAGGAATTTTTATGTCCTTTCAATATCCTGTGGAAATTCCTGGAGTTTCAGTGACCAACTTCATGAAA
The DNA here is from genome assembly GCF_009903685.1 of Flagellimonas ochracea. Classification (GTDB taxonomy): domain Bacteria; phylum Bacteroidota; class Bacteroidia; order Flavobacteriales; family Flavobacteriaceae; genus Flagellimonas; species Flagellimonas ochracea. Next base: position 212,419 of record NZ_JAAABI010000002.1, on the reverse strand, counting down.
ACTGCCATCAATGAAAGTAGAAAGGCCAGAGGATTGGAGGATATGCCCGCTAATCAAATGCTGAAGTTGATTCGTGAGAAATCCAATCTATTGGAGATAGATCGCAAGTTTTTATCCCGATCACTCAACGAGGGTTTCTCTGGAGGGGAGAAAAAACGCAATGAAATCTTTCAGATGGCCATGATGGAACCCAAACTGGCCATTTTGGATGAGACCGACTCTGGGTTGGATATCGATGCCCTTCGTATTGTGGCCAATGGAGTGAACAAATTGCGAGGCAAGGACAACGCCATAATTGTGATTACGCACTACCAAAGGCTGTTGGAATACATAGTGCCTGATTTTGTCCACGTGTTGCACGATGGAAAAATTGTAAAATCTGGTTCCAAGGATTTGGCGTTGGAATTGGAAGAGAAAGGATACGATTGGATTAAACAAGAAGCCACGGTTTAAGTTGAGTTAAAATGGATTTGAAAGATAAATTATTGTCGTCTTTTTTGGCTTTTGAAAACAACGTGGACCTGGACCACCCTGTCCATGAAGTACGTTCTGAGGCCATAAAGACTTTTGAGGAAAAGGGTTTCCCTTCAAAAAAAGAAGAAGCTTGGAAGTACACTTCCCTGAACAATCTGCAAAAGGTGGACTTCAGTATTTTTCCAAAGGAAGAGAACACACTGGAGTTTCGGGATATCAAGAAGTACTTCCTGCACGAGATAGACACCTACAAGATTGTTTTCATCGACGGTGTGTATAGCTCATACTTGTCAGAAACCACCCATGATGGCGTGGATGTCTGCTTAATGAGTGCTGCATTGACCAAGCCGCAGTATAAGCCGGTCATAGATGTGTACTTCAACAAAGTGGCATCAAAAGATGAGTCCCTTACCACTTTGAACACCGCGTTTAGCCGAGAGGGTGCCTACATTTATATTCCAAAGAACAAAGTGCCCAAAAAGCCCATCCAAATTTTGCATTTGGCCACTGGAAATGAGGCAGCTGTGATGTTACAGCCTCGAAACTTGATTATTGCAGAAGAAAATGCCGAGCTTCAGGTAATCGAACGTCATCAGAGTTTGACGAAAAATGAAGTATTTACCAATTCCGTGACCGAAATATTTGCGGCAAAGGATGCCATTGTAGATTATTACAAGGTACAGAACGATGCAAATACGGCATCGTTGGTGGACAATACTTACATTTCACAAAAAGACAACAGCGTAGTAAGGGTGCACACTTTTTCCTTCGGAGGAAAACTCACCCGAAACAACCTGAATTTTTATCAGAATGGAGAACGCATAGACTCTACCTTGAAAGGAGTCACTATATTGGGTGAAAAACAACACGTGGACCATCATACTTTAGTGCATCATGCCAACCCAAATTGTGAAAGCCATCAAGATTATAAAGGAATTTATGGCGAAAAATCCACGGGGGTGTTCAATGGCAAGATCATTGTTGACAGGATTGCCCAAAAAACAAATGCCTTTCAACAGAACAACAATATTTTGATCAGTGATAAGGCCACAATCAACACCAAACCACAATTGGAGATTTTTGCTGACGATGTAAAATGTTCCCATGGGTGCACCATTGGCCAGTTGGATGAAGAGGCCCTTTTCTATTTAAGATCACGGGGGATTCCCAAAAAAGAGGCCACCGCATTGTTGATGTATGCCTTTGCAAACAATGTGTTGCAGAGTGTGCGCATTCCAGAACTGAAATCCCGTATCAACAAAATTATTGCCAACAAGTTGGGGGTACGTGTTGGGTTTGAACTATGACCCAAAATGTGTCATTTCGAGCTGTAATCCAGTGCAAGTACGATGGATGGGCGAGAAATCTCCCTACAATTTAGATTTTTCACTTCGTTCAAAATGACAAATAAAGATACCATACAATCCAAATTGAATATCGATACCATTCGAAAGGATTTCCCTATTTTGTTTCGTGAGGTCAACGGACGGCCTTTGGTCTATTTGGACAATGCCGCCACTTCCCAAACACCTCGGCAGGTAATCAATACGATAGTTGATTATTACCAAAATCTCAACGCCAACATTCACCGCGGGGTTCATACCCTGTCCCAAGAGGCTACTGATGCCTATGAGGAAGCTAGGAGAAAAATTCAGGAACATTTTAATATAGCAAAGCCTCACGAGGTAATATTTACTTCGGGCACTACCCATAGCATTAATTTGGTAGCCACGGGATTCACTTCTTTTTTGGATAAGGACGATGAAGTTCTGGTTTCCGCCATGGAACACCATTCCAACATAGTGCCATGGCAAATGCTATGTGAACGAACGGGAGCCAAATTAAAGGTTATCCCCATGACTGTGGATGGGGAATTGAAAATGGAAGAATATAACAAGCTACTCTCCCAGAAGACCAAACTGGTGTTTTGCAATCACGTCTCCAATGCTTTGGGCACTATCAATCCCATAAAAGGAATCATAGATGCTGCCCATGGTGTGGGCGCTACAGTATTGATTGATGGAGCTCAAGCTGCTGCACATATCAAAGCCGACCTGCAAGCCTTGGATGTTGATTTTTATACCGTGTCAGCACATAAAATGTGTGGTCCTACGGGAGTGGGTATTCTGTATGGAAAAGAGGAATGGCTTAACAAATTACCTCCTTATCAGGGTGGAGGAGAAATGATTGCGGAGGTCACCTTTGAAAAGACCACCTATGCCGATTTACCCCATAAGTTTGAAGCAGGAACACCCAATATTTGTGGAGGGATTGCTTTCGGTGCCGCCTTGGATTACATGAATGCCATTGGGTTTGATATGATTACTGAATATGAGGATGAGCTGGTCCGATATGCCACAGAACAATTGTTGACCATTGAAGGACTTAAGATTTACGGAACGGCAAAGCACAAAACTTCCGTAATTTCCTTTAACATCAAAGGAATCCATCCATACGACATAGGAACCATTTTGGATAAATTGGGAATAGCAGTGCGAACCGGACACCATTGCGCGCAGCCCATTATGGATTTTTATCAAATTCCAGGTACGGTAAGGGCCAGTTTCAGCTTTTACAATACCAAAGAAGAGGTAGATGTGCTGGTAGAAGGCGTGAAAAAAGCCAAAAGCATGCTGTTGTAAAACGGACAATGCTCCAATAATGGCTTGACGGACAAGAATATGAACCGTAATTTTGAACAAAACGAACAAATGACCATACAAGAGATACAAGAGGAGATAGTGGATGAATTTTCCATGTTCGACGATTGGATGCAACGGTACGAATACATGATTGAACTTGGAAAATCACTTCCTTTGATTGATGATCAATATAAAACGGAAGATTATATCATTAAAGGTTGCCAGAGCAAAGTGTGGGTGCATGCTCAAATGAAGGATGATAAGGTGGTTTTTACAGCGGATAGCGATGCTATTATCACGAAGGGAATCATTGCCATTTTAATACGGGCTTTCAGCAACCAAAAACCACAGGACATCATTGATGCCGATACTTCTTTCATTGATGAAATTGGATTGAAAGAACACTTGTCACCAACACGGGCCAACGGATTGGTAAGTATGATTAAACAATTAAAATTGTATGCGGTGGCCTATCAAACACAATTAAACTAAAAAAATGAGCGAAGAGCTTACCATAGACACACAGGAATTGGGAGAGAAGATCGTAAGGGTTCTAAAAACAATTTACGACCCAGAAATTCCCGTTGATATTTACGAATTGGGACTGATCTATGACGTTTTTGTGAATGAAGAATACGACGTAAAGATTCTGATGACCCTAACCTCCCCCAACTGCCCTGTGGCTGAAACATTGCCAGTGGAGGTGGAAGAAAAAGTAAAATCGTTGGATGAATTGAAGGATGTGGAGGTAGAAATCACTTTTGACCCACCTTGGACTCAAGATTTGATGAGTGAGGAAGCCAAATTGGAACTGGGGCTCTTATGAATTGTCCCCTTAAAGAGGCTTTAGAGGTGCTATAGGAAGATAATAGATGGAAAAAGAAATTATAAATAGAGTAGCCCAAAGCAAGTTGATAACTTTTGATCTCGAGGACTATTACCCAGAAGGGAAAAGGGTGGTTCTCGATATCAAGGATTGGTTGTACGAAGGTATTGTTTTGCGTGAAAAGGAGTTTAGGGGTCATGTGGAAAATGAAGATTGGACCACTTATCAAGACGCTTACGTGGCCCTGACCTGTTCTACAGATGCAATAGTCCCTGGTTGGGCATTCATGCTGGTGACTTCCAAGTTGGCACTGCATGCCAAAAAAGTAGTTGTGGGCAGTTTGGAAGATTTGGAAACGTCCCTATACCAGGCCCAACTTGAAAATTTGGATGTTTCAGAGTTTAAGGGTAAGCCTGTAATCATTAAGGGTTGCTCCAACAAACCCGTACCCCAGAATGCTTATATAATGGCTGTGGAAAAAATACAACAGGTTGCTAGAAGTGTCATGTACGGGGAGGCCTGTTCTTCGGTGCCCTTGTTCAAAAGTAAAACCTGACCTTTACTTCCTTAATTCCAATTGTTCTGATTTCATGGGCAGTTGAGAAATCTTTTCCTTTGGTTGAAAGGGGAAAGATAAAGTTGGAACAAGCAATAAGCGGCGTTATAGAAGTCAGGGCCTTATAGCTGATTTCCATCAAAAAATCGAAAAAAAAGAACCGCCTAAGGACTTAGCCCTCCGACGGTATATTTTTTGCCACTGCATCAGCGGTCTATTTTTCTTGTAAACTTTATACTGATTATGGACAGTTGGCGAGTCCTACATCTCCAACAAAATCCCAGCCAATGCCCTCTAAAATATTCATAGCATCAATCGCGTCTTGTCCACAATATTGCAGTCCATTGGCACCGACTGTTACATCGGGTTGTAGATTTGCCTGCTGGCCGGACCATCCAATCAAGGTGGTATTGTAACTTGTTTGTGACATTCCTGAATTATTAAACATACCTGTAGCGGTTGTAAGACTGGATACGTCCCAATTAGCCAAAGAGTTACTAAAACTTGAAGCATTGTTGAACGTATTGTTCATATTGGTCACATTACTGGTATCCCAATCTCCAATGTTTTTGTTAAAATCAGTGGCATCTTGGAACATGGATTGCATATTTTGAAGACTTGTGGTTGTCCAGCCGCCAATACTTCCATTGAATGAGGTGGCACCCCAAAACATGAAAGCCATATCTTCAATGTTACTGACATCCCAAGAACCGCCTAAACCTTCCATTGAAATGCAGTCGGCAAACGCATAGGCCGCAATGGTAACTTGGGAAAGATTCGGTAGGTCTACTGCATTGATTTCCAAATTGACACAGCCATAAAAGGCATTTTCCATACTTTGCCAAACAATTTCTCCCCACTGGTCAATAGTCCTTAGTTTATGTGCTCCTAAATTGTCAATGCGAATTGCTGGGAACTCTCCTTGAATAATTATTTGATATGGTTGTTGGGAGCCATATTGGTGGTCTATTGAAGATAAACCGGAACCAGTGATAGTTTCGATGATACCGTCCCCCCAATTGATGGTAAAATTGTAATCCAAAAGATTGTTCAGTCCAATTTCAATGGTATCCCCGTTAAAATCCGTTAGCCACGTAGTCACAAAGGTGGAGGGGTCATCTATGGTGATAATGTCCTCTACGTTAATGGTCACGGAAATGGCTATCTCGTTAAAGCCGTCACTAGCAGTAACAGTAATGTTGTGGGCCATAGCGTTCTCATAATCCAGGTTCTTGCCGTCAACGAGGCTCAATTCCCCATCGCTATTGATTTCGAAAAGGTCGTTATCATTATCGGAGATGGAAAGGGTGACGGTTTGTCCTTCCGGATCATCCATATTGATAATCCCTATGATTTCGGTATCGGCAATTGTCTCTTCTGCGGAGAACCCATATTGTGTTTCTCCCGTCGGAGCGAAATCCTCGGCGACATTTATGGTAATATCGGAAGAGGCAACTCCTCCCTGGCCATCACTGACCTCTACGGTTATGGTATGAAGGTCAGCAGTGTCAAAATCGAGCTTTTTGCCCTCAGCCAAACTGAGCAGACCTGTGCTCTCCTCAATGGTGAAAAGGTCATCGTCATTTGTGGCGATCACGAAGACAAGATTATCTTCTTGGTCTTGGTCGGATGCCACTACGGTCCCTATCTCTTTGGCACTTTCCAACACATTGAACTCTTGGGCCGCAATTACCGGAGGGTTATTGGTGGCTACCGGCGCGGTCACGGTGAAGTTGTCGGTACTGGTGGCTGTCTTCCCGCCCACGGCGACGCTCACTTTCCCAGTCGTGGCGCCCTGAGGCACCGTGATGGTGAGCTTTGTGGCCGTCGCCGTACTAACGGTGGCAGTGGTGGAGCCAATCTTCACGGTATTGGCAGAAGCCGTGGTGCTGAAATTGGTTCCGTTGATGGTGACCAGGGTTCCCACAGTTCCCGATTTGGGTGTGAAGCTGGTAATAGTCGGTGTCTGGGCCGTTGGCGTGCTTGGGCCGTTGTCCTTGGAACAGGAGATGACGGCAACTCCCAAAAGGGTTGTAAACAGCAATTTTTTTAATGTCATAATTGAAAATAATTAAAGGTTAGGGAGGCAAGTTGCAAACTATACTGTACACTTTTGGGAGCTAATTGACGGATGGACGGTTTGGGTTGATAGGGAATGGTTTTGCCTGCAAGTCTCTAATTCAGGTCTGACGATATAGAGCGAAAAAGGGATATTGAACGGTGGTGATTTAATGACGACTTTTTTTACTTTTGGGATTCTAAACATTAAACTCCATACTATGAAAAAAGAGCTGCTTTTGGTTATGGCCTTTTTTGGCTTTTTGTTTGCACGTGCACAGACAGCTGAAGAACTCAAAGAACAGATTGCCCCAAAGAAAGATTCCATCGCTGCCATCCAGGGGAGGGTAGATGCTTTACAATCACAATTGGATGCCTTACCGGGATGGAAGATTGGAGCTTTTGGGACTATTGGAGGAAGTATTTCCGAATTCAACAATTGGTTCGCTCAAGGCATCCCCAATAACGCTTCAGGAAATATTGGCTTTACGGTGAATGCTTATGCAAACTTGCAACAGGAAAAATTCTTTTGGCGTAATGCTGTAAATGTGAATTTGGCCTGGGTAAAATTGGATGATAAGGATGACCCGACCGATAATGATGGCTTTCGCGAGGCTACGGATGTTTTTAACCTATCTTCTTTGTACGGAAGAAAGTTGAGTGAAAAGTTTGCCATTTCAGGCTTGGTGGAATACCGAACCACCTTATTGAGCAATGTGAACAACCCTGGATACCTTGATGTAGGTGTGGGAGCCACTTGGACACCAATTACTGATTTGGTAGTAGTGATTCATCCGTTGAACTATAATTTTGTGTTCAGCGAGGAGGACACCATTTTTGAATCTTCAGCTGGAGCCAAGATTTTGGCAGATTACACCAAGAAAATAGGCGCTGTGAGCTTTAAGAGCAATCTCTCCCTATTCCAAAGCTACGAGGATGGTGACCTTAGCAATTGGACGTGGACCAATTCCTTTGCCTATACCTTGTGGAAAGTGATAGGTGTAGGTTTTGATTTTGGATTGCGAAACAACAACCAGGAGACGCTCAATTATATCGTCAACAATGCTCCGACCCCAGACCCTACGGCTACTTTTGATAGCATCGATAAGGAGTTGCAAACCTATTGGACCTTGGGATTGAGCTATTCTTTTTGATAGGAACCACTTAGAACGGACCACATCTCGACTGCGCTCGATATGACCTTAAATAAAAAAGCCCTCAACAATGAGGGCTTTTCTATGGGGTTAATGATTTGAGGTTGTTTTTAAAGCCATGGTCAAAGTAGGTTAAGTCTGTGGCAGATTTGGTTTGGACACTAAGACTTAAAAACAGTATGAAAATAGGTGCTATGTGGTTATCCCTTAAATTTTTGTTGTGAACGTTCAAAAAGTTGTGGTGGAAACATAGGAAGCATGTCATTCATCGAAGAATCAGAACAGCTTGTCTTCCATTGTTCAATACTCGTCAAGATGCTCGGGATATAAAAAGTTGTTGTAGGGGAAACGGGTGACATGGATGTCACGAACTTCATCATAAACCCTTTTTCTAAATTCCTCTAGATTTTCTTTGTTCAACGCTGAGATGAACACGGCACGGTCACCAATTTTATTGAACCAGGTTTTTTTCCAATCCTCTATGGTAAAATGGGCTGAGGTGGGTTCGGTTATTAGATCATCCTCATCAATGGTTTCAGCTTGGTATTGGTCAATTTTATTGAACACCATAATGGTTTTTTTATCCACGCTTTTTATTTCATCCAAAATTTGGTTCACCGAATCGATGTGCTCTTCAAAATTGGGGTGGGAAATATCCACTACATGAAGCAGCAGGTCGGCCTCCCGCACCTCGTCCAGCGTGCTTTTGAAACTTTCCACCAACTGGGTAGGCAGTTTTCGTATAAATCCAACGGTATCGCTCAACAAAAAAGGAAGATTGCCAATGACCACCTTGCGAACCGTGGTGTCCAAGGTGGCAAAGAGTTTGTTTTCGGCAAACACCTCACTTTTACTGATGACATTCATGAGCGTGGATTTGCCCACATTGGTATAGCCCACCAAGGCAACCCGAACCAAAGATCCCCGGTTGCTCCGTTGGGTTTCCATTTGGCGGTCAATTTTTGTGAGCTTCTTTTTTAAGAGCGCAATTCGATCTCTTACAATCCTCCTGTCCGTCTCAATTTCAGTTTCACCGGGTCCCCGCATGCCAATACCTCCACGTTGCCGTTCCAAGTGTGTCCAAAGACCGGTCAATCGGGGCAAAAGGTACTCGTATTGGGCCAGTTCCACTTGTGTTCTCGCATAGCTGGTCTTGGCCCTTTGGGCGAAAATATCCAAAATAAGACCCGTTCTATCCAAAATTTTGCACCGAAGCAGTTTCTCAATATTGTTCTGCTGGGCTGGGGAGAGTTCGTCATCAAAAATAACGGAACCTATTTCATGCTCTTTAACGTATTCCTGCACTTCCTGCATTTTACCACTACCGATATAAGTTTTGGGATTGGGGACCTCAATACGTTGGGTGAACCTTTTTTGTACTTCGCCACCAGCGGTATACGTCAAAAACTCCAATTCGTCTAAATATTCGTTTACCTTGGCCTCATTTTGTACAGCGTTGATTACACCGATAAGCACCGCCTTTTCATAATCTATGGACTTCTTTTCTAGCATTAATAGGAATTATAGTGCAAATCTAATCAATGTTTTGGAAGCGCTTTTTTGTACATTGGATTTTAAACCGACACCAACAGGTCAAATCTCTTTTATATTGGAAGTTAACCGAAATAAATATGCCGTAGCATTCTACAATTTGGAGAATTTTTTTGACACTAACGATGATTCCCATACCCTGGATGATGATTTTACACCGAAGGGTTTTAAAAATGGAATTCTTCAAAATTCAAGAAAAAGGCAAAAAAGATGGGTAAAGCCATTTCAAAAATTGGTTTGGAAGATACAGGTGGCCCTCCTGCGCTGGTTGGTATTGCGGAGGTCGAAAACAAAGTGGTAATACAGCAGCTCCTACAATCGAAAGCGCTACGGGACGAGCCGTATGATTTTGTTCATTTCGATTCTCCGGATGAACGGGGGATTGATACTGCACTCATCTACCATAAGACCTATTTTAAGGTACTGAAATCAGAAACCTTACCGTTGTTGATTATCAATGATACCGGAGAAAGGGACTTTACCCGGGATATTTTGTACGTCTGTGGCAAACTGAACCAAGAGGAGATACATGTGTTTGTTAACCACTGGCCATCGCGAAGGGAAGGAGAAGAAACCACCCGTTACAAGCGGATCAGGGCTGCGGAAACTGTATTGAGAAAAATAAGCACTTTGGGAGAAGATGCGACAAACATCATAATAATAGGGGATTTTAATGATGACCCCAATTCAGAAAGTATAGAAAGACTTATGTCTTCGGGTTGGTTTATAAATCCAATGCAAAAATTGCTCTCACCTGTATCGGGAAGTGCAAATTACAAGGGTAAATGGAGTCTGTTTGATCAAATATTGGTTTCCCATACTTTTTTGAACCACCAAAAAGGCACCCACCGTTTTGAAGCTGCCCAGGTTTTCGCTCCTCAATTTTTAAAGGAATGGAGGGGAAAGTATAAAGGAAATCCCTTCCGGACATTTGCAGGGAGGAAGTACTTGGGGGGTTATAGCGATCATTTTCCCGTTTATGTAGTCCTTGAAAGACAAATTTAAAAGAAGGAAAAGGACTACAAACCACAGAAAATCACATTTTCACAACAGCTTTGCAGAAATAACTATGTAGTTCATCGAATTAAGAGGGGCTTTTGTCGATAGTATTTTATCATCAATATATATTTGTAGTCCAAATCTTACTTAAACTTGCCCTATGGATTACAGAATAATTTTCAATGCTGTTGGAGTTTACTTCCTGATTATACTCTTGCATGTTGGTGGTTTTTCAGTTTTTGGACAGACCCAAAATGCCAAGGAGCAAATCAAATCTACATACAATCAAGCTAAATTGGGAAACCTTATTTCCCAATGGGAGGAAGAGCATCGACTCAATACTTCTAAAATCGGTACGGCCTTACAATCCAAAGGATGGAAGAAATCGGAAAAATTAAGTGATGGGTCTTTTGTTTCTGTACAAGAAATTGGAACAGACGGAACGGCAATTTTTTATACGACCTTCAGTACGCCCATGGGTCAGGCATCACGAGCCAATGCTCTGTACAGCAATGGATTGTTGAATTTAGGGTTGGATGGAAGCGGTATGAATGTGGGCGTTTGGGATGCTGGTGTAGCCCTTACCACGCATCAAGAATTTAATGGCAGAGCCATAAACGCTGATCAATCTGATGAAATTAACCTGCACGGCACCCTGGTTACCGGGAGTTTGATTTCAACAGGAATTAAACCAGATGCCAAGGGGACAGCCTATGGAGCAACTGCTCTGACCCACGATTGGACCCGTGACAAAATAGAAGTGGCGCAAGCTGCTGCAGAGGGACTTCTGCTGAGCAATCATTCCTACGGTATAAAAACGGACCGCGTGCCCAATTGGTATTTTGGTTCCTATATAAAGGTTTCCCAAGACTGGGATAAGATTATGTACCATGCTCCTTATTATTTGATGGTCACTGCAGCGGGCAATGCACAAAATTCTTATGATAATGAAAACCCCAATTTTGGTAAAACGGCAGATGGTTTTGATTTGTTGTTGGGATTCACCACATCAAAAAATGGACTTACCATTGCTGGTGCAAATACCCAATTTGGAAGTAATGGCGAATTGAAGGAGGCCAACGTTGCAGGATACAGCAGTTTTGGCCCTGTCGATGATGGTAGGATAAAACCTGATTTGGCAGGTGAGGGTTCTACCATTCTTTCAACTGCTTCTGCCCACAATACCAGTTATCAAACATCTGCGGGAACCTCCATGGCAGCCCCTAGCGTAACAGGTTCGTTGTTGTTGTTGCAGCAGTATCATGAAGAATTGTTTGGAGGCTATATGAAGGCAGCTACACTCAAAGGTCTGGCATTGCATACTACAGATGATGTGCATGCTAAGGGACCTGATTATAAAATGGGTTGGGGCATAATGAACGCCAAAGCAGCAGCGGAGGTGTTACAAAACAAGGATTACACTACTTTGATCAATGAAGAAAGCTTGTCACAGGACGAAACCTTTTCCATAACCGTTACCGCCAATGGCATTGAACCATTGATGGCTTCCATTTCATGGACAGACCCTGAAGGAGAACACATCAACCGCGGTGAACTTAATGCAATGACTCCTGCTTTGACCAACGATTTGGACATAAGGATTACGAAAGATGGAGAAACCTTTTTTCCGTGGAAGTTAAACCCAGCTAAGGCCAACGAAGCTGCTACCCGTGGTGATAACCAAGTGGACCCTTTTGAAAGGGTGGAGCTTGCCAATGCCAAAGGAGAGTACACCATTACAGTATCGCATAAAGGAACTCTAAAGAATGGAATACAAGATTTTTCCCTAATTGTAACTGGAGCGCAAATATCTTTATGTAACATTGATATTCCTTCCAACTTGGATCTAGACTCCTCTGACGAAACAAGTACTTCCATTATATGGTCCGAAGCAAAGGAGACGCTTTTTGAAGTGCAGTATAGGGCCTATGGTACAGATGTGTGGAACAGTGCATTGCTCTGGGATAACAAAGCCCCTCTTTCTAATTTAGAAAAAGGAACCGTTTATGAAGCCAGGGTAAGGTCTATTTGCTCAGAAAATGCGGTATCCGAATTTTCCGAAACCCTTGAGTTTGAATTTAATGGTGCCGCAACCGAATTGTATAGCTACGTTCCCCTATCCTATAATGATGGGCTGGAGGTTTCGGTATACCCCAATCCAGCGGTGCATCAAATATCGGTTCAAGCAGAGCTTTCCAAAGATGCTGAATATTCTATAGTTACTACTTCAGGAAATATTATCAAAAAAGGAGGAATAAATGGTTCCATCGATGTTTCCTCTTTGTCCTCAGGATTATATGTGCTGGTTGTACAAGACTACGCAGGCATAAAAAGCACTAAATTTTATAAGAATTAAACGGATGACTCCATTAAAACCAAAAGAAATATATTCTGAAAGTGGAACCATAAAACTTGGAATCGGAGGATTATCGTTCACCATTATACTTTTTTGATTTCCTCATCGACCAACAAATCCTCATTGCGTAATCTTAGAAACACTTGTGCCGTGGTCACCACATCCAATTCACAGTAGGTAACAATTCGGTCTAAATCGTGTTCCCCGTAGAATACATCCTTTACCATACTGCCGTCCATATCCTCTTTTGGGGAAGGAATTCCTAATACATGGGCCAATAGTTTCAGCGAGGTGTAGTGTTTATAGTCCCCAAATTTCCAAAGCTCCATAGTGTCCAAATGAGGCACTTCCCACGGTTTTTTGCCGAACAAATCCAATTTATAGGGAAGTTCCAGACCATTAATTATCATTCTTCGTGCGATATACGGAAAGTCAAACTCCTTGCCATTATGTGCACATAGCAAGTGTTTGGCTTGATTGAAATGGTTCATCAGCAATTCCTTAAACTGCTTAAGGATTTTCACTTCATCACCATAAAAGGAAGTAACTCTAAAAGCTCTTTGTGACGTCTTTAAAGCAAAAAAACCAACCGAAATACAGACAATTTTCCCAAATTCGGCCCAAATGCCAGCTCGATCGTAAAATTCTGCAGCGGTCATCTCATCTTTTCGTTGATACGCTGATTTTTGTTCCCAGAGTGCCTGGGAGGTTTCATCCAAATCAGAAAACTCCGGTTTTTGGGGTACGGTTTCTATGTCCAAAAAGAGGACGTGCTCCAAAGGTATTTTTTTGATCATGCAGGAAAATACTAATTTGGAATAGAAAAGTGACTAGGGAAACAATAAATCGTATATTGTAATTGACAAAAAGCGCTTTGAAATTGAGAGATTGGATATGGATGGTGGCTATTCTGCTCTTGGCAGGATGTTCTACCGATGATGACTCGACATTGGATGCTTCGAAATTTCCAGGAACAAAATTTACTGTAATTGGAGAGGATTTAAACAAGGTCTACCAATTCTCCTACGATTCGGAAATGGCATCTGCAACTACGTTTGACCTGACCTTGGATATGGGGGTAGAAACTGATTACCTGACCTTGAGGCAAACAGGGGATTTACTCTCATTTTATAGTTTTTTCCAAGGAAAGTTTTCCATTGCGCTCAAGGAACTTACCACAGGAGACATAAGGGTTTTTGAGGATTTTTATACAAACACACCAGAAAGATCTATCACTTGGGGGATAAACAATTCCAGCAACGTCTTTTTTGGATATTTCGGACCCTTTGACAGCCCAAATCTTGGTCTTCAGGATGTACAATTGGAGGGTCCTGAAAGCGAAGATGTGGTTGTGGATTTTAATGTAGGGGCCACTTTTGACCCTATGCTTTTTGATGAAAGGCTTTATATGCCTTTCAGGGACAATCTAGGAAACTATAAACTGACTTTTTATGACTTGGATTCCAAGGTTTTAGGCCCCACTTTAAGTTTTGGACTCGATTCATTTGGTTTTTTTATAACACAGAATGGGGATTTGGCCATCATAAAGAATGATAGCAATTCCACCTTGGAACTTTATGATGCTTTGGATTTGTCATTTCAAGAAAGCATCGTTCTGAACATTACATTGGGGTCTTCCATAGGAGCTATACATGATGCCATTTTGATTGGGGATGAACTTTATTTCAACTTCATTTATCCGCAACCTTCCCGATTTGTTGAAGGACCGGCGATTTACAATCTCAATACCATGGAAACCAAATTAGTGGACATAGGGGGCTTGGTGAATCAAGTTGAGGCTGAAATAGAAAAATCGGTATTACTGATCAATCAAGTATTTGATCCGTTACAACGTATTTTTTTGATTGGATATGGTACCTCAGGGGATGTGGTCGAAGGTGGGGTTATGGTAGCTTCCGAAACCGGTGAACTGTTGGACTTGGTTTCACTGCCCTTTTTCCCAACGTATTTTGTGCGCAACTAAAAAAGAGCCTGCTGTTTTACAGGACTTTCATGTTCCAAAAGCCACTTCTTTCGATACAATCCTCCTGCATAACCTGTTAAATCTCCATTGCTTCCAATTACTCTATGGCAAGGGACAACTATCCAAAGCGGATTTTTGCCGTTGGCCGCGGCTACTGCCCTTATGGCTTTTACATCACCCAATTTTTTGGAAAGCTCAAGATAGGAGATGGTTTTTCCATGTGGAATTTCCAAAAGGGAATTCCAGACTTTTTTTTGAAAATCGGTGCCCTTTGGATTCAAAGTAAGGTCAAAATGCTTACGATTACCTTCAAAATACTCCTTGAACTGACAAACAGCACCCTCCAATGCTTCTGGAATAATACCAATAGGTTTGTTTATATCCAATACAGAAACTGAAATCAATCCATTTTCATCACCATGAAATTCTGCTGTACCTATAGGTGTTTGTAAATAAGCAACTTCCATTGTTTTATTTAAACTTATTTTTAAATAATTCCTAAACGCTTAGCACGGCTCTCCCAGTTCTTTCTTGCCAGCATTTGCAGGTCTTCCACATTATCACTTTCATCCATAATTTCAAGTCCAAGCAGTGTTTCAATGACATCTTCCATGGAGACTAGTCCGCTGACGGAACCATATTCATCCACGACGAGTGAAATATGCTCCCGTTTCTTGACAAACTCTTCAAAGAGCTCGGGAATGGGTTTGTTTCTGTTGGTGACCAATATTTCCCTTTTTAAAGTGGCAAGAGTTTCACTTCCTTTTTTGTTTATTATGGCCTCCATAAGCTCATCCTTGAGAAAGAATCCGGTGATGTTGTCCATTCGACCCAGGTACAATGGAATTCTAGAAAATCGTAAAGGGCGGTTGGTCTCAAAAAACTCTTTGATGGTCGTATCTTCTGAGGCAATTTTCATCACGGTTCGTGGGGTCATGACATCTTTGGCCAAAATTTCATCGAACTTGAGAAGGTTTTTGATGACCGTGGATTCGGATTCCTGAAACACGCCTTCTTCATGGGCGATATCGGTCATGGCTGTAAAATCCTCTCTGCTTAGAACGCTTCCATGATGTCCTTTTTTTCCAATCAAACGTGTGAAAAGTTGAAGTAGCCACAGCAGCCCCGTCCATTTTAGAACGAATACCATCAATGTTAATGCCTTAGAAGTAAAATTGGCCAACTGTTTCCAATACGTTGCTCCTATGGTTTTGGGAATGATTTCGGAAGCTATCAATATAAGAATGGTCATAATTGTGGAGACCACACCAACCATAAGGTCTTCCGTAAACTTAAACCCTAGGATAGAACGAGTCGTGGTTCCATAGAGCTCGGTATAGGCCACTTTGGCTTGAACACCTACCAAAATGGCGCCCACGGTATGGGCAACGGTGTTCAGCGTAAGAATGGCAATGAGTGGCTTGTCCACATCTTTTTTTAAAGATTCTAAGGTAGCGGCATATTCTTTTCCAGCCTGTTTTTTTATGTTGATGAACGTGGGTGTTATGCTCAGCAAAACAGCCTCCAAAATGGAGCACAAAAACGAGAAGAAAATTGAAATAAGGGCATAAAAGAATAGAAGTCCCATATGTTTTTAACTTGAGTACCAAGATAGGGAATAGCAATCAATTTAGAGTAGTGAATATTTATTCCAGATTGATTGCGGTCAGCCACAAACCTTAACGAAGTCCTTCGCGAAATAACTGGCTATAATGTCTGCACCGGCCCTTTTTATGGCCGTAAGCTGTTCCAACATCACGGCATCATGGTCCAACCAGCCTTTTTCAGCAGCGGCTTTCAGCATGGCATATTCTCCCGAAACCTGATACACGGCAACCGGTACGTCCACTTCGTTCTTTATTTCACGAACGATGTCCAAATAACATAGTCCAGGCTTTACCATCACAATATCGGCGCCTTCATCGATGTCCATTTGGGTCTCTCGAACCGCCTCATATCGATTGGCATAATCCATTTGATAGGTTTTTTTGTCCTTGGGGACATTGGCCACATCAACTGGAGCAGAATCCAAAGCATCCCGAAAAGGACCATAAAAGGCACTGGCATATTTTGCCGAGTAGCTCATAATGCCTGTATTGGTGAAGCCCTCATCTTCCAAGGCTTCACGAATAGTTAAGATTCTGCCATCCATCATATCGCTCGGTGCCACAAAATCGGCTCCGGTCTTGGCATGGGAGACACTCATTTCCGCCAAGACCTCGGCGGTTTCATCATTCAGTATTTGCCCATTAGCAACAATGCCATCATGGCCATATGATGAATAGGGGTCAAGTGCAACATCGGTCATAACCAACATTTCAGGGCAAACATTTTTTATGGTCTTGACGGCACGTTGCATTAACCCATTGGGATTAATTGCTTCGGTTCCTTTGTTGTCTTTTAGTTTTTCATCAACCTTTACAAAAAGAAGCACCGCACAAAGCCCCATTTTCCATAGTTCCTTTATTTCCTTTTCCAAAAGGTCAAGACTAAGGCGATAGTAATTGGGCATAGAGGGGATTTCTTCTTTTATACCCTTGCCTTCGACCACGAAAAGCGGCACTAAAAAATCATCTGGGGTAACAATGGTTTCCCGAATCAGTCTACGGATGGATTCGGAGGTACGAAGTCTTCGATTTCTAATTAATGGATACATCGTATTCGGAATAATTTGTTTGAATTAAGCTCAAGTTCGAAAATTAATCTAATCGAGCCCATATTTTTTATTGAATTTATCTGCTTTTTCTACCCACTTTTTAGGGGCATTGAACCGATACCCCAAATAAAATTCAACAAATGACAACGAGTCGGCCACCGCGGTGGTTTCATCATCTTCATAAGCGAGTACCTGTGCATTCAGATTAACTCCTGTGAAAAAGTTTTCTGAATTATAGCCCAACACCGTTCTAAAGATAGCTTGCGCAAGAAAATTTGCAGAAGTATCTCCGTTGGAACTAGAAATGTGCATTCCAGCACCCAACGTGCCCCCGGCTCCTAAAATTATGTGCTTTGCTAAAACCAAGTTGTAATAATATCCTGGTCCCACAGCCAAATTTAAGGTGTGTTCCGTGTTAACAAGAGCTTCAGGATTTTCAAAACTAAAGCGGGTATAGTAGTACGTGAACCTAGGAATGAAACTTCCTGCACTTTTCTTTTGCCATTCATTTTGAAAGCCTATCGCTCTGAAAGAAAAGTTTTTGTTGAAAATTCGGCTTGTGGAACCACCAATTTTTAAGGTTTTGAGTTCTGGAAAGTATATTGCCCCTCCTTCAATATTGGCAAAAAAGCCCTTTTGATTGTAAAAGTCCAGGGTTTGCATCCATTGTCCCAAAAACATCCTAAAGTTAAGGGTAAATAATCTTGAGCCATCATTATCTTGATTTTCGGAAAGAAAGTTTGGAGCATAACCGAAATCAAGTTCAATGGACCTGAAAAGGAATGAAACCCCCAGATAGGTTTTATTGTTGGGTGCGAATTCCACTTCTGAATTGTCTTCTTCGTTGAAAACGGTAAAACTGTTGGATGTATTCTGCATCCCCAAGCGAACGGTAAGTTTTTCTGGAAAGCTTCTTATATAGGGTTCGTCTTGGCTCCAAACTGAACAAGATACCAGGACGAACCCTATACAAAGCTTTATTTTCAAACCCATGCCTTAGGATTTTGAAGCACTTCAACCAATTTGGCTTCTTCACTTTCTTTTGCTGGATGATGGTCATACCTCCATTGCACATGGGGGGGCAAACTCATCAGAATACTTTCAATACGTCCGTTGGTCCGCAACCCAAAAAGAGTTCCCTTATCATGAACTAAGTTGAATTCCACATAGCGGCCACGTCGTATTTCTTGCCAATTCCTTTGGTCTTGGGTAAAGGGTAGGTCTTTTCGTTTTGTAACGATGGGTATGTACGCTTCCAAAAAACTATCGCCAACCTCCGTTACAAACTGATACCAATCTTCTATGCTCATGGTGTCCGTTGCTTTGCAATAATCAAAAAACAAGCCGCCCACACCACGCGCTTCGTTTCGATGGGTATTCCAGAAATAATTATCGCATTTTTCTTTATACGTGGGATAAAATTCGGGGTCATGGGCATCACAGGCCTTTTTGCAAATTTGATGAAAATGTGTTGCATCCTCCTCGAATAGATAATACGGAGTAAGATCTTGTCCGCCACCGAACCATTGGTCCACGATGTCACCCTGTTTATCATACATTTCAAAATAACGCCAATTGGCATGGACGGTGGGCACCATGGGGCTTTTTGGATGTATGACCAAACTGAGGCCACA
This sequence comes from Flagellimonas ochracea, assembly GCF_009903685.1. GTDB lineage: Bacteria > Bacteroidota > Bacteroidia > Flavobacteriales > Flavobacteriaceae > Flagellimonas > Flagellimonas ochracea. The sequence goes on along the minus strand of NZ_JAAABI010000002.1, from coordinate 193,529 downwards.
GGCAAAAAAATCGGCATCCTTTACACCAAAATAATCTTGCATGCTCTTGGGTAGTTCTCCATGTACTTTTGAAATGTTCACTCCACCTTTTTCGAACACGGCACCATTTTCAATTACCCGTGTTCTTCCACCCCCACCTTCGGGACGTTGCCATAGGTCTTGTTGAAATCTGACTTTTCCATCGATTTCTTCCAATTTGGAGGTTATCGAGTCCTGTAGGTCTTGAATGTAATCGTAAAATTTGCTTTTCATCGATCTATAATATGTACCAATTGGTCTTTATACATGGACAAATCTGAATTTTCATCAATTTTAATTGAATCTTTCGTCATTTCCTTAAGAAGTTTAAGGACTTCATCTTCTGATGTGGTCAAATTTTGCTCAAAAACCATTCGACCGACAGCATTGTTGTGAAAATCCATTTTTTTGGCCAGTTGATTATTTGGAAAAGCGTTTTCATGCCAATCTGTGATTCTTTTGGCCCAACTTAAAACAGTTTCATAATTGTTTGCCCATTTTAAACATCTTTTTGCAATCAAATAATTCCAGAAAGCATGCCTGAAGGCATTTGCCCGTCCATTTTTGTGATGCAGTTTACCATAGTTTTTTGTAGCTATTTTAATGCATTGCCTAGTTGCCTCAATCGTTGGGGTCACAAAAAGAGGCCGCTTCAATCCAATAAAAATAATTTTCAGTATATTTTTAAGGCTTGCCCGCTTAAGTAACGCTATGGGATTCACGCTTTAAATTCTTTTACTGCGTCAACAAATGCTTTGGCATGGTCCACAGGAATATTGGGTAGAATGCCGTGACCCAAGTTTGCCACATATTTGTCCTTCCCAAAATCATGTATCATTTGGGTGACCATTTTCCTAATTTGATTAGGAGGTGAAAGCAATCTTGCTGGGTCAAAATTACCTTGGAGGGTAACATTGCCTCCGGTCAAATACCTGGCATTTTGGGGCGAACAGGTCCAATCCACACCTACCGCTGCTGCTCCAGATTGGGCCATTTCTTTTAAAGCAAACCAGCAGCCCTTTCCAAATACGATTACAGGAGCAATATCTTTAAGTGCGTTAACAATCTGCTGGATGTATTGCCAAGAAAATTCTTGATAGTCTTTAGGCGATAGCATTCCTCCCCATGAATCAAAAACCTGAACGGCATTTACTCCAGCTTTCACCTTGGCCTTTAGATAAGCAATGGTAGTGTCTGTAATTTTTTGAAGCAATTGGTGCGCAAGCTCTGGTTGTGTGAAACAAAACCCACGCGCTTTGTCAAAGCTTTTGCTTCCCTGCCCCTCTACACAATAGCAGAGCAACGTCCATGGTGAACCGGCAAACCCAATCAACGGAATTTCATCGTTCAGTTTTTCTTTGGTAGCAGTAATGGCCTCCATCACATAACCCAGGGCTTCTCCAACTTCTGGTATAATTACTCGATCTAGGTCTTCTTTAGAGCGAATAGGGCTTGGCAGATACGGTCCGAAATTGGGTTTCATTTCCACTTCGATGTTCATGGCCTGTGGAATCACCAAAATATCACTGAACAAAATGGCAGCATCCATTCCATACCTTCGAATGGGCTGCACGGTTATTTCGGAGGCCAATTCGGGCGTTTGACACCGGGTAAAAAAATCGTATTTCTTTCGAATCTCCATAAATTCTGGCAAATAACGACCGGCTTGGCGCATCATCCAAACCGGAGGACGGTCAACCGTTTCACCTTTTAGAGCTCTAAGAAACAAATCGTTTTTAATCATTTTTTTTGAAATGTTTTATTGCCTGTACCAACAGGTTCTCCACTGTGGGTTTATTGGCGACTGATATATTATTTGAATGTTTTTTAGCTTCCGAAGCTGTGGTGTCCCCAATACAGAAAAGCATGCTATTATTGATGACGTTTTTTGAAAGATAACTTTTTATACCACTGGGGCTGAAGAATAGAATTGCATCGAATTCCTGGTTGAAGGCTTTTGGTACAAGATGGGTACGGTACACTTCAATTTCTTTATACCGAATGTTATTTTCTAGAAGTGCTTCCGGAAGCTCATTTCTTCTTAAGTTTCCACAAAGGAAAAGGAAAGCCTCATTTTTATGGTTTTTTGATATAAAACTGGCCAAATTTGAAGCATTTTCCTCCATTTTCACTACGTTTAAACCATTCTCGATTAATAGATGTGCAGTTTTTGAGCCAACACAAAATGCGCGAAAGGGGGATTTTTCCAATGATTTTGTGCTACTCAGAAATGCTTTTACTGCGTTCTTGCTTGTAAAAATAAAATTCTTGTTGTCCAATGGAATTTCAACATCTGACAATTCAATACGAAGCGCATCATATTCCACCAGCCCCAAACCTGAGTTTAGAAACAGTTCCTTTTGGGATGGTGTTAGAATTTTAGTGGAGAGCACTGTTTTCATTTCTAATTTCCTGCATCAATTTATCGCCTCCCGAATTCAAAACTTCTTGGGCACAGACTTCCCCAAAGCCTTCGGTTTTGGATAAAGGAATCTCCTTTTTAACTTCGATTTTCTGTTTGCCATCCAGAGAGAACAAAGCACCTTGAAAGTGCACGTTTTGGTCCATTATTTGGGCCAAGGCCCCTATCGGAGCAGTACAGCCTCCTTCCAGAGTCCTTAGAAACAGTCGTTCAATACTAGTTGCGATTTCCGTTTCTCTATGGTTAAGCTTCGCAAGGACTTTTGCCAGAGTAATATCCTCTTCCTTCGCCACCACCATCATGGCCCCTTGGGCAGGCGCGGGAATCATCCAGTCCAAAACCAAGACATCTTTGGGCAATAATTTGATCCGTTCCAATCCCGCTTGTGCAAAAATGGCTCCTTGCCAATCATTTTCAATTACTTTGAGGAGACGGGTGTTGACATTTCCTCTAAGATTCACGATCTTGTGGTTTGGGTATTTATGTAACCACTGGGCCTTTCTTCTCAAACTTCCAGTAGCAATGGTAGCAACTTGGCCTGATTCTAAAAAATCCAATCCTTTGTGCACCAGGACATCATGGGCAATGGCGCGGTCCAGCACGGCAGCCCGAACAATGCCTTTTGGCAGTTGGGTGGGCACATCTTTCATGGAATGTACGGCAATGTCTATCTGATCTTTCAATAAGGCGATATCCAAGGTTTTAGTAAATATTCCCGTAATGCCCAATTCGTAAAGGGGCTTGTCCAAAACCTGGTCACCGGTGGATTTTAGGGGCACTAAAGTGGTGTCGTGGCCTAGGGCCTCCAATTTGTTTTGTACGGTGGTGGCTTGCCATAGTGCAAGTTCACTATCGCGGGTTCCGATTCGTATGATTTTACTCATTTAGAATGGATTTCTAGCTGAAAGACCTTTTGTATAAGTTCTAGGCTGTCCTCGGTATCCACCTCAGAACGCTTTAAATGGTTGGCAAACTGTTTGGTTATCTTTTGAATGATGCGTTCCGAAATTATTTCCGCCTGATCTTGGTTGAAGTCGTCTAATTTTTTGGAGTGGAAATCAATTTCCTCCTCTTTCATGGTTTTCAATTTTTCCTTTAGCGCATGTATCACCGGAGCAAACTTTCGGGTTTCGAGCCATTTTAGGAAATCTTTTCTTACCTCTTGAATAATGGCCTCAGCTTTCGGGACCTGTTTTTTTCTTCTGGCAAGTGTGTCATCTGTAATCTGTGAAAGCTGATCCAAATGTACCAAGGACACATTGGGAAGCTCCAGGACATCGTCCGATACATTTTTTGGAACCGAAAGGTCCAAAATTAACAATGGTTTTTTAGGATAAATCAATGCTTTCGACACCGTGGGCAGTTGGGCTCCCGTAGCTACAACAAGGATGTCTGTTTTTCGGATTTCGGTCTGGAGATCACCATAATCTTTAACGGCCAGCTTAAATTTTCCAGCAATATTTTCAGCCTTTTCCCGAGTACGATTAATCAGGGTAATGTGTGAATGCTTAGAATGTTTTACCAGATTTTCACAGGTGTTTCTTCCAATTTTGCCCGTGCCAAAAAGCAAGATGTTCTTTTCTGAAATATCGGGAAAAGTATCCAGAATATATTTTACAGAAGCAAAAGCGACCGAAGTGGCACCCGAAGACAACTCTGTTTCATTTTTGATACGCTTACTGGCCTGAATCACTGAATTGCACAAGCGTTCCAAGAAAGGGTTGGCCATATCGTGCTTCTTTGCTCGGTAAAATCCTTGCTTAATCTGACTGATGATTTCAAAGTCGCCCAAAATTTGACTGTCCAAACCGGTCCCCACTTTAAACACATGGGCAATGGCGTCATGGTTTTTGTATACATAGGCCACCTCTTGAAACTCTTCCAGCGTTCCATGGGTCTGGTCGCAAAGTAGTTTTATAAGTTGGTAGGGGTGTTGTGCGAAACCATAGAGTTCGGTTCTGTTGCATGTTGAGATGGCAAGAAGTCCATCAACACCAATCTCCTTGGCCTTGCGTAAAATATGATCGATAGAAGGAACATCAAGACTGAACTTTCCTCTCACCTCAGCATCTGCCTTTCTATAACTCAACCCAACGGCATAGAAGGAATTATGTTTTGAAATATGGTAGTTCCTCATAAAGGATAAAATCGCAACACAAAAATAGGAGTGCAGCACATTAAAAAATAACGCTGGCGGAACTAAAAGCTAAAGGGCAGTCTATTTTTTGGTTAAATTCTTTAAAAAAGGGGCATAACCATTGATTTTATTGATAAATTTGCTATACAATAATATAATTTAGAGTCATTCTAAATTGAAATTTAAAAGAAAATAGGTCCAATATGACAACAAAAAATATCGCTAAAGGAACTTATGATGAAACAAAGGTAGAAGATGGCTTTTATCTCCTTAAGATTCAAAACGATAGCAATGAATCCCAGTTGATGGAACGGGAAATAGATAGCACGTATATCCAGTTTCATTTTTGTCTTAAAGGAAGATCGCGGTTCAATTTTAATGAGGGGAACTATCATCTTGAGGTAAATGAGGAAAACTCCCTTTTGCTCTACAACACCCAAAAGGATTTACCCTTGAATTTGGTGGTGACACCCAATTCGTGGTTGCTCTCGGTGGTGATGACCATCCGAAAATTCCATGCACTTTTCTCGTCCGAGGCCGATTATATTCCATTTTTGAGCGAGGACAATAAAGAGAAAAAATATTACGCCCAAGAAATGGTTTCCCCTGCCATCGCGGTTGTACTTAGCCAGTTGATGAACTATAATTTACACCCATCTGTGAAGCAACTCTATATCAAAGGCAAAGTATACGAACTGGTATCCCTCTACTTCAACAAAACAGAGGAGGCGGACTTGGAACAATGTCCTTACTTGGCGGATGAGGACAATGTAAGACGCATCAAAATGGCCAAGGAAATTATCATTTCGCGAATGGTGGAACCTCCAACATTGGCCGAACTTTCTGAGGAAATTGGATTGAGTCTCAGAAAACTTAAAGAAGGGTTTAAGCAGATTTATGGCGATTCCGTCTACGGCTTTTTGTTCGATTATAAAATGGAGTATGCCCGTAAAATGCTTGAAACGGGAAGGCACAATGTGAATGAAGTAGGTCTTAAAGTTGGATACAGCACCGCAAGCCATTTTATAACTTCCTTTAAAAAGAAGTATGGCACGACCCCCAAAAAATATTTAACTTCAAATTCCTAAATACAAAAAGAATGAAGCCAAATAGATTGTCCATTTTGTTGATTGCCTTTTTTGCATTTCAGGTGAATGCACAGGAAAAACCAACATCACTAGAAAATGATAGCGTAAAAATGCCTGAACTGGTAATGGTATTTACAAAGACAGCAGGCTACCGTCATACATCCATTGAAAAGGGGGTACGGACCTTGCGCGAGTTGGGCCGTGCAAATGGATTTGTTGCCCTGCAAACGGAAAGTGGAGAAGATTTCAATGATAGCAACCTTAAAAACTATAAGCTGGTTGTTTTTTTAAGCACCACCATGGATGTCTTAGAGGAAGAGCAACAAAGGGCCTTTGAAAAGTACATCAAAAATGGTGGGAGCTATTTGGGCATTCATGCTGCAGCCGATACGGAGTATGACTGGACTTGGTACGGTAAATTGGTGGGAGGATATTTTGAGAGTCACCCAAATGACCCCAATGTGTTGGATGCAAGGATTGACGTCCTGCGCAAAGACCACTCCTCGACTTCCCATTTAAATGATACTTGGTCAAGGAGTGATGAATGGTATAACTACAAAAACCTGAATCCGAATGTAACCGTACTGCTCAATTTGGATGAGAAAAGTTATTCTGGCGGAACCAATGGAGCAAACCATCCCATAGCATGGTACCACGAATTTGATGGAGGCAGAGCCTATTATACCGGAGGGGGACATACCGAAGCTACTTTTGATGAGCCCGCATTTCGAAAACACCTTTTGGGGGCAATTCAATGGTGCTTAAAGAGAGATGAAAATAACTGAGAAATATGGAGCGAAGAGATTTTTATAAGACGTTGGGCTTGGCAACCTTGGGGAGTACGGTGGCCATGGGTTGCAGGGATGAGATTGTTGAAAATGCAAATGAAATGGAATCCCACCGCTTTAAAGTCACCTCTAAATTAAGCGGGAGAATGTACGCCAAAGCACTGGAGATAACCAAAAGCAAAGTCCGCGGAGGAGACAGGGAACCCTTTTTTAAAGAGCCCTTTGTGGATGCTGCTTTTTCTGACAATATATTTCTTTGGGACTCTTGTTTCATAGCTTGCTTTGCCAAATACCACATGGATGAATTGCCCGTATATCAAGCATTGGACAATTTCTATGAGCGAATGGAAGAAGATGGCTACATCTGCAGAGAGTACAGAAAAGACGGAAGACCACTTTGGTCAAAAGACCATCCCGTTTCCATAAATCCGCCCTTGTTGGGTTTTGCCGAAACTGAAATCTATCATGTGAAGCAAGACAAGGAAAGACTGCGTTATGCCTATCCTTTTCTAAAGAAAAATTTTGAATTTTTGGTAAGCACCTATCAAGGTGACGACAAGCTTTTTTGGGGAGATACTTTGGGCATGGGCATGGACAATATACCTCGTTCCCCCAGAAATTGGACCACTGATGAGGGCAATGGAATGACTCACCACGAATTAGGGGATAAATTGGGTAAAATGGGCGGTTCTACCGCAGAAGAACGATTGAATATGTTCATAGCGGACTATGTGGAAACTTTGCAGGGTTTATGGAACAAACAAGGCCGACTGGTGGACTTTACCGCCCAAATGGCGATGCTTTCCAAACAACTAAGCTTTATTGCCAATGAAATAGGCCAAACAGAAGATCTTAAGATGTATGAAACGTTTCATCGGGAAGTAAAGGAAGCGCTGAACCAACTTTGTTGGGATGACCAAGATAGCTTCTATTATGATTTGGGATATGGAAAACAAATCAAAAGAAAGCACATCGGCATGTATTGGACTTTACTGGGAGAGCTGGTCCCTGATGACAAAATTGATGCATTTTTGGCACACTTGACCAACCCAGATGAGTTTTACAGAAAAATTCCTTTACCTGCACTTTCGGCTGACGATCCCGATTACAAAGGTTGGGGGGATTATTGGTTGGGAGGTGTTTGGGCACCAACGTCTTATATGGTTTTAAAAGGATTGACTACAGTTGGAAAAAACGATTTGGCGCAAGACTTGGCTGAGCGCACCTATGCCGCCATTGCTGAAGTGTTTGATGCCACTGATACCTTTTGGGAAAATTATGCACCTGATCTTATATCCTATGGGATGCCGGCCAAAATGGACTTTTGCGGTTGGACTGGCCTCATTCCCATCGCTATATATCACGAATACATCAAAACGTAGGTCGGGCCACGATAATCCCAATATTGCTTTTGATGTTCTTCACGTAATCGGCGAGTGGAATTTCCGAGACTTCAACCATCCCATTTTTACTCGAAGCGTGCAGTAGATGCAACCTATTGTTTAAATGTATTGCAATGCCGGTGTGGGTAACATCCAAACCTTTTATGGAAGTGGCCAGAGCGATGATATCTCCAGAATGAATTAATTGTTCTTTGCTTTCAATCTGGTCTTGAGGCAAAATACAGAGCCTTTCTTTGGCCAATTCATTTTCTACCCTTTGTATACTTACAAAGTTTTTGTCATCAGCTAAAAAGGGGTATAAACCTCGATGTGTTCCCATAAAATTGATGGGTTTTTGCGATTCTATTCCACCCAAATCCGAAGTTATATCTTTTACCAGACCCTTTTGCTCATTGTTGCGTATCCAATCCGTAAAATAATGTAAACGTGACGGATACCCATTTAATTCTCCATTTCTATACCGAATGGTTTCCAAATGATTCGCAAAATCTTCAAAGTGGGTCTTATCTTTTTTTATCATCAAACCAAAGGCCAGAACATTTTCAACAAAAGTGGTGCAATCCAGACCCCTCAAATTGATGACCAAGGTTTCCATATCTCCCACTTCTAAGGTTTTTTCAAGATATGGAGTTCCAATGAACGATTTTCCCACTTGGATAATGGTATCCCCTAAGGAGGAAGCTTTGGTATTTTTAATGGTCTCCATTTTGGTTTCAAAATAAAGTTTGTCTTTGGGAGAACAGGTAATCTGTTGGGCATTTGCAAGCACTCCAAAAAGAAAGAGCAGTGTTAGGCTACGTTGTATCATTGGCATCAGTTTTTTGCAACAAAACCCTTGTTTTGGCAATACTATTGGGGTAGTTTTTTTGAAGGAATTCAATCAATTTTTCCCTTACATGTACCCTAAGTTCCCATGCCGTTGGGGAATCTTTGGCACTCATCAAAGCCCTGATCTCCACATGGGAAGGTTTTGAATCTGTTACTTGTAGCACATTCACCTCCCCGTCCCAATGTTCTGTATTTTGAAGAACCCGGGTCAATTCTTTGCGAAGTTCATCAAAAGGAACCCTGTAGTCCACATACAAAAAAACAGTGCCCAGTATCTCAGCTGAGGTTTTGGTCCAATTCTGAAAAGGTTTATCAATAAAGTAAGGGGTAGGAACAATCAATCTTCTTTTATCCCATATTTGCACCACTACATAAGTCAATGTAATCTCCTCAATGCGACCCCATTCCCCTTCCACAATAACTACGTCATCTAACTTGATGGGCTGGGCAATGGCAATTTGAATGCCAGCTAAAATGGTCCCAATGAATTTCTGAGCTGAAAAACCAATAATGATACCCGCAACTCCTGCCGAGGCAAAAATACTGATACCCACCTCACGGATTTCCTTAAAACTCATCAACGCCAAACCAATTGCCAATACGACCACAATAAAAATTACGATGCGCTCCAAAATAGTAAATTGGGTGTATACCTTTCTTGCCTTTAGGTTGTCAGCTTCCCCGACATCGTAGTTTTGTAGAATAATTGCTTTGGCAATCTTTAAAATACTGATTATCAACCATGTCATGGAGAAAATGAACAACAAGGTGCTTGCCTTTCTAAACCACAGCCCATAGTCCTCTAAATTTAATAGGTCTCGAAGTGCATTCATCCGAAGAATGAAAGAAAGAAAAACCAGCACTAGGGCAGGCGCCAATTTTCGAAAGGACCCACTGGGCAACAGGTATTTGGGGTTTTTACCAAGACGCCGCAATAAAAATGAGGTCAGCCAATACAATGCGATAAGCAATGAAAGTGCAATCCCCAAATACAAAAGGGATTCTTTGGAGACATTTTGGAAGAATTCATTCATACGCACAAAAATAGTGCAGAAAAGATTAGCAAGAAGAAAGCCCAAATCAACTCCAAATTGAAATTCATTATCAGATCATAAGAAAGAATTTTGGATGTGAAAATATTAAGTGCATGCCATGTCGTATTTTTGGAGCCTAAAAGAGTTAGCTGTGCGAAAAGGAGTTTTATTGGTCAATTTGGGTTCGCCGGATAGTCCCACATCTAAGGATGTGAAACCGTATCTGGATGAATTTTTAATGGATGAACGGGTTATTGATGTCAATCCCATCCTCAGGAACATAATAGTTAGGGGGATTATCTTGAACACACGACCCAAACGTTCCGCAAAGGCCTATGCCAAGATTTGGTGGGAGGAGGGATCTCCGCTGATTATAATTTCAGAAAGATTTACGGAAAAAGTGCGGCAACATACCAGCCTTCCAATTGCTTTGGGCATGCGATATGGTTCTATGAGCATCAAGGGTGCTTTGCAAGAATTGAAAGATCAAGGAGTGGACGATGTGCTCTTGGTTCCCTTATACCCCCATTATGCCATGTCGTCTTATGAGACTGTGGTTGTAAAGGCCATGCAGGACCAACAGGCTTATTTTCCAGAAATGAAGTTGACCACCTTGCCCGCTTTTTATCACAACCAGGATTACATAAAGGTACTATCCAAAAGTATCAAAGAGGGCTTGGCCAATTTCGACTATGACCACATTTTATTTTCTTACCACGGCATACCAGAACGGCACATTCGAAAATCAGACCCGACGAAATTCCATTGTAAAATAGATGGAAAGTGTTGTTCAATCAATTCCGTTGCACACCACACCTGCTATAGGCACCAGTGCTACGCCACCACAGAGATGGTAAAGAAAGAACTGGGTCTGGATTCAGAAAAGGTGAGTACTTCTTTCCAATCCAGACTTGGGAGCGATCCTTGGTTGCAGCCGTTTACCGATAAGGAATTTGAAAGACTGGCCGAAGAGGGGAGAAAAAAGTTGGCTGTCATTACCCCTGCATTTGTCAGCGATTGTTTGGAAACCTTGGAAGAAATTGCCATGGAGGGCAAAGAAGAGTTCGAGGAAGCCGGTGGAGAAGAATTCATTCACATTTCATGCTTGAACGATCGAGATGACTGGGCATCCCTGATGTCACAATGGATCACTGATTGGCAGACCGAAGAAAAACTGCCAGTTTAGATGGCAAGAATCATTTCAGACGAACTTGGGGTAGAACCCATAGGGAAACTCCTTATCAAACAAGCGGTACCGGCCTCCATTGGTATTCTGGTGATGTCCCTCAACATTTTGGTCGATTCCATTTTTGTCGGCAATTGGATTGGGTCCATTGCCATTGCCGCTATCAATGTAGTGCTGCCAGTTTCTTTCTTTATTGCTGCTTTGGGTATGGCCATAGGGATTGGCGGGTCCAGTATTATTTCCAGGGCTTTGGGAGCCAACAACCGCGATAAGGCCTTAAAAACTTTTGGAAACCAAATTACCCTTACCTTGCTGGTTACTGTTTCTATGGTGGCCTTGGGACTGTATTTTGTGGACAGTCTCATTCCGGCCTTTGGAGGAAAGGGAGGTATTTTTGATCCAGCAAAAATATATTATACCATCATTTTGTACGGAATACCCTTTTTGGCGCTCTGTATGATGGGAAATACGGTAATCCGAGCAGAGGGCAAGCCCAAATTTGCCATGATCGCCATGATCATACCCTCCATCGGAAACCTGCTGATGGATTACATTTTCATCTATGTTTTTGATTGGGGAATGCATGGTGCCGCTTGGGCAACAACCGGGGGGTATCTACTATGCTTTATTTATATACTTTACTTTTTTCTTTCCCCAAACTCTGAATTGAAAATAGACTTTTCCCACTTCGGATTGGATAAACCAATTCTGCGGGAAATAGGTTCTCTGGGTTTTGTAACCTTGGCGAGGCAGGCCGTAACAAGTATCACTTATTTGCTGATGAACAACATTCTCTTCAATTTGGGAGGAGAGGCCATGGTGGCGGTATACGCCATTATTGGTAGGATGTTGATGTTTGCCCTTTTTCCCGTTTTTGGGGTTACACAGGGATTTTTGCCCATCGCAGGGTACAACTATGGCGCTTTGAAATATGAAAGGGTTAAAAAATCCATATACACAGCGATCAAGTACGCAGCTTTGGTGGCTACCTTGGTATTTATCGTATTGATGGTATTCCCAGCTGAAATCGCATCCCTGTTTTTAAGTGATAAACCTGGACTTGCACCGGAGGAACTTGCTGCAAATGCATTTGTGCTGGAGCATTCGCCGTTTGCCATGAGGCTTGTATTTGCAGCTACGCCCATTATTGCGCTACAGTTGATTGGCGCAGCCTATTTTCAAGCTGTGGGAAAAGCTGTGCCTGCGCTCTTGTTGACTTTGACCCGTCAAGGATTCTTTTTTATCCCATTAATTCTTTTGTTGCCACCATTATTTGGAGAAATTGGGGTTTGGATTTCTTTTCCCATTGCGGATGTACTGGCGACAATAGTCACGGGATACTTTCTAAAGAAAGAAATAGACAGAAATCTGAGATCGGGAGCCGTCTAAAACTATTCCTCATTAGGCATCAAAGTGGCTACCTTACTGATGATTTTCCACTCTCCCGACAGCTTTTTAAGTAAGAAAATATCTATGAATCGCATGTTCCTTGATTCAATTTTTATCTCCGCCATGGCCGACGCGATATTGTGTTGTCGATCAATGGATAGAATAGTGGTTTCCCTACCGTTGAACTTTCCTTTTGGCCTGGTTTCAAAAAGTGAAGCGTATTCTTTGGGAGTCAACACCCAAATTTCCTGCCCCTCTTTGGATAGAAACAAATCTGCGTTTTTATAAAATGCGGATTGGATCATTTCCGGATTGCTATATGAGGAACCTTCCAAATATTTGTTGAGCGTTTTGCGGATCAAGACCTCTTCTGATTGTGCAAATAACTGTAGGTTGAACATTGAGGCGATTAAGATAGAAGTAACTTTCATTTTTAGTGGATTGTTTGTTGCTGTTCTGGTTTGATTCTTATGATTTTCCCATTTTCTTCATCGGTGAGCAAGTAGAGTTTGCCCTGTGGACTTTGGGCCACTTTTCTTGATCGTACCCGTTCATCCAAAAACAGTTCTTCGGCACTTTTGATGGTGTCTCCCTGGATTCGAAAACGCCAAAGACTGCCTAGGGAAAGACCAGGTACAATTAAGTTGTTTTTCCATTGGGGAAACTCATCTCCTGTATAGAAGCATAGCCCGGTTGGTGCAACAGTATGCTGCCAAAACCAACTGGGTGGGGTAAAGACCACATCCTCGATAGGTGGAGGGCTATAATCCTTACTTCGCAAACGACCTGTGGTTCGATTTGGCCAGCCATAATTGGAACCTGCTTGCAATATGTTGATTTCATCCCCTTGAATGGTCCCATGCTCAGTGAACCAAAGCTTTCCCGTTTCTGGCTGAAGTGCAATACCTTGTGTATTTCGGATGCCCAAGGCAAAAATGCTTGGAACCGCATCCGCGCCTAAGTCTGGATTATCGTTGGGAATACTTCCATCCAAGTTGAACCGGTGGATTTTGCCTCTGGGGTCTGCCACATTCTGTGCAATAGGTATTTCAGGTTCATCATGTTCCCAAAATAAACGTTCCCCCACCGTAAGATACAGTTTGCTATCTGCTCCAATGGCCATACCTCCACCGTAATGATAGTTGATGTTGGAATAGGGCTCAGCTACCAAAATGGTCGTTAGGTCATAAATTGAATCTTTTGAGAGTGTGGCCTGAACAAACTTGGTTGTTTTTCCCACACCACGTTTTTTAGCGGTATAGGAAAAATATATTTTTTGGTTTTTCTCATATTCAGGATGCAGGAGAATCTCAAAAATCCCAGAGTTGTCGCCAAAGTGGATGGCACCAATGCTATCCGTGAGGTCGCTTGGAAAGCCAGCAATGGTTTTTTTTGTCCCGGAATGAAGGTCCACGCGAACCAAATCTCCATTTTTTTCGGTGACCAAGACCTCGGTTTCATTTAGAAAAGCAATGCTCCAAGGACGATTCAATCCCTCAAAGACCACTTCTTTTTTGGGAACAACCGGTTTTATGTTGGATTTTGACATTTCATGCTGCTGGCATCCTGTCAAAGCCAAAAAGAACAATGAAGCTAAAGCATATTTCATGGCTATGAATTTTTGCCGAAGGACATCATTTTAAAGCAAAAGGGCTTTAAAAATCATGATTTTTAAAACGAATTCGAATCAAAGGTCGTTATGTTTCCTTTTAAATTCTGAGGGAGTTAGATTGGTGAAAGACTTAAACGCCAAATTAAAGGAAGTCACATTGCCAAAACCCGAATCGTATGCTATGGCCGCAATTTTTTCATGCATACCCTGAGAAGAGGATAAGAGTTTTTTGGCTTTCTCGATGCGGTGATAATTCATAAATTCAGAGAAGTTCATTCCTCTTTGCCCATTGATTACCTGAGAAAGGATTCTTGGTGATATTTTTAAAGTTTCGGCCACATCTGCCATGGTCAATTTAGGGTTTAAGAAGACCTCATTTTGTTCCAAGAGTCTGTTTATGGATTCCATCACACTTTTAGCCGAATCGGCATCTATTTTTGAACCCTGATATTTTTCAAGTGAAAAAGTATGATTGCGGAGCAATAGGAAAGAAAACATGTAGACCAAAAAGGTAAAGAAAAGGGCCCCGCCTATGTAAAAGGGAATCATTCCGGTAATATTCCCAATATAAAACAGCCAAATGAGCCCCACACCTATGACCAGGTTACGGCACCATTGAAAAAGTCTTGGTTGTGCTACTTGTTTGGCGTTTATCAATTGAAAAACCGAAAGGATCAGATAAACAAAAAGATGACCAAAAACCGCATAATAAATCAAATAGGAAAGCACATCTGCTCGGTTTGGAATCAATGGGCTGAATAGGGTAAACAATACATAGGGCAACATATGTAAGTATAGGAGACCCGGTATTTTTTTGCGTTTTTGAAATATTAGGCCACCATATAGCCATAAAGATGGCCCCACCAAAAGTATGCCAGCAATGCCAATGTTTCGCTGCCATGGTTCCAGATGAAGATATACATTGAGTATGGATTTGCCTATGCGGAGCACAAGACCCAAAATGACCAAAACCAAAATCCTATGCGCCAGACTATTCCCTTTCCGAAGTGTGAGCAAATAAGCACAGAGAAATAGTCCCTGGGCAATACCAAGGCTGCAGAGTACTAGGATAACGGTTTTATGATCCATGCATTAAAGATAAAAATTGAAAATGATTGGTTTTCTTTCTGTATTTTAGGAAACAAACAACTGACTGATGAGACACATCGCCATATTGGTCTGCATGGCTATCTTACTTTTTCTTGCATGCAAAGACCAACCCAAAAATGAAACCATGCACACCCTTTTTGTAGGCACTTACACTGATGGAGAAAGCGAGGGGATTTACCAGTATAGTTTCGATACTAATGATGGAAGCCT
This sequence comes from Flagellimonas ochracea, assembly GCF_009903685.1. Classification (GTDB taxonomy): domain Bacteria; phylum Bacteroidota; class Bacteroidia; order Flavobacteriales; family Flavobacteriaceae; genus Flagellimonas; species Flagellimonas ochracea. Next base: position 178,304 of record NZ_JAAABI010000002.1, on the reverse strand, counting down.
GACACAAGGGGCTTTAGTGGCCAAACTTCCCAACCCCTCCTATTTGACCATTTCGAATGACGGAAAACACCTCTATGCCGTTCAGGAAACAGCGGATTTTGATAGTTTGGGTGGTGGGGTCACTGCATTTAAATTTGACAATGGAGTTTTGGGGATACTGAATAGTATGGGCTCACAAGGGGCACATCCTTGCCATATTTCTCTATCAGAAGATGGGCGTTTGGCAGTCTCAAACTACACAGGAGGCAATGTTTCCATTTTTAAGTTGGACCAGGACGGCGCATTGGTACCCGATCCCCAGGTCATTGAACATAAAGCAATAGATTCCTTAAAAGTGCCTCATGCCCATATGGCACAATTCACCCAAGATGGGCTTTTCGTGGCTGATTTGGGATTGTCCGCGGTGATGCGCTACCAAAATGACGGGGGTAAGTTTGTTCCTTCGGAACAGAAAGCCCTTGCTTTGCCGGATGGTGCTGGATCGAGGCATTTTACCTTCAATAAGGACGAAAATATGTTGTACGTAATCAATGAATTGAACGCTACAATAGTTGTTTTTGAAAAGAATACGAAGGACGATTACCTTCCGGTGCAAACAGTGAAAACGTTGGATGATAACTATAATGGTGCAAATTCTTGCGCGGATATTCATTTGTCCCCAGATGGAAGATTTTTGTATGGTTCCAATCGTGGGGAAAATACGATTGTAATCTTTTCGGTGGATGAAGTTTCCGGAACGCTTTCTTTGGTTGGAAGAAATGCTGTAGAGGGTGAGTGGCCACGTAACTTTTCTTTGGACCCATCGGGTCAATTTCTTTTGGTAGCGAACCAGTATAGCAACAATATCGTTGTGTTCAAAAGAGACGGGGAATCCGGAAACCTTGAATTTTCTGGCGAAACAAAAATCGCTAATCCAGTTTGCTTGAAATTTTTTCCAAACTAAGCTTTGTTAAAGATGCTTTTTTCTTAAGGTCTCAATGAAATTGGCGGACATGTAGTATAAGTTCAATGCCCCATTATCATAGGTTCGCGATTTATCATGTACTTTTTCTATAGGGTCCAAAGCCCTTACCTCCAAACCATTTTGTATCCGACCACTTGCAAAAATGAACAGTTTTCCATCTTGACTTACCCATGGGCACATTTCGTGCGCCTTTGAATTTATGGGTTCTCCTAGATTTTCGGGAGATGTCCACGCCCCATCGATATTGAAGCTGATATAAAGGTCACCTCTTCCCAAGCTTTCATCGTATCCTCTAAAAATCAGGTATTTCTCATTGGGGTCAATAAACGGATCGCCTTTATCACGGCCTTTGTTGATGATTTCCGGTAACGGTTCCACTTCATAAACGGAGTCTTTCGGGACCGCTCTGTAGATATCACCTTTTGACCAGATATTGAAGTAAATGACTCCGCTATGGGTCAATGAACTATAATATTCATTGTCTTCCTCCCCTGTTAAAATAACACGAACGGGATCACTCCAAGAATCATCTTTTTGTTCCACGTACCACACTTTACTGTTTTCATTGTTTCCTTTGGGTCTACTGGAACTAAAATAAAGCCGTTTCCCAGCGGGTGTAAAAAGGGGGTCATAATCTGAATAGGTGCCTGAAAAAGAAGCAATTCTTGGGTTGCTCCATGTACTGTCTTCCTGCATTTCTGTAAATGTGATATACGCATTTCCGGGCATGTTCGTGGTATAGTAGAACACCGTGCCATCTGGTGAGAATGTTCCGTTGTACTCCGTGGTAGGGGAAGCCAAAAGCTCAGGTGCTAAAAGTTGTGGCTCATCTGTTGGGTCAATGCCAAAAAAGGGACCTTTGGGGGCAAGGACTTCTTCGATTTTGGTTGTCGGTATGGATTCCTTGCAACCCAAAATAGCAAAGACGATAATTAAAAGAAGAGATTTTAATTTATTCACAGCGATATGTTTTACCATCAAAATCAAAAGTAGTTGAATCATTTGGTCTCAGGGATCCATGCCAAGAATCTTTGTACCATTTTTCTGGCTCATCTTCACTTCGATAATCTGCAGTGAAAAAAGAAAAGTCTTCATTAAAGGTGATAATGATATCACCTTTTCCGTCGGCGTCGTGCCACCTACCTCTCATGGTCTTTCCCTCAAGACGGCCCCAAACACCACCCAACGCATTCTTATGGGCAAGATAATAAGCCCCAGCAACCTCATCATTGTCGATAAGAAGGTCAAACCGCCCTATTTCGGTACAATAATTTTTTGATTTAATTTGATTTGCCTCCTGCGCTATGGAAAAATAGAGTGAAAGCAAGGCAATCAACAGGGTTGGAATTTTACAGTACTTCATAATCTAAATTTTATAATCTCAATTGAACCAATTGGTATGTTTTGAGTTCATCAAGCGCGATGATTTGGTTTGAATCTTGATCAAGATTGCCCAATTGGGAATCCGATACAAAATACATGGAGTCTTCATAAAGAGCAAATGTGGTGGGAATATCGGTTGGATTTTCAAACGCCCACATTTTTTTGGCACCAACGATTTCCGATTCATGCTGATTCAACCTAAACTGAAAAACTCCGTTTTGGGAGGGATTTCTTCGACCATTGACAATGGCATATAAATGATCTTGGTGATATTTTAGGCCATCAATTCCCTTATGTTCGTTTGGCGTGTTCAACAATTTTTTGGAAGCAATCTCCAGCACACGAATTCCCGTGGTGTAGGTCGCTAGATAGAGCAGTTTGCCATTCGGTGAAATAGCAATACCGTTGGAATGCTTTATTTCGTCATGAGCAAAGAAAACCTCAAGTTCATTCGTGTTCTTATTGATGGTATATAAATCGCTGCTTTCAGAATCTGTGATATAAATTTCTTCATTTTCGCCCACGGTCAAATCATTCAGGTAGATGAATTGATTGTTTTCAATGGTATATTTGGAAATGGGTTGGTGGGATTCAGTATTCAACAAGAGCAATATGGATTTATTCCCATTTTTGGGCAGCACATTGCCCAATGCATACAAGGTCTCCCCAACCATGGTCATGCCAAATCCAGAGAGGTAACCGTGCTCGTTTGGTCCAATAAAATCTTCAGGATTGCTTCCATCCAAATTACAGCGGACAATTTTACCATACTTAAGGCTATTCAGATATACTTTTCCTGCTTTGGCGTCAATGGCAATGCCTTCGGGAATCAAATCTTTTTCAAATGCAAGTGACAGCAACCTGGTTTGTTGTGAATGAGAAACGCACACTGCCAAAAAGAAAAGCCCAACAAATATTTTCATAAGCGGACGTTTGTTGAAAGGTAATAAAATACAGCACTGGGTATACCAACTTTTACGGGAATTTTAAGAGTTATTCCACAGCCTTAACCCCTGACACATGGGAGGCAATGGCTTTCCATATTCCCTGCCTTTTTATCAGCACATTGCTGGATTGATATATGGTGTGGACGGTATCGTTGTATATATGGCCTGCTCCGCAAATCATTGCGGTACTATTGGGCAAAACATCCAACCGTTTTATTTCGTAGAAAAATGAGTCGTACGAAGAGGCATGTTTTTTTATCCATTCCAGTTCCATGGTTTTGTTGGACCAATTCCCTTGGGCGTCGACCATCTGAAAATCATCGCCCAAAATAGCATTCAACAAAATTGTATCCTGCTCCCGGTAGGCTTTAGGCCAATTGACTTCCTTTAGATATGTAAGTATCTGGTAATCCGCTTCCGAAATGATGCTTTGCGAGGCCTGCATATTTTCTTTGGTTTCACATGCCAGGAAAAAGATAAGTAGCACTGTAGCAAGAACGCCTTTTTTCATAATATCCGTTTTGAATTACACCAAAATTATTGAGATAAACCAAGCACTAGTAAAATATGGGTGTAAGCTGCGGGAAAACAATGGTGAGTTGTGATATTAAGTAAAAGGGAACTCTTTTAAATAAGTTCTACTGAATCGTATCCTGTTTCCGTTACATAGGTCAATAAACCCATCACCATTCCTGTTCTTGGTGATACGCTCGACGCAATTCGTATTTGCCAAATAGAAACGATGCACCCTTTTGAATGTTTTGGGACAGAGCTGTTTTGTCAATGACTTTAAGCTTTGGTACTTGACGAATTTCCCCTTTTTTGTATGAAGAACAACACAGTTGTTGGCAGTTTCGATGTAAACGATCTCTTCCGGTTCCAGCAAAAATATGGCTCCTTTCTTGGATACTGATATTCGAACATGTTCCGAAGTTTTGTTATCCACAATAGGAAAAAGAGGGGACTTTCCATTCTTCTTCAGGAAATGAAATGCCAGAATAATGTAGCAAAGGATATTTACGGCAATATTGTTGGTAAGCCCAGCATGTAACAAATCAAAACTGGGTGAGGGACATTGGTATATGGCAGCCATAAAGAAAATCACAAAAAGATGCCCCATAACAATGTTCAAAATTGAAGCGGAAAGGCCCAATCCACCTTGGATAGCAATGCCTTTTGGATGGTCCACCAACGACCACTTGAATGCCCAAACCTTTATGCGTGGTGCGGATATGCTCCAAAAGATAAAACTGGTCATGGCCAATATAGAAAGCTCAGAAAAGCACTTTGCGGCTGCACTTACTTGGAACATCCGACCAATCCCCATATTCAAGAGAACAAAAAATATAACTATGGAAAAAGTTTTGGACACATTCCAAAATAATAAGAAAAAGTCTCGATCGCTACATTTTTAACTTTCCGCAAACAGCACCAGCGGGGTATACGGTCTAATTAGCGAACAAAACAATGACCCCAACTATGGCCAGCACCATAAGAACAACAAAGAATATCTTCCAAAAACTATAGGGACGGGTTCCGGAAATTTGCCCATTTTCCCCGTTGATAAAAAAATTGTATTCTTTCCCCTTGTACCTATAGGCGCTCACATACACCGGCAACAAAATATGCTTAAAGGTCTCTTCGGATAATCTCATGTCCATGCTTGTCACTCGTTGGGTATCGCCACCGATATCCCGTCTACACCATCGTTCAGCAATATCTCTTGCAATCTCTTGGGAGTGCAGATGGCCCTCTTTTAAAGGAATGGTATACTTTTCGGTGACAAAACCGGATAGAAAACCATTTTCAAAAGGCTTCAATTTTTTTAAGTTCCAGTGTGAAATTTTATTGGGAATTCGCCCCGAACGTTGTTTGGATGCTTTGATCAAGGTATCATCAAGATGACCTGAAACATTGCCTGAAGCTGGGTACCAACGTGTTTTACGGACCTGTTGGGAAACCATTTTTCCGTTGGCATTGCGAACCCTTCGGGTTTCATAATAATATTCACCCCGTTTTCCGATGTAGGAAGCATGTAGTTGTGCATCAAAAGTCCAATAGGGCAAGTACAAGCCTTTGGTGAATTGTGGGTCCAGCGCGGCCTTCTTCAAATTGTTGGGGGCAAACCAAAGCGATTTGACCCATTTCTGAAATATTCGAAAAGATTGTTTTTGGTCAATTTGAAAAGGGAGCACAGCCCCAGGCAAAATCCATTCTTCTTTATAGGCATCTTCTATTACCAAGGGCATGCTACAATATACACAATGCAGCGATTTGTAATTCTCTTCTACGTGCTGATTGGCTCCACAATTTTTGCAATGCAGCATGGAAATTTCTTCGCTGTGCTTTTGGGCGCCCATTTGCTGCAGGTAGGGGTGAAGCTCTAATTCCTCAAACCCGTTTTCATCAATTTTGATGGACTCTTGGTGGCCACAGTACTCACAGCTGATGCTGGTAGTGCCAGGCTTGTATTTGAGCTCTGCACCACAATTGACACAAGACTTTTTAAGCGCTGTTTTTTTAATTGCTGGCTCCAATGATTAGGAATTTGGCAATGGCGGAGGGGTATTGCCGCCCAAGAATGATTTTAACTCTTCAACATCTTTTAGAGCTGTCCAATTGGCCATGCCTTGTTTCCAGACCAAACTATCCCGGTTTATGGTTCGATTGGCGAATAGGGATTGCAACTGCTCAAAAGAGACCGGCCCTTGTTGAGCACCGTTCACGGCATAAAAATATTGAACCACTGTCGGCATTGATGGAGGGACAGGAGCTCCAGCTTGCTGCATTTGTGGATTTCCACCCATTTGTGGACTCATCATTCCACCCATTTGTTGGGCCAAAACAAATCCCATGCCCATGCCCATTCCGGCACCTGCTGTCCCACCTTCGTTTTTAGCGGCAGCCTCAATTGCTTTGGCAGTTTTGAACTTGGTCAACTTGTCCAAATCCAGTTTGTCAATGCGGCTGTATTCAAAGATTTCCTTTTTAAGATCTTCGGGCATTGAAACATTTTCGATATAGAACTTTTCCAGGGAAATTCCTACTGATTCAAATTCCGGGGCCATGACATCTCTACAGGTTTCCGATAGCTCAGAGGTATTTGCGGCATAAAGCTCTATGGGGAGATTGGCTTCACCAACAGTGTCCGTAAACCTTGTGGCTATGAGACTTTTCAGGTGTTCATTAATTTCAAAATTGGTGAAATTACTGTCCGTGCCTACAATGTCGATAATGAACCTTCCAGCATCCGAAATTTTAAAGGCATAGGTTCCAAACGCTCGAATCTCGACCAATCCAAAACGGTCATCACTTAAAGTGATGGGGTTTTTGGTCCCCCATTTTTCATCGGTAAAGAGATGTGTGTTTACAAAATAGACTTCGGCCTTAAAAGGAGAGTTGAATCCATACTTCCAACCTTTTAGTGTCGCCAAAATAGGAAGATTTTTTGTGGTAAGGTCATAGGTACCGGGAGCAAAAACATCGGCCAATTGGCCTTCGTTTATGAACACGGCAGTCTGTCCTTCACGGACAATTAATTTAGCGCCATTCTTAATTTCATTTTGATAACGTTCAAACCGATAGGCAATCGTATCATCCGTATAGTCGAGCCATTCAACAATGTCGATAAACTCATTACTGAGTTTTTCCTTGATTTTTCCGAAAATATCCATGGGTATAGTGTTTTAGCATTAATTTTTTAAAGCTAATAAAAAAGAAGAATTCTTTCCTTGGTTGAGTGTAAAATCGAACGATGATGTAACAACCTGTAAAAGATTACCAATGTCCCGTACCAGGTTTACCTTTGAAAGGTCCTGACAAATCACTGGTGATCCATCCTGCATAGAACTCGCCGGTTTGGGGAACAATGCGTTCGCCATCGAGATAGCATTCCAAGTGTTGCGGATAAAAAGCAAAATAATCCTTAAGGATTATATATTCCTGAAAAGGTTTGGGATAGGACCATGCAATTGGGGCCATTGGATCGTTTTTTAAGGCCCAATAGACTGCATTCCCTTTCCATTCACAAAGGGATTCCCTTTTTGGAATTTTGACCAAGAGTTTATAATTGATGTCCTCTGGGGGAACATAATATGTTGAAGGACTAGCGGTTTCAAGAATTGCCAAAGCATTATGTGAAGCTGCCACAAGTTCTGCCCCATGCTTGATTTTAAGTTTTTTCAAGGATTTTTCGATAGCCGGGGGTCTAGGAAAATCCCAAACGGAGCGTTGGCCAGCTTTTGGTATTTCAGCAAAAGGTGGGCGAGCTTGTCCAAAGTATTCCCACTTTTCCCGGGCTTTCAAAATCCAATGCGGCACTTCGTTGTCAAATATGTTTTGCCCCATTATCTTAGAATTACAGCCATCCTTGATTAAATGCAATTAGTACTATTGAAAGGACAAGAAATGAGAATGCTGGAATTGAACTACGCAAGTGATCATTGATTTTCACATGCATTGAAACGGCACCAGCCATTAATATTGCCATCAGGGATGCCGCCGGAACAGTCAATGACGGAATCCAAATAGAAATTAGCAAGGCCAGAGCACTCAACACTTTTAACCCGCCTACGATATACAACATGGTTTCGGATAATCCATATTTTTTGAATTCGTCCTTCATATCGGAGGCGTCACCACCTCGCCATGAAGTACTTTTATTGAAACGAACAAACCATACGTTGATGATACTGATAAAGATGAAAATCTTAATTACAATGCTTATATTTTCCATGTTTTAAATTTTACGATTTTATACTGTACTATTGTTATGAATCTTACTTTCCTATATGGCGATTTACCTTAAAACGGCAATTATTTTTTCGGCCTTGTCTTTCTTATTCTTTGGTTATGCCTGTTTAACTTCACCATTTATGGTGTTGGAGTTCAAAAGATATGGGCTTGCTCGGTTCAGGGAACTTAATGGTTACCTCCAAATGGCCGGTGGTCTTTCCTTACTGTTGGGACTCTATTATCAACCCCTTTTAATCATTGGTAGCTCCGGTTTAAGTGTTTTGATGTTTTTCGGTCTTTTGGTTCGTTTTCGATTAAAAGACGGATTCCTTAAGTCCTTGCCAGCATTCTTTTACATGCTGCTTAATGTATTCATTTTATGGGCATGTCAAAAATAGAATGTTTAATTATTTATCTATAAAGTTAAACAAAATTTTGATATCTTAGTGCTGATTAGTATTAATTATGGATTTGTGGCTTCTCATTCAGCCCTTAAATTATCCCTACTATGAAAAAGAAAACATTTTATACGATAGACCGTCCATTAGCTGATATGCATATTGATGGCGTCCGCTTTGACCCAAACATCAAACAAGCTCTAATTAATAGCAGGAACAACAAAGCTGGGGATGATCAAAATCTATATCATGCCAACTAATGTTTTGGGAATGCCCCTGCAATCTTGTTGTTTTGAACCCAAAACCGGGTACTACAGGGATGGCTTTTGTAAAACGGGTACCGAAGACTTAGGAACCCACGTTGTCTGTGCTATAATGACGGATGATTTTCTGCAGTTTTCGAAGGGTAGGGGCAATGATCTACTTACACCAATACCATACTATCAATTTCCTGGACTAAAGGCAGGAGACAAATGGTGCTTATGTATTTCCAGGTGGAAAGAAGCTTATTTGGAAGGAGTTGCTCCACCAGTGATTTTGGAGTCTACGCATGAAAAAGCACTGGACTATGTTTCATTCGAATCTTTGCTCGAGCACAAAGCCTAACAAATCAAAGTGTGGGGTATTCTGTCTTTAATTAGGATTTACCCTGTAAGTTATTTTCCGGTTTGTAATGATGTTGGAAACCACATTTAGGGTTACATCTGCCTCATCACATAACACGCTATTGTCAACAAATTCCATACTACATAAAGAAGGTGAAGATGAACCGGAGCCATCCATGCGTTCGCCAATGACAACATCGGATGATAAACTGCTGTCCAACGGAGAGTTTGGGGGGGCTAGCGGAAATACAGTTGTAGTTCCGTTGGCAGTATAGGTTACATCTCCTGTGGTTTCACTGTAGGCCACCGTATATGGATTGTTGCCACTCAAAAAATTCCCTAAATTTTGGGTAAAGGTTTCTGTAAGCCCGGTAGTAGAATTGATTACATCGATTTCAACACCCATTTCGTTGGGTCGAAAATGATAGATCCTGAAGTTGCCTGCCGTAACAATATCGGCCTGGCTTTCTTGATCTTGATATTCAAAGGACACTGCGAAACTCGTAAAATTAAAAATCCCTGAGGAATTGGGCACAACAATATCGAAACCGGTGGAACCGCCAGCTCCCGAAGGAAAATGGATTCCACATCCTGTCTGTGCCGCATTAGGGTTCACTGACGTGGCGTCCGGCCCTATTGTGGCATCGGTAATCGTTGAGGTGTCAAAGTCAAAACGGGATACAACCTCACTAGGGCTGCCATCATCGCAGACTCGGTAGGTAAAACTATCGTTGCCCACAAAGCCTGGATTGGGGGTATAATCAAAACTACCATCACTGTTTAATGCCAAGGTTCCCGAAGAAACGTCAACAACAGGAGTGGTTTGCACACTCATGGTGCCATTTCCGTTCGCATCGGAATCGTTGGCAAGCACACCATTCGCTGCCGCAATGGTAAGGGTACTGTTTATTCCGGCGGAATAGGTATCGTTAACCGCTACGGGAGTCGCTTTTTGGGCATAAACTTCGCCACAGGTCATTGGACCCATCCAAAGAACAACTAGTAAAATTGAAAAAAGGCGGAGTTTCGACATTTTCATTTTTTCCAAAACTAGTCCATAGCACCAAGTATTTAAAAAATATGTTGTGACTTTAAGAAAAATCAAGGTCATCTATTCTTATAGTATGGGAATCCATCTATTTTAGAAGATTATGTTGTAGCCGCGTCATCGTTTTTCGCTACTTTTAGGATTGACTAATTCAACATCATTTAAAATGAAAACTAACGCTACGATTGCCATTTGTTTGGCGATGGCGCTCTTTTTGAGCATTCCCGAAATCCAATCCCAACGAAGAAAAAATTCCAACAACCAACCAGTCTATCCTGAGGCTTTATATTCTAGTTTGGAATATAGACTGGTGGGCCCTTTTCGTGGCGGACGCTCTGCTGCAGTAACTGGGGTTCCTGGGAAGCCCAATCTTTTTTATTTTGGGGCAACCGGTGGTGGTGTTTGGAAAACCACCGATGGTGGACGCACCTGGGAAAACATTTCTGATGGTTATTTTGGAGGGAGTATAGGTGCAGTGGAAGTGGCCAAAAGTGACCCAAATGTAATTTATGTTGGTGGTGGTGAAAAAACGGTTCGGGGAAATGTATCATCCGGCTATGGGATTTGGAAAACTGTTGATGCAGGAAAGACATGGAAATCAATGGGCTTGGAAAAAACCCGTCATATCCCCCGTCTCAAAGTACATCCAACCAATCACGACATAGTATATGCGGCTGTTATGGGAAATATCTATAAACCCACAGAAGAAAGAGGCATATATAAAAGCATTGATGGCGGAAAGTCTTGGAAAAAAGTATTGTTTGTGAACAATCAAGCCGGGGCAGTAGACTTGATTCTCGACCCCAACAATCCACGAATACTATATGCCGCTACATGGAGGGTACAAAGAACGCCCTATAGTTTGAGCAGCGGTGGTGATGGTTCTGCACTTTGGAAGAGTACCGATAGTGGCGAGACTTGGACCGAGATTTCAAAAAATGAAGGCTTTCCAAAAGATACTTTAGGAATTATCGGGGTCACCGTGTCCCCGAAGAACAGTGATAGGGTATGGGCGATTGTTGAAAACAAAGAAAAAGGAGGATTATATCGTTCTGAAGATGGCGGAAAAAAATGGACCCAGATCAATGAAGAGCGTAAGCTTCGACAACGCGCCTGGTACTATACTCGCGTTTATGCCGATACCGAAGATGAGGATGTGGTATATGTACTCAATGTGCGCTACCATAAGTCTACTGATGGCGGAAAGACGTTCAATACCTTTAACGCACCTCATGGGGATCATCACGATTTGTGGATTGCTCCTGAAAATTCCAAACGCATGATAATCGGAGATGACGGTGGGGCACAGGTGAGCTATGATGGAGGTGAAACTTGGAGTACGTATTACAATCAACCTACAGCACAGTTTTATCGGGTGACAACAGATAATGCCTTTCCATATCGTATTTATGTAGCACAACAGGATAATTCAACCATTAGGATAAATCACCGAAGTGATGACAATTCCATTGGTGAAGACGATTGGGAGCCCACAGCAGGTGGAGAATCAGCCCATATTGCTGTAGATCCAACCAACAATGACCTTGTTTACGGAGGCAGTTACGGTGGTTTTTTGACCCGGGTGAATCATGAAAACAATACTGTCAGGGGAATCAATGTTTGGCCCGATAACCCTATGGGTTATGGAGCCGAGGGAATGAAATATCGTTTTCAGTGGAACTTCCCGATTATCTTCAGCAAACATGACCCGAAAAAGTTGTACACTTTTTCCAATCATGTGCACATGTCTACCAATGAAGGTCAGAGCTGGACCTTATTAAGTGATGACCTCACCAGAAATGATCCTGCCAAATTGGTTTCCAGCGGAGGACCCATTACCCAAGATAACACAGGTGTGGAATATTACTGTACCATTTTTGCCGCCAATGAAAGCCCCCTTAAAGAAGGACTGCTCTGGGTGGGAAGTGACGATGGATTGATACATGTCACCAAAGATGGTGGGAACGCTTGGGAGAACATTACTCCGACCAATCTCCCGGAATGGAGTATGATCAACAGTATTGAACCTTCAGCTTTTGATGAAGGGACTTGTTATGTGGCCGCAACGCGATATAAACTGGGGGATTTTCAACCTTATCTGTACAAAACCAAGGACTACGGAAAAACTTGGACCGAAATCACAAATGGGATAGATTCCGAACATTTTACAAGAGTATTGCGCGAAGACCCCAAGAGAAAAGGATTGTTGTATGCAGGAACCGAAACAGGAATGTATATTTCCTTCAATGATGGGGAAAGCTGGGAGAGGTTTCAACAGAACCTGCCAATTGTCCCTATTACCGATTTAACCATTAAGGATAACAATCTGATTGTTGCCACCCAAGGACGAAGTGTTTGGATCATTGATGATCTTACCGTTTTACATCAATTGGATAACTCAAAGAAATCTGCAAGTGCTGTTTTATATCAACCCAAGGATAGCTATCGAACCAAAGGGGCAGTAGCAAAAGAACCTTCTAAGACCGAAGGACAAAATCATCCCAACGGCGTAATAACCCATTTCTATCTAAAAGATTTTTCTGAAAAAGACAGCATCGCACTTACCTACACCAAAATGAATGGAGATACCTTGTCCACCTTCAGCACCTATGCCGATGAAAAGGACAAAAAGCTAGAAATAAAAAAGGGTGGAAACACCCATGTCTGGGATACCCGGGGCAAGGGAGCGGAAAAATTGAAAGGTATGATTTTTTGGTGGGCCAATTTGAAAGGCGCCAAAGCGGTTCCGGGAACATACAAAGTTCACTTGAATGTGAATGGAGAGAGCCAGTCGCACCAGTTCAAGATTTTACCCGATCCACGTGCCGAAGTTTCAGTAGCTGATATGCAAAAGCAATATGATTTTATTGCAGATATCAACCAAACGGTGGACAGGGCGCATCAATCCATAAAAAAGATCAGGAAAATCAACAGCCAATTGGATGCTTTTATGAAACAGTACAAGGATAATGAAAGCACCAAAGAACTGGTGGAAAAGGCCAAGAAAATGAAAGAGGATTTTGGTGAGATTGAAAAGGCATTGTACCAAACCAAGAACCGTAGCAATCAAGACCCTTTGAATTTTCCGATTAGGTTAACCAACAAATTGGGGCATTTAAACAGTTTGGTTTCCATTGACGATTTTCCACCAACGGATCAAGATATTGGGGTCAAAAATGAGCTCTCCACCAAGATCAAATCCCAGTTAAGTGCTTTCGATGCTTTGGTAGACGAGGAAATCAAGGTATTCAATTCGGAGTTCAACAAATTGCAGTTAAACTATCTTTTTGTGGAGGATTAAAGCAAGAAGGGTAAAAGTTCAAGGGTGAAAGGCTTAGGTTTCGTATCTACTTTTTACCTTTGATCCTTGAACATTCTCCCATCAATATGGAACTCTACGGCTACATCAAATCCCTACACCTCATTTTTGTGGTCACTTGGTTTGCAGGTTTGTTCTACATCCCAAGATTGTTCATTTACCATATTGAAGCGTGGCAAAAACCATCCCCGGACAAGGAGATTTTGACAACACAATTAAAATTGATGACCAAAAGGTTGTGGTATATCATCACGTGGCCTTCGGCCATTCTATGTACCCTATTCGCAATTTGGCTGATGGTATTAATGCCTGCCTGGCTTTATCAAGCTTGGATGCAGGTAAAACTAGCTTTTATTGTGTTGCTGTTTATCTACCATTTCAAATGCCATCAAATGTTCAAACAATTACAACGGGATGAGGTAAAATACTCCTCCCATTTTATGCGCATTTGGAACGAGGTGGCAACCCTGGTGCTCTTTGCCGTCATATTCTTGGTGGTTTTGAAAAATGCATTCAATTGGATTTATGGCGTTGTTGGAATTTTTGTTCTGGCCATTCTTTTGATGTTGGGGATAAGGCTGTACAAACGAATTAGGGACAAGAATCCTAATGCCTAGAAGTCTCACCCACTTATACTTGTCTTGTTTGGCTCAATAATTGATTAAATTTACTTCAAATCAGCAAAGCTTGTTCAGGAAACTTTCGTTACGGTCCCGCATCTTTTTCTCAATGATTCTTTTGGTGGTCATCGCCTCTGTATTGATTGCCGGGGTCACTATTTACCAATATAGGGAGCAGAGCCAAGACTATCACGAGAACCGATTGGAACGGAAAGAAGAGCAAATTTTGCAGAGCATTTCCTATGTGTTCAGGGAAACCACCTACCCCATCAGCGAAGATAATTTGAAGTACATTTTCATGGACGAGATTTACAAGATCGCGGATGTCCAAAATGTGAACTTCAACATTTACGATTTAGAAGGGGGCTTGGTGAAAAGCTCGCGCCCAAGTTTTGAGGCGGATTCCATTTCCAATTGTCTCGATGCGGAAATCTTGAATAACCTTTTGGCTAGTCCGGATAAGCGATTTATTGAGGAAAAATCTGCAGCTGGGGATAATTACAAATCATCATATACCTATATAAACGATAACAAGTTCAAGCCCATTGGCATTATGAACCTTCCTTATTTTGAGGACAATTCCTTCAACAATATGGAGCTTCGGGAATTCTTGTTCCGGTTGGGTGGGGTGTATTTGTTGATGTTGCTCTCTGCCATTATTTTGGCCTATTTCATTTCAAAATATATTACCCGTTCCTTGCAGACGATTTCTGATAAGATGCAGCATACCAATTTTACGGGAAGCAATGAAAAAATCTATATAGAAAGCCCTGGAGAGGAAATTGGAAAACTGGTGGACTCCTATAACCGAATGATAGATGAACTTGAGGAAAGTGCCGTAAAACTGGCTCGAAGTGAGCGCGAACAAGCTTGGCGGGAAATGGCAAGGCAAGTGGCCCATGAGATTAAAAATCCATTGACCCCGCTTAGATTGACCGTTCAGAGTTTTGAAAGAAAGTTCGACCCCACCGACCCCAATGCCCAAACCAAGATCAAGGAATTTTCCAAAACCTTAATTCAGCAAATAGATACCATGAGCAATATTGCAGGAGCATTTTCCAGTTTTGCAAAAATGCCGGCGCAACAAAATGAAACCTTGAACGTGGTGAAAATTGTAAAATTGGCATTGGAAATATTCAATGAAGATTACATTCATTTCATTTCTGATGAAGAAGAGATCATAGCTAAATTGGACCGGACCCAATTGATCAGGGTCATTACCAATCTTGTAAAAAATGCCATACAAGCTGTGCCCGATGTAGAATCACCACGTATTCTGGTTACCGTGGCCAGCGAGGGAGATACGGTTAAAATATCGGTGGCAGACAATGGCATCGGCATCTCGGATGACTTAAAGCATAAGGTTTTCGAACCAAAATTTACCACCAAATCCAGCGGAATGGGGCTTGGGCTTGGCATGGTAAAAAATATTGTGGAAAACTATAATGGCACTATTAGCTTTACCTCCCAAATTGGAAAGGGAACTGTGTTTACCATCAAATTTCCTAAAGAAAAAAGTAATATAGATGTGTGATAGGGGGAACGGCCCCACATAAACTTGACATATATGAACTACGAAAACATTTACATTGAAGAAGACGATCAAATAGGCATTATTACCATTAATCGCCCCAAAAAACTTAATGCGCTTAATAGAAGAACCATTGAAGAACTCCATGTGGCCTTTAAGGAATTGGAAGATGACAAAGAAATCAAGGTGATCATTTTAACAGGAAGCGGCGAGAAGGCTTTTGTGGCTGGGGCAGACATCTCTGAATTTGCCGATTTTTCGGTGAAGGAAGCACAAAAATTGGCAGCCGAAGGTCAAGAAAAACTATTTAACATGGTGGAAAACCTATCCACCCCGGTTATAGCGGCCGTCAATGGATTTGCCTTGGGTGGCGGACTGGAATTGGCCATGGCATGTCATTTTCGGGTGGCCAGCACCAATGCCAAAATGGGATTGCCCGAAGTATCCTTGGGCGTAATTCCTGGCTATGGCGGTACACAAAGACTTCCGCAACTCATAGGAAAAGGTCGTGCCATGGAATTAATTATGACGGCAGGCATGATTGATGGTGGAAAAGCAGTGGAATATGGTTTGGTTAACCATGTGGTGTCTCCTGAGGAATTACTTCCCCTATGCATTAAAATAGCCAGCAGGATATCGAATAATTCCGTTGTGGCGATAAAATATGCAATAAAAGCGGTAAATGCTGGTTTTATGTATGATGCCGACGGCTATGCCGCGGAGATTGAAGCTTTTGGCACCTGTTTTGGCACGGATGACTTTAAAGAAGGAACATCGGCCTTTTTGGAGAAACGAAAAGCAGACTTTCCCGGATCATAGTGGTTGGTTAAATAATCCAACTAAGCTATGATGAAAAAACCACTTGTCTTTTTGTGTTTTTTGATGGCGCTATGGGCTACAGTCGATGCCCAAAAAACGCCAGTTTCCTACGATTTTGGTGAAAAGTATGGCGACCGATACCGATATTCCAATCTACTTACCATGGAAGATGATGGCGCAGGAGGGTATATTTTGGTCAGGGCCTATTTTCAAGGGTTGATCTTAAAGCCCAAAGGATACTTGATAGAACGGTACAACAATAAGTTGGAACTTATTGAAGAATACAATTATAAGTTGAAAGGCCTCAATTTTGTGGATGGGTTCTTTAAAAACGGACAGCTGCACCTTCTGTTTTTAGACTATAACTATGATCGCGGCCAATATGAATATTGGGTGCACAGTAGTCCAATAATTGCTTTCAACTTCAAGTCCAAAAAACTACTTTCCATAGCATCCGAACAGGTCCAAAATCCTGTAGGGAAAAACTATTACAACCGAAACTTCACACGTGGATTTTCAACAACCGTATTGTTCAACAATGAAAAAACGGGATTTGTCATAAGCACGCACCACAAACGTGGCAAAACAAACAAGCATCTTATCCATGTTTATGACACGGCCTTGAACAAAAAATTTGAGCACGATTTTTCCGATGAAATTGAAGAGAAGAACTACGCCTTTGAAAATGTAAGTTTTTCGTCCGACCTACAAACGGCCTACGTGGTGGGAAAAGCCTATTTCAAGAAAAAGCGATTTCGGGTCGATGAGCGCAAGTTCCAGTACGAATTGGTTAAAATAACAGAAGGGTCCAGTAATACCCAGTCTTTCGTTGATTCTGGAAAGTACCCCGAAGCGCTGTATCCCATCTGGCTACAAAACAGACTGGTCTGTGTAGGTTTTTATGCGGACAGAAAGGACAATCGCTATAATGGAATTGCCTTTTTTGATGTTAATCCCAACTCCCTCGAGATCAACAAACGAATGTACAATCCATTTTCGGAGCAATTCATGGAGGACAAATTCGGAAGAGAGGAAGACAAGGTCATCAAAAATCTGGTGTTTAAAGGCGTTGAGGTTACGGCCAACAATGAAATATTCTTCAATGCCGAAGAATATTTCGTGACCTCAGGACTCGAGGTTACCGGGGCTGGACAACGCGTGCGGATAGAACGCTATCACCATAACGACATTGTTAGCGTAAAACTGAGCCCCAGCGGGGAAATGAAGTGGGCAAGGAACATCAACAAAACAGAGGTCACCCAAGGCGATGGAGCCTACGCTTCCTACAGTTCCTATGCCAAAGATGGTAAAACCTATTTTTTCATCTGCACAGCTGCGGACAATCCACAGTTGATCAACAATGAACGCCTGATCTTCAAACAAGGCTTGAGCCGAAATCGCAATGTCTTTTTAATCTCTTTGGACGAACAAGGCAAAATGGACTATGAAAAAATAATCGATAGCCAGGAGGCCCGTCTTCCCCTTATGGTTTCCAAACCGCTAAAGAACGATGCCGACGAGAACATGCTCTTCTATGCAAAACGCGGAGGTAAAAAACAGTTGGTCAAGGTCAATTTCAATTGATTGCTCTTTGCTAATTTAAAAACTAAAGATTAAACGTTTCGAAAAGTTTTCGATTCAAATATCTTTTGTAGTCCCTGACAATTCCGGATTCAATATGTCCTCACTTTTGTTTTGCCGCCCACGATAGACCTCTAAACAGCCCAAAATTCTTGTTGGCATCTTCAAGCCTCCAGTTTGCTATAGGAATAATCCTACTTCGATAATTTGTCCATCAATCACAAACCCCCATCCATCAATCCATAGTTGGGCTGTATCAACTATAACATAAAATACCAAACCAACACCCCTACTTTTGGGCCATAACCTTATTAAAAATTTAAAACAAAAGAATTATGAAAACAATCAAGTTATTTAATATGGCCTTGTTGTGTTTGGCCATAACCCTAGTTTCCTGTTCCGATGGAGAAGACGGAGCAGATGGTGCTACAGGACCTGCAGGTGTAGCCGGTGCTGATGGCGCTGATGGTGCTGATGGTGCTGATGGTGCCGACGGTTTGGCCTGTTGGGATCTTAACGGTAATGGCATTGGAGATCCTGAAGAAGATTTGAACGATGACGGCAATTTTGACGCTCTAGATTGCCAGGGAGCGGATGGTGCCGATGGTGCTGATGGCGCTGATGGTGCAAATGGTACAGACGGTGTTGATGGCAATGCCAACGTACAAGAGTTTGCTTTTAACCTAGATGTATTTTTTAATTACAGCTTACTTACCCTTGACTTGAACAACATCGTAAATGAACCTCAGAATTATGCTTATTTATTTTATATAGATCACAATAATGGTCTTAGATATTCCATGCCAGGTCATCTTAATAATAATGCTGTTTATGCAAGAGTCTTTACCGACTTAAGTATAGGAGAGCTTACAATACGATTTCACAATGTAAGTGATGATTCGAATGCCGTTATTCCAGGTGGTGAATATACCCAAGTTATTGTAGTTGCAATAGAACTTTCAAACGGGGCTAAGAGTAGTGAAAATATAATGACAGAATTAAAGGCCGCTGGAGTTGACACTTCAGACTACAATGAAGTGGCAGCATACTTTGGTTTAAATTAATAAGTCCTGTTCCCAATGTTTAAACAAATATTTATGTAAGACAAGCCGGGCACTGCCCGGCTTTTTCATTTCTTTACATTTTGCATAGTTTCTGTCATTTCGACATGAGGAACAACGTGACGATTGAGAAACCTCTTCTTCTGTTATAGATTTCTATACACTCTCCGCTCGGTTCGAAATGACATGGATAATTGTTCATTGACCGTTGACCCTTCGCCCTTACCCCTTATCCATCAACCGATATCCCCCATCCGTCAATCCATGCCCCAGAGTGTTCACAAAAGATTGGAACTTGCCGTTTTAGAACTTATTAATCATTATTATCATGAAACTGAAGAACGTATTTTTTGTGGCCCTCTTGGCCATCGCGGTCAGCTCCTGTTCCAAGGACGACGGGCCCAGCACGCCAACGGCACAGACGCCGACCATAACCGGATTCACCCCCAAAACGGGCCCTGTGGGCACCCTTGTCACCATCACTGGGACCAACTTCGGTACCACCGCTTCCGCCAACACCGTGAAGATCGGCAGCGCCACAGCAACGGTCGGGTCCGCCACCGCCACCAAACTGACCATAACCGTGCCCCAGGGCGCCGCATCCGGTAAGGTGAGCGTCGCCGTGGACGGGAAGACCGCCACCAGCACAGACAACTTTACCGTGACACAGCCCGAGCCCGACAATGTGGCCCCGGTAATCGCGGCCCAAGCCTTTGAGGTGGTCGAGAGCATCGCCGATACCGAGGCTATTGGGACCGTAACGGCCACGGACCAGGACCAGGACGCACTGTCCTTCTCCATCACCGTGAACGACAACAACCGTTTTGAGATAACCCCCGAAGGGGTATTGAGCCTTACGGCCGGCACCACCCTGGACTTTGAAGAACAGGCACAGCACATGATCACCGTGCAGGTGGGCGATGGGAACGGGGGCACCGATACCGCCGAGATCACCATCAACGTCACCGAGGACCTTGCGCCCACCGGGGACGTGGAATACGAGTTCACGGTGGCCGAGACCATTGCCGATACCGAGACCATCGGCGTGATCACCGCCGAGGACCCCGAGGGACAGGCCATCACTTTCACCATAGACCCCAACGACAACGACCTTTTCGAGATCAACGACAATGGGGAACTCAGCCTGGCCGAGGGCAAGAACCTCGACTATGAGACCAACACGGCCCACAATATCACCGTGATCGCCAGCGACGGGGCCAACAAGCTCGAGATTTTTGTGACCGTGATCGTAGAGAATGTCACCTCCGCCGAGGATCCCTCCACCTTTGTGACCACGTGGTCCACCCAACAGGCCTTTGAGTCCATAATTATAGGCGTTCAGGAAAATACAGAATATGATTTTACCATAAACTGGGGCGATGGCAAGGTGGAAAACATTTCCTTCTCCAATGAGTCAGTGTTCTTCCATGCCTATGTGGAGCCAGGGACCTATACCATTGCCATAGAGGGGCAGTTCCCCGCAATACAAATGAGCAGCGGCAATGCCACGGCCAACAAACTGGTGGGCATACAGCAGTGGGGCGACATCCAATGGCAGACCATGAAATCCGCTTTTTTTGAATGTACAAAACTTGCCGAATATACCGCGACAGATACGCCCGATCTCTCCAATGTGGAGTCGATGGCAGGCATGTTCGGAGATTGCGGCCTCTTTAACGGTGATATCGGGGATTGGGACACCTCAAATGTCATTAATATGGCAAGTATGTTTTCATATGCAGCATCTTTTAACCAAGATATCGGGGGATGGAATACTGAAAGTGTTGAGCACATGAGCGGTATGTTCTATTTAGCCGAATCTTTCAACCAAGACATCGGGGATTGGGACACTTCCAAGGTAACTTCTATGAATTTAATGTTCTATTTAGCCGAATCTTTCAACCAGGACATATCGAGTTGGGACACCTCCAATGTGACAAATATGGTTGCTATGTTTTCTGGAGCCTTGTCCTTTAACCAAGATATCGGGAATTGGGACACCTCCAATGTGATCTTTATGAATTCTATGTTCGCTGCTGCCGATGTCTTTGACCAGAACCTTGGTTCCTGGGATATTTCCAGCGTAACAGCAGCCCAACTTATGCTAGACGATTCTGGGATGTCCCCAGAAAACCTGAGCAGCACCTTGATAGGCTGGAACGATTTTGTGGAACAGAACAATGGTCCGCAGAATATTGTCCTCGGTGTGGATGGCCTTACCTATTGCGGCAATGATGCTCTTTTGGCCGCAAACAATCTGTTCAGCAATCATGGATGGGAGTTTGTTGGGAATTTGGGTTATCAGGTAGATTGTAACTAAAACTAGTTCACCAAAAAATAAATAAAATACCGTCGGTGGCCCAAGGGTTATCGGCGGTTTTTTTATACCTGATATTTTATAAGACTGGTTATCAAAGTTAATGGGTAAGATGTCGGTAATCCCGGTACGGATTCCAGAGAAACAACTTCCAATTGGCAAACCTGCCAACTGGCCCGCTTGTTCACCACTTCGCCTTTAACCTTTAACCTATTGCCCTATAACAGGTTCCTCACGCTCGCTTCGAAATGACGAATGGCACCTATGTTGATTGGTGCTAATTGGTAAAATTCGTGTCAACACTCTTATCTTTCTTCCCAACCCCTTAACCCTTAACCCAACCGGGTATTCTTCACTTTGTTCAGAATAAAACTAATAGCCCAGCGACAAAATCTTTCGTGCACATTCGTGTAATTCGTGTCTACCTAGTACCGTTACCTATTGATTCCTTAATTTTTAATCAAGAAAAAGGAAATAATCCATAATTTTGGAATTAATCCAAATAACAATAATGATTAATAAAGACTTCATAAAAGGAAGAGGTGCCCAAAAAAACACGCCGAATAAGTTCTTTCAACATATCTATGAAATACGAGAAGATTTTTTGGAATTCTGTCGCTTGGAAGGGGAAAATGCTGAAAGTAACAAAACAAATTATATTCCCATTTTCCCCAAGAGCATCGTTAACAAAGTCGATAGTCCAGATGTGGGCATGCTCTATTCCATGAACCCCTACCAAGGTTGTGAGCATGGTTGTGTCTATTGCTATGCCCGTAACGCTCACGAGTATTGGGGATACAGTGCAGGATTGGATTTTGAGCGAAAAATATTGGTAAAAAAATCCGCCCCGGAATTATTGGAGGCCAAAATAAAGCACAAAAACTGGAGGACCAAGACCATTGTGCTTTCTGGAAACACCGACTGTTATCAACCCGCTGAACAAAAGTTTGAAATTACCAGAAAATGTCTAGAGGTCTTCTTGAAGTACAGGCACCCCGTTGGTATTATAACCAAAAACGCTCTTGTACTGCGAGACTTGGATATTTTAAAGAAGCTCAACGCAGAAGGCCTTGTCGGTGTGCATATTTCCGTGACCTCGCTTTCAGAAAAAACGCGAAGAAAATTAGAGCCTAGAACCGTATCCATCCAAAAAAGATTGGAAACCATTGAGAAGCTTTCAGAAAACAATATTCCGGTCAATGCCATGTTGGCTCCAATAATACCCGGAATCAATAGTCACGAATTGTTGCCTTTGGCGAAAACGGTTGCCGACCATGGGGCGCTTTCCTTTGGGTTTACCTTAGTGCGATTGAATGGTGCTATAGGCCAAATTTTTACCGATTGGATCCACAAGGCTATGCCTGACAAGGCCCAAAAAGTGCTCAATATGATTCAAGAGTGCCATGGTGGTTCGTTGAACGACAGCCGCTTTGGACTTCGAAATCGAGGGGAAGGAAAAATTGCCACCCAAATACATGACATGGCCAAATTAGCAAGACAACGTTACTTTAAGGGGCGCACTTTTCCGACGCTGAGAACAGATTTACATGAACAATTCAAGAATGGACAAATGCGATTATTTTGATGGCGTTGGTTCAACACAGGATATGTAACGTGGGTTGGGTAGTCGAAAAAAAAGATTTCTCACATTTGCTCAAGAAGAAAGCTTGATATTGAATAAATTTAAAGAACTGTCCAAAGAGCGGTTTCTTTTTCGTCGAAATGATGAAAATAAGTATAACCAGTTCTTATAACAGAACGTAAAACGTAGACCAATGAGTAATTTTTTGTATTTGTTTAGAGGCGGGGATGAGGCTTATGCCAAACTGTCCCAAGAAGAAAAACAGGCCCATATGGAACTGTGGGGGAAATGGATGGGTGGCCTAAGGGAAAAGGGGACGCTTTTGGATGGACTTCCCTTGGACAAAGATGGTAAAGTAGTAAGGAACCGGGGGGAGGTAGTCACCAACGGACCATTCGCCGAAGGAGCAGAAATGGTAGGAGGATACCTAATTGTTTCTGCAAAGGACATAGATGAAGCAGTGGAAATTTCAAAAGGATGCCCCATTTTCGATTATGAAGGTGCATTTGTGGAAGTAAGGGAGATACTCAGTTTGGAGCAGTAGATAGCTATCATCGAAATGACAGGGCTATAAAAATTAAGGGCTACAAAACCATGGGAAACAACGTGAACCAAACCATAGACCACCTATTTCGGACAGAGTACGGAAAGGTGGTCGCGGTTTTGACCCATAAATATGGCCCATCCCATTTGCAACGAATAGAAGATGTGACCCAAGATACATTTATAAAGGCCATGCAAGTATGGGCGTATCAGTCCATTCCCGACCGTCCCACCGCATGGTTGTATCGCGTGGCGAACAATGCTTTGATAGATGTGCTTCGTAGGGAGAGGAAGGTAAGTCTTCAAGACCCCCAAGAAGCAAAGAAGGGTGAACACGGGCATGTAGATAGTGAAACCTCTTGGGATCATACCATTTCAGACAGCCAGTTAAAAATGATATTCGCCTGTTGTCACCCAGTACTTTCACAGGAGCATCAACTGGTTTTGAGCTTAAAACTCATCGGAGGATTCAGCAACAAAGAATTGGCGGAGGCCCTTTTAAAAAAGGAGGAGGCTGTGGCCAAATCGTTCACTCGCGCCAAGAAAAAATTCCGAGAGAAGGTTCAATTGCTTCATATCCCTGTTCAAATGGGATTGCAATCTCGTTTATTTCGAGTGCTTCAGGTCATTTATTTGATGTTCTCCGAAGGCTATAAGGCCACCACGGGGGTACAGATTGTAAAAAAGGACATATGCTATGAAGCACTTCGTTTGGCCTTGCTGCTTAGGAAGAACAAATATTGTCAGCACCCTAATTTGGAGGCATTGATAGCTTTAATGTGTTTTCATACTTCCCGGTTTGAAGCCCGATTGGATGAAAATGGTGCATTGGCAACCTTGGAACATCAGGACCGCTCCAAATACAACCAAGAGCTCATACAAATAGGAATCCATCATCTGGAAAATGCGGGGACTTTGGATAAAACACCATCCAACTATCATTTGGAGGCAGCCCGGTCCTACTATCACTGCATCGCCAAAAATTTTGATGAAACGGACTGGAAGAGCATTCTATATCTCTATGATGTACAATTGAAGCTGCAGTATACACCCATGGTTGCGCTGAACCGAATAATTCCGTATGCCAAGGTCCGTGGACCTAAAAAAGCACTGAATCAACTTGAGAAACTGGAACAAGGCTCGGATTTTGATGAACAGAGCTTGTTTTATGCCATCAAGGCGGAACTATTAGCTGAGTTGAATCGTTCAAAGGAACAAACAGAAGCCCTGCAAAAGGCCATCGGTCATGTTGAAAACGAATTGGTGAAAAAACATCTCGAAAGAAAACTGAACCTGATAGGTTTATAATTCTTCCCCTACATGTTTTTTATAGAATTTCCAGACTTCTCTGGCCACATCCCGCCCCAATTCCAATCCGGCGACATTGTCAGCTTGAATATGATATCCTCCTAAAACACGGGATACTCCTGCCATTTCAGCAGTTTTGGTAAAGGTTGGGAACTTGAGAGTTACCGTATCTCCCAAATTATCAGGTTCTGTTAAGTAGCCTGCTACCAGTTCCACTTCAGAGCCAAACGCATCACTTCCTGTCCATAATTTTAAAGCTTCGGCACATCCACCACTAATGGTACTATGTCCGGATACATAGCTTGGAAATGGGGGACATAAAAAGGTGTCAGGGGAATAGGGTCTCCATTCGCCTCCCTCTATTTCCACGACGCCTTTTCCAACTCCGCCCCAAGCCTTTATTTTTTGCTTGTCGTAGTATTCATGTACCAGTGCATAGGGCCTTGCGTAATCGTAGAACATTTTGGAATCCCAGGAAGCTATAAAGCCATCCATGGCCACCAATTGGTTGTAAAAGAACATTTTTACATCTTGATCCAAAGTGTGGTCGTCGCGTATGGAAACTTCTTGGGCAAATTTAAGCCAATGACCTGCTTGTTGCACAGACTGTGGACCGTCTCGCATAAATTCTACCAAAGCCTTTTGCTCGTCTGTAAGGTTGGCCTGCATTTCAATAACCTCTTGCACCTCTTTTTCTAATTGTTCCGAGCCAATCATTGGAGGTGGTCCTGGCCGAAATTGGTCAGCTGATTTTAACGCAACGGGCTTTACCTTGTCCCAAAATGGGGTAAGACAACCGGGAGCGAACTTTCCTCCCTTGCCATCAGAAAAATATTTGGGTTGCCAGCGGTTGGGGTCCATATTTTTATCTGCTGAGTTGATGGGCTCATATCCTACATAATTGAAATAGGCTTCCCCATTGGAACCTTCTTCTTCGCCATATTGGTTGGCACCATCTCCTTTTCTGGCTTCTATAACAGCTTTTGCGGCAAGATTTCCAATCCCTTCAGGAGTGGTAGGGTCCAGCGATTCATCATTGGGGTCTAGGCCCAATTCTTTCATAAAGTTGGCAAATAGTTCCTTGTCCGTATAGTAGTATTCATTCATTGCCCTGAAAGCTGCATAACTAATGGCAATTTCCTTGTTTTTCAAAGTGTGTTCATCCGATGGTCTTCTTTCCACACCTTCAAGATAAACAGGGATGGATTTTTCGTCATAACGAGACCATGCATCAAAAATAGAGACGAAAATAAGCCCTAAATAGCGTGAGGTAATGGTAGGGCGTGGTGTAAATCGGTCGGTGTCGTTGGCCGTCGCCGTGATGGCTATTTCACTCCATTGATGGGCAATATTATCTGCCCCTTTTGGTTCTTCGACCGTACTTTGCTCGTGTTGTTTTTGATAGTTTTGTTTACAGGTAAAGAAGGATAATGCCGCAAAAAGCAGTACAAGCGTTCTTTTCATGTTTATGTTGTTAGGTTCTCAAAATTTTGCATGCAAAGATACAATTTTCTTCAGCCTTAGGTCAATTCCCAACCTTTACGATATTCCCTAGAAACCCATTCATTGGCTTTTTCGTAATTGGTGATTTTCATGTTTTCACCATCCCAAAGCAATTTGCGCCTGCCCGGATATTCGTATGGGGCCCAATCGCCCACTTGTTTGCCTTCTTTCAATACTTTGTATTGATAAGCTTTAACAGCCAAATTTCCCATAAGTACAGTTTCGGTAAGGGGACCTGCTTTTGCAAAATCAGATGCGGTTTCTCCCCCTTGAATGCATGCATCCACAAAACTGGCAATATGGCCATCCATACTATTGGGTATTCTTGGATATTTGGGGGCAGGGGATTTGAAAAGTCCCATTAAGTCCGAAGGCAATAACCTTGCATTTCTGGAATAGGTGTCGCAGACAATGATTCCTTTGTCACCATACATCACCGTTCCGCCGCCACCATCTCCTATGGTTTCATTATCCTTTAGTTCATCAGGTAAGTCCGGTTTAATTCCACCATCATACCAATTCAGGGCTATGTCCCCATGATGTTCGTGTTCAAATTTTAGATGGATTTTAGAAGATGGGGGACATGATGGGCTGTAATCCGCTTCTACAAAATCACCTACCCAAACCGTGGTACAGCTGGCTTCTGCCTCTGTTGGATAGCTGAGGTCCAAAACACTGAAAGGGGTTTCCATAATATGACAACCCATATCCCCCAAAGCGCCTGTGCCAAAATCCCACCAACCCCGCCACTTGAAGGGCAAATAGGCATCATTATAATCGCGTGTGGTGGCGGGTCCCAACCAAAGATCCCAATCCAATTCCCTAGGTACACGATGTTTTTCGGTAGGAACGGGCACTCCCTGTGGCCAAACGGGTCTGTTTGTCCAACAATCGATGGTATGTACCTTGCCTATTATTCCAGATTCCACCCATTCGCGAGCTATACGACTGTCATCGCTGGAAGCTCCTTGGTTGCCCATTTGGGTAACAATCCCGTTTTCGGAGGCCACTTGTGTCATCAAACGGGCCTCACGAATATTATGGGTCAAAGGCTTTTCGACATAGGCATGTTTCTTTTCACGCATAAAGGGAAGAGCTATGCTCGCATGTGTGTGGTCTGGAGTGGCTACCATTATCGCGTCAATGTCTTTTAGATGCTTGTCGTACACTTTCCGGAAGTCCTTAAATTTTTTTACATCGGGAAATAGCTCGTATGTAGGTTGGGCGCGCCGGTCGTCCACATCACAGAAGGCAACAAATTTAACTTTTGCCGTGGCCGCCATACCAGTGATGACGCCATTTCCACGACCGCCAACACCAAAGGCACCTACATAAAGGGTGTCGCTGGGCGGTACGTGTGATTTTCCAAGTACGTGACTTGGTACAATGGAAAAAGCCGCGGAGGCGGCCGCAGCATTTTTAAGAAACTTTCTTCTTTGCATCTGATATTGGATTTTGAGCTAATCAAGATACAAAAAACATGAAGCTTAAATCGGCCTTTTCATCAAATTACAATGAATCGTATTCTTAGTCGTAGCTCATGTGCATGGATATTGATGCCACTTTGATGTTAGAGATGCGTTAAAAACCAATAGTCAAAATCTAAAATTCCGATTCACTCGTAAATGTGAATGTTGACATCCCATTTTAGAATTCTGAGTAACCAAAAAGATAATTGAAACAACATGAAAATGAAATTTTACCACGCTGTGGAAAACAAGTCCAAATGGTCTAATAGAGTAAAAAACTTTCTTGATTCTGCTGATCCATGGGGTGTTTTTGTATTGGGAAGCACGTTTGTTCTAATGATTGGATCTGCCTACTTGGTTCATATTTTACAAAATGACTTTACACTTTTCAATACACACCAAATGCAATCAAGATTAGGGTTTGCGTTTCTCATTTTCAGCGGTGCATTGTTTGTGTTCAAAGCATGTTTCTTTTTATATACGCTCTATCATTACTTCAAATACAGGCCCATCAAATCAGTAAAAGATGAAGAGCTTCCCACATGTACTGTAATTGTGCCGGCATACAATGAAGGTAAACAAGTATGGCATACACTAATGAGCCTGGCTGAGAGCGATTTCCCGAAGGAAAAACTTCAGCTCTTAGCCATTGATGATGGCAGTGAGGATGATACTTGGCATTGGATTCAGGAAGCCAAAGAAGCACTAGGAAATACATTGACCATATACAAGCAACCCGAGAATAAAGGGAAGAAACATGCCTTGAACCATGGCTTTAAAGAAGGTGTGGGAGAAATTTTCGTCACGGTTGACAGTGATTCCGTGGTTAATCAGGATACTTTAAGAAATTTGGTAAGTCCTTTGGTGACCAATTCTGAATGTGGAGCAGTTGCCGGAAATATCAGGGTGCTGAACAACGAGCGGGCGTTACTTCCAAAAATGCTGGATGTCAGTTTTGTTTTAAGTTTCGAGTTCGTTCGTTCAGTGGAGAGCAACTTACGCACCGTATTGTGCACTCCTGGAGCCCTAGCCGCATATAGGAGGTCGGCCGTAATGGACTGTCTTACAGAATGGATGGATCAAACCTTTATGGGTGAGCTTTCGGATATAGGAGAAGACCGTGCTTTGACCAACATGATATTGAAACGGGGGCATCATGTGCTCTTCCAGCGAAATGCCTATGCATATACTAAGGTACCCGAGAACTATAGGGGACTCTATAAAATGTTTATCCGATGGGGAAGAAGCAATGTTAGGGAAAACATTGCCATGTCCAAATATGTTTTTACCAATTTTAGAAAAGATTCCAAATTCGGCGCAAGGCTGCTGTTCATAAGTCAATCCGTGGACATAATGATGAGTTACCCAGCAATGGCATTCATGCTGTTCTTTGTATTTTCACATCCCATATTGTTTTTAAGCTCTACTTTGTTTGGGGTTTTGTTGTTCACTACCTTTCCGGTCATTTTCTATGCGAGACGGTATAATTTGTCAGAATCCTTTTGGGCATATTCGTATAGTATTCTTTATACGTTTGGTTTATTTTGGATCACACCTTACTCGATTGCCACTGTGAACAAAGGGGGCTGGCTTACACGGGGATTGCCCTCAAAGTAGCCATCAGATGTTTTAGTTAAGGCCGACGAATTTAGTCAATGGGTTCAAGGGATTCCCATTCGTTTTTGAATTGCTCTAGAAAAGTCAGCATAAACTCATGTCTTTTAATGGCAAGTTTTTTCCCTGTTTCTGTATTCATTTTGTCTTTCAGCAACAGTAATTTTTCATAGAAGTGATTTATGGTCGGGCCCTTGGTATTTTTATATTCTTCTTTGGACATATTGAATTTTGGGGGAACATCAGGATTGTATAAGGGTCTGTTCTTATAGCCACCATAATTAAAAGCACGTGCAATGCCAATGGCACCCAGGGCATCCAATCTGTCAGCATCCTGAACCACTTGTAGTTCTTTCGACGAGAATGTATTTGTCTTAGTTTCTAAACTGTTCTTGAACGACATCTGTTTTATGATGCTGACCACATGAACTACAACATCCTTGTCAATTTCCTCAGATTCCATGAAATTTTGGGCAGTTTCCGGACCAATTTCCTCGTCCCCGTTATGAAATTTCGGGTCGGCAATATCATGAAGCAGAGCTGCCAGTTCAACTACTGTAGCATCTACTTTTTCCTCTTTGGAAATGATTCTTGCTGTACGGAAAACTCTTTCAATATGGAACCAATCGTGTCCGCCCTCCGCGTTTTTAAGAGTCTCTTTTACAAAGGAGATGGTGCGCTTTATAAGATTTGTA
Organism: Flagellimonas ochracea; assembly: GCF_009903685.1. Classification (GTDB taxonomy): domain Bacteria; phylum Bacteroidota; class Bacteroidia; order Flavobacteriales; family Flavobacteriaceae; genus Flagellimonas; species Flagellimonas ochracea. The sequence continues at coordinate 148,263 of NZ_JAAABI010000002.1, read as the reverse complement.
TCTTCCATGCTAAGGCTTTACATGCTTTGTAATTTGCTCCTCTACCTGAGCGATTATCTTTTCCGGAGGCTCCTGGTTTTCCAAAGGTTTATGAACCTTGAACTTTAAATGGTTGCCCAGGCCCATCGGAAATTTTCCATAACGGAGCAATTTCCAAGAATTGTTGATGCTGATTGGTACCACAAGTGCCGAAGGTGCATTTTGCATTAGAACCTTTAGGCCTGTGGTGCGGAAAGTTTTGGGGATTCCGTTTCTACTCCGAGTTCCTTCAGGGAAAATAACTGCACTTCTGTTATGTTTTTCAATGTATGTTCCTAGCTTTTCCAACTGGGCAATGGATTGCTTGGGGTCTTTCCTATTAATCAACACGGAACCTCCATGCCTAAGATTAAAAGACACACTCGGAATTCCTTTTCCCAACTCCATCTTGCTCACAAACTTTGGGTGGTGCTTCCGCATGTACCAAATTATGGGAGGGATATCATACATGCTCTGATGATTGGAGACTATAATTAATGGCCGATCAGTTGGAATTTCATGTTGGTTTTCAAACGTATATCGCGTTCCCAGAATATTGGTACATCGCATAAGAAACCAGTTTAAAATGGAAACACTTTGCTTATGCGCACTATATCCTAAAACGTTTAGGCAAAACCACTGGATGGGATGGAAGATGATCAACGTCAATCCAAAAAAGAGAAAGAAAAGTATGGTCAAAAGATAAGAAAGCAATTTTGCCATGGTAACATTGTTTGGTAATGCCAATATTTGATGTAAAAATAAAAAACCACCCTTTAAGGGTGGCTTGTTTTTTTATAGAAAGGGATTAATCAGCAAAATTCGTTGTAGGCCTCCATTAGGTTTTCGGCAATCAATTCGGCGGGTCTTCCTTCAATATGGTGTCTTTCAATCATGTGTACCAACTCACCGTCCTTGAAAAGGGCCATACTAGGTGATGATGGAGGAAAAGGCACCATGTGGTTTCGTGCTGTTTCGACGGCTTCCATGTCTACTCCGGCAAATACAGTTACCAAATGGTCTGGATTTTTTTCATTTTGCAAACTTAATTTTGCAGCAGGTCTGGCGTTGGCCGCTGCGCAACCACAAACGGAATTTACCACGACCAATGTGGTACCATCTTGTTTAAGTGCGTTCTCAACCGCTTCACTGGTATATAGTTCTTCGAACCCGGCAGAAGCCAAGTCCTCTCGCATGGGTTTAACCAATTCTTCTGGATACATAGTCTATTTTTTTGTTTGGGTTTCAAAGATACGGTTTTTACAGCATTTTTTTCACCATCGTTAACATCCTGTAAAGCTTTCCTTGTTGGTCAAAACCCTATATTTGGGCTTTAAATTTTAGAAGAATGATTAAGTGGGTTGCCGCTGTGCTTGGATATTTTCTTTTTCGACTACCTGGAGCGATACTGGGATTTATTGTCGGAAGTTTTTTGGATGGTCTCGGAGGGTCCAGGCAAGGGAGTACCCTATTTGAAGATTTTACCAGACAAACGGTATCCCCCGCCGATTTTGAGCTGAATCTTTTATCATTGTGCTCCATTGTCATTAAAGCAGACGGAACGGTAAGTCAACGGGAGTTGGATTATGTGCGTCAATATTTTATCAGCACCTATGGCAAGGAGAAGGCCAATGCCATTTTTAGGACCTTTAATGATGTAATCAAAAAAAGGGAAATTTCCGCCCAACGAATTTGTTCTTATTTAGTGCAACGTACACGCTACGAAGTGAGGTTACAATTGATTCATTTCCTATTTGGCATCGCTCAGGCCGACGGACAAATAAGTAAAGCGGAAGTAAATAAATTACGTGAATTGGCTGGTTACCTTCGGGTGGGGCAATATGATTTTGAGAGTATTATGGCCATGTTTATCAAATCGGCGGACAATGCGTACAAGATTCTTGAAATTGAAAAAACAGCTACAGATGAAGAGGTAAAAAAGGCGTACCGACGTATGGCCAAAAAATACCATCCCGATCGTGTGGTCACTGAAAATGAAGCCATAAAAAAAGGAGCCGAGGAGAAGTTCAAGGAAGTGCAAAAGGCCTACGACACCATTCAAAAAGAACGAGGAATTTCATAGAAAAGGATATGCAAGAATTTTGGTTTTACATTAAATTGGGATTGAATCATGTATTGGATTTTGGCGCTTATGACCATATTCTGTTTCTTTCAGCCTTGGCGATTCCATTCACTTTTAAGTATTGGAAACGGGTTGTGATTTTGACCACTATATTTACCATTGCGCACTGTGTTTCGCTTGGGCTGTCGGTCTATGAAATATTTACGGTCGATGTGGGCATCATAGAATTTTTGATTCCCGTGACCATTATGTTGACAGCGCTGTTCAATTTTACCTATGTGTTCAAAGAAGCGATGCAAGTAGGTCTATGGCTTCATGTTGCGGCAACGGCTTTTTTCGGATTGATTCACGGTTTCGGGTTTTCCAATTACTTTAAAATGCTCATGGCAGAGGAGGAAGATAAGCTCACCCCGTTATTGGGTTTTGCAACAGGAATAGAAATTGCCCAGGTAACTATTATTTTGGTAGTACTTGCCTTGGCATTCTTGTTTTTGGACTTTTTGAAAGTAAAAAGGCCCGTATTTATCACTTTGGCATCAATTTTAGTCATTGCCATTACAATACCCTTGCTCATCGCCACGTTTCCATCATAGGGCCTTCGTTAAATTTAATCGAATAAGGTTGTATGGGTCTGCCAAAGCAGGTATCTTTAGTTTACTGTCCGTTTAATTTCAAAATGAAAGAAGGAAAACAAGAGAAATACGATAAGGCCTATTTGCGCATGGCCCAGGAATGGGGCAAACTATCCTATTGCAAAAGAAAGCAGGTAGGGGCGATCATTGTAAAAGATCGTATGATCATATCCGATGGATATAATGGCACACCTACTGGTTTTGAGAATTTTTGTGAGGATGACGAAGGATATACAAAATGGTATGTGCTGCATGCAGAGGCCAATGCCATTTCAAAAGTGGCCTCATCAACCCAATCCTGTGAGGGAGCCACATTATATATAACACTATCTCCTTGCCGGGAATGTAGTAAATTGATTCATCAATCTGGCATAAAACGTGTGGTGTACCAAAAAACCTATAAAGATGACTCCGGTTTGAAGTTTTTGGAAAGAGCCGGAGTACAAACCCACCATTTGCCCATTTTGGAGGAAATGGTATAGATTATTAAGCCCCATGGAAAAGAAAAATAGTTATTTATGGCCCACATTGTTCGCCCTTGCGGTGGCCCTTGGTGTTTTTATTGGGGGCAAGCTCCATTTTAACGACACCCCGGAAAGACTCTTTTCCACAAATTCCAAGAAAGACAAGCTGAACCGATTGATTGACTACATCGATTATGAATATGTCGATGATGTGGACACCGATAGTATTGTCGATGTCACCGTAAATAATATACTTGGAAAACTAGACCCCCATTCGGTATATATTCCTAGGAGTGAAATGCAGGAAGTGTCTGAGAACATGAAAGGTGATTTTGGAGGAATCGGAATCAGTTTCTATATGTTTCGCGATACCATCACGGTAATCCGCACCATCAAAAACGGTCCAAGCTATATCACCGGAATTATGCCAGGCGATCGCATTTTAATGGCCGACAAGGACACCTTATTTGGAAAAAGAATACCAAACGATACCGTAGTCTCCAAATTGAAAGGAAGAATAGGTACCAAGGTAGACCTGAAAGTTTTTCGAAAAACGGAGAACCGCTTCATGGATGTAACGGTGACCCGAAACAAAATCCCAATCAAAAGCGTGGTGGCTTATTACATGCTCACTAAAGATATGGGCTATTTAAAAATTAACCGTTTTGCCGAATCTACCTTTAATGAATTCAAAGATGCATTAAGAAAGCTTAAGTTACGAGGGGCCGAAAAGCTAGTGCTGGACCTTAGGGATAATCCAGGAGGGTATTTGGGCATTGCCGAAAAGTTGACGGACGAGTTTTTGGAGGAGGACAAACTGATTCTTTTTACCAAGAACAAAAAGGGAAGAATAAAGAAAGCCTATGCTACGGACAAAGGCGATTTTGAGGACAAGCCAGTATACGTTTTAATCAATGAACGGTCGGCATCGGCCAGTGAAATCATTGCTGGGGCCTTGCAGGACAACGATATTGGAACCATTGTGGGCAGACGCTCTTTTGGCAAGGGATTGGTGCAAAGGGAAATGGATCTAGGAGACGGTTCTGCCGTCCGTTTGACAGTTTCAAGATACTATACTCCAACTGGGCGGTCCATCCAAAAATCGTATGAAAATGGCCATCGGGATTACTATCAAAAATTTATGGAACGGTATCGTTCTGGAGAAATGATTTCTGTGGACAGTATTAAAGTGGCCGATTCCCTGAAATTTGTAACTCCAAAAGGTAAAGTGGTCTACGGGGGAGGGGGAATTATTCCAGACGTTTTTGTGCCCATTGGCAGTAATGAGGAAGAAGCCATAGAAAGTATGGATGACACCTATCAGTTTTTCTCCCGATTTATCTTTGAACACCTGGAAGAGGACAGAAATCGTTATGCCGATTATACAAAAAATCAATTCTTGGAAGAGTTCAGGGTTGACGATATTCTGTTCGACAATTTTATCGACTTCGTCCTGAACCGAAAAATCAGGCTTGACTTTTATGCCCAGGAGGAGAAAATAAAGGCTTACCTCAAAGCCAATATTGCCGAACAACTGTTCTCACCCAACATTTCTGCACAAATCAAAGGTGAACACGATGCCATGTTGAAAAAGGTGAAAGCCCTGGATGCTTTAGAAATAAAACCCGCAGGGGCCGAAATTTCACATGTAGAGAATTAATCCTCTTTTAACTTTTTCTCAATTTTCTTTGAGGCAATAAAAATCAGCAACAGGACCACGGCGCATAATGAGGCCAAAATCCCGATCAATGCTATAGTGCTGTCTCCTTGGAAAGGATTTTCAAAGTCTACCAAAGTTACATTATAGGCAATCAAGCCAAGGGCTAGAACAATTAGTATTATACTCAATGTCTTGTTCATGACTATACATTAATTATTGGGCCAAAAGTTGATTTATGTTCGCAGCAAAAAGCTTTACCGCAATGGCCAAAAGCACTACTCCAAAAACCTTACGGATAACACTGAGGCCATTCTTTCCCAAAACCCTTTCTATTTTGGCACTGAATTTAAGAACGATATACACAAAGATAGTGTTTAGAATAATGGCCACGATGATATTCTCCACATGATACTCAGCACGAAGTGCCAATAGGGAAGTAAGGGTGCCCGCTCCAGCAATAAGGGGGAATGCTATAGGTACTATGGAGGCTGTTTCTGGTTCGTCATCCTTATAAAGGGTAATGCCCAAAATCATTTCAATGGCCAAAAAGAAAATGATGAACGCCCCTGCTACCGCAAAAGAATTGACGTCGATTCCAATGAGGTGCAAAATACGTTCTCCCACAAAGAGAAAGGCAACCATAATACATGCGGCTACTATCGATGCCTTTTCCGACTGTATATGTCCCACCTTTTTGCGTAGTGATATAATTATCGGGATGCTGCCCACAATGTCAATAACGGCAAAAAGAATCATCCCAGCCGTTGCTATTTCCTTAAAGTTCAAATTCATCGACTTACTTTTTAGATTGGCAAATTTACGTGTAAAAAAGACTTTTGGATGATAAAATAAGGTATAGAAAACATCAAAATTTTGTTTTGGGTTACCTTTGCTGAAAATTGTCCCATCCAATGTTCCAAATCGGAAAAACCATTGTTTCAGAGGAAATAATTGAGCATGATTTTGTTTGCAATTTGAATGCGTGCAAAGGTGCGTGTTGTGTAGGGGGCGAATATGGTGCCCCCTTAGAAGATTTGGAAACCGAAATGCTAGAGCAGATTTTTGAAAATGTGAAACCTTATCTAAGGCCAGAGGGAATAAGGGCCATTGAACAGCAAGGGACTTTTGTAAAAGGGGAGGATGGCGAATGGGAGACCCCTTTGGTCGAGAACAGGGAATGTGCCTACGTCACTTTTTCAGAATCGGGTATAGCCAAATGTGGTTTGGAAGCCGCTCATGAAGCTGGAGCTACCCAATGGAAAAAGCCCATATCCTGCCATTTGTATCCCGTAAGAACAAAAGCGTACTCTTCTTTTACAGCTGTAAATTACCATCGGTGGGAAATCTGTGATGCAGCATGCAGTTTGGGAAAAGAGTTGAAAGTGCCCATCTACAAGTTCGTAAAAGAGGCACTGATGCGAAAATTTGGCGAGGCATGGTACAAGGAGTTGGAAGAAGTAGCTTCACAGACTGCTAAACGGTAGGAATGTCAAGAACTACCTTGGTTCCTTTGGGGTTTCCGTTGTCATCGAACAAATCCACAATATCCACATCAAAGTTGTTTTGATAGTCTTTGGCGAAGTTGGCCAAACGCTCTTTGGTGATCCGAATGCCTACCGATTTTCTTTTTAGCACCCTTTTTTCTTTGTTGACTTCAGCAGCTCCGCGGCCAACACCATTATCCTCAATTTCGATGGAAACATGGTTCTTGTTCTTTCTTTTCACATGAATATGGATTTTTTTCTCTCCTTTTTTGGGAGAAAGACCGTGCCACAGGGCATTTTCCAAAAAGGGCTGCAGGGTCAACGAAGGTACTTTGATCACATCGGGATTGATATCATCATCTAAGGTGATTTTAAAATCAATTTCATTGGAAAACCGGATGTTTTCGATATTCATGTACAGCTCTACGGTTTCCAACTCGTCTTCCAATGAAATTTCTTTTACCGAGGAGGCTTCCAGTATTTTCCGAACCAATTTTGAAAACTTGTTCAGATAATGAACGGCGTTCTTCTGTTCATTGTTGATGATGTAAAGTTTAATGGAGTTTAACGAGTTGAACAAAAAATGCGGGTTCATTTGGCTTCGCAACATATTCTGTTCCAGACTTAGTACTCTTTTCTCGTTCTTATTCTGGTACTGACGGTACAAAATATACAGAATGGATGCAACCAGACCCACAATAAGGGCGCTGACCAAAAGGGTGGTCTGGTTTTTTCGGAGCCTTAATCGAACAATCTCATTTTCCTTGGCCAGTACGGAAATTTGATTGTTCTTCTTGTCCGCTTCATAGCGCACAATAATGTCGTTCATGTACCTTAGGTTGGTGGCACTGGAAATCTCACGATCAAATTCATCGGCCTTCTTGTAGTACTCATAAGCCTCTTTAAAATTGCCTCTTTTGCTTTCCAATGCTGAGCGTTTTTGAAGACCAAAGAGTACGTTGCTGGGCATATTGTGATTTTGGGCCATTTCCAAACCCTCTTCAATAAACTGTTCTGCTTTGTCGTATTCACCCAAAACGGTATGCGCCCATCCCGTATTTATAAAAACGGACGAGGTTATATAAAAATCTCCAATGGATTTTGATTGCTCATGAAGCGGCTCTAAAAGCACCAGTGCTGCGTAGGGCATATCCTGTTTAAGATATACCTGTGCCAAACTATTTTTGCAAATGACCCTTCCAATATCAGAATTGATTTCTTCGTTATAGGCCAAAGACTTTCTATAATTCTCCAGGGCACCTTCCAAGTCTCCTTTTTCTTCCAAGCAATCACCAATATTCTGATGATTTATGGCCAACCCCAGTTTGTTCCCAAGTTCCTCTTCAAGTTTAAGGGCTCTTCTAAACTGCATGATGGCCAAATCGTATTGCTCTAGGGTTTGGTAAAGGTTGCCAATACAGTTCAAAGAAACATTGATGCTTCTTCTAATATGATGTGAGGGATTCTCTACCTGTTCGGCCAATTCCAAAGCCTTTTGGTTGTAATCCAGGGCTGTTTTGATGGCATCCGTTCGCCTATAGACAACTCCCAGCATGTTCAAACTGAGCACCTTAAGCTCTGTACTGTTGGCTTTTTCAGATAGCTGCAAAGCCTCCGTATGCAGGTCAGCTGCTTTTTTAAATTGAGAGATGTTCCGATACTTGGTGCCTATTTGGTTAAGGGCATAGGCTTGACCTTCTAGATAATTTGCTTCTTTGGCCTTGTTTGCAAAATAACGAAGCAAGGTGGTATCCCTTTTTTCGGACTTGAGGTCTGTATCCAGTGACAAGTAAGTCTTTGGGGCCATTTTGACCAGTTTTTCGGTTTTGCTCCTAAAAGATTCAGGAATTTTTTGGGAGTGAGCCGGGCGCAAAGAAAAGAGCGCAAAAAGGGCCACCGGAACAACCTTTTGCAGCAGAAATGATTTCGTTATGGTAAAATGGTCAATATTGAACACAGGTAAGGGGGAAGTTACAGCATATCCAAAAAGTCGGATTTCTTTTGCCGGGAAACAGGGATTTTATGATTGGATTCGAGCACAACATAGCCGTCCGTTTTAAGAAACTCCTTTATTTTGTTCAGGTTGATGATGTAGGAGTTATGGATTCTGAAGAAACTGTTTTCTGGCAAAATGGCGTTTACTTCTTTTAATTTTTTTGTCAGCAACATTTTGTGCCCATCACTCAAAAAAAGCGTGCTGTAATTTCCGTCAGATTCTGCGTAAAGAATGTCATCACTGTTCAGGAACACTAATTTGCCATCCGTGTTGATGGTGATTTTTTTGTTGTGCGATTCTGCATTGAAGTTCAACAGGATTTTTTCCAGTTTCTCAGCCGTAAAGTTCTTGGCGTTGTATTTTTTTATTTTGGCAATGGTAAGTTCCAAATCATCCGTATCAATCGGTTTTAGCAGATAGTCTATGGCCTCATTCTTCAAGGCTTTGAGCGCATATTGATTGTAGGCTGTGGTGATGACCACGGGAAAATTTTTGTTCTTTAAATTTTTGATGAACTGAAAGCCGTCCATGGCAGGCATTTCAATATCCAAGAAGAGACAATCCGGGGTGTTCTGCTCAAGATACTTCAAAGCCTCGTGGGCATCCGTAAAAGAAGCAACAATGTCCACCTCATCGCTTAGGTTGGTCAGTTCCCAACTTAAGCTTTGAAGTGCCTTTACCTCATCATCGACAATAACAGCTTCTAACATCCTTAAAATAGTAATACAATCCAAATTTAGGATTATTATGTATACAGTTTTCAAAATTATGTGCTAATGGACATTTTGCGCGTATAACTGGATAGAAAAGGACAACACGTGGAATTCGATAAGGAGCAGGGTGTAATCTGTGAAAATTAAAAACAATGCGTTCTTAATAAAAAATGAAAGGACCGATTATACAAAAAACAGGACCGTCCATACAAATCAACAAAACCTTGGACACTTGCTTCGTTAACTTGGCCCTGTCTAAAGAAAAACATTCAAAAAGTCATTATGAAAAGATGTGCCATACTATTTGTTGTATTTGTGATGGCGCTGGTTTTGGCTGCTTTGCTTTTGCAATGAAACATGGACTCCGAGACAACGAGGTCCAACCTAAATAAGTTCATAACATATTACCAAAGAACCGTACGGCCGAGCAACCAATCTCCTTTTTAATGGGAACCGCTTGTAAAAAATAGCTTCGGCTGGACCATCGAGGATGGGTTTTGGGTTTCGGGGGAACTACCTAGAACCATTTCCAACACATGGAAAAGAACGAAGTGGCCGTACAGGTTGGTAATAGGGAACAAACGCAACATAGTGCGTAATATCCATTCATGAACAAGACCAAAGAGTATATCGAAATATACTTTTTGGTCTTTTTTTCTTGTTCAACCTTCAAAAAAAAACTTCCTAACAATTACAATGGCAGAAGCCCAACGAACATCACTGGCCATCCTAGATTTCAACAGTTTGTGTTAAAAACTTTGAGCTCTTTCTGCCCAAACAAACTTTACAATTCCCTAACATTTTTGAATCTTTGTAAGTCCCTACCGCAAGGTAACTTTCAGTCCGAATTCATTAATTTTTTTAAACAGAACACTATGTCTACTGCCCACGAGCCTATTTTGCAAGAAAATGAAGACCGATTTGTAATTTTTCCGATTCAACACCATGATCTATGGGAATGGTACAAAAAATGTGAGGCTTGTTTTTGGACGGCGGAGGAAATTGACCTCCACCAGGATTTAGCGGACTGGAACAACAAATTGAGTGATGATGAGCGGTATTTCATCAAGCACATCCTGGCCTTTTTTGCCGCATCGGATGGAATTGTAAATGAAAATTTGGCAGAAAACTTTGTAAACGAAGTACAGTATTCCGAGGCTAAATTTTTCTACGGATTTCAGATTATGATGGAAAACATCCATTCAGAAACCTATTCTCTACTCATCGACACCTATGTGAAAGATGAAAAAGAAAAAGGAATTCTTTTCAAGGCCATCGAAAATTTTCCTGCCATCAAAAAGAAAGCCGATTGGGCGCTTAAATGGATTGACTCGCCAAGCTTCGCTGAACGTTTGATAGCTTTCGCAGCCGTAGAAGGTATTTTCTTTTCCGGAGCTTTCTGTTCCATTTTCTGGTTGAAGAAAAGAGGTTTGATGCCAGGACTCACTTTTTCCAATGAGTTGATCTCAAGGGATGAAGGAATGCACTGCGACTATGCCGTGCACCTACATAACAACCATTTGGTGAACAAAGTGTCTAAAGAGCGCATCACCGAAATCCTTACGAATGCTTTGGACATAGAAAGGGAATTCATTACCGAATCGTTGCCGGTAAGCCTTATCGGGATGAACTCAAAGTTGATGACCCAATACCTTGAGTTTGTAACGGATAGATTATTGGTGGAACTGCAATGTGAAAAGGTCTACAATTCGACCAATCCATTCGATTTCATGGATATGATTTCACTTCAAGGGAAGACAAATTTCTTTGAAAAACGGGTGTCCGAATACCAGAAAGCGGGAGTGCTCAACAAAGAAAAGGATGCAGATTCGCAAAAGATAAGTTTCGACGCGGACTTTTAATAAAAAACAAACCCCCGCCTCAAGGGTTTATTTGATCTTAACCATGCAGTGTATTTTCGCTGCACACAAATGCAAATTGGTATAACCAACATATCACTTAAAACACTAGTAGAACATGTATGTAATTAAAAGAGACGGAAGAAAAGAGCCGATAATGTTTGATAAGATCACGGCCAGGGTAAGAAAACTTTGTTATGGGCTCAACAATTTGGTAGACCCGGTAAAAGTGGCGATGAGGGTCATTGAAGGCCTTTATGATGGGGTAACCACCTCTGAACTGGACAATTTGGCCGCTGAAATTGCCGCTACTATGACCACCACACATCCAGATTACGCAAAACTGGCTGCACGAATATCCGTTTCAAACTTACATAAGAACACTAAAAAATCCTTCTCTGAAACCATGAAGGATTTGTACGAGTACGTTAATCCTAGAACAGGGAAGAAAGCCCCTCTCTTGTCCGACGAGGTATATAAAGTGGTTTCAGAAAACGCCGACATCTTGGATTCCACCATAATCTACAACAGGGATTTTGGGTATGATTATTTTGGCTTCAAGACATTGGAGCGTTCATATCTTCTCAAGATCAATGGGAAAATAGCAGAACGTCCCCAGCACATGCTCATGCGAGTAGCTGTGGGAATACATTTGGATGATTTGGATTCCGTCATTGAGACCTATGAGTTGATGTCCAAAAAATATTTTACCCACGCTACGCCAACACTATTCAACTCAGGGACTCCAAAACCACAAATGTCCTCCTGCTTCCTTTTGACGATGAAAGAAGATAGCATCGATGGTATTTATGACACCTTAAAGCAAACCGCAAAAATTTCACAATCAGCAGGTGGAATTGGATTGTCTATCCACAACGTTAGGGCCACCGGATCATATATCGCTGGAACCAACGGAACCTCCAATGGGATTGTACCCATGCTCCGCGTATTTAATGATACTGCCAGATATGTTGATCAAGGTGGTGGAAAAAGAAAGGGAAGCTTTGCCATTTATGTAGAGCCGTGGCATGCTGATATTTTTGACTTTTTGGATTTGAAAAAGAATCATGGAAAAGAAGAAATGCGAGCCCGTGATTTGTTCTATGCCATGTGGATTCCTGATTTGTTCATGAAAAGAGTAGAGGCCGATGGCGAATGGACGTTGATGTGTCCCAATGAGTGCCCCGGACTGTACAATTCGCATAGCGAAGAGTTTGAAAAACTCTATACCGAATATGAAGCCAAAGGAAAAGGCCGTAAGACCATAAAAGCCCGAGAACTGTGGGAAAAGATATTGGAATCCCAAATTGAAACGGGAACTCCTTATATGCTTTACAAAGATGCAGCCAACAGAAAGAGCAATCAGAAGAATTTAGGTACTATTCGTTCCTCAAACCTTTGCACAGAAATTTTGGAATACACCTCGCCAGATGAAGTAGCTGTGTGCAATCTGGCATCCATTGCGTTGCCCATGTTCATCAAAAAGGGAGAGTTTGACCACAAAGAGCTTTTTAAGGTCACCAAACGAGTAACCAAAAACTTGAACCGAGTAATAGACCGCAATTTTTATCCTGTAAAAGAAGCGGAAAATTCCAATATGAGGCATAGGCCCATAGGTTTGGGCGTACAAGGTCTTGCTGATGCTTTCATCATGTTACGATTACCATTTACCAGTGATGAGGCCAAGAAATTGAACCAAGAAATATTCGAAACCCTTTATTTTGCGGCTACAACTGCTTCCATGGAACTTGCCAAAGAAGAAGGCCCTTATTCCAGCTATAAAGGATCTCCAATAGCCGAGGGAGAGTTTCAGCATAATTTATGGGGAATCAAAGATGAAGAACTATCCGGTCGATGGGATTGGGGCAAGCTCCGAAAAGATGTTAAAAAACATGGTGTGCGAAATTCCCTTTTGGTAGCTCCAATGCCGACCGCATCCACCTCTCAGATTTTGGGCAACAACGAATGTTTTGAACCCTATACCTCCAATATTTATACACGAAGGGTATTGTCAGGTGAGTTCATTGTGGTGAACAAGCACCTTTTGGAAGATTTGGTAAAATTGAATCTTTGGAACGAAGGTCTTAAACAAGAATTGATGAGAGCCAACGGTTCGGTTCAACACATTGATGCAATTCCAGATGAAATCAAAGAACTCTACAAAACTGTTTGGGAGCTCAGTATGAAGGACATCATTGATATGAGTAGGCAACGTGGTTATTTTATCGATCAAAGCCAATCCTTGAACCTCTTCATGGAAAATGCGAACTATTCCAAGCTGACTTCAATGCACTTTTATGCATGGAAAAGTGGTTTAAAAACAGGAATGTATTACCTAAGGACCAAAGCTGCCGTGGATGCCATCAAGTTTACCTTGGACAATACCAAAAAGAAAGAAGTGCCCGTTAGTGTTGCCGCAGATGCGGAAGTAGAAGCTGTGGCGGCAAAGGCATTAAAAGTAGAAACCACCCCTGTGGTACAACAAGAGATGGATGTGAAGCCTATGACGGAAGCTGAAATGAAAGAATTGATTGCGCGGTCTAAGGAAGGTCAAGCAGATGATGATTGCTTGATGTGCGGATCATAATTTGGTGCTAAACTGGTTTAGCATGTGATAGTGTTTATTGATTTTAATACCTCGGAAAGTCCACCCCACAAGAAAGGCATCCGAGGTATTTTTTTTGCGCTGTGCAAACACGCCAACAATAAAAAAGCCTCCTTTTAGGAGGCTTTTTTATATTTATGGCTATGGCCTTTAACGTTTCACAGACCAGTCCTTTCCACCAGTCAGCACATTCACATCTTCGCAGGGGATATATTCCCCAGGGATGGGCAAATATGCCAATACTTCTTCACCAATATACTCAGAAGACTTGTAGGCCCAGATGGTGATATCCCTTATATCGTTGGCAAAGGAAAAGCAGGCCACATCATCATCAAGTGAAGCTTCACCGCCTTGCATTATAGCTTCCATATAGCTATTTATGCTTTCAATATGTGATTCTTCGTCTTCTTCACTCCGTTTTTTCAAATAGGTCTTCAACGTAGGTTCTATATCTTCCGAATCGACATCCATCAAAGATTCCTTTCCAGAATTCATTAAGACCTTTTCATAGAATTTGTCCATTTTCATTTTCACAAAATCCCGTTGTTCATCTGGTAAAACTTCGGCCATGAATGCATCAATGAAGCCATGGACATTAATTTCAGTTGCCGAGGGAGTATCCGTTTTGGGCAGGATTATGTCGACGGTCTGGGCCAATGCATATCCCTTGTCCTTGTCAAAGAAACTGGGAACCCATTCTGCATAATCAGGTTTCTTCTCACAACTCTGTAATATTCCCAAGAGTGTCGGAGTGGCTACCACATAGCCAAAAGCCATGCCCATATTTTTTAGCGCAGATCTTCTTTCCATTATAAATTTCCTTTTTTAAGTTCTTGTGCGGCATGGTTGGCTGCTCTCGCCGTAAAGGCCATATATGTCAACGATGGATTTACGCAGCTAGCAGAGGTCATGAAGGCCCCGTCGGTAACATATACATTTTTGCACGCATGCACTTGATTATATCCGTTGAGCACCGAGGTTTTAGGATTGAGTCCCATTCTAGCAGTGCCCATTTCATGGATTCCAAGGCCCAAAGCACCGGGATTGTCATGAGGCTCAACGTCTCTTAAGCCAGCTATTTTGAGCATGTCCACCGCTTGCTCCTTTATATCTTCACGCATATTCCATTCATTGTCTCTTAGTTCTGCGTCAAAAGTGACTGTAGGCAGACCCCATTGGTCCAATTTGTCATAGTCAAGGGTCATTCGGTTGTCTTCGTAAGGCAGTACCTCACCAAAACCACCCATCCCGAAGTTCCAACCTCCAGGCTTTAATATGGCTTCCTTCAGGTCTTTCCCATGCGATGTTTCTGCAATAATATCTTCCCAATTATCGCGTGTGGCACCACCTTGGTACCCATACCCTCGTATGAACTTATCTGTATTGGAATTGCCTCCTAAATTTCTAAATCGTGGAACGTATACCCCATTCGGTTTTCTGCCTTTGTAAAACTTATCTTCAAAACCATCAAATTTTCCAGAAGCACCTACATTTAGATGGTGGTCCATAATGTTTCTTCCGAGTTGGTCGGAGTCATTGCCCAAACCATCGGGGAATCTATCCGATTTTGATTGCATTAAAATTGCTGTGGAAGCAATGGCTGAAGCACAAAGGAAAATCACCTTGGCGTTAAAAACATGCTCTTCTTTTGTTTCTCTGTCAATTACTTTGACACCAGTTGCCTTTTTGGTATTTGGGTCATAGATTACCTCATGTACGATGGAATCGGGACGAAGGGTCATGTTCCCAGTTTTTTCAGCGGCAGGAAGGGTTGAGGACACACTACTGAAATAAGCACCGAAAGGACACCCTCGAATACAACGGTTTCTAAACTGACAGCGCACCCGTCCATCACCTTCAAACTTTTTATCACTATTGATGTGTGCCACACGCCCAGCGGTAATAACACGTCCATCAAAATTTTCAGCTACTTTTTCCCGAACGTGTTGTTCCAAACAGTTCAATTCCATCATGGGTTCGAACACCCCATCGGGCAGTTGTGGAAGTCCCAAGGCTTCTCCTGATACACCAATATAGCTTTCTACTTTGTCGTACCACGGAGCAATATCTTTATATCGCACGGGCCAATCTACGGCAATACCATCATTTTTGTTCGCCTCAAAATCGAGGTCGCTCCAACGGTAACTGTGCCTTCCCCACATTATGGAACGTCCTCCTACATGGTATCCACGCATCCAATCGAAACGCTTTTTTTCATTATACGGATGATCAATATCGTCTACAAACCAAAAATTATGAGGAGCTCTGACCGTATACCCTGTTCTGGCCTGCTTTTCCTGTCGAGCCGCTTTTTCCTTGGGCAACTCTCCAGCATGTGGAAAATCCCAAAGGTCTTTATTGGCAGTGGGGTAGTCTTCACGATGCTTTACCATAGGGCCCCGCTCCAAGACCAAAGTTTTAAGGCCATTTTCACAAAGTTCCTTGGCGGCCCAACCGCCGCTGATGCCCGTTCCCACCACAATGGCATCATAGGATTCTTGCTCCTCGTTGTAATAAAATTTGTTCATTTATGAGTATTGTTTAATTCCTAAATGTATTAATTATTAAATTAATTTTCTACATTTAAACCCTATGTTTATTGCGAATTCACTACTATAACGTTGTAGTTTTTGGATTCACTGCAAATCGCCAAATTAGCATCCTATGAAAAGAAGAAATTTTATTCAGAATGGTTCCAGAGCGGGCATCGCACTTTCACTGTTTGGAATTTATAGCTGTAAGACTGATAACAAAAAAGAAGAGGATGCTTCAAAAACCGAGGATGCAATGGCAGAGCAGACATCTCCTCTGTTTAAACTCTCCTTGGCACAGTGGTCCATTCATAGGATGATATTAGAAGATGGTGTTGACCCCTACCTGTTTGCAGAAAAGGCAAAAGATTGGGGATTTGAAGGGTTAGAGTACGTAAGTTACCTCTATTATTCAGAACTGGAAAAGAGTGATTTTTCTGAAGAGGCCATGCAAGCTTTTGTGGATAGATGTAATGCAGAAAGCAAGAAACATGGACTGGAAAATTTATTGATCATGGTAGATGGTCAAGGCGACTTGGCTGCCGAAGGTGCCGACCAAAGAAAAAAGAACGTTGAGAACCATCACAAATGGGTCGATGCCGCCGCCGCCATGGGCTGCCATTCCATACGCGTTAATTTAAACGGTGTCATGGACCCAGACCTTTGGGTCGATGCCTCTGTGGACGGGTTAAGCATGTTGGCTGCCTATGCCAAGGATAAAAACATCAACATTATCGTGGAGAACCACGGAGGCCCCTCATCCAATGCCAAACTTTTAGTTGAGGTGATGAAAAAAGTTGATATGGACAATTGTGGCACCCTGCCCGATTTTGGTAATTTCTGCATCAAGCGGGAGGATGGGTCTTATTATGAGTCTAAATGTCTGGAGGAGTATGATAAGTATAAAGGCGTTGAGGAATTGATGCCGTATGCCAAAGCAGTAAGTGCAAAATCTTATAATTTTGATGAGGACGGCAACGAAACGGTTATCGATTACCCCAAAATGCTTCAAATTGTGAAAAACGCAGGATACAGTGGTTTCATTGGAGTTGAATATGAAGGGAACGAGCTTAGCGAGAAAGATGGAATAATGGCTACCAAAAAACTATTGCAAACCGCAATGGACACCTTGACTTAAAAAAAACCTTATGAAGGGATTTTTACAACAGCTCTTCGATTATAATTTCTATAGCAACAGAAAACTGATTGAGCAATGCACTTCCATGGAACAAATTCCAGAGCAGAGCATTAAGCTGTTCAGTCATATATTGAATGCGCATCACATTTGGAACCAACGAATGCTTTCAAATCCAATAGAATTTGACATATGGCAAATACATGATTTGGCGAAATGGGGTGACATCCACTATGACAATCAAAGAACATCCTTTGAAATTATAACGAACACTGATGATTTTACGAGAAGAGTGGATTATGAAAACAGCGAAGGTCGGACCTTTTCCAATGAACTAAAAGATATTCTTTACCATATAGTGAACCATTCCACACATCATCGGGGACAGATTTTAATGGACTTTAGAGCCAGTGGACTTGCTCCTGAACCCTTGGACTATATCTTTTACAAACGATAATCAAACTAACCACTAAATTGATACCATGAATTCAACAACAAAGTTTCAACTGTCCCTTATGATGTTCCTAGAGTTCTTTATTTGGGGTGGATGGTTTGTGACTATGGGCATTTATTTACCCAATACACTAAAAACTTCCGCAGGGGAAATTGCTATGGCCTATTCCACCCAGTCATGGGGAGCCATTATCGCTCCATTTATTGTTGGAATGATTGCGGACCGCTACTTCAATGCAGAGCGTATACTTGGAATTTCCCATTTGATAGGTGCAGTTTTAATGTATCAATTAGCCAATGCCGTGGATTTTGGAGCATTCTATCCCTATGTTTTAGGTTACATGATCATTTATATGCCAACCTTGGCTTTGGTAAACTCCGTTGCCTTCAACCAAATGAAGGATCCTTCGAAAGAATTTGCCTTCGTTCGGGTATTCGGCACAATTGGCTGGATAGTGGCAGGGTTGGCCATCAGTTATTTTGGATGGGACAGCGAGGTTGGTGTACAGGAGGGACTGCTAAAAAATACTTTCCTGATGGTCGCCGGTGCATCGGCCCTATTGGGAATCTTTAGCTTTACGCTGCCTAAAACCCCTCCTAAAACTTCTAAAGGAGAAAAGGTATCTATCTCTGACATCTTGGGACTGGAGGCACTTAAGCTACTCAAGAATCGCAATTTCTTGATCTTTTTCATTGCTTCCATTCTCATCTGTATTCCGTTGGCGTTTTATTATCAACATGCAGGACAGTTTCTTGGTGAGATTGGGGTTACCAATCCTGCGGGTAAAATGACCATTGGGCAAATATCTGAGGTGCTTTTTATGTTGTTGTTGCCTTTTTTCTTTAAACGTTTTGGATTTAAAATGACCATTTTGGCCGGGATGCTCGCCTGGACGGTTCGTTACCTACTATTTGCTTATGGTGACGGGGGCGAACTTGCTTTTATGCTGTTGATAGGAATTGCTCTTCATGGAATTTGCTATGACTTCTTTTTTGTTTCCGGTCAAATTTATACCGATTCCAAAGCGGGGGAAAAATACAAAAGCGCGGCGCAAGGATTGATTACTTTGGCCACCTATGGTGTGGGTATGCTGATTGGTTTTTGGGTGGCCGGAAAAATCACAGATTCATACTTGATATCTGAAAATGTGCATGATTGGAAACATATCTGGACTTTCCCTGCTATTTTTGCCGCAGTGGTACTGGTACTTTTTGCAATCCTTTTTAAAAATGAAGAAATAGAATACAAAGAATAGATCTATGCCAAAAAAAATCAGACTTGGAATACTTGGAGGAGGGGGAGATTCCCTGATTGGGGTATTGCACAGAGTGGCATCCTTCATTAACGATAATTATGTAATCACCGGAGGGGTCTTCAATGCAGAATACGATGAAAGCATCAAGTTTGCCCAAGAAATTGACATTCCAACAAATCGTATCTATAATGACTTGGACGCCTTGGTTGAGGCCGAGTTAAAACTTCCAAAGGAAGAGCGCATACAAGTCTGCTCCATATTGACCCCCAATTTTTTACACTTCCCCATGGCTAAGAAGCTTTTGGACAATGGGTTTCACGTCATTTGCGAAAAACCAATGACCACCACATACGAAGAAGCTAAAATTCTTCGAGATACCCTGAAGAAGGCGGGAACGGTCTTTGCCGTAACCCATACCTATACAGGATATCCCATGGTTCGCCAAATGCGCGAAATGATTAAGGAAGGTGTGATTGGAAAAGTCCATAAAGTGGATGCGCAATACTATCAGGGATGGATGAACCCGATAATCCATGACAAGGAAAAACGCTCCACGGTATGGCGGTTAGACCCAAAAAAAGCAGGTATTAGTTCTTGCATGGGCGATATTGGTGTACATGCCTTTAATATGATAGAGTTTACCACCGGATTGCAAGTTGAATCACTGCTGTGCGATTTCAATTACCTATACGATGACAACCAAATGGATATGGATGGAACGGTATTGATTCGAATGGGCAAGCATGTAAAAGGGGTGATTAGGGCCAGTCAGGTGGCCACTGGAGAAGAAAATGGACTGTCTATCGCCATTTACGGTCAAAAAGGGGGGTTGAAATGGGAACAGGAAAATCCTAACTATCTATACAGGTTGAATGACCCGGAACCACTTCAGGTTTACAAACCAGGGCATCAGTACAATTCCAAATTATCTTTGGATGGTACCAAACTACCTCCCGGACATCCCGAAGGCATTTTTGATGCCATGGCAAACATCTACCTAGGGGTTGCACGGGCCATTAGAGGAGAGGAATACAATGATGGAGAATTCCCAACCATGGCCGATGGTGTTCGCGGACTTAATTTCATTGAAAGTACTGTGGCATCGCACAAACAGGGCAATGTTTGGGTAGGATTGGACTAACGCTACCTTGCTATAAATTATGAAGATGATGGTCGCTCAAAGGGCGGCCATTATTTTTGAAAGAGATTTTCAAATTCCTCAAAAACAATAATCATGCTTTCCCTCGGTGTTCTGCCAAATTCGGAAAGCTCACGGGTATAATAGTCCCAATGGGTTTCTTTCCAATGCTGTAGACTTTTATCACCTTCTCCCTCTAATCGGGCATGTTCTTCCCGAACGCTGAAAAAAGGAATCAATCTAACCGATGTGGTCCGGATGACACATTTTGCCTTGCCCGCCCAGTCGGTGACCACGGCAAAATCACCAATTCGGGGCAGTTCCTCGTGTCTGAGTTGGAGCCCTAAAAGAGAATGTGATGTGGCTCTTTTAACATCCTTGCAGACCAAATCAGCACAAATGTTGGCATCCTTTTCATTATCGCAGAAATGAATCACCTTGGGAGCATCTTCGGAGGCGAACTCCAAGTGTTTGTCTAAAAAATCGCCCCAAAGATTGCGGGCAGAAGCATTTTCCATAAGTAGTATTTAAGAAGATTTATGACACACTAATTGTTAACGAATCGCTATATTTATGACTTGCTACGAAGACATAACGGAGCATAGATTTTTCTTAAATATATGGTATAAATCGTAATTATTGACGGATTTACCAACACCTAAAAACCAATTTCAATGAAGACAATAAAGGGACCTGCGGTATTCTTGGCCCAGTTTGTGGATAGTCAACCTCCTTTCAATTCGCTTGACGGACTTTGCAAATGGGCCTCTGACCTGGGATACAAAGGTATTCAAATCCCAACATGGGAGACTTTTCTTATCGATTTGGACAAAGCTGCCGAAAGCCAGGACTATTGCGATGAACTTAAAGGAAAAATAAATTCATACGGATTGGAAATCACCGAGCTATCCACTCATTTGCAGGGGCAGTTGGTTGCGGTCCATCCGGCTTACGATATCATGTTTGATAATTTTGCCCCTGATGTCCTTAAGGGTAAACCGAAAGAAAGGACAAAATGGGCGATTGAAACGGTAAAGAAAGCAGCTACCGCCAGCCGAAGGATGGGAATAAAGGCGCATGCCACATTTTCGGGAGCCTTGCTTTGGCATACCGCCCATCCTTGGCCGCAACGACCAGCAGGATTGGTGGAGATGGGGTTTGACGAACTGGCCAAAAGATGGATGCCCATTCTAAATCACTTTGATGAAGAGGGAGTTGATGTCTGTTACGAAATCCATCCAGGGGAAGACCTGCATGACGGGGATACCTTTGAAAGGTTTTTGGAAGCCACGGGCAACCACCAACGGGTGAATATTCTGTACGACCCGAGTCATTTTGTGCTGCAACAACTGGATTATATTGAGTACATCGACCATTACCACGAGTTCATCAAAGCGTTTCATGTAAAGGATTCCGAATTCAATCCCACTGGTAAAAAGGGAGCCTTTGGAGGATATAATGATTGGGGCGATCGTGCAGGGAGATATCGCTCCTTAGGCGATGGACAAATTGATTTCAAGACCATTTTCTCCAAACTTACACAGTATGGATGTGATGTATGGGCGGTTATGGAATGGGAATGTTGCATTAAAAGTCCGGAACAAGGAGCTAGGGAAGGCGCTATGTTTATTAAAGACCATATTATAGAGGCAACCACAAAAACATTTGACGATTTTGCTGGCGCGGAAATCGATTCCGACCAACTGAAAAGAATATTGGGATTATAAAAATTTGTAGCCCACCGAAACATCGTCATTAAAATCAAAAAAATAGCATGATTAGAGCACAAATTATTTTAATAGCATTGTTTGCATTGACTTTCGGTTTTACGTTCGGCCAGGATAAAGAACCCACCGAACCTGAGGACACCGAGTTATATGAACCGGTACCTCCACAAGTTGTACCTGGCAAGCACGGGGCTGCTCCTAGTGATGCCATTGTTCTTTTTGACGGCACAAATTTGAATGAGTGGATCAGTGTTGCGGACAGTACCGAAGCAAATTGGCACCTCAATGAGGACGGCAGCATGACGGTAAAAGACCAGACCGGAGATATAAGAACCAAAAGGAATTTTGGAAGTGTTCAGTTGCATATAGAATGGAAATCGCCCAAAGAAGTCAAAGGAAAAGGCCAGAGTCGAGCGAATAGCGGTGTCTTTCTTCAGGGCCGGTACGAAGTTCAGGTTTTGGACAATAACGGTAACGATACTTATGTAAACGGCCAGGTGGGGTCAATATACAAGCAGAGCATCCCCTTGGCCATGGCTTCAGTGCCCTCTGGCGAATGGAATACCTACGACATAATATTTCATGCCCCTGAGTTCAGCCGAGGGGGTAATATTGTAAAGCCGGCAACCATGACGGTTCTTCATAATGGGGTATTGATTCAAGATAATTTTGAACTGGAAGGTCCCACAGAATACCGTGGATGGCCCAAATATAAAACCCATGGCAAGGCTCCTATAATACTTCAGGACCATAGGGACAATAGCCGGGTTAGCTATAGGAACATTTGGGTCAGGGAGCTCGATTAGTGATTGTTTTGCCCAATATTGCGCCAACTATATCAAAAGGGCAAATGGCTATTTTGGTTACCTTTGGCAAAATTTATCATTGTTTATGATACAATCCATGACCGGCTTTGGAAAGCACGTGGTTCAGCTGCCTTCCAAAAAGATTACCGTCGAGTTGAAATCGCTCAACAGTAAAAACTTGGACATCAATGCCCGGATGCCGCAATCGTACCGTGAAAAAGAACTGGAATTACGCAAAATGATCGCCGACACTTTGATAAGAGGCAAAGTGGATTTTGGACTGTATGTGGAAATCACTGGCGAAGAAACCACAGCGGAGGTAAATCAAGGGGTGGTGAAAAAATATATGGAGCAATTGTCCCAAATAGCCCAAGGAGATGACCTAAAGTTGCTCGAACTGGCCCTTCGCATGCCCGATACCTTAAAAACCGATAAGGATGACATTGATGCTGCGGAATACGAGGCCATAAAGGCGGCAACGAATCAAGCATTGGAAGAAATCAGCGCCTTCCGCAGTGAAGAAGGCAAGGTTTTGGAAAAGGACTTTGTGCAGCGGATCAAGAATCTAAATATCTTGCTTGAGAAGATCAAGGGATTGGACCCAGAACGCTTGGGTACCATTAGGGAACGATTGGACAAGGCCGTGGCCGACCTAAAAGTTGAGGTGGATGCCAACAGATTTGAACAAGAGTTGACCTATTATCTTGAGAAGTACGATATCACCGAAGAAAAAGTGCGATTGGCCAATCACTTGGATTATTTTGAAACCACCCTCCATTCCGATGATTCCAATGGAAAAAAGCTAGGGTTTATTTCCCAAGAAATAGGAAGGGAAATCAACACGATCGGCTCCAAGGCCAACTATGCTCCGATGCAACAATTAGTGGTACAGATGAAAGATGAATTGGAGAAGATAAAGGAACAAATGCTCAACGTATTATGACGGAAGGAGGAAAACTTATTATTTTTTCGGCACCCTCCGGAAGCGGTAAGACTACAATCGTCAAGTATTTGTTGGAGCAACCCGAACTGAACCTCGCTTTTTCGGTTTCAGCAACATCGCGCCCTCGCAGGGGAAGGGAAAAGCATGGTGTCAATTATTATTTTATGTCCATTTCAGAATTTAAGAAGCATATTAAAAATGATGATTTTTTAGAATGGGAAGAGGTATATCGGGATAATTTTTATGGTACTTTGAAAAGTGAAGTAGCGCGTCTTTGGGCAGAAGGGAAGAATGTAATTTTTGATATCGATGTGGTAGGAGGATTGCGGATAAAGAAGAAATATCCGAAGCAGACACTTGCGGTATTTGTGAAACCACCCAGTGTGGATGAACTAAAAATCAGGTTGAAGAAGCGCAGTACAGAAAGCGACGATAAAATAAATATGCGGGTGGCCAAGGCTTCGGTGGAACTGGCAACTGCACCCCAGTTTGACAAAGTCATTAAAAATTACGACCTGGAAATTGCCTTAAAAGAAGCCCATCAACTAGTTGCAGATTTTGTTGGGGCCTCCACACCTAACCAGGAAGAGGAATAAGAACATGAAAAAGGTTGGGCTGTTTTTCGGAACCTTCAATCCCATACATATTGGTCACTTGGTCATTGCCAATCATATGGTGGAATTTTCAGATTTGGATGAAGTGTGGTTTGTCATCACACCACAAAGCCCCTTCAAAACCAAACAGTCCCTGTTGGATAATCATCATCGGCACCAAATGGTCTATGAAGCGGTGGAGGAATATCCCAAACTAAAACCGAGTACAATCGAGTTTGACCTTCCACAACCCAACTATACGGTGGATACATTGACCCATTTGCATGAACAGTATGGGGAACAATATCAGTTTGCGCTGATCATGGGTGAAGACAATTTAAAAAGTTTCCACAAATGGAAGAACTACAATACCATTTTAGAGCATTATTCGCTCTATGTGTATCCCAGAATTTCCGAAGGAAATATAGACCATGAATTTAAAGGGCATTCAAAAATCACGAAAGTGGACGCCCCCATCATGGAAATATCATCTACTTTTATTCGAAAGCAACACAATAAGGGAAAAAATGTGAGGCCAATGCTGCCAGAAGCTGTGTGGAAGTATATGGATGAGATGAATTTTTATAGGTAGTTTCACAACTTAAGGCTATTGTTTTGCCTTAACAACACCCACCATGCTATCTGCAGTGCCATAATAGAGATGCCAAGCACCTTGAAACAATACCAAACCTTCCAAGAAAGTTGTTCCATCCTTGTATTGTCCGGATTTTTCAAAAGGAAGTTCTGGTTTAATAAACGGCACAGTACAGCGGTCCAACAATTTCCAGGGTTCTTGGGCATCAAAGAGTGCTTGGCCTCCGGTGTAAACCCGATTGCCTAAATCAGCCACGCCTATATTTTGTGAGTTGCCTGCATTATACATGACTACGATACCTTTATCGGTGAGCAGGGGCGGAGGTCCAGCTTCTACCAACCAAGAATCAAAATAGCCAGGTCTTGGGCTCAATACCGAGGCCAAAGTGCCTTCATAGGTTTCTAGAGGTTCCCAGTCTACCAAATTGTCCGAGCTGGCCAACCAAACATGGGGCACTCCGTAATACATCCAATACTTTCCATTTATTTTGGCAGCGACCAATTCCTCATTCTTGAGTTGGGTAACAATGGCCCCAGATTTTGTTTCCTGGTCCATATAGATTCCTTCTCGGTATTTTTGAAATACTGGACCGTGTTTTTTCCAATTGACCAAATCCGTGGAGGTGGCCACGGCCAATCGGGGTATTTTTCGGTTCCATTGGGTATAGGTCAGCACATACAACCCATCTTCGGTTTTTACAATGCGAGGGTCTTCGGTGCCTCCCGGCCATTCATTATGCTTTTGGGCATCTTCACCAGGATAAAATACCGGAGCGGGTCTTTTGGAGTAGTTAATTCCATCTTTGGAGGTGGCCATTCCAATTCTGGAGCGGTGTCCACCAATTTCTTTTTCCCCTAATTTTTCCTCGGCCCTATAAAGCACATATATGGTATTGTCTTTTACGATAGCAGCAGGATTAAAGGTAGCCATGGATTCCCACAGAACTTTTTGGCCCGTGATGGGATCCTCAAAAAAGGAAGCAGTGTCTTTTTGGATTATAGGTTTGGCGTTTTGGACCCTATGAAATGGCCCCATCATCCACTCTTTTTCTTTCCCTTGCCCAAACCCAATAACAACTGAGAGCAAAAGCAAGATACGAACTATGGGTTGGAACAAGGATTTCATCGGGTTATTTTTCTAAGTAATCGGTACCTAAGTGTTTGTTGGTATTATTTAAATACCAGGCCCGCACTTTTGGCATTTTAATGCCATTGATTTTCTCCAACCCTTCCAAAAGGATGTATTCGCCGTCATTTTTTTCCTCTTCATGGTAAAATTGATACACCTCCATGGCGAACGTGTTGGGATCGAAATAAAAATACCAAACGTCTTTGCCTACCTCTTCATCATAATTCACCTTCAAAACCAAATATTCCTTTCCTTTGAATGTTTTGGTTTGCACTACAGAGTCCAGAATGGTCCCGGGATCTCGGAGTTTCATGGGCAACCCATATAGGTAGGTATAGTAGTTTCGCATCATTTTGCCCCGCTCGCAGGTCAATCGTAATTTTTTTCTGTCTTCTTCAGAAATTTCAGTAGACCCATTGAGTTCGGTAATACAGCGGTCACCATTAAAAGTGTAGCTATATGAGGCCCCATCCTTTTCCACACTCAATTTAAAGGTTTGTTCCGGATGATTCATGGAAAGAGTACTTAACCGATCATTGGAATTCGGAGTTTTCATCAACACCTTAAAGGTGCCTTTAAAAGCATTCCATTGTCCATTAGGGTCGTGAAAGGCTATGGCCTTATTCAATAATTCAGAAGAACTTAGTTCTTGTGCTTGTAGTTTAATCCCACTACATGCCAGTACCATTAATGAAAAAACAAGTTTGCGCATGGGAACAAAAGTACATAAAGTTCTAGTTGCTTTACTGCTTTTCTATGCGCGCCGGTTCCACGGTGCTGTCGTGTTCACGATAATATTGTTCCAGTAAATTCATCATGGCGGTCATCAAATCTTTTGTTTCAAGCAATAAGGAGAAGTACAGGATTGTGTTCTTTGGACTTGACTCCTCTGATCTGGTCCTTGCCACTTGTATATCTATTTTTTGCGATACCATATCGTATAGATCTTGTTTTGAATTCAGGATGGCTCCTATCTGTTCAAACGATCTTTCTTCAAAAGCTTTTTGGGTACTATTGAAGATTTCTTCCAGTTTATCGTCAATCTCCTTTAGTTCCTTAACTTGATTATATTTTAGTTTTTTATGGTTATTGTTGACGTGGTTATAGCTCACTTTTCCAATATATTCCAAGGATTGGGACATATCCGTTAAATGGGCCATGGCATTTATGTAAAAATTGCTGGCACCTAGATGGGCTTCTTCCAGATTTTTGATGAAATAAAAAGTATGTTCCCTAAGATCTTCAATCTCCATGGCCAGTTTATTGCCCTGTTTCTTATTTTTCTTTAGAAGGTCAAGGTCTTTTTTGGCCAAACCATTTATGGAATTGGAATAAATCTTGTTGCTTCTTTTTACAACGTTTGCAATGTTAGTAGCGCTTTCTTCAATTACACCTTGCACTGAACTGCTCTCAGCTCTTCTCAGATGGTCTTCGGCCTTAATTTCTTTGGATTTTTTGTTGTAGCTCAAATAGTTTCTTATTAATAACAATACTGCGGCAAACAACAAAATGGCAATGGCCGCACCTTTTCCAAAGCTTATCAGCGCAAGCACTGTTCCCGAGGCTATGAACGCAATTATGGCGGTACTGAACCATCCTGCAATAACATTAAGCACCCCAGCTACTCTATATACTGCACTTTCAGCCCCCCACGCGCGATCGGCCAGCGAGGTTCCCATGGCCACCATAAAAGTGACATAAGTGGTGGACAGTGGCAATTTCATGGAGGTTGCTATGGAAATGAGCACACTGGCCACCATTAAGTTTACTGAGGCCCTAACCATATCGAAGGCAGGCAGTTGTAAGATTTTATCTTTTGAAAGTGTTATTACCGGCTTTTGAAATCTTTTGTCTATGGCATTTTTCCATGAATTGGGAACTATAGAGGTAAACCAAACGGAAACTGCAATTGAGTATCTAACAAGGCCTCTTGACAGGAAGTTTGGCTGGAATCTTTCCTTTGCATCGCCTTCTCTTGAAAGGTTTATCTCTGTGTCCGCTACATAGCGCGCTTTCTTGGATACCCACAATGTCACTACCATTACAATACCTGACAAAAACAGTAAAAGGGTTGGGGTTTCCACCTTTTTGGAAAGTACTTCCATGCTAAATTCTGAAGCAGGCACACCCGAAGCGGCCCAAGCCTCGTAAGACTGCCAGGCAGCAATGGGAACTCCGATAAAGTTGACCAAGTCGTTACCGGCAAAAGCCAGCGCGAGAGCGAACGTACCTACCCCTATAATAAGTTTGTAAATGTTCGTATTGGCAAATTTGATAAGCACGAAAGAAATCAAGGACCAAATGGCAAAATTCATCAGAACAATTCGATATACTTCCGCTTCAAGAAAATCCTTGATTTTCATGCCTCCAATTATATCATAAGTTTGATCGGCAAAAGGAGTGCCCTTAATACCTTTTATGAGGATAAAATAGGTGATGGCCGATAATGCAGCACCTCCAAATATAGCACCGACCCATTTGGGTTTCTTAAGAAAATCATGGGAAAGCAGTACTCTGGACATCCACTGGACAAAGGCACCAACAGTGAACGCGATTACAACAGAGGACAATATGCCGACAATTATACTAATGGCTTTGTCCGTATTGATGTATTTGATAACATCAGTAAAATTCCCGCTTTCCGCACCGATCTTAAGTAATGCCATGGCCACCGCTGCCCCCAGTAAGTTGAAAACAATGGAAACTGTTGTCGATGTGGGCATACCCAAGGTGTTGAAGAAATCCAAAAGAAGGATGTCCGTTATCATCACAGCCATAAAAATGAACATGATTTCATCGAAGTAGAACTCACCGGGGTTAAAAATTCCCTTTCTGGCGACTTCCATAAGACCACTTGAAAAAATTGCGCCAAAAGCAATACCTATACTGGCCACAATCATAATGGTCCTAAAGGAAATTGCCTTGGATCCAATGGCAGAATTTAGGAAATTGACAGCATCATTACTAACACCAACAACCAAGTCGGCAATGGCAAGCACTGCCAAAGCAACCATTATTAAAAGGTAAATATTGTCCATGATTAAAATTCAAAAAAAAATTGTTCAAATATCTAGAGAAAGCCCTATCGTAAAGTTATGTAAAGGTTATTTTTTAAAAATGTACATCCAATTGTAATCTGTACATCAATTCGTCAGTTCCGTTTTCCACATTTAAGTAGCTTAAGTCCGTTTGCACCTTCAATTTATGTCCCACGATATACTTGGACAAACCCAAGGTATATTGTTGTTCTGGGTTTCTTCCGGTTACACCTTGGTCCAGTTTTATGGTGGTAAACCGTCCTGAAACTTCCCAATTGTTTGTAAAAAGATATCCTCCTTGAAGGTTTAGTCCAAATCCTATCTGAACAATATCGCCAGTTTCTGTTCCATCTGAGTTTAGTGCAATGGGATTGTCCGCATTACGGTCGGCAAATTCCCCCATTAGGGAAAATCCATTGTATTTGAACATTAAATCTACAAACAAAGTTTGAATGTCCGTTTCGTAAAAACCAGTATCGGTGAACATATAGGAACCCAAATTACTTCTGGTCTTCACGGCGTTATCGTTGATATCATAGGTCGCTGCCAACATCAATTTTGGTTTTGGCTCCCTCACAAGGTCACTTCCGCTGTAATCTCCTTTGTTTTTGAACTTACCGAACGGAAGCAATTCCAACCTTCCCGTGTATTGGTGCCCTCCAAGGTTACCTTCGGTAATATTCCTGCCCTCTCCCTGAGAGAAGGCTAGTTTTTCCCTGACCAGGAAATTAGGACCTAGATTAAAATGATGTCTTAATTGAAAGCCGATGTCCCGATCTATGTTGAACCGACTGTTCACCAAAGACCGATCTACCTGTTGCATATTACCGGAGGATATTACCCTTTCAATATTACCAGGCAGTTTTGTTTGTCCAAACCATAGTTCAAAGTTTTCATAAAAGTTCCACATGACCACAGCATCCAGAATATATCGAGGGGTGTTTCGAGTGAATTGGGACACGCCGGAAATATCCCGATTGGAAAGGCCCAACTCAATTTTGTATCGAAGTTTTGGACTGTAGGCATATCCGTCAAACTTTAGTCGTGCCCTTCGGACCAAAAAATTCTGTTCTGGATTCCCAAACCCATTGTCGTTTTGATTGCTCCAATCTGCAATGGCCAAAATCTGCATCCGGGCACCAATTTTCATGGTCCAGCTGCTATCCTTGCCCACAATGTTGAACAGTCCTTTGCCGAAAGGAGAAGAGTTGATTTCTTGTGCGTTGGTATAGGGCACAAATGAAAAAAGTAAAGTGCAGCCTAAAAGAGCTAACTTGATAGAATTCATTACGGTACTTGTTTTTGTCACCGCAAATAACAAGACTTAATGTTAAGTTAACGTTGTTTCAGTGTTATTTTAAGGGTTAAAAAACAAAAAAAGCTACCTTTTTACGGGTAGCTTTCGGATTTAAAAGTACAGTTGACAAAAACTAAATACCATAAAAAAATCCTCTTCAAAAATTGCCCAAAAACATGTCTTAGATGTAATGTTAAGATTAAGTAATCATTAAACTTTGATTCTTTGAGGGCCAACAAACAGAGATTTCACTTTTCTTGGAATATAAGTATGGTTAGCTGTATATTGCACCAATAGGGTAATATGAACTGGGAAAGCCTACTTTCTTTAAAACGACACGGAGACACACATAAAAGACTGCGTAAAGAGCAAAAGGAAACTCGTTTGGGTTTTGAGGTGGATTACGACCGGATTATTTTTTCCTCGGCTTTTAGAAGTCTTCAAGATAAGACACAAGTGATTCCAATGCCCATTAATGTCGGTTCCAAAAAGGATTTTGTGCATACCCGACTGACCCATAGTTTGGAGGTTTCTGTTGTTGGTCGAAGTTTAGGCCGAATAGCAGGACAGGAAATCCTATCCAAGTACCCCCATCTTAGTGAAGTTCATGGGTATCATTTCAATGATTTTGGCGCCATCGTTGCCGCTGCTGCACTTGCACACGATATTGGAAATCCACCCTTTGGTCATAGTGGGGAAAAGGCCATTGGCAATTATTTTGAGAGTGGGAATGGGGCAAAGTACAAAGAGAGAATTACCAAGGAGGAATACCAAGACTTGATTGATTTTGAGGGCAACGCCAATGGATTTAAGCTTTTGACCGAATCAAGGGATGGTGTTCCTGGCGGTCTACGATTGAGCTATGCCACCTTGGGCGCTTTTATGAAATACCCGAAGGCTTCCCTTCCCAAAAAGCCATCGAAACACATTGCTGATAAAAAATTTGGGTTCTTTCAGTCCGAAAAGGTTTTTTTTCTGGAAGTGGTGGATGAAATTGGGTTAATCAAGAATCCATCTAATAATGGAGTTGGTTTTTATAGGCATCCCTTGACTTATTTGGTAGAAGCTGCCGATGATATTTGCTATACCATTATTGATTTTGAAGATGGGATTAATTTGGGCTTAATCTCTGAAGATTATGCTTTGGAGTACCTCATAAACCTGGTCAAGGATGGCATCAATATCAAAAAGTACAATGCCATGACCGCTTCAAGCGATCGATTAAGCTATTTGAGAGCTTTGGCCATCAACACATTGATTACTGACGCAATAGATGTTTTTGTGCAAAATGAAACAGCAATAATGAACGGTAGTTTTGATGTTGCCTTGTTGGAAAAAGGAAAATACAAAGCGCAGGTCGAGGACATTATTGATCTAAGTGTTGAAAAAGTCTACAGGTCTACAGAAGTAATCGATAAAGAATTGGCGGGCTACAAGATCATTTCCGATTTGCTCGAAGTATATACATCTGGCCGGGTCAATGCCAAGGAAGGCAAAGCCACTAACTATGATCGATTGTTGATTCGAAGTTTGCCGGAAAACTATAGGAGCACCGATATATCGCTTTATAAAATATTACTGCACACCAGCTGTTTTGTGGCTAGTCTATCCGACAGTGCCGCTGTTCACATGCATAACAAAATAATGGGGCAGCAGTTCTAAAAGGCGTACAGCAAACCAATGCCCAAGAGTTGCTTAAACTGTATTCTGGGAATCCCGGGTTCAATTATAGTACCATCTTCTGCAATTACTTCATCAAACTTAATGTCGTCGTCAAAGATAACATGGGTGCCGATATTGGCGTTGATGTATTCGTTCACCTTTAAATTGAAATTCAGTTCCCAGTCCACATCAATGTTGCCGAAACTTATCAGGTAATCGGTGTACAGACTGATGCGGTGGTTCATCAAAACATTTTTGATGATTTCCTTTTCCCAAGTATTTGTGATCAAGAAACCCAATTCCAAGAAAACATTATCGCCAGGATCTACACCAAAGGCTCCCTGTTGGGACAGGGTCTCATCCAAAACAAATGTGGACTTCATGGTGGCGGGTGATATATATAGGTCAAACTCTTTCCCCGGGGGGATATACGAGAATCCAACACCTAAGAAAAGATAGCCGGGCGACATGAACCGGGATATGGGGTTGTCCCTATCGGGATACTTGAAACCATTGGAAAACTGGGTGTTGAAGTTTGATTTGAACGAAAAATACCAATTGGTAATGGTATCTTTTCTATAACTAATAGTTGATGCCAACCTTATTTGGTCGTCCGTTTTTCGGAGTTTCCTTCCTTCTTGAGCATTGATGCCGTAGCGTAGTTTAATTTCATTGTTCCAATTGAAATATCTGAACTTATAGTTTCTCAAAAAGCGCATGTTGGCCAATGCGGAAATCGAATTATCCCCTCCAGCGTTCCAATTCACAAAAGCCACTTCATTGATGTTAAGGCCAAATTCATTCACTTTGTCCCAAAAAGAGGTCGGGACAAAACGCTTGTATCTTTTTGTTACGGGCTTCACTCTATTAAGTACCGTTCTGGGATTGGTAAGTTTTGCGCTCCTTGTGGGATATTTTAACTTTAGGTCCTTTATCCGCACAACCTTAAATCCTGTTTCGGTACTATCGGGCTCAAAGGCTTTTATACTTATTACTTGTGCCTGTGCAGAAATAAATACAGCAGAAAAAAGAATAAGAAAGCAAACTACTCGCATTGGGCTAAGGTTGATTTTAAATACAACAGGATTGATTCAATGTCTATACCTGCCAAGGCATGAGTCTCTTCCACGGTTCCATGTTCAATGAAGCGATCCGGCACACCAAAAATTTTGATAGGGTTCGGGTGGTTTTGCTTGTTGGCAAACTCCAGAACCGCTGAACCAAATCCACCCATTTCGCAGCCATCCTCTATGGTGACTATATACTCATATTTTTCAAAGACTTTATTGAGCATTTGAATATCCAATGGTTTTGCAAAACGCATGTCGTAGTGGCCAATGCTTTCAGGTTGATTTAAACGGTTCAGAATTTGGGTTACCATATTGCCGACATGGCCCAAGGTCAAAATCGCAATTGAACTACCTTTTTTAAGACATCTTGCTGAACCAATTTTTATGCGAGAGAATTCTTTTCTCCATTCGAAAGTGATACCTCTTCCTCTTGGATATCGAATGGCAAGGGGACCATTTTTATGGAACTGTGCTGTATACATGATGTCTCGAAGTTCCGTTTCGTCCATGGGGGAAAAAATCGTAAGATTGGGAATGCATCTCAAATATGCCAAATCGAATACTCCATGATGAGTTGGTCCGTCGTGCCCCACAAGACCAGCCCGGTCCAAGCAAAAAATTACTGGGAGTTTTTGCAATGCTACATCATGAATAACCTGATCATAGGCCCTTTGCAGAAAGGTGGAATAGATATTGCAAAAGGGAACAAGGCCCTGGGTTGCCATCCCTGCAGCTAAGGTAACAGCATGCTGTTCCGCAATGCCCACATCGAAAGCACGATCAGGGATTTCCTCCATCATGAATTTTAAGGAACTTCCTGTGGGCATGGCAGGGGTAATGCCGACAATCTCCTCATTTTCTCGAGCCAGTTCCACCAATGTATGTCCAAAAACATCTTGATATTTTGGAGGAAGAGGTTCTGAATTTTTCTTGATTCGCTCCCCGGTATGCCTATTAAATTTGCCTGGAGCATGATACACCACTTGGTCTTCTTCAGCTTTTTTTAGCCCTTTGCCCTTTGTTGTTATGATGTGTAGCAGTCTGGGTCCCTCTATTTTTTTTATACGTTGAAGCTCTTTTACCAGAAGGGGGAGATCATGTCCATCAATGGGGCCAGAATAGTCGAGATTAAGGCATTCAAACAGATTTTCATCCTTTGCATTGCCAGATTTTACATTGGTCAGGTATTTTTTTAGGGCCCCCACGCTGGGATCAATGCCAATTGCATTGTCATTTAAGATGATGAGCACATTAGCATCTGTGACGCCCAGATGATTCAATCCTTCAAAAGCCATACCGCTTGCAATGGAGGCATCACCCACCACGGCAATATGCTGCTTGGAATCCTCTCCTTTTAGTTTTGATGAAATGGCCATGCCCAAAATGGCTGAAATAGCGGTTGAGCTGTGCCCAGTTCCAAAATTATCGTATTCACTTTCGCTTCGCTTTGGAAAGCCACTTATGCCCCCAAGCTGTCGATTGGTATCAAAGATTTCTTTTCTCCCCGTGAGTATTTTATGGCCGTAGGCCTGATGGCCCACATCCCAAATGAGTTTGTCGTTGGGTGTGTTGAAAACATAATGTAGTGCAATGGTAAGTTCCACAACACCCAAACTGGCTCCCAAATGGCCTTCTTTGGTTGAGACAATATCAATGATGAAATCTCTGAGCTCATGTGCAAGTTGGGGTAAGCTTTCCATGGAAAGCTTCCTAAGGTCTAAGGGAGAATTGATATGTTGCAATAACTTTTCCAAGGGACGAAAAACAAAAATACCTAATTATCGGTCAAAACAATTTATGTGTAGCTTAGCGATCTCAATCATCTTTTTAAAAAAGTGTTGGAAAATCCATTTGACGACAACTATTTTATGAAAAAAGCACTGCAAGAAGCGGAGATTGCTTTTGAACAGGGCGAAGTTCCCGTTGGTGCCATAGTCACGATAGATAACAGAATCATTGGTAGGGCGCACAACCTAACGGAACGGTTAAAGGACGTTACCGCACATGCAGAAATGCAGGCGATCACTTCGGCTTCCAACTTTTTGGGGGGCAAATATTTACATGGGTGCACCCTTTATGTAACCTTGGAGCCCTGTCAAATGTGTGCAGGGGCACTTTACTGGAGCCAAGTTTCCAAAGTGGTCTATGGTGCACCTGATTTGGAGCGGGGCTTTAAGGTGATGGGTGGACTTCTTCATCCCAAGACGGAAGTTGTTGGGGGTGTTTTGGAAAACGAAGCGGCGGAACTATTGAAGCGTTTTTTCATTCAAAAGCGAAACTTGAACTAAGAAAAAACCCTGGCTTTATACCAGGGTCTACTCAAAATCAAAATAAAATATTATCGTCAGATTACCTGCACTTGGGCGGCAACCAATCCTTTTCTGCCTTCTTCTTCTAGGTATTCTACTTTGTCTCCTTCGTGTAATTCCACTCCGTTCAATGATGTGACATGAACGAAGATGTCCTTTCCGGTTTCGTCGTTGGTAATGAACCCATAACCTTTGGATTCATTGAAAAATTTTACTGTACCAGTCATTAAAAAAATATAAATGTTAAAATGCGAAAGTAGGGTATTTTATGTGGGTTTGCATGAAATGGACATTAAATCTTTGGAAAATTATTGATTTTCAGGTTTTTTACGCTCTTTATCCTGCATTTTTTTAATATTATCCTTGGTTAGCATATAATCTTTCATATCCTTCCCCTTACTTTCCTTAAACAGGAACAAAGGCATGGCCACCAAAAAAAGCCCTATGGTTCCCAAACCGATAAATTTATGGGCAACCTCCAAGCGGTCTTCCTTAATGGAAAATCCATAAATGATGGAACCAAATGAAATAAGCACAATAAGGACGATGATATGTTTAAGTTTGATATTCATCCGGTGTAGTTGATCAATTTTCTGCGATAGGCCGTCAACAACTTTGATTTTGAAATGAAACCGACATATTTCCCCTCTTTTATAACAGGTAAGTTCCAAGCACCACTATCTTGAAACTTTTGCATTATCTCTTTCATGCTATCTGAATCGTAAAAAATTTGTTCTGGCGGGGCATGCATTAGGTTTTCAACAAAAACGGAA
Organism: Flagellimonas ochracea; assembly: GCF_009903685.1. Classification (GTDB taxonomy): domain Bacteria; phylum Bacteroidota; class Bacteroidia; order Flavobacteriales; family Flavobacteriaceae; genus Flagellimonas; species Flagellimonas ochracea. Next base: position 112,295 of record NZ_JAAABI010000002.1, on the reverse strand, counting down.
TCATATAGATCAGTATTGAACATGAAATCCCGAATGTCGTCCAGTAAAATAATGCCCATCAGTTTTTCTTTCTCGTCCAAAACGGGAAATATGTTTCTTTTGGATTTGGACACGGAATCGTGTAGCATCTGTCCTAAGGACATTTTTGGGCTTACCGGACTGAAGTTTTTTTCGATAACACTGTCAATTTCCATAAGTCCCAAGACCATTTGGTCCTTATCGTGCGTCAGTAAAGCACCTATCTTGGATAATTCTTTGGTGTAAATGGTATAGTCCAAGGCATTTTTTGTCATTAGATAAGAAATCGAGGCAGTGATCATTAAAGGTACGAAAAGTTGGTAGCCTCCCGTAATTTCAGCAATAAGGAAAATGGCGGTCAACGGAGCATGTATTACCCCAGCAATCAAACCGGCCATGCCAATCAGTGTGAAGTTACTTTCGGAAACGGCAAAACCCAAACCCAGATTGTTGATTACTTTGGCGACCACATTGCCCAAAGCACTTCCCATGACCATGGTGGGAATAAAAATCCCTCCAGCTCCACCAGCAGCAAATGTAGTTGTCATGGCAATGGCCTTAAAAATGGTAATGCCAAACAGCAGGGCGATGACCACCCATATGTTGCCTGTATAGGCATCAAAGGGAGTTTTTCCCAACGCCTGTAAGTGATCACCATCCAAAAGATTGTTTATGAATCCAAAACCTTCGCCGTAGAGAGGAGGAATGGCGTAGAGCATGATACCTATGGCAATGCCACCTACCAAAAGTTTATATTTTGGACTTTTAAAACGATTAAAAAAACTGAAGATGGCAAAATACATTTTGGTAAAGTAGATGGATGCGAAAGCCGTACCCACACCCAGCAAAATGTAGAAAGCTGTATCTTTTAATTGAAACCCTTCTGATAAGGAAAAACTGAAGAGCGCCTCATTGCCCAAAAAGAAATAAGAAGTGAGCACTCCTGAAATTGAAGCCAACAATAGAGGCAACATGGATAGCATAGTTAGGTCCAACGTAAAGACCTCCACAGCAAAAATAATGGCCGCAATCGGCGATTGAAAAATGGAGGCAATGGCACCTGCAGAGGCACAGGCCACCAGCAGGGACCGCGTCTTGGCATCAATATGGAACAGTCTGCTTAGGTTGGAACTTAATGCCGACCCCGATTTTACTGCAGGACCCAATAATCCCACGGATCCCCCAAAGCCAACAGTCAAGGGGGCAGCAATCAATGGAGTGTAAATATCCTTTACCCGCAACAGCCCCTTTTTTTTGGAAAGAGAAAAGATTATAGAAGAAACTGCATGTTGAAGCGGTTCTTTATGAACAAACTTAACATAGACAAAGACCAAGGCCAGCCCGATAATGGGAAGTATGAAGTATAGTTGGTTCTCCGAAAAAATGATTCCCATTTTCAAAAGGGATTCAATAAAGTAGGTGAAGTTCTTTAGGGTTACGGCGACCAATCCTGCCAAGAATCCGACTACCAAGCTCATGATATGCACAAATGTTTTGTTGGAGATGTTCCTATACCTCCATTTCAAAAATTTTGTGAAAAGCTTTTTGTACTTGCTGGTCATGGGGTTAATTGATAGACTTAAAAGTATTAAAAATCCCGCCGGAGCGGGATGAAAAGTTTAAAGGTCCAACTTCAAATGCAATTCTTTGAGCTGTTCCTCATCAATATTTGCTGGCGCATCGATCATTACATCCCTGCCACTATTGTTTTTGGGGAAAGCGATAAAGTCACGGATGGTCTCTTGTCCACCTAAAATAGCCACCAGTCTGTCGAGTCCAAAGGCTATACCACCATGGGGAGGGGCACCATATTGAAAAGCATCCATCAAAAAACCAAATTGTTCCCTAGCCTCTTCAGGGGTGAAGCCCAAATGCTTGAACATGGTTGCTTGTGTTTCCTTGTCATGGATTCGTATTGAACCACCACCAATTTCATTGCCATTGAGCACCAAATCATAGGCATTTGCCTTAACCGCGCCGGGATTGGTTGCCAACAACTCCAACTGACCTGGTTTGGGCGAGGTAAACGGATGGTGCATGGCATGATAGTTACCTGTTTCCTCATCGAGTTCCAACAGCGGGAAATCCACAACCCACAACGGGGCGAATTTGTCTGGTTTTCTGAGCCCGAGACGTTCCGCCAACTCCATTCGAAGGGCACTTAACTGGGTTCTGGTTTCATTGGCTTTTCCAGACAGGACGCAGATAAGGTCTCCTGGTTTTGCTTGGGTCGCCTCTGCCCACTTGGCCAAATCTTCTTGGTCGTAAAATTTGTCCACTGAAGATTTATAGGTTCCATCCTCATTGCATTTCACATAAACCATGCCCTTGGCACCTACTTGGGGTCGTTTTACCCAATCAATAAGTTTATCTATTTCCTTACGAGTATACGAAGCACCTCCAGGGATGGCAATCCCGACGACCAATTCAGCGGCATTGAAGACATTAAAGTCCTTGTGTTGCGCCACTTCATTGAGTTCACCAAATTGCATTCCAAAGCGGATATCGGGTTTGTCATTACCATATAAACGCATGGCTTCATCATAGGTCATTCTGGGAAACGATTCAATTTCCACACCCTTAATTACTTTGAGCAAGTGTTTTGTGAGTCCCTCAAAAGTGTTGAGCACATCTTCTTGTTCCACAAAGGCCATTTCACAGTCTATCTGTGTAAACTCCGGTTGCCTGTCGGCCCTCAAGTCCTCATCCCTAAAACATTTTACAATTTGGAAGTATTTGTCCATACCTCCCACCATCAATAATTGCTTAAATGTCTGTGGGGATTGGGGCAGGGCGTAGAACTGCCCTTCGTTCATTCTGCTGGGCACCAAAAAGTCACGGGCACCTTCTGGGGTGGATTTTATTAAATAAGGGGTTTCCACATCAATAAAACCTTTATCCGAAAGATATTTTCGCACTTCCATGGTTACCTTGTGCCTAAAAATGAGGTTGTTTTTCACAGGATTTCTACGGATATCCAAATAGCGATATTTCATGCGGATATCATCTCCGCCATCCGTTTCATCTTCAATAGTAAAAGGAGGAAGAATGGATTTATTGAGGATATTGAGAGCATGAACCAATACTTCAATGTAGCCTGTGGGCATATTTGGATTTTTGGAAGCTCTTTCGATGACTTCGCCCTTTACTTGGATAACAGTTTCTCGACCTAATTCACGAGCCTGTTCCAAAAGTGTTTTGGAAGTTCGATCCTGGTCGAATACCAACTGGGTTATGCCATAACGATCTCTAAGGTCTACCCAAACCACAAAGCCCTTATCTCTGGTCTTGTGTACCCAACCGCTTATGATAACCTCCGAACCGATATGGGACGCTCTTAACTCCCCACAAGTATTGCTTCTGTACATGATGTTTTTAATGAAAGGGCAAATTTAAGAGGAATACCAAAATTTACGGCCAGATATATGGAATTTCTAATAGAACATAATTTATGCTCCAAACAGAGCGTTATAATGATGTGACTTTAAATTAACGTAAATTTTACATTCATTGTAAAGTTGGTCAAAATCATCAATGAAATTAGTCTTTCGTTTCAAAGTCAAATCTATATTAAATAATTGAAAATCAGAATATTAAAAAGCTAAAGTTAATTTAATGTAAATTAATTGTTATTTTAATTAATATTTAAGGTAAAATTTAGGTAACTTTATTCTTCTGAAAAATCAGTTTAGAACTTATTCCTATATACAATGAACAAAGCGATATTTTTTTTGGTAGTGATGTTTTCGGTCTGTATGTATTCACAAGGTACAGAGCCCACTTTTGAAAAAATGGGGGATATGGTAAAAGCCACGTATTTTCACGAAAACGGTGAAATAGCACAAACTGGCTATTTATTGAATGGAAAACTACATGGACAATGGCTGATGTATGATGCCAATGGCAAAAAAATGGCTTCTGGCAAGTATCTTGAGGGCCAGAAATCTGGTAAATGGTTCTTTTGGGAGGATGAAATCCTAAGGGAAGTGGATTATGACAAGAACCGAATTGTCAACGTAAAGAATTGGAGCCAATCAGAAGTCGTCGCGGTACAGTAGTGACAATTGCTGAGGTTCAAAAAAAGGCCCGATCAATTGATCGGGCCTTTTTTATTTTCTACATCGAACCACTAGGCAGCCATGCCCAGTTCTTTTTTTTCCGTTACTTGTTTTCTAAGTTTTTTTGTTTTTATCCTTACTTTGATTCGATACACCAAGGTGAATAGGATCGGCACCACAATGAGTGTTAAGAACGTGGCTACCAAAAGACCGTAAATCACCGTCCAGGCCAAAGGCCCCCAGAAGATTACATTATCCCCTCCAAAGTAAATGTTGGGATTAAATTCACTCATCAGCGTAAAGAAGTTAATGTTGAATCCTGTTGCCAATGGAATTAATCCAAGGATTGTGGTTATGGCCGTCAACAGCACAGGACGCAGCCTAGCTTTACCACCTTTTACCACAGCTTCAAGAAAGTCCTCGGAATCCAAAAGATCATCTTCTTCAAGCTCTAGCGCCACTTTCTTTCTGTCGATAAGCAGTTGGGTATAATCCAATAATACTACACCGTTGTTAACCACGATACCTGCTAGTGAAATGATGCCCATCATCGTCATCATAATCACAAAAGCACTTCCCGTGGCAACTATTCCGCCAAATACCCCAATGAGGCTTAAGAAAATGGCCAACATGATAATTCCGGGTTTTGAAATGGAGTTGAATTGGAAAATTAAAATGAAGAAAATAAGACCAAGACCTGTAAAGAAGGCACCCATCAAAAAGGCCATTTGCTTGTTTTGCTCTTCAATTTGCCCCGTAAAATCAATTTTGATATTGGATGGGAGTCCTTCGAAATCATCCATCTCTTCCTGAATCTTGCCAACTATGGCACCCGCATCGGTATAGCCGGGAGCCAGCGCCGAGTAGACCGTTACAACCCTTTTCGTGTCCCGGTGTTTTATGGCACTAAACCCAGTACTGTTTATCTGGTTTGCCACGGCAGAAACGGGAACTTCCTTTATTTGCCCAGAAGAGGGATCCCTAAAAGTGATACGTTGATTGAAGATGGCACTGGTATTGTATCGATTCTCTTCATTGAAACGAACATAGATGTCATAATCCTCTCCAGCTTCTTTATAGACTCCGGCCTTGGCCCCAAAAATGGAATTGCGGAGTTGCTGACCTACCTGACCAGTGGCAACGCCCAACTCACCGGCCTTTTTTCTATCCACTGCAACCAGCATGGACGGTTTTGATTTGTTCACGTCAATTTTGAGTTCATCAATGCCTTGAATATTCTTGGAATTGATGAAGTTTCTCATTTCTTCGGCAGTGGCAATAAGTTCGGAATAGTCATCTCCTTCCAACTCTATATTGATGGGATAACCTGCGGGAGGTCCTACCGCATCTTTCTCGACAGAAATGGCTACGCCTGGGTAAACATCTTTGAGAGCTTCTTGCACTTTCTTCAACAATTCGTTGCTGTCAGCACCCTCTCGGTATTTATATTCGCGCATGGTGGCCGTAATTTTTCCACGATGCGGCATCTCCGCCGAAGAACCACCATCGGTTTGGGGATTTCCTGCTCCTTCACCAACCTGCGATACGGCACTTTCCGTGAGGAAATTATAATCACCGTGTTTATAAGCATCTTCATTGATAATGCTGTATACGCGCTGTTCTATATCCTCAGTGATTTCATTGGTTTTTTTGATGTCAGTGCCCTCGGGATACTCGATATACACAATAATCTGGTTGGGCGTGTTGTCCGGGAAGAACTCCACTTTAGTTCTTTGGCTTCCCACCGAACCTCCAAAGCCCATAAAGGCGACTAAAAGTAGAACAAAAGTTCCAACAGCTATGAAAATGGGCTTTCTTCCATTCAACGCATACCTTAGGGTGCGCTCGTAGAATTTTTCCCATCTGGGCAAGATTTTGTTTTGAAAACCGCGTGCCCAACCTCTTAGGAATAGTCGATATCCCCATAGTAAAATTGCGGTGACCACCATTAAAGTACCCAAGGCACGGTATTCACTTCCAAATATCATAATTAAAATACCAATGGCCGAAATGATGGAAGTGATTCGAATAATCTGCTTTAATGGCATTTCTTTGTCCTCAGTGGTCATATATCGGGATACCAAAACCGAGTTGAAAAAGATGGCCACAAACAATGACGACCCCAATACTACAGACAAGGTAACCGGGAAATAAATCATAAACTGCCCCATAACCCCTGGCCATAGTCCCAATGGAACAAATGCCGCGACGGTGGTCAAGGTAGAAATGATAATCGGAAAAGCAATCTCACCAATTCCTTTTTTGGCAGCTTCAATGCGGGACATACCTTCTTCATCCATTAGGCGGTAGGCATTTTCAACCACTACAATACCATTGTCCACCAACATCCCCAGCCCCATAATCAAACCAAAAAGAATCATAGTATTCATCGTGTACCCTAAAAGATTCAATATCATTAAGGACATGAACATGGACATTGGAATTGCAAAGCCTACAAACAGGGCATTTTTGAACCCCAAAAAGAACATCAGTACCGTAACCACCAAGATGATCCCAAAAATGATGTTGTTCACCAAGTCATCTACCTGTCCAATGGTCTTGGAAGATTGGTCGTTGGCAATGGTCACTTTTAGGTCTTGAGGAAATACATTTTTAATTGCGTTGTCCACAATTACTTGAATCTGCTCAGCTGCTGCGACCATATTCTTGCCTGCACGTTTTTTAACGTCAAGCATTACCACGGGATCCCCAAACTCTCTTGCATACGTGGTCTTATCCTCTTCTTTAAAGGTCACTTTGGCGATGTCCTTCAAATATATGGGGTTATCATTTTCCGACTTTACCACAAAGTTTTCGAGGTCCTTTGGCTCATCAATTTCTCCCACAATACGAATAGTTCTCCGTTGTCCACTGGCAATAAGGTTACCTGCTGAGGTGGTCACATTTTCATTGGATATTGTTCCCACCACATCATCAAAACTCACTTTAGCAGCCATCATTTTGTAGATGTCCACGGCCACTTCCACTTCTTTTTCCTGAGCCCCCCGGATATCCACTTGCTTTATTTCCTGCAAACTTTCAATTTCATCTTCAAGATACTCGCCATATTCCTTTAGTTTATCAACGGGGTAATCCCCAGAAATGTTGATGTTAAGAATTGGAAATTCTTCAGACATGCTCAAGTCAAAAACATTGGGCTCTACCTTGGCGCCATTGAACGTAGGCCAGTCTTCACCAGCTGTTTTCGAGTCCACTTCGTCCTTCACCTTTTGCAGGGCACCTTCCACTTTAATTTTCTCATCAAACTCCACTACGATTATGGAATAATCTTCTTGGGAAGTCGAAGTAACCTCAACCACGTTACTCACTGTCTTGATTTCATCTTCTAATGGGTCCGTGATGAGTTTTTCGATATCCTCAGCCGTATTTCCTGGATAAATGGAGCTGATGTATATCTTGGTTTCCTTTATTTCAGGGAAATTTTCCCTTGGCATACTGAAGTAGGCAGATGCTCCAAGGAACAGGATGACCGCAATCAACACGTACATTGTGGTCTTGTTGTCGATAGCCCATGAGGACAGCTTAAATTCTTTATCTACACTTTTTTTTTGCTTGCTCATAACGGTGGCTAAATTTCGTTCTTGATTTTTACCTTTTGTCCTTCCTTAACGCTTCGTGCGCCTTCGTCAATAAGTCCATCACCTGCATTGATTCCTGAGAGTACTTCCACGAAGTCGCCCTGGGTCTTTCCAGTTTGAATAATGGCCTTTTTTGCCACTGGATCAGATGTAATGGAATCAGCATCCACTAGATACACATATTGTTCCCCCGCAGCGTTTTCCGATACTATGCTCTGTGGAATAAGGATGGCACTTTCATTGGTGTAGTCATTGATCATGACCTTGGCTGTAAGGTTCGGTTTTATTTTGCCTCCATTAATGGGTACCGGGATTTCGGCGGTGAAAGATCTGTTGCTGGGGTCTATAAAATTACCAGTCTGGCGAATTTTCGTCTGTATACTATCTCCCAAAACAGGAAAATAGACTCTGACGTCTTTTCCAGGTGTCACATTGGGTAAATGACTTTCGGGGACTTCTACCTCAATATACATGTTGGAAAGATTGACAATTCTGAAAATCTCAGAACCCTGCCCAGGGGCCACTACGGTACCCTGATCTTTGATCACATCATCAATAATACCTGTAAAGGGTGCCCTTATGGTCGATTTGGCCACCTGGCTTTCCATTTGCTTTACAGCACTTTCTTGGGCCTCATAATTGGTTTTGGCCTGTAGGTATTGAATTTCGGAACCAATGTTTTGTTCCCAAAGTCTTTTTTGACGTTCATAGGTGGTTTTGGCCAATTCCGCTTGTGTCCTCATTTGGGCCAATTGGCTGGAAAGGCCACCATCGTCAATGGAAGCCAATAGTTGACCTTTGGATACTTTTTGTCCTTCTACCACATATATGCGATATAGTGTTCCGGCCATCTCTGGATAGATAAGCACATTTTGTTTTGTCATTACATCTCCTTGTAGCTCCAAATAATGGTTGAACTTTTGGGGTTGGGCCTTTATGGTGGTTACCAAAGGTAATTTGGCACTGTCGTCCAATAGGGCAATTACCGAATCTAAAGTCCTAAGGTCCGTTTCCAAATCTTTTTGCTGTTCTGATATTTCAGCTTGTTTGGCACGGATAGCCTCTAGATCTTGACTTGCAATCACACTTTCCAAAGAGCTGTTGCTACCACCTCCGCAGGAAGCTAAGAGTATTGCGGTAAGTCCTATATATATTGTTCGTTTCATGATGGTGTGGATTATGCGTTTATTGATTTAAAATAGTTTCCAATTCGGTTTTCTTATTGATCACATCGACCATAGATTGCAAATATTCCTGTTGTGTGGTATAGAGTTGGGTCTGTGCTTGTCTCAGTTCAAAACTGGTTGCAAGGCCTTCAGCATATTTAATCTGGTTTTTGTTTTCTATACGTTCTGCCAATTCCAGGTTTTGTTTAGAAGTATCATATTCCTCTATGGATAAAATGTAGTCGCTCTTGGCACTTTCCAATTGAAGGCGTATTTGTTCCTGTGCCTCAGTGAACTGGGTCTTGGCTTTTTCCAAGGCAATTTTAGCGCGCTGGGTACTGGCACTTCTTCCCAATGAACTGAAAATGGGGATGTTAAGGTCAAACCCTAACACCGAAGATTCAAACCAGGGTTGTCCGCTACTCAGAAAGTTAAAATTGTCGCTAAAAGAGTTGCCCCCATAATTCACAAAGGCATTCAATGTGGGCAATGCTCGGCTTTTGGCCAACTTTAATTCAAAAAATCGCTGTTGGTTCAAGTTTTCCGCAAGTTTGTAGTCCACATTGTTCTCAATGTTGAAATCTGAATCCAAAAGGCCCAAATCAATTTGTCTTTGGGTAAGGTCATCGAGATTTTCGGTGAGCACGGTTTCATTTTCAATGGGCAGACCCATAACCAAATTGAGCATTTGAAGTGTGATCTTCTCCAAGCGCCTGGCATTTTTTAGCTGATTGTCCACTGATGATAAAGTAATCTGCAATTGATCTACACTTTCTTCATCTCCAAGGCCATTTTCATAAATACGCTTGGTTTCGTAGAGATTCTTTTCAAGCGTGGCCTTGTTCTTTTCAAAAATGGCAACACTCTCCTGGGCCAACAGCACATTACCATAAGCTTCCACGACCGCTTTTCTGACTTCCAGGTCGGTTTTTTCCTTGTTGTTTTGGCTGTAGTTCAAAAAAGTCCTCGTGGCCTGCACACCCACAATGTAGGAGCCATCGAAAATTTGCTGCTTTAATGTTGCCGTGGCGGTAGCGGACTGAGGCTGACCAAAGACCACTTCCTCAAAGGTTCCCGGCTCACCACCGAAAAACTCGGCAGGTATCTGGGCTACGGGTTGTATCAATTGGTTTTGATAACTGATGGCACCGGAAATTTGAGGTAGCCCTGTGGCAATGGTTTCCCATTTTTGCTTTTGGGCATCTACCAAATCCCTTGAAGCATTCAAGGAACTATAATTATGTTCCAACGCATAGGTAATGGCTCCTTCCAAACTAAAATTGTTCTTAGGGGTGTCCTGTCCCTGCATAGACCACGACGATACTAATAAAAGTAAGGTAATGAGGATTGATCGCATTTATTCTTGGTTTGAATTGATGATTGAGTTCAATATTTTTCTTCCTTCGGGGGTAACGATGCCCCGGATATGATATTCCAAATAATAGTCCATTAGTTGAGGCATAGAAAAAATATTTGTTGGAAAAATATCGTTGTCTTTGATACAGGTGACTCCTGAAAAGTAGATTCTTGCCACAAACTCTACGTGAAGGTTGTCCCTGTAAATTCCCATTTCTATACCACGTCTTATATTATCCACTACACACTCCAACATTACCTCATACTGTTTCTGCTTTAACGTATCATGGATTTTGGGATAATACTTTTGCAGCTGGTATTGCGGTGAAGACTTCTCATCTTTCAGATGGAGCATGACGAATTTTTTTATTTCATATAGTTCTTCAATCGGATTTTTTTGCTGTTCCATGATGCAATCAATCCCGTCTGAGATAACACAGAACAAGTTCAGTGTGCACTCCTTGACCAATTGGGTCTTATTCTCAAAATGGGAATAAATGGTCTTTTTTGATATTCCCATTTCATGGGCCAAATCGTCCATCGTTACACTCTTGAACCCGAGATTCAAGAACATATCTGTAGCCTTCTGTAAAATTTTCTCCTTCATAAGGAGCGCTAAAATAGGATGGAAACTTTATAAACAAAAAAAGTTTCCAAAGTTTTGCAATTTTTTAACGTATTGGCAACTTTTTGTTTTAAAATGGCCAACCCACCGCATAATGACGAAAAGGGAAATGTTTTCTGGACCGCATCGTGTTTTTGGCGTTCAAACTCCAAAAAAAAGATTTGTGTTGTCGGCGGGACCGTTCTTCTTTGTTGTTTTTTTCATTGGGTATCATGATTGTCGTTTTTGATTTTATCTATAAATGCATTGTAAGCTTCTTCCCCTTCTTCTTTCCAGAATTGGTCATAATATTTCCATTCTTCAAAATCTCTTCGCAAAGAACCACATCTACGAGACTTCTTATAATCTTTTTTGTGGCTAGACCCGCTTTTACTTTTCCCACTGCCTCCACCAAAACCAAAAAGTAGCTTGGCCAGTACCATAATGCCAAACGCCTGCCAGTAGTTGATCGCAGCTATTCCAAACAGGTCGGGCATAAGCCAGTTCCAAAGGCGCATCAGCACATAAACGGCGAGTAAAAAGAGTATCAGGAAGAGTACTACCATCATGAAGATCTTAAAGGCCTTCGTCACATAATACTCCACGCCCTTTTCCATTCTTTTTTCAATGTCTTTTTTATGTTCCATAACTATGTTGTTTTATGTTTTTTAGTGTTTTCTAGATTTTTGGATAATATGGATAGGGCCCTGTGCCTTCTGGACATTAGGGTGCCCGCTGGGATGCCAGTTTGGTCGGCTATCTCTTTATAGGCGTAGCCCTCAAAATCTATCGCAATTATGATGTCTCTATATACCGGTTTCAATTCCATTATGGCTTGCCTAAGTGCTTTTTCCAGTAATGGTGAATACGTATTATCAGCTTCGCCATAAAACAACTGCACAAATTCTTGCCATTGCCCATCCATATCGTCACTGGAATATTTATACTCCTTTTTGCCCCGCATCACATCGATGATCCTATTGCGGACCGAATTGTATACAAACCCAGCAACATTTTGTATGGGCAAGATGTCGTCCGCTTTGGAAAACAGCCTCAAGGCAACGTCCTGTACAATATCCTCCGCATCGCGTTCGGAAGTATCTTGTATCTTCGACTGCACATACCTTCTCAATGAGGTATACTCTTCATTGAAAAACGTGGATAGATTATTTCTGTTCTCGGTTTTGGTTGTCATTCACAAAAGCAATTTGCCTTTTCATACATAAAGACGATATACTTCAAATCTATTGCAACTTTTTTTCGTTTTTTTTTAGAAAAGTTGAATATGCAATACCTTAAAAAGGATTTTGGACATAAATTAATTGAAGCCATCTATATATTGTATTTGGTAATTTGCACGTATTTTTGATGCTATGGCAGATTCTAAATTTATTGAGCGATATCGGACCCTATTTGTGTCGCAACTGGAAGCCAAATCCAAAAAGACCGATCCCGAAAACCTTTATGAACCAATCACCTATATGCTGGAACTTGGGGGTAAGCGTTTGAGACCGATTTTAACTTTGATGACAGCGGAAGTTTTTGGTGGAAGCGCAGATGAAGCGATGGATGCGGCATTAGCTGTGGAAATGTTCCATAATTTTTCTTTGGTGCACGACGACATAATGGACGATGCACCCCTTCGAAGAGGGAAAACAACCGTTCACGAAAAATGGGATTTGAACACAGGAATTCTTTCAGGGGATGCCATGCTGATTTTAGCCTATCAGTTTTTTGAATCCTATCCACCAGAAACTTTTAAGGAACTGACCACCCTTTTCAGCAAAACAGCTTTGGAAGTATGCGAAGGGCAACAATATGATATTGATTTTGAGACCCGGGAAGATGTTACAATCCCGGAATACATAAAGATGATTGAATATAAGACATCCGTTTTGGTGGCCGCCGCCATGAAAATGGGTGCCACTGTAGCCAAAGCATCCAACAAAGAAGCTGATGCAGTTTATGAATTTGGACGAAACTTGGGCATCGCCTTTCAGTTACAGGATGATTATTTGGATGCTTTTGGGAATCCGAATACCTTTGGCAAACAGGTTGGCGGGGATATCATTGAAAACAAGAAGACCTTTTTGTATTTATCTTCAATGGAAAAGGGGTCTAAAGAACAACAAGAAAGTCTATTGCATCTGTATTCCATCAAACCAAAAAATCCAAATGCCAAAGTGCAAGCCGTGAAATCCATTTTCCAGGAATGCGGAGCCGTTGAGGCGACCAAAACAGAAATCAAGTCATTTACCCACAGGGCTTTTGATACCCTGGATATGATGAAAATTTCGAAGACCAACAAAAAGGTCCTTCGCCAATTTGGGGAAAATTTAATGCAGCGAACGGTTTAAAACATTCGATTCAATAATGCCCGTAAGAAGGGGAATTTGGGACAGGCATTCATAACTTTCAATTCTTCCCAAATACTCGTTTCGTTATCAAGAAATTTAAGAATAAGGCTGGCTTTTCTTTTTTTGAACAGGGATTCAAATATAGAACGCCCTTTGTGGTTATGACTGGATAGTACATCGAGCAGCAACATATCATAAAAATGAAAACGGTTCTTTTTATGAAATTGGGTCAGCGATTTATCTTGTTTTAGATGGTCCACCAATGCTTTTACCTGCTTACTTGTATTGTAAAAAGTGAATCCCGTACTGGGCTTTGCCCATCCGCCAGCAATCCCGATGTAAAAGATACGTTCTGTATTCCTTTTGTGGAATGGATAGCACGTCATGGGAATGGTGCCGAACTCTTTTTCCATAATTTGATAGGACACATTGTTGTATTCCTCCACCATGTAAGATGCAATTGCTTTTTCATAAACCTCTTTTTTTAATAGCTTTTCTGAGAAGAGGGTGTACTCCACCAAGGCTTCGCTTTCGGAAAATGGGAGGACATACATAAATCGGGTATTTCCCTTCTGTGGGATGGAGAAATCCATAAAAGTGGCCTTTTCAGGATCAAAAACTGGTTTTTCGGTTTGGATGAACCAACCCAAAAAATGCTGCTGTAGTACTGGGAACTCTTTTTGCTGTTTAAGGGACCCCGAATCGAAAATGCTGTTAAAGATTACCTCTCCGGAATAGACATTCTTTTCGGTTTTGACCAAAACGGTATTTTCGTTTTCCTCAACGCCATCGACCTGCTCTTGGACCCACGTGACATTTGTGTACGACTTGACTTTTGAAACATAATACTTATAAAAATCAATTCCCTGTATCATTTTGTATGCGTAGGGAGCAATGGATGTTGATAAGCGGAGCTTTTTACCAGCCACATAAATATTGTCCCATTTTTTGTGAATCAAGGAATCAAAATCGCCTTTGCCTTTTTCCCAATAGCACCATGTTCTGTCGTTTTGTGATTTGAAGCCTTTTTCCAATATCAAAATGGACTTGGAGGCAAAAAAAGCGTCTTTTCCCAAGGCGTCGGCCAACAATAGACCGGCAGCGCCGGCACCCATAATTATGAAATCGTAATGGGACATGGGCTAAAAATACGGAAAGGAACCATAAGAATGGTCAGCCTTGTTTTAAATCAATTTGTTCAAAATGTGAAACTGTGCATGTGGTAATGTATTTTTCCATGCCTTTTGGGATGTGTGCCTTATTCCAATCTTCCCCGGCAAAATTGATAAGATCTTGCTCAGTTTTCCAGCGAGAAACCATAACAAACTCATTGGGATTCCATTGAGAAGGACGACCAATTTCCAAAGAAATCAATCCGTTGTAGTTCTTGACCACTGGAACAGAAATTTCCTTGAACTTGGTTTCAAATGCATTATGTAAGTCCGAAGGGATAGTAGCGGTAAAGATTCGTATAATCATTTGATGCTTTAGTTTGATGAATAGCGGAGTATCGGTGTTGAGTTAGAAATACTAATTCAAAGATAACCATTGCTCTACTATTTGCTTTTAGAAAACGGTATATCGCAATCCAAAGAAGCCACGTATACCCTGATTGGGTGCATACACATAATTGGGGTCAAAAGTTAGTGCGAATGGATTGTTTGCTGTTGCTACGGCATTTCCGTTGCTATCAAAGGTTACATTCTGATCAAAAGGATCGTTGGCCCTGGCAATAATAAAAGGATTACCCTGGTTAGGGGTCCAGTCCAATAGGTTTTTAACCCCTCCGTACACTTCAAAATCCTTTAAGCCTTTATACGTAAACTGAATGTTCTGGATGCTCCATGTGGGAGAGTTGGGGGCTCTGGGGTCCAAGTCACCCAATAGTGGCAAACGCATCGGACCGTATAGGTTACCTGTATAATCAACAGATAGATTGAGGGCACGAAAAGTATACGATACATTCCAGGTACCGGTGAAACTCTCTGTAAGAATTTGACGCTGGGCAACCCCATCTTCGGTATTGCTCACATCCTGCCAGGTGGCTCCGGCCAAAAAGCGGAGACCATTCGCAAATACCATTTCCAAATTGGCACTCACCCCTTGGGAAACTGATTTTCCATTCAAATTATCGTAAATAATCTGGTTTGGGTTGGTGTCATAATCGGGCAAGATAACGTTGGAAAAGTTCGTATAAAACGCAGAGGCGTCCAAACTCATGAACGTACCATGGTTGCTATAAATCTTTTTTAGATAATTGAGATTGACATTTATGGAACGTTCTGGTTTCAACGCTTCCGCAATCACTACTTCTCTGGCACCGGTGAGTGCTGCGTGATCTTCCGTAAAAAGATTGACCACCCGAAATCCGGTACCCGCATTCACCCTAAAAATATCATGGTCGGAAAATTTCCATTTGTAAGCGGCTCTTGGTGTAAAAATATTACCATGTCGGTTGTCATAATCATAACGCAGCCCTGTTAAAAATGAATGTTTTGGGGCCAACCGGATTTCGTCCTGAACAAATAGACTGGGAATCCAGACGTTTTCCGCCAGAGGGGTCGCGGGGGTATTGTCATCGTAGTAGTTATATCTGAGGGCACTCCCCAAAAGCAGATGGTGCTTTCCAATCGACTTGTCCCAGGTCAGTTGGGCAAAACCGATACGTTGGTCGGCCAAGTAAAGCTCATTTCCATAGGCAGAGTTTTGAGTATGATCATTATAGGAAAGGGAAAGTAATACACTCTCTTTTATGGGAAGCTCATACTTGCCTAAAACTTCCCATCTACGGGTATAGATACTTTCCCCATAGATTTCATCTCCACCTCGAAATTCGGGTGTCCATTGCATTTCTCCACCCCAGCGGTCTTCGTAGAAAAACCGACCTGCCAACGAAAACACTCGCGAGTCTTTTCTTTTGAAATTCCATTTTTGGAAAATGGAAATACGGTCCTGAAGGGTAACATCAGTAAAATTGTCGTTATTATTGTCAATCGGGATATCATAGTTGAAGTAGTTGACGCCCAATAACAAGTCGGTCTTTTGGCCAAAGCTGATTTTGCTTCCTACATCCAGATTGTACTCTCCCCACCCAGTTGCAAACCCATCCATAAAAAATTCAGGGGCGTTGGGAGCGTGCTTGGTGATGATATTAATCAATCCACCCACTGCCTCACTACCATACAAGGTAGAAGCTGGCCCTTTCACGATTTCAATTTGTTCTATCAAAGAATTGGGGATTCCTGTAAGGCCATATACAGTTCCCAAACCGCTGACGATGGGCATGCCATCGATAAGCACCAAAGTATACGGACCTTCCAAACCGTTGATATGGATATCACCCGTATTGCACACATTGCAGTTGATTTGGGGGCGCACTCCGTTTACATTTTGGAGAGCATCAAAAATGCTCGGAGTTGGATTTTTTTTGAAAAAAGCAGGGGAGTAGACCTCCACGGGTACAGGACTCTCCAATCGGCTAACAGGTTTTAAAGTTCCGGTCACCACAGTTTCTTTCAAACTTTCCGCAGAAGGGTCCAATTGTATTTCAAGCCTTTTGGCTTCCCCTTTTCCAATCAGTATATTGGTCCTGTAGGGCTTGTAACCAATAGATGAAGCAATCAACACATATGAACCTGGGGTCAGTTCTGTGAATGAGAACTGTCCCTCTTTGTCTGTCGCGGTTCCTAGTTGGGTTCCTTTGAGCACTATATTTACATAGGGCAGTGGGGCACCATTTTCAGAAACAATTCCTGAAAGAACAGTTTTTTGTGCAGCACCCATAAGAGGGAACAGCATTAAAATTCGCAGGACCAATACCTTTTCAATAAATTTCAATACAAGTAAAATTATATTTAGACAAATCTAAAAATAGCTTTTGACAAATAAAAATGTATTTTTGAAAAAATATTTTTCCCAATGACCCGTTCGGAGGAAAACTATCTCAAAACCATATTTCATTTGGGAGGCCACAAAGGCACCTCCATTGCCACCAATGCTATTGCGGAACAGATGGAAACCAAGCCTTCTTCCGTGACAGACATGGCCCGAAAGTTGGCCCAAAAGGGATTGCTGCACTACAAAAAGTACCAGGGAGTTTCCCTTACGGAAATTGGCAAGGAGAAAGCGTTGTCCATTATTAGAAAGCACCGTTTGTGGGAGGTATTTTTGGTTGAAAAGTTGGATTTTGCATGGGATGAGGTCCACGAAGTGGCAGAGCAATTGGAACACATTAAAAGTGAAAAGTTGATAGATAAACTTGATGAGCTGCTGGATTTTCCCAAGTATGACCCCCATGGTGATCCTATTCCGACCAAAGACGGTAAGTTCATGGAACGGGATAAAAAATTGCTGAGCGAAATGCCAATTAGTGCTTCAGGAGTTTGTGTTGGGGTGAAGGATTCTTCAGCCCCGTTCCTTAAGTTTTTGGATAAGAACAAGATTGCCCTGGGCAATG
Organism: Flagellimonas ochracea; assembly: GCF_009903685.1. GTDB lineage: Bacteria > Bacteroidota > Bacteroidia > Flavobacteriales > Flavobacteriaceae > Flagellimonas > Flagellimonas ochracea. Next base: position 94,681 of record NZ_JAAABI010000002.1, on the reverse strand, counting down.
CGATACAAGTTCTGGAAAAAGAAGACTTTGATCAATCTCTTCGGATAGCCATGGAAGGGAGGGAACTTCGGATTTCACATCAAATCGCGTCTAACCTATATGTTAAAATAGAATAAGCCATGGAACAGGTAATTTCTTACTTACAGACTATTGACCCCATTTTGGCGGCTTTATATGCCACCTTGTTTACTTGGGGACTGACCGCTGCGGGAGCTGGTCTTGTTTTCCTTTTCAAGAGCCCAAAACGTGCCCTTATGGACGGTATGTTAGGTTTTACGGGGGGCGTGATGGTCGCTGCCAGCTTTTGGAGTCTTTTGGCCCCAGGAATTGAAATGAGTGAGGGCGAGGGTTTTGTTAAGGTTATCCCGGCAGCAACCGGATTTTTGTTAGGTGCCTTATTTATCTACGGGTTGGATAAAATTTTACCCCATTTGCACATAAACTTTAAGATTGATGAAGCAGAAGGAGTTAAAACACCTTGGCACAGAACCACCTTATTGGTGTTGGCCATCACCTTGCACAACATTCCTGAAGGTCTTGCCGTGGGAGTACTTTTCGGCGGAGTAGCTTCGGGGTTTGAAGGGGCCACAATTGGTGGAGCCGTTGCCTTGGCATTGGGTATTGGTCTTCAGAATTTTCCAGAGGGTTTTGCCGTTGCAGTGCCTATGAGGCGGCATGGTCTAAGTAGAAGAAAAAGCTGGATGTATGGTCAGGCTTCGGCAATCGTGGAGCCCATCGCTGGCGTGTTGGGTGCTTGGGCGGTATTAACTTTCGAGCCCATTTTGCCTTATGCACTTGCGTTCGCTGCAGGGGCCATGATCTTTGTGGTGGTGGAGGAGGTGATTCCGGAGACCCAACAGGATAAATATACCGATATCGCCACCATGGGCTTCATCGGGGGGTTTATCATCATGATGACCTTGGACGTAGGTCTGGGGTAGTTCAATTTCCAAGAAGACCAAAGACACCTTTCACCAAAAATTGGTCCTCTGGCTTTATATTTTCGGAAGGCTTTATCTCGATATAATCCTTAAAAGTACTTCCCGTAGTGACACTAACCTTTTGAAAGATAAGATTGTCTTCTTGATTGGAAACCAGTTTTAAAAGATAGGATATTCCTTCTGAGCTTGTGACGGCATCTACTGGCAAGGACCAAACCTGTGTGACATCGGTCATAATATGGGCATTTACGAACATGCCAGGTAGAAAATTGTTGTTTTCATTATCCAGATGTCCGTGGACCTTAATGGTACGTTTGGCATCATCAATGGAAGTTCCCACTAAATAAACAGTTGCCGTATAGGGGTCTTCGGAGGATTCTGGGATTTCAAACTGGATTTTTTGACCCTTTTTCACTTTTAAGATATCCTTTTCGAACACTGTGAGTTCCAAGTGCACGTGGTTGTTATCAACAATCTCCAACATTTCGGTGGATGGGGCCACGTAACTTCCTGTCGACACGTTCATTTTGGTGATACTGCCATCAATCGGAGAATAAATTACCGCTTCCGATGTTATGATCAACTGTTCCACGTTTTTTGGTGATATGTTTAGCATTTGTAACTGCTTTTTGAGGCCTTCATACTTTGCCAATGAAGTTTCGTAATTGCTCTTTGCCTCTAGATATTTTTTTTCTGAAGTGATGTTTTCCTCAAAAAGCGTTTTGTTTCGGGTATATTCGACCTTCAAAAAATCGAGCTGGTTGTACACCCCAAGATACTCTTGTTGCATTTTTACAAATTCTTGATTTTCCAAGGTTATCAAAGCTTGACCTTTCTTGACCTTATCGCCTACCAACAAAAGGGTTTTTTTTACAAAACCGCCCATAAAGGCCGTAATCACAGCTTTGTTTTGAGGCGGTACGTCGATAATGCCAGAGGTTTCCACCATTTTTGGGAACGTTTTTTTCTCCAAGGTTCCCAATTGAAAGTTGTTGGTGTTGAACTGCTCTTGGGTCAGTCTGATTTCTAGTATTTCGTGTTCCTGCGATGGGTATTGTTTTTTTTCGTTGCCACACCCCATCAGTAGAAGAAGGAAAGCAGATAAAAAGTAGAAGAATATATTTTTCATGATTTATAGGGTTATCGTCAAATAATTAATTGCAATTACGGTTTGATTGTACTGGTTTAGCACGTCTAAATAGTTTAGTTGGATTTCGTAGGCGTTTTCGAGACTTTGGATGTACTGAAAAAAATCAATCTCCCCGTTTAAAAAATTTCCAGAAGCCGCTTTTATGATTTGTTCTGAAAGCTGTGTCCCTTCTTTTTCATAATATTCAAGCTCTTTGGCCTGTTGTTCCAACTGGCCAAATAAGGCCTCACGCCTTTGCATGGCAGTAATGGCCATTTGTTGGTTTTCCATAGCTGTGATTTCCGCTTTTATCTTTGAAGATTTAAGCTTGCTACTATGTCCAAAGAAGAACACAGGAATCTTCAATCCGAGTTGAACGCCGTATAGTGATGTTCCCAGTCCTTTGTTGGTGCCCTGGAAATATTCTAGGTTGATATCAGGGAGCAGCCGGTTTGCTTCCAGTCGATTTTGGGCATTACTGAGTTGTTGCCTGTAGTTTAAGAAAGAGGTTTCCGTTTCCAGAAGTCCGACAGAATTTTGTAAGGCCAGTTTAGTGGGGTGTTGGATGCTTATGTCCAATGAATCATCACTTTGCACCAAACTTGCTATTTCAGTATATGAGGTTTTAATTTCTCTGTGAATCTTGGAATATGCATTTGCGATTTGCCGCTGCTTGGCAAGTGCTGTGACTTTCTCCAAGTAGTTGGTCTCTCCAAGCTCAAATCGTCTGTTGGCAGCATGGGCAAATTGGGTATAGATGCTATCCAGGGTCTTGTAGAGGACTGCTTTCTGGTTCAGGGTCTGAAATTGATAATAGGCCATGCTCAGTGATTTGTACAATTCTTTTTTTCGTATTTCAAATGCACTTTTTTGAAGTTGATAATTGGCCGTTTGAAGTTTACTTTTTGCACCATACACGGATGGAAATTCAAACTGCTGCTGCACCCCAAAAACTGTAATGGGTTCTCCATTTATGGCTAAGTTGTTTTCATCATAATGGTAATACACTTCAGTCTTTTCAAATTGAAAAGCCGTTCCTTTCAGGGTTTCTGCTTGATCGAGCATTAGTGCATTGGCATTCATTCCTTTGTTATTTTTCAAGGAAAGCTCCATCAATTCTTGCAAATCCATTTGCTGTTGTGACATCCCAGGAATGGGGAAGAGCAGCAAAATAAGCATCAATATTTTTTTGAACATTTTCTTTTTCTTTTTCATTCTTCCGACTTGGATGTTATGTGTGTACGCATACAAAACGGGGAGAACTATCAAGGTTAATAAAGTAGCTGTGATCAATCCTCCAATAACCACCGTGGCCAAAGGTCTTTGTACTTCTGCACCTGCATTGGTGGAAACCGCCATGGGCAGGAATCCCAGAGCAGCTGCCGAAGCTGTGAGCAGAACTGCTCGAAGACGATCTTTGGTTCCTTGCACAATCAAATCTTCCATGGAGTCAAAGTCAGAACGCCCCAGTTCTTTAAAGTGTTCAATGAGGACAATTCCGTTGAGCACGGCTATCCCAAAAAGGGCAATAAAACCTACCCCAGCGGAAATGCTAAAGGGCATGCCCCGTATCCAGAGTAGCAGAACACCGCCAACGGCGGCAAGAGGTATGGCTGAGAAAATCAAGAGGGCCTCTTTAATCGAATTGAATGCAAAGTATAACATGATGAAGATGAGCAATAGTGCAATGGGAACAGCAATCAGTAACCTCCCTTTGGCATTCTGAAGATTTTCAAATTGTCCCCCATAAGACACCGTATACCCCGAGGGCAAAACCAAATTATCGTTGATCAACGCTTCCACATCATCTACCACAGATTGTAGATCACGATTCCTGACATTTATGCCCACTACAATTCGCCTATGCGTATCGTCCCTAGAAATTTTGGCCGCCCCTTTTTGATAGGTAATTTGTGCCAGTTCACTGAGCGGAATCTTTCCGCCGGACGGTACATCGACATAAAGGTTTCTAAGATCTGAAATATCCTCTCGATTAGAATCACCAAGACGGACCACTAAATCAAACTGTCTTTCTCCTTCAAAGATGCTACCTACGACTTTTCCTGCGAATCCCATCGAAATCATTTCATTCAGATCTGCAATATTGAGGCCGTGACGGGCAATTTTGCCCCGATCATAGGTTACATTCATTTGCGGCAGTCCTTCCACCTTCTCCACCGTGATATCGGATGCACCTTCAACGTTTTCTATGAGACTTTTAATTTCATTCGCCTTTTTGTTCAATGTCTCTAGGTCTTCTCCAAAAATTTTTATGGCAATATCCGCCCTTACTCCGGTAATCAACTCGTTAAAGCGCATTTCTATGGGTTGGGTAAATTCCACTTCGATGCTGGGTATTATCCGAAGCGCTTCTTTGAATTTGTCGGCCAGTTCATCTTTGGTCTTTGCGGAAACCCATTCCGATTTTGGCTTGAGTATGATGATCACATCACTTTCTTCCATGGACATGGGATCTGTTGGCACCTCCGCGGCTCCAATTCTGCTGACCACCTGCTTTACTTCAGGAAACTTGTCCAACAAAATTTGTTCGATTTTGGTCGTGGTCTCTACTGTTTTTGCCAACGAAGTACCGGTTTTGAGCACGGGTTGAATTACAAAATCACCTTCGTCCAGCGTAGGCACAAACTCTGCCCCCATCGTGGAGAATAAAAGCGCAGCTCCCAATAGCAACACTGCTGCTATGGACAATACCAGTTTTTTACTTCGTAAGGCCCAGTGAATGACAGGCTCATACTGCCTGTTTATCCAGCGCATTAACCGGACAGCGATATTTTTTGAAGAATCTTTTTTTGGCTTCAAAACTAATGAAGAAGCTACCGGAACATAGGTGAAACAAAACACGATGGCACCCAATAGGGCAAAACTGAACGTCAATGCCATGGGCCTGAACATTTTTCCTTCAACACCACTCAAGGATAAAATGGGGATGAATACTATTAAAATGATCAGTTGCCCAAAGATGGCCGAGTTCATCATTTTGGAAGCGCCCTCCAAAGTAATTTCATCCTTCAAGATAAGCGCTTGGGCCTTGGAAGCGGCGTTGAGCTCTGTGTATCTTTTGCTAATCTGAAAGGCAATATACTCCACGATTATTACTGCCCCATCTATGATGATGCCAAAATCAATCGCCCCAAGACTCAAAAGATTGGCATCCACCCCAAAAAGATACATCAACGAAAGCGCAAAGAGCAGACAAAGTGGAATAACGGAAGCAACAACAAGGCCGGATCGCCAATTGCCCAAAAGCAGTACCACCACAAAGATGACAATCAAACAGCCTAGAATGAGATTTTCGGTAACAGTAAAGGTTGTTCTTCCGATAAGTTCACTGCGGTCCAAAAAGGGATTGATATACACCCCTTCGGGCAATGATTTTGATATATTGGCCACCCTTTCCTTTACCGCATCGATAACTTCTTTGGAGTTGGCATTCTTGAGCATCATAATTTGACCCAGAACCTTCTCCCCCTCACCATTACCAGTAATGGCCCCAAAACGTGGCGCACTGCCAAAGCCCACCTCGGCCACATCTTTTATGTAAATAGGAATTTCATTTCGTGTGGTCACTACAATCTTCTCGATATCATTCAAACTCCCTATTAGACCCTCACCCCTAATAAAGTAGGCCTGATCTACTTTTTCAATATATCCGCCACCGGCAACACTGTTGTTCTTTTCCAAAGCTTTGAAGACTTCTTTGGCGGTAACACGCAAAGCATTTAATTTTTGGGTCTTAATGGCCACCTCATACTGCTTCAGGTATCCTCCCCAGGTATTGACTTCGACCACTCCGGGAATACCCGAAAGCTGGCGTTTCACTATCCAATCCTGAATGGTCCTGAGTTGGGTAGGGCTGTACAGGTCCTTGTAGGCGGGCTCTACATCTAGAATATACTGGTAGATTTCTCCCAACCCCGTGGTTATGGGACCCATTTCCGGTGTGCCAAAACTTTCGGGAATTCGTTTTGAAGCGGATTTTATTTTTTCTGCAATCAACTGTCTCGGAAGATAGGTTCCCATATTATCTTCAAAAACAATGGTAACCACGGAAAGTCCAAACTTTGATACAGAACGGATTTCCTTAACGCTGGGCAAGTTAGCCATTTCCAGCTCTACAGGATAGGTAATAAATTGCTCCATGTCCTGAGTGGAAAGACTTCTAGAGGTAGTGATGACCTGCACCTGATTGTTGGTGACATCGGGAACGGCACCTATGGATATCTTGGATAGTGAAAACAGTCCAAAACAGATTATAAAAAATGTGAAAAGAAGAACAGCGAATTTGTTCTTGATACTAAAATTAATGATTTTTGAAAACATGATTCATAGATAATAGATAGCGTTATAAATTCCAATAATGCATCTGATGAAAGAGTTCAGCAAAGCTGAATACTATGAATTATGCGTGTTTTGGAGGCTGAAAAGGGCTATCCGACCAAATGGAGGAGTAGGATTTTTGATAATGGAAATTCCCCGAGGTTGTCATAGGCATTTCAGAACGGGATTCCAGAATGGGCTTGGCATTGACGACAAAGACCAAAAGCTGGGAGCATTGCGTTTGGTGTTGAAAAGGAAGCTTTTCATGGTCTTCTTGCTCTTCTTGATGTTTTTGACTGTGATCGGCCTTTTGCTTGCCATAATGTTTTGATAGGAAGACCAAAAAATTATCACCATATTCTTCATTATGGTATTGATAGTGTTCCACAAGTTCATCCAGCTCCACTAAGTCGTTAAAGTGAATGTTGATGCTCTGAAGTAAAATGAGCAATGCTGTTCCTATGGCTAAAAACTTGTTCATAGTTGCCATATAAAATTACAAATTTTGAATGGTAAGTCTATGGTTGTCAAATAATTTATAATCAATCTGGTTTCGAAAAAGATGGTTATCGAAGTATTTGAAATAATCAAAAATCTTTTAGTTCATTCAGGGCCATACCTAAATCATACTGTAGATCTTCGTGTAGTAAGGTCAATTTTTTCTCAATAAAGACCAATTGTCTTTGATATAGGTTGTAGAGGGCGGTATTTTGTTTTATGGTGGGTCGAAATGCATTCAGTTTTTGACAAAAGAAAAGCAAAAGTTCAATTTCCGTCTCCTTGTTTCCAGAGTACCGGATATACTTTTTAAGGGTACGCAAAATCTTTCGCACACTTTTTTTAATGTAAAAAAAGCTGTGGCGGTTGATTTCTTCAAATTGCTGGTCCACCTCAGCCTTTATGCTTTCAATATAGTTGGACTCATTTCCTGATTCGAATAGGAGGTAGGTGAGCAGCTCTTTGTTTTCTTTCTTAAATCGCGCCAACCTCAAGGTAATGGCCAACAGCTCCTCGCAATTCTGATATTGCAGTTCTTTTTTCAGTTGGGCAATGGTAGCGGCTTTCATCAACCTCTAATATACAAAGACCTGTCAAATCAATGATTGTATCATGGCGCTATGTTTCTAAAACTGGGAAGGCGCAGCTACTGCTTGGTTTTGCGCCCGGTACTTGTATCATCAGTGAAAAACTATATCTTGAACAGCCTAATAAAGACTAAAAAAACCTATTTGAGAGCGGTTAATCCAGAGCTTAGCGCATTTAATCCCCCTGGATTGTTGATTTCAAATCTAATTGCTAATATTGCATCGTTTTACAATTACTTAACATTTCATGGTAAGTGGGCATCGACTACTTTTTAGCTTTTTTTTCATTTTTCTAGCTCATGGTATCCATGGCCAGGCATATTTTGAAAGATCTTCCGTATTCTCCAGTGACGGCGAGGTAGGCTATGGTCAAATCGCCACATTTCATGGACCTGGGATTTCATTTGTGGATTATGATGGTGATGGCTGGGACGATATTACCATACCCTCTTCCTCGACCAAAGACTTTCAATTTTTAAAAAATACAGGAGGACTATTTGCTGTACAAGATTTACCGATCAGCAGTAATGGCTTACAATCACGTCAGGTAACTTGGGTTGATTTTGACAATGATGGCGACAATGATTTTTTTGCTACAAGTGATTTGGGACGCTGCTGGTTTTACAGAAATGATGGCAACAACAATTTTACGGATATTCTTGAGTCTTCCAATATTGCTTCACCATCATGGGCCTATTGGGGAGTTGCATGGGGAGATTACGACAATGACGGTTATCTCGATGCTTTTTTGATGGTTAGAGCTTCAGTAGACCTAATGGAACATAATCTATTATACCACAATAATGGGGATGGCACATTCACTGATGTAACAGATTCAGCTGGCCTACACCTAACGGGCAAGATGACGCAAAGCGCTTCTTTTTTTGATTATGACCGTGATGGGTTTCAGGACATTATTTTGGCCAATGATAAAGACTTGGTACAAAATGTCCTATACAAGAACAATGGTGACGGAACCTTTCAAGACGTGAGTATTTTGTCGAATATGGATTTGGAAATGGATGGAATGTCCACCACCATTTCGGATTATGACAACGACGGATTTCTTGATGTATACATTACCAATATCTATCCACCTGACCTTGTAACAAGCGTTTTTGGGAATGCTTTCATGAAGAATAACGGGGATGGCACTTTTACTAATATTGCACAAAGTAATGGTACCCGGTTTGACAGCTTTGGGTGGGGAGCTGTTTTTCTTGATTCAGAAAATGATGGGGATTTAGATCTGTTCGTGAATGGCCATTTAGATGGTACCGATGATAGAATATCATCCGCCTACTATGAAAATGATGGTAATGGAGATTACTTTGTTCCTGAGTCGAACGGATTTGAAGATGATATGGCGAGTAGTTATGGCAATGCAATAGGGGATATTCAAAACGATGGCCTTCCCGATTTGGTTGTTGTTAATTTAAACGACGAACCGTTGGACGTTTGGAGAAATAAATCCGTAACCCAAAACAATTGGCTAAAAATAAAATTAGTGGGTACGGATAGCAACCGTATGGGTATTGGGTCATATATCAAAATAGGTATCGGGGGTCAGACTTTTTATAGATATACACTATGTGGAGAGGGCTATATTGGGCAAAATAGCAGTTATGAGTTCGTTGGCTTGGGTTCTGCCACGTCAGTTGATTATGTAGAGGTAACATGGCTCAGCGGAATTGTTGACCTAATCGAGAATATAGATGCCAACCAGGCCATAACAATTACCGAAGGTTCAAATGCCATAGAAGTTGATGATAATCATGGTAATGGTTCTAATGAAAATGAATCAGAGCATTCTGTGGCAAGACAATGGAATGAGGTTTTATTGAATGCGATTAGATGGGATTTTGCAAGACCGACTGTCCATGCGCGTAACCTATTCCATACCTCTATGGCCATGTATGACGCTTGGGCTATTTTTGAAGATAAGGCGGAAACTGTTTTTTTAGGTAAAACTTTCGGAGGGTATTCGTGCGAGTTCGAGGGTATAGTCGAGCCAGCAGATGTTGAAGATGCATCTGAAGAAATCATGAGTTATGCGATGTATCGCCTATTAAATCATAGGTTTGCCGAATCACCAGGAGCAACTGCCACATTGCAAATTACAAATAATCTATTCAGTTCTCTAGGTTATGATTCCAATATGACAAGTACAGATTATAGCAGCGGATCGTATGCCGCCTTGGGCAATTATTTGGCAGAGCAATTGATAAGTTTTGGGCTTAATGATGGCTCCAATGAAAGCAATGGATATGAGAATGAATACTATAATCCGGTCAATCAACCACTTGAACTTGATAGTTATCAAGAACCCTTTGCACTGGCTGATCCAAATAGATGGCAGCCATTAAAATTTGAAAGTTTTGTAGATCAAAGTGGAAATTTGATTACTGGGAATACTCCGGAATTTCTTAGCCCGGAGTGGGGAGAAGTTACTCCTTTTGCACTTAGGGAAGCAGATTTAGCAATCCTACAAAATGATTTTGACAGTTATATTTATAATGATCCTGGAGCGCCACCGGAAATTCAGATGGGAAATGGTATCGAAGATCCCTACAAATGGCATTTTGCATTAGTGGCTTCTTGGTCTTCTCATCTTGATCCAAACGATCCAACGGAAATAGATATTTCACCTGCATCCATAGGAAATGTTGGCATTGAAAATTATCCTAATACGTTTTCCGAGTACCAAACTTTCTATAACTTCATGGAAGGTGGTGATATAAGTACTGGACATCCATTAAATCCGTACACCCAACAACCCTATGAACCTCAAATGGTTAAGCGTGCCGATTATGCAAGGGTATTGGCAGAATTTTGGGCTGACGGACCTGATTCAGAAACACCGCCAGGGCACTGGTTCACCATACTTAATTACGTATCTGATCATCCTGAAACCGTAAAATATTTTGGAGGGAATGAGCCATTATCAAGCGACTTGGAATGGGATGTGAAATCGTATCTTGCCTTGGGTGGCGCCATGCACGATGCAGCTGTAACTACTTGGGGTGTAAAGGGTTATTATGATTATATCAGACCTATTTCTGCTATAAGATATATGGCGTCCAAAGGGCAGAGCACCAATGCTGCCTTGCCAAGTTATAATCCGCATGGTCTTCCCTTGATACCTGGAAGAATCGAATTGATCGAAACGGGAGACCCATTGGCGGGGCCAATGGATGAGAATGTCAATAAAGTTAAAATTCTGGGCTGGAAAGGACCTGATTTTATTTCGGACCCTACTATGGATGTTGCCGGTGTAGATTGGATTCTTGGAACACATTGGTGGCCATATCAGCGTCCTACATTTGTAACACCTCCATTTGCGGGTTATGTTTCAGGCCATTCCACCTTTTCCAGAGCGGCTGCTGAAGTATTGACCTTGATAACTGGAGATGCTTTTTTCCCAGGAGGAATGGGTATTTTTGATATTGAACAAAATAATTTTCTGGTTTTTGAGCAAGGGCCCAGTGAAAATTTGACGCTACAATGGGCTACGTATAGGGATGCTTCAGACCAAACAAGTCTTTCTAGGATATGGGGAGGTATTCATCCTCCTATTGATGACATTCCAGGGAGGCTCATGGGCGAAAAAATAGGTAAAGAATCCTTTAGTTTGGCCCAAGAATACTATGAAGGTCTGGTTAATTTCGGTTCCGATAATTTTTTGATTGAAATTAATGGGGAAACCTGTGTGGACAAAAATGATGGTAGCATTACCATTATACCCAAAGATTATTACAACTATTCTGCAAACTTAGATGGTCAAGAATTTACTTTCACCACTGAGTTCACAATAAGCGACTTGGCCCCTGGCGAGCATCATCTTTGCTTAGGGGTCCAAGGCAATGACAATATTGAACAATGCTACAACATAGTGGTTTCAGAAGCAACCCAAATGACTACAACCACTGAACTCAAAGCAGTAGGCGAAAGCATAACCGCATCCATTGATATTGAAGGAGGGACTCCGCCTTATATCCTAGAGATCAATGATTCAAAAGTTGGTGAATTTGAAAATAGACAGTTTAGTACTTTGGTGAAAAATGGAGATGTGTTACAAGTATACTCAAAACTACGATGTGAAGGTATCTATTCTGAAACCATTGATATTGAAAACAGACCTATTCTTTACTCCAATCCTACTTCTTATGAAACCATTGTCAGAGTGGGAGAGGGAATAGGCAAGATTTCTATAAGCATCTATAGCATTAACGGACAATTTATTCGTTCTGACAATTACGAAATCAGTAATGGTGAAATAAAAATTCCGGTTGATGACCTACCTTCTGGAATCTATATATTAGTTGTTTCCACTAATCCAGAAGTGTCGTTCAAGTTAATTAAAGAATAAAGTCCTCTTTCGAATTCCAGTCAATCATAGCAGCTTTCATTAGCTTCGAAGATACGAAGCGCCATTCACGTCGATAATGGCGCCTGATGAATATTCAGCTCCATCTGAAGCCAAAAAGAGGATGGCATGGGCCACTTCTTCGGGTTTCGCCATGCGCTTAAACGGTGACTCTCGTAGTAAATTTTCCCGTTCAGCGGGAGTTAGTGTAGCTGCTGCCATTTCGGTCTCCGTAAATCCGGGAGCTACTACTCCGACATAAATATGGTGTGGTGCCAATTTTTTGGCCAACGATTGGCTCATGGCATTGAGTGCTGCCTTGCTGGCACCGTAGGCCGGTTTGGTAGGTTCGCCCCGAAATGCCCCTCGCGAAGATACATTGACAATGCGGCCCCCACCCGATTTCATCATCGCTTGAGCCCCCCAATAGCAAAGGTTGGCAGCTGCGAAGAGGTTGGTTTTAAAAATTTCTTCGAAAGCATAGGTCCAATGGTCAAAATCGACGGTATCAATTTCATGAAAGATGGAGATTCCTGCATTGTTGACCAGCACATCCAATTTTCCATAATGATTTACAAACTCTTCCACGAGGGCTTGACAGTTAGCTTTGCTGCTGATGTCTTTTTGAAAAAGTTGATGGCCTTTACCATAAAGTTCCGCCAGCGTTTTTTTGGCCTCTTCTATATTACTTCGAAAATTTAGACCTACTTGTGCCCCTTTTTCAGCAAATGCTTGGGCAGTGGCCTTACCGATACCTCGGGAGGCACCTGTAATCAGTATTTTCTTATTTTTGAAATTCATTTTATAGATTTATAGTTGCCATCCAATTTGTTTTCAAGGATGTTCATCAGCGCCTCTGTATCCTTTCGGATTGCGGGATACACCATATTTTTTTGAAATTTATAAAGGACAATAACGTTGTAGAACTGATTGTTTAACAGAAGGTATTGTCTTGAATCCAAATTGTGCTGCCAATCTTTCACTGAATGGTGCTGTTTTGGCGTGATTTTGTTTTCGTAAAAATTATCGGTGGCCATCACATACTCCTGAATGATGTCGACCGTTGCATCTAAAGTTTTTCTTTCATAGTATTGAAAGATTTCATGGGTGTTTTTTAGTTTGGCAATAGCTTCTTTTTCGCTATCGGAAAAAAGAGAAATATTCCCAGTGGCACCTAATTCGTCGAGCGTAAATGAGGATTTGTTGAAACTGTCCAATGAATAGGACACATTTTCCTTTTTTTGTATGAGGGTATCGATGAGAATGTTTTCTTGGTTATAGTAATTTATATAGTCGTTGACCTTTTTTTCATGAGCTTCCCTTTGGCGATTCAGACTGTCCAAAACCTTTAAATCAGTTTTCAGTTCGGCGACTAAGTTTTTACGATATTGTTTCAATTGCTCATCTTTCTTTCTCTGCTCGTTCCAGTTATTGATTTGCAACGCAATCAAAATACCAATGACGACCAATACGATTTCGCCTATTGCATAGAGCAAATATTTTGAGAACTTGTTCTCAGAAAGCATTTTTTGCCGAATATGGCGGAAAAATTTAAGCATAGACGATTGGCGATTTTGAATAAATATAATAAGTTATGAAACAAGACCTGCAATAATGTGCCTGGTTGTTAGAATCCACACTTTCCATTACCTTTAAATACTTCAAAACGCTACACAATGCACAAACTATTATTATTTGTTCTTTTTGGTCTAACTATTCATGTTTCAACAGCCCAAAAAGAAAACTTCTCCTATCTCGATGTTTTTGATATGCAATATGCCTCTGACCCGCAAATTTCACCGAACGGGGAATGGGTGGTTTATAGGAGGGTAGGATTTGATATCCTTAAAGACAAATCCAAAGGCAATCTATGGATAATAAGGACTGATGGAAGCCAACATCAGAAACTTACTGCTCGAGAGGTCAACGAAACCAATCCGCAGTGGTCCCCAAACGGAGACCGTATTGTTTTTTCGAGCACTACGGATGAGGGTTCGGAAATTTATATGTACTGGGTGGCAACCGGCAAAGTGGCCCGACTTACCCAATTGCCCTTCAGTCCCAGCTCACTAACTTGGTCGCCCAATGGGAAGCAACTGGCTTTTTCCATGAACGTGCCTGAAGCACCTCCAGTAATAGCGAAAATTCCCAAAAAGCCCAAAGGAGCAAAATGGGCGGATTCGCCAAGAATCACTGATCGCGTTTACCATGAAGCCGATGGCAGGGGATATATTAAACCCGGATTCAGCCATATTTTTACAATACCTGCTGATGGGGGCGCCCCTCGTCAGATCACCTCGGGTGATTGGCATCATCGAGGGACTCTATCTTGGTCTCCGGATGGGGCGAAGATTTATTTTTCTGCCAATAGGGTTGAAGACTGGGAATATCGTTTCAGGAATAGCGAAATCTACTCCGTAGAAGTGGAAAGTGGTGAAATTGTGGCCTTGACAGACCGCAATGGACCAGATTACAATCCACAGGTATCGCCGGATGGGAAACAAATCGCCTACCTGGGCTTTGAAGACAAGGTGCAGGCCTATCAAACTCGAAAACTGCATATCATGAACATTGATGGTAGCAATAAACGTATGATTTCAGGGGCATTGGACAGAACCCTGTCTAGAATTCAATGGGATGCCAAGGGCAAGGGACTATACATTTACTATGATGACAAAGGGAATGGGAAGATTGGATATATCTCTCTTTCGGGAAATGTAGAGAAGTTGGTCGATAATGTGGGAGGTACAACTCTAGGAAGACCTTATGCCAGTGGATCATACAGTGTTTCTGAAAATGGGACCATCGCCTTTACCCAGACAAGGCCCAATAATCCAGCGGAACTGGCCATACGTGGTTCAAGGGCTGTAAATCCTAAGAAGATTACAGATTTGAATGGTGCTTTGCTCAATTATCGGAGTTTGGGCAACGTGGAGGAAGTGTGGTACAAATCTTCTTATGATGGCCGCGATATCCAAGGTTGGGTTGTATATCCACCAAATTATGATAAGAACAAAAAATATCCGTTTATGGTGGAAAATCATGGAGGCCCGATTTTGAATTACGGAGACCGATTTTCCATTGAAATGCAGCTTTATGCCTCAGCAGGTTATGTTGTATTCTATCCCAACCCTCGAGGAAGTACCAGCTACGGGGAGGAATTTGGGAATCTTTTGTACAATAATTATCCAGGACAAGATTATGATGATGTAATGGACGGTGTGGACCATTGTATTAAAATGGGCATTGCCCATGAAGACCAACTTTTTGTGACTGGAGGCAGTGCCGGAGGCATCATGTCAGCCTGGATTATTGGAAAAAACAACCGATTTGAAGCTGCCGTGGTAGCAAAACCGGTCATGAACTGGATCAGTAAGACTTTGGTGGCGGACAACTACTTCTATTATTATGATCATCGCTATCCAGGGCAACCTTGGGAAAATTTTGAGGGCTATTGGAAATTTTCCCCCATTTCGCTCGTTGGTAATGTAGAGACCCCCACCATGGTAATGGTCGGGATGGATGATTTGAGAACTCCTCCCAGTGAAGCCAAGCAGCTGTATCATGCCCTAAAATTGCGGAAGATTGAGACGGTTTTGGTAGAAATCCCTGGAGCTAGCCATGGCATAGCAAGCAGACCCAGCAATTTGATAACCAAGATAGCCCATACCGTGGCATGGTTCGATAAGTACAGAGCAGACAAAGAAGATGACGAGTAAAAAGAGGCGACATTGGTTTTGGAACATTTTAATTGTTCTTACACTAATAGCCTGTTCACTTGCTTTTGTAGCTCATTATAAAAACTGGCAAAAGATGGAAGATGGAACGTTTCGGATTTTCTCCGGAATCTACCATCAAAAGATTGCGGTTGCAGACATGGACAGCATTATGTTGGTGAAGAAGTTGCCCGAAATGGAACGTTCTTCAGGCTTTTCTTGGATGATAAAGGAAAAAGGAATTTTTGTGGACTCATTGAACCAAACCAAAGTATACGTTTTTGTAGATGATCTAAGGCAGCAGAAAATAAAATTGGTCCATCATGACTCGCTTAAAATGTTTTTCAATTTCAAGGATAGTTTAAAAACCCAAAAAATATATAGTATTTTGCAAACTGAACTGTCAAAACCTCAGAAGAACCAAAACGAATTTTGAAACCGTATATGTGAGATGATACATAAAATGTTCCAGGTTAGTATGAGAAATATTTTATTGACATTTGTTTTCCTTCCCTCTTTTCTTTTGGCTCAAAACACTATTTCCGTGCACGTAAAAAACGTGGATTCTGACTCAGGCCACGTCAATGTGGCGGTTTATGATTCTGATGATTCCTTTCTTTCATTTGATAAAGTTTTGAAGACAGGCAGTGTGCCTGCCAATGAGGGGATGGTTACCCTTAGGATTGATGATTTGCCTGTTGGGGAGTATGCATTGGCCGTGTTCCATGATGAAAATGCAAACGGCGAATTGGACACCAATTGGTTGGGCATACCCAAAGAAAAAATTGCTTTTTCCAAAGGAAAGATGCACACATTTGGTCCTCCAAAGTATAGGGAATGTGCTTTCAAGATCACTTCAGACTATGAAATCAGTATAGATTTATAAAGAAACAATGGAGATAATTCTATTGGCGCAGTTCATGGGAGCCCTTTATGGTTTGTTGGCCATAATTTTGGGCGCTTTTGGTGCTCATGTATTAAAACAAAAATTGACCCCTGAACTGCTCCTAAGTTTTGAGACAGGGGTCAAATATCAGATGTACCACGCCATCGTCCTTATTGTGTTGAGTTTTAATTTGGGTTTTGACCGTCCTCTTGATTCAGCCATTATCAACTGTTTTGTCTTTGGAACCCTTTTGTTTTCTTTCAGTATTTATGCCCTTTGTTTAAGTGCCACCAAGGATAGAAAACTTCGCTTTTTGGGACCCGTAACCCCAATCGGAGGACTACTTTTGGCCGTTGGTTGGACCCTATTACTTTACAATTTTTTGAGCCCAATCATTTAGATTTTAAAGCCTTAAATACATATTGCCATTAATGGTATTCAATTTTAGAAAGTATGTGGCATTATCAAAACTCCCCTCTACTTTTTGCCCGACGTGCCGGTCTATGACCTTTAAGTTTAATTTCTCATCCGCGTAGATGCTGCCGTGAATTGTTTCTGCCACCAAACGTGAATTGTTCAAGACCAAGTCGATTTCACCATTGATGGTTTTTAGGTCCATATCTCCCTCGTACTTTTCAATATCAATGTTCCCATTGATCAAATCTGCGGTAAAATCACCTTCAATTATGTCGGCTTTAAGGTCCCCATTGATGCTGCTCACCCTAAAATTGGACTTCTTAGGAACATACAGCACGTAATCAAACTCATAGGTTTCATAAGTGTGGTAATACCTCTTTTTCCCTTCCGGAGCATTTTTGTTCCATTCGTCATAAAAAGCCTTAAAGAGATCCTCCGCCTTTGAAGTTATGGAGATGGAGCCGCTACTTTCCTTAATGTCCAATTTGTATAGATCTAGATATTTTCCGTCTTTGGTGGTTATATCCGCCTTGAAATATACGGTGGGCTTGTCCCATGTTTTTACCTCAATATCCGAGGCGAACTTGACATCCACATCAATAAATTGATCGGCGTATTTGAATGTTTTCTCAATTACTTTTTGGGCGCTTAAGGAAATTACAGCTAGGCCCAGTAATAGGGTGATGGTTAATTTTTTCATGACTGTTTTTTTTGTTGATGATTATTTCTTTCTTAGATAGATGTTGCCGTTGGTGGATTTTAGGGAAATGGCAACCCCACCATTGTTAATGGATGCCTTTAGTTTTCTCCCTGTTACGGATTTTAGACCATTTTTTTCCTCCCTTTCAATATCGAAGTTGGTGTAGATATCGCCATTGGTGCAGTTCATGGAGAGGTTGGCCGGGGTGTTTGCTGGCATGGTCACGTCAACCGCTCCGTTGGTATTGTAAATGGAAATTGGGGAGTCTTGATTAATCGTGCCAAATTCCACTGTAATCTCCCCATTTAGCGCATTGGCCGTCACAGGACCGTTGACATTCATAATCTCAACACTTCCATTGAGTTGTGCGTCTGCTTCAATTTCTCCTGCAAAACCATAAATTTCGATGTCGCCATTCCAAGTACTCTTTACAGAAACATTTTGGCTTTTGGGAAGAAAAATTTCTGCCCCCTCCGATTTTCTCAAGTTTTTGACCAACAAGGTATTTCCGTCTTCCACCACGTAGAAACCAACTTCGGTGTTATCGTTACCTCCCTCGCCCACTAATCGAAGCCCTTTGGCTTTTTCGGAAACTTTGTGGGCCCTGCTGCCCTTGATCAGCAATTCGTTTGAATTGTGTGTCCGGACAATGATGTCTGCCTTGGACTCAATTTTCACCCAAGCAATACCGCTTAGGGACTTGGTGTAGTTGTTCTGTGCGCTGGCTATGGTTCCCAAGACCAGGGCTGTCAATACAATTGTGAATTTTCTCATGATTTTTCGTTTTTTGATGTTTAAATAATTTTAGGTAGTCCAGCTTTTATTTGATCTTTAATGAAAGGCTGTGTATCTTCTTGTTCCAACAACTTCTTCATTGGTCCAACCGCCTTTTTTTCTTGAATCTGAACCAAAGTCTGGATAATACCAATTTGGATGCTTGGATTTTTTTCGTTTTCCAACGCTTGAATAAAAACCTCTTTTACTCTTTCTGAAGTGGTAAATTTGGACAGGGCGTCGAATGCAGTTAATCGTACATTATCGTGTTCATCATGTAGCAAACGATCAGCAAGGGCTTCAATAATGGCCTCATCTGGGTCTTCAAACTCTTCGATATAGCTAACCCCCTGTATTCTCTTGCTAGCAGATTGATTTTCCATTAAGGACAACATAACGGTCTGTTTCATCTGCATGCTTTCATTTTGTAGGGCCAGTAGATTTTCATCCGCTTTTTGTTTTTGAAATACCCCACCCATTTGAAAGGAAGCCACCAAAAGAGCAATGCTTGCAGCTACCTTTAATACGTTGGAGGCCCAATTGGATTTGGTTTTTTCCTGCGTAATGGAAACCACTTTGCCCATGGAGTTCTTTTCACGTTCCAAGGCATGCTCAAAATTTGTCTTGAGCCTTTCCGTGGGGACTTCAATATGGTCTTCATCCATTGCTTTGAACAATATTCGTAGCTCTTCCAATTCCTTTCTACAAACTTGGCACTCCTTTAGGTGTTGTTCCACCGCATTTTTTTCTTTTTGGGAAAGGACATTGTCCAAATAATCCGGAAGTCGGTCCTTAACATGATTCTTTTCCATGGTCATATATTTTCCAAATAGATTTCCTTTAATTTTTTCAATATTCTAAAAACTTTCGTTTTCACTGCACCTGGGGTACTTCCCACAATCAATGCCAGTTCTTCGTAACGAACTTCGTCGAATCGGTTTAAAATGATCAATTCACGGTCAGAGTCACTCAACTTATTCAATGCACTCTGTAAATGTGAATACTCTTCCTGCGCTTCATTTTGGTTTTCAATGATTTCATGATCAAGCACATCAGCACTCAAATGGTTTTTATGGTTTCTTGCAAAATGTGTCTTTAAGTTGTTTCTGGCAATGGTGAACAACCAAGACAGAAATGAACCATTTTTATAAGAGCTTCTGTATTTGATCAGTTTGTAAAACACATCCTGGGTCAAATCCTCACTCAACATACTATCACCGCTCATTTTGTACAAGAAATTGTATACGTACTGGTGATGTCTATCGAAAAGGACCTTGAGCAGATCTAAGTTGCCCTCAGCTACCTTTTGCATGATCATTTCATCTGAAAGTGTTTCCAAATGTTGTTTTTACGTTGGTGTTTGTCTTATATAGTCTGAAAATTAAGAAAGGTTACATGAGGAAGTAAAAAAAATCAGGAAAATGATTTTGAATCAGCAATAATGAATGAAGAGAAGAAAAGTAAACTTCGGGATTTATGCACAACCGCAGTTGTCATGTCCGCAGTCCTTAGAACCTTTTTTCTTCCCTGGTAGAAGTGATTTCGGAAGCACAAACTTCCAAAGTAAATAGAAAATTGCGGCTCCTAAGAAAGTGTAAACAAGTATGTGCTGAAGGAGTGCCAATTACTTTAGGATTTGATAGACCGTTAATGATACAAGATACGCAAAAGCACTCATAAAAATCAGTTGGAACAATGGCCATTTCCAGGAGTTGGTCTCCCGTTTCACTACGGCCAAGGTGCTCATGCACTGCATGGCAAAGGCATAGAAAAGCATTAAAGAGATACCGGTGGCCAGATTGAACAAGGGTTTTTTCCCAGAATGATCAAGTTCGGCGGCCATGCGGTTCTTTATGGTTTCTTCCTCATCACTGCCCACACTATAGATTGTGGCCAAGGTGCCCACAAATACCTCACGGGCGGCAAAGGATGTCAGAACGGCAATTCCTATTTTCCAATCGTAACCCAATGGTTTCACCAAGGGTTCAATGGCTTTTCCCATTTGGCCAATGTAGGAATGCTCCAATTTATAACTGGCTATTTCTTGCCCTCGTGCTTTTTCTTCCAGTTCAATCTTCATTTTCTGAATGGAATCTTGAAAGGATTCAAGGCCTAAAGCATTGCTTTGGTCCACGACACTCCCTGCTGTACTTCGTTTATAGGCATCGATGTTGTTACGAATGTAGTTTTTACTATAATCAGACAGGCCCCGCTCTTCAATCCGTTGGTTTACCAAGGTCTCAGCATTCTTAAACTCCGTAGAGTATCCGTTGGAACCTAAAAACCAAAGCACAATGGAAATGGCAAGGATTATTTTACCCGCACCGAACACAAAGCTTTTTGTTTTTTCAATCACAGTATATACCACGTTCTTTAAAAGAGGTAAACGGTAGGTGGGCATTTCCACCATAAATAAGGACCTGCTTTTGATTTTTAAGACCTTGTTCAGTGCCATGGCAGACAAGATGGCCATACCAAATCCAAGAAGGTATAGCAGCATTAAGGTCAGGGCCTGATAACTTAGACCTAAAATTCTACCTTTTGGAATTACTAATGCAATTAGGATGAGGTAGACCGGCAATCGTGCAGAGCATGTGGTAAATGGGGTCACCAAAATAGTAATCAAACGTTCTTTCCAGTTTTCTATGGTACGTGTGGCCATTACAGCCGGTATGGCACATGCGGTTCCTGAGATAAGCGGTACCACACTTTTACCACTTAGTCCAAAAGGGCGCATTAAGCGATCCATAAGAAAAACTACCCTGCTCATGTATCCACTTTCCTCTAAAAGGGAAATGAACAGGAAAAGAAAGGCTATCTGAGGAATAAAGATGACAATGCCACCGATGCCGGCAAGAATTCCTTCCGCCAGCAAGTCCGTAAAGACCCCGGGGGGCAATGTACTCTTTATCCATTCTCCTGCATTTGCAAATTGCTCATCAATGAAGTCCATGGGGTAGGTGCTCCAATCAAAAATGGCCTGAAAGATGGTCAACAGGATTACCAGAAAAATCACATAGCCAAAAATCTTGTGGGTCAGTATTTTATCGAACGAGGCCCTTAATCCCTTGGCCACTTGGAAATCTACTTTGTAGGTTTCCTTTAAGGTATCGTTGATGAACTGGTACCGCAATGCGGTTTCCTTGTGCTGTAGTTTTTTGAGCTCGGATTTTGATTTTGTTGAAAAAGAAGTAGCATCCTCAATCGTTTTCTTTTCAATGGGCATGAAGTTCACATCCTGGGTAATAACCAACCATAATTTGTACAAGTCTTCTTTGGGGAAGGCTTTTTGTAATCGGTTAAAGTAGTCTGGTGCAATTCGTGAAGCATTTAGGTTTGGCGAAGTGGACAGGCTTTCATAGTCTTCAATAAGTTCTTTGATCTGTTCAACACCTCGATTTTTTCTGGTGCTGACCAACGCAATCTTGGTGTCCAATTTCTCCTCCATTAACCCAACATCCAAGGAAATTCCCTTGCGAGACATCCTATCTGACATATTTATCACCAGAATGGTTGGAATCCTAAGGTCTTTTATTTGGGTGAAGAGCAAAAGATTCCTTTTTAGGTTTTCCACGTCGCTGATCACTACAGCAACATCGGGATAGTGGACATCATTTTTATTGAGCAACAATTCCACCACAACACTCTCATCCAAGGAGGTAGTGTTAAGACTGTAAGTACCCGGTAAATCTAAAATATGGGCCTTAGCTCCAGAGGGAAGTTTGCATACACCTTCCTTTTTTTCCACCGTAATACCGGGGTAATTGCCCACTTTTTGCTTAAGACCTGTCAGTTGGTTAAAAACGGAAGTTTTTCCGGTATTTGGGTTGCCGATCAAGGCGACTTTAATGGCCCTGCTCATGGAATCTGGGTATCGTCAACAATTTCCAGCTCGATCAATTGGGCCAAAGACCTCCGAATCGCTATGTGGCAGCCACTTAAGTTTACATAAAGCGGGTCGTTCAAAGGAGCGATTTGTACC
Source organism: Flagellimonas ochracea (assembly GCF_009903685.1). Classification (GTDB taxonomy): domain Bacteria; phylum Bacteroidota; class Bacteroidia; order Flavobacteriales; family Flavobacteriaceae; genus Flagellimonas; species Flagellimonas ochracea. The sequence goes on along the minus strand of NZ_JAAABI010000002.1, from coordinate 72,347 downwards.
AATTCTATACTATTTCCGGGCAAACAACCCAACTCCATAAGTTTGATGGGCAACATGTCCTCTGAAAAATTCTTGATAATCCCTTTTTGTCCTTGTGAAAGATCCGCTACTGTGGGCACTGCACTTATTTAGATTGATTATAAGTAAGCAAAAGTAAGTAAAAAAGCTAAACCAACCTCTTCAAAATGGAATAAAGCAACGGGCTACTCCGAATAACTTGCCTGCAAAATCTCAAGATCCGTAAGCAATTTTGAAATTTCCTTGCGGTCCGTCCCGTCATAAAACCCACGAATTCTTCGTTCCTTGTCCACAAGAATGAAGTTCTCGGTATGGATCATATCATAAGGACCACCATCTCCATCATTTTTGACAGCTAAATATGATTTTCTTGCCAGTTCATAGATTTGTTTTTTATCCCCAGTTACCAAATTCCATTTACGGTCCATAACTCCTTTTTCAAGAGCATATTTTTTGAGCTGGGGCACCGAGTCTATGATAGGTGTTACGGAATGGGAAAGTAAGAGCACATCCTCATCATCCAAGATGGCTTGCTGAATTTCGACCATATTTTTGGTCATGATCGGGCAAATACTGGGGCATGTGGTAAAAAAAAAGTCGGCCACATAAATTTTGTTCTTGTAATTCTCCTGGGTAACAGTCTGTCCATTTTGGTTGGTCAGTTCAAAATCGGCAATGGTATGATATTTTTTTTTGTAGTGCAGGGTGCTGTCCACTAGAGTCTTGTCCACCATTGAGGGTTGATAAACCGGAAGTGTCTTTTTTGGCTGCAGAGCATCATAGAACAAAAAGATGATCACAGCGGACAAGGCCAAGAGGACTATTCCGAACAATTTGTATTTGGAGAAGAAAGACCGCATTAATTGCAAAATTACTGCGGACTGGGCCATTGGTCAAATCAAAAGCCCTGTTTTGTTGCTAAAACTTTCTTAAATCCCAGCGACGACCAAGAGGCCTGTTTTTTTATCAAGGGCTAAAAGATTACTTTTGTGCGTTTTAACGGATAGTTGCTGATGAGCCCCATATTGATAAAGACCATACAATTCTTTCTGAGTTTGTCCATACTTATTGTGCTTCATGAACTTGGACACTTTATTCCAGCCAAAATATTTAAGACCCGGGTAGAAAAATTCTATCTCTTTTTCGACGTCAAGTTTTCCCTTTTCAAGAAAAAAATTGGTGAGACTGTTTACGGTATCGGGTGGTTGCCCTTGGGAGGCTACGTGAAAATAGCTGGAATGATAGATGAGAGCATGGATACCGAGCAGATGAAGGAAGAGCCAAAGCCTTGGGAATTTCGAAGCAAACCGGCATGGCAACGATTGATCATCATGCTGGGCGGTGTAACGGTGAATTTCATCTTGGCCGTCATTATATATATTGGAATGGCTTATTCCTACGGAGATCAGTATATCCCAATGGAAAGCGTGAAAGATGGAGTTTGGGTTACTGAAAAAGAAATAGGTGATAAGATAGGCATACAGACTGGGGATAAGATTATTGCAGTGGATGGCGAAGAGCTCAAAACTTTCAATAGTGTCTACATGGAGTTGATAAATGGAAACACAATTACCATTGAAAGGAATGGTGAGCGCATCGAGAAAGAAATCCCTGTTGACTTTATTTCAACGCTATTGGAAGATGAGGACAAGGTGAGGTTTTTGAGCCTGAGAGCGCCGTTCATGGTAAACAAGGTTCCGAAAAAATCACACAATAAAGATGTGGGTTTCATGCCCAAAGATGAATTTATTAGTATAAATGGTACTCCAGCTGTTTTTAGGGATGAGGTGACACCTTTATTGGAAAGTAATAAAGGAAAGGATATAGAAATTGTAGTCCGCCGTGAGAATGGAGCCATTGAAAATATCGTGGCCCGTGTCGATGAAGAAGGAAAATTAGGATTGGAAATAGCTGGATTTACCATGGAAGACATGGAAAATCGCGGTCATTTTGAGATAAGGACCCAGGAATATTCTTTTTTGGAAGCCATTCCCGCAGGAATAGATAGAGGGGTTACGACCTTGACCAGCTACGTAAAGCAACTCAAGAAGATTTTCAATCCCCAAACAGGAGCGTATAAAGGTGTTGGAGGATTTGCCGCCATTGGAAGCATGTTCCCTGATACTTGGGACTGGACAGCCTTTTGGTCCACTACAGCATTGATTTCGATTATTTTGGCCTTCATGAACATTTTGCCCATTCCAGCTTTGGATGGGGGACATGTTGTGTTTTTATTGTACGAAATGGTTACGGGCCGCAAGCCAAGTGATAAATTTTTGGAGCATGCCCAGATGATAGGCTTTTTCCTTTTGATAGCATTATTGCTGTTTGCCAATGGCAATGATTTGTACAAATGGCTTTTTAAATAGAAAACCACTTTTTTTGTTTGTTGCGTATTAAGGAAACTGCTATATTTGCACCCGCTTAATGTAAAATATTCCTCCTTAGCTCAGTTGGTTAGAGCATCTGACTGTTAATCAGAGGGTCCTTGGTTCGAGCCCAAGAGGGGGAGCCCAGTAAACAAAAGGCTTTAGAGAATTTCAAACTCTAGGGCCTTTTTTCATTTGCACATAATTTGCACATAAACCCCTTTTTCTCCCATGGTAATTGGCTTTAGTCCCATTTATCGTTAGTTAAAAGCAGTATCCATCTTTCTACAAAAACAGGATTTGTTTTGACAGAAGTTGTCTGCTAAGGCAGATACTAACCTAACAAGAGTATTCTTACAAAAAGCACATTTTTATTAAACTTTTTTCAAAAATGTTGCCATTTGAACCCATTTGATTTAATTTAGTGTAAAGACTTTGTTATTTTATTGATAATATTGAAGTCTTTTAAGAGACCGAATTTTGTAAAGTTTACCCTTTTAAAAAGAGCAAAATTCCCAAATTCCCCCGTGAACCTACCCTCCTAGATCATTGAAGCTTTATTGTGCTTGGAGACATTGGAATGGAGAACAAGGAAACACATAGCGAAAAGGCACTTATTGCCCAGGTGGCAAAGGGAAATGAATTGGCCTTTAAACAGGTCTTTGACCAGTACCGGGCTATTGTATACACCTTGGCCCTAAGAATGCTCAAGTCCCGGACACTTGCCGAAGAAATGGTACAGGAAGTCTTTATCAAGATTTGGGAAAAACGGGAAGGACTTGATCAAGTGGACAACTTTAAGGGATACCTGTATAGAATAGCAAAAAATCGGGTTTTTGATGAATTTAAAAGAATTGCGCGAGAAGCCATCAGCGATGAAGTGCCCGATGAAAACCGGTTGGCATCATCAAACAATACGGACTATCCCATTCGAAAAGAACAATTGGACTCGCTATTGGAACAAACCCTGGATAAATTGCCCGAACAGCAACAGTATATTTTCAAACTTTCCAGAGAGGAGGGATTGACCTATCGGGAGATTGCCGAAATCGTCAATCTTTCGCCATTTACCGTAAAGACCCATATGAAGAATACCCTGGCCTTTTTGCGCAATCATATGTCAGGATACATGGAATTCTATATGCTACTGGTTTTGTGCAGTCTACCCTCCACGTTTATGGTTTACTTCTTCATTTGATTCGCCCTGTAACAATTGATTCCAATTAGGTCCTTTAAAATGTTTTTTACTTGGGATTCAAGTTCGATAAACAGGTCCATTTCCTAGTTTTTTTCAAAAAATTCACTTTTTCACTACCCCCACCCCCCTCTTTAATCCGTCTTACTATAGATGACAGATAAAAGATTCTTAGAATTATTGGAAAAATACATCGCCCAGTCGGCTTCCGAAGAGGAAACGAAAGCGTTGATGTATGCAGTCCATTCGGGGAAATATGATGATTTGCTCAAAAAGCACTTGGATGACATGAAGCTCGGTCCATTGGAAGATGTAAGTGAACAACGGGCTGGGGAACTATTTCAAAACATCATCCAAACGGCAAAGCCATTTCCTGAAAGCAAGGTGAAAAAAGGAACTTGGCGAACATATGGAGTTGCCACTGCCGCGGTTGTTCTATTTGCATTTGGCCTAAGCCTGTTTTTTGACCAGGAGCGCAATCAAATTGCTCCAAATGGTATCGAATCCATTATGCCCGGTACCGATAAGGCAACACTTACCCTGGATGACGGCTCGCAAGTGGTGTTGGACAGTACCTCCCAAGGGGCCGTTGCAAATCAAGGGAACATCCAGGTCATCAATGGGCAGGGACATCTTTCCTACGTTACATCGGCAGGGTCTTGGCAAAACAAGGAAATTGTATATAATACGGTCACCACGCCCAGGGGCGGACAATACGCCATGGTGCTACCCGATGGAACGAAGGTATGGCTCAATGCGGCCTCTTCCATAAAGTATCCCGTTACCCTTAGCGGTGAAAAAAGGGTGGTAGAGCTGACCGGTGAAGCGTATTTTGAAGTGGCAACCTTAAGAAAGGGAAATGGAAAGGTGCCATTTGTGGTCAGTGTTGGAGGAGCTGAGGTTGAAGTGCTGGGGACACATTTCAATATCATGGCCTATGATGAGGAACCCACATTGCAGACCACTTTATTGGAAGGTTCCGTGCGTTTGCGAACAGGGGAATCTTCTTTACTGTTAGTACCTGGCCAACAAGCCAAATTGGACGATTCCGGGGAACTAAGTCTTTCCACAAATGTGGATACCCGTCAAGTCGTAGCCTGGAAGAACGGATACTTCCGCTTTAACAATACGAATATAACGACCATAATGAACCAGTTGGGAAGATGGTACGATGTGGATATTTCATATGATAGCAATGCCATTAAGGAATTAAGTTTTGGGGGTGTTATATCAAGAAAGGACAATATCGGAGAGATGCTGGATCTATTGGAACTGACGGAGTCGATTCATTTTGATGTTGCCGGCAATGCTATTCAGGTAAAGCAAGGTCCGAAAACAAAAACAAATAACTAAACCAACGAGAACACAAATGATACATCAAAGTTTTAAAAATGGAAACAATCTTGCCCATTTTAGGTATCCATATCACTATACTTAAAACGGTCAATATTTTCAGCTCTTTGAAGTAATAAAAAAGGAGGTGCTGTTACACCCCCTTTTACAAATGCTTTAAGTGAGTAAACAGCTATGCGCTAACACAGTAGTATTAACCACCAAAACATTCAAATTTATGCAATTCAGTACACATTGCCAACCGAAAAAATCGGAATGGCAACAGCACTACAACCTATGGAGAATAATGAAACTATCCGCTTTTTTTCTGGTCGTGTGCTTACAGATGGCCATGGCAAGCTCGGCACAGACCGTTAGCCTTACCCTACGCGAAGCACCCATACAGAGCGTTTTTGAACAGATAAACGAGCAAACGGGTTATGAATTTTTATATAATTCTCAATTACTCTCGGAAGCTAGTCCAGTAACGCTTGATGTTAAGGACATTTCTTTAATCGAAGCATTGGAATTATGCTTTTCGAACCAGCCATTCTCTTTTACAATAAAGAACAAGACCATAATTGTTCAACCGACTAAGGGTAATGCAGCGAATACAGCGGTTCAAAGTCAAGACCCCATCACCATCACCGGACAGGTCACCAATACGGATGGCGTCCCATTGCCTGGGGTTAGTATAGTTGTCAAGGGCACTAGCCGTGGTGTCGCCACCGACTTTGACGGCAATTATACCATCGTCGTTCCAAATGGCCAAAGCATCCTAGTCTTTACCAGTGTAGGCTACTCAGAGCAAGAAATCACCGTTGGCAACCGGACCATCATTAACATTACCATGGAGGAATCCGTCAGCCAATTGGATGAAGTGGTATTAAATGCAGGGTATTATAATACTGTAAAGCGTGAGGTGACTGGAAGTATTGCCAAAGTTTCGGCAGTAGAAATCGAGAACAGCCCACCTTTTAATCCTTTGCAATCATTGCAAGGAAGAGTCGCAGGGGTGAATATAGTTCAAAATACTGGTGTACCAGGAGGTGGATTTAATATTCAAATTAGAGGAATAAATAGTTTGAGATCAGACGGTAGTAATCCTTTGTATATTATCGATGGAGTACCTTTTAGTTCGTCCCCCCTTTCTTTTGGTCTCGGTCAAGGTGCGTTCGGCCAAGGAGGTGGCAATCCTCTCAATACAATTGACCCTTCGAACATAGAGAGCATAGAAATCTTAAAAGATGCAGATGCCACTGCCATTTACGGGTCTAGAGGAGCAAATGGTGTAGTGTTAATAAAAACCAAAAAAGGACAGCTGGGAAAAACCTCAGTAAATGTTAAGATTTCATCTGGTTTCGGAAAAGTAGCCAATAGGATAGATGTTTTAAACACACAACAGTATCTGGAAATGCGAAGGGAGGCTTTTGCCAATGATGGGGTCGAGCCAACTCCAAGAAATGCAGCAGATTTATTACTATGGGATCAAAATAGATATACCGATTGGCAAGAAGTATTAGTTGGTGGAAATGCGACAATATCCAATATAAGCACATCTGTTTCAGGAGGTAACGAAAGGACCCAATTTTTAATTGGAGCGAATTTTTATGAAGAGACAAGTGTTTTTCCTAAAGATTTCCCTTACAAAAGAGCATCGGCACTTTTCAATTTAAATCATACATCTTCAGACAATAAGTTTTCGACTACATTATCAGTAAACTATTCTAATGAGGACAACGATTTGCCAAATCAGGATTTTATGACGGCGGCGTTAAAGTTAGCTCCTAATGCTCCTGAGGGATTTGATGAAAACGGTAATTTGAACTTTGAAAATTTCAATGCAAACCCTTTTAGCAATTTGCTTTCCACTTTTGATGCTCAGGTTAACAATTTAATAAGCAACTTAAATTTGTCTTATTCGTTTACAAAAAATCTTCGCTTAAAATCTAGTTTTGGATATACTAAAACTGACCGATTGGAAAGACTGATAAGGCCCCAAAGCTCCATTCGACCTACCTCCAGTGCAATTGCTTCCACTAGAATTGGGGATCAGAGTGTTGAAACTTGGATAATAGAACCTCAGATTGAATATAACAAGGAATTTGGTAATCATAGCTTCAAATTTCTTGTTGGGACGACATTTCAGGAAACAATAAATAATGGTCAAACCTCTGAATCCACGGGTTTTCCAAGTGATGCATTATTAGAAAATATCGCTGCCGCAACAACTACCGATGTCTTTTCTGTTTTGTCTACCAAATACAGGTATAATGCCGTATTTGGTAGGGTAAACTATAATTATGAAGACAAATATATCCTTAATCTTACTGGAAGACGCGATGGTTCAAGCCGCTTTGGGCCCGGACGACAATTTGGAAATTTTGGTGCGGTTGGTGTAGCTTGGTTGTTCACTAATGAAAATTTCTTTGGAGATAAATCAATATTAAATTATGGAAAGTTAAGAGGAAATTATGGGATAACTGGTAATGATCAAATCGGTGATTACCAATTTCTAGAAACATGGGTTTCAGATGGAAGTTATCTCAATGATGCTGGCCTTGTTCCTAGTCGTTTACCTAACCGGAACTTTGGATGGGAGTCTACAAGGAAATTAGAGGGAGGACTGGAGTTGGGCTTTTTCAAAAACAGCCTCTTTTTGGAAATAAACCACTATAGGAATCGATCCTCAAATCAACTTGTTGGGATTCCGTTACCTGATATCACTGGATTTGCTTCTGTTCAGGACAACAGGGATGCCGTGGTGCAAAACACGGGTTGGGAGTTTGACATAAGGACGTCATATGTTAAGAGTAACTCTTTTCGATGGGAATCATCTATTAATGTTACGATTCCAAGAAATAAATTGATTAGCTATCCGGATTTGGAGAACACGGGTGACGCTACTTCATTCGAAGTTGGTGAATCTATATTCATTCAAAAACTTTTTCATTTTAACGGGGTGGATCCGGAAACTGGTAATATAATAATTGAAGATTTGGATGGAGACGGAAGAATATCTCTTCCAAATGATTTGAGGACAACGGAGCCAATAACCCAGGATTTTTTTGGGGGATTCAATAACTCTTTAAAGATAAAGAACGTTCAACTGGACTTTTTGTTTCAATTTGTGAAACAAAAAGGCTTCAACTTGTGGAGATTTTGGAATGATCCTCCAGGCAGGTTTAATATTAATGTATTTAGGGGGAACCAACCAGTCGAGGTATTGAATAGGTGGCAAAATCCTGGCGATATCACCGATATTCAACGTTATACGCAGAGATTTAGCAGCCCATTTTCAAGGGCTTCAAGTGGAGATTTTGGTTTAGCAGATGCTTCATTTATTCGCTTAAAAAATGTGCAGCTTGCTTACAATTTTCCTGAAGTGGTTTTGGATAAATTGAAGCTTGAGCAATTAAGACTTTTCTTTCAAGGGCAAAATTTACTAACAATTACGAACTATTTTGGATTAGACCCCGAAACCCAGTCTAACCGATCATTACCTCCTTTAAGAACTATCAATATGGGATTGGAGATTACTTTTTAATTTTTATTGAAAACTATTAACATCATGAAAATAATTGACTATAATAAATTAATAATTAGGATTTTATCGCTGATTCTTTTGGTTGTGCCAAGCATATCTTGCGAGGATTTTGTGGAAATTGAACCTCCAATTACGGAGTTGGTAAATACTAATGTTTTTTTGAATGATAATACTGCTACCTCGGCTACTGTGGCGATGTATGGGAGTATGATGAACAGGTTTGGTAGCTTCGCAAATTACAATATAACTGCTTTTGCAGGCCAATCCGCAGATGAGTTAATTGATTTTGATGACTCCAATCAATTCTATTCAAACTCTTTAATCGCTGCAGATAATGAGGTATCCAATTTTTGGGGAGACGCCTATTCTTATATTTATCAAGCTAATGCGGTTATTCAAGGACTCACCGAATCTTCCTCACTTATACCCTCCACTAGAGACCAATTATTAGGAGAGGCCATTTTTTTTAGGGCTTTCTGTTACTTTTACCTCGTTAACTTCTTTGGGGATGTACCGCTTATTACAAATACGGACTTTGAAATAAATAGGGTAGCCTTTCGAACTCCTTTTCAAGACGTCTATCAAACAATTTTAGATGATTTACTTCGTGCACAAAATCTATTATCTGAAGGCTTTGAGTTCACTGAAGGAGAACGAATACGTCCAAATAAAGGAGCAGCGACTGCATTGTTAGCTAGAGTTCATTTGTATGTTCAAAATTGGGAATTGGCGGAAGAAGAGGCCAATAAACTGATAGTCAATTCAGGTGATTATCAGCTGGTCAATTTAGATGATGTTTTTCTTAAAAATAGTATGGAAACTATTTGGCAATTGTATCCCTCATCTAGTGAATTCACCAGCCAGAATACTGAAGAAGGTGCGAGATTTATTTTAGATGAGTCATCATCCCCATCCCTGGTTTTAAGTGAAGGTTTGATTAATTCTTTCGAAGTTGGCGACAACAGACAGGTTAGTTGGGTAGGTAATGTGGTTCTAAATGATGAAACTTTAAACTTTCCTTTCAAGTACAAGGCAGGCCTTGGGTCCACAACTTTGACGGAGTACTACACAGTTTTTAGACTGGCTGAGCAATACTTGATAAGAGCCGAGGCCAGGGCAATGCAAGGAAATATTCCAGGAGCCCAAGAGGATATAAACCAAATACGTAATCGTGCTGGTCTGCCTAATACTAATGCAACAGACCAACCATCGATTTTAAATGCTATTGAAGCAGAGCGAAGAATTGAGTTCATGGTGGAATTTGGGCATAGATGGTTAGATTTAAAAAGAAATAGTTCAGCAGATGAAATACTTTCTTCTATTTCAGAAAAAGATTGGCAGTTAACCGATTTGCTGTATCCTATCCCAGAATTAGAATTAGCCAACAATCCTAATTTGGTTCAAAATCCTGGCTATTAAAAGTTCAATCAAAGGCGTCAGCTACAATGATTATGTCCCTTTGCCAAAGAGACGAATTCGATAAATAAAATTTTAGTTTGCCATCAATGAAATATGAAGGAATTAGCAGAATTAGAATGAAAAAAGTTGTTTTATTTTCCATGTTGAACATTTGGGTTATTGGTGTATTTGGTCAGAAAGAAGTCAGGTCCGAATATCCAATTGTTGGGAAACCATTACCTAACTATGTTTTGCAAGAAGTCAAGTATTCGGATCAGAGTAAAATTTCATTTAGTGACTATAGAGGAAAGTGGATGATTTTGGATTTTTTTAAGATGGGATGTACCGCCTGTTTTGAAAGTTTTCCCAAAGTCAATGAATTGGCAAAACAGTACAAAGAGAGTTTACAAATTTTACTTATTGGTGAGGATCATAGATTTGTACGGGAAACTTTTGAAAAATTTCGTAAAAAATACAACTTGAAATTGCCAATGGCGATTGATTCAGATCTTTTTGAACAATTTGGGGTATTAGCCGTACCCCATGTAGTCTATATTGATCCAGATGGAATCGTGAGGGCTGTCACGAGCAAGATAGATAAGGATGTTGTTGATTCTTTTTTAAGAGGGGAGACACCTGATGTTAGAATACTCTTGAACAAACATCAAGAGCAAAACACGAACCATTCTTTCCCTAGGGATACAATTACTTTAATATCAGAACATAATATCCAACCAAAAAATATCATATTCAAATCAATTTTGGGCAAATATGATGGTAAAAGTAGGCGAGTGGTTTATAGCCCTTTTGGAAAAGGTCATACTCATAAATTAATTGGTGTATCGTTACGAAATCTGTACACGTTGGCCTTCAATGATACTTTGCTTCATTTTCCAAGTGCAGATGGTAAAAAGCCAAATTACTATGGTAAAAGTGTAAGATTTCCAATTTTGAAAGTAAATGATACATCAATGTTTTATGGCGATTACGAGAGAAAAGAAAACTTGTTTACTTATGAACTCTCAATTTCACCAGACAAGTATGAATCGATGTATCAAATGAAGAAAATATTGCAAAATGATTTGAACGAATATTTTGGATATAAAGTTTCAATTGATTCCCTATTAATGCCTTATTGGAAACTTATTGCTACTGATAAAGCAAGGAATGATTTGAAATCAAGAAAAACAACCTATTCGTGGGAAGGTAAAGGTTCTCATACCTTTTCGGAATTAACCAACGCACCAGTATCTAATATCGTTAGAATACTTTGGGCATATCATCAGACAGAACCCCCGTTTGTTGATGAAACGAACATAAAAGGTAATATTGATATTAGATTAAATGCGATTCATACTGATTTGATGGATTTAAGAAGGGCTTTAAATGAAAATGGTCTAGATATTGTTCGTGGACAAAAGAAAATGAAAGTTATTATTATCGATGAACCATCTCTTGACTAGCATAAAAAATCCTATTGTACCAAGTATAAAGTTTCCATGGGAAAGGGCTTTGGTATACACAGGGTAACAGAGGCTAGCCTCGGACTGTTAGAGTATTTAATGAGTACTCGAATATTTTAAGAACTAATAAAAAATGAATAAAAGCTATCAAGTCATACAAATACAAACCTTTAAAAAACTACACGTATGAAAAACCCATTCAAATTTCTATATACATTATTAGTCGGATTCTTTTTACTATCCGCCTGTTCGGAAGATGATTCTTTTCCCCAAGTCGCCTCCTTGAAAGTAGTACACGCTGGAGTGAATGTACCTACCCTCCACGTCTTATACACTCAATTTAGTGAGGATTTTACCTTCGCTAACAACCCTGTGCTCTCCTTTGCAGGCAATGAAAGGTATCCTGTTAATGCTGATAGGGAGAATCCGATTGCATTTGTCAATTCGACCGATACCACTTCAACTGTTTTGAGTACAAACGTAAATCTTCCTTCAGGTAATATTTCAACCCTATTTTTGACGGGAAGGGATAGTAACTTAAGTGGATTATTGTTGGAAGACGAATTGTTACGGCATAGGGACAGCACTGCAGGATTTCGCTTTATCAACCTAGCCCCGGACAGCCAGTCCCTGACCTTTGAAGCGGACCAGGGCATCGGCCCCGTTTCTTTGGGCTTCGAAGAGGCAACAGCCTTTCAGGAGGTGGGTGCGACAGCGGCCAATGCCAGCTATAACTTTGAGATTAAGAATGGGGCTGGGGACGTGCTGACAACCTATGCGACCACAGCACCGGTTTTTAAAAATACGACCTTGGTGATTATTGGCTTGGTGGATGATGGGTCCGGGGGGAATTCCCTTCAGGTGATACGGGTAGATAGTTTTTAGAATCTACTCAACCAACCTTATAAAATCAGAAAGGTCAGTTTTTTGAAGTAAAAACAAGATTTGATCCTCTTAGGCTATATAAAAAGGCCAGTGGTGGAAGGAACACCCTAATTTGAGTTTAAAATGAAGTATATCATAGTATCGATTTTCACACTTTTGTCCCTTCAGGTTAATAGTCAACTATTGGACCCTGCGGATTGGGAATTCTCCTCTGTAACCGCCAAGGTTGGAGAGACACAAGAAATAAAGCTACAAGTAATTCTAGATGATAGTTGGTATATCTATTCGAACGACCAGGACACTGATTTGGGGCCCAGGCCCACTGAGGTGATTTTTGAGCGCCACTCGTCTTATGAACTTTTAGGAGAACTACGACCGATAAAGGTGAAGGAAAAATACGACGATATCTGGGAGGGGAACATTCGCTATATCGATGAGAGCGGGGGCGGTTTTGTCCAAAAGATAAAAATTCTGCAAGACAATCCGGTGATACGGGGTACTATAGTCTACAGTGCCTGTTCCATGGTCACGGGCCAATGTGTCTTTCCGGAAGAAGAATTTAAAATCAAAGTGTTGAACCCATAATATGGAAGACCTCGGCACTTTTTTCCTATTGGCCTTCGGGTCTGGCTTGGCTGCACTTTTGACACCCTGTGTGTTTCCCATGGTGCCCCTCACGGTTAGTTTTTTTGGCAGTTCCCCGGTATCGACCGAGGACCAAGTCGTCCATTTGAACAGTTCGGGTTCCGGGCTTCGGGAAAAGACGAGGAAAGGGTTGCGAAAAGCAATGCTCTACGGTTTTTTTATTATCCTGATTTATGTTGTAGCGGGGACGGTGGTGGCCTATATCAATGGTCCTGAGTTTGCGAATTGGTTGAGTACCCATTGGTTGCCGAATGTGCTGTTCTTCCTCATTTTTTTGGTCTTTGCATTGTCATTTTTGGGCATGTTTGAGATTACCTTACCGAGTTCGTTTATCAATAAAGTGGACGGTCTGAGCAATAAAAAGGGGGGCTGGTTGGGCGTCTTCTTTATGGCCTTTACCCTGGTATTGGTCTCCTTTTCCTGTACGGGACCTATTGTTGGGAGTGTATTGGTCCTATCTGCTGGTGGAGCAGTCCTAAAACCTATTATAGGGATGTTTGCCTTTTCCTTGGCACTGGCTTTACCTTTTACAGTATTTGCCATCTTTCCTCAATGGATGGAACGGTTATGGAAAAGCGGGGGTTGGATGCAGGACGTCAAAGCGGTATTGGGCTTTTTGGAACTGGCCCTGGCCCTAAAGTTTTTGAGCATCGCTGACCAGGTATACCATTGGGGTATTTTGGATAGAGAGGTCTATTTGGCCGTGTGGATTGTGATTTTCTCCCTCTTGGGCTTTTACCTTTTGGGCAAAATCAAATTATATGACGGTGGAAAACAAAAGACATCGGTTCCAAAACTCATGCTGTCCATCATCAGCTTTTCTTTTGTGGTCTATATGCTCCCCGGAATGGTCGGTGCACCCTTAAAGAGTCTATCGGGCTATTTGCCACCCATGACAACGCTGGAATTTGTTATGGGGAGCCCGCAGGGGCAATTATTAGGGGATGGAGTGGGCATCAATCAAGGCCCTGTCACCCAGAGCGCAGTCAAAGGGGACAAAGGGCTTACCAACGAATGCCCAGAACCAAAGTATTCTGATTTGTTCAAGCTACCGCATGGTTTGCGAGGCTATTTTGATGTCGAACAGGCTAAGGAGTGTGCCAAGATGCAAAACAAACCCATCTTTATCGATTTTACGGGCCATGGTTGTGTAAACTGTCGGGAGATGGAGGCGCGGGTCTGGAGCGACCCTCGGGTCTTGGAAATCTTAAAGAACGATTTCATCATCTTGGCCCTTTATGTGGATGATAAGACCGAATTGCCAGAAGCGGATTGGTACGAGAGTGAATATGATGGCAAGACCAAAAAGACCATCGGGAAGCAGAATGCGGATTACCAGATTGTAAAGTACGTTAACAATGCCCAGCCCTTTTATGTGCTTATGGACGCGGGAGAAAACATGCTGGTCGAACCGAGGGCCTATGATTTGGATATTGAGAACTTTATCAGGTTTCTGGAATCTGGGATAAAAAAATTTGAATCCAGTTAAATGGCGGGACATATAAAGAACAAGCTTACTTCATAGAGTTAGTTTGAGTTAGTCAAGGGGGAACGGTATAGTATAACCGTTAGTTTTCACAAAGCCGTTTCCCTTTTTGAAATCATGTAAAAGTATTTATCAAAGGAACACCTAGGTTTTGTTTTCATCAGAGGTTATTTGAATTAGCTATCAAACTCCATAAATCAATACTAATTAGGGTCTTTTGATGCGCCTGTGTTCGCGTTTGGTTGGTGTGCGCAGGCAGGGGCGTTAAGGCCTGTCCGTCTAAAAGTGAGGTGCGGCGGGCCGTTTCGCCTTTTAGTGAACCTCTTATGGCGAGGCCAGTGATGGTCGAGGCTAAGAATAGGTGAACTAACCCCGATGGAAATCGGGGTCTCAACCAAAAACAAAACGGAATTTATATGACAACATCACGCAAGAAAATAATACGATGGTTGCTATGGGGAGTGTACGCCGTGGCTGCCTTCTTTTTTCTGTACTGGCTGTTTATGCAATTGTTGGGGTGATAAAGCAAAAAAAGTAAATAACATACCATCATAGTTTAGTTAGTTTTTGTTTAGACACGGCCTGTCCTTGGGGTGGGCCATTTTTTTTAAGCCATGGCAAAGAGAGATTTGAAAACCTATTTCGGACAGTTTAGAAAACATATCATTGGCCAGCACGAGATGCTCAAAATAAGTGGCAAGGAAAGGCCCATGGTCTATGCCGATTGGACCGCCAGTGGAAGGCTCTACTGGCCCATCGAGGAAACCATGCTCCATAAAGTGGGACCCTGGGTGGCGAACACCCATACCGAGACCTCGCTGACGGGGGCGACGATGACCCGTGCCTATCGGATGGCCCGGGAACGTATAAAAAAACACGTGAACGCCAATAATGATGATGTATTGATTCCCTGTGGGACGGGGATGACCGGGGCCCTGGCCAAACTGCAACGGATCATGGGGCTGACGGTACCCGAACAGCTACAGGAACATATCCGAATCCCTGAGCAAAAAAGACCCATGGTATGGGTTTCGCATATGGAGCATCACAGTAACCATACCTCCTGGCTGGAGACCCTTTGTGAGGTGGTGGTGGTTCCCTATGATATTACCGGGCGGGTCAATCTCGCCGCATTGGAACATATGATGGCGTGTTATCCGGACCGGCGGAAGATCGTGGCCATTACGGCCTGTTCCAATGTCACGGGTATCGAGACGCCATACCATACCATTGCGGGGATAGCCCACAGACATGGGGGCATCTGTATCGTGGACTTTGCGGCTTCCGCCCCCTATGTGGACATCGACATGCACCCCAGCGATACCCATTATTTGGATGCCATTACCTTTTCGCCCCATAAATTCTTGGGCGGACCGGGCAGTACGGGCATTATCATCTTCAATAAAAAATTGTATAACAAGAAAGTCCCCGATGTACCTGGAGGCGGTACGGTCACCTTTACCGACCCCTGGGGCAACCATCTCTACAAGCCCGACATCGAGGAGCGGGAGGACGGGGGTACCCCCGGTTTTTTACAGACCATACGGGCGGCATTGGCGATCAAGCTCAAGGAACAGATGGGCACGGCAAAGATGAAGCAAAGGGAGCAGGAGATCAACGAACTGGTCTTTGAGCAATTGCAAAACGTGGAGGGATTGAAGTTATTGGCTTCTCAGCATAAACTGCGGTTGTCCATCTTTTCGTTTACCATTGAGGGACTGCACTACGACATGGTGACCCGGCTGTTGAACGACAGATTCGGGATACAGGCCCGGGGCGGCTGTTCTTGTGCGGGGACCTATGGGCACTATCTTATGGACATCGACCCTAGGGCCTCGGAAGAGATTCGAAAACAGAGCGAGGAGGGCTGTGCCCTTGACCGACCGGGCTGGACGCGGGTGTCCTTTCACCCGACCACCGCGGACTGGGAAGTGCTCCAGGTGTGCCACGCCATTCGGAGCATTGTCAAAAAAGGTCATGGTTGGGCAAAGGAATATACCAAAACCCCTACGGGCTTTATACCCGATAATAAAAGTGCTGCAATGCGGCTTCCCGTGGAATCCTGGTTCGAGGGCTGTTGTAAGCCCGAACTCGACCTGAACCTGAGCTGAACGGGATGAAAAAGCAAACGGAACGGGCAAAACCGGAAACAGTGCAAAAAAGTATCCCCCAAAAACGTGCAAAAAAGGACCGCATCCTGGTCATCGGGGCAGGGGGACAGCTGGGCCGGGAACTGGTGCGGACCCTGGTGGCCGTATACGGGGAGGAACGTGTGGTGGCCTCGGATATTCGGGAGGAGGCCCGTGGGCATTTTCCCTATTGCCAGTTCGAGCCGCTGAACGTCTTTGCCAACCAACGGATGGAACGGACCATGGAAGAGAACCACATCGGACAGGTCTACCATTTGGCGGCCATTCTTTCCGCAGATGGGGAGATCGATCCCCAGTCCACTTGGCAGATCAACCTGGACGGGCTGTTGTTGGTCCTGGAGGCCTGCAGGAAACTGGGGGTGGAAAAGATTTTTTGGCCCTCCTCCATAGCCGTCTTCGGCCCCATGTCCCGTTTGGACCCCAGTCCACAGTTCGGGGTGAAGGATGCCCAGACCGTCTATGGCATAGCCAAGTCCGCGGGGGAACTCTGGTGCCAGTACTACCACAAAAAGTATGGGCTGGATGTCCGCTGCCTGCGCTATCCCGGGATCATCGGCCACGGTTGTCTCCCGGCCGGGGGCACCACGGACTATGCGGTGGACATCTTCCACCACGCGGTACAGGGGAAACCCTATACCTGCTATCTGTCCAATGACACGAAATTGCCCATGCTCTATATGCCGGATGCCGTGAAGGCCGCCCTGGATCTGATGAACGCTCCGACCAAAAACATCAAGATCCGAACGGGCTATAACCTTCAGGGGACCAGTTTCACCCCGATCGAAGTGTACGAGAGCATCCGAAGGTTCTATCCAAGGTTCAAGATTTCGTTCGAGCCCGATTTTCGCCAGCAGATCGCGGAAGGGTGGCCCAGGGCGGTGGATGATACCGAAGCCCGGAAAGATTGGGGCTGGGATCCGAAGTACGACCTGGACTATATGACCGAGGACATGCTGGACCATTTGGCACGGCCTCCAAAGGTCTCCTTAAACGTATAATAGCAAACGATAACCGCCATGGCCGGAACTGCCACGGTAAGGAAACTTACGTTTCAATTTAAAATTGTAGTAATCAATGACCTGATAATACAGAATATTCAACATCAATCAACAATCAAAAAACGAACGGACAATCATGGGGGAAAACATAGACCGTATCATCACGGAATTCCAAACCAGCCTGGAGACCATAGAAACGCGTGGAGCGGACAATTTCCGGATTGCCAATGAGGGCATCAAACTGAGCCACGGCACACTAAGGGCACTACGGGGGCATATCATAAAAAACGGATTTTCGGACACCGAGGAGGAGATCCATTTCTTCAAGAACATCAAGGTCCTGCCCCAGAGCCACTTGTTCTACTACGAAAAAGTGCTTTCCTGTGAGGCCTATCTGCATCCCATGGCCCCAAAAAAACGGAAGAAATACCTGGAGTCCAAAATGGATGAGATCACCCATTTCTTTACTGTGAACACCATTTTCATCAATTATCTGAGGTTGCGCCGGACCGATATGGACGATAGGTACTTTACGCGTGGACATCTGTTCCATGCGATACCCATGCAGGCAAACGGCACCCAGTACGACCCCGATTTCAATACCATGCACGACCTGCTGTTGGCCAAGGTCAAGGCCAAGTACCGGTATATGGAATACATCAACCGGGAAATGGTGGAACTGCGGTACGGAAACTTTGATGTCCCATCCGAACCCGATTCATCCCTGGAATTCCAGGGGAGCAAGATCGACCTTGTGGAACTGGTCTATGCACTGCACGCGGCCAAGGTGTTCAAGGGCAATCCGGACATCATTGTAATACAAAGGGCGGTGGAACGTATCTTCAACGTCAAGCTGGGGAACATCTATACCCGTTTCCAGGAGATACGGGAACGCAAGGGGGAACGTTCCCGGTTCCTGCCCCATCTGGTCGATGCCTTTGTCCAACTGTTGGAGGCAGGGGACGGGCTGCGTCCCAACCCCAATTTTTGATAGCCTTTCCCAATGGCCCCTCTACGGGATCACCCGACCCTATACAGGCCTATATATGGAAAAGGTGACTTCTAGAAAATAGTATGGTATCTATGGTCCTCCACGCATCACGGGACCCGTGCATGCCCATCAAAACAATCCAAACAGCTCCAGATTTAAAGATGTTAAAACTGTCCGGTATACAGTACCCCATATAGAAAGATTCCCAAAAATCCCCTTCACTTTTGTACAGCGATAAGCACAACAAAACGATTTCGCTATGCCGACAAACATCATTACCACAGAGGACCTTACAGAGTTCAAATTGGAGGTCCTACAGGAAATCCGAAATATCCTGAGACAGCACCAGGGAAGCGGGCTCAAACGCTATCTGAAATCGGGCGAGGTCATGGAACAGCTGAAGATAAGCCCCGGTACGCTCCAGAACCTGCGGCTCAACGGTACCCTGCCCTATTCCAAGATCGGGGGTGTCATCTTCTACGATGCGCGGGACATAGAACGGGTGATGGAGGAGAACCGCATCTATAATCGGATATAGGTGTGTCCATGGCGAACCCCTGTAAGATCAAGGAAGGTGCGGTGGAATATGCCATCGGGGAGTTTGATGGGCAGACAATCCTCTATGACTTTCCCAAGATCCTCATCTATCTCAATGCCAAGGGCAGACTGCTCTTTGGCAATCGGTTCAAGATTTATGAAGAAGACCGGGGTATCCTTTTGAAGCTCTGCCATTACTTTATCCGGGACTTCGGGAACTGTAAAAAGCATGGTATTGACCCCGACAAGGGGGTGCTGCTGTCCGGTCCGGTGGGCTGTGGCAAGACCAGCCTGATGAAACTGCTCCGGCATATCGTGCCCCACCAAAGGCCCTATCAAATCATACCGACAAGGAACATTGTATTTGCCTTTAACCATATCGGCCATCAGGTCATCGAGGATTACGGCAAGGGCCGGTTTTTTTGTTTCGATGATCTAGGGGTGGAACCCACGGGCCGTCATTTCGGGAAAGATTGCAACGTGATGGGGGAAGTTCTGCTCTCCCGGCACGAACTTTTTCTGAAACGACATGTCAAGACCCATGCGACCACCAACCTGAACGCCCAGGAACTGAAGGAGCTGTACGGCAACCGTGTACACAGCCGGATGCGGGAACTGTTCAACCTGATCGCATTCGATGCGGACACCCCGGACAAACGCACCTAGCAGGTGCGGCAACCATTTTGGAATGAAAACGATAAAACCATAGAAATCATGAAAATAGCCACCTACAACATCCAGAACCTCTTCCATCGCGACGCCGATTTGGTGAAAAGGGACATGGGCCATAACCTGGCCGCATGGATCCAGGAGTTTGAATCCCTTTTGCAAAAGCGTTTCCCGAAATCGGAACGGGAACTGCAACGGCTCGAGGAACTCTCCTTACTTTTGGGCTTCCAAAAGACCGTCTACCAGCCCCATCTCGTCATGCGCCGAAAGGCGGGAAAGCTCTACCTACGAAAGAAATCCAGTGTGGCCGAAACGGAAGTGGCCAGTTCCATAACGGGTTGGCGGGGATGGATACCCCTGTCCTCCCTGCCAATCAAGGAGTTGTCCATGGCCCATAAGGCCAGAACGATTCGGGAGGCGCAGGCTGATGTGCTGTTGCTCCATGAGGTGGAGGATCGGCATTCCCTGCAGGAATTCGATAGGCTCTTAGCAGTGGAGGAAGAGGTTGACCACACCTATGCGGAACACCATGTGCTTGAGGGGAACGACCCCATGGGGAGACATTCGGGTATCATGGCCAAGGAGGGTTTTGAGGTGCTTTCCCTGTTCACCCACTGCCATGCCCGGTATGGGGAGGGTCAGCTGCTCTTTGACTTCGATTTTCAGGAATACGGGCTGAAGACCCCTTTGGGCAATAAGGTTTGGCTCCTGTCGGCCCATTTTACAGCGGATGGAAAGGAAAGGGAAATCTCCGATGCCCGGCGATGGGAACAGGCGGTCCATGTAGCGGAGACCTATCGCGCCTTCCGGGATGGGGGATATGAATATGTGGCCGTGATGGGATCCTTTAATGCACCCTCGTTTTGTAATTCGTTGGCACCCCTGCTCCAGGAAACGGATCTTCGGGATATTGGGAGGCATCCGTCCTTTGTCGCCTTACCGGACAAGGATGTGGACAGCAGCTACCATCGGTTGGGGGCCTATGCCAAGGGGGTGAACCTCAAGCAACGGGACTATCTGTTGTTGTCGCCCGCCCTCTGGGAAAAGGTCCAGACCTGTGGCATGGACCGTCGTGGGATATGGCCTGAGAAACGCCCCCAATGGCCCGTGTTCAAATCCCTAAAGAACCAGGAGCAACAGGCCAGTGAACATCCCCTGTTATGGGTGGATGTAGAACTATAGGGTTGGACATGCCTTCCCTTTTGTCCTCCAGTTCTTCTGTTTTCAAGTATTCGGAAATGAATCCGTTTTATCCCCTTTCTGTCTCAATATGCCGTAAAAATTTGGGTCATGTATTTATACCAATATTCATCACGAAGATAAACTCGCAAAATATTTGCATTCAAATTTGTCTGCCCAAAAAATCGGGACCCCCTAAAGGTCTCCCCCAATTTTTGACTTGAAAATTTGAGACAAAATTTTGTCTTCCGTTTGTGCAGTGCTCAAATATTGTTTAATCTAAAATTTCATTACAATGGAAACAAAAACAAAGCCTTTGAGCAAAGGCAGAAACGTCGCCACGACTTCAAAAAAGGAAGTAAAAGACAAATTGACTGCAGCTGCCAAATCCACAACTGTTAGCGGAGAAACGGTCAAGACTGAGACAAAAGAGCAAAAAACGGAACCCGTCAAGGAAGTGGTGAATCTGGATGACCGTATCCAAAAGTTTGAGAAACTACGGGGATTGGCCAACAACAGGGAGCTGTTGGTGGGGAAATTGAACGAGCTTACCAAGTTCAATTACAACCATGACGGCTCCAGCCAGTTCATCTTGCAAGATTCCAACGGATTGGAGTTCAGGACTACGAACACCAATTTCATCCATCTGGTGACCTCGAAACTTCAGGAGACCCTGGAGAATCGTAAGCAGGAAATTGAGGCACAGATCATCCAATTTGAACTGTAACGGTTCCTACTTCAAATGTGAAGCCTACCCGGACCGGGTAGGCTTTCTTTTTTGTATGCATCCACCCATCTGTTTTTAAACATGGGATTTCCAAAGCAGAAAGCCAGCGCCTTGATTTTTTGGCAGGAATTTGCGGCAAGCCCTTCTTTCGTGCTTGCTCGAAAATTCCTAAAACCAAACCGCTGCCTTGGTCATTTTAAGGGGTCTGTAATAAAAGAGGCCCTGGTTGTTTTTCGGGGCAGCGAAAAACAGGCAGGACATAACCCATTCTAGCTCAAAGCCCACTTGCCGCAGTCGCTTAATCTCCCATACGCTCCCTGGCAAGTGGTTTTGAAAGAATGGCTAATGCCCTTATGGAACTTGTCAAGACCAGGCCGGGTTTTGGAAAGAAATAAGGTTTCCACGGCCTTGTTTTTAGCCCGCTGGTAAAAACTACGTTGCAGACCCTCCTGATTTCTTCCCAAAAGTCTTGACAAAACCCACCGCTTTTATTGTGCTGTGCACGCAAGAAATCAAACAAACACCCCTTAAAATTCAATTTCAGTTGAAATCCAAAAGGGGTAATTATTAATCTTTAAATCATTTAATCATGGGTACAATCAAGAATCATGTACAGTTGATTGGTCATTTGGGAGAGGATCCCAAGGTGACCACATTGGAAAGCGGAAGAAAGGTCGCAAGGTTCCGTATGGCGATCAATGAGCATTACCGGGATGCCAACGGGGAGAAACAAACGGACACCAACTGGCATACTGTCCTAGCTTGGGGCAAGGTGGCCGACATCGTCGAAAAGTATACGGCCAAGGGCAAGGAGATTGGGGTAACGGGCAAACTCAGGACCCGTACCTATACCACGGATGATGGCAACCAACGCTATGTGACCGAGGTTCAGGCGAACGAGATTCTTTTGCTGGGGGGCAAGAACGGCAATGCTACCGATGCATAGAAAAAGTAAAGAGGGCTCCAACCTTTGAAATTGAGCCCTCTTTTTCATCATTAACATTCAATAACGCAACAATGAAAGACGAAGTTAACGAAATAAAGGTCAGCTACTGTGAAAAACTGGGGGTCATCGATTCCCAACCGATGACGGATTCCGAACAGGTGACCAAATTGCTCTACGAGCATTGGGACAAGAACACCATAGGGTTGCAGGAAACCTTTAAGGTACTGCTGTTGAACAATGCCAACAAGGTCAAGGGTACCTATCAGGCCTCCACGGGCGGGATTGTGGGTACGGTCGTGGATGTGAGGCTGCTCTTTGCGGTAGTGTTGAAGACGGCTTCCGTGGGAATCATATTGGCGCACAACCATCCGGCGGGCACCTTGAAACCTAGCCAAGCCGATAGGGAACTCACAGAAAAGATACAAAATGCCGCCGAACTTTTTGATATCCGGGTATTGGATCATCTGATTATAGCACCGCATGGGAGGTATTTCAGCTTTTCGGATAGCGGACTACTTTAACCCTAAGAAGAAAAAACCATTTTTTAAGCCCCTTGGTCATCCAAGGGGCTTTTTTATGCCCATTACGGGATTTCCATCGGTTTCACCAGATTACTGAAAATCCCATAAAAATCCATTGATAGGACTCTTAAAGTTTTGCGTTTGTTCCCCATTGCAGAACAACGCCCATAAATTCCTGTATGGGTCGAAAATTTTTCCGCCCGCGGAAAATTCGGAAGAGCAAGACGGCAACACGTTCCACGGTGTTGCAATGATTTATCGAGTTCCAAACCCCTGAAAACAGGGGCTTGAAAGCTCTCAAAAATGGATCGGGAATGGCCCTGCCACCCCCGATTATGTGAATGTTTTTGGAAAGGCCCATAGAACAGGGAAACCTATAACATAACAAAAGAAAATGAACAAAAAAGGAGCCTTTCTAAGTATCAATTTCCATAGAAAGACCGTGGAACGGTTCAAGGGCTTTTGTCAAAAACATGGGGCCTCCTATACCGATACCGTGGAGCACATGATGGACTTTTTTGACCGCTACCAGATCTCCCCGATGGTGGATTATGGGCAAAATCTTTGGGACATGGAGGGCAATATCAAAAAGCGCATCAATGCCGTGATTGCCATCATCAAGGATGTGGAAAAGCACCAGACCAAGCCCACCAACGCCATGATGCTGTCCCTCTTCGAGCAAACCCCCAGAGAGGAGGAAGGCCAGCCCGAACTACTCCTGGAGGAAACCACCGAGGTACAGGATGTGGACAACCATTTCACCACGCCTGAAGACAGTCCTGCCCAAAGTAAGACCCACCCGGGGATGGAACTGATGACCGCCCGCAAGGATCTGGGGAACCTGATCTCCCGTATCCGTGCCGTCTCCACCGGTTTAGGCAAAAAGAAGCTGCAACTGGACATGGGTATGGAAGAGTTCGAAGCACTCAAGGAAACCTATAACAATAACACGAAATAAGATGTATATCACCGTTACCCGTCAGCACATGGACCAAACCTTTTCCCAAAGTTCCGCCGATTTTGTGACCTATCTGGAAAAGGAGAACAAGGGGAAATCTTTCGACCTCCAGGAACATTTCTTTGACCAGTACAATGACAGGATTTCCCCCGAACAGGTCATTGCCGAAATCGACGGTAATACGGCCAAGCTCAAAAAACGGGAGCCCAAGTTCTATTCCCTGACCTTGAACCCGAGCCAAAGGGAACTGAAAGCAATCAACAATGACCCCACCCTGTTGCGGCGGTATGTCCGCGAGGCGATGAAGGACTATGCGGCCAGCTTTTACCGAAAGACCCCCGTTTCGGTGGACAGCATCAAGTACTATGCAAAGATCGAGCATGGCCGTACTTTTAAGGGCTTTGACAAAAAGGTAAAGGAGAACCAACCCTATCGGGCCGAGATTGCCCGATTGAACAATGAGATACGAAAGATACACCGAGGCGAACTGCAAGGGAGTATCAAAAAACGCCAAAAACAAATCGAAAAACTGATTGAGCAGACCCTGCACAAAATCGATGGGGTGCCCATCAAACAGGGGATGGCCAAGCCGGGCCTGCAGACCCATGTCCATATCATTGTCAGCCGGAAGGATGTCACGAACCGTTTCAGCCTGTCCCCGGGCAGCTCCTACAAGGAATCCGAGGCCAAACTAAATGGCGAGACCGTAAAACGAGGCTTCAAACGGGACCAGTTTTTCGAGAACGCCGAAAAGACCTTTGATAAATTGTTTGGCTATGACCGGAACTTTGCCGAGCACTACCGGAACCGGAAGACCTTTGTCAGGGACCCCACGACCTATTTTGCCCAGCTGACGGGGCTGCCCGTATCGGAAAGGGGATTGGCCCTAAAAATTTTGAACGAATCAGGGCTGAACGTTCCCAATCTGAACATCCCTGCCAACAAGGTGCAGCTGGCCGTCAAGACTTTCCATAAACTGAAGCGGGCCATGCAGGTAGCTCAAAAGTCAACTTCCATCGAAATCTAAACTATTATGGCACAAGAGACCCTAGTATTGTTGATGGCCCTTTACCTGACCGGTGGGCTGTTGTTTTATCTTTCCCTGGGTTATTTCCGATATGGCTTTGGACTCAATATGCTTTTGATATTGGCCTTGGGCTATCTACTTTATGTGCATGAGGTGCATTACTTGGGAGCACTGGGCAAGATTATATTGCCCCTGGTAGGGGTCAATATGTTGGTGGTGCTGATTTATTCCCCAGGCAGTGGCAGGACGGACAGGTGTTATACCGCAAGGCTCCGTATCAAATCGGGAATCTTGAAGCTCCAGAACATCCGTAGGGGAGTGTCCATCATCGGCTC
This sequence comes from Flagellimonas ochracea, assembly GCF_009903685.1. GTDB lineage: Bacteria > Bacteroidota > Bacteroidia > Flavobacteriales > Flavobacteriaceae > Flagellimonas > Flagellimonas ochracea. The sequence goes on along the minus strand of NZ_JAAABI010000002.1, from coordinate 46,971 downwards.
GGCGGGGAGTGGCAAAACGGAATCCGTGGTGTATGGGTTTCTAAAGCATTTCCAAAGGCACCAATTCTGTGGGGTCATCCACGACTACAAGCACTTTGAGATTTCCGAAATAGCCTGGCCACTTTTCAAGGAAAGGGACATCCCCTTCCATATCATCTCCTTTGACGACATCCACAAACGGGTCAACCCCATTGCCCCCCGGTACATGGTGGACGAGGAAAGCGTGAACGAGGTCTCCCGTGTCCTTCTGGAAAACCTGTTGGAGCAGCGGGAAACCTTTGCCACAGGATCCTCCAAGTTCTTCAACGATGCTGTGGAAGGGCTCTTGGGCGGGCTGATCTGGAAACTGAAGACTTCCCATCCTCAGTACTGTACGCTGCCCCACCTGATTGCTGCCTACCAATATCTGGACACCAAGAACCTGATCAAGTTCCTCAGCTCGGATATCACCGCCAAGGGTATGGCCGATGCCTTTATCTCGGGCAAGGCCTCCGACCGCCAGACAGCCGGAGTGATGGGCACCCTGGCCAATGCCCTTAAAAAGATCAGTACACAGCGCATCTTTATGACACTTTCCGCCGATGAGATCGATTTGGACATCAACAACCCCAAGAACCCCGCCGTCATCTCGGTGGTCAACAACCCTAAATATGAGACCGCCTATTCCCCCGTTATCGCCACTGTCATCCATACCATTGTCAAACAGATGAGCATTCGTGGCCAAAAGCCCTCCTTTCTATTGATGGAAGAGGCCTCCACAATCCGGCTCCTCAACATGCACCGCATCCCGGCCACCCTGCGTGGTTATGATATTTCAACAGTGTATGTCATGCAGGATAAGGTACAGAACGACCTGATGTATGGGGAGCGGGCCAGCCGCGCCATCCTGGGCAACCTTTCGTATCAGTTCTTTGGCAAGGCCAACGACCCCGAAACCACCAAGTACTACGAACGCTTTTTCGAGATTGTCAAACGCCCGACAAGGAGCGTAAGCCAGAGCAGCAGATGGGATTGGGACACCCGCGTCACCAAAGGGGAGAAGGAAGTAAGCAAAATACGCTCGGATGAATTCTTTCGGTTAAACCAAGGGGAGTTCATTTCCTTTGCTGATGGGAGGGACAGAAAGGTCCGGTTCCGGACCCCCAAGGTTAAAAGGGAATTGCCAGAACCAAGTTTTTTATATGATGCCCAGGAAATAGAAGAAAACTATAAACGCATCCATAGAGAAGCAAGGGAGATTTTTAAATTTCGTAAGCCTTAAATATAAGGTGATTCAAGCTTTACCAGTTAAATGTTTTAAATAAGTCCAAAGATTACTTATTTTTAAAAAAACACTAGTTTTCAATGAGGCCTAATTTAATCCAAGCCATCTTTCTTGCTTCTATTCTATTCGTCATTGAGTTTGCCGTAAAGTATGTTGCTTTTGAAAACAGTTCTGTTTTTTTTCGAATTGGGCCATCAATTTGTTTTTGGGCCACTGCATTGTTCTTTTCCTTATCAATTCAAGAGAACGTTAAGTTTAGGGGAAGAACCACTCAAACTATAAAGAAAAAATCAAGTGGTTATGGGATTGAAATAGATTATGGGATAATCGTTCCAGAGAACTTTGAGAGTTCTCCGAAATATACATTTTTATTTGTCATGCAAATGTGCATATGGATTGTAAACCTCGTTATCTCCCAAAAGGTGCTTAAAAAATTCATTGGATTGAACAACTGTTTTTCCGCTTATGAATATTTTCTTATTGGAATTTCCATTCTTTTAACGGGGTACAGTATAGGAGCTATTATCAGTGTATTAAGAAATGAGATACATGATTGAGGCTCTGATTTTCATAATAGCTCCAATTCTATTAGCAGCTGGTATTTGGGCTGGCAATAAGGCCACAAACTTTATTGTTTTTAATGAAAAGCCCAAAGACTTCAATACAATTGCACTTGAACTTTTGAAGAATGAAAAAATTGAGGAGTTGGAGGAGCTAAGAGCAACTAGTCCAAATTGGATTTTAAATCTTGATAACGCAGACTTGTCAAATTTGAATTTATCCAGACTTAATTTGAGTGGATTGAACCTTGAAAGAGTAAATTTTACAGGCTCAAATCTGGCGTTTGCGGATTTGAGGAATTCATCTTTCTTAAAATGCATTTTCGTAAAAAGTAAATTGATTGATGTTCAATTTAACTTTTCAGTAGTTGATTCCTGCGCTTTTAATGAAGCATTAATCGAAAATACAGACTTCTCGCATTCAAAATTAATTAAGAGCAATTTCAGTTCTTCAAAACAAATACAAAATGAATTTACTGGAGCAGAATTCTTTGAGAATGAGGAGTTGAATATGGAAAAAAACCAATACTCAGGATACTCCTATAGTAAAGAAAACATTCCTAAAATCATTTATGATATCAAGCAAAACAGTGCATTGTTATTCGAATTGAACCCAAGTACGCTGGAGAAAATAGTTGCAGAGTTATTGAAACGTTTTCAATACAAGACTGAAGTTGCACAATCAGGGAAGGATTCGGGATTTGATATATTGGCTTGGAAAGAAGGGGTTTTAGGAAAAGAGATGGTATTGATTGAAGTGAAAAGGACCCCTTACAATAAAAAGGTCGGACTTTCTTCCGTAAAAGCTCTTTATGCCTCTAAATTAAGAGAAAGAGCGACAAAGGCAATTTTGATTACTCCTTCAACCTACACATTAGAAGCTAGAGTATTTGCAAAAGAACTTAATGATTTGAGCCTTATAGAGGGTAATCAGTTATTGGGTTGGATAAGAGAATATACATAATACTTTGCAAATTGAGATTGATGCTTAAAATGATTCGTTTAAGTGTCCTACTTTATAGTGCCATTTTTTTAATTAATTTATCTGTAATGAATCCAATAAACCTTGGGTTGATAGACCATAGAAATGAAAACTTATGGAATGATTTGAACAAAACTCACATCATCTCAATAAGTGTTGCTAATTACCCAAATTATGGTGTGTATTCCAAGGGACAAGATTCCTTAGTGCAAATACCTGAAAATGATATTGACATTGATTCCTTTACCCATGAACTGCTGCATATTTTGTTACGTCAAAATGAGATTTTCTTTGGTTCCCGTTTGGGAAATTTTGTAAGTGAAAATCCGATTTTAGATGCATTCTTCTCAGACAACTTGATCGAACATTTTGGAAACTGTATTGAGCATATCAAAATGTTGCCCATTTATTTGGATTTAGGTTTTGATAAAAAGAAGTTTATAGAGGATTATGAAGAGAATAAGTGCACCAAATCTGAAATCAAATGGCTCAATGCAAACTTCAAAATCAGGAATGTGTATCAAGTAGCGGCAATTGATTTTTATATTGCTAAATATATTTCCATTCAAGCGGATGCAAAGAGACATGTAAACTACCCAAAATCACTCGAGGGACTGAAAAAAATCGATTTTAGATTGTTTGATATTTTGAAAAGCTGTGTTGAAAATTGGAAGGAACTTCCTTTGACCAAAACCAATCCGTGGGATGAAGACTACGGGTCAATAGCTTTAAAATTCACCGATAGCCTAGTTCAATGGGCAGATGGGAAAACCATTGTTTAGAACCAACCTTTACTTTTGTTTTAATAAGCAATGACTTAAGTGTGGTTTTCCATATTTTAGGTATTCATTTCTTAAAACCATTTATCTCTGATTCCAATACTAGAAATATTTAGTCATAGGGAAATAGCAACAATAGTTTGGATAGTGCTGATAATCACAGCACTTTCCTTCAAAAAAAACATCTTAAAACCCTTCTTGGGCGTATTAGAGGCGTTTTTCAGGTTTAAGATAATAATGACTGTTCTTGCTTCCATCATATATCTAGAGCTAATCATATTGGCCTTGTCTTATGTCAAGTTTTGGGATTTCATTTTATTAAAGGACACCGTTTTTTGGTATATGGGTACAGGTTTCATTACCCTTCTTAACCTTAACAAAGCGTTGGAAGAAAACGACTTTTTCAGAAGGACTGTAATAGACAGTTTTAAGTTCATTGTGTTGTTCCAATTTTTGGTCAATGTATATTCCTTCAACTTGGTTATGGAATTCATACTATTTCCTATTCTCGCTATCATTGTTGTTTTGGATTCTTTGGCGGAAGTGAAAGAAGAGTATAGGCCCATAAAGAAGCTGACAGGTACAGTGCTATCTCTATTTGGAATCTTCATTTTAATATATGCCATTTATCAAGTGAGCGTCGACTTTCGTGACTTTTCTACATGGAAAACTTTAAAAGCCTTCGTGTTCCCAGTCATATTGACCATTGGCTATATTCCTTTTACATACTTTTTGGCTTTACTGATGAAATATGAAAATGTTTTTTTAAGGGTAGGATTTAGGTTTAAAAAAGACAGAAAGCAATTTCGCTCCATTAAACGTAAAATAATTCTAACCTGTCATATAAGTCTGTCCAAGTTGAATAAGCTTAGCAACATAAACAGCTTTAATCACATCCTAAAAAAAGAAGACCTTTTGGATACTATTGAAGAAATGAAAAGCTTGTAACAACTCCTTAACCAAAAGTTAGACTATACTAATTCTTAATAATCAACGTGATGCTTTATCAAACTTCCACTGAAAGTTGTCATCAATTAAGCTTTTAAAGTCGGTCAGCAAGTAATTTTTATAAACTTCATCTTCCGGACGTATGTTTTTCCAAAATAAAATATTCTTGTTTATATCTCCATATTTGGAGATTGTAACATTAAATTTTCCCGTTTCTATATTGTAGTTCTCCAATTCAACAAGGTAGAACCTTTGTACTCTCATCATATTGTCCACAAAATTTGGGTTAATTGCCATATTTACCCCTTTGTATTGGGTTTGTACACTTGGATACATTAAAATATCAGTTGCCAAACTATGTTTAGCGTTTAGTGTCCGATGTGCAATACTTGCAGATAAAGCATAGCTTTCATCGTTGATAAACGCAGAATGAAGGAATTTTAGATACTCTACAAGCCCAGCTTTTCTTTCACTGTCAAGTTCATATTCAAAAGGTTCGTCCAATTGTTTAATTTCTGCATCCCTCAACACGCCATAATGATTGTCCTGGTGAAGCTCAGTTTGTAAAAAAGTTTGGAAAACGAACTGTTTATCAGAATCTATTAATTCCCATTTTGAAACACAGAATTTCCTTTTTTTATAATCGGTGTTCCTGACAACTTCCATTAAAGCTGTCATCGGATTGTCTGAGCAGTAAAAAACTGGACTCTTTGGAAAATTACAACGATTAAATCCGGTGAATTTTATTGGAGGATAGCTGTATTCCGAAAACAGATTCATATTTGTGAAAGAGTCAACTTCTCTAACCCTAAATATTGGAAGAGTAAAATCCGAAGGTGTAAAAAGTTTGAAGATATTTGGTAGGATTTCAAATTCTTTAAAAATTATACCTTCCACTTCTTTCAAAAAATCATCCGCATTTTTGAAGTCCGAGATTTCAGGCCAAATGGTTTTTTTTAATCTTTCGATTGACGCTTTTGCTTCTTCTAATTTGGGAAAGTTTTCGAAATTTTCACTCATTCTGTTCTATACATCACAACAATCTTGGGTACGATTAGTTGCAGATATTTCCGCAGGAAAATGCCCACCTGACATTAAAGATAATTCATTGCTAGGGATTCCGTTCTAGGATCCAGCAGGAATTAACTATACACTGTGCTGTACAGCTTATTTTTTACTTTTTCAAGGGAAATGTTGTTTTCAAAAAATCATCTTCTGCATTGTAATTTGGATTATAAATACTCCAAACTAAAATTTCTCGAGTAATATCTCTAAGTAAAAGGTATAGCTCTTTTGAGAATTTTTTTGAAACTCCTGAATGAACTAAACTAGAGCGTATGTCATATAATTTTTTAGCTGTTATAAAGTCAATTTCTATTTCAGATTTTATTGCATTTTTAAGAGTGTGATTCATGTACAATGCAAACCGGAATTTCAGTTCTCCATTATCATTTCCAGTAAGAAGTGATTCCAGTATCCCAACTAAATTTATGTAAGAATGATGATATGTATTAGGTGCATTAATGAACCTTTCCAAATTGAGCTTTATTTTTTTATTAGAAATACTTCTTATTTCCAGAAATAAATTTTCAATTTCTTTCAATTCAGAAACGTTGATTTTAAGTAATCCAGCTTTCGAAACTTTTATGAAACGAGGATAATGAAATTGACAAGCATCATATCTTTGACTTTTGCTGAAGGTTGCAACAACATAACCAAGTTTATAAAGTCTGAATGCGTCAAGAATCGATTCGACATTTTCTAATTTATCACAAAGTATATAGTATTCACTTCCAATTAATTCTTCCCAATCTTGTCTACTATACCCATCTAAATACTTAAGTCGATTTTTCTTTTTATCTGGTGATTTTGGCTTCCAGTTTTTTACTTCCTTATGTTCATCAACATCGAAGCTTTCCAAATCGAAAAGGGCGCATTGCTCCTTATAAGATAGTTTCCTTATTCCAAAGTGCTTGAGTTGGACATAATCCTGAAAGTCAACAATATCGATTTTTAATAGGGTTTCATATGGTCCTAATCTTGAAGTCAAATTATTTGATGAATATTTTAAATTATGTTGTAATCGATTTTTTCAAATCTGTTTTGTTCTTTTTTCAATTGAGTCCAGTCGAAAGAATACAATTCATTATCATTCCAATCATCGGGATAATTAACAATTAAATAGTCCCCTATACCAAATCCACCGCCAAAATAATTATACCCCTGAGTCTGCAAATTGTCAGGTCCGGGTTGAAAATCTACGTCTCTAAATTGAGCGGAAAGCAAAACACAAAGTCCAGAAAATGCATTTAATAAGTTGTCTAGGTTGGCTTGCTCAAAATTGTTCAGTCTATCGTGTTTGGCATTGTTATATGCTTGATACCAAGTCAAATTATCATTGTCTTTCCATTCAGAAAATGGCTTTTTAATATTTTTTGTTCCTTTCCAAAAAGGGAATTCAATGGAATAATCATCTAAATGATGCGTTTTGTTGATTTTTTTAAAGTCATTAATATTCCAATATTTTTCAGTTCTGGGTTGTCCTTGTCTCGAACCGTTATTGAAAACTGGCACAAAAATGTTCTCTTTAAAAATCGCTTTGAAATTGGCTTCTATCTCAATACAAGTCCGCATCAATAATTCGTGAATTCGAAATGAATAAGTCGCACAATTTTTATCAGCAGGTTCTACAAATTCGAAAAGTCTTTTTAAGTCCTCTTGTATTATTAAAAATGCTCTGGTATAGTGTTCCGGGTTTTGGCAATATTCCCTGTCAATTATATAAGCCCAATCGCTGTATCCAGCTTGAGATCCAGTTTTTAAAACTGGTCTATAATTTCTATGGAAAGGTTTGTTAAAACTCAAACTTCAATTTTTATATGCTGTTCAACGGAAACAAGCTTTGGGCTTGCTTATATCTCAAATTTAGCCAAATTTGGCGGTTGGCAAAGGACTAACAATGAACTATGGTATTGTTGGCATTAGTTTTATTCAGAACCTGTTGAAGAAGTAACCTTGGTTGCTATATTGTATATTTCATAAGCTACTTTGGCTTTGTTTCTTGTTCTTCGGTCGTTTGATATAAAATAATCGCAAAATATCCCAAAATAACAATGATTGGAATCCCAAAGTCGGGCGTAGTTTGACTTCTGAGTATACTTGTCTTTCCAATAACCAATCATATCTATAAATTCGAAAAGACCGGCTATCCTATTGTGCAATCCAAAGGTCTTTCCTTGAGGATGAAAGTCAATACTTTGTTCGACCATTTTTACAATTGACATGTCTCCAAATAGTCCTAGTTTAGTGTTTATGTGTTCAATAACCTCTTTTGGAGAATAATTGTTTATTCGCAACGGATTGATATTTAATTGTTCTCTAAAGCTCTTTTTTTGTTCTTCGTCAATCATATTCATCATAGCCTTCATCATGGATTGTCCAAAAGAAACCGCGGTGATTGTCTCATAGACTTCTTTAGGTTCTAAAATCATCTTGTGAACCTGATTTGAAGGTAATTCATGATAAAAATATTTGTTCTTTGTAAGTCGAGAAATCGACTTACATCTTCTTTCCAGCCTAGAATGAAAACTTGATGGATCACTTTCTTTCATCTCATGTGCTTCTTGTAGATGCGCAGCTGAGTAGTATAAATCCACTATCCTATTATCGACATTTTCTATTAAATCGAATCTGCCGATTTCATTATCTTCAAAATCGATTAGAATATTGTTATCTATATAGGCTGTTTTTTTCAAATTAATGCCAACTATGCCATATAATTGTAAGATACATCTTTATTCCTTCAAAATTGGTGTTAGCGATGCATTCTTGTAGCCTTATCTAAAAATTGGACAGTGTTAAAATCGACTGACAATCTTATTCATCTTTATAATATGACTTATCCATATCTGGGTTGGGTTTTAATTCTTCATATACGATTCTTACCCAAACCAAATCATCAGCGAACTTTTCTTCAATCTGATGTCTCAAAGAATTAATGGTTTTGCATTCCTCTTCTGTTAGGTAGAAATTCACGCTTTTGAAAAAATTCATTCCCCTGTTGAAGTACTTTTTATTGATGTTCTCAGATTCAAGAATTTTTCTGAAATTATCAATAGCTTCAGTAATATCACTATGTCTAATTTGAGGCTTCAAATCTGGAATTAAATTAATCATACCATCTTCCGAAACCACAACTATCATGAGGGGCACTTCAGAACCAAAATGCTCATAATATCGCACTGCTGAGTTGTAGCGTGATCCCCGTGAAGAATCTCCTTTTAAAGTTGCAATTCCGTCAAGTATAACTCCAATGGCATGACAATTTGCTTTTTCATCCATAAGAACTCCGCCATCTATTGATGTCGTTTGAGCAACTAGCTTTTCATTTAGTTTGAAAGGCTCTAGAGGAAAACACTGGTTGCCCAAGCGCTCGGCTTCCACTTCGGCTTGCAGGGATATAATAAGCATAGCTCCATGCTTTTGTTTAGTAGCCTCCAAAGTGACTTCCCATAAATCATCTATTTGCTTTTTTTTAATATCCTTGAAAAGTCTTGGCAAATCAGAATAAAACTTCTCTCTGCTGATTTTTTCTTTTGGTAGAGTAGGGAATCCATATTCAACCACCATCATAGGGTTTTCATCATGAGAGAGCTCCCATTTAAAATGGCTCTTAAAATCAACAACAAATATATTCTCATCTTTTGGGTTATACTTTCCTGTTAATTTGCCTAAGCCATATATTAATGCTGAGTCTGAAACTATGTAGGAATCTGAATCTGTTAACTCCAAAAACTTACGAACCTTTCTACGATTTCTCATTTTTATAGGCTCTTTAAGTTGTAGGGTCATCTTAAGATTCTTATGGTCATAAGGGGTTATAATCAATCCTCCAAGTCCTTCTGCACCCTCATACTTCATAGATGCTATTTCATTACAGGCATCGTATAGATCGTGTAAGCCATCAAGGTTTCCCCCGGAAGTAGATACCGTGTACATAAGATTACGTGCAGAATCTCGTAATAGTTCATCTGGTTTTCGTGAAATGGCACCCGATTCATAATTTGGATCTTTCAATGCTTGGGTGCATTCACCTAAAAAGGTATTTATGCAGCTTTCAATAAAGGAACGTGAAATGCAATATTTTTCATTCCACTTATCTTTAGTTAGTGCATAATATTTTGACAATACATTTTTATTTAAGGATAGAGCGGTAAACACAAGATATCCTTCTACATATGTTGGGAAAGCAACAAAATAATCTTCTTCTCCGTATGCTCCCACTTTCCTTAGAGTCTTTAAAATGCTATCTCGATATGCTCTTTTTGAAATTCTATGGTCATGATTTTCTTGTGCTATCGGATGTGAATGAATGATTTTTGATTCGCTATCCACCTTGATAAGTTCACTGGCCAATTGGTCTACATCTGAAAAACTACTTACATGAAAACCTGTATCATCAGGTTCAATGCAAATGGGGTGTCTATTATTCCTGTCTTCAATTAATACCCCAATGAAAAACACGTTTGGATTTAGCCCTATATCCAGCTTATTAAAAAGACTTTCAGCTGAAACTTTGAATGAAATTTGTACATGTTTTTGGTATCCCCACATAAATAGTTCAATCACATCACCTTTGGTTCTATCCATATTTATTAGTTTTTCTCCTTAACCGAAGCTCCCCTGTTGTTTCTCTAGAAGTCCAATATTCTCCTTCTAATTCATTAACCTTAAACCCTTTGAATTCAAGTCGAGTTGTTCCATAATGAATTTCACTGCGCTCTCTGACACTAGGCTTAGGGGTGTTTAAATATGAATAGAATAATTGGCATAAGCCTCTCTCAGAATCTATGTCGAATGAAGCACCGGTGCTATAGCTTTTGCTTTCACCAGTTTGAATTTGCACTTGAACATTGAAAAATGTTTGGCTGATAGTAACCTGTGTTGGTATTGGATCGAGGGATTTGTTGTTCCAATTGGATATTAGCTCACCTTCCCATTCACCTGAAAGATTAGGAAAGGGGACCAACCAAGGGTAAAAAATTCTAAACTTCCATGCCCAATGAATAAAAATCATCCAGACAATTACGTTTATAGCCACTGTTGATGAAAAAGCAGACAGTATGTTTTTGGTAAAAAGAAAGACTAGTAAAAAGGTAATGATACCAAGACCAAGTATTGCGTAGGCAAAAGTTCTAATGTTGTACTTTATCATGATCTTTTATTTAAATTCTAGATAATCCCAAGCTTGCAGCATATAATCGTTTACCTCTTTTCTTGACCATTTTCTCTCTCCATGAAAAAGATAAAGTAGTTCTGAGACCTCTCCCCATTCCTTGCACTCTTTTTCCTCCTTAGTTTTTTGATAGATATAGACTATTGAGTCTCTAAGACGATCAGTCCATGTATCATTGTTATTAAAAATACGGTTAGGTACATTCCACACCAAACATTCTAACAAAAATGAAGTAATACCGTCACCTATATCCTCGCCATCATCAATCATTTTATATCTCAACTTTCTATGAATTCGGGTTAGTCTTTTAAACCTCATATGGGTTTCAGCATTTTTGTCTTTACCATTTTTAATATGTTGTTTCGGATAGTTGTCTATCCAAGTACCCTTATCAGATTTAAAGTAAACTCCTGTTACATATCTCTTAGCACTTGAGTATCTTTTGTATTCCCAGGTAGGAACGACATCTGTCTCAACTCGATAGGTATTACCCAACACTTTAATACATTTATCCTCCCTTCTAACCGAATCCCTGCCAAACTTTCTAATAAGTGCTTTTTCCACATCATCTTTAAGTTCAGCATAGGAGTATTCACTCGGATTCCCGAGGCCTGCATCATCTTTGGAAACATCATTGGGCAAATCATAATAAAACCCATCGTTGTAACAGACATTGATATCTATATCACTATTGAGTTTTACATTAGTATCATTAGCATACGACCCCTGTCCGAAAACCTCTATTGATTTTGACAACAGAGTTTCATCTTCACTAATGGCTTCTCGAACCATTCGTTCAGCATTATTTAGCTTTGTCTCTTCTGCGTCGCTTGGAGGCCTTCTCCAATTATTCAATGTCTCTTCTGAAATTTTTGGCATATATTATTTAGTTTTTTCATATCGAACTATAGTTTAAATGGCTGAAAATCAATGTTTCAAATTCCACGCCATTATCATAAGAACGCCATTTTGTCACGAAAGGAAATATAATTTGAAAAACGAATCATTACTTATAAAGTGTATATTGAGGATATATATGAACTAGAAGCTTTAAGAGAAAATTTCCCGATTAAAATGGGACGACCTTATGTGTTCAGATTTTGGGCTCCAAATGAAAATACCCTTAGCGAGCTTTCCGAAGGATATATTTGGTTTTCAGTATTAATTTTTTTGAATTCAAAGAGATAACCTGATTCATTAAAAAAATAGTTGTGCAACAGCCACGGCCGTTTTACGGGACTATCTTTTTTAGTACAAAAGCTTAAATTCGTAATCCGACTAAAATAGAAGTTTGCGTGTTAGTATGCATATACAATTGTTGCCCGCAATTTGAGAAAGACCGAAATGAAGTGTATTTTTTGTGAGAATATTAATAGAGCGAAATCTATTGAGCATATTGTGCCGGAATCGTTCGGAAACAAAAATTATACTCTTGAAAAAGGAGTTGTTTGTGATAAATGCAATAATAGCTTTTCCAATTTTGAAGGAAAAGCACTTACGAATTCGGTTTTTGTGATGGAAAGATGTCGTTTTGGTATCGCCACAAAAAAAGGAAAACCCGTAAAAGGGAAAGTAAATGATTTAGTTGTTCAGGCTGATTCAGATTTTAAAAAGAATCTCATTACTTTTAAAAGTGTAGACCCAAAAAACTTAAAGCTAATTGACCCTAAAACAGGTGCTATGGCACTTACAGTAGAAACATTTGATAAGAGTGAATCTGCTGTCTCAAAGTTACTGCTAACAATGGGACTTGAATCCTTGTACAAATCTCAAAAAGGGCTTTACAACAAGTATGATTTTAGCGAATTGAGAGATTATATAATGAATAGGAACGGAATTGATTGGCCTTTTGTAGATTCACAGTTTACGATGCCAAGTTTTAAAAGTATACCAACATTTTACGATAAGCACTTATTGAATAAAGCTCATTGTAAATTACAATTCCGAGAATACAATACCAACACATTACTATTCAAATTTGTTTACGGTGGTGTTGAAATGATGACTAATTTATTGAATAGAGATTTGGAGTGGATAGCAGAACAAAATTTCACAAAATCTAATAGTGCATTGCACCCAGAACACTACAGAAAGAAAATAAAAACTGTGGGCAATGCATCCTATGAAAATCCTTAGTCTAGCCATTTAAAACGAATGTATTTTGAAATCTGTTGACCCTTTCAAGAATAATTCTCAAAAGCATTAAAAACTATTCAACTCTTCTTGATAAGCATCAATCACATTACTCGGAAGTGACTTCAGGTAGATTTGAGTAGTTGATAGCTTACTGTGCCCTAACATTTTAGAAATTGCGGGTAGGGGAATATTTTTAAATAGGGCATGGGTGGCAAAGCTATGTCTTGAAACATAAGAGGTCAAACGCTCCTCAATTCCGCATAGATTTGCTATTTCTTTAAGGCCTTTATTATATCGCTTTAAGGCCCATTGCGCATCCTTGTATTGAAGTTCTAGACTCTCCCTCTTAATTATGGGGAGTATGAAATCATCCTTTTGCGTCCCTCTCAGGTAATAATCCAAAACCTCCGTCAGTTGGGGTGTCAGCTTTATATCGTAGGCCTTTGATGTTTTTCGCCTTTGAAATTTTATTCTACCATCCATAACATTCTGCCTTTTGAGAAAAGCCATATCTACAAATGACATTCCCATGGTCATATATGACAGTAGAAAATAGTTCCGACAATGAAAAAGTGGACTGTCCTCTTCCAGATTTAATTCAAGGATGCGTCTTATATACTCTAAGTTAATTGCCCTCTTTTGAGTGGGAGCAGTTTTGATTTGATATTTAAAAAAGGGATAATTATCCCTTTGTACGTGACCCTCTTTAATACCCTTATTGTAAATGGCTTTGATAGTTCGCATATAGGAGGCTATCCCATTCATAGAATTCCCAGGCTTGGATAAATGATACCTCTCAAAACGCTTTAAAAACTGGTAGTTAAGCTCGTTGAACTTTAAATCGCGGTTTTTGGTAAATGTTTTTAATATACTCAAAACACCATCATAGTTTCGGGCAGTCCCATAACGTTGGGATTCTTTGAGCTTCTCAACTTGCGAATAACCGAATTTGTAAAAAGACGCATACTTCGTTTTCCCAACAATTCTGTCCTTGATCTCAACGATGGACATAAAATCCAAATCACCTTTGTAGTGTAAGTTGTTTACAATTTCATTTGCCTTAGCTAATTGGGTCCGCAATAAGTTGTTTAAAAAGTTAATGGATTCCACTCCTTTGTAAGCACGTTTGACTTGTTTTTTTCTATCGTCCCAGAAAGTTTCTGGAACGGATTGCCCGGTAGCTATTGAAGTTGTTTTTTGAAAATGACCGAGTCGAATAATAATCGGATAAGAGTTATCTTTCCGTATTCTTCGTTTGTCCAAACTGAGCGATAAACTGGTCTGCATATTTCAAGGTACAAAAAAATTTGCACATAATTTGCACATATATTATTGACTTTATCTGATTTCATTTTGAATCAAAATTTATTAAAGCACTGATAATCAATAATATAATAAGTTTTAAATTTTAACATTTACCCTAATGCCCTCTGCTGTTAATCAGAGGGTCCTTGGTTCGAGCCCAAGAGGGGGAGCCCAGTGATAGTAAGCCTTTCGAGAAATCGGGAGGCTTTCTTTTTTGACTGGGTACAACATAGGTACAACATTTTATTTTTCTTTTGATTTCATTTATTCCTACCTTGAATGGATGGAACGATTGGGTGAAATATTGGCCAATTGGCTGTACCAAAGTCGAAGGGAGCTAAAACTGCTATGGTTAAAACATGGTTCTCTGACAACCAACAGACTTTCCATCTTCCTGATACTACTTTTTGGCATAGTACCTTTGACCCTTTATTTTCTCATATCCGGTACCACTTACTCCATCGTTCAAATTGTAGCTAGTTACCTTTTTGTTACCCTGTTGTTCGCTTTGACATTATTACTGGCCATTACTTGGTTCAAATCCGAGGAGCTATTCAAAAACAATGTTCAGGGTTTTTCATTTTTGCCGTTATCACCATCCAGAATCGATGCCGGTTTTTTCGGTTTTAATGATGGGGATGTAAAGAACCTTCTTAGGTTGGTCAATGGACTACCAGCAAAGCAAAAAATCATAATCAGGGAAACTCCTAAAAACAAACAATCCGGGAACGTCCGATTTTTATTCACCTTTTTGGATTTAATTGTTCGCAGAGGGATATTCAAGATGGATACTAAACCCAAAGAGTCATTGAACACGCTCATTTCGGAACGGTTTACGTTCCAAAACTCTGAAATTAATCCAAGTACGCTTCCTTCCAGCTATTCCAAATGGTGTTCTGCTACCCAAGAAGGTAGTTACGATGATGTACGAAAAGACATCTCAAAAGCCCTCGGAATTATATAAAACCCACTTCGTTTTAATTTTTATAAGGAAAAAAAAGGGCAATCTTAAAGCAATCGTTATTTCCCTATTGGTTTTACTGCATCTGCCGTCATATGTTTGTCGTGTACAATCAAAGTAAAAGGCCTTTTACTCATTATTAATTCTTAAACGTAAAGATTATGAATGAGCAAGAGAATGTTGTGGACTTACTTCAGGATATCAAAGGCCTGCTTTCCCACACCAAAAAAGTATTCAACATCGATGACCTTGTAAAATATACAGGGCTATCCAAGAGCAAGATTTACAAACTCTCCCAATTAAAGCTAATACCGACGGGTAACAATAAGCACATCCGTCAACTATTCTTCAACAAAGAAGAAATCGACGCCTGGCTTTTAGGGGAACCCAATTTATCAGATGAATTCTTAGAGCGGCAGTTCAATGAACAGCTGGCGAAGAACAAAAGATAAATAGCGGTATCATGAAAGATAATATTCCTGAGCTCTACGATGTAGCCGACCCTAAGAAAAAGACGGTATATGATTATACCATGGAATACTTGGAAGCCAAGTACGACATTACGTATAACGAGATATCACATGACTTCCAGATTGCCTTTAAAGGTTCCAAGGAATGGCAGTACCTGAATCTGAATTCCTTGATTATTGAACTAGCAAAAGCAGGGGTCGATATCCCCACAGGTAAATTGGAAATCCTGATCCGCTCGGAATGGATACCAAAGTACAATCCCATCAAGGAATATTTTGAGGGGCTTCCCAAATGGGACGGGAAAGATCATATTTTGAAATTGGCATCCTATGTACCGACCTATGAGAAAGAAGCCTTTGACTATCACTTCAAAAAATGGTTGGTGCGGACTATAAAATGTGCTTTGGAGGTCAATTATTTCAACAAGCAAGCCTTTGTACTGTCCCATCAAGGTCAGAACTCTGGCAAATCCACCTGGTGCCGATTTCTATGTCCGTCAGAACTGGCGGAATATATGGCAGAGGATATCAGCAACGATAAGGATGCTAGGATACAGCTTTGCCGAAACTTTCTGTACAATCTGGACGAACTGGCCGTACTTTCCAAGAAGGATGTCAACGCCTTAAAGTCGTTTTTCTCCAAAACCTTTATCAATGAAAGGTTGCCTTATGATCGAAAGAATACGACACTACCCCGCATATGTTCCTTTGTCGGCTCTACTAATATGTCCTCATTTTTAAATGACGAAACGGGTTCAGTACGATGGCTCTGTTTTGAGCTTAAGGGAAAAATCGATTTTGGGTATTCGAAGGAAGTAGATATAAACGGGGTATGGTCACAAGCGTATTATCTCGCCTACACCGACCCTAACTTTAACCCCGAACTATCCATCAAGGATATCCAGGAGAACGAGGAGCGGAACAAGAAATACACCAAGTTGACCACGGAGGAAGAACTGGTTTCCAAATATTTTGAAAAGTCCAATGACATTGAAGATTTTGTGACCGCCTCGGACGTACTGGTCAAGCTGAGCTGCCTGAACCTTCGACTGAACCAGATAAACTTGGGCCGGGCGTTGTCCGGATTTAATTTTCAAAGAATAAAACATCCCAAACGACAGGTGTACGGTTATCTGGCAAAACCCATTTTTGGGAAGACACCTTGGGAGGTGGAACTTTAAAATACTTTAATAATAGCTACCTACTTACCTAGAGTACCTGTATCTCCATACTTGCGGGAGCCGACTTAGGTAGGATATATAAACTATTAGTTACCTGGATACTACCAAACCTACCTTATTGGGTAAGATGGGTAACCTCAATTTTAAACCCACCTTAGCCGTGAACACCTATAAATATGGACTTAGGTAAGAAGGTAACCGAAATTCAATAAAAAGAGACTGATGAAAGAAAAAAGAACAAATAAACTATCGTGTGAAAGAGCCCGAGCCTTTCCCATCGAAAGGGCGCTGGCAAAACTCGGGCACTTTCCGACCAGGACGAACGAAAAAGAAGCTTGGTTCCTGAGCCCTTTCCGCTCAGAAACGCAAGCCTCTTTCAAGGTGTCCAAGAAACTGAACAGATGGTACGACCATGGAGAAGGTATCGGTGGTAATGTAATTGACCTAGTATGCCAAATCACGAAATCTTCGGTTAGGGAAGCATTGACTCTAATCGGACAAGACCAAACCTCTTTCTCTTTTCAGCAGCAGGCGATTTTTAGCAATATTGAAGACAACGAATGCAAAATCACCGTCACAGAAATTAAAACGCTCACCCATTTTGCTTTAAAGGATTATCTGAAATCGAGGAAGGTTTCAATAGCGACCGCTAGCAAATTGGTCAAAGAAGTCCAGTATGATTTCAAGGATAGGAGCTATTTCGCACTTGGACTCCAGAACGAATCCGGGGGATGGGAACTGCGGAACAAATATTACAAGAATTCTAGTTCGCCGAAGGACATCACCCACATCAAAAATGGAAATGAAAAGCTTATCGTTACCGAAGGCATGTTCGACCTATTATCCATTTTAGAGGATGCTGAAAAACTCGAATACAACTATGATTTTCTGGTATTGAACTCCACGGCATTTCTACAAAAAGCTCGAAAAATAATCAAGGAATATAGCTACGTAGAACTCTATTTGGACAACGATACAAATGGAAACCGAACGACCCGAAAGATGATGGAATATTCGATTAACTGCATTGACAAATCAACCATATACAAAGGATTTAAGGATATGAACGAATGGCTCATATCTAGTGCTAAAAAGGGACTTGGTCAGGGAGCGCGAGATGTGTTTTTGTTGCCACAAAAACAAACTCGCTTTACTCCCGGCGGTCGCAAAGTGAAAAAGAAATGAAACGGACCTATATCAAGTTCCGGTGCTCCATCTACGAGAAGAAGCTGCTCAAAAAAAGGGCTGAACGTGCAGGTATTTCCCTCTCCGAATATTGCCGTAGCTCCGCTTTTGGCAATTCGGTCATCGAACGTTTGACCGAGGAGCAATTAGTTTATTATAAAATGCTAGTGAAGTACAAGGGCAACTTTACCCGTATCGGAAATATGTTCAAGAAACACAATCCAAAACTGGCCAGCGAGGTCGAGCAATTGGCAGAGGAAATACGCACACATTTATATAATTTCAAAAGAACAAAGAGATGATAGGCAAAGGAACTTCCATAGCGCACACTGCCACAAGTATCGATTACGGTTGGAACCAGGAGAAGAATGCCGAAGTGGTCTTTAGCCAACATCTGGCGGGAACCAATCCCCACGAAATCACCGAGGAGTTCAGGTTGGTCCAGGAAGAGAATACCCGTTGCCAAAATAACACATTGAGCTTTATACTTAGTCCGACACAGGAAGATGGTAAGAATCTCACTAAGGAAAAACTGGAAGAACTGACCCAAAGGTTTGTCAAAGAGATGCAGCTCCGGGAAAGACAAGCTATCGCTTTTGTCCATAGGGACAAGGCACATACACATGTGCATCTTTATGTAAACAGGATAGGTTTTGACGGCAAGGCCTACAATGACAGCTTTATCGGGAAACGAAGCCAACTGGCCGCCGAGAACGTCGCCAGGGAAATGGGACTGACCACGGTCAAGGAAGTACAATTGGAAAAGGAATTGGATTCCATACAAGTGCGACTGGCAATTAGAAACGCTCATCAAAAAGTAATGGAAAATGAAAGGCCAAAAACGTTGGATAGTTATATCAAGGCGATGAAAGAAAGGAACGTGGAAGTCATTCCAAGTATTAATCGTGCCAATAAGCTACAAGGATTCAGGTTCGAGTACCAAGGTCATAATTTTAAGGCAAGCGAGGTACACCGATCCATGTCCGGGGGAAGGATTATGGCGCAGCTAACTCAAAATAAGGGTATAACCAAATCAATGGAGGTCAGCAAATCAGCAAAGCTTTTGGGCAAGACCGTGGAAATGAGTACCAACCTTGCCACCAGTGTTGCTAAAAACATCATTAAAAAAACAATTAAAAGGGCCATCGATACAGGAATCGGGTATTAAAATAATAAGCCATGGGATACAAAAAACTGGATGAAGTAATGGAGTTGCTCACCGATGAACTGGACGGATTTAATAGGGCCATCGACAAACTGGAGCAACTGACCCAAAATGTGGATAATATAAAGATACAAACGGATACTACACAAATAGAGTTTATGCTCCGGGAACATTTAATGCTGGAGAAAACAAAGAATACTGGGCATAGAGAAGATGTTCAAAGCATAAGGGAACAGGTTTCCAGGGCCAGGTTGGTCCCAAAAGTGCAGCTATGGTTCAGCTATGCCGTTTGGATGATATCATCAGTCATTATCTGCTACTTGGCCTTCAAAGTATCTCAAATAGATAACATTCAAGAAAAGGCCTTCACCACAGGGGAGCAACATGTGATAACTAGTCTAAGGGGATATTTTGACCAGAATCCGGAGCACTTTAAATCATATCAAAAATGGGTAAAGGAAAAAGATAGTGTTCCAAACCAAAAGTAGGGTGCGCCCTATGGAATTTTTGCTTTACGTTTATCTGCCGGAACACTACAAAAATTCCACAGGATCCATGCGCAAAGTTTTGAGGTAAGATTTGGGACACAAGGTTTTAAGTCCCATGAAATAATTAGAAATTTGTTTGCGAAAAACGACAATTTTAGAAGTGTTTTGCAAACTCATTTCACACCGTTGGTTTACAAATAGAATAAATTTTGTAAATTTGTCAACACATTATCAACAATCCTATGAAAGAACTGTTCGCAAAAAGATTAAAAAGTGCACGTTTGCTTTCCGCAATGTCTCAAGACAATCTGGTGGAGGCCATGGGTGCTATTGTCTCTAAAAATGCCATTTCAAAATATGAAAAGGGGCAGATGATGCCGAATAGTGCTGTGTTAATAAAGCTTGCTAAAGCTCTTAATGTAAAACCCGACTACTTCTTTAGGCCATTGGGTGCAGAAATCGAAAATATCGAGTTTAGAAAACGAAGCGTGCTGGGCGTAAAAAAGACCAATGCCATCAAGCAGAAAGTGGCCGAAAGTGTTGAGCGTTATCTAGAAATAGAGGATTTGCTACAAATTAAATCTGCATTCATAAATCCGATTAAAGACCTTGTAATCTCCAATATTTCGGATATAGATGACGCCGTTAATAATTTGCTTAAAGCATGGAAATTAGGTATCAATGCCCTGCCAAATGTTATAGAAATATTAGAAGACAAAGAAATAAAGGTTATTGAACTGGATGCCGATTTAGCTTTTGATGGCCTTTCCGGTTGGGCTGATGGTGCTGTACCCATAATTGTAGTGAACAAGAATTATAACATTGAAAGAAAGCGATTTACCGCACTCCATGAATTGGGTCATCTTTTATTGAATTTCTCCAAAAAGTTAAGCGATAAAGAAATAGAGCGGCTCTGCCATGCCTTTGCCGGCGCAATGCTTATTCCATATGAGACTTTTATAAATGAAATTGGTTCTAAAAAAAGAAAAAGTGTAAGCCTTTCGGAATTAATCAGTATCAAGGAAACCTATGGTATTTCTATTCAAGCCATAATGGCTCGTGCCAAGAATTTAGGGATTATCGACGAATATAGCTTTGTCAAGTTTAGAAAGTATATTTCGGGCAATCGGGAAGAAAAAGGCCTAGGTCAATACAAGGGCAAAGAGCATTCGGATAGATTCATGCAGTTGATCTACCGTGCGGCTTCCGAAGAAATAATCAGCCTTAGTAAGGCTGCTAATCTTTCAAACGAAAAACTGGCCGCATTTCGTGATCAATTTATTGCCCTATGACCATTGTAGTGAATGATGCCAATATCTTGATTGATTTGGTAAAACTCGAAATACTCAGTCCTTTTTTTGGATTGAACTTTCAGTTTTACACCACTGATTTGGTCCTTGAAGAATTGCACGACCATCAAAAGACAGCATTAAAACCATATATTGATATAAATCAATTACAAGTACAGGAAATTTCAGAAGAACAATTAAAAGATATCATTGCAATTCGAATGGAAAGACCCTCTTTGTCGGAGCAAGATTGCTCCGCTTTTTATCAAGCGCAGTATTTAGAGGCAACATTGATTACGAGCGATAATACCCTTAGAAAATTCGCAAAAGTAAAAAAACTCGATGTACATGGCCATTTATGGGTTTTTGACCAGATGGTCATTGCCCAGACCCTTAGCCCTGACTTAGCTTCTCAAAAGTTGGATGAACTTTGCGATACAATAAATCCAAAACTCAATCTTCCTAAAAAAGAATGTGAACTTCGGAAAAAAAAATGGCAAGGGACTTAATTCATTTGAACAATTCCTTGTCAGCATAATTTTATAAGAAAATTCTTCACTCCGTACTATAAAAAATTGTTAAACCGCTTCCTTATTTCTATTTTGGTAGTAAACTAAACTGCCAATAAATCTATGCCAGACTGTACCGAATGTAGGTCCTACACTAAGTTCAATAACGGACTTTGTACCCAATGTTACTACAAACAAAATGAAAACCCTTGGGTTTCTGGGGTAATTAAGGGCAGAATTGCCGAAACCATTGTTGAGCAGCTTTTTATTTCATTGGGTTTTCAAGTTTTCAAATACGGCATGGAAAATTCCATTCCAGGTATTTCTGATTTATTAAAGGGTGTACGCGGCGATGTCTCAAAAAATATTCGGCAAATGCCAGACTTCGTTGTATTCAAGGATAAGGAAGCTCATTTTATAGAAGTGAAATTTAGAAAGAATGGTTGCTTGGCCTTAAAGGACATTGAATCTTATGGAGATTACCCTTTTGAAAATGCCTTGTTCGTTTTGCTATCTCCAAAGCATATTAAATGTATTTCCTACAGAGAGTTGAAGAAAGGAAAAGAAATTCATGAAAAATGCAGAAATTGGTTAGGCAGCCGAAAAGAATTTGAAACCGACAAAGACTTGATAATTGATTATTGTAAATATGCAATCAAGTTTTTTGAAAATTTGGAATAACGGATGACCAGAACAGAACAACTAAACCTGCTTTTTGAAAATTGGGAAGCTGAAATACCAGAATATAAGGGAAAGTTTATAAAAGATGGTATTAACAACGAAGACCTATATACAAACGCAAAGACTAAAATGCTGTTTTTGACTAAAGAACCCAACAATCCCAAACAGGAAGCTGGTGATTTTCGGAAATGGTGGAAAGAAGGCCTCAAGTATACTTTTTCGCACCGTTTGGCCGAATGGAGCTATGGTATTTTAAATGATTTTCCTGAATATGAACAAACATGGCATGATAAAGAAGGTTTTAGCAGTGCCATCTTTTATGTAGCATTTATGAACATAAAAAAAATAGGTGGTAAAGGACTTTCCAATTACGCTGAAATGGAAAGGCACCTTTTACAAAATAAAGATAGATTATTGAGACAAATAGAAATCATCGAACCAGATGTCATTATCACTGGCTTAACCTGGAAAAAGCTAAGAAACCAACTTTTTGATAAAGTCATTTGGAAGCATAGTGGCTACAATATTGCCATTGGAAGATATCAAAATACTAAAATCATAGATTTTTATCATCCATCAGCTCGTAATGCGGCAGCAGCCTCATATAGTTTGTTAGAAAATGTGATGAAATCTAGCTCTTTTAAACAATTGTAACAGCCCAATGATTGACAGCATAAATAACTTCATAAAATATGTCTCAACTTTAGACGGTGACGAGAAAGGCGAAGCACAAGTGTTCTGTGACAGACTATTTCAAGCCTTTGGCCATGACGGATATAAAGAGGCTGGGGCAACACTTGAGTTTCGGGTAAAATCAAAGAAGAAAACCAACTTTGCCGATTTGTTATGGGGTGAGCGTGTACTCATCGAAATGAAGAAAAAGGGAGCCCAACTTCCTAGCCATCGTACCCAAATTTTTGATTATTGGTGGAAACTCAGGCCAAATCAACCCAAATACTCTATCCTCTGCAATTTCAATGAGTTTGTTATTTATGATTTTGCCATTCAAGATGAACCACTTGACCGTATTAAACTTGAGGAGCTTGAAGACCGTTATACGGCGTTCAATTTTATGTTGCCAAAAGCAACTACTCCAATTTTTGAAAATAACCTTGAGGAAGCCACGAGGGAAACTGCTGATTTAGTGGCAAAGGTTTTCAACTCACTCATCGAGCGTGGTGTCGAACGGGAAAGGGCTCAACGGTTTCTTTTGCAATCCGTATTTACCATGTTTGCTGAAGATTACCAATTGCTTCCCAAGGATATATTTACTAAGATTCTCTTAGATAGTCACAAAGGATTAGGCAATGCGTACGATTTGATTGCAGGCCTGTTTCACCAAATGAATAATAAAGAGTCTGCTCGTGGAGGAAGATTCAAAGAGGTTTCTTATTTCAATGGGGGTTTGTTTGCCAAGCCAGAACCAATTGAATTAACGGACGAGGAGGTTAAGATGTTGCTAAACGCCTCTAGTAAATTATGGAACAAGGTTAACCCCGCCATATTTGGCACCATTTTTCAGAGTAGTATGGGCGCAGAAGAGCGCCATGCTTATGGAGCACATTTTACCACCGAACTGGATATTCTAAAAATTGTTCATCCAACTATTATCGAGCCATGGCGTGAAAAAATAGCGAAGGCAAAAACGCTAAAGGATATGAAGCAACTTCGGAAGGAGTTGGCTGGTTTTAAGGTGTTGGACCCCGCTTGCGGTAGTGGAGACTTTTTGTACGTAGCTTTTCGTGAATTAAAAAGGGTTGAAATGGAACTGCTCAATAAAATTCATATTGAGTTTCCTAAAAGTGCTGGTGAAATAGGTACACAGTCTATTGTCAGCATCAAACAATTTCATGGAATGGACTTTAATCCATTTGCTGTTGAGCTATCTAAGGTCACGCTTATGCTGGCGAAGGAAATTGCTATCAAGGAAACAAGGGAATGGGTCGATACCATACAAACTGGTATCCCTTTTCAAATGGAAGAAACTTTACCGTTGGACAATATGGATGAAAATATACTTTATGCGGATGCCTTGTTTACAGATTGGATTGAAGCTGATGTGATAGTTGGCAATCCTCCCTATCAGAGCAAGAATAAGATGCAAGAGGAATACGGAATAGAATACCTTAATAAGCTTTGGAATGCCTACCCGGATGTCCCAGGTAGAGCAGATTATTGTGTGTATTGGTTTTATAAGGCACACCAAAATCTTAATAATGGTGGATTTGCTGGTTTGGTGGGAACAAATACCATCCGCCAGAATTATAGCAGAGAAGGAAGCCTTGATTATATCACCGATAATGGAGGTGTTATTTTTAATGCCATATCATCTCAACCTTGGTCGGGTGATGCTGTGGTCTTTGTATCTATTGTCAATTGGACAAAAGGTGATTTTCAAGGTAAGAAGAGACTATACGTAGAAGATAAAAATGATGAGTTACAAGAATATATATTAGACAATATAAACAGTAGTCTGTCCCTGCAAATAGACGTGACTGAGGCAAAAGTCTTGGACTGCAATAAGTCACCCAAAAAGGTTTTTCAAGGGCAAACTCACGGTCATGAAGGATTTTTAGTTGCCAAAATGGAGGGTTTAGAGATGTTAGCTAAAAATAAAGTCAATCATAAGGTTGTTAAACCATTCTTGATTGGAAGGGAACTTGTTGCAAATGAAAAAAGTCAACCAGAGAGATTCGTAATCGATTTTACAGACAAGGACATTATTGAGGCGGCATCCTTCCCTGAACCCTATGAAATGGTCAAAAAATCTGTTTTGCCTGATAGGGAAGCTAAAGCTAATGAACAAGAGGAGAAAAATCAAAAGGCGTTGGAAAATAATTCTAAAGCAAAAGTCAATAAACATCACATCAATTTTTACAATAAATGGTGGCAACTTTCTTATGGCAGGAAGGATTTATTCAAAGTGTTATCTAAATTGAAAAGATACATTGCTTGTTCAAGGGTTTCAGCTAGACCAATCTTTGAATTTGTTTCTTCTGACATAAACCCTAATGATGCTTTAATGGTTTTTGCGTTTGAAGATAATTACACTTTTGGAATCATTCAGTCGCAAGCTCATATTCTGTGGTATCAGGAAAAATGTTCATCAATGAAAGGGGATCCTAGATATACGCCAAATACAATTTGGGACACTTTCCCCTTTCCACAAAATCCAAAACTGGCTGATGTTAAGAAAGTGGCTGTTGCTGCAAAAAAATTACGGGAAATGCGAAATAAAATAATGGATAAACATAATTATACCCTCCGTGATATTTACCGCATTCTAGAGGAGCCAGGGGCTAATCCATTGAAAGATGCTCATCAAAACTTGGATGATGCAGTTTTGGCTGCTTACGGGTTCGGAAAACGAAAAGATCTTCTTTCGCAACTACTAGATCTCAATTTTGAAATTGCTAATAAAATAGAAAAGGGAGAGGAAGTACAAAGTCCTGGCTTGCCCAAATGTGTAAAAAACAAAAAGGAATTTGTGAGTGGGGATTGTGTTAAAATGGAAAATTAAACAGAATTATGAATATCAAGAGTGTCAAAATAAGAAACTATCGAAACTTTAAGAATTTCAATATTGATTTTTCTGAAGGTTTTCAAACAATTATTGGGGAAAACAATATTGGAAAAAGTAATTTATATTGGGCTATAAGATTAGTTCTTGACCGCAGCCTCTCTTACAATGTTCGAAATTTGGACATAAAAGATATTCATGGATTTAAGAATGAAATTGGGGTAGGAGAAAATGTAATAATTAGCGTGGAGTTATTCAGTGAAAACTTGGCTGCGTTCCCCACATTCCATTCGTTTAAAACAAGTGACAACACTGCCAGAATTACATACTTATTTGCACATAGAACTAAATTTATTGAAGGGGATGAAGTGCCTGACAAAATCGAAATATCCCAATTTAGATGGCAACTCTACGCTGGTGGAAATTCTTTGAATATAGATGATATTCTAAAGCTTGATGCTATTTCCTTTCGTGACCTAGAGGGGATTAATTTATACTATATCAATGCGTTTAGAAATATTAATTCGGATTTGCATGGAAACACAAAATCCCTTCTCAGTAAATATTGTCAATCAAGGGAAAATTCAGAAGTTGAATTGGAAAGTGTTAAGACAATTTTAAAATCTTCATCATCTCAATTGAATGATTTAGAATTTATCCCAGATGTGGCAAAGAACATTCAAGAAAAAGGGGGGAATATTGCTGGCCAATATTTTTCATTTCCAATTTCGATTAGTTTTCTTTCCAATTTCGATGTTGATGCTTGGAGCCAATTAAATCTATTTTACAATCCAAATTCGGGTAATAATGTACCGATACAATCTCTTGGCTTGGGGCAGAAAAACATTTTGTATTTGAGCCTTTTCATTGCGGAACTAGAAAACTCAAGTAATAATCATGAAATCAATCTTCTCTTGATAGAAGAGCCAGAGGCACATCTTCATCCACAGTTGCAAAAAATTCTGTTTTCAAATCTAAATGTTTTAAAGACGACCCAAGTATTTATGACTTCTCATTCAACCCATATAGCAAGCGACTGCGAATTCAAGAACCTGAATGTACTATTTCAAAATAGTGAAAATGAAGTGAAATCGTATGCGCCTTTTAAAGATGAATTGCTTTCGGAACATGAAAGTAAATTGTTGAAGCGATACTTAGATGCTACACGTAGCGAGATGTTTTTTGCATCTGCCATTTTGTTTGTTGAAGGTGTGGGTGAGCAGTTTATTATCCCATCTATTTCAAAAGAAGTTTTTGGGGTAAACTTGACAGAACATAACATATCCGTTATCCCGATTCATAGCAGGTTTTTTGAACCATATTTAAAACTCGTACAAAACAACAACCTTGAAATCCCTGTTTCTGTATTAATTGATGGAGATAAAGATGAGCTTGATGACGGGGAGGAAGCAACAACTGCGGTTAAAAATGCAGTAAAACTGGCAGTTGAGAATCGAGTAATTGTTTCTCCTGGAGTAAAAACTTTAGAAATAGACTTGTTCCCTACTGCTTATGTAAACAATTCTTATTTGAAAGCAAGCTTTGTCAATTTGGGACATGAAAAATCATACGACAATTTGGTGTTAGCTACTAAAGAAAATCCTGAATTATGGGAATCTGAGTTACTCAAACGAATTGACAATACTGTAATGAAAGGTCGATTTGCCCAGGAATTGAGTTTATTAATAGACAAAGATTTTGTAGTTCCTGAATATATTGACAAGGCTATATCTCACATTACAACATATAAGAAAATCGAGGCAAGTCATGCTAAATGAGCTACAGAAAAAAGTAGCATTTGACTTGAAGGGCAATACAATTGTAAGTGCTTCACCCGGTACTGGGAAAACAAGAACCCTTGTTGCACGAGCACAGCACAGATTAGAGTCAATGCCTGATAGTCGCTGTTTAGCTCTGATCACATACACAAATGCCGGGGCAGACGAGATTTCGTCAAGATTGATTACTCAAGAGAAAAGCATATTCGTAGGAACTATTCATAGATTTTGTTTAGAGTTCATACTGCGACCATTCGGTTGGATTTATGCATGGGATAAACCTAAAATTATCACTTATGAGGAATTAAATGAATTCATTGAGTTGAATGAAGACTTTGAGCTTGGAGATAGTCCACTCGATGAGTTAAATAAGATTAAAAGAGAATTAAATGGTGAATTAGACAAATCAGTAGCTTGGGAAAATAGCTCTACACTTGAATATATTGCAGAGTTATACTTCAGCTTTTTGGAAGCTAAAAAGGCAATAGATTTTAATGAAATTTTATATAGATCGTACAAAATAATATGTGAAAATGATTTTGTTGTTAGCTCGTTAGCGAACAAGTTTTATGAAATTTCAATTGATGAATTTCAAGACACTAATATCTATCAATATGAAATTCTAAAAGCAATAAATACAAAACAGAACTGTACGTTTTTTATGGTTGGAGATGAAAAGCAAAAAATATATGGATTTGCAGGTGCCATTGAAGATGCTTTCAGTCGTGCATCGGCTGATTTTATGGCTTCAATAGAAGAGTTGAAAGTTACATATCGGTCAACAACCAATATCATTAATGCGTATTCAACTCTTTTTGAAAACCACCCCAACCTAATAAATGAATCTAAGTACAAGGACATTGATAACAAATTGATCTTGCAAGAAACCACAAATGACAATAACAATGCAACCATAGAAACATACGTAAAACATCTTATTGAAAAAGGAAAATTACCCTTATCCGAAATAGCCGTTTTAACAACGAGTTGGAGGGATGCTTATTTTATTAGCAGACACCTGAGGCGAAACTACCATATTGTAGGCTTGGGTGCCTTGCCCCATAGAAGTGTGAATTCATCTACGTTTAGTTTGATTAGAGCAATAAGCAAATTTACAAATTCTCCAAGAGTCAGAAATCTCAAAATAGTTCGAAGAAATATCGAATTTCATGCTTTAGAGAATAACTTTCTCACAGATGAAAAAGAACTAACATTTTGGACAAACTCTATAGTGTCGAGGATAGAGAGAATGAATACAAATATTCCATTAATTGAGGGTCTTACTGAACTAAACAATATTTTCAATTCTGTCTTTAAATTTAATCACTCCGACTTTGACGAAATAATTGAGCTTATAAGTGATGAAGAGGCACCTTCATGGACTGTTGAAAAGTATTTTAATACCCTTTCAGGAATAAATGGAATTACGGTTAACACTATTCACCAATCAAAAGGATTAGAATACCAATCCGTTATTTTAAATGGAGTGAATGAAGGTAGAATACCCTATCAAGTATGGAATTGGGACACCCAAACCAGAGAGCCGTTAACAGAAGAAAATTTAGAAAATGGAAGGACATTATTGTATGTGGGAATGAGTAGGTCCAAAACCATTTTAATTTTACTACATAATTGGAACCCTTCGTTATTTATTCCTAAAATTAGGACAGCTAATAATTGATAAAACGCATTGAATAGATTTAGAATAAGTTAAAAATATGCAAAACAAAACCCAAATAAAATGCCCTAACTGCGGTACATCCATCGATGTACAGGATATTTTGGCCCATCAATTGGAAGATGAGATTCGGCAGAAATACCAGTCTCAATTGGCCGATGAAAAAAAGAAATACGAAGCTGAACAAGAAAAACTCGAAAAGGCCAGACAAGAATTTGAGTTAAAGAAAAAACAAGAAAACGAGCTTTTTCAAGAACGTTTGGAAAAACAGTTAAAAGAAGCCCGAAAAGCCCTTGAAGAAAAACTCAAATCCAAACTTGCTGAAGAGCAATCTGAACAGTTTGAGACCTTGCAGAAAGAGTTGAACGAAAAATCCGAACAAGTTAAAGAATTAAATCGTTCCAAGGCTGAAATTGAGAAACTCAAGCGTGAAAAGTCTGAACTAAAAGAAGCTGCCGAAGCCGAAGCTCAAAAAAAACTAAATGAGGTGCTAATTGCAGAGCGCGGCAAAATCCGAAAATCAGAGGAAGAAAAAAATGAGCTGAAATTCCGTGAATTGCAAAAACAATTGGAAGACCAAAAGAAGTTGACGGAGGAAATGAAGCGAAAACAAGAGCAAGGTTCCATGCAGCTTCAGGGGGAGGTGCAAGAACTGGCTATTGAAGAATGGTTGGCAGCGCAGTTTCCATTGGACAGTATAGACGAGATAAAAAAAGGTGCAAGAGGCGCAGATTGCATTCAGGTCGTAAATACCCGAACCCGCCAAAACTGCGGTAAAATTTATTACGAAAGCAAGCGCACCAAAGATTTCCATACTAGTTGGATTGAAAAATTTAAGGCTGATATGCGTGAACGTGATGCGGACATCGGTGTATTGGTGACAGAAGTTATGCCCTCTGGTCTCGACCGTTTGGGTATGTTGGATGGGGTTTGGGTTTGCACTTATGAAGAATTTAAGGGGCTTTCAGCCGTGTTAAGGGAATCCATTATAAAGTTGAACTTAGCTATGGCCACTCAAGAAAACAAAGGGGACAAAATGGGGATGCTCTATGATTTTTTGACCAGCACTACTTTCCGTATGCAGATAGAGGCCATAGTCGAAGGGTTTTCCCAGATGAAATCCGACTTGGAGAGCGAAAAACGCTCAATGCAGAGAATCTGGAAACAAAGGGAACGTCAAATTGAAAAGGTCGTTACCAACACTATTGACATGTACGGCTCCATCAAAGGTATCGCAGGTAATGCAATTCAATCTGTAAAAGCTTTGGAGCTTCCATCCGGAGACGATGAAGATAAATAGTAATAACTAATAGGCGTTAGAAAAGAAATATTTCTCAGTGGCGAGTCTCTCATTTAAGAAATCTATAAGACTCGGATTATAGTAATTTTCCGAGAAGGTTATTAAAATTGGATGACTTTCTCGCATTTTTACTAAGATATTTTAGATTGTTGTCTATAATAAAACTTCAAGTGCCTTATCTACAATCTGAGTATCCAATTCCTTTAAATACGCTTGAGTTACAGTTAAGTTTTGATGCCCCAAAGATTCGCTTATAACATCTGTAGCAACCCCTTTTTGTTTAAGGCAATTGGCAAAACTATGCCGAGCTACATAGCTACTGACGTTTTTGGTTATGTCACAAAGTTTGGCTACTTCCTTTAACTCCTTGTTATAGATGCCTAGCATTTTATGTTTTCTATCGGCCAGTTGGGTCGGTGTGTATTCCTCTCGAAAAAGTAAAGGAAAAACATACTTGTTACCATAACCATGTATGCGATAATAGTCTAATATTTTTTGAACCGGAGGCATTATAGCGATGGAAAAGTTTCCTTTGGTTTTTGCCCTTGTGTAATAAATGACATTGGAATCAACATCTTTCCATTCCAAACACATCATATCAGCAAAATTCATTCCCCTGGTATAGAAGCTAAAGACAAAATAGTTTTTGGTATTTATCAAATGTGGGTTATCGGTCAAATCTAAATTGATAATGCTCATAATTTCTTCGAAATCCAGAGCACGTTTAAAGCCTTTGCCACGAAGGTTCGATATTTTATAGGTTTTGAAAGGATACAGGCTTTCTCTGATAACACCACGTTCGATAGCCTTGTTGAATAATGCTCTAATAGATCGCATTTTTACACCGATTCCACCATCGGTGCCACCCCTTGACCTTAGAAAAGCGTCGTATTTACTTAGGAAAGCAGGGTTGACTTCCCTAAAACTGAGCTTCTTGAATTTATGGAAAATTTGCACGGAGGTTTTGGCATCCTTATAAGACTTCGCATTTCCGATGCGTCCAGCGAAAGTCATTTCTTCAATAATCTCGTCAAAAAAGGCAAAAACATCATTCTTTACTGGGTTGAATGTTATTCTATAACTTCGGTCGAAATCCTGTAGTGAATAATCAGGATTTTCGATTTCTAGATCAGTTGCGATTTTGTAAGCACGTTCCCTGAATTTGACCAGCAATCTATTGTATTGAAAGTAATTTTCCTTTTTTCGATTAAATGCCCCGGTGGAGGCTATCCATTCAGATTCTTTTGAACTGAAAGGGGTCTTATAAAACTTTGATTGTCTATTTTTAGTAACACGCAAAAAGATTGGATACAATCCATTGGATAGTTTTTTCTTTCGCTGAACAATCTTAATAGTTATCATCTGATTTGATATGGGTACAACATAGGTACAACAATTGGGCTATTAAATGTAAAAATTGCTAGGCCAAATGCAAAGAAAAAATTCATAAAATATTGATAATCAGACCATAAGAAAGTAAATGAGGCTATATGAAAACACCTCATTTTCGGCTGTTAATCAGAGGGTCGCTGGTTCGAGCCCAGCAGGGGGAGCTAAAATTAAATCCAATACTTGAAAGAGTGTTGGATTTTGTTGTTTTAAAGAGTTTACAAATAAACTTCATTGCTCTTTCAGTTGAATGTTTCCCGCTTTTTTGAATAAAAAAGGGATTTCAAAAGCTTGTTTGGGCACAAACAAAAATTATAAGGTTATTACTGGAGCAATAATAAAGACTTTGAGCCTTCAAAAGACGAAAGAAAAAAACAGGTTAATCAATATAGTTTAAATGGTGAGCTTTTTAAGACGCATATCTCTGTCACTGAAGCCAGCATGTTTTCTGGTTTGCTTAAACCTCAATTTCTAGGGTTTGTAGAGGTGAACGAAAACATGCAGGAGGATATATTTGGAAGTATGTTAAATAATGTAAAGCCCAGTTCTAACGAGCTGGGTTTATTTCTGATAACATTTGTCTAATTGGAACCAATCATTTGAGGTAATGTTATTAGAGGTAATGTTATTATATGTAAGATTCCAACCAAAATAGTTGATATTATTTTTCCTTTTTTTTCCTTTTCTTAGGTTTAAATCTTTTTCGAATCCAATTAATGAACTTCTTCAAAAACTTTTTATCCCTTATCATTTTGTATAACTCTATTAGTGGAGAAAGAGAAGCTAAAGTTGCTAAAAGGGCTAGATATTTTAAATATTTATCATTTCTTTCAAACCAGTTCATAATTGTTATTTCAATTTTCTTTTCGTCTATAACCCATTCCTTTCCATTATGATAGGTAAAAGCAAAATTTAAATTATACTTGCCAGGGGGGGTGCTTTCTTTCGTGTATAGCTCCCAAATCAAAGGAGCTGATGAATTTGAAGAATCTAAAGATACTTCTGAGTTAATCATTATAGTATTTTCCTTTTGCCGTTCAATAGAAAAATTGATACCTGGCGGAAGTTCTCCTATTTTAGGATATCTTTTTATTGTTTTTTCCCCTTCATCAAAGTATGTGTTTGTTAGCCAAGTTAGTTTTAATGTTTTATGGTTATTTATGTCAATAACACCCATAGAATCAAGTGTTATTATATTTTTAACATAATTTGAGGATTTTAGATTTAAAGAGTCACGCAAATACTTCAATCTGATTGTATCAAATTCAATGTTCAATTGTGCATTGTATCCATTGAGATGTTTTACGAAAGCACCTCCATATTTTATAGTGTCTATTTCCGAACCCCAATGAAGAATATTTTGCTTATCTTTTTTTAGCCCTGATTTTAAATATGATTGCTCCAAAAAATCCGCTGAAGGAAGGAAAAATATTTTGTTTAATTCTAAATCAATATAACCGTACCCTGTGATAAATTGCTTAACTGTTATTTTATCTCCTGCACTTATAGTTGTTTGTGATGCGTTAAGTATTTGGCTGTATATTCCTGCACTGTGTGATTTAGGGCTGACTTGTTTTTGGTTTACTTCAGGTGTCAGAGGGATATCAATCATTATTTTCTTTTGCAATATTGAATCAAATTGAGCAAAAGCTGAGGTGATATGACCAGTGATTAAAACAAAACCTAGAATCATATAATGAATTAAAGGTTTTTTAAATCCATAAAAATTTATTAATCTAGGCATAGATTAAAACTACAAAATCATTTTAATAATTTGAAAGGCATACAATTCGGATATCTTAAAAGTTTACAAGTTATCAAACAACTGGATTTTAATAGGTTAACCTCCTTGGTTCGAGCCCAAGAGGGGGAGCAAAAATCAAGAAAGCTGCACGAGAGTGTGGCTTTTTTCATTTTCAGCGGATGGAAGAGAAAACCTCACCTGAAATTCTTTGGGCAGACTTATCTAAACGAGTTTGGGGGAGTCCAAGAACAGAATCAAAACAAAATGGCCTTCCGACAAATCGGAAGGCCATTTTGTTTTTTAGGGGTCCCCTGTCAACTATCCACCCTGTCTGGTCTTCGAATATTTATTGGAAGCAGTGTTGGGAGGCAGTATGTGTTTACCATCTTCACTCTGGGCAACGTTTTGCGTATTCTTCATTGAAGTACACCCAAAAATGGAAAAAATCAATAAAAAGATTGCTATTTTTTTCATATCGACAAATTTAAGGCTTATCAAAAATAAGAAGTTAAAAGAAAATGATAGTATAAAAAAGTATTAATATTTTCTAGTAATCCATTGGAACGACGAAATGAAGACATGCGAATTGTAAACAGATTTACTGGTTTCAAAGATGGTGGAACCTGTGGAAAGAAAACATGACAATCTGTTTGATTGGGTCGAGTTTCCTTTGAACCAAAATAAGTACCTTAGGAGTAATATTTTTTTATGGTAAAAGAACTCTATACCACTTTCGATGGTCAATTTGAAATGGAACTGGTGGATGAAATTGCATCCATTGGCAAATTTGTGGAAGTAAAAGAGGGCGAAATCCTTATGGATATTGGCAGCTATATTAAATCCATACCTCTATTACTATCAGGAGCGATTAAGGTACTTCGTGAAGACGAAGAAGGGGATGAATTGTTGTTGTACTATTTAGAGCAGGGCGAAACCTGTTCCGTTACCATGGCTTGTTGTATGGGGCATGCTAAAAGTGAGATTAGGGCCATCGCAGAGACCGAATCTGCCTTGGTAATGGTGCCCATACACAAAATGGAAGAATGGATGGCAAAGTACAAGGGATGGCGTAACTATGTTTTTGAGAGCTACCATCACAGATTGAACGAATTGTTGAACACGGTGGACAGCATCGCGTTCAAAAACTTGGACCAACGCTTGGTGGAATACCTAAAAAAGAAGATGCAGGTCACCAACGACAACCGTATCCGAAACACCCACCAACAAATTGCCTATGACCTTCATACCTCACGCGTGGTCATCTCTAGACTGTTGAAAAAATTGGAAAACATGGAAAAATTGAAACTTCATAGGAACTATATCCAGATTCTGGACCTGTAACTATGTCTCCTATGTTACATTGAAATCAACAGAGGAACCCTATTTTTGTAAAAAGCCCTTGCATGCTCAAAAGGTTTTTTCCATTTACAGCTTGGATAACCCGATATGACCGAACATTTTTTTATGGTGATATGGTCGCTGGGATTACCTTGGGTATTATGTTGGTGCCACAGGGAATGGCCTATGCATTGATTGCAGGCATGCCTCCCATTTATGGGCTTTATGCTGCCTTGGTCCCACAATTTGTTTATGCCCTTACGGGTACATCCCGACAACTGGGGGTCGGCCCCGTGGCATTGGATTCTCTTTTGGTAGCGGCAGGAATAGGTGCATTGCAACTGAGCGATATCACAGAGTATATTTCAGTGGTATTGTTCCTCACTTCACTGATAGGGGGTCTTCAACTTCTTTTGGGATTCTTAAAAATGGGATTCTTTATCAATTTTTTGTCCAAACCGGTAATCAGTGGGTTTACCTCGGCAGCGGCTATTTTGATTGGGCTAGGACAACTAAAATACATATTGGGCATTGAGATTGTCCAATCCAGCAAAATCTACGAGCTTGTTGCGAATCTTTTGCGCGGTATGGAAGATGTAAATCCCTATACCATGGCAATGGGCGGTGCAAGTGTGCTGTTCATATTGATTTTTAGAAGGATACATAAGAAAATACCGACAGCTTTGCTGGTGACCATTTTGGGAATCTTATTGGTTACTTTTTTTCAACTTGGAGATTTGGGAATACAGGTGGTCGGAGAAATCCCAAAAGGGATGCCAACATTCCAAGTTCCTGAAATAAGAACAGATTTGTTGGGTCAGTTGGTGCCTCTGGCCATGACGGTGGCCCTTTTTGGATTCATGGAATCCATATCCATCGCAAAAACAGTGGAAGAAAAACATTCGGAATATGAACTGGATGCCAACCAAGAGCTACGGGCTTTGGGACTTTCCAATCTGCTCGGTTCCTTTTTTCAATCTTTTCCCATTTCGGGAAGTTTTTCCAGAACCGCTGTCAATGAAGAAGCCGGAGCAAAAACCACAATGTCCCTAATTTTTAGTGTTTTGTTCATTGCGGCAGTATTACTTTTCTTAACCCCTTTGTTTCACAATTTGCCCAATGCGGTCTTGGGTGCCATAATCATGGTGTCTGTATTTGGTTTGATTAACCTTTCATATCCGCTGCAGCTTTTCAAAAATAGAAAAGATGAGTTCTTTTTATTGGTTATCACGTTCTTGATGACCCTTTTTATAGGGTTGATTGCGGGAATCGTGCTTGGTGTATTGTTGTCCCTATTACTTTTGGTATATCGCAGCTCCAAACCGCACATAGCCATTTTGGGCAGGATAAAGGGCACCAACTATTTTAAGAATATAAGTCGCTTTGCCGATGAGGTGGAAGTGGACAAGGACAAACTTATTTTACGATTTGATGCACAGCTTTACTTTGGCAATAAAGACTATTTTAAAAAGGAACTCTTCAAACAAATGGATAAAAAAGGCGCCGAACTGCGGTACGTGATTCTTAATGCTGAAGCCATTAATTATATTGACAGTACCGCAGCGACCATGTTGGAACGCCTGATTCTCGATTTAAAGGAAAAAGAAATCGATTTTTTGATTACCGGTGCCATTGGACCGACAAGGGATATTCTTCACAGCAGTGGCCTGATAAAAATCTTGGGAGAGGAGAACTTATTTGTACAGACCTTTGAGGCTGTGGATTTTTGTACCCATCATAATAAAAGAAGCAATATTCAAAGGAAGGTTTCCCTACAAGCCAAAAAAAGGACTTTGTAACTTTGGTAACCGTGCAAAGTAGCACACTACATTATCTTTGAAAAAAATTTAGAGAAAAATGAAGATTGAACAAATATATACCGGATGCTTGGCCCAAGGGGCTTATTACATTGAAAGCGAGGGTGAGGTTGCCATTGTGGATCCTTTGCGTGAGGTGCAGCCTTACATTAAACAAGCCGCGGCCAACAACGCGAAGATTAAATACATTTTTGAAACCCATTTTCATGCAGATTTTGTAAGCGGTCATGTTACCTTGTCCAAGGAAACCGGGGCACCCATTATTTACGGTCCCAATGCGAACCCATCCTATGAGGCTATCATTGCTGAGGATGGACAGGAGTTCCAATTGGGGAAAGTGATCATAAAAGTATTGCATACTCCGGGACATACCATGGAGAGCACCACCTATTTGCTGAAAGATGAATCAGGAAAAGACCATGCTATTTTTAGCGGGGACACCCTTTTCTTGGGAGATGTGGGCAGGCCCGATTTAGCCCAAAAAGCGGCCCATATGACGCAGGAAGAATTGGCAGGAACATTGTATGATAGTCTCAGAAACAAAATTATGCCCTTGGCGGATGATGTCATCGTATATCCAGCCCACGGAGCTGGATCTGCCTGTGGCAAAAACATGATGAAAGAAACGGTGGACACCTTGGGCAATCAGAAAAAAATGAACTACGCCCTACGGGCCGATATGACCAAGGAAGAGTTCGTAAAAGAGGTAACAGAAGGATTGTTGCCACCCCCACAATATTTCCCTTTGAATGTAAAAATGAACAAAGAAGGATATGAAGATATTGATACTGTACTGGAAAGGGGTACCCAAGCCTTGACCCCAGATGCTTTTGAGGTGGCCGCCAATGAAACCGGTGCCGTGATGTTGGATGTGCGAAACCAAGGTGATTATGCCAAAGGACATATACCAAGGTCAATTTTTATTGGATTGGATGGAAGCTTTGCGCCTTGGGTAGGGGCGTTGATAGCTGATGTTCAGCAGCCCATTTTGCTAATTGCTCCAGAAGGTAAGGAGGAAGAAGCCATTACGCGCTTATCCCGGGTTGGTTTCGATGGGACCATAGGGTATTTGAAAGGGGGCCTAGCAGCTTGGAAAAAGGCAGGAAAGGAAGTGGACACCGTGGAAAGCATCAATGCTGGGGAATTCAAAGAACGACTGAATCAAAAGATTCCTGTTTTTGATGTCCGCAAAGAACCGGAATTTTTGGCCGAACATATAGAAGATGCACATCTTACCCCTTTGGATTACATCAATGATCACCTATCCGAATTTCCAGAAGACGAAACATTCTACCTACACTGTGCAGGAGGATACCGAAGCATGATTGCCGCCTCCATCCTTAAAAGTAGGGGAATCCACAACTTGGTGGATATTGCCGGGGGATTCAAAGCGATAAAAGAAGTGGGTATCCCAGTCACAGATTACGTATGCCCCACAACATTAAAATAGATAAAGAATGAATCGTAGAGCTATATTGTTTCTGATGTCACTTGTACCATTTTTGATGGTTTCTTGCAATTCCCAGGATGAAGGAGGGATCACAAATATTGACAAAGCCACTGTGAAAGCTAAAGTTATTGGAAAAGAAGTACAATGGCTGGATGTGAGAACGCCCCAAGAATACAACGATGGCCATATTGATGACGCCATGAATTTTGATATAAATGGAGCATCCTTCATGGAGCAAATCAACACCTTGGACAAGAACAAGCCAGTATACCTCTACTGCCAAATGGGAGGGCGAAGTACTCGTGCTGCTGAAATCTTAAAGCAAGAGGGCTTCAAAGAAATTTATAATTATAAAGGAGGATACACGGATTGGAGTTCCGAAGATTGATCGCTCATTTCTAGTTATAACCGTTAATTCAACAAAGTCAGTAGTTTAATAATATATCCTTATGTCAATTCTAGATTTTCTTTTTAAGAAATCCACTGATTCCGATGCTATCAAAATTATAGATGCAGAAGCATATAAAAAAGCCATTTCAAGAGACAAAGTACAATTGGTTGACGTAAGAACACCGCGGGAATTTCGTTCTGGACATATCAACAATGCCAAGAACATTGATTTTTTTCAAGGGGCATCTTTTAATGATGCTTTCTCCAAAATGAACAAAACCCAACCGGTTTATTTGTACTGCCAATCTGGAAACCGAAGCCAAAAAGCAGCAAGAAAGCTGGTAAAAATGGGTTTTACTCAAATCTACGATTTAAAAGGAGGATACCGGGCATGGAATGCCTAGCATAGCGCGTAAACAACAGGCACAACGTATCTTTTTTTTACAAACCATGAATCAATTGATCCCAAAAATCCCAAGGACAAGTAGTATTTTAGCATGTTTCTGCCAAAAACCATTTCAGTGTCCAATCGCCCCGACATGGCAGTTATGGACAATTTG
This sequence comes from Flagellimonas ochracea, assembly GCF_009903685.1. Taxonomy (GTDB): domain Bacteria; phylum Bacteroidota; class Bacteroidia; order Flavobacteriales; family Flavobacteriaceae; genus Flagellimonas; species Flagellimonas ochracea. Next base: position 7,869 of record NZ_JAAABI010000002.1, on the reverse strand, counting down.
TGCGCAAAAGTTCTCCGATTCCTGAATGGGTTCAATTCAAGGAATAACATAAAAACAGATGTGCCTATGTAACCGAGGTTACCAAGAAATAGCCAAAATTGACTTAATTTTGATAATGGAGCTAAGAAAATGGCACAAATTGGTGCTGGTTTGTATTATTTGCATCGCATTGGCGACTTTGATTGTTTTATTGGTTGAAAACACAAACTAACTGATTATGAAAAAAAATATGGGCGGCGCGGACCGCTTAATCCGATTTATTATTGCCCTGGCAATTGTGGCATTGTATTATTTCAATGTGATTTCAGGAACTTTGGCCACGGTCTTGTTGGTATTGGCAGGGATTTTCGTGTTGACAAGCTTTGTTAGTTTTTGTCCTTTGTATGCTCCTTTTGGGATACGTACTTGTAAGGTTAAAGACTAAGTTTCTTGGTTGGTTGATTGAAAAACCACCCCATTGCGGGGTGGTTTTTTCGTTTGGTGTAATAGGCATATTTAAAATCCCATTCTGAATTTTTACGAAGTATGTAACCTGGGTTACTTTTTTTTTTGGGGTTCCTAACTATTTTAGGTTGAAATTTTTTAAAACACTATCCATGAAATCGCATTATCAAGTTTTGATCATCGGAGGAGGTACGGCAGGTATCATGACAGCCGCGCAACTGTTGAAGAAAAACGCCAAGCTGGATATTGCCATTATCGAACCCTCTGACACCCATTACTATCAGCCTGCTTGGACTTTAGTGGGTGCAGGGACCTATGATTTCGAAAAAACGGCAAAGTCTATGACCGAGGTTATGCCTTGGGGAGTGGATTGGATAAAAGATAAAGCTACTGGTTTTGTACCTGATAACAACGCTGTTTCAACCGAAAATCATGGGGACGTAAGTTATGATTTTTTGGTGGTAGCCACAGGGCTTGTCATGGAACCGGGAATGATAAAGGGACTGCCCGAAGCATTTGAAAAGGGAATCGCCTGTAGTAATTATATAAACCCAGAACATACCTGGGAAACCATTAAGAACTTCAAAGGGGGCAATGCACTTTTTACTCAACCCACAACACCCATTAAATGTGGTGGGGCACCTCAAAAGATAGCCTATCTCGCAGCAGATTATTTTAGGAAGCATGGATTGAAAAACAAGACCAATGTAATTTTTGCCACCCCCGGGACGGTTATTTTTGGGGTAAAGGAAATCCGGGAAACCTTGATGAAGGTAATCGACCGGTACGGCATTCATTTTAAACCTTTTTATGCTCCCAAAGCGATTGATGTTGAAAACCGTATAGTGCATTTCAGCCATACCGCACCCGAAGAAAACCGATGTGTAATCAATGAAGATAACGACTTGGGTGAAAAAATGTACGGTGATATTGATATCCATGTGCCTTTTGACATGCTGCATTTAGCACCTCCACAAGCGGCGCCAAAATTCATAAGAGATTCGGTATTGTCCAACGATTCAGGATGGTTGGATGTGGACCATCATTCCATGCAACACAATAAATTTGGCAATATTTTCGGTTTGGGGGATGTAGCCGCTTTACCCACGGCCAAAACGGGAGCAGCAATCCGAAAGCAGGTGCCCATTGTTGTGGACAATATATTGAAGCTCATGGAGAGCAAACCAGCGGATAACCACTCCTACAATGGTTATTCATCCTGCCCCTTGGTTACCGGGTATGGCAAGATGACCCTTGCAGAGTTCGATTACAAAAATAATTTTATACCCGACCCCAAGCTTAAAAGAATGTTGGTGTTCAATAGCGCAAAAGAACACTGGAGGCTATATATGTTTAAAAAATATGGTCTGCCCTATTTGTATTGGAACAAAATGTTGAAGGGAAAACAGGTGTAAAAAATCGCTCTGGCATTGTTACGGTATTCATGAGAAATATCATGAGCTGCGGAATATGTTCCCTTTAATTTAGACACGCTTAAATAATGGATTATGAAAACTTTTCTATCAATCCCTTTGGTTTCTTGGGAAAACGGTATCTGGATGATTGGGGTATTTGCCTTGGTCGTCGTCGTATTGGTGGTAGCCGTATTGGCCATGATGAACGGCGGAAAGAAATAACTTTTTTGTTTACAAATCCAGCTTTTTAAGTAAGGTTGGATGGATGTTTAATCTTTTCTATTGTCAGTTAGCACGATTAATTTTTGACAACACGGTTTACACTGGTGCTAAACATATGTTATATTTTCCAGAGAAATAAATTGAAAAAAGCCAACAGATTTTGTTAGCAAACAGCTTTGTTTGAGACATAAAGGAGAATATGTTGTGCTTTTAGTTAGTTTTGATAAAAACCTAAGAATATGCTTTACGAACCTTGGCCTTGGTACGTTTCGGGCCCTTTGATTGCTTTGATAATGGCCATTTTAATTTTGATGGGCAAGCGATTTGGAATGTCCTCCAATTTGGAAACCTTTTGCTCCATCGGAGGTGCGGGAAAATTTGTGGACTACTTCAAGGTGGATACCAAACCTAAACGCTGGAGTTTGTTGGTAGTTTTGGGAGCTGTTATTGGAGGATTCTTTGCGGCACATTTGCTTTCACTTAACGAAGCAGTGAATATTTCTCAAGAAACAGTGGAAAATTTGCAGGCTCTTGGCTTTGAAAGTGCAGGAAGTGCTTACCTGCCCACCGAGCTGTTCACGGTAGAAGCACTGGCCCAACCCAAGGTATGGACCATCTTACTGGTTGCCGGATTTTTGGTTGGTTTTGGTGCCCGCTATGCAGGAGGATGTACTTCGGGGCATGCCATTTCTGGACTTAGCAACCTACAACGGCCTTCGCTTATTGCGGTAATAGGCTTTTTTATCGGAGGACTTTTCATGGTCCATGTGTTGTTCCCAATTATATTTTAATTATGAAGAACTTTTTATATATACTGGTCGGAATCTTTTTTGGAATAGTCTTGTACAAATCCGAAGCTGCCTCTTGGTTTCGAATCTATGAAATGTTCCGGTTCGATTCGTTTCACATGTATGGAATTATTGGATCAGCTTTGGTTGTTGGAATGTTGTTTGTAGGATGGACAAAAAAATCGGGCACAAAGTCTTTTTTTGGAGAACCCATAAGAATTGAAGAAAAGGAACGTTCGTTTGCCCGATATGCAATTGGCGGCATTCTTTTCGGTTTGGGATGGGCCTTGGCTGGAGCCTGTCCTGGTCCTATTTATATCTTGGTTGGAGCAGGTTATTGGCCCATCATAATTGTGCTTGTTGGTGCGGTTTTGGGTACTTTTTTATATGGGGTTTTGAGGAAAAGACTGCCACATTGAGAAGGTTTTGAACGGAATATTTGGGCAGAACGACGAATTTGAATGGCTTTTTGAAAGGAAGCCATTAGTTTTGAATTACATAACTTCCCCTATAACAACCCCAAATGAGACTTACCTTCTGTATTATTGATGATGACTTGGTGTCGCAGTTTGCTACCCGGTACTGTATTCAACAAACTGAAAAGAGCTCCGATATTATTACCTGTTCCAGTGGGGAGGAGGGACTGTCTATTTTTCTGGAACTACTGGAAAATGACAAAGAACTTCCCGATATTCTTTTTTTAGACCTTGTAATGGAGGGTATGGATGGGTGGACCTTTGTAGAGAACATGCAAAATTTGTTCAGGGAACGTCGACTTCCCAAGGTGTATATTCTTTCTGCCTTCACTAATTCTAAGGATCGTGAGATTGCCAAAGCGAACCAATTGATTTCAGGTTATGTGGACAAACCTCTTTCCAGAAACTTTTTAGACAAAGTACTCAAGGAGGAAGCCAAGCAACGAACTCATTGAGTTGGTGAATTTTCAACACCAGCTTGTCCGATGTGACTTAAGCGGTCTTTTACGTGCAAAGTTTTTTAAAATAACATATTTTTGCTTTCCATTTTTGGGAATGGCCCCGTAGTTCAATGGATAGAATAGAAGTTTCCTAAACTTTAGATGCAAGTTCGATTCTTGCCGGGGCTACTTTTTGACTTCCGAATGATTCAATAAATCATTAAATAAATGAATATCAAGTATTTGATATTTTTTGATTTTAATTGAATTCCTATGATATGTGCTTTAAAAGTTCACAAATCGTCAACATTTTTTAAGTTACTGTTTTAAACTAAGTGATTAAAATTCAGTAATTTATTTGATGTACTCGATTTGATTTGACTTTCGTCTTCATCAATATTTAACTAAAAGAAGACAAATATGAGGTCAAATTCCACTTTTTCCATTCTGTTTTGGCTTTATTCCAGTAGGTCAAAAAATGGTAAAGCCCCTATTTATGCTAGGATTTCCGTAAATGGGAAAAAGCTTAGCATCAGTTTAAAGCGAAGAATCCAAATCGATGAATGGGATTCAACTAAGCAGCGTGTAAAAAATTCTTCTATTCACGCTAAATCCACCAATCAATATTTAGACGAGTTCTACTCTGGTTTGTTCCATGCATTCCAAGAATTGCGAATAGAGGGTAAGCATATCACTCCTCAGAGTGTAAAGGCTAGGTTTATGGATGAGGAAGTGGAGAATCAACATTTTACCATGAGGGATTTAGTGTCCTATCATAATTCCAATATGTTTCCAAAGCTTCACGGTAATACTTCAAGACTATACCTGACAAGTCAGAAGTATATCTTTTTGTTTTTGAAGGAAAAATTGAAAAAGGAAGATATCAGGCTTGATGAATTGAATTATAAGTTTATTCTCGACTTTGAAAATTTTCTACATAAGCATAAACCCAATCACTATCAAAAACAAATTGGTAACAACGCTGTAATGAAGCATGTTCAAAGATTACGGAAAATGGTTTCCCTGGCTTATCGACTTGAGTGGATAGATAAAGACCCCTTTAGGCAGTTTAAGCAAAGATTGACCCCTACGAATAGGGAGTATTTAGGTTCCGAGGAACTTAAAGCGATTGAAAACCTTGAACTAGATTGTAAGCGATTAAAAACTGTGAGGGATCTTTTTGTATTTAGTTGTTATACTGGAGTATGTTATACGGATTTAATGCTTTTAACGGAAGATAATGTGGTCATGGGCATAGACAAAAAATATTGGATCATTACCAAAAGACAGAAGACCCATAACCCGGTCAAAATACCACTTTTAAAAAAAGCTCTTGACTTGATTGAACTTTATAAAGAGGATACTAGGTCCATCATTAACAACACTTTGTTTCCAAGAATCTCCAACCAAAAGATGAACGCTTATTTGAAAGAGATTGCAAGTGAAGCAAAAATCAAAAAGAATTTGACATTTCATATGGCAAGGCACACGTTCGCCACGACAGTTACCTTGACCAATGGTGTACCTATAGAAACCATTTCAAAAATGTTGGGACATCGAAAACTTACCACCACCCAGATTTATGCAAAGGTGTTGGAAAGGAAGGTTGGTGAGGATATGGAGATTTTGAGAAGCAAATTGGAAACGTCACTTGAGTCAGATCTAGAAAAGAAATCGAATGAAGCATAGCGAAGTGCTGAAACTCTAAATTCTTATCTCGAACTTTTGCGATTGGTCCCTATCGGTTTTTTGTGGTATTCGGGAAGATATGTTTAATCAACAACTTCTAATCAACAAGAACCACTGAATTTATTGATGGCTTGTCACACCAAAGAAAGGTATTTGGGTTTTCACGCTCGCGTGAAAAATCGATTTCCATGTTAAAAACAAGTCAAAAATGAACAAAGTGAACAATTCGGTGTTATCGGTATCAAGCGACACTTTTTTGATAGGGCCTCTGCCGTTTGACCACGGCACAGACCCTAAGGACAAGCTTGTTTCGGACATTGTTAAGGACCAACATTTTGTTCTTTCCCTCCCCGGCCTTTCTTTCATAATATGCCTTCAGTTCCGGATCGTGCCTGACTTCGGCAAGCGCGCACATGTGCAACTGCTTTTTCATCGTCTTGTTTGCCATATGGTGCACCCTGGCACGTTTCTGTATACTGGAGCCGGAGGTATGCTCGAAGGGCACCACGCCACAGTAGCAGGCAAGCTGTTTGGGATTTTCGTACTTGGTGAAAAAATTGGTGTAGATGGTAAAGTATAGGGCCGTGAACATACCTATCCCCGTGACGGAGGTCGCCAGTCGCACCGTGTTGTTCAACCTTTCATCGGAGAGCACAAGGGCCTCTATCTCTCCCTCCATGCGGCGGATCTCGTCGTTGAGGCACTTGGTGGTCTTTTTGATGTGCCTTTGGACCAGTTTTCCAAGTTCCGGGTCAAAGGTCTTGAGTTCATTGGGGTGCTTGCACAGGTCCGCCCTGAACCTGACCAGTTGGTCCCTTACCTTGAGCAGGGCATTGACCTTTTCCAGGATCTCCGGCACCGGTCTGTACAGTTCGATCTCGTTGTGGTTCTTGGCGGCGTACCGTGCGATCCGGATGGCGTCCAGCCTATCGTTCTTGCCACGTTGTATCCCCAAGCTACGGATGATCCTCAACGACATCTCGACACAGAAATTGGCCTGTTTTTCGAGCAGCCTTGCGATGACCAGTCTGCCGTATATACCGGTATGTTCCAGACAGACCAAGGTGTTTTCCAAGGGAATGCCCCTGTTCTTGAGCAGCCTTATAAAGGCCCTGGTACCCTTTTGTGAATTGTCGAACACGAACGAGTCCGTGTCGTCTCCTTGGATAATGGCGATGTCAAAGGACTTTTTGGATATGTCCACGCCAACAAAAAACTTGAAGTCAGATTTTTCCATGATAAAAAAGTTTAAAAAATGAGAGATCCGTGAATCAGAGTACAACCGACAACTGAACGATTATCAAATCCCTGTTAATAGGCCCTAGACCTGAACTTCCATATGATGCCGGTCCAGAAGATGACCGATAAAGGATTTAATCGATACCGATAAGTCCTAAACTTTGAATAGCAATTAATACGCCTTTATCGGTCTGGCTGCCATCCAATATCATTGAAGTTCCAAGGTAGGACAATACCTCTATTCTTCTAAATGGACAGCGATATATGTTCCGGTCCCGGGACTGTCACAGAGGGATGGTCCCAGCCCAAGGGATATGTGTTCACAGTTATCTGAACTAGATCGAAACCCTGGACAATAGGCCTTGAAGCCTGTATTTCCATCTGATTCTGTTCAGAGATGACCGATAAAAGGATTTGAAAAGCATAAGTCCTGGACTTTCCCTGCGCCTAATCCTCCTTTATCGGTCGGTGGCCACTTACGGTCACCGAGTGTATTCCCGAGTGAAAGACGACCGTAATTCAAACAACGATTGTCTTAAAGGAAAGCTCTATGTAAATGGTCGACGCTAAACTAAGGGAATAGCAAGAGGGTGATGCGCAAATTGCGCCATCACGGTTGTTTTCGGGTCTTCAACAAGTTGAAAACCAGTCAATTGAACAGATTTTGGGATACTGTGCAAAATCAGGGGCTACAGTAGACTTTTCCGAAATCTACAGTAAACCCTTTGGGAAGCCCTGTAAACACTGGAAATTTTTGACGAAAAAATTGACACAATTTGACGAAAAAACAAAATCGCACCTATGGAAAAGCAATCTAAAGCCTAAAATATCGTAAGAGGTTGGAGCTAAATAAAATTAAGGGCAACAGACCATTGGATTACCTCAAAGGATGAGAAGAATGTTTTCCATTGACAGATAGAATTGCCTCGCTCAGTGAGGTTAGTTTGGCAAGATTTGGGGCTTGCAGCACTCCACTTCGTTGCGTTCGCCCTTATATCGATTTCTATTTCAAGACCGGGTTTTTTAAGCACCGTTTTATTGAACTTTCATTGTAAAACGAGTTCACTGATTCTAAAGAGTTTACTTTTTCGGTACACTTAAATAGTTTACCTTATATACCCTTTTTTACACCTAAGATGAAGTTCGGTTATGCAAG
>NZ_JAAABI010000029.1 GCF_009903685.1 Flagellimonas ochracea | reverse complement strand
CCCTATAAACCAAAATACCTACGTTTGCAATTGTTGGATAAAGTGCGCTTGACGTCCATTTTGAATACTGAAGCGCATAAACATTTACGAAAGTACATCGCAGCAGATCAAGATCATAAGATAGTAACCAGTGTCGACCTGGTAGTTGTGGAGGCGGATATCCACATTTTTCTACGAGCCGATGCTATACAGCTTCAGAAAGACAAATTTGACAATTTGGTATTGGTACTGACCGAAGGCACCTCCAAAACAAGCTATTTCTTTTCAGAACTGCCCATTTTCAGTTATCGATACAGTGGGTTTTGTTGGGGAGAGAATCGATATGATAATCTAATTATCAAAAATTTGGTTTCGGAAGACCAAAACTGTCCCTCGGGAACATATTTGAAGGCTTCCAAAGTACATGTTGAAAGGGAATATCTTAAGTTTTAGTAGATGCGAAAAATATATCTGGGAATAGGATTTTCTGTTTTGTCAATATGTTTCGCTTGCGAAGATATATTGGAGGTGCCGGATATTACGGACCAGACCGTTCTCATATTGGCCCCGAAAGAGGGCAGCACTATTGAT
>NZ_JAAABI010000028.1 GCF_009903685.1 Flagellimonas ochracea | reverse complement strand
GACAAAGATGGAGTTTTGACAAAAAGAACTCTATTTGACGAAAATGGAGAAGTGAAAAACGAATAAAAACTATCCATAGTCTAATCTGGCCATGTGTTAAATCAAAGTTCAAAAAAACGATGAGGAATCGTCTAAAACCAAACCATTTAGTCTTAGTAACTTTTTTAATTAGCCTTCTTGGTTGTAAATCAAGAGATGAGCAAATTGCATCGACAATCGAAGGCAGCTACATTTTGAATAAAATTGAACATCAAGGTTTTGATATTACTTCAGAAGTTATAGCAGCTATCCTATCATTTAATACGGATGACAATTTGAAATTCAAACCACCTATAATTAATAGGAAAGTTGGCAAAAGTGAAATGTATGATTGGCTGATTATTGAAGAGGAAAATGAAATCAAAATTAAGTTTGATACCAACAATAAAATTTTCAAGGATGTTTTCAATGTATCATTTAAGATTGATGATTCTAGTAAACAAATTCATCTATTTATGAAATCTAGTAGTACACATATTAGTGCAACAAGGGTGTTTCTGGCTGAAAATTTTGAAGATGTTAAAAGGAAATTAATACTGATTAATTGAAAATGAATTACCAAAGTTCAGATAAACGATTAATATATAAGATGATCAAATACATCTAAATAAACAAGTACCCATCATTTTAATAATTATGAAGACAAAATTGATTTTGTTATTTGCTTTGTCATTAACATTCATTTCGCAAGCCCAA
>NZ_JAAABI010000027.1 GCF_009903685.1 Flagellimonas ochracea | reverse complement strand
CGTTTCGTCAGAATCGTCCAAATAGGCCAATATTCCATTGATGATAGCATTACCTTGAACATGGATTCCGAAGCTATTACTCACCTTTCGATTTGGTGTTTCCTTGCTTTCTACCACCAAGGCCGAGGGGTATTCAAGAACCACATTTTTCTCCACATTTATTGATTCGGAGGCAATGGCCTGTAATGTTCCCTTAAACCCATTCTCTATGATAATTTTTGGCGCTACAAAAAGAACATCTTTGATAATGCTGTTGGCCTCTATTATGATGGTGCCATTAGCCTTAAGCACAATGTTCCCAGCAAGATTTGCTCCCGATATCCTCAATAGGTCGCCGTAGATGAATTTTATCGGTGATGCAAAGGAGTTGGCAAGCTTTAACTCGTCCCGGTAAGCCATGTGCGACTTCTCCATTCCAGTAAGGCTCTGCTTTAAAAGCGTTTTTAAATTGGTTCTAAGTTCATGATTAATGGTCGGAAGTTTTGAAGAACTCTGCTGCATGCCTCCAAAAATCGGAGTCTTGAATCGATAAAATTCCCCCCCGATGCCCCCAGGTCGAATCCCCTGTGTGGGCAAAAAGGCCTTACCTGTAATCTTTGATTTTCCAGCTATTACAAGGGGCCTGTTATTGTCCTGTAGATAAAGTGCAGCAAAATCCTGGTCCAATTTGCCTCCTATCAACGCTGTTTTAATAAATCTGTTTTTTCGGAATTTTGAGATAGCCACAAACTTTTCAAAAACACCCCAGTAGGACCTGACCAACGTAACCTTGATCCCATCTGAATCGTCTGAATCCAATAGAGTGGAATCATTCAAGGGAAAATTTTGTGATAGGGCATGATGGATGCCCCAATCGGCTTTTTTGACCAACGTAATGGTCTTTTCCGTTTTTTTGTCAAATTTATGGTGCACATGGTGCAACAGTACAAAGGT
>NZ_JAAABI010000026.1 GCF_009903685.1 Flagellimonas ochracea | reverse complement strand
TTCCTCATCGTTTTTTTGAACTTTGATTTAACACATGGCCAGATTAGACTATGGATAGTTTTTATTCGTTTTTCACTTCTCCATTTTCGTCAAATAGAGTTCTTTTTGTCAAAACTCCATCTTTGTCGTAATTGGAAATTTCCTTTATTTTCCCACTCTGATAATATCTTTTTAATTCTCCAATAACGAGTCCATTTTTAAATACCGCTTTAAGCCTAATTTTTCCGTTTGAGAAATAACCAGTTTCAATTCCGTCACAAACCTTTTCGCAATTCATAAACCTATAGTTAGGAATTATTCCAAGTTTTTTAAGTTCTTCTTTGCTCGCTTTCTTTGTGAAAGAAACATTTGTCATTTTAATATATTCATCAATTCTCGGTTTAATTAGTGTATCCGAATTTATTAGTTTGTCAATTACAATTTTGTGTGTTTCTCCGATTTCGGTTGCGATAAGTTCGTACTCGCCTTTGGTTGGAAGCAATATTGTTCCGTTATCAAATTCCGTTATATGATATTCCGTTCCATTTTTTTCAAGATGATAGCTAAAGCTATTCTCAACTCTATTTGAACAAGAATCTTTCAAAAATAGATTGAATTTTATTTCTTGACTAAATCCAGAAATAGTAGAAAAAAGTAATATAAAAATCGTTAATTTCATTGGTTTGTCAAATTAAGCCTAACGCAGGGCTAAACGGAGTTACGTTCAGCACGGAGCGTATTTAAATTTATTTAAATATAGTGAAGTGCGGGTGAACGTGGCCAAATTACTTTTAGCCTCTTGATGGCGTACGTTTTCATTCCACACGTACTGCGGTCAAAGCTGGTTAATTAGGTCTTCGCGCCGTAATTAAAGTGATTTGGTTTGGCCCTGCGATGGAGTACATTTCCCATGGGGCGGGGCTTTGCATTTTTTTTTAAAGTATAGCAACATGGGTCAGCTTTGGCTGAATGTACTCCATCTTGTTTATATACATGTAATATACATCTCTATACACCCAAAATAGGATAAAATCGATGCATTCGATAATC
>NZ_JAAABI010000025.1 GCF_009903685.1 Flagellimonas ochracea | reverse complement strand
TGAATTCTTTTCTTTCCCTTATCGTTTCGGAAAAGCTCAATCCCGATATAAGATTCTCCTCCAGTAGGCCAACCAATGATTTATGCCGTTCCTTCTTTTGCCCCTCTTTTATTAACGCCAATGCCTCTTTAAGAGTGACTCCAGCCTTCAACAAAACCCCAAGTTCCGTATAAAAATCTTCTTTTTTTCTATTTGAAAATGGTTTACTGAAGGAAAATAGCTCACGTTCGAGCAACGGGGTTCTTTGTAAATCCTGGCTTACCCCTTTCTGCTGGGAAGAAATTTTCGATATATTTTCCAGTTTAAATCCCATCAATTTATAAATACGGCCGCATCATTATTTCTGAACACAAAAAGTTTCTTATTTATTTCGTCCCCGGTCTTGGTCAATTTAACGGCATCAATGATACCTTCCTCAATTTCATTACCTTGAAAATATACCTTGTGCACTTTAAATTCTGAATAAAAAGTGTCCCTGTCTTTGACAACATAATCCTTATGGAATTCATACTTTGTACTGCCCATTTCGTGTTTTAGCTCTAATATGCTATTGATTGAGGAATATTCGATTTTTGAATAAAGATGAAAATCAATCCATAAAGCTTGTTGCAGTGAGTTATCTATCGATTCCTCTTTATAGTTTTTCTGAATGCCCCACATTTGTTTTTGAACCAGGTCTAAGACTGAAAATGCCAGGCCTACAACTACAATGGTTACAACAAGTACCACTAGTATCTCGCTTAGGGTAAATGCCTTTAGTCTTTGAAATCTAATTAGGTGCATAAAACTCTATCTGATCAATCCGTGATTCTGAGTCTGTTCCATTTGTCTCTTCAATATATACCTTGCCTTCTGGACCAACACTTAATTGCCACTCTTCCCATTCTTCAAAATATGGTAAACTCAGTTTGTTATGGGAATAGAGATACTCCAACTCATTTAGGTGGTTAAGAAGAGGGTTCATTTGAATTTTGATTTTTGTTGAAAACAGCGAATTCAATATAAGACTGGCCATCATGAAAACCACTACTATCAATACGGTGGCAACCATGGTCTCCATTAGGGTGGATGC
>NZ_JAAABI010000024.1 GCF_009903685.1 Flagellimonas ochracea | reverse complement strand
TTTTGCTCTGAATAGGAAAAAATAAATCAAAACAAAAAGATTTCGTTATGTGCGTGGCGGAAAGCAAACGTTAGTTTGCCCCCGAACTGTTCATAGCTCAACCGTTAAAGTTCAAATAAACGATTCGAATAATAGATGATCAAATACATCAATTTTATTCCGATTTGGGAGTATAGAAGTGTATTTTACATCGCTATAAACAAGTTGCCACCAATTTAAAAAATGACGATACTTCTATTTTCAGCGTTCCTACTTTTAATAATCTTGTCAATTAAATTTTTTGCTCGTAAAAAGCGGAACATTGGACTCAAAATATTAGTAGGTTTTGGAATTTTTGTCGGACTTTCAGCATTGGGTTTAAATTCGTTGTTTGACGATTCATTTGGAGCTTCTACGCCAGTTAATGTTCGGACTGAAAACCTGACCGATAAAAACTTAAAAATTTACGCGATAACTTTTTGGAGCAACAACTGGAATGGAACGGGAAATTATGTGACTTATAACACAGAGCTAAAACCAAATGAAAAGTCTGACTTTTGGTTTGAGAATGATGGAACGACAGAATTTTGGGTTGTAGCAAAGAATAAAAACGGCGGAATTGAATACTTGAAAGTTATAACGGAGCACAAAAGTGAATTCGATTTCGAAATAACAGAAACCAAAAATATCGACTCTGACAAAATTCAAATCGCAGAGGAATTGACTTTTAAAAAGGACAAAAGTGAGCGAATGGAAAAGTATGCGATTTGGTCGAATATTGGATTAATTGGACTTCTGATTTTAAGTCTGGTAAAAATAAAAACTGGTGGCAACAATGTATAACCGCAATTACGGCGGATTCGACTACGTCCGAATCCACTCGAAATTGCTAACGCCAGTTCTAAACCGAAAATTAACGCATATTAACCCGTAACTGACGGTTACACGAACCGTTACCAAAGTTCAAATAAACGATTAATATATAAGATGATCAAATACATCTAAATAAACAAGTACCCATCATTTTAATAATTATGAAGACAAAATTGATTTTGTTATTTGCTTTGTCATTAACATTCATTTCGCAAGCCCAA
>NZ_JAAABI010000023.1 GCF_009903685.1 Flagellimonas ochracea | reverse complement strand
CGGCGGTCGGCCTGACGGGCACCTCCATAACGGTGACCGATGCAGGCGGTACCCTGAGCCAGGACCTTGACGGTACCTTTGCCACGGATGCGGAACTGGCGGCCCTTAACACGGACGATGCCGACGCCGACCCGACCAACGAACTGAACACGGCGGTCGGCCTGACGGGCACCTCGATAACGGTGACCGATGCCGGTGGCACATTGAGCCAGGACCTTGACGGTACCTTTGCCACGGATGCGGAACTGGCGGCCCTTAACACGGACGACGCCGATGCGGACCCCACGAACGAACTCAACACGGCGGTCGGCCTGACGGGCACCTCGATAACGGTGACCGATGCCGGTGGCACATTGAGCCAGGACCTTGACGGTACCTTCGCCACGGACGCCGAGCTTGCCGCACTCAACACGGACGATGCCGATGCGGACCCCACGAACGAACTGAACACGGCGGTCGGCCTGACGGGCACCTCGATAACGGTGACCGATGCCGGTGGCACATTGAGCCAGGACCTTGACGGTACCTTTGCCACGGATGCGGAACTGGCGGCCCTTAACACGGACGACGCCGATGCGGACCCCACGAACGAACTCAACACGGCGGTCGGCCTGACGGGCACCTCGATAACGGTGACCGATGCCGGTGGCACATTGAGCCAGGACCTTGACGGTACCTTCGCCACGGACGCCGAGCTTGCCGCACTCAACACGGACGATGCCGATGCGGACCCGACCAACGAACTCAACACGGCCGTTGGGCTGACGGGCACCTCGATAACGGTGACCGATGCCGGTGGCACATTGAGCCAGGACCTTGACGGGACCTTCGCCACGGACGCCGAGCTTGCCGCGCTGAACACGGACGATGCCGACGCTGACCCCACGAACGAATACAACACGGCCGTGGGCCTGACGGGCACCTCGATAACGGTGACCGATGCCGGTGGCACATTGAGCCAGGACCTTGACGGTACCTTTGCCACGGATGCGGAACTGGCGGCCCTTAACACGGACGACGCCGATGCGGACCCCACGAACGAACTGAACACGGCCGTGGGCCTGACGGGCACCTCGATAACGGTGACCGATGCCGGTGGTACCCTGAGCCAGGACCTTGACGGCACCTTTGCCACGGATGCGGAACTGGCGGCCCTTAACACGGACGATGCCGACGCCGACCCGACCAACGAACTCAACACGGCGGTCGGCCTGACGGGCACCTCCATAACGGTGACCGATGCAGGCGGTA
>NZ_JAAABI010000022.1 GCF_009903685.1 Flagellimonas ochracea | reverse complement strand
AATCATTCAAGGGAAAATTTTGTGATAGGGCATGATGGATGCCCCAATCGGCTTTTTTGACCAACGTAATGGTCTTTTCCGTTTTTTTGTCAAATTTATGGTGCACATGGTGCAACAGTACAAAGGTTGACAACAATATAGCTATCAAGGCACCTATGAAAAGTACAAATTGTAATGCCCCCGCTTTTACCCTCTTATTGACGACCATTCTGTAACGGTATTGTCCTATGCAGTCCTTGGTAATGAACTCTGATTGAATTTGGCGAACCCTTGACCAGGGTGATTCCTTCCTTAATATCACCTTTTCTCATTAGGTATTGGCGATTGTCAATGGTCACAAAAAAAATATTTTCTTTGGCCTGTCCTCCTGAAACCAAACCCGTAAAAAAGATGCGGGGAAATTGAACTATGGGCTTCTTTTTCTTTTTCAGGCTTTGGTCTTTACTTTTGACCTGCGGCAAAGTGCCCAAAAAAGGGTCCCGATAATCGGCAATTAGACTGAAGGTATCTCTTTCGACCGTTTTTGCAGGTTTATATTCCGATACTCTAACCTTGGAGCTAGGTTCAGTTTCTGGAGAAAATGCGCCAAGCAATTTAAATCCAATAATGCCCCAAATCAGCAAGACAACTCCCAACAGCACGTATGTTTTAACGTTCTTGCTCATTCTTCGATGGTAAAACTATAATTGTCACTATTTTCACTCTCATTACCGGCCGTATCATAGGCACGTACCAACCAGTAAAAAGTTCCAACCGATAAATCTGTGGTGAACCCTTTATTCGCCCCAATGGCCTTCATCGTCAAATTCTGAAGATTCGCATCAGAATAAATAAAAATACTGTCCCTCTCCGATGTTCCCGCCACATCCTCGCGGGTCCACGTAAAGTTCACCGTAGTATTGTTTTGGGAAGACCCATCGGCTGGTGTTACCAATTGCGGCGTATTGGGAGGGATCAAGTCTGCATTTGCATCACCATTAACTTGGAAGCTACTGCTGGAATATGATGTTTCGTAATCACTGTTCAATGCCTTTATACGCCAAGTGTAGTTTCCATTGGTCAATGCTACATTGACTCGGGTAGTGACGTTTCCGAGAGTGTCCACAGGAACAACACTATCCATGACAAACTGAACTGCGTTCTCGAAATTTGGCGTGGCAATCTGAATTCTGTAAGAAGTGGCATCAGCAAGAGCTTCCCAATTAAAACCCACTTCGTTGACATCAATAGTGCTGCCCTCTTTCGGGGCCAATATGAGAACGGTCTGGTCCGTAATATCCGGCACCTCCAATATATCTTCGCAAGCGAAACATATTGACAAAACAGAAAATCCTATTCCCAGATATATT
>NZ_JAAABI010000021.1 GCF_009903685.1 Flagellimonas ochracea | reverse complement strand
AATCATTCAAGGGAAAATTTTGTGATAGGGCATGATGGATGCCCCAATCGGCTTTTTTGACCAACGTAATGGTCTTTTCCGTTTTTTTGTCAAATTTATGGTGCACATGGTGCAACAGTACAAAGGTCGACAACAATATGGCTATCAAGGCACCTATAAAAAGTACAAATTGTAATGCCCCTGCTTTTACCCTCTTATTGACCACCATTCTGTAACGGTATTGTCTTATGGAGTCCTTGGTAATGTACGCTGATTGAATTTGGAGAACCCTTGACCAGGGTGATTCCTTCCTTAATATCACCTTTTCTCATAAGGTATTGGCGATTGTCAATGGTCACAAAAAAAATATTTTCTTTGGTCTGTCCTCCTGAAACCAAACCCGTAAAAAAGATGCCGGGAAATTGAACCTTGGGTTTCTTGATCTTTTTCGGGCTTGGGTCTTTGCTTTTGACCTGCGGCAAAGTGCCCAAAAAAGGGTCCCGATAATTCGCAATTAGACTGAAGGTATCTCTTTCTACCGCTTTTTCGGGTTTATATTCCGATACTCTAACCTTGGAGCTCGGTTCAGTTTCTGGAGAAAATGCGCCAAGCAATTTAAATCCGATAATGCCCCAAATCAGCAAGACAACTCCCAAGAGCACGTATGTTTTAACGTTCTTGCTCATTCTTCGATGGTAAAACTATAACTGTCGCTATTTTCACTCTCATTAGCGGCCGCGTCATAGGCACGTACCAACCAGTAAAAAGTTCCAGCCGATAAATCTGTGGTGAACCCATTATTCGCCCCAATGGCCTTCATCGTCAAATTCTGGAGATTCGCATCGGAATAAATAAAAATACTGTCCCTCTCCGCTGTTCCCGCCACATCCTCGCGGGTCCACGTAAAGTTCACCGTAGTATTGTTTTGGGAAGACCCATCGGCTGGTGTTACCAATTGCGGCGTATTGGGAGGGATTATGTCTGCATTTACATCACCATTTACTTGGAAGCTGCTGCTGGAATATGATGTTTCGTAATCACTGTTCAATGCCTTTATGCGCCAAGTGTAGTTTCCATTGGTCAACTCTACATTGATTCGGGTAGCGACGTTCCCCAGAGTGTCCACAGGAACAACACTATCCATGACAAACTGAAGTGCGTTCTCGAAATTTGGCGTGGCAATCTGAATTCTGTAAGAAGTGGCATCTGCAAGAGCTTCCCAATTAAAACCCACTTCGTTGATATCAATAGTGCTGCCCTCTTTCGGGGCCAATATGAGAACGGTCTGGTCCGTAATATCCGGCACCTCCAATATATCTTCGCAAGCGAAACATATTGACAAAACAGAAAATCCTATTCCCAGATATATT
>NZ_JAAABI010000020.1 GCF_009903685.1 Flagellimonas ochracea | reverse complement strand
AATCGTTTATTTGAACTTTTCTTAATTATTGTATGACTTTTGCATTGGTCATTATTAAATCATGCTCAATTCCCGAATCTTCAATTTCACCTTTCACCTTTATTGGTTTGATTTCATCCAGATTAATCTCTTCAGATTTGTCAATGAAAATGATTACAATTTTTCTATTAACCCCTTTATGGAGTACCTCTGTCAGTATATAATTATGACCACCATCGGCACCAGTTGTTTGGATTCTATATTTGGTTAACAAGAGCTCGGTCATTATCGTTTTATTAAACTTCAGTAGCGGTAACGGTTATGATTTGAAGTTGTTTAGAAACGTGGTGCATCTCCAATCTTGGCAAATTCATCCGTTATAGGTTTCAAGTTAAAGAATTGCAGTTATAAAATATAACTCTTGTTAGCCAACAAATTTATTCGGCCAGAGTCAATGTAAGAGGAAATTTGTATAATACGTTTATTGGCTTACCCTCTTTAGTCCCAGGTAAAAGTTTTGGCATAGAAGAAATTGCTCTTATTGCCTCTTGATTTAGTTCAGGAAAATCGCCATTAGCTTTAATATTTACGATTTGGCCACCACTGTCAATTATAAATTCCAAGGTGGTTTTTACTTTTCCAGATATTCCACTTTGATTTGCAAATTTTGGATTAAATGTTCTTCTAAAATGACCTTGAATAAACTTATTAGTGCATATTTTTCTTTTTTCAAGACTCCATTTTGATTTGCAATCTGGTCCTAAGGGGGGATAAGCAGAATCCTTGAATTCTACAATACTAGATTCATCAATGTCTTTATGGATAAGTTTTAAATCTCCAACCTCTCCACTTTCCTTTTTTTCTAAGTTAGATTCAATTCCTTTAGGTTCTGATGGCCCCTCATCTTTTTCCTTTTTCATTTCCAGCCTAATCATGGGAAGTATGAAGTAGGTCTTACCAGTAATTTTTTGAATTAAAATTTGCATCAAAGAATACCCATCGCTTTCCGTTCCGATTTTTATTTGGCCATCTTCGAGTTTCCAATTTTTGTTGTCAAGGAAAGACAATTCTTTCATTCTTTCATCACCAAATTTCCCAAATTGAATATTAAAAACTTTATTTCCTCTAAAATGGAATTTTGAACCGTAAAATGCATCTTGTATTAATTTTACAGCATCTCTATTCGGAGTTTCATCTGAGTTGGGCATTTCAACTCCAATAGTTTCCCATTTCCCCATTAATTCTCTCTCATTCAAGGATTGGGCTTGCGAAATGAATGTTAATGACAAAGCAAATAACAAAATCAATTTTGTCTTCATAATTATTAAAATGATGGGTACTTGTTTATTTAGATGTATTTGATCATCTTATATATTAATCGTTTAT
>NZ_JAAABI010000001.1 GCF_009903685.1 Flagellimonas ochracea | reverse complement strand
GAGGCATTGGCGTTAATAAAAGAGGGGCAAAAGAAGGAACGGCATAAATCATTGGTTGGCCTACTGGAGGAGAATCTTATATCGGGATTGAGCTTTTCCGAAACGATAAGGGAAAGAAAAGAATTCACCGAATATGAGTATTACTCACTGATGATAGGTGAAGAATCCGGTACGTTGGAAACTATAACCAAGGAATTGGGGCATTTTTTTTCGAAGAAGAATGAGCAACACAGGAATTTAGTCAACGCACTTACCTATCCCGTAATTATTTTGACCACGGCGGTATTGGTCGTTGTCTTTATGTTGCGCATGGTCGTACCCATGTTCCAAGATATCTTCGCCCAGAACAATGTGGAACTGCCTTGGATCACCCGATTTATTGTGAACATATCAGAGTTTTTGGGAAGTTATGGTCTATGGCTGGTTCTCATATTTTTTGTTTTGTTTCTTTTAAAAAAACTAGTGTTTAGGAAAGATTGGTTCAAAAGAAAAATGGATTACATTACTTTGCGTATTCCCTATTTAGGCAATTTTGTTAAAGCTGTACATCTTTCCCAGTTCACTAGAGCACTCGCCCTCCTGGTTTCATCCAGCGTTCCTCTACTCAAAAGTATCCAACTAGCTGGCAAAATGATAAACTTTCATCCCCTGAAAGATGCTTTGGACCAAGTTGGTGATGGAATAATAGGGGGCCAAAGCCTGAGTGAAAATCTAAAACGGCATAAAATATTTGATAGCAAAATGATTGCATTGGTAAAGGTAGCTGAGGAAACAAACCAAACTCAATATATGTTTGATAGACTAAATCAACAGTATGCGATAGAAGTGCAACAAAAATCCAAGTTACTGAGTACACTTTTAGAACCCGCTATTATTCTCATTGTAGGTGTTTGTGTGGGAGTCATTCTGGTTGCAATGTATTTGCCCATGTTTAGATTGGGAAGTGTACTTTAGTTTGGATTTGATCATATGGTAAGGTTTGTGCCCATCTATTTTAATATTGATCTTTTTATGTTGAAAAAATGAATTGATAATGCTTATATTTGGAACACAAAACCCCATAAGTTTTGCATGAGAACGTGGCAATTTGAATAGAGTTCAGGGTTCGGTTAATCAGTTTTGGAAAACAGTGTAAAGTATTGATATACAGTAGGGTATGATGGGTTAAAAAATCCTGCCACCCCGACATCACAGCCAAAGGCCGTATCAAATCTGATATGGCTTTTTTTATTTAGTAAACTGAGCAGTTGTTAAACCCAGAAGTCTTTCAAGAGTTTCAATTTGCAAGAGTATTTGGACCCAGTTTTTAAAAACTGTAGGAGACGTATATTTCTTCTTGATTATGTATACTGATCAAAATCATTGAAAAAACCTGTGCTGTGCTATATCTTTCTTCTTACCAAAATCAGTTATTATATGTCAGTGATCGGTAAAAAAGAAATCAAGGAACAAGAGGAAGTTCACAATATAGCTCTTGCATCTTCTGAAATTTACGATTTTGTCATTTTTAGTAATGAAAGCCACACATGGATCTTTCTATTGCTTTTTTCTCTGATGTTCCTTGGTTCCTGTCAACCCCCGGTTATCTTCGGTGAGCCACAACCAGCAGATACAAGGTCCCTTCAAAAGATTCCCGAAATATATCAGGGTACATATTGGTGCAATACCGATAGTGCTTCTTTGTTCGTAGATGAATGGGCATTCATTAAAAGAAAGGAAATTTTGATAAAACTTACCGAAAATGAAGTAACTGAATCTCAGGAATTGCAATTGGTAAACGGCAAATTATTTGTACACGGATGGGGGCAGTCCTTTCCCATTGAACAAAATGGGGATACCATAAGGTCTTCCATTGTAATGCGGGATACGCTTTTTGCTATTGGAACCCATCAAGTGCTTAAACCTTTCAAGGGCCACTTGGTGCTGAACAAAAAACTTGACGAAGATGCCTGGGCGGTACTGGTAGTTTCAGCTTTGACACCAGATGTTTTGACTATTTCGAAAGCGGAATTGCCTGAAGACCTATCACAATTACAGGGCATCACTCCAGTAAGTACCTTGGCCAAAGACAAGGACCGTGAGACCCAAATTTTTATAACGCCCACCAAAGCACAGTTTGAACTGCTAATGGATAAAAAACTTTTATTCCAAGAATCCTGTACAGAATTTGAGCGGGTGTTTCCTGCTCGTATGCCACTTCAATAATTTGACCTTGATCTCAAAATACAAATTTGCTGAACTGACCCAAATCATTTGTGACTCATGTGTCGTGTTGTAATTTCAACGCACAAAATAAATGATTGTTTAACCTAAAAATACTGTTATGTCACTCGTAAAATTTAGAAGAAGACCATGGGGCAATTTAATTACCCAAGACTTTTTTGACATGGATGATTTTTTTGATAATCGCAAGTGGGTTCGCGATATGCTCCCTAGCAAATTCTGGAATGGAAAAACCATGGAGCCTGCTTTGAATATCAAGGAAACCGATGATGATTTTGAGATAGAGCTTGCAGCTCCTGGATTCTCAAAAAAGGACTTTAACGTTACCATTGATGACGGATGTCTAAATATTTCGGCCAAAAAAGAACATTCAGAGGAAGAAAAAAAAGACAACTACACACGCAGGGAGTTTAGCTATAATGCATTTGAGCGGTCGCTACAACTGCCAGAAAGTGTTAAAGAAGAAGAAGTCAAGGCAAAATACAACGATGGTATCCTCAGCTTTAAATTGGCCAAAAAGGAACAAGCCAAAAAGCGCCCTCCAAAAGTGATTGAAGTAGCATAAATTGTTTTTTGACAATTTATTTTCTTAAGTGTCCTCTGAGTAAACCAAGGTATCTCAATATGATAGAACTGGTCGTGGGGACACTTTCTCTTTCCTAAATTACAATCAAGATACCAACTATCTAAGCATGATTCAAGAGCCTTGCACCCTTTCAGTTCAAAAGATAGCAGATATACTCAAGGTCAATTTATCGCAAGGTCTGGATAGCAAGACGATCAAGGAACATTTTTACAAGTATGGCCCAAACATAATTCAGCAAGACGAGCCCAGACACCCATGGCGAATACTTGGAAATCAATTTTTGAACCCTATCATATATATTTTGGTATTCGCAGCGATATTGGCGTTTCTTTTTGGCGACGGATTGGAGGGCTCGGCGATACTAATTGTGATTTTAATTTCAGTGGCCATTGGCTTTTTTATGGAATTAAGGGCTGTTCGTTCATTACAGGCCCTTCGTAAATTGGGACAGGTGACCATGCGCATTGTACGCTCTGGAAAGACCCGGCAAATTAAGTCGTCAGGATTGGTTCCAGGGGATATTATGTTGTTGCAACCTGGTGATTTTATTTCTGCAGATGCTAGATTAATATCCCAAGAAAACTTATCGGTAAAAGAATCCATGTTGACCGGCGAAAGCACTCCGGTACCAAAAAACACCCATTTGTTGCCCAAGGGAACTCCCATTACAGATCAAAATAATATGCTTTTCAAGGGTACAATGGTAATGACAGGCTTTGGAAGGGCTATAGTTGTTGCTACAGGTGAATCTACGCAACTGGGAAAGATTCAGCAGATGGGAATGTCCACTAAAAAAGAACATGCTCCTTTTGAAAAGAAGTTAAACCAATTAAGTAAGTGGCTCATTTGGCTAACACTTATTTTTGCTGTCCTTATTATAGTGGTAGGCTATCTCCGAGGAAGAGATATCATTTTGATGATTGAGACCGGAGTGGCCCTCGCCGTGGCGGCCATACCCGAAGGCCTTCCCATTGTGGCTACGATTGCCTTGGCCCAAGGTATGTTGAGATTGGCAAAAAAAAAGGTCGTCGTCAAAAAACTGGAGGCGGTACAAACCTTGGGAGCTACCGATATTATTTTCACAGACAAAACCGGAACACTTACGGAGGATAAGATGAAAGTGCAAAGCATAATCACATCTGAAGGTGAGTTCTTTGGAGCCGGGGAATCTGGTACAGACTTTTCCTTTAATGGTAAGCCAACAATTTTTGATACTATAATGAGGGCCTCTATCCTTTGCAACAATGAAAAGTTATCCACGGAAGATTTAGCAGGTGATTCCATAGAAAGGGCACTTATCGATTTTGCAAGGCAACAAGGTTATGATATTGATGATATCAGACAAACAAATCCTGAACGGATGGAGCTGCCCTTTGATGCCGATCGAAAACTTATGGCTACGGCACACAAGGGGAAAAATGGATTTCTTGTATATGTAAAGGGAGCCTATGAAAGCCTATTGCCCCATTGCGATGCTATATTGGCCAATGCCGAAACGAGGTCTTTTGAAGATAAAGAGGAGTGGAATGGGAGAGTTAACAACTTGGCCGAGCAAGGGCTTCGCACTTTGGCGTTCGCTACAAATGTTGTAAACAAACTGCCAAAAGACAAGGAAGATTTGGTAAAAAATCTAACATTTCTAGGGGTGATGGGATTCTTGGATTCCGCCCGTAAAGATGTCAGACCGATTATGGATATCTATAAAAAGGCTGGGATACGTGTGGTAATGGTAACTGGAGACCATCCCAGTACCTCAAAAAAAATAGCGGAGGAAGTCGGCATATTGGAACAAGGTGCAAAAGATAGAGTAATACATGGTGAGGAGCTGATTTTACTCCAAGATGGAAATGAAGTCGCAAGTGCAAAGATTCTTAAAGCCTTGGTCTTCGCCAGAGTGACCCCAAAGCAGAAATTAGATCTTATCAGTATGCACCAAGCAAATGGTCATATTGTAGGAATGATTGGGGATGGCATCAACGATGTGCCCGCCCTTAAAAAGGCAGACATTGGCATAGCCATGGGCATACGTGGTACCGAGGCAGCTCGTGAAGTCGCAGATGTTATATTGAAGAACGATAAGTTTGCTACGATTGAATTGGGAATAAGACAAGGAAGGGTCATATTTGAAAATATAAGACAATTTGTGGTCTATCTATTGTCGTGCAACCTGGCGGAAATACTTTCGGTTGGTGTTGCTGCGTTGCTAAATCTTCCTTCACCGCTACTGCCGTTGCAGATTTTGTTTTTGAATATGGTGACCGATGTATTTCCAGCTTTGGCCTTGGGATTGGGAAAAGGAGACCCCGATGTTATGGAAAAATCCCCTAGAAACCCCGAAAACCCCATTATAGATAAAGACGATTGGAAGGATACCATACTTTATGGGCTTTCCATTAGTTTAGTTGTACTTGGAGTGGTGGTTTATGCGGAGTACATTATGGAAGTTTCTTCTGATATTATCAACAATATGGCATTCTTCACCCTGTTGTTGGCCCAATTGCTAAACGTTTTCAATATTCCAAAAGTAGGGCAATCATTTTTTTATAACGAGGTTACCAGAAACCTTTGGGTTTGGATGGCGCTGTTGTTTTCTTTGGCAATTACCTTTTTGGCCTATTTCACGCCTTCCATATCAACAGCACTAGCTTTTGTGGCACTATCATTAGATCAATTTATCATTGCAGCCCTTTTTGCCCTAACTGCGTTGTTGATCGTGCAGCCCATTAAGCGTTTAGGAAGCCTATTTCATCGTCATAAATCAAAGTAAATATCAATATGGGTCACTTTCGATGGTAAGATATTCATATTGATTTGTAAAATCAATTAATGACAACTTGGTCTATACTTGTAAGTATGACATACGTCATTTATTTACAAGTTTGGTAGCATTACATTTATGTAAAAATTACATGGACGGTTTTCGTTCATATCTGTTAAGTAAAGAGTCCTGGTTGGCCTATCTGGTAGTACCGGCAATTGCCATATTGGCCGGAATCCTTATCAGTTGGATGCTGCTCTCCCTATTGAGATTTTCGAATAAAAAAAGACCTTCCGAGCTAAAGCGGCAACTTTTATTTCGCATGAAAAAGCCCACGTTTTATCTCATACCGCTTTTATTGCTCCGTCCTGTAATTTCGTATTTTAGTGTGGAGCTGTTCTGGGAAAAGGTACTTGAAGCGCTGATAATATTCTGTTTTGCCTGGGTTTTGATAGGATTGGTATTGGCGGTAGAGGAAGTGATCAAGGAAAAGTTCTCAATGGATGGAGATTATGTGGCCAGCGAGCGCAAGGCCCTGACTCAGCTTCGGTTTTTAAAAAGTATGGCAATGGTTGTTATTATTACCATTGCCGTGTCTGCTGTATTGTGGAACATACCCAGCGCAAGGCAGCTGGGCAGTACTATTCTCACTTCGGCAGGTGTTTTGGGAATTATTATAGGTGTAGCGGCACAAAAATCTATTTCAAATCTTATCGTGGGACTTCAAATGGCTTTTACCCAAGCTCTCAAAATAGATGATGAGGTGGTTATAGAGGGCGAATTTGGGAATGTCGAGGATATTACCCTTACCTATGTAGTAGTACGCACATGGGACTGGCGACGTTTGGTATTGCCATTGAATTATTTCAATGATAAGCCCTTCGTTAACTGGACGTTCAATTCGCGCCCGCTTATTGCCAGTGTTTATCTTTATGTTGATTACACCCTGCCCGTAGAAGAGCTCAGGGATAAATTGAAGGAAATCTTGGCCCATGATGAACGATGGGATAAAAATATTGCCGATTTTGAAGTGACTGATACCAATAACCGCACCATGGAAGTGCGAGCTTCCTTCAGTGTTGAAAATGCCACTGATGCTTGGAGTTTGCGTTGCAAGGTGAGAGAAGTATTGGTGGCTTATATTAAGGAAAACTATCCGGGAGCCCTTCCCAAATTAAGAAGGACGGAAGCCTCCTTGGGAGCTTCTTAAGTACAAATGGGCAAAAATGTTGTGATTATGGATGTGTTGAACGATTTGGAACTCTTTGAAAGTGCTTTTCAAGCTACTACCGATGGGATTTTGGTGATTGACGAAGAGGGCTTGATCCTTAGGACAAACCCTTCCTTGGATTCAATGTTTGGTTTTGTCAAGAAGGATTTGATACAAAACAACATGAAAAGCCTATTTCCCAATCTTTGGGCGCAAATTCGAGAAAGTAAAGGATTAGACAACAGGAACAAATCACACAATTTAAAGGATAAGACCATTACATGGGGATATAAAAAAGATGGTAGCCAGATACCCCTAGAGGTTAGATGGATTTTCAAGACCATTCAGAAAGAGTTCCGAATCCTTGTCTTTGTGAGGGATATTACCACCAAGGAATTGATTGGGCAGGAACTGCATATACAAGAGGTCAAAAACAAGGCCCTTTTGGAAGCAATTCCGGATATGATGTTCATTTTGAACAACAAAGGGGATTTTGTGGATTTTTATATTCCAGAACATCAGGAAACCTTGTTCTCCAAGGAAGAAATGGGCAATGCAAAAATTGTTGATCTATTTCCTTCCAAAATGTACCCAGACTTGCATAAGTCATATTCAAAAATTGTGAAAACACGGGAAAACCAACAAGTAGAACTTCGCATTGACAAAAACGGGCTGAAAGATTATGAGATTAGGCTGGTACCCATGAACAATCTCAATGTTATGGGAATAGTTCGGGAGATAACAGAAGCAAAGCAAGTTGAAAGTTCACTGCGGCGCGAAAAGGAAAAACTTCAGCAGTACCTGAATATAGCTGCATCTATGTTTGTTGTCATAAACATAGATCATAGGATAGAACTGGTAAATGACAAAGCTTGTGAGGTATTGGGTTATCAAAAAGAAGAATTGTTGGGCAAGGACTGGTTTCATACCTGCTTGCCCGAAGAAGAGCGGGCTATGATTTTGGAGATGTTCGATGATGTGATGAATTCCAAAAAGCCTTTGGAGGGGTTTTATGAAAACCACATCATTACCAAAAAAGGAAAAAAACGGCTGATACGTTGGCGCAATTCCATGCTGACAGACTCCAATGGAAAGGCTATTTCCTCACTTAGCTCTGGAATTGACATTACGGAAAGAAAAGCGACCTTGGATATGTTGCATTTACGAAATAGAGCACTCGAGGCCGCTAGCAATAGCATTATTATCTCAGATGCTAAAAAAACCGATATGCCCATCATCTTCAGTAATGATGCTTTCCAGAAAATGACCGGTTACTCTGAAAACGAAATCCTTGGCAAAAATTGCCGTTTCCTCCAAAGTGATGACCGCGACCAAGAGGAAATCGCCATTATACGTCGTGCACTTGATCAAGGTGAAGGCTGCCAGGTGGAGCTCCGTAACTATAAAAAAGATGGTACCTTGTTTTGGAATCAACTTACCATTACCCCCGTTCATGATAAAGCGGGGAAGCTTACCCATTTTATAGGTGTACAAAGGGATATCACCGAGCGTGTGAAAGAAGAACAACTACAGGTACAAGTTCGCCAAATCTTGGAAATGGCAACCAAAAACCGTCCCCTAAAGGAAATATGCGAAGAGATTGTAAAAGGTGTAGAGGCCTATCTTAATAGAGGTAGGGCGGTTGTTTATGCAGTCAATCCGTATACTAAAAGACTTCAAACATTGGCAGCGCCGCATGTGCCAAAGTCTTTTTTGGCTGGGGTTGAAGGGGTTTCCGTCGGCCAGAAAAAATGCTCTTGTTGTACAGCAGCGTATTTGAAAGAAGAAGTGATTGTAAGTGATATAGAAGCTAGTGAGGAATGGAAGGAACTCGGGGAACTTGCATTAAAAAATGATATCAGGGCCAGTTGGTCTTTCCCAATAGCAGATTCAACTGATGAGGTATTGGGAACTTTTACCATTTACCTCGACCAAACAGTAAGGCCTAGCAAAAGGGAACTGGAAGTGGTAAAAGATATGGCCAAACTCAGTGGGTTGGCTGCGGAACGTCATACCATCAAAAGAAAACTGGAGGAGAGCCAAAAACAACTGCAAGAATATGCCAAATCGCTTGAGAAAGAGGTGTCAAAACGTACAGCAGCACTCAGGAAAACAGTGATGAAACTGGTGGAGACCAATCAACGACTGACCGAACAAAGCCAACTGGCCAAGACCAATCAAGAAATATTCTCCGCCATTGCCCAAAATTTTCCCAAAGGGGTGATTTTTGTATTCAACGCCCAAATGGAATTTGTTTTTATAGAAGGGGAGGAACTATCACGAATAAATTTGAACAAAGACGATTTTAAGGGCAAGCACATCGATGATATTTCCGTTTTTTCCGAAAACCGGATGAATCGCATAAAAGATGATATTCGAAAAACCCTTGATGGTGAACACCTTTCGTTTGAGATCGATTATGGAACAGAGGTGTATGCAGTAAATTCAGCACCACTCAAGGCCATTGACGACACGGTATGGGCCCTTTTTGTGTACAGTAACATAACGGAACAGAAACAAGTTGAAAAAGAAATACGCAGAAACTTGCAAAAGGAAAAAGAATTGAGCGAACTCAAGTCTCGCTTTGTTTCCATGGCTTCCCACGAGTTCAGGACACCACTTAGTGCCATACTTTCTTCGGCTATATTGATTGAAAAACAAAATGCTCCGGACAAGGTTGAAAAAAGAAAAAAATACGTCGACCAGATTAAATCCAATGTTAGAAATCTTGTGGTTATACTCAATGATTTTCTCTCTTTGGGAAAATTGGAAGAGGGCAAAACCGTAAGTCATCCCGAATATTTTAATCTATTGGATCTGACCGCTGCGTTGATTGAAGAAATGACCGCGGACAAAAAGGATGCCCAAACTGTTGTTTTGAATCATCAAGGGGAACCTATTCCGGTCTTTCTAGATCCTAAGTTGACACGCCATATCCTAATCAACCTGCTCTCCAATGCGATGAAATATTCACAAAGTGATACCACCATTTTGGTGAGCGTGGTTTTTAAGGAGGATGAGGTTTTGTTGCACATTAAAGATCAAGGGATTGGCATACCTTTAGGTGAGCAGGAGCATCTTTTTGAGCGCTTTTTTAGGGCGAGGAATTCAGAAAACATTCAAGGTACGGGTATTGGGTTGCACATCGTAAAACAGTATGTAGAACTTATGAATGGAGAAGTAACCTTCATCAGTGAAGAAGGCATAGGCACCACATTTACTTTGAGTTTTCCAATAAATTCAACGATTAGGATATAACATATTAATTGAAAGAGTTTTAAACAACCAAAAAAAATGAAAAAAATACTGATTATTGAGGACAACAAGGATGTACGGGAGAATACCGCGGATATACTGGAACTTGCCAATTATAGTGTAACTACGGCACCTGACGGTGAAATAGGCATTGAGCGGGCCCGTGAGGTATGCCCAGATCTTATCGTATGCGATATTATGATGCCAAAACTCGATGGTTATGGAGTTTTGAACGCCCTGAACAATTACGATGAAACGGCTGGTATTCCTTTCATCTTTTTGACCGCTAAATCTGAAAAGGCTGAAATGCGCAAAGGAATGAATTTGGGGGCAGACGATTATTTGACCAAGCCTTTTGAAGATTATGAACTCATAGAGGCCATTGAATGTAGGATTAAGAAAAACGAATTCTTACAGAAAAAAGTACGTAATGATGTTGAGGGAATCCATCAGTTTTTGGAAGAGGCATCCGATTATCTCAATATTGGGAACATTGCAAAAAAATACAATCAGAAGGATTACGAAAAGAAGGATTTTCTGTTTATGGAGGGCGATGGCGCCCATACACTTTATTTTGTGCAACGAGGTGTGATAAAAACATACAAATCCACTGAGTCTGGAAAGGAGCTGGTAACTGGTCTTCATAAAACAGGGGATTTTATAGGACAACTTTCTTTGTTGAGTCCTGAAGGGAAATATTTGGAAACAGCAGTTGTACTGGAAGAGGCAGAGGTTTTTGGTATACCCAAGGAACAATTCACCCAATTGATTTACGGCAATAAAGAGGTCGCCCAGAAGTTTATTGGACTCATTTCAAACAACCTGATTGAAGTACAGGAACAATTGGTCGATATGGCCTATTCCTCAGTGCGAAAAAGAGTGGCCAAGACACTTTTGTCCATGCGAGATAAGGGTATCATTAAAACAGGTATTGATGAAGGATTGGACATACCTCGGGAGGATTTTGCTGGAATAATCGGAACTGCTACGGAGACCGCTATACGTACACTAACAGATTTTAGGGAGGAAGGATTGATCACTATGGGCAAGGCGCGTCGCATTATACTTTTAAATAAGGATGAGTTACAACACGTGGCTGAATTTGGTTAAGAGTTGCTCATTTGTCCGAGTACTCGTTCAACCTGATTCAAATCATTTGAAATTAAAATGGAAACCAACATATTTAAGTCCATTACATAACATGTTTTGTAAAAACAAAAGCAAAATTTTTTAACATATATGCTAAAATGAACAAGAATAAGAAAAACACGGCTATGAATGCGACGAAATCAAACCCTAGGACTGCTTTCTTGCTTGGAGTTGGACTCGATAAACTCCATAACGAAAGTCGTGAATGGCTTAGCACGATAGCCTTTTGGAAAGATGAAACCAAGTTTTTTGCCCGTATCTTAAAGAAGAAAGACTTCAAAAATCATACTACATCCGAGTATGGCAAAATATTGAATAATCTGGATAAGGTTCATGCCGATCTTTTCGATTACCTGTCCGATGATATCATTGCCCATGAAAAGCTTTTGGCCCGACTTATAAAAGGTGAAAAAGGCATTGCCGATGAGGATTATCGTGAACAGCATCATAAGTTGAGTTCAAGAATGGATACCTTCACAAATGATTTTAGGGTATTTAAAAAAATGGTCTTTGGTTATGTAACGGCACTTTGAAATTTGCTGAACCAAAGCGAATAGGGCAGTATCTCATCAAAAATCAATGTCCAATCCAATTGGACAATGGTCTGAACCGTATATTTCCGAAAATATGTGGACAGATTTTATTTTCTCCATCAAGGCTGGACTCACCAAGAAATAGTCAATACGCCATCCCACATTTCGTTCACGGGCTTTGAAGCGATAACTCCAATAGGTGTAGGCCACTTGCTCTGGATGCAAATGTCGATATATATCCACTAATCCAGAATTGATGAAGTTATCCATTCCATCTATCTCAATTTGGGTGTACCCTGCTGTTTTATTGTAATTGGCCTTGTCATTTTTTAAGTCAATGGCCCTGTGCGCCACATTAAAATCACCACAAACGATAATGGGCTTTTTCTTTTCCAATTCTTTCAAGTATCTCAAAAAATCGGCATCCCATTGTTTGCGATATTGCAGCCGGTCCAATTTTTGCCCGGAATTTGGCACATAAACATTGACAAGATAAAAATCTTCATATTCTGCGCATTGTATCCTTCCTTCTTGATCATGTTCCGAAATACCCATATCGTTCTGGACCATTTCCGGATTCTTTCTACTTAAAAGAGCCGTACCGGAATAGCCTTTTTTTTCTGCGGCATTATGATATAATTCATACGCATCAATCGAAGAAAGTGCTTTGCTGACCTCATCATCTTGTGCTTTTGTCTCCTGTAGACAGAGAATATCTGGATTTAGCTTTTCAATCGAATTAAAGAAGTCCTTTTTTACAGTTGCCCGAATGCCGTTGACGTTCCAAGAAATTATTCGCATGTCCCTTGTCTAATTTTCTGTTTTATTAAAGATAGGGCAATCAAATTTTTCCTGGGCATTTTTTTGAAAACATAGTGATTACATGTATTTGGTCAAAAAACGGAAAAACTTCTTTTTCAAATCGGCGTAGATTTGGCGTTGTGCCTCCATTTTATTTCTGAACTCCAGATGCTTGTTGAATAGTACGGTGTCCATTGCATCTTTGCCTGTTCTGCTCTGGTCGGCAATTCTATTTTCATGAATCTCAATGGATTCCCTTAGATCATCTATTGTTCCTCCATGCAGTATGAACTCGTTCTGAAAATGCTCTAGTTGAGCCAATACCTCTTTTTTGGTCCATCGGGTAACCAGTTCACTAAGGCGATTGTTGAAACTTTTTAGTTCATCTTCCCAAAATGCGAGCTCACTTTGCCACTGCTTGTGTTCAAAATGCAGGTCTTCGTTGTATATTATTTCTTTTTCCATGACTAAATATTTTGTGGTTCGGTTTCATTTATGAGTTGTGCCAATCCGCGCTTTCCCAATACTTTTTCCAAGTCCTCTTTTTCGACTACTTCTTTCTTCAGCAGTATTTGGGCCAACTTTTCAAGTTCTTCTCGATGTTCAAGAAGCAAGTTTTTTGTTCGTTTATAGGCATTGGAGATTAAACCTTGTACTTCACTATCAATCAACTTGGCCATTTCCTCACTATAGGGCTTGACCAACATATTCTCGTATTGGCCTGTAGAATCATAAAAACTGATGGGTCCAACCTCTTCATCAAGGCCATAATATGAGACCATGGTATAGGCTTGTTTTGTGACTTTCTCCAAATCGTCCAAAGCACCGGAGGAAATCTCCCCAAAAATTATTTCCTCGGCTGCCCGGCCACCCAATGAGGCACAAATTTGATCGAGGAATTGCGATTTTGTCACAATTTGGCGTTCTTCAGGCAAATACCAAGCAGAACCAAGGGATTTCCCTCTTGGGATAATTGATACTTTAACCAAGGAATCCACATGCTCCAAATACCAACTGGCGACTGCATGGCCCGCTTCGTGATAGGCCACAATTTGCTTTTCCTTTGGAGATATAATTTTGCTTTTACGCTCTAAACCTCCTATTACGCGGTCACGTGCTTCCATAAAATCTTGTTGTTGCACTTCGTTTTTTTTCTTTCGAGCAGCAATGAGCGCGGCCTCGTTGCATATATTGGCAATATCGGCACCCGAAAATCCTGGACTCAATTTGGCCAATTGTTCCACATCTACATCGTTAGAAAGCTTTAGCGGGCGTAGATGGACTTTGAAGATTTCGCCACGTTCCAATTGGTTGGGCAACTCCAGATAAATATGGCGGTCAAATCTGCCTGGACGCAAAAGGGCTTTGTCGAGTACATCGGGACGGTTGGTCGCGGCCAGAACAATGACTCCTGTATTGTCTCCAAAACCATCCAGCTCGGTAAGTAACTGGTTTAATGTACTTTCACGTTCATCATTGGCCTGAAACGCATTGATTTTTCCCCTTGATCGACCCACAGCATCAATTTCATCAATAAAAATGATACTGGGCGCTTTGTCTTTGGCCCGTTTGAATAGATCGCGTACCCGTGATGCACCCACACCGACAAACATTTCAACAAATTCGGACCCAGACATCGAAAAAAAGGGTACCTGTGCCTCGCCAGCTACGGCTTTGGCCATCAACGTTTTTCCTGTTCCCGGGGGGCCCACAAGCATAACGCCTTTTGGAATTTTAGCTCCAAGCTTGGTATACTCTTCCGGGTTTTTCAGAAAATCCACTACTTCCATGACCTCAGCTTTGGCCTCTTTTAATCCGGCAATATCGTTGAACGTTACCTTGCTCTTGGCACCTTTTTCCGTAAGCTTTGCAGTTGATTTTCCAAAATTGAACAGGGGATTTCCTGAAGTGCCCCCACCCATTCTGCGGATTATGTAAACCCAAAATAGGATGATAATGCCAAGCGGTACCAACCATGATAATATTGTTACCCAATTGGTTCGACTTTCATACCTGATGTCGATTTTTTCCGCGCTGGTGATATTTTGCTGCGCCTGCTGCAGTTTATTCTCAAAAGTTTCTACGGAACCAATGGTGATATAGTAATGAGGTCCGCTGTCACTTCTGAACAGGCCATCGGTAACTTCTTTAAATTCGGGATTGTCGAGTTTGTCTTTTTTCAGATATATTTCAGCGATTTCCTTATTGACCACAATTATCTTTTCAATGGCATTCTTTGCCAATAGTGTTTCCTCAAGCTTCATCCAACTTATTTCTTGAGTGCTCTTTAGTACATTTGAAAAAATGGAAAAAACCACCAGAAAGGCAATCAGGTACCAATAAAACCAATTGATGCCACGTCCACCGTATGGTGAATTGGGTTTTTTAGGGCTTTGTTCCCCACTTCCTTTATGGTTGTTTTCAGATTTATGCGCCATCTTTTTCAAAAATTGCAAATTGCTCCAGGGCTTCTAAAGCCTCACATGCAGTGATTATAGAGCCGCTGCCTCCCATAGAGATGGCCACGGCCATAGTTTCCAAAATTTCTTTTGAGGATGCACCAGCGGTCAGTGCATTGTGTACATAAAAAGCAATGGAACCATGACCGCCCATGGTGAGCGCAGCACCTAGGGAAATAAGTTCCTTTACCCGGGGGGAAAGCGCACCATCTGCTTTGCAGACACTTTGCAATTCACTAAAATTTTGCATGACCACGGGCATGCGCTCCCGTAATCTTTTCATACTCCCAATCAAATCGTTGTACTTTTTGGAATGGTCTTTTATCATCGTTTCATATTTCTAATTCATGGTCGCCAATTTCTTTGGACTCCTAATCAAAGCTAGTCCAGAACAAAGAAGTTTGAAATGATTCAGGTCATTTGCGCAGTGGTGGGGAGGTACTTATTTTGAAAACAGAAAAACTTTACTATAATGAGAACACAAATAGTCAAATTGCCCAAAACTTTGGTTACAATTGCGATACTTTTGTTAATGGGCTGCGGTCCCGTGGTATGGACAGCAAGTATTCAGAACCCGCCACCACCATGGTTCTATCCTAATCGTTTGGAAGTGGTCCGTTATGTTTATTTTCCCGAGTATAGCATTTATTACGACTTGTCTACCCGCGTTTATATATACCTTGACGGAGGTGTTTGGGTACGTAGGCCTTTTCTGCCATCACGATATCGAACATTGGATTTGAGGCGTTCCCGTTACGAGAGAGTAAGAGGATATCGAAGCGACAATATCAAGCGTTACCATGAAGAACATAATGCGAACCGAGGCAGAAGCAATAGGGAAAAAATCAGGAGAAACAACTAATAGATCTTGATTTAGTTGGTCTCCGTTTGAGCAAATCTATTTTGTAATTTCCGAGGTATCCCTAATTACCAAAAAAGGAACTTTTATATGAAATCCAATTTGGTCGATATTTTGTCTTAGTAAAATACGCTCAAAAAAGGAATGCTTTCGGTTCATCATGGCCAAAATTTGAAAATCATTTTGATCAATGTGCTCTAAGATGGCCTCGGGCATTTTCTTACCTGCAATGGTGACGAATTCGCTGGGAATCTCTTCCAGAACTCGTTCTAAGTGGTCTTTGTTTTGTTTCTGAACTTCGGTCAATTGCTGTTCTTCTTCCTCTTTTACGTATAACACTGTGACTTTTGCCATGTGCTCTTCGGCAATTTCAATGAGCGTATTGAGCTCCTTGCTTTTGTATTGAGACCATAGGTCAGTGGGGAAAAGTATGTTTTTTACTTTTTCAAACTCACTGCTTTCTGGTATGGCCAACACGGGAATTTTTGACTTTCGTATAACGAATACTGCATTGGACCCCAGAAACATTTGCTTGGCACCGGTAGCTCCTTTGGTGCCCATGACCACCAAGTCAATGTCTTTCTCATCAACAAGGTTATTGATTTCATCCGTCAGCGTATTGAAAGCCGAAACGGTCTCGATGTGATGGTTTGGGTTGGGAAATTTTTCCTCAATATCTTTTAAGGTTTTTTCCAGTCCAGCTAAGGAAACATCCACCTTAATGTCTGGAATGGCACTATAGGCTGGACCACCTATCAGATAATCCATTCGATAAAAAACCGGGGTATAGGTGTGCAGCACATAAAATTTTACAGTTTCATCTTTAAAGAATTCCATGGCATAGCATATAGCGTTCCAGGCATTGATGGAAAAATCGGTAGGAATGATAATAGTTTTCATAATCGTTATTTAAGTATCCGTGGGGAGATTTTCCAAAAATACTAGCCTAAAAAATGGAAAGCCATGATATGCATCAGTCATGATTAAAGTATCCGATGGTTTCCATGTGTGAATAACAGATTATGTGAACCACAAATTAAGAATGAACTCGACATGCTTGTCGTAAATTAAAAACGCTTTGTATGACCGAGGTCATTTTACATGTCCATTAAAAGTGGCAACTTCAAGTTCTTTCTAATGATAAAATCGAGAAATTATGGCACTTAACTTTAATCAATATGCAACGGAAGGTAATACGTTTTTAAAAGACTACACCAAGCAATTGGGTTTGGGCAAGGATACGGAAAAAGCTGGAAGGATTTTTTCATCCATTATGCACGCATTGCGTGAGATCATTCCAGTGGAAGAATCACTGCAGTTTATTGCACAGCTCCCTATGTTCCTAAAAGCAGTTTATGTCAATGGGTGGAGCATCAAAAAGAAAAAAAACAAGATTAAGCACATGGATGAGTTTATTGAACTGGTAAAACGAATGGATGAACCTGCGGCCATAAATGATTATGGTTATGAAAATGACTTGGCTGAAAAGTATATCGATTTGACCTTTATTTATTTAAGGAAATACGTTTCGCTTGGAGAAATGCAGGATATCCGGGACGGTCTTCCCAAAGATCTAAAAAGCATGATCTATTCCAATTTGATGTTCTAACATTTTTAAAGATGAGCCTACTACTAGCTTTGACGATTTATATTGTCCTTTTCTTCTTTGTCCAATATCTGAAAAAAATTGGGGCATAGCCATAGGGGTCCAAGTGAACACTTTTTAAATGAAGTTTAAGCTTAGATGCTAAGGGACATTACTTCTGAGGTCAAAATGATTAAAATCATTGCAAGTAAAACACACCCAAGGTACATTGTGGCCATAAAACTATAGCCATGAAAAAACTACTTTTTTTAACTCTGACACTTGTATTATCTCCATTTTTTGCAATCTCCCAGACCTTAGAGGCAATTAATAAGCCCAAAATAAAGGGGCTTGATGAGGTTGCACCTTTTAATGAAGGTCTGGCAGCGGTCAGAAAGGGAAATCAATGGGGTTTTATCGATGAAACCGGTGAAATGATCATCGATTTTAGGAACGATTTGGTATGGAATGCAAATGTGGATTCCCAGCGCAATGATGTCATGGGAATCAAGTACCCCCAGTTCAACAATGGACGCTGTTTAATCCAGGAAGTAAAAGATGAAGGTATTCCTTATTACGGATTTATCGATACCAAAGGACAAATAGTCATCGAGCCGGAATACCTGAACCTCACCCAATTTGAGGATGGAAAAGCGGTAGGTATTTTTTGCAGGAGAACGTTCAGGGGGAAAAACAATTTCCAATTAAATATTTACGAATACACGTTTACCGAGGTTGTGCTCAACACTAAAGGTGAAATTATTTGGCCCATTGGTGATAGGGAAGGAATCTCCATGACCAAGAAACGATATGAAATGCCTGAACTTCAAGCAAAACTAATTTCATCAGATTTATTATCTGTAAAAACAAAAGCAAACGGTTGGGAGATAAGAACCATAAATCCGCAAAATCATAAACCATGAACAGATTGAAAGATAGGGTGGCTATAATTACCGGTGGCGCCAACGGCATAGGCTTGGCTACAGCTGAGCTTTTCCTAAAAGAGGCGGCGAAAGTGGTTATTGTGGACTTGGATAAAGAAGCACTTGAGAAAGCAAATACGCAACTTGATCATGAAAATTTAGCGTACTGCGTTGCTGATGTTGCCAAAACCAAAGATACCTATACCTATATTGATTTTACCCTGAAGAAGTTCGGCAAAATCAATATCTTTTTTGCGAATGCAGGGATCGAGGGCACTTCAAAACCAATAGCGGATTATCCCGAAAATATTTTTGACCAAGTAATTGCTGTGAACCTGAAAGGTGTCTGGAACGGTTGCAAATATGTAATCCCAAAAATGGAGGAGGGAGGCAGTGTGATGATTACCTCTTCAGTGGCTGGTCTAAAAGGATTTGCTGGGTTGGGGGCCTATGTCGCCAGCAAACATGCCGTAATTGGTCTTATGCGGGTAGCTGCCTTGGAAAATGCCGGACGAAAAGTTCGCGTAAACACCATCAACCCTGGCCCGGTCAACAACGACATGATGCGACGAATTGAAAAGGATATGTCGCCGGAAAATCCAGATGAAGTAATGAAAGGTTTCGAGTCATCAGTGCCCTTTGGTAGGTATGCTGAATCGAGTGAGATTGCAGATATGGCGCTGTTCTTGGCCTCGGATGATAGTAAATATGTAACTGGATGTATGCATGTAGTGGATGGAGGCATGTTAACAGCATAAAAAATTTAAGATGAAAAAGGAACTATTCTTAGTGGCCTTCATTGGTTTTCTAATTTGGAACTGCAAACAGCAGGCCGATGCAGCTAAACCAAAAGTGGACGAGTTGGTAACGGAAGCCAAAACGACATCACAAATACCATCAATTGTGGAAGAGCTTTTTGAATTTGCCAATGTATCCCACACTGCTACCACCGATATCAATGAACTCATGTTGTTCAAGGAAATTGATCAAAAGGAACTGATACATGAAATTGATATGGATCGGGCAGTCAGCCTGTATAAACAACTCATGAAGCGCAAGGAGTCCACCTCATTTCCCATATTTGAGATAAAAGGTGCAGAAACAGCAATATTATCTATTCAAGGAATCGGATATGGAGGTGCTATCTGGGCAAAAGTACTTGTCGACAAAAATACTTTGGAGATAAAGAAAATAGCATTTGACCACAAAGCAGAATCAGAAGGTTATGGAGCCGCAATGACGGGAGCATCGTTTGAGAATCAATTTGTCGGGAATACGATAGATTTTGATAAGAACAACTTCCGTCTTGAACGGCAAATAGAGAAAAGAACCGACGATGGAAGCATTGTGGAAGGAATATCTGGAGCGACCATGACCAGTGAAGCCGTTGTTGAAATGGTAAACATAGGTCTTAGAAGATATAAGGCCTATCTATTGGGTCATTAGATAAAAACCTGTAGAACAATAAAATTTATACAAATGAGTCAGCTTAAGATTATCGAGGTCACTCCTCAAAACATAATGGAAGAAACACTCTTCTGTATAAAAGATGTGAAAAGCGAAGCATTTGATTGCAAACGAATTTGGCATGAAAAAAGGCACAACGAAGGGTTAAGGATAAGAATCCTAAAAAATGAAGATGATAAAATGATCGGGTTCATTGAATATGTTCCTATCGAAAACGCATGGCGCCCTGTGGGAGGCAATAACTTTATGTTCGTCCATTGCATGTATGTCTATTCCAAAAAAGACCGAAATAAAGGATATGGAAGTGCTCTTTTGGAGGCATGTGAAAAGGATGCACTGTCCTGTGGAATGTCGGGAGTCTGTGCCATGGTCAGTAAAGGGGCTTGGATGGCCGATAAAAGCCTTTTCGAGAAGAATGGTTATCAGCAGGTTGATGAGAGAGGTCGATTTGATCTGTTGTCGAAAAAGTGGGATGCTAGGGAAACCAATCCAAGGCTATATGATTGGACTGTGCAGCAATCAAAATATAAAGATTGGCACTTGATATATGCAGACCAATGTCCTTGGCATGAGAAATCGGTTGGAGCCCTTTTGAATATGGCAATGGATTTTGATATTGATTTGAAGATTACAAAGTTGAAAACGGCCCAAGAAGCGAAGAACGCACCATCTGGCTATGGCGTGTTTAGTCTGTTGCATAATGGAAAGCTATTGGAAGACCACTATATAAGTGCCACTCGATTTAGGAACATTCTTAAGAAAGAGCGGCAGATAGGGATGGAAAGTGCGTAAAAGATATAATACCAATATCATGTTTTAAGATTTTTAATAATACGTCATGGAACAATTAAAAGAGGAATGCTGCCCTGTCTTTCAACCCAAAAAATGGGAGGGAAAGACTTTTGAATGGAACCGTAAAAAGTTCATAAAAGAATCTGTGCCTACATTTTTTCATATTCCTTTGCCACCCATGATTGGAAAGCGAGTTACCAAAATGACGAAGTTGGCTGAGGATGCTAAAAAGCTTGATGTAAATAAGGAAGATATGCTGTTGTTGTTCATGGATCCCACAGCTTTTAGATCCGAGATGTATCTTTCAGTTACCGATGTCGTTCCGGGCGCAACGAACGCAACGCTCACGGGAACTTTTGTGAGCAAAGTCTTTGACGGCCCTTACAAAGCCGTACCAAAATTTATGAAACAAATGGATGCTGCTTTGGAAAAACAAGGTAAGAAGACCAAAAACCATTATGTGCATTATGCCTATTGTCCGAAATGTGCTAAAGAAAAAGGACATAACTATATGGTATTATTTGCACAGATTGATTAGTGGAAAAAATTTGGCCTGTTCACTTTTTGATAGGAATCTTAAGGTTCAATGTACCTACTATTATCATATCTAGATGCGCATAGGTCTGTTATATAATAGTCCTGTTTCTTCAAGTAGTATTTGTTTTCCTGTTAAAAACAAAACCCATCAGCATGAATACGGATGCTGCCACAAGGGTATACCCTAGAATACCAATATTCCTTAGTTCCATATTGTCCAAGGGAACACCAATCAATCCAGCCAAGCTAAGCACCCCACTTATGACCATGAGCATCCTGACTGCTTTTTCCAGATTCCCGGTTTTAAAAACCGGAGCAGCAAAAAGCATGGAAAGAGCAAAGAACCAGTCCCGCGCCAAAATGTCAAGGGCATAGACCATAGATGGCCACCTAAATGAGAATAGCATTCGTTGCCATTCCGACGAGTTGTCTCCGACCGGAAAATCCAAGGTTAAGACTGTAAAATGCACACAGGAAGTGATGCCTGCCATAACGGCCATGCATAAAAGCGCTATACGACTGAACATTTTGTCTTCCAAGGCTGCGTATGCATGTACTGTGGACATCCCAATCAACATCAATGGAGCAATTAGCAATGTGAATATTTCCATCAAGGTGAAGTAAGGATCGCCAATTGGGTCATCCGAGGATTCTAGTGATAGCAATCCTAGAGCAGTGGTAACCATATATATCAAAAGAAGAATGCATACTGCCCAAGAGGAAAACCTGCCCATGGCTCGATGTCTAGGTGTAAAACCTTTGTTGTAAATTCTGTTACTTCCTTTCATCCCATTATACAATCTTTAATTGGGTTAAAAAGCATAAGTTGACAACCACACAGTTATTGGTGTAAATCAGATTGGCGATTTATCGGCATCAGGATTACTAACTTTGGCAGTATGTATGGCAGGGATGTCCCAAGCCTCTGTAATCTTGCCGTCAACAATGCGCCACACAACCACAGCATCCAATTCCATCCGCTGACCGTTCAATACCATGGTGTCCTTAACATGCGTAACCACCAATTCATCTCCCATAGGGGTGATGGATATAGGGTGCACTTTAAAGCTGCCACCTGAAAACCCTGCCATTTTTTTGAAAAAGTCTTGAAAACCTTTGGGACCGATGTAGTCTCCTTGGACATCGGGTAGCTTTGGATTAAAGAAATGCAAAACTGCATCTTCGGATAGTATTTCCAAAGGACCCGCAGTATTGTTTGGGTCAAACTGCGATAAAACGGCAATGTTAGGATGTATCGTATTCATGGTTTTAATTTTTATGATTAATTATTCTGGTCCTGGGAATCATGACGAAACTACTCTTTGTTGATGTTGCTTTATTTTTTCCACAATGGGTTCAATGCTGGACTTGTCCATATGGTCAAATCCATAACGCTCTTCTTTACGGGCTTGGGGATTGGGGTTAAAAAGAGATCCGACCCACAAAATCTGCCGAAGCCACCAACTGATTTTTGAATGGTCCAACTTACCACCAAGGGCCACATGCTCCATTTGTGATAATAGTTCCTCAGGCAAGGAGTTGGCAACCCAATTATTGAGTTTGGCACTGGCCCCGGCACCGGAGACCGAAAACAAAATCTTTGACCGGCCATTAAGCTTGCTCAAATTTGCCCTTGCCCACTTTCTAATGGTCAACTTAAAATACAGCACCGAACTGCCCAATACCAAAAAATCATATTTTGATGGATCGGCGTGGTCATCTTTGATATCCAATATGGGCAGTCCAGTGGCTTCGCCGATCCATTTGGCATACTGTTCCGTGCTGCCGTACTTGCCTGAGAAAAAAATTGCACCCTTCATAATACTTTGTTTTAGTTATTGATTTTTCAAAAGTTCGCTCACCCATAGGCTCAAAAAACAGAGCCATGTCACCGACTTTCAACAGGTAGCCTATTTCTTTTCACCAAAAGCCAGATGCTTAGTGCGAGTTCTGCAACAGCCATTGTTGACATTATAATTACCTCAAGTGTTTCAGGCAGATGAAAATCTACATAGAATACGATATATGTAAAAGATGCCACCACTAACAAAATACCAAGGCTTTTTGGGATATATGCTGACTTGAAGACCGAATAACCAAGTACGAAGATGTGCAAGGCAAAAAATACGTATCCTAAGAGTTTTATGGATGCATAACCATAAACATCGATAATTTGAAATGCCAAAGCAAGCAATGCAATTATCAAAGTAAAAGCGTATAGCAGCCTAAGACCTGCCGTTAGCGCCGCAAGATTCCTGTTCGCGGGTTTAAGAACTACATAAAGCGCAAGACCAATAATAACATCAAGGACAAGTACAAGTAGATAACCAACCGCAGCAAAAAAGAAGTGCTTTCCATCGGCCTCAATATCACTGGCTAAAGCTTCTGTGTCACCCGGTACAACAAAATTGGCTAATAGAAAATCATCAACTAAGGTTACGATTAAGGCTGAGGTGATAAATGCAACCCCGACAACCACTGCAGCTTTACTGGTCGAACCATTGGTGATGAAATTTTTCATATCGTTTTCTTTTGGTTTGTTAAATACTTTCAATTTTAAACAAAATAGATTACAACTATGGAATCTTTATTCAGCACGGGTTAAACGCTCCAAACTCTTCCTTACTGGCTTGTAGGTTGGGGTTGAAAAAGGGACCTAACCCGTAGGACCAAAAACCAAGGCCCTGTCACCAATATTGGCAAGCTCACAACTTTTGGAAAAGCTGCTAAAATCCAGTTCTATGTAAAACCGTATGCTTTCTTCCTCTGGAGAAGAAACTATGGGAAGCCAACGATAGGGCAGATCCAATTTGGTTACTTTCGGAGCCATTAAATTAAGAATGGCATACTGTCCTTTTTGATACTGGAATCTTATCGGTTTTTCAAAACGCAATTCCAGCGTTTTGTCATCGATTTGTTTACGTTCCAAGAGTGAAACTATTCTCTCATCAACATAGGTTGCATCATCACATGCTGACCATATTTTGTCTCGATTCATCTGTAATGCAGCTAAGAATCCTCCCGTGATGCTTCCTTCGAATCCTCCACCTGGAAAGGCCCATGCCGATGCGAAATACAAATTGGGTATCAAGAAATTGTTTCTGAATCGCTTGTCTCCTGTTTGTTTTTTGGTTTGGGCATAACCGTACACCGATCCACTGGGATTCGAAGTATATCGTTGAATCGTTTTTGATGTAGAAACTTCGTAGTATTCAATACTATCCCGAATTCCAGGAAACTGTTTCTCCAATCGTTGTAACAGTATCTGGGCCACTTCTTCCTTCTTCGCCTTGTAGTCTTCCTCGTTCAGGTCTTTCCAGTCTTGCAGATAATCGACCGTACAGATCACTCCTTCTGATTTGCCGGGTGGTGACAGTTGGGCATCTACCTTACCATAGTCTACAAAAATGAATCTGCGCTTCGACCAATCGCCCTGGTGGTTGGGCTTGACGTCTTTCAAGGATTTGACATCCTCACCCTCGATGACATTCGAGTAATGTTTCACTCCGAATTCCTCCACATCCTTGCTGAAACCGAGGTACATGCACAATAGCGAGCAAGAATTGATTTTGTCATCGATGCTTTCCTTCAAAGAACTGGCAAAGGGCTCATCCAGCATAGCTGGTACCAAGGGAATGGCGCAATTGGCGATTGCATTATCACAAGAAACAGTGACGGGTTCCAAGTTGTTGTTAAATGGATCACGAAAGGTGACTCCCGCCACTCGCCCGTTATCAGTGACGATCTTCTCTACCTTTTTACCAAGTAGAACAGTGCCACCCTTCTTTTCAATGTATGTTGCGAGATGATTGGACAACTGTTGGGACCCCCCTTTTATAAAGTGACCACCATTCTGGATAAAGCCGGAAAAAGGCAACCCATAGTAGAACATCGATAGGGTATAGGGATCATCGCCCCAATAGGCAAGGTGTGCCACTAGATCGATTTTTGCGTTTTCATTGGTGATGTACTTATCCAACCAGGATCCGACCGTATGTCTATCGGCTTCCACAAGATTCGGGTAGAGCAGGGGCATCAACGGATAGATGAGCTTTTTTACCCATCGCGAACGCGGTTGATTGGTCCCTTCCTTTCGGATTCCTGCGAGCACTTTCAAGAAGCGCTTGATTCCTTTTGCATCCTCTGGGTATCTGTCGATCAGCGCCTTGGTCACTGCATCATAGCCATGCGGGAACACGAATTTCCCCCGATCTGAATAGGCGGCATAGAATTCCGGTACTTTCAGTAGATCGACCTCTTGATCGACTTCGAGCATTTCGAAAATTTGTGGAATCGTACCATTCTCCACTATACCGCTCATTTCATGTAGGCCAACTTCTATGATAAAATCTCCTCGTTTAAAGGTGGTCGCACAACCACCGGGTTTATGGTGCTGTTCCAACAACAGCACTTTCTTTCCGAATTTTGCTAGGGTGGCTCCTGCGGTCAGCCCGGCCAAACCTCCTCCGAGAACAATAGTGTTGTATTTCATGGTGTTGTAGTTTAATATCAATCCGACTGGTTGTTGGACCAACGCACTAGAGGTAGGTAATGTTTATGGGAACCGTAAGACAGGGATTTACTTTTCCTGAATTGCAATAGGCGAGGTGAAGTTAGTGCTGATAACCACATTTTAAAATGATGAATATCAGTATTGTATCGTTTATATCTGAATTTGTTTTGCAGATTAACTTGATCAGAAAAAATTGTCTAATGGAAATGAGTTCATGGGCAAGAAATCCTTTTTTACTATTTTTTTTGTACCGATTTCCCTCCTTTGAACAACAGCCAAAACATAAATACAGGTTCACCCCAACCTAAATAGGTGCTTAGAGGGAGATT
This sequence comes from Flagellimonas ochracea, assembly GCF_009903685.1. Lineage (GTDB taxonomy): Bacteria > Bacteroidota > Bacteroidia > Flavobacteriales > Flavobacteriaceae > Flagellimonas > Flagellimonas ochracea. The sequence continues at coordinate 1,153,430 of NZ_JAAABI010000001.1, read as the reverse complement.
GACTTCAGGAAAGAGAAAACGAAAAAAATAATCAATCAAATAACTCAGACCGGCAATCAGTAATAGGACTCCCCAAATTTTTGGGACGTAGTCTGCCTTAAAGGCCAAATAGCCCAATAAAAAAAGATGAAGGCCAAAAAACGCGAATCCAATGGCCCAAGTATCATTAAATGCATTGAGGGAAAGCATTATTTCTGCATTTAGCCCATTTCTTCCTGATTCGCTCAAGAGTTCTGTACTGTTCAAAAACTCCAGCACCTTAAAATAATTTGCCAAGGCGACTGCATAAATGCCTGAATAAATCAACCGAAACCATGCGGTCAATAAAGAAATATTGCTGTTAACTGGTTTAAGAAACACGTAGAGTGCCCAAGCCACCAGAATGTCAAGGATAATAACTACCAAATAGCTGCAAATACCAATTCGGAATTGTTGTTCATTTCCCATAATGTTTTCAACGGTGGTGTTTACATCTTCAGGTACAATTAGGTTTTCAAAAACATAGTAGAAGGCATAGAGCGCAAAAAAGGTCATCAACAACAACCCCCAACCTGCCGTCAATCCTGCTTGGCGAAGTGATAATTGCATACTTTTGGTGGGCTTATCAAATGTTGACATTGTCTTTGGTTTTAATCAATACTGATTCTTACTTAGAGGTTAATTTGTTAGATACAACAACCTAGGCCTTTTCATTTTTTAGGGATATGATCACCTTTCCCTTGGCATGACCATCCATAAGATAACGGAGTGCCTCCACGGACTTTTCGTACGGGTAATACTTGTCTATCATGATTTTGATTTTTCCTTCATTGATAAGGTCCACCACGTACCCCAAATCTTTGTGGTTTTGTTTGTGCAAAAGCATTCCCATTTTTTTGCTACCAAATTGCGACAGTATAGCCCCAATGGTCAAGGTTTGAAGAATATTGGGAACCGAGCCTCCTACAATCACATATTTCCCATGTGGTTTTAAAGCGCGTTTGATATCGAAAATAGATTGATGGGCGGCAAAATCGAGAATCAAATCGTAACTTCTTTTGCCTTGGGAAAAATCCTCTATTTGATAATCCAATACGTGGTCTGAGCCAATAGCACGCATGAACTCCAATTTCTCTGAGCTGTCCACCCCTGTCACTTCCGCACCGAACATTTTAGCCATTTGAATGGCAAACATACCCGAGCCGCCACCAGCACCATTGATCAAAACCTGATGTCCCTGCTGTATTTTTCCCTTGTCTCTAAGGCCCTGGAGGGCCACGGTTGAAGCTTGTGGTATAGCCGACGCTTCTGCAAAGGTCATGCCTATGGGCTTTAGGATCAATGCGCTGTCTGGCACACAGATGTACTCAGCAAGACCACCCAGACCGTGGTTCAGCGTATCACCGAACACAGCGTCTCCGGGTCTAAATGAAGTCACTTGGCTGCCAATTTCCTCCACAACACCGGCAATATCTGACCCAACAATCCTGTACTTTGGTTTAAAAGGCCCGAACATGCAAATATAGGCAGGCTTAGCGGTTAGAAATTCAAAATCCGATCCATTCAAGGATACCGCATGGACATTGACAAGCACTTCATTTTCCTTGGGTTTTGGTTTTTGCACTTCTGCAAATTTCATTATTTCAGGAGGACCGTATTTTTCAAATACCAAGGCTTTCATTAAGGTCGGATTTAACAGTGTATTTTACATTCTTTTGATTCACTATAGAATAATATGCCTTTTTTGGTGACTGAAAAGATTTTCATATCATTTTTATATTCCATAACTGGCTAAATATACTTTTCCAAATTCTTAAATTGTTTTAATTCGGTACACATTTAATTCAATATGTCAAATTAATGGCCCTTTGGATTCTAGAAAATGATTCTGATCATCTACGAAAATGCATTCTAATCCTTAAAAAGCACAATAGGAACGTATTTAGAGTGATTGAGGTCATTTTTATTGATAAGGAGGAAAGATACCTTAAGGTTTAGGGTTAAGGAAGATTAAAGAAAGAAAGGAAATCTCAAAACGGTAAATTCAAATGAAAAGAACGATTTCGAGTTATCTGTTGATAGCATTGCTCATTTTTTTAGCGATTGGCGCCATTCCATCTGGATTCAGTTTAGTCATGGACCCTTCGGGTGAGAGCATCGGTTTCCCACCGGAATTGCTTGACCAGTTGCAAAGGTCACCTTTTAAGGATTTTTTGATTCCAGGCTTTTTTTTGATAACTCTTTTCGGGATTTTCCCACTTTTGGCAGTTTACGGATTGATTGTCAGAAAAGAAAAAAAATGGATGCAGAAGATGAATCCTTATAAAGACCAGCATTGGTCATGGACATTTTCGTATTATTCGGGATTGTTACTGATACTTTGGATCAACATGCAGCTCTTTTTCGGCATTGAATTTGGGCTACTTCATTTTGCTTACACCATGTTGGGCATACTCATTGTGTTTCTGACACACTTACCCAGTACCCGCAGGGATTGCTCGGTTCATTAGAAGGTAGGCTAATTATAAAAACAAAGAATACGAATTCTTTCTATTGTGAACCGGTTTCTTTGGACTTTCTGGGCAACACCTCTTCTGGAAAGGGAAATAGAATAGTGGAATTCTTTTCGGCTGCAATGTTCGATAAGGTCTGGTACAGCCGTAATTTGATGGCTGAGGGAGATTTGTCTATTTGAAGACCCGCCTCCAACAATTTTGCAGCAGCCTGATTCTCAGCTTCTGCCAAAATGATTCGGGCCCTGCGGGAACGTTCGGCCTCGGCTTGGTTTGCCATCATCCTTCTCATGTTTTCTGGTAGTTGAATGTCTTTGATTTTTACATCGATGATTTCAATGCCCCAATGATGGGTTTCTGTTTCCACAATACTTTTGATGTTCTTGCCCATTTCCTCTCTTTTGGATAGAATGGTATCCAGTTCTACTTTCCCACAGACATCCCGGAGGGCTGCTTGAGAGAGTTGAGTTATGGCAAAATGATACTCTTCCACCTCCAGAACAGCCTTTTCCGGGTCATTTATTTTAAAGAATACAACACCGTCGATGCTACAAGGCACATTATCCTCGGTCATGACCTCTTGCGATACAATATTGATTGTGATAACTCGGATATCAACCACTTGAATGGTTTCCACTAGGGGAATAATCCATCGAAAACCGGGTTGCAACGTTTTGACATACTTACCAAAACGAAACTTCAATGCCCTTTTGTATTCAAAAACGATGCGTATGCCGGCAAGTAAAATAATACCAAGTAAAATAGAGAAGAAGAGTGGAAGATTCATAGCTGAACGTATTTAAGTTTTTGGAATATTTGTGAGGAAATATGTTTTTTTAATTTACGAAAAATTTAGAGAAAAGGAGTTACTAATAACCTAAAACTTATTTTGCAAGTCCCTTTTTGGTTTTACCCCAACCACTGTCCTCAGCTATAAATTTCTTTACAATTCAAAAACGGTATTTTGTTTACGATATAATAAAATATTGAGCAGTAGAAACCAACAAATAAACCCAGCAAATGTTACTTTCTGGATTATCGGAAGTATCCCTATATAAACGCCGGTCTCATAAATGTAGTAATTGATAAAAAAGATGATCAAGCAAAAAATCCCAAGGGAAAAAAGGAAATAAAACTTGGCTTTGAAGAGCTCAACAAAAGTAGCCAGCAGGGCAATCACACCAAATACCCCAGCAATTCGAACAATTAAATCATGGTTGCCATCCGACAAAAGCAGTGTAATGCCCAATGATATAATTCCGCTTATCTGCATAATACGATGGTACTTGTTTTTACTTGAAAAAAGTTTGGGAAGATGATACCATAGCAATATGAGGCTTAGGCAAAGTACCAACAGGGCCAGCCTAGCAAAAATACGGCCGGAATTTAAAACACCGCTCACCGTATAGGTGTCCAACAAATCACAGAGATAATTGTTCCAAAAACTAAAGGCATCGTGATTGGGATTGGTATATGACCCACCTGGGTAGGCAAGGGCCGCCAATATGTAAAGCAACACAAATAGAATCATTCCGAATACGGGAAACAATAAAACTATGTTACGATTGTGCCAAAAGTTACTTTTCATTCAGTAAGGATATTTAATTCCCAATTTTCCATTTGGAATCAAGGATATAGTGATTCAACATACAGTATTTACCTCAAAACTGCATTTTTGGAGCACTTGTCTCTCTTTGCTGCCATCACGATAAATGGTGATGCCCTTTAACCCATACTCCCAAGCCATTTTATAAATTTTTGAAACATCTTTTAAAGAAACTGTTTTGGGTAGATTGATGGTTTTGGAAACGGCATTGTCAGTATGCTTCTGAAAGGCCTTCTGATGCAATAGATGATATTTCCAAGGAATTTCCATGCTGGTCTTGAACAAACGTTTTACATCTACAGGAATGTACTTAATATGTTGAACACTTCCCGTTTCCAAAACCTTCGCTTTCGTCTTTTCATTCCATAGCCCCAATAGCTTCATTTCACTAACGAAAATACTGTTAAGTTCCATTTGGGTCTTATTTTCCAGAATACCAACCCGTTTAAAGGCAAGGGCATACAAAGGTTCTATGGAATATGATGTACCAGCAATTACCGAAATAGTACCTGTGGGAGCTATGCTATTGCAAGTGGCATTTCTAATAGGTGCATGTGGATAGTGAATACTTTGCTCCCAAGATGCAAATGTTCCCCGCTCCTTTGCCAAAGCACGAGAAGCCTCATAACTCTTAACTTTGATGAACTCCATAAGTTGTTCTCCCAAACGAACAGCATCGTCGGAATCATAGGGGATTCCCAATGAAATCAACAGTTCTGCCCATCCCATAACTCCTAGGCCTATTTTACGGTTGTTAGTGCTTCTTTTTTTGATTTGTGGTAGTACGTAATGATTTGTAGAGATTACATTGTCCAGAAAACGAATGGCAACTGAGATCAACGATTCTAGTTTGGCCCAATCCACGATTGGCTTGCCGTCTTCTTTTTTGAGTACTTTCATGAGGTTTAACGAACCGAGATTACAGCTTTCATAATCCAATAACGGAACCTCACCACAGGGATTGGTACTTTCTATCCGACCCTGTCCGGGAGTTGGATTGTCGCGATTTATGGTATCCAAAAAAATGATACCGGGATCCCCGGTGTGCCATGCCGATTTAACAATTGCATCCCATAGTTGCACTGCACGTATCGTTTTCTGAACTTTTTTGGTTCTTGGATTGACCAAGTTCCAATCTGCGTTATCCTTCACCGCTTGCATGAAATCATCCGTGATTCCCACAGAGATGTTAAAATTTTCAAGACTACCTTCTTTCGATTTGGCATAGATAAATTCTCGAATATCTGGATGATCTACATTCAGAATACCCATATTGGCACCTCGTCGCCTACCTCCTTGTTTCACATGTTCCGTCGCGGAATCATATAGCTTCAGGAAAGCTATTGGCCCAGAAGATACCCCTCCTGAAGCACTTACCTGGTCACCCTTAGGCCTGAGTTTTGAGAAGTTGTATCCAGTACCTCCACCACTTTGGTGGATTAAAGCAGCATTTTTTAACGTTTCGAAAATGGAACTGAGACCATCTTCTACGGGTAATACGAAACAGGCACTCAACTGACCATTTTCGAGACCAGCGTTCATTAGAGTAGGTGAATTTGGTAGAAATTCGAGGTTGGCCATAGCATTAAAGAAAGTATCTGCCCATTGTGATTGGTTCTTGGTCTCTATAATTGTTACATGTTGGGCCACCCGTTGAAAAAGCTCCCTTGGTGTTTCCAAGATTTTACCGTCCTCTCGTTTTAGTAAGTAGCGGGCCTTTAAAATTTGTATGCTGTTTTCTGTGAGCATTTCTTTTTATTCCAGTGAAAATCCTGTCCTATCGGAAAGGATTTGCTTCAATTCCTCGGTGTTTTTGGCGTCAATCAGGTTAAGTGCTTTTACGCCACATAGTTTTTCAACCATTTGGATTCCAGCGAGTGTGTTGGAAGCAATTCCAGTCACAATATCTGGAACAACATCAAACGCCTTCATAAGCCCATGTACGGCATAAGGATCTGAAGCAGCTAAAACAATGCACCTTATCTGTTCCTTGATGGCCTCGAAGGCGGTCGCTCCATTATAGGGTTCTAGAGGAGAGGCGCCAATTTCAATTATGACTATATCTGCTTTTTCATTTTGGATTCTACCAAGCATTTGTTGCAGTGCTTCTTGGTACCTCTCTCTTGGACAAATGGAAGAGGGGAGACCGGCATCTACAAAATCAAGTATGCTGTCCGCACCCACATCTTTGATGGCAAGTATGTCTTTGAACCGTCCTGCACCCGTCAACTTGGCCCCTGCAACCTTATACCCTGCCATTTTAAATAGATGGGTTACAATGCGTGCCGAGGTGGTTTTGCCAGCGGACATTGAAGTGCCCATAAAAAGGATAACTGGTGTTTCAAAGTGAACGGGTTTTACAGGTTTTACAAAATCGTGCATATTCAGTTTTTTCCCATTGCGATGGGTATGCCCCAAGTATACGACTTCCATCATGTTGGGGATAAAGGCTGATTTTGAAGTGAGTTTTCCCAGTAGTCCGGCAGCAGTCAGCACGTGCATTTTTAGGTCGTCCTTGACTTCTTTCCAAGTGCCTGTTGCTTCCAAAGTGGCATAACGTTCTCCCAAGGCACCTATAAGTTGTTCCCCTCCGATGACGCCACGCATCCTTCCGCTGGGTAGCTCAAGATTGAGGGCATTACTCCCAGGATTCGTTATTCTGCAGATAACATAATCTCCAGTTTCCCATTGTTTTTTAGGTATGGGTTTAACTTCGAATCCTTCTTTGTGTAAATCGGATATTCGAGTTAATGAGGCATATATATATTTGTGGTCCATAATGTTATTCTTTTACTGAGTCTGATAAAAGCAATAATGTCAACAATGCAGTCCTTTGGGACAATTGATTTGTAAAAATATATTCGTGCAAGGCATGAGCGCCATCACCGGTTGTGCCAAGTCCATCCAATGTGGCTGTATACGGGCTGGTGGTATTACCATCAGAACCACCTCCTGCAGTTGCCTCTTCCAATTCCAATCCTAAGAACAAGGCTTTTGCTTTGGCCAATTTCCAAAGCTTCTGGTTTCTAGGAGTACGTTCCATGGGTAGTCGGCCCATACCACCCTCTATTTGAATCTTTACATCAGGGATGCTTGGTTTTAATCCATATATTTTTTTGGTTATGGCTTTGCCATCTTTGTTGTTCGATACTCGAACGTCTATAACAGCTTTTCCTTGGGGAGCCACTACATTAGGCGATATTCCTCCTTGTATGGTTCCCACATTTACGGTAATTCCCTTTTCAAAATCGTTCATTGCAAAGAGTTGTTGCACTTGATGGGAAAGTTCCACGATAGCATTGATGCCCTTACCCGGGTCCAAACCCGCATGGGCTGCCTTACCAGTTACAGTAATTGTAAAACGGCCTATACCTTTTCGAGCGGTTTTTAATTTTCCCTCTAGGCCCAACGGAGGTTCCATGACAAAAACTCGTTCGCTGATTTTTGCTAATCTTTTAATGGCGTTTCGCGATTCTCTACTGCCAATTTCCTCATCGGAGTTAATGAGTACTACAGGGGTCAAAGATGGGCTTAGGCCCAATTCCTTGATGGCCTTTATGGAAAAAATCATTTGGGTAAGTCCCGCTTTCATATCATAGATTCCAGGACCGGTGAGTTTGCCATTACGCTTTAAGATAGGCATCTCTTTAAGCGTTTCCTTTTTCCAAACCGTATCGCAATGGCCCAAAAGGAGCTGTAACGATCTTTGCCTGTTACCATTCTTTGGACGCGCGTAGAGATAACCACCTGTTTTTGACCCTGGCATATGTACTGTATGAAAATCAAGTTCATTCAATTTTTTTCCTAGGAATCGAAGGATTTCTATTTGTGACTCTACATCATTTGAGGGAGATTCCAGTTTTACCAATTGTTTGAGTAGCTCCACTTGTTCTTCTTGGTGTGCTTTTAGATAATCCAATACTTCCGAAGCAATATCCGTAGCCATGCATATCATTTTTTAAAGTCTTTAGGAAAAGGAAAGGTGTAAGTCTCTCCAATTTTTGCATATCTATTTGGTGCGATATAGGCCAAGAGGGGATTTTTTTGCAATTGTTCCCTTTCGTCTTTTTCAAAAACCCGCAGATAATCATTGTGTGCGTGGGCAGCCTTTATAGTGCCCGTAATGAGGCTATTTTCATTAAACCCATCAATAATTTTGTACAGTTCACATTCTAGATATAAATAGGCATCCCGTAAAAGTGGTGCATCCATGGTAACGGCTTGCACCAGAGGGAGCGTGCTCAAAGTTCCCTTGGACTTGGAAATGTCCTCTAAACGCGGGGAAGCGCTCAGCGAGGTAAAGACGATTTGATCAGGTTTGGGAAAACTTACTGTGAACCTCCCATTACTTTTTATGTTTTGGTAGGTACCATGTTTTGGGGTGCAGACAAAGCCAAAATAATGGTCCCAACCCATTGGCATGGCCATGTGTTTTGGAGCCATGTCATAGCCATCACCTTCCTTGGTGCCTATGGCAACTAAAGGGGCAATGGTAAATATACGATCCCAAATGGGCAGTCCTAAATCTAAAGAGGTAAAGCGTTCGAGTTTTAATGTATCCATAACCTATTGCACTGTTTTAAAGTTAAGGTTGTGGATAGGGATTTTCAATGATATTGGTCAGGTTAACTGTTGGCTTAATCAACAGCCGTAAAACAACTAAAGACTATTGACCGCTTTTTTCAATTTATCGCGTACCTCTTCAGCTATACCTGCCAAGGATTCGTTTCCAACGGCCATCATTGACGCTATGGGATCAACGGCAGCTACTTCAATGGTTTCGCCATCCGCTTCACGCACAATAACGTTGCAAGGCAACATGGTGCCTATCTTATCTTCAGCCTTGAGGGCCTTATAAGCGAAAGGAGGGTTGCACGCACCAAGAATTTTGTAGTTGGGAAAATTGACGTCCAACTTTTTCTTAAGGGTAGCCCTGATGTCAATTTCACTAAGTATTCCGAAGCCTTCCTGTTTCAATGCTTCAATCGTTCTTTCCACGACTTCTTCAAAAGAAGAATCTCTTACTACTTTGCTTAAATAATATTCCATTTTATCTAATAATCTTTTCTGTTGTTTTTGGGTCTTTTTTAAATGAGTTGGGAAGGTTCAAAATGAAAACAGGAAGCCAGTGGCCTCCTGTTTCCTTTATAAGTTGTAATTAGGTCCATGTGTTTCGACAATCCTTAAGTCATCTTATTGCTAAAATAAAACAAGGATTAACGTTTAACAGGTGACTGCATCACAACTTACACCCAATACCACCTTGCGGTAATATTGAATTTTCCTTTGTTATTTTAAAAGACTGGAACAGTAGGGTGTTCCAGTCCTTTAATTTCGGCATCGCAAATGCCTATTTTGTCATCCGATTCGGAACGTATCGAATACGTAAACCAAAAGATGTCAAGACCGACAGGATACTCGCGATACCCATTTATGACCGCTAAGGCATTGTTGCTTAGAAGTCCTATACTGTGTTAAAAGAACGTAGTTTTTATAAAAGAAACCGGAACATCGAAATGTTCCGGTTCCAAAGAAGATGTTACTCCACCCAATGACCACTTACACTGGACCTTACTTAGGCTTATTGCTAAACCTTTTCTTGACTCAAAAGGTGTAAAGAGCATTGTAACTTCTTCCTTTTCCATAGATTTTTTATCCCCACGATCAAAAATCCAATGTGTTTCTTTTCAAAGAACGATACTAATTATCGATTATGACACGAATATAGGTTCGAAAACCAAATTTTGAAATGACTTAGGTCAGTTTGGAATTTTTTTTCAATTTTTAACATATACAGCCGTTCTAAGCAAATGCCCTTTCTTAGATGGTTTGTAACCAATTTGGTGATACTTTGCATGATTTAATGAAGTTTTTCAGAAACCTTATTTATCCTGTCCGGCAATTTTTCTTCAGCCTTGTTAATGTTCTCGATGCCCTGCAACAAGGCATCAGGGTTAAAAGAAATACTATCTATGCCTTCTTGGACCAAGAAAGTGGCGAAATCAGGAAAATCGCTGGGCGCTTGCCCACAGAGCCCTATCTTGGTGTTTGTTTCACGGGCTGCATCAATGGCCATGGCTATCATTCGTTTGGCGGCAGGGTCGTTCTCATCAAAAAGTTTGCCCATAATTTCTGAGTCGCGGTCTACGCCTAGGGTGAGCTGTGTTAGGTCGTTTGAACCTATGGAAAAACCATCGAATAATTTGGCGAACTCTCTTGCTAAAATCACATTGCTAGGTATTTCTACCATGGTATAGATTTCAAGGCCATTTTCACTACGTTTGAGTCCATTTTGACCCATAATGTCCAACGTTTTTCGGGCTTCTTCCAAAGTACGGCAAAAAGGGACCATTACTTTAAGATTTTGTAGGCCCATGGCCTCCCGCACTTTTTTAATGGCCGCACACTCAAGGGCAAATCCTTCTTTGTACAATTCGCTGTAATATCGGCTAGCACCCCTAAAACCTAGCATGGGATTCTCTTCTTTGGGCTCAAAATCCTTACCCCCAATAAGGTTGGCGTATTCATTTGTCTTGAAATCACTAAGTCGAACAATCACTTCTTTTGGATAAAAGGCTGCGGCGATTGTGGCAATCCCTTGGGCGAGTTGGTCTACAAAGTAGTCGGTCTTTTTTACATATCCTTTGGTCAGTTTTTCAATCTTTCTAATAGCGTCCATGTTCTTTATCAATTCAAACTTGACCAATGCCATGGGGTGTATCTTTACAAAATGGGTGATAATGAATTCCATCCGTAAAAGCCCTACACCCATATTGGGATAAAATGAAAGCTGAAAGGCATTTTCAGGGTCGGCCAATATCATCTTAACCTCGGTTTTAGGCAGATGGATGTTTGAAAAATCCACTTCGGTTTCCTCATAATCAAGTTTTCCGCCATACACGTAACCCGTTTTTCCTTGAGCACATGAAACTGTAATGACCTGTTCATCTTGTATTGTACTGGTGGCATTGCCGCAGCCCACAATTGCGGGGACCCCCAGTTCACGGGCAACGATGGCGGCATGGCTCGTACGACCGCCTTTATTGGTGATTATACCGCCCACCTGTTTTAACAAAGGATCCCAATCGGGGGTTATGGTATCGGTAACAATGATGTGTTCAGGTCTAAGATTTTTGGCTTCTTTTGGTGAACCCAATTGTAGTGCCGTTCCAATTTTGATCTTTGAGCCCACTGCGTTGCCTGTGGTCAGTACCATACCCTTTTCTAGTAGTTTATACTCAATATGGATGTTTTTGTTCCTTTGTTGGTGTACCGTTTCCGGTCGTGCTTGTAAAACAAAGAGTTCTTGGGTAATGCCGTCTTTGGCCCATTCGATGTCCATGGGTTTTTGGTAATGTTGCTCAATGGCAAGGGCCCAATGGGCCATTTGAACAATTTCATCATCAGTGAGTATAAATTGTTCTTGTTTTGAACGGGGAGTTGGGGTGTTGACTGTTGTGCCTCCGTTTTTTTTCTTGCTGTAAACCATGGTCAGTCGCTTATCACCCATTTTCTTCTGAAAAATCGGAAAATGGCCTTTTTGCAAAGCTGGTTTAAAAACATAAAATTCGTCAGGGTTGACATTACCCTGAACAATGTTCTCACCTAGCCCCCATACGCCAGAAAGCAGGATTGCATTTTCAAAACCAGATTCAGGTTCAATGGTAAAGCCCACGCCCGAGCAACCTTTGTCGGCCCTTACCATTTTCTGTACACCTACCGATAGTGCCACGTCATTGTGTGCAAAACCTTTATCTTCTCGATACTTAATGGCGCGATTGGTATAGAGCGAAGCAAAACATTTTTTAACTGCTTCAAGCAAGGCGTTTTTCCCTCGAATGTTTAGAAATGTATCATGTTGGCCTGCAAAACTTGCACTGGGAAGATCCTCGGCTGTTGCACTACTGCGAACGGCTACCGCAATTGGCCTATCTTTTGACAGTTTTTTATAGGTATCGATTATTTCTTTTGAAAAGTTCGGGGAAAAGTGTCCATTTAAGATCAGATTTCTTGCTTTTTCACCTGTTTTGGCCAAATTCGAATAGGTTTTGGTATCCAATGCTCCAAGTATTTTTTGCAAGGGTTTGCGTAGGGAGTTTTCGTCCAGGAAGGTCCAAAAAGCTTTTGCCGTGGTTGAAAATCCATCGGGTACACGAACCCCCTGTTGGGTCAATTGATTATACATCTCTCCCAAAGAGGCATTTTTACCACCTACCTCGGGTATATTGCCTATTCTTATTTCATTGAAGTGTTTAATGTGGATAGCCATGTTTTTCAGGTTTACGCCAGTTCCCTTTTACTTTGTTCCCTTTGAATGATTCCTTTGGTCGAATCAAATAGTTGGAATTGTGTTTGGATAAAAATGCAAATCTACCGTCAGAAATAAAGGGAGGCATTTGGTTTAACCTTCCCTTTGTTTTCCTGTTATTTCATGGATGTTAATTCGATATACAATAGGTGAATCATTCTCAGCCTGTAATTTGCTGGAAAAATCCTGGATGAACTGAACATTTTTGTCAGGATCACGATTGATGAGATCTTTTACTCCTTGTGCAAACTTGTGCAATAGTCTTTTGGCATCTATCTGATGAAGTTCTTCAAACGCTCCATGTGCCAAAACCGATTTCCATTTGTTTATCGATTCAATTTCATCTACCTGTAGGGATACATTTTGATGATTTCGCATGGCATCAATTTTATGGCCTTCAAGAGAATAACTGATAATGCTATCATTGCCATCTTCGCTATAATAGAAGTAGGTAATGGGAGCTACAAATGGAACCTTCCCTGCTAGGTAGGCCAATCTGCCCACATAATGGTTTTTGAGCAGTCCTTTACACTCTTCTGGTTTCAACTCTTTTATCATTGCCCTAATTTTATCCAAAACTAGAACACTATTCAAATTTCCGGAATGACTTTAGTCATTCCAGAAAACTTATTCAAGTATTGCAGATTATTCTTTCAAATACGTATCTTTATCTAAATCCCCACAATGCCTTGACCAACAAATTCTTCATATGACCGGTGCACGTATATTGATTATTGAAGATGACACCTGTATCTTAGACAATACCGCCGAACTTCTCGAACTTGAAGGCTATATGGTGATGACCGCAAGTGATGGGAAAAGAGGGATGGAAAAGATAATGCTTTCGCCCCCCGATCTTATTATTTGCGACCTTTTAATGCCCAAAATGGACGGACTTACCTTATTACAAAAATTAGGCAAACATCCAAGGTTTAAAAAGATACCCTTTATTTTTTCCAGTGCAAAGTCTGAAAACACCGATATAAAAAAAGGGTTAGACTCGGGTGCCGATGACTATTTGGTAAAACCTTTCGATTTTGAAGATCTGTTAAGAGCCATTCGAAAATGCCTCGTAAAACAAAAATAGCCAATCCTTATTTGTTCTGACCGCTAAACCACCAGAGTAAACACCTCGTTCAATTTTGGTATTGTTGTATGCCAGCCAAAAGTATTTGTAATCTTGGTTTGAAAAGCATTAAGTACGTTAGATTCACCGTGTATTAGAAATGTATTCTCCGGTATATTTCGTACGCCCCTTAACCAGTTTATCAATTCGTTTTGATCCGCATGGGCCGAAAGACTTTCCAAATGTTCAATTTGAGCTTTGACTGGATAGTTTTTGCCATAGATTTTAAGTTCTTCAGTTCCTTCAAGCAATTGTCTCCCACGTGTTCCTTCTGCCATATATCCTACCAAAAGTACTGTGGTGGACGGTCTATCCATAAGTTGTTGTAAGTAGGTGAGTACCCGGCCTCCGGTGACCATACCACTACCGGCAATTATGATTTTTGGTCTCCGATCATCAATAGTTTCCCATGTTTCCCTGTAAGATTGCACAATATTTATGTGATTGCACATGGCTCTATATTCGTTCATGGGCAAACGGTGCCATTGTGGATGTTTTTCAAAAATGGAAAGAACATCGTTGCCCATAGGGCTATCCACATAAATTGGAATATTTGGAATCTTGTTTTTCCTATACATATGCCACAACAGGTACATAAGTGACTGTAAACGCTCCACGGCAAAGGATGGGATAATCAAATGTCCTTTTTGGTGTATGGTTTGCTTAACCAAATTGGCTAAAAGCGCTTCCACGTTTTCTTCTGGATGATTTTTATCACCATATGTGCTTTCCATAAAAAGATAGTCTGCCCATTCGGGGCGTTCGGAAGGTGCAAGCAAGGAATCCTCCAGTCTTCCGATATCTCCGGAAAAAACGAAGCGTTTTCCATAAATATCTATTTCGATAAACGTAGCGCCTATGATATGACCGTTATAGCGAAAGCGATATTTGATATTTTCGGATAGGCTATGCCAGACATCCCGTTTTTGAGGTTTAAAAAAATTCAGCGTAAACTCGGCTTCTTTTAAAGTATAAAAAGGCAAGGCGGGTGAATGTTTGGTGTACCCTTCTACATTCGCTCGTTCGGCTTCTTCTTCATGGATTTTTGCACTGTCACAAAGAATGATTTCAGCAATGTCCAAAGTGGGCGCAGTACCATATACAGGCCCTCTAAACCCTGCATTAAATATTTTGGGGAGATATCCGGTATGGTCCAAATGGCCATGGGTCAGCAATACGGCATCCAGTTTTTTGACATCGATAGGTAGGGGTTCCCAATTTTTCAGCCGCAACTCTTTTAGGCCTTGGAACATACCGCAATCTATCATGATGTTCTTTTCGGGTGTTTCCAGATAGAATTTTGAACCTGTTACCGTTCCAGCGGCCCCAAGAAAGCGCACCTTAATCAATGGCATCTTGCATATTGTTAAGTGTACAGAGCATTTTCATCTCTTCTAAAATCTTTTTTTTTCGTGTATCGGAAACCCCCAAATGATCTAAAAAGAAGCGGTCGCCCAAAAGTTGTCTGCAAAGCACCACATCCCTGCTCAACAAAAAGTCCTTTTCCCGTTTGGTGAGCAGCGTGGAAACCGTTATGGGATATAGACCAAAACGATCTATTCGGTCTTTTAATGCATTGTCCTTTGGATGGTTCCAACCCAATAAAAATAACTTAGCACAACTTCCATACTGCAAAGCATCGGCTGTGAAACGGGTATTGGTCACGAGCCATCCCTCTTTTAAGAGCTTTTTATCGTCTGCGCCATTCCATAGTTTTTGAACATCGCTAAATCTACTATGGATATAAAGGGGGTCCTTTACATTGGATTTTTTGGTCTTATCACTGTGAAATTTGCACTCCACCAGAATAAAACAATCACTATTTTCGGCCAGTATGTCTATTTCGTGTTTTACGCAAAACCCTTGTACTATTTGTCCTACTTCAACGGTGTAACCTGAATAGTTTAATAATTGGCCCACAAATCTTTCAAATGGAAATCCCGTTGGCCCCAATTCGTAGATGGCTTTCTTCAGCTTGTATTTTGAAGCAAATGTTGACTGTTCTTTTTTCAACAGTGCAAAGGCTCTGTTGTGGATTTCCGCCGTAGTGATCTCAGGGTACAGTTCATTGGCGATGGTCTGTACTATGTGTTCCACAACCTGACGACTGGCACCAGACTTTTTTAAAGAGGCTTTAAGTTTTTTTAGCGAGAATGGGGCCTTTTCTCCAGTTGATTTAATAACCTCAAATTGTTCGTTCATACCATCAATTTTCTAAAAATAAACTGAAATAAAAATATCATAGGGTTAAAGTAGCATCAATCTTTTCGCTGTGCCATGACGATTGTCATGAAATCAAGTCTTGGTGACACTGATCTAGGTCATTGTGGGCCAAGGGCTTTCCCAATACATTTGAATTAAAAGTATGAATGGGTCCAAACGGCTCATTTCTTGTTAAACTAAATATTAAAATCATGAAAAAATTACTATGCGGTCTTTTAATTCTGGGTCTGACCATCCCTAGTTTTGCCCAAGTCATTAAAACAGAAGAACTATCAGAAGTTGTTGTTTACGCAACCAACTACAAGTACCTGAACAGTATTGATACGCAGGAGGAAGCCTCCATTCCAGTGGAAATGCTTCGGAGAAAAGTAGCTTCCTTCAATGTAAAGGATTCTGAGTATTATCAAGACGACTACGATTTGTACAACATCAATTTCTTTATTCCGGAAGGTAAGATACTAGCTGCATATGATAAGGATGGAAAGATTCTTCGGACTGCAGAAAAGTTTAAAAACATTAATCTTCCCAAAGCGGTCAAAGAGGCAGTTTTAGATCGCTTTCCAGAGTGGACCATAACCAAAGATGTTTACTTGGTAAATTACCACGACAAAACGGGAGTAAGCAAAAAGTATAAGTTAAAATTAGAAAATGGCGACAAGGTCCTTCGGGTAAAGGTTGATGAAAAAGGAGAGTTTCTATAGCAGACGGGGTTGTCAAACAACCTATTTCTAACACAAAAAAATTCAATTATGTCAGTATTAAAAGTCATAGAAATCTTGGGAAACTCCACAGAGAGTTTTGAAGATGCGGTCCAAAATGTCGTTAATGAGGTGTCCAAGACGGTACAAAATATCAAATCCGTATACATTAAGGATATGTATGTAACAGTCAATGACAATCAGATTTCTGAGTATCGCGTGAATGCCAAAGTTACTTTTGGTATTATGGAAGAGTAGACCAACGATTAGTTTGGTATTGTATGGCCCAGAAATAGGATCTTTTTTTGGGCCATATTTTTTTAAGCCAATTGCAAACGATATAATCCATGTTAAAAATACACAATTGATTTACGTCATTGTGTATTCTTTATTTTCCGCTCATATTTAGGTAAAGTAAAACGTTATGGCATCCATCGAAACCTTTAACGAACATGTAGCACAATATGAGCAATGGTACGAAGACCATCCGGCGGTTTACCAATCTGAAATTTTGGCTCTGCAAGAGCAGTTTTTAGAACTGCCCCAGAACATTAGGGGCATTGAGGTAGGCTTGGGTACAGGCAGGTTTTCGGTGCCATTGGGCATTAAAGAGGGAATCGAACCTTCTTCTGAAATGGCCAAAAGGGCCATGAAAAGAGGGATTGAAATTATGAGTGGCACAGCAGAGCGATTACCTTATAGTGCCATGCAGTTCGATTTTGTACTATTTGTAACCGTTTGCCATCTCAAAAGCTTGAAAAAAGCCCTTAAAGAAGCTCATCGGGTATTAAAGTCCGATGGGTCGGTCATTGTAGGTTTTTTGGATAAGGAACAGCATATCGCACAGTCTTATCTGGCTAAGCGAGACCAAAGTAATTTTTATAAAAATGCTGTTTTCTATTCCGTGGACAGGATAGAGCAATTGCTCATGGAAACAGGTTTCAAAAATTTGAAATATAACCAGACATTATTTGGTGATCTGAAGGAGATTAATGAAATACAAATACCAAAAGATGGAACCGGAGAGGGTTCCTTTGTTGTGGTAAAAGCGTTAAAAAAATGAATGTTATTCAAGCATACAGCGGAAATAAAAGAAAAACAACGGTTCAGGCAAGAAATCGTAAAAGGTTGGGCTCCTATGTGAAAAGTCCCAAAGGAATGGACATTCGGGTATTGCCACATACCGCTGATGTAGAAATAAAGGTACATGGCATTACGTACAAAAAACTTTTTGAGAACAACCTTAAGGCAATGAGCAATATCTTAAAAGAGGGCTGTTGTGATATGAAAGGCCATTTTGACTGTTTGATAAAGCTCAATATTACCGCTACCGACCCCACAAACCTTTTGGTCGATTTTTTATCAGAAATACTGTCGCTTACCTATGTTCAGAAAGCGCTTTTCTGTAATATCTATTTTTCAGAACTATCAAATACCAAAATAGATGCACAGCTATATGGTAAATGGATCGATGGGTTTGATGAAGAAATAAAAGGGGTCACCTACCATGAGGCCTATGTGAAAAGAAACGAGGATGGCACTTGGGAAAGCCATATCATTTTTGATATTTAGATGAAAAAAGTAAGAAAAGCTGATATCCGAAAAATTGAGGATTATCTGTGGGAAATTCCTAAGTCATTTAGGCAGGATATGCATGTACCCGCCAGAATCTTGGCAAACGAGACCCTCTTGAACGATATTTTGGATGACCGATCGCTCAACCAATTGGTTAATGTTGCGTGCCTGCCAGGCATCAAAGAGGCCTCGTTGGTCATGCCCGATGTTCATGAAGGCTATGGTTTTCCCATAGGAGGTGTGGCGGCCACCGCACATCCGGAAGGGGCCATTTCACCAGGCGGCATTGGTTATGACATCAATTGTGGGGTGCGGTTGCAAGTATCAAGATTACAACGCCAAGAGGTAGAAAATCATTTGGAAAAACTCTCGAAGGAACTGAATGCCCAAATTCCTTCAGGAATGGGAAAAAGCGGCCATGTAAGGGTTTATGGGGATGAAATGAATGAAGTACTCATCAAGGGCGCTAAGTGGGCCGTTGAGCACGGATATGGTTCCAAGGAAGATTTACAGTACATAGAAAGCAATGGCAGGTTGTCCTTTGCCGATCCTACGCTTGTTTCGATCATGGCCAAGAATAGAGGAGCTGATCAATTGGGCACCCTTGGCTCTGGAAATCATTTTGTTGAAGTGGATTATGTTGAGAAAATCTATGATGATGATATTGCACAAACCTATGGACTACGTGAAGGCCAAGTGGTAGTGCTGATTCATACGGGATCTCGTGGATTGGGACATCAAGTCGCCACAGACTATATTCGTTCAATGATGCGTGCTATGCCCAAATATGGAATACAGATACCGGACAGGGAACTTACCTGTGTACCTTTCAATTCAGAAGAGGGGCAAGACTATTTTAAGGCCATGTGCGCTGCTGCCAATTTTGCATGGTGCAACCGACAGATCATAGCAGCTGAGGTGGCCGATGCATGGGAAACGGTTTTTGGCGAAGATGGAGGTGAGCTCAGACTTTTGTATGATGTGGCACACAACATTGCAAAAATAGAGACACATACCATAGAAAACAGACCTCAAAAGGTCATTGTACACAGAAAAGGGGCTACAAGGGCCTTCGGTCCAGGTTCAGATGAAATTCCCCAGGCATATGCCAAGGTTGGGCAACCAGTCATCATTCCAGGCAGTATGGGAACTTGTTCATATGTTTTGGCCGGTGCAGCGAAGAGCGAAGAAATGACATTTGGTTCGTGTTGCCATGGTGCCGGTAGACGTTTGTCTAGAACAGCTGTCAAAAAACAGGTCAATGCTCCGGTCTTGAAACAGGAACTGAAGGAAAAGGGCATTTTTGTTGAGGGGTCGTATAGGGGTATCGCCGAAGAGGCGCCTATGGCTTATAAGGATGTTAACCTTGTGGTCGATACCGTTGAAACTTCGGGGATAGCCAAGAAAGTGGCCAAGTTGAAACCAATGGCCGTAATTAAGGGTTGACAATTTTATTGGTCTCTTCCAACAATTGCATAGCCTCAGTATCCGCGACTTGGTCGAATTCTTCATAAAACTGCCCCACGGCATGAAAATTATGGGGTTTATGTAGACAGATTACCTCATCGATGTACTCAGAATTTTCCAAATTTCTTATTGTATTAGGGGGTGCCACCGGTATGGCTACCACAATTTTCTTCGGTTTTTGATCGTGTACCAGTTGAGCTGTCACTTTTATTGTGTTGCCCGTGGCAATGCCATCATCAATGATGATAACAATTTTATCACCTAAATCCTGTGGGGACCTGTTCTTGTAGTATTGGTCATGCCTTTTGCGGAGTTTTTCACGGATACGGGTTGTTTCTTCAGTAATATAGCTCTTGGTCACTCCAACAGCTTCATTCAAAATCATGTTTTCCATGCTCACAGCCCCAATAGCATATTCCTTGTTATAAGGATGCCCTATCTTTTTTGACAGGACCACGTCCAAAGGTGCATCCAGTGCTTTCGCTACAATTGCCCCTAAAGGAAGGCCACCCCTTGGAATAGCCAGTACAATAGTATCTCCTTTGTACTTCTTATAAGGGGATAATTGGTTTGCCAGTTTCAATCCTGCTTCGATTCTATCTTTGAACATTTTCAATAGTCTTTTTCTCCCAGCCAGCGGTCGAACCACTTTGCGGATATCGATGCCACTTCTTCCAATTTACCCGGCTCTTCGAATAAATGTGAAGCCTGGGGAATTATTTCCAATCTCTTTTTACATTTCAATTGGTCGTAGGCTTTTTGGTTCAAATCTATGACCATCCTGTCCCAACCACCAACAACCAGTAAGGTTGGAGCCATAACTTTGGGCAGTTCGTGCATGGCCAAATCTGGGCGACCTCCTCTTGAGACGACAGCTTTAATGATTTTACCAAAAAAAGCAGCTGCCCGTATGGCCGAAGCCGCTCCCGTGCTGGCACCGAAATAACCCACAGGCAGGTTTTCTGTATTTTTCTGCGTTTGCACCCAAAGGGTGGTATCAATCAATCTTTGGGTAAGTAGGTCAATATTAAACCGGGTTTCATAGACCGCATCTTCCTTCTTGGTCAATAGGTCGAACAGCAAAGTGGCCATTCCCTTTTGCTGTAGCACCTTAGCTACAAAATTGTTTCTTGGACTAAGTCTGCTGCTCCCGCTACCGTGAGAGAAAAGTACCAATCCTTTAGCGCTGTCCGGCACGGATAAATGACCTGTGAGCACTACATTTTTTAAGGGAATCTGAACCGTATTATGGCTTTCTTTCAATTGCATCATCAACTAGTAAGTTTTAATCTACTTTTTCTTCTATCCATAAGCTCAAGCCACAACAATCCGTATCCTATGGCAATCACTGCAATTGATATGAGGGCTCCTAAAAAGGGGATGAACATAAGCAGGCGTAAAACAATGGCAATAGCCAGTGCCAGTAACGTGATTGTCCAAAAATTCCAACTACTACCATTATTCTCATTTAAATAGTGAGCCAACAGTAAGGCTGTCACCAAATGGCCAAATACAACACTGAAGATGTAGAATGTCGCCAGGAAAAGACCAATAGGAATGCCGATGATCAGCATGAATGTGACCACAATGAGCAGTGGCAGTCCAAATAGGTAAATAAGTCCTTTACCCAATCCTTTTAATAAGCCCGTGTTAAAACGACTTGCCGCACTGGAAAAAAGATTTTTAAACGACCAATTGAGCAAAAGAAGCACTAAAAAAGCACTTAATACATAAAATAGCCAAAAGCCAAATACTGCAATCCCAAGACCCCTCCAAGTAAGTCCATCTTCATCGAGAGCCAAGTTCTCATCAAAAATGGCCCTACCACTGACCATGGCATCTTTAAAATCAATTTCACCATCGTCAGACCAATAAACCACATTTCCATGGAATTTGGCGTTTTCACCAATTTCAATATGTTCGGCCGCAATTACTGAAGGTCCGTGAATTTCCCCATTAAGGACCACTTCGCCACCTTTAAGCTCCATACCGTCGTTGATTTTTCCGTTGATGTAAATTTCGCCTCCATATGCCTTCACTTGCCCCATGACTTCACCATTAATATGGGCCGTACCCGAAAAATTTATCAAGTTGCCGTGAACCTTGGCATTTTTGGCCAAATGGGTATTTCCTCCTGCCATGACCAGATCATCACCCACATCAGCATTCATTGCAAGGCTGCCTCCAGCGGCACGGATGTCATCCGCCACATAACCACTTATGGTAATTTCTCCACCAGCAACCACTAAATCCTGCTTTATTGTATCCCTGACACCAATCTCACTTCCAGCAATAATTGCATCACCATGTATGGTGGCCTCCACATTAATGATTTCTCCTGCGATATAGGTATCATCTTTTTGTTCTTGCAAAATCGAAACCGATTCACCTGATTCAAACTGTCCATTTGCCAATATCGGAACCAGGAATAAAAGCCATAAGCGTTTCATAACATATCTCTTTTGGATTGAATCCTTAAAATAAGTGATAAGTTGCTCGATGTACAATGATGCAGATCATTTCCATCAAGGACTTGGACTGATGAAAATCATTCCGACAAATGGATAATACGTTTAGTTTTACCTATTGCAGAATGGTAAGAATTGGAGGATTTAAATATGCCCAAAATGAACGAAAGGAACACACTCTTGGACGAAATCAGTGACCTTTTAGGAACCTTGGAATCTCAATATCCAGAGATCTACCATTTTTTGGATGAAAATCCTATAACCTTGCCAATAAAAACACATCCAGAAGTGGGCAAAAAAGCCATGGAAGAATACCTACAAAGTCTGCGAACACTTTTGCAACACCATTTGAAAACATTAAAAAATAAAAGTAATGAAAAGGAAAAAGTTTAAACTAGTTGCCTGGATATTGACAAGCATATTGGCTTTGTTTTTGCTATTTGCCACCTGGTATAAATTTAGGTATTCAATGGACCCTGTGGCTCCTTATACCTTGAATTCCGAAACATTGGAAAATAAATTGCTAATTGCCACCCAAGGCAGTGCGTTTAAGGACGCAGTGGTCCGTCAGGTCATCGAACATTATCAAAAAGATTCCCTATTCATTAAAGTGGTTGATGTTTCTGATTTGCCAAAACTGGATTCTTCAGATTATGTAGCGGTTTTGATACTTCATACTTGGGAATATGACAAACCTCCTAAAGTTGTTGCTGATTTTGTTATTGAAAATAAAGATGATGCGGGTAAATTGATTTTACTTTCAACCTCTGGTGAGGGAGGGAACACTATTGAAGGGGTGGACGGTATTGGTGGAGCGTCCATTATTTCTGATGTACCCAATTATTCCATGAAAATAATTAAACGGTTGGATGGACTTCTCATAGCTAAAGAATGAGATTGCCCATTAAAAACCGTGCGGAACTTGAGTTCAAAGTGTCAAGTTCCGCACGGTTGTAATTAAATTACTTAAGCCATTTCAGCTTCTTTGTCTTTGCGACGGTTTTCCGCAAGTTTCTCTATCAAGTCAGGGACTTTTTCAAAAGCTGCCGAAAGACCGTGGGCCTTTCCAGCTTCAAGAAAGGAAATCTCGTCGTCCTTGGTTACCAAAAAACCGATGGGTTCGATACCCATGCCTGCTCCAGCGCCCATACCCTGACCTTTGCCTTTTTTGGGTTCAGCACCTTCACCACCACCGGAACCAAAGCCCAAGCCCACTTTAATGACGGGCACACACTTAAATTCCCCCAGTTCGAATTGTTCTCCGACCACCGTTTCTGTCTTTGCCTCGGACTTAATGAAGTCCGTAATTTTTCCTAGTAATTCTTCAAAATGTAATTCCATAGCTTTAAAATTTAATAGTTAATAAATGATCTAATAATATAAATGGGTCTATTTTGCAATAGCAGCACCATTTGGTTCCTGCCCTCAAAGTTGATTTGAAATCGTCCAAAATAATGGTTGAGCAAGGCAAATACGGGATACAATTTTGCATTGGTGATGCAGTTTCCAGTATCGATGTCAACTAGCATTTTTTTGATTTTAAAAGATTTCAAAACGCTCAAGATTCTTCTAGGGCCAATCTTTCGTCTTTTCTTTTTCACCTTTTTCTTCACTGTTTTCTTTTGTTGGGATACACTTGACTTTCTCAATGGATAGAAGAAGAAATTTTTGAAAGGTACTTTCAACCGTATTCGAAGCACCTCTTCTTTATCCTGTTCAATGCTTGCCTTTGCCAAACCCCTTAGTTGGGCATAATACTGATTACTGTTGGTATTGATATAAATTTCAAAGGGTATTAGCAGCAATCCAACAATAAGCAATAGGATGACCAAGAGTAAAGTAATTAGGATCATAACCCTCTTTTCCACAAAGGACGTGAGAACGCTGGGATAGCACAATGACCTAGATCATCACACTTTATTTTTTTGAATTGTTGGCACCATTACCATGATGTAAATCACTGTAATGGCAGTACCATAACCCTAGTTTTATTTGGCATTTAGAAATATTCCATGAATTTGAAAAAAATTATACAAAGGCTTCTTAAGGGTGATGTTGCTATTCAGTATCAAGAGCAAAGGGATTTGTTGGCCAAAGAACGCAAAGACCTTCAAGGTAGAATTGCATTTGAGGGCTGGGGCAATAGTTTTTTATCTAAACGCAACGTAGAGGGCCATTGCGGGCGGGGATTTTATCAGCCTAAATGGATTTCGTCCCATTATACGCTTTTGGATTTGCGCAATCTTTGTATTTCTCCTGAAAACAAAGTAATAAGAGAATCCATCGCCAAAATTTTAAGACAATGTAAGGTCAAAGATGGGGGAATCTATCCTATTTCAAAAAAAAGTGATGTTTACGTGAACGACAGGTTCTTGTATTATGCAAGTTATTTTCAAGCAGAACAAGAAGACTTGAAATCGGTAATTGATCTTGTATTGTCAGAGCAAATGCCCGATGGTGGATTTAACTGTCGGTCGAATAGGAGTGGGGCCGTCCATAGTTCTTTGCACACTACACTTTCTATTTTAGAAGGATTTACCGAATACAAATACAACAAATACACATATCGTATTGAAGATGTAAAAGAAGCAATTGGTTCCTCAAAAGAGTTTATATTGATGCACCAACTATATCTGTCCGACAGAACAGGAAAGCTTATTGATAAAAATTTTCTTCGCCTGTCGTATCCTGGGAGATGGCGCTACGACATACTTCCGGCCATGGACTATTTTCGATACTCTTTGTCAAATTGGGATGAAAGAATGCAGCCTGCTCTGGATGTTCTTTTGAAAAAGAGAAACAGAAATGGCACATGGAATCTCCAAGCGAAACTTCCCGGGCAGACCCATTTTGATATGGAGAAAGTAGGGAAACCAAGCCGATGGAATACGCTGAGGGCTTTGCGTGATCTGAAATATTTTGGGATTGATGGTTTAAAATATCACATAGAAGCAGGGGTCACTCACTTTGTTTGGCTTCCTTTTTTTGTTTCCGCTCCAACTTTCTGAAATATCCTTTGGTCAAAAAATTATGTTTTAGGGCCTCCATGTTTTGGTTAAATTTTTCAACGCCCGTTTCTATGTTCAGAATGGTATTTTCCAATTGGTTCACAAGCACAGTATCTTGGGTTAGATAATGTACGGCCCCCTGTCCTTTTTTAACCCCTACTATGAGGGTATCCAGTTCCTGTACTATTTTTTCCAATCCAATGCTTGAACTTTCTAAATTGGAGATTATGGTTCGCATATGTCTACCTGAAAGGCTGTCCGTCAACAAAACTCCTGCTGTACTCTCTTCAAAATCAATTGTTTTAATTATTCTATTCAGCTCTGAAAGTGCGGTATTTGCCTCTTTACTGGAATATTTGAGGTTGATAATGGTTTGTTGAAGGTCTTTGGCCATGGCCGTGTCGTTCAGCAAGCGTCCAAAGGTGCCCTTTCCGTTTGTGAGGGATTGGGTAACCTGTAAAAGGTCAGCCGTCAATAGCGCCGCATTTTCATTGGTTGTGTTCAGCGTGCTGAGCATATCCTGTGTGGCAATTTTACTGTATGATTTCAGCTGATCACCCGGTTCGACCAAAAGTGCATCTCCTTCACCTGGAACTATGTTCACTAGCATGCTACCTACCAATCCATCAGAGCCTATTGTTGCCACAGCGTCCTTTTTGATGTGGTCACGCATTTTCTCTTCAATGATCATGTGCACCATAATGGTAGTGTCATTAATCATTTCTATTCGATTAACGGTGCCCACATTAATACCTGAAAAGCGGACATTGTTGCCGTTTTGCAACCCATTCGCATTTTTGAACACAGCGTTCAATTCAAAGGTATTTCCGAACATGTTCTGTCGATTGCCGATGAGGTAGGCCGCGACGACCAACAATATGGTGCCCGTGATGACAAATATGCCTAGTTTCATGTTCTGAGCCATTGTTTTTCCCATATCTCTATTTTTTAAAGAAAGCCTCTACCTTCGGATCTGTTGAAGCTGATAATTGTGCAAAAGTTCCCTCGGCATAATTGATGCCGTCTACCAAAAGTATCATCCGTTCTGATATTACCCGTGCGCAATCGACGTCGTGCGTAATGATAAGGGATGATGTATTGTATTTTCTTTGAATGGTGCGCATAAGCTCAATAATTTCCTTGGCTGTGATGGGGTCCAGTCCACTCGTCGGTTCATCATATAAAATAACCTTGGGTTTTAGAATCAATGTTCTTGCAAGGGCAACCCGCCTTTTCATGCCTCCGGAAAGTTCAGCGGGCATGAGGTCCATGGTATGGCCCAACCCAACATTTTCAAGGGCTTCCAAAACCAAGGGTTCTGTGTCGACTACATTACCCAATTTTTCCTTGTGCCTTCGCATGGGAAATTCCAAATTTTCGCGCACTGTCATGGAATCATAGAGGGCGCTGCCCTGAAATAGGAACCCAATATCGGCCCTTAGGGCATCCAAATGATCTTGGTCCAAGGTATTCACTTCTTGGCCCATAACCTCTATATATCCACTATCGGCTTGCATCAACCCAACCAGACATTTGATCATAACGGATTTCCCAGAACCCGATTTACCCATGACCACCAGATTCTCACCTTCATGTAGCTTTAGGTTGAAGCCATTCAGCACATGGTTATCACCAAAACTTTTTCTTAAATCCTTAATGTTGATGACCAATTTTTTGGTTTCAATGGTTTCCATGGAAGCGGCTTTTTGGGCCTGTGTTATGTTATCATCTTTTTCCATATTATAGTTCATAAAATATATCCGAAACAAACACTGCGATAAAATCTACAACAAATAATAATAAGGATGCTGTTACCACAGCAGTATTGGCTGCTACACCAACACCTGCGGTTCCCTTTTTGCAATAGTAGCCTTTATAGCAACCTACAAGCCCTATGACAAAGCCAAAGAAAAACGACTTTATTGTTGCAGGAATCAAATCTCCGTAGCTTAAAGCGTCAAAAACGGTATTGAAATAAAGCTGAAACGATACATCACCCTTCAAATTTTCGACCAATGCCGAACCGTAAAGGGCAATGATGTCTCCAAATACGACCAAAAGGGGCAACATCAGTGTGGTTGCCAAAATACGGGTAACCACCAAATACTTAAATGGATTGGTACCCGAAACCTCCATGGCATCGATTTGTTCTGTTACCCGCATGGAACCCAGCTCTGCACCGATACCCGATGCGATGCGTCCTGCACAAATAAGTGCAGTTATCACAGGACCTATTTCCCGCACAATGGAAATGCCCACCATATTGGGCATCCATGAAACCGCTCCAAATTCGATAAGTGTAGGTCTTGATTGCAACGTGAGCACGAGCCCGATGATAAATCCAGTTACCCCAACCAGGACCAGCGAACGATTGCCCATTTGGTAACATTGACGCAGGAGTTCCTTGAATTCGAAGGGAGGCTTAAGTGTTTCTTTGAAGAAACGGCCAGCAAAATAAGAGAGTTCCCCGGTTTCAACAACGAAGTCTTTGATGCCTTTGAGCAGGGTGTTTGCCCTACTATTGACCATTTCTTGCCAAGTAGCCATAATATCAAAGGTAGTTTTTGTTCGACTTCCATTAAATGACGAAAATCATAGTACTGGATTGAACTGCCTAACAGCATGTAACAGAGTTGTTCGCTTCCTTTTTTTATCTTTAAGGGATAGACGTTTAACAAATATGCCAACCCTTCGCCTGTTCTTGCTGTTCCAGGTTTTCTTAATCTGTAAACTGATTGATGCCCAGAAGTTTCAATATGTCTACCATCAAGAAGGAGATGTTCCTTTCAAAAGGGTCAATCAAACCATTCAGGACAACAAAGGATATGTGTGGCTGGCCACAGATCGGGGACTGTTCCGTTTTGATGGAAAATATTTTGAAGATCACAACATAGCCTTACGGAGCAAAAGCATACGTTCATTCTTACGATGGGATGACCAAACCGTACTTTTCACCAACGATACTGGAATCCACCGTTTAATTTATGATAAAACAGATCCTTCGATAAGTTATTTTATCAAGGCATCGGAAAAAGCTTATCCCACCTCACTTTTTAAGGATTCTAAAGAAAGGTTGTGGACCGGCCAAATGGACGGTTCCATTGTAATGTACGATACAGAAAAATCAGATGGTATAGTTTTCAAACTTGTCGAAGAACGAAAAACGGAGCAGATTTCTTTCGGAGAGGACAAATTTGGGACTTTATGGGTATTGATTCCAAAAGGTGGTTTGTTCTATTTTGATGAGATTTCCAAGACCTTTACTGTACTTTCAGGTCATACAGAGGCGAATCAGCTATGGGTCAAGAATGATGAAGTTTGGACCGTGGGAAGGAGCATTGATAAGATGGTTGTTGATGAAGATCAAAAGGTAGAAAGTAGCACCAAATATAAAACCGATAAAGAGTTTCAACATATTGCAGTTACGAGCACCGGGACAATTTTTCTCGCTACGGAAACTGAAATTTTCACTTTTCATCCACAAGGTAACATTACAAGATTGAGCAAAGTTTTTGGCTCCAACGATCCACACCGGGTCGAAGAATTACCATTTGAAGGGATAAACCACTTAAATTTTTCATTAAACGAAATGAACCTGAACCATGTGGTTTGGGTAAGCTCCAACGACGGTATGTGTCTTTTATGGTCCAGTTTTTTCCAAAATGTATCGGGACTTGGCTACGATAACGTTATGGGACTGCATGCCAATAGTAATGGGGAAGTCTTGGTATCACAAGGACCTGTCCATAGAATATTGAATCAAGGGACTTCTGCCAGTTTCAGAAAAGAAAATGACCTAAATGGAATTACAGGGATTGTCTCCAATAATACGGATACTTGGTATGGTTCAACGGCCGGGTTCATTTACCATTACAGACAGGGTGGGCTCGTAAAACAATATGACCTTTCAGATAGGGGCAGTGGTATCTTTCTTATGTCGAAAGACCATACTGGTGATATTTGGTTTTGTCAAGCCACTTCCGACAAGCCCTTGGTGGGTGTGGCCAAGATAGATTCCCAAGGAAAGGTGGTTGCCTATGGAAAGGAAAAGGGATTTGACAGTCGTATCCTAATTATTAGGGAAGGTGGCAGAAACGAATTTTATGCAGCTGGGATAGGTGCCGAATCTTATCTTTATAAATATAATCGGGACCAAGACATCTTCGAGAACAAAAGTCTGCCTTTTCCTTTTAAGGTAAGCAGCAACTTTGAAGTGCACGATATTGCCATAGACAGCATGGGCATCGTTTGGATGGCCACCACAGATGGTCTCATTAAGTACGATACTGAAACGGTCCGTAAGGTGGATTTGGGTGAATTCACCGATGGTGAGGTCAGGTCCATTGTTGCCATGCCCAACGGTCTTTTGTGGCTTTCTACGGATACCAATGGGCTGATTCATCTAGATGCCGAGGGAAACTATGTGGTTTTTGATGAAAAGAGTGGAACACCTTCTAAAGTGGCCGCTTATCGTTGTTTGGCTCTGGACAGTAACGGACAGCTTTGGGTGGGAACGGCTGAAGGTCTTGTGTACTCTTCAGAGACCTTGCCAGGACCATTGCAGACTAAAGCTCCAATGGTAAGAAGCATTCTGGTCGATAATGAGCAAATGCCTTTTGAAGATGTCATCCACATAAATGAACAGGAGTTGCTCAAGTTGGAGATGACCACCTTGACCTTTCCAAGTGACGATATTAAATATCAGTACAAAATCATAGATGGTAAGATTCCACAAGACGAAATTGTGGATATTCCATGGACTCCGGTTCAGGGGTCATATCTTATTCCAAAAAACATCATCTCTGGCTCATATAAACTCTGGATCAGGGCACAAAAACAAGGAGGATATGCTTGGAGCCAGCCTACTAAGATCAGTCTAAAGGTGGCTGGTAAATGGTACACAAGTTGGTGGGCCATACTGTTGTGGACTCTATGCGGCTTTTTGTTCTTTTGGTACTTCCTAAGGGTTTGGTTCTTAAAGCGTATAAGTGGGTTACAAGCTTCGCTCCATCAAAAACAAACGGAGTTGAAACAGAAAGAAGCCGAATTGGTATCACAATCCCTGTCCCTTAAGGACAAACAGGAAGAACTCAAAAGCACAGGGGCCAATGTTTATCTTTTACAAAGGTTGATTCGCCAGATACCCAAAAATGCAACTTGGAAGGAAACAATGCCCATCCTTAAAAAGTTGGTAGAGCTTCCCACAGGTATAGATGCTTTTGAAATTGCCCATAAAAGAGGAGACGATATCATCTACTCCGGTTTTCAGCGCGGAAGCGATATTCCAGTTATTAGGCAGGAAGAATTCAATGAAAAGAACGATTTGGCCAGTTATGTTTTGGTAACCGGTAAACCTTTAACGATTGATGATTATGAGGCGGAAGCTTCACAATACATATCCGGCAAGAGCAGTAGGGGGTATGCTTCACGATTATTGTTGCCCATTCAACAAGCAAAAGGTACCCCCGCAGTCCTATGTGTATGCCACAGAGAAAAGGATATGTTTTCCCAATTGGACCTAACACTCATCCAGATTTTGGGTGCGTTCTTGAGTGCAAGTGTAAAAGATGAATTAAAATAGATGCGTAAAAGAAGATACATAACTGTACTGTTACTTTCACTGATTTTGATTGGTCCAATTCTTTGTAGTGCACAGAACACCAATGATACCTTACGTGTCGGAGTGTATGAAGCTCCTCCGTTCGTTATCAAAGACGCAGCTGGATTTTCTGGGGTTTCGATTGATTTATGGGAACACATTGCCAAAGAAATTGGTATTCCTTTTAAGTACGAGATATATAGCGATGAGGTTGGAATCGTACGGTCTTTGGACTATGATGAGCTCGATTTGGCCATCAATCCCATGGCAGTGAACCCCATGCGATTGGAACGTTTTCAGATAAGTCAACCTTTTTATATTTCTAGTATTGGAGTGGTTACTACCATTAGCAGTCAAGGCAAGTTCAGCATTTTCGTCAATAATTTTTTCTCCAGGGATTTTCTAAATGTAGTGCTGTTGTTGGTTATCGTGCTTCTTACTTTCGGTACTATTTTATGGTTTGTAGAAAGGAAAAAGAATAAGTATCAATTTAGACCGGGAATTATGGGCTTATTTGATGGCCTTTGGTGGGCTGCGGTCACCATGACCACGGTGGGATATGGCGACAAGGCGCCCAAGACACATTTGGGTAAGACCATAGCCATTGTATGGATGTTCTCAGCAATCATTATTATTTCCAGCTTCACGGCTACCATAGCCTCTACACTCACTGTGAATACATTAGAGGCCAATATTGATGGGTTGGATGACTTGCAGACCATAGATCGTTTAGGGGTTGTGGGAGCTTCGGACGCGGAATTTTTTACTTTGCAGCAGGAGATAAGCCCCTACCGAACCTATCGGACGGCTTCACAGGCATTACGGGCTTTGTCCCGAAAAGAAATCGAAGTGCTTATTCATGATAAGACCGCATTGGAATACCTTATATTGACCAATCAATTGGAGGAAAAAGTCAAATCGTTGCCACTTACCTTTAGCAAGCAGTATAGAAGTTTCATCATGCCCAAATCCCAGCCTTATTTTGATGAAATCAACAAGCAACTGATTGCCCGCATTCAATCTTTGGAGTGGAGTGGAATGCTTAGAAAGTATAATCTGCACGATGAATAGGCTCATCCAGACTAGTTTTCTCAGCGAACCGATTATCTCTACAGTTTTTCTCCGTAGGACAAATCTCCGGCATCCCCAAGTCCGGGAATAATGTAGCCTTTACTTGTTAGCTCCTGATCAACAGCGGCAATCCAAAGTTGGGTGTCTTCTGGAAAAACCTCTTCTACATGGGCCAATCCATCTTTGGAGCCTATTACCGAAATGATATGAATATTTTTTGGCTCACCATGACTTCTTAACGCATTCAATACATTTTCCAAGGTTTTTCCCGTGCCCAGCATAGGGTCCGTAAGTACCAAGGTTTTTCCATCCAGGGATGGAGCGGCAAAGTATTTTACGATGACCTCAAAATCATCTCCACCATCTGGATGATGTCTGTAAGCTGAGATAAAAGCATTTTCAGCTCCATCAAAATAGCTCAACAGCCCTTGGTGCAAAGGCAGGCCAGCTCTTAGGACCGAACATAGTACCAGCTTATTGGTGGACAGGGAGGTTTTTTTGATTCCAAAAGGGGTGTTGATTACTTTATGCTTATAATCAAGGGATTTGCTCAATTCATAGGCAAGTATCTCACCGATTCGCTCAATGTTTCTTCTAAACCGCATGGAATCCTTTTGAATTTCAACATCCCGAATTTCAGCGATGAAAGTATTTAAAAGCGAATTGGATTTATCAAATCTGTGGACAATCATTGCATTTGATATTGGTTTACGATGGGATTATTATCAAGCAAGCTGGAATATCATTCAAATCCCATTTTATTCTGGTAAAATCGGGATAAAACGGCATTTTTCCAAAAACCAGGATTGCCCTTTTGTTTTTATGTAGCGTTATTTAACTGGCTTTTGCCGGAATGTTCTCCACAAACCTGAGCGCAAACGTCTTTACAGCTTTCCAATCAGTATACTCGTAATCGCTGGAAGTATCTGTGGCACCACCTTGTTTTTTGGCGATCATTCGCATGACCAACTTTTTAAAATAATCGTATTGGGTGTATTTTAGGGCACCTGCAATTTGGATTACCTCGTGAGTATTCCATCCTGTTTTATCCAAAAATTCCATAGCAATGTTGTGTGCTTCTCTATGTTCTTCCTCAATATCGTAGGCCACTGCCATGCAAACTGAAAAGAAAGCGGTGGGCATTTGATTGAGGTTTTGCAAGTTTTCTTGGACGTAGTGCTTTACTGCGCTATGGTATTTGTGCGCATGAATGGAACTTCCTACCAAAACGGCATCAAATGCATCAGGGGCCGGGGGTTCTTCAGTGGCATCTGCAATAACCACTTGGTGCCCTTCGGCTTGGAGGACTTCTTCCATGAAACGGGAAATCTTACGGGTTTGCCCTTCGCTGGTACCATAAATTATTAGTATTCTCATGACAATGGGATTTAGGTATTTTTTCTTGAATTACCTAAAGGTACATGAGCACTGGCTATATTAAAATGATAATAATCAACTCTTGGATCAAAGAAAATTGGCTAATCCATGGTGGCGGCAAGAGCGATTTCTACCATATCCTTAAAAGAGGTTTGCCGATCTTCGGCAGATAAACGTTCACCGGTCACCAATGAATCGGAAATTGTGAGTATGGTAAGGGCTTTTACTTTGTATTTGGCAGCAATGGTGTAAAGTCCAGCTGTTTCCATTTCAACACAAAGGATACCATATTCTGCCCATAGTTTGTATTCGTTCGGGTCGTCCACGTAAAATTCGTCGGAAGAAAGGACATTGCCCGCCTTAATGGGAATGTTATGTTGTTGAGCATAATTAACAGCTTTCAGGAAAAGTTCAAAATTGGCAGTAGGGGAGTAGTCAGAATTAATGAATCTTGAATTGTTCATTCCAGAAGTTGTGGATGCTGCCATGGCCAAAACCACATCGTTTAGCTTTACGTCCTCTTGATAGGAACCCGCCGAGCCCACGCGAATGATATTTTTGACCCCATATTCCTTGATGAGTTCATGGAAGTAGATCATGGCGGAGGGCATGCCCATGCCACTTCCTTGTACTGAGACACGCTTACCATTGAAGGTTCCCGTGAAACCCAACATGCCCCGAACTCGGTTATAGCAAAATGAATTTTCCAAAAATGTTTCAGCAATCCACTTCGCTCGTAAGGGGTCGCCCGGCATCAGGACGGTTTCGGCAATTTCTCCTTTTTTGGCTTCAATATGAGTGCTCATAATGTAATTATTTAAGCAGGGAAGGCCCGGATGAAGTTCCTATTCTGGAAACGCCCAGTTCTATATATTTCAAAGCGGCCTGTTTGTCCTTAATTCCACCGGAAGCTTTTATTTTTACTTTGGAACCGACTGTTTTTTTCATCAAAATCACATCTTCAAAAGTGGCTCCACCACTTCCGAAGCCGGTAGAGGTTTTCACGTAATCCGCTCCAGCTTGTACGGCCAGCTTGCAAACACGTTCTTTTTCCTCTGCAGTAAGATAACAGGTTTCTAAAATAACCTTCAGTGTTTTTTCTCCGATGGAAGTTTTGAGGTCTCGAATCTCTTCGAGTACTTTTTCATCCAGGTTTGATTTTAGCCATCCTATGTTGATCACCATATCGATTTCATCCGCCCCTTGCTGAATGCAATCCTTCGCTTCGGCTATCTTAGCTTGGGTGGACATGGCACCCAATGGGAATCCAACTACTGCCGCAACCTTTACTGGTGAATCTTTTAGTTCTTTTTTTGCCAAAGCCACATGGCATCCATTTACACAGACTGCATAAAACTGATGTTCCATGGCTTCATCACATAGTTGTTTGATCTCTGGAATGGTAGCTGTTGGTTTTAGTAGGGTATGATCTATAAATGCTGCTATGGCCATCTTATTCTTTGAAGAGTAGTTTTAGCTTAAAGATAAGCAACAACTCAGACTTGTTTTTCCCTGCAAAGGAGCTGGCAATGGCTTCGGCCGTATTTATAATGAGCGATTTTATCTCAGGTTTGAATTTTTCAGGATGTTCTTTGTAAAAAGCCTCAAAATCCTTAAAATAGTCTTCCCCGTTTTTTTCCTCCTCTTCCAACCAATCAAAAACAATTTCAATTTGATAAGCCGAGTCTGTACTAAACTCGTCTTCAAAATCATCAATTTCCAACCAGTACTGCCGCACATATTTTCTGAGTCGTTTTACCTCAACAGGTCGCACCTGTTTGTCCGCCATTGCAACTGCATAGAATAGTTTTCCAAGATTCTGGTAGAATTCATTTCCTATTTTTTCTGAATTGAGCATGGTGCTAGAATTATATCCTAAAAGTAACGTCAAAATAATTTGCTTTTTATGACATCCGTCATCTTAAGGCAGGTTTGGCTAATTTTGATTGATTTTTATGGCTTGCAATGCTTACATCAACTTGCAAGAAAAAATATTTTTTACAATCATAGACATTAGTATCTTTGCAGCCTTAAAGTTAGGTCGCGTAGCTCAGCTGGATAGAGCATCTGCCTTCTAAGCAGACGGTCGCAGGTTCGAATCCTGCCGCGATCACCAGAATTCATAGGGTCTCAGAGGTTTATTCCTTCTGAGGCTTTTTTATTTGCAAACAATTTGCAAACAGTCGATAAAAATGAAAAATTTAACACTTTTTAAAATAAATAATGCCAAAAGGAAAGAAAGCTATGGTTATTTAACACTTTACAGAGTCCCAAATCCTTACCCTTAAACTTTGTGCTTGGATCCTGTTTTGATTTTATAGCGTTCGGATAGAAAAGCGTTAAGTAAAATCGAAATAGGGCGCACTTGCTATTTTTAAATCATCTCTCTTTTTAAAATTGGCTTTCGAAACATTCTTCAAATCGCAACAAATAACTTTAAACTAAATCCTTGAAAAAAGGCGGTTCAAACGTCAACAATAAGCATCAAATAATATTTTTTGCGCCAAAAACTTTCAGTGTTTATAGTGCTTCCCAGGGTTTTTGGCGTAAAAACTGTTTTTCACGAAATTCTTGATTACATCAACTAACTGAAAATCAATCAACTATAAATTGTAACATCGCGTTAGCGTGTTACCCTCTTGCTTTACATTCTTCGTCCTGCTTGCAGGACAAAAAATGTAAACACTTTGTGCTTTACGCAACCATAATTTTTTGACAAAACACCTCAAATTTCATTAGTTCTTAAGTCTTAATGAAAATAGTCTAATTAGAAATTTTATTTGAAGATGGAAAATTACAAATGAGACCATATTTTTTTATGAAGTGCTTTTTCGCCCTTATTGAAAGATTCAATTAAAAAAGGAACAATGTCGTAAGAATTTGAAAGCACATTCAATCGACTGGGCTGTTGGTATACCTTAGATAAGAGGTAACCTTATCGTGGCCCATGGGAAAGGCCTTCTCCGCTTCTTTTTCTAACAATGACGGGTCGATAATGACTTTTCCCTTCTGTTCCCAATTGGCGGGAGTGACCACGAGGTGTTTGGAACAGAGTTGAAGTGCATCTACGACTCTGAGAATCTCATCAAAGTTCCTTCCGACCGCCATGGGGTAGGTGAGCATCAGCTTTACGTCTTTCTCTGGTCCGATAACGAAAACAGAACGAATGGTGTGCTTCTCTGAACTGTCTTTATGAATCATGCCATATAGCTGTGCCACCTCGGCCTGCTCATCCGCAATAATTGGAAAGTTGATTTTGGTTTTCATGGACTCCTCAATATCCTTGATCCAACCTTTATGGGATTCAAGGCTGTCAACACTTAAGGCAATGGCTTTCACATCGCGTTTTTCAAATTCTTCCTGCAGGTTTGCCACTACTCCCAATTCAGTGGTACAAACTGGGGTGTAATCTTCAGGATGCGAAAACAGAAGGTACCAACTCGATCCAAGCCATTCGTGAAATTGTATATCCCCCATGTTGGTTCTGGCGTAAAAATCTGGTGCTGTGGACCCTAAGCTTATCATATGCCTTCTAATTTAGAGAATAACCCAGAATTTAAAAAGAAGTATTAACCGTATATTTATGTGGCATTCATCTGAAAATGGAAGACAAAAGCAAAATTGGGGCCATCATTGTCGACGATGAAGAACGACACCATGAAACATTGGGCAAAATGCTCGATAATTTTTGTCCCAGTATTGAAATTCTTGGGGATGCTTACAATGTTGATGAGGCTGTGGGATTAATACACGAAAAAAATCCCCAAATCATCTTTTTGGATATCGAAATGCCCGGGGGTAATGGTTTCACATTGTTTGACCATTTTGAAGAGCCCCCATTTGAAGTAATTTTCACCACTGCCCACGACCTTTATGCCATCAATGCCATTAAATATGCGGCTCTTGATTACTTAATGAAGCCTGTTAATATCAAGGAATTACAGGATGCCGTGGCTCGTGCTACGAAAGTCATTGGCAAAAAGGAAAACACAACGAGTACCGAAAAGATAAATGTCCTGAAATCAAATCTAAGATTGGAAGATCAACGATTTACCAAAATAGCACTTCCCTCGTCAGACGGTATAGACTTTATTGAAGCAGAGGCCATCATAAGGGCGGAAGCGGAACGTTCCTATTCCAATTTCTATTTACAAAATGGTAAAAAGATTTTGGTCTCCAAGCCATTGAAGGAATATGAAGCCCTCTTGGAACAATGTAATTTCTTTAGGGTTCATAAATCGCATATGATCAACCTCACGCATTTGGAAAAGTATGTAAAGGGAAAGGGAGGCTATGTCATCATGAACGATGGTTCCCATGTGGATGTTTCGGTCAGAAAAAAAGATGATTTGCTGAATCGATTAATGTAAATCGTTTGGAAAGCACACGGTGACCTTAGTTCCAATGGGTCCTTTTTTGTCCTTTAAATCCACAATTTCATACGAGTATTCATCGGTCTGCTCAGAGTTGTTCAACAGCTCCAAACGGGTTTCCAAATTACTTATGGCTACCGATTTATGGCCGGGGCTGCGGAGCTTTGAAGCATTCTCCCTCCCAATACCATTATCTACGATGGTACAGACAATTCTATCTTCAACTTCATCCAAGCTAATCGTCAATTCACCTTTTCGGTCACTGAGTTTACTAAGCCCATGTATTACGGCATTTTCTATAAAAGGCTGCAAAAGCATAGGGGGAACCAATGTATCGTGCGGATTGTCGATCGTTTCGGTAATGCTATAATCAAAACTATTGTTGAAGCGTATTTTTTCAAGCAATAAATATTTATCCAAAAATTCAAGTTCTTCGGAGATGGAAATATATTTTGTGGTTGAATTGACCAGATTCTTCCGCATCAGGCCGGCAAACTCAGAAATGAAATCTACCGCTCTATTGGTTTCATTATTTAAGATGTACGACTGTACCGATCCGAGCGAATTGAAAATAAAATGGGGATTCATTTGCGAAGAAAGCATCATCATCTTTGACTGTAGCACCTCTTGACGTTCTTGCTTGATTTGCTGTGCATGGAATTTTTCCGCTTTTTTCTGCGCTTTTTTCAGTTCCTCCTCTATTTTTTTCCTTGTTTCGATTTCTTGGCGAAGTACTTTGGTTCGATCTTTTATCTTCTGCTCCAACAACAAGTTCATCTTGCTTAGTTCATCTTTTGATTTCTGAAGCTCCATATTGAGACCTGAAGTCTCTTCAAACAATAAAGTGTTATAAATGGATATAGCGGCCTGTGAGGCAACAACCTTGAGTATCTCAAGATCACTACCTTGAAATAAACTTGCAAACCTGTGGTTCTCCAAATACAAAATCCCTATAAGTTCTTGTTGTCTGACCAGTGGCAGCACCAATAAAGAGAGAATTTTATTTTTCTCAATGTATTCGACATCAACATCAGAAATAGCCGTTTGGTTTTCTAGCACAAATTCCTTTTTTGAACCAATCACATATTCGATAATATTCAAAGGAACCTTGCTTTTGACCAAAGGTCTTTTTTCAAGATATTTCATTTCCTTTTCCGAGGTAGTCTCGGCCTCAACGTACGCTATACCATTTTCAATCAAAATCAAAACGCTTCGGTCAGCACCTGCATTTTCCATAATTACACCCAGAAGCTTTTCAATCACATTTTTCTTGTTTACCTCAGCGGAAATGGCCTGCATTGATTTGATAAGACTGGCGGTGTTGAGGTCGCTCCCTTTTCCATAATCATCGATAGCTTTTTTTCGAATCCCTGTTTTGGCCAGAGCGTTCCATTTTTCATACACATCCTTGGCATTTCTTTCAAAACCCTCCGCAAGCACGGAATAATCACTGGATTTGAGCATGTCGGAAGCCACTTCATAGGCGAGGGCCTTCACCCCCAAGAGCCCCCCTTTTTCTGCCCATTTCAGTGCTACGTTAAAGGAGGTCAGTGCATCTGTAATCTTTCCTTCCCGGCCTTTTAAGAGAGTGTCGGTTAGATGGTATTCTGCACTGAAGTTTTCAGGCATACTCTCCCCCCAAAGCCTTAAGGTGTTTTGATTATCCTTTATTCTTCTTTCCTGTTCCTTGGATAAGCGTTGATTTTGGTAAAGCAGGCACAGCGAATCCAAAAAATAATGCTTTGGCACATGGGGTTGGGATGCTGCATATACAACAATCTCCTCATTTTGCTTCAACAAAGCACTTGCGGGTTTAAACTCCTTTAAAATACAATGTGCCCAACTTCTAAAAATATAATGATGTGATACGGCCGTAAAGAATTTAACATCCAGAAGAAATTGCAGGGCTTCCTTTTCTATCATCTCATAGTTTGGCTCATACCTGTTCAATAGTTTTAGAATACTGCCCTTTAGTAAGCGCATAAGTGCCAACAAGCCTTGATTGTTGACGTTCTGCATGAATGCAATGCTTTCATCACAAAGATCCAATGTTTCATTGAGATCATCAGCCGCTAAAAAAGCATCCCGGACCTTGGCATAGAACGAATACCCGGCATAAGGGAGGTCGCCCGTTTCAAGACCGCTGTAAATGGATTCATCAAGATTCTGGGTGCCCGCGAGAATGGGTTCCTTGAAGTGCTGGATGAAAATTGGAAAAACAGATAGGGTCCTGCTTTTATATTGGTCATTTTCCACCTTTTTCAAAAGATCGACCCCCAGTTTTCCAAAATCATAGCCACGATCAAATTCTTTATACAGGGCCACTAGCAATGATCCCACAAAAACCAACGCAAAGGGAGTAGAATTGGTAAGGCCATGGCGTAGGGTCTGATTGGCCATTTTCAAAGTGCTCCAAGCAAACAAATACAGGTTGACAAAATAGGCAGATGCATTCATATTGACCAAGACATCCATAATGGCCAATGCCTTGGGGGACGTCATTTTTCTTTCGGAGAACTCTTTGAAGAGATTTTTCTTTTCGGTCAGCGAATTGAAAAGCTGATACTCCTTTTCAATCAATGGCCCCAACGTATTGTTCGCAAAGTGTTCTTCCCCATCTATCTTAAATAAGCTAAGGGCCTTCAGACCCGTTTCTATATTTTTTTCGAACAAGGCATAACTTTCATAAAAAAGCATCTTCATGCGTAACAGCCTCACTTTTTTCAAGATGTTTTCCGTCGAGTTGTAGGCTTTGTCGGCATAGATTTCAGCAGACGGCAAATCGTTTAGAAGACAATTTGCTTGCGATAGGCCCAAATAACAATCAAATAGGTGTTCCTTGATGTTGAACTTGTCACTCAAATAAAGGGCCAGCTCAAAATGTTGTTCGCTCGCTTCTGGTGTTACCGAGAGGGTTGAATCGTCATTTAATTCAAGTACGAGCTTAATTATTTCCGAAGCACTCCCTTTGGTAATTAATTCCTTGGCCGTTAAAAAGTGTAGTAGGATTTCGCCTTTGGTATAATTTTCACCATCCCTTCTTTTCATTAAATACTCCCCGATGCGAAGATGTAATTTTTCATTGGTCAGTTGAAATGCTGGAATGTGCAATTGATAGGACGCCT
This sequence comes from Flagellimonas ochracea, assembly GCF_009903685.1. Lineage (GTDB taxonomy): Bacteria > Bacteroidota > Bacteroidia > Flavobacteriales > Flavobacteriaceae > Flagellimonas > Flagellimonas ochracea. The sequence goes on along the minus strand of NZ_JAAABI010000001.1, from coordinate 1,112,914 downwards.
GTTGCACTCGGTCATGGGTAAACTGGTATTGCACTACGTCCATTTGTTTTGATTTTGTGATATATCCGCTACCGATGGAAACATCAAGCAGTATCGGAATCAGTGTTTTTTCAATTCCACTGATTTCAGAAATCAAATCCAAATCAAATTTCCCGCTTGTGCATGAGGCAATTTTAAATAGTATCTGTACCTCGTAGGAAAGTTTGTCAATTTTTTGGGTAATTAAATCGACCACATTCTGGGTAAGCCCCTCTTTTTTTATGTTGGATGCATTCCACTTCCAAACATGCTTGTCATAATTATAGCATAGCAGTTCTTTTTGATGCAACGAATTGACAAACTGTTTGATGAAAAACGGATTGCCTTCTGTCTTCTCGAAAATCAAACTGGAAAGTTCGATTGTTTTTGATTCGTCCATTCCCAAGGCAGTGGCCACCATCCGATTTGCCAATGTTCTATCGAGTGGATCGACCACAAAATGATGGGAATGGGGAAGCTTGGCATGTTCCGTTTTAAATAGATGAAAGGGATGGTTGGTATCCACTTCATCGCCCCTAAAGGCAAATAAGAACAAAATACCCTTGCTTTCTTGTCGGGTGAGTGATTTTATCAATTCCAAGGATGGCGGGTCAGACCACTGCCAATCGTCCAAAAACAAAATTAGCTGTAAGCCCAGATCAGTAATGGCCTCACAAAATTTATGAAATACGTAATTGAAACGGTTTCGAGTCTCAATGGGGTTCAAGAGTTCCGCGGGCTCTAGATCTCCGACCAAAAAACCAATATCAGGGATGATTTCTTGAAGTACACCCAGATTTTTCCCCAAATCCTTGACCAAAATTTGCTTGAGCTGATTTTTGTCAATATTGGACTTTAGCAATAATTGTCTTTCCAGGTCACCGAAGGCCATTTGAATGGCGGCATAAGGGGCTTGTTTGTATTGGTTGAACTTACCCTCCAAAGCAATTGTTTTGCTGGAGGAAACACTATTGATAAATTTTCGGAGCAAGCTCGTCTTTCCAACACCGGAAAATCCTTCCACGAACGCCATTTGGGAATAAAAGTGCTCTGACTTGCCAAAGCAGTCTTCCAAGTCTTTCGATAGACTATCCCGCCCGTAGAGTGTAGTGCCAAAATCGATTTTACCGGGGTTATAGTCGGTGTGCAAGTGAATGGGCGAATCACTTCCTGTTTCATGTGCCCTGCGAATGGCTTCAAGGTCTTGGAGAATTCCGAATGCCGAGGCATAGCGACCCTCTGGCTGTTTGGCCAATAAGGTCAACAGCATCTCACTAAGGCCTTTGGGAATGGCAGGGTTGATTTCTTTGGGGGTTTTGGGCAATCTTGTAAGATGATGGTGCATTAACTCCAATTGGTCATCTCCCTTAATGGGGAGGCTCCCTGTAAACCAGATGTACATATTGACGCCAAGGCAATAAAAGTCGGCACGGTAATCAGGGGTGAGCTGAACGTTCTGGTAGCATTCCGGCGCCAAAAAGTAGAAATCCTCCAAGGCATAATGCTCAAAGCGATGTTCGGCCGGGGCATCATTGATCAAAGAATTGCCGAGCAGCACAAGGCCACCTTTTTGGTTCAAACTAAATCGACCAGAAGTAAGCAATCCTATCGACAAATTGTTTTGGTGAAGTGATTTTATGGCTTCGACCAAAGAAATACACTTGACCAATAATTGACTTACTTCTTCTTTGCTTCTGGGAATCTTTGGGTCAAAAGGCTGCAGTTGTACATGGTCAAATGCATGCACGAAATTCTGGGTCGTAGCGGAGTTTTTTGGCCTTAAGAAAATGGGGTTATCGACATTTATTGTTTTTGCCTCCCGATTTGAAACAATCTGTTCCGTCAACAAGGGTTTTCCTTCAATGTTCTGCACATTGATTTCAACATCGGAAAATTTTGCCGAAAAAGACATTGAACAGCGATTATGATTACCTCAAGTTAATGAATAATAGCACATTATGCTTCCCGTTCGGAAATCAAAACAGAACGATGGGAAACTCACTATATAAATACGGGGATGTACAAAATACTTTTGAAAAAAATCTATGCCATGACTGTCTATGATACCAAAAGCCTATTAAAAGAATGCCAAACGGTATTGCAGTATTATCTAAACAAGACTGAAAGTGTGATGAGCCTTTACCAAGACACGGCGGAAACCCAGTATTTTTTGGTCGCCATCAAAGGCACCCTTTCCTACCTCAATAACAAAGAGCAGGTAGATATGGGCTATTTGAAAAAATGTATCAACGGTTTGATAGCGGGTCAAAAAGGTAGAGGGGGTAATGATCGATTATCTGAGCTACGCCAAGAACTTGAGGAAGAATTATTGCTATTGAAGCTTCGATATAACATCAAATGAGCTGCCATGAAAAGATTACGAAAAGCATATCGATACCATTTGAAATTACAGCAGTTTCTGTTTAGGGGCAAAAACAACTCGAAATGGCTTTTGTTGAGTCTTATTGTTTTGCTGATAATACCCATTCCCGTATATGTATTACCTGATTTAAAAGCTATGATTTTTCAGGTAACCCTATCATTTGTAGTGTTTACGGGAATCCAGTTGATATCCAATTCAGTCCGTCATTTCTTGATCGGTTTGATTATGGGCTCCATAGCTATCATTTTTATTTGGCTAGGTGTGCAAACCGGACAATGGGGAATACTCAAATTCTTTAGGGTTTTTTTCACCAGCATTTTTTTGACTTTTTTGGGATATCGTCTGTTCAGTATTATATGGAAGAGCAAGCGTATTACGTTGAATATCATTTCGGCTGCGATATCAGGGTATTTCTTGATTGGTCTTTTTGGAGGTCAGCTATGCCAATTTATCCATTTGTGGATTCCGGGCTCCTACAATTTGGAAAATGGAAGTGAGATGTACCAACTCACTTATTTTTCATTTACCACCTTGACTTCCCTAGGGTTTGGGGATGTGCTCCCATTAACACCCCCTGTACAATCCTTAGCGCTTTTAATCGGTATCACCGGTCAGCTATATCTTACTATTTTGGTGGCTATGCTGGTCGGAAAATATCTGATTCAAGAGCCAGTGGCAGGGTGAAGGTCAGGCTCCCATTTAAAGAGGCGGATCGCTTCCTGTTTACCCCGCAATAAGGGAGTGCCAACTTCTGTAAATTCCCTATGCGATACAGGACTCAATCTCTCCAGTAAGTTGCCTGATACCAATACTTTCGCATTATAGGTATTACATTCCGCTTGAATTCGTGCCGCCGTGTTCAAGATATCCCCCGTGTATATGATTTCTTTTTTAATGTTGCCAATTTCACCAGTGGTCACCTCCCCAATATGGTATCCTGCCTTGAATTCGGGAACCAGCCCAAACCGGGATAGAAATAGCCCCTCATTTGTTGAGATGGTCTCTGAGATCCGTTCAAAGCAACGCATACAGTTATTGCTTTTCAGCCCAATTCCTTCAGGCCATGACACAACAATTTCATCACCGACATATTGATAGATCTCTCCATAAGTTTCCAAAATGGCGTCTGACATATGGGAATAATACAATTTCAACAAATCAAAATACTGTTCATGACCCAATGATTCGGCAATCTTGGTGGAGGATTTCATATCCAGGAACATGAATATTCGAATCTCTTTTATAGGACGATGATATTTACCTAGAAAGAAGTTGCGGAACATCCCAACCCCAATGTAGTTGTTCACCTCTGATAAAAAGAGGGCAATGGTGAGAATGGCTGCGGCATAAATAATCACGCTCCAAAATGGAAACCTTCCAATGAAGATGAAATACGTCTTTAAGACCATTGGGTCGAAGGGACTCAAATTCAAGTAGTAACTATTGATGGCAATAGCAATTGTTGAGAGAAACACAATCAGGAATACCAAATAATAGCTGCCCTTTACCAATAATTTGAACCAAAGAGGCTTCGTTTGGAAAAGTTTTTTGAACCATACCGCTTCTATCCACCCCTGAATTCCACCCAAGACAAAAGAACCGATACCAACAAAAAGCAGTGAGTTTTTAAAATCATATTGGTTACCGGTTGAAGGGTAGATGGTTTCCCTTCCCATAAGTCCTCTTTCCACCAGGCAGTAGATAATTCCGAATAGGAACCATATAAGGCCAAAGGTCAAGGCTTGCCTAAAATATCGCTTGTGTTTCGGGTGGATTTCCATTTCCGATTCAATGTTAGCTAAAGATACTAATCACTGAATTTCCTTGTAACGCGTTGGGAAATGGTATCGCTACGATGGGTAATTACAAGGTGTTTGTAGCGTACTGCACTTCTAGCTTTGAACCATAATCAATAAATCCGCAAGTAATGAAAAATTTCAGATGCATATTCATCACTGTGTTAAGCCTGTATTTGGGCAATCAACACATTTATGGCCAACTTACCGAAGAAGATTTGGCCAAAATTGCCCAAGATCCCATTGCGAACATCATCAGTATACCCTTTCAAAACAATACTACTTTTGGTATTGGCCCATTTGACCGGACACTGAGCATTACCAACCTACAGCCTGTAATACCCATGGCCGATGGTAAGATCATCGCAAGGGTCATCTTACCCATTGTAAACCAACCCAATGTTTTTGCCGAGTCGGGCAATTTCAATGGCATTGGGGATGTGAATCTTTCCGTGTTTTATACAAAAAAAGGCAAGGTGAGCTGGGGTGTTGGTCCCGTATTCAATCTACCCACGGCAGGGGATAATTTGGGAATTCAAGAGTGGGGCGTGGGACCATCGGTAGTGGGTGTTGTGAAGCCCAGTAATTGGGTAATCGGGATGCTGATCAACAATGTTTGGTCCTTAGAGAGTGATAATGCTGCGTTCACGGTTCAACCCTTTATCAACTACAACCTGCCCAATGGTTATTATCTATCCACTTCGCCCAAAGTGGTGGCCAACTGGCAAGCTGATTCAGATAACCGCTGGACCATACCTGTGGGCATAGGTTTTGGAAAAATAGTAAAGCCAAAAGGCTTTCTTCCCTTTAATATACAGGTCGGGGCCGATTATCTTATGGAAAGCCCGGAGCTCAGTGGAGGGGACTGGACATTCAAATTCACTTTTACCGCATTGATTCCAAAGGTCATATTCAAAAAGAAGGCGAGCAAACCGTAACGTTCGGAAAGCGAAAGGCAACATTGGGTAATACTCGGTAGTGTTGTTTGCTTCACTACCATAACATTGTATCAACATTTAAAACGAAATACAACCTAATAATTTGAAAACGATGAAAACAAACAAAGTAAAATCTGAGATGTTCGCTCTTGTGGCATTGATGGTCGTGTTTATCAGTGGCCAGATGAATGCCCAGACAAAGAAAACGGACCAACCCAACTTCATTGTCATTGTCGCCGATGACATGGGCTTTTCGGACGTGGGGGCTTTTGGTGGTGAAATCAATACCCCTAACATTGATAAGCTCGCCCAAGATGGGGTGCGCTATACCAATTTCTATGTGGCACCCACCTGTTCCCCGACGAGGTCAATGCTGCTCTCAGGGATGGACAGCCATTTGGCAGGCTTGGGAAATATGTATGAAAAAACGGCACAGAACCAAATGGATGTTGTCGGTTATGAAGGATACCTGCGAACAGATATTCCCGCAATTTCCGAGATACTGAAAGACAATGGTTATCACACCTATATGGCCGGGAAATGGCATTTGGGAAAGGCCAAGGAAAATCTACCGCATTCAAGAGGCTTTGAAAAGTCGTTCGCCATGCTATCGGGTGCAGGAAGTTATTTCGACTTCAAAGGTCCGGATTCACATATCGACAAGAACCATTTCTCCGAAGATGGGGAATATCTTGAAGAGCTACCCAAGAACTATTATGCCACCACCACATTCACCAATAAGATCATTGATTACATTGATGCGAACAAGACCGATGGCAGGCCCTTCTTTGCGTATCTGGCCCACCAAGCACCACACGACCCCTTGGCCGTTCCAAACAAATGGTTGCGGAAGTATCAGGGTGTCTTCGATAAAGGATGGGATGTATTAAGGGATGAGCGTTTGAAGAGAATGGTTAAAATGGGCATACTGTCCGAAAAAACCGAAATGGGTGAGCGACTTTGGTACGTGCCGGGTTTTGATAAGCTCAAACCGCTTGCACAGACTATCACAGCCAGAAAAATGGAGGTTTTTGCCGCGGTATTGGATTATATGGACATGGAGATTGGAAGGTTGATGGAGTATCTCGAAAAAAATGACCTTCGCAAGAACACTTACATTGTTTTCTTCTCCGACAACGGCCCTGACGCTGCCCAGAAGGCCGACAACTACAAAAATTACCCTGCTACGGAAAAGGCCAATTGGTTTGCCAGTGAATATACCCATGGCTTTGAAAACTGGGGAAGAAAGGGTTCTTGGACGGCATATGGCCCTTCATGGGCACAAGTTTCCGCGGCCCCTTTCAATGGTACCAAGTATACGACCTACGAAGGCGGCATCCGTTCACCGCTTATTGTTGTGAGCCCCGATAAGACCAACGCTGGCCAAATAAATACCGAGGCCGTAATGCAGGTGAAAGATATAGCACCCACCTTTTTAGAACTGGCCGGGATAACGGCACCTAATACGTTCAAAGGTCAAACAACACTGCCCATGCAAGGAAAATCTTGGGTGGCTACCCTCAAAGGTGAGAAAAGTTCCCCGAGAACAGATGAAGAATATATCGGTGTGGAGCTATGGAATTGCAAAGCGATTCGCAAAGGACCTTGGAAATTGGTCAGCATGGTGGTTCCTTATGGAAATGGCTCATGGGAGTTGTACAATCTTGAGAACGACCCTGGTGAACGACACAATCTGGCCCAATCCCATCCTGAAAAATTAAAGGAACTCGTAGCCGATTGGGAAGAATATAGAACCACCAATAACGTCATCGCACCAAACCGCACGGTTTACGATGGTTTGGAGGATAAACTTCCCCCAAGACCGGCTTTCTATGACCCTGAGTTCGACAGAGGTTCTGAAACTGTACCTGAAATAGATAACAAGCAATAAGCAAACAACCCTAAAAAATTGGAAATCATGAAATATGTATATCTCATTATCATAACATTTCTTTTATTCGGAAAAACGAATGCACAGTTAGACGGCCCCAGGACCTATTGGGCGCTACCCAAAAATTTGAACATCTTAAGTGCCCATTTCATCAATGCCAAGGTGAATGCCTCGGCCAACAATCTGAGCTTTATCAATCCCAATGCAACCGTTGACAATAATTTATATATGCTGACCTATACTAGAAGCCAGCCCATTTTTGGAAGAACTTTTTATTCAACCCTATTCGTGCCTGCCGGAAATATTACGGCCACGGTAAATGTAGACCCCGAAGGTCCGGCAGCAGCTTCAAACACTATTTTTCAGCATGGTTTTGGCGATTTGATGTGGTCAAACACCATCAACCTTATTGGAGCTGAGGGCTTGATGATCAAGGATTTTGTACGCCATGAAAATCCTAGCTTGTTGTATCTCCAAGCAGCGGTAAGTTTTCCCACTGGCCAATACGATTCGGAGAATCCCGTAAACATCGGTAGCAACCAATTCAAGTTTAAATTCGGTCTGCCCTTTGTTCAGCGCATAGGTCCATGGGTACAGGGCAAGAAAACAACATTGGAAGTCTTTCCATCATACACCTTGTTTTCAAGAAACAATGATTTTCAAGGTCAAGAGATAGAGCAAAGTGGCCTCTTTGTGGTAGAAAGCCATTTGACAAAGGATATTACCAAAAACAGCTTCTTATCCCTGGACTACAGTTACATGAATGGCGGAAGTTCAGAGTTCATCTCAAAGGAAACGGGAATGATGATCAGTGAACAGGCAGGTCAAAATGTGCACTTGATCGGTGCAACGGTTGGGTTCAACATCAATGACAACCTAAATCTTTTCCTGACCCATAACCAAACCTTTTCTTCAGGAAATGATAATGTTTCCTTAGATGGTACGGTGACCAAGATCACGTTAAGCTGGAGTTTTCACGACTTTCAGGAAAAATTCAAAAACTACATAGAGAGCAATTAGTTTTCAAGTTTTGTTGTTTGGACCACCTGTTGATCACAGGTGGTTTTTTTATGTCAAAAACTACTACTTCCCGTTGGGAAACCCATATGAAGCGATGGGAAATTCTCGCGTGTTTCTAGGGCTATTCAAGGGTAAGTTTGACCAGAATTTATGTTTAACAACCTAAAAATAAATGTCATGAAAACAACGCTAAGAATTTTATCGGTATTTCTGGTTTTGCTGGTCACAGCTTGTTCCAGTCTGAAGGTATCCAGTGAAACCGCTGATACTGCCGACTTGAACAAATACAATTTCTACACGGTCGCAGATACCGAGAAGGGGTTTTTACCCAATGTAAATCCAACGCAAAAGATGCAGTTGGAAAAAGCGATAGCAGAACAGGCTGCTGCCCTTTCAACTGTACAGAACAATTCTGGTGTGACCGGTCCAGATGTGTTGGTCAGCTACTTTGTAATTGTCGATACCAAACAGGATTATAATGTATATACAAATTACTACGGAAGAAGAAGGTGGCAATATCAAATCACGGATGTCGACGTCCGGGAATATACTGAAGGCACCTTGATTGTTGACTTTGTCGATGCAAAGACCAAACAAGTCGTATGGCATGGGAGCACTACTGGTATAATCAATCCCAATTCCATCAAATTGGAAGAGAAGATAAACGAAGCGGTCAAGGCCATTTTTGATCAATATAAGACAGACCAAAATAGTTAAAACAAACATCATGAAAACTAGAATCATAACAACGATATTTTTTTTGACCATCCTTTTTCAAATAAAGGCACAAGATGAGGGTTTCAACGTAGCAGGGATTACCTATACATTCAACCCAGCGGTACGTTTGGAGAACCCCTCAAATGAACAACTTGGGGACACAGAAATCAACCTTTCTGAATTTCGGGCATTCTTTCTAGCGCCTTTCAAACTAAAAAATGAAAAAACCACCCTTTTTGCAGGAGTTGACTACACCTTTCTTGGAGGGCCCTTAAATGACCTCCCCAATGATCGAAATGTTGAAGCCAACCTTCATGCACTCAAATTTTCAGCTGGAATCAATCAAAAGTTGAATGATCGTTGGGCGATTCGGGCCATTCTTTCACCGACGATTGCATCCGATTTTTCAGGAAGCTTAAGTTCCGATGCTTTTACACTGCAGGCATCGGGCCTTGTTCGGCACATCACTGAAAATGGCTTTACATATGGTCTGGGTGCGGCCTATATCAATGGATTTGGTGAGCCCCAACTGGTGCCTTTGGCGGAGTTTGTATATCGCAAGGGCAATCTGGATATCGTGATCTTGGCCCCGATACAGGCTGCGGTGCGCTATCGACTCAATAAGGTCATATTGGGATTCCGAGTAGATCTTCAGGGCAACGAATATGCGTTGAATGTTGAGGATGCCAATGGCAATATAGGGCAGGTTCAAAGTGTGAAATTTTCAAGGTACAATATCGGGCCCACTATAGCCACTGACCTTTCGAAAAGTGTTAGGCTTCAATTATCAGGAGGAATTTCATTGAAAAGAAAGCTGACGGCGACCGATGTGAACGGTGATACCGAAGATTACGGACTTGAAAACGGTGCTTTTCTAAAAGCCAGCTTCCTTTTAATAAAGTAATTCTAAAAACCGTAAGGGAAATTGGATTTCAACGTATAAAGCGATCTCAATGAAAATGTTACTTAGTTTTTTGACAGTATTGGCAATTGGTTTACAATTTGCGATGGCCCAAACCAGTTTAGAACCTGCTGAAATTTACCTAAAGGTGAATGATGCCGTTGTGGAAATCATCTCCAACTCAAAAGACCGTTCGAACCCAGAATATACAGTTTATGAGGAGGGTCTTGGTTCCGGCGTGGTGATTTCTGAGGATGGCTTGATCCTGACCGCTGCACATGTAGTACAGACTGCTGAAAAAGTCAAAATCAAGTTCACATTTGGGAAGGAGATACCAGCAAAAATCATTAGACTTTCCAAAGGTGCGGATGTAGCTCTATTAAAACTCGCTTGGATACCTGAAGATCTTGCCGTTGCTGAACTTGCAGATTCTGATGAAGTAAAAATCGGAGAAAAGATTTGCATCATAGGGGCGCCGTATGGTCTATCCCATTCCCTTTCAGTGGGTCACATCAGTGGAAAGCACCAAGAAATCAATATGACCAGTGGCTTTGTAAGGGCGGAATTCTTTCAAACCGATGCCGCCATTAATCATGGTAATTCCGGAGGTCCTATGTTCAATTCAAACGGTAATGTAATCGGCATCGTTAGTTCAATTTTGACAGAGTCGGGTGGTTTTGAAGGCATTGGCTTTGCCGCTACCTCCAACGTAACTAAAAAGTTGGTAGTCGATGAAAATAGTCTTTATACAGGACTGGATGGCTATCTGCTCGATGAAGCCTCCGCCTACCTACTTAATGTTCCCCAAAGTGGTGGGTTACTGGTGCAACGTGTGGTTCCACTTTCACCTGCAGACTTCGCTGGGTTAAAAGGTGGAAATGTAGCAATAGAACTCAACGAAGAAAAAATCATTCTAGGTGGTGACGTCATTCTGAGGGTGAACGGGATCAAACTTGAATCTGTTGATGTTTTGGAAGAAGTTGTCAGGATAGTTCAAAAATCTAAAAAAACCAATAGTCCCTTGGAATTGGAAATTGTAAGGGGCGGAAAAACTGAAAATATAACCATTCAATTAAATAAATAAGACCATGAAACGAAGCATAATTTTTATAGTGGCCATAGCTATTGTGGTTTTCGCAAGTTCTTTTGCGATTTCAAAAGAAGAGGTCCCTGCAGGAATGGTATTGGTGCCCGGTGGAAAAAGCATCATCGGATCTAATGAAGTCTTTGCACAGGAAGGCCCGGTCCATGAAAAGGTTACCAAAGCCTTTTATATGGACATTCATCCAGTAACCGTAGCCCAATTCAGAACATTTGTAGCAGAGACCCATTATGTTACCGATGCACAAAAATTTGGCAGCGCAGGTGTCTTCCAAATGGAAACAGGTCGTTGGACCTTGGTCGATGGAGCCAACTGGATGTTCCCTCAAGGTCCTAAGGGTGAACAAGCGAAAGACAATCACCCGGTAACCCAAGTCTCTTGGAACGATGCCAAAGCCTATTGCAATTGGGCCGGGAAACGTTTGCCCACAGAACAGGAATGGGAGCACGCAGCCAGAAATGGAGGATTGATCAAAACAGCTAAATATCCTTGGGGTTCCGATACGTTGATGAAAGATGGCGAATACCAGGCCAATGTCTGGCAGGGAGCCTTCCCCTTGTACAACAGCCAAAAGGATGGCTATAGATATACCTCTCCTGTAGGGGCTTTTGGAGAATCGCCCTTAGGCCTTCAAGACATGGCGGGTAATGTTTGGGAGTGGTGTGAGAATTGGAAAGTTCCATACAGTGAGGACTTGAAAAACTTCAATCCCAACCCTGAAAGCGAAAAGGCCCAGCGGGGAGGTTCCTTTTTATGTGACCCAATGGTCTGCCATGGCTTTAGGGTATCAGGACGGAGTGGCTCAACTCCCGAGACTTCATTGATGCACGTTGGCTTTCGATGTGTAAAGGATATTTCCAACCCATAAAATCGGCAATCATGATGAAAAATATTTTGACCAATAAATGTCCCCATTGCGGTATAGGCAGGATCTTTAAGGAGACCAATATTTACTTCAATTTCCGTAGGCCCCAGATGTACGGTCAATGTCCTACTTGTGGCTTCAACTATCAAAAGGAACTCGGTTTTTTCTTTGGAGCCATGTATGTGAGTTATGTGCTTACCGTGGCACAGGGGATAGCAACATTTCTAATGGCCAGTCCTTTTTTTGAAGAACGATTTGACTTGGGAATCGTTGGTGTTATTGCAGTGGTTTTGGTATTGCTTTCTTCCTTCAACATGAGGTTATCTAGGATACTCTGGATATATCTTTTTAAGGAATATCGGAAATAGTAGAGTTTATTGATAACTACAAAGAAGCAACTAGCTTTTCATTGTAATCATCTAAGATGTTTGTTGGTAGCGACTTCAGATAAATCTGCGTGGTATTTAATTTACTGTGCCCGAGCATAGTGGATATAGCATGTAGCGGAATATCATTTAGCATCGCTTGGGTTGCAAAACTATGACGTGAAACGTAGGTGGTTAGTTTTTGCTCAATATCGCACATTTCTCCAATGATTTTCAAGCCTCGATTGTAACGTTGGCGTTCCCAAGAGATTTCACGTTCTTGCAATGCTGGACTTTTTCTTTTGATTACAGGAAAGATATAATCCATCTTTGATTTTCCATCAAGATAAATCTTGAGAATTTCTGAAAGCTGCTCAGTAATTTTGATATCGTACAATTTGCCGGTTTTCTTTCGCCTGAACTTAATTCGTCCATCGATGATGTCTCCAACTTTTAAGTAGGCCATATCAGTAAAGTTCATGCCATAAAGTAGAAATGAGCAAATGAAGTAATTACGGTACCTAAAGAGAACCATATCCTTTGGAAGTTTTAAATCCATTATTTTTCTTATGTTCTCCATTGACAGTGCCCTCTTTTCTGTAGGAACTTGTCTGATAGTATAGTGTGTGAAAGGATATGCCTCACGCTCAATCAATCCAGCCTTGATACCTTTGTTATAAATTGCCTTGATAGCTCTTAGGTAAGTGGAAAGACTATTATATCCGTTGCCTTTGGCCAAATGATAATGCTCAAATCTTTTGATAAAATCATAGTTCAATTCATTGAACTTTAGATCTTTTCCCTTGGTAAATGTTCTCAAAATAGAGATAATACCAGTATAATTTCGGGCGGTCCCGTATCGGTGTGCAGTTCTAAGGTCTTCCGCTAAAGACTCTCCAAAAGTATAGAATGAAACATAGGTGCTGTTTTGGGTTATTCTGTTCTTTACTTGGGTAATGGATAAATAATTGAGTTTTCCACTATCATAAAGTCTGTTGATAATATCATTTGCCCTTGCTTCCTCCTTGAGGAGCAAAGTATTCAACCTCGCTATGTACTCTACTTTGGTGTAGGTCCTTTTTATGGCACATTTTTGAGAGTCCCAATATTTTTCTAATATTGAATACCCAGTCGCAATAGAAGTTGTTTTTCGCAAGTGGGTAAGGCGAAAAATAATGGGAAAAGAGCCATCTTTTTTAGCTCTTCGAGTATCCAATAAAAGCATCAAATACGTCCTCATATTCTTCAAGGTACTAAAAAAATTTGCAAACAATTTGCAAACAAATGGGTGATATTAAACCATATCAAATGATACTAAAAATTATGTATATATCTAAAAATCAATAAATTATAGTGTTTTTCCTTTTTTGAGATTTCTTTCCGAAGACGCTTCTAAGCAGACGGTCACAGGTTCGAATCCTGTCGCGATCACTATTTCAAAACCTCGGTATTCCTGAGGTTTTTTCTTTTCTTGTCGTTTTTGGAGTAAGCGGATAAAATCATTTGATTTTCTAATTAGATGCGCTAAATTGAGGAAGAACGAATTCATAATATAAAAAAGGAATTATGTGGAAATATGTTTTGGCATGGCTACCAATGGTATTTATCGCAATTGCCAACGGATTACTGCGAGAGAAGATTATTACAAGGCGCCTAAAAGAATTAAATGCCCATCAAGTCTCAACGCTCACATTAATCTTTTTTTTTGGGATTTACATATGGCTAATCCTTCGATTATTCAAGCCTGAATCATCTCAACAAGCCTTCAATATTGGGCTATTCTGGCTCGCGCTGACTGTAGTATTTGAATTTTTATTTGGACACTATGTTGCGGGTCATTCTTGGAGTAAATTGCTAAATGATTACAATATTATTGCTGGACGGGTTTGGATTCTAGTACTGATTTGGATTACTCTGGCACCTTATTTATTTTATCAATTACAGAAGTAGTCGGTAATGGTTTTACGGGTATAGCAAGTACCGCAATGTAGTTCAGGTGGATTTCTGATTTTGAAGCATTTTCATAAGTGGTTAAAAAGTCATTTTTTCTCTCTGATATGATCTTATATCAGATATATTCTGCAGTTATGATCAATTGGTATTAAAGAGTATTCAATCTTTTATTGAATTTGCCTCAACACATTTCATCCTTGCGTAAACCATGGAAACAAATTCTGTGGTTCTTAAGAAACAGTCTACTGTAACACTTTTTCCAACACTGTCCAAACATTGTCCCTAACAATTTGGTGCCCTTCTGGAGTAGGGTGTATGCCATCTTCCAAATTTAATTCAGGGTTACCTGCAACGCCTTCCAATAAAAAAGGGATTAAAGCGATTCCATTCTCTTCGGCCAGTTCGGGGAAGATTTTGCGAAATTCTGTGGTGTATTCTGGGCCCATATTAGGTGGTATTTGCATGCCAGCAAGTACAATTTCGGTATCAGGATTCCTTTTTCTTACCAAATCGATTATCGCTTGCAAATTGCTGCGGGTTTCTGCTAAAGGAATACCACGAAGCCCATCATTGGCACCCAGCTCCAACACAAACACATCGACCTTTTGGTTCAATACCCAATCCAGACGGTTGCGCCCACCTGAAGTAGTTTCTCCGCTGAGTCCTGAATTGATCACCGTATAATTGAGACCCAATGAATCCAAACGGTTTTGAATCAGTGCCGGGAAGGCCTCTTCGAGTTCCAAACCATAGCCCGCGGTAAGGCTATCCCCAAAGAACAGGATTACTTTTCCGGTGGTTTCCGTGGCAATGGTGTTTTCCGGGCTGCTATTGCCATCTGTGGTATCTGGAGCTTTTTTTGGGGCATCCCCACAGGAAATTAGGCAGAAAAGCAGAAAAAAATAACGAAACTTTAAGAGGTCTTGCATAGGTTACGGGCCTTAAAATCAAAATCATTTGCCTATTTTTCTTGTTTGAGAAAAAAGGAAGCAAAATTGCTATGTCAAAGATATTAAACGTCGAGCACCTAGGGAAGACCTATACGAGTGGCTCGAAACAATTAACGGTGTTGGATGACATCAATTTCAGTATCGAAGCAGGGGAGACCTTCTCCATCGTAGGGCCCTCGGGCAGTGGAAAGACCACCCTATTGGGCCTTTGTGCAGGACTGGATTATCCCGATACAGGAACTGTGGAACTATGTGGCACCAATTTAAGTACGCTCAACGAAGATGAGCGTGCCCAATTGCGCAACCAAGAGGTTGGCTTTATCTTTCAGAATTTTCAGTTGTTGCCCACTTTGACTGCCCTTGAAAATGTAATAGTACCTTTGGAATTACAAGGAGCAAAGAATCCAACGAAAATTGGTAAGGAACTTTTAGGCAAGGTCGGTTTGGGCGACCGCCTGCACCATTATCCATCACAGCTTTCAGGTGGAGAGCAGCAACGGGTGGCCCTGGCACGGGCCTTTTCAAATAGCCCTTCAATTTTATTTGCAGATGAGCCTACGGGCAATCTCGATCAAGATACGGGCGACCGTGTGGTACAACTGCTGTTTGAGCTCAACCAAGAGGCAGGAACTACTTTGGTCATTGTCTCCCACGATTTGGAATTGGCCCAAAAATGCCAACGCCTACTGCGATTACGAGGCGGCAAAGTGATCTCGAACGAAGTATTGGTCGAGTCGTGAGAAATTCCTCTAAAAAGATATCCGGGCCAGGATGGAAATGGCTGCTGAAAATGGCTTGGCGCGACAGCAAGGCCAGTGGCAGTCGTCTGCTTTTGTTTATGGCTTCCATTATTTTGGGCATTGCCGCGGTTGTGTCCATTCAGTCCTTTAGTAAGAACTTGGAAGAAAACATTGCAATTCAATCCAAGGCCTTAATGGGGGCCGATTTTGTAATTGATAGTAACAAGCCCCCGAATGAAAAGGTATTGGCCATTATAGATTCCCTTGGAGGGGCTGATGGGCGTTCTGTGGGGTTTGCCTCAATGGCGGTTTTCCCGAAAACTGGGGATACTAAATTGGTCGGGGTACGCGGCATTGAAGGCGGATACCCGTTTTACGGTGAACTGGAAACTAAACCTGTAGCCGCAGCCCAAACCTATCAAGAGTCAGGCGGCGCCCTCGTAGATGCAACACTTATGCTACAATATGGGATGCAAAAAGGGGATTCGATTAAGGTGGGAAATACGGTGTTCCCCATTGTGGGCACTTTGATTTCCGCTCCAGGAACCTCGGGAATTGGGGCTGCGGTGGCTCCTCCCGTAATTATTCCCTACGATGTGGTAGAAGGCACAGGACTAATACAAGTGGGAAGTCGAATAGGATATGACTATTATTTTGTTGCCGAACCCGGACAGGATTTGGAGGAGTTGGATAGGGTTGTCGATCCTCAACTCGATGTTGAAAACGCAGATTTGGATACGCACATCAGTACTGCAAAACAGCTTGGGAGAAGCTATGATAATTTCGGAAAGTTTCTTAATCTTATCGCCTTTATTGCGCTTTTATTGGGCTGTGTAGGTGTTGCCAGTTCGGTGCATATCTATATCAAAGAGAAATTACGGTCCGTGGCCGTATTAAAATGTATCGGAGCTACCCGAAGACAAACCTTTTTGATCTATCTGCTGCAAATTGCGGGTATGGGACTATTGGGCGGTATTTTTGGAGTGCTGGGCGGATTGCTCCTGCAACAGTCCTTTCCTTTACTGTTACAGGGTTTTTTACCGTTTGAAGTCCAGATTTCCCTCGTGCCCAATGCCCTTTGGTCTGGATTGGTATTGGGAATATTGTTATCGGTATTGTTTGCGCTGATGCCCTTATTGAACACTTGGTTTGTTTCACCCCTACAGGTGTTGCGGGTTGAAGAGAACGGATATCAAAAATCACGAAAAGCACAGTTATGGGTCTTATTGGGTATTGTACTGTTTATTTTCTCCTTCTCTTTTTGGTTATTGGGCAGTGTTCGATATGCGCTGTATTTTGTGCTGGGCATCTTGGTGGTCTTTGCACTTTTGGGAGGTGTCGCGACACTTTTTATGCGGGCCATCAAAAAATATTTTCCAACTTCCTGGGGGTTTACGGCCCGGCAGAGTCTCTTGAACCTGTATCGGCCCAACAACCAGACAACGGTCCTTGTTTTGGCCATTGGCGTGGGCACCTTTTTGATTAGTACGCTTTACTTCACAAAAGATATTCTATTGGCCCAAGTTTCCTTCGAAGCTTCGGAGGATACACCCAACCTTATCCTATTGGACGTACAAAGCAATGAAAAACAAGCTGCTGCCAATAGTATCGAAGCATCAGGACTGCCTGTTTTGAACAATATTCCCATTATCACCATGCGGATGCATCAAATCAAGGAGCGTCCAGTACGAGAACTTATTCTAGATTCCACCGTTACCATGAATCGTTGGGTTTTGTTCCATGAATTCAGGGTCACCTATCGTGATTCACTGGTCGCCTCTGAGCGAACGGTAGAAGGTACTTGGCCGCTTGCACGTGAAGGTAATGGAATTATTCCCATATCGATGTCCGATAACGTGGCAGCCGATGCACAGGTCAAAATAGGGGATACTATAGTATTCAATGTACAGGGGGTATTGATGGAAACCAAAGTGGCCCATCTTCGTGAAGTGGATTGGGCCCGTATGCAGGTCAATTTTTCTATTCTGTTTCCTTCAGGGGTTTTGGAAGGGGCCCCCCAGTTTCATGTCTTGACCACCAAAGCTCCAGATGCAGCCAAATCGGCCGCATTACAACGTGACCTCGTGCGAAAATTTCCAACAGTGTCCATTATCGATTTAAGACAGATTTTTACGGTCATCGAAGATATTCTGAACAAAATTGCTTGGGTAATCAACTTTATGGCCTTCTTCAGCATTTTAACTGGAATTATTGTGCTTATTGGTTCGGTACGGACGAGTAAATACCAAAGAATCAAAGAAAATGTGCTTTTGCGTACTTTGGGAGCTAAAGGCAAACAAATTCTGCGCATTGCTGCGCTTGAATACCTCTATTTGGGACTTTTGGGAGGAGGTATCGGCATACTTTTGTCCTTATTGGGCAGTCTGCTGTTAGCACGGTTTGTCTTTGAGGTAAGCTTTGTGCCTTCAGGTATTCCTTTTTTAGTGGTATTGCCCGGTATAATGGTCCTTGTACTTGTCATTGGATTGTTGAACAGCAAAAGTGTACTGAAAAGCCCTCCACTTGAAGTGCTCCGGAAGGAAGGGGGGTAAAATTTCGAAAAAACAAATCAAGGGTCAATAATATGATGTTGGCCGTTTGTATATATATTCAAAAAGTTTTTTCTGCAGCACTGCCCAAGCTTTATTACTCTCTTCTTTGGGTAGATTTGGTACTTTCTAAAAAGCTTCGAAGCTGTCCCAGGCGGAGATTACCAATAGTGGAATATCCATTGGAGTTTTGATTTCACTTTGTTCGTAGGTCAAGGGCAGCAAGTCCATTTCGCTATACATGGCATCATAATATGAAGGTTTGGGAGAATTATGCTGATATGCGTTCTAGTATTTTTTATCCAATGTAGAATCAATGGGAATGTGGTTTGATTTGAGGTGTCCCATTCGGGCCATTGATCTGATCTATTTAAACTGCTGCTTTCCAGCTTCCAGTACGTTGGAAATCATTGGTGGTAGATGGTCGAATTGATATTCTAAAGCGGAATCAACCAGAATAAGCACTTTTACCTTTTCTGGAAACTGTTTGGCAAAAGCTTTCACGATGAGGCCCCATATGAATGTCCAATAAGTATAAATGATCTACCTATTCCCATTTTTTCAAGCCCAGTATTGAGTTCTTCCACAATGTTTACTGCTGTTCTTGAATATGGGGATGGGTCGCTCCATCCGCAACCCGCCCTGTCATAGGTCACCACTTTAAATTTGTCAGATAGTTCCTTCTGGAATTCCAACTATTGCAGAGCCATACTATTCAGTTTTGGTCGACTTATTGGTTTATTTAATCTTTAATGGACTTATTTCCTGCATTTTACACTTTTTTTATATATTTTGGAAAATTAAGACTATCTTTGCATCAATAAAATTGGGAAAGCCCAGATTAGTTAAGTCTTCACAGATTCAGTATTCGTTTAAGCTCTCTTCATTTTTTAGCAATAGTGCAAAAACATTTTTAAGCTAAACATTAGGATAGCAACATTAGTAATGACGTTGTTTTTAATAAAGACAAGTCTTCATCTTTAGATATATTTCTGTTTGTTATCCATCCTTTTGCCTTTTCCTTGTTTTTGAACTTTTAGCGAATAGATTTAAATATTAATAGAGATTGACAAAAAATCTAAAGTTCTCAAAGAGAACAAGCCCACGTTCTACAAAAAACATCTAAGGACAGGGTTGGGAATTATTTCCAAAGAACATTAAAAAGAATAGTAAACAATAAATATAAAGTAATGCAAGAAGGAACAGTAAAATTTTTCAATAGTGCCAAAGGATTTGGTTTTATTAAACCCGTAGATTCTGACGAGGATGTATTTGTACATCAAAGTGGTCTTATTGATGAAATAAGAGAAAACGACAACGTAAAATTTACGGTAGAAAGAGGACAGAAGGGTATGAATGCGGTTAATGTTGAATTAATCGACTAATTTACCTTACTCATAATAGTTCAAAGCCATCTTAATTGATGGCTTTTTTTGTGTTTCTTGTTCTGTACCTTCTTATAAATTGTGGTCCCAGTAATCTGGATTTTACTTCTTGAACCGTGTATTGAATCATTATGATTTTTCGGTATCGAACCAATACTGCTTTCCAAAGAGATTGGGATTAAAATCGGCATCATCAAGACTTGGCCCCACATCAATGTCCTTATACCGCTCTGTTTGAATTAGATTGCCATCCACTCGAAACTCAATCCAAGTTTCAATCCAATGCCCATCAAAATTTTTGAATTCATCGTAATTCACTTCATAAAGCTCTCCCTGTTTTCCCTTACTAAATCGCCTAACCACATATAGCTTTTCTTCATCCAACCATATTTGGGGCTTGTTCAATTTCCCTTCTGTGGAACCAATAATATAGATAGGCTTGTTTTTATAATTGGATTTACTGAAAACATCGGTATCAACCCCCAATTTTTCCAATCGTTCCAAGGTTTCTTCCACGGAATAATGGAAGAGTCCACCCTCAAGTATAAGAAACTCCTGAATTTCAGGGCCTCGGTGGACGAGCTCGTTCCCTCGAAAGACATAAATACTGTCATTCCTGTTAATATTGGCATTTCCATTTTCAGGATCTCCAAAATCAATTCTAAAATCTTTGGGATAGCGAATCGCCTCGTACCAAATGGTTGTATCGGTTGGAGAGCCTTGCTGATTGAACCTGACGGTCTCTTGAATAAAGGTGAAGGCTTTCAAGTGATCTTTGGCATGTTGGCTTTTTATGTGTTCAATCAATGCTGACGTACTCTCGAAATCCTCACTTCCTGCCGTTACATTGACAGGTACTTTGGGATTAAGCAAGAAATAGGCTGAGACCAAAAAAAGGACAAGGGATACACCGGCAATTACGAAAAGCGACCTTAATTTCATACAGTTTTAAAGTATTGCAGATTATTATGAAAACCAAAAGTAGACAGCAACCCCTGTAACAAATTGTACATTTTAGACACCTATATTTTCAGATAGGATCTCGTATGTACTTTAAGGAATATTATCCAGAGGCTTTTTTCTCTAGGTATATTGATAGTTACTTCACCATAGATACTTCATTTATATATGAAGATATTACAGATTTGGTGGTGCCAGATGGCACATTTGGATTGTTGTTCATTGATTCGCAAGACTCCATAAAAAGGAACGTGCCCACACAGGCTCCTCCTATAACTTTGAAAAAGTCCAGTCTTTTTGGACAGAAAACCAAATCGGTCAATTATTACTACTCTCCCGGCAAGACCCAATCTTTCGGTATTAAAATAAACCCCGAAGGACTTCCCTTGTTTTTGAGTGATAGTTCCAAAGACTTCAAAAATCTATATGTTGAATTGGACTATGTCATGGACAAAGGTCTGATGGAGTTGGAGGAAAAAGTATTGGAGAAAACCAATGTTGGAGACAAAATTCAGGTGGTGGAGCAATTTTTGCTACAGAGTATCTCAAAGATTAATGCAAACCCCGATTACTTACTTTTTGTAGCTATCATTGAGCATATCAAGGAGAAAAAAGGAGAAGTGCGCTTTGATTCATTAACATCCCACTTCAACCTTAACTACAAAAAAATCGAACGTTTGTTTCAACATTATCTTGGGGTAAATCCCAAAACCTATATCCGAATAATTCGTTTCAATGCAACAATCCATCTTAAAAACCAATTGAAAGAGCTTAATCTTACCCAAATCGGCAATGAAGTTGGTTTTTTTGATCAGTCCCATTTTATCCGTGAGTTCAAGACCTTCTCAAATCTTACCCCAAAGGAGTTTTTTACCAAAGAGCTATCATCTTCAGAAAAGATATTGATGGCTATGATTTCTAAACGATGGATTGAATGATTGTCTAATTTTTACAATTATGCTCCCAATACCCACCGTATTATTGAAACGAATCAACGACGCTTACCCATAGTGCGTCAAATGCCCAACGAAGTCAGATCTAAAAGGGTAAAAAACACTAAATAAACGAAGATAGATTATGGTTGTAAATAGAAGAATGTGCATTCTGTTACTGAGCTTCAGTTTTTGCTTGTTGAACGCTCAAATCACCAAGGTGGAACCCTCCGAAGATTTTTACACCTATGTAAACCAAGCTTGGATAAACAATACCGAGATTCCAGATGAATATGGTTCATGGGGAAGCTTCCATGAGGTGTATCAAAACAACCAAGACTATCTCAAGGAAATATTAACCAGTCTTCAAACAAATAGTGTTAATCTCGGCAAAGGCTCAGAAAAACAAATTGTTAGGGATTTTTACAACAGTGGTATGGACACTATGGCTCTCGAGGCTTTGGGTAAGCAACCATTATTGACCTACTTGAAGCAAATAGGGGAAATACAGTCCATAAAAGATTACTTGGACCTTATACCAAAGTTCTATGCCATGGGTATACAGGCACCATTTTATGTATGGGCCAGTCCAGATGAAAAAAACAGCGTTGTTTATGCCTTATATATCGCCCAGTCCGGCTTGGGAATGGGTAATCGTGCATATTATTTGGAGGATAATGAAAAATACGAAAACATAAGAAAAGAATATGTGGCGCATATTACCAAAATGTTCCAATTAGCAGGGATCAATGAAGGTAAGGAGACCGAAAAAGCAAAGAAAGTTTTCGAAATGGAAACCGTAATGGCACGTATTCACAGAACACCGGTGCAGGGAAGGGACAGTGAGCGAAGCTATAATAAGAAGACCATGGAAGAACTCAAGAAAATGACCTTCAACATAGATTGGCCTGGCTATTTTCAGGCCTTGGGTATTGAAGACGACATGGAATACGCAATTGTTCAAGAACCAGAGTTCATTGCTGTTTTTGATCGTATGCTACAGGACTATACTGTGGAGGATTGGAAAAATTACACGCAATGGAAACTATTACAGAGCACAGGTACTTATTTGTCCAAGAGTTTTAGGGACCAACAGTTTCATTTTTACCAAACGGTTTTTTACGGTACCCCAAAACAACAACCCCGATGGAAAACGGTCTTGGGAACGTTGAACGGCAATGTTGGTCAACCCCTGGGCAAACTCTATGTAGAAAAACACTTTCCAAAAAAGAACAAGGATAAAATGCTCGAATTGGTAGCTGGACTAAAAGAAGCCTTGTCCAATCGGATTGATGGCTATGATTGGATGTCGCAAGCCACAAAAGCAGCAGCACAACATAAGTTGGGAAATATCGGTGTAAAAATGGGCTATCCGGATAGATGGTTGGACTACTCCAACTTGGAAATTAAAGCTGATGATTATTTTGGAAACATAGTACGTTCCACAGAATTCAACTTTAACAGGGAAATCAACAGAGTTGGAGAATCGATTGACCCCAATTATTGGGGAATGACACCACCTACCGTGAATGCCTATTATTCACCTACCCGCAACGAGATAGTATTCCCGGCGGGAATACTAAACCCACCATTTTTTGATTATGAAGCAGACGATGCCACCAACTTTGGTTCCGCAGGTGTGATTATTGGACATGAGATTTCACATGGGTTTGACGATAAAGGTAGTCTTTACGATGCGGAAGGGAACCTAAAATCATGGTGGACCACAGAAGATCGCGAGAAGTTTGAACAGCGGGCCCAAAAAATCGAAGAGCAATTCAATGAGTACAAAGTACTGGATTCCATAAGTATAAATGGAAAACTTACCCTGGGAGAAAACATTGGTGATTTGGGTGGGATGGCCATTGCCTTTGAAGCGATGAAACTCAACCAAAAAAGAAAAGGTCCTAAAGTTATTAATGGACTTACCGATGCGCAACGCTTTTTTATAGCCTATGCCAAAATGTGGAGGATTAAGTTTAGGGACAATGTGTTGGCGAATCAAGTGAAGACCGACCCACATTCCCCAGGAGAATTTCGGACCAATGGGACCCTCTCCAATTTTGAGGAGTTTTTTAAGGCCTTTGATATTCCCAAAGGGACCAAAATGAGACGCGAAGAAACGGTAGAGATTTGGTAGCCGATAAACAGTTTTATTCTAACCAAAATTAACTTCATGAAAATAAGGAACCGCATAACTGTCTTTTTGGGATGCTTTGTCATTTTACTGTTTTACCAGGCAACAATCGCCCAAGACTTTTATACTGAACTAAGTTCAGAACTTCAAAAAGAATTGAATTCCATTGTTGTTGAAAACGAATTGCCAGGAATCACATTTTCCCTGCTTTTTGATGACGAACATCAAATCAATCTGGCAGCAGGTTATCAAGACAGACAACAAAAACTACCGATGCAAGTGGATAGCAAAATGCTGTCTGGCAGTGTGGGCAAAATTTTCTTCAGCACTTTGGCCTTGAATATGGTACAAGATGGAAAATTGAACCTTGACGATCTCGCATCAAAATATTTGGGAGATAGGGAATGGTTCAACACTTTTCCAAACCACTCAGAAATCAAAATAATTAATCTATTGAACCATACTTCGGGACTGCCTCGACATCTGTTTCAGCCGGAGTTTTTACAAGAGTTTTTAAAGGACCCCCTGGAGAAAAGAGACCCCGAACAGTGTATTCAATCAATCGCAAACAAGCCTGCGGTGCATCCAGTGGGTGCTGGCTGGGCTTATTCGGATACCAATTATATTTTACTGGGTCTTATCATTGAACAAATGACCGGAGAAGATATTTATGCTTTAGTGGATACAGAATTGCTACAACCGCTTCACCTAAAAAATACGCTTCCTGCCGTTGACCGAAGAATAGCGGGGTTGGTGCAAGGATATATCGGTCCTCAAAATCCGTTTCAATTGCCTGAAAAAGTAATGGGCGATACTGGAGAGTTGCTTGTGCATCCCGCCTTTGAATGGACCGGGGGTGGTTTTGCCACAACTCCCTCTGATTTGACAAAAATGGTAAAGTTTATTCATGAAGGTGACTATTTAAATCAGGAAACTAAAGATTTGCTCACATCCGCTGTAAATATGGCTACAGGTCAGCCCTATGATCAGGGATATGGATTGGGGAGCTTTGTTTGGAGCAAAAACGAGGATACCCGATACGGACATTCTGGTTTTTTTCCAGGATATGTCTCTCATGTGGAATATTCCAAAAATCGTCAATATGCACTGGCCATCCAAGTAAATTATGACGGGGCGTATGCCTATTTGCAGCAATTTTTGTTCGATTTAGAACAAGTTATAGAGGGACATTTGGATGAAATAGATGATTACAAGATTAGGCAGAATTTTAAAAAACAAGAAGCATGTTGGAACAACGCTGATATAGCATGCTATATGGAAGCGTATGCTACCACCGAACACATTCAAACAGCTTCCCGAGGGGGAATAACATATGGATATGACAATATTATTGGAAATTATCGCAAGTATTTTCCAAAGGAAAGGATGGGAAAGCTGTATTTTGATAACATCAACACACGAAGACTGAGCGATAACCTATATTTCGTGACAGGAAGATTTAACCTCAGGTTTCCGGATAGGGAAGATTTGGCAAGAGGATGGTTTTCCGTCAACATGAAAAAAATTAATGGGAAATGGCTGATGATTACTGACCATTCAAGTTGAGCATATGAGAGTCAAAATATTGTATTGCCTGTTAATTGGGCTCTTGGCATCTGCTTGTCAAGAAAAGGAAAAACTAATCGGGGACACCTTGATTTCAAACATCAATATTGTTGATGTTAAAACAGGCAAAATCCTTCCCACACAGGATATCCTTATAGATGGGGATCATATTGCAAGTATTCGCCCCTCCAATACCGCAAACTATGCAAAGCAAAGCCACATAGACGGGGAGGGTAAGTACATCATCCCTGGTTTATGGGACATGCATGCACATCCCGATGACCCAGAGGTTTGGCGCATGAATCCTAAAGAAGAAGAAAAGGAAAGATTACTCCCACTTTTTGTCGTCAACGGGGTAACCGGTATTAGGGATATGGGTGGCGATCTTAATTTGGTGAAACGTTGGCAGAGTAAATATGCCAATGGAGAGTTGCTGGTCCCCAAAATTTTTGCAGGGGGTCCTTTATTGGATGGCCCCAATCCCATGTGGGACGGTTCAGTGGGCATAGCAGGTCCCGAACAGGTCAAATATGTCGTGGATTCACTGATTCACGAAGGTGTGGATTTTTTAAAGGTGTATTCGTTGCTTCCACGGGAAACTTATCTTGAACTCAGTAGATATGCCCAGGAAATTGATTTTCCGTTTGTAGGGCACGTTCCTTTTACGGTGCTCCCATCTGAAGCGGCAGCCACTGGCATGAAAAGCCAAGAGCATTTACTGGAGATACTCAAGGAATGCGCGGATAAACCGGATGAGCAATTTTTGAAAAAACTCGGCAGCATTGAAAATCGAATAGAACGCTCAAACAAAATCAATGATTTTAGGCTTAAAACCTTTGATGGGTTTAAAGCAGACTCGCTCTATTCCATCTTTAAAGAACAAGGAATTTGGCATTGTCCCACGTTGAGCATGTGGTATAAAAATGCTTGGTACGAGCAAGAGTGGGGGAGAGACCTAGAGCTAACAGAGCTACTTCCACCTTATTTACAAGCATATTGGACACCCGAACACAACGATCATCTTCAATTTAGGGACAATACGGATTTTATAAAAACAAAGCAACGACTATATCAGCTTTATCAGGAAATGGTCAAGAATATGAACGACAAAGGGGTGTTGTTGTTGGCCGGTACGGATGTGGGAGCAAATCCACTTTGTCATCCAGGAGTTGGGGTGCACAACGAACTGGAGGCCCTTGTAGAAGCTGGACTTACTCCAGCGGAAGCCCTGAAGACAGCGACTTTAAACCCAGCTTTGTTTTTTGAGATTACTGAGGAATACGGAACTGTTTCCGAAGGAAAAAGGGCTGATTTGGTACTACTGGAAGGTAACCCACTGGAGGATATTAATGCCATCAGGAGCATAAGCAATGTAATTCGGGATGGTCGGGTGTTTGATTCGGAAAAAATCTTTGAGATAAAGAAAAGCATTCAAAAAATCAATACCGGATCATGAAACGGAAAGACTTTTTAAAAAGCTTTTTAGTTGGATTGTCACTTCCTTTTTTCGCATTTGGAAAAAGTGGACAGAAAAAAACGTGTTTTACAGATGCTGATGTAGAGGGTCCTTTTTTTAGAAAGGGAGCGCCAAAACGCCTTAATTTGGCCGAAGGATATAAAGAAAAGGGTACAATCTTATATGTTCAAGGACATGTCTTTGGAAAAAAATGTATCGAGCCAGTGAAAAATGCCACAATTGATATTTGGCATGCCAGTCCCAAAGGCCAATATGATCTTAATTCTGATACATTTCTTTTCAGAGGAAGGTTGAGGACTGATGACAATGGGTTCTATGAATACAAAACCCTGCTCCCAAAGGGATATCGGGATGGTGGTTTGGACAGGCCAAAACATATCCACTATAAAGTTAGAGCGGAGGGATATCAAGAATTAACGACACAGCTCTATTTTGCTGGCGACGAAAAATTGAAGAGTGATTTTTTTGTGATTCGCAATCGCGGAATGAAAAGAGCCATGACTCCGACCACAAATGAAAAAGGGGAGCTGAAAGTCACATTTAATTTGGCCATAAAGCCAAAAAACATATGAAAAAGTCTACCCAATTATTGATACTGTTTTCTTTGATTTGCTGGTTCAATCACGCTCAGCAACTTTCGTTTACCAACAAAACAGAACAAAATCTCCCCAGTATTTCACAATCTGAAAGAAACTCGATGGATGCCAAAGTGGGTGATATTGATGGTGATGGTGATTTGGATGTTGTGGTAGCTGTTGAATTTTACAAGAACATCATTTTGGTTAATGACGGAAATGGGAAATTTTCTAACGATAGCTTTAGGCTTCCGGACATAGAGGCCGTTCAAGCATCAAAACCATATCCCTATTATCCCTATCATGACACCGAGGACATCGCTTTGGAAGATTTCGATAATGATAGCGACCTGGATTTAATTTTTGTTACCGAAGATGATAAGGTGAATGAATTCTACCTGAACAAGGGTAACGGACATTTCGAAGACAACACAAAAGAATTTCCGGCACAAGGAGTCTCCAATGGTGTTTTGGCCGGTGACTTTGACAACGATGGATGGATGGACATCATTGTTGGAAACAATGGACAGAACAACTACCTGAAAAACACCAACGGAAAGTTTGTTGATGAGACCATGGATAGATTGCCAACTACAAACGATATTACCCAAGACCTGCAAGCTGTAGATTTTGATAATGATGGTGATTTGGATGTTATAGTGGCAAATGAAAAGGCAAATCGTTTGCTATTGAACAACGGTCAGGGTAAGTTTTCTGATGCGACCTCGGATTACTTTGAAGAGGAATCTTTACTTGATGAAACCCGCGAAGCGACTTTTGCTGATATAGATAACGATGGAGATTATGATGTTTACTTTGCCAATGTCTACATGTTTCAGCAGGTGGAACCCATTCAGCGCTTGCTGGTCAATAAGGGTAAAGGAAACAGGTTTGCAGATGAAACGGCGGAACGTCTTGGTTTTACCAAAGAGTACAGCATAATTGATGGAACGTTCTCTGATTTGGATGCCGATGGCGATTTGGATTTGGTTTTGCTCACCCATGTCGGCCCCAAACTATTTCAGAACGACGGCAAAGGTTACTTTCAGGATATTACAAAAACCGCTTTCGGGGTAGTAAAAGGTGATGGCGTGGATACTGAGATTGCTGACTTCAACGGGGATGGTAAATTGGATATTTTCATTGGCTGCTTTAGGGCAAGTGATATATTGCTGCTACAAGATTGACCCACTCTTTTTCTAGCCCATACAATCGTTGTTAACGATTGGTTAATGTCTAAATTATACAATTCATAAAGAATATGTGGGCCTAAGTTCGCTATAAACTAGTTCCACAAGCATGAAAAAAGCACTTCTAGTACTGACCATGATTACATTGACTTTTCAAGGAAATGGGCAAGACTTGTTCGCAAGTTCACCACAAAAATACACAGTAAAATATGTTTGTCCGCCCTGTGGATGTACACAAGATGGGGAGCATTTTGATGCACCCGGTATTTGCTCCGAGTGCAATATGGCCTATACTACCCAATTAAAAGGTATGGAAAACAAACCAAGAACGTCAATGTCGAGAAGAACGGCAGCCATAGTGCTTTTTAATGGGGCCGACATTATGGATGTAACAGGCCCTATGTCTGTATTTGAACATGCTGGATTCAACATCATAACTGTGGCTAAGGATGAGAAACCCAAACAGATTGGGATGTATATGAAATTAGCTCCCGACCATACTTTTGAATCACTTCCCGATGTTGATATAATCATGGTTCCAGGAGGAGGCCCTGCAGAAAGTAATCAAGATAATGATATTGTGAATTGGTTAAGAACAAGGGATGCCCGAACGGACACCATGTTCTCGGTTTGTAGCGGGGCCTTTTTTTTGGGATTGGCAGGAATTTTGGATGGTAACGAGGCTACGACCTTTGCTTCCTTGATACCTAATCTAAGGGCGCAATTTCCAAAAGTAAAAGTCCTCGATAATGTTAAGTATGCGAACAATGGACATGTCATCACGTCCTCTGGACTTTCTTCCGGTATTGATGCTTCCTTTGAAGTAGTGGCAAAATATTATGGGTTGGGACTGGCACAGGATATTGCCAACCGTATGGAATATCCTTGGAAACGTAGAAACGACTATGCAAGGTCCCAGTTGGCGGACAACTACATCATAACAATGGGGAATTTGGTAAGAAGATTTGCTACAAAATACCATTATTCCGATGGGGATATGAATGCGTGGGAGTTTAAATATTTGCTCTGGAAGGGCGTCGAAATTGATGGGTTTATGGGTTTAATGGAGGCAGAATTTCAGAAACTACCAAATTTTGATTGGGAGTCCAAACAAAAAGATTTATTGGAGGGAGTTTACGAACACCCAAATCTGGGAAAGGGCAAAATAGTTTTGAAGTTAAGAAACGTGGACGGAATATATGAAGCTTCCCTGAGCGCCAAAAGAGTCGAAAATTATTCATTCTAAAATGAGAATCATGAATTTTTCATTTAAAAACAGTATAATTTGGACCATGGTTTTGGTGCTTTCGGGTTGTATGGGAAAGGCCCAAAATGCTCTAACACATGTCAAACTGGATAACGCAATCGAGGCCAGACCTGAAAAGAACATACCCGTTCCATCACAGTTTGAAAACCTCCCTTTGGTGGAGCCGACCATTGCTGCCCATCCTGAAAACAATCGCCTACTTGTGGCAGCGGCCATGGTGGTTACCGATGTGGATAGACCCTACCAAAGCTGCAGACTCTCCAGTTTTTTCAGTAACGATGGAGGCAAAACATGGGAAGAGACTGCACATGATTATTGGGGGTACGATCCTTGGGTCGCCATGCTGGATAATGGAACAACAACTATGAGTTGGTTGGGCACGCCTACGGTTTTCAAGCATCAATTTCCGTTACAGATTTTTTCATCAGACGATGGGGGCAGGAGTTGGTTAAGCGAAATGCAGGTTTTCAATGGTTTTGGTCACGGGCATGACGGTACCAAGTTGGTCGGTTTTAATGATGCCTTTTATTTGACCACCGTTCGTTTTAATGCGGATATGGGGGCGGATGTGGTTTTGTATGAATCCAAGAAACAGGGACCCTTTGAGGAGGTTATTTCCATAAGGGGAAATGGTAAGCGATTGAACTTTTGTGAACCGGCCATACTCACAGATGGTTCGGTGGTGATCCCCACAATGCACGGCAGCGAAAAAATTTGGGCCAATGTATACAATCCCAATACTGACAGAATATCTGACACTTACATAATTTCTGACAACCCAAAGCTGGGCAGGGGATATTCCAGAATGGCCGCAGATACCAATCTCAATTCAAAGTTTCAGAATAGAATTTACTTTGTGAGGGCGGTTGCGGATGGTTCTAGTTCCGAAGGGGTGTGGTTGAACTTTTCTATGGATAAAGGGAAGACATGGACGAAAGAAAAAAGAGTGGACCTCTTTAAAAATGGTTTACCCAGTAAAGCCAATGTGGCCAGCGTAGCTGTCAATAAAGACGGTGTTGTCGGCATATCATGGGTAGATGGCCAGCACTCAACGGACCAAAAAGCTTATGATGTTTACTTTGCCATATCCAAGGATGGTGGAGTAAGCTTTCAGCGTCCTGTTCGTGTTAGCAAGGTTAGCTCTAATCCTCGAACACAAGCCAATGCCGATGTGGCCAATAAATTTATTGGAGGTGGTCATTATTTGGGAATAACAACACGGGCCGATGGTAGTTTTCAATTGATTTGGAGCGATAGTAGGTCAGGAATTTTTAAACTACAAACATGTCGAATTAAAATAGGCTGACTATGTAAATGTTCTTTTTACTGCTCATGAATGATAATCAACACCTTCAAAAAAAACAGCAAAAATGAAACTTGGTTATAAAAACTATTTGGTTGTTTGTTTGATTATGGTTTTCGCCCATCTGCCAAGTGCAGATGGGCAAAACGCCATACTTTCTAAGGTTCATGTGAATACTGTGGTGGAAAAAACAGGCGAACTCTTCAACAAAAATTATGTTTTTCCTGAAAAAGGAAAGGAAGTGAAGCAGTACCTTGCCCAAAGGCAACAAGAGGGGGTTTATGATAGATTTGAGGCAATTGATAGCCTCACGGACCAATTAAGAAAGGACATACTCTTTATCACCAATGACAAACATGTAAATTTCATCGTGAAGAAACAAATAGAGGGGAAAAGGGATACACCGGAGAACCCCATGACTGATTTTTTCAAGAATCTTGAAAATTTTGGACTTACCAAGGTGGAGGTTCTGGAAGGTAATATTGGCCTTTTGGAAATTACATTCTTTTTTCCCATTAACATGAACAAAGGGGCGGCCCTAGCGGCAGCCAAGGCCATGGAGAAACTTCAAGATTGTAAAGCAATCATATTTGACGTGCGGAACTGTAAGGGGGGAGATCCCGAAATGTTGAATTATCTGGTTACATACTTGTATCCTGAGAACCAAAAGATACACTTGAATACATTTTATTTTCGCCCAATGGATCAATATGACCAGACGTACACCTTGGACAAAGTGCCAGGTAAGAGAATGCCAAATACTCCGGTATACGTTCTAACGGGCAGCACCACCTTTAGTTGCGGGGAGGAATTTGCCTATGATATAAAGCATTTAAAACGTGGAACTTTGGTAGGTGAGCTCACGGGAGGTGCGGCACATCCGGTTCAACCCATGGAGGTGAATAAGGAAATTCAGGTGTTGATTCCTGTGGGCAGGGCCATCAATCCCATTACTGGAACCAATTGGGAGGGAATCGGGGTTAAACCTCATTTTGAAGTTTCTGCAGATGAAGCTTTAGACAGAGTCATGGCATTGATAAATGAGAAGTAATTAGTAGTTCACCATGTTTAGAAGTGTACTTAAAACAGATTCCAATGATTTCACCCCTTTAGTTTTGAGGGTAATCTTGGGAGTGGTTATTTCCGCTCACGGAGCGCAAAAACTTTTTGGAATTTGGGGCGGCCATGGTCCTGAATGGACCGTTGATGCATGGCATCAATGGTGGGGACTTCCATCCGTCCTCACTTATTTGGTGATATTTATAGAATCCATAGGGGCAACTTTGATGATTTTAGGGCTCTTAACACGGTTTTGGGCCATTTTGATTGGCATTATCATGTTAGGCGCTATCTATCTGGTTCATTGGCGATGGGGTTTTTATATGAACTGGTATATGCAACCTCAAGTTGGAGAAGGTTTCGAATACCACATACTTGTTTTGTCGATTTTGCTCGTTCTAGTTTTGAGGGGTGGAGGTAAATGGTCTTTGGATGGTCGGTTGTCCAGAAAATAGGATTAAAGTCTAAACAAGCTGATTTACATACTTCATGCTACTTTTTGATTTTGGCTTTGAAATCAGATAATTCAAAAACACATTCTTTTGTACCTTAGACCATGCGATGGTCTCAAATTTTTGCAGAATCCTTTTTTCTAAGTAGTATTTTTCTTTTACAGGCATGTTCGGCACAATCCCGATTGGTTGAAGATTATATACAAACTGTGACCCATGAAAATCTGAGGTATTATCTGTATTATCCTGAAGAATATGAGGCGAATCCCGAGTCTGAATTTGGACTGTTACTTTTCTTGCATGGCGGAGGTGAGTCCGGAGGGGAATTGGAAGATATCAAAAAAAATGGCCCTCCCAAGCTGTTGGTGGAAGGCAAGCAGTTTCCCTTCTTGGTGTTGGCGCCACAAAATCCACATACAAGAAAATGGTGGAACATACATGCGGTTGCGGCTCTTTTGGATGAGGTTGTGGAGTCTAATCGGGTGGACAAAAAGCGAATTTATCTTTCCGGCCTCAGTCGGGGAGGAAGTGCCGCTTGGGAAATGGTCACGCAATATCCCAAAAAATTTGCAGCATTGGCAGTAGTATGTGGCATGGCTCCCGTGCCTTATGCCCATTGGATTGATAAGGAAATGCCCATTTGGGTTTTTCATGGTGATAAAGACGAAATTATCGATGTAGGAGAATCAGATAAAATGGTAAGAAAGCTAAATCAAATGGGATATGATGTGCGCTATTCACGCTATAAAGATGTTGGTCACAACTCATGGGGAAGAGCCTACACCACAGATTCGCTCTATACGTGGTTGGCGCAGCAACAAAGGAAAGATTAATATCATGAAGTATTTGAAGCACGCCTATATTGCCCTTTTCATTTTAGGATGCCGAGGGAAAGAAGTGACAACAAAAGAACCTGTTCCAAAAAAAACGGTTTCTACGCAAGTTGTAGCCCAAGAGGAGCCGGAAATGGAAACCAGATTAAAGACATTTGAAAATCTTTCAGATACAACGTTTGTTCGGTTGGCCGATTTCAGTGAAGATTTTACATATGATATGCGCTATGCCACCGAGAACAATTTTTTAAAGGCCAAGGTATATGACTGTGCAGAATGCTATACCCGTGTAAAAACCGCCAAAGCGCTTATTGCTGCCAACATAGATTTTATGCAAAAAGGAGTCAAAATCAAGTTTTTTGATTGTTATCGCCCCAATTCCGTGCAGCACAAAATGTGGAAAATTGTACCCAATCCGCAATATGTGGCAAACCCGGTAAAAGGCTCTATTCACAACAAAGGGGGAGCCGTGGATATTACTTTGGTTGATTTGGAAGGAAACGAATTGGATATGGGAACGGATTTTGATTTTTTTGGAAAAAGGGCGTATCATGACAACCTTGATCTGCCTGAAGAAGTTTTGGAAAACAGAAAACTCTTAAAAGAAACCATGGAGGCGCATGGTTTTTGGTCCATAAGAACAGAATGGTGGCACTACAATCTTTCAGCGGCATCCAATGACCCCGTTGCCGATTTCAAATGGGAGTGCACCAATTAAATCTTGTTGCATTCCAGAACTATCAAATCATCATTGAGGTCAGTGGTGAAAAATAGATATATTTCACCTCCATCCTTAATTTTGTGCTTCTTACGAATTGCAGCTACCGATATGGGAAAGTTTCTTTTAGTGATGTTGGCTTTTTTCTTCTCAAGATGCTTCAAATGACTTTTTGAGTATGGGTGAACTTGAACTATCTTAAATCGTCTTCCAGGAAAATCAATCCGTTCAGAAGCTGTGTACAGATGCGAGTGGTGATGCAGCTTTTTCACACCAAATTTCTCACCAACCAATTTAAACCCTCCTGATTTTAAAATGGCCGCATTGGGCTCATACAAATATTGATCGGGTATTCCCATATTTATTTTGGCTGCAGCTTCTTCCTCCCATATAAAACTGAACTCCACATTGTTCTTGACCCTCAGATTAACCGCTTTGATGACAACCGAACCCAAATAATCGCGTTCTAATGTAAAGAGCAGTTCCTTTACTTCATTCCGCAAGGCTACAACATGAACTTCTTTCACAAAACTCAATTCACTTATAACCCGTTTGATGTCCAATAGCGGAGAGGTCTTCACCAAAACATTTTCCGTATGTTTAAAAATAAGGGGGAGTTGTTGAGGGAGGTTTGGCAGGCAATCTTTCAGTAAAAAGACCTTGCCCTTCACATCATCTCTACGAGATGGGTCCACATAGATCCAGTCAAAAGAATTCTTGGTTTGGTTCAAAAATGCAATCCCGTCGTTTGAAACACAGGTTACATTTTCGCTTCCCAATACATTAAAATTATGGGCAGCAATAGCACTTAAATCGGGATTCAGTTCTACGTGTACCACTCGATTTATTTTTTTGGCAAAGTAATAGGTGTCCACACCGAACCCCCCAGTTAGGTCCAAAAGTGATTTTCCTTCAATTAAATCAGCCTTGTATTGTGCAGTAATTTCGGAACTACTTTGCTCAATATTCAGTTTGTTGGGATAATAAATATTTTCGGTATTGAACCAAGTGGGCAGCTTTTCCTTGCATTTTTTTCGAGCTTCCAATTGCGCTACCAACTCTTTCTGGGAAATACCCTCAAAAATTGGTTTTTTCAATAAGACTGACAAGGTGTCAGACTCACTAAAATTTTTTATAAAATATTGAACACCAGTATTTAATAACAATTTATTCAAACTGACACTATAAGTTTTTGGTCAATTTTTTTACGAAAGAATATTCGGCAAGAAACTCTTGCAGAACCACTTTTATTGCGGTATAACCTGGTACAGCCACCACCATGCCCACCACACCAAACAATAAACCAGCGATGATAATGATGAGGAAGATTTCCAGTGGGTGTGATTTTACGCTCGTTGAAAAAATAAACGGTTGAGAAAAGAAATTATCAATGAGTTGACCTATGACCAGACCGATGAAAACGTAGAGTGCTTTTGGCAAAATCACAGTACTGAAATCTGCTCCCAAAAAACTGGTCATGGTGAGGGTTATCATAATGACACCCCCTATAATTGGACCGATGTAGGGAATGATGTTGAACAAGGCACAAAGGAAAGCGATAACAATTGCATTTTCTACTCCAACAATCAAAAGTGCAATGGTGTAAATGACGAATAGAATGAACAGTTGCAACAAAATTCCAGCAAAATATCTGGAAAGGAGCCCATTGATTTTGTCAATGGATTTAACAACACCACTTTCTTTATTGTCTGGAATAAAGGTCAACATACCGTTTTGAAATAGTTTGCTATCCTTTAAAAAGAAGAATGAAATAAACAGCACCGAAAAAAGGCCGACGCTGAAGTTGCTCAAAATATTCACGAATGAGTTCAAAAAATCAGGTATAAAACCCAGATCCAATTCTTGGAGAACACTTTCCTCAATTTTGGAATCCTCTATCAAATCTGTAACACTGCCCGAAGTGGCGCCAAAGTAATCTAGAATTTGAATATAAAGTGTATTGACATCTGCTTTTAATGCCTCGATATCCAATAACGAAAGGTTTCTACTCTGTTCTGAAATCAGCGGAATGAACAAAGCCAAAATACCGAGAAATATGGTTAGCATGAAAATCATGGTCGCAATTACGGCCAGTGTATTGGGAAACTTCAACTTTCGCCTTAAAAAGAGCACTATAGGTCTGCCCAACAACGCTATGACAACCGCAATGGCCAAATAGGCCAATACTGATTTTACGGCATACAGAAAATAGCCTAAAAGGACAATACCCACAATAATGGCCACGGCCCTTAGGATACCATTGGCAATGATTCTCGAATTCATACTCAATTTTTAAAAGCGTATTCTATGATATTGGCTCCCATTTGAAGTGCCCTAAGCCTAATTTCCTCAGGATCGTTATGCACCGATGGATCTTCCCAACCATCCCCTAGGTCACTTTCATAGGTAAAAAGAACCATCAATCGTCCTGTGTCAAAAATACCAAAAGCCTGAGGTCTCTTGCCGTCATGCTCGTGTATTTTGGGAAGCCCTTCAGGAAACGCATATTTTTGTTTGAAAATGGGATGGTCGGTCCCCAACTCTTCAAGTTGTCGGTCTGGAAATACCTTTTCCAGCTCTCTCTTCACATAAGGTTCCATGCCGTAATTATCATCTATGTGCAAGAACCCTCCAGATAGTAGATAGGTTCTTAGATTCTCTGCTTCTTCATCGGAAAAAAAAACATTGCCGTGGCCAGTCATGTGCAGATAGGGGTATTTAAAAATGGAGATGCTATTGGCCTCGACGGTTTCTGGTTTTGGTTCTATTTTGGTGTCGATATTGGAATTGCAAAATTCAATAAGGTTGGGCAGGGCGGTGGGGTTGGAATACCAATCGCCACCACCACCATATTTGAGCACGGCGATTTCCTGTCCATTGATAACAATAGGTGCCAAAAGAGCAAATATATTTAAGACGGTCAGAAACAGTTTCATCCTGGTGGAATGTAGATTCAAAAGTACAGTTTTCATCGTTAGGAATCCATAATTCCTATGATAAGCATTGAATCAATACAAACAGTTCCATGATTTACTTTAAGCAAATTTTTGGTTTAACTATTAATAATAGCTATGGTTGTGCACGCCACTATGGCCGCGGTCTCGGTTCTTAAACGGTTTTTCCCCAAAGAAATGGGAACGTATCCATATTCCTTTGCAAGATCAATCTCAGTTTGGGAAAAATCACCCTCTGGACCAATGAGTATGATGATATCCTTATCTGCCACAGCTCTCCTTTTCAACTCCATTTTTTCGCTATCAGCACAATGGGCGATAAATCGTAATCCTGAATTCTCTTTTTTCAAAAACTCTTCTAGGGAAATCATGGGATTAAGTTTGGGCAAGGTCGTTCGTAAAGATTGTTTCATGGCTGATTGCAATACACGATCCATCCGTTCAGGCTTTACGGTTTTTCGTTCAGCATGTTCGCAAAGAATCGGTGTAATTTCATCTACTCCGATTTCGGTGCCTTTTTCCAAGAACCATTCATAGCGGTCATTCATTTTGGTGGGTGCAACTGCCATGTGCAGCTTATACCTTTTGGGAACTGTTTTTTTTGTGGAAACAATCTGGGCCTTACATTTACGTTGGTCGGCAATCAGAATTTCCGCTTCAAAAAGGTATCCTTTACCATTGGTGATATGCACAATATCTTTCTCCTTTTTCCTGAGAACCCGGACCAAATGCTTGCTTTCCTCAGGGGTAAAAAAGAATTGTTTGTAACTGTTGTCCAAGGAAGGGTTATAAAATAGTTGCATGGCCTATAGCTTAGTTTTTGCATGTTCCAATCCCAGTTCCATCCATTGCATCAATTGTTCTTCGGTACCAAATCCCTTTGCGGATACAAAAATGAATTCTTTCATGGGTTTTCCAGTAAAGTCCATGGGCCTCACATAATCCTTTTTCAAAATGGAATCCATTTTATTATCTACCACCCGAACCACTAAATCTTCCTTGACCACACCAATGGTCATTTTACCTTTATGTAGAAAGGCAATTCCACCGAACATCTTTTTTTCTAAAAATTCTTCAGAAAAAAGCGCGCTGGCTGCACGGATTCTATCGGCAGTTTCCGCATTAAAGGCCATAGGTTCTTTTTATAAATGTAAGGTACTAAATATATGGTAATACAGATGGCTTAGCTTCCTATGGCAAAGCGAGCTTTAGCAGCCACACTTTGATTCGAAAATTGCCCTTTTCGATATTTTAGGTATCCCGTGATTCCAATCATTGCTGCATTGTCCGTACAATATTGAAATTTTGGAATATAAGTATGCAAGCCCAATTGTTCCTCAGCCTCTTTTAGTCGAGTGCGAATTCCGGAGTTGGCTGCAACCCCACCGCCTATGGCAATCTCATTAATACCTGTTTGTTGCACGGCCAATTGTAATTTGTCCATTAAAATATCCAAAATCGTGTTTTGAACGGAAGCACAAATATCATCGATATTTTCTGCAACAAAATCTGGGTTTTTTTTAGTCTCCCGTTGCAGAAAATAGAGAATACTGGTCTTTAGGCCACTGAAGCTAAAATTAAGTCCTTCGACTTTTGGTTTTGGAAAATTGAAAGCTGCTGAATTTCCTTGTTGCGCATGTTTGTCAACCAATGGTCCTCCAGGATAGGGGAGCCCCATGAGTTTGGCACTTTTGTCAAAAGCTTCACCAACAGCATCATCCAAAGTCTCGCCCAATATCTCCATATCAAAAAAATCCTTGACCAGTACAATTTGGGTATGCCCCCCGCTTATGGTCATTGCCAAAAAAGGAAATGAGGGTTCCCGGTTGTTTTCATCATCCTCGATAAAATGGGCCAAAATGTGTGCTTCCATGTGGTTTACCGCAATCAAGGGAATGTCAAGCCCCAATGCCAATGATTTAGCAAATGAGGTCCCTACCAATAAAGATCCCATAAGTCCCGGTCCTTTGGTAAATGCTATGGCTGATAGGTCTTTTTTGTCGATATTTGCTTTGGCCAAAGCCTGGTGGACTACGGGAACTATGTTTTGTTGATGGGCCCTTGAGGCCAACTCTGGAACTACACCCCCATATTGTCTGTGGATATCTTGTGTTGCTACGACATTGCTCAAAACTTTTTTGTTGCACAAAACAGCCGCAGAAGTATCATCACAGGATGATTCAATACCGAGAATGTAAGTTTTTCTGGATGTCACTGGTTTTGGAATAAAAATTGGAGGTCAAAGGTAAAACATAAAGTCCTATCAAAAAACTACGTAAAATACTGCTTCGGTTTCTGTTGGTAATCTTACTGATTATGGTATTGGGTTCTTTGATTCTTTCATTGCCCATTGTGCAGACTAGACTGGCAAAATATGCGACCGAGACCATCAATCAAGAATTTGGAACCAATATTTCCTTGGATAGGGTGAGCCTGTCGTTATTCAATTTAAATGCGGGCCTAAAAGGCGTATATGTTGAAGACTACAAAAAAGACACATTGGTTTACATAAGAAAATTGAACACTTCAATCCTTAACCTTAGAAATATGTCCAACGGAAAAATGGAGTTTGGGGATGTTGAAATGGAGGGATTGTTCTTTAACTTGAAAACCTATCAAGGGGAAAGTGACACCAATCTGGATGTATTTGTGGCCAAGTTAGATGATGGACAGCCCCGTGCACCGGGCACGCCCCCCTTCTTTTTGTCCTCCGAGGGCATTCAAGTTTTTGAGGGAAGGTTCTTGTTGATTGATGAAAATGAGGAAAAACCTGAAGTGCTTAATTTCTCTAATTTGGAAGTGCTGGCCAAGGATTTTCAGATTTTGGGCCCCGACGTAAGTCTTGCCATTGAAGATCTTTCTTTAGATGCATCAAGGGGAATTCGGTTGCAAAAGCTTTCCACCCATTTCACATACACGAAGCAAAAAATGCAATTTGACACCTTGCAGATAAATACTAGGGAATCCCAAATCAATGGTAACCTAAAGTTCATGTACAACAGGGAAGACCTTTCCAAGTTTGTCGACCGGGTTCAGATTGAAGCTGATTTTGGGGAATCAACGGTGGCCTTAAATGACATCAACACGTTTTACAACGAATTTGGAAAGGACAAAAAAGTCTCGTTCTCAAGCAAGGTAAGCGGTGTACTCAACAAATTGGTAACCGAAGATCTGTTTGTCCAAACCGAGAATACAGGAATTTACGGCGATTTTGAATTTGACAATATGTTCAGTCAGGAAGCTCCTTTTATTATGCACGCCGATATCGACAATCTCACTTCCAGTTACTTTCAACTCCGTTCTTTGTTGCCCAATATTTTAGGACGAAATATTCCCTCATCGTTTCAAAAAATGGGACAATTTACCATTCGTGGAGATGCGGAGGTAACGGAAACCTCGTTGGATATTCAAATAAATCTTAATACCGCCATTGGTAGGAGCTACACCGACCTGCAGATGACCAATATTCAGAGCATTGACGAAGCATCTTACATAGGGTTTATTTCCTTGGTTGATTTTAATCTTGGAAATTTCACGGAAACGGAAAATCTTGGGCTTACCTCCTTGGACGTAAATGTGGAGGGAAAGGGTTTTATTTCAGAATATCTAAATACCGAAGTTATTGGTGAAGTGCATAAACTGGAGTACAATGGCTATGAATACAATAATTTAAGGGTGTCAGGTATCTTGAAAGAACAGCTATTTGATGGTTCCTTGGTAAGTGGTGACGAAAATATAAATTTCGACTTCAAGGGGTTGGCCGATTTTGGTGAGGACCAGAACACATTTAATTTTATTGCCTCAGTGGCCTATGCCGACTTAAAAAAACTAAATTTTATAAACGATAGCGTATCCGTTTTTAAAGGAGACCTGGATATGAACATTGAGGGAAATACCCTGGATGACATGATTGGGCAAATCCGTTTTTCCAATACCACCTATCAAAATAAAAATGACACATACTATTTTGAGGATTTTGCGGTAACCTCTTCTTTTGACCAAGATACGGTGCGCACGGTGGAAATAAATTCACCGGATATCATTACAGGGTATGCCAAAGGAAAATTTAGAGTAGCGGAGCTCGGCAGGTTGGTACAAAACTCAGTGGGAAGCATCTATACCAATTACAGGCCCTATGAAATATCAGATGGTCAACGCTTAAACTTCAACTTCAAAATTTACAACAAAATAGTTGATGTATTTTTTCCAGAGGTCACCTTTGATGCCAATACGTTTATACGAGGGAACATTGTCGCCGATGAAGGCGATTTCAAACTTACCTTTAAATCACCTAGCATCAGTGCGTATGGTAATGAGTTTGATAATGTAGAGTTAAAAATCGACAATAAAAACCCACTTTTCAACACCTTTGTTTCGGTACAGGACATGTCCACCGTTTATTACGATATCCAGGACTTTAGCCTTATCAATACAACCTTGAAAGATACATTGTTCTTTAGAACTGAGTTTAAGGGAGGCAGAGGTTTTGACGATAGCTACAACCTGAATTTTTATCACACCTTTAACCAAGAGAACAAGTCTGTCATCGGATTAAAAAAATCAGATGTCAATTTTAAAGGAAATACCTGGGTGCTGAACAAGCAAGGAAACAACAAGAACAAGGTTATCATCAATAGCACTTTGGACAGCATCCAAATAGAGGAAATTGTCATGGACAATAATAATCGGGAACAGATACGCCTTCGAGGGGAGTTGGCCGACTCAACCTATAAGGATTTGGACCTACAATTTAAGATAGTGTCCCTCAACAAAATAACACCCGTAATTGACAGCTTAAAACTGGAAGGGTCGGTTGATGGATTTTTGAACATCTTGCAAAAGGAGGGCAAATATTTGCCCACATCCAGTTTAAATATTAGGGATTTTAGTGTTAACGATAGGCACTTGGGTGATTTGGAAGTTGGTATTTTCGGAAACAATGACCTGACCCAGTTCGGTGTAAGCACTTGGCTTAATGAGAATGGAAGGGAAAAAATGAGCATTAACGGTCAGGTGACCAACATAAACAACGTACAGGAGTTGGATTTGGCCGCTAACTTTACTGATTTCAATTTGGAGCCCTTCAGTCCTTTGGGAGAAGATGTGATTTCCAACATTCGGGGTCTTTTAAGTGGAAGTGTAAAAATCGAAGGTAGGGCAGAAAATCCATCCATCAATGGAAATTTGAGCCTGAATGATGCAGGAATTGGCATTCCCTATCTTAATGTAGATTATGACTTTGCACCTTATTCCAAGGTACGTCTCTTTGACCAAACCTTCTATTTTGAGGAAATAGGCCTTTCCGATGTGGCTGAAGGCACAACCGCCACCTTGGATGGAACCATTAACCACACCGCTTTCGGAGATTGGTCCCTAGATTTGGATGTGGACACCAACAACGGTCGATTTATGATATTGAATACCGAATTCGATGAAGAAGCACTTTACTATGGCACAGGATTCATCAACGGAACTGGAAGCATCTATGGTCCGACAGATGCATTAAACATTGCTGTGGATGCTTCCACGGCAAGAGGAACTTCGCTTAAAATCCCATTGAGCGACGTAACCAGTGTTGGCGATTATTCCTTTATCAATTTTATTGAAAAAAGCGGGGCGGAATCTTTTGAGGAAGAGCGCGTGCTGGAAGACTACAAAGGATTGGAAATGGCCTTTGATTTAGCGGTAACACCTGAAGCTGAAGTTGAAATTGTAGTCGACCAGAACACAGGCAGTTCGCTAAAGGGAACGGGCGAGGGAATTCTCCTCATAGAAATCAATACCAATGGGAAGTTCAATATGTATGGAGAATTTGTTGCGGTTACCGGAGAATACAACTTTAGATATGGAGGTGTAATAGACAAAACTTTCAGCGTACGGCCCGGAGGTACCATCTTATGGGAACGCGACCCATTGGCCGCCCAATTGAATCTGGAAGCTGTGTATTCCCTAAATGCCAATCCTGCACCACTTTTGGACAACCCTGGATTCACGGGTAGGATTCCAACAGAAGTGGTGGTTCGTTTGGATGGCGAACTGGAAAGTCCCAATATTAACTTTGATATTGACTTTCCCGGGACCAACTCTGTGGTGCAATCAGAGTTACAGTATCGCTTACAAGACCCTACCGTAAAAGAACGTAATGCATTTTTTCTTTTGGCCCAAGGAACCTTCGTTAATGAACAAACGGGAATCAATCAGCAGGCCGTGACGGGTAACCTTATTCAAACCGCATCCGGAATGCTCAACCAAATTCTGTCGGACAATAACGACAAGTTTAATTTGGGGGTGTCCTACGAGCAAGGACTTTTGGACCCAAACGCCGATATAAGGACCGAAAATAGAATTGGGGTCACGGTATCTACGCAGATTTCAGATAGAATTTTGGTCAATGGTAGAGTGGGGGTTCCCGTGGGCGGAGTCTCGGAAACTGTAGTGGCTGGAGATGTGGAAGTGCAGGTTTTGCTCAACGAACAGGGCACGCTCAGCGCCAAAATATTCAACAGGGAAAACCAAATACAGCAATTTTTGGCCGAAAGACAGGGATATACACAGGGGTTGGGACTTTCATATCAAGTGGATTTTAACAGCTTCAAGGAGTTAATGCGCAAAATATTTAAAAAGAAGGATAACAAAGACCTACCAGAACCTCAAAAGGAATCCACGGAAGTTATGGGGAAGGATAGCTTGATTCGCTTCCGCACCAAGCGCAACACCGCAGAAAAATTACTACAATAAGCATTGTTTTTTTGAAGATTTCTCAGCAAAAAAAATACGAAAACGTTTGCGAAAATCTCTGAAAACAAATAAGTTAATAAGGCATTCCAATTTTGGATAAAGTTTCCTAGTTTTGATCTCTTAAAATTTTTGAATGGCTTCGGAAATCAAGAAAATTGGGGTGTTTACCTCGGGAGGGGATTCTCCAGGAATGAATGCGGCGATTCGTTCTGTGGTCCGTACCTGTGCTTATCTAAAAATAACATGCGTCGGTATCTATAGAGGATATCAAGGAATGATAGAGGGTGATTTCAAAGATTTGGATGCTCGAAGCGTGAACAACATCATCAATAAAGGAGGGACAATTCTAAAATCTGCTAGATGTGACGATTTTAGGACACCAGAAGGACGTAAAAAAGCCTATGAACAATTAAAAAAAGAAGGCATTGACGCTTTTGTGGTCATTGGGGGCAATGGAAGTTTTGCCGGAGCGGAAAAATTTAATGCAGAATTTGGTTTTCCTGTAATAGGCATTCCAGGAAC
Organism: Flagellimonas ochracea; assembly: GCF_009903685.1. GTDB lineage: Bacteria > Bacteroidota > Bacteroidia > Flavobacteriales > Flavobacteriaceae > Flagellimonas > Flagellimonas ochracea. The sequence continues at coordinate 1,068,658 of NZ_JAAABI010000001.1, read as the reverse complement.
CATCGATAATGATATCTTGGGATCATCATATACCATTGGCTTTGACACAGCCATCAATACAGTGGTGGAGGTAATAGATAAAATAAGGGATACGGCAAGTTCACACAACCGACTTTTCTTTGTTGAGGTAATGGGAAGGGATGTTGGCCATATTGCCCTTAATGCAGGAGTTGGTGCCGGAGCAGAAGAAATCTTGATTCCTGAACAGAATCTAGGTCTTGAGCGTTTATTGGATTCCTTGAAACGAAGTAAGAAATCTGGAAAATCGTCTAGTATTGTAATTGTTGCGGAAGGGGATAAAATAGGTAAGAATGTATTTGAACTTAAAGAATATGTAGAACAGCACCTGCCCATTTACGATGTGCGTGTTTCTGTATTGGGGCACATGCAGCGCGGTGGGAGCCCTTCATGTTTTGACCGTGTTTTGGCCAGTAGAATGGGAGTAAAGGCAGTAGAAAGCCTGTTAGAGGGAAAAAGCAACTACATGGTGGGTATCCGCGACACCAAATTGATATTAACACCCATTCATGAGGCCATTAAGGCCCATACAGAGGTTGATGAAGAACTCATCAAGGTCTCGGATATAATGACAACATAAATCAACTTAAATACTTTAAAAATGTCAACATTGAAAATAGGAATTAACGGGTTCGGTAGGATAGGCAGATTAGTCTTTAGGGCTACCGTAAAAAGAGATAATGTGGACGTCGTTGCCATCAATGACTTGCTTGATGTAGAGCATCTTGCTTACTTATTGGAATACGATTCCGTCCATGGTAGGTTTGATGGTACCGTGGAAGTAAAAGATGGAAATCTAGTAGTTAATGGAAAAACAATCAGGATTACGGCCGAGCGTGACCCCAAAAACCTTAAATGGCATGAGGTGGGAGCAGATATCGTTGCAGAATGTACCGGAATCTTCACGACGTTGGAAACTGCGCAATACCATATCGATGGAGGTACTAAAAAAGTGGTCATTTCCGCACCATCAAAGGATGCGCCCATGTTCGTAATGGGGGTAAACCATAAGGATGTAAAAGCATCGGACAACATTATTTCCAATGCGTCGTGTACCACCAATTGCCTCGCTCCAGTTGCCAAGGTGTTGAATGATAAGTTCGGTATTGAGGAAGGACTTATGACAACTGTACACGCAACAACCGCCACACAATTGACCGTGGATGGACCATCCAAAAAAGACTATAGGGGAGGAAGAAGTGCATTGTTGAACATCATTCCAGCTTCAACAGGTGCCGCGAAGGCCGTAACCAAGGTGATTCCTGCATTGCAGGGTAAACTTACCGGAATGGCTTTTAGGGTACCAACCGCTGATGTTTCCGTAGTGGATTTAACGGTGCGCTTGGAAAAAGAGACCTCTTACCAGGAAATTAAAGAGGCGTTCAAAGCAGCCTCCGAAGGAGAATTAGCGGGAATTCTAGGTTATACCGAGGAGCCGGTTGTTTCCCAGGATTTTGTCAGTGATGTAAGAACCAGCATTTTTGACGCTGGAGCCGGAATTGAATTGAATTCCAAGTTTTTCAAAGTGATTTCTTGGTACGACAACGAAATGGGATATTCCAACAAGTTGGTCGATTTGGCAGAATACGCAGCAAGCCTTTAATTTATCATATTGAAAATCCCGGAAAAGGCCGCCTTTTCCGGGCACCAACCTTAAAAACCGTACCTATGATTTTGATTGTGGACAGCGGGGCCACCAAGTCCGACTGGATAGCTTTGGATAACAAGGGGGAACAAATATTTCTTACCCAAACCTTGGGACTTAGTCCGGAAGTGCTCACCAGAGAAGTAATAGAAGATAGGTTGGCGAACAATTTTGAGCTTTCCCAAAATAGGGATGAGGTTAGCGACCTTTATTTTTATGGTGCAGGATGCGGTACGGACCGGATGAAAAATTTTCTTAAGGAAATTTTCAAAGACTTCTTCCCCAATGCAAAAACAGAGGTAAGGGAAGACACCTTTGCGGCTATCTATGCCACAACCAAAATAGGTCATCAAGGGATTGTATGTATTTTGGGAACTGGCTCCAACTGCAGTTACTATGATGGTCATCAACTGTTCCAAAAAGTAACTTCATTGGGGTATATCCTCATGGATGATGGAAGTGGCAATTTCTTTGGAAGAAAACTACTTCGTGATTACTACTTTCATAAAATGCCCCAAGACCTGGGAATCAAATTTGCCAAAGAGTATGATTTGGATGCAGACGTGATCAAGGACCATTTATACAAACAGCCCAATCCAAACACTTATTTGGCCACTTTTGCCCGTTTTATAATTGAAAACAAGGACCATCCATACTGCAAAGGGGTCATCGAAAAAGGATTGCAACAGTTTATCAACAATTACATTATGCAATTCGAATTGGCTACCAAGGTGCCCATAAGTTTTGTAGGAAGCATAGCCCATTTTTTGAGGGACGAACTTGCCACCGCACTGGAGCGCAATGATTTGATTTTAGGTGTAATAAGACAACGTCCGATAGATGGTCTAGTAGAATTCCATAGGGAAACTATTTAACCGCAATCATCGAAATTTCCACATTCACGAAAGCTGGAAGATTAGCTACTTCCACTGTCTCTCTTGCTGGAGCAGTTTCAACATCAAAGTAACTTCCGTATACTTCGTTTACCTGGGAAAACTGATGCATGTCCTTTAGAAAAATAGTGGTTTTGATCACATGGTCAAAAGTCATGTCAGCTTCTGCAAGAATGGCTTTTAGGTTTTCCATGCTTCGGGCGGTTTCCTTTTTAATGTCGCCTTCAACCAATGAACCTGTAGAAGGATCTATAGGAATTTGACCTGAAATATAAAGGGTGTCCTTTACCATTACAGCCTGATTATACGGTCCAATAGGAGCTGGCGCTTTGGAAGTGTTTATTATTTTTTTCATAATGGAATTGTTTGTTCTATTTCAATATACTAAATGTTGAAGCAACTAGCGTCTGTTACTAAAAGGTTGACTTCTGTTTTCCCATTTAAGATCACTGAGTATGGAACTCTTTATGCCAATAAAGAAATACCATCGCTCAAATCTTCCGAAGGGGGTCCAATCAAAACTTAATCTAAAACTGTTCAAATCACGTCTGAAGTTGAAACGGGTATCGGCAAAACCTTTGTTCTTTAAATCGTAACCCGAATTAAAACCCACTTCCCATTTTGGAGAAAGCTTTATGTTTCCAGAAAACATGAGTGAGTGGTTGGTGATTTCTTTCTCCCGGTTTCTATTGTTATAGGTCGCTACATAGGTAAGACGCATGTCCCATGGCAACTTGGTGTTGTACAAAGGATTATCATCATCTCCATCACCTTCAGAATACTTGTCCCCGAAAAAGGGCTGCTCATCCCGGGCACCCCGAAGTTCGAAGGGGTTCGCTCCATAATTGGGATCTTGAGTTTGAGAATCTTTACTTTGCCTATCACCACCTTTTTTGAACATTTCGCTGTTCAATGAAAAACCAGTATTGATTCTTGCAGAGGTCAACCGAAACAAGCCACCGCCATTGGAAATATTAAAAGTGTTGATTCTTCGCCCATTATTATCAATGGCGTAGGGGTCAAAGGTGGCAGAAAAGTTAATAGGGACGTTTCGTATGATTTCGGTGCCCCCGGTCATGTTAACGGGGCTGAGTTTTAGTGAATCAGCTTCAAAATTATAACTCGTGGAGAAAGTAAGGTTGCTTAATATTTTCACTTTTCGGGGTTCCAATGCGGTAGTGTCTTTGTCCCGCACTTTGGCCTCCAAAGAGTTCTGCAATGAAAAACTAAGCGAGCTACCCCTATTGAGCGAAGGCCTTCCATATAAACTGGTTTCGAAAGGAGTATACTGTACTTCTTCGCCTTCACCATCAATATAGGATTCATAAAACTGCTCGAAGGACGGGGTATACGAATACCCGATAGATGGGCTCATAACGTGCCGAATGGCCTGAATTTTTTTGTCCTCTCCAAAATTGAAGGTACCATATAAGGTGGTTCCAATGCTCGCACCCAAATTATAGCGGTTGAATCTATCAAAACCTGCAATTGTATCTGTCACTACGGTTTGTTCTTCCTCGTCAAAGCTCCTTCGGATAGTTTCCAAGGCCCAAATATCTTCGTAGGCGCCATTAAGGCTTACACTTAAGTATTTTGCCACTTTAAAATTGGTGCCTATTGGGATACGGTGACGGGCTCCAATACGAGCTCCATCAAACATTTCGCTGGTGAAAAAATCCTCTTCGGTGGTGGTTATGCTGTTCTGGGCGTTTACATCATATTGAAAGTTGATGTTCTGTATCAACCCTTTCTTTATGCCATCCCTTTTGACGAATGGAAAAATACGTTCCATGCTCGCCTGAAAAGTAGGCAGCGACATGTTGACCGATTGTGTCCTCGAGTTTTGCGTATGGCTCAACGTCATGCTAGCGTTTACCGATGGATATGCAGGAAAAGTTTTTGAATAACTTATTGACGATTGAAAGACATTGGTTTGTGCATTGTTTCGGTTTATCTGATTCAGCGAATTGGTAAAAAATTGGCTGCTTCCCAAATTGACCGAGGCAGAGAATCGTGAATTGGGATTGGCTTTGGCATCCTGTGTGTGCCGTATTTGAATATTGTAGTTACTCGTCCGGCTAAAGTCATCAAAGCCTTTTTGGCTTTGAATAAGATTTTCATAGTTGAAGTTGATGTTTCCATTGAATTTATAGCGTTTTGTATAAATGGACTGCCCACGAAACCCATAACTTCCATTGGTATAAAAATCTCCTGTGATGCTCAGATCCACATATTCACTTATGGGCAGGTAATAGCCGCCATTTTGCAAGAAATAGCCCCGTTGTGGATCATTTCCAAATGTAGGAAACAGTAAACCGGCCACCCGGCCCGTCGTCAAGGGAAAATAGGCAAAGGGTAAAGCAATGGGCGTAGGTACATCAACAATGTACATATTGCTGAAACCTGCTATAATTTTCTTTTTGGGGACAAATTTTGCCTTGCGTACCCTAATATAATAATCGGGGTTGACCGTATCCTTGGAAGTGGTCAACTTTCCTTCACTTAAAAAGTATACCGAATCATTTTCTTTTTTGGTGACCTTAGCATATACTTTCATGGCATCGCTTCCCAGCTGGCCTAAACCAGCTTGCTGTTCAGTTCTCGAGTTCCAAATGAGCGCTTTTTGGGTGTCAAAATTAAACCTTATGGAATCGGGCCGAACCTCATTTTCCCCTTGTTTAAAATAGGGTAGCTGTGAGTAATTACCCAGTGTATCCTTCAACCTTCCGGCATAAACTTCATTTTTCACGTAATCCATAATTATCACACCGGCCTTCAACTCCGTATCTTGATAATAGATTTCTGCTTCGTTGTAGAGATAGATTTTAGTGTCCTTTTGGCTCAATTTTACATAATCCTTGGCTTTATACTTGATTTTGTCAAGCAGCAAGGGGGCCTTTCCATCTACGGAATCAACTTCCACAGAATCAACAACAATGGAGTCATTTAAGATGTTGGGAGGCAATAAGGGAGCGGTAATGGAATCTTGCATCACCTTAATGGGCAATGGCTTTATAAGGTCCTCTTGAGCCACCACTCTTACTATGCCGCAAAGAAGAACAAATAGGAAAACTAAAAGATGTTTGTTTGATTGCAACGTGATAAATCCTATTTTTGTGCTGGTTTGGCTCGGTTTTTGGGATCAAACTTACATATATTTTTCGTTCTGTTACTTGGGGATTACAATATTTTTAACCAATATAGGACACCATAAATAAACAGTTCTTATGAATAAAAGTTGGATTACATTTTTCGTTTTATTATTCATAACCCCAACACTGATTTCATTTAACATTGCTGATTTGCAAAAACCACCCAAGGACAAATTCGTCGTTGTTCTTGATGCTGGACACGGTGGACATGATCCTGGAAATCTTGGCAATGGATACCTAGAAAAAAGCATCGCGCTGGGCATTGTGCTCAAGGCAGGTGAAGAATTGGAAAAAACCCCGGGAGTAAAGGTGGTTTATACGCGAAAGGACGACACCTTCGTGGATTTGTTCCGCCGGGGTGAAATTGCCAACCAAGCCAATGCCGATCTTTTTGTTTCTGTCCACTGCGATTCCCATAACTCCGATGCCCATGGAGCGGGCACCTTCGTTTTGGGGCTGCATGCCAATCGACAAAACTTTGAAGTGGCCAAGAAAGAAAACTCTGTGATTTATCTCGAGGATGATTACGAGAACCGTTATGCAGAATACGACATCAACTCTCCAGAATCCATTATCGGGTTGACCATTATGCAAGAGGAGTTTTTAGATCAAAGTATTTTATTGGGAAAAAAGTTGCAGGACAATTTCACCAAAAAATTGAGACGCAAGGACCGAAAGGTGAAGCAGGCCGGATTCATTGTGCTCCACCAAACCTTTATGCCCAGTGTATTGGTAGAAACAGGTTTCCTGACAAATAAAAATGAGGGAAGTTACCTTAACTCCAATAAGGGTCAAGCCGAAATGGGCAAGGCCATTGCTGCAGCCATCCTGGCTTACAAGGAAGATGTAGCCAGCGGGTTGGATGCAAGCGAAGTCGCAAAATTGGAAAATCCGGAAGTTACTGTGAATGTGCCTGTGGAAAAAGATGAAGAGAAAGAACCTCCAAAAGAAAACGCGGTGGCTCAGGCAAAAACAGAACAAGTTTCGAAACCGGGCACTCAAAATAGTTCAGTCGAATCGGCAAACAGCAAAAAGGATGTTGTTTTTAAGGTTCAGCTTTTGGCCAGCGCCAAGAATATTCCCTTAAAACCAGAAAACTTCAAAGGATTGGACATGCTTTCCAAGGAACCGTATAAAAACCTATATCGCTATATGTATGGTGAGGCAAGTTCTTTGGAGGAGGCCAAAAAGCTTAAAAGTCAGGCCGATGCAAAAGGATACCCTACCTCGTACATAGTGGCTTACAAAAACGGGAAAAGAGTAACGATTTCTCAAGCATTGAAATAGGTTGATGCTAGAATAGACCGCTTGTAAAAAATATTCCTAATTTTGTTCAAAACCATAAACCGAATCTTTTGAAACTATCCAGGGAAGTTAAAACTGGGATTATAGTGCTGGCAGGAATCATAGCCTTCATTTTCGGGCTAAACTATCTAAAATCATCCCCTTTTTTTGAAAACAACAAAATATTTTATGCTGTGTACGACCATGTGGGCGGATTGCAGCCCGGCACACAGGTATCCATCAATGGCCTTAACGTAGGAAATGTGCAGACTATCCAGTTCAAAGACAACTCTGGTAAGTTGGTAGTTACTTTTTCTGTTAGCAAAGACTTTGAGTTTTCAAAAAATAGCATAGCTGAAATTTATGATACCGGTATAATTGGAGGAAAGGGAATACAGATAAATCCTGTATTTGATGATGCTCCAAAGGCCATGTCCGGAGATACCTTAACCTCCAACATCAAACCTGGAATTACTGAATTGGTACAGCAAAAATTGACACCGCTGCAGATGAAGATTGAAGGTGCTTTTTCTCATGCGGATTCGCTGTTAATGAATGTTAACCAGGTCTTGGACGACCCAACAAAAAAAGATTTAAGGCAGATAATTGCTGCCCTTAATGAAGGGGTGCATTCTTTTAAGGAAAGTGCAGAGAATATAAACGTGCTGTTGAGAAATAACAAAGAACAACTGGATAGCTCCCTCAAAAACGTGGACAACATCACCAGTAATTTTTCAAAATTTTCTGATTCTTTGGCGCAAGCGGGATTGGCTGAGACAATTTCGAACTTTAAGAATACCGTCGACAAATTGAACAGTGTACTATCCAAGATTGAGAAAGGTGAAGGCACCCTTGGGAAATTGGCTCATGACGACGCATTGTATACAAATTTGAGTGAAGCCTCAAGAGAATTGGATTTGCTGTTGCAGGACTTTCGATTGAATCCAAAGCGGTATGTCAACGTATCGGTCTTTGGAAAAAAGCAAAAAGAGTACGAACTTCCCGAAAACGATCCAGCAGCTCAAAAACAGAACTAACCCATGGAGTACTTGCCCAATATCATCTTTGCCATTGCCCTGGTAGTAGGAATCGGATTCTTTACTAAGAATGTTAAAAAGCTTGTCCGTAACATTAAGTTGGGAAAAGAAGTTGAAGTGGGGGACAATAAACCTCAGCGCTGGAAAAATATGGCAAAAATTGCGCTAGGCCAGACCAAAATGGTGGTAAGGCCTATAGCAGGACTTATGCATATTTTAGTGTACGTAGGTTTTGTCATAATCAATATTGAAGTGCTTGAGATTATATTGGACGGTATTTTGGGAACTCATCGATTGTTTGCTCCTTTGGGCGGCATCTACGATTTTTTGATAGGTTCTTTCGAAATCTTGGCACTTTTGGTCATCATCGCGGTAGTTGTTTTTTGGATACGAAGAAATGGCATCAAACTGGCCAGATTTGTAAAGCCAGAAATGAAAGGATGGCCAAAAAAGGATGGCAACATGATTTTGTACATCGAGTTTGTGCTGATGCTTTTGTTTTTAACCATGAATGCCGCAGATTTTCGTTTGCAGCAATTGGGTGCGGAACATTATGCTGAAGCAGGGGCTTTTCCTGTAAGTCAGGTTATCGTCCCATTGTTTGATGGATTATCAACATCAACGCTAATCCTGATTGAAAGAATAGCCTGGTGGTTACATATTTTGGGCATTTTGGCCTTCTTGAACTATTTGTACTATTCCAAACATCTTCACATTCTATTGGCATTTCCCAATACCTACTATGGAAAAATAAAACCCCAAGGCGAATTTGACAACCTTGAAGCAGTCACCAACGAGGTGAAGCTGATGATGGACCCCTCAGCAGACCCTTTTGCCGCTGCTGCAGATGACGCTCCTGAACCGGAAAAGTTTGGAGCATCCGACGTGATGGACCTTAATTGGGTGCAATTGCTCAACGCATACACCTGTACTGAATGTGGACGCTGCACATCAGAATGTCCAGCTAACCAAACAGGGAAGAAACTGTCCCCAAGAAAAATAATGATGGACACCCGCGACCGCTTGGAAGAAGTGGGCAAGAACATCGATGCCAATAAAGGTGAGTTTATTCCCGACGGAAAACAGTTATTGGACGACTACATCAGCCGTGAGGAACTTTGGGCATGTACCACGTGCAATGCCTGTGTTCAAGCATGTCCTGTGAGTATAGACCCGCTTTCCATAATTGTGGAGATGAGAAGGTTCTTGGTGATGGAGCAATCAGCGGCACCATCAGAATTGAACAATATGATGGGAAATTTGGAAAACAACGGAGCACCTTGGCCTTTTAACCAAATGGACAGGTTGAACTGGGCCCAAGAATCATAAAACATAACAGAATGGCAAACGAAATCAATGTACCCACCATGGCGGCCCTTTTTGCAGAGGGCAAACAACCTGAAATACTTTTTTGGGTGGGTTGTGCAGGAAGTTTTGATGATAGAGCCAAAAAGATCACCAAGGCCTTTGTAAAAATCTTGAACAAGGCCGGAGTGAGCTTTGCGGTGTTAGGTACGGAAGAAAGCTGTACAGGTGATCCTGCCAAACGTGCGGGCAATGAGTTTTTGTTCCAGATGCAGGCCATGACCAACATAGAAGTTTTAAATGGCTACGAGGTAAAGAAAGTGGTAACAGCATGTCCCCATTGTTTTAATACAATGAAGAACGAATATCCAGGGTTGGGCGGTAATTACGAAGTGGTTCACCACACTCAATTCCTAAAGGGATTGATTGAAGATGGAAAGATAACCTTGGAAGGAGGCATTTACAAAGGTAAACGAATCACGTATCATGACCCTTGCTATTTGGGCAGGGCCAATAATGTGTACGAAGCCCCACGCGAACTCATAAAAAAACTGGATGCCGAATTGGTAGAAATGAAAAACTGCCGCAAAAGAGGACTTTGCTGTGGGGCAGGCGGTGCACAGATGTTCAAGGAGCCCGAAAAAGGAGATAAGGATGTTAATATAGAACGTACAGAACAAGCTTTGGACACTCAACCCGAAATTATCGCGGCAGCTTGCCCATTTTGCAATACTATGATGACAGACGGTGTAAAAAATAAAGAGAAAGAAGCCTCCATTGCCGTATTGGATATTGCGGAACTGGTGGCCAATGCACAAGACCTTTAAAATGTTGGTAGACTTTTCAAAATTACCCGACCACTCCAGAGTTTGGATTTATCAATGCAATAGGAGTTTCACTGATGATGAAATAGCCGAGATCGAACAACAGTTGTCGAGCTTTTTAAAAGAATGGACAGCGCATGGAAGTGAACTTCATGCAGGTTTTGAAATCAAATACAAGCGCTTTATCATCATCGGTTTAGACCAAACCAATGCAAGTGCGTCAGGTTGTTCTATTGATGCTTCGGTGCATTTCATCCAAAGCTTGGAACAGCAATATGAGGTGTCTCTACTGGACAGAATGAATGTTTCCTTTAAACAAGGGGAATATGTCACTTACAAACCATTAAAGGATTTCAAGAAAATGGCAAAGGAAAAGGCCGTCTCCAAAAACACTATTGTTTTCAATAATTTGGTTGCTACAAAGCTGGATTATTTGGAGAATTGGGAAGTTCCTGCCAGTGACAGCTGGCACGCCCGTTTTGTCTAAAAGATTCCCAATTTGACCTAAATCTGGCGCTTACCTCGATGAAATACAATATTTTTATGCGTGTTAAGTTCATGACCAAGTATTTATGCGCATAAACCTCTACATTCCCTTTTTCTTATTGTTTGTGTTAGGAGCAAGAGGCCAAAACAACCCTTTGATCGCCAAAGACTCTGTAGCTCAAATAAATTGGGTGGAGCTTCAGTATAAGAATATGTCCCTTGAAGAAAAGGTGGCCCAGTTGTTCATGGTCAGCGTTGCCTCAGAACAGAATGATGCAGCCACGGACAAGGTTGCCAAATTAGTTGAGAAAGAAGGTATCGGAGGAGTTATTTTTTCTAAAGGGGGGCCGGTTCGTCAAGCGAAATTGACAAATAGATACCAATCCAAGTCAAAAATACCCCTATTGGTCGGTATGGATGCTGAATGGGGTTTGGCCATGCGATTGGATTCTACCTACGCCTTTCCCTGGAATATGACCTTGGGGGCCATTCAGGAGAACGATGTGGTGGAGCAGGTTGGTTACCAGATAGGGAAACATGCAAGACGATTGGGGGTGCATATCAACTTTGCGCCGGATATTGATGTCAACAATAACCCACGAAATCCCATCATAGGCAATCGTTCTTTTGGGGAAGACCCTAAAAATGTAGCCCAAAAAGGGATTGCAATCATGAATGGAATGGCACGAGCAGGAGTTTTATCCTGTGGCAAACATTTTCCAGGTCATGGTGATACCGCAACAGACTCTCATAAAGCCTTGCCGACCATTGCTTCAGACAGACAGCGGTTGGACTCCATTGAACTCTATCCATTCCAAGAATTGATTGACGAAGGTTTAAGCTCTGTAATGGTGGCACATTTGAACGTGCCCAGTCTTGAGCGGAGAGATGGACATCCATCCACACTGTCCAGAAAAATTGTCTCCGGTGTGTTACAAGGGGAATTGGGTTTTAAAGGGTTGATTTTCACGGATGCATTGAATATGAATGCGGTTTCAGAGTTTGCCACGGATGGTGAGGTTGAATTGGAGGCTTTTTTGGCCGGGAACGATGTGTTGTTGATGCCTGAAGATGTGCAAAAAGCAAAAAATAAGCTGATTGAGGCCTATAATAAAGGAATCATACCTGCACAGCGTTTGGCCTATTCGGTAAAGAAAATACTGATGGCCAAGTACAAAGTAGGTTTGCACAAGTATCGACCAATAGAAGTGGAAAATCTGTATGGGGACCTCAATGAAGTGGGGAATGAGGTGATTTATGAAGAAACCATGGAACATGCCATTACCGTGGCAAAGAATAATTTTTCATTGTTGCCCATTAGAAAATTAGACAACAAAAAAATTGCCTATGTGCACTTTGGAGATGATTCCGGGACAACATTTTTTAAGACCTTGGCCAAGTATACAAAAGTCACTAAAATTGATGCAACCGACATTGCAGGCTACAAGAATGCACTAAAAGATTTCAATTTGGTGATTATTGGCTTTCATAAAAGCAATGAAAGTCCATGGAAGCCCTACAAACTCTCAAAGAATGAGCTTTTTTGGCTTCATGAAATTTCAAAACTGCGCACCAGCAATACCATTTTAACGGTTTTTTCCAAGCCCTATGCACTTTTGGATGTTGTTGATTTCAATACAGTGGACGCTTTGGTGGTTGCCTACCAAAACAGTGATGTTGCCCAAGAAAAGGCCGCTGAATCTATTTTTGGTGCATTTGGGGCCCGTGGAAAACTTCCCGTTTCAGTCCATTCCGAGTTTCCAGTAAATACGGGAAGCAATCTTAAACCGTTGCAACGCTTGGGATATTGTGTTCCTGAAAGTGTTGGGTTAAGTTCTCAAAAACTGGAAAAGGTGGACAGCCTGGTACAAGTGGGCCTCGATTCATTGATGTTTCCAGGAGCACAAGTGCTGATAGCCCGAAAAGGTAAAGTGATTTACAACAAAAGTTTTGGGAAACCTACCTTTGCATCCGAGGAAACCATAAACGGTGAGCACATCTATGATTTAGCTTCATTGACCAAGATTTTGTCGACTCTTCCGCTAATAATGAAAATGGAGGAAGAAGGAAAGATTACCCTTAACGCCACCTTCAAGGAGTTAATACCGGAGTATGAGGAAACAGAACTGAAAGATGTAACGGTGCTCAAAGCCCTCTCCCATTACGGTCGTCTTCCAGCCTGGATTGCCTTTTATTTAGATACATTGAACAAGGATAGGAAACCTTCACCTGATTTTTACAGAAATCACCCTGCGGAGGGTTTTTCCCATAAGGTGGCGGACAAACTTTACATTACCGATGCATACAAAGATTCGATTTACAATAGAATAGGCAGGCAGAGTCTAAAATCCAACCGCTATCGGTATAGTGATGTGGGTTATTACGTTTTCAAAAAATATATAGAGGAAACCTATCAAAAATCACTGGATAAACTGATAGATTCTTTTCTGTTCACTCCTATGGGGTTGCAGCATACAACATTCAATCCTTTAGAGAAATTTTCCAAGGAGCAGATTGTACCCACAGAGCAGGACAATTATTATCGATATCAGACCGTGCAAGGTTATGTTCACGACATGGGAGCTGCCATGCAAGGTGGGGTAGGAGGTCATGCAGGTCTTTTTAGTAACGCCAATGATGTTGCCAAGATCATGCAAATGTATTTACAGGGAGGAATATATGGCGGTAAACGTTTTTTGGATGAAAGAACCATAAAAAAATTCAACACCTGTTATTTCTGTAATAAAAATGTCCGAAGGGGTGTGGGGTTTGATAAACCACAATTGGAGGACAAAGGCCCAACCTGTGGATGTGTATCCCGAAAGAGTTTTGGACATAGTGGATTTACGGGAACCTATACTTGGGCCGATCCTGAAGAAGAAATCATCTATGTATTTTTGTCCAATAGAACCTACCCGAAATCAACAAATACATTGTTGATCAAATCGGGACTGCGAACCCGAATCCAACAAGCGATTTATGATTCCATTATAAATTAGACAACAAATATTGCTTTAGATTTGTCTTATGAAGATAGCAATAGTATGTTACCCCACCTTTGGCGGTAGTGGAGTTGTTGCCACCGAACTGGGCATAGCATTGGCCGAAAGAGGCCATGAAATTCATTTTATTACGTACAAGCAACCTGTACGGCTGGAACTTTTGGGGAATAATATTCACTTTCATGAGGTTCATGTTCCTGAATATCCGTTGTTCCATTATCAACCCTACGAGTTGGCCTTGTCCAGTAAACTGGTGGACACCGTTAGGCTTTATGATATAGAGCTTTTACATGTGCACTATGCCATTCCCCACGCTTATGCAGGCTATATGGCCAAGAAAATGCTACAAGAAGAAGGTATTTTCATCCCCATGATTACCACCTTGCACGGAACAGATATTACTTTGGTAGGGAAACACCCTTTTTACAAACCTGCGGTAAACTTTAGCATAAATATGTCTGATGTGGTCACTTCGGTATCTGAAGCATTAAAACAAAGCACTTTGGAAATCTTCGATATTAAGAAGGAAATAGAAGTGGTGCCCAATTTTATCGATATTTCCAAATACAGCCAAGAGTACACGGATTGCCAACGTTCCTTAATGGCCAATGATGATGAACGCATCATTACCCATATAAGCAACTTCCGCAAAGTCAAGCGTATTCCTGATGTGATCAAGGTTTTTTACAAGGTTCAAAAGGAGATTCCTGCCAAACTTATCATGGTAGGAGAGGGACCAGAAAAAGAATATGCCGAACAATTGTGTGATGAGCTGAAAATCAAGGAAAAAGTATTGTTCTTGGGCAACAGTACAGAAATTGATCGGATTTTATGCTTCTCAGATTTATTTTTACTGCCTTCGGAATCGGAAAGTTTTGGATTGGCCGCTTTGGAAGCCATGATCAACAAAGTGGCGGTGGTTTCGAGCAATGTAGGAGGTATTCCGGAAGTAAATAAAGAAGGCATCTCTGGTTTCTTGACCGAGGTAGGGGATGTGGAAGGTATGGCTTCAAAGGCCTTGAAAATTTTGGGGGATGACGCTGAGCTTGAGAAATTCAAGGAAAACGCCTTTAAAACGGCAACGAAGTTTGATATAGTTCATATATTGCCATTATACGAGGAGATTTACGAAAAAGCATACAAATCTCGTTTTAAGAATACCTATTGAACCGTGAAACACAGCTTGATCATAATATTAATTTGCCTTTTATCTTGCAAGGCCCAAAAAAAAACAGATTCTCAGGCATTGGAACAGATGGAAGAGGTGACACTTCTTATGCACGATTATTATTCAGGCTTCGACGAATATGAAGCCATGATAATTAGTGATACAAAATCACTGAAGAAATTATATTCTAAGATCAATATGACCAGAAAACCGGGTTTACCGGTTCCTGTGGTGGATTTTTCCACGGAACAGGTCATTGTACTTTGTCTTGGAAAACAACATGGAGACAACACACCAATTTTATCCAAATCTGAAGAAACTGAAGAACATCTGTCGTTGGCTGTGTCATTGACTTCGGAAAATAAAGATAATCAGGTAGATACCTTACCCATTTCTTATCCGTTCTACGTCTATAAAATGCCAGTAACTTTTAAAAAAATAGACTTTAAAAAGGTTAATTGGTAAGTCCACAGACCTTTCATTTTTACTTCTTATCGAAAATTGCGGTACTTGAAGGCACAAAATTCAGCTTTTTAAGAGGTTGACCTAGTTTTGTTTTTATAAATCTCAAATCTTGAATATGAAAACTTCTAAACCTCTCGTAGTGGCTTTGGTATTTCTTTCTACCTCCATTTTATTTGCCCAAGACGTAGGACTCACCAAAAAAGACAGCATTGTCCAAAGTTTTTGGATGATTACCTTGGGTACTAATATTGTGGACGACTCGGGAGATGAGTTTGGAGATTTATTGGATTTGAGCGATGGGTGGAACATGGTACCCTTTCCCTCAAGAATAAGTGTTGGCCGTTATTTTGAAAACGGTCTGGGGGTTGAGGCCATAGGAACCTACAATCGTTATAAGGAAGGAAAAATTGTGGATAACGTCCCAAATCCGGAAGAGGTTGATTATTTGGGTCTAGACTTCAGGGTAAGTTATGACCTTAACATGATTTTGGGCGAAACAGGTTTTTTTGACCCCTATATAGGCATTGGTGCTGGTTACACAGATGCCAACAATCAGGGACGGGGCACCTACAATGCCGTTGTTGGTTTTAGAACTTGGTTTTCCGATCACTGGGGGCTGGACTTTAATTCTAGTGGAAAATGGACCATGAACACGGAAAACTCTTCCAACCATATTCAGCACGCGTTAGGAGTAGCCTATCGATTTGAGGTGGAAAAAGGACTTTCAAGAAAAGGAGAAGAAAAATTGGCCCTTTTGCAGGAAATGGAAAAGGAACAACAACGCATACAAGATTCAATAACAGCTCAGCAAAAGGCGGACGAAGAAGCTCGACTACTTGCAGAACGCCTTAAAAGGGAACAAGAAGCCGCAGAACTCGCTTCAGCAGAAAAAGCAAAGAAAGAAGCGGAAGATGCCAAACGCGAATCTCTACAGACCAAAATCAATGATTTGGGCAATGTCTACTTTAAATTGAACTCCTCCTATTTGACCTCTAGGGACAAGGAACTATTAGATGAGTTGGTTTCAATTATGGAAAGCGAACCAAAATTGGTGATTCAGGTAAATGCCCATACCGATTCCCGTGGAACGGACAAGTACAACCAATGGTTGTCCGAAAGAAGAGCTCAGAGAACAGTGGAATATGTTTTGGCCAAGGGAATTTCAAAGGAAAGAATAAGCCAGGAAGCATTCGGGGAAAAAAGATTGGTGAACGAATGTGATGACAATGTTTTGTGTCCCGAGACAAAACATGCCAAGAACAGAAGATCGGCATTTACAATCATGGATTGATAAAGTGATATCAGAAGAAAGGCCGCAATATTCATGTTGCGGCCTTTTTTGTTTTGGTATGGATGGGCAAAAAAATAACGGAGAACACTTATATTTTAATGGGCATCATTTTGTCATATTTCGAAAACATTTTGTTTGCCTCAAACTTATTGAACATATCTACATTTTTCTCTCCTTGTAGCCACGCCAAATAAATGGCTGGTGTGTTTATTCCAGCTTCATGTGAGAAAGGATAACCCCCACCAAAGCGAGGGTTCATTTCCAAATAATATACCTGTCCATCCTTTACGAAAAAATCGCAGTCCATATTTCCAATGTGCCTGGTGTTTTCTGCAATAAGTTGTGCGGTTTTAGAGAATTCTTCATTGATAACAGATATAGCTTTATCGGTTTCTCCAGAACGCATTGCCATTTTTTTTCGGACAAAAGACCCGTAATGATTTCCCTCAAAATCATTTAAGATGTCGATACCATATTCTTCACCATTGATTTTCTCTTGGATCAGTATACTCCGTTCAATATCGGAGGCACTGGCATTTTTAAGAATGGATTTTTTAAGCTTAATATGTTGGAGTTGATAGGCCAATTTCAATTCCGTTTCATTTTCAGCAATATCCACCGCAATTGAAGCACTGCCCCACCTGGGCTTAATAATGACAGGATAGCGGATTTCATCATTTCTGATTGCTTCCATTGCCTCTTCAACCGTCAAGTAGGTTTTTGGGGTTCCAACACCCAGGTTTTTGAAGAAATTGAATGTTTTGTATTTGTCAAAAGCAATATCTATGACCCCGGTATCTGAAACTATGATCTTGGCGCCCTCGGATTCCAGTTCTTCACGATGTTTTGCCAAAATGGGCAATTCAAGATCATTTAGGGAAATAATGGCATCGATTTTATGCTCTCGGACCAATTTTTTCAGTGTAGGGATATAACCTTCATCATAAATGGACGGAACTTGAATGGCTACATCGGCATCTACCAGAGCGGGAGCGGTGAGTTGATTGTCGGCAGCCAAGATTTTTCCATTTCCCGCAAGGGCGTCTTTAAAATAATTGATCAAATAATTCCGACGACCGGCGCAGGTGAAAAGGATGTTGGTTTGTTTCATGTAACAAAACGGCTAGTGAGTTAGCGATTTTTCATTCTGGGTTTCTCTGGTATTCTCCAAATACAAATTACGGGTAATCTTTCGTTTTTTGGAGTTTAAAAGAGGAATTTCATTTACATAATCCACAGTCACCCTAGCATTTTTACCAATTATGCCCTTAAAAGACCTCACCAGTTCTGCTTCTCTGTTGAAGGTGTTGTCCACATTTAGTTTGATGGTATATCTGTTCTTCTCATTTTGGACAAATTGTACTTGTTTCAGTTCAGGGAACGCTGGCAGAATACTCATGTACTTGTAGGGACTTGTCATATTTCCTTGGGTGTCCATTAAAATATCTGCTTTTCTTCCTTCCACAGATTTTAACACTGGAAACGGATAGGAGGGTATCTTGGTCAACGCCCCCACATCACCGGTGTCGTATCTGATCATAGGAGTGGCATGGTTGTAGAGATCGGTAATCACAATACGTCCAAGCTGTCCTTCTTTTGCAGGTTCATCGGTATTAAAATCCAATATTTCTAATATGTAACTTGCCCAGTTTACGACAAAAAAATCACCGTCAGCAGGTTGTTGCGCAATAATTCCGTTTTCAAAATTGGAATAGCGCGATACCATCGGTGTATTGAAATAGTACCACATTTTGCTACGTACATGGTCACTTAGGCTTTCGGACATTCCTATGATAGATTGCACGTTGCAATCCAAGGGCCTAGAATTGATTTTATCCAAATAATCACAAATCTTTTCCAAACCGGAAGGGTATCCCAACCAAGCTTTTGGGGATGGATCCTTTTGAAGTTTTTTCAATAGGTTTTTAATGTAATCTTCCTTTTTTAGATCATCAATGTTTACTTGGACTATATTTTGTAGAAAAGCAGGAATTTTTCTCTTTTTTAGATTTTCATTCCATAGTCGAACATAGAGTAGCTTGTCTCCAAGGGTATATCCTGCTTGGGCCGCGAAATATATAGTATCTGCAGTATTCCTATTCTTCTTGCCTTGGTTTTGGTAGACCATAAAGGGAATTCCCGTTGATCCGCTAGTAAACATTTTATGATGTTTTTCCTTGCTCGAGGTCTTAATCAGCAAGTTTTCAAAATTCTCTTTAATAATATTTTTATTGATGACGGGAAAATCTTTAAGAGATTTACAGTGCTTGAAGTCTGTATAAAAATTGGAGTGATTGGTAGCTTTTTTCAGCAAATCACTTAATGGGCTATTGATTTTTTCTTTTAAGGAATCAAAGGAGTTTTTTTCAAGGGTTTCTTGAATATCATTGAAATGCTTTCTAATTTCTCCGCCTTTCATTAGGTCCAATGCCCAGAAAGCATAACGACGCAGGTAGTTTAGGGGGCTACTGTTCATTTGTTTGAGGTTAAGAGGGGGCAGGAAAATTAAATACCACCAGACTGAAAAATTCTTTCAGTTCCAACTGATTACCATTCCTTATCAGTAAATATAAGGTATCCCAATCAATATATATTGAATTTGTTTTCGATTTCGGCTGTTTGTCTATAAGTAAACGTGCTATTGATGAAAAAATTATTGCGGAATTCGTTGTAATACCAATTTGGTGAGTACTGCTCTTTTTTTATGTTTTAAAAGGTTACCGTCATAGTGTTTTTTTGCATTTCATCGATAATTTATATGTAAAAGATTGCATCGATTTGTGGTGTTATAACTTTGTTATAGAGAGTGTTTCCTCATCAACCTTAAAGCCAGTACTCGATGATAAAAAAATTACTTTTCCCATTATTTACTTTAATGGTCACTGGGGTTTTTGCCCAGAACTTATATGACGATGCTAACGCCGCTTCACCTGCCAATGAAGCCGATGCCACTACAGGATGGGCAGGTACTACGGATATTTTTTCGGATAATACGGACGCACAATCAGGTGTTTTTTCCCTAAGAGCAGTATCCAATGGGAATAATGGAACCTATGTTTCCTATACATGGGATGCGGTTGTAGGTCAGGATTATTATATTTCTATATGGGCGAGACGTGGCGCACAATTCAACAATCCAGCCTTTGCCAATTGGCAAGGTGTTTCTGGATTTAGTACTACTGCAATCACCAACAGTACGTGGCAGCAACGTGAATGGACAGTAACTGCGACGTCCACCACTCCCCAAATACGTGTATACGTTAGTCCATGGTCTGCACGGCTGGTTGCGGGAAACACGGTGTTCATTGATAATATTGTGATAGTTCCAGATGGAGCGGATACCGAGCCACCCACCCCGGTCAACGACCTGACTTCTTCTAACACTACGTTCAATTCAACAGAATTAACTTGGAGCGCTTCCACTGATAATATCGGGGTTGTAAATTATCAGGTTTTCCAGGATGGTGTTTGGCGTGGCAATGCGGGGGGCGGCATTACCTCTTTGATTGTAACTGGTCTCGATTCCGAAACCAGTTATGACTTTACTGTGTTTGCGGAGGATGCTGCCGGAAATTTATCTGCAGCCGGGAATACGGAAACGGTTGTTACTTTGGCAGCCCCTGATACTGAGGGTCCTTCCGCGATTACTGATTTAGCATCAGCCAATACCACCACGACCACAACAGACCTTTCTTGGAGTGCTTCCACCGATAATGTGGGCGTGACCAATTACGAAGTCTTTCAGGATGGGGTGAGCATTGCCAACACCGGGACGACCACAGCTTTTAACGTCACAGGTCTTGCGCCTAGCACGAGTTACGACTTTACTGTTTTTGCAGAAGACGCAGCAGGGAATGTTTCGACCGTGAGCAACACGGAAACAGTTGTTACGGCCGGTGTACCTGATACGGAAGCTCCAAGTGCTGTTACGGACCTGTCTTCAGCAAATACCACTTTCAACAGTACCGACCTTTCCTGGAGTCCAGCTACAGACAATGTGGGTGTGACCAACTATGAAGTGTTCCAGGATGGGGTGAGCATTGGTAACACGGGAACCACAACTTTTAATGTTACAGGCCTTGCTGAACTGACCAGCTATGATTTCACGGTCTTCGCTCAGGATGCCGCTGGAAATACTTCACCTGTGAGTAACACGGAGACTGTGGTGACACTTCAGGCTCCCGATACCGAAGCTCCCTCTGCAATAACAGATTTGTCATCGGCGAATACCACCACAACTACAACAGACTTGACTTGGAGTGCCTCCACAGATAATGTAGGGGTGACCAACTACGAAGTTTTTCAGGATGGTGTGAGCATTGCGAATACGGGAACAACCACAGCATTCAACGTAACGGGACTTTCTCCGAGTACAAGCTATGACTTTACGGTTTTTGCGGAGGATGCCGCCGGTAATATTTCTGCCGTAAGTAATACCGAAACGGTCAATACAGATGCTATTCCAGATACAGAAGCTCCCACTGCTGTTTCGGACTTGAGTGCTTCAGGAACCACTTCAAATAGTACGGTCCTTTCTTGGAGTGCTTCCACGGACAATGTGGGGGTAACCAACTATGAAGTTTTCCAGGATGGGGTGAGCATAGCCAATACAGGAACTGCAACATCATTCAATGTAAATGGACTTTCGCCAAGCACAAGCTACGACTTTACAGTACTAGCGGAGGATGCAGTAGGAAACGTATCTGCTGCAGGAAATACAGAGACAGTACTTACCCTTGATGGGGGCGGGATTATCGACTATACTTCAGAAAACTCCAATTTGAATACTGTGGATTGGACTGCCAGAGATTTGTTTGCAGATAGAAACATGGGAATTGGCACCACGGATACGCAGGGTTATCGATTGGCGGTTGCAGGCAATATGATAGCAGAGGGTGTTCGTGTGGAATTGCAGGGCAACTGGCCAGATTACGTTTTTGAGCCAGGTTTTGATTTGAAAGATTTGGAGGAAATAAAGGAGTTTATCAAGGAAAATGGACATTTACCCAATATCCCGAGTGCGGATGAAATTGAAAAAGAGGGCATTGATTTAGGAACAATGAACGCTAAGTTGCTCGAAAAAATTGAGGAGCTTACACTTTATCTGATTGCCCAAGACAATAAGATCAAGCAACTGGAACTCGAAAAAGCAAGAATCGATGCTCTTCTGGAAAGAGTTGAAAAGTTGGAAGAGAAACAAAAATAACAAAGCAGATTGTCAAGAAATAAACATATGCCCACTAAATCTTATTTTTTCCAAGTAGGGAAAATTGAAGTATTCATTCTTTTGCTCGGTTTTTTTATTGGGCAATTGACTTTCGGTCAAAGTATACGGAAAGGATTTGACGAGATGACCGATTATGAGATTACAGAACTTGTCGATGCTTTTTACGAATTGAGAAATGGTCCGGACCTGTTTAACGATTTGGCCACTTTCCACGGTGATTTCTTCAATTTTGATAATTCAGCGGATCCTACCCGTTTAGACCTTCACTTTAATCTGCCTGACGAATCGGAACGGGAAATATTCTTAGCCTGGCACCGAAGACAGATGTTCGAAATGGAGCAGGCGGTCCAGGAAATCAATCCAGAGATCAGTTTGGGCTATTGGAACTCCATTATCTATCAATCACCGACCGATGCTATTTGGGATGAAAGCTTTTTGGGTAGTTTTGATGCTAATTGGTCATTAAATAGAAATCTTGCGAGTAACGGGCCAATGCCAACCGCTACCGATCTTAACAATCTCATAACCGAAACCGATTTTTTTACTTTTTCCAATAGATTGGAACGTCAGGCGGTTCACAGAGGAGCACACGTTTGGACAGGAGGAGCAATGCCCACGCCACTCTCTCCAAGAGACCCGGTATTTTATTTCCACCATTCCCACGTGGATAAAGTTTGGCAAGACTGGGAAGAAATTCACCAAAGTTCTTCTTATATCACCACTTCTATGTTACGATATGATGGAACCTATGTATTCGATGGGGAGACGCTGCCCTTGGTTGATCCAAATGATATTACTGATTCTAGGGTCTATGGCGTTTTTTACGCTGAAAATGGATTGGCACAGTTGGACAACTATATTGTGAGCAACACCTACAACCCTGAAGAAATCTTTTACTATCAATTCAATATCGAGGCGGGGAACAACTTCATCGTACCTGCAGGTACGGTAGCTCGATTTGAATCTGTGAATGAAATTAACTTAGTACCTGGCTTCGAAGCTGCCCCGGGATCTTCTTTTGAGGCCAGCATTGATGTGCTCAATGGGGGATCAAATAAAGCTTCAACACCAAATAGAGCGTTTAAACCATATCCTTTCTCCGAAAAATTGTTTGAACCTATTGTTTGGGAAGAAGGAGGAGATTTGTTGGATGACAAGCCTGTGATCATTACGGCGCATCCCAATCCATTCACTGAAAAGATTACCATTAACCTTAGTAAGCGAAGAGACTGCGTTATTGAAGTATTTAATATGATGGGTATGTTGATTCGGGAAGAAGCATTTCAGAATACCGATACATTGGTCATCAAGGATTTGTATGGACTGTCATCTGGCTTTTATGTGATACGGGTAACGGATGCTGAGGGTAATCTACTTGTCGTAAAACGTTTGATAAAAATGTAAGTCATAAAACGAAACAAAAAAAGGGAGCGATTGTCGCTCCCTTTTTTTTGTTCAATGCTTTCCATGATCCATGTGCATACTTTTTGGATCCCTGTATTTACAGCAGTCAGGAAGTTTATCATAGACCTCTGATGGAGCGGTGAACCCTTCGGAATCATGACCAACAGATGCGATTTCTTTCTTGATATCTTCAATGGAACACTTACGTTCATCGATTATGGCACTGAATTCTTTGGTATCCTTGTTCCAAGAAGCAAGTTTGACTCCTTTCATTTTTACTGCGGTATTTTCAATTCTTTCTTGGCACATACCACAGTTGCCCTTTACTTCAAAACGTATTGATTTATTCTTGTCCTGCGAATGACCTGAGGTTACCGCCAGAACCATTAAAATGGTGAGAAATATTCTTTTCATGGGTCAAAATTATATTTTATATCTAAAACCAGCATAATACGCACTGCCCAAAACCGGGGCAAAAAGTAGGGTGCTATCAAAAAAAGTTCCAAATGGATCATCTGGAGCAATGATGGGGGAGTTCTGGGTAAAATTATTAATATTTTCCCCACCCACATAGAACTCAAACTTATTGGAAAGAACCCTTGTGATTTGG
Source organism: Flagellimonas ochracea (assembly GCF_009903685.1). Taxonomy (GTDB): domain Bacteria; phylum Bacteroidota; class Bacteroidia; order Flavobacteriales; family Flavobacteriaceae; genus Flagellimonas; species Flagellimonas ochracea. Next base: position 1,044,847 of record NZ_JAAABI010000001.1, on the reverse strand, counting down.
GCATTGATCAAAGTGTATGACGGGGTCCACGTATCCAATTGAAATTCTTCAGGATTTGTTGAGGTATCAGGAAGCCGTTGTCTTCCCAGCACGTTGGTGGTGAAATCAAACCGCCATTGACGTTCATTGTTTTTAAGCGTCTCGTAACTCAAGTTCACAAAGAAACGGTAATTGGGCTGCAAGGGTCTCTCCAAAGTACCGGCGTTGTAATCAGTGACCACATCAAAGTACTTGTATGCAGTCCTTAAATGAAAGTCTTGAAGAACCTCATAGTTCAAATCTATTTGTAGACTATTGGAATAACTGTTTCCGGTAAGATTATAAAATGAAACCTCGCGCGGATTTTCCCAGTCGACCACCACCTGATCTTCGAACTGTGTTCGGTAAAAATCCACCGAAAAATCCAACACTCGATTCCACAAATAGAGTTTTTGAATAAAGCTGACACCATAGTTCCATGCCGTTTCCGGATTAAGGCCATAGTAGTTACCGTTCATGCCATTTATGGAAATTTGTCGAGAAGAGGCGAACAACTGCTGGTTTTCCGCGAATATGTTAGCACCACGTTTTCCGCGACCAAAGGAAGCCCTTAAGCTTGCCTTGTCCCAAAGCGAATATCTTAGGTGAAACCTTGGTGTTATGAACGTGTCCAGATTGTTGTGTTCATCCACACGCAACCCAGCTACAAAGCTAAGTCCCTCCAAATTGTCGTATGTGTATTCAAAAAAGGCACCAATTGAGTTGTCGTTTCTTCTGAAATCGATTGTGTTTACAACTTCATTGAAACCATCATAGGTAAAACTTATTCCTGTTTTGAATTTATGTTGTGTGCTTCCAATAATGCTGTTAAATATAAAATTGGAATAGAAAGATTCGTGATCAATATCATATTGGTTCAATCCATAGAAAGAATTTTGGTCGTGGTTGCTATAAGCGGTTTGAAATCCAAAACTTTGATAGGGGAGTTCGGGAAAAACATAGCCCATTTTGGCTGAAACATCCAATCTTGAGGTGGCAATTTCACTTCCCCAGGCATTAGTGGTGAGCCTGTCCGTGTCCAGATTAAAATCCGTTTGGCTAATTTCTTTGGTATCTGAAAGAAACTGGATATTGGCATATCCAACCCATCCGTTTTCGGAATTAACGTACTGCCATCGGTTCATAAAATTGACCTGTCTTGCCAAAGGTGTATCAAAAAAAGAATCACCATTATCATCTATATACCCATTTCTCAAATTGGCATGCACATACAGACCAACTCCCAACTCATCCGAAATGTTGTGGTTAAACCTGGAGTTGAACTCATAGCGCTCAAAATTGTTGGCATACATGTTCAGAAAAAATCGTTTGTCCGTTAGGGGTTTGACCAATTCACTGTTAATATGACCTGATATGCTCTCAAACCCGTTCAATACGCTTCCAGCTCCTTTGGTGATTTGGATGCTCTCTATCCAAGATCCTGGAATAAAGGAAAGCCCGAATATTTGTGATGCCCCACGAATGGCCGGCATATTCTCTTGGGTGAACATCAAATAAGGGCTCGTGAGTCCCAGCATCTGTATTTGTTTGGCACCCAGAATAGCATCGGAAAGATTGACATCGACCGATGGATTGGTTTCAAAACTTTCGGAAAGATTGCAACATGCTGCTTTCAACATTTCCCGACTGTCGACCGTTACTACATTTTGAGCCTTGAACAGGGACTTTTGCAGCGGAGCAACCTGTTTTTCAACCACGACTTCTTCCAGTATCACATTGGGGTATAGAACAATGTTGCCCAAATTTGGACGATTTACCGGGATGGTGTCCGAGCGATACCCTACTGAACTTATAACAAGTTGCTTCAAACTGGATTCATAAGGAATTTTAAACCTTCCCAAGGAATCCGTTGTGGTTCCTTTTGTACTAGACAACCAGTATATATTGGCATTGGGCAATACTATGGTTTTTCCTTTATCATTGTACTCTACTACCCTTCCGCTGACTTCAAGTTGCGAGTAACCATATATGCAAAGAAAATAAAGGAACAGAAACAACGGTAATCTCATTTCCGTGAGGCTTTGATGACATAAAATTAAGGCTTTAAGTACTCAAATTCCGCTTCTTGTACCGTATTTAACAACACCGTGTAGTTCATAGATTTTTTTGACCTTTAAAAGAATTTAGAGTTACTCGAATACCTTTAGTGGTAATTTTACTTTGGATGCTTAGGAATACCCCCGTTCTTTTATAATTGCGTGTGATTAAGAGTGTTATTATCCTTTTCATGATTGTTGGCACGGCCTTTTTTTGTTGCTGTGGAGCCCGGTTGTCGCAAAAAAAGGAGTTAACGCAAATTAGGGTTATCAACAGTACGGCAAAGGATTTTACCCACGTTACCATGTTTTCTATGCCAATTGGGGAATTGAAGCCTGGCGATTCATCGGAGTTTAAGCCGCTCAGATTTGATCCCTTAAAACATGACCCATTGATTTATTGCATGAATGAGAACATCAATTATGGGAGATATCTAAAAATTCCGGAAAAGGGAGTGAAAAAGTATACCTATACTATTGATAGTATAAAGAACAGGTTAATATATGTAAGTTCCCGAGAGGGATTGTAATTTTTAGTTAGTCAAAAGTAAAATGTTCCCCCATAAGCAGTTAAAGTCAATATGATAAGAATATTGGAAAAACTTCGCAAAGTAGCCTTTTGGAGCCTTGATTGGTTTAAAGGAGGGCATGTGTGGAAACATTATCGTGAAATAAGATATATCCAACAAAATCCACTTTCCCGAAGGGCAACTGGAATTAAACAGGAACATCTTTCCAAAATACTGGACCACGCGGTAAAAACCGTTCCTTTTTACGCAAAGTTTGCATCAAAAAAAATGGACTTGACTAAGTTTCCAATTATTAATAAACAATTGATAAGGGAAAATTTTGAAACGTTTAGAAGTCATCCCTACAAAAACAAGTACAATCACCAAGTGCTTACGAGCGGATCAACAGGTAAGCCTTTCAGAATTCTTCAGGATAAATCAAAAAGAGAGCGCAATACAGCAGATACCTTGTTTTTTGCAAAAAGGGCCGGTTATGATATTGGAGCCAGGTTGTACTATTTACGACTGTGGGACAAACAATACCAAAAAGGCAAAATTCAATCTTTTGTGCAAAATCTTGCAACCTACTCCGTAGATGATTTAAATGATGCCAATTTGGCCAAACTAGTGCAGGAATTGGAGAATGATAAATCTAGTATAAACATATTAGGTTACACCTCCGCCTTGGAGTCAATATGTAATTACTTGGACAAACATCATGGTAAACCCCTAAAAGGAAATTTTTGTTCAATTATAGCTGTGGCAGAAGCTTTGAGCAATGATGTAAGACAAAAAATATTGAAATACTTCGGCGTAGATGCAATTTCTCGATATTCCAATAGCGAAAATGGGATACTTGCGCAACGATTGCCAAAATGTGGTTCTTCTTCATTTGAAATCAACTGGGCAAGTTACTTTGTTGAACTATTGGATTTAAATGAGGACAAACCTGTTAAATTGGGAGCGCCTGGAAGAATTGTGGTGACCGATCTATTCAACTATTCGATGCCTATGTTGCGCTATGATACCGGAGATGTTGGGGTTATGGAGCAAGACCCAGAAAACAACGAATTGATTTTTACAAAAATTGAAGGAAGGAAGATGGATATGTTCACTAACACGAAAGGGGAGTATATCTCTTCACATATTATTCACCATATCCTTCAGTTTAGGGGAATAGAACAATTTCAGTTTATCCAAGAAGATTATGACCAATATGTGATTAAGCTGAAGGTCTCAAAAAAGCTGGATTACGAAGACGAGCTGGCATTATGTGGACAATATCAAGAATATTTTGGTGCTGATGCTAACATCTCCGTGGTTTATGTAGAAGACATCCCACTATTGCCTTCAGGTAAAAGGAAGTTGGTGCTGAACAATGCCATCCTCAAACAAAGGAAATTGGCAGAAAAAAAATCAGAAGAAGTGACCGGTTCCATGGCAGAAACAGGGACCTGACTTCCTAACAAAGGCATTTACGATTTTCTCATTCGGAAAGCATATTCTTCCTGTATGTGTCAAAATCTGGTATTCCAGATTCGGCGTCCAAAGCAACATCTTTTCGGGCAATGACCTTTAGGGCCGTCTTGAAAATGATTTTTATATCTAACCAGAATGAAAGGTTTTGCACGTATTCCATATCCTTTCTTAGTCTTGTGTCCCAATCCAGATTGCTTCTGCCCGATATTTGGGCCAATCCAGTAACTCCTGGCCTTACGGTATGTCTAATTTGTTCTTCTTTGGTGTAATAGGGGAGATACCGAACCCTTAATGGTCTGGGCCCTACTAAACTCATATCCCCCTTTACAATGGATAGTAATTGGGGAATCTCATCCAAGGAAGATTTTCTCAGGAAAGTTCCAAACCTAGTAACACGGAGCTCGTCTGGCAGCAGATTTCCATTTTCATCCTTTTTGTCCGTCATGGTTTTAAACTTAAGGATATTGAATATTTTTTCATTTTTACCAGGTCGTGGTTGAAGGAAGAATGGTTTGCCTTTGTTAACAAACAGCAGTACAATCCATATCAATGCAAAAACTGGAAAAAGCAGGATAAAACCAATAGCAGAAAGTATTAGGTCCAATAATCTCTTGAAAAAAACTTTATACATTTTGTTGGGTTATTACATTGGTCGGGATATCTTTACAGGGCTAAAGTAAAAACTAAAACTAATTTGAGGTTGTTTTTTGGAAATTAAACTAAGACTTACTTGACCGCTGAGGATGATTGGATTTTCAAAAGTTGTTAAGTAATGTTAAAGATTACTGTATTTCATCGATAAATTCACTTTGCTGAAAACTTTTTTGTGCTACAGCTGTAAAGCAAATGTATTTCATCGAATAATTTCGTTTTTGGACGAATTAAATTTATGGAAATACCAATTTTAAGATCCGAAAATACTTGATAACCTTATGAAAAACTACACCTCGCTCTCCTACGATGTTTTTTAGATTTTTACTCTGTTAAGTTTTTGTCATTAAATTAAACAGGGTTTATTCGAACAAAATGGAGAAAGATGGTGCTTGCCCCCTTAATTTCTTAAATATTGTAAGAACCACCCGCTACCCAAAAAAAATGCATTTCACATAAATTTACTTGATATCTTAGGTTTAATGCACATCTTTGTGACTCAAAACAGAAAAATCGTGGCAAAAAAAGCATTGATTACGGGTGTTACCGGACAAGACGGTGCCTACCTGAGTGAATTTCTACTGAAAAAAGGATATGAAGTTCACGGTCTTAAAAGACGTTCTTCCCTCTTCAATACTGACCGTATTGATCACTTATACCAAGACCCTCATGTGGAAAATCGGAATTTTATTTTGCATTATGGGGATATGACCGATAGTACCAACCTAATTCGATTGATACAAGAGATCCAACCAGATGAAATATACAACTTGGCTGCGATGAGCCATGTCCAAGTCAGCTTTGAAACTCCTGAATATACGGGTAACGCAGATGGTTTGGGCACATTGCGGGTTTTGGATGCTGTACGCTTATTGGGTCTTGAAAACAAAACCAGAATATACCAAGCGTCAACATCAGAACTGTACGGCAAAGTGCAGGAAGTACCTCAAACTGAAACCACACCTTTTTATCCCCGCAGTCCCTACGCTGTTGCAAAAATGTATGCGTATTGGATTACGGTGAACTATAGAGAGGCTTATAACATGTTTGCATGTAACGGAATCTTGTTCAACCATGAGTCACCCATTCGTGGAGAAACTTTTGTAACCCGAAAAATTACTAGGGCGACAGCTCGGATTGCATTGGGACTTCAGGACAAATTCTATCTGGGAAATCTGGATGCCAAAAGAGACTGGGGTCATGCCAAGGACTATGTTAGGATGATGTGGATGATTCTACAGGCCAATGAAGCGGAAGATTGGGTAATTGCCACAGGTAAGACCACTGCCGTAAGGGAATTTGTACGAATGAGTTTCAACGAGGTAGGAATAGAACTAGAGTTTAAGGGTAATGGTGTAGATGAAAAGGCTTATGTTAAGACTTGTAACAATCCCGATTACCAATTGGAGATTGGAAAGGAAGTGTTGGCTGTAGATCCCAAGTATTTCAGACCTACCGAGGTGGATCTATTAATTGGTGATGCAACCAAAGCAAGAACAAAGCTGGGCTGGATACCTGAATATGATTTGCAGGGCTTGGTGAAGGATATGATGCAAAGTGATGTTAAACTCATGCAAAAGGAGCAGTATCTTAGAGAGGGCGGATATCGCATACTCAATTATTTCGAATAGGGATGGACGTCAATGCAAAGATTTATGTGGCTGGTCATCGAGGTTTGGTGGGCAGTGCCTTGGTCAATAATTTGAAGTCTAAAGGATATAATAATATTATTACTCGTACCCATGCTGAACTTGATTTGACCGATACCGTCTCGGTATCCCAATTTTTCGACCAAGAAAAACCAGATTATGTGTTTTTGGCAGCAGCCAAGGTAGGAGGTATTGTAGCCAACAATGTCTATAGAGCAGAATTTATCTATGAAAACTTGATGATTCAGAACAATGTGGTTCATCAAAGTTATCTAAATGGAGTAAAAAAGTTATTGTTTTTGGGCAGTACCTGCATCTATCCCAAAAATTGTCCACAACCCATGAAGGAGGATTATCTCTTGACAGATATCCTAGAATACACGAACGAACCATACGCTATTGCCAAGATTGCGGGAATCAAATTATGTGAGAGTTACAACTTACAGTATGGCACCAATTTTATTTCGGTAATGCCGACCAACCTGTATGGACCCAACGATAATTTTGATCTTGAAAAATCCCATGTGCTTCCAGCATTGATACGAAAGATTCTTCTTGGCAAGGCGCTAGAGGAAGGTAATTGGAGTGCTGTTAACAAGGATTTGGACAAACTCCCGATTGAAGGTGTTTCAGGTGCTGATACCGAGGATGCAAAGTTGCAGATTTTAAATAAGTACGGTATAAGTAAAGGCTCGAATGATGAGGTTTCTGTTGAAATCTGGGGGTCTGGAAAACCCAGAAGGGAATTTCTTTGGTCGGAAGACATGGCGGATGCTTGTGTATTTATAATGCAAGAGCGTGATTTTTCGGATACCTATGAAAAGAATCAGAAATACATTCGGAATACCCATATCAATATTGGAACAGGAGTAGACATTTCCATCAAGGACTTGGCACAACTAATCAAAGAACAAATTGATTTTAAAGGTACCTTTGTTTTCAACACGGATAAACCAGATGGTACGATGGTAAAAAGAACCGATGTAGCTAAGCTAAACGGATTGGGCTGGAAACATAAAATTGACATTCAAACAGGTATAATGATTCTTATCGATTGGTATTTAAATAAATAATACGAACGGTTCCCTATTAGTTCCTTCCCCTCATAAATAACTTGTAATGATAGGATGATTTAACTGATGACCATCTTGGATGCGGACACAGAAAACACTTCCAAATTTTTAGAGATCGGACTTAAATCATTGTAGTTTTTTTATGTACCTTATTTCTTGCTCATCATAACAAATCCTACTGGTGCAGCTTTCTTGGCATTAATGTCTTCCCAACAGGTAAAAGCTTCTCTTTCAATAATGAGAGTGTACCTTATTTGCACTCTTCGAAATGGTATGATATGCATTATTCAAGTTATACATTTTAACCCTGTTAAAGTCTGGGAGTCAGTTTTTTGGCAATGAAAATTTGCCGTCTTGGAATACATATTGACGCTGCGCAGACTCTTTCCCAATCGTATATGGGTGATCCAGTTATTGTCAATGTGATTGTTCATCAGCTTTGTCAACATGATTTTTGAATTTCCTTCCATTTATTCATTTCAATTCCCGTAAAACACCTGAAAAAAGAACAAACGTTAACAAATGTTAAATTTTTGCGCATTTCGTCGATAAAAGGGTTTTTCAAAAAACAATTTTGGGATTGCTTACGTAAGATATATGTATTTCATCGAATAATTATGTTTTTGAACGAGTTAACTTTTAAGAAATACTAAATTTAAAACCCGAAATCACTTAACAACCTTATGAAAAAATTACATACCCACCTACCTACCATGTTTTTAATTGTCCTTTTTATGTTTACTTTTTCCTCTTGTGAGAAGGACAGTGACCTATTCTACGAAGCAATCATAGAACAGGAAGAAGAGATAGAAGAACAGAGTGGTTCGGAAGACGAAAACTCTGGTTCTGAAGATACTAACAACGATGGTAATAACGACAACACAGATGATGGAGACGGCGATTCTGATGGCCCTCCTCCTCCTCCAGAGGATCCGGACTTTGAAAACACCAATAAGATTTCTGGGGTCTACTATCCTGAGTCTGCGGCAGATATTTCAAATCCCGATTATGCGGAGTTCAAAGCAGTGATTACAAATTCGTTCGATTGTTCTGGATGCACCTTTTCTGAAAATCAAACCATTGAACCTGCAGGAGGCATTATCAGTGGAAGAAACATTAACTTAAATGGTGCTTTTATTGAGACTGCCTATAAGCCGGTTTTTTCTCCTGACGTTACCTTTACACAAATCTATGATAAGTCTAGATTAACACCCGAGAATTTTGGTGCAGATGGTGGTGACTCAACGGCAGATGACGAGGCGCTTTCGACTTTGATAGGGCAAAGTCAATATGCACTGGGTCAGACAGGCTCGACATATATAAAGAACCTAGAAACAAGACACAGTAGATCTGGTACCTTTAATTGGAATATGAATGGTGCTTTGGTAAGGACTACAAGTTCAGCATCGTTAAGTCATGGCAGTAGCACGGATAACCAACATAAGTACATGTTTGAGTTTGCTAACATGAATGTTGAAATAACCAATGGTACTTTTAATGGTCAAAATTTGGCTAGTAGAGCAATCTATCTTAATGGTATAACTAGTTACTATTTCGATAATGTGGTTATTCAAAATTATCTATCTCCAGGAGGTGCCTATGCCCGTGGAACTGGATTGAAAATAGACATATCGAACAATTTTGTCGGTGGCTCTTTCTTGAACGGTGTTATTGAGAACATAGGTGCCACAAGTGATAACAATGCTAATAATTCTCCTTTTGGAGTCTCTAAGGCTATCAGCCTGAACGTTGGGACAAACAATGCAAGCGAGCAATTGATACAAAATACCAGAATAGAGAATATATATGGTGATGATGCCGAAGGCTTTTACTATAGAAGTAAATATGGATTTGGGGGCTACGATCATGAAACTAACAAGGCCAACATTACATTCAACAATAATGAATTTATTGCCTGTCAGCGTAGGGCATTGAAAGTGAATGCCAGTAACTGCCAGATTACTAACAATTATATTGAAAGTGCCACGAACGATTGGATTTTTAGTGGGGCTCAAGCGGCTTTACTCCATATATTCCCTTTAAGTCCTCAAAGGCCATTGCATAATGTAAACGTGATTGGAAATACGATTAGAACCATAGGGGAAGCAAGAAACCCCGCATTTGGTATTACAGAGGCAATGAATTGTAGAATAGAGAACAATGTTTTTGAAGCGGACCATATTATGCTTCAGAGGAATGTTGCATTTGGGAATGGAAGTAATAGCGCTGGATCAAACTCTGGTTTTCTAGACAAATCCATAGTCTTTATAAATAATACGATTACCAACTATTTTATTCTTTTGAACAAGTATATGATATCCAGTAATGGTGGTATGACATTTGAGAATAACACTATTAATCTAGACATTGACAGGGGTATGGGAAGTTCTTGGGGTGCGTTTCGAAGGTCTTATCCGTCTCCAATGGATTTGAACGATTTTACTTTCAAAAATATCACCATAAACATCAATCAGAAAGTGTCAACAGGTGGTTCTTTCGGTGGCGTTCTTTGTTCAGAAGATAGCGATGTTCTAAATACTACTTTTGAAAACGTGGATATCAACTACACTGGAACGGCAGGATTGCCAACCTATCCGTTTATGATAATTGGAACGAACCCTGGAATAACAATGAACAACACCAATAGAATTATTGATTGTGATGTTTCCGGGGCAGTTGGCACAGGTGCAATAGGCTATACTGGTTCCGCAAATCCAGTGATAACAAACAGCTTTGGTGATGGAGGTACAACTTTAACCACAACCCCGAATTGATTTTTTATTTTTAAAAAAACATCGGAAAACAGAAAAACCTCTTTATCAAAAGAGGTTTTTTTTATTTCACGAGGAATTAGTATTGAATTACTTCTGAATATCTTTTTTTAAAAGGTTAATTATTATCAATTTTGAAAATCTAAAATCAAACTTTTCTCTTGGAAAATTATAATAGTATTTATCCGTTATACTTTCAGTGATATAATTGACCCAACCAAAAACCGGCCATGTTCAAGATACTAATATCTGCACTAAGAAAGTTAGGAGTTCCAATACAGAGTGATTCTTCAGAAAAAATCGTAGTTAACACGGGTTGGCTTTTTTTTGAAAGGATGCTTAGTTTATTGGCCGGACTATTCATTGGAGTCTGGGTTACTAGATATCTTGGACCGGATGAATTTGGTTTATATAGCTATGTACTAAGCTTTTCTGTTCTTTTTACATCCCTGGCATCTTTTGGAATTGATCAGATTTTGGTCAGGGATTTGGTGAAATTTCCATCAAAAAAAGATGAATTGGTAAGTACTGGATTTATCATAAAAGCTTTCGGAGCTGCTCTGACCACAATTTTGGCCTTGATAGTCGTAAGTATATTTGACTACGAAAAAGAACAAACAGGAATATTTATTCTAATAGTTGTTGGTTCTACCATTTTTAACTGTTTTTCAGTTGTTGACCTATATCTGCAATCCATTATTGAAAGCAAAAGGATTGTCAAGGTAAATTCTGCTATACTAATTTTATTTTATTCTTTAAAGATAATTTTTATTGTTTCTGAGTTTCCGCTAAGCGCTTTCGTTTTGCTTATTCCATTGGAAGGTTTAATCAAAGGATTAGGTTATTTATTGGTTTTTAGAAGGAACAATCATAAAATTATACTTTCAAAATTTAACTTTGCTCTATCCAAAGATATGATCAACGAAAGTTGGCCATTAATTTTAAGCGGTTTTGCCATATCCGTGGGCTTACGAATTGATCAAATTATGCTAAAAGAATATGTTTCACTAGAAAGATTGGGGATTTATTCCGTTGGAGTCAGATTGGCGGAACTTTCTGCATTTATACCCATGGCGCTTATGAAAAGTTTTTTTCCTAGGCTGGTAAGTTCTGTGGGTAACCAAAACGATGATTTAATAATCAAAGTGATACGGTTTATTTTCTATTTCTTATGCCTGATTGCCTTTATAGTAAGTATTATGTCCAACTTTGTGATAAAGATTTTGTACGGTGAAGAATTTATGGATAGTGCGTTGATTCTTACTATTTTAATTTGGACCATTCCACTAACATTTTTGGGAATAATTACTAATAAGCTGCTCACTATAAAAAAATATCAAAAAACTATATTCTTAAAACAGATTTCCCTTACCATCGTGAATATTGTTCTAAACTTAGTTTTGATTCCAAGTTACGGAATTATAGGAGCGGCATTTGCCACATTGATTGCGGATTTGCTAATCAATTTTTTTATGGATCTCTTTTTAAAGAAAGCAAGGTGGATATTTTATTTAAAGTTATCTGGGTTAACAAAATTCAAATAATCGCATGAAAATTTTGACGGTTGTCATGGACCTTGACTTTGGGGGAACCCAAAGAACAGCACAAATTTTTGCTGAATCTTATCATGAACTTGGTCATGAATCCAAAGTTTTGACACTTTACGGTTTAGGGTCTCGCATAAATGAAATAAATCCTGAAGTTGAGGTTTTGGATGGAATGAAGGATATTGATAAAATTGAGGGTTGGGAACCGGGAATCATACATTTTCATTCAACCGGACTTCGAGAAGAAGATGTTCGCCTAATTGTTGAAAAAAATCAGAGCTCGCACTGTAGGTTTATCGAAACCAATGTTTTCTCTAGACCTACGCCATGGGCTGATTTAATGGATGAGTCATTCCAACTTAGTACTTGGGCTGACTGGATTTTTAAATTGAAAGGAGGAGCAGAATTCAAATCTAGGATAGTTCCTAACCCAATTAGGATCGAAAGTTTTTCTCCAGCAACTGCAGAAGCCATCAAAGAGTTTAGGGAAACGCTTCAAATTCCAGAAGATGGAATTGTAATTGGTAGAATTGGTCAAGCTTTTCCAGGCAAATGGTCACCGATGCTCATTGAAGTATTCAATAATTTGGCCCAATACAACAGTAATATTTATTTGTTGCTTGTCAATGCACCAAATGGAATATTATCCTTTGCAGATAAATCCACTTATAAAGATCGGATACGACATATTCACAAAATTATTGGGGACGATAAACTTCGCATAGCCTATTCATCTATGAAGTTAATGCTACATATTGCGGAGCAGGGCGAAAGTTTTGGTATTGTCTTATGTGAATGTATATTATGTGGCACCCCTGTTGTAACCTTAAGTACACCATGGAATGATAACAGTCAATGTGAAGTCGTGGGTCACAAACGTGGTGGTTTGGTGGCAAATACAAAAAAAGGAATTATCTCTGCGGTTAAATTAATTATTGAAGATAAGATCAATATTCTAATTAGTCAACGGGCAAGCGAAATTAAGAAGAGCTTTAATTATTTGGAAATTGCAAAAAATGCACTTGGAGATAACAACAGTCAAAATTCAACAAAAAGCCGAACCGAAATTCTCAAAATTTATAAAGATAGCTTTGACAAACCCAATTTTTTGACAACATGGTTGCTATCAACAAATATGGACTTTTTTCGCAGGATGACAATATATTCCTCTGGTCATAAAAGTCTTAAGAATCTTCTAGTAAGACGCTTATTTGCAAGAAATAAAATAGAGAAAATATAGATTTTCAACACGTATACTTTCAGATTATATTTTTGATGTGATTTGATTTTTTCTTTACTAAAACAAGTTTTTTATAAAGATTTTAAAAATAGGATGCTATTTAATAAATGAAATTGTTTAAGATTTGGTCCTTTTAATTTATTCTTGATGTTCGGCAAAGGCTTCCTAAAAAAGGTGGATATAATTGGATTGATGTTAATGTTCCTATTTCTTCTCAATCCATACTCCCTTGTAATCTACATTGGTTATCTGATAGTTATATATGTTGTTGCTTTTAAGATTGGAAGTATAACCAAGCTAATTGATTCTGAAGCATTAATTTTAATTCTTTTTTCTTTCATATATACTTCATTTGATTTTTTAGGGGGTGGAGACTCAGGAATTCAAATCTTAATTATCCAAGCGATTTTCCCTTTTTCTTTCTACATTTTTGGCAAGTATTTGATTTCAAATAAACTAAGTCAAAAAGATATTTTCTTTTTACTGATTTCTTTTGCCGTTATTTATTCGGCTTCTTCTGTCGCTACGGTTTTGAAAGATATTTTGGAGGGAGGGTTTGCCCAGGTTAATAGGGATTTTAGTAGTGTTTGGGATGGTCGGGAGATTCTGGCTACGGGAATGGCTGGTTACTTAATTTACAATGTAACTTTTCCTAGCTTTATTATTTCAAAAAGTAGGTTTTTAAATGTTTTTGGTAGACTGATACTTTTATTTTTTTACTTCGTTACAATACTTTGTTCCTTTCGTCTTGGGAGTAGAACTCTGATTACCCTTACAGTATTTTCGTTGTTGTTTAGTATTGTTTATCAGATAATAATTCTAAAACCAAAGGATAAATTCATATTTATAATTCAGCTTATCGTAATTTCCCTTTTACTTTTAAATTTTGTGAGCATTGATCTTGAAGCTGATTATTTCTCAACACTTGGACATCGTTTAACAGAGGGAACGACCAGTGCTTCAAGTGCTGGGGGAAGAACTGAACTTTGGTTAAATGGATTTGCTAATATGTTTGAACACCCATTGGGATGGCAAGGAGAAGAATATGGACATAATCTGTGGATAGATACAGCAAAGGTTTCCGGTCTTTTATCCCTGTTTTTTTTACTTGTTTTTACTGTGAAATCAATAACCAACACCAAAAAAATTGTGTTTTCAAATAATATAGATCCCTCATTAAGAATATGTCTTGGCTTGTTTACTATTGTAACCTTAATATTTTTCTTTGGAGAACCTATTTTAGAAGGTAACATATATCTTTTTTTCTTCTTTTGTTTTTATCAAGGAATTGTTAAACGAATAATTGAAATTGAGACATAAATAGAGCAAAGGGAGTGTTTGCTCAGTTGATAGGAGCAATAACTAGGCAAAATTAGAATTTGTCAATTTTTGTCGACAATTTTTGTTGTATGCCTATAAAATTTGAATAAGTAATCAATCACGAATAATATAGTTCATTTTTAGCTTATGTGCGGTATTTTAGGAACAATCCCTGCCTCAGACCATGAAGTGTTCAAACATGCCTTGAATACGTTGACCCATAGGGGTCCGGACAGTTATGGAATTGAAAACATCTCCGATGAGGTTTCCCTGGGGCATAGAAGGCTTTCCATTTTGGATATTTCTGCCAATGGGCACCAACCCATGTTTCATGAAAGTAAAAGGTATGCCGTTATTTTCAATGGCGAAATCTATAATTTCTTGGAAATACAACAGGAGTTACAGGCTTTAGGGCACAATTTCAGGTCTACTTCCGATACAGAGGTGCTTCTAAAGGCCTATATCCAATGGGGAGAGGATTGTGTGTTAAAATTTAATGGTATGTGGGCCTTGGCCATTTGGGACGCTGAGACCAAAAAACTGTTCATGTCCCGAGATCGGTACGGAAAAAAGCCATTGTTCTATGCACATATTGATGGGAAGTTTGTTTTTGCTTCTGAAATGAAGGCCATATTTCCGTTTATGGAAAAATTGGAGGTTTCTGAGGACTTTCATTGGATGAAGAAGAACATTTTTTTCTATGAATCTACCGAAAAATGCCTGATTAAAGACATTAAGCGCTTTCCCGCAGGGCATAACGGACATTATGAAAATGGTGAACTAAAACTATACAGGTACTGGAACACTTTAGATCATTTGGTGGAAGTGCCCAAACGCTATGAGGAACAAGTAGAACGTTTTAGGGAACTCTTTATGGATTCCTGTAAATTGAGAATGCGTTCCGATGTAACCATTGGAACAGCCCTAAGTGGTGGATTGGACAGTAGCGCTACGATAGCAGCTATGGCCAACTTGGCAAGAAATAACAAGAGCTATTCAGATGATTGGCAGCATGCCTTTGTGGCATCCTTTCCTGGGACCCCCCTGGATGAATCCCATTATGCAAAAATGGTTACCGACCATCTGGGAATTGGGGCCACTTTCGTGGACATTGACCCATTGAAACACTGGGACAACTTGGAACACTATTTCTATCTGTTTGAAGACTTGTATATTACCTCTCCTTTACCCATGATCATGTTGTATGGCGCCGTGAAAGAAAATGGCACCACGGTTACCTTGGACGGACATGGGGCGGATGAACTTCTGAGCGGTTATCAACAAGGCGCTTTAGAAAGCCTCTGGGATGCTCGCTTCAATCCAAAGAACACTAAGGATATTTTAAATATCTATCAAGGCTCGATCAATGAAGATACGGTACAGTACAATCGCGTAGGTAACCTTAAACTATACACCAATTACATGATGAGGAAAATGGGCAAGAAGATTTTAGGCAAAAAAATGCCCTCGGTGGACAATTCCCATCGCAACTTTGGGAAATTGGATAATCTCTCGCAGTATCTCTATTCCATGTTCCATGAGAACATTTTGCCTACGCTTTTGCGCAATTATGATCGTTATGCCATGATTAATGGAGTAGAAATACGTATGCCGTTCATGGATCATAGAATTGTAAGTTTTGTAAACTCCTTGCCGTATTCGAGCAAAATAGGCAATGGATATACCAAAAGGATTGTCAGGGATGCCCTGGACCCATACCTGCCTAAGGAGGTTACATGGCGCAAGTCCAAGATAGGCTTTAGCTCACCTATTGTGGATTGGATGCAGAATGACCTATCGGAGTGGTTTTTGGATGTAGTTAATTCCAATGATTTTTTGCAATCAAATTTGGTGACGGATCCCAACCAATTGCGAAGTAAAATAACGGCAATCGTAAAAAAGGAAAATCACAACTTTACGGAAGCTCAGAAATGCTGGTCTGATTTATCTCCCTACATTTGGGGCAATGCAGTGCTTAAAAGGAATGCTGTAAATATGCAAGCTGGTTAATCGCTATCAGGACCCTATTGCCTAAAAAAGAATTATGATCAATACAATAAAAAAATGGGTGCTCTCAAGCTCTTTTCTTACTAGGGCGGCTATTTTTTTTAGAAGGATTTATCTAAAACGTAAAAAGGGCATCACCTATCAAAAGGGGACTTTCATTGGTTTTTCAGTACAATGTGAAGGAAAAAATGGCTTTGGAAAGAACAGCGCAATTGTGGGGTCTAAAATAGGTTATGGCTCCTATATTGCAGAAGGTGCTAAATTGGCCAAAGCTAACATTGGGAGATATTGTTCTATTGGCCAAAATGTGGACTGTATATTTGGCAAGCACCCTTCCAACACTTTTGTGTCTTCGCATCCTTCCTTTTTTGCCGTAAAAACTCCGGTAGGTTTCACCTATGCTGATAAGCAGTATTTTGAGGAATTTGCTACACCACATGATGACGGCTATAGCATTTCCATAGGAAATGATGTTTGGATTGGAGCCAACGTATCCTTAATGGATGGAGTACGAATTGGTGATGGGGCCATAGTGGCGGCCAATGCCTTGGTCACCAAAGATGTACCACCCTATACCATAGTTGGGGGAGTACCCGCAAAACCCATAAAAAAACGTTTTACAGAGGACGAAATTGACTTTTTATTGGATTTTAAATGGTGGGAGAAACCTACGACATGGATAGCGGAACATGCCCAATATTTTAGGAATATAGAAGCGTTTGTAAGACACCTAAACAACCAATAAGGTGAAGATTCCAATAGTTGTTGTAGCGTATAATAGACCGAGGTCTTTGTCCAGATTGTTGCAATCCTTGTCTGAAGCAAAATATTCCGGTCAGGATATCGATTTGATTATCAGTATTGACAGGGCGGACAACAACCAAGATGTGCTCAAGATCGCCAACGATTTTGAATGGAAACATGGTTCTAAGAAAGTAGTGTACCAAGAAATCAACTTGGGATTACGAAAGCATATCCTAAAATGTGGGAACCTTAGTTTGGAATATGGATCAGTAATTGTATTGGAGGATGATCTGTTCGTTTCACCAAATTTTTACCTTTTTGCAGAGCAGGCACTTGATTTCTCATCTAAGCAATCAAAAATTGGAGGTATTTCCCTGTATAATCACCAGCTTAATGTCCACACCCGAGATAATTTTAAAGCTTTGGAAGATGGATACGATAACTGGTACTTTCAATTTGCTTCTTCTTGGGGACAGGCTTGGACCAAAAATCAATGGCAAGCTTTTATGCATTGGTATGACAAAAATCCGGATATTGATGAAATTGAGGAGGTTCCTTCTTACGTTCGCAGTTGGTCTCCCAAATCTTGGCTCAAATACAATATTGCCTATTTGATTGAAAAAGAACTATACTTTTTGTATCCAAAGGTGGCATTGACAACCAACTTTAGTGATGCGGGCACCCATGTTGGCAATGACAGTACTATTTATCAGGTACCGTTGGATTATGCTGAAGAAAAAAAATATAGTTTTTCCAATCCAAAGGAGGCTTTAGCGGTTTACGATGCATTCTACGAGAATAAAACGCTTCATATAGCACTGGGGCTTAAAGAAAGTGAAGTATGTGTTGATTTATTTGGATATAAAAATTGTTTGGACAAAAGATATGTGTTGACCTCCAAGATTATGGATTACGAAATTGTTAGGTCCTACGGTAAATCCTTGAAACCGCATGAGGATAACATTCTCAGGCAAATAAATGGAAACGATTTTTTCCTTTATGACACCACCATTAAAGAAGAAAACCCGAACAAGCTGGATTGGGAGAGGAAGTTTATCTATAACTATAAAAGAATAGGTTACAAATCCACAAAAAAGCTTTTTATCAGACAAACGTTTGAAAAAATTGGGAACTTAAGGAAGAAAATCATTGGAAACTGAGGAAAGATTGGCAAAATTAAAATCTCATAAGATTTTGACGCACATGTCTTTTTTTTATTCAACAACCGATAATCCAGTAATTGGATAGTATCATCCAAAATATGAAGAAACTTTAATTGTTTACTGTACTTTTGTGGTGTTAAAACATGCATTTTTCAACCATTGACCACACCCCCATCATATGAACAGACTTGCGGTTCTTCTTACCTGTTTTAACAGGAGGGAAAAGACGATAGCAGCACTTTCGGCTTTGTTCAAAGCTCATGAAAATTCGGGGCAGAATTGGAGTATTTCTGTTTACCTTACGGATGACGGTTCTTCTGATGGAACTTCTGAAGCCGTGAAAACCAATTTCCCAGAAGTAAATATCTTGCTAGGTAACGGATTTCTATATTGGGCCGGAGGTATGCGCAATTCATGGGGCGAAGCGGTAAAGGGCAACTATGATGCCTATCTTCTGATGAATGATGACACGAATATTTACCCCCATTTGTTTGATGCTGTGCAACAAACACATGGTCATACCGTTTCCAATTATGGCCACGGCGGGGTTTATGTCGGAACCACTGTTGATTCCGAAACCAAGAAAATAAGTTACGGAGGTTCTGTGTTTAGAAACCGCTTTATGGCAACCATGAGAAGGGTGAAACCCCAGGACAAACCGGTTCCTTGCCAATTGGGAAATGCCAATATTATGTGGGTAAGCGGCAATGTAGTGGATAAAGTTGGAATTTTATCGGAGGGTTATGTGCATGGAATGGCTGATTTTGACTATACCTTAAAAGCGACAAAAAAAGGCATTCCGGTTATGGTAATGCCGGGAATTGTTGGCGAATGCGTCAATGATCATAGCAATCGCTACCTTAAATTTTTTAAGTTGCCCTTGAAAGAAAGATATAAAATGCTTTATAATCCTATAGGATTTGATTTTGTTTCACAAACCCATCATATGAAGAAGCATTTTCCGCTCAGGTTTCCCCTTTTCTTGGCAACAGGATATTTCAAAGTACTTTTTCCACAGTTATATTATCATCTCTTATATAAAAACCGAAAGAACTAGTTTATGTTGAAAAAGAACCTGATTGTGTTCGGGACCAGACCGGAAGCCATTAAAATGGCTCCATTGGTCAAGGCCTTTCAAAAATCAAAAGAATTTGAAACCAAAGTATGTGTAACGGCCCAACATCGCGAAATGTTGGATCAGGTTTTAGACTTTTTTGAAATTATCCCAGATTATGATCTCGATTTGATGAAACCTGGGCAAAATTTATACGGATTGACGGCAACCATAATTACCAGTCTTCAACCGGTTTTGGAGTCTTACAAACCAGACTTTGTCTATGTTCATGGTGATACCACCACAACTATGGGTTCAAGTATAGCAGGTTTTTATTCGGGCGCCAGGATTTGCCACGTAGAAGCAGGTTTGAGAACTTTCAACAAGTGGGCACCGTTTCCGGAAGAAATCAACAGAAGGGTAACGGGACATGTTGCGGATTTTCATTTTGCACCCACCAAAACTTCACATCAAAACCTTAGGAATGAAGGTGTGGCCGATCAAACCATTACGATTACCGGAAATACGGTTATTGATGCATTACATGAAAGCGTTGAGCGGGTTAAAAATTTGGATTCCGAAGAATTGAATACACTTAAGGAAACCATATCCCTGGACAAACGAATAATTTTGGTAACTGGTCACAGAAGGGAGAATCACGGTCAAGGCTTTATCAATATCTGTCAAGCACTTAAGGAAATTGCTCAAACTCATGATGACGTTGAAATCGTATATCCGGTTCACCTAAATCCTAAGGTCCAAAAGCCAGTATATGAACTTTTGGGGAACATGGACAATATCAAGTTGATAGACCCCTTGGCATATCCAGAATTTGTTTGGTTGATGGATCAAAGCCATCTGGTGATAACCGACAGTGGAGGAGTACAAGAGGAGGCCCCAAGTTTGGGCAAACCGGTTTTGGTGATGAGAGAAACCACAGAAAGACCGGAAGCGGTAGAAGCTGGAACTGTTATTTTGGTGGGTACGGATAAGGAAAAAATAATATCAGAGGCTTCAAAACTGCTAACCGATGAAGAAACGTATAAAAAAATGAGCAGGTTACATAACCCTTATGGGGATGGACAGGCTTGCAAAAGGATTGTAGAATACATGAAAAATCAACAATAGTGGCAAACAAAAAGGTAACTATGATGGGTTTGGGCTACATTGGTTTGCCCACTGCTGCCCTAATTGCGGGAAAAAAAACCATGGTCAACGGAGTAGATGTTAACCCTAAAGTGGTAAATACCATAAATCAAGGTAAAGTCCATATTGTGGAACCCGATTTGGAGGAAGCTGTATCCAAGGCTGTAAACGAGGGTTTTCTTAAGGCACATCTGGAACCTAAAGAGGCGGATGCGTATCTAATCGTTGTGCCTACACCATTCAAAGAAAAGAACGAACCTGATATTTCCTATGTTGAAGCGGCCACGAAGGCTATTTTGCCGTTGTTAAAAGAAGGCGATCTATATATCATCGAATCGACCTCACCCATAGGAACCACGGAAAAAATGAAAGACTTTATTTTCGGTGCCAGGCCCGAACTTGATGGAAAAATACATATGGCGTATTGCCCCGAACGTGTTCTTCCAGGAAACGTAATGTACGAACTTGTTCATAACGACCGTGTTATAGGGGGCATTGATAAAGCCTCTACGGAAAAAGCGGTTGCATTTTATTCCGAATATGTTGATGGAAAATTGCATCATACCAATGCCCGTACGGCCGAAATGTGCAAATTGGTTGAAAACTCCTCTCGGGACGTTCAAATAGCTTTTGCCAATGAACTTTCTTTAATTTGCGACAAGGCCGATATCAATGTGTGGGAACTTATTGAATTGGCAAACAAACATCCAAGGGTAAATATTTTGCAGCCAGGTTGTGGAGTAGGGGGGCACTGTATTGCGGTTGATCCTTACTTTATTGTTTCTGACTACCCCATGGAATCCAAAATTATTGGTACGGCCAGAGAAATAAATAACTACAAGTCTTTTTGGTGTGCGGAGAAAGTTCAAACGGAAAAACTTAAGTTTGAACTAGAACATGGTTATAAGCCCAGAGTTGCCCTGATGGGACTTGCCTTTAAACCAAATATTGACGATTTAAGGGAATCCCCTGCAAAATATATTGTGCAGAAAGTGTTACAGAATGTAAACAATGAGGAGTATTTTATTGTGGAGCCCAACATAGAATCACATCATATATTCAAGCTTACGGACTATAGCGAGGCATTTAAAAAAGCGGATATAGTCGTCTATTTGGTGGCGCATGATGAGTTTAAGGAATTGCCAAGGGATAGCTCAAAAAAAATCCTTGATTTTTGCGGAATACTTTCAAGGTAGGTAATAGTCTGAAGTTATGTCGAAGAATATTCTTTTTGTTACATACAAATTACAAAGCTATAGAATACCCATTTTCAATCTTATAGCCGAAGACAATGGTATTAATCTCACCGTCGCCCATTCTTCCAAAAGGTCAGAAAACAAGGAAAACAAATTCGATGAGGTAATTATCAACTTCAAAAAGATTGGAAAATTCACCTACTACGATAAGGAGTTCAATGAATTGGTTGGACAATTCGATGCGGTGGTATGTATGTTCTACCTGTTCAACCTTTCCTTTCTGAAGTTGGCGCTTAGAAGAAAAGTAAAACTGATTTTCTGGGGAATCGGTGTGCGAGCATCATATAATGCGAGGTTTGATTCGCCTACGTTTATGAACAACATCAGATATTTTTTGGCCAGGCGTTCGGATGCCATGTTGTTCTATTCCGATTATGCTAGGAACAAGTATATTAAAAAGGGAATTGCTGCTGATAAGCTTTTTGTGATGCATAATACCGTTGAAGTACTTCCTTTAGAAAAGAACGTGGTTAGAGATAACATTCTCTTTATTGGATCTTTGTATAAACAGAAGAAGATATTTGAATTGTTGGAATCATATAAGAATGCCTTGGGTGATTTTGATGGAAAACCTAAAAGGTTACATATAATTGGCAAAGGTGCCGAGTTTGATAGGATAAAAGAATGGATAGGCAAGTACAAATTGGAAAATCATATTGTTTTGCATGGGGCAATCTTTGAGGAAGCTAGGTTAAAAGAACTGTTTTCATCAGCAATAGCTTGTATTTCTCCGGGCCAAGCTGGTTTATCGGTACTTAAAAGTTTCGGCTACGGAGTTCCTTTTATAACCTATGAACATGCCATTACAGGTGGAGAAAGGCTTAATATTACAAACAATGGAAATGGAATATTGTTTAAAGATTTCAAACAATTGGATACTATAATCTTGGAGATTTTCAAAGATCCAAATAAGTTTATTAAAATGGGGGATAACGCCAAAGTATTTTATGATAATCACCGAACACCTATGATTATGGCAAATGGATTTATAGATGCGATAAATTATGTTAACGCTTAACGTCTTAACTCGGGTACCTATACCAAAAAATTATGAGAGCTTATTTAACGTCTTTTTTTTCTACCAAAAAAATAACATATCCACTAGTTTCTGCATTTGCATTTTGGACTAAGAATTGCCAGTTTGCCAAGTCTTCAGAAATCAGAAGCTTCGCGGTACTTAATCGTTCAAAGGTTGGCAAATACTCTAGAATAAACTCAAATTGCAAGTTAGTGCTCACCACCGTTGGTAATTTTACGGCAATTGGCAAGGATACTATTTTGGGGTTTGGGAGACACCCATTAAATTATGTATCCACCAACTCTATTTTCTATAAAAAAAATCGAATGCGGAACGATTGGTATACACCAATTGAATTTAAGACCAACCTCCCTATAAATATTGGCAATGATGTATGGATAGGTCGGGATGTAAAAATAATGGATGGTGTAACTGTGGGAGATGGCGCCGTTGTGGCGGCGGGAGCTATTGTAACCAAAAATGTCCCGCCATACGCAATTGCCGGAGGAGTTCCCGCTAAGGTAATCAAATATAGATTTGATGAAGAAACTATTCAAAGGCTGTTGGAACTGGAATGGTGGAACTTTTCAGACAAAAAGATTTCAGAGTGCAAGGATTTCTTCAATGAGAAGGACTTGACACCAGAAAAAATTGATAAATACTTTAAAAACGTATAAAGCCAGAAAACTATGTTCAAAGGCAAAACATTATTGATTACGGGAGGAACGGGGTCGTTTGGTAACGCAGTGTTAGACCGCTTTCTTACTACGGATATTGGTGAAATTCGCATCTTTAGCCGCGATGAAAAGAAGCAGGATGACATGCGTACCCGATTGAAGAATCCCAAGATAAAATTTTACATAGGTGATGTAAGGGATTTCAATAGTATAAACCAAGCCATGCGGGGTGTGGATTATGTCTTTCATGCTGCGGCCTTAAAGCAGGTCCCGTCCTGTGAGTTTTTTCCCATCGAAGCTGCAAAAACCAATGTATTCGGAACGCAGAATACCATTGATGCCGCCGTGGCCAACGGAGTAAAGCGTATCATTTGTCTAAGTACCGACAAAGCTGCTTATCCCATCAACGCCATGGGTATCAGCAAAGCACTTATGGAGAAAGTCGCCGTAGCCGCTTCCCGAAACATTTCCAAAAATTCAACCATAGTTTGCCTAACACGCTATGGAAACGTAATGGCTTCACGAGGATCCGTAATCCCTTTGTTTGTCGATCAAATTAAACAAGGGTTACCCTTGACTGTAACCGATCCCAATATGACCCGCTTCTTAATGTCTTTGGAAGATGCTGTGGATTTGGTGCTTTTTGCGTTTGAGCATGGAAACCAAGGAGACCTTTTTGTGAACAAGGCACCGGCAAGTACCATTGGAGATTTAGCAGAAGCGGTAAGAGACATATTTGGTTCTAAGAACGAAATTAAAGTAATTGGTACCCGACATGGAGAAAAGTTGTACGAAACGCTTTGCACACGGGAAGAAATGCAAAAGGCAGAGGATATGGGCGACTTTTATAGAATTCCAGCGGATAATCGAGATTTAAATTATAGCAGATACTACTCTGTAGGTGAAACGGATATCAGTGCAATAGAGGATTACCACTCACACAACACAGAGCATTTGACCAATGAAAAACTTAGAAGCACTTTATTGAACCTTGATTTCATCAAA
The DNA here is from genome assembly GCF_009903685.1 of Flagellimonas ochracea. Classification (GTDB taxonomy): domain Bacteria; phylum Bacteroidota; class Bacteroidia; order Flavobacteriales; family Flavobacteriaceae; genus Flagellimonas; species Flagellimonas ochracea. The sequence goes on along the minus strand of NZ_JAAABI010000001.1, from coordinate 1,020,463 downwards.
GAGCAATTAAATGACCAGTGATTTTCTGATACAGGGAGATACATTCACAGATGAGCGGGGCACTTTACGGTTTGTAAATAACTTCGATATGTCCGAAGTGGTTCGGTTTTATGAAATTCTCCCAAAGGATGAAGATTTGATCAGGGCGTGGCAAGGACATCAATTTGAAAAGAAATGGTTTCACTGCATTTCGGGATCTTTTGTAATCAACCTTGTGGAAATTGATAATTTTGAGAATCCCTCTGAGCATTTAACCCCTAAAAGGATTGAACTTAGTTCCCAACCACCAGAAATTTTGGCCGTTCCCAATGGCTATGCCACAGGAATTAAAGCAAGTGTAACAGGTTCAATATTACAGGTGTTCTCAAATTTTGGATTGAAAGAATCTGCGGCGGATGACCACAGATACCCTTTGGAAAAATGGTCCGCAAAATGGTAGACACAATGAAAAAGCATAGGATAGGAATAACTGGACAGGCCGGTTTTGTGGGTAACCACTTATATACAACACTCTCCCTGCAGGATGATGTGGAACTAGTTCCTTTTGAAAGGTCCTTTTTCCAAGATACAGAAGCGCTTGCCCAGTTCGTTTCCAAATGTGACACTGTGGTACATTTGGCTGCTATGAATCGGCATGAAGATCAAAAAGTCATCTACAACACCAATATAAGATTGGTTGAAAATCTTATAACCGCCTGTATTAGTGTGAACTCAACCCCACATATTGTTTTTTCATCCTCTTCGCAAGAACTAAGGGATAACCTATATGGGCAATCCAAAAAAGAGGGTAAACAGCGGATTATGGATTGGGCCGAACAGTCGGGAGGAAGATTCACTTCCTTGACCATCCCCAATGTTTTTGGACCCTTTGGCAAACCCAATTATAATTCTGTTGTCGCAACCTTTTGCCATAAAGTGGCCCACAACCAGGAACCCACAATCATTAATGATGGTGAGGTTGGGCTTATTTATGTCAACGACTTGGTGAAGATTTTCATTGACACCATTTTTGGAGTACAGGAAGCAAATCCGATTGGTAAAAATAGTTTTGAAGTAAACATTGAGCCAAATCATCATGTGAAAGTTTCCCAAATCCTTGAATTACTCAATGGTTTCAAAAAGGATTATATGGAAAATGGTATTTTCCCCAATTTGGAAGACCATTTTCAGAAATCCCTTTTCAACACGTTTAGGTGTTATATCCCGGTATCACATTATCCGGTCAAGTATACGAAACACAGAGACCCGAGGGGAAGTTTTGTTGAAATAGCCCGGACCCAAACATCTGGACAGTTTTCTTTCTCCACAACAGTTTCTGGAATAACCAGGGGTAATCATTTTCATACGCGAAAGGCAGAGCGTTTTGCCGTTATCAAAGGAAGGGCCCGAATACAGTTGAGAAAGATTGGGACCAATGAAGTAATCAACTATGATCTGGATGGGGAGGAGCCCGCATATGTGGATATGCCAATTTGGTATGCCCATAACATAACAAATACCGGGGATGAGGAATTGATTACGTTGTTTTGGATTAATGAACCTTACGATCCAGAAGATGCAGACACATATTTTGAAAATGTGGAATAACAAACACTAAAACGTCAACCATTGAAAAAGCTTAAAGTACTGACCGTTGTAGGTACCCGACCTGAAATTATTCGTTTGGCCTGCGTGTTGAATGCCTTGGATGCCAATGAAGCCATTGAGCATACTTTGGTTCATACAGGGCAGAACTACGATTATGAGTTAAACGAGATTTTTTTTGAGGACTTTGGTATTCGAAAACCGGACCATTTTTTGGGAGCTGCCGGGAAAAATGCCTCTGAGACCGTTGGTAATATCCTTATCAAAATAGACCCATTGCTTGAGGAAATTAATCCAGATGCTTTTCTGGTCTTAGGTGATACCAACTCCTGTCTTTGTGCCATTCCTGCGAAAAAGAGAAAGATTCCTGTCTTCCACATGGAAGCTGGAAACCGTTGTTTTGATCAACGGGTCCCTGAGGAAACCAATAGAAAGATTGTGGACCATGTTGCCGACATTAATTTGACCTACAGTGACATTGCTAGGGAATATTTGCTCCGGGAAGGACTTCCTGCGGATAGGGTAATCAAAACAGGAAGCCCCATGTATGAGGTGCTCCATCAGTTTAAGGACAAAATAGAGGCATCAACGGTTATCGCCGATTTAGGTCTGGAGAAGGGAAAGTATTTCGTGATCTCATCCCACAGGGAAGAGAATATCAACAACCCCAAGAATTTTTCAGGTTTAATAGAATCCCTCAATAAAATTGCCGAAACCTATGATTATCCTGTAATTGTTTCCACCCATCCTAGAACAAGGAATATGTTGGATGATAAAAAGGTCAAAACACACAAAAACATACAATTTTTGAAACCTTTGGGTTTTTCAGACTATAATGCACTTCAGATAAATTCTTTTGCTGTGCTTTCCGATAGTGGAACCATTTCCGAAGAATCCTCGATATTAAATTTTAGGGCATTGAACATTCGTGAGGCCCATGAACGTCCTGAGGCTATGGAAGAAGCTTCGGTTATGATGGTGGGCCTGAACCCTGAAAGAATATTGCAGGGATTAAAGGCACTTGAAGTACAAAAGCGTAATCCCCATAGAAACTTCAGGGAAGTAACTGATTATACCATGCCCAACGTAAGTGAAAAGGTGGTGCGAATCATAATTTCCTATGTGGATTATGTAAATAGGGTAGTATGGGGGAAGTGAAAAAGGTGATTTTCATTGCTTTGGGATTTCCTAATCCTGAGAAAAGAAGATTCTTGTATTCCAATTTGATGCTAGAATTTAGCAAAATGGGTCATGACGTCTTTGTTATTGCTGCCGATGACGAGGGAAAACAATCTAAGATCTATCATGAAAGCGGACTTAAGATACTCAGGGTACCATCTCTGAAGCTTTTTGGTACAGGCAATTTAATAAAGGGCTTTTCCAATTTATTGCTGCCCTATCTATATAAAAGGGCGTTAAGGAGGCACAAGATACCTTTGGATTTTGATGTGATAATAATGCCAACCCCGCCGATTACTCTCATTGATGTGGCATTTTGGTTGAAGAAGAAGTCAAAAGGAAAATTGTATTTGATTTTAAGGGATATTTTTCCACAAAATGCGGTTGATCTTAAAATGATGAAGCCCAATGGATTCATTCATTCCTTTTTTAGAAAAAAAGAAATCAAGTTATATAAGGCTTGTGATAGTATCGGCTGCATGTCACCGGCCAATGTCGAATATGTAAAAAAACATAACCCCTATTTGGACCCTTCCAAATTGCACCTGCTCCCCAATTGGGCTGATCCTCAAGAAATTGTTGAGGTCGATGTGGAGGCGACCAGGCAAAAATATGGCCTGCAGAACAAGTTCATAGCGATATTTGGAGGGAATATGGGGTTACCACAAAAACTTGAGAACATAATCGAGTTGGCAAAAAATTGCCAGGAAATAAAGAACCTGGTCTTTTTTCTGGTGGGCAAGGGTACAGAACAAAAACGAATTGCAAAAATGGTATCGGATTTAAATCTAAACAATGTTATAATGAAAGACCTTTTGCCGAAAAAGGAATACAACGATATTGTACTGCTTTCAGATATCGGGTTGATTTCGTTAAGCGAAGATTTTACTATTCCCAATTATCCCTCTAAAGTTCTTTCTTATTATCAGTTCAAAAAGCCAGTTCTGGCCTCTGTGGACTTAAATACGGATTTCGGCAGAATGCAGGAAGAGATAGGATGTGGGCTATGGTCCGAAGCGGGGGACACGGCTTCATTGAAAAAGAACCTTTTAAAGCTTTATAATGACAAAAAACTTAGAGATAGGCTGGGACAAAATGGTTATGATTACATGGTGAACAATTTAACCCCGGCACATGCATTTGACATTGTTTACGAGCATATTTAACAGGTGCAGATTATTTTTCAGCTAATTAGAAAATCGAAATAAGTGTTATCCATGATAAATCACAATCCCTTCAACACGGAAAGATTTGCGGAAATTTGGCTCAAATATTTTAAAGACTCATCCCCTACCAAACGGTTTGATTACATAAAAGGGGTTGGTTTTTACAAGGACGACACATTCCCACTTTACGTTAATATAGGTAAAAATCTAACCAAGGGATTTTACTATACTATTGAACAGAAACAGGTCCAAAAATTCAGACATGCTTTCCTGATAAGGGACGTACCCACTTATTTTGAGGTTCCTGAGGTAAAGGGAGTCAATGGAATAAAAGGATTACGGGCAAGGCAGTACAATGGATATTTGACCGACTTGAGCAAATATCCCACTTATGATGATTTTCTACTGGATAAATACAGCTCATCCAATAGAAATGTTTTAAGAAGAAGGTTAAAAGGTCTCGAAAACAGTTTTGATATCAGACATGAGGTATATTATGGCTCAATTGAGTCCGATACCTACGATTTGGTAATGGACAAACTCCACAAGCTGCTTATTAAAAGGTTCTCCGAGAAGAAAACCGAATACCATATCTTGACGAAATGGGAGTATTTTAAGGAATTGATGTATCCCATGATTCTGAATAAAGAAGCCCATTTGTATGTTATCTACGAAAGCAATGAACCTATTGGCATCTATCTAAGTATTAGTTTTGGAGACATTATTTCGGGAGCGATTCCTGTATTTGATACGGATTATTCCAAATTTGGTCTGGGTAATATTTTGACGCTCAAATTGATAGAGTGGTGTATTGATAACAAGATTAGAATCTTTGATTCTTCAAAAGGTGATTATGGAGAAAAGGATAAAATTAGTGACCTTAAATATTCCTTTGAATACCATATTCTCTACTGCCCAAAATCCATCATATCGACTGCAGTGGCCAAAAGCATATATTTCTTCTTCCGGGGAAAACAGTTTTTGCGAGAAAAACAGCTTCATTCACTGTACCACAACATAAAATATAAACTAACTCGGAACCAGGAGCAGAAGCCCACCGTTGGCCCCAAATATGAATTTGTGGAAGCGGAGAACGAAAATTTTGATTCAGAGGGAATGGAGCCAATTGATATAAAGCAAGAAGAGTTCTCGTTTCTTAGAAAGATGGTTTATAACTTTATGTACAAGACCAGGGATAATGTAAAGGACATCAAGGTATTTAAGAATAATAATTCCGATATGTACCAAATAGTAGGAAACAAGAAGACGCTTCAAATAACGGAGTTGACGGAATCTTAGTTATAAAAGCCAGTTTGCGAATATAAACAAGGAAAAAATATACTTATTTATTTGTTTGAAAGACTCTCGACCAAAGACGCATATTCATTGTCTATTTCCTTGTTCTCGTAAACAAAATGTTTGACCAAGCCTTTGTTCTGTTTTGAACTTTCTGGTTTGGACTTTTCATCCATTAATTGTTCAAGGGTAGGGAGAAAATTGGTCATATCATGGATCCAAACGTAATGGACATGCTTTAGGTTGCCTGTTTTCTTGGTAAATGACATATAAAAATCGAGCATCTTACTGATGATGTCATTCTGTTGTTCTTCGGAATATTCATAAAAGTTGGACAGATCTACGCCAACAATTTTTTTCCAAAAAAGTTCATTGGTCCAAAAATAATTCTGACGATATCTTTTTATCTGGTACCAATGGTTTACCACCGAGGTAACCCACGATGATGGTTTTCTAAGAATACAGATGTAAGTAAGGTCTTTTCCTATGTGGTGGTTTGCCAATTGGTCAACATACGCGCTCCAAAAACCAGATGACTCCAGTTTTAAGTTCAATGAGTTGAGCCTTCTAATGAAAAAACCGTCAAAATCCTCCTCCATCTTCTTTACAGAGGCATAATGAATCGGTTCGTGTTTGGAAATGCTGTAGTCAAAACATCCCGCCAAGAACGTTGTTCCGGTTTTATAGGGAGATATACTGTAAATGGTTCGGTTGTCAAGTATTTTGCTGTTTTCCTTTGAAAACCCCTTCCATATTTTCTTTGCCTTTAGTTCTATAGCGGTTTTATGCAAAGGTGTACGTACGATAAATTTGTTGATTTCCCGAATCACTGGCTTAATGTATTGGTTAGAGGTCGAAAATAGCAAATATGTTCAGAACCCATGGATTTAAAACGACAACCCGTCCGAAATATAGGTTTATGGTTTGGGCTGGGTGAATAAATACCAAAGGTTAGGAGCCTGGCCCAAGTGTCATTCACCCAGAACTATGGTGTTGTTCTTACTAAGATGAGTGTAATGCTATGAGAGTCTTTTTTTTCCAATCTGATAATAGGTAAAGCCTAGTGCTTGGAGCCTGTCACTGTCAAATTGATTTCTACCATCAAATATTATCGGAGCTTTCAATGAATTTTTCATTTCCAAGAAATCTGGGGAACGAAATTCTTTCCATTCCGTCAACAACAACATGGCGTCCGCGTTTTTAAGAGCTGCATATCGGGTATCTGAATAGGTGACACCATCCACATCCTTTAGGTAAAAAGTCTGGGCCTCATGAACTGCCTTGGGATCATATGCCTGTATTTTGGCTCCAAGCGAGGTCAATTTTTTTATGATGTAAATGGAGGGCGCTTCCCGCATGTCATCCGTACCTGGTTTAAAAGACAGTCCCCAAACGGCAAAGGTTTTCCCTGAAAGATTTTCACCAAAGTGGTCGATTACCTTGTTGGCAATAACATATTTTTGCCTATCATTCACTTCTTCCACAGCGTCAAGTAATTGAGCATGATAACCCGCTTGTTCAGCTGTTTTTTTCAACGCTTTTACATCTTTCGGAAAACAAGAGCCGCCATAACCACTTCCTGGGTAGATAAAACTGTAGCCTATTCGGCTATCAGAACCTATTCCAATGCGGACTTTGTTTACATCTGCGCCTACCAACTCACAGATGTTCGCCACCTCGTTCATAAATGAAATTTTGGTAGCCAACATGGCATTGGCCACATATTTGGTCATTTCGGCGGAGCGCACATCCATAACGAGCATTCGGTCCATACTGCTTCTAAAGAATGGAGCATATAAACGACGCATTTTTTCGGCAGTTTCTTTATCCTCAGTTCCCACAACCACACGATCTGGTTTCATGAAATCACCTATGGCATCTCCCTCCTTAAGAAACTCGGGATTGGAAACCACATGAAATTCAATTTCCTCACCTCTTTGCTTTAGTTCATGGGAAATAGTTGCTTTTACCTTATCCGCAGTGCCAACGGGAACAGTGGATTTATCCACAATGATAAGTGGTGAGGTCATATGTTTTCCGATTTCCGAGGCAACACCAATGACGTACTGCAAATCGGCTGAACCATCTTCCCCCATAGGAGTCCCAACCGCAATAAAAGCCATATCCGTATCATGAAGACAATCTTTTAATTGGGTATCAAAATATAGGGTGTTGTTGGCTACATTGCGTTGCACCATTGCCTCCAATCCTGGTTCGTATATGGGGATTATTCCATTTTTAAGGTTTTCAATTTTCTGTTCATCTATATCCACACAGGTAACGTGGTTTCCCATTTCTGCAAAGCAGGTGCCCGTGACCAATCCAACGTATCCGGTTCCAACTATTGTTAATCTCATATTTTCCTATGTTATGATAAGAGGCTTGCTAAAATTTCACCGCAAAGATGCAACAAACTCTGCAAAACCATCAAGCGTTCTAGATGAACTTTTTATAAAACGGATGAAATGTATTGATCAGGGGAAAATGACCCAAAAGTATCTGATTGTCTCAGGCTTCATATTATACCGATTATACCGACCTAAACTTTGTAATAATTTCTAAACCATTCAACAAAATGATGAATGCCATCTTGCACACCGGTATTTGGGGTGTAATCATAATCACGGACTAAGTCGCTGACATCGGCCCATGTACGTAAAACATCGCCGGGCTGTAAAGGGAGCATATTTTTTTTGGCCGTCCTTTTCAGTTCTTTTTCCAAAGCATGGATAAAATTGAGAAGTTTTACCGAGTTACTATTACCAATATTGTAAACCTTATACTTTTTGCTAATGTTATAGCTGCTGGTATAATCATCTTTTAAGACCCTCAACACACCTTCAACAATATCATCGATATAGGTAAAATCCCGCTCCATTTCTCCATTATTAAAGACATTGATGGATTTGCCCTCCAAAATGGCCTTGGTAAAGAGGAACATGGCCATGTCTGGTCTGCCCCATGGACCATAGACCGTAAAAAAGCGTAGACCAGTGGTTCGGAAACCATATAAATGACTATACGTGTATGCCATAAGCTCGTTGCTTTTTTTCGTGGCCGCATACAGACTTATAGGATGATCAACATTTTGACTTGTTTTGAATGGAACATCGTTGCTGTTACCGTATACGCTGGAACTACTGGCATAGACCAAATGTTCAATATTGTGGTTTCGGCAGCATTCCAGGATGTTCAGAAATCCAACTATGTTGCTGTCTATATACGCTTCTGGGTTTTCCAAACTATATCTCACCCCAGCCTGGGCGGCAAGGTTGCAGACAACATGAAATTTTTCATTGGCAAAAAGTTCCGGTAGATGATTCCGATCTTCCAGATTCATTCTAACGAAGCGAAAACGTTCAAATAGGTTGCTTGATGCAGTCTTATTGAAAATTTGGGCATCTCCCGGGCCTATTCCGAGATGCTCTAGTCGTGAAAGCTTTAGTCCCACATCATAATAATCATTGATGTTGTCCAAACCCACTACGGAATGTCCCTTTGCGAGTAATTTTTTGGAAATATGATATCCTATAAATCCCGCAGCACCAGTTACCAGAATTTTCATATAAGAGCTTTAGTTATGCAAAGATTAAAAATGTAGCACAAATAGAATTTAAAATTGTAATTAGGTTTGATCTCCATTCGAAACAACCAAACAAAATTGATGTCCTCCAAAAGGGATCAAACAAAAGATATTAATTTGATTTACAGCGGTTCAAACTAGCATTTTAACGGTATTTGTAGGAATTTGGCGATGATCCAAATCATTTAGGCTTTCGGTTCATTTTTTTCATCACTACACTTAATCGATTTTTTTTCACCTTGGGCGAATAGTGGGTTGAAATAGATTGAGGGGGAAATTTTACTGTTACTTTTACTTACTAGAACCAAAAGATTCCCCATTTACATCAACCCAAAACTTAAAATGGAAACCTCGATCTTGAAAAAAATTTGGTTATCCTCACCCCATATGGGAAAAACGGAGGAACTCTATGTCAAAGAGGCCTTTGATTCCAATTGGATAGCACCTTTAGGACCGAATGTACAGCACTTTGAAAATTCCATTGAAGATTATATAGGAAACAACGTTCATGCTGCTTGCTTGAGCTCGGGAACTGGTGCCATTCATTTGGCCTTGGAACTTCTTGGGGTTGGACATGGAGATGAGGTGCTTTGCCAAAGCTTTACTTTTTCAGCTTCGGCCAATCCAATTACCTATTTAGGTGCCTCCCCAATATTTATTGACAGTGAAGAGGATACTTGGAACTTATGTCCGGTACTTCTGGAAAAAGCAATTGAAAATAGAATTAAGAAGGGTAAAAAGCCCAAAGCCATAGTTGCCGTTCATTTATATGGTATGCCTTACAAGGTAGACGAGATCAATGCCATTTCAAGAAAATATGATATTCCTGTAGTGGAAGATAGTGCGGAAGCTTTGGGCAGCACATACAAAGGGTTTCAGTGCGGTAGCTTAGGTGAGATAGGGATTCTATCTTTTAATGGCAACAAAATTATTACCACTTCAGGTGGAGGTGCACTTCTTGCCAAAAGTGAGGAGATAAAGAGAAGGGCTGTTTTTTTGGCCACCCAGGCTCGGGATAATGCACCACATTACCAGCATTCCCATATCGGTTACAATTATAGAATGAGCAATGTACTTGCAGGTATTGGCCGAGGACAGATGGAAGTTCTGGATGATAGGGTAGCTGCCCGTAGGAACAATTTCGATTTTTATCGAAAAAACCTTTCTGAAGTCCCAGGCATCCGTTTTTTGGAGGAGCCAAGGGGAACCCGTTCCAATAGATGGTTGACATGTATTTTGACACCTTCCTATAAAATCAGAGAGTCCATAAGACTTGCCCTTGGAAATGAAAATATAGAGTCTAGGCCACTTTGGAAGCCTATGCACCTACAGCCGGTTTTCAAAGATGCCATTAGTTTTACAAATGGTATTAGCGAAGCACTTTTTGAAAAAGGACTTTGCCTGCCCAGTGGATCTAACTTGGAACAAATGGATTTGGAAAGAATCTGCAATGTCATTAAAAAAGAACTTGTATGATCAAGAATTACATTTTCAATAACGAAAGACCTTTTGCCTCTAAATGGACAGTACTGCTTATAGATCTTTGTATTGTTTCCGTTTCCTTTATATTGGCTTACTTCATTCGTTTCAACTTGAGCTTCGATTTTGATGTACAAAGACTTTGGACTCAGCTTCCTGTTGTTGTATTCTTGTTTTTCGGTGCATTTTTGATTTCTGGCAGCTATAAAGGAGTTGTAAGGCATACCGGGATCAAGGATGTTTATGCCATTTTCAATGCTATTTGTTTAGCCAGTATCGGAATTATAGCTATCATTCTTTTTAATAGATATTTAAATATTGTAGAAGGGTTTACCATACCCCTTTCAATTATAATCATAAACAGCTTGCTAACATTCATTACGTTGACATCGGCAAGATATGTTTTCAAGATAGGGTATGAGCATTTGCTGAACACCAACGAAACACCAACCAAGAACGTGATTATCTACGGTGCTGGAGAATCTGGTATAATCACTTACAACACATTGACCAACCACTCCAAGATGAAAGTCAAAGTGGTAGGATTTGTGGATAATAACCTGCAAAAGGTCGGAAAACACATTAATGGGGTAAAGGTCTATGGTAAATCCATTTTGACCTATGAGTTTGTTAGGTTCAACAATATATCGGAGGTCATCTTTTCCATTCAAAGTATAAGTCCTAAACAACTTCGGACTTTGGTCAATGAAATTGTGGACTTACCTGTAAAAGTTAAGATTGTCCCTCCAGTAGAAGACTGGATCAATGGTGAACTCAAAGTCTCCCAAATTAAGAGGGTGCAGATTGAGGATTTGTTGGATAGACCACCTATTGAGATCAGGAACAGCAAGGTTGCCAAAGATTTCGAGGACAAAGTAATTATGGTGACCGGCGGAGCAGGTTCTATTGGCAGCGAACTCGTGAGACAAATCTGCAAATATAATTACAGATCGCTCATCGTTATTGACCAAGCGGAATCAGCTTTATACGATCTCCAACAAGAATTGAAACAGGCAGGTTTCTTCAATTTTGTTCCTATTGTGGGAGATATAAGGGACAAAAATAAGATGCGGGTTCTTTTTGAAGAGTACAGACCCGACCGCATTTTTCACGCAGCAGCTTACAAACATGTTCCATTAATGGAACAGAATCCTTATGAAGCTGTAAAAATCAATGTGGCTGGCACAAAGACCATAGTCGATTTGGCAGTAGATTTCTATGTCGAAAAGTTTGTCTTTGTGTCTACAGATAAAGCGGTAAACCCCACCAATATTATGGGTGCCACAAAACGAATTGCTGAAATGTACATTAGTTGTAGACAGCAAGAAGGAAAAACAAAATTTGTCACCACCCGTTTTGGTAATGTACTGGGTTCCAATGGCTCTGTAATTCCGTTGTTCAGAAAGCAGATTGAAAAGGGAGGACCTTTAACAGTGACGCACAAGGACATCACACGTTATTTTATGACCATTCCAGAGGCTTCACAATTGGTTTTGGAAGCCGGTGCCATGGGTAAAGGTGGGGAGATATTTATTTTTGACATGGGCGAATCAGTCAAAATATTGGATTTGGCCAAGAACATGATACGTCTTTCGGGTTTACATTATCCAGATGACATCGATATAAAAATCACGGGATTACGGCCAGGGGAAAAACTCTATGAGGAATTGTTGGCCAATGGTGAAAACACCCTTCCAACCTACAACGATAAAATTATGATAAGTAAGGTTAGGGACATTGATTATGCCAGAACAAGGACCATGATTGATGAACTTTGCATCTCCAATCTTTTCTTTAAGGACAATGTGGTTAAATTGATGAAAAGTATTGTTCCCGAATACATTTCCAACAATTCTGATTTTTGTAAATTGGATGAGAAAAAACTGGGTAACTCCAAGGGTGAGTCCAAACCTGAAATACCTCAACTCAATAACTAATACTGGATAACTTTATGATTCGTAAAAAAATAAAAGGTGTAAGCTATTTTGTATTAGCTTGCTTGGTGGCGTCATGCACTTCACCAAAAGATGTAATCTATTTTCAAGATGCAAGTCAATTTGAGACATTGATCAACGAAAATCCGGCTACTACAAAGTTCAAAGTGGATGATTTGGTGAGCATTCATGTTTCCACACTTGATCCAGAGGCCAGTGCACCATTTAATTTGTTTAGAGGCGCAGGAGAGGGGGGTATACGCCCAGAACAGGTAAACTATTTGGTTGACAAAAATGGGGAAATAGATTTTCCTGTCATTGGAAAGATTAAAATTGTAGGGTTGTCACCAAGTGAGACCCGAGACCTTTTACGAGAGAAACTTACTGACTATTTAAAGGACCCAATCATAAACATAAGAATCAGGAACTTTACGGTAACCGTTCTAGGTTCTGTAAACCGGCCTGGCACGTATGAAGTCAATGGGGAGCAGATTACCATTATGGAGGCATTGGGTCTTGCTGGAGATATCAACATCAAGGGTAGGAGAGATAATATTATGGTGATTCGTGATTTTGATGGGACAAAGGTCTATAACAGAATCAATCTCAATCAAAAAGATGCATTAAAATCTCCTGTGTATTACCTAACCCAAAATGATGTAGTATATGTGGAACCGAATAAATCTGGTAAGACAGCCTCAAGTCTGGATCAAAGGGCTTCCATAGCTGTATCCATTATTTCTGTGCTGGTCACTTCAACAGTGGTTTTGCTTACCAGGAACTGATTTTAAGAAATACCCAAAACCATATTCTATAATGTCAAAGACCTCTGAACTTGACCTAAAGACCCTAGTGGACATCTGTCTAAGAAATTGGAAGTGGTTCTTTCTTTCGGTTGCAATTTGTGTTGGGTTGGCAATCTTATATATGAGATATACCATACCGGAATACAGTGCAACGGCGAAAATACAAATACTTGAAGATTCCAATCAAGCCTCAGAATTGAGCGTTCTTGATGACTTGGATATTTTTTCATCCGGGAAGGCCAAGATAGAAGATGAGACCGAATTGTTGTCGGCCCGTGACAATTTTATCCATATTGTTCGAAAATTGGAGTTGAATATCCAATACTTTGTGCTGGGAAACATTAAGGATACGGAACTCTATAGAAAGGAAAACATTCCTTTTTCCATTAATTTTTTATCCAATGACTCCATAATTGACAATGCTAAGTTCAACTTCTATATCAAAATAGATTCAAACACCTCATTTGGCTACAAAGAGCGGGAAGACCAACCCGAAAAGAAATATGGCTTTGGTGATAAGATAAGCACCGAAATAGGGGACATTATTCTTACACCTAAACAAAAATTGTCGCAATACAGAAACAAGCAAATGAAAGTGGTCATTAAACCTCTGGAGCGAGTGGCAGATTTCTATAGAAAGAAAACCATCATAAGCGCAAATGATAAAAAGTTTTCCAATATCATCAATATTATGTTGACCGACCCCATTGAACAACGGGCAATTGATGTTATTAACGAGTTGATAAACATTAACAATTCCAATGCAGTTTCAGATAAAAAAGCCATTGCAGACCGAACTACCAAGTTCATAAATGACCGAATTACTGAAATCTATTCAAATTTGTCTTCTGTGGATGAGTCTGAGGAGAGCTTTAAAACAAGTAGGGGAATAGCCGATTTAGGGACGCAATCAAGCGTGAATTTCAACATGAGTGCTGCAAGTGAACAAGAACTGCAAAATGCCAATATTCAATTGAGCATAGCAAGCTCTATGAAAGATTTAATAAGCGGACAGGAAGATTATGACATAATTCCAGAAGTAGGCCTGGCGGATCAAAGTATTTCATCTACTGCCCAACGATACAACGAACTTGTCGCCCAGCGCAATAGACTATTGGAAAGTTCAAACGAAAAGAATCCGGTAATTGTAAAATTGGACCAACAATTGGAAGATTTGAAGAGAGGCATGCAATCCAGTCTCAACAACGTTACCAATAATCTCAACCTCCAAGTGAACAGTTTAAGCAAACAACTGTCACAGATAAATTCTAGAATCTATGCTGCACCAGGTAACCAAAGAGCACTTCGTGATATCTCCAGGAGGCAGCAAACCACCGAATCACTATATCTCTATTTATTGCAAAAAAGGGAAGAATCGCAAATTACCTTCGCTTCAGCTTCGCCAAAATCGAAAGTGATCAATTCGGCCTATGGTTCCAATTACCCTGTCTCTCCAAAGAAAAATGCAATATATCTTGCCTCATTTATACTGGGACTACTGATTCCTTTTTCAATAATTTATGTCAAAGATCTATTGGACAACAAAGTAAGCAGCAAAGTAGAACTGGAACAATTGATTTCGAACAAAGCACCGGTTATCGCAGAATTACCAAAAGTAGGACGTAGAGAAAACAAACTGGTTTCTGGGATGGATCGTTCGGTTCTTGGAGAGTCATTACGGATTTTAAGGACCAACTTAGACTATGTACTGAAAAGAAAATTGAAAAGCGACCAAGCCGGAGTAGTTCTTGTTACCTCAAGTGTATCCGGTGAGGGTAAGACATTTTTGTCATCCAACTTGTCTATGGTTTTGGCTAGCGCAAAAAAGAAGGTGTTGTTGTTAGGTGCAGACATAAGAAATCCGAAACTGCATAATTTTTATACTGATTTAAGTCGAAATAAGCCCAGTGACATCAAAGCACGAGGAAAAATGCAAAAAGGGTTTACCGAATTTCTTTATGACGAAAAAGTTCGTTTTGACGAGGTTGTTTCACCAATGGTAATCAATGAAAATAAGGTTGATATTGTTTTCTCCGGTAAGATACCACCTAATCCCGCAGAATTGTTAATGAGTGATCGGGTTAAGGAGTTTTTAGATTGTGCACGATCAAAGTATGACTATATAATTGTGGATTCTGCTCCCATGTTGGTTGTTACCGACACTTTGTTGATCAGTGATTATGCCGACCAAATATTGTATGTGACCAAAGCAGGGGTTACCGAACAGAAAGTATTAGAATATCCGATTAAATTGCTAAAGGAAAAGAAAATAAAGAATCTATCCTTTGTGGTTAACGGGGTGAAAGATGCTAATTTGGGATACGGAGGAAAATACGGTTATGGGTATGGGAAATCTGTTAAAAAATGGTGGAGTTTTTCGTGATTAGTAGAAAGTAAGTATCGTATTTTCTATCACAGGCAAAAGCAGTTTAAGATTCTTCTTTTCTATCTTCATCTCCTTTAGGGATGCTAACTGTCTTATGTTATGAACATCGGTACCTACATATTCAATAACACCATCTTTTAATAGTTTTTCGGCGGTTGCCTTTACTTTTTTGCCATAAAATTCACCAAGCGATAATAAATTCATTTGAAATAGGATTCCCCTAGATTTGAATTCAGAATATACTCTATGCTGATTGTGGTAATAAGTGTACCGTTCTGGGTGGGCCAATATGGGGAAGTATCCCTGTTTTGCAATTTTATCTATGGCCATGTCAAAGTTGAATGATGGCTGCAAATAGGACATCTCAATAAGTAAGTATTCCTTTTTAAGGGGCATTACCGCTTCAGATTCCAAGATGGTTTCAAAATTGTCATCAATCATGTGTTCGGCCGCAAAATCAACTTCAATTTCGACATCATGGGCAGAAAGTTCTGTTATTAGTTTTTTATGGGCCTGGGTTATGGTCTCTGGTGTATTATCATAGTAGTTATGCATGATATGGGGCGTACAAATCATGGTTTTTAAACCAAACTCTGCAAATCCATTAACAAGTTCAAGGGACTCATCCACGGTTTTGGCACCATCATCTATGCCCGGTAGCACATGATTGTGTATATCTACAAAACCGTGCAGGTAATCAACCAAAAATCTTTTTCGCTCAAAAAAATGGAACATGTGTAAAATCTGGAATACAAAGATAAAAGATATGTCCTCTTATGGAGTATTTATTTCCCGACGCAGTATTTTACAATGTCGATAAATAGTAGGGTAGGGGCGATTGCGTTGGAAAGTAGGTGAAGCCTATTGGTCTTTTTGATGGGATTTTGTTTTCTACCTTGAACAATTTTACTAATTACAAATACTCTTTCAAAAATTCCATTTTAGAAGAATTTCTCAATCGGGTCAAGGCCACTTTTTTTATTTGTCGTACCCGTTCAGTTGTAAGGTCTAAATGAACAGCGATTTCTTGTATTCTTAAGCTATCATTTACTCCAATGCCATAGTACATTTTAATAATATAGGTTTCACGGTAGGACAGCACTTCAAAAATACTGTCAATGTCTATTTTTAAAGATTGTTTTACGAGCGTTCGATCTGGATTTTCAAAATCTTTAGATTGTATTTTATCATGCAAGTTGACCTCCCCATCACTCATTTTCAAGGGTTCATCTAAGGGAATGAGCCAAGAAGAATGTCTTAAACAAAATTGAATCTCTGATAGTGTGGAATCCATTACTTCTGATATTTCTTCAGCCAGAGGTTTTCTTAAGTGTATTTGCTCGAAATTGGAAGAGACGGTCTTTATCTTCTTAATTGCGTTTATTTTGTTCAAGGGCAGTCTTACCATCCTCGACTTTTCTGAAAGTGCTTGTATTATCCCTTGACGTATCCACCAAACTGCGTAAGAAATGAATTTGAATCCATAGGTTTCATCAAATTTTGTTGCGGCTTTGACCAATCCCAGGTTTCCTTCATTGATCAAGTCATGGAGACCGAGACCTCTTGATTGGTATTGTTTGGCAACCGATACGACAAACCGTAAATTGGATTTGACCAATTTTTCCATGGCCCGGCCCTCCCCGTTTCTGATTCGAATTGCCAACTGAACCTCCTCTTCTTCAGTAATCATAGGAATTTGGCTTATTTCATTAAGATATCTGGAAAGGGAGGGACTTTCCCTTATTGTAATTTGCTTTGATATAGAAAGAGGTCTCATAGTTTTTATCTGTTAGAAGGATAATCTTTTTAAGTAGGGAAATCGATGTTCCCTTAGACGCTAAGTCCTGGATTTTGGGCTTAATTGTTTTTGAAATAAGGATATAGGTTCAAACAAAGAAGCGATACTATGGAATTGGAACTAAGTAAAGGAGAAGGCTATTTTTTATTTAAGAATCATGTCGTCCAGAGTCCGTGATACTTTGTAAAGGAAAGGATTTAAATTGGAATGAATCTGTTTTATCTCCTTTTTTTTTTGATCAGAAACATTCCCAATGATAATTGTAAACAAACCATCTTTTAGTTTTGCTGGATATGTGTGGGTACTCCTTTCCATACAAAAAGCCCAAACCTAAAATACTTATTTTCAACATTTAACACGCTATTTGGAAAATACTGCTCAAACTAGTCGTACCTTTACCGTGTTAAAATTCAGAAAGCCCAGATTCATTTAGTCTTACCCAATTCTCGATTTATTTTCAGCTCTCTTCTTTTTAAGGTAATTATTAAATAACATTTTAAGCCCAACGTTCAGGGTGTTGAAACTTGCCGTCATAATCTACTAATATTAAGTAGTATCAGGACAGGTATAATCGTTCAACATATCATAAACAGATTGCGCTTGCTATTATACTTTAAATCACATGTGGAAGAAAGATCAAACCACAAATGATGGCATCAATAAGCCAAAATTTTCAAAAAGAGCAAACTCTGACTTCTCAAAAACAGTTAGAAACAGGGTAAACCATTATTTCAAAACAAACAATATCAGTAAGCATGCGAACAAGAGCATGGTCGGTAAGACCATTCTGATGTTGGCCGTGTTCTTTGTGCCCCTAATTTTGATAAATATTGGCACCGTTGCGTCCCCATGGTTGCTTTTTGCCTTATATATAACCAGTGGCATTGGAATGGCTGGAATAGGCATGGGCATCATGCACGATGCCATCCATGGTTCCTACTCCAAAAACCAAAAAGTGAACAAATACCTCGGCTACACCATGAACCTAATAGGTGCGAACGCCACGGTATGGAAAATACAACATAATGTGCTGCACCATACCTATACCAATATAGACGGAGCGGATGATGATATAAATGCCCCTTTTTTCCTTAGGTTTTCACCACATGCAAAGAAAAATGGACTCCATAGGTTTCAGTACTTATATGTATGGTTTTTTTATGGCCTGTCTACCGTTTCATGGGTTACGGCCAAGGACTTTATTCGACTTGTCCGCTACAGGAAGATGGGATACCTGAACAAAAAGAATGAATTCAGAAATGAAATTATAAAGATAATCGGCTGGAAGTTGCTTTACTATTCCTATGCCTTGATCATACCTTTGTTAATGGTGCCGTTGGCTCCATGGGTAATCATCCTGGCCTTCCTAAGCATGCATTTTGTTACAGGGCTACTTATCAGTATCATATTTCAGGTGGCTCACATTATGCCCAGTACTGAATTTCCCCTACCCGATGAAGATGGTATGGTCGAAGGCGATTGGTATTCGCACCAATTGGCCACCACCACCAATTTTGCGCCCAAAAGCCGGTTTTTTTCCTGGTTGATCGGGGGGTTGAACTATCAAATAGAACATCACCTGCTCCCTAACATCTGTCACGTACATTATAGAAAAATATCAGATATCGTAGCTCATACCGCCAGGGAATATGGGATGCCCTATAATACAAAACGAACATTCGCTGCCGCCATTAGGGACCATGTTGGTGTTTTACGCAAATTGGGAAAAATGCAGCCTATTCCTGCGCAGTAACAATCAAATTTTAAGAACAAAAAATGAGTGAAATGAATATCGTAAAACGAATATTGAACAAAGTAGTAAATAATAAATATAAAGTAATGAAAGAAGGAACAGTAAAATTTTTCAATAGTGCCAAAGGTTTTGGTTTTATAAAACCCGTAGATTCCGAAGAGGATGTCTTTGTGCACCAAAGCGGTCTAATCGATGAGATTCGTGAAAATGACAATGTCAAATTCACGGTGGAAAGAGGCCAGAAGGGAATGAATGCGGTAAATGTGGAATTGGCCTAAAAGACCTCTTATTTCCGTATCAGTTAAAATGCCATCTTTTAAAGATGGCATTTTACGTCTAGTTTGTTGTATTCTTTATCAGTGCCCAAATCAAACTTTGATTATTGAAAACTAATATTCGAAAATAAACGGGTTATCTTAATAACAGAAAGTTACTTGAACCTAAATCCCAACAGCTAAACTCCCTTTTAAAGGACATTAAAATAATTATGCGAACAGTGCTATTCTTCATATTTCTGACCTCACTGGCCATCTTCCCGCACCAAGGAATGGACCAAATAAAAAAAGTGGAAGGAGTCTTTCTTGGGCGTGTTGAGAATGGATATTCATTTTGCTGTAAAACAGCGTTGAGTAAGGAAGAAATAGTTGTTTTCGATGAAATTCTGTCGGTTATACTTGAAAAATATCCACTACATACTGATAAACATATTGGGGAGAATTTTATCATCTCATTTATTGAGAATAATCGAGTTTGGGAAGATAGCAGCAAGAAAATATCAACGGTAATACGATTACAAAAGCTTATGCCAGGGCAACATCTCAAAGAGTAATCTTTCAAAATTGAAGCATCAACTTTTTTCCATAGATTCTAAAGTTCACGGATTTTCCAATCTAACCAAAAAATAGAGGGACAAAATCTTTACGTTTTAAATAACATGTGGTTTGGGGTGGTTGCCGATAAAATTTCTGGTCCAATAAGGATTGAATTCCAAGAATAACTTTTTCCTTTTGGTTTTATCCCATCTTTTATAGGAATAAAAAAAGCATTACAGTAATGGAAGCTGAAAGGAAAAAAGTGGTCGAGCTTAAGGTGCTGACCATCCAATTGTGCGCCAGTTTGCCCAAAAGATTCATGGGAGGGTCACTATAGTAATTGTATTGATGTTTTTCAATCATATGATGTCTATACAGTCCTCGAATGCCACCCATGATAAAATGAATAAACAATAACACAATAATTATGGATCCTGCATTCAAATCCCAAGATATTCTCACATTATTTGTTTTTAATTGCATCACCTACTCCAATAAAAGGAATCGCGCCTGCACCCGTAACCTCAGGTAGAATCCCGTTCCATTTTTCTATGGCCTTAAGGTTTGCTTCTATCTTTCTTAGCTCTATAAGATCAGGTGAAATGTTCATTTTTTGTAACCGTAGTGCTTCGGCCTCGGCTGTTGCTGCAGCAATGGTCTGTTCGGCTTCTACCCTAATCCGGTCCAGGTCCCTTTTTGCCTTCAATGCATTTTGCTCCGCGGTTTGCTTAGCCTCAATGGCATCGGTAAATGTTTGTGAAAAACTAAATGAGATAATCGAAAAAGCGTCAACGGATATATTCGAAGCTAGCAACCTTGAAGTTAGTGCTTCTTGCATTTCGGTACTAACAGCGGGCCTCTTAGTAATCAATTCCTCGGCGGTATACCTGGCCGAAACGGCTTTCATGACTTCTTGAATGGCAGGGTCAATAATACGCTCCTTGAATTCCACACCTATAGTTTGATAAACCAAATTTGCTTTATCGGGTATGATGTGATAATTAAGGGCCACGGATAAATCCACATCCTGCAGGTCAGAGGATGAGGATGCGGCATCTGTCATCGCTTTTTGAATTTTTACGTCCATTAAGATGACGGTTTGCACAATTGGTATTTTGAAATGGATTCCTTCATTTAACACGTTGTCCTGTACGGCTCCGAAATTCTGGACAACCCCTCGCTCACCTGCACCGATTTGGACCCATGGTTTAAAAGCAAACAGTAATACCACCAATGTGGCAATAATGATCAGACTTCTCCCGCGCCCTTTTTTCAATACGTTTTTCAGCTCACCCATAGGGTCATTATCCATAGTAATTAGGTTTAATCATAAAGATAGGATTTCCCATGCCTGGGCATGTTATATTAATTCAAGCGAATCTTACATAAATCACATATTGTTGGTAGGGATATGATGCATTCAGTTTAGGTTCTATTAATTTTAAAGTTTGGTGCGATATAAAAAGATTCTAAGGGAAAAGAAAATATGTGAACTATGAAATCCAGCTAAAGGCCAATATCAACACAAAGGGTATTGTAAGCTCCTACGGAGCGTTTTAAGAAGGGGGAAAGGCAATGTTGTACAATAGGCTTTAAAAGGATTCTGCCCGTGGGGAAGCAGCGTCAAAATCCTTGAACTTAAAAAAGCTCACATCGCCTATTTTATCTGTCTTAGCGCCGTGTTAAACTTACCATAATAGTGTAATGTTTCAACTATCTTTGCGTCTTATAAAGTGTGTATATAAGGGAGCATATTGCACCCATCACAAGTAGTTAAATATAGAAGGAATTATGAAGCAGATAAAGAAAGTACCTCAAGACAACAATCCAATTATTGACAGGCCAATGACACGTCATGAGAGCTGGAGAAATCACCGGAGGCATACCGCATTAAAATTAATACGGTTTTCTTAAGGGACAAGATTAGTTAAAGAGGGCGAGAGCCCTCTTTTTTATTTCATACTGGGAAGAGATTATTTTTTGGCCGACCTTTTGTCGATCTTGATAGGGAAGTCAATCCAAGGGTTTCTTAGATAGTAATCAAACCCTTACTTCTTATTCAGTGGGTCGGCACATCTAAGTAATGGGCCCATAAATGGCATATTCCTTTTCTTTTTCTATGGCCCAAGCTACATTGCCGTAATCAAAATGCCAATACTCCTTCAAATCACATACAAAATCTTCGTCTTCAAATAGACCAATCAGCAGTGCCCTATTTTTTTTCGCTTCAATACCAATATCTGGATAATAGGGATAACATTTTTTTGACAGGTCGATTTCAAAACCCTTGTTAGTTCCAAAATCCATCACACGATTTTCAAGTTTGTCATAAATCAAAGCATCCACTGCTCCGCCCGTAGCATGCATGGACATGGCTGGAGGAGCGATAAAGTAGCTTATGGTTTCTTTGATTTCAATGTTTGATTTTTCGGGATGTTTTTTCTGATAGCACGCAAATTTGGAATCCCATAAAAGTTTTTGATGCTCAGAAGATCTCCAAGCAGAACGAACAATCAAAACTTTATTTTGCCTATCCAAATGTTTGCTGATCCGACCAATTTTTTGGATAATATCTTCTCGGACCAAGTATTGATAATCTTCCAAAATTGACGGTTCAAAAATTAAATTGAAATTCGTGTCCATCAAACTAACCAATGGTGAATGATTTTCTTGTATCCAAATGGAGGGAGCTAATAGTTTATGCTGAAGGTCTTTTGCTTCGACCGCCTTACAGTATGCTTGCACATTCATGAAAATTGATGCTATTTTTTGAGATATGTTGAGCATTTAAAGCTCTTGATAATGCGCTATAATTTAGATTGAACGCCACGGCATCCCCCAATTTTAATTTCGCCTTTGTGTTGTCCACTACGATATGGTCACTACTCGCACCTAAAATGGCCACATTTTGTTTTGGCGTAATTCCTGAAATAACAACGTCCTGGGTTCCAATCGCAAGAATCGCCCTATCCATCAAGCCTTTATTCTTAGAACTAGGAATATCACCGCTTGCATTTTGATATACTTCCCCATAGGGTTGTGATGGTTTTCGTTTTGCTTCGATGACCTCGGCCATTAACGTGAAAATATCTGTAAAAAGTCCCGGAATGGTTTTTCTGCAAAGTGCTTCCTTACCTAAAAAAATTGATTCGCCCAATCGGAAGCTGTTTATTCTGCCCACATCTTTTGAAGATGTGAACCAGTTGTAATTTGCAGAGTTTCCACCGGACACCATAGCTAGCGTGATTTTGAATTTTTCTTCCAAACGAATTGCTATTGAAGACAACTCGTTCATTTTGTCCGCATCGGGACTTATTCCACCAAAACATGCGAGATTTGTTCCTATACCCATTAAGGCCAGACCTTCCATGTTTAGCACCTCTTTTACAATTGCATTCATTTCAGATGGCATGATTCCTTCTCGTAAGTCACCAAGTTCCACCATCAAGATAACCTTATGTATGATATGGTTTCTTGAGGCGTATTCCGAAAGTTTTTTTAGAACTGCCAACTCAGAATTTAGACTTATGTGTGTGTGAATAACCACTTCTTGCACTTGGCTGAGCGCCGGTGTTCTGAGCAACATGTATTGTGCCCGTATCCCCGCTTTGCGCATTTTTATAATATTCGATATTCTAGAGTCCGCAAGAATTTCAATGCCATTTTTGACCAAGATATCAGCGATTATAGGATTGCCCCCAACCACTTTGGTAACCCCAATTATATCGATGCCCTTAGAACCATACAGTTTTTTTAATTGTTGTACGTTGTGGGCAATCTTTTCCAAATCAATATCAATCCTAGGAAGATTCAAACCAACACCGACTCTCTTTTTAGCTCTGGAAAGGTTTTGATCAACTCTTTTACCAATTTATCGCATCCATGTATTAGGACATCGGTAACGGGTAGATTATATTCTGATTCATATTGGCCTATTACATGGTTCACTTCAACATGGGTCATGTTTTCATGGTTAATGGTAATCGCAATGACCGTTGATTTGGAGAATATCTCTATCATTTCAATCTCGTCTACCAAATCCAACATCGGAATCTTGGGGTAGTCACAATAATTTTTTCGTTTTGGAGGATGCTGTATAATGATTGCATCTGGCATTGCCCCGCGTAGAATGGCGCTTGAAGAAGTAAATGCAGGGTGGCTTAAAGCGCCTTGGCCTTCAACAACAATGATATCTGGTTGTTCTTGCTCATAGGCATTCAGGACGGCGTTTTCAACTTCCCCAGTGGCAAACCCTGATGTTAACACATCTATGGCCACTCCATATTTCGAGCCTTGGAGCAAGCCTGTCTGACCGGTGGTCACAAAGACAGCGTTCAGACCTTCATTCCGTAGTGCTTCTACCAATACCAATGCCGTAGTTCTTTTGCCAACGGCGCAGTCGGTACCCATTACCGCAATTACCGGAACCCTTACATTTTGGATGCGTCCCGAGAAATTATGGAGATTTTCACGTGCTGGAGGTTTCCTGACGTCTTCTATGGTGACACCATATTTGAGCGCCATATTTACATATTGAATGTTGTTGTTAAAAAACTCGGGGAGACCATTGATGATATTCATGCCACTTTTTATTGCTGTAAAAATGACTTCTTTTTGTTCATTACTTAAAAACGAATCGAGCGGGGCGATACCATAGATAAAATATTCGGGAACAGCGCCTAATTCTTCCAAAGCATGCGCGATACTTTCAAAAATGGGGATTCCATTTCTCACACCATCTAAATGTTCGCCTGCATCTTGTCCCGTCTTGGAACTATCTATAATTCCAACGATAGTGTATCTTTCCGATTGCCGAATAAGTCCATTGGCCACTTTGCCGTCCACATTCCCAAATTCGTTCTCACAATAAACCAATGTATTCGCCTTCATAATTTGTTGTCTTAAGTTTTCATAACAAGTGGGATTGCATCGTAAGATTTCAATTCCCTATCAAAATAGACCAATTCCTTTTCGGAAGGATTATTTTGGGTTGTACAGTAATAAACCCTGCGTGCATACAATCGAACAACAAGCGATACCGAAGGCCTCACTTTGGCACAGACGACATCTCCTTTTTTGAATCTATTCTCCATTTTGCTCGTTGCCATAAGGTGTTTTTTGTTAAAAAAATGGTTCATTCACTTTTTATGGTTGTGCATATCATTTTGAACTTATGGTTCGCTTCAATTGAACTTTTAGAATGTCGAGGTATAAGTATGGAATCACCCTTAAGCATGAAGGTGGAGTTGTTATTGATTACCACTTCTGCTTTACCTTCGATTATGTAAATAAATCGCGGAAAAGGAGATTTCTCATAAGATTGCACTTTGCCATAATCAAATACAAATGCCTGTATGACACAGTTGTTTTCGACCATTATATTTTTTACCACTATAGTATTAGAAATATACTCTAGTGCATCTACCAAGTTAAACTTCTTGGATTCTTCAAATTCGCCATTTTCCACAGTTTAGCAATAAGGCTTATAATGTTTTCCTTTTCCCTCTATTCCGCTCTGTTCTTGGCATTCCGTTTTGCCCTTTTAGCGGCCTTTTTCTCTTTAGGAGTGCTCGATGGAGCTGTTTTCCCAGATTTTTGTTTACCTTCTTTTTCTCTCGACATTATGTTAATTTTTAATTGATTTATGGAAGCGAAACAGCGAGCACCAACATTATTAGCAATAGGACTAAACAGTAAGCACATTTCCTCATGGCATATATTTTATCGCACCATCTACCTCCATAAATTTGTTTAGAAAAGACTTTGGTTATAAGAAGCCCAATAGATTAGGCTTTTCACGAAAAAAGAGCAGTGTTTTTTAGTTCCTGCTCTTTCTTGGGCCTTTAAATAATCTAAAAGCACTTATCAATAAACGAAATCAAATTCTCTTTCCCCTAGTATGGTACAGGCCATGTATTTGCAATTGACTAAAGTCATTTCTTGATTTTGATCAAATTGGGTTTTAGGTTTTTCTGTAATTCGTTTTCCCTTATGGTTCGTGGGTTGCCACTATCAAATATTGGCCTAAATGCATCTCTTATTTTTTTTAGAATACCGTAAACCAAATTGTTCTTTTCAAATAAGTCCATATGTTCAGTGTTTTGAATGCTATTGATTAAAATCACATTTGATAGTAAAGGTGCGACAGAACCATAGGAATTTTGCTATACATATATGTGTAAACCTTACATATATCACAGATTTTCCAAATTTTGCTGTCTTTTTTTCTTCATTTTTTTGAAAAACGAAGGTGTGAGGCCAGTGACTTTTTTAAATTGATTTGACAAATGGGATGGACTACTATAGTGAAGTTTATGCCCAATTTCAGTGAGGTTGAGCTCATCATAGAGCAACAATTCTTTTACCTTTTCAATTTTATGTTTGATGATATAATGCTGTATGGTGATTCCTTTAACTTCAGAAAATGTGTTCGACAAATAGGTGTAGTCATACCCCAGTTTTTCGCTTAAATATCCAGAATAGTTGGTTTTCGGAATTTCGTCAGTATGATGAATCATCTCTATGATGGCAGTCTTTATCCGATCAATTAAGATACTCTTGGTGTCGTCTAGCAATTCAAGTCCCGATTTAAGAAGATTTTGCTGGAACAGAATTCGTTTTTCTTGAGTAATACTTCCCTTAATTTTGACCATTCCAAGATCTAAGTCGGCATAATCCACGCCTAATCTTCGTAGTTCTTGCCCTACCAATATTTTGCAACGTTGACTAACCATATATTTAATGTACAATTTCATATTCTCAATTTGGACTTCTGGAAAATTGCTACTGTAAACCCTGAAATAGCGCAATAAAGAACAACGAACTTTCATTTTTTAAAGGCAAGATAGAGTTAAGCGTTGTTCCTTTTTATTGGGCAGATTTTGGTTTTGTAAAACCTATGATTTTGGAATAACCTTAATCCTATTAAAGATAGTCAATATTCTTTGTTTGTGTAAAAAGTTCTTGACCGTCACATTAAATGAAACCAAATCAACACGCACCAATTAAATAAACAAACTTGATTATTTTCCGATGCAAAAATTGGAAAATATATTTCCCAGTAGATCATCCGTGGTAACCTGTCCTGTAATTTCACCCAAATGAAAAAGCGCTTGCCGGATATCAATGGCCATAAGATCGCTGGATAGACCCATTTCCATCCCCTCTTTTACTTTTTGAATTTCCTCCAGAGCCTTTAAAAGGGCATCGTAGTGCCGACTGTTGGATATTATAGTTCTATCCCCACTTAATGCCCCTGAATCGACCAAGCCCGAGAGTTTTTCCTCTAATACATCTATTCCTTTTCGATGTTTGGCAGATAAAAAAAGTACATTCGGAATTTCTTTCTTCAGGGCTTCCACTTGGTCTGGGGTCAACAAATCCATTTTATTGCAAACGGGCAATATTTGTTTGTTGGGGTAGCGTTGTTGGATTCGCTGCAACTCAGAACGGTCAAAATCCACCTTATCAAAAAGAAAAACAATGAGCCGTGCTTTGTCGATTTTATCAAAAGTGCGTTCAATACCTATTTTTTCCACTACATCTTGGGTTTCCCGGATTCCAGCAGTATCAATGAATCTGAAATTGATGCCTTTCAAACTGATTTGGTCTTCCACCGTATCCCGGGTGGTTCCCGCGATATCACTCACGATGGCTCTTTCTTCGTTCAGCAAAGCATTCAGCAATGTGGATTTGCCCACATTGGGCTGTCCTACGATGGCAACGGGGATACCTTTTTTTATGACGTTCCCAAGGGCAAAGGAGTCTATCAATTTTTTCAACACCTCGCTGATTTTATTCAAAAGTGCATTAAACTGCGTTCGGTCTGCAAACTCCACGTCTTCTTGGGAAAAATCCAGTTCCAGTTCGATTAAGGAGGCAAAATTCAGAAGCTCTTCCCTAAGTTTTTGGATCTCATGGCTGAAACCACCACGCATTTGCTGTAAGGCTATATCGTGGGCAGCGGCACTGTCACTGGCAATTAAATCAGCAACTGCTTCTGCTTGGCTAAGGTCCATTTTTCCATTTAAAAAGGCCCTTAAAGTAAACTCCCCTGCAGAGGCAGTCCGGCATCCTTTTCGTAGCAGCAAATTCACTATTTGCTGTTGAACGTAAGGAGAGCCGTGACAGGAAATTTCTACTACATCCTCCCCAGTGTAGGAAGTGGGACCTTTAAAAATGGAAACCAAGGCCTCGTCCAAAACTTTGCCGTTGTCCACTATATGCCCTAAATGAATGGTATGGGTTTTTTGTTGCTTCAGTTTTTTCTTTTTCACAGAGGCAAATATGGAATCTGAAAGGCTAATCGCTTCTGGACCGGAAATCCTAATCACGGCAATGGCCCCTGTCCCTGCAGGGGTAGCTAAAGCTACTATGGTATCGGAATATAACATTTGGCAAAATTACAAATAAGTTATGTGTAACATTTGGGCTATCAAACACACTTATAGTCTATAACATCAAAATCAATCAAAAAATGGAAATTGTAAATCAAAAAGTACTGCGAAGAGACAACACGTTGTTGTCGATCACTCATTTAACACAATTATTGCACTACGCCACCGGGTTTGGAGGCTTTGTTGTACCTCTAATAGTATGGTTGTCTTCAAGAAAGACCGTTGAAGGTATGGACGAACATGGAAAGGCAATAATTAATTTTCAATTGAGCCTACTGCTTTATATCATCATTAGTGTTCCCGCCATTTTATTGTTGGGACTTGGAATTTTAGGACTAATAGGGGTGGGAATTCTGGGATTTGTTCTTCCCATTGTAAATGCCGTTAAGGCAGCCAATGGGGAATCACCTTCACTTTTCTTGACTATTCCATTCATTTAGAAAGGAAGTGCAGTAGAACCGAAATGGTCCTAACACCTTGCTTTTTTTAGTTGTTCAGCATCACAGGCATTACAAGCATGGTAACCTGTTCACCTTCGTCCAAACCATCAATAGGGGTGAGGATGCCTGCCCGATTGGGTAGACTCATTTCGAGTGAAACTTCATCTGAAGATAGGTTATTGAGCATTTCCACCAAAAAGCGGGAGTTAAATCCGATTTGCATGTCATCCCCCTGATAGGAACAGGAGAGACGTTCCTCAGCCTTATTGCTATAATCCACATCTTCTGCAGAAATATTAAGCTCTGCACCGGCCATTCTTAAACGGATTTGATGGGTAGTCTTGTTGGAGAATATGGACACCCTTCGCACAGAACTTAGGAACTGGTTTCTTGGAATGGTCAATTTGTTTGGATTTTCCTTCGGAATTACGGCTTCGTAATTCGGATATTTTCCATCAATCAATCGGCATATGAGCACTGAGTTGTCAAATATAAATTTGGCATTGCTTTCATTATACTCAATGGTAACCTCCGACTCAGAACCTGCTAAGATGCCTTTCAACAAATTCAATGGTTTTTTTGGCATGATGAATTCCGCGACCTGTGACGCTGATACATCCTGTCGTTGATATTTGACCAATTTATGCGCATCTGTGGCTACGAAAGTCAAATTCTCTGGGGAGAATTGAAAAAAGACGCCGCTCATGACTGGACGCAAATCGTCGTTGCCAGCCGCAAAGATGGTCTTGTTAATGGCCGTGGCCAAAATATCACCCATCAAGGTGGTGGAACTCGGATTGCTCACCTCCACGGCTTTCGGAAACTCGGCACCATCTGCATAGGCCAAGGCATATTTACCATGATTGGAACTGATTTCCACAGTGTTGTTATCTTCTACCACGAAGGTCAATGGCTGTTCTGGGAATGTCTTTAGGGTATCCAGCAGCAAACGGGCAGGTACGGCAATGGTACCTTCAGCATCGGAATCGACCTCCAAAACGGAACTCATGGTCGTTTCCAAATCCGAAGCGGAAACGGTGAGTTGGTTCTTTTTTAAGTCAAACAAAAAATTGTCAAGAATGGGTAGGGTGTTGCTATTGTTGATAACTCCTCCCAACACCTGCAATTGTTTTAATAAATATGTACTGGATACAATAAACTTCATCAAAGAAATTCTTTAAAATGATGGCCCTTGTTGGTCTTTTTCATACTACAAAGGCTCACAAAATCGATAAAAACAAATATATCTTAAAACGGTTTAGCAAAGAAACAAATTTATCAACAGCTAACGGGTAAATTTTCTTTTTCTGTAAAAGTTGAAGAAAATACCCAAAAGCACAGTTAAAGCTACAGGAAGTCCAATATTTATCAATTGCCATTTGGTTTTCTGGCCTGCAATTTTCTGTGCGTCCAGCATAGGGATGGACACTTCTTTGTTTCTGATGTTTATAAGTCCGGTGTCATCCAAAAGGTAATTCGTGCAATTGACCAAAAATTCCTTGTTGCCATAAAAGCTGTTGGTCCATTTGTCATAACCCAATTCCAACGGTCTGCCATTTCTGAGTTGATTTTTGATGACATCACCATCGGAAATAACAATCAGTTTATTTTCTGTGCCAATTTCAACACTATTGTCAAGTTCCAATGGTTTCACGCGATCTTTGTACATAGAAACAAAGTTTCCCGCAACAAGTACCGCCAAGGGTTGATTTCCATTATTGTAGGATTCCCGATTCGGGGGAACGTTCAAAATGTCCAGACCAATCTGTTTTGGGACACCTTCCGTTTTGGAAAGGGGAGAGCTCATTAGCAGTACGGTTTTGTCGTAATCATTTTCCAACATTTCGATGGGGGCGGTAAACTGAAACTTGACGGCTTCAATGTTGGTATTGATTGGATGGTTGTTCCTAGAAAAAACCATGGGGTTGTAATACCAGGGCAAGGGGTTGTATTGGGAATCATTCCCTTCTCCAGTGGCCAAGACAATCTGGGTAAAATAGAGGTCATTCACCAAAACTGGATTTATTCGAATGCCATAATTGAAGAAAAAATCTTTGAGGTTCAAATTTCGGGGGATAGCAACCGCACTGCCACCACCCTTGTAAATACTGTCCATTTCCATGGCTACTTGGTCCAAAAGCCAAATGGATTTACCTCCTTGAACCACATATTGGTCCATCACATATTTTTCTTCATCGGAGAAAGGTTCCGTGGGTTTCGCAATCAAAGCAAGATCAAAATTCTTTAACTGGTCCAATACTTTTTCTGGATTTACGTCCACAGAATCCAAGGTAATGGCTCCAATATTGTAATAATCCCTTATACTGGTCAGGTAGTCCGCCAAGTAGATGTCATCCAATTCCCCATTGCCTTTGATTACGACTATACTTTTCTTTTCAACGGTGCTTAATTTGGTAAAGGCATCTGCGAAGGCATATTCCAGTTGTTGCACCGAATTGTTTATGCGTTCCTCGGCCGTTGAGCCCAGCTTATTCTTCAACAGTGGAACTTTTACAGTCTCATCACCATAATTAGCCAAGGCCCAAGGAAAAACCAATTCTTGGGACACTTTGCCGTTCTCTTCAACGGTAACATTAGCAGGCTGCAATCCTAAAGCTTGAAGTTCGGCAATGGTATTTTGCGCTTGACTTTTATCTTCAAGAGGGTCGACCAAGTTGTATTTGATGTTATTGTTTTTAGATGCGAAGGATTCCAACAATTGTACTGTTTCTGTTTTGAGTCTTGAAAACTCTGGAGGGATATTCCCATCCAAAAGAATATCCACAATAACAGGAGAATCAAATTTTTGAACCACATCCACGGTAGGTTCCGATAAGGTATACCGCTGATCCTCGGTCAAATCCAAGCGGGTATGCAATAAACCGCCCAACAGATTGATGGCCACGACTAAAATCAGTGCTTTGAAAACTGAAATAATTAATTTTCCCTTCATCGTGGCAGCTGTTTTAATCTTAGATTGGTGAGGTAGAGAAAAAGAAAGGTCAGCGAAACAAAGTAGATCAAGTCCCTTGTATCGATAACACCCCTTGCAATACTATCAAAATGTGATTTGGTACCAATGGATTGAATCAATTGCTGTGTGCTGTCATTTTCGAACAGTGATGAAACCGCATCAAATCCGTTAAAGAACAGAAAACAGAAAAAAACTCCAGTTAAAAATGCTATGATTTGGTTGTTGGAAAGCGTGGAGGCAAATACACCCATGGAAGTGTAGGCCGCAATTAAAAAAAGCAGTCCAAAATAAGATCCCAATACCACACCAATATCATAATTACCTGCAGTGATGCCCAAACTCGAAATGGCAAAAATATAGATCAGTGTGGGAACCACGGCAATGACACACAAAAGAAAGGCACCCAAAAACTTTCCTACAACCAATTGCCAAACGGAAATGGGTTTAATCAACAACAATTCCAACGTGCCCATTTTTTGCTCTTCTGAAAAGCTTTTCATGGTAATTGCCGGCACCAAAAAGATAAAAATCCAAGGGGCTAGAAGAAAAAAGTTCCCCAAATCGGCAAACCCGTAATCAAATATGTTGAAATCACCTTTAAAAACCCACAGAAAAAGTCCTGTGAGCAGTAAAAAGGACCCCACAATCAAATACCCGATGGAAGACGTGAAAAAAGATTGAACCTCTCTTTTAAAAATAGCAAACATTCAACTTCTTTTTAAATTTGGACCTTATTGACACTCCAAGCTTCTGGTTTTTTAGAAAACAGGACTTTTGTCCGGCCCCAAACCGATTTAAAAAAATCAGAAGACCTATAATGTTCCAAATCCGATTCGTTTTCCCAAAAACTGTATGTGAAAAATACACAGGGGTCCTTAATATCTTGATAAAGCTCTACCAGTTGACATCCATTGAAGCCCTGAATCCCATTTTTGGACTTCCGGAATATGCGCTCAAAACTAGGGATATTTTCGGGTTTAAAAGTGAGTTTTACGATACGAATCAACATTTAAAGAAAATTTATGGTTACCGTATCCCTGTAATTTAATCCAAGCAGGCTGGAAGCTCCGCCTACGGAATTTAGGTCACTTTTATAAATAGCCAGTTCCACGTATCCTGCGGAATTAAAGAGGGCCAGTGCATCACCCGGCCCCTTGCGTTGTTGTTTGTCCAGGTCATAATTCACTATACCATTATAACTTTTGTGGATTTGATTTATTATGGTCGTTCGCGCTATTACTTCAAAATTGCGTCCATTGCGATAGGCCTCAAAAAGACTTTTTTGAATATTGGTGACTACGTTGCCATAATTATCAATATAAATCACATTGCCAGAAATAGTTTTGCCGTTATCAATGATTCGAGGTTCAAAATCCTTTAGTTCCTTCAGTGACTGGAAAGGTTTTCCTACCACCTCCAATTTACCACCACGTGCGATGTGACAAGCCACTTGTGTAAATACATCAAGCACGGGAAAAGAACCGGAATTGACATTTGGCAGATGAATTTCCACCACCTTTTCTGGTTTCACCTCAGAAGTTATCAAAGAGATGACCCCGTTGTTGGCACTTATGAAATAATGTCCATCAACACAAACCACGATATGCTCATTTTCGGGTGAAATTTCTGAATCTACCCCAACAACATGTACTGTTCCCGCAGGGAACGAACGATAGGCATTCTTGAGAATATAAGCACATTCCTGAATGTTGAAGGGACTTATCGCATGGGAAATATCAACAATGTTGACCTCGGGCAAGCTACTCAGTATTGCACCTTTCACAGCACCCACAAAGTGGTCTTTATAGCCGAAATCGGTAGTTAAGGTTATGATTGCCATGCAATACTGTTGATATGTTTTTCGCTGCTCAAATTGATTTTTGGTTAAGTTTGTGCAGTAAAATTACATTAAAAAAGAAAGAATACAATTCTTCAAAAATAACCATAAAATACCCCGCACTTTTTGAACGAACTTATAATAGAACTTACAGAAATTAGCCCCCAAGACTTTTTTGGGCAACATAACGAGAACATTGAACTGTTAAAAAAATATTTTCCCAAGCTAAAAATTGTTGCTCGGGGCAGTAAAATCAAAGTCTATGGTGATGAAGAGCTCTTGGAGGAGTTCGATAAGCGCTTTGACATGTTAACCGGACAGTTTACAAAATACAACAAACTGGATGAGAACATGATAGAACGAGTGCTCACCAGCAACGGCAGGGAAGACTATGCTGCCTCCAAAAGCAGTGGTGAGGTTCTTGTGCATGGTGTTAGCGGAAGACTCATTAAAGCACAGACGGTAAACCAGCGCAAAATGGTGGATGCATGTGGAAAGGATGATATGGTTTTTGCCATTGGTCCAGCCGGTACGGGAAAAACGTATACAGGAGTAGCACTTGCGGTAAAGGCATTGAAGGAAAAGCAGGTACGACGTATTATTTTGACCAGACCAGCTGTTGAGGCAGGTGAAAATCTCGGTTTTCTACCCGGCGATTTAAAAGAAAAGTTGGATCCCTATATGCAGCCTTTATATGATGCCCTTCGCGACATGATACCCGCTGAGAAGCTGGCAAAATACATCGAAGACGGCACCATTCAGATTGCACCCATGGCGTTTATGCGTGGGCGCACATTGGACAACGCTTTTGTGATTTTGGATGAAGCACAGAATACTACCCATGCCCAAATGAAAATGTTCCTGACCCGAATGGGTAAGAATGCCAAGTTTTTGTTGACTGGTGACCCTGGACAAATCGATTTGCCAAGACGAGTCATTTCTGGCCTGAAAGAAGCGTTGCTCATACTCAAAAATGTAAAGGGCATCAGTATCATTTATTTAGATGATAAGGATGTAATCCGCCATAGTTTGGTGAAAAAGGTTATCGATGCCTACAAGAACATCGAGCATCAAAATCAATTCTAGTATGGGGCAAAATACCTTAATGGCCACAGACTTCCATTTTGTTGGTCAAAGATCTGTATATCAAGGAAAGGTCAGGGAAGTGTATACCTTGGAGAATGATATACTGGTGATAGTGGCCACCGATCGTATTTCAGCCTTTGATGTGGTCATGCCCCGGGGAATTCCGTACAAGGGTCAAATCCTTAATCAGATTGCCACCCATATGATGAAGGCTACGGAAGATTTGGTGCCCAATTGGTTGATGGCCACTCCAGACCCCAATGTGGCCGTAGGAAAGGCGTGCCAACCCTTTAAAGTAGAAATGGTCATTCGTGGGTACCTATCAGGGCATGCAGCCCGAGAATACAAAGTGGGCAAACGAATGCTTTGTGGGGTTTCCATGCCCGAGGGGATGAAAGAGAATGACCAATTTCCAGAGCCCATTATCACTCCAGCGACCAAAGCTGAAAAGGGAGATCACGATGAAGATATTTCACGTGAAGACATTTTAAAAAAAGGGATTGTTTCGCAGCACGACTATGAAGTACTTGAAAAATACACCCGGGCGTTGTTTCAGCGTGGAACTGAAATCGCCGCTAAACAAGGCCTGATTTTGGTGGACACTAAATACGAATTTGGAAAAACCAAAGACGGTGAAATTGTTCTCATCGATGAAATCCACACGCCAGATTCTTCCCGATATTTCTATGTAGACGGCTATCAAGAGCGTCAGGACAAGGGAGAACCCCAAAAACAACTATCCAAGGAATTTGTACGCCAATGGTTGATTTCCAATGGTTTTCAAGGACTGGAGGGGCAAAAAGTACCAGAAATGGATGATGCCTATGTGACTTCAGTTTCTGAAAGGTACATCGAACTGTATGAAAGTATTTTGGGAAAACCGTTTCTAAAAGCGGATATTACCAACATACACGAACGCATAGGGGCCAATGTGGCCCAGTACTTGTCAAAGCTGTAAGGGTTTGAGTCTTTACGAATAGCATACTTGCGTAAGTTAGGGCGCAGTCGAGAACTGTTTTTTCGCACATAAATATAAAGCCATCTTGACTGCACTCGCTCTGAAAATTTTTTATTGGTAAATTCCCTATCTTTCTTTGCTTAAACAACAGCATGGACACTTCGCAACGCAAAAAGTATTGGAAGGAAAACCTTCGTTACCTTGCCATATTGCTTTCCATTTGGTTTTTGGTTTCCTACGGTTTCGGGATTCTTTTGGTTGACCAACTCAACTCGATTCGTCTGGGTGGATTCAAGTTGGGTTTTTGGTTTGCGCAGCAGGGTTCCATTTTTGTTTTTGTCATTCTCATTTTTGTATATGTTCGTTTAATGAACAAGCTGGACAAAAAATATAAGGTAAACGAGTAGCGCATGAGTATTCAAACATGGACGTTTATCATTGTCGGACTAACTTTTGCCCTATATATCGGGATTGCCATTTGGTCCAGAGCAGCTTCTACCAAAGAGTTTTATGTTGCCGGTGGGGGAGTCTCCCCTTTGGCCAATGGATTGGCCACCGCCGCCGATTGGATGTCCGCCGCCTCTTTTTTGGGGATGGCAGGAATAATTGCCTTTTCAGGCTATGATGGTTCCGTATATCTTATGGGGTGGACTGGTGGTTATGTGCTTTTGGCATTGCTACTTGCGCCTTACCTACGGAAATTTGGAAAATTTACGGTCCCAGACTTTATCGGTGATCGCTATTACAGCAACGTGGCCCGAACCGTTGCCGTGGTTGCGGCGCTTTTTGTTTCCTTCACCTATGTCGCTGGACAAATGCGGGGCGTAGGGGTGGTCTTTTCCCGATTCTTGGACGTGGATGTCAATACGGGCGTGTACATCGGTATGGCTGTAGTGCTTTTTTATGCATTTTTGGGAGGGATGAAAGGCATCACCTATACACAAGTGGCACAATATTGCGTATTGATTTTTGCTTTTATGGTCCCAGCTATTTTTATATCCTTAATGGCAACGGGGAATCCAGTGCCCCAAATAGGATTTGGTTCAGCAGGGGAAGATGGGGTTTATTTATTGGATAAATTGGACGGTTTGATGACCGACTTGGGCTTTACGGCCTACACCGATGGTTCCAAATCTACTACAGATGTGTTTTTTATCACGGCCGCCTTGATGTTGGGAACTGCCGGCCTTCCCCATGTGATTATTCGCTTTTTTACGGTGCCCAAAGTACGGGATGCCCGGAAATCTGCAGGGTATGCGTTGTTGTTCATTGCCATTTTATATACTACGGCTCCAGCCATTGCTGTTTTTGCACGGACCAATTTGATGAAAACGGTGCAGGATACCCCTTATAAAGAGATTCCGACCTGGTTTACCAAATGGGAAGATACCGGATTGATTGCGTGGACCGATAAAAATGAAGATGGAAAGATTCAATATTTACCGGGACCAGCCATTGATGGGAAAAAACCTGAATTTTCAGAATCACGAGGGGATTATGGCGAACGAATCATCTATAATTTCGGTAAAGGAAAAAATGAACTCTATATAGACCGGGATATAACCGTTTTGGCCAATCCGGAGATTGCAGGATTGCCCAATTGGGTCATTGCCTTGGTGGCAGCAGGGGGTCTTGCAGCCGCTTTGTCCACTGCAGCGGGTTTACTTTTGGTAATTTCCACTTCAATTTCCCATGACTTGATCAAAAAACAATTAGCTCCAGACATTTCCGATAAGAAAGAGTTGTGGATAGCCCGCTTCTCCGCTTTGTTGGCGGTAGTGGTGGCTGGATACTTTGGGATTCACCCACCAGGATTTGTGGCTTCTGTGGTGGCCTTGGCTTTTGGCTTGGCGGCCTCTTCCTTTTTCCCAGCCATAGTTATGGGCATCTTTAGCAAACGTATGAACCGTGAAGGAGCCATTGCCGGTATGGTCGCTGGACTGGGCATCACCTGTTATTATATAGCCCGATTTAAATTGGGTTGGGTGGGTCAAGAAGAAACCAGTAAAGCTGAACACTGGTGGTGGGGCATCTCACCCGAAGGCTTCGGCACGGTCGGGATGTTGGTCAATTTAGCAGTGGCGTTCCTTGTTTCCAAGTTCACGGCTTCACCACCCGAGGAGGTACAGGAAATAGTGGAACATATCCGTATACCAAGTGGGTCGGGGGAGGCTTTAGAACATTAAATTAAAAGGCAAACAGTCATCTCTTTTTCATAAATTTAAGTCCATTTAATCTTAAGGAATTAATGAGCAACTACCATATAAAACATTTGGAGGAATATTTTCAGGTCTATAGGAAATCGGTCAGAAATCCCGAGGCCTTTTGGGAGGAGGTGGCCGAGGAGCATTTTTTTTGGCGTAAACGCTGGGATAAGGTCTTGGATTGGGATTTTATCAAACCCAAAATCAAATGGTTTGAGGGGGCCCGGCTCAACATCACCGAAAACTGTATCGACCGGCATTTGAGAAGTCGGGGTGATAAAACCGCCATTCTTTTCGAGCCAAATAACCCGAAAGAACCCGCTGAACACATCACCTACAGACAATTGCACGAGCGGGTAAGCAAGTTTGCCAATGTGCTTAAGGAAAAGGGCATTCAAAAAGGGGATAGGGTCATTATTTATTTGCCCATGATTCCTGAATTGGCTATTTCCGTTTTAGCCTGTGCGCGTATAGGTGCCGTTCACTCAGTAGTTTTCGCAGGATTTTCTTCAACAGCACTGGCTACCCGAATCAACGATTGTGGAGCCAAAATGGTGTTGACCTCCGATGGTTCCTTCCGGGGAAATAAAACCATCGACCTTAAAGGCATTGTGGATGATGCACTAAAACAGTGTCCCAGTGTGGAAACCGTGTTGGTGGCCAAGCGAACAAATGGGAAGGTAACCATGAAGAAAGGTCGTGATTATTGGTTACAGTCATTACTGGACAAAGCGTATGCGGATTGCGTGGCGGAGATTATGGAGGCCGAGGACCCACTTTTCATTTTGTACACCTCAGGGTCTACAGGTCGACCTAAGGGCATGATGCATTCCACGGCCGGTTATATGGTCTACACGGCGTATACCTTCAAAAATGTGTTCCAGTACCGAGAGGATGATGTGTATTGGTGCACGGCAGATATAGGATGGATCACGGGCCATTCTTACATCGTTTATGGACCCTTGGCCAATGGCGCAACCACCGTCATGTTTGAAGGCGTACCTTCTTATCCTGATTACGGACGTTTTTGGGAAATCGTTCAAAAGCATAAAATCACACAATTTTACACCGCACCGACGGCCATCCGGGCCTTGGCCAAGGAAAATCTGGATTTTGTTACGAAGTACGACCTTTCTAGTTTAAAGGTGCTGGGCACGGTGGGAGAACCCATCAACGAGGAAGCTTGGCACTGGTACAACGATCATGTGGGTGACAAAAAGTGCCCCATTGTGGATACATGGTGGCAAACGGAAACCGGAGGTATTTTGATTTCGCCTATTCCGTTTTCGACACCCACAAAGCCAACCTACGCAACCTTGCCCATGCCAGGAGTGCAGCCAGCTTTGATGGATGAAAATGGAAAAGAAATAAAAGTAAACCAAGTAGATGGGCGGTTGTGTATCAAATTCCCATGGCCGTCCATTGCCCGCACAATTTGGGGAGACCATCAACGGTATAAAGACACCTATTTTTCAGCCTTTGATGGCATGTATTTTACGGGCGATGGCGCACTTCGGGATGAGGTGGGTTACTATCGCATCACCGGCCGGGTGGATGATGTAATCATTGTATCGGGCCATAATCTGGGAACCGCACCCATTGAGGATGCCATTAACGAGCACCCTGCGGTAGCGGAGTCAGCTATTGTAGGTTTCCCCCATGATGTGAAAGGCAATGCGCTTTACGGTTATGTGATTTTAAAGGAAACCGGTGAATCACGGGATCGCGATAACCTCAAAAAAGAAATTAACCAGATGATCACGGAACATATCGGACCGATTGCCAAGTTGGACAAGATTCAGTTCGTGCCCGGATTGCCCAAAACCCGAAGTGGTAAAATCATGCGCCGTATTTTGCGAAAAATTGCATCCAATGACACCTCTAATCTTGGGGATACGTCAACTTTGCTGAATCCAGAAATCGTAGAGAAAATCATATCCGAAGCGCTTTGACAAGAACAATAGCATTGCGACTAACACAATGAAACTTTTTAAGATGGTTTAATGGATATCAAAGGTGACTTTGGATTTACTATAGGATTTTTTTTCTTATTGCTGATGGGATGTAACGACACAAAAGAGGAGCACTTGGATAAATTGAAGTTTATCGCTACCGATACTGTGGAGTATGGAATTACCATGAATGCATCCGAGGACGAATTTTATTTTGTCAGAAGTGATGGGAAATGGGGACAAAGTGGTACAAAAAGCACCATATATCAATCAAAAAGGATAGATGGGGCTTGGAGTGAGCCTAAGGTAGCTTCATTTTCTGGTAAGTTTGACGATAGCGATCCTCATTTGGCGGACAACGACCGCACACTCTATTTTATTTCCAATAGACCATTTGATGGTAAAGTGTCCTCTGCGGACATTTGGAAAGTCAATAAAAAGGATAACGGGGAATGGAGCATTCCGACAAGACTTCCAGAACCGATTAATTCAAAGCACACTGAATATAGCCCTAGAACTGACAAGGTGGGAAATCTATATTTTGCTTCTGACCGACCTGGGGGTTATGGACAGGGAGATTTGTACAGCAGTGCTTTTCATGAGGATGAATTTGTATCGCCTGAAAACATGGGAGCGAGATTGAATTCTAGCACAGGAGAGTGGAATCTGGAAATTAGCGAGGATGGAGACCTTATCATTTTTGAATCCTCTCAACGCAATGAGAATATTTCATCTTATGGGGACTTGTACATCAGTTTTAAAAATCAAGGAGCCTGGTCTACTCCGCAAAATATTAAAGAGTTGAACACCTCGGGAAGTGACCTTTATCCTTTCTTGACCAAGAATCTGGAGTATTTGTACTATTCAAGCAGCGATAGTCTGGCAAGTGTCGATACCAATATTTATAAAATTTCTTTTGCAGAAATTTTATCTCATTACAAGAAGTGATTTTTAAAAAGTCGTATTTGAAGCTGCAAAATTAAGATCACGGCATTTTTCGGTAAAGCTTGCCCTGTTTTACAAATGGTACAAAAGCATTGGAAACTATAAAACGAAGCTTGGTCAAAATTATGATGAACCAAAGCCCGACAAAAATCGGGCTTTGGTTGTAGCG
Organism: Flagellimonas ochracea; assembly: GCF_009903685.1. Classification (GTDB taxonomy): domain Bacteria; phylum Bacteroidota; class Bacteroidia; order Flavobacteriales; family Flavobacteriaceae; genus Flagellimonas; species Flagellimonas ochracea. The sequence continues at coordinate 979,726 of NZ_JAAABI010000001.1, read as the reverse complement.
AGAGGGAGACTTGAACTCCCGACCTCAGGGTTATGAATCCTGCGCTCTAACCGCCTGAGCTACCTCGCCATGATTTGTTTAAGCGGGTGCAAATATAAAGTTTAATTTTCCCTAATCAAAAATCCCTTTTATTTTATTATTTGATATTTATTTTTTTATCTTCCCGGATTATATCAGTATTTAGAAAGGATTAACCGAGCGGCATAATGAGTGATAAGACAAAATTTCAGATTGAGTTTGTGATACAGGCATCTCCACAGTTGCTTTACCAATATATTTCAACACCTTCAGGACTTTCGGAATGGTACGCGGACAATGTAAATTCCAGGGGTGAGATGTTTACCTTTATTTGGGACGGTTCTGAGGAACAGGCAAAATTGTTAAAACGAAAGAGTGATGAGTTTGTAAAATTTGCTTGGGAGGAAAATGAGGACGACTCTTTTTTTGAAATGCGTATCATTGTGGATGAAATCACAAAGGATGTGTCTCTTTTTATCACCGATTTTGCGGAGGAAGATGAAGTCGATGAAGCCAAGATGTTGTGGGAAAACCAAATTTCCGACCTAAAACAGGTTTTGGGTTCAAAATAATTGTATAGAAGCTAAAACGTATCTTTGGTCCTGGTAAAAAATCGGGACTTTTTTTATGGTCAATTTTGATGGGACATTACTAGGAGATGAAACAGCGATTTTAAATTATGACAATCGGGGGCTAAAGTTTGGTGATGCCCTTTTTGAAACTGTTCGCTGTGCAAATGGAAAGCTTTTTTTCTGGGAAGACCACTATTTTAGGCTAATGGCTTCAATGCGTATTTTACGCATGGAAATACCCATGGCGTTTACGTTGGAGTTCCTGGAGGAGGAAATCAAAAAAACCATTGAAGCCAATAATTTGACCCGTGGTTCGGCAAGATTACGTATAACGGTTTTTCGAAAAGATGGGGGTCTGTACCAACCTCTGACCAATGACGTGTCCTACACAATGGAATGCCACGAATTGGAATCTCCCTTCTACATAATTTCTGAAGACCCTTATGAAGTGGAGCTGTTCAAGGATTACTACATAAATAAGGATATGTTATCCAACCTAAAGACCACGAATAAAATATTGAATGTGGTAGCGAGCGTATACGCCGAAGAAAATGGTTATAACAATTGTCTTTTGATAAACACCGACAAGCAAGTGGTCGAGGCCATCAATGGCAACTTGTTTTTGGTCACCGACAAAAAGATTAAAACTCCACCACTGTCCGATGGATGTTTGGATGGTATTATCCGTAAAAAATTAATTGAAATCATATCCAAAACCGAGGAGTTTGAGCTTCAAGAGAGTTCCATATCCCCTTTCGAACTGCAAAAAGCGGATGAACTTTTCATCACCAATAGTGTTTTGGGACTACGACCGATTACTCGATACAGGAAAAAGCAGTATGGGAATAAAGTTGGTAAAAACCTGTTGGGAAGACTAAATGCCCATGCCCGATTGGGCTAGTTGAATCAATTGAGGGCTGGGTTCTCGGGAGCGTTGGACCATAATAGATAGTCTCCTCCCAATTCAATCATCTTTTCCTTCCAAAACGCATTGGAAGCTTTTTTGAGGATATTGCTTTCATATTCATTTTGCACAACCACCCAAGATTTGGACATAAGTTCCTGGTCCAACTGCTGTGATCCCCAACCGGAGTATCCCAAAAAGAACCGTATGTCTTGCTCGGTAATGGTTTTATTGTTGATGAGCTCCACGGTTTTTTCAAAATTACCGCCCCAAAAAATACCATCCGAAATTTCAATGCTATCATCAATAAGATGGGGTACCTTATGGATGAAATAGAGATTGTCCTGCTCAACGGGCCCCCCATTGAACACCTTAAAAGGTATGGTTATTTCAGAAATCAGGTCGCAAATGGTATAGTCCAAGGGTTTATTTAAAATAAAACCCACGGAACCTTCTTGGTTGTGTTCGGCCAACAACACCACAGACCGGTTGAAAGAAACATCTCCTGTCAATGTAGGTTCGGCAACAAGTAATTTACCCTTCTTAGGCTCGTAGCTCACCATCTTAAAAAGATTCTTGTTTCTAAATGTAACATAATCTACGATAAATACAAAACACCTTCAAGACAGGTCAAAAAAAAGAGCATCCCTTTTGAGATGCCCTCTTTATATATCTTAAACCAAATTGAACTAGTTTACTGCTTTGCTCAATTCTGCTCCAGCTTTGAACTTTACAACATTCTTAGCTGCAATCTTAATGGTTTGGCCGGTTTGCGGATTTCTACCCTCTCTGGCGTTTCTTCTGGATACGGACCAAGAACCGAATCCTACCAAAGAAACCCTGTTTCCTTTTTTAAGAGATCCCTCTACATTGCCCAAGAAAGATTCCAATGCCTTTTTGGCGGCTGCCTTAGTGATGCCAGCATCAGCTGCCATAGCATCGATTAATTCTGTTTTGTTCATAATGGAATTAAATTAATTGTTGTTAAAATAATTTTAATGCTCAACAAATTTATACGGATTTGGGTTTAACGCAAGTGAAACCAAGGGAAATAGGACTTTTTGTTGATAACTTGAAACGTTTGTTGATAAAGTGACACCAAAAAGACGAAATTCAGCCAGCCCAATCATAGCAAGGGTTTAGCGAAGATGAGCACTTTTGTCCAACTTTAGTCCGTTCAAAACTTCGTCAATATCCATTTTTCGCTTTCCCGGCATTTGTATTTCCAACAGGTATAAATACCCTCCATCCACAGCTACCTTCAATGTTTTTTTGCTTGCAAATAATTTCCCGCATGGATATGTATGTGATTCAGCCTCCATTTTGGAGCTGTATATTTTTATGTTTTCCTCGTTGTCTCCGTTTTGTAAAATGGTCCATGCAGTGGGGTAGGGACTTAGCCCTCGAATAAGGTCATGGATTTTATGCATCGGCATGGTCCAATCTATTTTACAGGTGTCCTTATGTATTTTAGGTGCAGGCTTTGCATCCTTAACCTGTTTTTGAGATGTGCTTTGCACGGTGCCATTTTCAATTTGCCTACAGGTTTCGACCACCAATTGAGCGCCAAGGTCCATCAATCGGTCATGTAGCGTACCAGCATTGTCCTCAAGAGTAATTTCACATTTTTCCTGAAGGATAATGCTCCCTGTATCTATTTTTTCATCAATAAAAAAAGTTGTGGCACCAGTTTCTGTCTCACCATTTATTATGGCCCAATTGATGGGCGCGGCTCCACGGTATTGGGGCAGGAGGGAGGCATGTAGATTGAATGTGCCATGCTTGGGCATAGTCCACACCACTTTGGGCAACATCCTAAAGGCCACTACTACTTGCAAATCGGCTTTTAAGGCCTTCAGCTCTTTTAAAAAATCTTCATTCTTCAAGTTTGTGGGCTGTAGCACCTTTAAATCATGTTGCATTGCAAATTCCTTTACCGCTGAAGTATTTAGTTTTCTTCCTCTTCCAGCTGGTTTGTCTGGTGCTGTTATTACTCCCACAATATCAAAACCCGCATCGAAGAGTTTTTTTAAACTTGCCACAGCAAATTCGGGCGTGCCCATGAATACAATTCTGAGAGGTTTATGTGCTAAGGGTATACTCATTTTTATGATTTAGGAAGATTTGTTCATCCTCCAACAATTTTTGTAATGTTTTTAATAGGGCATTCTCATTGGCTCCGGTTATTTTTTCCAAAGCACGGGAAGTGTAGGGTCCAATTTTCAAAAGTTCCATTACCTTTTTGTCTAGGTTTTTGTCGGCAACCTGATTTTTCTTTCTGGTACAAATATCGCAAGTGCCACAGTTTTCAGCATTTTTTTCACCAAAATATTGAAGTAAATAAACACTTCTACAGGTTTTGGATACATGCAGATAATCCAACATAGCCTGCATATGGGTATGCTTAACCTTGTTATGGCCGTCTATTTTTTTAGCAAACGGATTAATGGTACGGTCATCTTCCCTTGGTACCAAAAAGCTTATTTCCAGGTCACTTGTTTCATGCGTAAATTCTGCTATTCCATCATGATGGAGCTGATTCAATACCTTCTTTAAATCTTTTGTGCTTTTATTCGTCTTTTTTGATAGCAGCTGTATATTGATTTTAGTTTCATGCTCCGTAATTCCACCGTAGGTACGCAAGATGGTTTTAATTATAGGTGCTGACTTTTTACTCTTTTCCAAATAGTGGAAAATACCCCCTTTCGATGCTACGAACTTGAGCATTACTTTTTCGGAGTAGCGTTCGGAAAGGGAAATAATTGAATTTTGATCTAAAACACGCAGTGCATTCAAGGCCATATTAGGATTGAACCCATACTGTTGGCAGAAGGCATTGAATTTGAATGGCAGTGTGACTGAAGGTGTTTCGCCATAGGAAATTTGAAAATAATTGCACAACTTAAGGTAAAGCTGCTTTACAAAGGAAACGGAAGGCAGTGCTGACAAAAATTGCTGTTTTGCCCGTTCCTCATCTTCATGGTTGGTCAAAATAACAGCAGTAGATGGCTTCCCGTCCCTTCCGGCTCTTCCAGCTTCTTGAAAATAACTCTCTAAGCTATCCGGAATTTGATAATGAACCACCAAGCGAACATTAGGTTTGTCGACTCCCATGCCAAATGCACTGGTAGCTACCATCACTCTGGTTTTATCTACCAGCCAACGATTGAGTTTTTCGTTTTTTTCCTGCTTGGAAACTCCCCCGTGAAAAAAATCAGCATTGAATTTATGTTGGCTTAGAAAACCAGCAAGTGAAACGCTTAGTTTTCTTGAACGGACATACACAATGCAACTTTCAGGAATCTTGGTCAAATACTTCTTTACATGGTAGTGCTTGTCTTGCGTATGCTTTACTTTAAATATGATGTTGGGTCTTGAGAAGGAATCTTTGAAAATTTCAACTTCTTGAAGTTTTAGGTTTTCAACAATATCGTCCACTACTTTTGGGGTGGCGGTCGCGGTAAGTGCAATCATGGGAATATCAGGGATGAGTTCTCTTACCTTGGCGCAGTCTAGATAAGCTGGTCTAAAGTCGTTTCCCCATTGAGAAATGCAATGGGCTTCATCCACCGCGACCAAGTTTACATTCATTTGTTGGAGTCTTTCTTGGACCATGGATTGTTGAAGTCGCTCTGGCGACAGATATAGCAACTTATAATTGCCATAAACACAATTGTCCAACAAATCATTGAGTTCTCCAAAGGGAATGCCGCCAGTCAGGGCGACGGCCTTTATGCCCTTATCTTTAAGTTGTGCCACCTGATCTTGTATAAGCGCCACTAAAGGAGAGATTACCACACAGATGCCCTCCATGGCCAAGGCAGGAACTTGATAACAAACAGATTTTCCACCCCCGGTGGGCAATAGTGCCAATACATCCTTACCAGAAACCACCGAGTCAATTATAGCCCTTTGTGACCCCCTGAAATCCTCATGGCCCCAATATTTGTTTAAAATGGCTCTCGGCTCCTTTTGCACTAAAATGGGTTAACGGTTTCCAAAATAAAAGCAATGCGCTGAGAAATTGAATCCTTTGGAACCTCAATGGGTGTATAACCAAATCGAATATAGGTATTTAACAAAGCACTATGAATGTTTTCTGCTTCTTCAAAGGTTTCGAGCCTTTCTTCATCAGTAGTATATATTTCCCTCCAAGGTGGAACAATGAAGATTTTATCATAACGATGCTCCTTACAAGCTTTAATAAACTCATTGCCATAGGATTGGCCAAAAAAATCCATATAGGCGAGAACATCTGGCATACCTCTATCAAAAAAACTGATGAGTTCATCTGTTTTCAGTGATTGTTTATAATGTTCAGCCCTTCCAAAAAGCAAATCCTTGTTGAATTGATGGGTGTCATCCACAAAAACCAAGGGGTTGGATACAAAATCCATGGGATTTCCTTCCGTCTTTGCTTTGGAGGTCATATCTCGAATAATCTCATGAAAGCAATGGAATCCCTTATCTTCCAATCCTTTTACAATGGAAGTTTTTCCTGTTCCGGGGGCTCCCGTAATAACTACTTTATTTTTGCCCAATCCCAACTATTTAGATACACAAAGTAATGAAATAGGACCAAGGAAAAAAATTGGCCACTATCCCATATATTTGTAAAAAAAAATGTCAATGAAGAAGGATGAAACAGAAGCATTTTATGCACGTCTCAGGGAGCAGTTGCTAGAAAATACTTCTTGGCCTTCCAACTACTTGTACAAATTTATTGTACCTACCGATGAGAAACGTATTCATCAAATTAACGATATATTTGACAATATTGGGGCTGTTATAGAATCAAAAAAATCCAAAAAAGGGACTTATACCAGTATTTCTATCACGGTATTTTTACAAAGCCCGGACGAAGTTATTGCCAAATACAAGGAAGTTTCCAACGTAGAAGGTGTAATTTCGCTTTAAGGGCTGTAATTGGCATAATTTTATTACTTTGCGAACGTTATCATTTGGACTTCCCAATACGTAATTTCATTAAATCTTTTTAATTTGAATCTAGTAGAAAATTTAGAATATAATACGGAGCGTGCCAAGCTTCATATTCCAGAGTATGGACGTCATTTTCAGAAAATGGTCGACCATGCTGTATCCATTGAAGATAGAGAGGAAAGAAACCGGGTGGCCAAGGCCATTATCAGTGTTATGGGGAATTTACAGCCCCACTTAAGGGATGTTCCGGATTTTCAACATAAGTTGTGGGACCAATTGTTCATTATGTCCGACTTTAAATTGGATGTGGACTCACCGTTTCCCATTACCTCCAAAGAAGTATTGCAACAGCGACCAGAACCATTGGATTACCCACAGAATCATCCAAAATACAGATTTTATGGAAATAACATAAAACGTATGATTGACGTTGCGGTAAAATGGGACAAAGGGGATATGCGTTCCGGGCTGGAATATGCCATAGCCAACCACATGAAAAAATGCTATCTCAATTGGAACAAGGACACGGTTGATGATTCCGTTATTTTCGCGCATCTCAAAGAACTCAGTGATGGGCAAATTGATTTGGCCAGCAATGGTGAAAATCTTACCGAAAGTGGCCAATTCCTTAAACACCGACACAGTAAATCCAATAGGAACAACGGTGGCGGCAAAAAAATTCATCGTAGTAGAAAGAAAAGGCACTAAATTCCAGAAAATTCCATGGGAACATTCCGAATAGAGGGTGGCCATGAACTACATGGTGAAATAACACCCCAGGGTGCAAAGAACGAAGCGTTGCAGATTCTTTGTGCAGTATTGCTATCCGAAGAGAAAATAACAGTAAACAATATTCCAGACATCATTGATGTCAATAAATTGATCGCCCTATTGGAAGACCTGGGAGTCAAAATCCAAAAAAAGGGGAAGGGCTCTTATACTTTTAAGGCAGATGATATCAATCTGGATTACTTGCAGTCGGCCAAATTCAAGAATGATGGTCGGGGACTTCGAGGATCCATCATGCTGGTTGGCCCGCTACTGGCAAGGTTTGGAAGAGGATATATTCCTAAGCCTGGCGGAGATAAAATAGGAAGAAGGCGGTTGGATACCCATTTTGAGGGTTTTATTAAATTGGGGGCAAAGTTCAGGTATAATCGGGAAGAATATTTTTATGGCGTGGAGGCTAAAAAACTCAAGGGCACCTACATGCTATTGGATGAGGCATCCGTTACAGGAACAGCCAATATAGTTATGGCTGCAGTTCTGGCTGAAGGCATCACCACCATATACAATGCGGCTTGCGAACCTTATTTACAGCAATTATGTAAAATGCTGAACCGCATGGGGGGCAAAATAACGGGCATTGGATCTAATTTATTGACCATTGAGGGTGTGGACCGCCTAGGGGGAACAGAGCATACCATGTTACCCGATATGATTGAAATAGGGAGCTGGATGGGCCTTGCCGCCATGACCAAAAGTGAGCTGACCATTAAAAACGTAAGTTGGGATGATTTGGGCCAGATTCCAACTGTTTTCAGAAAACTCGGTATTACTGTAGAGAAGAAAGGGGATGATATTTTTATCCCCAGGCATAATAAGGGCTACGAAATACAAAATTTTATTGATGGTTCAATTTTAACCATTGCTGATGCTCCTTGGCCGGGTCTTACCCCGGACCTTTTGAGTATCATCTTGGTCGTGGCCACACAAGCCAGGGGCGAAGTGCTCATCCACCAAAAAATGTTCGAAAGTAGGCTTTTCTTTGTGGATAAATTGCTTGATATGGGCGCAAAGATAATTCTTTGTGACCCCCATAGAGCCACAGTTATTGGCCATGATTTTAAATCGACACTAAAGGCGACTACAATGGTTTCCCCAGATATTCGAGCTGGGATTTCGTTGCTTATCGCAGCACTTTCTGCCAAAGGAACCTCGACCATTCACAATATTGAACAGATAGATCGCGGTTACGAGAATATTGATGAACGATTACGTGCCATTGGTGCGGAGATAGTACGCGTTTGACCTAAACACAAAATCAGCCCAATAGTACTTAAGGATTCAGGGAATTGTACACTCAACGGGCAAAACGGGTTCATACAGCTTTTTTGGGTTGTGCAACCGGGTGCTTGGGAATCAATATGGTGACACGGGTGCCTGTTTTAATCCCATCATTTAGACTTTCAACTTGTAAAAGCTCCTTGTTTGAAAATTTTTCCAAAGTTGCAATCCGCTTTGCGGTTATGGACATTCCCCTTGAGGTACTTTTTGATTCCTCTTGACTGGATTTTAGTTTTATACCAACACCATTGTCCTCAATTGTACATTTTATAAACTCGCCTTCGTCATTAAAGCCTATTGACAATTTTTTGGAACCATCCTTTGGCATAGGTCAAGACATAGCTGCAAATAATCGATGGATTCAGGATAACTTCCAGTCATTCCGTAAGTAAGCCCTAATGAATAGGGGCCTTTAATTTCACCCTTAACAAAACCAATTTTTTTTGATTTTTCAACACTTTCCAATAGATGCTTTAGGGATTTTTCTTTATCATGTGACTGTAAATGTTGCCCCAATGACCTTAAAATATTGATTTCGTTGGTGTCCTTGGCCGTTTTTAATAGGTTGTGTAGACTATCAATTTTTTGGGTTTGAGCTAATTGAGAAGGACTAGCAAAAGCGACATTGAAAGTACAATCCTCATTTTTCTTTAAAAGATAACAAAATCTTAACATATCCATTTAGGAGACTCCAACATCTCAATCATATCTAGAAAAAGACTTCACCAAGAGTCAGTAGGTTTTGAAATAATTTCTTACGTTTTAGCGCGCAGCATATTTATAACGGCTACCAAGACAAGTATTTGACTAGTCTTTCTCAATTAGCTTACCATCTGGATAAAGTGCAAATCTTCCTTTGGTTTTTTCATGCACGTTGTCCGGATAGGGCCATGGCCATCCACCAAACTGGGTCAAACGGTATTCTTCCATGGCTTGCTGAATTTCTTGCTCAGTGTTCATTACAAAGGGACCGTACTTTGCTACAGGTTCATTGATTGGTTTTCCTTGAAGCATCAAAAAATGGGCTTTGGCTTTACCTATCTTGATAAGGGCATCTTGGGAAGCATTCAATACTACTCCAAAATTTGGATTTACTTTTTTATCACCAAAATAAATTTCCGAACCATCATAAAAGTAGAGTGTCCGGGTTACTTCTGAGCTAGCTTTTGGAAGTGTAAATTCCGTGTTGCCTTCAACATGGATATTCCAAATGGCCACTTCGTTTTCTGGTACAGCGGCCCAAGAGTTTGGCGCAGGATCATTCGCTTGTGTGCCTCTGTAGTCTCCAGCGATGACTTTTACTTGGGCATTTTCTTCAATTGCCATCGGGATGTCCTCATGCCAAAGCATCTTGAAGTGGGGTTCCACAAATTTATCGGCCTTTGGCAGGTTAAGCCAAATTTGGAAGAGCTCCAAAGGATTATCGGCATCATCCTTTAGCAATGGAAACATTTCGGAATGTTGCACCCCTCTTCCCGCTGTCATCCACTGCACATCCCCATCACCAAATCTTCCTGCTGCTCCCAATGAATCGGAGTGGTCGCAAAATCCTTTGTTCACAATCGTCACAGTTTCAAAACCGCGATGTGGGTGATAGGGAAAACCGGGTATGGTCTGCCCGTGGTACATACGCCATTCTTGACTGGGGTTGAAATCGTTACCCAAACTACGATTTTTAAGAAGTTCGGGGTCTGGGCCCATTTCCCCATTTCCATTTGGATAGTGGTCCAAATGGTATACACAGAAAAGAAAAGGGTCTTGGGTTTGCCAAGGAAAACCAAGCGGAAAGGTTTGAATCACTGCACTGTCCATAATTTAGTGTTTAGCGGTGTTGATTTCAATCCAGTAGCCCTCAGGATCTTGGATGTAGATTTGTTTAACCCCATCGGAACGGTCTGTAACGGCATTTTTTGTTCCGGGCCAATCGTAAAACTCAATGTTGTTTTCCTTCAAATGGGCCATGAAGGTTTTCAAATTCTGGGTAGAGAGACAAAGATGAATGCTTTTATCCTTTTTAAATTCGACAACCTCTTTCTTGATTAGATGCAATTGTGAGTTTCCTTCCACATTGAACCATCGAAAGCCTGGGGCTTTATCAGGATGTGGGATTTCTTTCAATTTAAAGATATCCCGATAAAAGTCCCCAGTTTCAACCAGTTTGGTCACCACTAGGGAATAGTGGTCAAATTGAAAATCAAAACCAGAGGGTTGGACAACGAATTGTGTTTTCAGATAGATTTGTTCCCATTCACCTTTTTTATAAACACCTACTATGAAATCGTAGGTATCCTCATCTATATATTTCCAATAATCTGTGACTTTGGTAGCGCCGTAATCGTAGGTATACAAAATGTCTTTGTCCCTACTTTTGACGGTTCCCTCGGTAGTACCCCCAAAAATGTCGAATTCCCAGAATTTTATGCTGTTGGTTTTTGGGTCAAATTTTCGCACACCGTGATTTCTTGGACCGAAGGCTCTCTGCTCCTTATCCGTGAACCCTTTTGATTCGGCAATGACCAAGGTGCTATCCAAGCTATAACTGAAAGTTATTTCCTGCTTAAACATCGAACCATCGCCCCATTCACCATCTGCCTTCCAGGTTTTACCTACAAGGTTATCGAAAATGGCCAATTTGTTTTGCTGGGCTTGGACATTAATGAAAAGTAATCCAAGCAACAACATCCAATATCTCTCCATCGCAAACGGTGTTCTGGGGTTCGTTTTTATTCAGTTTAACCCTTAAAATCAAATTTTAGTTATCACCAATGGGCGGTGGACCATCAATCATGGCCTCATACTTTTCATCTCCTTTGCGGGTCCTATACTCTTCTTTTACCTTTTCAACCAGTTTTGGATTTTCAAAAAGGTCCAACATGGTCATACCCATTGCTTTTGCGGCGTAAAGCATCCCCTTATGACCAATGCTCATACCACCACAGGCCACTACGGCCCAGGAGTGCCAAGGCGTATCTTTAGGTGCAACGGTTACGCTTAAGTTAATGTTGGGCACATTCCAACTCACATCACCTACATCTGTGGAACCTCCACCAGGTAGTGCTTCGGTTTCTTTTAAAGGCTCAATTTTGCTATCCATTCCAACCTCTGGCTTTCCTGTCGCTTTTTGAATGGCTTTCCCATAGGCCAGCTCCTCATGGGTATACGTGATTGGTCCCAAGAGTTCCAAGTTCTTCTGCATGATTTCTCCTCCAGAGCGATTCACCAAAGTCTCATAAATCCCAGAAACCAATGAAATCTTATAATCAACATTGGCCATGATTGCTGCCCCTTCGGCCATTTTTTTAACATGTTCGTAAGTGGGCAACATCACTTTTCTTTTGGGATCTCTTACCCTAACCCAAATTTTGGAGTAATCCGGGACCACATTTACTACTTGCCCACCATCTTGTATATGATAATGAATACGGGAAGTTGGCTTGATGTGTTCTCTGTAATAATTGATTCCTGTCGTGTAGAGTTCCAAGGCATCTGAGGCACTTCTGCCGTTCCATGGATCAGCTGAAGCATGTGCTGCTTGACCATAAAACTCCACGATAAAATCGATTAGGGACAGGCTGCTTTGTACGTCGGCCTCAATATTGGCGCCAGGGTGCCAGCTTACATTAACATCCACATCATCCCAAAGGCCTTCCTTTACCATCCACACTTTGGCAAAAAACTTTTCCTCAGCGGGTGTTCCTAAAAATTTGACAGTACCTTTTATTTTACCCGCTTCTATTTGTTCTTTTATCGCTATTGCTGCTCCCAGACTGGCTGCTCCAAACATATTATGTCCACATCCATGCCCTGGTGCACCGTCTATTCGTGGGTCCTTTTGAGGTACTGTTTTCTGTGAAAGGCCTGGCAGGGCATCAAATTCTCCCAGTATACTGATTACAGGTTTCCCCGAGCCATAGGTAGCTGTAAAAGCTGTAGGAATGTTAGCCACACCGCGAGTAACCTCAAGCCCATTTTTCTCTGCATATTCTGCCAAAACTTCTGCAGATTTCGACTCGTTAAAAGCAGTTTCTGCAAGAGCCCAGATGGAATCACTAAGACGAATTAAGTTTTCCTTGTGCGCCTCCACGGAAGCTATAACTGCTTTTTTATTTGGGGTTAACTTTTGAGCAGCTACCGGTATTGTAATGGCGCATAAAAGAATGAGGAAAGTAATTTTTTTCATTATATAAAAGTTTGAGTTAGCAGGTGTGTATTTAAAAAACACCCAGATGGTCGCATCCCTCAAAATTTTTGGAGATGCTTTACAAACTTAAAAATACTGAAAATGCATTAACCCACCGCTTCTTTGTAGACTTTTAAGCAGCGTTCCCTAGCCTTTTTGTGGTCCACCATCTTTGATGGGTAAGAAGATTCTTGATATTCAGGCACCCATTTTTGAATGTACTTCTTTTGCTTATCAAATTTCTCTACTTGGGTCATCGGATTGAAGATTCTAAAATAAGGGGCGGCATCCACCCCGCTGCCGGCAGCCCATTGCCAATTTCCAACATTACTGGCCAATTCATAGTCCAGCAATTTTTCAGCAAAATAAGCTTCACCCCAGCGCCAATCAATTAAAAGGTGTTTGCAAAGGAAACTAGCCACCAACATCCGCACCCGATTGTGCATATACCCGGTGGTATTGAGCTCCCGCATTCCGGCATCGACCAACAAGTAGCCTGTCTTCCCTTCTTTCCATCGTTCAAATTCTTCTTCATTGTTCCGCCATTCTATTCGGTCGTACTTGGACCTAAAAGCTTTGTCGACGGTATGGGGATAATGCCACAATATTTGCATGAAGAACTCTCTCCATATAAGCTCATTCCAAAAAATCTCATTTTTCTCTTCAACAGCTTTTTTTACCATCTTTCGAATGGATACAGTTCCAAAACGTAGGTGCGGACCCAATCTTGAAGTCCCGTAGTCCTCAGCTGGGTAATCTCGGGTGTCCTCATAATTCTGAATAAGGTTGGGGGTAACTTTATAATCAGGAACGGTGATTTCGGAAGCTTTAAACCCCATGTCCTCAAGACTTAGCTTTGGTAGCTTGGTTTTCTTCAATAAATTTTTGAAAAGCGACCGTGTATCATATTCCACCAAATGGGTTGAAGGGTTGAATTTTTCCTTCCACGTTTTCATATAAGGGGTGTATACTACATAGGGGTCACCATCGCTTTTGACGACTTCGTCTTTTTCGAAAATTACTTGATCTTTAAATGTTTTGAAGACAATTTCTTTCTCTTGCAAAAAGTTCTTGACTTCAGAATCCCTCTTCTTGGCATAAGGTTCGTAATCGTGGTTGGTGTATACTTTATGTACCTCATATTCCTCTATCAAGGTTTCAAAAATGGAAACTGGAGAGCCATGGTACATTGCGATGCCACTTTCAAAATTGTTTCTTAGCTCATCGTTCATTTGGGATAGTTGATGGTGCAAGAAAGTTACACGAGCATCATCTTCAGGAAGCTTATCCAATATTTCGGTATCGAAAATGAAAATGGGCAGCACAGTATAGTCTCCTGTTAGTGCTTGATAGAGTCCTGCATTATCATGCAAACGAAGGTCCCTTCTAAACCAAAATATGGAAATTTTATCGCTCAAGAGTTTGTGTTTAATGTGGACATTCCTCCATCAATACCAAATACCTGGCCCGTAATCCACGAGTTTTCAGAATCCAACAAAAATGTGGCCATGTTGGCAATATCTTTTGCGGTACCCACCCTTTTTAAAGGATGGCGTTGATCCATTTGGTCTTTCTTTTTTTCATTATTGAGAAGTCTTTCAGAAAGTGGTGTATCCACCAGTGAAGGTGCTATGACATTGACCCTTATTTTTGGCGCGTATTCTGCGGCCAGTGCTTTGGAAAATCCTTCTACTGCTCCTTTTGCTGCTGAAATGCTCGTATGGAAAGCCATACCCGAATCAACTGCTACGGTACTGAACAAAACCATACTGGACTCTTCGGACATTCTATTAATTATGGACTTCACAACCTTAACCATCGAAAAGAAATTGATTTCCATATCGTCTTTGAAGGCATCGATATTCAACATTTTAAAAGGTTTCAGGTTAATACTCCCAGGACAAAATACAAAACCATGAATTTCTTCAGGAAGATTTTTTTCTGAAATATCTTCCGTCAGTACATCAAAAGGTATGTGGGTCGCCTCGACATCGGATAAACCTCCTGAGGTTCTGGATGCTATGTATACCTTGTTTTTTTCCGTCAATTGTTTGGCGATTTCACGGCCTATGCCATAAGAACCTCCAATGAGCAATATGTTCTTCATTTTATATAGTCTTTAATTCTAGTGTGGTTTCTTTTCCCTCTACTTTTCCAAAAAGTGCATTCAGTTTTTGTTCCCGGTATTCAAATATTTTGCGCAGCTGCGATTTAACCAGAATTGGGTGGGCCAGTTGCCCCAGCAAACCCATAGGTAGTTTGTAGTCAATGACGTCCTCCATCTTTACTCCTTCTTCCACCGCTTCCAAAAAGTGTTTGTGATGCCAAAGGGCATAGGGCCCAAAACGTTGCTCATCCACGAAATAAGACCCGTCTACGACATGGGTTATTTCCGTAACCCATTTTGTGGTGTACATGGGAAAGGGCTTCACTTTGTATTGAATGATTTGACCTGGAAACATATTGCGATCAGCACCTGAAAGGATATCAAAGCCCATATGGTCAGGAGTGATGGTTTGCAGGTTTTTCGGATTTGACAAAAATTCCCAAGCTTCCTGTTTGGAAATAGGCAAAATTTGCTGCGATCTTAGTTGATATAATTTCATGCTACAAAGATACATGGTAATTGTTTAATTAAAAATTAAAAAAGTTAAACAAAAATAAATTTTGATGTAGTATCCAACCAGAAGATTCTTTTAAGGCTTTCTTAACAAATCAGGGAGAGCTTTATATTTAGCTTTGTTTCAATATTAAAATCTAAAACACTTTCCTATGAAAAAACTATCCTTATTAATGCTTTCGGGACTGCTTTCCCTTGGAATGGAAGCTCAATTGCAAACCCCACAGCCAAGTCCTTCTTCAAAGCTTCAACAAACGGTTGGTCTCACCGAAGTAGAGGTTGAATATTCAAGACCATCTATGAGAGGAAGAACTATTTTTGGAAATCTAGTTCCTTATGATGCCCTATGGAGAACGGGGGCCAACAAAAACACAACCATAACTTTTAGCGATGATGTAGTTGTTGAAGGCAAAGAATTGAAGGCCGGCTCTTATGCTATTTTCACCAGACCGGGTGAGGCTGTTTGGGAGGTGACTTTTTATTCGGACACCAACAATTGGGGAACGCCACGTAATTGGGATGCTTCCAAAGTGGCTGCCGTGGTCAAAACAGAAGTTCAGGAAATGTCCATTCCCGTTGAAACTTTTACCATTACCATCGACGATTTGCACAATAATGGCGCTACCCTTGGGATACTTTGGGAGAACACTTATGTTGGGGTAAAGTTTGAAGTACCCACTATGGCCAAGGCCAGTAAGAGCATTGAAAATGTAATGGCTGGTCCGAGTGCCAACGATTATTATGCAGCAGCTTCCTACTATTTTGCGGAAGAAAAAGATTTGGCTAAAGCCAAGGAATGGATTGACAAAGCTGTTTCCTTAAACGAAAAAGGATTTTGGATGATGCGCACGCAGTCCTTGATTTATGCCAAAATGGGGAACAAGAAAGGAGCTATAGAAGCGGCAAGACGCTCAATGGCGGTTGCTGAGGAAGCTGGTAATTCGGACTATGTGAAATTGAACCAAGATTCCCTGAAAGAATGGGGTGCCATGTAAGGAATGACATCAATTTATCTACTAAACCCACTGATATTGCAGTGGGTTTTTTATGTTTTTACGGGAGGACGGTCTAGGAAATTATCGAAGGTCTGTACCAACATGGCCAATAAAATTACCAAAAGACAACCAAAAGCGTTCAGCCATAAATACGACATCCAGTCCAAATACCATCCCACGATTACTAAAATTTGGGTCACAATGGCCGCAACAAAAACAGCATTGCCCCGAACAAACTTAAAGAAGAAAGCCAGCAGAAAAATTCCCAAAACATTACCATAAAAAATTGAGCCGATAATGTTGACCAATTGTATGAGGTTATCAAATAAACTGGCTACACAAGCAATAATGATAGCAATTATGCCCCACAACAATGTGAATCCCTTCGCTGCCTTCACATAGTATTTTTCATCGTATTCCTTTTTCAAATTTCTTTTGTAAAGATCAAGCGCGGTTATGGTGCCAAGCGCATTCAATTCTGATGCTGTGGAGGACATGGCGGCAGATAGTATTACAGCTAAAAGCAATCCGATAAGTCCAATGGGAAGATTTTCGAGAATAAAATGAATAAAGACATAGTCTTTGTCATTGGTCTCGACGGTTTCGTTTGCTTGTGCGATCAATTCCTTTGCAGCGTTCCGATTGGCCCGCTCCCTTTGGTTGATTTTCAAGATGTCTTGTTTTGCCTGCTGTACTGCATTGTATTCTTTTAGCGCAAGTGCTGCCGAAAAGGCTTCCTGTGCTATCTTTTTTTCCATTTCCAGTTGCTGATGTCCTTCTTCTAAAGCTTCATAATCATCAGCATAAGAGGATTCCATCACCGCTTCGGTTGCTGCTGGATTAAAATTCAGGGGTGAATGGTTGTACTGATAGAAAACAAAGACCATGGCACCGACCAGTAGAATAAAAAACTGCATAGGTATTTTGAAAACACCATTAAAAACCAATCCCAATTGGCTTTCCCGAATAGATTTTCCCGATAGATAACGTTGCACTTGGCTTTGGTCTGTTCCAAAATAGGCCAGCGCCAAAAAGAACCCACCTGTAATGCCACTCCAGAAAGTATACCGGTTGTTGGTATCAAAACTGAAATCCAGTATTTGCAATTTGTTGTTGGCCCCAGCTATTTTTAGGGCTTTTCCAAAAGAAACATCGGTAGGTAAGCTGCCCAAAATAAAAAAGAAGGCGAAGAACATGCCCACCATAATGATGAACATCTGTTGTTTTTGGGTCACACTTACCGCTTTGGTTCCTCCAGAAACTGTGTAAATGATGACCAGAATCCCAATTATAATGTTAAGCGTACGCAAATCCCAACCCAAAACGGCGGACAAAATAATGGATGGCGCAAAAATAGTAATACCCGCTGCCATTCCACGTTGAACCAAGAACAAGATGGCGGTAAGGGTACGTGTTTTAAGGTCAAAACGATTTTCAAGCATTTCATAGGCAGTGAACACCTTCAACCTTTTGTAAATCGGAATAAAAACAAGGCAGATGGCAATCATGGCCAACGGAAGCCCAAAATAGAACTGTACAAAACCCATTCCATCATGAAAAGCCTGCCCTGGGGTGGATAAAAAAGTGATGGCACTGGCTTGGGTTGCCATTACGGAAAGCCCAATGGTCCACCATTTGGCATCGTTTCCACCACGGACATAGTCATCGACGCTCTTACTGCCCCGGGTTTTCCAAACCCCATACACTACAATAAACAATAAAGTGCTGCCAAGAACAATCCAATCGAGTAGGCTCATTAAGCTTAGTTGTTAAAAATCATGATGAAGTAAAAAACCAAGATATAGATCACATTCAACAGAACTACGAATGTATATTCCTTTTTCCAGACTGTATCAGCTTGGTTATCCTTTGACATTACTATCTGTTTTTACTTCGTTTTTTCCTATGGAAAGCATATTGGCAAAAAGTTTATAAGCTCCAGAAACACCTGCTGGAAGTTCCCTAAAAAAACTGAGCCCGGTATAAATGTAATACCCTTGGCCATAGGGAGCTGCCAACAGCGCACCTTGTGACGGCGTTTCATCTTCATCGTTCATTGACAGCACAGGGGTAAACCTCTCATCCCATTTGTTGGGATAGTACAATCCTCTTTCCTGTACCCAACCGTCAAAATCATCTGTTTGGATTTTATTGGGAAAATTCACCAGGGAGTGATTTTTCGCTATAATTTCCACGGGAGCGTTCTCATCCGTTACGCGATTTCTTGAAAGTGTTAGGGAATAAGGAGCAATAGCTTCAAACTGCTTCCTCCATCTATTGGCGGTGTTATACTGAACAATCATATTGCCGCCATTCTTTACATAATCAAAAAGCAGGGGCTGTTTAAATTTTAAGGCATCAAGGACATTATAGGCCCGGATACCCACAACTACAGCGTCGTATTTGTCCAAAGCTCCTTCTTGTATATCTTCTGGCACCAAGTTATGCACAGTGTATCCTATTTGCTCAAGACTTTCTGGAACCTTGTCTCCAGCTCCCATGATATACGCAATATGTTCTCCTGTTTTTTGAATATCCATGCGCACCACTTTGGCTTGGGACGCTAAAAGAATGGATTGTTTCGGTACATGGTCATAGTCAATTTGCACCAGTTCTTTATCAAAAACCTTATCTCCGATGGTAACTATTGATGAAATATGTCCTTCACTCTCTTTGTGTGGAGGGGTAACCTTAAATGTTACGGCTTGCTCTTGTCCTTTTTTGTCAATTGAAAAGAGAATATGATTTGGTGATGCATGCCATCCCGCAGGTAGTGCCAGTGCAACCATACCTGAGATGCTATCCTTACCTGCCTTAATGGTGACGCTAACATCTTTGGGGACTGCTTCTGAAAAAACCAGCACTTTTTCGTCAAATCTTGAGGTAGCTTGAGGTAGCACCACAAAAGGTTCGTACAATTCCCCTTTCTCCGGTTTGGAATAACGATAGACCACAGGCTTTTTAAAAGGAATCTCCACACCATCAAAATCCAAAATAAATTGTGTGGAAAAAGCACTTGGAGTTTCTGGTATTCCTATCATAATTTGCTCCGCTACAGGATACATACCCAAAGTTCCTGGCTGATTTAACCAATATGGATTGGAATAAGGGGTCGCTGCCCGCACCTCAAAATCCAGCTGAAAAGATTCTTTTTTGTTGTGGGTAAGCTGTTGATTTACTGGAAGTATTTTACCCGTGGGCATCAATATAATTTCTTTCAGGTGTATTGGCCGGTCACTTCGATTCACCGTTTCAATTTGAAGAGCGACTGAACTTCCGGGAGTTGTAGAGGCCGCCTGAGAATTTGCTTCAAGGTACAAGCCGGAACAAGCTAATATTAAAGATTTTAATTCTTCAGACTTAATTTTTTTCCAATGCTCATCTTCTACATTTTGCAACAGTTGATAGGCCCTAACAAGCTCAGGAACATGTTTTGAAGGATTTCTGAAATCAAAGTTGTCCTCTACTTTGTGTAAAATGGTGCCTATCGCTTCACCTCCCGCAATACGGGACCATGAGGTGTTGATGCCGTCAAAAAGATTATTGTTTGTTGGTAAATCCCCCTTCAATAACTCCACATATTCGTCTTGAGAACCTCTGGTGGTGACTCTTCCAAATCCTTGGCATAGGTGTTGACTGCTGGCCGAGGAAGCAATTTCATTGTTGGAAAGTCCCAATTCTGGGTAATAGACCCCAACATCAAGCTTCAACATATTTGATTTATCCGCTTTTTCAAAATTTTCCTGACTGCCATAAAACCACCATGATGTATTGAAAAAGACTCTTCTGGGCTGCCAGGTCGAAGTCAATTGCAACTGATCTGAAAAGGCCTGAGGGTTATTGGACAAATCAAAGGCCTCCAAGCTGAGCATTGCCGATGATGTATGGTGTCCGTGGGTCGACCCAGGTGTCCTATGGTCAAATCGATTAACAATCACGTCCGGCTTCAATGTTCTTATGGCCCAGACTACGTCACCAAGGACCTTTTCCTTGTCCCAAATCCGTAGTGTTTCCTTCGGATTTTTTGAATAGCCAAAGTCATTGGCCCGTGTAAAACGTTGTTCCCCACCATCAATGCGCCGTGCAGCTAATAATTCTTGGGTCCGCAGCACACCCAACAATTCCCTAAGCTCTGGACCGATTAAATTTTGCCCACCATCACCACGTGTAATGGAAAGATAGGCGGTACGGGCTTTATCATGGTTCGACAGGTATGAAATCAATCGGGTATTCTCATCATCGGGATGGGCGGCTATATAAAGTGCTGTACCCAAAAAATTCAACTTTTGAAGGTCGTGATAAATCTCTGCGGAGGTGGGTTTGTTTGGTTTTTGGGCCGCTAGGCTTGCAGAAACAATGACTATGGCCAGCAAACTGACCCAAAAATTTCGCATAGGTGGTTTTTTAGTAGTTGACCAAATATAGAAAGTTTGCCCCCATACCCTATGCAATTTAGAACATCTTTAACAGGATGCGAAAACACAAAAAAGGCTGGTCTACAATCCTAAACTATCCCTAAGTATTACATCCTCATTGGAATTTTGCCCCCAATACGCCGTTTGAATAGTTTTTCTTTTGGTAGCCACGGAAGTCATGCTTTTTGCATTGGGTCCAAAGCCACTTTTAAAGGTTTCTTGCCAACCCTCTATGGAATGTGGAAAGGCTTCGGAAAAATCAATGCTGAGTGTCCTATCCAAATCGGGGTAGTATATCGTGTAGGTCTGAATCCCATTTTGGCTGGACAACGTAGCGGTCGCATTATGTGCTTGAAATCTTTGATGACGTAAACGAACAAACTCTAAGGAAGGAATCATTTGGATTTCCCCCACGGGCAGGTCGTTTGGATTTATCCTTATTCTGGCCCAAATTTCATTTTCCAACACATTTTTTTCCAATTCAAACTGTTGGTCAGCCTCACTTTCAAAATAGGAATGTGAGGTAAATTCAAAGTTTTCTCGGTTGTTGACTTGTGAATATACATGCCCGCACCATTCTTGAACCGACAAACTTGTTTTTAAGGCATGTTGATTGTCATCAACTGGATAAAAGGTGCTTCCCATAATGGAATAGGGGTAGATTCCGGTTAAATATTTCTTGGTGGCATTTAACTTTAATACAGAAACATTTTCGCCATTGCTGCGGTCTGCTTTTACTTGTTTTTCTGGCAAAAAAGGTTCGGTAACAAATACCAGTACTGCATGACCGTTTCGTATTTCGCCATATCTCGCTTGCTCCAATGTGTAAGAGGTTATTTCTGCTTTACCAGCATACCAATATTCCTTAAATGCCTCGGAAATGGGTTTCTTGGCAAATGGATTTTTACTTTTCGCAGCGAGCTCGTTTAATGTCAGTGCTTTGTTAGATGCATGGATCGATTGCTCTTTACAGGAAGTATGTAACAAAAATAAAATTGAGAAAAAGGGTATGAAAAGGTTGAACGAACGCTTCAAATTCATAGCAAAGAAATTTTCGGTAAAGATAAGTATCACAATCTAGGAAACCATGTCCATTAACGTTTTGTAAACCAAATGTGTAGGTAGACCCACTACGTTGGTATAGGAACCTCGAATTTCTGAGATACCTATCATGCCAATCCATTCTTGAATGCCATAGGCTCCGGCTTTATCAAATGGCTGACATTTTTGGATGTAGAAATCGATTTCCTCTTGGGTGAAATCCTTAAACTTCACCTCGGTAACAGCACTTACGATTTTTTGGGTTTTTAAGGAAGTAAAGCATACCGATGTAATTACCTTATGCCAATCTCCTGAAAGCTGCTTTAACATATTGACCGCTTCTTTTGTGTCTTTTGCTTTTGCCAATGAGGTATTATTGTGCCAAACCACGGTGTCCGAAGTCAATACTATTTCGTTGTCTTGAAGCCCTGGCTTAAATGCGGCCGCTTTTAATTGGGACAGGTATTCGGATATTTCCTTTTCTTTAAGATATGTGGGGTATACTTCTTTCAAAGCCTTCGAACGCACTTCAAATTCCAATCCCAATTCTTCCAGAAACATTTTGCGTCTAGGTGAACCTGAACCCAAAATAAGATGGTACCCCTTGAGTTTCTCCCTGAGCGGATTAGTCATTTTTGGCACTGAAATTATCGTTCCAGTCTCCGCGGACCTTTAAGACCTGCTCTATAATATCACGCACACAGCCATCCCCTCCATTCTTGTGGGAAACGTAATCGGCAATGGCCTTTACTTCTTGAACGGCGTTCTGTGGGGCCGTGGCAACGGAGACCATTTGCATTGCTGGGATATCTGGAAGATCATCTCCCATATAAAGTACATTCTCTGGGTCAATATTATAAATGTCCAAATATTCTTCAAGAGGATCTTGTTTCAGATGCGCCCCCAAATAAATATCCGTGACACCCAGACCTTTCAATCGCTCTTTCACACCCTGATTGGTCCCTCCGGAAATAATACAAACGTTATAGCCTTTTTGAATGGCGGTTTTAAGTGCGTAACCATCCTTAACACTCATTTTTCGCAACAGGTCACCACTGGTAGTTACCAAAACGGTACCATCGGTAAATACGCCATCCACATCAAAAACAAAGGTGGTGATGTCGCCCAAGAGTTCTTTATAATTCTTTTTCATTGGTTTTTTGTATCAATTCGCTCAGTTGGGTATATAGTTTTTTGTAGTCTTCTTCGTTTAAAAGTTTTATGTGCTCTTGCATACTTATTGTATCCCCTCTTTTTGCCGGACCGGTCTGAGCAGCTTTGGGGGATAGGTCATATACTTTGTCTGCTGTTTCTTTGATCAAGGGTTTTAGCAAATCAAAAGTAAGGCCTTCCGATAGGCAGATGTCTTCTCCAACCCCGTAAAGATAATTGGTGAAATTGTTTACAAATACCGCTGCAAGATGCAATTTTTTTCTTTGCTTAGAATTGATTTCATGCACATTTTCCGATATCTGCAAAGCCAATTTGTTCAATTGCCCCATAGATTTCTGGTCTTTGGCTTCAACACAAATGGGGATGCTTTTAAAATCCAACGCCCTACCTTTGGTAAAAGTCTGTAAGGGATAGAAAACACCTCGGTTTTCCGTACGGAGGACATCCATATCAAGCGCACCAGAGGTGTGCACCACCAAACCCTTTTTGTGGACAAGCCTTTCCGAAACTTTCCCTACGGCATCATCTTTGACCGCGACAATATATACATCGGCGTCTTTTATGGAGCCATAATCCGTAGTCACGGAAGTGTGCTTGGAAAACGGGTCAAGGCTTTCCACAGTTCTGCCTACCACCTGTACCACAGTGACTTCTTTGCTTTTTTCAAAAGCATTGAACAAATGACTGCCCACATTTCCGGTACCTATCAAAATAAGATTCAGCATGACCAAAACTACAAATTTAGCCCAACAAGCTTTTCAGAAATAATTAACAAATTGTGGTGATATAATAAAGGCCTTGCCATATCGAAATCATAAAAAGGCCGTATTTTTGCAAGCTGAAAAGCAGACTTGATTTTCATGATCGATTTACTCAAAAAGACTCTTTTTTCCACAAGACTTATGGCCGTTCTTTTTTTGGTGTTTGCAGCGGCAATGGCCATGGGCACCTTTGTGGAAAGTTGGTACAGTACGGAGACAGCTAGGATTTACATTTATAATGCGACTTGGTTTGAGGTCATAATGGTCTTTTTTGTAATCAATTTCACAGGAAATATTTTTAGATATCAATTGCTTCGTTGGAAAAAATGGCCGGTACTGCTGCTGCATCTCTCGTGGATATTGATCATAATCGGTGCTTTTGTTACCCGATACATAAGTTACGAAGGGGTAATGCCCATTCGTGAAGGAGCATCAGAGAGCCGATTTTATTCTGATAAAACTTATCTCACAGCATTTGTTGATGGCGATATAAACGGGGAGACCAAGCGGAGGATTTTGGAGGATGATATTTTGGTCACGCCGGAAGGTATGCGTTCCAGCATGCCGTGGAAATCTGATTTTAACGGACAGCCCTTCTCCATAAAGTTTGTTGAGTTCATTCACGGTGCCAAAAAGGGACTGATTTCAGATGAAAATGGTGCCAAATACCTGAAGATTGTAGAAGCTGGAGACGGACAACGACACGAACACTATTTGCAAGATGGTCAAATAGCAAGCATCCACAATGTCCTTTTTGCCTTGAACAAAGAAACCGAGGGTGCAATCAACATTTTCCACGAGGATGGTGAGTTTCAAATTGAATCCCCTTTTGAAGGCAATTTTATGCGGATGGCGGATCAATTTCAGGGCAAGGTGGCTCAAGATAGCCTACAAACTCTTCAATTACGTTCCTTGTATACGATGGCAGGAATGCAATTCGTGATACCCGAACCCATGATTCGGGGAAGCTATGGCATTGTAAAAGTACCCGAGGACGAGATTACGGATTCCACACAGGATGCTCTGGTGGTTTCCATTTCAGCCAATGGGCAAACCCAGGAAATAAAATTACTTGGTGGTCAGGGGAGCGCGGATTTTTCGGATAAGATAAATGTTGGGGGCTTGGATTTTTCCCTTAGCTATGGATCCAAGGTGTATGAACTGCCTTTTTCTATTCAATTGAATGATTTCATCGCAGAAAAATATCCTGGAACAGAAACGGGTTATTCTTCCTTTATGAGCAAGATCACTGTTAATGATGAACGTCCTTTTGATTACGACATTTATATGAACCACGTTCTGGACCACAAAGGGTATCGGTTTTTTCAATCCAGTTTCCATCCAGATGAAAAAGGGACCGTTCTCTCTGTAAACCATGATAAATGGGGTACTTGGATCACCTATATTGGATATTTTCTCCTCTATATTGGTTTGATGGGAGTCATGTTCTTTGGTAAGACACGTTTTAAGGATTTACAGGAAATGCTGGAAAAAATCAAGACTAAAAAGGCCGCTTTGGCTACCATGGCTTTCTTGTTGACATGTGGTACGTTATCTGCACAGGACGAAGATGTGAATCACAAGCATTCCATCCTTCCTACGCAAACCCAGGTGGATTCCATTTTACAAAACTCTAAAGTAAGCCAAGACCACGCAGAAAAATTTGGGGCCTTGGTTATTCAAGACGAAGGAGGAAGAATGAAACCGATCCACACCTTCGCCTCCGAGTTGTTGCGAAAATTGAGTGGAAAAGATACCTATCAAGATTTAACCGCTAACCAGGTTTTCTTGTCCATGATGCTCAACCCTGGGGTATGGTACAACACCGAATTCATTGCGTTGGGAAAAAAAGAAAACGACAGTATTCGAAAGATTATCGGTGTTCCAGAAGGCACCAAATTTGTCAAGGCCACTGATTTTTTTAATAACAAAGGAACGTACAAACTGCAACCTTATTTGCAAAAGGCCACCGCAACAAACAATCCCTCCAATTTTGAAAAGGATTTTAAGAAAGTGGGGGAGCGACTCAGTTTGTTGAATATTGCCCTCAGCGGACAGATAGTTAAGATATTTCCATTGTTGAACGATGAGAACAACAAATGGATTTCGGCCATTGAATATCGTTCTGGGCAATATCAAGTGCAAGATTCTCTATACTCAAATTTCATTCGAAATGCGCTTCCCTTTTATCTGAATTCTCTCCAGGCTTCAATATCCTCTGGGGATTATTCCCAACCTGATCGGCTTCTTGAGGCTTTTAAACAGAACCAGATAAATCATGGGTCGGAGGTATTGCCATCTGAAGAGAAAATACAAACCGAAATCATTTACAATAAGCTGGACATTTTTAACCGACTTTACAAATATTATATCCTAGTCGGCATGTTGTTGTTCGGGGTCTTGATACTTAGGATTTTCAAGGACCGCGAGTTACTGAAAGCTGGAGCTTATCTTTTAAAAGGAACCATCATTTTGTTCTTTATCTGGCATACTGTGGGTTTGGTTCTACGTTGGTATATTTCTGGCCACGCTCCCTGGAGCGATGCCTATGAGAGCATTCTATATGTTTCTTGGGCCACCATGGGTATCGGCTTGGCCCTGGGTAGAAAAAGCGAGTTGACCATTGCTGCAAGTGCTTTTGTTACTTCAATGTTGCTTTGGATTGCCCACCAGAGTTGGGTAGATCCAGCCATTGCCAATTTGCAACCCGTTTTGGACAGTTACTGGCTTATGATACATGTGGCGGTCATTGTGGGAAGCTATGGCCCCCTTACAGTGGGTATGATTTTAGGTGTGGTATCGTTGTTATTGATGATTTTGACCACAGAAAAGAATAGGGCCAAAATGGACTTGAACATCAAGGAACTTACGGTAATCAATGAACTAGCTTTAACCATCGGATTGATTATGCTAACCATAGGAAACTTTTTGGGAGGGCAATGGGCCAATGAGAGCTGGGGGCGTTATTGGGGCTGGGACCCCAAAGAAACTTGGGCTCTGATTTCCATCATGATTTATGCCTTTGTGTTACACATGCGATTGGTACCCGGTCTTCGAGGAAAATGGATCTATAATTTTGCGAGTATTTTGGCCTTTGCCAGTATCATGATGACCTATTTTGGTGTTAATTTCTACTTGGCCGGATTACATAGCTATGCCAGTGGAGACCAAGTCATCACCCCAAGTTTTGTTTGGTATACAGTGCTTGGAGTATTTATTTTAGGAGGAGTGAGCCTATGGCGATATCGGGCCCACTACGCAAAATAATGTCAATTATTACCTTTCGTTTTAAAAAAATTTGCATATTTGCCGCATCATGAAGTTATAAGAATTATGTACACGATAGATGTCACCTTTTCGCTAGAGCGAAAAAAATAACCGAAGACTTTTCGGAGTAGTTGACATTACCCTTTTTAGATACACATAATTCTTTTAAAATGACACTTTTAAATAACAATCCATTTAAAAAATTCTTCAATGCTTTCTGGATAGCTGTATCCGGAAAAGAAACCGAATTCACCTCTGGCAGTATTCGCAAAGCAATTTTTATGCTTTCCATTCCCATGATCTTGGAAATGCTGATGGAATCCATTTTTGCGTTGGTGGATATTGCCTATGTATCACAAGTAAGTGTGAATGCCGTTGCGACTATTGGCCTAACGGAATCTGTAATAACCTTGGTCTATGCCTTGGCCATTGGATTGAGCATGGCTGCCACTGCAGTTGTGGCGCGCAGAATTGGGGAAAAAGATGTGCAAGGCGCCAGAATTGCCGCAGTACAGGCCATTAGTCTTGGAATATTGGTGGCCGTGGTTCTGGGAATAGTGGGGATACTGTATCCCAAGGAAATCTTGGCGCTGATGGGAGGAGAGCCCGATCTTATTGAAGAGGGATATGGGTATACACAATTTTTGATTGGAGGCAACATTACCATAGTACTGCTGTTCATGATCAACGCCATTTTCAGGGGAGCTGGTGATGCATCCATTGCCATGTGGGCCTTAGTGCTTTCCAATGGACTTAACATCATTCTGGATCCCATTTTCATTTTCGGATGGGGGCCTATACCCGAATATGGGGTAATGGGCGCTGGAATTGCCACTAACATTGGTAGAGGCACAGCCGTCTTGTTTCAACTGGGTATTTTATTCTTCGGTTGGGGCAAAATCAAATTGGCACTGCAAGATTTGGTATTCAACCTGAAAGTGATGATGAACTTGGTCAAAGTTTCGTTAGGAGGAATTGCCCAGTTTTTGATAGGTACATCGAGCTGGGTATTTCTCATGCGGATCATGTCTGAGTTTGGCAGTGAGGTTTTGGCAGGATATACCATAGCCATTCGGGTAATGATGTTCACCTTGATGCCTTCTTGGGGCATGAGCAATGCCGCTGCTACCTTGGTAGGACAAAATTTAGGGGCAAAACAACCTGAGAGGGCTGAAATTTCAGTTTGGAAGACTGGAAAATACAATGCGTATTTCATGGCGGTGGTCTCTTTGGTCTATCTCATTTTTGCCAAAAAAATCATTGCTGCGTTCAATGCTACCCCAAGTGTTGTTGAAAATGGTGCGCTTTGCCTTCAAATAATTGCATTGGGTTACGTATTTTATGCCTATGGTATGGTGGTGACCCAGGCATTCAATGGAGCTGGGGATACGAGAACTCCGACCAAAATCAATTTTGTTTCGTTTTGGATATTTCAACTTCCATTTGCCTATATAGGTGCCATGGTGCTGGGTTGGGGTGCCATGGGTGTTTTTGTAGCCATTACCTTGGCTGAGGTCTTATTGGCCATAATGGCCATAATCTGGTTCAAAAAAGGAAGTTGGAAGCAGGTTCAAGTATAAGGGGTTTCTTTATCTTTAGGTCAAAGTTTTACGCCTATGAAAACCGATTATAAAGGAACCAATACCATTTGTGCCCATGCGGGAGAGCTGGTGGACAAAGAATTCAAGGGTGCCGTATCGCCTTTGTATATGAGTACTTCGTATGCTTTTGAGGATGTGCCCGTAAAACGATATCCGAGATATTTCAATACCCCGAACCAAGAAGCTCTATGCAAAAAATTGGCTGCTTTGGAACATGCCGAAGCAGCTTTGATTTTTGGAAGCGGTATGGCTGCCATTAGTACCGCCCTAATGACATTTTTAAAGGCAGGTGACCACATTGTACTCCAACAAACCTTGTATGGGGGCACTTATAATTTTGTGGTCACCCAATTGGAAAAATATGGAATTGAATATTCTTTCACCACAGGATGGGAAGTGGATGATTTTAAACGGGAAATAAGACCGAGTACCAAGGTTGTTTATTTGGAAACACCTTCCAACCCGTTATTGACAATCACCGATGTAAAGGGCGTAGCAGAGTTGGCCCAAAAACATAGTATTATCTCCCTCATCGATAATACGTTTGCAAGCCCTATCAACCAAAATCCCATTGATTTTGGCATTGATGTGGTTTTGCATAGTGCTACCAAATATATGGGAGGGCATTCGGATATTTGTGCGGGTGTGGTCGCATCTGCTCATGACAAAATCAAGGAAGTGTTCAATACCGCCATTTGTTTTGGAGGCAGTTTGAGCGATTATACTGTCTGGTTATTGGAAAGAAGTATCAAAACCATGGGATTGCGAGTGGAAGCCCAGACAAAAAATGCCATGAAAATGGCCAAATACCTCAAGTCCAACAACGACATAGAAAAAGTATATTATCCCGGACTTAAAAATCACCCAGACCATGAAATTGCAAAAGTGCAAATGAAAGGGTATGGTGGTATGCTCTCTTTTGAGATGAAGGACTACATTGATGTGTCGGAATTTTTTAAAGCGCTGAAATTGATTAAACCCTCCATGAGTTTGGCCGGAATTGAGAGCACGATGCTTTCACCTACCAAAACCTCACACGCACTGATGAGCGAAGATGATAGGAGGAAACAGGGGATTAAGGATTCGTTGATACGGTTTTCCTTGGGTATCGAAGAAACAGAAGATTTAATTTTGGACATAGAGCAAGCCATATCCAAGGTTAAAAATAGGACTGTACACGCATAACAAATTTTATAATGAAGTTAGATGTTTTAGTCTTTGGCGCCCATCCTGATGACGCAGAATTAGGAGCAGGAGCAACCATAGCCAAAGAAGTTTCCAAAGGAAAGAAAGTGGGTATCATTGATTTGACCCGCGGTGAATTGGGAACAAGGGGCACCGCAACCATTCGGGATAAAGAAGCTGCCAAGGCTGCTGAAATTCTAGGAATAGCCGTTCGTGAGAATTTGGAGTTTGCCGATGGTTTTTTTACCAATGACCGTGAACATCAATTGGAAATCATTAGAATGGTTCGAAAATATCGACCCGAAATTGTATTATGCAATGCGGTGGAAGATAGGCATATTGATCATGCCAAGGGAAGCAAGTTGGTCAGTGATGCTTGTTTTTTGAGCGGTTTACTCAAGATTGACACCAAATTGGAAGGCGACGACCAATGGCAGGAACCCTGGCGTCCCAAGGCAGTTTATCATTATATTCAATGGAAAAACTTGGAACCGGATTTTGTGGTTGACGTATCTGGGTTTATTGACAAGAAAACAGAGGCCATCTTGGCCTATAGATCTCAGTTTTATGATCCAAAAAGTGACGAGCCGGAAACTCCAATAAGTAGTGAAAACTTTCTGGATAGTGTAAAGTATAGAGCGAGGGATTTAGGAAGGTTGGTTGGAGTTGCTTATGCCGAGGGTTATACTGCTGAGCGCTTTGTGGCTGTGGACAGTTTGGATTCCTTACTGTAGCAGCTAGCTGGCCCACTGGTATTTTTTTTCTCCCTTGGGTACAGTGAAGTAGAAAGAAGACCCTTTTCGCGGTACACTTTCTACCCATATTTGTCCTTTGTTTTTTATTACCATTTCCTTGCAAAGTGATAGACCTAGGCCCGTACCTCTTTCGTTGTTGGTGCCGTACGTGGTGATATTGGTATCTTCAAAAATTTTCTTTTGCATTTCCTCATCCATGCCCACTCCGGTGTCCCGGATCATTATTTGCCACATAGCTGATTTTTCTTCAGCTTCAATTGTTATCAGGCCATTTTGCGGGGTAAATTTGATGGCATTGCTAAGTAGATTTCTAACTACAATGTCTATTTGATTTTGATCCGCCCAAATCAATGGGTTTTCAGGGAGTTGGTTCATTATTTTGATGGACTTGGACGAGGCTATTTCAGACAGAAGGCTGATATTGTTTTCAACCAACTTGTCCAATTGTACATTTTTGGCCTTGGTAACTACTCCATTTAGTTGGGTTTGTCCCCAAGACAATAAATTGTTCAAAGTAAAGGCAACATTTTCCACATCTGCCTTCAGTTTTGGAATAAAGGACAAAAATTCATCCTTTCCAATATCTCCTTCTGTAAAGAGTCTTAGCATGCTCTGCAAAGCCGCAATTGGACCTCTAAGGTCATGGCCAATAATGGAGAACAACTTGGTCTTTGTGCGATTTATTTCATTCAATTCAGTCTCTCTTTCGCTTATGGCCCTGGACTTTTCATGAAGCTCCTTGTTTAGCTTCTTCTGTATTTTCTCACTGCGTCTTACCACAAATATTATGATGCTGAGAATAATGAATATAATAATCGAAAAATAGATATAGTTTCGTTGTTTTGCCAAAGCCAATTTGTTGCCTTCTATCAGCTCTTGTTTCTCCTGTTCATGCTGTAGCTTGGTTTCCAAAAGGGAGAGACTTTGCTTGTTCTTGTCCCTCGAAAGCGAATCAGATAATTTTTTAAAGATTTCCATGTAGGCCAATGCGGAAACATGGTCGTCTTTGTTTTTAAAAACTTTGTACAACGTTTCAGAGCAATCAATTTGCCCTTGAAGCGACTTAATTTTCTGCGAAAGCTCCAATCCCTCTTTGGCAAATTCCATTGAAAGATCATCTTTGCCCAAGCCGAGATACACCTTGGACATTCCATTCAGCAGTTGTATTTTTTCACGATCGTCATCCAACCTCTGGTCGTGCACCATATTACTCTGATCATACCAGTAAAGTGCCCATTGATACTTCTCCTGTTCTAGGTAGATACTGCCTTTTACTTCATAGGCATAGGCCAACCAGTCATATATTTTATGTTTTTCAAAGGTTGCTATGCTCTTGTTGATATTGAACATGGCATGCTCAAAATTCTTTGCATCCTTATATAAAGAGGCCATATTGCTTTGCGTTTCGGCATAAATCACATCATCATCCAGTTCCCTATTTATTTTTTGAACGGTATCATAGAAAATAAGTGCATTCTTAAAGTCTTTTTGGTCTGCATACAAACTGGCAATATTCTCGTTGAGAATGGACAACATTTCTTTGTTCTCGATTTGTTTGGCGACATCGATTGCTTTTAAATACAGATTAAGGGCTTCAGCATAGTCACCTTCATAGCTGAAATTCTGACCCAAGGCATTCATTATATCCAACTCACACTTCTTTGTATTTAAGTCTTGAGCCAAATGAAGTCCCTTTTGTAAGGTGGCCATGGATTTTTTACGGTCTCCCACATCTGAGTAATAGCTACCCAAGGCATATAGCACTTTAACCTCCCCACGCTTATAATCAATATCCTTACAATACTGTAATACTCGTGTGGATATGGAAAGCAGACTGTCATTATTCACAAAACGGTATGAAAATGCAACATTGGTCAATAGTTTTATGTGGGTGGTGTCTTTAGGATTGAACCTATTGGTGGATTCCAATCGCTTCAACCTATAAACAAGACTGTCCTGTTTGGAAACTTGGGCATTGCTGGGCTGGATTGTTGCAACAATTATAAAAACCAACGCTATGGTCCTAAACCATCTGTTACGTCTAATCGAGGTCTGCTTCTGGGACATAAGAAGTTCTATCATCAGATGCTAAAAATAGTTTTGTAGCATCCCTTAAAGAATTAAATGTTGTGAAACTCAAAATATTGTGTGTTTTATCTGACAAAATGTGCATTTCGTCGAATTTTTGCCCCCAATAGCTCTTTGTGGAGTGTTTAGCTACGAATTGAGCAAATAATCACATGGTTGCAGACATTGTTTTTTGAAACTGGGGCATATCTAAATTTTGATTTCTTTTGGTTGAATCAATACAAAAAAGTATTTTTGCATCCGTTTTATATGGTGGTTGTAGCTCAGTTGGTTAGAGCGCTGGATTGTGGTTCCAGAGGTCGCCGGTTCGAACCCGGTCTTCCACCCAAAATGCGCGTATCCCCAGTAAACACTGGGGTTTTTTTGTGCCCAAAAACCTCTAGTTCCTCTTAAATTTTAACAGTATTTTCTTATGCGAGTATGTAAACGAGTATGTTCAAAGATTTTCTTGATTGCTGGAAAAGAATGTAACTAAATATGTGAATATTTTTTCGGAGGATTTCAAAAGCCTATTAATTAGATGATTACGCAACAAACATTAGTTTAGTTTTAAAATATAACATTAAAAACTAAACAAAAATGTGTGTATATACTAATAAATATGATATATTCGTTGTACAGTTATAACACATAAACTCAAAATTAGCTTGAAACCATCAGTAAAAAAGAACATTGTAGATTTAGTTCATGCGGGATTAACGGGTGAATCTAAGAGAGTAGAATTGGCTGCTATCAGCTTGGCAAGAAACCTAAAAAAAGAGAATCCTGAAATTTCAACAGATATTAACAAAGCCATTAGTTCTTTCTCTTTGTCTGGGGCATCAGCAATAAGAAATGCAGGAAGGGCTCCTTTACCGATAGATTCGGATACTCAATTACATATGGCAAATATTTTGGAGCCTAATAAATCTATTTATTTAGCGCCAGTTTTAGATAATTCTATTAACAAAAGGATTTCTTCTTTCTTGGAAGAAAGGAATAAAATAGAATTACTGTTAGAGAAAAACATAAGGCCATCCACTAGTATTCTTTTAACCGGGCAACCAGGAACGGGAAAAACAATGTTGGCAAAATATATCGCATCTGAACTCGACAAAAACTTAATTGTTCTTGACCTTTCTGCAAGTATGTCCAGCCTGATGGGCAAAACAGGGGCAAACCTTAAGAAAGTTTTGCAATACGCCAAGCAAAACGCTTCGGTATTGTTATTTGACGAATTTGATGCGATTGCAAAGAAAAGAGATGATAGCACAGATTTGGGAGAGATAAAGAGGGTAGTCAATATTTTGCTCATGGAACTTGAAGAGTGGCCAGTTTCATCTGTTTTTATTGGCACTAGTAATCATCCAGAACTGTTAGACAAAGCGGTTTGGCGAAGATTTGATCATACCATTTCAATACCGCTACCTGGGCTCCCTGAGAGAATTAGGATACTTCAAAATGAGCTTTCAAATTTTCTAGTCGAATCAAAAATTGATGATTCTATAGTTCAACTGATTGCCGAAATCTTCGAAGGAAAAAGTGCAGCAGACATTTGTAAGTACGCTAATAATGTTAAGAGGAGAAATGTATTGAGGGAAGAAAAACCCTTGAATTCAATGTTTGAGGAAATGGAAGGTCTAATTGAAAGCAAAAAAGCCAAAGCAAAATTTTGTTCCTCTGCAAAAAAAATTCTTGGAAGTAATATTACAGTACGTGACCTGGCAGAAATAACTGGTCTAAGTCCTGCTGGGGTTCAATACCATATTCAAAAAGCATAAGCATGAGCGAAAATAGAAGAAGACCAATTTTATATAATGGTGAAATTTACAGCAGATCCGTCGTAAAGAGTTCAGGAGGAGGTGAAAAGTTTTATCCCTTATCTTATGATGAGGCAAGATTTAACTTACTCAATGACATTGAGAAGACTCAGGATTTAGTAAGTGGGATGTCGGCGAAGTCACGACTTCCTAATGAGATAATCTTGAGCATGACCTTGCAACCGGAATTTTCTGCTAAGTCATATTATCCTGAAAACTTGTTTGATTTAGACTCATTCAAATTTGGAATACAAGAAGTGGGTTCCCGAATCTGGAGAGAAAGGAAAGAAAGTGGCAGGGCTGATGATTCAACTAAGTTTTCTAAAATGTTTTTTTTAAGAGCCACCGAGGAAAGCTTCAAAAAATTAAAAGCTCATTTGAACAAAAGTACCGTGGTTTTAAATAAGGGCTTTATACAGGATGTGAGAAAAATATCAAACTTAGGCATCCTACCAGATTCGGAGCAAATCCAAGGAATCGAAGAGGATTGGAAGGAGGGTAGGTTGGAAGCGGTCTTGCATCCCTTTTACATTGACAGGCATCTATCACTAAATCATTTCTTAAATACGGTAGGAGAATTTGGGGTAAATACGAATAATATAAAATATAAGCAGTACGAAAGCGGTGTGACATTCATCAGTTTTAATGGAACAAGAGAGATGTTAGGTGCGATAACAGGATATAATCCCTTAAGGGTGGTACATCCGTTGCAATTGAGAGATTTACCCAGTGTTGAAAGGGGAATATCTGTAAACGGGGGCTTTGAACCTCCCATTTTCTCTAAAAAATCTACTACCACCATTGGCGTAATAGATGGAGGTTTAGATATGAAAAATCCTTTTGTAAAAAATTATTCTGACTATGAATTTGTGGTTTCAGGGAGTGCTATTGAGAGTATGGTTGATCATGGAACCCAGGTTACCGGTACGGTTTTGTACGGTCCTCTTAATAACTTTTCAACAGGAGACCGATTACCAGAGCCTACAGTTTCTGTAAGAAACTTTGGAGTACTGTCTTCAACCACTGACTTACCAGACTTATACGAAGCTATTGATGCAATAGAGAGAATTGTTCCAGCAAATCCGGATATTGATGTTTACAATTTAAGCATAGGACCTAAGGGACCTATACTTGATGATAATATTAGTCGATTTACATACGCATGTGATAAGCTCAGTTATGATTATGACAAATTATTTTGTGTGGCTGTAGGAAATGATGGTCATGTAAAAGGATATGAAAGAATACAAGCACCCTCAGATTCGGTAAACGGTCTTGCGGTTGGAGCGTATACTAGGGATATGGGCAACCCCGTTAGGGCTTCATACAGTAGTATTGGACCTGGACGTGAAGGATGTAAGATGAAACCGGATGTTTTGGCATTTGGAGGTTGCGATAATCACCCAATTCACTTAATATCGTCAGAAAAAAACAAGAAAATCTTAGGTGCTGGTACTAGTTTTTCAACTCCAATAGTTTCTTCAACAGCGGCGAGCCTTATATCTCAATCGGAAAGTGTTATCAATCCGCTAACAGCCAAGTCGCTGATAATACACTCCTCAATCGCTCCTAGCGGAACTGGTCATAGTCAGGAGATGGGGCATGGAATATTGCAGGATAGAATTGAGGATATAGTTTCCTGTGAGGAAAACTCCTATACCTTAATCTATAAGGGAGAAATAAAACAAGGTAAGTACGCTCAATTTGAACTTCCATGGGACGACAGCATTGTTCAGGGTAAAGCACACTTTCAATGGACAGTAGCCGTAATGACAGAGGTAGATCAATTAAGCTCGGATGATTATACTTCTTCATCCGTTGAAGTTACTTTTTATCCTAACTCGGACAAATATCTGTTCACTAATACAAACAATACAAAAATTGATGGGGTTCTGAAAAGAACAGAGACGGTGGATATTGTAGCAAACCCCGACAGAGCAAAACTGCTTGTTCAACATGGT
The DNA here is from genome assembly GCF_009903685.1 of Flagellimonas ochracea. Lineage (GTDB taxonomy): Bacteria > Bacteroidota > Bacteroidia > Flavobacteriales > Flavobacteriaceae > Flagellimonas > Flagellimonas ochracea. Next base: position 943,383 of record NZ_JAAABI010000001.1, on the reverse strand, counting down.
TGGACCCAGGCAAATTTTCCTAAAACAGATTCTCCTACCTCATCGTTTAGAACGGAAAGCGAACTGAGGGATGACCTAAAATGGGATAGTTTAGATACCAGGGAATATAGAAAGATGGCTAAAAACGTAAAAAAACCTTTCTTTCACATTCATGCTTTGTCCAGAGGTAGCAGGACAAGCAATCCAATGGTTAAGTTTGCAATGATTTTTAGCGTAAAAACCCCTAAGGCAGAAATAGATTTGTACGCAAATGTACTTAGCAATTACTCGGCTCTGATTCCCTTACAGTTGCGAGTTGAAAGTCAAGTTGACGTCCGTTCCTCTACTTAAGTCGACAAATAAGCTCCGAATATTCTGGACAGAAAAAAATCACTATTTTTCGGATAGGATGACCTTAAAAAAAAGCATCTCATTTTATGTTGGAAAGTGAGTATGTAAGCGAGTATGTAAACGAGTATGTAAACTATAAAATAGGCCAGATGAAAAAACTTAGTTCGCTGAAATGCAGCGAGTTAAAAAATGCCCTTTTTGCCGTATTAAATTGTGGTTCCAGAGGTCGCCGGTTCGAACCCGGTCTTCCACCCCAAAAAAGCCCACTTTAAGCAAGTGGGCTTTTTTATTTTTGGTGTTTCGTTTTATTTAGTAGCCTTATCCACCACTACCTTGTTTTCCCTATTGGCCACTTCCCATGCCGTATGGAAAATAAGCCGAGTACGATTTTGCAAGAGGTCATAATTTATTTTATCCGGAGTGTCACTAGGACGGTGATAATCATCATGGGTTCCATTGAAATAAAAAATGATGGGAATGTTGTTTTTGGCGAAATTATAGTGATCACTTCGATAGTAAAAGCGGTTTGGATCGTTCTCATCGTTATATGTGTAGTCCAATTCCAGATTGGCATATTTTTGGTTGACTTCCTCAGAAAGTTCATGAAGTTCGGTGCTTAATTTATCAGATCCAATAAGGTAAACATAATTTCGGTCTCCATCACGTTTTGGGTCTATTCTACCAATCATATCGATATTAAGATTTGCCACTGTTCGCGATAACGGCAAAACAGGGTTAATATCGGTATAGTACCTGGAACCCAACAAACCTTTTTCTTCTCCTGTCACATGCAAAAAAACAATGGATCGCTTTGGTCCCTCCCCAGCTTCGGCGGCCTTTTTGAAAGCTTCGGCTATCTCAAGAAGCGCAACACTACCAGATCCATCATCATCAGCACCATTGTTGATTTTTCCATCGGCGGTAATACCAATATGATCTAAATGCGAGGATACTACCACATATTCGTTGGGTTTTTCAGTGCCTTTGAGCACTGCAACCACATTTTCAGAGTCTACTTGGTCGTTGCCACTGGTAATGGCCAATTTCACATCAGCAGCAATCGATTTTGGCATATGGTCCGTATCGATGTCATTTTTTAAGCTCATGGCTGATTGTTCATTTAGCAATATCACATAGTTGTCATTGCTATCCTCAGCCAGCTGCATTTTACCGCTGTTATTGGTTTTCATATACTCAAAATACCTTTTAAATCTAGGGAAATTTGTGGTGTCGTAATACAAAACCCCTTTTGCACCTTTGGCTGCGGCCAATTCCGTTTTCTTTTGCATAGCTTCAGACATGTTGCTCCAAACCGATTTTTCAGGAGTACCGGATATACTATAGTTACCATTTTGATCGATAGGTTCTCCTGCTTTAATCAATACCAACTTTCCAGAGACATCCAAACTGCCATAGTCAGAATAAGTACCTTCCTCAATTCCATATCCGACATAAACGATTTCTTGGAATTCTCCTTCGGCTGCGGAAAAAGTTAGGATATCTTCACCTAACGAAAAGGTGTCGTCGCCAATCATCATATTCCCTTCAGGCACCTTGGACACTTCCAAAGGAACTTTTTGAAAATAATCACCATCCTCTTTTGCAGCAGGAATACCAAGAGCTTCATATTGTGATTTCAGATATTCCACTGCCTTTTTCTGTCCTGGTTTACCAGTTTCCCTACCTTCAAAGTCGTCGGAAGCATAGACATATAGATGGTCCTTCAGCTCTTCCTCAGTGATGGTTTGGGCATAGGTTACTGGATCAATTGACTTTGGACCTTGGGCTTTTTCGGAAACGGTCTTCTGTGACGTGTTGCAGGAAAGGGCAAGTCCCAGGGCGAGTATTGCAATCTGCTTCATGGATTTGATGTTTTTTATGAAATTTTCCAAAAGTAGTCAAAACCTCATTAAAGAAATGATGGTTAGCTGATTAACTTATATCCTTTGCATAAATTTTTAAACTCAAAAATAAAATTTTCAATTCAGTTGGTTTTGAATACGGAATGCGTGCTAACTTTGGTGGCTTGGATTACAAATTGGAATTATAATTGGATTTTAATTCATTCCTATGGCGAACAGCAAGCATGTTGTAGTGATTGGTGGTGGCATCATGGGGCTTTCCGCAGCTTACTTTTTGCAAAAGGAAGGCCATAAGGTTACCGTGGTTGACAAATCGGAGATTAATGCTGGTGCTTCATTTGTGAATGCGGGCTACATCACACCAAGCCATATTGTTCCCCTAGCGGCACCCGGGATGATCAGCACAGGATTGAAATACATGTTCAATTCATCCAGCCCGTTTTATATGAAGCCCAGATTGGATATGGATTTTATAAAATGGGCTTGGTACTTTAAAAAATCATCGACACGGGCCAAGGTAGAAAGGGCAATGCCCATAATCAGGGATATCAACTTGTTGAGTCGGGAACTTTATGAGGGGATGAAGACGTCCGGTGAACTGGGTGATTTCCATATTGAAAAGAAGGGTTTGCTCATGGTCTATAAAACTGAAAAATCGCGAGACCATGAGCTTTCTGTCGCAGAAAAAGCCAAGAATATGGGATTGGAAGTTCAGCTTTTGGATGCGGAAGGGCTTAGCAAGATGGAGCCCAACGTGGAATTTGATGCCCTGGGAGCCATACATTATGAATGTGATAGGCATACCACGCCAGGACAATTCATGGAAAAGATGCTCAGCTACCTCCAAGAACAAGGAGTTGTTATAAAGAAGGGGGAAAGTGTTGTGGATTTTAAAACACAGGGGTCAAAATTAACAAGCCTTACGACCAACAAAGCACAATACCATCCGGATGAAGTGATTATTGCAGCAGGTTCATGGAGTTCCCAGTTGCTAAAAAAGTTAAACTTGAAATTGCCGCTTCAGGCAGGCAAGGGGTATCGCATCAATATGGAGGCACCGACAGGGATTTCCATGCCCGCAATTCTAATGGAGTCCAAAATGGCTGTCACACCTATGCAAGGCTTCACCCGTTTTGCGGGAACCATGGAGTTTTCCGGTATAAACCATCACATTAGAAAAGAAAGGGTAGAGGCCATTGCCAAAGGGGCAGAAAGTTATTATAGGGGGCTTAGGATTCCTGTAGAAGATAAAAAAAACGCGCGTTGCGGATTGCGTCCGGTTACGCCAGACGGTCTTCCTTATATTGGCAGGCCCAAAGTCTTTAAAAATGTGGTTATTGCAACAGGACACGCCATGATGGGGTGGAGTTTGGGCCCAGCGACCGGTAAATTAGTGACCGAAGTGATTTCCGATAAAAGAACCACTTTGGATTTAACCCCGTTTAATCCGGAACGAAAGTTTTAAGAAAACATCAGCACGCAGTAAAATTTTGGGCACGATGTGTGCTTTAAATTTTTTAGTTGCCTCAATTCCAACTAATTTTGCGGTATGATGAAAAACTACGTCCCAATACTTCTCATCTTATTTTTGTTTGTATTTCCGCTTCGTTCGCAGGAGGTTCGAATCTTAACAGTTTCTGACTACGACCTAAATGGAAAGGTTAAAACTTGTTTGGTAATCACGGATTATGGCCGGGAGTTGTTTGAATTCAATGAAACAGGACTGCTAACCAAAACCGTAACACAATACAACGAATCCGACCAGGATATCACCCTATATAAATATAAAGGAGGAGAGCTTGTTGAGAAGCGGATGGAAAGTTATAAGAACAACGTGTTGGACGAGGCAACTTCCATGGCCAACTTTTATACCCTCGATACCATACCGCGGCGAAGAATCGTGGAAAAAATAATTTCATACGATAAGGATTTTTTGGAACAGCAAGAATATCAATACAACGATTTTGGACAACTTACCAAAATTGTAACTTCAAGTGCAGGTGGTGTGGATGAAACTACTTTTGAGTATACCCCCTACAAGGATGAGTTAACCAAAAGCATCTTCAATAATGGCATATTGGAAAAATCGGTGCGAACTTCTCAAAGAAAAACAAAGGATAGGCTTCAAAAAGTGTTGTTGACAAAAGAATTTATCGATGGCGAGCCAAATACAGCCCAAGAAGAGATTTTTGATGACAACGATAATCTAATATCCAAGGAGTTGTTTTTGTATGATCTGGCCACAAAGAAATTTGCGTCCCAAAACAAGCAGTTGCATTATTACTCAGAAGGAGTACTGCAAAAAGTAGTTACCGAAACTGCCACGACCAAGTCAGTGGAGGAATATATTTTTCAATTTGACAGCAGTCCAGCCAAAAATTGGGTTAAACAGATTATCACGCCCGGCAATTCCTATACTACGCGAGTAATCAATTATTATCCAGAGGATAAAGTTGCTGAAACCCCGAACAACTAGCCCTTACAGTATTTTAAATAAGCGTGGGAATGAGCTCAGATTTCATTTCATGCCCCCCTTCAAAGGTTATAATCTCTGCCTTCCCTTGAAAGAGTCGTCGAATCTTAGGTTTCTCTGTTTTTAACCTTTCAGGATTAAGATACGAGTCTTGATTTCCGTAAATAATTTTTACCGAAGTGTGTTCATAGTCCAGAAAATCGAAATCAACCTCGGTCAACTCATTGGGAATGCCTCCAGCATACAATAACAATGCCTTACACCGTATTCTGTTGTGTACCATCCAGCGCGTTGCAATAGACACCCCTTGTGAAAATCCAAAAAGAATCAGATTGGCCTCCGCAGGAATTTTTTCAGCCTGAAAAACCGCATCAATATAATTGAGCACATTTTTGATTTCCATTTGGGTATTCTCTTTCGTTAACCAACTGGCCCCAACATATTTATATTCATTTTTGAGGTAGTATTTAGAGGATGCTTGCGGGATGACCACATAATTTTCTGTGGGATCAAGAGCATCGAAATACTTAGCAAAATATTTGGCCAAATAGCCTATGCCATGAAAAACCAGCCAAACATTTTTTGTTGTTGGTGCAAGTTCATTCTTGGTCAAATAGATGTTTTGTGCAGAGTAGACGACAGTCTTTTCTTTTGATGTCATAAAGTTTTCTTAGCGTAATATGATTGCCATGGGTTTGTGTAATTTTACAAAAAATTGAAGGATGGACGCACACAAAGAGAAAATTCTGTCGGTCTGCAACCAAATCTGCAAGGGGACATTGATGGAGACCCTGGACATTGATTATATCGACGTAGGGGAGAACTTCTTATTGGCCCGTATGCCGGTAACACCCAAGGTACATCAACCCGATGGCGTATTACACGGAGGGGCCTCCGTTGCATTGGCTGAAAGTGTGGGCAGTGCGGCCTCCTATATTTTTTTGGACGGAAAACAGTTTTTTGTGCGAGGCATTGAAATCTCGGCGAATCATGTAAAATCCATTAGTGAGGGTTATGTGTATGCCCGAGCATCCATGTTGCACAAGGGCAGAACCACCCAACTGTGGGAAATAAAGATTACCAACGAGGAAGGACATTTGATCTCCAATTGCAAATTGACCACCATTGCATTACCCAGAACATAACCCATTAGGTAAGTTTTTCAACAAAATGGCCACTTCTTTTGAAAAGGGACTCCCGTTTTCATGTTATCGAAAACCTGGTGAGAAAGAAATTAGGTCCATTTACCAGCATAATGATGCGCTAAATAGGGCCGTCACCTTCAAAGAAAGGGGATTTGTCTTTGCTCCTTTTGACCTTGAAAAAGGTGCTGTCCTCGTTCAACCTGATGATGTTCAAACCATTAGTTTGGACACTTTGGCGACCCCAGCAAAGGAAAAGGTGCATGAAGGCGAATCAGGAAAACTACAGCATATTAACTTGGTGGAACAGGGAATCAGCGAGATTAGAAAAGGTCATTTGGAGAAAGTGGTCCTGTCACGAAGAATTTCGGTGGAAAGGTCAAAAGGCCCTATTGATATTTTTTATACCCTTTTAAGTCTTTACCCGCAGGCTTTTTGTTACCTGTTTTATCATCCAAAGGTGGGAACCTGGTGTGGGGCAACACCCGAGACCTTGGTTCAAATAAGCAATAATACTATGAAGACCATGTCCTTAGCTGCAACCATGCCCTATCAAGAGCACAAGGAACCGGAATGGGGCAGTAAGGAAATTGAGGAGCAACAATTGGTTTCTGATTACATTAGAGTAAAATTGCAACCCCTAATGGAAAAACTCAAGGTGGGAGATGCAAAGTCTACAAGAGCAGGCAACTTATGGCACCTTAAATCGAAGGTAAAAGGCACATTGCTGCCCGAGACCGATATAGGTGAAATAATTACCTCGTTGCATCCGACCCCGGCCGTTTGTGGAATTCCTGTATCGGCAGCAAACACTTTTATTAAAAAACATGAAGGCTATGATAGGGGTTTTTATACCGGTTTCTTGGGCGAACTCAATCTGGAGAAAGAAAAAGAGATATCACTTTTCGTCAATCTTCGATGTATGGAGTTGCATCCAAATAGTGCTTTCATCTTTGTGGGAGGGGGAATTACGGCAGCCTCTGACCCCGAAAGCGAATGGACCGAGACGCAAAATAAAAGTCTGACTATGTTCAATGTGCTGTAAACTGATGCTTTTAATTGGCGGAATATCTTTTGGGATGTATTTTTGTGCTCCATGATGTATTCATCCATTCCCTCGGCCCAAACATTGGTCCTTTTTTTTCAATCCAAAGGAGCAAAGCATATTGTCATTTCTCCCGGGTCTAGAAATGCTCCACTTACGCTTGGTTTTACCAAAAATCCATATTTCAACTGCTATAGCATTGTGGATGAACGTTGTGCTGGTTTCTTTGCTCTGGGCATGGCCCAACAACTACAAGAACCAGTAGCGGTAGTTTGTACTTCTGGAAGCGCACTTTTAAACTATTATCCAGCAGTTGCCGAGGCTTTTTATAGTGATATTCCACTGATTGTGGTCTCTGCTGACAGACCAAGCTATCGAATTGATATTGGCGACGGACAGACCATTCGACAGGAAAACGTTTTGGAGAAGCACATAGGATACGCTGCCAATTTGAAACAGGATATTTCCCATGCACCCGAAGTGCTGACCAAATTTGGCCCAAAACTACTGGGTAAAACCCAAGAAGAAATACAGGCATATAATGAAGAGCAGTTAGCTAAGGCACTTCATGTTGCCATTCAAGAAAAATCGCCGGTTCACATCAACATTCCTTTTGAAGAACCTTTATATGGAACGGTTGATTCACCTACTGTGGAAATATCTTTGACTGTGGACGAACCAAAACGGGTCAGTGAACCGCAAAACTGGAATCAACTGGCTGAACAGTGGGAAAAAAGTAGCAAAGTGATGGTTTTGGTCGGGGTAAATGCCCCCAATTCCATGGAAAAAGAAGTGTTGGAAGTTTTGGCAGAAAATGGTGCAACTTTGGTTTTCACCGAGACCACTTCCAACCTCTATCATCCGGATTTCTTTCCCAGTATCGATAGCGTCATTGCCCCCATAGAGAAATCTTCGGACAAAGAAAAACTTTTTAAATCACTTCAACCCGATTTATTGGTCACCTTTGGTGGAATGATAGTCTCAAAAAAAATCAAGGCATTTCTACGGGAGTATCGTCCTAAGGAGCATTGGCATATTGATCCCAAAAAGGCCTATGACACTTTTTTTTGTTTGACAAGGCACATTAAGATGCACCCCAATGACTTTTTCAAGGCAATTGGATTGTCTTCAACCACAAAAAATACCTACCGTAATTACTGGGAAACGGTCAAGAAAAAATACGAGAAAAGTAGGGAGGCATATCTAAATCAAATATCGTTTTCGGATTTTCTGGTTTTTGATAGGGTTATTAGGTCAATCCCTGAACAATTTCAAGTACATCTTGCAAACAGCTCTACTGTCCGCTATGCCCAATTGTTTCAAATGGACAAATCATTAAAAGTGTTTTCCAATCGGGGGACTAGTGGTATAGATGGAAGTACATCCACAGCGCTAGGGGGCGCGGTACATGCTGAGCACCCTACTTTACTGATAACGGGTGACCTCAGTTTTTTTTACGACAGCAATGCTTTATGGAACAACCACATACGGAATGATTTTAGAATCATTGTCGTTAACAATACGGGTGGTGGAATTTTTAGGATACTTCCGGGCAAAGAAGACACCAAGGAGTTTTCTACCTACTTTGAAACCAACCACAATCTCAATGCAAAGCACTTGGCGCAAATGTATGGTTTTGGATATCAAAACGTTTCCAGTGATGAAAAATTGAAAACAAGTTTGAAAGACTTCTATTCGCCATCTGAAAAACCACAGATTCTGGAGATTTTCACCCCTCGCAAAGTAAATAATAAAATTTTGCTCAGCTATTTCGATTTCATATCTTAGAGCGTATTAGACAACCACAAGAACACTAATTGTTATGAGCAAACGAGATGAATTGATTGAGAAATATGCAGCCGATATTAAAGATAAGTTTGGCGAAACGCCCGACATGGATCTGTTGACCAAGGTCGCCATAGGACTGGGACCGGCTATTTATAATTCAGATTCATCAAAGGTTTCCGGTTCCGATGAGAAGGAGCTAAACACGGTTAAGAACAATTTTTTAATAAGAAAGTTGGGGCTTTCAGACGGTCCAAGCCTGTTGGATGCCATAAACAAGGTGATCGACAGGTACGGAAGGTCCGATAAGAATAAGTACCGTGCAGTTATCTATTACATGCTGGCCAAGCATTTTGGAAAAGAATCTATATATAATTGAATGCTACGTATCTTTTGGAATACCCTCCCTAGGGGCGGTTTTTTTTATAGCTAGCTTTGTCTTCATTTACAACATATGATCGAACTGGGAAACTATAACAAGCTGAAAGTAATCAGAAGCACTAGTGTCGGTGTTTTTCTGAGTGATGACGAAGATACCGAGGTGCTACTGCCGAACAAATACGTTCCAGAGGATATCCAGCTCGATATGGAATTGGAGGTTTTCTGCTATTTGGATCACAGTGAACGGCCCATAGCAACTACGTTAAAACCCAAAATTGTTCGTAATGGATATGCATTTTTAGAGGTGGCACAGGTCTCTGACCATGGAGCGTTTATGGATTGGGGTTTAGAAAAACACCTGTTGGTCCCTTTTCGGGAACAGGCCATAAAAATGGAAGAAGGAAAAAAATATGTGGTACATTGTTATTTGGATGAAAAGTCGTTTCGACTGACAGGCTCTTCAAGAATCAACAAGTTTCTTTCCAATGAGGAAGCTTCCTACGAAGTCAATGCCGAAGTGGACCTCTTGGTAAGTCGTAAAACACCATTGGGCTGGGAAGTCATTATTAACAATGAGCATAAGGGGTTGTTGTTTTCCAGCGATGTGTACGCTCCAGTGGAAGTTGGGATGGAACTAAAAGGCTACATCAAAAATTGTAGGGAGGACCATAAAATCGATGTCTCTTTGCAACCCATTGGCGCTAAAATGCTGGAGCCAACTGCAAACCTAATTCTGGAGAAATTGAATGAGAACAATGGTTTTTTGCCCTTGCATGACAAGTCTTCACCGGAAGAAATAAAAAGAACGTTACAGCTTAGCAAAAAAGCTTTTAAAAAAGGCGTAGGTGTTTTGTATAGGGAGCGTAAAATTGAAATCAAAGATGATGGCATCCAGAAATTATAGCCTTAAACCCTAGAATTGAGCATATAAGGTTTTTTTCTTTCACTAAAAACTTTACTTTTGTAATACACTACAATAACCCACTGACAACTATGCGCTTGGCATAGTCTGTTCACAAATACATAAGATTATATGCCTTTTATTGAAGAAAGCGATTTGTTGGACCTGCATAAGGATATAGACAAGGCCCAAATAATCAATGAAAGACTTTTAGATCAAATCAAGTTCAAAAACAAAGATTTACGCCGATTAAAGTTGCAACGAAATGTTTTGATGGGAATCACGGGGCTCTTCTTAATCGGAGTTTTGGCCATAACGTCGTTTACCGCAGGCCTAAGTAGCAAAAAGTCCTTTGAAAATCAAAATAATCTATTGGTTTCCATAGATAGTTTGGATGCCATAAAAACCAGGATCGATAATCTTAAGACGCAAAACGAGGAGTTGAGCTTGGTTAGGGAGTTTTATTTGGCCAAAGCATTTTTGGACAAGGAGAAAATTTATTCGGTTCAAGTAAAGTCCTTTGTGGATAACAACGTAACCCTGGCCTCTGAAGCCCTTACTAATACACTCTTTGTAAAGACAAATCCTTTTTATGCCTATTCCCTAGGAAATTTTGAAACCTTGGATGAAGCACAGTCTTTTAGAAAACAGTTGGTTTCCATGGGATTCAAAGATGCTTTTGTAGCCTCCTATAAAGATGGGAAGCGCATAAAAATTGAAGACCCGTACTAATTTGGGATCATTTAAAATTTGGGTACAAGCAGCCAGACTGCGTACTCTTCCACTATCACTTTCTGGAATTATTGTCGGCACCGGACTTGCCATTAAACAAGGTTTTTTCGATGTTGGAATTTTTGTGTTGGCCCTTTTGACCACGGTGGGCTTTCAAATAACTTCCAATTTTGCCAATGATTATGGCGATGGCGTTAAAGGGACGGATAATGAGGACAGAATTGGGCCTGCACGAGTGCTCCAAAGTGGCCTTCTTTCTCGAAGCGCTCTTAAAAAGGGCATTTTAATTTCCATTGGCCTAACGTTGGCCATAGCTATCATATTACTTTATAGAGCTTTCGGAAAAGATGATTTTTTGTTCTTCACACTCTTTTTGGTGCTAGGGATCCTTAGCATTTGGGCGGCCATTCGGTATACCGTTGGTTCCAATGCGTACGGTTATATCGGATTGGGGGATTTATTCGTATTTCTGTTCTTTGGATTGCTTGGCGTATTGGGCAGTATGTTTTTATATACCAGGTCGATGCATGCGAGTGCGCTGTTGCCCGCAATTTCAATTGGGCTGTTATGTGTGGGGGTGTTGAATTTAAATAACCTCAGGGATGTCCATTCCGACAAAAAACATGGTAAGAACACCTTGGTGGTCAAAATGGGATTTAAAAATGGCAAGTTATATCACTTTGCTTTGATTTCCCTAGCCTTGGTTTGTTTTGTTGCCTATACTTGGATTGAAAAAGTGGAACTGCTTAATTCCTATTATTTGTTGGCATTTTTCCCCATTATTTTACATCTGCGCACGGTAATGATGACAGACGTACCCAAAGCCCTTGATGGCGAACTAAAAAAATTGGCCCTCAGCACTTTTTTACTATCCTTGCTATACTGCTTAGCAGTTAATATTTTTTTGTAATTTTGAGATACAACCCACTAAACTTTAGACAATTTGGAACATCCGATTAAAATATTGATTGTAGAGGACAACGTGATCATTGCTGATGATATGCAATCCATGTTGGAGGAAATCGGTTATGAGATTGTAGACAATGTAATTGTATACGAACAGGCCGTTGACGTGTTGAAGAACAATCATATTGATTTGGTTCTTATCGACATTATATTGGCTTCGGACAAAACTGGTATCGATCTTGGAAAACACATAAGGGCAAACTATAACATCCCATTCATTTTTGTTACCTCCAACTCGGACAGAGCTACTGTTGAGAATGCAAAAACCGTAAAACCTGATGGTTATCTCGTAAAACCGTTTGAGCAGCAAGACTTGTACACTTCTATTGAAATTGCATTATCCAATTTCAATTACAACTCAAAGATGAAAGGTAAACAAGATGAAACTGATGTAGCGGACGGTATAACATCCAACTCCGTACTAAAGGATTCAATTTTTGTTAAAAAACAACACCTGTATTATAGAATTCAATTTGAGGATATTCAGTTCATTAAAGCGGACAATGTGTATCTTGAAGTCAATACAGTGGATAAGAAGTTCTTGGTAAGGTCTCCCTTAAAGGACTATTTGGAAAAATTGCCAAGGAACAAATTCTATCGGGCACATAAGTCCTACATTGTAAATGTAGACCATATTGATGCCATTAATTCCAAGGATATTATGATCAATAATAACTTGATTCCAATTTCCAAAGACTTCAAAGAATTCATAATCTCATCCATGAACAGTTGATGGGTTTAATTCTGTTCAACGCAAAATGAACGTCCTTTCGAGGGCGTTTTTTATTTTAAACAGCTTTAGTGAGACGGACACCACAACTATTTGAAGCTTCACAACAATAATTTCATGGGAGAAAGGTAGTACTGTAGTTTAGCTGTGTAATTGATTCAGAAAGTAATTTTTTCATTTTCATATAGTGTTCTCGTAAAAGGGTCTTGTTAATAAACAAGGCCTTTTTCGTTTGTTCTGGTTCAGGTATCTTGTAAAACTCCATAAAATACACAAAACATCGACCAATGGTACTTTGGCATACAGCATGTTTACTTTCACAACAGAAATCGAGGGTTTCACAACAATACACGTTAAGTCTTTCTTAATGGATTTAATTTTGACAACAATATAACGTTCTTTATATACCCCATACGTTGACAATAATGCATAATTAATAAGGCATTGTTCAGCATTAGATTGCGCAATGTTACATTCAGCAGAAAGGGGCTATTACATAGTAAAGGGCACAAATAAATAATAGCATTTCAAAACTTTTGAATGTACTATCAGGTAAATTAATGGAACGTTACGCCAGACTTTTCTTAGTATTGCTTTGTACCATATTTGTACAAGTTGCCGTTGCGCAGGTACTTGATGGCGATGAACAAAACTCCTTGGACGACTTTCAATCCATGCAGGGTGCTCCCGAGCGGTTTGAGGTGTTTTTTGGTTCTGTTAATCGATACAACACCAATTCAGCTTATGATTGGTTGGATACGGTAAAAGTATACCTATCCAATGCCGAAAAGACCAAGGATACATTTGCAGTTCGCTTGTACAAAGTAATGCAGGCCCAATTATATAATGATTTGGGTGAGTTTGACAAAAGTACCGCTTTGGCCAAAGAGTTGCACTCAGAGCTGGACTCCCTTGATTCCGATTCAAGAAAAATTGTGCTTAATGTTTTGGATAACAACTATGCCAATCTTCAGTTGTTCGACAAACAAATCGAAATAAGGAAACAAAAAAGGGAAATGGGCATCACCGAGAATGTTGCCTTTTATGACATTTACAGTAACCTGGGATTGTACAGGAAAGCTAGAAACCAGTACATCATGGAGGTCAAGCCTACTATAGCAGACAATGATTCCTACGGATTGGCCAAATATCACGGTAAAGTTGGAAACTATTTGCGACTGGACAACTCCGCACCAACTGCGCTGAGTGAATTAAAAAAGGCCAAAGCTTATCTTGACGTCTATCTCAATGATATCTCTAAACCAAAATCGGAACAGCAACTCTTTGAGAGCGACTTGCTCAAAGCGGAGATAGAAGGAAATATCGCCAAATGCCATGTGATGCTCGGAGAATACGAAGAGGCCATTCCTTTGTTGGAAAATAGTATAGAAGTTTTGGATAATTCCCCAAAGAACATCCATCAAAACGAGGTGGTGGAAAACACACTGTATTTGGCTGATGCCAATCTTCAGTTGGAGAACTTCAGGGCCGCGAAGCAAAAATTGGATATCGAGTTTGATAATATCACTGTGCTGCACAGCATCAAAAGAAATAGCCTGTTGGCGGAATTCTACGATAAGGTGGAGAATTACAGGAATGCTGCAACCTATTACAAAAGAAACGAACGTATCAAGGATTCCCTGGCGCAAAAACAATCAGCATTGATAAAACAACAATTGGTCACTATTGTTGCCAATGAAGACTTGGAAAACTCCCAACGGTTGATTGATGAGCAAAAACGAATCAATGAATTGGCCCGGAGTGAAATGAAGGCTAAGGATGAACGGATTAATTTGGTGTTCATATCCCTCATCTTCACACTACTCGGTTTTGCAGGATTGGTTTACGCATACTTAAAGAGTATCAAAAACCAAAGATTGATTGCTGAGCAAAAACATATTATCGAGAATGCTCTTATCGAGAAAGATTCCTTGTTGAAAGAAATTCATCATAGGGTAAAGAATAATCTCCAAATGGTGTCCAGTTTATTGAGTCTTCAAACCAAAAATACGCGAAGCAAATCGGCAATAGAAGCGTTGGAAGAAGGAAAGAGTAGAGTAAAGGCCATGGCGCTTATTCACCAAAAGCTTTACCAGAACGACGATTTATCAGTCATTGAGATGCAGGGCTACATAGAAAGTCTGATTAACAGTGTGCAATCGGTTTACAAAAAAGGGGGACACAATATCAACATTACAATAGACGCAGAAGGAACTGAACTGGATATTGACCGGGCCATTCCATTCGGTTTGATTTTGAATGAATTGGTTTCCAACTCCTTTAAATATGCATTTCCAGAAAACGATGATGATGGAAAAATCTATATCCATTTACGAAAAAATGGTGACCAAGGCTATTTTGAGTATACGGACAATGGCGTTGGATTGCCAGAAGACACAGACCATCATACCCATTCTTCCATGGGCATCCGCTTGATAAACCGACTGGTAAACCAATTGCAATCCAAACTGAACATCGACAAAAACGTGGATGGAGTTCGCTTTTGGTTCAATTTCAGTTAATCTCTAAAATCCATCTTAAATCTTTATCATTTTGGGTTCAAAAAGTTAACTTTGAGTCCATTGAATGAAAGCTAGCTACTCCAAGTATAATCTCAATTTTAAAGTTCCCAGTGGCACTTCGCGTGGCGTGCTCACCCGTAAAGAAACTTGGTTTTTGATACTGGAGGAGAACGGTAGGTATGGAATAGGTGAGTGTGGCATATTACGGGGCCTTAGTATTGATGATGTGCCCGAATATGAGCAACGCCTTGCCTGGACCTGTGGACAGATTGAAAAGGGAGAAACAGCGCTCCTGAAAAAATTGAATTCCTTCCCTTCCATTCAGTTTGGTGTGGAGCAAGCATTTCTGTCTTTGCACTCAGAGGATACTTTTACACTTTTCCCTTCAGATTTTACCAAAAAAGAAGCTCCTATACCCATAAACGGGTTAATTTGGATGGGGGATGAGGCGTTTATGCTTTCCCAGTTGGAGCAGAAATTAAGGGATGGTTTCACATGTATCAAAATGAAGATTGGAGCCATAGACTTTCAAAAAGAACTATCCATCCTAAAAACGATTAGGTCTCAATTTGGTCCTAATCAGATTGAGCTCAGGGTCGATGCCAACGGTGCTTTTGGCGCTGAGGAAGCACATATCAAATTGAAGCAATTATCCGAGTTTCAGATTCATTCCATTGAACAGCCCATTAAGTCCCAGCAATGGGAAAGTATGGCCAATCTTTGTGCAAATACTCCTTTGCCCATTGCCTTGGATGAAGAATTGATTGGGATAAGCCAAGCAGCCGAAAAGGAAAGATTGCTGCAAACCATAAAACCACAATTCATTATTTTAAAGCCCAGTCTGGTGGGAGGGTACGCCCATTGCAATGAATGGATAAACCTGGCTGAAAACAATAACATCGGTTGGTGGGTCACCAGTGCTCTTGAGAGTAATATCGGTCTAAATGCCATTGCACAGTGGACCTACACGCTAAACAGCGCCATGCCACAAGGTTTGGGAACGGGCGGTCTGTTCACCAACAATTTTGAATGCCCCTTGGAAGTTGAACACGGAAATTTATATTATCGCACTTACAAAGAATGGAATACAACTTTAATTGAAAATATATGTACATAGAACAAGGATATAAGGGCAACATTGGCCTTTGGAAATATGCGGTTATCCCGTGGGCTTTTATAGCATTTATGGCCCTCAACTACATTGCAACCATAAACTCTCCAGTAAGCGTGGAGGATACAATGGCCCAAATAATAGAAAAGCTTGGCTCCAATTTGGTCTTGATCATATTGTTGATACCCCTAGCATTTGGTTTGATAGTGGTTTTGCTTTGGACCTATATCGTGCATCACCAATCAATTACTTCCCTCACCACTTCCCGCAAGCGGATTGATTGGAAACGGGTGTTTTTTGCATTTGCATTTTGGGGTGGCATTACTGTTTTGCTTACAGGAATCGACATCTACTTATCTCCTGATGATTATGTGCTCAATTTTGATGTCCCTAAGTTCTTTGTACTGCTTTTAATTGCCGTGATATTAATTCCCATGCAGACCAGTTTTGAAGAGTATCTTTTTCGCGGACACATGATGCAGGGACTTGGTATTTGGGCCAGAAACCGCTGGGTGCCTTTGGTGGTTACATCTGTTTTGTTTGGGTTGATGCATATCGCGAATCCCGAAGTGGAGAAATTGGGCTTGGGAATAATGGTATACTATGTGGGAACAGGCTTTTTTCTGGCCATTTTAACGTTGATGGACGAGGGCTTGGAGCTGGCACTCGGTTTTCATGCGGCCAACAATCTTATAACGGCCCTTTTGGTCACGGCAGATTGGACGGCCTTTCAAACCCATTCCATTTATCGCGATGTTTCAGAACCGGGACTGGGATGGGACGTACTTATACCAGTGCTCGTAATTTACCCGTTGCTTCTGCTATTTTTTTCAAGAAAATATGGTTGGAAGAATTGGAAGGAAAAATTATTTGGAAAAGTAATGGCCCAACAAGAATTTACAGCACTTCAAGATGAGCAGCCCCATTTGGCTTAACCTACATTACGATTTCAGGCTCAATGGTATTCAATATAGTGCCGAGGATTTGGGTGAAGTAGGCTACAGCCTTATAAAAGAAGGAGAGCCTTTTGAAGTTTCCATGGGTGAATTCTTTTTGGATTGGATATCGCCAAAGGAGGAATTAAGCGTTTCCACATCAGGCTCCACAGGCAAGCCCAAAACGATTATGATTAGAAAGGAATGGATGATCAATTCCGCCAGGGCTACTGGAAACTATTTCAACCTAGAATCTGGAGATAAAGCCCTTCTATGTCTTCCTTGCACCAGTATAGCTGGCAAAATGATGTTGGTGCGTGCAATGGTTCTGGGGTTACATCTGGACTATGTGGAACCTACCGCCAATCCTCTCGAATTTCAACAAAAAACATATGACTTTGTGGCAATGGTCCCCCTACAGGTTAAAAACGCCTTGGAGAAGCTGTCCAAAGTAAAAAAATTGATAATAGGCGGAGCTCCTATGAGCGAAGGCCTAAAGAAAGAGCTGCAAAAAGCTTCTGGTAAAGTGTATGAAACCTATGGCATGACGGAGACCGTTAGTCACATAGCCATAAGAGACTTAAATCAAAACAAGCATTATTTTCAGGCATTGCCCAATGTAAAATTTTCACAAGATGAAAGGGGATGTTTGGTAATTCATGCCCCAAAACTTACCCATCAACAGGTAGAAACAAATGATTTGGTAGAACTTATCGATGAAACCCGTTTCATCTGGTTGGGCAGACATGATGGTATCATCAATTCGGGAGGTATCAAACTGATTCCAGAACAGATTGAGCAAAAACTGGCATTGGTTATACCTTCACGATTTTTTATTAGCGGACTTCCAGATGAAAATTTGGGAGAACGTTTGGTGTTAGTGGTTGAAAACATAAAATGCGACAAGGTAAAGCTCATGGAGCAAATAAAACGATTGAAGGGGTTGGATAAATATGAGGTGCCCAGAGAAATTATTTGCCTTGAGACCTTTGCTGAAACCACAACAGGAAAAATTCAGCGCGATAAAACCTTGGCCCTAATAGTATGAGTTTGTAACTTTCCTGAATAACATAAATCAAATGAAAAAAGCGCTGTTTACCTTTTTATTTATTCTATCCCTTACTTCATATTCACAACAAATATTACCAGAATCTGAAAGGGCCCGTGTTGTTGATGAAATTTTGGAGGAACGCTTCAATACCCTGCTACCCCAACTTATGGATGAAACGGGCATTGATATGTGGGTTGTGATTTCTCGTGAATATAATGAGGACCCAGTACTGCGCACCATGCTACCGGCCACATGGTTGAATGCCCGAAGACGGACCATTCTTGTTTTTTACAGGAACAAAGAAAAGAATACAATGGACAAATTGGCCGTGGCGCGGTACAATGTGGGAAAAAGCATTGTATCTGCTTGGGACAAGGAAAAGGAACCAAACCAATGGAAACGTTTAATGGAATTGATTGAGGAGCGAAATCCAAAAAATATCGGACTCAACTTTTCCAAGGACCATAACATTGCCGACGGATTGGACAAAACAGACTATGACGAATTCATGAGTCATCTGCCCAAAAAGTACCATTCTCGTGTCGGAACCGCGGAACAATTGGCAGTTAGATGGATTGAAACACGGACCCCAAGGGAGATGACTATATACAGTCAGTTGGTGGATATTACCCACGATATCATTGAAGAGGCCTTTTCAGAAAAGGTAATAACCCCGGGGATCACAACAACAACTGAAGTGGAGTGGTGGATGCGCCAAAAAGTAACTGATTTGGGGTTGGAGACTTGGTTTCACCCCACTGTTGATATCCAACGTACAAGTGAAGAATTGGTAGGACATTTATACTCGTTTTCAGGTCGACCTGATAATATGATCATCCAGCGTGGAGACCTTTTGCACTGTGATTTTGGAATAACCTATTTAAGACTGAACACAGACTGTCAAGAACTGGCTTACGTTTTAAAGCCAAAAGAAAACAAGGCGCCCGATTTTTTGGTCAACGCCCTTAAAGATGGAAATGCTGTACAGGACTTTTTAACCAAAAATATGGTTGAAGGAAGAACAGGAAATCAAATCTTGGCCCAGGCATTACAGGAGGGTAAGGATGCAGGACTGCGCCCGGCCATATATACCCATCCCTTAGGTTCGTATGGGCATTCCGCAGGGACTACCATCGGCATGTGGGATTCACAGGGAGGTGTAATGAAAGATGATGGCGAAAACTATCCCCTAAACCAAAACACTGTCTACGCCATCGAGTTAAACACCACGGTGAACATACCTGAATGGAAACGGGATATTCGAATCATGCTGGAAGAAGCCGGTTTTTTTGGTGAAGATGGTTTTCGATATGTGAATGGGAGGCAAACCGAACTCATGTTGATTCCCAGACCGAAGCAACAGCTTTCAAACTAGATACTTAGCAGAACAAATTGGGAGTGTGATAAATCCTAAAAAAATCATAAATGTGTTAAAAATCGCACAGAAAAGCCTTAGTTTAAGATTGGATTAATCGGTTATAAATTTTGTTGAATGTTCTTTAAAAATAGCATTGCTATGAAATATAAATTTTTGCTCGCGCTGTTGGTCTTTCCCATAACCCAATTTGTTTTTTCGCAAGCCCAATTAAAGAAAGTGGAAGGCATCATAACTGATGGTTATATGCCGTTACAAAATGTCAACATCACGGTGAAGGAGGATGAAACAGGAGTGCTTACGGATGAAAAGGGTCGATACGAGATTCGTGTGGATGAAGGGCAAACCCTGGTGTATAGCTATGTCGGTAAGCAATCTATTGAAATTGTTGTTGAAGATGTAACACGATTCTTGAATATTGAGATGTATGACAAGATTGAGGTCTTGGATGGGGTAACGGTTACCAAGAGAAAGAAAAGATCTCAAAAAGAGCTTTTAGAAGAGTACAATAACAACAAGGATTTATTCAAGACTGCTTTTGGCATTTTGGACAAGAAGCGTATCGGATATCGAATGGTCACCGTAGATGGGGAGGATTTGAGTCAGGCCGGACAAGATTTTGTGGACGGGCTCCAATCTCGAATACCGGGCATGCAGGTGTTTAGGCCCAATGCCTTACGACCTGGTGGAGGAGCAAGAGCTAAAGTGTTGGGAAGACCTACCGACTTAACAGTCCCAGTGGTATACCTGCCAAGGGCGCTGCGGTCTATCAATGTGGTACCTGCTGCTTATGATGTGGATGGTATTATTTACACAGATGCACCCACATTCATCAATATCAATAATATTGAAAGAATTGCCGTGATAGAGTCTTTGGCAGGGGTTGCAAAATATGGCTCCGTAGGTGCAGGAGGTGTCATTGTAATAAATACCAAGGTTGGGAATACGGCCAAAAAGGAACCAGGCACCAAAAAACCTTTTGATCAAGCCAAGCTCAGAAATAACTTTGTCGACGATGAGGATGTGGCTTCTACCTCCAGACCGCCCGAGTATTTGTCAATACTTAATCAATCCAAAGAAAGGGACCAAGCGCGGTCCACATATCAAGAACTTCAAAAACGTTACGCCAGCTCGCCGTATTTCTATTTGGATGCCTTTAGCTATTTTAATAGTGATATGAAGGATATGAGCATGGCTGATGAGATCACTAATAGATTTTCGCAGGATCCTACGGTATTAAAGGCGCTTGCTTACAAATTGGAAGAAACTGGTGACCACAAGGATGCCATTGAGATTTTCAAGGATGTGTTTGTCCTACGACCCCACTACGTTCAGTCCTATTTGGACCTTGCCAAAAGTTACCAATACGCAGGTCTTTTGGAAAACTCCGCCAATTTGTTTGCTCGATACAATCATTTGATCAATGAATCTTTTTTTGAAGCATCTAAAACATTCACACCAATTCTTAGAAGGGATTTTGATAATTTGCTTGCGCTTAACGGAGCAATTATTGGAAATAATAGCACCACATTGAAATTGAACCAAGACGACTTTGACGGAACAAGATTGGTTTTTGAATGGAATAATGGTGAAGCGGAGTTTGAATTACAGTTTGTTAATCCTGACAACCAATATTTCACTTGGAAACATACCCTGCAGGATAATCCTGAACGAATCAAAGAAGAAAAAAAGCATGGTTTTTCAAGTGAAGAATACCTTATTTATGAACCACAGGGGGGCACTTGGGGCGTTAATGTAAAATACATGGGAAACAAGAGTCTGACCCCAACCTATCTGAAAGTAACCGCATACCATAACTTCAATACCAAAAACCAAAAAAGAACCATAAAAGTCTTCCGATTGGGTGAGAAGAATAAAAACCTACGGTTGTTGTCAATAAACAGTACTGACTTTTTGGCCATCAATTAGAAAATGAAAAGACACAGTTTAATACTCCTATTGCTTCTTTCCAGCATGGCATTTTCACAGCAGAGTAAGAAAGTTACTATTTGCTGGGATGTTTCCTTATCAATGCAGGACCGGGACACCTTTAGGGAGTTTTACTTTTTGGATGCCTATTTCCAAACTGCCAAACAGGCCGAGGTCACATTGCTTACATTTAGTGATAAAGTCCTCTCAAAAGATAGTTTTACAATATCCAACGGTAATTGGGAGGCACTCAAACAAAAATTGAGCGGCCTATCCTATGACGGTGCTACATCCTTTCAAAATTTGGGAAACTATGCAGGGGAAGGTGAAGTGCTTTTGTTTACGGATGGATATCAAAATGCAGGTACTGGGTCTCCCCAGTTTAAAGGCGAATTGTTTATCATTAACGGCAAAAAGGAATTTGATAGGGCCAGTTTAAACTTATTGGCGATTGTGAACAATGGAAATTTGGTGAATCTACCAGAAAGAAGTGATCTGGACAATCAAAATACCAGAGGTAAATCCTACTCAGGTGTTGTTTATGAGGGAACCACCGGGGTACAAAATGCTTTGGTATATATTAAGGGGAATGTTGATGAAAAAGCTTATACGGATGAAGGGGGAAGCTTTAGCATTAATGGAGTTGTTGGAGACACGCTGGTCATTTCCAATAAAGGCAAAGTATCTGAGTTTCCTTTGGATGAAAACCGCAATCTTAACTTCTCATTGTCCGATGGGCGGGTTCAATTGGAAGAGGTAATTCTTGAAGGGGAAAAGATTGAAGTGCCAGAGAATTATGAAGTCACTACGGGATTTGGAAAGGAAAATCCCGATAAAATTGGATATGCAGTACAATCCATAACGGAGGATGATATCAGCGCTGTATCTACATCCGGGAATAGGGCGATTCAAGGAAAATTTTCTGGGGTACAATTGGGGCAGAATGATGATTTAAGTCAAGTGACAATGCGCCCCAGTAACTCGATTTTGGGAAACAATTATGGCCTCATCGTAATTGATGGTGTCCCAATTGAGCGTTCAAACTCATTTACTGGAAAAATTGCGAGCACCGACTTTATAGATCCACAGAACATAGCTGAAGTAACAGTGCTTAAAGGACTTTCAGCCACCAACCGTTTTGGCAGCATGGGTGCCAATGGTGTACTTTTGATTACCACAAAGACTTCACAGGTAGCGGGAGGTACCGCAGATAAACCTGACTTGGCCCGACTGAAGAACAATGTTTACGATGAAAAGATAAAGGTGAACAACAAAACCTTGGTGACGCCTTACTTAAAGGAACTCAAGAACGGCAAAACTCTTAAAGAAGCGTATGACATTTATCTCAAACAAAGAGAATCTTATAAGGATGTACCGGAATATCTATTGGATGTATTCGAATTTTTTTACGACTCGAGCCCAGAAATTGCAAAGAGGATTTTATCCAATATTTTAGAAAAGAAGGATCCTAGTTACGAAGCACTTCGGGGAATGTTTTTAAAGTGCTCGGAAAAAGAGAATTACGAACTGGCCTTATTGGCGGCCCATAAAAAGTTGGATTTGTTTCCCAACAAGATACAATCGTATTTGGATATGGCACTGGCTGAAAGAAATAGCGGCAATTATCAAGAGGCCTTAAATATGCTCAATGGCATGATTACTGGGAAAATCAATCCAAAAGTAAACTTCAATAAAGCTGAAAAAGTAATTGGAACCGAAATAAGGAATCTGATAAACTTAAAGCGCAATCAATTAGATTTTTCCGAAGTAGATTCTAATTATCATAACAACCTCACCTATAACGCCCGAGTGGTTTTGGATTGGAACAACCCTGATGCTGAGTTTGTGGTCCAGTTTGTAAACCCCCAAAAGCGTTTTTTCAATTGGGGGCATACCGAAGTAAGCGACAGGAACCGAATTTTAGATGAACTCCGTCATGGTTTCTCCAACGAACAGTTTGAAATTGTGGGTGCCGAAACTAAGGGGGATTGGTTGTTGAATGTGACGTATTTGGGCAATCGTTCATCTGCTAAGAAAACCCCAACATTTCTTAAATGTCGGGTTCAATACAATTTTGGCAGATCTAATCAAAGTGAAGAGGAATTTTTGGTTCGTCTTCATGAGGTCGAGGAAGTTTATGAACTGGCCAAGTTCAGCGTGAACTGATGAAGCCAAAACCCCGGCAATATTCTTATAGATTGATCATTATAGACGGTAGTTGCATCTTTTCATGACCAACGAATTAAGGAAAATTTAGGAAAGTAAAATTGATATTCTCTCAATGTTTCCATAACTTCATAACTATAAGTATTTCGCTTTCAATACGTTGTTGGCCATTAAAACTTTTCCGCTATGAAAAAATCATTGACTCTCCTTGTTGCTCTTGTATGTATTGTACATGCCTATTCCCAAAATGGCAATCGTGTTGTCCTGGGAACTATCTCCGATGATGAACAACCGCTGTCCGATGCAGAAGTTGAGGTTGTTGACAAAGATGTAAAGACAAAAGCCAAAAAGGACGGTAGCTATGCGATTCCTGTCGAAACAGGCGATATCATTGCCTATACAGCTCGAGGCATGGAAACCCTGAAAATAAAGGTTGAAGATGTCACCAGGGTTTTGAATGTTGACCTTTCTCCTAAAGTAAAGCAGTTACAAAATGTGACGGTCACCGAAGCTGATACAAAAGCGGAATCTGCTATGAACCAAGTTAAACTCCGAAAGCAAAAGAAAAAGATTCGCACAGCTTTTGGAACTTTGGACAAATCTAGAGCAGGTTATGCAATTCGAATTTTGGACCACGAGGATTTTCTTCCTGGTGAGTACAATTTGGTCAACGTGCTACGAGGCCGGTTTCCGAATTTGAATTTTGGTTTTGCCAGGCCTTTTACTAGAGGTAGGGGAAGGGGACCGCAAGGCACACCTTTTACAGGTTCCAACAATATAAATTCTGTTTTTTTAAGAGGAAACGTACCCGTAGTTTATGATATCGATGGTCAAATATTTACCGATTTCCCTTATTTCTTGGATGTGCAAAACATTGAACGTATTGCCTTGATACCATCGCTGACGGGCACTGTACGTTATGGAACTTTGGGCAAAGGCGGAGTAATTGTGATCAACACCAAAACAGCCAGTGGAAACTGGTATGATGAAAATGATACCTATGATGAAACGGGCAGACTGCGCAATAACGTCTATGATGGCACTGCCTTGACTCAAAACGAGTTGAATCAAGGGGCACCAACATATTTGAAACGGCTGCAGTCCGCTACATCCTTAAGTGAAGCCAAAAACGTTTATGAAACCAATGTGGTGAAATATGCCACCTCTCCGCACTTTGTCTTGGATGCATATCGACATTTTCATGAATCAAGAAATGAACAAGATTATGCAGACGACATCATCAAAAGGAAATATGGCCTCTTTAAAAATAATGCAGTAAACCTAAAAGCATTGGCCTATATGTATGAGGCTCAAGGTCGGTATGAGAAAGCCTACGAAGCATATAAACAAGCCTTTATCCTGAGACCGCAATATGCCCAATCTTATTTGGATCTTTCCAATAGTAACCGAAATTTAAACAAGGATAGAAGAGCGGCCGTGTTGTACTCCCGATATTTCTATTTGTTGAAAAAGGGGATGATGGAAACAGATTCAGCAGGCTTTTCAAAAATTATAAATAGGGAATTCAACAATCTCTTGGCCTTGAAAAAGGCTGAAATGCTGAACGAGGATGAAATTGGCAAAATCAGGGTGGACAATGAAGATTTTGAGGGTACTCGCCTGGTCTTTGAATGGAATGATGGTGAAGCAGAATTTGATTTGCAATTTGTAAGTCCCAAAAAGCAATTCTATACTTGGGAGCATACCTTGGAAGAAAACAGGGCAACAATCATACAGGAAAAAGAAATGGGGTACTCATGCGCTGAATTTCTAATTGATGAGTCGCTACCAGGAAATTGGAAAATCAATGTAAACTATCTGGGCAACAAAAGTTTGACCCCAACTTACCTGAAGGCAACTATTTATCACAATTATGGTTCCAAGTTGCAACAGAAAGAGACTAAGGTGTTTAAATTGGATGTTAAGAATGTGAATCGCGAGCTTTTTAATATCAACAAGGGTGTTTCGACCCTGGCGAACAATTTATGACCCAACGGTTTCCTATACTTCTTGCTTTCATTTTGGCCATGCCTTTGGTCGCTCAAAAAGATTTTAAGGGCAAAGTCGTAGATGCCAAAACAGGTGGTCCCATTCCCTATGTTAACATTGGAATAATAAACATCGGAATAGGAACAGTCAGTGATGAGAAAGGTGCTTTTCACTTGGAATTTAACCAAGGAATCCTTCAGCTGGACGAAGACGTAATATTCTCTTCATTGGGCTACAAGCCATTCAAAATACATGTATCTGACATTGAATTTGGGTATAATGAACACCGAGAGATAAAATTAATGCCTTCCGCAGTACAATTACAGGAAGTTGTGGTTACCAATGCTGATACTGATTCCAAGTTTGTGGACGAATTGGTTGGACACAAAAATTACGGAAGTAATAATTTTGGATATTGGAAGGAAGATACCGCTCTTGGCGGAGAATTGGCAACGCTAATACCAGTGAAGAAAGGGCTCAGAAAATTAAATTCTTTGGGATTTGAGGTTTTGCAGAACAATATGGACAGTCTACTTGTTCGTGTAAACATCTATGATAGCGATGGAAAATGGGGAACGCCCAAGACCAATTTAAACACTTCCGGAAAGAACATTTTGCATAAAATCAAAAAAGCGGACACCTATTGTACCGTCAATTTAAAACCGTATTCCATTTTTGTGAAGGACGATTTTATAGTTTCCCTCGAATTGGTCCAAGTGTTCGGCAATAATGCAGTCGAGTTGGTAATACCAGCAGCAATCAGCGAATCAGGTTCGTTTAGAAGATACGCAAGTCAGGGCAAGTGGGAAAAAATATCAGAATCGGGGATGGGTTACCACTTGGACACGTCGGTCTTGGTTGCAAAAGACAAAGCAGAGTGCATAGAGCAGCGTGAGGCAAAAAAGAAAAATAAGCAAAACAAAGTATATGGCTTCGTAATCAGTAACAGAAGAATGCTTGCTGGAGTGCAGGTGATAAACATGAGGACTAAAGAACAGGTTGAAACCGATAACAATGGTAGGTATATAATTCACGCAAAGGAAAAGGATATACTGTTGTTCTCCAATGCAGGCTATAAGTCAAAACAACGTAGAGTGGTAAAAGAACCTACCATGAACGTTATTCTAGAAATGGATGGTCGGTGAGGTTTGTGTTATACCTGCAATACACCCATATTGAACTTTTTCTCGATGGGCGCATGATTGGCAGCTTCAATGCCCATGGAAATCCACCTACGCGTCTCAAGCGGGTCGATAATGGCATCTGTCCACAATCTAGCTGCGGCATAGTAGGGTGAAATCTGATGATCATAGCGATCCTTGATTTTGTTGTAGAGTTCTTTTTCCGCAGCATCATCCAAGGGTTGTCCTTTCTTCTCCAATGATGCTTTCTCAATTTGCAACAAAACTTTGGCTGCCGAATTTCCACTCATCACCGCAAGCTCGGCACTGGGCCAAGCAACAATCAATCTTGGGTCATAGGCTTTTCCGCACATGGCATAGTTTCCGGCCCCATAGCTGTTGCCAATCACCACGGTGAACTTTGGAACTACAGAATTGCTTACGGCATTCACCATTTTGGCTCCATCCTTTATGATGCCCCCGTGTTCACTTTTACTTCCTACCATAAAACCGGTGACATCTTGCAAAAAGACCAAAGGAATTTTCTTCTGGTTGCAATTGGCAATAAAACGAGTGGCTTTGTCCGCAGAATCTGAATAAATGACACCACCAAATTGCATTTCGCCCTTTTTGGTCTTCACCACTTTACGCTGGTTGGCAACAATGCCCACGGCCCATCCATCAATTCGGGCATACCCTGTTAGTATGGTTTTACCGTAGCCCTCTTTGTATTGTTCAAACTCCGAATTGTCTACCAACCTTTTTATGATTTCCAGCATATCATATTGGTCCGCTCTCGAAACAGGAAGTATTCCATAGATATCATCAGGATTTTCAGCAGGTTTTCTGGATTCAATCCGATTGTACCCCGCTTTCTCAAAATCTCCTATTTTGTCTACAATGGTCCTTATTTTGTCCAAAGCATCCTTGTCATTCTTTGCCTTATAGTCGGTGACACCACTAATCTCAGAATGGGTGGTAGCTCCTCCCAGGGTCTCATTGTCAATGGATTCTCCAATGGCTGCTTTTACCAGATAGCTCCCTGCCAAAAAAATGCTTCCGGTTTTGTCAACGATTAAAGCTTCATCACTCATTATAGGAAGGTAGGCTCCGCCTGCAACACAACTGCCCATCACCGCCGCAATTTGGGTAATGCCCATGCTACTCATAATGGCGTTGTTTCGAAAAATACGACCAAAGTGTTCCTTATCTGGAAAAATCTCATCCTGCATAGGAAGGTACACTCCGGCACTATCCACCAAATAAATAATCGGCAGTCTATTTTCAATAGCGATTTCTTGCGCTCTCAGGTTTTTTTTACCCGTTATCGGGAACCAGGCACCGGCTTTTACGGTGGCATCGTTGGCAACTACCATACATTGTTTGCCCTTTATATGACCTATCATTACAACCACACCGCCAGACGGACAACCTCCATGCTCCCCATACATTCCTTCGCCTGCAAAAGCGCCAATTTCTATGGCTTCGGAACTATCATCCAATAGATATTCAATACGCTCCCGTGCTGTCATTTTGCCCTTGGCATGGTGTTTTTCGATGCGATTTTTGCCACCTCCCAGTTTCACTTGCGACAAGCGTTTTTTTAGTTCAGAGCTTTTTAACTTATTGAAATCTTCGTTCTTGTTGAATTTAATATCCATATCCAATTTCCCAATTGCTTACTGTCGGCTAAAGATAAGGAGTTATAATCATTACTTTTGATTTAGTATGGAAGCAAAAATCAATTGGGGAATTGTTGGCCCAGGAAATATAGCCACCAAATTTGTTCAGAATCTTAAACTATTGGATGAAGCCAAAATAGTAGGAGTTGCCTCCAGATCTTTGGAAAAAGCCGAACGATTTTCCAAAGAACATAATATTGAAGAGGCCTTTGGAAGTTATAAAGCCCTTTTTTCATTTGAAGCAGTCGATATCGTTTATATAGCGACACCCCATCGATTTCATAAAGAACTGTCGATAGAGGCCATGAATGCTGGTAAACATGTACTTTGTGAAAAACCTTTGGGAGTAAATAGGGGAGAAGTTGAAGAATTGGTCAGCGCGGCACGGAAAAACAACGTGTTTTTGATGGAAGGGCTTTGGTCTCGGTTCAATCCATCCATCAAGGCTGCTAAAAAAATGATTGATGATGGTGAAATTGGCGATGTAAACTATTTGCATGCTGATTTTTCGTTTTATGCCCTAGATCGTGATGAGCAATCGAGACTCCTAAATCCAAATTTGGCATCCGGCTCCCTTTTGGATGTTGGGATTTACCCTATTTTCTTGGCGTACTTACTTTTGGGAAAACCCAAGGACATCCATGCGGTTTCAATTTTTCATTCCAATGGAACAGAATTGCAGACCTCAATGATTTTCGAGTATTCCAAGGCTCAAGCATCGTTGTTCAGCGGATTTACCTGCAATTCGGAAATTAGAGCTGGGATTTTTGGCTCGGAAGGTGAACTTTTCATTCATCCCAGATGGCATCAGGCCCATGAGTTTTCAAGGATCAAAAATGGGGAAACAGAGGTCTTCCAATATCCGTTAATGGGCAACGGTCTTTTTTATGAAATCGAGGAAGTGCATCGATGCTTGCGTGAGAAAAGATTGGAAAGTAGCCTTTGGACCCATCAGAACAGCTTGGATTTAGCAGATTTGTTGGATGCTGTTCGTGGGAAAAGTGGTATTGTTTTTCCTTTTGAATTATAAAACACCTATTGATTACAGGATTATTCCATTTTTTACGATATTTGATTTTCTTCTGAAACACATATATGGGAATGAACAAAAATACCGTGCTCGCTTGGGCCACTTGGATTATGATTTTTGTAGGAATGGGAATGATTGCCCTCGGAGCCTTCAAATACGATGAAGTAGCTGGATATGGTTTTGGCGCTGTTGGGATTGGTTTTTTCGCCGTTGCCTGGGTTTTTAATGCTTTAAAAGGCAGGGTATAATCTGCTTCAACTAAATTTTCGGTTTCATGTCAGACGATAAAAAGGTCATTTTTTCAATGTCCGGGGTCACTAAGACCTTCAAAACGGCCAATACCCCGGTGCTTAAAAACATCTATCTAAGCTTTTTTTACGGTGCGAAAATTGGAATTCTAGGATTGAATGGATCCGGAAAATCCACGCTATTAAGAATTATTGCTGGGGTTGATAAAAATTTTCAGGGCGATGTAGTCTTCTCTCCAGGATATACGGTTGGCTATCTGGAACAAGAGCCCCAATTGGACAACGACAAGACTGTTCTTGAGGTGGTAAAGGAAGGCGTTGCGGAAACAGTTGCCATTCTCGATGAATATAATAAGATTAATGACATGTTTGGCCTTCCAGAGGTCTATGAGGATGCCGATAAGATGCAAAAGCTGATGGACAAACAGGCTAGTCTGCAAGACCAGATTGATGCATCCAATGCTTGGGAATTGGATACCAAACTTGAAATCGCTATGGATGCCCTCCGAACTCCGGATTCCGATAAAAAAATTGAAGTCCTTTCTGGAGGAGAAAGAAGAAGGGTAGCGCTCTGTCGTTTACTATTGAAAGAGCCCGATGTGCTGTTGTTGGATGAGCCCACCAACCATTTGGATGCTGAGTCAGTACATTGGTTGGAACATCACCTTGCACAATATAAAGGAACCGTAATTGCGGTAACACACGACCGTTATTTCTTGGACAATGTGGCCGGTTGGATCTTGGAACTGGATAGAGGAGAGGGTATACCCTGGAAGGGCAATTACTCGAGTTGGTTGGACCAAAAGGCAAAAAGGTTGGCACAGGAATCCAAACAGGCCTCTAAAAGACAAAAAACACTTGAGCGCGAGTTGGAGTGGGTAAGACAAGGGGCCAAGGGCAGACAGGCCAAGCAAAAAGCCCGTCTAAAAAATTATGATAAACTTCTGAGTCAAGACCAAAAACAGCTGGAAGAGAAGCTGGAAATCTATATTCCCAACGGACCTCGCTTGGGCACCAATGTTATTGAAGCCAAAGCGGTGAGCAAGGCCTATGGAGACAAACTGTTGTATGAGGACCTCAACTTCAATTTACCGCAAGCGGGCATAGTAGGAGTAATCGGTCCCAATGGAGCTGGAAAAACTACCATTTTTAAAATGATTATGGGGGAGGAAACTCCGGATAAAGGTGAATTTGTTGTTGGGGAAACGGCAAAGATTGCCTATGTGGACCAAAGTCATTCCAATATTGACCCAAACAAAACCATTTGGGAAAACTTCAGCGATGGGCAAGAACTGGTAATGATGGGCGGTAAGCAGGTCAACTCTAGAGCTTACTTAAGCCGTTTCAATTTTTCTGGAAGCGAGCAAAACAAAAAGGTGAATATGCTCTCTGGTGGCGAACGAAACAGACTTCATTTGGCGATGACGCTCAAAGAAGAAGGCAATGTGCTGTTACTGGATGAGCCTACCAACGATTTGGATGTGAATACCCTGAGGGCCCTGGAAGAGGGACTCGAAAACTTTGCGGGCTGTGCGGTAATCATCTCACACGACAGGTGGTTTTTAGATAGAATATGCACCCATATTTTGGCTTTTGAGGGGAATTCACAAGTATACTTCTTCGAAGGTTCTTTCTCCGATTACGAAGAAAACAAAAAGAAACGCTTGGGAACAGATATTATCCCCAAGCGCATAAAGTATAAAAAGCTTATTCGATAAACTCGAAAAACTATTCTTGCTGCTCAAGGTTCTCAATACCTTCTTGCAAGAGCTTTCTAGCCCTTTCCAAATATGCAAGTTGATGAGCGGAAAGGCTATTGGGGTTCCTTACTCCCTCATCAGTGATGGTTCCAATGGTTTTTGAAAGTTCAATTAGTTTTCCTATTGCCTTTTCAGCGTTGGCGATTTTTTCATTGGCATGTTTGTCAAAAACCTTGACCATTTCCATTTCCATCGAGTTTTCGGAACTGGTCTCATCAGCTGTATTTGTATGGGCTTGATGCTCCAATTTGACACTATCATTATCTTCTACTGATTGTAATGTAGATATGCCTAAAGTGCAGTTATCCAAAATGGTAATGAGTTCATTGATTTGTCTCATGGCTTTTTTGGTAAAAAATCTGCCTGCATCCCAATCCACAGGTTCAATGGCCTTGTCCAAAGTTTCCATAACATCTATGGTTTTATCTCCGGCCTTTTCACAACTGCAATCCGCCATAAAAGACTTCCCTTTTTCAATCGCGTCCAAAGCCCTTTCTGCATAATACATTTGATGCTCAAAATTGGTGGCAGACAAACCTTTTTTTGTGTGGTTTAACGCATAGGTTACTTTGGAGTAAAAGCTATCACATTGATTGGGGAAAGATGCTTGCATGCAAAAAACGCATGCCAAAGCACATAACAAACGTAGTTTTGTATTCATAGGTCAAGTATTGATTTGGGGTCGATTTATACTCTAAACGATTAAAATGGAGTAATATTTTAAAAATTTAGAAATCATCATTGGGATACCAGTCCAATTGGACCACCTCTATGCTGGGATTTCCTGAGTTGACCAACTGCTTAAATCGTTGCACATCGCTTACTTCGGGTCTTCCTCGGTAATGATACGGATACACTTTGACAGGTTGAAATTCCAACACCGCATCAACTGCACGGTCCACAGTCATGGTATACGGCAGGTTCATGCACACGAAGGCCATGTCTATATTTTTCAATGCACGCATTTCGGGGATGTCCTCCGTATCCCCTGAAAAATATAATCGCTGTCCATCCATGTTCAGCACATATCCATTTCCTCTACCTTTTATATGGAAATCTTTGGCGTCTTCCCTTAGGTTGTACATGGGTATTGCCTCCACGGTGATTTCATATCGCTCCTTGCTTTCTCCGTTGTTCAGCACATCAATTTGGGGTGCGAATTCATCCGGAATTTTGTCGGCGACAGCCTGCGGGACTATAATCTTGGCCTTTTCGGTATCAAGCTCTTGCAAAGTTTCCAAACTGAAATGGTCTCCATGAATATCTGTTATCAATATAAGGTCAGGCTTATTTTGACCTTGAAACGCCTGCGACCCTCCTACAGGATCAACATAAATGGAAATCCCGTTCCATTCCAAAATCGCCGTAGCATGTTGAATGGGGATTATCTTCACTTCAGCAGAAGCCTTTGTTTCAGTTTGAGAATTGTTTTCCACTGAGTCTTCCTTTTCTTTTTGGACCTGTTTGCAGCTATATCCGAAGAACAATAAAACAACAAGGTAAATGCAGTGTTTTTTCATGATTTACTTTTTTTGAACTTCCCTAAAAATAGCGATAAGCCATTCATAATTAACTTTTTCGAACAATATTTTGTCCTTAAAAATCCAAATTTGAATCTAAAGCGTATATAAACCAAGTGAGATTGATTATTAACCCTATAACGAGAATCAATTAATTAAAAAGTTATGACTGAAACTAAAAGTAACAACGGATTAAAGGTAATCGCTGGTCTACTGGGTGTGGTACTTCTTGGAACCATTATCTATACCGTAAGTCTTTACCAAGATAAGAAAAAGACCACCGAAGCTCTTCAGAGTGAAAAAGCTGTGGTTGTAGAAGATTTGAACAATTTGAAAGCCGAGTATGACAAAGCTATCTTAGAGAGCAATGCCACTAATGAAGAGTTGGTTGCTGCGCGAGACAACATTGCAAAATATATTGACTCTGTACAAGGTATGAAAGCTGACATTGCTACACTTTCAAGATATAGAAGGCAAGTGAGTGTGCTAAAAGCAGAAAGGGAGAAATTGTTGAAACAAGTAGATTCCTTGACTCAATCCAACACTTTGTTGGCCATGGAACGCGACAGTACTTTTGTTGAATTGGAAAAACAAACGGTTTTCAATGATTCCTTAATTGTTCAGAACACCCAATTGGCTGATGCTGTTGAGAGAGGTTCTGCACTGAGTCTTTCTAAATTTTCTGTGGATGCTGTTAGAGAAAGAAGTAGTGGAAAATTGGTATCTACTTCAAGAGCAAAAGCTACTGATAAATTTAAAGTGTGCTTTACTGTAGCAGACAACGTTATTGCTGAAGCTGGTGACAGAGAGTTTTATATTGAAGTACTTGACCCTCAAGGAAATGTTTTGGGTGATAGTTTTTCAAAATCTACTGAAGAAGGAGCTTCCATAACCTACAGCAAGGAAACTAATTTCTACTATGAAAACAGCACCTTGGACGTGTGTGACTACATAAACAAGCCTGCTTCTGATTTCCAAAAAGGAAATTACATGGTGAATGTATATGATAGCAAGCTAAAATTGTTGGGGACTTCCAAGTTCATCCTAAAATAATATACACTATCCATTTTAAGACAAAAGCCCGGTTCACTATTTGAGCCGGGCTTTTCTTTTTTTTCCAATCTAGAGGAAACAGATTTTATTTAAGGTTTCCCACCATATCTTCTGGTTTCACCCACTCATCGTATTCTTCAGCGGTGACATAACCTAGTCGAATGGCTTCTTCTTTAAGTGTAGTGCCATTGGCGTGTGCTGCATTGGCAATCTCAGCTGCTTTGTAATAGCCAATCTTGGTATTGAGAGCGGTGACCAACATTAACGAATTGTTCAGTAACCTTTGGATGACCTCATGGTTGGGCTCAATTCCAACAGCACAGTTTGCATCAAAACTGACGCAGGCATCGCCAATAAGCTGGGCAGACTGCAAAATATTGGCGGCCATTACTGGCTTAAAGACATTGAGCTCATAGTGTCCTTGGGTACCTCCTACACTAATGGCAACATCATTGCCCATTACCTGGGCACATACCATGGTAAGCGCCTCACATTGTGTTGGGTTTACTTTACCGGGCATTATGGAACTTCCCGGTTCATTGGCAGGAATAATGATCTCACCGATTCCTGAACGAGGACCAGAAGCCATCATTCGAATGTCATTGGCAATTTTATTGAGCGAAACCGCCACTTGTTTCAACGCTCCGTGCGTCTCCACTATAGCATCATGGGAAGCTAGAGCTTCAAATTTGTTTTCTGCGGTTTTAAAAGGAAGACCTGTAAATGCTGCAATGTGCTTTGCCACAAGGACGTCATATCCCTCAGGGGTATTTAGGCCCGTTCCCACAGCGGTGCCCCCCAAGGCCAATTCACTTAAATGGTCCAACGTGTTCTTCAGGGCCTTCAATCCGTGGTCCAATTGGGAAACATATCCGGAAAATTCTTGTCCCAAGGTTAGGGGAGTGGCATCCATTAAATGGGTACGGCCAATTTTGACCACCCTTTGAAACTCCTTGGCCTTTTTTGCCAAAGTATCTCGTAGTTGGGTAATTCCCGGAATGGTTACTTCCACCACTTTTTTATAGGCTGCTATGTGCATTCCCGTAGGAAAGGTGTCGTTTGAGGATTGGCTTTTGTTCACATCGTCGTTGGGTTGGATGGTCTTCTCTCCTTCACCAATTTTCTTACCTGTTAATTCATGAGCTCTGTTGGCAATCACTTCGTTCACATTCATGTTGCTCTGGGTACCTGAGCCTGTTTGCCAAATCACCAAAGGAAATTGACCATCATGCTGGCCTGCTAAAATCTCGTCACAAACCTTTGCGATCAAATCTCTTTTTTCTACAGGAAGAACTCCAAGTTCGTGATTGGTATAGGCCGCTGCCTTTTTTAGATACGCAAAACCATAAACAATCTCCAAGGGCATGGACGCAGGTGCTCCAATTTTAAAATTGTTACGGGATCGTTCAGTTTGCGCCCCCCAATATTTATCAGCGGGCACTTTAACCTTGCCCATCGTATCCTTTTCAATTCTAAAGCTCATAGTTCAAGTTTTAATGATACAAATGTAGGGGTTAGGGAAAAAATTTGGTAGCTTATTTAGGCAAATGCACTTTTTTGATGGGAGATTTGTTTTTTTTATCCAAACTGCGGTATCTTTGTGTACATAAAAGAATAAAATAATGTTCGAGTTTGACCAGTATTTAGGTTTTTTAGCTTTTTTGACAATACTTACCATTGGTTTTTGGTTGATGATTTTCTTATTGACCTTTGTGGTTCCTTATTGGTTAGTGGGTAACCTTAGGGAGATGCTTAAGGAAAAAAGGGAAGCTAAACGAGCAGAGCAAGATACTACACCATAAAAAAAGAGGCCAAAAGCCTCTTTTTTTTTTATGATTTCTCTTTTTTCTTATTCTTCTTTTTCTTCTTCTTTTTTGCTTTGAACTTGTTTTCTTGCAGTTCTAAATAAGCATCGAACTTGTCCGGCGGAAGTCCAGCTTTTATTTCCTCATCCTGTCTTTTCTTAATTTTTTCTACCTCTTCTTTCATTTTTAGAGGGTCTAGAGCCAAAATCTCCAGTTCTATTCGCTGCTGGACAGATTTAACTAGTGTTGTTCGTACCACAGCTTCTTCAAAGGGGTCCAATTCCAAAGCTTCAGTAATTATAGGCATTTGTTGGTCAACAAGTTCATCGGCCGTTGGAGGGGTTGTTTCCTCAGGAGTGCTTTGGGATTGGGGTATAATACTCTGTTGCCTACCAAAACCAGCTCTTCTCCCCATGGGATTTCCATAGCCGAATTGCGCAACTAGATCATGCGCTGAAATAAGCCCAATCAAACATGAAAGAAAGACAAGGGTTTTGATTTTGCTGAAAGTCATAATATCGCTAAAGCTGTAAAAATAATAAAGTTTTACCCTAAAGCAGTTAAAAACAGATTAAATGCCTAAGGTTTGATACCATACTGAGCAATAACCTTACCAAATTCAAAGTAATGCCTTGATGTTTTCAGGTGGTCTTCCCAAAACTGCTTTGGTACCTTTA
The DNA here is from genome assembly GCF_009903685.1 of Flagellimonas ochracea. Taxonomy (GTDB): domain Bacteria; phylum Bacteroidota; class Bacteroidia; order Flavobacteriales; family Flavobacteriaceae; genus Flagellimonas; species Flagellimonas ochracea. Next base: position 907,062 of record NZ_JAAABI010000001.1, on the reverse strand, counting down.
ACAACAATAGGTCTTTCAATAAGCTTCGGATTCTGGACCATGGCTTGGACAATCTCATCATCAGATAGCGATTTTCCTTTATACTTTTCTTTCCAAATGGCTTCGTTTTTTCGAACCAAACCCTCAGGCGCAACACCTAAATATTGAATTACGGTTTTAAGTTCCTCTTCGGTTGGAATATTCTCTAGGTATTTGACCACTTCAAATTCCTGTCCGGATTCTTCGAGCAATGCCAGCCCTTCCCTCGATTTTCTGCATCTTGGATTGTGATAAATCTTCAACATAGCATATAGATTATTGTTCTTCGCTTTGACCCATCATCATGAGATAAGCCTTTAAAAAAGGATTTAGCTCCCCATCCATAACGGCATCCACATTACCGGTTTCTTCTCCGGTGCGCACGTCCTTCACCAGTTTATAGGGATGCATCACATAATTTCTTATTTGTGAGCCCCACTCAATCTTCATTTTTGAGGATTCAATTTCTGCACGGGCTTCCTGCTTTTTTCTAAGCTCTATTTCGTACAACTGCGATTTCAACATTTTTAAGGCCGTAGCCCTGTTGTCGTGTTGGGAACGAGAATCGGAACAAGAAATCTGGATTCCGGTAGGTCTGTGCACCAGTTGCACCTTGGTTTCTACCTTGTTTACATTTTGGCCTCCTGCACCGCTGGATCGTGCCGTGGTGATTTCAATGTCTGCAGGATTAATATCTATTTCAATGGTATCGTCTACCAATGGATAAACATAAACCGAGGCGAACGAAGTATGCCGTTTGGCATTACTATCAAATGGTGAAATCCGGACTAAACGATGCACGCCGTTCTCACCCTTCAACCAACCAAATGCATATTCACCCTCAATTTGCAAGGTGACGGTTTTAATGCCTGCAACATCGCCTTCTTGATAGTTGAGCTCTTTGACCTTATATCCATTTTTTTCGCTCCACATGATGTACATGCGCATGAGCATGGCCGCCCAATCACAGCTCTCCGTTCCACCGGCCCCGGCTGTAATTTGCAATACTGCCGTCAATTCGTCGCCCTCATCGGATAGCATATTTCGGAATTCCAGGTTTTCAATGGCCAACTGAGCTTTATCAAACTGCTGTTGGACCTCTTCTTCCTTCACTTCGCCAGCTTGTAGAAACTCCATAAAGACTTCCAAATCGCCAATCAAGGTTTTGGCAGCATTGAACTCTTCCACCCATTTTTTCTTGGATTTCAGGGTCTGCATTTGCTTTTGGGCCTCTTGGGGGTTGTCCCAAAATCCGGGTTCCAAGGTTCTTTCTTCCTCGTTCTCTATTTCAATCAGTTTGGCATCTATGTCAAAGATACCTCCTTAACGCACCAAGGCGTTCAATAAGATCTTTTTGCTGATCTGTGGTCACCATTACAAACAATTTCAGGCTAAAATAAACTTCTTTAATGTAATCATCACTGTTGTTGGGATGCTTTTACTTGAACGGAGTATTGGGTTTTGTTTTTCCCTAGGGTATACACTACACCTTTTAATGGAGCACAATCATTATAATCTTTTCCATGGGATACTTTGATATGGTTGTGATTGGCGAGGATATTGTTCGTTGGATCAAAACCGATCCATCCCACATTAGGAATATGGGACTCTGCCCACGCATGCATCTGGGAATCACCAAAAAAACCATTTCCTTGGTGCAGATAACCCGAAACATAACGGGAAGGTACTCCGTTCTGCTTGGCAATGGCACAGAACAAATGGGAGAAATCTTGGCAGACGCCATGCCTGTTTTCAATAATTTCGGAGAGTTGGGTGCCCACATCAGTTACCCCGGATTGAAAAATTAATTTTTCAAATACCCATTTGTTGAGGGCGACCAAGTTTTCAAAAATCGATTTCTTATTGTTAAACAGAAAAAGGTTTTCATATTTCGCTGATAGTTGGGTCAGCTTGGTTTTTCTTAGAAACGGTTCATGATCGACCCGATAATTGTGGCTATGCAAAAGGGCTCTTTCATGTTCAACGCTTTCCGGAAGCGGAAAATCATATGGATTTATTTCCTTTTTTGATAGTTTGAATGATGCCCTGAAGTTGATATGATCAGTCTGTTCCTTGGCGCGAACCTGAACTGTTTTAAAGCCCAGACCATTGATTGAAACGCTGTTGACCATCCCCAAGTCATTTTCAAAATTCCACGAAATCAGTTCTTGGGTATCGTTGTTTTCGGGAATGATCAAAAATTGCCAGAAAGCCTCGTTCAAACCCTTCTCATAGGTGTTGCGAGTTACGTATTCAATTTCATAGTCATATCCCATTGTTTGATTATTTCAAAGGATTCAAATTAGTCAATTTGCGTTAGTAGCCGAAGAATTCCTTTTCCATGCTCTCACTGATTTTGAACATTTTATCAAGAATACCGTTCAGGCAACCCTGAACATCTTCTGTGATTTCCTCGATTCTTTTGAATTCAAATTCAGCTCGGACTTTACCAACCAAAAATGCTGTGCTGTGCTTTTCGTGTTCGGCCTTGTTTTCCAATTCCTTTACATGGTTATATACTTGATTAATGCAATTCATGAATGAGCGGGGACATCGGCTGTTCAACAACAGAAATTCCAGTGTCGTTGTACTAGTCGGGGCTTTTTTGTACAACCTTCGCATCATGTCGTAAGATTCCGCACATTTCAATAAGGTGGACCATTCAAAACTGTTGGCCATGGTATCGCCATATCCCCCCTGTGCTTTTTGAGCATCGTTGAATTTGGTATTGATGATACGATTGATCTGGATGGCTCTTTCGATATTGACCCCCATCATGATTACGGCATAAACTTTATCATGTAACAAGGTTCCCCTAATTTTACCACGCAGTACGGCTGTCATTTCCGATACATTGATGGTAAAGTCATAGAGATTGGTTTTTACAAACGCCTCTTTCGGATACTTCATCACAAAGTGATAGAACTTGTTTAGGCTTTCATACAGTTCTGTAGATATCAGATCACGGGAACTGTTTGCATTTTCTCTGGCATTTTTAATACTATTGATAATGGAATAGCTTTCTTCTGGATTCAAGGCTATATCATAAAGCACTTGTTCTTCATCCAGATCCACAGAAGCATCATTGATAGAGTTGCCTACCATGAACAACATGGATTGCAAAACAAATTGTCTCGATTGTGAAAGCTGGTTGGGGGCATCCAGTGAAGAAAAATAGTTCACGTTCATAAAACGGGCAACATGTTCGGCCCTTTCGATATACCTACCCATCCAGAATAGGTTATTGGCTACTCTTGAAAGCATATATTTATTGTTGTTTTAGTACCCAAGTGTCCTTAGAACCGCCACCTTGGGATGAATTAACAATGAGATTCCCCTTTTTTAAGGCTACTCTTGTGAGTCCTCCCTTGAGTACAAATTGTTGGTCTTTGCCCAAAACCGTAAAAGTTCTTAAATCCACATGGCGTTGTTCAAAGGATTTTGTATCGTCGATATAGGTGGGATGTACGGAAAGTGACATGATGGGCTGTGCCACATATTTGCGAGGGGCTGCTTTTATCGTGTTCTTGACCTCATCAATTTCGTTTTTGGTCAACCGATTCCCAATTGATATGCCATATCCCCCAGCTTCGTCCACAGGTTTTATTACCAAGTTATGGATGTTGTCCAAGACGTATTTCAAATCATCGGGTCGGCTACAATGATATGTATGTACATTTTTAAGGATAGGCTCTTCATCTAAATAATATTTGATGATATCAGGGACATAGGTGTATATGGCTTTATCATCGGCAACACCAGTGCCCGGAGCATTCGCCAAGGTCACATTGCCTTTTTTGTAAGCCGCGAAAAGGCCAGGTACACCCAGTGCTGAATCTGGATTGAATTCCATGGGGTCGATAAAAAGATCATCGATTCTTCGGTACACTACATCTACCCGAACAGGACCGCTGATGGTTTTCATGTACACAAAATCGTTCTCTACGAATAAGTCCCTACCTTCAACAAGCTCAATGCCCATGGCCTTGGCCAAATAAGAATGTTCATAATAAGCCGAATTGAACATTCCAGGGGTGATGACTACACAAACAGGCACATCCACGCCATGAGGTTTCACGCTCTCCAACAGTGACAATAGATTCTCAGCATAGTCGGTCACCGTATGGGTTTTATAATGGTTGAACACCCCAAATAGGGCACGTTTTAAGGCAGTCCGGTTGCAAATCACGTAACTGACTCCAGAGGGACATCGAATATTATCTTCCAATACGTAGTAGTTGCCATCTGAGTGTTTGATAATGTCTGTTCCAGAAATATGGTTATAGATACGGCTGGGAGGGTCCAGACCCATCATCTGATGTAGATAATTTGGTGATGAGCTCAAAAGCTCTAAAGGCACCACGTTGTCCTTAATTATTTTTTTGTCATGGTATACATCCCATAAAAATTCATTGAGGGCCAGGTTACGCTGAATGGCCCCTTTTTCTATTAAATCCCATTCATCAGGATCTATGATTCGTGGGAAAAGATCAAAAGGAAAGATTTTCTCTTGACTTTCCTTGTCCCCATATACTTGAAAAGTGATTCCTTGGTTAAAAAATGATGACTTCGCTTTGTTGTTCAACTTCACGTAGTCTTTAATGGACCTCGCACCGTATATATCCAAAATCTTTTGATACACGGACTTTACATTGCCATTTTCATCGAAAACCTCATCAAAAAGACCTTCATTTTTCTGATAATTGGAAAAGATAGATTTATTCGAAACCTTGCCCATTTGGTTTTTCTTTTAAAGTATGGATTTTCAATCGTTTATTATAGAAATAGTACTTAAAATTTAATGCCCTTTAAAGAGAATTGTTGAAAAACAGGGTGTCATATTTGATAAAATGGAATTTTCGGGTATAGATGGCATACGGGATCAATTTTTAAAATGAATTACATATTTTTAATGACACTAATTTTCGAACATGAAAAACAACCATTTTCTAGTCGCTTTATTCTTTTTTTCCATCGCCACCACAGGGGCCCAAACCTTTGAGAAAACCAAAGATTTTCAAAAGTTCAATGGCTATTTTAATTTTTACTATGATGACACTTCGGACAAAGTGTATTTGCAGGTGGATGACCTGGAAAAAGAGTTCCTTTACGTCTATTCGCTAAGCAGTGGCATTGGCAGTAACGATATTGGCCTGGATAGGGGACAGCTTGGTAATGAGCAAGTGGTTTACTTTAAAAAGGCAGGAAATAAATTGCTTTTGGTGCAACCCAATTTAAAATACAGGGCAAACACACAAAACAATTTGGAGCGGAAATCGGTGGAGCAGGCCTTTGCCAAATCCGTGCTTCATGGGTTCAAGATTGAGGAAGATTCCAAAGGAAGCTATTTAATTGATTTTACAGATTTTTTGATGCGGGATGCCCATGGCGTATCCAATCGCTTGAAAAACACAAAACAGGGTTCCTATAGTTTAGACCTATCAAAAAGTGCGTTGGCCTTTGAACGCACCAAGGCTTTTCCCAAGAATGTGGAGTTTGATGTAACCCTAACCTTTAAAGGCAATCCTACAGGAGATTGGATACGTTCGGTGACCCCCAATCCAGATTTGGTTACCGTGGCGCAGCATCACTCGTTGATTGAATTACCGGATGACAATTATGAAAAACGGGAGTTTGATCCCCGTTGCGGATCTTACCCTTTTTCGTATTATGATTACGCAACACCTGTTCAGGAACCTATTCTGAAACGATTTGTGACTCGTCACCGTTTAGAAAAGAAAGATCCAAATGCAACAATCAGTGAAGCCATAGAACCCATTGTCTATTATTTGGACAATGGTACACCAGAACCTGTTCGTTCAGCCTTGCTGGAAGGTGGAAGATGGTGGAATCAAGCCTTTGAGTCCATAGGTTTCAAAGATGCCTTTCAGCTGAAAATTTTGCCCGATAGTGCGGATCCCTTAGATGTGCGGTATAATGTAATCCAATGGGTGCACCGCTCCACCAGGGGATGGAGCTATGGCAGCAGTATCACCGACCCAAGAACCGGGGAAATCATCAAAGGACATGTAAGTCTGGGGAGCCTTCGCATACGTCAAGATTTTATGATTGCCCAAGCCCTGATGAACCAACCGTTTGCAGAACGTGACGACAACTACCAGCCCATGCTGGAGATGGCCTTGGCGCGAATCCGACAACTTTCGGCCCATGAAATTGGACACACCCTGGGTTTTGCCCACAATTTTGCCGCCAGCACCAACAACCGCGCATCGGTCATGGATTATCCCCACCCGCAGCTTAAACTTGATGGAGATCAAATAGACTTTTCCAATGCATATGATACTGGTATTGGGGAATGGGACAAGATTACCGTGGCCTATTCTTATATGGACTTTCCCGACGGAGCTGATGAAAAAGAAGCCATGATAGGTATTTTAAAAAAGGCACAGGATGATGGATTACGTTACATATCGGACCAAGATGCTAGACCGCGGGGAGGGGCCCATGCCTTGGGACACTTATGGGATAATGGACGAAATGCCAGTGACGAGCTTGCAAATGTGATGGAACTTAGAAAGGTGGCCATGGATAACTTTTCAATTGACAATATCCGTTCACATGAGCCCAATTCAGTGCTCGAGGATGTTTTTGTACCGTTGTACTTCTTTCATAGGTATCAGACGGAGGCTACATCAAAACTCATTGGTGGTTTGGATTATAACTATGCTGTTAAGGGAGATGGACAGCGTGTGGTGGAACCTATCAGTGCTTCAAGCCAAGAAAAAGCGCTCGAAACCATTTTAATGACACTTCATGCTGATAAAATCGCAATACCCAAGGATAAATTAGGCCTTTTTCCGCCTAGGGCAATTGGCTATCAAAGCACCCGAGAATCGTTCAAAGGGCGAACAGGGGTGAGTTTTGACGCTCTTTCGGCCGCCGAAACAGCAGCTGACATGACCTTAGGCCTTTTGTTGCATCCTGAACGTGCTTCACGATTAATTCAGCAAAAGAGTATGGACAAAAGTCAACTGGGGCTGGAAAAAGTACTTGATGAAACCATACAGGAAAGTTTTGGGGTGGCGCATAAGGACAGTTATTGGAGTCAAGTACAGGGAACCATAAACTACCGAGTACTTTACCACCTGATGAACTTAGCAGCTCATGATAAGGTACATCCGCAAGTAAATGCGATTGCAATAAAATCCCTGAAGGATTTAAAAACGCGCTTGTTGTCCAACGGGAAAAGCCCTGTTTCTGTGGATACAGTTCGTCGTATAGACGATTTTCTTAAAAAGCCATCTGATTTCAAGGTCATTTCCGCTCCAAAAATCCCGGATGGGTCACCCATTGGAATGGATTGTATGAACTGAATGAATGCAAACTCAAGCTTGTAGTTTACAAACCTTTTAAAAACTAATGAAACACTCATTACTTTATTTAACATTTACCGTGGGTTTATTTAGTCCATTTACTATTTTGGATATTGATAACATGCTCAGTGATGGTTTATATAGAATTTTCCGGGGAGAAAAAGATTCTGAATTCAATACGTTGATATGGTCAGATGAGTTCAATGGAACGGGAGAAATCGATTCTGAAAAATGGTTTCATCAAACGCAACTATCTCCAGGGGGAAGTTGGTGGGGTGGTTTAATTCAACATTACACTGATCGAGAAGACAATACTTATTTAAAGGACGGATACCTACATGTAAAGGCCAAAAAAGAGAAATTCGAAGATCAAGGGGAAGCAAAGTACTATACATCCGCAAGGCTTAATTCTAAATTTGCCTTTACATATGGAAAAGTAGTGGTCAGGGCCAAAATGCCCGAAGGAGTAGGTACTTGGCCCGCTATTTGGATGTTGAACACCAATATTGATGAAGACGGAGCTTATTGGGATAATCAAGGCTTTGGGAAGGTCAAATGGCCCAAATGTGGCGAGATAGATATTCTGGAGCATTGGGGAAAGAATCAGGATTATGTATCAAGCGCCGTACATAACGGGTCAAGTTATGGATACAATGTAGAAAATCTTGGTGGTCAAAAGATAACAGATGTTTCCAACGCATTTCATATTTATTCGCTGGAATGGACCCAAGAGAAAATGGTTTTTAGTGTTGATGGAGTTGAGCATTTCCAATACAGCCCAGCAAAAAAAAATGTAAATACCTGGCCCTACGATTCTGATTATTACTTTATATTCAACATTGCCATAGAGCCCGATATTCATCCGGAATTTACTGAAAGTGCAATGGTGGTCGACTACATAAGGGTATATCAATAGGCAAATCAAATGACTCAAAAGGCATAAACACGTAAATCAAATCTTGAATTTTAATGCAAATCAATCTTATCAGTGACACGGTTACACGGCCCACAGCTGGCATGTTAGATGCCATGATGGAGGCCAAAGTGGGTGATGATGTCTTCAAGAATGACCCCAGTGTAAATGCTTTGGAGGAAAAAGTGGCCAACTATTTTGGTATGGAAGCCGCGCTTTTTTTTCCAAGTGGTACCATGACCAATCAAACGGCAATAAAATTGCACACCCAACCTGGGGACCAACTTATTTGTGATAAATATGCACATGTTTACAATTATGAAGGGGGTGGTGTAAGTTTTAATAGTGGGGTCTCCTGTAAACTGGTGGATGGACACCGGGGGATGATGACCGCCGATCAGGTATTGGCAGCCATTAACCCTCCTGATTTTTACCACAGTCCCAAAACGTCCCTGGTGTGCATTGAAAATACGACCAATAAAGGAGGCGGGGCCTGTTGGGATTTCGATGAGCTACAAAAAATAAGGGAAGTATGCAAAGACCATGGTTTAAAGTATCATTTGGATGGGGCACGGCTCTGGAATGCCCTTGTGGCCAAAAAGCATGACGCAAAAGCCTACGGGAAACTTTTTGATTCCATTAGTGTGTGTTTTAGCAAAGGTTTGGGCTGTCCTGTTGGTTCGGTATTGGTCGGTGATACGAAAATGATAGAAGACGCGCTGCGGATTCGAAAAATATTAGGTGGTGGAATGCGTCAATCTGGGTATTTGGCCGCTGCCGCGACCTACGCTTTGGACCATAATTTGGACCGACTTGAAGAAGATCATCAAAAGGCCAAGGAAATAGGTGAACTACTCAATAATCTGGAATTCATAAAAAAAGTGGAACCCATTGAGACCAATATCATCATCTTTGAGCTTGATGAATCCAAAATGTCGGCAACAGACTTTTTGGCCAAACTGGAGGAAAAGCAAATTTCCATCATTGGAATGGGGCAGGGGAAACTGCGCATCGTCACCCATTTGGACTATACCGACGTAATGCATCAGCATTTTCTATGTATTCTAAAAGAAATAGGATAGGCTATTGGTACTGTAACTTCGAGCGCGGTCCTGAAATTATTTTAAGTACTACATTGAAGCGGATTTCAACAAAACGCTGCCCAAATTTTTATTTCATAAAAGAATCCAACCCCGGAATATTGGGCATACCTTCTTTGGCGACAGCAGCAAGTTCGGTTTCATTCACCTTGGTGGCCTTGTCAATGGCCTTGTTCAACGTGAGTATAAGGTAATCCTCAAGCTGTTCTTTATCTTGTAATAACGAACCATCTATCGCAATGGACTTTATTTCCCTATTTGCGGTCAGGATAACTCGCAACAAACCATCTGCAGATTGCTCATCCACCATCACGGTATTTAAACGCTCCTTGGTTTCCTGTACTTTTTGCTGGGTTTCCTTGAGTTTGCCCATCATTCCCATAAAATCTCCAAACATAACTAGCTGATTTTGTCTTCAAAAGTAATAAATTGGTCAAAATCAAAATCAATGAAACTACCATTTCCGACACTATTTTTTCTTTTTATATCACTTATTTTTGCAGGCTCTTGCAACAACGAAAACGAAAAACTTATGAGCGTGAATCCCCCGGTTGCCAAAAAGATACCTGTAAAACTTGAAAAACATGGCGATGTACGCGTTGATGACTATTATTGGATGAAGGAAAGGGAAGATCAAGAAGTGATTGATTATCTAAATGCCGAAAATGACTATTACAAAAAAATGACGGCGCATACGGAGCAATTTCAAGACGAACTCTTCAAAGAAATGAAATCGCGTATTAAGGAAGATGATTCTTCAGTTCCTTACAAGTTGGATGGCTATTGGTACATTACACGTTATGAGATAGGAAAGGAATATCCCATTTTTTCAAGAAAAAAAGAAAGTCTGGAAGCTGAAGAGGAATTGATGTTTGATTGCAATGCGATGGCCGAGGACCACGATTACTTTAAATTGACCGGGGTTTCAGTAAGTCCTGATAATACCTTGGCATCATTTGGCACGGATACGGTGTCTAGAAGGCAATACAATATTCAAATCAAAAATTTGAAAACTGGGGAGATCTATCCCGATTTGATTGAAAACACCACAGGGAGCTCCGTTTGGGCCAACGATGGAAAAACTCTATTCTATGCCAAAAAAGACCCGGTAACGTTACGTTCAGACAAAATATTCAAACATATACTCGGTACTCCTTCAAGTGGAGATACATTGGTCTTTCACGAAAAGGACCCCACCTACAACACATTTGTTTATAAGACCAAGTCTCGAAAATACATTGTAATAGGCTCTGTGAGCACGCTTACATCTGAATATCAAATTTTGAATGCCGACCATCCAGAAAAAGAATTCAAGATTTTTTCACCCAGAGAACGCGGTGTTGAGTATTCCATTTCGCATTATGATGAAAATTTCTACATTCTCACGAATATGGACAAGGCTACCAATTTTAAGTTGATGAGAGCCGCAGAGGACAAAACAGCGTCTTCCTACTGGGAAGAATTTGTGCCGCATCGGGAAGATGTGCTGTTGGAAGATGTGGAGATTTTTAGGGAGTACTACGTTCTCTCTGAAAGAGAAAATGGCCTAAATAAATTGAAAGTGGCCCGCTGGGATGGAAAGGATGCCTATTATTTGCCTTTTGAAAGCGAAACCTATGTGGCCGGTGCTACCGTAAACCTGGATTTTGACACCAAAGAATTGCGTTACTATTATAATGAAATGGGCGCACCCTATGCGATAATTGATTTTAATATGGAGACCAAGACCAAAGAAATCCTAAAAGAACAGGAGGTCTTGGGAGGCAAGTTTAACAAGGAAAATTACATTACCGAACGGCTATGGGCAACGGGCCGTGATGGAGTAAAGATTCCCATGTCATTGGTGTATCACAAAGACACCAAGGTGAATGGGCAAAGTCCTCTCTTGCAATATGCCTATGGATCCTATGGGCACACGGTTGATCCTTATTTCTCTTCAGTACGATTGAGTTTGCTCGACCGTGGTTTTATTTTTGCCATTGCCCATGTTAGGGGAGGGGAATATTTGGGAAGACCTTGGTACGAGAACGGGAAACTGCTCCACAAGAAAAATACATTCACCGATTTTATTGATTGTTCCAAATTTCTCATTGAAAATAACTACACCAGCGCGGCGCATTTGTATGCCAGTGGCGGCTCCGCTGGAGGGTTGCTTATGGGAGCGGTAGTGAATATGGCTCCAGAATTGTACAGAGGAGTAATTGCCTCAGTACCCTTTGTAGATGTGGTCACCACCATGCTAGACGAAACCATTCCTCTGACAACTGGTGAATACGATGAATGGGGCAATCCCCATGAAAAGGAGTATTATGATTACATTAAATCATACTCCCCTTACGATAATGTGTCCCATCAAGCGTACCCCAACCTTTATGTTTCCACGGGACTACATGATAGCCAAGTGCAGTATTGGGAACCTGCCAAATGGGTTGCCAAGTTACGAGAGTACAAAACGGATGATAACCTGCTCTTTTTGGACACCAATATGGATGCTGGTCATGGAGGGGCCTCTGGCCGTTTCAAGGCGCTCAAGGAGACGGCAAAAGACTATACTTTTATACTGGATTTGGAAGGAAAAGTCCCTTAAAAATAAAAATGTTATTTTTGTGCCGAAGAAATTTTGCCTTGGCAGGGTTTCTTCCTTACCTAATACCAGTTATGAAGAAACCGATAAATGCGCACAGCAGTATCCTTGACTTAATTGGAAATACCCCCTTAGTTAAGCTAAACAAAATCGCAGCTCCCCTTACCGGAAACTTTTATGCCAAGGTGGAGGCCTTCAATCCCGGTCATTCCTCAAAAGATAGAATAGCAGCCTATATTATTGAAGAAGCCGAGCGAAAAGGTATTTTAAAACCTGGCAGTACCATCATTGAGACCACATCCGGTAATACCGGTTTTAGTTTGGCCATGGTGAGTATAGTCAAAGGGTATCAATGCATATTGGCGGTAAGCTCAAAATCATCGCCGGACAAGATTGATATGCTACGTTCCATGGGTGCCAAGGTCTATGTTTGTCCTGCTCATGTAAGTGCGGACGATCCGCGCTCTTATTATGAAGTGGCCAAGCGTTTGCACAGCGAAACGAAGGATTCCATCTATATCAATCAATATTTCAACGAACTAAATATAGAGGCACACTACCAAACTACTGGTCCCGAAATTTGGGAACAGACCAATGGCAATATTACCCATTTGGTGGCCTGTAGTGGCACTGGAGGTACAATTTCTGGTATTGCCCGCTTTTTAAAGGAAAAAAACCCAGAAATAAAGATTTTAGGCGTGGATGCTTATGGATCGGTCCTGAAAAAATACCATGAAACTGGAGAATTTGACCACAATGAGGTTTACCCCTATCGAATAGAAGGTTTAGGCAAGAATTTAATACCCTCAGCGACCGATTTCAACACAATAGACCGCTATATAAAAGTCACCGATGGTGAAAGTGCGCACATGGCTCGAAAAATAGCCCATACCGAAGGGATGTTCGTGGGGTATACCAGTGGTGCTGCCATGCAAGCCTTATATCAATTGAATACCGAAGGCGAATTTAAGGAAGATAGCAATGTGGTAGTTATCTTTCCAGACCATGGCTCGCGATACATGAGCAAGATTTACAGCAACGAATGGATGGAGAATCAAGGCTTTTTTGATCTTCAAAATGCCGAAGCCCCTGAAAAAATAGAATATATCAAATAAAATTTGTTTCAAACGAGACAGCGAACGACAATGCCAGCCATTGTCGTTTTTTTATGTGAAAATTTCATTGTGTGTGCTAGTTAAAAATCTATATTTTTGCAATTCAAACCATTAAAGGTAGATGATGAGAGACTTATTTGATAGAATCATTGAAAACAAAGGCCCTTTGGGAAAATGGGCTTCACAGGCCGAAGGATATTTTGTGTTTCCAAAATTGGAGGGACCCATCTCCAATAGAATGAAGTTTCAGGGAAAAGATGTGATTACCTGGAGTATCAATGATTATTTGGGACTCGCCAATCTACCTGAAATTAAAAAAGTGGATGGTGATGCTGCCTACGAACATGGTTCTGCCTATCCGATGGGCGCCAGGATGATGAGCGGGCATACAGATTATCACGAACAGTTGGAAAGAGAACTAGCAGAATTCGTTCATAAAGAAGCTTCTTATCTACTTAACTTTGGTTATCAAGGATTCATGTCTGTGATCGATGCACTTGTCTCCAAAGACGACATCATCGTTTACGATGTGGACTGCCATGCTTGTATTATTGATGGAGTAAGGTTGCATATGGGCAAACGTTTCACCTTCAAGCACAATGATGCGGAAAGCTTGGAAAAGAACTTGGAACGAGCCACAAAATTGGCCCAAGAGACTGGCGGAGGCATCTTGGTGATTTCTGAAGGCGTCTTTGGTATGCGCGGAGAGCAAGGGATTCTTAAAGAAATTGTTGATTTAAAGAAGAAATTCAAATTTAGATTGCTCGTTGATGATGCCCATGGTTTTGGAACCCTTGGTAAAACAGGGGCAGGAGCAGGAGAGGAGCAAGGTGTCCAGGGCCAAATTGATGTGTATTTGGCCACTTTTGCCAAATCCATGGCAGGAATCGGTGCTTTTGTAGCCGCAGATAGAGAAATCGTAGAATATCTAAAATACAACCTTAGATCGCAGATGTTTGCCAAATCGTTGCCCATGATCTATGTAAAGGGTGCATTAAAGCGGTTGGATATGTTGCGTACCATGCCCGAGTTAAAAGCAAAGCTTTGGGAAAACGTGAATGCATTGCAGAATGGGCTCAAGGAAAGAGGCTTTGATATCGGAACTACGTCAAGTTGTGTTACCCCTGTATATCTGAACGGAAGCATTCCAGAGGCGATGGCCTTGGTCAAGGATTTGCGTGAAAATCACGGTATTTTTTGCTCTATTGTGGTGTATCCTGTTGTTCCAAAGGGACTTATCTTATTGCGCATGATTCCTACTGCTACGCACACCATGCAAGATATCGCTGAAACATTGGATGCTTTCTCTGAGATAAGGGAACGTTTGCAAAATGGTACTTACAAAAGACTGTCCGCGGCAGTAGCTGCTGCCATGGGTGAGTAAATCCTATTTCTTTTTCAAGTAGGATTGGCCCTGAAAGTGAACTGGCTATTTTAGCCATCAGAACTTTTATAGTATCGGTATTCATCGATTTGAAGCTTTTTTTGGTTTCCCATTTCATAGTGACAGTGAATGGATAGATTCAAATCATCGATTAGTTGAATACTACGCTTATTTCTTTGGTCCACGGGATATTTGATAAAGTCTATAGCTAGATGCTCAACACCCCAAGGCGGCATGTAATGCACTATTTTTTTTCCAATGCCCATTCCTTGTTTTTCTGCTTTTACCCATAGACCAAAATGGGGTTGTTTGGTGTGTATGGAGTGTATGCCGCAGCACCCGGCCAATTCATCTTGATGTAGTATGACCCATACCAGGTCCGTCCCTTTTTTGTGTTGCTCCATGGAGCTTTTAATAAATGCGATGGTTTCTTCGATGTTTTTGGGCGGTTCTTCAAGAGGAAGAAACTGAATGATATTCGCATCAAAGCTAGTGTAGACTTCTTTGACATGTTGTAATGCAATAGGTCTTAGAATAATATCGGCATCGATGCGAAGTTCTTTGTGTTCCGTTACCATTATGCCTTTTTTAGTGGATACAGAAGCTTCGGAAGATAGAAGTGTTAGAATTGATCATTTAAAATTGTAACATGCCAAGGTCATTGAATTCTGCCATCATGAAACGCGGCCCTTTTCCATTGCCCTGATTCATTTATCCACAAATGTGTTACGCGATAGGCGTTTTTATGGATACTATCCCTTTTTTTGCTTACTACACTTATTTTTCCAGTCACAACAGCGGTATTTCCATAAAATTCAACTTCCATCTCTTTCATGTTGTACCCTGTAACTTGAAGATTGCCAGAATTAATTTCTGCTTGTCGTTTGAGTAAATAGTTGAGCCAGCTATCTTTTTGTATGGATTTTGAGTTCCCATTGGTGTGGAGGTAATTTTCGGTAATCATGGATTCAATAGCAACAACATCGCCGTGTTGAAAGGCATTGTTGAAAGCTTCAATGGCTTCGTACAATGCCAGTTCGTGGTTTTCGGTTGTTGTGTCCAATGAATCTGCCTTTTCCCCACAATGGCTAACGCATATGGCAACAATGATACAGGCCAACGCATTCAAGTGTTTCATAGGATTGGTTTATCCTTCAAAGTTCACTTCCTTATGGGTGCCATCACAATAGGGCTTATTGTTTGAAGCTCCACAACGGCAAAAGGCAGTAGATCTTTTTTTGCTTTCCACAGTGCCATCCGCTAAGGTTACTTTTAGATTTCCACTTACAAGAAGTGGTCCATTCTCAACAATGTTGCATTCGGTGATTTTGGTTTCTTCCATCTTTGTTTCTCCTTTTGTTTTGTATGTCAAAGCACCCGAGGGGCATTTGTCTATTTGTGATTTCAATTCTTTTACGGAAGCATTTTCAGGCTGTATCCATGGTTTTTCTTTTGGTTTGTAAACTTCTGGGAGGGTTTTGAAGCATACTTCAGAATGGATGCATTTCTTGGGTTTCCATACCACGGTAAAATCCCCTTTGGTATATTCTTTTACAATTTCTCTTTCCATGGCTATCCGATGTTTATTCCTTTTAAAACCAATGTTTTATATTCAGGATGACGTTTTATAAACAAAGCCACAAAAGGACAAAGCGGCACCAGTGTCAAATCCTTTTCTCTTACGTCGTCCAAGGCTTGTTTAACCAAGGCAGAACCAATTCCTTTTCCTTCTAATCCTTTAGGTATTTCCGTGTGGGTAAGATAGATTTTATCCTTGGCCTTGATGTATTCAATCTTGGGCACTTGGCCTTCAATATGAAACTCATATTGTTTGGCCTCTTCGTTGTTGATCAGTTCATACTCCATATCTGATTAAAAGATACAAATTGTTGGTGAGATAGCGAGAGAGAAAGACTGGTTTCAACTTCATCCATTTTACAGGGCAGCTTCCTATTGGTTTCATAAAGCCATACTCAATAATAAACTTGCAGGTTTAATTCATAAATAAGTATATTTCGAGCATTATACAGCAGGACAATTCGACAGCGAAATAGCATGAGGAAGGTTTTATACTATTTCTTATTTCTCCCGATATTTCTTTCAGCCCAAATTAATGAAAGTGATACGCTCAACCTGAAAGCAGACCTTTCTCTAACCGGATTTTGGCAAAGTGGAAATGTAGAAACCTTGATTTTCAGGGCAAAATCGGGTTTAAGCTTTAAGCCTTGGAAGAAGTGGGTTTTCAAGACCAATAATTCCTATGTTTACCAAGAGTTTGGAAAGGACAAGGCAGATGAAGATATTTTAAGTCTGAACTTTTTATATTTTAATCCTGACCGGAAAATATACCCCTTACTATTGGGTTTTGTTAGCACCAACTTTCGAAGGAAGATTGATTTGCGCTACCTATTGGGTGCTGGAGTCACTTTTAAAGTGCTGAGCAAAGAAAACCATTGGCTCAAATTTTCACTTTCAAGCGAGTATGAACAAACGGATTTTACCGAAGTCGACTTTAACTTTTCCGAATATGATGGAAATCTGGAAATCAATACGCTTCGTGCCACTATTTGGATAAATGGAAAATATGAATTATTTGAGGGCAAAGTAATTTTGAGCCATGAAAGTTATTTTCAACCCTCGCTTCAGCAAAGCAACAATTATCGTTGGCGATCAGATATCGCCCTTGAACTGCCTATTTGGAAGTTCTTGAATTTTAAAATAAACTACCTTAATACGTTTGAAAGTATTGTGATAGAAAACCAAAAACAAGAAGATAGATTCTTGACCTTCGGTTTTACCATAAAAAGCTATTGACTGCTTTCCCCCGACAATTTTGTGAGTTATTTATAAAAGGTCAAAAGACTTTACTCAGCTTGTTTTGAACGTTCTAATACAAGTTCTACTGATTTACTCTTCTTCGGGCTGGTTTAAAGGCGAATGATGTTCGTGTACTATTCTCCAACCGTTTTCAGTGTCGAGAAACAACAGGGTCATTTGTTCGTTTACCACAGCCAAGTCTTCGCCAAATTTTAGATGAAAATCCGTATGAAGCGTCACATTCGCTACATTATCATAGACTGCGATTTTTACATCGTTCATATCGAATTTTAAAATTTCAGTAACTGATCCAAACACGCCCCGCTCGAATTTTTCGTTTTCTGTTCCGTCATTACGAACTTCACCATTCTTAAACTCCGTAAATTTCGGACTGTAGGCATGAAAGGAAATCAGTTTATCAAGGTTTCCATCTTTTACGCTTTGGGCAATACTGTCCAGTGTCATGCTTATCTCTTGTTTGGCCTCTGGGAATTCATCGTTGAGCAGGTCAATTTTCACTTCTTCAACTTCAACTTTTTCCTTGCATCCAAAAATTAGGATTCCTAAAATCATAATCAGCACAAATTTGACACTCAATTTCATCATGTTGTATTTAATTGGTTAATAGTTATTTAACAAGGTACAACAATTAAAATGGAAGGGGGAGTGGAAATAAATTCCCAAAAATTTGACCAATGGCATTCTTGGATGTGAAGCGACAGAACCCTAGATATTTTTAAGGACTCTCATTTTTGTTTTCAGTGCTATGGTTCTTGCACATCTTTGTGTTGTTAGGTGGTTCAACGCACTTCAAATATGTTATAATTTCTGGACCATTTGGCAGATTGGCCGGGTTTAATGGATATTTTATAAAATAACTCAGGACTGATTACATGCCTCCATCCCCAAAGATTCACCTTGTCTGTTTTAAAATCTCCTGTCTCAGAAATACCAACTTTACTTTCGAGATTTATTAATTCCCATGCTGCATGGACATTTTCACCGCCCGTGAGATTACTAAAAAAAAATTGGTCCTTCGGTATACCATTGAATGTAATCTCATTTTGTTCAACATTAACTTTCTGCTCCGGGTTGACCGCATCCCCAAATAATTTTTGGTTTAATTGAAAAGGAAATCTTAAAAGATAATTAGGACCTATTAGATCCTTGTTTATTGCAGTAAAGTTGTGGTTGTATTCATCGGTAACAATATCTTTTTCACCTGTATTTTCTAAATGATATTTGATGGAAAAACTACTGTCATGCAATTCAATCTCTTTTCTCAAAAAATAGGAATAACCATTGATTTTTGGTGATTTGCAACTGATCAGAATTCGATTCGAGTTAGGAATCACTTTGAATTCCAAGGGCTTTATCTCGTATTTTTCATTGAACAGGTATTGGGCATTGTCTTTTTTTAATACGCCAACACCTATTTTATGAAACCAACCCCCAATTACGGTCTCATCAAAACCTAATGCGGAATCAATACCGAATTCATTATAAAATCCTTTGCCGAAAAGATCTTCATCTAGGCCATCAGTTCTTTCCAAACTGGATAAATAGACATTTTTAAATTTCACTTTAACTATTTTCCCTGTCCAGTCAAATCTTGAAAAGTTATAGTTGTCACTAGGAAAGTCAATATATACTTCCAGATTTTTGTTTTTAAGTATATGCGCCATATAAAGAGAAATAGTTTTGATCAATAAGAACTTATTGCTGACAATGGTTACAATACTATAGTAAAAAGTACCTTTTGGGGCACTTGAATGTAAAGGTTCGTGTACATAAGTTGTTGAAATTATCCGCTAGACCTTAAAGATAGTTGATTAAAGGAGATACTTCGGAAAACCAGCTGGCATAAAGGTCCGTCTGCAAATAATTTTACAGGGTAAGTAGTTGTTTATTTGATAAAATCGACTCTATTGGTATTTAGAACTTGTATAGTGTCACCATTATAAATGACTTCTTGCAAATCAAAATTCAGGAAACAAGGTCCTTGGGTAGATTCAAAATTAAAATTTAAGGTGTCCATATCGCTTGGAGTAAGTTCAATGTAATACTCTTTGTTCGATTCAATTTCGCGATAGGGGACCAGGAGTCTATCGGAATCACCAAAAAGCATAGGTGAAATAAAGATTTCAGTTTCTGAATTGAACAACCGGAAATCGGCTTGCTGATAAACGGTACCGATGAGCGGGTCACCTTGGGAATTGAAAAAACCGATTTCAAACCAGTCTGGAGCCGGTAGTGCCGTGGTGCAGTCAACGTTGTTATCATCGTTTTCACAGGAGAGAAGAACGATAAATATAACGAACAGATTAGGAAGTCGATTAAGGACTCTCATTGGTAGTGTATTTAATCTAAAACGCTGAAATCATTCAAAGGTTGCGTCCTTGCACCTAAAGAGTTGTTTATGATTGGTTCGGTTTGGAGCTCGTCCAATAATTCCCACTACCAAATATTCTTTTAAAATTTCCCGATTCCATTTCCATCATTTTGCATAAACACAAGCGGTAAGCCTACCCATATTTCGTGGTCATTTTTTTATTATTTTATACATTCCAGGTCTACTATTAGGTCGTTTTAAATAACCAAATTGTTTGTAGAAATTGCCAACACCCTCAGCAGCCATCAATCCTACAAATGAATTCTTACTTGTTTTTTCAATCAAATAGTTTTCTATGTTTTCCATTATTAGTTTACCAACACCTTTGCCTTGATATTCAGGTAATACAATCACATCTTGGATGTAGAAGTAAATGGCCCCATCTCCGATTATTCTACCGATTCCTATTGCCCTGCTATTGTCAAACACACAAATTGAAAACAAATCATTTTCAAGTGCAGCCTTGACCACCTCATCCCTGATGTTTGCCCAATTTGTGCTCGCTCTCAATTCTTGATAATCAGATACTCGAAGTGTGCCTATTTCAACTTTATAATTTCTCAATTTGGTTTCTTTTATGGGCTACAACGGTCTCCTTTACTTCGTGACCTATAATTTTATCATTACTTTTTCTTTTTGGGAACAAGTCAAATTTAAAAATTTGGCGACTTCTCAAAATGCCCGAAACCTAGTGTTAACAACTACTCGCACTATGGTTTATATACAATGTTAGCTACCGTATTTTTCTATAAGTTTTGGTAGTTTGGTATTTAGGAATTTCATCTGTTGTTCAATTCCATTTGGTGTATCGTGGTTGTGGGTTGTGACAATAATTAGTTCTTTATCAGGAATCATAATTATGAATTGCCCCCCATAACCCATTCCGTAATCAATTTTATTTCTCTTAAATTCAGATTGATACCAACAAAATCCGTGTTTGGAGTTTTTTAAACCCCATTCCGTTGAAGATTTTTCATTTTCATCGAACATTTTTTGTATCCATTCTTTAGAAACTAATTGTAGACCATTCCAGTCTCCATTTTTTTCTAATAATTGGCCTATCTTCATCAAATCAATTGGTTTCATTTTGAGACCAAGACCACTTCCATCATAATATCCTTTATTTCTTTTTTGCCAATTTGTAGAATAAATATTTAGGTCATCAAATAAAAACTCATTTGCAAATTCCAATGTTGATTTTCCGGACACTCTACTTATGATAACGGATAATAAATGAGTAGCTCCAGAATTATAGTTATATTTTTCACCAGGATTATTCTCCAAATCCTTTTTCAAAACAAAAGAAATTGGGTCTTCATTATTCAACCATTCTTCGTGTTCTAAATAACCTTTCCAAGAAAGTCCCGAAGTTTGATTCAAAAGATGTTTAATCGTAATGGTGTTCTTTTTCGTATCGGTCAAATTTTTAAATTCATTCGGGAAATACTTTACAATAGGCTCATCCACATCTTTTATGTACTCCTTGTCAATTGCTATTCCAATAAGGATACTCATAAGCCCTTTGGTTAAAGATTGTACATCGCAAAGACTATCTATTGTTTTTCCATTATAATATTCCTGAAATACAATTTCTCCATTTTTAGAAATCAGGGTAGAAAAGATAAAATCATCTGTTGGTATCACCTTTTCAGACGCCGCAGTTTCTATTGACTTTTCTTTTTTGACTTCTTTACAGGATGATACAATAAAAATTATTGTGATAAGTAAAAATGGGAAGGTTCTTTTCGTTCTCATTTAGTGTTTGTTTGTATGGTAGCTAACTGCCCCACAGCTATAGTGGCCATTAGACGCTGATTCGGTATAGCCTTTGTTAGGTAAAGTACCGAGTCAACGCTTATGAGAGCCTGTTTTTGGGAACTAAATATATGGTTATTCTTGATATGTGGTTATTCTTGGCGAATTTGCGGTCGTACTGTGGGAACGCTAGGAAAAATGGTTCAAGGGTAAAAATCAAGAGGTGATCTGGCTTGAACGACCGCAGGTATTTTTCCTGACGGTGTGGGTGTGAGTAGTAGCTCTATCTGACAGTTGATTGTAGTTAATGCTATTTTTTTTTGGCTTTGATTTTGGATGTATTGGGAGTCGAGGCTATTGCTTACACCCGCTATTGTACCCAGTAGGAATTCTATTAACCAGTTAGTTTGTCAAAATTTCAAGATCATTCACTAGTCGTTCTATTTCATTATCGTTGGTCCCATTATAAATTCCACGTATTTGTCTTTTCTTATCCACAAGTACAAAGTTGGGAGTATGAATAAAATCTTGTAGTCCACCATCGCCTTGCTCTACAACAGCAAAATAACTTTTTCTAGCCAATTCATAAATATGTTTTTTATCTCCAGTGGTAATATTCCATTTCGAATCTACTACACCTTTTTCTATGGCATACTTTTTTAAGACAGGGATACTATCAATATTAGGTGTTACCGACAATGATAAAAACATAACCTCATCATTCTTCAAAAATTTTTTTTGAAGTTTTGCCATATTGTTAGTCATTATTGGGCAAATAGTTGGGCAACTTGTAAAAAAGAAATCAACTACATAAACTTTATCCTTATAATGATTTTGGGTTATTCTTTCTCCGTTTTGATTTATCAATTCAAAATCCGCAACTGTGTGGTTTTTACTTTTGTTTTGCAAACTTATATGAACCAATTCTGGATTAAAATCAGATGGATTATAAACAGGTAGTTTTTTGTTAGAAGATTGATTGCAAGACACAGCAAAAGAAATAATCAGCAATAGAATGATAAAATATGCTTTACTCACATTCATATTATATGGTATTCTTTTCAAGAAATTCTTCGGCCTCTTTTAGTTCTAGTCTGTCACTATTCGAATTTTCGGTTAATTTCATTAGTTTCTCAAAATACAAAACGGCTTTTTCTTCATTGCCGGTCCGTTTGGCTGCTACTGCAGCACCATAGAGGCCATTGAACCTATTGGGATGGCCTTCAAGATTTACTTCATAAGCAGCTAACGCCTCCCCGGGTTTATCTAAGAGTAATAGCATATCGCCTAACAGTTCATCCGCAGGTAAGACTTCACCGGGTGTAACGGGGTGCTTTGATGTTTTACTCTCCAGTTCGGAAGCGAGTTTCATTACCATTAGAGCTTCCTCATTATCACCCTTTGCCAATGCGGTCCAGGCTTCGATTATCTTTATTTCGATTTGTACTTGCCCTGCTTTATATATGGATTCAGCATTGTTCACGTCTAAAAGTTGTTGATGGAAAGTTTTGATTATTTCGAGCTCTTTTTCAGCAGCGGGGATATGTCCGGAACGAACAGAGCCATATGCTTTGGCAAAATGTAAGATGGATCTTTCCCAGGGAAAATTATCCCATTCGAATTCCAAAGTGGGTAATTCTAGGTTTGCAGCCTCCTTCCAATTTCTATTCTCAAGTGCTATACGCGCTGGTATGGCATTTGCAGTATAGGCTACGGCAAAATGATTTGACGGAAAAGATTTTTTAATCGATTTCATATAAGCGTTTTGTTCAGCCACCTTTTTGCTATCTCCCAATTGTAAATAGGCATAAACAAGGTAATCCATGGCGTGTATTTCTTGGGACCAATGCCCTTCGGCAGAAACGCTTTCTGAATAGCAAATGGCCGAAGATGACGAATTCAAATTGGTGTGTACCGATTCTTCCCAGAGCCCAAGGCGCGTAAAAATATGGGATGGCATATGTTGCGCATGAGCAGATGACGGAGCAATTTCAGCATATCTTCGGGCTGTGGTGAGGCCCAGCGATGCAATTTCAGGATAATCGTAGGTGTGTATGATGTAATGAGCTATCCCGGGATGGTTGGGATATTCTACGAATAGCTTTTCTAGTATGGCTCCGGATTTCCGCTGATTTTTATAGGTTTTATCATTCGGATCGGCAGAAGATGTTAATGATAAGGCATATAGTACGGCAGCTTCAATATCGTCCTCATTATTCAAATAAACCTGTTCCATTTTCTTTTCATACAAGAGCTCTCTGCTTCTATGGTCAAGGGTTTCCCAATCCTTATAAAACACCCCGATAGCGTCCAAATAATCCTTCGCACGGTCGGATTTCGGTAAAGTTTCGGCAATTTCAAGAAGCTTTGAGCCTTTTTCCAATTCCTTCGGACCGGGAGGAGCCCAAAGTTCGTGATAGATGCTCATTGCCACACCCCAATATGCCATGGCACACTCCGGATCGGCATCAATGACCTTAACAAAGGCTTTTTCCGCTTCGGCATATTCAAAAGAGTGCAATAAAGAAATAGCTAGGTCAAAAGCCTTTCTGGTATCGTAATTGCATTCCATAGAAAAACTCACATCTCCAAATTGCGGATTGCCACACAACAAAATATCGCCACGAAGTAAATCAATGGATGCGAGTGCAGGATTTGGTTTTGGCTGGTTGTTCTTGCAAGCTAAGAATGAAAAAAGGAGGATTGTAATGGCGAAAATCAGTACTAGGTTAGAATGTCTCATTCTGTGAAGGTACTGATTATATTCTGAGGGTTTTGGGTATTGTGTACAACGTATAGTGTAAAATGTGTTTAGTGCATTTTTACAGCTTTTTAGGGGCTTTTTTACTTTTTTATTTCAAAAATGATTTTACTTTGCCCCATAGCTTGTGTCGCATTGTAAGCAACCAAATAATCTTTATGTTCTCGATAACTGTTGAGCAAAGCATCAATTTTCTCATCCTTAAATGTGGGTAACAGATAAAGTTTATGTATGATTTCGGACCAATGTTTAAGTTTTGGCATCTCTGTCAGTATTACATTTATCATTTCCTCATCTTTTGATATTTGAAAAATGGAATGAGCAATTGAAACTTTCATTCCTTTCTTACTTTTTTGAAGCAAATTGTACAGTTTTGGAAGTGCCTTTTGAGATTTTATATGGCCAAGCCCATGAATTGGCCAATCATCTTTTAAGCTCAGCTTTTCAATTAGCTCTTTTTCCGCAACTTCAAGTTCTTCATTTGATAGGTTGTCCAAAAGGTCAAGAGGCACACCATTTTTTCGCTGTCCCCAAGAGTTAGCATTCAGATATTCATCTCTAAATATTTTTAGATTATCTGACATTGATTCTATTTTGTTGGCAATTGTTTTATTCAAGAATTGAAGAGGCAACTTCTCGATGAAGTTTCCATTCACCATCGACTTTTTTTAGGATTGCCAAGAAAGAGTTCCTAAGTTCGACTTGCTTCCCTTCTTTGTTGGTGTAGTATGTCCTGCTGGAACCCCAATCATATGCCATGGAGTCATTCATTATATAGGTTTCAGTTGGAGTCATTATTATACTGTCATAAGGAAAGGTACCGCGTTCCTTTCCATGTGCAAACATTTCATCAAAACCTGATCCCCCTGCTCGTATTGTTTTTACATTTGGAGTCACCAATTCACTGATATCCTCATATTTTCCCTCCTTTAATGCCAATGTGAATTTGGACCGCAATTCTTCAATTCCTTCAAGTTCTTTTTCAATATCAAATTTTGGGATTGACACCTGTTTTTTATTAGTCTTTTCACCACCACATGATACAAGGAAAATAAAAGTTAATGCTAAAAGTAAATTTTTCATTTCTATGATATTTGATGATTGTCAACGCTTTTGGCTATGAGTAGTTACGTGGTTTAACGGTTAATTTAGCAAATACAGACCAAACTGAAAACCCGCGAGGATTTTCAGAAGTAGGCGAGAACAAGCAATTACTTATAGCCATTGTTGTGTTTAGTCATTTATTTTTTTTGCTGGATATGCATTTTCACCCATTATCCAATTCAACGTTCTAAAAGATTCTTTGTCCGGATTTTTAAACTCCAGTAAGACCCAACTCTGAATATAGAAAAACTTATTTTCATCGATAGGAATCAAAATATCATATGTTTTCCTTCCTGGTGCTAAATAGCCTAAATTATTGTCTATGACTTTTACTTTCCCTACCGGACCAAATCCAAAATCATAAGTTCCTTCATATCTAATAAGTTTTGTTGAGTCAACATTAATTTTTTGGGATAAATAATTTATCGGTAGTTTGTATTCTTTATTTGTATATATCTGATATATATCTTGGGAGATTGGTAATGCAATATTCGAATAGTGATTCCCAAGAATTATGATTGTCAAATCTTCTTCCATCCTATGAGTAATTTGGTGACAAAAACCCTGTACGCGTCCATTAGCAGTAAAAACATTTTTTCCGTCTATGATTCCAAAATTTGGTAATTCCGCTAAAGTGGATCCAATTAGCTTTCCTTTAATAAGGCTTTGGACAAATTTGTTTAAATCATCTGCGGTTGAATACAATGAACCTCCACCAATTTTTATACTCATATTTACATACTCGGCATTGATAAGTCCTCCAGTTTCATTAAACATATATCCTCGTGCACGATTCTTCAAAATTTTAGCATCATTGTCTGCCCCCGTATTCTTTAAGCCAATCTTGTTGTAGATATGTACTCCTAGAAATTCGTCATATGGAAGACCACTGATTTTTTCGATAATAGCGACTAGTAAAACATAACCAGAATTACTATAGCTATAGCGTTCTCCAGGTTCAAAATCAAGAGGTTTATGTTTGAACAGTTCAATGATTTCTTCTAAATCATAAGCTAATTTATTCAGTTCATTATAATTTGGGAAACTATTCAAGTGTGGTATACCAGAGCGATGGGTCAATAATTGTCTAATACTAATTTCATGTCCTCTCGGGTAGTCAGGAATAAATTGAGACAGTGGGTCATTGAGTGAAATTTTGCCAGTTTCAACTAAATGAAGAACCGCAACTTCAGTGAAAACTTTGGATATTGAGGCAATTCTAAATTTGGTTTCAGAGGAATTCTTAATCTCCCATTCTTTGTCGGCATAACCATAACCTTTCTGAAAAATTGGCTTGCCATTTTGGTAAATATTGATTAGCCCACTCCAGGCATTCATGTCAAGATAAGGCCTGATATAACTATCAATTTTAGTTTCTAGTTCTTTCAACTCCTGCGCGAACAAATTATGGGATAAAAATCCAATAAAAAATATGATAATCGTTTGCTTGAGTAATTTCATTAGCTTTTTACAATTAAAAACAACGGTGTTGCATATGAAAACCAGCGGGTTTGAGTATTCGGCCTTTTCAGATAGTTTTATTGCTTATTAAAAGTAGGAATTTCAATTCGTTTAACGATCAGCCGTTATTTTTTATATGCGTTGTTGGCAATAGTTAGATTCCATTGGGTTTTACAAATCCTTTAATGAATTCGGAGATCAATTTTGTAAAATGTAACATATCTGGTTCGCTCCAATAGGGTCCTACTAACTGAATTCCTAAGGGCAATCCTTCTTTCCCTAATCCCAGCGGAATGTTCATGGCCGGGTGACCACTTCCATTAAAACAGGCATTAAAGGGCCAAACATAATTAATGTAAGTAACGGCTTTGTCGTTATAATGGATTGGAGTACCGATCTTGCACCTTTTATAGGCTGGTCCGAAACCAATCGGACAAACCAGAAAGTCGAAGTCATTGAAGTGCGTCTCCCATTCTTCGATGATTTGGGCCCTTCGCCCTTTTAGTTCTGAATAATCAGTAAAAGTATCCACGAACTTCCAAAAATCTGTTTTCATTCCTTTCAGAAATCCCCTTCTCAGTGACCGCATCATCAAGGGTCTTACGAACCAGGGTACATCCTGAAGGATCATTTGAAAGGAAAGCCGACTGAATATGTCCAATGTACGTTGATGTAAATCATTTCGGAGCGGTGAATGCATCGTTTCTACCCCTTTCCCGTTTAGGAGGGAAACGAAATTTCTAATAGTGTCCTTAGTTTGTTGACTGGTCTTATATCCAGGCCAGCTATCTACCCAGCCAACTTTGTAATCCTTCAGCATTTTCTTTTCTGGCTTGCTCCAAGCAATCGGTGGAATCGATCTGTTGCTTTTGTCTGGTCCCTGTAATATGGTCCACAAGAGTTCCAGGTCTTTGAGTGTTCTCGCCATTGGGCCGGGGACAGCCATTTCAAAAAGGTATCCTCTTGCATTTTTTGGTTTGGGTGAAAGCCCATGCCCCGGAATGGTATTTTCAGTGGGCTTTAGGCCATAAGTGCCACAAAAATTTGAAGGTATCCGAATGGATCCCCCCATATCGCCACCGAGTTCAATAGGAACCATCCCCGAGGCTAATGCAGCCGATGCTCCCCCTGAACTTCCACCCGGAGAAAATTCATGGTTGTACGGATTCTTACCATCCTGATAGATATCACCACTGACCTGATAGTCCAGAAGATCTTTAGCAACATTGGTTTTTCCAATAATTATGGCGCCAGCATCTTTCAATCTTTTCACGACTAAAGCGTCTTCCGGAGCTTCCCAGTCCTTAAAACGGTTGCTGTTCAGGGTGCTCTTGGTACCTTTTACCCAAAACTGTTCTTTTACCGTCATCGGAACACCATGTAAGGGACCCCTAAATTTACCTGCCTCAGCCTCTCTATCACAAGCCTCCGCTTCTTTTACCGCCTGCTCCTCTAACAGCACTACGATGGCACCGATTCTTGGGTTATGTTCATGAATATGTTCAAGATGTGCTCGTAAAATAGCCGATGAAGTGGCCTCCTTATTTCGAATCAGACTTGCCAGTTCAGAAGCAGATTTAAATAAATAGTCATTCATTTATTCTTAATTATTGTCAACGGCCCCACAGCTATGGCGAGTAGCGTAGCAAGCTCAGCTTGCGTTAGCTATGGAAGCCATTAGACGCTGATTCGCCATGGCCCTTGTTAGGCAAAGTACCGAACGAGCGGTTGTGAGGGCCTTTTCTTGGGTATTAAATATAAGGTTATTCTTGGCGAATTTGCAGTCGAGCCGTGGGGTAGTTAGGAAAAATAGTTCAAGGAGGGAAGATCACGAAGTGACCTGGCTTGAACGACCGCAGGTATTTTTACTAACGGTCTCGTCTAAGAAATGTAGGGCTTTCGAAGCGATTACTTGTCCACAGAAACAAAAATTTGCCAAATGAACGAACCTTTCTAAAAGCCTTTTTGTCCTATGTTTTCTTAGCCATTGTTAGCAGCTCCCTATTTTAATTCAAACAATTCAATTGTATAATCAAATAATTCCGTTCTTCCTGATTCACCGTGTCCTGGAATTACAATTTCTATATTTGGATATTTAAATTTGATTTTGCGAACAGTTTCAGACCATTTGTCCGTGTTGGCATCTCCCAAATAACCCTTACTTGCTCCAACTTTTTTAATCAAACATCCACCAAAGATGGCATTGTCTTCTGGAAAATATCCTATGATATTATCTTTAGTATGTCCTTCTCCAAAGTATTCTGCATAAACCTTTTTGTTACCAATGTTTAAAGTTTGACTATTATCAAATTCTTTAATTGGTTTAGAGAAATTTTGACCATTATTTTTTAGTAGTTCTATAGTTTGACTAGTAGCGTATGTTTGAATATTGTGTTTCTCAAATTCCTCTATTCCACCAACACAATCTTCGTGAAAATGAGTTGGAATAATAGCTATTATTTCGCTTTTAAGTTTATTAGTAACGAAATCTATTAATTCTAATGAACTTTTGTTGTCCGTTGGCGTGTCAAAAATAATTCCTTTATTTTCATTTATAACTAACATTCCATTACAGCTTACTTTTCCATAATCGTCCGTATTTAGATATGAAATATGTTCATAGGTATGATTTGATAGTTTTTTAATAATCAAATTTTCGGTTTGATAGATTGTCAAGTTATCAACTGAATGTGTTTTCGTGTTTTCGGTATTAGTTTTTTGTTTTGATGATGATTCTTTGCACGAAATAAAGGTTAATCCTGAAAGAAGAAAGAGTGTTAATAACAGTTTTGTCATAAATTTTGTTTTCCTATTTAGGGCCTGTTTTTGGGTATTAAATATAGGGTTATTCTTGGCGAATCTGCAGCCGTGCTGTGGGGCTTTTAGGAAAAATAGTTCAAGGGGGAAAGATCACGAAGGGATTTGGCTTGAACGACCGTAGGTATTTTTCCTAATGATTTTGTGTATGGGGTGAGTTGCGTGTTTAAGCAATTAATTTAGCAAACAAATCACAGATGGAAAATTCCAGTGGAATTTTCGTAAGTCGGCAGTGACCAAGCAATTGATCATACACGTTGTTATGGGCTGGTTTGATATTTACTTATTGGTTTTTTGTTGAAGATGAAAAATTCTTTTTCTTTATTCTATGACTCACAATGAAAAGAATTCCTACAATGACAAACGGGATTGTAGTAATAAGAATGATCATAAGACTCATCCATACAGATTGGTTCATATTATAATTATGCGTGAAGATAAATGGACTAAATCCAAGCCCAATTAAAATAAATAGTATACCACCAATAAATTCCCGTTTCCATGCAATGATCAGAAAAATGATTAAAACAAAAGATGGAATGAGATGCATAAGAAAATCAGCAATCTGTTGCCAGATTGTTTTTTCATGATTAAAAGCATCGAGCGCGAACATACTGATAAACAGGATAGCTAGTATACATATAACCCTTGGCAACCAGTGGATTAGTTTAATACTTATTTTCATCTTAATAATTTTAATTACTTAATTCAAGTTTTGAGCAAACTTCTTTTTTGTGATAAGTCCTAATTTTTACTTTTTATCGTTCTTTCGCTTGCTATATTCCTAAAACTTGCCCATAAAGGCCCCACGGCTATGGCGAGTAGCGTTGCTAGCTCAACTTGCATTGGCTATAGTAGCCATTAGACGCTGATTCGGCATGGCCTTGGTTGGGTAAAGTACCTAACCAGCGGTTGTGAGGGCCTGTTCTTGGGTATTAAATATAAGGTTATTCTTGGCGAATCTGCAGTCGTACTGTGGGACCTTTAGGAAAAATAGTTCAAGGAGGGAAGATCACGAAGTGATCTGGCTTGAAGCCACAGGTATTTTTCCTAACGGTCAAATATAAAAGCAGTAGCGGATTAAAACGTACCAACTTTTCGGAAAGCAATATACTTTATTAGATACGAAAACGCTTCGAAATTACTCTCAAACCGCTATTGCTTTTATACAATGTTGTACGCAGGCTTTTTTAATTCTGATTACCTCTAGAGTTGATGAGAAAGCTCTTTGCAACCACAGGAACGAGGATTGCAATGTGCTTTGATAGTGGGGACGAATTTACATCAACACCCCATTTTTTGCTTCTACATTTGGAGGCAAATCTGATTCTCCAAGCATTTCTCTAAGGTCTATTTCGATTACTCTACACAGGGACATCATAGGAATATCATTTGCCATACCTTGAAATGGATTTTCTGTGTAATCGCCTACTACCTCCATCATAACATACACCCAACCTATCAATGCAGTAATTGGAATAGAAAGCCATATGCCCCAATCGCCCAACTTCATCAACTCTGGTATCATACTAAAGGGTAAAAGCAAAATGAATATTCCCACAAAATACCGACTCATATTGGCATATTGACGTGGTAATGGGAACTTTTTAATTCGCTCATTCTTGCCTTGCAGTTCGTAAAAACTCCTAAGGATATTGCCCATTTCCATATGACGAAAGTCGTCTATAAAGTCTTGCGCTCTTAGCTTGACTAAATCTCTTGATTGCTCAATAATTATTTGAGTTGCCGTGTTGACATTGGAAATTAGCCTGTCGTGTTCTTCCGTGGGTAAAAATAATTTGAGCTCCGTTCTTGTGATTTCATCGCCCAACAGCCCTACACCGAATTTTTGCTGATACATTTTCGCAGTTCTTGCTGTATGTCCACCTTGACTGATATGCTCCCAAAGTGTGGCAACCAAAAGTTGACTTCTATGGGCATAAAGCCAAGCGATATGCCTGTATATCAATCGTTTTTTAAGTTGTTGGATTTCCGATTCACTAGCCTTCTTTTCTTTGAAAAGGTTGGTTACGTATCCATCCACCATCATTCCCCAAGTACGACTGTCATTGACTATTCCGCCCCAAATTTTGCGAGCCTCCCACATTCTATCGTAAGCCTGATTATTTTTAAAACCTACATAAAATGCCACTGCTGTACCAATGACAGAAACAGGTAGCCAGGGAATGTTCAGTGAAATAATTTCGAAGTAATATAAAGAAGCAATGGTAGCCATTAAAGACAACAACCATAAGACATGGTGTCCAGTCCAAGTGACCAAGCTGCTAAAATTTATGCCTTTGGTTACAATCATAATTGTTTTAAGTAATCTCCTTTAAAATATACTTAACAGTTTTGGCTATGAACAATACGCTTAATGTTGATTCTTAACTAAAGTCCCATTTGTTGCTTCATCAAGGCCATATATGCTGTGTCATCCATTTGTTTTCTCGCTGAGATAAGCTGTTCAGCGTCTGGACCCACGATATACCTCAATTGGTTTTTACTATCGGTAGCGGCTTCAAATATTTTTTCAGCTACAATTATAGGTTCAGAACTATTACTTCCTGACTGTTGCATACCTTTCATGGCCTTTTGAAGAAATTCTCCATACTCTGTCATGCTTTGGTCTATGTTCAAGCCCTGTATTAACGTATCTTCAAAATTGGTGTTAATCATACCTGGCTCAATCATTTTCACTTTAATACCAACGGCTTCCAATTCAAAAGACAAAGCTTCTGATAACCCTTCAACTGCAAACTTAGAACCGTGATAAAGCGTACCTAACGGTAAAGTTATCTTACCACCCATTGAAGAAATATTGATGATTGTTCCTTCTCCTGCTTTACGCATATGTGGAATGACATTCTTAGAAACCAACAAAGTCCCGATTACATTGACATCAAACTGCATTCGGATTGCCTTTTCGGGAGTAGCTTCTAAAATACCGTAAGAACCATAACCAGCATTGTTTAGCAATACATCAATTTTTCCAAATCGCTCAACCGTTTTTGTTACAGCATCTTTAATAGTATCTTTTTTGGTAACATCCAATGCTACGACAAATACATTCTCCAATGCGTTTAATTCAGTGTCTTGATCAGGGTTTGAACGGACAGTAGCAGCTACGTTCCATCCTTTTTCCTGAAAGTATTTTGCAGTTATACGACCTATTCCGGTGCTGCATCCTGTGATTAATATTGTCTTATTCATTTTATTGTGATTTTAAATTAAAAGTCTTTTCCCTTTAGGTTATCAATTGTCATTTGTCCTGCCAACTTCAAAAAATGTCCCCAGCTTTGGTCGGTATTGAAATAAGACACATTTTCAACCAAATGCTCTACCCGCTTTCTATTCGTGAATTCAAAACTGGTGGCATTAAAATCATTGATCAGGACAGATTTTTTGACATTTTCGAAGTTCAACGGATTTCCAAAATTTCCCACACCAGAGATAAAATCAGCAGTTGTCTCTCCACAGCCTCCCCAGGTTAAATAGCCATTTAGCCAGATATTCGGTGGAATATCATTAACAGCAATACCTCCATAATTGAGCTCTCGTATTGCCTGATGAACTCTTGCCTCGTTAGCCTTAAGCGTTTTGTTGTCCACTAATATCATGCAGCCCAAGGAACCAAGTAATTTGTTGTTGCAAAAGTCAGTTGCCTTGGTTAAGAAATCACCGGTATCTTCGGAAGTGTCTAAAGGAATCTCACCGAATATTTGACAGAATGCCTCGTTCTTGATGGCAAAATCATCTTCGGAAAGGTTAGGAATAAGCACACAGTCGCTTTTGTTGTACTTC
This sequence comes from Flagellimonas ochracea, assembly GCF_009903685.1. Classification (GTDB taxonomy): domain Bacteria; phylum Bacteroidota; class Bacteroidia; order Flavobacteriales; family Flavobacteriaceae; genus Flagellimonas; species Flagellimonas ochracea. The sequence continues at coordinate 873,703 of NZ_JAAABI010000001.1, read as the reverse complement.
CCATTTTCGGGCTTCAAGATTTCAGCCGAAGGTTGATGCTGAAGAAATGCTTCACTGGTTTGTTCCACGCCTGGGTAATACGAACAGCAGGCAAATGTTTCTTCGGTAATTGCTTTGCGCAGTTCATTGAGGAATTGTTCTCTTTGACCCCAATTTTTTGAAGTAATAATGGTTTGAGGTCTCCCGCAGATGGCGCCTCCATTCAGTTTACCCGCTGAAACTATTTGAATAGCCTGCCTTTCTATGTCTTTTTCTGACCATTTACCGGGTACAATGATGCAAGGATTGTTACCACCACATTCGGCAACCAAAGGAGCTTTTGCTACATTTTGAATGGCGTGTGCCACTTCTGTAGAACCGGTGAAATAGATGGAATGAAGGCCATCAAGCTGAGACAGTGCCCTGCCCTGGTCAGCATCACAAAAAGCAAGGGCTCTACACTCAATTAGCGGTGCGAAGACTTTTTCCCAAATCACATCAGTTGCTTCATTCAATTGATGGGGTTTATGCACAACGGCCTTATTTTCTAAAAAAAGTGCCATTGCCATTTCAATGGAAGAACTGTAATTTCCAGCACCAGAGATGGCTATTACTCCAGCAGGTTTATCCAGAGGGTTTATTTGAGTGGGCTTTCCCTCAATATGTAGGTATCCCTTTTGTTTTCCTGCTGCCAACTTGTCTTTTGAATGTATTGGAAACACATGGGCTTCAAATAGATTATTATCGATTTCCTTTATAGAATTGGGCTGAGGCATTTTCCCTTTTAGGAGACTCTCATACAGTTTAGTGATTCCCATGAGCGTAGTGGCCATGGGCATTACCGTACCACCCATTCCTTCTGCTTTACTTACTGCATTTTGACCTATCAGGTCGTTTTTCATCCTGGCGTCCGTTTCCCCAAGTGAATTTGCATGCGTTTTTAAGTTTTGTTGAATTTGCTTCAGTAAGGATAATCTCGCGCTAACTGATGTTTTTGCCCAATGCTTTGGGTCTAATTGGTTATAAGCTTCTTGTGCTGTCATTGTATTGAGATTAAATTTTAATTACAATACAAAGTTGGAGCGATTGACCAGTTTGAACTTGCACTAGTTGCAGGAAGGATAACACAAAGTGCAGAGTCAATTCAGATTGCGGTATTCAATTGGTGTCTGTCCGGTTTTAGACTTGAATAATCGGGTAAAATAATGAGGATAGTTAAAGCCCAATTCATAGGCTATTTCACTAACCGAATGATCAGATGACAACAATCTGTTTTTTGCCAGCTCAATGACATAATCATTGATATGACCTTTGGGTGTTCTACCGGTTTCTTTCTTAACAAGGTCACTAAAATAATGAGGAGACAAATGCGAGATATTGGCAAAGTACTTTACATCAGGTAAGCCTAGTTCCAAGTTTTTTTGTGAGTTAAAATAGCTTTTGAGTTCCCTTTCAAATACGGCTATAACATCTCTGCTCTGACTGACACGGGTATTAAATTGCCTTTCGTAGTACCTGAGGCTATAATTTAGAAGTAGTTCGATATTGGAAACAATCACACGCTGGCTGTGATTATCAATGCGCTGCTGGTACTCGTTTTTTATTTGATCAACAGTCGCATTCATGGTTCTTTCTTCGTATTCCGATAAATGCAGTGCTTCAATCACATCATAATTGAAAAACGAGTAGTCGTCAATTTGACTACTTAAGTGTGAGTTGCGTATCAAATCTGGGTGAAAAAAAAGCATCCAGCCCTTTATTTCTCCGGGTTTGAAAGGCTTGGTAAAGGTGTACACCTGACCAGGAGCAGTAAAGATCATAACCCCTTCATCAAAGTCAAAAGAATTTCTGCCATACTCCATGCCGCAGCTTTTGTCCTTCAGTGACACCATATAGAAGTCATAAATTACTTTTGCGTTTACTTGTTCCTCTGTTACTTGGGTTTTAGATACATCTACTAATGAAATAAGCGGATGCTGGGGCTTTGGCAACCCTAGCAAACTATGCAAATGACTTATTGAACCTATTTTATATACAGACATTCCTTGTCATGTTAATTATTTTTCAAATTCGTTTCAAATGTCTATTACTTGATTTTAATACGCTTACACAAAACGCTGATTTGGCAACACAGAAAAGGGAATTTCTTTTGTTAGGTAAAGTGGTACCTAACCAGCGGTTGTGAGGGCCTGTTCTTGGGTATTAAATATAAGGTTATTCTTGGCGAATCTGCAGTCGTACTGTGGGACCTTTAGGAAAAATAGTTCAAGGAGGGAAAATCACGAAGTGATCTGGCTTGAAGGACCACAGGTATTTTTCCTAACGGTTTGGTATATGGCATGTTGCCATATTAGTAGTTTTATTTTATTCAGTCGTAACTGAGGTTTATTAGTAGGGGGGAGTTTAAAGTTGGCCAAATTTTGGCAATATGGTATATACGTTGTTGTAGGTAGTTTTTCGATTATTGACTTTTGATTCCTTCCAAAATAATTTTGCCCTGACTTTTTAATTCAAATTTCAGCCCTTCTTCAACATCCACAAACTCAAAAAAAACTTCAAAGTCAGTTGGGAAAAATTCCGTATCAGATTTTGGATAAATTTCTACTCCTGGAACACCTTCCCCCACTATTTTTAAGGCATTGTCTCTTTGGATAAAGGACAATACTGTATTTTGATTCGTTTGGTAAGCTCCTGAATACTTTTGTAATAAGTCATGATTAATTGTTATCATCTCTGGTATTTCACCACCCCAATATAATTTTTGGATTATTTTATCTCCAAACTTAATTGCTTTTTTAACAATGGCGTTGCAGAGAATCCGACCATTATCACCATTGGTGAACACAATAATTCCACTTTTAGAATTAGGTAAAAGAATAATTGTTGTTGCTACACCCATATCACCGCCATCGTGATTCAGAGCATAATTATTATTGGGCAAACCACTCACTATCGTCCATCCCAAACCTTGCTTTACGTTATCATGGATTTTAATTTGGGGTTTAACCATCTCTAAAAAGAGTGATTTGTTTATTAGGGTCGTATCCATAACACTAATTCCAAATTTGGCTAAATCTTCCACTGTAACTAATAAGTCGTCAGCTGCACTAGCTTCAGGCGTGCTATAGTCATCAACGTCATGTTCATTTCCATTACCGTCATACCATTTGGCAAATCTCAATGTATCTTTTTCAGGAATCCACTTTAAAGTAGCACTGTTCATATCCAACGGTTTGAAAACTAATGAATCTGCCAGTTCTCCAAAATCTTTATTGAACTTATTCTCTAAAGCTATCTTCAAGTATTCCATTCCTTCTCCTGAATATTGATATTTGTCTCCAGGTTCAAAATCAAATTCCAGTCTACCGGAATCATTCATTCTTCTCCAGTTATTAAAGCCTGTTGTATGAGTCAGCGAATGTCTTGTAGTTATTCTTCTATGCAAAGAATCATTTATTATGTCTGGGTCAATCCAATAGTTAAAAAGTGGCTCATCCAATTTCCAATTTCCGTCATCTATCAATTTCAAAACAGTCATTGTTGTAATCACCTTTGCTATCGATGCTACATTGAAAACTGTATTTTCCGTTGCTTTTTTTCCAAGCTGATGCTCCCCATAGACCTTTATAAATCTGATTTTTCCATCCTCAATTAACCCAACGCCAACGGCTGGCACATTTTGCTCGGATTGTAGTTTTGGAATTTCCTGATTTAGAATTTCTTCAACATCCGTTAAAAATATTTCACTATTTCTTTTTTCCTGTGTTGGCTGATTCTCCTGGCAACATAAAACTATCAAGCTTGATAGGGTTAGTAAAACTAATTTTTTCATTTATTGTAAGATGTAGTTGACACCATAGAGATGACCTATATCTTAAATTGTTACACAAAAAGAAATTTTAATTGAACTTATCACCTAGAAAGGTATTCCAAATTACCTGTAACGGTCTCGGCTATGAGTAGTAGCGGGGGTCAGTACTTAACCTTGCAAGTACACACCAAACTGAAAATCCGCGAGACACGAGCGAAGCGAACTGGCGCCAGCAATTTTTCAGAAGTAGGCGAGAACAAGCAATTACTTATAGCCATTGTTGTGAGTAGTTACTTATTTTTCAATACTATCCTAAATCGAGCTTTACCATTTTCTAGGTGTTCAATTGCTTCATTTACCTTTGCCATTGGAAATTCCTCAACATCCGGATAAATATTGTGTCTTACACAAAAGTCAAGCATGGTTTTAGTTAGTGCAGGACTACCTATCGGACTTCCTCCTACAGATTTTTCTCCCATAATCAAACTGAATGCAGGAATTTCCATGGGCTCCAATACAGCTCCTACGGTATGAAATTTTCCTTTAGGTGCTAATGCGGTCAAATAAGAATTCCAATCTAGAGAGACATTAGTGGTATTTAATATAAAATCAAGTTTTCCATTTATACTTTCTAATTCTTCAGTAGATGTTGAATCTATCACCTGACTTGCACCCATATTTAAAATGGACTTCTTTTTAGCTGGATTTGAGCTAAAAGCAATTACTTCACATCCCCAGTGTTTTAAAAATTTAACGGCCATATGTCCTAACCCTCCAATTCCAATGACACCAACTTTATCCGTTGGTTTTACACCAGCTAGTATTATAGGATTGAAAACGGTAATCCCTCCACATAATAAAGGTCCCGCTTTACTCATATCAATACCTTCTGGAAGAGGAATGGCCCATGACCAATGTCCACGAACCTTGTCTGCAAATCCGCCATTTCTGCCTACAATAGTAGCCTCGCTCTGTGGGCAAAGGTGGTGCTCACCATCCATACACTGCTCACAACTCATGCAGGATGCTGACATCCAGCCCAATCCCACTTTGTCGCCAACACTTACATTTTTAACAGCATTACCGATAGCTATTACTTCACCAATTATTTCATGACCAGGTACAATAGGATATTGAGTCATTCCCCAATCATTATTTATCATACTCAAATCAGAATGGCATATGCCACAATAGGAAACTTTAATATCAACTTCTTCAGAACCAATTTCTCCTAAGTCATATGAGTAGGGTATTAGTTTTGCTTTTTGCTCAGTGGCGGCATATCCGTTTACTTTCATAATATATTATTTTCTAGGTTATATTTTTTAATTACTTATAAAGGCCCCAAGGCTATGGCGAGTAGGGTTGCAAGCTCAGCTTGCATTGGCTATAGTAGCCATTAAGCGCTGATTCGCCATAGTCCTTGTTGGGTAAAGTACCGGACTAGCGGATGTGAGGGCCTGTTTTTGCGTATTAAATATAAGGTTATTCTTGGCGAATCTGCAGTCGTACTGCGGGGCCTTTAGGAAAAATAGTTCAAGGAGGGAAGAACACGAAGTGATCTGGCTTGAAGGACCACAGGTATTTTTCCTAAAGGTCTCGCTATGAGTAGTAGCGGGGGTCAGCACTTAACCTTGCAAGTACACACCAAACTGAAAATCCACGAGACACGAGCGAAACGAACTGGCGCCAGCAATTTTTCAGAAGTAGGCGAGAACAAGCAATTACTTATAGCCATTGTTGGCAACTGTATTTTTTATACAAATCTCAAATTATATTTCCCACAAATTTCACTCACTTTTTCCATGTCAGGTGGTCCAGCAGGTAATTCCGCTAATTCCGCAAACATACCCTCTAACCCAGCAGGGAAAATACTCAACATAGCTCGAGCATTTTCTTCTCCGACAACTTTCCATGAATGCGGAACTCCTTTAGGGCAGAAAATCAAGTCACCTGCTTGTAAAGTGGTGGTATTATTACCAACGCTCATTTCTACTTGACCAGACAATACTTGAAAAACCTCATCCTCATTTTCATGAACGTGTGGTGGAATTCCAATTCCTGGTTGATTGTTCTGCTCAATTAAGGTGTACTGTCCATTAGTGTCTTCACCTGTCAACTTGATGTTTTGATTGTCTCCCAAAACGTTCAATCTATTCCCCTCATTCTTTGTGACAATTTTGGGCTTTTGTAAATTCTTAACTTCTGATTTTGAAGACTCAATATCAGTCTCCTTTTCTGATTCAGTTTTGCAAGCATTAATCATAGGTATTATCGACAATGTTCCAATGCCGATTGCTGACACTTTTAAGAAATCTTTACGTTCCATAATATCGATTTTTATTTGGTTAGTCTATATTGTTGCCAAAGACCCCACGGCAATGGCGTGTTTTAATGCGCTATAGCTTTTGTTGGCTGTAGTTTTTTATTTTTTTCAAAATGTTTCAATACCCGCATAGCTCTCAAAGTATTCCATCTACTGGGTTTACCGGCCTTTTCCATTATAAAGTGTACTTCTCCCGGATGAGCCGCTTGCATATTCCAAGTTCCATTTTTATTCCGTTTTTTAAGAATCATTGCAAACGCTTCATCCATTCTACTATCCCATTTTCTTTCAGCTTTCTGGAAATAGTCCAGTGCTCTTAGAATATCATACTTCCATCTGCTTGGATAAGCTAATTTCAAAAAGTCCTTATGGATGATTTTACCTGTTCGGTCTGAAAGGAACAGTCTATGGATCAGTATGAATTCTTCCGCACTTTTAATGGCTGTGGAGATGTCATCTTTTCTGTAACCAAAACCTACTTTTTGAAATTCAAACAATCCTTCAAGAACGGATATCGTTGAATGCAACGAACTGTGAATTGCCCCACTTCTTGTTGTTCTGCAATTAAATCCACCATCCGGCATTATTTCATTGAGGAGACTGTCAACAATCGACTGCAATCTCTTTTCAGATGTTTTGAAATAAGATGCGTAGTTTAAAAACATTCCATTTACACAAATATCACTATGGTGCGATGTTGATGGTCCTAGTTGAATTCCACCATCTTCAGCTTTCGAAGTATTCAATACTTGCTCTATGGATTCTTTTATAAGTTTGTTGTTCGGATCCGAATTTAAGTTGCGAAGGTCTAGAAGCGTATAGTGCGTTGAAATCCATTTCGGCTGATAAAACCGATCACCCCAATGTCCATTTCGTTTTCTTTCGGATAAAAATCGTTTTCCCCAACCTTTATCTAAAATGCTGTCTTGTAAATCTTTTCGATCAATTCCCAACAAATCACGGTAAACTTGGTATTGTATTGACACATCACCTTTAAGCAACCATTCTATGATTTGTTCCTCGTCCATTTCTAAATTACAGCCAACGGTCTCGGCTATGAGCAGTAGCGGAATTTATCCACTTTCATTTCGATTTACAAAATACTTAAATTAAATGAAAAATGGTTTGAGTGTTAACTCGAACCGCTATTACTTATCACATTGTTGGCTACAGCTCTTTTATTCTTCAATCGTTCTAAAAGTCAGATTTATTCTCGGTGTTGTTACTTTTTTTGTGGGTGGCAGTCTATGTAACCAATGCGTTTGCGTGGTGTCTTTCATTACTAAAAGGCTTCCGTGTTGTAAGAATATTTCAACTTTTCCTTTGGATTGTTTGTGTTTAAAGGCAAATTTTCTTTCTGCACCAAAACTCAATGAGGCTATTGTTCCCTCTTTTTTTAGATCAGTTTCACCGTCGCTGTGCCAAGCCATTCCTTCACTGCCGTTGTGGTATAAATTGAGTAAACAAGAATTAAAAGTTTCGCCTGTTTCTTGTTCTGCCAATTGTTTCAATTCCAACAGTTCTTTTGTCCAAGGTAAAGCGTATTTTGAAGTGTTGGAATAGGTGTATTCAAAAGGTTTATCGCCATACCAAGCCACTTTACGCTTAGTAATAATCTTCTTTCCGAAAATAATGGCTTCGTCATTTCGCCATTCGATAATTTCTAAAAGTTTTTTGAGATAAAAATCAGCTTGTTTTCTACCCAAAATTTGCCCATAATAATTGACAGTTCCATCTTGTGGCAACCAATTTTTTGTTTTATCTAGGATTGGGTTGAATAAGTCCATTTTTCCAATTTTTATATTCCGTTTTCATACAATGTCCGCAAGGTCGAAAACCGCTTTCCATGGCTTTTTTTTCGGACGAAAAGAAAACTCTGTTTTCTCGTTTCATTCGTTTGCCTGATTTGCAAGTTAACAGACCGTAGATTTTTAGTTTTTTGTTTCCGCCAAAACGGATTTCTTGTCGCTTGATTTTGCTTCGTAAATTGCTGTCCGTTAATTCGTAATGTTGTACCATAATTAACTTACTGCATCGTGAAAAATGATTCCCAAAGTGTGTCGGTTGCCCGATTTTACTTCACTTACTCCGTGTTTCATATTTACTCTGTAATATCCTTTAGTTCCTTTTTCGGGTTTGAAGTTGGTTGTAAAAATCAGTAGATCGCCTTTTTTTGGTTTCAGCACAATTGCTTTTGATTGTGCTCTCGGAATTTGCTGTGTCAATACAAACTCACCACCTGTAAAATCTTTTTCGGGTTCGTTCAAAAATAGAACGGTCTGTATCGGAAAATAAACATCGCCATACAAATCCTGATGTAAAGTATTGAATCCGCCTTTGCCATATTTCAATATCAGAACGGTTGCTTTTTGCTGTCCGTTCTGGTGGCATTGTCGCAATAATTCTGTGTGTTCCAATGGAAATTGTTTATCTATATTCAACGCCTTGAACCATGCATTTGCAATGGATGCGAGGTGCGGATAAATATTTGTTCTAATTTGCTGAATAACGTTGGGCAAAGGATAATCAAAATACTTGTATTCACCCGAACCAAAACGGTAGCGTTCCATTACTACCGTTTTCCTGTAAGTGTTTGGGTTATTGTAATTGGCTTTCAGCATTTCGCATTGTTCGTCTAACAACAGATTTGGAATAGCAGCATATCCGTTTCGGTGCATTTTTTCTGTTATTAGATGCCAATTGGCTTCATTTATTTTATCAATTAAGGTTTTCATTGTTAACTATGGGCTATTTCTAGAAAAACATCGCACAACTCTTTGGGGTGGCTAAAAAATGGTGAATGGCTTGTCTGTATTTTGTAGACCTTAAGACATGGTGTTTCGTTGTACATTTTTTGTTGGATGAATGGGGTTACGGCACGGTCATCCGTACATTCGATATAGTATTTCGGAACGCTTCCATAGTTTTCTTCTGTTAATTCCAATTTCGCCATACCAGATTCAATTGGCTCGTGACTCAAAATTACCTTTGCCATTTCTGTAATGTCATCATCGCAATCATGATATAAACCTTCCTTATAAATTTCGGGTTGCAACGTATGCGATTTGGTATCGGGGTATCTTGTTACATAAGGCTTAAGCACTCCATCTATGTCTTGGGAAGAATATTCTACCTGTGTTTTACCGTTAGGAATCAAATAAGCAGCCAGATAAATTAGTTTCTCGATTTTTTCAGGGCGGTATTCGGCAACTTGTGAAATCATAATCCCGTTTTTACTATGTCCTACCAGAATTACTTTTTCCTCAATACTGTCAATAAGTTTACAAAGTTTCTCAACTGTAGATTTTAGAGTAATATTTTTGATGGGCGTTTTATCACGACCCATTCCAGGCAAATCAATGGCATAAACTTTATGACCTTGATTTTCTAATATTGGTACTACTTTGTGCCAGTTCCAGGCACTGTGCCAAGAACCATGGATTAGAATGAATGTTTTCATGAATAAGAAATTATGATATTGAGTTGCAAAGATTGGTTTTGTAATCGCCTGAAAAAATCCGAAACTTGCGGTATTTAAGAAACTATTGGTTTTTGGCAGCCTCCCAGCCGATAATGGCCGTTTTTCGGGTATTTCCCCACATATAACTACCAAAACTTCCTGTGGATTGGATAACTCTGTGGCAAGGAATTAAATAAGCTACGGGATTGTTTCCAATGGCAGTTCCCACAGCTCTGGAAGCATTCGGATTACCTATTTGTTCTGCTAATTTCCCATAAGTAGAAAGTCCTCCTATCGGTATTTTCAACAGACTTTCCCAAACTTTTAGTTGAAAATCCGTTCCTTTTAAATGCAGTTTGATCTCATTGAGTTTACTCCAATTATTTTGAAAAATGAACAAGGCATTTTGTTGCATTAAATCCAATTTTCGTTGGAATTTGGCATTGGGAAATTTTGCTTTTAAATTTTGAAATGCAGTTTCTTCATTGTCTTCAAAAGCCATATAGCAAATGCCCTTTGATGTGGAAGCGACAATCAAGTTCCCAAAAGGACTTTCGGCAAAACTGTAGTTGATTTTCAGATTTTTACCGCCATTTTTATATTCGGCAGGTGTCATTCCCTCAATGTTCACGAACAAATCGTGCAGTCGGCTCGTACTGGAAAGTCCTGTTTCAAAAGCGGTGTCGAACAAGGTTGCCTGTTCTTCTTTTAGAATTTTTTTGGCGTATTCCACACTTATAAATTGAAGGAATTTTTTCGGGCTTGTTCCAGCCCATTCTGTAAACATCCTTTGAAAATGAGTAGGACTGACATGAACTTTTTCCGCTACTTCATCCAAATTGGGTTGCGATTTGAAGTTTGTTTTGATGTATTCAATTGCTTCGGCAATTCGGTTGTAATTGATTTGATTTTGTGTTTCCATTCTTTTGAATTTTATAATGCGAATGTCCGAATGGTTTTGCGTCTATAAAATCCGAAACTTGCTATGTTTTACGAAAGTGTTTTTTGTAACTGTTTTTTTGAGTTGTAGCTAAAGGCCCCACGGCTGATGCTTCCGACGAAAATAACAACGTTATCGAGGGGAAAGCACAAAAGCGTTGCAAGAGCTCAGTTTGCATTGGTTATTGTGGCCATTGGACGCTGATTCACCATAGCCTTGGTTAGGTAAATTACTGGACCAGCGGTTGTGAGGGCCTGTTTTTGGGTATTAAATATAAGGCTATTCTTGGCATATCTGCCGTCGTACTGTGGGGCCTTTAGGAAAAATAGTTCAAGGGGGGAAGATCACGAAGTGTTCTGGCTTGAACGACCGCAGGTATTTTTCCTAACGGTCTCGTGTATGAGTAGTAGCGGATTTCTACTCACAAACTTTTCGGTTTTGCACTAACCTTTGTTTTATGTTTATATTTTGGTTTTGTCACTTAAACCGCTATTACTTATACACATTGTTACCCTTTGTTTTTTTAATTTTTGATTGATGGCAGAATTATATCTTTCATAATAGCAAACGCTAATTTATCTTCTTGAGAATTATATGCGCCTCCTGTAAACACTGCAACCACGTCCATCTCGGGAATTATTATTATGTATTGGCCGCCATTTCCAGTTGCTGTTTTTGAAATTATTTTTTTTTCATTCATTGTAAAGGGAATATTCCACCACAGATAACAATAATCAATACCAGTAATTTTCGTTTTTGGTGTTGTAGACTCTTCAATCCATTTTTTCGATACAATTTGTTCTCCATTCCATTCTCCTTTCTTCAAAATCAGTTGTCCTATTTTGGCCATATCCCTAGAAGTCATATACAATCTTTTTCCTGATGCAATGACTTCTTTGTCGGATGTGTGTCCCCATTTTACATTGTCAATTCCCAAAGATTTGAACAAGTATTCATCAGCAAATTCCATTATTGACATTCCTGATGATTGACTGATAATTTCAGTCATAAGAATCACACCCATTGAACAGTATCGTGACTCTTTCCCAGGTGTATTTACCATTGGTAGGTCAAGTGTATATTGCAACCAATCTTTTTTCTTGTAGACTCTGTCTTCTTGACCTTTTGATTTTTTATCCCAATCATTACAATCTAGTCCGCTGGACATAGTCAAAAGGTGTTTAATTGTAATTTTTTCCTTTCTAACATCCAAGTTTTTTTTAGGGATGGGATTTTTGAGGTATTTATTTATAGGGTCATTTATATTGTCAATAAATCCTTTGTCTATAGCTATTCCTAACAAGATTGAACGAATACTTTTCGATGTCGAACGTAGGTCGTGCGGTTCATTTGCATTATGATCCTTGAAATATTCTTCGAGAATCAATTGATTGTTTTTAACCAGTAATACGCTATGCAATTTATGTTGCACACCTTGGATTCGGTTGAAAAATTTCTAAATCAAGGTCGAATCTATACCCTGTGATTTTATGTGGTTCGTTTTCCAGCCATCTTTAAGCTTTTTCGGTTGGGAATATGTATACAGATTTTGCCCATTGCAAACAGTGCTTACAAGTAGCATTAAAATTGTCAATTTTGCTATGTCATGCATAATAAAGGGTAACGGTATCGGCTATGAGTAGTTGCCTAATTTTGCGGTTAATTTCGCAAGTACACACCAAACTGAAAATCCGTGAGGATTTTCAGAAGTAGGCGAGAACAAGTAATTACTTACAGCCATTGTTGTGCTTCATTATTTACTTATATCCTAATCCTAATAAATAGTCAATTTCTCAAATCGATTTGACAATCAATTACTGTAATGATTAAAATCGCCTATGATTTTTTCTTCTTCTGTAAAACTCTCACAATGTTCGTCCAAAAGTTCAAATTCTTTCGAGAATTTCTCTCGAAAATTGTCCCGGTCCTTCTTGGTGTCCCAGGAGTCAACTGTTATGAATCTATTTGTGTCCGAAATATCTTGATAGAAATCGGTAGAAACATAACCGTTGGCTTTTTTAAATAATCGAACCCAATCACCGTCGGGACCATATATTTTTTCAAATTCGGACCGGAACTCCTCTTTTACCTGGTATTCCCATATGTAAACGAATATTTTTTTTGACATAAATATTATTTCTTAGGACGGTATAATTAATGAAGCACAACGGTCTCGGCTATGCGTAGTAGGGTGGGTTAGCGGTTAACTTTGCAAGTACACACCAAACTGAAAATCCGTGAGGATTTTCAGAAGTAAGCGAAGACAAGCAATTACTTATAGCCATTGTTGTGGTTAGTTTTTTTATTTACTCAATTTTAATATTCTAAATGCTCCTTGAATTACCAATACAAAAACGATTGTTCCGATAATCAAATCAGGTTTGTTTGAACTCAACCAATTTACTAAAAGTCCGGCTACTATTACTCCCAAATTAATAATCACATCGTTTGAGGTGAAAATCATACTCGCTTTCATATGAGCCTCTTCTTTACTCTTTGACTTTTGTAAAATATAAAGACAAATTCCGTTTGCGATAAGTGCAAAAATAGAAACGATAATCATTGTCGAAAAATCAGGAAGTTTCTCGTCTCCAAAAAATCTTCTTAAAACTTCTACAAATCCAATAATCGCAAGTGTTATTTGAAAATATCCAGCAAGTTTGGCAATCCTCTTCTTTCTTGTTAAAGTTCCGCCAACAGCAAACAAACTAATTCCATAAACAAAACTGTCCGCAAGCATATCTAAACTGTCTGCAATTAATCCCATTGATTTTGAGATTAATCCAGTTGTCATTTCGATTAGGAAAAAGGCAAAATTTATTCCTAGTACTGTCCAGAGTAGTTTTTTTTGGTTTGCCTTTTCTTTAAATTCCGTTTGGTCAGTTTGTTCAGTCGAGATTTTCTTTCCGCCCAAATTCAGTTCGAGTACTGATTTTTCGATTTGGTCAATTTCTCCGCTGTGAAAAACGGTCAATCTTCGGTTTTGAATATCAAAGTCCAAATTCGCAATACTTGAGATTCCATCCAATTTCATTCGGATAAGATTTTCCTCTGAAGGACAATCCATTTTGGTAATCTCAAATATCGTTTTGTTCATTCAATTTCTTGGTTTATCGACATTGACCACAACGGTTGGTATAAGAATAGTAGCAGCTAGCGGACTCCAAACCAATCTGGCAGCAAGAAGATTGAAGCGGGCTGCAATCTTTGAATTCACTACTGTCTCGGCAATTATTTTTATACATTGTTGTATGCTGGCTTTTTTATAAACCTTATTCCTTTTTTAAAAAATCGAGAATCTTTTTATTTACTATCTCTGCTTGCGAATGCGTTATATCATGGCTGGCATCAGGAATAGTTATTGTATTTATTTGAGGTGCCACATCATTAAGGCGTTGCTCAACTTTATCAGGAGAATACAAAACTTCTTTATCTCCAATAAGGTACAATACAGGAACTTTCAGTTTTTGCAAATCATCATCCGTTAAAACAGTAGGTTTGACAAATTTTCTTTTTTTAAAACATTTTCCTGCCAATACTACCTCCTCAGTCATTTTATCCGCAATAGCCCGACCTGCTTCTCCTTGTTTTACTAAACATTTCCTCTCCCAATACACTAGTTTTTTTGTAATAAAATGAATTGGAAAAAAATGAGCTGTTATTGCAGGAATCAAGTACCTTAATCTTGGTTGCATTACTGTTGCAGATGGGGAGATGAGTATAACTTTATTAAGTCTTTCGGGATGAGCCATCGCATAAATACTCGTTTGCCATCCACCGAATGAAAACCCCAACAGATTAATATTATTTTTCAGATTTAGGGCGTCAAACAATTCATTTAACCAGTTGACAAAATCTCTCGGTTCTTGTAAAGGGCGTGAGTATATACTACGACCATTATCATAAATGCAATCTATTGCATAGGTTCTATAATGTTCTGAAAATTCCTTTATTTGAGGCATCCACGACAGTGAATTTTCAGTATCTCCAGGCAAAAGAATTAAAGGTGATTTATCTTCTGGACCACTTATCCGGACAAAGGTTTGACCATAAGAAGTTTCAATATATTTGTTTTTTGATGGAACAGGCCACAGTTTAGCATGTTCATCATAAAAAGCAAGATATTCTCCTTTTGCTTTTTCTGACTTAAATGGGTGATAGGATTCATTCATTCAGACAACCTATTGTGACGAGCTAATATAATGGTCTCGATCTTTAAAGTAGAAAATCTTCCAACTCAAGTTTTTAATGTATGTTATGTTTTCTTGCCACTTGCATACAACGGTCCGGCTATGATTTCGGCTTTGCAAATCCGTCAGGATTTTCCAAGTTCGGAATCCAGCCGTTTTTTAAAGTTATGGTTTTTGTTTTGTTCAAGAGTAAAGCTGAGTTATAGCCAATGTTGGGCACAGTATTTATTTTTATTCTCCGCAAAATATGTCCGTCACTCGTGAAGTATTTGGGTCAAATTCCAATCGCATATTGTCTGAACCAGCAAATACCATAGGATATTCCAGTGTATATTTAAGTTTACCTTTATACTCCGAAACCATTATTCCGCCAGAATTTTCGTGTTGAGTCCAATATTGGTATTTCAAATCGCCAATTATTTCGCGAGCCTCTTTCAAAGTCATTCCAATTTCAACCTTTTCACAATTCTTCCAGTATTCGCGAGTCAGTTTTTCAGTCCGATAGAATCCGACCATTTTTGAAATCAAACTTATTATTCCAATTATCGCAAAAATGTATAGAACTGCTTTTTTCATATTGTGCCCAACGGTCTCGGCTATGATTTCGTTGCGTGAAAAATCCATCGGATTTTTCCGTGCGGAATCCAGCCTTTTTGATTGTTAATGGGTTGAATTTAGTTAAAATGGGGCAATGAATTATAGCCCTTGTTAGCCACAGGCTTTTTCTATTTTTTTGTAATTCAGCGATTTTTTTACATCAGCTATTAGTTCCGAAATGTCAAAGTCCAATTTATTTCGCTTTACTTTTAATTCCACAAGGCCAAGTTTTTCAACTATCGTTTTCGCAAAGAATTGTTGTCGGTCAGATTCAGATAATTTAAAGAAATTTTCGTTGTCAAGAATTATAGGAATTCCGATTGATTTTTCTTTTGGTCTATAATTTTCTATTTCCCTCAAGTTTTTTCTCAAATAAGGAATTGGTTTTACATAAACCTGAAATAAAATTATTTGCAGTCCTTGTCCGTAATTTTTCCATTTCAGATGAGCGAGTTTATTTTTCAGTCCGTTGTCACTCCACAAGTAGTCCTTGACTAATTCTTGGTCAGTTTCGCCAGCATTAAAGCTCGCAAAAAATCCGATTATATTTTCATCAATCTTTTCGTGCATCTTTTTTCAGCTTGTAGCTAACGGTTAATGTAAAATGCGTTTTAATGCATTTTTACATAGTGTTAGCAACAATCATTATTTCAGTATTGTTTTAATGCAATCTACAAGTTTGTCCATATCGTTTTGGTCCGTATAAACATTTGTAGAAATTCGGACGGCTGACCCGCGCAAGGACGCATAAATTTTATTCTTCTCAAACTTAGCTTGTAGAGCATTAAGGTCAATCGAGTTGTCAAAACGTATTCCGAAAAGATTGCTTGTTCGATAATCATTTTCTTCGATAATACAACCCAACTCCCTTAGTTCGTTTATTGTTTCAGCAGTCAGTTTTTTACAATATTCTTGAATATTTGCCACGTCCCATTCCAACAGTTGCTCTATGGCTCCGTTCATTAAAGATGTTAGGTGGAAATTAGAATTTTCGCCAACATTGTATCTTCCCGCTAATGGGCTATATTCGGGCGTATATTCGACCAATCTCTGAAAATCATGGCTATCTTTTCGGTTAATCCAATTCTCTTCCAAAGGTTTTCCGTTGTCGAATTGTGAGCCAAAATAGCCAAAGGCAAATGAGAATGCTCCTAAAAGCCATTTGTAACCGACTGCAAAAACAGCATCTGGCTTTATTTCTTGGATGTCAAAAGGCAGGGCACCAATAGATTGTGAGCCATCGATAATCAAAAGCGCATTATGTTGTTTAACTTTATCACTTATTTCTTTGAGTTTGAATAGTGTTCCATCTGTCCAATGCACATTGCCCAAAGCAACAATTTTTGTTTCGCCATTGATGGATTCCAAAATCTTTTCGTTCCATATTTTGCCTTTGTTTTTTAAATCGCTGGGCGGTTTAACAACCTTTATTTCTGCTCCAAATTCTTGAGCAATGTTGACCCAAGAATAATAGTTGCTTGGATATTGTTCGTCAACTACTAATATCTGGTCATTTGGATTTAGTTGAATGTTTTTAGCAACCGATGCAATTCCATAGGAAACAGAAGGCAATACGGCAATTCTATTATGGTTTTCGCAGTTGATTAATTTGGCAAAATTTCTTTTTAGCTTATCGGTTGGCTCAAACCAATCACTTCTGGAAATTTGATAAGGTCTTGCTCTTTGGTCTATGGCTTCTTTGCCCAATCGGGAAAGGCTTTTCATCAATGGTGCAATGTTCGCACAATTGAGATATGTTACATCTTTTGGTAAATCGAACTTGTCTCTTTGTGATTTAATCATCTTTCATTGTTTTTGTAAACGTGAAATCGCATCTGGGCGAACTCGGTCTTTCGTACGTTTTCTTAAAACCAAATTTTTTGTACAACCCAATTGCCGAAGTCATTAAAGTTGATGTTTCCAAAACAACCTTTTTTGCACCCTTTTCCTTTGCCGTTTGGAGCAAATAGTCTAAAATGACTTTCCCAAATCCCTTACCTCTTTGATTTTTGGCAACATACATTTTTCTGATTTTAAAGGTACGTTTTTCAACTTCTTTAATAGCTCCAACTGCAAGAAGCTCTCGGTTGTCATTCTCGAGTATCACGAATGTACCGTTGTTGCCAAAATATTCACTTTCAACATTCGCCAAATCGGATTCAGAAGTTTCTTGCGAGTATTCAAAACCAAATTCGGCAAGTCCACCTTTCACTAACTGAATGATATTTTCCTTGTCATTTTTATGATAGGCACGAATGTTCATTTTGATTGTGGGTAACGGTTCGGCTAAGGTTCGTTGCTGTGATCTGTCCGCAGGACAGTCCAGCCGAACCTAAAGTTAGCTTTTTGCGCAGGATTTCCTGCAAGGAAATCCGCAAGCAATGAATTTTAGCCATTGTTGTAAACAGTTATTTTTTCCGCAACGTACTTTTCAATAGCTTCTTTGTCCGACTTATTCTTCAAAATCAGTAAGTCATGATTTTTATGAGTGCGGTAAGACATGAGAAACTTGTTTTTTCCACTCCGATTTAGTTCCGAGTACTCAAATCCATTAACGTCAAACTTGTCAGTTATCAAATCCGTTTTTTGAGTGCGCTCCAGTATTTTTTTCAACCGAGTCATTTTTCCGCTTTTCTCGTCAATTTTTACTTCCGAGTAGTAAATCCATGATGCGAATCGATAAAATAAATATCCAATAAAAGTCAAAATTGCAACAAAGAGTCCGACTCCAACACCAACAATTAGTGTTAATATTATAAACGAGGAAGAAGTCCAAATCATTAGTCCTTGCCACTTTAATGGAATTCTGTCGCTGAGTGTATGAACCTGTCCATTTTTAGAAATTCTAAAGTAGTCTTCGTGTTCGTTCATAATTGTTTACAACTCGTTTATAATCACAATTTATCCATTTTTTTATCAATATCATGCCACCAGGTGGTGTTAAATCATACTTTTAAAAAAGTCTGATCTAATTTTCGTAACGCTGAATTATGTTCCAAACGGGAGGGTAAATCACCATTATCGCACGGGGAGAAAAAGGACAAGAAAAAACAAATTCTCAATAGCAAGCCAACCGTGGATACTTCCAAGCATTTTTAAATGGAAATAGCCATTCTAAAACGACCCTGATCTGGAAAAAGAAGATTGGCTACAAATCCTTCCGATAGGTACGTCTACGCTTATGGGTCACAGGGTCAAAATGTTTCCACATTTGTCGAATGGCCACGTTTTCCTCCAGCTCTGGGGTTCGGATGCAGTTTACAATGCCCTTTTGGGAAAAGGTTTTGTGGTATTCGTTAAAAATTATGGCGGTGACCCCCTTGTTTTGAAAGTCGGGCCGAATACCGATCAGGTAAAAGATAACATCCTTGCTTTCCTTTCTGGCTTTCAGTAAGTGGAAAATACCCGTTGGGAACAGGTGCCCCCGTGCTTTTTGCAGTGCTTTGGAGAACGAGGGCATCACAATGGCAAAGGCCACCAAATCGTCCTGCTCATCCACCACAAATTTGATGTATTCGGGGTTAATGAAGCTGATGTACTTCTTTTTGAAATACGCTTTTTGTACATCGGTGATCTTTACAAAGGATGACAACCGGGAATAGCTGTTGTTGAACAGGTCGAACATTTTATCCACCCAGGGCATAATGTCCTTGCTCTTTTCAAAGTTCATCTCCCGCAATCCGTAGCGTTTCTTGATCAATAAATTGGCCTTGTAGAACAACTTGGGGTCTGCTTTGGCAGCCAAGAACTTGTTCTCCAGATATTCCTTTTCCTTGACGAACCCGTGGTGCTCGTAATGTGATTTGTAATACGCATGGTTGTACCAGGTGATCATGGTGCCGATATGGTCAAAACCCTCAATGAGCACACCGACTTTGTCCAAATTGGAAAAACCTACGGGCCCCTCCATATATTCCAATTGGTGCTCTTGGCCAATTTCGGCTACTTTGTCCAGCAATGCTTTGGACACTTCAAGGTCGTCCACAAAATCGAGCCACCCAAAGCGCATTTTCTTGAGGTCTTGTTCCTTTACCTCCAACCAATTGATGATGGCCGCTACGCGTCCTACCAATTTTCCGTCTTTATAGGCCAGAAAGAACTGGGCTTCCGCATTTTTGAACACAGGGTTCTTGGTTTCGTCGAAAGATTCCATTTCATCTTTGATGATAGGGGGGACCCAGTAGGGCGAATCTTTGTACAGTGCAAAGGGGAACTTCACAAACTTCTTTAGGTCGCCCTTGGAGCCGACCTTTTTAATGTGGACCATACATCATATTTTGCAAACCCAATATTAGGAATATTCCAAACAGTAGAAAAGGGAATGTTGCAAAACTTAAAAATCGATGTCGTCCTTCTTTTTTCGTTTTTGTTTTTTACGTTTTTTCTTGGAGGAATTTCTACGGATTTTCCCATTTTTCCCACTACTTTGTTGGTCTATGGGAATCAACACGTCCTTATGGAAATCCAATCGGTAGGAAAGCCCGGCCACGGCAAACAAACGTGAAGGAGAGTCTTTAAAATTTGAGCCTAGGTGAAAATCGGCTTGAAAATTTTCATGGAACAAATAGGCCAAGCCGGTACGAACAAGTAAATCGGAGCGCCGGTCACTTTCAATACCCTGACCTTCAAAAAACACACTCCATTTTGGATTGCGAAAGGCATGGGTGACGGAAACAGCAATGTTCCATTCTGGAAAATCAGTCCCAATACGATCGTATGCGATATTGGAGATAAGCACAAATCGGGGAGAGAGCCTGCTTTGCGTGGCCACCGCACCCCGATACGAAATGTTGGGGTCGCCCAAATAGAAAGGATTGTCACCCAATGTAAAGGTGGCCCCACCGTAAAGTGAAACCGCAGGTATCAGATTTTTCCATTGGAACTTATTGTTGGCACGCCAGCTATATAAGTTGGGTTTATTGGCCTCTGGATTCTTAAAAGGGTCAAAAACCAAATATTTGGCGCCAATTCGGTTACGGGTAAAATCGGTCAGGGTCTGGTCAGGTGCCAAACCGGCAAAGTCAATGCTCTGCGAAATAAAAGAACCCTCATAAACAATTTCCAATTGCTCAAAAAGAAGTCCGTAACGCAATGCAATGTCGGTCCCGAAGATATTCGAGTCGAAATTGAGGTCGGAGTCATCTTGTTGCTCATAAAACAGACCCACTTCGGCCTGTACCACGTTTTTGCCAACGGCATAGGCACTGACCGCCCTTCCCGGTCGGTTGGAGTTGATGACATCCGTATATTGGGCATTTGAGACCGTAGGAATCAATAGACTTAAGAAAAGTGCTTTTCTGATCAGGGAAAACTCCATATAACTGATTTTAATACTATTTTATGATACGTTTCAGGTTTATAAAAGACTAACAATGTAATTTTGACGCAATAGCTAAGGTTATATGGCTGTATTACAAACGATATTACTCCTCATATTAGTATACTTCGCGCTTAAATTACTGTTGAAGTGGTTGGCGCCCAAACTGTTCAAATATGCCATGAAAAAGACACAGGAACGTTTTGGACAACAGTTTGGCGGTTATGAGGATTATGAAAGCAAGGACAGTGGAGAAGGGAATACCACTGTGTACACAAAACCTTCCGGTAGAAGCAAACCCACAAAAAAAGTTGGAGAATATATAGATTTTGAAGAAATTGACTAATATTTGTCCATTCAAAAGCTATCCATGAATTTTTCTCCCAAAGCCCTTATTACCCACGGTTGTGTAATTGGCTTATTTATCCTGGCCTCACTTGTTTACTTTTATCCAGTGTTGCAGGGGAAGGCTATTTATCAATCCGATATTGCCCAATATAAGGGCATGGCCAAGGAGAGGAACGACTTCAAGGAATTGACAGGGGAGGAGTCCTATTGGACAAATAGTGCCTTTGGCGGCATGCCCACCTATCAATTGGGAGCCAATTATCCGCACGATTACATCAAAAAACTGGACCGCCTAATTCGGTTTTTACCTCGACCTGCCGACTATCTGTTCCTATATCTGTTGGGCTTTTACATTTTGATGTTGAGCTTAAAGGCCGATTTTAGACTGGCCGTTTTGGGTGCATTGGCCTTTGGGTTTTCTACTTATTTGATTATTATATTGGGCGTTGGTCATAATGCCAAGGCCCATGCTTTGGGCTACATACCCATGGTTTTGGCGGGAATTGTGCTTGTTTTCCGCAAAAAGTACCTCTTGGGATTTATTTTGACCGCTTTGGCCATGGCACTGGAAATCAATGCCAATCATTACCAGATGACCTATTACTTTATGCTGCTGGTGTTGATTCTAGGTCTGGTACAGTTAATTTATGCCATCAAGGATAAAAAGCTCAAACACTTTTTTCTTTCTGTAGGGATTTTGATTTTGGCCGTGGTACTGTCCATTGCCACCAATGCCACAGGATTATTGGCCACGAAGCAGTATGCCGATTGGAGTACACGTGGTAAGTCGGAGTTGACCGTAAACCCGGATGGCACCCCAAAACCGCCTTCCACGGGATTGGATAAAGAATACATCACGCAGTATAGTTATGGCATTGCGGAATCGCTCAACCTTTTTGCACCCAGATTGTTCGGAGGCTCTGGCAGTGAGGATTTGGGCAAGGACTCCAAAGCCTATGAATATCTTACGGACCAAGGATTGCCACCAAACAAAGCTTTGGAACTGTCAACCGGATTGCCCTTATATTGGGGCAATCAACCTATTGTGGCCGCACCGGCATATGTAGGGGCTATCGTTTTCTTTTTGTTTGTTCTGGGACTTTTTTTGGTAAAAGGAAAGAAAAAATGGTGGTTGCTCACTGGTGCCATACTGTCCCTTTTGTTGTCCTGGGGAAAAAACTTTCCTGCCTTGACCAATTTCATGATTGATTATTTTCCACTCTATAATAAATTCAGGGCCGTATCTTCTATTCAAGTGGTGTTGGAGCTGTGTTTGCCCGTTTTGGGTATCCTTGGAATCCGCAGACTTTTTAAGTCTTCTGTGGAGACTAAGGCCAAATTACATGCACTCAAGTGGAGTTTTTTCATCACCGCAGGACTTGGCGTGGCCATTCTTTTGCTCAAAGGCTTTTTTGATTTCGAGGGTTTACGTGATGAAACCTATAGTAGATATTTTGGCGATGAATTGATGACCATGATACAGCGGGACCGAGAAGCGGTTTACATAAACGATACCTTCCGCTCCTTAATTTATGTAACCCTGGCAGCAGTGGCACTTTGGTTTTTCATCAAAAAGAAAATTGGAAAAAATTTGTTCGTCATCGTTTTGGGCGTGCTGATTTTGTTTGATTTGGTCGGGGTGGACCGTCGTTATGTCAACGAAGATGATTTTGTGAGACAGCGTATTATGAACACGCCGTTCCGAGCTGGTCAAATAGACCAAATGATACAGCAGGATCCTGGTGTATTTCGGGTTTTTGACCCTCAGGAGGGACTGAATGGAGCCCGAACGTCCTATTTCCACAAGTCGGTTGGAGGTTATCATGCAGCCAAACCTCGGGCACTTCAGGAATTGTTCGACTATCATCTATATCAAAATAACCTGCAGGTGCTGAACATGTTGAACGTAAAATATGTGATTCAGCAAGATGAGGAGGGACAGCGTTTTCCCGCACTTAACGAGGAGGCCAATGGCAATGCCTGGTTCTTGGAACGTTTGGAACCTGCGGACTCAGCCAATGATGAAATTTTGAAGCTTCAGGATTTTGAATCCAAGACCGAAGCCATCATCAATACCAAAAAATATCCCCAGGTTACCAAACTCAGCTATGAAGTGGATTCTCTGGCCAAAATTGACTTGATGGATTATCGCCCCAACTATTTAAAATACAAGTCCAAAAACGCGAACGACGGCTTCGCGGTTTTCTCCGAAATACACTATCCAAAAGGATGGAATGCTTTTGTTGATGGGCAGCCCCAATCATTTTACAAAGTAAACTATGTCCTCAGGGGTATTAAAATACCGGCCGGAGAACATGACATCGAGTTCAAATTTGAACCTGAAGTGGTGCAAACGGGAAGTCAAATTGCATTGGCAGGGTGTATTGTGCTGGGGTTGGTCATTATCGGGGGAGTGGGGTATTCGCTTCGACCTAAAAAATCCAAAAAAGGATAATGCAGAAAATTTTGGTCATAACATATTATTGGCCTCCCGCAGGAGGACCAGGAGTACAACGATGGCTGAAATTTGTAAAATATCTACCTGATTTTGGCGTGGAACCCCTTGTTTATGTTCCCCAAAATCCTGATTATCCCATAATTGATGAACAGCTTGTAGCGGATATTCCAGAAGGAGTGCGGGTTATCAGTCAACCGATTCAAGAACCTTATCGTTGGGCGTCTTTATTGTCCAAAAGCAAGACCAAAAGAATAAGTGCTGGTATGATTTCGGAAAAGAACCCATCCTTGTTGGAGAAATTACTGTTGTGGGTCAGGGGCAATCTTTTCATTCCCGATGCACGAAAATTTTGGGTAAAGCCTTCCATACGTTTTCTTTCTTCATTAATTGAAAAGGAAAAAATTGAGATTATTATAACCACAGGACCTCCGCATAGTCTTCACCTTATAGGTTTAGGTTTAAAAAAAAGGTTTAAACTACAATGGATAGCTGATTTTCGAGATCCTTGGACTTCAATTGGGTATCAAAAAAAGCTTAGATTGACCCGTGCTTCCCAAAAAAAACACGAGCGTTTGGAAAGGGAAGTGCTCACCACTGCGGATAAAATTGTGGTCACTAGTCCAACTACCAAGAAGGAATTTGAGAACATTACTGACAAGCCCATGGAAGTGATTACCAACGGGTTTGATGAAGAGTTGTTTCCCGTTCACCTGGATGGCACTTTCTCCATCTCTCATTTAGGATCTTTACTGACAGGACGCAATCCAATTTCGCTGTGGGAAGCCTTAAGCGAGTTGATTCAGGAGAACGATGGTTTTGGCAGTGCATTAAAAATTAAACTGGCAGGGGTAGTAGGAGGGGAGACACTTTCGTCTCTGGAGGATTTTAAGTTGACACCGTATTTGGAACTCATGGGCTATTTATCGCATGATAAGGTGGTTGAAGTACAACAAAAATCGCAGGTACTGCTTTTGTTGGAGATTGATTCTGAAGAAACCCAAGGCATCATTCCAGGGAAACTTTTTGAATACTTGAACGCCAAACGCCCCATTTTGGCCATTGGTCCAAAAGATTGGGCCGCCGGAACAATCATTGAGGAAACCCAATCCGGAACAGTTTGTGCCCAAGGCGATAAAGACACCATAAAAACTGTACTTTTGGATTGGTTTGCCGACTATGAAGAAGGGAAATTGCAGGCTAATTCCAAGCATGTGGACAAATACCACAGAAAAAAACTTACGGAGGCCTTGACCAATTTTATACGATGGGAATTGTCTTAAAACAATCAGTTAATAACATAATTGTCACCTACGTAGGCTTTATTTTTGGAGCCGTAAATACCTTGTTTTTATATACCAATATTTTGCCGGATGCATATTACGGATTGGTCACTTTCATTTTGGCTTCAGGGGCCATATTGATGCCTTTGTTGGCTTTTGGCGCACAAAACGCCATGGTTCGGTTTTACAGCCAATACAAGGATTCGGAAAAAGACCAATTTCTAAGTTTGATGCTGCTAGTGCCCTTGCTGGGCATTCTTCCAGTGATATTTTTTGTTTTTCTTTTCAATGAATCTTTGGGAAATACCATCTCCAAAGTAAATCCGATGGTACGTGAATATCTCTGGTATGTGGTTTTGGTTGGAATCGCCATGGCCTATTTTGAGGTATTTTATGCTTGGTGCAAGGTCCATTTGAAATCTGTTTTTGGAAATTTCATGAAGGAAGTGTTCGGTCGGATAGGCGTATCCTTGCTACTTATTGCTCTTTATTTTGAGATTATTTTGTTGGATACTTTTTTTGTTTGTTTGGTCGCCCTATATCTGCTGCGAACCTTCATTATCAAAGTGTATGCTTTTAGTATTCACCGGCCCCGTTTCAGTTTTAAATTGCCATCAAACACAAAGGATGTATTGTGGTATTCCCTGTTACTGATTTTAGGAGGTTCGGCTGCCCTTATTTTGTTGGAAATTGATAAGGTAATGCTGAATCAGTTCATCAAAATTGAAAATGTGGCGTATTACGGGGTAGCCGTTTATATTGCCACGGTGATCATTGTACCCTCTAGGGCCATGCACCAAATTACATACCCCTTGACCGCCGAACTTTTGAACTCGGGCGACACTGATGGTTTGGGTAGCTTGTATAAAAAGACATCCCTGACCTTGTTTATTGCCGCTGGGCTTATTTTTCTGTTGATCATATTGAATTTGAAAGAATTGTATCTGCTGTTGCCAGAAACCTATAGAGGTGGTTTTACCATTGTTTTTTTGATTGGGTTGGCCAAGGTTTTTGACTCACTTCTGGGGAACAATAATTCTATTTTGTACAATTCAAAATACTACAAGACCATTCTGGTTTTCGGAATGGGCTTGGCCGTTTTGACCATTGTACTCAACATTGTGTTGATCCCTAAATTGGGATTGGAGGGTGCTGCACTGGCAAGTTTTATTTCCATAGTGCTCTTTAATTTGGCGAAGCTGTTCTTTGTTCGAAGTAAGTTTGGATTTCTTCCTTTTACTAGAGCAACATTTAGGGTTTTTGCCGCATTATTGTTGTTGGGCGTTTTGTTTTGGTTGGTGGATTTCTCGTTTCACCCTATACTGAACATTATTCTAAAATCGGCTTTGATCACATTGATGTATTTGGGTATTCTGTATCGGTTCAATCTTTCGGAAGATGTATCCGGATTTTTATCCAAATGGCTGAAAAGAAAAACCCCGTAGCGGACGCATCCAACTACGGGGTAAACAACTAACCAACCTAAAAACAATCTTTATTGTCTCCTGGAGCTTCTACTACTTACTCCAGTATTCTTACTTCTACTGTATCTTGAGGTGTTCCCAGTGTTTCTTTTAACCGTTGTTTTTTTAGAAACAGACCTTTTTTGGGTATTTCCTCTACTTACCACTGATCTTTCGTTGCTCCTACGTGCCTGTGGCTTTTTATAGGTGCTTTTTGTGGTTCGCGTAACCGTTGTACGATTTGGAGTCTTGGTGACCTGTCTGCTGTCCACCGTTCTCCGGTTCGGGGATTTTGTAATCCTTTTGTTTTCAACGGTCCTACTGCTTCGTTGTGATACAGCATTTCCTTTTTTATAATCGTTTCGTTGAACATTTCTATTTACAGTGGACGTTCTTCTAGCACTGTTGTTTGATCGTGCAACGGAACTTCCTTTTCTGTAATCACTTCGTTTTACGTTTCTGTCTACAGTAGCCGATCTTCTCACATTGTTGTTTGACCTAGCTACAGTATTTCCCTTTCTATAATCGGTATTCCTTCTGCTCATATTATGACCACTTCTACCAACATCACCGCGTCTCACCGCTCTATTGTCACGTACTGCAACTCTTCTATCATTTCTATAGATATCGGCTCTTCTATACCTGTGGTCATTTCTGTGAACCCTACCGATTTGGGCATAGGACCTACGGAAATTATTTCTGTAGGGTCTATAATATGTATATCGAACTGGGCTATAGAACCTTCTATAGGGTCTTGTGTATACATTACAGAATCCAACTGCAGGTCTTGCGAACCATCTGTGGAATGGTCTGTACACATAATGTCTGTTATATATGTTGATGAATCCTGTATAGTGACTGAAAACACCACCTCTATAGAAGATATTTAGACCACCTATACGTCGAACAAATCCATTGCGATACCAGATGTTGACTCCACCAATTTGATTTACTCTTCCATAGTAATCATAAAAGATTGGAATGTTTTCTACTTGGACCACTGCTCCAAAATCATCATACTGTACAAAAGGGTTGTAATTGTATCCTGAATTGAAGGTTACGCCTACATTTCCGATACGGGCTCCTACACCTACATTAATGCGATTGTCCATAAAGAAATCGAACTCACCATCGGGATATACTGAAAAAGTCACCCCATTCTCAACAAAAATGAATGAGTTTCCGTAATTAAATGTGGTAGCCACAAATGAATTGTCCAATTTGCCTGCTTGGCTGCCCAGAGTACCAAAAGCGAACGCTGCGATTAAGAGTACTAACTTTTTCATATTCCAAGGTTTTAAGTTCAAGATGCAACTATTTACATCCACCTAGTTAGTAGCAATCAGCGTGCCAAAAATTGTAAATACCTGTTAATCAGTTAGTAATAATTTTTATTGCTTTATAATGAACATCGACCTTCTGTTCAATTGATGTTCAGCGTCTGAGCATTTTACCCCGTTGGCGCATTTGTTCAACAATTGGGTTTCCCCATAGCCTTTGGACGTGAGACGACTTGGATCAATACCTCTTTTGATGAGCCATTGCTTGGAAGTCCATGCCCGTTTCTGTGACAATCTCATGTTAAATTTGTCACTGGATCTGGAATCGGTATGGGATTCAATATGGATTTTAAGTTCTGGATATTCTTTTAACGCTTCCAGGATTTTAGCGAGTTCCACTTCGGCATCAGGTCTAATGGTATACTTTCCGTAATCAAAATAAATAGGTTGAAGGTCCAACTTGCACCCAAGATCATTGACAGGACAACCTGAAGGGGTTAACTGCAGATCTAAGTTTTCACGTGTATTGTCTCCAGAAATGACCAGGGTCTTCTCTGTGGGGTCATATTCCATCTCTTTGTGCTCACCACGAATTCGATATTGCTTGTTGCAATCCAATAAATCATCAAATCGATAAGCACCATTTTCATCTGAAATGGTCCAAGCAACTCTTTTGTTATCATCATCCAGAAATGAAACCATGGCTCCCTGAATCGGAAGGTGGGTATCGGCGTCTGTAATTATTCCCTCCAAAACTTCTACAGCACAGGCTTTGCGAACTTTATAGATGTCGTCTGATGCACTGCCCTTTTCCCCATTTCTATTGGAAGAAAGGAAACCAATTTGTTTCTCTTCATTAAAAATGAATCCGAAGTCGTCGTCTCCAGAATTGATGGGTTGTTTAAGATTTGTAACTTTTTGATAACTACCATTTTCTGTAAGGGAAATTGCGAAAATATCCAAGCCACCCAGACCGATGTGTCCGTCACTGGCAAAGTATAGATTGTTCGTTTCACTGATGTACGGAAATGTTTCCCTAGCTTCCGTATTGATTTCCGGACCTAGATTAATTGGTTTTCCATAAGACCCATTAGCACCTATTTCAACATACCATAGGTCAGATTCGCCGAAACTACCATTTCTATCGGATGAAAAATACAGGCGCTTTTCATCGGGACTTAATGCCGGATGAGCCGTGGAAAAAGCATCATGATTAAAAGGCAGTTCTTTCACATGGGTCCAAGAGCCTTTGTCATTTTTCTCTGCTTTGTAGATTTTAAGGGTGATTTCCCTTTTTTTGTTCCTTCCTTTTTTGCCATTCAGATAGTTGTTTCTAGTGAAATAAACCGTTTTACCATCTTTTGTGAATGCAGCGGTAGATTCATGATACGGGGTATTTATGTCCCCTTTGATGGGAGATGGATCCTTTAAATTATAATCTTCATCCAAATCTGCTTCAAAAAGGTCTAGGTATTTTAATCCTGTCCATTCATGCGTTTTGCTGCCTTTGGTATTCTTGGACGAGGATGAATAGACCAGTTTGTCTTTATGGAAAGATGGTCCGAAATCGGACCCTGAAAAATCTTCTGTGATGTTGACTACTTTATATTTATCTGAAGTATTGTTTACAAGACTATCCAGTGCTGGATAATCCTGCATAAAGTTATTGGCTACTGATGATGTTGAGGACAAGGAGGAAAACTTGCCCATCAACTTTTTTGATTCTTGGTATTCCCCAATACTTTTATAGCTCTGGGCAGCACGATAATAGTATTCTGGTTCCAATTCGTTTGGATACCTTTCAATCAATTTTTTGTACCAGTTTGCCGCATCATTGTACTCCCCATTAAAATAGTAGGTGTCTCCTAAATTTTTGTATATCTGGGCGGACTCATAACCGCTTTTGACCACTTTTAAGTAGATGTCTCTCGCATCTATGTAGGCATAGGCTTCAAAGACCTCATCTGCTTTTTTTATGTTGCTTTTTTGAGCGTATAATCCTAAGGGCATGTACCCAATGCACAAAACAAGTACTGATAACCGTATCCTCATCTTCATCATCTTTTAAAAAAATCTAGGGGTTAAAACCCGATCTAATCGATTGAACACATCGAATCGTAGAAAAACTTCATAAGAGCCATTGCTGTAATCCTCGATTGGGGTGGATTGATAATCGTAAGCGACACCAACGAAAATGGATTTTGAAATTTGGAAACCGACCAAAGCACTTATTGCCGCATTCCATCGATATGATGCACCCAAGGCAAGTTTTTCATGAATCAAAAAATTGGCTGATAAATCCCACTGCAATGGAGCTCCACTTACAAATTTCACCAGGCTAGCAGGTTTAAATTTCAAGTTTGGGCTTAAATCAAAAACATAGCCCATTATATAGAAATAGTGTAGACGATCAATGGCAACATTATTAACATCTTGATTCTCTAAGGAACTTTCATCAAAATGTTTAGAGTTTAGGAAATTGGGGACAGATACACCTGCGTAAAACTTTTCTGTCCGATAATAAATTCCAGCTCCCAACTGTAAATTGAACCTTTGATCAACATTATTCTGAAAAATTTCATCGTTTGGGTTGGATAAATTTAATCTTCCATAATCTATATCAAGTAAATCTACCCCAGCCTTAAGACCAAAGGAAAGCTTGCTTACCGTATAAGGCGCCATGTTTATGGAATAGGAGTAGTCAACAGTTGCGTTGGATTCAATAGCGGGTCCGATTTGGTCATGTACAATGGAAAGTCCGAGCCCCATGTTACGGTAAAGCCCCGTTGGAAAATTCACGGAAAAAGTACCTGTTTGAGGAGACCCATCCAGATTGACCCATTGTGTGCGGCCCAAAACCCCAAAACTTAGAACTTCTCTGGACCCTGCATAGGCTGGATTTATAACTTGGGTGTTGTACATATATTGGGTGTATTGTGGATCTTGTTGACACCATAAAGACTGGCTTATTACAAGTAATAACAATACAAATGCCCACTTGAATTTTGGTTTGTAGAGAATCATTTTTTTATTTGACAATTGGGTTGGTTGGTATTAGTCATTATTTATGTAGAGATATCCAGTATAAACCTCCTTACCTGGATTGTTTCCAGTAAATCTCAAGGTATAGAAATAGGTTCCAGTTGGGAGTTTTCTCTCTTCGGCCACAGTGGCTGACCCTTCGGACTGACCTGTAAAAAATCTATTGTCCAAACCATAGCTCTCGGCTTCAAAAACCAACACGCCCCATCTGTTGAAAACCTGCAATTGATTGTCGGGATAGTTTTCAATGCCCCGTATTTCAAAAAAGTCATTGACCCCATCCTCGTTGGGACTGATACCATTAAAGATTTCAAAATTTGGGTCTGTCGGATCAACAGGTTCTATGGGTTCTTCACACAAATCTCCAAACGAAGTCGTTATTTCATTCGATTCATCCTCAATTGGACTATCGGTAGGTACTTCCAAAGCAGACACCGCCGCTTGGTTAACAACCAATCCCACATCGAAATCTGACTCGGTAATGGTATATGTTGCCTCAAAAACCCAAGTTTCTGTGGTGGATAAGATGTTGTCATCACCAACATCAGTGCCGTTTAAAGGACCATTTATGGGTTCTTGTAATAGATTGTCGCTGATGGTCACCTGATATAAATCGATGGCCCCTGTATTGTTCACTGTAAAAGTGTATAGAATGGTTTCGGGACATCCGTCGTCATCGCTATCTATTGGTGTGGCATTTTTGGTAATTGCAATCTTGGCTTCTGCGGCACAAGCACCAATTACAGAGGTTATCGTCTCATCATTTTCATCGAAAGAATTATCGTCGGATGCATCAGAAATAGCATTGGCAGTCCCTTGTTCCATTGCAGTAACGTTTGCTTGATTCGTCACAGAGGTGTCAGTGATATTCTGTTCGGTAATGGGGTATAGGGCTTGATACGTCCATGTTTCATTTGGAGAAAGAATCCCATCACCATTGATGTCATTACCCGGGAGGGGACCATCTATAGGTCCTGCACCGAGTAACATATCAGTAAGCTCAATTTGCTCTAGGGGAATGGCTCCTATGTTCCTTATGGTAAAGGTATACCGTATGTTTTCTGGGCAACCGTCGTTGTCTAAATCTTCAAAGGATCCAGGAGGAGCTGATTTGATCAACCCTATATTGGCCTGTGCAACACAAGCTCCAGCTGTGGACGTTATTGTTTCATCATTCTGGTCAAAACTATCATCATCCGAATCGTCCATAATTGGAAGGTTGCTGATTTGTTCTAAGGCAGTGACTTGGGCCTGATTGGTTACGGACCCTGCATCTATGTCCATCTGCTTTATGGGATAAAATGCCTCGTAAATCCATGTTTCATTGGGGAAAAGTAGCCCATCATTGTTATCGTCCGTGCTTGTATCCAGTCCAGTTACTTCTCCTCCCAGCATCACATCTGTCAATTGTATTTGGTCCAAAACAATACTTCCCGTATTGGCCACGGTAAATTCGTAGCGGATGGTTTCGGGACATGCATCACCATCAAGATCTAACAAGCCCCCTGGTGCGGCTTTGATTAGCCCTATTCTTGATTCTGCCGGACAAGCTCCTCCGACATTCACGTCTGTCTGACCATCTTCATATAGACTATCTGGGTGCGAATCGTCCGATATGGGGCTGTTTGTACTCAATATTGTGGCATTTACACTGGCTTGGTTGATAACGGAACCTAAATCAATATCTGCCTGTGCAATGGGATAAAAAACTTCGTAAGTCCACACTTCATTCACCGATAAAATCTCATCGTTATTGATGTCACTCCCGGGCATAGGGCCTTCAATGTCTTCTCCAAACTGACCAAACAAGATATCGCTTAGAACTACCTGTCCGAGATCCTCGGTTCCTGTATTGGCAACCTCAAAGGTATATTGGATGGTTTCGCGACATCCATCGGCATCAAAGTCAATGGCTGTTCCTGTTTTTATTAATCCAATTCCAGGCACACAGGCCCCTTCAATGTTGGTGGTCGTTGGCCCGTCTAAGGTTCGATCTTCATCATGGGAATCATCGAGAACGAGGAAATCAAAATTGACAGGTTCAGCAGACACTACGGCTTGGTTCACAACTTCCACATCAAGGAGATCTTCGGGTGTAATGGCATAGGTAGCTTCGAAAGACCATGTTTCGCCAACAGACAAAACTCCATCATCATTAACATCAGTTCCTGCTAAAGGACCCGAAATCGCACCTTCCTCTAATTTTTCGTCCACGATGTTTACGGAATCCAAATCTAAGTCTCCAATATTCGACACTTCGAAAAGGTACTGGATGGATTCTGGACAGCCATCACCATTTAAATCCGTTAAGGTTCCTGTCTTTACCAAGCCAATATCGGATTGACCTGAATCGCAAATTTCATCGACTGGAGTTTCTGTCGGATTGTCATCAACAAAATTTACCGGATCAGAATCATCGGACACCTCTTCATCTGTATCCATTCTTTTAGACGTGATATTTCCTTGATTAATTATTTCTCCACCTACAACATCAAGGGGGTCTATAACATACAGGATATCATAAAACCATGACTCACTTGGCGATAAAATACCATCTTCTCCGATATCAGTATTTAATTTAGGACCGGGTATTTCGCCATCAATAATCAGTGGGTCGGTCAATACCACATCATAAAGGGAAATAGTGCCTAGATTTGTGGCTCTAAATTGATAAAGGATACTTTCTAGGCAACCATCATTATCCAAATCCTGTGGGATGGCTGCTTTTTGTAAACCTATTGAAGCGGTTTGACAAAAAGCTAGGTCTACAATGGTTGGCCCATCATCAAGAATATCGGTGGGGTGCGAAACATCGTTTACTTGCGCCATTTGGCCTTGGACATCAGCCACAACATTAGCGGGGTTTTCACCTACCTGTCCGTCCACAAGGTCTTGAAAAGTAATATTGTAAGTCACGTTATATACCCAAGTCTCTCCTGGATCAAGAACACCATTTAAAATATCGTCACCGGTAAAGGGAACCGCAATAATCCCCCCCAAATCCACATCTGTGATCACTACATTTTCTAGCACCTCTGCATTAGTACTTTGATTGGAGACAGAAAACGTATATTGAATGGTAGCGCAATCTGCACTCGCATTTCCTTCTTTGAGTATTGCAATGGCTGGAGCATATGCATCTTTTGCCAATGCGTGGTTAAGGGATTCTGGTATGTGGCCTTTGGGGGTCACAAAGTATGCTCGTTTATTTAGGGTGGTAAATCCCAGTAGTGGTATAACAATAAGAATTGATACTAAAAGGAATATGCCGATACGAAATTTGACATTCCATTTCAGCGATGGATATGAAAAGCGCATGATGGTTTCGGTTTGGTCAGTAAGTTGGGACAAGTGGGGGTTCATTGAGTTTGTTGTTCAGTAATCATCAACATATCGCGAGGTATAAAAAAACGATTATACCTTACTTAAAGTCAGAATTTCAAAGAGTTGGACATTTGAATACCTAATTTAGATGGAGTGAAAAATGTAAACTTCTGTAAACGGATTTTTTGAAACGGGTTACAGTAAATGTAAGCAGCCACAAATCATATGAATTTGAATCGTTTACATTGTTCACATCACAGTTCACCGAGTTTTTGGACAAATATTTATTTTTTCGATAAACAATAAGGGGGAGCATTAACCAAAGTGCCCTGTGAATTGATGGTTACTGCATTCTATTTGACGAACAGTTTGAATTTTCCTTTGTTATCGAAGTATTTGATAGCAATAACCAGTGGCTTGGTAAAGCCTACATTTATTTTTTTGCCTTATAATTAAAAAAGGAGGAACAGGGAGGAATCTGCATTACGGATTTTGATTTGACCGCTTTATGGTCGAATCTTGAAAGTAGAATATAAGGATTCGATTTGCTTCTTAAGCAGTCAATTTGTCCTTAAGATATTTTGCTGTGTACGATTTGGGTGCTTTCATAATTTCTTCAGGAGTTCCCTCCGCTACCAAATGGCCCCCATTTTCACCCCCTTCTGGTCCAAGGTCAATAAGATAATCGGCACATTTGATGAGTTCAATGTTATGCTCGATCACAATAATGGAATGTCCTTTGGCAATGAGTTCATCAAACGACTTCAATAATTTTTTGATATCATGAAAGTGAAGTCCTGTTGTAGGTTCATCAAAGATGAAAAGGGCTTTTTCCTTGGTATTGCCTTTTACGAGAAAGGAGGCCAACTTGATTCGTTGCGCCTCTCCACCGGACAGGGTAGAGGAGGACTGGCCAAGAGTTACATAGCCCAAACCTACATCCTGAAGCGGTTTTAATTTGTTGATGATCTTGTCCTGCTTGTAGGTTTTAAAATGATCCACGGCATCATCAATGGTCATGTTCAGGATGTCATCAATGTTCTTTCCTTCAAATTGGACTTCCAGCACATCTTTTTTAAAACGTTTACCATCACAAACATCACACTCCAAATGCACATCGGCCATAAATTGCATTTCTACAGTGATTTCACCTTCTCCCTTGCATTTTTCACAGCGACCGCCATCAACATTAAATGAAAAATGTTTGGCTTGGTACCCTCTTACTTTACTCAGTTTCTGAGATGCAAAAAGACTGCGAATATCGTCGTAGGCCTTGATGTAGGTGACAGGATTTGAACGTGAGGAGCGCCCGATGGGGTTCTGGTCTACAAATTCAATGTGTTTGATATGGCCATATTTGCCTTCTAAGGCGGTAAATTGACCAGCTTTTTCACCATATCCCCCTATTTCTTTTAAAATGGCCGGATAGAGTATTTTCTTTACCAAAGTGCTCTTACCACTTCCAGATACTCCGGTTACCACGGTCAACATGTTCAATGGAAACGTAGCATCAATATTTTTCAGGTTATTTTCCCTGGCTCCTATGATTTGTATGAAATGATTGGATTTTCGACGCTTCTTTGGAACTTCTATTTCCTTGGTGCCATTTAAATAGTCGGCCGTTAACGAGTTTGTCTTTAGAATTGCATCCAAACTGCCAGTCGCCACCACTTCACCTCCCAAGGTTCCAGCTTCGGGCCCTATATCGATGACTTCATCGGCAGCTTTCATGATATCCTCATCATGTTCTACCACAATAACCGTGTTGCCCAAATTTCGTAATGATTTCAGCACCTCGATTAAATTTTCCGTGTCTTTTGGGTGCAGACCAATGCTTGGCTCATCCAAAATGTACATGGACCCCACCAAACTGCTCCCCAACGAGGTAGCGAGATTAATACGCTGGCTTTCTCCACCCGATAGGGTATTGGATTTTCGATTTAAAGTAAGATAACTCAACCCCACCTTGCTTAAGAAATCCAATCGCGTTGTTATTTCTTTCAATAACCGATTGGCAATTTTGTTGTCATGTTTGGAAAGTCGCAGCCCTTCAAAAAAGGATATCAGTTTTTTGATGGGAAGTTCAATAAGGTCGGAAATAGATTGGTCTGCAATTTTTACATAGTTGGACTCTGGTCTAAGTCGCTTGCCCTTGCATATAGCACACCTTGTTTTCCCACGATATCGCGAGAGCATAACACGGTTTTGGATTTTATAGCTTTTCTCTTCCAGTTGTTCGAAAAATTTATGAATACCAATAAAATGGTCATTGCCATCCCAGACCAACTGTTTTTGGTCTTCAGAAAGTTCGAACCAAGGTTTATGTATGGGAAAATCAAATTTGTAAGCGCTATTCACCAACTGATCACGATACCAGGACATACTTTCACCCCGCCATGGAAAAACTGCATTTTCATAAATGGAAAGCGCTGTGTTGGGAATGACCAAATCCTCATCGATTCCGATAACATCACCATACCCTTCACATTTGGGGCATGCGCCGTATGGGTTGTTGAAGCTAAAAAGGTGAACGTTCGGTTCCAAAAATTTCATTCCATCCAATTCAAACCGATTACTGAACGACTGGACTTTGCCATTTTCCAAGTTTTCAATGGCACATTGGCCCTTGCCTTCAAAAAAGGCATTGTCAACGGCATTGGCCAATCGATTGTAAAAATCTTCATCATCCTTAACAATGACTCGATCAACAACAAGCTCAAAAGTCCTTCCAATATTTTCTGGGGCTTTGTCAATCCTTATAACCGCTCCGTTGTACTTGATACGGGCATACCCTTGCTTGGAAAAGAGTTGAAGTGATTTTAAGGGTTCACGCTCTTCCTTTATATGAATGGGAGCCAGAAGTAGGAGTTTAGTACCTTCCTTTAATGGTTTTATATAGTTGATGACATCCGAGACCGTATGCTTTTTTACTTCGTTGCCTGATTTGGGTGAAATGGTCTTGCCGATGCGCGCATACAATAATTTAAGGTAGTCGTAAATTTCTGTTGTGGTCCCCACGGTAGATCGGGGATTGGTGGAGTTCACCTTTTGTTCGATAGCAATCGCCGGAGCTATACCTTTAATGTAGTCCACCTTGGGTTTGTCCAGTTTTCCCAAAAACTGACGTGCATAAGAAGAAAGACTTTCCACATAACGGCGTTGACCTTCCGCATAGAGGGTGTCAAAAGCCAAACTTGATTTTCCTGAACCGGACAAACCTGTAATGACAACAAGCTTGTTCCTTGGGATAACCACGTCTATGTTTTTAAGGTTATGCAGTTTGGCACCCTTTATGATAATATTGTGTTTGGGATCTATGTTTTTTACAGAGGACATGTGTTAAAATAGGGCCTCAAAGATACAACACCCTACACTTAATACGTATATTGTATCAGTTAACATCTAAAAATGCCCAAATCACAACATTGTTTGTTCACGGAAATTCTATTTTTCTATCTTTGAGTTGTAATTAAATATCTGATAGGCCTATACAGCAATAATTACTTTTTATAATAAGCTAATAACCTCAGTATCTTTCTTTTAAAGGAGAAAGGGACCTGATATTAACCAAAAAAGTAATTTGTAATGGAACTACAGATTGATGACTCGATACTCGTAAAGAACTACATTGACGGAGATGAAAAGGCCCTAGAGGCGCTCATCAACAGACACAACCAAAGAATTTCCAGTTTTATTTATTCCAAAGTTTTGGATAGGGATGTCGCAGAAGACATTTTCCAAGACACTTTCATTAAGGTAATCAAAACCCTAAAGCGGGGAGCCTACAGTGAAGAAGGCAAGTTTTTGCCCTGGGTAATGCGAATTGCCCACAATCTGATTATTGATTATTTCCGCAAGAACAAAAGAATGCCCAAATTTGAGGGAAGTGATGATTTTAACATCTTCTCCGTAATAAGGGACGAGAAGTTGAATGCCGAAAAGCAACTTATCAAAAACCAAATTGAGAGCGATTTAACACTTTTGATTGAGGAATTGCCCGAGGATCAAAAGGAAGTTTTGATCATGCGAATCTATAAGGACATGAGTTTCAAGGAAATATCGGAAAATACAGGGGTCAGCATTAACACTGCGCTGGGAAGAATGCGCTACGCACTCATTAATCTCAGAAAAATAGTGGCCCGGAACAATATCGTTTTAACGAATTAATCTGCATTCTGTCGAAGGCTGCAATATTTCCCATCTAGCACCGTTATCTATTTGAAACATTAATGCTAGAATATGGAAAATATTTACTCTGAAGAACAAGAAACCCTTAAAACGGTTAAAGCCACCAAGGAAACCATTGATTTTCTATTGAACTATTCAAAATCACTCCATGTGGTGGGCAGTAAAAATCATCAATTCGAAGTTACTTTGAACTAAACAGGTTCATATTGAAACCGAAAAAGCCGCAACTAGCGGCTTTTTTTCTTTTTATAGTATTCGTTAAGGACCGATTTTCGTCCGATTGTGCTTGTAATCACGTCTTTTTCAAGATTCCATCCCCGGGCCGGCGAATATTCCCTCCCATACCAAATGATTTGCAAGTGTAGTTTGTTCCAAATATTCTTTGGAAACAGACGCTTTGCATCTCTCTCTGTTTGCACCACGTTTTTACCATTGCTGAACCCCCATCGGTACATGAGTCGATGGATGTGGGTATCTACAGGAAACGCAGGAATACCAAAGGCTTGCGAAACCACTACACTGGCGGTCTTATGTCCCACACCGGGCAATTCTTCCAACAATTCAATGTCCTTGGGCACTTTTCCATCGTATTTTTCAATCAAAGTTTTGGAAAGGCCATGGATTCCTTTTGATTTCATGGGGGAAAGTCCTACTGGCTTGATGATTTCCCGTATTTCATCCACAGTCAGTTTTACCATATCAAAAGGATTGTCCGCCCTTTGGAAAAGCAATGGGGTTATCTGGTTTACACGAACATCCGTGCTCTGGGCCGACAATAGAACCGCTATTAATAGGGTATATGGGTCTTTATGATCTAAAGGAATCGGAATTGTAGGATAAAGTTCGTCCAACTTGGCAATGGCAAAATCTACTTTTTCTTGTTTTATCATTTTTGTTTAACTTTGAAATATAAAAATTAAACAATAATTAAAATTTAGAACCATATGAACATGTTGAAAATGGGGGATAAAGTACCTGAATTTTCCTCAAAGGACCAAGATGGAAACCAAATAAATCTTACCGATTACAAGGGAAAAAAATTGATTGTTTTCTTCTACCCACGTGCCAATACCCCTGGTTGCACTGCCGAAGCTTGCAATTTAAGGGACAATTATCAGACCCTGCAAGCACAGGGTTATGAATTATTGGGCGTTAGTGACGATTCACAAAAGAAACAGGCCAACTTTAAAAATAAATATGATTTCCCCTTTCCTTTATTGGCAGACGAAGACCATACGGTAATCGATGCTTTTGGTGTCTGGGGCCCTAAAAAATTTATGGGAAGGGAATATGATGGACTACACAGGACCACATTTGTAATTGATGGTGATGGTAGGGTAGAAAAGGTGATTGAAAAAGTGAAGACCAAAGACCACGCGGCTCAACTGCTAAATTAAGACAATTAAAAAGGCGCTGTCAACAGCGCCTTTTTTTATGCTCTTTCCTTTTCCTTTTTAGGAACGGTCTCCTCTTTACGGGTGAAAAGTTTTTTGTTTTTAATGATTTCGGCAATTCCTTCTGGGAGCTCTTCTTCCCATCCTTCTTCGCCGTTCATGATTTTTTTAAGGACATCCCTGGAGAAAATATGCGTAACATCCGGGTCATAATCTATGATATCCATGACCTTACCGTTGTATTTGAAAAACTTATACAGTTCTTTCATCCTAGGATGAACCTTTAGGTTATTGCTGGTCATGATCTGTCCGGTATTCGGATCTTTCATGGGATAGAGATATACCTTCAGATCTTTAAAGAAGAGTTTACCAAAGGCTTCAAGGATACCACCACTCAAATGACGATAGTATTTTTCATCAAATATGTCAATCAAGTTGTTTACGCCCATGGTCAATCCGATTTTGGCCTTGGTATAATTATTAAAGTACTCTACGAGCTTGTAATATTCTTGAAATTTGGAAATGAGCACTGTGTGTCCAAGAGAACACAAAAGTTCCGCCCGGTCCATGAAATCCTGTTCATCAATTTCGCCGGAAGCCCTTAAATTCGATAAAGTAATTTCAAACACAACAATTGTATTTTCATATTCCACCGTTTGCTCTCGGATAAAAATATCGTAAGACTTCTTGAACATGTCCATGTTCACTTTGGTCACCGGTCTAAAACTTCCTCGAAGTGCCAAAATATTCTTTTTGTAAAGTGCAGCCGCCGGCAAAAGGTTGTTCCCGTCGGGACCAAACATTACCGCATCGGTCATATCATTTTTTATGAGTTGCAGGCTCATCAACCTGTTGTCCACATCCTTAAAATTAGGACCGGTAAAATTCACCATATCAATCTCCAGCGTATCCTTGTCAATATGGTCATATAGATACTTCAGCAATTTTTTTGGCTTGTGGAACTTAAAATATGCCCCATAAATAAGGTTTACACCCAAAATTCCCAAGGTTTCTTGTTGTAAACGTGCCTCATTCTGTTTGAATCGCACATGAAAAACAATTTCATCATATTCTTTTTGTTGAGGATCTAACTGAAATCGAATACCTACCCATCCATGACCCTTGTATCGTTTTGAAAAATCAATAGTCGCCACCGTATTGGCATAAGTAAAAAACAGATAATCAGGATTGCTGTCCCTACTGATTCGTTCCTCCACCAGCTGCATTTCGTGGTTCAACATTCGTTTAAGCCTGGCTTGAGTAACATACCTTCCGTCTTCCTCGGATCCATAGATGGCATCGCTGAACGCTTTATCATAAGCACTCATGGCCTTTGCAATGGTTCCCGAAGCACCACCGGCCCTAAAGAAATGTCTTGCGGTTTCCTGTCCGGCACCAATTTCTGCAAAAGTTCCGTAAATGTTTGGATTTAAATTGATTCGAAGTGTTTTCGCCTTGATGGAAGGAATGTTTTCAAAGGCATTTTCTTTGATTGCTGCGGTAGGCATATCCAATATTTTATAGTAAACAAAGTTACACTCTTCGTGCAATCTATTAAATAAATAAGTCATAATTTTGGTTTTAATGGATGAGAGGATGACCATTACGTTTTTGGGCACGGGAACTTCACAGGGAATACCGGTCATCGGAAGCAATCATCCTGTATGCAAAAGCAATGACCCCAAGGACAAAAGGTTACGGGTCTCCGTTCTGGTTTCTTGGAAAAACTACAATTATGTAATCGATTGTGGCCCAGACTTTAGGCAACAGATGTTGTCCAATCCCGTTGAAAAGTTGGATGGCATTCTTTTTACCCACGAACACGCAGACCACACTGCGGGAATAGACGACATCCGCCCCTTTTTCTTTAGGCAAGGGGACATTCCCATCTATGCGCATAAACGGGTCATCGGAGAATTAAAAAGACGGTTTGATTATATTTTTGCCGATGAAGACCGATACCCTGGAGCTCCTGCCGTGAAGGTTGTGGAGATTGAAAAGGACAGCCCTTTTACTTTGGGAGATTTGGAGGTCATCCCCATAGAGGCCTATCATAATCGTTTGCAAGTATTTGGTTTCCGATTTAAAGGCTTTGTTTATTTGACCGACGTGAAACAGGTACCGGAAGATGAGATTCAAAAAATAATAGATGCCAAGGTTTTGGTCGTGAACGCACTTCGTGAAGAAGCCCACCATTCCCATTTCAATCTAGAAGAAGCTCTGGAGTTTTCAAAAAGAGTAGGAGCGGAGCGAACCTATTTTACCCATATAAGCCACTTGCTGGGTTTTCATGAAAAAGTGGAAAAAAAACTGCCTGAAAATGTTTTTTTGGCCTATGATAATCTAAAATTGAATCTATAATTATGAAAAGTAGAATATTTCTCTATCTCTTTGTTTTTACCGCTTTAATATGTCTATATCAGTTTGTGAGCACCAATAATCTTCAAAAAGCAATGAACTCAGATGTGGAAACATTGAAAACTGAGGTGCAGGAACTGAAAGATTCTCTACAGAATGCGCAATTGAAGATTTTGGACATACAATATTTCTCATTGGAAAACAACGATGATGCCCTTGCCTATTATGATCATTTAAATCTGAAAAATCCAGTTAGGTATATTGAGGACAAACTGTTGGAAACCAATGAAAAATCTGGAGATAATCCATTGATACCCTATGCTGGAATGGAAAGTGATTTCAAAATCAATAAAATAAAGGTGCTTAACCACAAATGGATCTTGGCTGATTTTTCGGATGGTAAATATTGGGGAGATTTGGTCATTCAGTACGAATTGAAGGATGACCTAAGCGTGGATTTCACCCTTTTAGATCATTTGCTCTATACCAGAAGTGATTAAATCCGCTGTGCAAGCCAGTTTCTAAAAGAATAAAAATTCTGGGGAGATACTCCATGTCCAACCGGAAATTCCTCGTAAACATGATCTATGTCCATTTTTTTCAGAAAACCAGGTGTCCTTTGAGCCCATTCCAAAGGAATAACTTGGTCGACCTGTCCGTGGGAGGCGTAAACATTTAAACCGCTATGGTCCTTTTGCTGATAGCCCTCTACCAAGATTTTTTCGTTGATGTAACCGCTTAGGGCAACCAAATTTTTTGTTCTTTCCGGAAAGGAAAGTGCCACTGCATAGCTCAGTACAGTCCCCTGACTGAACCCCAAAAGCGTGATGTTTTCTCCATCTAGCTCGTAGGCCTCAATAGCTTCGTCGATAAAAGCAACAATTTTGTCCCGCGATCCCTTGGCCTGCTCATCATCACTCCATTTTCCATATTCTGCATCAAAATTAATGGCATACCAAGCATGCCCAAATGGGTCTAAATCATAAGGTGCACGTACAGAAATCACCACTAGTTCCTCGGGTAATTCAGGAGCAAACGAAAATAAATCCTCTTCATTACTTCCATAGCCGTGGAACAAGAAAATGGCAGGTTTTTTTCCGGACTGGATGATAGAAGGTCTAAGTAGGTACTCCAAAGATAGGGGGATGGCGGACATATTCTGAAATTATGGAATAAAAGTAAACCATTTTTGAAAATAGGATCCCAATAATGGCAATGCCCGATACTTTTCGTTCAACGCCTGGATGAACCCGTAGCCCCATAACACCAAATAAAAAAGGTATAGTGGAATGGACAAAAAAACAATCTCAGCGAATGAGAGTACGATGGCAAGCGCATGAAATAATAAATGTATTCCAAAAGCCTGACGGATATGAAACCTGGCAAAGGCATTTTTGGGCTCCATGTTCATAGTGATGGCTATTAAACAGCCCACCAAGGTAATATAGGCTACTATAGCTGTTGTCTTCCCCGCTTTGGATTCGTTTTTCAAGGTTTAGATTGTTAACTGATCATTATTTACGACTCCGTACACCTTGCCTTTAAGATTTGCACCCAAGAACATGCTGTTCTTTGAGGTGGAAATGATGTCATCCTCGCTAAATTCCCAATCTTTTTCAGGGTCGAATAAGGTCAAACATGCTTTCTCTCCCGTTTTCAAACCAGGCTTTTCAAGTCCAAATCGTTCGCGGCCGGCAGTAAGGAATGAAATGGTCTGTTCCATTCCAAAAATGGGAACTAGACTGCCAAAAGCAGATTCCAGACCTATTGATCCT
Source organism: Flagellimonas ochracea (assembly GCF_009903685.1). GTDB lineage: Bacteria > Bacteroidota > Bacteroidia > Flavobacteriales > Flavobacteriaceae > Flagellimonas > Flagellimonas ochracea. The sequence continues at coordinate 830,173 of NZ_JAAABI010000001.1, read as the reverse complement.
TCCATGGCATTATCAAATTCCACCCTTTTGTCTTCAATATCGATGGGAATATGGTCCGAAGTCACAAAATCAATAGTACCGTTCAACAATCCCTTTATGAGTGCTTTGCAATCCGATTTGCCGCGCAATGGCGGCATGACCTTAAAATTGGTATCGAATTCTTGTAAGCTTTCATCTGTAACCATCAGATTATGGATAGCAACACTGCAGCTCACATCCAATCCTTTTTTCTTGGCGTCGGCAATTAGTTTAACTGACCCTGAAGTGGATATGGTGGGGACGTGCAGTTTTCCACCAGTATATTCAAGGATAAATAGATCACGGGCCACTTGAAGCTCCTCGGCCATGGCAGGAATGCCCTTTAGCCCCAACTTGGTGGAAATCGGCCCCTCATGAACAATTCCACGGCCCTTGAGATGCTTGTCTTGCGGGTAAGACATTACTAACCCTTCGAAATTTTGCGCATAGAGCAGCGCTATTTTTAGCAGGTTGGGATTGGTCAGCTGTTTTTTGAAATCATAAAAAGCCACGGCTCCGGCATTGTGCATATCAAAAAGCTCTGCTAAATCTTTTCCCTCAGATTTTTGGGTTAACGTGCCAATAGGATAGAGATTTGTTGATTCCCCTGAACTTCTTTCTTTCAGAAAAACAATATCTGAACTGGTATCAGGCACTGGATTGGTATTGGGATTGAGCAAAATGTCGGTAAAACCACTTTTGCTGGCAACGGCCAATCCATTGGAGATGGTTTCCCGTTCTTCAAAACCAGGTTCCCCAAAACTAACACTTGAATCGAACCACCCTAAAGATACATGCAGGTTTTTAAGATTGACGATTTGAGTCTTGGAGGTTGCGTTAATGGAACTAGCTACTTTTTCAATGAAACCATTTTTTATGAGAATATCACGCTTTTTCAAATGAAGTTCCTTGTTTTCCGGAATTACAATTTTGGCAGACTTCAACAGAATGTTCATGCAACAAATTTTTGAATAATTACTTCCAAGAGAGCCAGTAATAGTGCTAAAATAACAAACCATTTCCAATATGCAGCGATGCTACTTTCCGCTTTTAGATATTGAAAAAGCGAAGCCACTGAATCATGGCTATTATCAGGCACATTACTTTCAAGATCAAAATAATCAAGAGAACTCTCGTTTCTCGGATAGTTGAAACTGATATTTCTTAATAACCTCCCATTTTCATGTATTGTATATATGCCATCCGTTGTGGGGTTTTCATTAAACGTTAATTGCACCCTGCTGGAAAACCGCTGTTGTTGCGGAATAAACTCATTTCCTTCCTTGGATGCCTTTAAAATGTTGTCACCAGCTAATTCAACCTCGATGTCCACAATTGTTCTTTGTCCCAAGGTATGGTAAATTGCAGGGGTTTTAAGACCTGAAATGCCCATGTTGTAAAATGTGGGAACAATTAAGGGCGAATTTTTAAAATTGGAATTGGAAAGTTCCAAAGATGCGGAAAAAAGATAGAATCCCTCTTTGCCCATCAAAAAGGGAATATTTCCCTGAATTTCCAATATGGTTGGCAGTTTGGACTGAATCCTGTAAAATTGGTTCACCGTGGGATATTGAAAATTATTGACCTCTTTTTCAAAAACATTTTTGTACAAAGGATGCTGAAACGAAATAGATGTAATCCGTCCGTTGTTTTGCAAATACTCCATCATTTTTATATCCCCAAATCCTGATAAAAATTGGCTGTAGGAGTTCAAGTCACTGGCAATTGAAGGAATAATGATAACTGTTCCACCATTGGAATGGAACGTGTACAATATTTGTTGTAAACTTGATGGAATAACTTTAAGATTGTCCAAGACCACAACATGCTGTTTATCTAACATGCTGTAATTGAGTTGGTCCAAACTATTCCTACTGAAATTAAACTCATCCTCAGTATAAATTCTCTCCAGAAAGTCATCATCCAAATCGCTTATGACCAATACATTTACCTTAGGTTTTTGGTCGATGTTGAAATAGAATTGGTTGTCGTAATGGAGTCCATTATCGGCTATTCGGAGATTTCCGTTGATCACTTCGCCAAAGGGAATGGAGAAGACCACATTAGCTGTACCACGATTATTGAACTTTGCTGAACTCTTTGCAATTAGTATTTCTCCATTATACAGGGAAATGGGTAGGTCTTCGTTGAAATCACCACCAGAGAGTAGCACTCGCATAGTACTTTGAGATGAACCCTCGGCTTGAAGATATATCGAATCAATCACCACATTCCTGTTATTTTTAGGACGAAGTGGGACAAAATGTACCGTCAAAAGTGAATCTGATGTGTCTATGGATGGTGTCATCCGTTTTTGAAAATCGGAAATTACGATCAAATCTTTTTGGGATGCTGTCGACTTGGAAAACAGGGTCTTGGACTTATTTTGGATTTCATCAATCGTCAGCTGACGATAGGTATAAGGCAGTGATAATAGACTATTCTGAATGTTTTTTATGTTCACGTCCCTGAATGTTTTTTCATTGGTGAACAAGCTTAACTTCGTCTCCTCATCTAAATTTTTTATCAAGTCCTGAACCGCCTTTTGGAGGAGGGTAAGCCCATTGCTTCTCGCATGCATGCTAAAGGAATTGTCCAGATAGACAACGGTCTCTTTTTCCCGAAGGCCTGACAGATTTGCAGTGAAAGGCTGTGCAAAGGCCAAAACTAGAGAAGCGAGGAGCAACAAACGGGTTAAAAGAAGCAACCACTTTTTCAAAATGTTGCTCTTGCGGGATTCGGACACCACTTTTTGAAGCATGGCCACGTTGGTAAACGGGGTTTTTTGAAAACGGCGAAGCTGGAAAAGGTGAATCACTATGGGAATTAGGAGAAGAAAGAGGGCCCAAAGAATTTCTGGATGTTTAAACTGCATTCCCAAATATGATTGGACAAATATAGGGATTAAAACATTTTGCTTTGGGCATGAACGCTGTTAAGACTTTGGTAATTTCAATCAAGTCATGAAGGTTTTGAATTTCCTCTTTTTTGAATGTCCCATTAGCAGAAGAAAAAATAATCTTCCAGGGAATGTTGTTCCAAGGTTTCAAAGTAATTTCGAATTTCTTTTTGTGCTTCTTCGTTGGCCACAGTTATAATGCTCTGCGGCCTTTCAAGTGCTTTTAAAGCGTTAAAATGAACTAATTCCTTACCGTATATTTTTTTACCGATCTTTTGTGGGTTGTCACAAAGCCAGGTGAACTCTTTTCTTTGGGACAAAAGTCCCTTTGCAATGTTTTTCCCCTTAAAACCCGCTCCCCAAACAACCAACGGTCTGGAGGCATCATAGTCCAACTTCATAAAATAGTGGAGTTTTAGGTCCAAAAAATAGTTTTGCGCATAATGCTCATGTGTGCGTGATGTTCGGGTATCGTAATCCCGCCAAAGATGGAGGACTTTGTCACAGGGGATAACCCTCAAGCCTTGCTCATAAAATCGAAAGGTAAGATCATAATCCTCGGGATATCTATCAGGTCTAAAAGCGCCACATTTTTCCAAATCATCTCTGAAAACCATCCAACAGGGAGATGGAATAACACATTCCTTGTAAATTTCATCATAATTGTTCCCTGAGGCTGTTAACTGGTTCAACCAGGTTTCATAGCGCTCATAGCCATTGCTGATACCACGATTGGAGAAATAGTGCACTTGACCAACCGTAACATGGCCTGGGCCGTTTTTTTCCAATGAATTTACCATGATATCTAGGCGTTCTTTCTCCATGATATCGTCGGAATCCATCCGGGTAATTAAGACTCCTCTGCTTTGTACGTATGCAGTGCGCAAGGCTGGGATTATTCCATTTCCTTGATTTTTGAAAACATGGATTCTATCATCTTGGTTGACATACCTTTCAAGAACTTGTAAGCTATGGTCATTGGAATGATCATCAACTGCCAAAACTTCCCAATTTTTATGGGATTGACCAATAATGGAATCCAGACATTCTGGAAGAAAATGGGCGGTGTTCTTAAAAGGGATAAGAATACTTACCTTGGAACGTTGCATGACAAAAATAAACTAAATCCAAAGTAAAGATATTAGATCAACCCTACGGCATCATGACTTATTTTAGTATTGAAAGATTGATCTTAGCTTTATACAATCTACTGTTCCCATTCTGATAAGAGTTTAGGAATTCTTTTAGGGCACCTAAGTGAGTCATCGGACTCTCTGGATTTTTACTGCGACGGCTTGTAAAATAGAGTATATGGTTCTCTTCATCCATAAAAGGACAATAGTCCATGTATTTTGAATTTATGGGAATTGGCAGAGGTTTGGCCTTGGCCCATTTATCGTTGACTTTAAAGCTTATGTACAAATCACCGCTACCTTTTCCATCTTCACGATTGTACCCTCCAAAAATCAAGTATGATTCATTTTTGGAGATATAGGCATTGTATTCAAAACCCTCAGAGTTGATGCTCTTCGACAAGGTGATAGGTTGGGAATATTTTCCGTCTATATATTCGCTAAAAAAGATATCGTCCTGACCAATGGCCTGCGGACTGTCTGAAGTAAAATAAAGATTTCCATTTTCAGCGAGTGATGGGTAGAACTCATTGTGTTCTGTGTTCACCGGACTCCCAAGATTAATCGGTTTCGACCATTCTTTTGATTTTTCTGAACGTTCCACATACCAGATATCAAAATCTTTAGGCTCGCTGATGGAATCGTGCAAAGGCCGGTTTGAAACAAAATAAAGACGTAGCCCATCTGGAGATAAGAAAGGTTCAAAATCGCGATACGTTCCAGAAAATGGAACTATTTTGGGCTGGCTCCATGACGCTGCTTCTTTATGGACAACCGTAATCACGGAAATTTCTTCGGTCTGCGACTGAATTGAAAAATAGGCCTCTGTGCCCAATTGGTTCATTGTAAAATCTCGAACCTTATCAAACTCAATAAATTGGGGAAATGCAGCTGCTACACTTAATGTTTCCTGCCCTGAAACGAAAAAAACCGAAATGAAAAAAACAATAAGAATTTTAGTCTTCATTTTTCAACACTTGTTTGATTGCTTTTTGCGCCAATGATTCCATCACAGAATATCCCGCTGGGGTTAAATGCACTTCGTCCGTGGTGTATTCAGCTGGTAAGCCATTACGATTATCGGCCATGGCAGTATAATAGTCTAAATAGACAACACCCTTTTTCTCCGTCATATCCTCCAACATTTTGTTCAATCTTGGGATTTTGATGTTGGGTCGAAGTCCCTGTCGCCAAGGATAATCATAAGCGGGAAGTACAGAGCAGACGATTGGGTAAATCCCATTGACTACTGCCAACTCCACCATGGAAAGGATATTGTCCCTAATTTGTTCCAAGGTCATAGTACCCGTATTGCCAGCAATATCATTGGTGCCTGCAAGAATCACCACGATCTTTGGTTTCAGCTCAATCACATCTTGTCGAAATCGTAGCAGCATCTGGGGTGTGGTCTGGCCTCCAATACCTCGATTTATATATGGGTTACTGTTAAAGAAACCGGGGTTGGCATCAAGCCATCCTTCCGTGATGGAATTTCCCATAAAAACCACCCTGTTTTCATCTGGTAGTGGAGCTTCAACTGCTTCATTGGCTTTTTGATACTTTGCCAGATTTGGCCAATCTTGGCTCAATACTTTTTTACCGGACAAAAAGGAAAGTAGCATAATTGAAACTAAGAAAAATCGCATCATTGGTTTTTTGGAGGGGTAATCATGATGTGTGCCCGATGCGTTCCAGGGTCCATTAACCATGCATGGCCTGGAGGAGTTGGAGTGGTGGGCAAGCCTGTACTTTCTCCGGTGGCGTATGGCATATAAAAAACATATCGAACGTATGAATTTTCAATCTCCTTGGTTTCTGGGTTCACCGTTCCTGTAAATACGCATAGCGTTGTCTTGTCTGGCATCTTCAGTTTACCCGATTTCACTTCGCTTTCACGAATGTCAAAAATTTGTTTGCCATCTTTTCCTTCTTTTCTCAGTTCTCTTCCACGAGCCATGAATTCATCGAGCTCCCTGTGATAGGCAGCGGTCGAGAACTTTTCCTTTTTTGGGTCATCGGCCAAAGCAATGTAATCATTAGTTCCTTCCCGTAAGGTCACAAAATTGCCATTGGAATCGTAACCATAAACTTTGGCACCTTCACGATAGTCAGCAGGGACTGCCAAAAGAGCGGTTTTTATTTGCCATTCCTTTGGTGGAATTTCCTGAGCGGAGGACACTAGGGTACATAGAACGAAAACGGAAAGTAAAATTTTTAACTTCATTTGATCAATATTTTGCGGGTTCTCCTTTGGTCATGGTGCGTTGGATGAATACACGTAGGTCGTCATTGGCTTTCTTAAGGTCCTCTCTACGAAGGTACATCATATGCCCTGAACGGTATCCTCTAAATTCAAAACGGTCTTTCATACGTCCACTTGGGTCCACCTGCCACATAGTATATTTGGCATTGAAATAAGTAGTGGCACCATCATAATATCCAGATTGAACCAGAACATTCAAATAGGGATTTTGTGCCATTGCCTGGCGTAAATCATCTCGAACATTGTCATCCTCATTGTTCCAAGGACGTACAGGTCCGAACATATTATATTTTATGTCGGTTTTAAAGTTCAATTCTTCTTGTAGATAATAATTGATGGCCGGGGTGAAGCTATGAAGCCATGAGGTAAGCTCTGCGGGATAGTCAGGGCTTTCTCCAAAAAGCTGACGATCTATCCCTAAATACCGACTGTCCAATCTCCCCACATTGTACCCTCTATCCTTCAAAAGATTTTTCCAAAAGAAGCCGGTTGGAACATCTAAATTATGGTCCAGGATGTCCTTTTTGTCCAAACCAGAGTAGTAAGCCATTTTTTCAGCAATTTCATTTCGTTTATCCGCCATGATGAACCCTCCTTTTGCAATGGCAGGAATTAATTGGTTGATTGTGAAATCTTCCGATTCGGGCAACACGTCCAATAGATCTTTACTTTGCAACGAAGAATTAAGCGCTTTGTGGTGCCAGGCTGCTGCTGTGTAGTAGGGAAGGTTTAAAGCGCTGGAAACAGGCCCTCCAACCCGGATGACCTTGTAGTCCGCCGGAGATACCATAATAACTCCATTTAGATACATCCATTGCTGATTTTGCAATGCCAAGGAAAGCCCCATGACCCGGGTGCCTCCATAGCTTTCTCCAATGATATACTTCGGAGAACGCCATCGGTTATTTCGGGTAACGAAGGTGTTCATCCACTCGGCCAAATATTTTACATCCGCATTGATACCGAAGAATTTGTCCCTGTCCACTTCATCGCCCTTTTCGGGAATGGTCCTGGAATACCCGGTATTGGCCGGATTGATATAGACAATATCGGTCACATCCAAAACTGAGAAAGGATTTTCCTTTACCCCATAAGGTTGAATAGGGTAGCCCTCGTCATCAATTTTAAGGATTCGTGGACCGGTATAGGCCAAGTGCATCCATACCGAACCTGAACCAGGCCCTCCATTGAATGAAAACAGCAAGGGTCTTGATGCCCTATCCCGAACATTGTTCCTTGTATAATAAGTGTAGTGCAATGAGGCAATCGGTTTGCCCATTTCATCCCAAACTGGCTGCGTACCGGTGGTTGCGGTGTAGTTTATGTTGGTTCCGTTTATGGTGACAGCATGTTGTGTGGTTACCGTAGTGTCAATAGGCAGTTTTCTTTCTTGGGCGTAACAAATGCAGGTGAACAAGATTAAGTTAAGTGCGAGGTACGTTTTTTTCATGTAAGTAATTGAATTGGTCCGACCTAAAATTAAGTAATTTGACTTACTTTCTGGTTTTAAGGATATAACATCGCGGTAAGCGATTATTTCATAATAAAGTACAGAAATAGTTTATAGAAAAGGCTCTGAAATTAGATTAACACTTGGGGCCTGATTTAAAACTTCTCAAAAACACCAAGGCCAAATAGCGCAAAGTCATATTTCACCGGATCCTGTGGGTCCAATTTTCTCAAGCTTTTGTCCAGTTCCATAACCGCTTTGGCATCATTTTGTTTTCGCCTTAGGAGCCCAAGTTTTCTGGCTACGCGGCCAGAGTGTACATCCAGAGGACAGGAGAGGCAAGCAGGACCTATGTTCTTCCAAATCCCAAAATCTACACCGGTGCTATTGTCCCTAACCATCCATCTCAAATACATGTTGATACGTTTTGCGGCAGAACCTTTGGATGGGTCGGACACATGTTTGGTGGTTCTTGAGTTATGAGGAAGTTCAAAAAAAACAGACTTGAACTTGCTAATGGCGGGTTGTAATGATTTATCTTCTTGATTCTTCGTGAAGAGGGTTTCCAATCCGCCATGATTGACATATATATTTTGAATACTTGTGACAAAATAGCCCAAATCCATTCCGTTAAAAGTACGATGCACGAAAGTTTCCAGCTTTTTTAGATCCTTTTTTGAATGGTTCAAAACAAAATCATGGGGGGCTTGATCCAATAACTCCATCAAATGGGAGGCATTTTTGATGATACTTTTTCGGTTGCCCCAGGCGATGGTAGCCGTCAAAAAGCCACTTATTTCAATATCTTCCTTTTTGCTGAACCGATGTGGAATTTGTAACGGATCATCTTCCAAGAATTTTGGATGGTTGTATTTTACAACCTTTTCCTCCAGAAAGTTCTTGATTTCTGTGCTGTTCATTTCGTTAGGAAACAATCAATCCATCCACCATGGTAAGTTTACGATCGGCCATATCGGCCAGTTCTTTATTGTGTGTGACCAAAACAAAGGTCTGTCCAAATTCGTCTCTTAACTTAAAAAAGAGTCGATGGAGATTGTCCGCACTTTCTGAATCAAGATTGCCACTAGGTTCATCGGCCAAAATAACAGATGGATTGTTCATTAAAGACCGCGCAACGGCAACACGTTGTTGTTCCCCTCCGGAAAGGGCATTGGGCTTATGATGGTAACGCTCTTTCAATCCCAAGAAATCCAAAAGTTCTTTGGCCCTTTTTTCTGCCTCAGCTTTAGGAGTGTTTTTTATAAAAGCCGGGATACACACATTTTCCAACGCTGTAAATTCTGGCAATAACTGATGAAATTGAAAAATAAACCCAATATGGTCATTCCTGAATCGAGCCAGATTTTTATCGTTCAATTGGGTTACATCAGTATTGTTGACCAATAAAGAGCTTTCCGTTTTGTTTGATGGGACATCAAGCGTACCCAATATTTGCAATAAGGTGGTCTTGCCTGCACCGGAAGCCCCAACAATAGAGACCACTTCCCCTTTTTGAACCTCTAAATCAACTCCTTTCAACACCTCAAGGTTCCCATAGCTCTTCTTGATGTTTTTCGCTTTTATCATTAAAATACTGCTTATGCAGGGTGAAAGTAAGGATTACGACGAAAGTGACAAAGTTTGATATTGAAATAAGGAAATTAGTTTTGTAACGACTGATAGCGACAAAATAGTGCTACGGTGTAGTGCTGGAATGATAAACTTTGTTTAACTTTGCACTTAAATGGATAAACAAAATAATTCTTTTGAAACTGCAATTTTAGCAGGAGGCTGTTTTTGGTGTACCGAAGCCATTTTTCAACGTTTGGATGGGGTAGAGGAGGTAGTTTCTGGATATACAGGTGGAACCATTAAAAATCCAGCGTACCGAGAAATTGTAACTGGTCGAACAGGTCATGCAGAAGCTATTAGAATAACTTTTGATGCAACCAAAATTTCATTTGTAGAGCTTCTTGAGGTTTTTTTCGCCACACATGATCCCACCACCCTGAACAGACAGGGCAATGATGTGGGAACACAATATCGAAGTGAAATATTCTATACAAGCCCCGAACAAAAAAAGGAAGCGGAAGAATTTATTGCCCTCTTGGAAAAAGAACGCATTTTTAACACATCTATAGTCACCGCTATTTCTGAGGAAAAACCATTTTATCTGGCAGAGGAGGAGCATCAGAACTATTACAATGGCCATCGGCAACAACCGTATTGTCAATTTATCATAGACCCAAAAATCCAAAAACTGAACAAATACTTTGCAAAAAGAATAAATAGAGTCAATTAACATATGTCACCATATCAGAATTTAGAAGAATACAATATTGAAATCACCAATGAGGTAAAGGAACACTTTTCCAGAATTGTGGATGATATTGGAGAAGATATCACTCGTGAAGGTCTTGTAAATACTCCGGAACGAGCTGCCAAGGCCATGCTTTTTTTAACGCAGGGCTACAAGCAGGATGCCACTGAAATATTGAAAGGGGCCATGTTCGAGGAAAGTTACGATGATATGGTCATCATTAAAGATATTGAGGTTTATTCACTCTGCGAACACCACATGTTGCCATTTTTTGGAAAGGCTCATATAGCTTACATTCCCAATGGACACATTGTAGGTTTGAGCAAGATACCAAGGGTGGTAGACGTTTTTGCCCGAAGATTACAGGTGCAAGAGCGATTGACCCATGATATTTTGGAATGCATCAACAGTACCTTGCAACCTAAAGGCGTTGCAGTAGTTATAGAAGCAGCTCACATGTGCATGATGATGAGGGGGGTTCAAAAACAAAACTCCGTAACCACCACTTCGGGCTTCCGAGGACAGTTTGAAAAAATAGAGACTCGAAATGAGTTTCTCAAGTTGATCAGTTCCGATTTGTCCTAATGTAATTTCTTCAATTCGCTTGGAATTCCTATTTTTCCACAATGGCGGAAGTAAAAGACCCTAAATATCGAAACCTCCTTCTAGGGCTCTTATTTGATGGCATCGGAATGTTGTCTTATGCCATTCCTGGAATAGGGGAGTTCTCCGATGTTATTTGGGCACCTATTGCCGGATGGCTGATGACTCGCATGTACAAGGGAAGAATTGGTCAGGCTGCAGGGGTTTTCACCTTTGTGGAAGAATTGGTCCCAGGTATGGATATCGTTCCTTCCTTCACAATTATGTGGTTGTATACCCATTTTTTCTCCAACAAAAAATAAACAGGACTGAAAATAGTATCCAGCCCTGTTGAACAACACTTAATGATTTTTTCTATTTACTCCACGGTAAGGTCAAAAGTTGCCGTAGCATCCGTTTCACCACCGGCGTCGGCCAAGGTGCCATCATTTGGTTTTTTAGGCTCATGGCGTAATGTCGCAGTTAGCGTGGCAGCACCGGCAGCACCGGTGGTAAGTTCAAATTCTATCCCAATTGGGTTTCCATCACTATCCTGGTCAGAATACGTGATACCCGCAATATTTCCAGTGGGTACATAAAAGAATTGGTGTTCCTCTGCTTCTTCCTCAACCTCCTCGGTGATGTCTTCAGCAGGAGTTTCGGTTTCATTCAGTACAACAACAGACCCCGAATAGGTGGTACTTGTTGACAGATTTCCAGAAACGGTTTCAACTGGAGCATTAGGCCCATCACCATCCAAGTCTTGGGATTGAAGTGTTATGGCCGTTCCCCCGCCCGCTGGTGTCAAGGTAATAATCAAGGTAGTAATGGTTTCCTCTTCATTTACTTCTTCCGGAGTATTGTCATCTTCGGAGCATCCCGTAACTAGTAATGTTGCAAGAAATAAGATTGAAAAAATATTTACTGTTTTCATAATAGTAATGATTTAATAGTTGAATTTTAATTGTAAAAGGAAATTTCTTCCTAAATCATCAGCAAAAAAACGCTGACGGTTCAGGTATTCTCTATAATTGGTGTTTAAAAGGTTATTAACTGCCACAGAGGTGGTCAGCTTTGTTTTTTTCGATATTGCAAATTCCATTTTTGACCTAAAGGTCAACAGATGATAAGCTTCAGGCGGAGTATTTATTTCCAAGAGAACCTCTTGTTGCTGTTCAGGTGAAAAGACCACAATATTGTCGGGAACCTCATTCTGGCGAAATACGTACTGACTTTCCAGAGACGCTTCAAAATCTTTCCAATCTGGTCTGGAATAAGTTAGCTTATTCCTGAGGTCAGCGGCTGGAATATTGATCAATGCTGTATTTCTGTTTCTATCTGCACCCTTTACCACAGAAAATTGATGGTCCGTTTTCCATTGTGAAGTCCAGTTGGAGTAAGCGGAAAAATCCACACCCAAAAGCCGCGCATCGGTTTGGCGATATTCCCAAACAGGAAAGGCTCCCCGTATGGTAAACTCAACACTTGTAGGTTCAAGCAATATGAAATTTTGAACCCAGTTGGCATAAGGTTCTAAAGCAACTCCCCAAGCGTTGAAGTCTTTTTGATAGGACAACATGAGCTTGTGCGACGTTTCACTGTCAATTAGCAAATCCCCCAATTCTATTCGTGCAGCAGAATGATGCAGGCCGTCACTAAAAAGCTCGGAGGGGTTGGGCGCTCGCTGCGCCAAAGCATAATTGAATTTAATTTCCGTGTCGAGCGTTGGAGCATAGTTGGCACCAAGGGTTACTGAAACATTGTGATAATCGAACACTGGATTCACAAGTAGCTGTGTGCCCCTATCTTCAACAATCAAATCCTGAAAAACTACATCATAGCCACGCTCTTCCCATCGCGAAGTTTGATAGAACTTCTGTGCGTCAATTTGGGTAAAGTCATAGCGCAAACCACCATCCAACAATAGCTCATCGTTTACCCGATACTCGCCGATTAGAAAACCACCAAAATCCAGTTTTTCATAGTCTGGAATAAGCCGTCTTACACCAGTAGCGGGGTTGGCAAAGTTATCTTGATATCTTCCCAACAAACCAATATGTAATTGCAGTTGTTCCTTTGCATCCCATTTAAAATCGGTGTTCAAAGTATGTGTGGTCAATTCTAAGTCGATGGAGGCCCTGTCATTTTGTTCGCCTCTTCGCACATCAAATTCAAATCGTCTGTTATTCTGAAAGTCATATTGCATGTTCCATTTTCCTAGACCTTCAAACCGTTTATAGACTTTTAATTTTCCTAAATGATGGGTTACTTCTTGTCTCGGGTTTTGTAGGTCGTATGTAAAAGGTCTAACAATTTCCGGTTCACCGCTATTGATGCTGCGAATTAAATCGTCCACATTACCTATGTGGGAAGCACGCAAAATAGCTATTTCGGTATTGAAATAAGAATATCGCGCGTCCCATCCCCATGTGAATTGTTGTTTTCCCAATTGAAGCGAAGCCGCTACTTCTTTAACGCCGGTGTTCGACAATATATAATCTGGAGCCTCTTGGTCACCCAATCGTTTATAATTTCCCTGTACTTTGACGAACCAACCATTGCCAAAGGCACGGGTCAACGATGACGCAACACTTCCTCCTCTTCCGTTGGTCATGCCATTAATAATCGTTTTCCCATACAGGGTATCTTTCAAGGGAACTCTAGCAAGGTCCATAACTATGGTCCCACCGATGGCATCGCCCCCATATTGAAGCGCTGAGGCACCTTTAATGACGGAAACAGAACCAGCTGCGTTGATGTCGATATTTGGTGCATGTTCATCACCCCATTCCATATCTTGCATACGGACGCCATCATTCAAAATTAAGACTCGACTCCCATTTAATCCATGAATAGCGGGTTTAACAATGTTGGAACCTGTATTCAGGGACGACACTCCACCCAAATCGCGCAAAGCGTCCCCTAAGCTTCCAGAGCTATAACTTTCAATGGCACCTAGGGCAAGCGTTTCTTCTTGTGCAGAATTGGTTTTATCTTTTATGATATCACCGACCACTTTTACTTCATCCAACTCTTCAAGATGGTGTTCCAGTTTAATGTCCACCCAAGTAACTCCATCTACTTGTACTTCTTGAACTATAGTAGTACACGAAGGATGGGAAACCTGCAACTGATAAGACGCTGTGCATAAATTCTCGATTTTGAATTTTCCTTTGAGATCAGTTTTTACCTCCAATTGGTTATTTATAACCAAGATCGTGGCATTTTCCAAGGGAGTTTTAGAATGGTAATCAATAACCTGACCTGCGAGAACATTGTCACAGTCCTGGGAATATCCAATAAAAGGAAGTATTGCCACTAGTATGGCGAAAAGCGATTGCTTCATATTTGTTCAATAAACAATGTAATTCTGGTAATGCTTTCTATAGGAAAGCCAAACGGGTCAAATGAATTTAGACGCTACCAGTAGGGGGTGGACGGGAAATACAATGCAGTGTATGTTGCTGTCTCTTGAATACGGGTTGTTCATAAACAACTTCAATCGTGATTGTTGGTATGAGAACTGCGGTAAAGTCCGAAGTTGATGCCAACGGCACTTCAGCCGTTTGGTTCTCAGCAAGAATGTTACAGATTTGACAGTTTTCAATGGTGTCACCCTTATCATCTTGGTGGGAGTAGACATGAAGAGCACTTACCTTGAGCAACATCAAGGAGACGAAGAGCAGAACACCAAATACTCTTGTTACTTGCTTCATATGCTGCAAAACTAGCTAATTAAAGAGGCTATTATATGTTAAGAAAAATATAAATTATGGGATTAAAAATCCTAGACCCATACGTTTCAACATTTTTTTCTCAAAACTCCAAAAGAATTGAAATTGACCAAAAACCCATCCTACAAGTACCAAAAGCACTTGATAGATTGGAAAAATCAACAAAATTCGAGCTGTCCAGTAAAGTGCTCCGTGGGTCACTTCTTTTCCTAATCCAAACCATTCCACCAAGGGTTGGGCCATTTTGGCGGACAAACTACCGGTAATAGCGAAAACTATGAAGATGGCTATCATTTCCCATTGATAGGTTACTTTCCATTTGTTCTCCAATTTTTTGAAGCACCAAATAAAAAAGCGGACCAAAACAAAATATAAAACAAGGGAAACACCAAGAGTAAAAACCCACTCGTGCCACGTGTTGTTCAATTCAAAATAGTGCAAAAGGCGCCTAGCGACCAGATAAGCAGTGTACATAGTAGCTGCAAATCCGAGAAAAGGGTAGAGCAGTTGCCAGTTTTTTGCAATCTCCCAGCGCTTTTTTATTTTTTCCATCCCCATAGAATTAGATGGCAAAAATAGGATTTTAAATTCTTGGGATGTAAGGACCCAAGCGCTGATTATATTTTCTTTGGAAATAAATGAAGTAGTTGTAGAGTTTGTAGTTCACTTCATACCCGTAATCAATTCCCGGTTCGTAGTTGATTTGCATTTCATAAAGGAAAGGGCTGTATCGATTAGGCTGTAGTACCCTTCGGTTCCATTCCATTACATAAAGCATGTTCCGGTTTTCCATGAATTGTTGCGAATAGTAGCCTTCGGGTCTGGCAATGCTCAATAACCAGGCATTAAAACCAGGTTCGATAATAATTATCTCGTATTCAGATACTTCATCCTTGATTTCGACAGGCTCTTCGTCCTCCGATTTAAAAACCGCTTTTTCCTCAGAAGAAATTTCGAGGGCTTCTTTTTGAGTACCGCAGGCGAAAACCGACAACACTATTATAATGAATGGTAAAATGCTCTTTTTCATAAGCTTAAAATACAAAAAAGCCATTTGAAAACTCAAATGGCTCTGTTAAATAAAGTTAAGAAGTTTTATTTGCCGAAAAGACCGCCCAATAGACCTCCCAGTCCTCCTTTCTTACGACTTCCTCCGTTCAATACCATGCCGGCCAAATCATCAATGACACTTCCATCGCCATCAGAATCCAAAAATGATTCTACCAATGACTGTTGTTTATTGGCAGCTCGACCTCCACCCATGAGACCACCCAAAAGACCGTTTAATCCTTCAGGGCTGCTTACACTCTGTTGCCTGGTTTGTTTTCCTAAATAACCGAGCAGTATAGGTGCCGCTATCTTTAATATTTGAGATATGGTTCCCGCATCCATTCCAGATTTACTGCTCAGGGCGTTTTCCACTTGTGGTTGTTTGGCCCCAAAAACATGACCTAGAATCCCGGCACCGTCATTAACCACATTTTGGTTCACTCCACCACCAAAAAGACCTCCTAAATCGTCCAAGATGCTTCCATCATGTTTGGAAGAAAGGGCGTTCATTAATCCTTGTGCTCCTCCAGGGGTTGAAGCGTTTTTCTTCATGGCACCCATCAATAAGGGCATGGCCATACTTAAAACCTCGGCTGTTTTGTCCTCGGGCTGACCGGTTTGACCAGCAACCCCACTTATCAATTGTTTGCCCGTAGGGCTATTAATTAAATCTAGTAATCCTGACATGCTTATAGAGTTTAGTTAAGGATTACAATGTACAAAAAGATACCTTCACACTTCTTCCAGGCGATGAAAATTTATGTTACCAAATCTATGATTTGGGACGCCATTTCCATACTAATTCGTTCTTGTGCTTCTTGGGTAGATGCTCCAATGTGTGGGCTCAAGGTTATTTTGGGATGCATTAATATCTTTATTTCCGGATTGGGTTCGGATTCGAAAACATCCAATCCTGCAAAGGCTATTTTGTCGTTTTCCAATGCATCCAACAAGGCAACTTCATCGACAACCCCACCTCTAGAGGCATTGATTATCCCAGCACCAGTTTTCATCTTTTCCAATTCCTTTTTTCCGATCACATAGCCGTTTTGGGAAGGAACATGAAGACTTAAAAAATCGGATTTCTTGAGAACGGTATCAAAATCATGGTTCGTTAAATTGAATTTTACCCTTTGTCCATCATAAAAGGAAATTTCCAGTGGCACTATGTCGGCATGATGGTCATTGTATATCACCTTCATTCCCAATCCTAAGGCCATTTTGGCCGTTGCTTGACCAATTCTACCAAAACCAATGATGCCCAATGTTTTACCACGAAGCTCGGTGCCATTGGCATAACTTTTCTTCAATTGCTTGAACTTGCTATCGCCCTCCAAGGGCATATTTCGATTGGAATCGTGCAAAAATCGTACACCGTTGAACAAATGGGCGAACACCAATTCTGCTACGGATGCGGATGATGCTGCCGGCGTATTTATTACATGGATTCCTTTCGATTTGGCATACGCCACATCAATATTGTCCATGCCAACGCCTGCACGACCTATTAATTTGATATGGGGACAGGCATCGATGAGTTTTTTGGGCACTTTTGTGGCACTTCGAACCAACAAGACCTGAATGTTATTTTGGTTGATGTAATTTGCCAACTGCTCTTGGGCCACTTTTGTGGTTATCACCTCAAAATTTTCTTTTTCGAGCATTTCTATTCCAGCTTTGCCTAAGCCGTCGTTTGCTAGAACTTTTATCATGTGCTATCCCTTCTTTTCCATTTCGCTCATAATGTCAACGAGCACCCCAACACTTTCAAGGGAAAGTGCATTGTACATAGATGCCCTATAACCACCAACAGAACGATGACCATTTATTCCATTTATTCCTGCCTCCTTGCATTTTTCATCAAAAATGTCCTTTAGCGTTTCATCCGTGATGGTAAAAGTGGCATTCATGTTGGAGCGGTCTTTTTTGGCGGCAAAACCGGAAAAAACAGGATTCAAATCAATTTCTGAATAAATCAGATTAGCCTTTTTCTCATTGATTTCTTCAATGGCAGCAATTCCACCCAAATCCTTCAACCATTGCATGGTTAGCATGGATACATAAACGGCAAATACGGGAGGGGTATTGAACATACTGTCCTTGGATATATGTACCGAATAATCGAGCATGGAAGGTATTTTTCGAGTAACCTTCCCTAATGCTTCTTCTCTTATGACCACTAAAGTGGTTCCGGCTGGCCCCATGTTCTTCTGGGCTCCAGCGTAGAATATATCGAACTTGGAAAAATCAAGCTGTCTTGAGAAAATATCTGAACTCATATCGCATACCAAGGGCACATCAGTTTTCGGGAATTCCTTGATTTGCGTTCCGAAGATGGTATTGTTCGAGGTAAGGTGCAGGTAATCCAAATCATTTGGGATGCCATACCCTCTGGGTATGTAATTGAAATTGTGATCCTGCGAAGAAGCCACTTCCACGACATCGCCGAACAACCGTGCTTCCTTAATGGCTTTAAGACTCCATGTTCCCGTATTTACGTATCCCGCCTTGTTTTCAAGCATGTTGTAGGCGGCCATCAAAAATTGGGTGCTTGCGCCTCCTTGTAGAAAGAGTGCTTGGTAACCTTTGCCCTCTAAACCTAGCAGTTCCAGTGCCAGCGAACGGGCTTTTTCCATGATATCAACAAATTCCTTACTTCGATGGGATATTTCAATCAACGACAATCCAATGCCGTCCAATTCCAATACGGCTTCGGATGCTTTCTGCATCACTTCTTGAGGTAAAATGCAGGGTCCTGCACTAAAATTGTGTTTTTTCATGTTCTGTGTTTCGAGGGGTAAAGGTCTTAAAAAAACTTGTATCTAAAAACGCTAGTATAAGGAAGTCTTGCATTATAGGTTTATTAAAAACTCCATAGTGTCCACACCATCGGCATATTCATCCAATGTGGGTTTTTGGGTATCACCAAAGGAGATGTCAGTTTCTTTGCTCCCATCGGAAACAATACATTGCAATGCTTCCTTTTGATTGTTAAGCTCTTCCCTTAACGTTTTTTCTGAGTCGTAGTACGTGTAGAAGAGAGCAGCAATAGGGGATGAAAGACTTTTGTCTTCCTTGAGAAGAAGAAAGCCATTGTCCAAAATCTTGAAATCACTCATCAGATAAACGGCCTTGTTATAGTCGTAGTTATTGGCATATTTATGATGGTCTATTACGTGTTTATACGAAAATAATGCATCAAAAAGGACATTAAAGTTGTATCCTTTGGGCACGAAAATTTTGGAAACATTACGACAACCCAAGCCGAAATACCTAAAAATGTCCTCACCCAGGGCAACTAACTGTCCTTTGGACTCATTGCCTGTAAGTATGGCCACGGAATTTCTGTTTTTCCGAATAATATTGGGTCCTTTTGAAAAATAATACTCAAAATAGCGGCTCGTGTTGTTGCTTCCAGTAGCAATGATGGCATCAAAGTCCTTGAACTTGCCTTCTACAAAGCTTATTTTTTCTTTGAATTTTAGTTCTTGTTTTACCAAAAAATCCACCAAAAAGGGAAGGAGTATTTTGTCATTGGAAGAAAGCTTTGCCAACACCTTGTTTCCCGTTAAAAGCACGCAGATAAAATCATGAAAACCCACGAGAGGAATATTTCCCGCCATTACGATTCCGATAGTTTTTGGAGTGACATTGTCGTCAATGGAATATTTTGAGAGCCACTGTTCCAGGTTTTCCTTGGTCAATAGCGCTGACCATTGTTCTAGGGCATAAAGAATATTATTTCGTGTAAACCAGCCATTTTGTTGTTCGGCCAAAGTGATGGTTCGAATGAAGTTATCATCCAAACTTGAATCATCCCTATTGTGGTTTTCACAGAAATCCCTGATAAAACTTCCGAGTTTAACAAAAGCTTCTAAAATAGCTGGATGCCGCATGATTATATTTGTACACTAATTGAGTAGGCTTTATTTTTGCCAAAAGTAAGCATGCTTGAAGATTTCAGCTAAAGGAAAAAGAAAATTATGGCAATTATCATAACAGATGAATGTATAAATTGTGGTGCATGTGAGCCAGAATGCCCCAACACTGCAATTTATGAAGGCGCGGATGAATGGCGATACAGTGACGGAACTTCCTTGACCGGCGATGTGGTTTTGCCCGACGGTAAGGCCGTAAATGCTGATGAGGTTCAAGAACCGATTAGTGATGAAATATATTATATCGCTCCAGATAAGTGTACCGAATGTATGGGATTCCATGAGGAGCCGCAGTGCGCGGCCGTGTGTCCTGTGGATTGCTGTGTTCCTGATGAAGACCGTGTGGAAACGGAGGACGAACTTCTCGGCAAGCAGCGCTTTATGCATCCAGATGGGTAAACTATAGAAAAAGAAATTTGACCCGAATCAAAATGGTTCGGGTTTTTTATGCAGGAAAAAGAACAATCATATAACGGATTTTGGAAACAGGCAGGATGTTTTCTTTCCATAATAGCTATTTTGGGTATTGTGGCGGTGTTCATTATTGGTTTCTATCTTTTGATCAGCGGATTTTAACTGACCAACCAAAACTTCAACTTATATTTGCAGCCTTAAATCAGCAATCAACTTTTTTGGTGCTGCTATCGAATGTCTGAAATCTAATATCTCATTAATGAAAGCCGGTATTGTAGGATTACCAAACGTAGGAAAATCGACCCTTTTCAATTGCTTGTCCAATGCCAAGGCACAAAGTGCCAACTTTCCCTTTTGTACCATAGAGCCCAATATTGGGGTGGTGAATGTTCCAGATACACGATTGCAAAAGCTGGAGGAGCTTGTAAAACCTGAGCGTGTAATTCCAGCCACCGTTGAGATTGTGGATATTGCCGGTTTGGTAAAGGGCGCCAGTAAGGGTGAAGGACTCGGCAATCAATTTTTGGGAAACATTCGTGAAACCGATGCCATTCTCCATGTTTTGAGGTGTTTTGACGATGACAATGTGGTGCATGTAGATGGCTCCGTTGACCCTATTCGGGATAAGGAGACCATTGATATGGAATTGCAACTGAAGGATTTGGAGAGTGTTGAAAAGAAACTGGACAAGGTGAAACGCGCTGCCAAAACGGGAAACAAGGAAGCCCAGAAAGAAGAGACTGTGTTGTCCAAAGTAAAAGAAGGACTGGAGTCGGGGGAATCGGTCAGAGCTATTCCTTTAGGAGATGAAGAAAAAATAACCTATGTGAAACCACTCCAATTGATTACCGACAAGCCTGTAATGTATGTTTGTAATGTGGATGAAGCTTCAGCGGTGGACGGCAATGCCTATGTGGAGAAGGTAAAAGAAGCTGTAGCCAACGAGAATGCTGAAGTCATTTTTTTGGCTGTGGGCACTGAGGCCGATATTACCGAGTTGGATACTTTTGAAGAACGGCAGATGTTCTTGGAAGACATGGGGTTAACAGAACCGGGCTCATCCAAGTTGATACGTGGCGCTTATAGGTTATTGAATCTGGAAACTTATTTCACCGCAGGTGAAAAAGAGGTAAGAGCGTGGACCATTCCCGTTGGAGCAACGGCACCACAAGCCGCAGGGGTTATACATACTGATTTTGAAAAAGGCTTTATCCGCGCCGAGGTCATTTCCTATGAAGATTATGTTAAATATGGCAGCGAGGCCAAAGTAAAAGAAGCGGGACGTATGCGCGTTGAGGGGAAGGAATATATAGTAAAGGATGGGGATGTGATGCATTTTAGGTTTAATGTCTAGGTTCGGAACCATGCTATTTATGACTATCAACACCAGATGTTGATTACTTTCTTCCCGCTTTACTTTTATTTTTGCCCCTAAATTTTATATTAGCAAGGATTAACCCTTAACTAATGGCAGAAACCCAATATACCGAGGACAATATCCGTTCGCTGGACTGGAAGGAGCATATCCGCATGCGCCCAGGGATGTACATTGGTAAATTGGGCGATGGTTCTTCCGCTGATGATGGCATCTACATTTTGCTCAAGGAGGTCATCGATAACTGTATCGACGAGTTTGTGATGGGTGCGGGCAAGACCATCGAAATCAGCATACGGGAAAATACCGTTCATGTGCGTGATTATGGTCGAGGCATTCCCTTGGGCAAGGTAGTCGATGTGGTCTCCAAAATGAATACCGGAGGAAAGTACGATACCCGGGCCTTCAAAAAGTCGGTAGGGTTGAATGGTGTGGGAACCAAGGCCGTCAATGCACTTTCCACGTATTTCCGAGTGGAGTCCAACCGGGACGGGCAATCCAAAATCGCTGAATTTGAGACGGGCGACCTTGTGAATGAAGAGTTTTTGAAAGAAACTTCAAGGCGCAGAGGTACCAAGGTAAGTTTTGTGCCTGACGAATCCATTTTCAAAAAATACAAATACCGGAACGAGTATGTAGAACGCATGCTCAAGAACTACGTATACCTTAATCCGGGATTGACCATCGTCTTTAATGGGGAAAAGTACCATTCCGAAAACGGCTTAAGGGATTTGTTGGAGGATAACAATAACCAAGAAGATTTTTTATATCCGATTGTTCATCTTAAAGGAGAAGACATAGAAGTTGCGCTAACGCACAGTAAAACGCAATATAGTGAAGAATATCACTCTTTTGTAAACGGACAGCATACCACCCAAGGAGGAACCCATCAATCTGCTTTTAGAGAGACGATTGTAAAGACCTTGCGTGATTATTATGGTAAGAATTATGATGCTTCAGATATTAGAAAATCAATAATTTCTGCCATTTCAATAAAAGTGATGGAACCCGTGTTCGAGAGTCAGACCAAAACTAAATTGGGCTCTACCGATATGGGGGGTGATTTACCTACAGTGCGAACCTACATCAATGATTTTATCGGTAAATATCTAGACAATTACCTGCATAAGAATCCGCAAACTGCGGAAGTTTTACAACGAAAAATTGTTCAGGCCGAAAAAGAACGAAAAGAACTCTCTGGTATTCGAAAATTGGCACGCGAGCGGGCAAAAAAGGCCAGTCTCCACAACAAAAAATTACGGGACTGCCGAATACACCTTCAGGATATGAAAAAGGACCGAAGGCTGGAGACCACCCTTTTTATTACTGAAGGGGATTCTGCATCTGGGTCCATAACTAAATCAAGGGACGTAAACACGCAAGCCGTATTCAGTCTCCGGGGTAAGCCATTGAACTCCTATGGCATGTCCAAAAAAATCGTTTACGAAAATGAGGAATTCAATCTGCTGCAGGCGGCTTTGAACATCGAGGAGTCCATGGAAGACCTTCGCTACAACAATATCGTGATCGCTACGGATGCCGATGTGGATGGAATGCACATTCGATTGTTGCTGATTACATTCTTTTTGCAATTTTTTCCAGAATTGATCAAAGAAAACCACCTTTATATTCTCCAAACACCGTTATTTCGGGTGCGAAACAAAAAAGAAACCATTTATTGTTACAGTCAGGAGGAGAAACGTGCGGCTCTTGATAAACTGTCAGGGAAACCAGAAATAACGAGATTTAAGGGGTTGGGTGAAATTTCTCCGGATGAGTTCAAACATTTTATTGGCGATGATATCCGTTTGGAACCTGTTATGCTGGACAAGGCCATGAGCATCGATAATCTGTTGAAGTTCTATATGGGCAAAAATACGCCCGACCGACAGGAATTCATTATAAATAATCTTAAAGTAGAACTCGATTTAATAGAAGAAAAATAACTATTAATCAATAAACTACCATTCCTTCTACATGGAAGAGAACGAAGCATTGAATGATGAAGGTTTAGAAAACCAGGACACCCTTACCAAGGTGACAGGCATGTACAAAGATTGGTTTTTGGATTATGCCTCATATGTCATTTTGGAGCGTGCCGTACCGGCCATCGAAGATGGTTTTAAACCAGTGCAGCGCAGAATTATGCATGCGCTAAAGGAATTGGACGACGGACGCTACAACAAAGTGGCCAATGTCGTGGGACATACCATGCAGTACCATCCTCACGGGGATGCAAGTATTGCCGATGCCATGGTTCAAATCGGTCAGAAAGATCTCCTTATCGATACCCAGGGAAACTGGGGTAATATTTTGACCGGTGACAGTGCAGCGGCTTCACGTTACATTGAAGCACGACTTTCTAAGTTTGCATTGGAAGTTGTCTACAGTCCAAAAATTACGGAATGGCAGCTGTCGTATGATGGAAGAAAAAAAGAGCCCATAAATTTACCGGTTAAGTTCCCATTGCTGTTGGCCCAAGGGGCAGAGGGTATTGCAGTAGGGCTGTCCACCAAGATCTTACCGCACAATTTCAATGAGCTGATTGACGCTTCCATCAAACATTTAAAAGGACAACGTTTTAAATTATATCCTGACTTCCCTACTGCGGGTATTATCGATGTGACCAATTATAATGACGGCATGCGAGGAGGGAAAGTTCGGGTTCGTGCAAAGATCTCATCCCTGGACAAGAACACCTTGATCATTAGTGAAATCCCATATGGGACCAACACATCGTCTCTAATTGATTCCATTCTAAAAGCCAACGACAAGGGTAAAATCAAAATCAAAAAGATTGAAGACAACACGGCTGCCGAAGTAGAAATATTGGTGCATTTGCCCAGTGGCCTGTCTCCAGACAAAACCATTGATGCCCTATATGCATTTACAGCCTGTGAATCCTCCATTTCCCCACTGTCCTGCATTATTGAGGATAACAAACCCAGGTTTATCGGCATAAAAGAAATGCTTGAGCGCTCCACGGACAATACTGTGGAATTGCTTAAAGCAGAGCTTCAAATACAACTCAAGGAGCTGGAGGAGCAGTGGCACTTTGCCTCGTTGGAGCGAATCTTTATTGAAAATAGGATTTATCGTGATATTGAAGAGGAGGAAACTTGGGAAGGGGTTATCGCTGCCATTGACAAGGGTTTGAAGCCTCACATCAAAAACCTAAAAAGAGCGGTGACGGAGGAAGATATTGTGCGGTTGACAGAAATACGGATTAAACGAATCTCCAAGTTTGATTTGGAAAAAGCACAGCAACTCATTGAAAGTCTGGAAGATCGTATAGCCCAAACGAAACATCATCTCGAAAACCTAGTGGATTTTGCCATTGATTATTTCAAAGAGCTCAAAAAGAAATATGGCAAGGGGCGGGAACGTAAATCAGAAATAAAGATTTTTGATGATATAGAAGCTACCAAGGTGGTAATACGAAACACAAAGCTCTATGTGAACAGGGAAGAAGGTTTCGTGGGAACTTCATTGAGGCGCGATGAATATGTAACCGATTGCAGCGATATTGATGACATTATTGTTTTCACCAAAAAAGGGGAGATGATGGTCACCAAAGTGGATTCCAAAACGTTTGTTGGCAAGAACATTATCCATGTGGCCGTATTCAAAAAGAAAGACAAACGCACTACCTATAATATGGCTTACAAAGTGGGCAAGGGGGGTCCGAGCTACATTAAGAGGTTTAATGTTACCAGTATTACTCGTGATAAAATATATCAATTGGCAGGAGAAAAAGCTTCAGCCGAAGTGCTCTACTTTTCAGCCAACCCCAATGGAGAAGCAGAAGTTGTCACGGTGATGCTTAGGCAATCCGGAAGTATTAAAAAATTAAAATGGGACTTGGATTTTGCCGATGTCATTATAAAAGGAAGGAGCGCAAGGGGTAATCTTGTAACAAAATATGCTGTCAAGAGAATAGAGCTTAAGGAAAAGGGTGTATCCACACTAAAACCAAGAAAAATTTGGTTCGATGATATTGTGGGCAGACTCAATGTAGAAGGAAGGGGAGAGTTGCTAGGGGAGTTCAGGGGCGATGACCTCTTATTGGTAGTAGAGCAAAACGGGACTATAAAGACCATTGCCCCTGATTTATTGACTCGTTTTAATGACGATATGATAAAACTGGAAAAATGGAATCCCAAGAAACCAATATCTGTCATTCATTACGAAGGTCAAAAAGAACGGTATTATCTGAAACGTTTTTTGATAGAAAATCCAAATAAGGAAGAACTGGTAATCTCAGAGCATCCAAAATCGTTCTTGGAATTGGTGGCGACCGATTGGAGGCCCGTCATCGAAATAGAATTTACCAAACCCAGAGGAAAAGATCCCAAACCCAACCAAAAAGTGGATGTTGAAGATTTTATAGCCATTAAGGGGATTAAAGCTTTGGGGAACCAATTGACTTCAGAAAAGGTAAAGAACATTAATGTTTTGGAACCTTTGCCTTATGTGGAGCCCAAGGAACAAGCTCCAGAAGAAATCGAGGTGATCGACGAAGAGTCCATAGATGTTACCAATGATGATATAAAATCAAAAGATGAGGGTTCTGACCAACCTACTTTGTTTTGAGGTTTTATTTGCCTATTTTAACCGTGAAGTATAATTAAGCAGCACAGCACGAAAATTCACTAACCCCATTATAGCATAAAGTTTTCATGGATTTTACAAACCCGTTGGTATACGGCGTACCGGTTTTTATTGCCTTTATTTTACTTGAGCTTACATATAGTAAAACGCATGGGGATGACCACCTCTATAACTGGAAGGATTTGGCTGCCAGCGGTTTCATGGGAATAGGGTCTGCGTTGTTGGGACCGCTCTTCAAGGTAATTTTCGCCATTGTGCTTTTTGAGGGAGTTTATGAACTCTTCAATCCAGTGGTCAACGGCGTGCGGCAAAATTTTTTGGGTCACCAATCCTTTAGTTATGCTTGGTATGTTTGGTTGCTTTGTCAGCTTGCGGACGATTTCACCTATTATTGGTTCCACAGGGCCAATCATGAAATTCGTATCCTTTGGGCGGCTCATATAGTGCATCATTCATCAGACAACTATAATTTGGGAACAGCGGTGCGCAATGGATGGTTCACGATACTTTACAAGCCGTTGTTTTACATGTGGATGCCTGCTATAGGTTTTCCACCGGAAATGGTAGTGGTCTGTTTGGGCATTGAGGCACTATGGCAATTTCAGTTGCATTCAGTTTATGTGCCCAAATTGGGATTTTTGGAGAAAATTTTCAATACCCATACCATGCACCAGGTCCACCATGCACAAAATGTGGAGTATTTGGACAAAAACCACGGCGGTTTTTTGAATATTTTTGATAAAATGTTCGGCACCTGGAAAGAATTGGATGATGATGTTGATGTTAAATACGGCGTAATCCACTCTCCAAATTCGTATAACCCAGTAGTAATCTTAACACATGAGTTTAAAGACATTTGGATAGATGTCAAAAAGTCGAACAAACTATCGCACAAACTGAGGTACATTTTCGGTCCTCCCGGATGGAGTCATGATGGGAGTACACTCACTGTCAAACAGCAGCAAAAATTGCATGAAAAACAAAAGGAGTTACATCCAAATCTGGCATATCAACGTCCTAATTAGCTGATTTATCTTCAACTAGACCCTTATCTTTCTTGTTTCTTCGCATTCTTAAATCCAAAAATTCTACCATTAGCGAAAATGCTATTGCAAAATAAAGATATCCTTTTGGAATAGCTCCAATTTCATTGTCGAACACTACCAAATGCGATAAATGTGCAGCTTCAGCAATCAACATAAACCCTATCAAAATTAGAAAGGAAAGTCCCAACACCTGAATGGAAGGGTGTCGATTTACAAAATCACCGACGGGGTTGGCAAATAGCATCATGATAATAACGGAGACCACTACAGCGGTAACCATCAAAACTAAAGCATCTGTTGGATTGGGCGAAATGCCATTGGTCATACCTATTGCCGTTAAAATGGAATCAAAAGAAAATACAATATTGATGACGGTTATTTGAACAATGGCATTGGTCAGGGAAGAAGATCTGGAACGGGTAACTTCCCGTTCATCATGCCCACGGTCTTCAACTTTCTCATGAATTTCTTTGGTGCTCTTATACAGCAAAAAGAGCCCTCCAAGAAATAGAATAAGGGCCTGCCAGCTTATTCCACCAGTAATCCACGATTCGTCGAACACCAGGAACGGCTTTTTCATTCGGGTTAACCAAGTAATCCCGAAAAGCAGCAAAATACGCATGCCCATGGCAAGAACAAGCCCAAGATTCGTTGCTTTTTTTCTATCATTCTTTTCAAGTTTGCCCGCAGCAATGGAAATAAAAATAATATTGTCTATCCCAAGGATAATCTCCAAAAAAGTCAATGTCAACAATGCCATCCAGGCATCTGGGCTGGTAAAGATTTCAAACATGGTCAGTGTATTTTGTATGCAGTTCCTTTAAATTTTCTTTTGTCACCAATCGCATTGTACTCAAATGTATACGAAGAATCTGAGGTGGTCAATATTTTTATATGGATGGATTTTTCCTCTGCCTTATTTTTTGGGCTCATATTTTTAAGTACATATTCACAATCATTGATCCAGCGGATGGAAGATGTATCCTGATGTCCTTCAAAATAATCAACTTCTATATCTTTGGTTCTACGAAAAGTAGTGGTTTTCTTTTCTCCGTCAATCGTCGTGGTAAACGAATACTCCCCGGTTCTAAATGCAGAGCAGTTTCGTTCTGGGGGCTGTTGGCAAGCCCCGAAACCAAAAAGCAGCACTATAATGAGCACAAATTTCATCATGTCTGCAAGGTAAGGGGAAAGCAAGTATTGATGCAAATCAGCTATCGGTTTTTTGTGTCGTACGATTCAAAAGTTCCATTGTCGTACACAATGATTACTTTCACGGCTTCGGGAAAATCACGCTTCGCTGACACCACAGCATCCAATGTCCCTTTCGTTTCCTTAATTCCCATATCATTTCCCTCCAAGGATAGAGTGGGGGATTCTGTTTCGGTACCAGCTGGAAAGCTTCCCTTTCCGTTCAACAACCAATAGAGGTTTACTTCGGGATAGGTCTTAACCAATTTCATCACAAAATCCAAACTGGGTTTGTTCCTTCCGCTCAACACATGGGACACACTGGAGCGTTGCACACCAATATGGTCTGCAAAGGCAGACACGGTCAACCCATAGTGTTCTATAACGCGCTGCAATCGATAAATTACTGAATCATTCACAAATGTAAATTATTGTTATTCAAATATATCCAATTTCAAATAACACTACAATAAAAAGTAACTTTCAGCACCATATATTTTGTACTATCAATTCATTTGAAGATATTTAAAGTACTGTTTTAAAGTAATTTATGTTATTCTTATCGGATAAGTCAATTAATTGGTTACAAATAGCACTTCCGCTATTCAATAATATCACAATTGTAACGAAAATTGTCTTCGGAGCGTTACAATTGTGATACGTTGAAATGTTACTTTTGTAAAGTATTTTGTTTTTTCATGATTGATTACATACAACATAAAGAGCATTCCGTTCAGGGCAGATATGTCACGATGGCTCATCTACGCGAACATTGGCTTCCCAATCTTAATGGTTTGGCAATAGATTGTCTTGGGCAATCGGTCAATAGTAATTCCATACTGGGCGTTACCATGGGCAGTGGTGCAAATCGTATACTAATGTGGTCCCAAATGCACGGAAATGAATCCACAACCACTAAAGCGGTATTGGATTTGGTCAACTTTTTGAAGATATCAAGCCCTTTGCGCGATTCAATACTTGAACAATGTACGTTGTATATCATCCCAATGCTGAATCCGGATGGTGCGGACACCTATACCCGCCAAAACGCCAATGGAATAGATTTAAACAGGGATGCAAAAGAACTGTCCCAGCCCGAAAGCAGAATCCTTAGAAGTGCTTTTGAGAAATTTCAACCACATTACTGTTTCAATCTACATGATCAGCGAACACTATTTGCTGCAGGCCAAAACAAAAAATCCGCAACCGTTTCTTTCTTAGCCCCAGCAAGTAATTCTGAGCGGGAGATCACACCGGCTAGGGGAACTGCAATGCAGTTAATTTTGGCCATGAATCGTATGTTGCAATCCAAAATACCGGGGCAGGTGGGGCGATATGATGATGCTTTTAACGATAATTGTGTGGGTGACGCATTTCAGATGCAGGAAGTGCCAACCATCTTGTTTGAAGCGGGGCATTACCCTAACGACTATATGCGTGAAAAAACAAGAGAATTAATTTTTTATGCTTTCCTTGAAGTACTTCAAATAATTGTAAAACAGAATATTGAGTTATTTGATATAAATGAATACTTTGATATTCCGGAAAATGAAAAATCTTTCTACGACATTTTGATAAGGAATGCGAATCGGGTCAATCATAATCTGGACGATGTTACGGATGTAGGTATTCAATTCAAAGAGGTTCTAGAAAACGGCGCAATATCCTTTGTTCCCGAAATAGCGGCTGTTGAAAATCTTGATGCATTCTTTGGGCACAGGATAATAGAGTGTTCAAATGCCAAAGATAGGGAGTCCTTAGCTGCAAATAAAGATTTGCTCGATTTGGTTGCATCAGCAGAAAAAAAATAATGTTTTAATTTATTTCTTGCATTTTGTTTAAAAAAAGGCCATTTTTATTAAACTTATTTTCTTAATTTATTATTTTTGCTGAAAATTCTTAAGGTATGAGCAAAGTAAAATTAGATGAGATAGACCACCAGATTCTGGATATGTTGATTGATAACACCCGGACACCATTTACTGACATTGCCAAGAAATTATTGATTTCTGCAGGTACAGTTCACGTTAGAGTGAAAAAAATGGAAGAATCGGGGATCATCAAAGGGTCTTCACTCACTCTTGATTATGTTAAATTGGGGTATTCGTTTATTGCGTACGTCGGGATTTTTCTGGAAAAGACACATCAGACAAAGTTTGTTTTGGAACGCCTTAGTCAAATTCCATACGTGACCGTGGCTCATATCACTACCGGAAAATTCAATATTTTTTGTAAAATCAGAGCCAAGGACACAACACATGCCAAAAACATCATTTTTAAAATAGATGATATTGATGGTATAAGCAGAACAGAAACCATGATCTCGTTAGAGGAGAGCATCAATGATAAAAAAAGATTGATGCATACCATCTTCAACGAACTTTAGCATAATCGTATCTTCCAGAAAGATGAAACGTTCAGAGTTGCCCTCAACGGAGTACAATCCGTTTTACCATAATTATGTTTTGGCAGTTAGTGAAAATGCCACCATCCTTGAGGAACTAGTTTCAGGCAGTGATGCTTTTTTGGGATTTTTAAATGAGCTTTCTGAGGATAAACTAAGATATGCCTACGCCGAAGGCAAATGGACGTTGTCAGAATTAATCGTTCATATTATCGATGCGGAACGCGTTTTTCAGTATCGGGCTCTTCGATTTGCCAGAGGGGATAAAACTCCGCTCCCAGGTTTTGAACAGGATGATTATGTGCCTGCCAGCGAGGCCAATGGGAGAAAAAAACAAGATTTGATCAGCGAATACAAAGCGGTCCGGGAATCGACCATCCAATTATTCAAATCCCTCTCCAATGAAATGTTGGGAAGAATAGGGGTGGCCAGTGGCTCAGAAATGAGTGTTAGGGCGTTGGGCTTTATTATTAGTGGCCATCAAGCACATCACTTGAGAATTATCAATGAGCGCTATGTATAACTGCTTCCTTATCTAGAAAGAACTTTCATCTTCCAAATCAGTATCGGTTTCCAAATCAGCACCGTCCAATGCTGTTTCTTCTAAACATGCTGCTATTTCTTGGGAACTGCTTTGTGCCAGTTCCTTTTCGATGGTTTCCTCAAAATTGGCAATAAAGTTGGATAGGCTCTTGCTGATTTTAACCA
This sequence comes from Flagellimonas ochracea, assembly GCF_009903685.1. GTDB lineage: Bacteria > Bacteroidota > Bacteroidia > Flavobacteriales > Flavobacteriaceae > Flagellimonas > Flagellimonas ochracea. The sequence continues at coordinate 799,037 of NZ_JAAABI010000001.1, read as the reverse complement.
GGTATATGGTATCCTCCGTTTTCACTTCTACCGCTTCGATAATTTCACCGCATGGCTTTTTCAAAACAATAAGATCTTCGTCTCCATAACCGTAGGGATAAGAATCAATCAAAGCAGCAGCTGTTTTGTGGTCCAACTTTTTGTAATCTATCAGTATTCGTTTCATCAGGATTGGTTTTTAGGTTATCAATCCTAAACTAGGAATTTTTGAAATCGCTGCTTTTAAAGAGTTGTAAACCGTTATTTTAAGTAGGCGTAACGCTTATTCTTTGTAGTATGCGAATGCCTTAAGGAGAAGATTATCCGGAACTTTGACATCTATGACCGCTTCGCCTATGGCCTGAAGCAACACGAAGTTAATGTTACCGTGGGAGTTTTTTTTATCGTACCTAAGCAATTTTAAAATGGAATCGATATCATGACCGTCAAAGTCGACCCTCTCAAAATGCTTTAAGAAAGTATCCTTTATTTCTTCTAAGGACAAGCGTGGCAAACCTTTCAATTCATGCGACAAATAAGCTTCCAGAATCATTCCAATGGCGATGGCCTCCCCATGTAACAGCGTTTTTCTTTGAGGACTTTCCAAACAGTAAGATTCAATGGCATGGCCAAGCGTATGTCCAAAATTCAAGATTTTGCGAACTCCTTTTTCAGTAGGGTCCTGCATTACTATATCATTTTTGATGGAAATGGATTTTTGAACACAGGCGGCATCACCATAATCGTTGGTGTTCCTAAGCGAATTCCAGTAGACTGCATCCCTGATAAGACCATGTTTTAGCATTTCAGCATATCCACTGGTTCGTTGTCTTGGCTCAAGGGTTTTTAAAAATTCTGGAAATATCAACACCATTTTGGGTTGGTTAATGACTCCAATTTGATTTTTTAAGGGTCCTAAATCTACCCCGGTTTTCCCTCCTATAGAAGCATCAACCATCGCAAGTAGGGTGGTGGGAATGTTTATGAAATCGATTCCTCTCTGAAAGGTGGAAGCCACAAACCCGCCTAAATCAGTAAGCACGCCCCCCCCTAAATTGATCAATAGGCTTTTTCGATCACCGTCATTTTTGGATAAAGCATCCCAAACCTTGACACATGTCGTGATATTTTTATTAGCTTCACCAGATTGAATTTCCAAAATTTGATCTATTTGCACTCCTATCTTTTCTTCAAAAATCGGCAAACAGTATTTTTTGGTGTTCTCATCCACCATCAAAAATATTTTGGAATAGGAACTCTTGGCAATATATTGCTGTAAAGCGGCTTGCGCCAGCGCTTCCAAATGTACCTCATATGAGTGGGATGCAACGGAGTCCATATCACTTTTTGTAGTGCTAAATAAAGACTATTTTATAGATTTTTTTTGGAATTCCCGACTTATATTTGATTCTTTAATAGATTGATAATAATGCGTCCGAATTTTGAGAATACCGCAATAGCGTTCGAACTTAAAACTGATTCCGAACTGGAACGAGCCTACTTTTTATTCAAACTTATTGCCAATGAGCCTTTGGTGAAAATTGGAACAGCGGTGACCAATTTCGCCATCAAGGCCCACCTCCCCATTGAGGGACTCATCCGTGCCACTGTCTTTGATCATTTTTGTGGCGGGGTCAATGAGGAAGATTGTTTACCTATTATTGATAAGATGTATGAAAAAGGGGTCTGCTCTATTCTGGATTACTCCGTAGAAGGAAAGGAAGTAGATAATCAATTTGATACTGCCATTAGCAAGACTTTGGAAATATTGGATTTTGTTAAAGAAAAAGATGCCATTCCTTTTGCAGTTTTCAAACCCACAGGTTTCGGGCGATTTCAGCTGTATCAAAAGATAAGTGAAGGGAGCAATTTGACCCAAGATGAAATGGCAGAATGGCAAAGGGTCGTCAACAGATATGACCAAGTGTGTAAAAAGGCTCATGACCTTGGCGTTTCACTATTGATTGATGCCGAGGAAAGCTGGATGCAAGATGCGGCTGATGATGTGGCCCTCCAGATGATGCGCAAATACAACAAAAAAACTGCCGTGGTCTACAATACCTTGCAGATGTACCGTTGGGACCGAATGGACTATCTAAAAAAACTTCTCCAAATTGCGGAACAGGAAGATTTCAAGATTGGGGTGAAGGTAGTGCGAGGGGCTTATATGGAAAAGGAGAATGACCGTGCGCAAGAGCAGGGCTATAAAAGCCCTATTTGCGAATCTAAAAAAGCTACGGATGACAACTTCAATGCAGCCATTACCTACATTATGGATAACTTGGATGTAATATCAATTTACGCAGGTACTCATAATGAAGAAAGCTGCCATCATTTGATAGCGCTAATGGAATCAAAAAAGTTGAAAATCTCCAACCCTAATATATGGTTTGGCCAATTGTATGGTATGAGCGACCATATCACGTTCAATCTTGCTGATATAGGTTACAATGTCACCAAGTACCTGCCTTATGGCCCAGTACGGGATGTTATGCCCTATTTGATTCGAAGGGCTGAAGAAAATACTTCTGTGGCCGGGCAAACTTCTAGAGAATTGGCCTTACTTCAAAAAGAAAAAAGACGAAGAGAAAAATCCTAATTTTTTATTTCCACTCGTTGCACAATCACTTGTTCTAAACAGTTTTGGGCCACCAGTTCCATGTTTCTCCCATCAAGCCTTTGTTCAATAAAATAGGTCTTACAAGGTTTGGACTCCGTATCACTTCGTTTAAAATCCACATCACCATCTTTTAAAAAAGATTGTACCAACAAAGTATCCCTATAGGTAAGAGGAAGGTTGTCATCAAAAACCAAAGGTTTGGAACGCATGTCCTTCAACACCCTGCAGTTTGGAAAATAGCAAAATTCAATACCACTTTCACCTGATTTTTTCTTTAAAAAGAAAACCAAAAAAACTATACCGATGGATAGCCCCACCAAATACCAGCCCAGGCGCTTTAAAAATGCCATAAATGCTAAAAAATAAGAAAGTTAATATCGCTATAGTTAAGGCCGAACCATTCCCCAACCGACTTGTTGGTCAAAATACCATGATACATATACAGGCCGTTCCGCAATCCTTTATCAAATCGAAGAGAATGCTCCAAACCACCATCCTCACCAATTTTAAGCAAGTATGGTGTGAATATATTACTTATGGAAATGGAAGAGGTTCGGGGATACCGTGACGGGATGTTAGGAACTCCGTAATGGTACACACCGAATTTTTCAATTATGGGTTTATTGTGACTGGTTACTTCGGAAGTTTCAAAACAACCTCCAGTATCAATACTTACATCAATGATAACCGCTCCCTTTTTCATGTTCTCTACCATAGAGCTGGAAACCACAACAGGGGCGCGATCCTTGCCCCGTGTGGCACCAATGGCCACATCACAGCGCTTGAGGGATTTTAAAAGATTTTTAGGTTGGATAGTGGAGGTATAAATGGTCCGGTTTAAACGCGCTTGGAGATTTCGCAATTTGGTAATGGAATTATCAAAGACCTTTATATTGGCTCCGAGCCCTAACGCAGATCGCGAAGCGAACTCGCCCACGGTTCCCGCTCCAATAATTACCACCTCCACCGGGGGCACGCCACTTATATTCCCGAACATTAGCCCGTTGCCCTTGTTTGTTGCCGCCATAAGCTCCGACGCAATCAAAATAGATGAGATGCCCGCAATCTCACTCAAGGAACGCACAGCAGGATAATTGCCATCTTCATCCCTTATATATTCAAAAGCAATGGCAGTAAGTCGTTTTTTGGCCATTATTTCAAAATACTCTTTGCTTTGCGTCTTAATCTGCAATGCAGAAATAATGATCGTCTGTGGGTTAATCAAATCAATTTCGGAAAGGGTAGGAGGTTCCACTTTTAAGATCAAGGGACATGAGAAGACTTTTTTTGTGTCCCTGGTGATTTCTGCACCGGCATCGGTGTAATCGGTATCCGAAAAATTGGCTCCATCCCCAGCATCAGATTCTATCAATACCCGATGTCCATTTGCCGTAATGGCATTTACCGCATCGGGAGTCAGGCAAATTCGCTTTTCTTGATATTGTTTCTCTTTGGGAATTCCTATAAAGAGTTCTCCCTTCTGCTTAAGAATCTCAAGGGTTTCTTCTTGGGGTAAAAGCTGTTGCTTGCTAAAAGGGGATGATGGTTGGTTCATAGAATGCAAATCATGATTTCCCCTTAGGGACTAAAAGCAAATTTACATTTTTTTTGAAAGGGTATTTTGGCGCTGTTCCAGTTTCTCCCTTTCCTTGCGCAATTCCTCTTTTTCCTTAAGTATTTGGAGCTCGGTATCCATGGCATCCAGATCAATACCGTGTACATGCTTGTCAACCAGTTTGAGCCTAATGAAATAGACCACAGGAACCACAACCATCGTCACTGCTATCACATACATGATTTCATTCTCATCCACAATGTTTGAATCAAAGGTCAAAACGGCGAACAACTGAAAACTATACATGGAAATAGGAATCAATATAACGTAGTACCACCAGTTTTTACAAGTTATGAACCAAACGACCAAAAGCAATAGGGGTACAATTTTATTGAAATAGTAATAGAAGGCCTCCCCGACATCATTAAAACCATTTGGGGTAAACTCTATTCCCAAAAAAGTCCAGGAATCAACACCTTCTGAAATGTACTTATACCAATAAAACAGTATTGGGGTTATGGCAATCAAAAATGCAAACAACCCTTCAAGAATTAGCTTCTTCTGAATTTTCCTTTTGTCCTTCATCAATGTTGATAACATGAAAATGCAGAATTTATTGCAAAAAAAATGACCCTATCTTCTGAATAGGGCCATTTTTAAAAGGTTGAATCAAAAAGATTATAACTTTCTAATCTTCTTTTTTTCAATACTAACTGTTTGATCTTCTTCTACATCAAGCGCTGTAGTTGATACAGCAGTCATTGCCAAGAAGCCAACAGCAAGCAGTCCAAAAAATAGTCTTTTAGTGTTCATCGTAAAAGAGTTTTTGGTTAATAAATGAATTCATTTCAAGAACAAATGTAGGAAAAATTCCCGACCTACAATGTGTTTCGTCGACAAAATTTACACTTTAACTAAAAAAAGTAGCTTTTCATCGATTACTAGACCGTTCATCGAAACTTCTCGAAAAGATATGGGGAATACACTTCAATAAGCATTAAACTCGACCGACCGGGTATTTTCATCGATAAAGTGAAGATGCACCTCTGAGGTTTCTTCTGGTAGCAGTGATGCAATTTTCTCTGGCCACTCGACAAAAACCCATGCCCCTGAACTCAAATAATCTTCCCAACCCATATCTAAGGCCTCAGATTCATCTTTTATGCGATAAAAATCAAAATGAAAGGCCAACAGGTTTTCGTTTGCATCATGATATTCGTTTACCAAACCAAAGGTTGGACTGTTTCCCGTGTCCTGTGCTCCGAGTTCTTTCAGCAAAGATTTTATTAAAGTAGTTTTTCCTGTACCCATGTCACCATAAAAGCACAACACTTTGTTCCGGGCGGTTTGCACAATCACCTTGGCAACTTCGTCAATTCCAGATAAGTCAAACTGTTTTTTCAAAAGATTCTATTTTGCCTCCAAAACTACAAAAGGAACAATTATTTCCTCCAACGAAACGCCACCATGTTGATAGGTGTTCCGGTAGTAACTCACGTAGTGGTTATAATTGTTGGGATAAGCAAAGAAAAGGTCGTTTTTGGCAAAGATAAAACTACTGCTCAAGTTTATGTTGGGCAGATGTATTTCTTGGGGATCTTTACTGGCCAATACATCTTTATCCTCATACGTGAGGCTTCTGCCCGTTTTATAGCGAAGGTTTAGACTTGTTTCGCGGTCGCCGATTACTTTGGAGGGTTGTTTTACGTTGATGGTGCCATGGTCTGTGGTCAAAATCAACTTCATCCCCAATGCTTGGGCCTGTTGTATAATTTCCAATAGGGGAGAGTTCTTGAACCAACTAAGAGTCAGTGAACGGTAGGCCTTATCGTTAGCGGCTAGTTCTTTGACCACGTCCATTTCGGTTTTGGAGTGGGAAAGCATGTCCACAAAATTGTATACGACAACGGTAAGATCATTGTTCTTCTGCGACTTAAAATTCTGGGCCAGTTGTTTGCCTTGTTTTAGGTTGCTTATTTTATGGTATTCCCATTTAAGCTCTAGCCCTAATCTTTTTAATTGTTCCCCTAAAAATTCAGCTTCAAATAGATTTTTTCCACCTTCATCGGTGTCGTTCTTCCACCAATTGGGGTGCCGTTTTTCCATATCCAGCGGCATCAAACCAGAGAAAAGTGCGTTTCTGGCATATTGGGTGGCCGTTGGCAATATGCTATAGTAGGACGCCTCCAGTTTTTTCTTATAATGAACGCCAAGGGTCTCTTCAAAGGACAACCATTGGTCATACCGAAGATTATCTATGACCACTAGCAGCGTTTTATTGTCCTGGAGTTCGGGTTTAATTTTCTTTTGAAAAAGGGTGTGTGACATGATAGGACCATTGCCGTCCGTAAACCATGATTTATAATTTTTATCAACAAACTTGCTAAACTGTGAATTGGCCTCTGTCTTTTGTGACTCGAGAATTTCGAACATACCTGAATCCTCGATTTCCTCCAATTGCAGTTCCCAATAAATCAGTTTTTTGTAGAGCTCCGCCCATTCCTCGTGGGTGTTCACCATGGAAAGGTCCATGGCAATTTTGCGAAATTCCTGCTGATAGTTTGCCGTAGTTTTTTCAGAAACCAACCGGGAGTTGTCCAAACTCTTTTTTAAGGACAGTAATATTTGATTTGGATTTACAGGTTTGATAAGGTAATCGGCAATTTTGGAACCTATGGCCTCATCCATTATATATTCTTCTTCACTTTTGGTAATCATGACCACTGGAATGGAGGAATCCAACTTTTTTATTTCTGTTAAGGTTTCCAGTCCCGAAATGCCCGGCATGTTTTCATCCAAAAAAACAATATCAAATATCGTGTGTTTCAATTCTTCCAAGGCGTCCTGTCCACTTTGGCTGGTAACCACCTTGTAGTTCTTGTTTTCCAAAAAAAGGATATGGGGCTTCAATAGATCAATTTCGTCATCGACCCAAAGAATTGTAATCTTGTTCATATAGTGTTTATCTTTGCTTCATTAAATCAAACTCCTTGGCCCAAACCAATAAGCTCAAATTCTTCAACGATCCAATTTACGGTTTTATTGGAACACCCAACGAACTTATTTTCAACCTGATTGAACATCCTTATTTTCAAAGGTTGCGCAGAATTTCCCAGATGGGCATGTCTTTTTTGGTATATCCCGGTGCTCATCATACCAGGTTTCACCACGCCTTGGGCAGCATGCATTTAATGACCAAGGCCATTGAAATTTTACGGTGGAAAAAAATAGAAGTAACCCCTAATGAAGAAACGGGTCTTTTGTGCGCCATTTTGCTCCATGATATAGGTCATGGCCCATTTTCACATGCGTTGGAAGGTATTGTATTGGAGGGGCTGAATCACGAAGAAATGTCCTTGGAATTCATGGAGGAATTGAACAAAGAGTTTGATGGTAAACTACAGACAGCAATTTCTATTTTTAAAGGTGAATACCCGAAACCGTTCTTGAACCAACTGGTATCGAGCCAATTGGATATGGATCGCTTGGACTATTTAAAAAGGGATAGCTTCTATGCGGGTGTTACCGAAGGAAACATCAATTCTGAAAGGCTCATTTCCATGTTGAATGTAGTAGATGGGGATTTAGTGGTTGAAGAAAAAGGTATTTATGCCGTAGAAAAGTTTCTGATGGCACGAAGGTTTATGTACTGGCAGGTGTATTTGCACAAAACAGGCCTTATGGCAGAACAGTTGTTGGTCCGAATTATGCAACGCGCCAAAAAATTGTTGGGTGAGGGAAATAACATTGCCGGAAGCGAGTCTTTAATATATTTTCTCAGAAGGGAAGAAAGTGAGTCCACTGGTTCGGAATTCTTGGAAAAATTTTCCCAGCTGGACGACGTTGACATCCTTGGCGCCATAAAAGCCTGGCAATTTCACGAGGATTATGTGCTATCCAGAATGTGCAAGATGCTACTGAACAGAGAGTTGTTGCACATCAAAATAAAAAAACGCCCTGTAGATTTGAACAAGCTTAAAACAAAAATTGAGAATTTGGTCCATGTTGAGGGTATTTCGGAAGAGGAGGCAAGCTATTTTGTTTTTCATGGCGAAGTCACAAACAAGGCCTATCACGAAAACCGGCAAAAAATAAAAATCCTCAAAAAGAATGGGGGGGTTACCGATGTCCTGAAGGAATCTGACCAATTGAGTTTGAAGGCCCTTTCCAAGACAGTGACCAAATATTTCAGTTGCTATCCCAAGAATGCCGTTTAACAAATTTTGTTACTTTTGCACAGATGAAATTTACAGCTACCCAGATTGCCGGAATTTTAGAGGGAGAAGTTGAGGGGAATCCTCATATAGCTGTGCATAAACTATCTAAGATAGAAGAGGGTGAAAAAGGTTCTTTAACCTTTTTGGCCAACCCAAAATATACCCCTTACATCTACTCTACCAAGGCCTCTATTACCATTGTAAATAAGGATTTTATTCCAGAGCAAGATTTGTCCACCACTTTGATTAAGGTTGAAGATGCTTATAAATCCTTTTCAAAATTATTGGAGTATTACAATCAAGTAAAAAATAACAAAGTAGGAATAGAAAATCCTTCGTTTGTCTCAGAAAGCGCCATCTATGGTGAAGGATTTTATCTGGGAGCCTTTTCGTACTTGGGGGAAAATGTCAGGATTGGTGAAAATGTGAAAATATATCCCAACGTTTATATCGGCGATAACGTGACCTTGGGGGACAATATTGTAGTCTTTGCTGGGGCAAAAATATACTCAGAATCCATTATTGGTAATGGTTGTGTGATCCACAGCGGTGCCATAATAGGAGCGGACGGTTTTGGGTTTACCCCCAATGAACGAGGAGAATATAGCAAGGTGCCCCAAACCGGGAACGTGATTTTGGAAGAGTATGTGGATGTTGGTGCAGGAACTACAATCGATAGGGCTACTTTAGGATCAACCATTCTTAGAAAAGGAGTGAAGCTGGACAATCAAATACAAATTGCCCATAATGTCGAAATTGGAGAGCATACTGCTATTGCGGCCCAAACCGGAATTGCAGGTTCCACAAAAATTGGAAAGTATTGCTTGATTGGCGGTCAGGTGGGCATAGTGGGTCATATCACCATTGGAGATAGAGTAAAAATCCAGGCCCAATCTGGTATTGGAAGAAATGTAAAGGATGACGAGGTGCTACAAGGATCTCCAGCGCTGAACTATGGTGATTACAACAAATCATACGTACACTTCAAAAACTTACCAAAACTGGTTAATAAAATTACCAACGTAGAAAAAAAGATTAATGGTGGAAAGGATTAGCACCAAACAGCGTACAATAAAGGAAAAAGTAACACTACAAGGCGTAGGGTTGCACACAGGGGAGAACGTAACCATGTCTTTTGTTCCAGCGCAGGAAAACCATGGTTTTGCATTCAAAAGGGTTGATTTGGAAGGAGAACCTGTTATTGAAGCAGACGCCAATTATGTGGTCAATACCCAACGCGGGACCAATCTCGAAAAAAATGGTGTCAAGATTCAGACGTCAGAACATGTACTTGCCGCTTTGGTAGGTTTGGATATCGACAACGTTCTGATTGAACTGGATGCTCCTGAGCCTCCGATAATGGATGGTTCGGCCAAATTTTTTGTTGAGGCCCTTGAAAAAGCAGGCGTAGCAGAGCAAGAACAAGAGCGGGAAGAGTATATGGTCAAAGATGTGGTTTCTTACAGAGACGAAGCCACTGGAAGCGAAATTACCGTGATTCCTTCAGATCAATACCAAATAACAACTATGGTGGACTTCGGCACCAAAGTTTTGGGAACACAAAATGCCAATCTGGAAAACTTATCGGATTTTAAGACAGAAATTGCCGATGCGAGAACTTTCAGTTTTCTCCATGAGCTTGAAATGCTGTTGGAAAATGGATTGATCAAAGGCGGTGACCTAAACAATGCCATAGTGTATGTGGATAAGGAGATTTCTGATTCCACCATGAAGAAACTTGAAAAAGCCTTTAAAAAGGAAAAACTATCGGTTAAGCCCAATGGTATCTTGGACAACTTGACTCTCCATTATCCCAACGAAGCGGCACGCCATAAACTATTGGATGTTATTGGCGATTTGGCTCTAACGGGTACCCGAATTCGGGGTAAGGTTATTGCCAATAAACCAGGGCACTACGTGAACACCCAGTTTGCCAAGAAGCTTCAAAAAATAATAAAACAAGAACGAAGGAATTCAGTTCCCGATATTGATTTGCATGCACCACCGGTAAAGGACATCAACCAAATTATGGAAATGCTTCCGCATCGCCCTCCATTTTTATTGGTGGACAAAATTATGGAATTGTCAGAAGAGCACGTGATAGGAGTGAAAAACGTAACCATGAACGAGCCTTTTTTCGTAGGTCATTTCCCTGGAGCTCCGGTTATGCCCGGTGTGCTTCAAATTGAAGCCATGGCGCAAACAGGAGGTATTTTGGTTTTGAGCACTGTTCCAGACCCAGAGAATTATTTGACCTATCTCCTTAAAATAGATAATGTAAGATACAAGCAACAAGTAGTTCCCGGAGATACCCTTATTTTTAAATTGAATTTACTTTCACCAATCCGCAGGGGAATTTGTCAAATGCAAGCACGTGCCTATGCAAATGGCAGACTCGTATCTGAGGCTGAGATTATGGCACAAATCACCAAAGTAAAAGGAAACTAAATGAATCAACCCCTTGCCTACGTACACCCGGGCGCCAAGATTGCGAAAAATGTAGTTATTGAACCCTTTACCACCATACACAACAATGTGACCATTGGGGAAGGTAGCTGGATTGGATCCAATGTAACTATAATGGAAGGTGCCCGAATAGGAAAAAATTGCAATATTTTTCCAGGTGCCGTTATATCTGCAATGCCTCAAGACCTAAAATATCAAGGAGAGGAGACCACCGTGGAAATTGGGAACAACACAACCATTCGTGAATGTGCAACTATAAATAAAGGTACTTCTGACCGTATGAAGACCAAGATTGGCAATAACTGTTTGATTATGGCCTATTGTCATGTTGCACACGATTGTATTGTTGGCGATGGTTGCATTTTTAGCAATAACTCAACACTTGCCGGCCATGTGACCATAGGTCAAAATGTGGTTTTGGCAGGAATGGTGGCCGTACACCAGTTTGTCTCTATTGGCAATCATGCATTTGTCACTGGAGGTTCTTTGGTTCGGAAAGATGTCCCTCCCTACGTTAAAGCCGCTCGAGAGCCACTCTCTTATGTGGGCATCAACTCGGTAGGGCTGCGTAGAAGAGGCTTTGAATCTTACAAAATCAGGGAGATACAAAACATTTACCGCATACTATATCAAAAAAATTACAATAATTCACAGGCAGCGTCCATAATTGAAGCAGAAATGGAGGCCACTCCGGAAAGAGATGAAATCCTTCAATTTATCCGGGACTCACAACGCGGAATTATGAAAGGCTATTTCAGTTCAAATTAAAATCATACATGGCTAATACTTCAGATATTCGAAAAGGACTTTGCATCCGATATAACAACGACATCTACAAGATTGTGGAATTCCTACATGTGAAGCCGGGTAAGGGACCAGCATTTGTTCGTACAAAACTTAAGAGTGTGACAACAGGTAAAGTGGTGGACAATACCTTTTCATCAGGACACAAAATTGAAGATGTGAGGGTGGAGACGCGCTCTTATCAGTTTTTGTATGCCGAGGGAGATACTTTCCACTTTATGAATACTGACGATTATAATCAAATTGCCTTGCAAAAGGATACCATAGATAACCCTGATCTTTTAAAAGAAGGGGAAATAGTGACCATCATTTTCAACACAGAGGACAGTATGCCTTTATCATTGGAGATGCCTGCCAGTGTCATTCTTGAAGTGACCCATACGGAGCCAGGAGTAAAGGGGAATACGGCCACCAATGCCACTAAGCCCGCAACTGTGGAAACTGGGGCCCGAATCAATGTGCCCTTGTTCATAAATGAAGGTGACAAAATAAAGGTTGACACCGAAAAAGGAGCCTATTTGGAACGAGCTAAAGAATAAAGGAAATGAGATTTCCTAAAGCCTATACCTTAAAAGAAATTGCGGAAATCATCCAAGCCGAATTTGTCGGCGAATCTGTTTTTCCAGTCTTCGGGATGAATGAAATTCACGTGGTTGAAGAGGGGGAAATTGTTTTTGTTGACCACCCAAAGTACTATGACAAAGCGCTACAATCAAAGGCTACAGTGGTGCTCATTAACAAAAAAGTGGACCGTCCAAAAGGGAAAGCATTGCTTATCTCCGATGATCCTTTTAGGGACTTCAACAAGTTGACTCTATTCTTCAAACCTTTTAAAGAGGCATCCAGCAGTATTGCCGAAACAGCGGAAATAGGTGATGGTACTGTGATACAACCCAATGTTTTTATCGGAAACGGCGTTAAAATAGGCGAGAATTGTACAATCCATCCCAATGTTACCATTTATGACAATTGCGTAATTGGCAATAACGTGACGATTCACGCAGGCACCATATTGGGTGCAGATGCTTTTTACTATAAAAATAGACCTGAAGGCTTTGACAAATTACTGTCCGGGGGTAGAGTGGTCGTTGAAGACAATGTGGATATAGGTGCCTCTTGTACCATCGACAGAGGTGTGACTGGTGACACCATAATTAAGGAAGGTTCAAAATTGGACAATCAAATCCAGGTGGGACACGACACGGTAATTGGCAAAAAATGCTTGATAGCTTCCCATGTGGGCATAGCTGGCTGTGTAATTGTGGAGGACGAGGTTACGCTTTGGGGCCAAGTAGGTGTTACTAGCGGAATCACCATAGGAAAAAAGGCAGTGGTTTTAGCGCAAAGTGGCTTATCCAAATCCCTGGAGGGAGGAAAAACCTACTTTGGAAGCCCTGCGGAAGAGGCGAGGGAAAAATTAAAGCAAATGGCCCACGTTAAAAAGATTCCAGAAATGCTTGAAAAATTGAAAAAGAATTAGAAAAATGAACGTGCAAAATTCCAGCAAACCATATTTTTGCACCTAATTAACTTGATGATATGAGCGTCTTAGTAAACAAAGATTCAAAAATAATAGTACAAGGTTTTACCGGAAGTGAGGGAACCTTCCATGCGGAACAAATGATTGAGTACGGTACTAATGTTGTAGGCGGAGTTACCCCGGGTAAAGGAGGTCAAGAGCATTTGGGAAAACCTGTTTTCAACACTGTGGAAGAAGCTGTAAACAAAGTCGGGGCCGATACTTCAATAATCTTTGTTCCGCCTGCCTTCGCAGCAGATGCCATAATGGAAGCCGCCAGTGCAGGAATTAAAGTGATCATTACTATAACCGAAGGCATTCCCGTAGCCGATATGGTAAAAGCCAACGATTACATAAAGGATATGGACTGTACACTAGTAGGTCCCAATTGTCCGGGCGTTATCACTCCTGGGGAAGCCAAAGTGGGCATTATGCCCGGCTTTGTTTTTAAGAAAGGAAATGTTGGTATTGTTTCCAAATCTGGAACGCTGACCTATGAAGCTGCTGATCAAGTAGTACGGCAAGGTTTGGGCATTACTACCGCTATTGGAATAGGTGGAGACCCCATAATTGGAACCACGACAAAAGAGGCATTAGAGCTTTTAATCAATGACCCAGAAACTGAGTGTGTGGTGATGATCGGTGAAATTGGTGGACAGTTGGAGGGTGATGCGGCAAAATGGTATAAAGAAAGTGGCAGCAAAAAACCCATCGTGGGATTTATAGCCGGGGAAACTGCCCCAGCTGGTCGAACTATGGGCCACGCGGGAGCCATAGTAGGTGGTAGCGATGACACAGCTCAGGCCAAAAAACGAATTATGCGTGAATGTGGTATCCACGTAGTGGATTCGCCAGCAGAAATAGGATTAAAAGTAAAAGCGGTAGTTGGATAGCAAACCGTTAAAACTATTTTAAATCCCGTCTAAAGCGGGATTTTTTTTCGGCAAAACATAAAACAACAACTATATTTGATTGATAACCATTCAAACACCGACACCCTATGAAAATTTTGGAAGGAAAAAACGTAATCATTACTGGAGCAAGCCGAGGAATTGGAAAGGGCATTGCCCAGGTATTTGCCAAGCATGGTGCCAATGTAGCCTTCACCTACAGTTCCAGTGAAGCCCCGGCCTTGGAATTGGAAAAAGAACTATCTGAAATGGGGGTTAAAGCCAAAGCCTATAAAAGTAATGCTGCAAGCTTTGAAGATTCCGAAGCTTTGGTGGCGCAAGTTTTGGAAGATTTTGATGGGAGAATCGATGTATTGATCAACAATGCTGGAATTACAAAGGACAATCTATTGATGCGGATGGGAGAGGATGATTTTGACCAAGTGATTGAAATCAATTTGAAATCTGTGTTTAACATGACCAAGGCTGTTCAACGTACCATGTTGAAGCAGCGCAAAGGGTCCATCATTAATATGAGCAGTGTGGTTGGGATAAAAGGAAATGCCGGACAAACCAACTATGCGGCCTCAAAGGCTGGTATGATTGGCTTTACCAAATCTGTTGCCTTGGAATTGGGATCACGAAATATTCGTTGTAATGCTATTGCCCCTGGTTTTATTGAAACCGAGATGACCGACAAATTGGATGAAAAAACAGTACAAGGATGGAGGGATGCCATTCCACTTAAGCGCGGTGGTTCTCCCGAAGACGTGGCCAATGCCTGTCTATTCTTTGCTTCAGACCTTTCAGCCTATGTCACTGGACAGGTTTTGAATGTTGATGGAGGCATGTTAACCTAAATGGATGGAATTACGCACGGTTCTTTTAATTGTTTTATCTGCCGTTGCTGCGATTACCATTGTTTTTTACCAATATTATTATAAAAACCCCAGGAAGGATTCCCTAAAATTTTATCTGGCTGGCCTACGATTCATTGCTATTTTCTGTGGATTGTTGTTGCTGGTTAATCCCAAGTTCGTATCCAAGAATTATTTCTTGGAAAAACCTAACCTCATTTTATTGGTGGACGATTCCTATTCCATTAAAGAGGCAGGCTCCGATGACACCGTTAAGGAAACAGTCAATAGAATATCCGAAAATGTCAATTTACGTGAACGTTTCTCTTTGCATCAGTATGAGTTCGGCGAGAGGCTAGTGTCAAAAGATTCTTTGCTGTTTGATAAAAAGAACACCGACATTACCAATGCACTAACAGATATTGCTGAAATTTTTGTGAACAGCTCCAGCGCGGTCATACTCGTAACGGATGGAAACCAAACCTTGGGGAAGGACTACCAGTATTTTAATCCCGCTCACAGTTTTTCTGTCCATCCCGTGGTTGTTGGTGACACTACACAATATCAGGACCTTTCCATAGGGCTTTTGAATGCAAACCGATATGCTTTTCTAAAAAATAAGTTTCCCATTGAAGCTAGTATTAGTTACAATGGAAGTACTCCGATTTCAAAAAGGGTTGTTGTTTCGGTGAACGGCACCCCGGTGTATCGAGAACGGATTGAGCTAAGCGCTTCCAATTACAGTTTTACCTTGAATACCTTAATTGAAGCAAAAAGTGTGGGCATTAAAACAATTAAGGTGGAAGTGGAACCTCTGGACAATGAAAAAAAAATAATCAATAATAGTAAGGAAACTTTCGTCGAAGTCATAGATGAAAAAACAAACGTAATTATCGTTTCAGATATGCTTCATCCTGATATTGGGGCCCTTACAAAAGCCATAGAATCCAATGAGCAACGCTCTGTGACCATTGCAAAACCTAGCCTTTCTACAACAGATTTGGAGGAAGCAGACATTTTGATTTTGTACCAACCAAATCGGAGGTTCAGCAAAGTCTATGAATATCTTTCCAATTCACGAACGGGACATTTTACCATAACAGGGGCACAGACCGACTGGACTTTCTTAAATCAAGCTCAGCAGGCATATCGCTTTCAAGGTATCGGTCCAACAGAAGAACTAGTTCCTGTTCTCAACAATTCTTTTGGGTTGTTCGGCCTGAGCAATTTTGAAGTAGATGCATTCCCACCTTTAAAAGGGAATTTGGGGGATTTGGAATTTGAGGGTGCCGTTGAATCAATAATGTTCCAACAGATAAGAGGTGTGAATCTGGATGCTCCCTTGTTTGCCGTGATCACGAATGGGGAACAAAGAGAAGCCGTATTGTTCGGTGAGAATATTTGGAAATGGAGAGCCCAGGTTTTTAGGAATGACCAAAGTTTTCAGAATTTTGATGATTTTATGGGGAAATTGATGCTATATCTTACAAGTAATTCCAAACGGAGTCGTCTCAACCTAGATTTCACCCCTGTTTTTGAAAATGCCCAAAGTGCCAACATAAAGGCCTACTATTTTGACGAAAGTTATACATTTGATGCCAATGCATCCCTGACTATAAATATGAAGGGGCAGGACAATGAATTTTTTCGCGAGGTTCCCATGGTGCTAAAGGGCGGTTTTTATGAGGTGGACCTTAGTGATTTGGAAGCAGGAGAATATGAATTCACAGTGACCGTGGAGAGTGAAAATCTAAAAAGTGGGGGAAGATTCAAAATTCTCGATTTCAACCCTGAAAAAAAACTGCTATCAGCAAATTTTGACAAGCTTCAACAATTGGCCGAACGGACCAATGGAAAGGCATACATACCCATAGAGGTCAACGCTTTGATGGATGAGTTGTCCAATGCAGAGCAGTACCGTCCGGTTCAAAAGAGCAGACAAAATGTCGTATCTTTGATTGACTTTGGAATACTACTTGGAATTATAGCTCTTTCCCTTGCATTGGAGTGGTTTATAAGAAAATATAATGGACTAATTTAAAATAAGAACAATGGATAGATTACCAAAAATTGCATTGCCTGTAATAGCGGGCATTATTTTTCTCATCATATTAATCTCAAAATCAGCTGTGACTATCGGTTCAGGAGAAGCCGGAGTGCTATATAAAGTATTTGGTGGCGGTGTGGTTACCGATGGACCACCATTGGGTGAGGGATTTCATTTAGTAGCGCCCTGGAACAAGGTCTATATTTATGAGGTGAGACAACAGGAGGTTTTTGAAAAAATGAAGGTCCTGTCCTCCAACGGGTTGGATATCCAGTTGGATGCCTCAGCCTGGTTTCAACCAAAATATGAGTTTTTGGGAAAACTGCACCAAGAAAAAAGCGAACAGTACAAGGACCGTGTACTTCTTCCTGCCATACGCTCAGCGGCACGAAGTGTTGTTGGCCGATACACTCCAGAACAATTGTATTCAAGCAAAAGGGACGCCATCCAGAAGGAAATCTTTGAGGAGACAAAGGCAATCGTGGATGGCCAGTATATTCAGTTGAATGAGATTTTGGTACGCGATGTTACTTTGCCGAATACCATCAAGGAAGCGATTGAGCGTAAACTAAAACAAGAACAGGAGTCTTTGGAGTACGAATTTAGGCTCGTCACCGCCCAGAAAGAAGCCGAAAAGGTTCGGATAGAGGCACAAGGAAAGGCTGATGCCAACAGAATTCTAAGCGCTTCCCTGACCGATAAGATTTTACAGGACAAGGGAATTGAGGCCACATTGATGTTGGCACAATCACCCAATGCCAAGGTGGTTGTAGTGGGATCCGGCGATGACGGATTGCCCTTAATTTTGGGAAATAACTAAATAACCCTTTTTTGATAAAAAAATATATTTTACTTTTGAAGTGAAATGAGAATCAACAACACACATCACCATTTGTATCCTTGCTCTCAAGCGAGATAGAAATGTATTGTTGTGTAAAATATATTCTAACCCGTTTGAGAAATCAAACGGGTTTTGTTTTTGAACCCATTTGGTCTCTCACAAAAAGAAACTGAAAATGACAAAAATTCGCATTGCGGTACAAAAGAGTGGTCGTTTAAATGAAGATTCCTTGCGAATCCTTAAGGATTGTGGTATTTCCATCGACAATGGTAAAGATCAACTGAAAGCCACAGCAAGAAATTTTCCTCTGGAGGTGTTTTATCTTAGAAATGGAGATATCCCACAATATTTGAGGGATGGAGTAGTGGATATTGCCATAATTGGCGAAAATGTACTTGTGGAAAAAGGAAGTGATATTTCCATAGCCCAAAAACTTGGTTTTTCCCGATGTCGCGTTTCACTGGCTGTTCCAAAAAGTGTCAAGTACAATTCCATTCAAGATTTACAAGGAAAACGTATAGCCACTTCTTATCCCAATACTGTAAAAAAATATCTGGAAGAGCAGGGCGTATCGTCCGAAATGCACATCATCAATGGTTCTGTAGAAATTGCTCCCAATATTGGCCTGGCCGATGCCATTTGTGATATAGTTTCCAGTGGAAGTACGCTGTTCAAAAACAATTTAAAAGAGGTTGAGGTAATTTTAAAAAGTGAAGCGGTGTTGGCCGTTTCTCCAAACATATCGGAAGAATGCAGGGAAATTCTGGAGAAATTACTTTTTAGGATAAAATCCGTGTTGCAAGGAAGACAAAACAAATATGTGCTCCTCAATGCTCCTAATCAAAAACTGGATGAAATCATCAACATACTTCCAGGAATGCGGAGCCCTACTGTGCTGCCATTGGCCCAAGAAGGTTGGAGCTCTGTACATTCCGTGATACAAAGCAATACATTCTGGGAAGTGATTGATCAATTGAAACAAGCAGGGGCAGAGGGTATACTGGTTTGTCCCATTGAGAAAATGGTAATCTGAACCCCGAGTAATGGAAGCACAATTTGTCATAAAGTGGATTCCAAAGAGTGAATTAAAAAGCATTCTGCCTTTGGCGTATTTACTAAATAACAAAAAAGTCTCGATGGAAACCCTCGAGCTTCGATTAACGGAAATGATTCCCATGGGGTACCAATGCATTGGTGTGTACGACCAAGAACGTTTAATCGGTATATGTGGGGTTTGGACACTCAATAAATTATATGCAGGAAAGCACTTGGAGCCTGACAATGTGATGATTGACCCAAACTATCAAGGGAAGGGAATAGGAAACCTTTTAATGCAGTTTCTTTTCGAGTATGCGAAGGAAATTGGCTGTGAAGGAACGGAAGTCAATTGTTACGCCAAAAACATAAGAGGTAAAAAATTCTGGGAAAGCCATGGATACGAAGCGTTGGGATACCACTTGGTAAAAAGATTTAACAATGAATAGAATTTACAATCCAAACAAAAAAACTTGGAAGCAGTTCCTTCGAAGGCCTACTCAAACGGTAGATGATATTGAAGCAGTGGTCATGGAAGTGTTTCAAGATGTAGAATCCCAAGGTGATGGCTCACTTCGAAAATACACGCAAAAGTTTGACTACGTCACATTAGATGCTTTATCAGTGACCGATGAGGAACTTAGTGAGGCTGAAAAAAATATCTCCTCCAAATTGAAAGAAGCCATTGCTTTGGCCAAGTCCAATATTGAAAAGTTTCACCGAGCACAGCAAACACCAAAAGTCGAAGTCGAGACTATGCCAGGGGTTCATTGTTGGCAGGAAAAAAGACCAATCCAAAAGGTGGGGCTCTATATCCCGGGAGGAACCGCCCCACTTTTCTCAACCATACTGATGCTGGCAGTCCCCGCTAAAATTGCAGGATGCAAAGAAGTAGTCTTGTGCACCCCTCCGGATAAAAACGGGAATGTCAATCCCGCAATATTGTATACGGCTGGTCTTTGTGGCGTCACCCAAATTTTTAAAGTGGGCGGTATTCAGGCCATTGCTGCCATGACTTTTGGAACTGAGTCGATTCCCCAGGTCTATAAAATTTTTGGTCCTGGAAACCAATATGTAACAGTTGCAAAGCAATTGGCCACCAAATTTGGCGTCTCCATCGACATGCCCGCAGGCCCTAGTGAACTTTTGGTAGTGGCAGATGATACCGCTAATCCCGCATTTGTAGCTTCCGATTTGTTGAGCCAAGCGGAGCATGGCGCGGATAGCCAAGTACTCTTAATTTCAACATCTGAAATGATGATCAACAAGGTTGAAAAAGAAATTGAGATACAGATCAAGGATTTGCCTCGAGAAGAAATAGCAAAAAAGGCCGTGGCCAACAGTAAATTGATTTTGGTCAAAAACGACCAAGTGGCCGTGGAGCTTATCAATGAATATGGACCTGAACACTTTATAATGTGCGTGGAAAATGAAGATTTCTATCTTCAAAACATCCAGAATGCAGGCTCTGTATTTATAGGTAACTATACGCCTGAAAGTGCCGGAGATTACGCCTCGGGAACCAACCATACCCTACCAACCAATGGATATGCCAAGCAATACAGTGGAGTGAATCTGGATAGTTTTATGAAGAGTATGACCTACCAAAAGATATCAAAAGCGGGAATGCAAAAAATTGGCCATACCATTGAGTTGATGGCCGAAGCTGAGGGCTTACAGGCCCATAAAAGTGCAGTAACACTACGATTAAAAGAATTGAAAACAACTAATTTCAAGTCGAGCGAGGTTTAGACCCTTTATATGAAAAGTAAATTTAACATAACAAGTTTGGTCAGGGAAAGCGTAAGAAACCTGAAACCTTATTCCTCGGCCAGGGACGAGTATGTTTCTGACGGCTCCGCAATGATTTTCTTGGATGCCAATGAAAATCCATTTGAAAATGGGGTTAATCGATACCCAGATCCTTATCAAAGACGTCTAAAGGGAGTTTTGGCCCAACAGAAACACACAAGCGAAAAGAATATCCTGCTAGGAAATGGCAGTGATGAAGTATTGGACCTTATTTTTAGGGCTTTCTGTGAGCCCAACGAAGACAATGTCATCACCTTGCCGCCCACCTACGGCATGTATAAGGTGTTGGCCGGAATAAATGCTGTTGAAAACAGGGAAGTGTTGCTAACTAAGGATTTTGAGCCCAATGTCGCTGAAATCCTTAACAATGTTGGTGACAAAACCAAGTTGATCTTTATTTGTTCGCCCAACAATCCTACGGGGAATGCTTTTTCCAAGGAAAAAATACAGCAACTACTGGAAGCTTTTGACGGACTGGTAGTTATTGATGAAGCCTATATCGACTTCTGCCAAAAGGAGAGCTGGTTGAACAGCTTGAACAAATATCACAATCTAGTTGTGACCCAAACCCTGTCCAAAGCTTATGGAATGGCAGGAATCCGTTTGGGAATCTGTTACGCTTCAGAGGAAATAATAACTGTTTTGAACAAAATAAAGCCTCCGTATAATGTAAACCAATTGACACAACAACGCGCTATGGATTGTCTATTGAATCAAGCCAGAGTACAAGATGAAGTGGAAATAATTCTAGAGGAGCGAAACAGCCTGATTGAAGTTTTACAAACTTTGGATTTTGTGGAAGAGACTTACAACACCGACGCTAATTTTGTTTTAGTAAGAATGGACGATGCCAATAGGCGATATCAAGAGTTTTTGGACCAGCATGTAGTTGTCCGCAATCGAAGTGGCCAACCCTTATGTGAAAACACACTTAGGTTTACCGTGGGCACACCCGAGGAGAACAAGAAATTAAAAGCCATTTTAAAAGAAATGAAATAATGGGCAAAAAAGTGTTATTTATAGATCGCGATGGAACCATCATCAAGGAAACTGCTGACGAGCAAATAGATGCTTTTGAAAAGATTTCCTTTTACCCGAAAACGTTCACCTTTTTAGGAAAAATAGCCCGAGAATTGGATTACGAACTGGCAATGATTACCAATCAAGATGGGTTGGGCACGGATATATTTCCAGAGGACACTTTTTGGCCCGTGCACAATTTCATAATGCAATGTTTCGAGAACGAAGGTGTGGTTTTTGATGAAGTTTTCATTGATAGGACCTTTCCCAAAGACAATGCTGACACTCGAAAACCAGGGACCGGGTTGTTGACCAAATATTTTTCAAGGCAGTATGACCTCAAAAATTCTTTTGTTATCGGCGACCGATTGACCGATATGGAACTGGCTAAAAATTTAGGGGCAAGAGGCATTTTTATCAATGATGAAACCCATTTGGGAACTGGGGAAATTACGGTAAAACGTGAAGAATTGGATTCCATTATTGCCTTGGAAAGCAATGACTGGGAGAGAATTTATCAGTTTTTAAAGTTGGAAAACCGTGTAGCAAAGATTTCAAGGAAGACCAATGAAACTGATATCCAAATCAAACTCAATTTGGATGGAACAGGTAAAAGTAAAATCCAAACAGGACTGGCATTTTTTGACCATATGCTGTACCAGTTGGCCCGTCACGGTCAAATGGACTTGGATATACAAGTGGATGGGGACTTGGAAGTGGACGAACACCACACCATTGAGGATACGGCCATTGCCTTGGGAGAAGTTTTCGCAAAAACCTTGGGGAACAAGCTGGGCATCGAACGGTATGGATTCTGTCTTCCCATGGATGATTGTCTCGCCCAGGTGGCCATAGATTTTGGCGGGCGCAATTGGCTCGTCTGGGATGCAGATTTTAAGCGAGAAAAAGTAGGGGACATGCCTACGGAGATGTTCATGCATTTTTTTAAGTCATTCACGGATGGGGCCAAGGCCAACTTGAACATTAAGGCAGAGGGAACCAATGAACACCACAAAATTGAAGCTATTTTTAAAGCCTTTGCTAAATCTATTAAAATGGCGGTAAAGCGTGATGCTGAAAAGATGGTGCTGCCATCAACAAAAGGAACACTTTAAAAGACGAATTAGAAAGTACGAACGTGGTACAGAAATGAAAAGGAATGGACAGAGACCTAAAGGATAGAACCAAGCTATTTGCTATTAAAGTATGGAAATTGTGTGCTGCTTTTCCAAAATTAAGGGAGTACAACGCTTATGTCAATCAATTAATTCGAAGCTCTAGCTCTTTTGGGGCGAATTACAGGGCCTCGCAGAGGGCAAAATCTAGGGCAGATTTCATAAACAAGTTAAAAATTGTGGAAGAAGAGATTGACGAAAGCATGTATTTTCTAGAACTTCTCATGGAAACAAGCTTGGAAAAGCGCCCAGATATAAAATGCTCCATACCGAAGCAAATGAAATTTTGGCGATTATTGTTTCTTCCATCAAAACTGCGCGAAAAAATGGAAAATGAACAGGAAATGCTCTCACTTCCCCCTTCCAACTTGAAACTTTGTACTTCAATATGAAAATAGTTATTATAGATTACGGCGCAGGGAATATCCAAAGTATCAAGTTTGCCATAAAACGTTTGGGATTCGAAGCCATTTTGAGTCATGATGCGGGTGAAATAAAAAAGGCGGACAAAGTGATTTTCCCAGGGGTTGGCGAAGCCAGTTCAGCGATGGCTAAGCTAAGGGCAAGTGGTTTGGATAGAATAATTCCAGAATTAAAACAACCTGTTTTGGGCATTTGTTTGGGCATGCAACTCATGTGTAGGTATACGAAAGAGGGTAACACTAAGGGTCTAGGAATTTTTGATTTGGATGTTAAAAAATTCCCGAATACGGTTAAAGTACCCCAGATTGGATGGAACCAAATCACAAATCTACAATCTGACTTGTTGCAGAATGTTCCTGAGGCCTCCTATATTTACTTGGTGCACAGTTTTTATGCCCCATTGGGAAAGGAGACCATAGCCATGTCGGACTACGCATTTCCGTACAGTGCAGCGTTGCAGAAAAATAATTTTTATGGAGTCCAGTTTCACCCTGAGAAAAGTAGTAGTATTGGAGAACAAATCGTAAGGAACTTTTTGAACCTGTCATGAAAAGTGAATTTTACATATCATCGGATAAGGATCAATTGGACATTCCAAGAATCCATCAGGAGATAAAAAGCTCCTATTGGGGCGGATATCGCACCTTGGAGATGACAAAACAGACCATAGAGGCCTGCATGTGCTTTGGGGTTTATTCCAAAACGGATGGGCAAGTTGGTTTTGCCCGGGTGCTGACTGACAAGGTGGTCTTTGCCTATTTGATGGATGTTATCATTTTCCCGGCCCATAAAGGAAAAGGATTGGGCAAAATGTTGATAAAGCATATCATGGAATGCCCCGATATTAAAAACGTGCACACCATAGCACTGAAGACGAAGGATGCCCACAGTTTATACGAACCTCATGGTTTTATCAAGGTGGGTGATTCGAAACTATGGATGGCCCTGGACAGAGCAAAATATGATTGAAGCATGAGACTGATACCCGCAATAGACATCATTGATGGTAAATGTGTGCGATTGTCCAAAGGAGATTATGGCACCAAAAAAATCTACAACGAAAACCCTTTGGAGGTAGCCTTGGAGTTTGAAAACCATGGCATTGAATACCTTCATTTGGTGGATTTGGACGGAGCGAAGTCAAAACATATTGTCAATCACAAAGTGTTGGAAACCATAGCATCCAAAACCACGCTACAAATTGATTTCGGTGGTGGCCTGAAGACGGATGAAGACTTGCACATTGCTTTTGAAAACGGGGCCAGTCAAATTACCGGTGGAAGCATTGCGGTAAAGGATCCAGAGACCTTTTTGGGGTGGTTGGAGACCTATGGTCCTGAAAGAATCATTCTTGGCGCGGATGCCACGGACGAGAAAGTGGCTGTTTCGGGTTGGCAGGAAGAATCGGACCAAGAGCTGGTTCCCTATATACAAGTCTACCAAAAAAAAGGCATAAAATATGTCATCTGTACGGATATTGGTAAAGATGGCATGTTGGAAGGCCCATCGTTTGAGCTGTACCAGAAAATAATAGCCAAGACCAAAAAATGGGAAACCTTGATAACCGGAAGTGGTGTGGAGGATAAAGAGATTATTGGAATCAATTTGATTGCCAGCGGAGGGATTTCAACCTTTGAAGAGTTGCCGAAGCTCAAAGAAATTGGCTGTGAAGGTGCTATAATTGGTAAGGCAATCTATGAAAATCGCATCAGTTTAAAACAACTTGAAAGTTACATTCTTGAAAATGGATAAAGTAAGACAAATACAGGAGGAACTAATATGGAATGCAGGCTATCGTATGGATGAAAGTCTTCGTATGATCAAAATCTGCATGTCGGGACTTTCTGAAAAGGATATCTGGAAAAAACCGAATAAATCCAGCAATAGCATTGGAAATCTGATCCTCCATCTTTGCGGAAACATTACCCAATATGGTATAGCCTCCCTGCGGAATGAACAGGATGACAGAAAACGGGACGAGGAGTTTTCCGTTTCATCTGGGTATACCAAGGAAGAGTTGGTACAGAAACTGAGCGACACCATTGCGGAGGCAAAAAGAACCTTCTTCGACACCCCTTTGGAGGAGTTATTACGGAAAAGGGAGGTCCAAGGATTTAATTTTTCGGGGATTGGCAATATCATCCATGTAACCGAGCATTTATCGTATCACACGGGACAGATTGCTCTTTGGACCAAAATATTGAATAATAAAAGTCTAGGTTTTTATGATGGCGTGGATCTGAACGCCAAGAACCGATAAGGCCATCCCTGATAACGGAATATGCTTACAAAACGAATTATACCCTGTTTGGATATCAAAGACGGAAGAACCGTAAAAGGTGTCAACTTTGTTGATTTGCGGGATGCTGGCGATCCTGTGGAACTGGCCCAGCGATATGCCGATGAAGGTGCGGACGAATTAGTCTTTTTGGATATTTCCGCAACAGAGCAAAAAAGAAAAACCTTGGCGAAACTGGTCTATCATGTGGCGGAAGCCATCAACATCCCCTTTACCGTGGGCGGGGGAATTTCTTCTGTGGAAGACGTGGACATATTGTTGAAAAATGGGGCGGATAAGGTATCTATCAATTCTTCAGCGGTGAAAAGACCGGAACTCATCAATGAATTGGTGGCCAAATTTGGTTCCCAATGTATTGTGGTTGCGATTGATGCGAAACAAATCGATGGAGTATGGAAGGTACATCTGGTGGGCGGCAAGGTGGCCACCGATATTGATTTTTTCGAATGGGCCAAAGAAGTGGAAGCCAGAGGCGCAGGGGAGATTCTGTTCACCTCTATGAATCACGATGGTACCAAAAACGGGTTTGCCAACGAAGCCCTGGCCAAATTGTCCAGCTTGGTGAATATACCCATTATAGCATCAGGAGGGGCAGGAAACATATCACACTTTGCCGATACCTTTAAGAAAGGAAAAGCGGATGCTGCATTGGCCGCCAGTGTTTTTCACTTTAGTGAAATTGAAATTGCACACTTAAAACAAGAACTAAAAAAGGAAGGAATTCCTATGAGAACATAAATTGTCATTTCGAGCGTAATCAAGAAATCTTTACCTTTTGACTGCGCTCAGGGTGACCGAAGATTATAAATATGAAAATAGATTTTCAAAAAGAGGGTAATGATTTGGTGCCGGCAATCATACAAGATGCCAAAACCAAAAATGTGCTGATGCTTGGTTTTATGAACAATGAAGCCCTTCAAAAAACCCAAGTAACCAAGAAAGTAACTTTCTTTAGCCGTTCCAAGCAACGTCTTTGGACAAAAGGGGAAGAGAGCGGTAATTTTCTTGAATTGGTAGATATGAAAGTGGATTGTGACAACGACACCTTATTGATTATGGTGAATCCGACTGGGCCGACTTGCCATAAAGGAACGGATACTTGTTGGGGAGAATCGAACATGCAATCTTATGGATTTTTAACGCAGTTAGAGGAAGTCATCACTTCACGAAAAGCAAATAAAGAAGATGAACAAAGTTATGTAGCCTCTTTGTTTCGGAAAGGAATCAATAAAATAGCACAAAAAGTGGGGGAGGAAGCGGTGGAAACCGTTATCGAGGCCAAGGATGATAATGATGATCTCTTCTTGAACGAGAGCGCCGATCTCTTGTTTCATTATCTGATTTTGTTGCAGGCCAAGGGCTATCGCTTAGCTGATATAATTGAAACTCTTGAAAGTAGACACAAACAATAAGCGCAAACAAATGCGTTAAGTTTTTTCTAAAGACCCAGCCGTTACGGTGAAATACCTTAATTTTATGTAATGGCTATGAATACTAAAAAAGGATTTCGTTTTACTACTTACGAAGCTCCAGACCAAACCCCTTTTGAAAAACTCTTTGAGATTTTTCAAGAGCTCATTACCCATACCTCAGGCGATTTTGATGAGGCCATTGACTGGTTACGCGAACTTGACAAAGAGTATGCGCTTACGGACGAAGACTATTCCATCGATGACTTTATTGAGGACTTAAAGGCTAAAGGGTATATCCGCGAAGAGTTTGAAGATGGAGGGGGTGAAATGGGTGAAGGTCAAGAAGGCATGGACGGGGAAGAAGGCCCAGGCAGCGGTAAGATTTCAATCACTGCAAAGTTGGAACGCATGCTTCGGCAAAGAGCATTAGATCAAATTTTCGGAAAACTTAAACGCAGTGGTTCAGGTAGCCATCGTACTGGAAAGTCGGGGAGGGGTGATGAGCATACGGGTGATTTCAGAGAGTATCGATTTGGTGACACCTTGGAACATATTTCAATGACCGAAAGTCTCAAAAATGCCCAAATCAATCATGGCATCGGTTCTTTTACGCTTGATGAAAACGATTTGGTTGTCGAAGACACCCACCACAAGGCCCAAATGAGTACCGTGTTGATGATCGACATCAGTCACAGCATGATTCTTTATGGTGAAGACCGAATCACGCCCGCTAAAAAAGTGGCCATGGCGCTGGCCGAACTTATTACAACCCGATATCCTAAGGATACGCTGGAAATTCTGGTTTTTGGAAATGATGCTTGGCCCATTCCCATTAAAGATTTGCCCTATTTGAAAGTGGGGCCTTATCATACCAATACGGTGGCCGGTTTACAACTGGCCATGGATATGCTTCGGCGAAAACGAAACACCAACAAGCAAATTTTTATGATAACCGATGGGAAACCCTCCTGTATTCGGCTTCCCAATGGAGACTATTATAAAAATAGTGTTGGTCTGGACGACTATATCGTTGAAAAATGTTATACCATGGCCCAACAAGCCAGAAAACTGCATATCCCAATTACCACCTTCATGATTGCGCAAGATCCTTATCTTAAACAATTTGTTCGCGAGTTTACGCAGGCAAATAAGGGGAAGGCCATTTATACAGGACTAAAGGGATTGGGCGAGATGATATTTGAAGATTATGAACAGAATAGAAGAAGACGAATAAAAGGTTAACACAGAATATGACATTGGACCATACCAAAATTAAGACACTTGGCGATTTAAACGCCGCAGGATTCCAAAGCAGAAGTATAAAAGATGAGCTTCGGGAAAACCTATTGGAAAAGATTTCAAGCGGAGAAGAAGTTTTTGAAGGTGTTTGGGGTTATGAAAACTCTGTAATTCCCGAATTGGAAAGAGCCATTCTTTCCAGACACAACATCAACTTGTTAGGACTGCGTGGACAGGCAAAAACAAGGTTGGCCAGACTCATGGTTCAGCTATTGGATGAATGGATGCCCATTGTTTCAGGTTCCGAAGTGCATGATGACCCACTTAATCCCATCTCGAGATATGCCAAAGAACTCATTGCGGAGAAAGGTGATGACACCCCTATTGACTGGATTCATCGCAATGAACGTTTTTATGAAAAATTGGCCACGCCAGATGTTACAGTAGCAGACCTTATTGGTGATGTAGACCCTATAAAAGCGGCTAATCTAAAGCTATCCTACGCCGATGATCGTGTCATTCATTTTGGAATGATACCTAGGGCAAACCGTTGCATTTTTGTAATCAACGAATTGCCAGACCTTCAAGCAAGAATTCAAGTAGCCCTTTTTAATATACTGCAAGAAGGTGATATACAGATTCGAGGGTTTAAAGTGAGGTTACTTTTGGATCTCCAGTTCGTATTTACCGCAAATCCTGAGGATTACACAAATAGGGGAAGTATTGTAACTCCATTGAAGGATAGAATTGGATCACAGATATTGACCCATTATCCAGAAAATGTGGACGTGGCCAAGAAAATCACGAAGCAAGAGGCTCGTTTGGACCAAAGGCAATCAGATAAAATATATGTGCCCGATGTAGCCATGGATTTGCTGGAGCAAATAAGTTTTGAGGCCAGAAAAAGTGAATATGTCGATGCCAAAAGTGGGGTTAGTGCGCGAATGAGTATCACAGCGTTTGAAAACCTGTTGAGTACTGCGGAACGTAGGTCATTGCTTTCAGGAGATAAAAACACCACTATTCGATTAAGTGATTTTATGGGCGTAATCCCCTCCATTACCGGTAAAATTGAATTGGTATACGAGGGTGAGCAAGAAGGAGCTGGTTTTGTGGCGGAAACCTTGATTGAAGATGCTGTAAAATCGTTGTTCAGTACTTATTTTCCAAAAATTGACAAACTGCAGCGGAAAGATGCTGAAACGGAGTATGATAATCTCATCGCTTGGTTTTTTGATGGTGAAGGTTTTGTCTTGCTAGATGACGATTCCGATTCGGAGTACAAAGCTAAATTGGACACTATTGGACCACTGGACAAGCTATTGCAGAAATACCAGCCATCCTTGCATAAAGAGGATTCCTATTTTATGAAGGAAATTTTACTTTGGGGCTTGGTCGCATACAAAAAACTGAGCAAGCATCGATTCGTACAGGGGTTCCAGTTTAAAGATCTATATGGAGGCTACGTGCGTGGTCTGTAGATCTTGAAGGTTATTGCCAAATGTTTAGGTTATCGTTATAATTCTCAAAGTTATAAGGGCCAATATATTTTTTTCGTTGCCAAAACGACAGCATAGTGAGTAGGGGCAATATACTATGAAGTACCAAAGTTAAAATCGCCATGGGCTTAAACATGGACGGAACCATATGTTCCGAAAAGTTATTGTACGAATCGAGAACAAGAACACTGTCATACACCTTAAAAAGATAAATGATCATCACCACGTAAAGTACATATTCCAAATTCCGCATTTTAGGGTCTGGCAACTCAATCTCAGTAATTTTAAACCAAATTACGTAGAGATATAAAAAATGAATCAAACTCAGCAGTGGGAAGATATAATTATCTAGTTTAAGAAAATAAAACCTATCGGTATAAACACCATAGAAATCCAGAATTACCAGAGCAATAAGGATTGTTGCAGTGAGAAATACATTGATTTTCCATGTAAAAATGCCATTAAGCAGGTTCATTTGTAGTATTTTTCTTTAATTGGGATTAAAAAACACTTAAAGAACGACATATTTTCACAGTTTATTTTTAATAAATCGATGAAAACCGAACATTGTTGGATAAACCGAAATATGTGTGGTGAAAATGCATTAATTGGTTTTTTTTAGAGGAAATGACTTTAAAAAAGTAGCACTACGCCATAACCACTCCAAAGGTCCATACTGGAATCTTTTCAACCACCATTTGCTCAAAAACATTTGAATGGCTACAATCATCAAGGACAGGGCAAAAGTATAGAGGTTGCGTAATTCACCAATCATTCCCAAGCCCCAACCAAAAAGTAAAAAAGTGCCGAAAACACTTTGAAAAAAGTAGTTGGTTAAGGCCATTTTGCCGTAAGGAGCAAATTTGGAAAGCCACATTTGGGTCTTTGTCCTTTTGTAAAGGATCACAAAAACACTGATATATATTAATGTCATGGCCACATTGCTTACATCATAAGCGGTCAGTCCCAACATGACCAACCAATTGTCAAACTTTACATCCGGCCCTATATTTCCAAAGATAAATGCCATCGCAACGCCTGAAATCAAAAACAGCACCAGCGACCAAATCCAGGTTCGCTTGATTAATTTTTTGCTTTCTCTGTATTTTTTAAAAAATCCGGTTCTACCTACATACAATCCAAGAAGAAAGAAGCCAAACGTAAGGTAGCCCCGGCCGAAAACGCCGAATTGAAAATCCATTTTATTAAGATGGCTCGTCCATGCATTAATGGAAAACACGTCCATTAAACTTCCATCTTTCAATGTATTGTAATAAGCCACAACTTGGGGGTCATCGCCAGAAACCGTTAAATCTCCAAATAGGTTTTCTCCATGTGTGAAACCAAAAACCAAAAAACGTCCTAAACCTAGGAACAACAAAGCCGAGCATAAGAGAACCCACTTGTTCTTCATCTTGTAGAATGGAATTAGAAACACACCCAACATAGCATAGACCGTAAGAATGTCACCAGCATAAAAAAGACTGTGGGCGTACCCAATACCCAACAATAGAATCAACCGCCAAAGAAACCGACCTCCAAAATAGCCGCCTTTTTGTGCTGCATTGTCCATTTGAATGAAGAAGCTTAATCCGAAAAGGAACGAGAAGAGTGCAAAAAACTTTCCTCGAAGAAAAAAGTTTACAAAACCATCAACAATGCTATCTGCAACACCTTGATGGACAGCTTCCTGAAAAATATCCGGTGGCGGCCCTCCAATATAATTTTCTACGAGGTGTACAACAACGATTCCAGCAAGAGCAAAACCCCTAAGAGCATCAATAATTTCTATTCTTTTTTTTGAGGAGGATGGAGTTATGGAGGTCATGTTCGGTTTTTGGTTGATGATTAACACATATAGGACATCAGTTGTATCAAACTGTTACACTATTGATCCAACTATTTCATTTATAAAGTCTCTATTCGCTGTACTTTATATTTTTTGTATTTTGGAGCAAAGGTATTGTTTATGGAAAAATGGACTTATATCATACTTGCTATTCTGGCAGTTTATATTCTTATAAGTGCCATGCTCTTCTTTTTCCAGGATTACTTTTTGTTCAAACCGGAAAAACTATCCAAAGACTTTCAATTTTATTATGACAACCAAGAGATTGAAGAATACAATGTTGAAACTCGTGATGGAGCAACCATCAATGGACTTCGATTCAAATCCAAAGAACCAAAAGGTGTTGTTTTCTATCTAAAAGGCAACTCAAAAAGCATCAAAGGGTGGGGAAAGTTTGCTGTTGATTTCACCAGACATGGTTATGACGTGATCATGGTCGATTATCGTGGGTTTGGCAAAAGCACGGGGCGAAGAACCCAAAAAGCCATTAAACGCGATATGCAGGTGGTGTACAACAAAATAAAGGAAAAGGTGGCTGAAAAATACATTATACTGTATGGGCGCTCCATGGGATCTGGTTTTGCTGCTAAACTTGCCTCCATGAACAATCCTAGAATGCTGATTTTGGACGCCCCTTATTATAGCCTCAGCAAAGTGGCAAAGAAGTATATTCCGTTTATGCCATTATCATTGCTGATCAAGTTTCCCATGCCCACCTATAAATGGTTGAAATATGTAAACTGCCCAATACACATTATCCATGGGACAGATGACCGCCTGATTCCATATAAAACCAGTGTGAAACTTTCCAAAATACGTCCGGAGCTCACAAAACTTTATACGGTAATAGGAGGGGGACACAAAGATTTAAATAATTTTGAATCGTATCATGAAATGCTTGAGAAAATAGTGACAAGTAGACCAAACAAAGTAAATTTGGAAGGCTCCAGCATCCATGTGAAACATTCTTCAAAGCGAGCCAATGCGAAGGCTTAAAAGGGTATTGCTCCTTGGGCTGTCCCTCTTGTTCTTAACTAGTTTTATGCTATACTTTTTACAGGAAAAATTAATCTTTCTACCCACAAAATTACCAATTGACCATACCTTTTCATTTCAACAACCTTTCAAGGAATTTTTTCTGGAAAGCTCGGATGGCGCCAAGCTAAATGCCTTGCATTTTACTGTGGATGAACCAAAAGGGCTGATACTATATTTTCATGGAAATGCAGGAGATCTTTCACGATGGGGAGAAATTGTTTCTCCTTTCGGCGAATTTGGGTATGATGTAGTGGTCATGGATTATCGGGGTTATGGTAAAAGTACCGGTAATCGCAGCGAACAAGTGCTGTACAATGATGCACAGTTGTTCTATGACTACGTGTTGAAACACTATCCAGAAAGTGAACTTCTGATATATGGCCGTTCCCTAGGTGCCAGCATAGCCACACATGTAGCTTCCAAAAACAAACCCAACAAGTTGATTTTAGAAACCCCGTTCTACAATCTTTTGGATGTGGCAGAGGAACGTTTTGGATTTCTCCCTCTAAAAACTATCCTCAACTACAAAATGAAATCCAATGAGTACATCCAACACGTTCAGTGCCCTGTTTATATTTTTCATGGCACTATGGACCAAGTCGTTTCTCATGAATCAGGGAAAAAGCTTTTTGAATCCATTCCCCATGATCATAAGGCATTTTTTAGCATCAAGGGCGGGGGCCATAATAATTTGGATGAGTTTGAAGCGTATTGGCAGGGAATAAAATCTATTTTGGAATAACTACCCGAACAAATCGGAGGACAAATAGCGGTCTCCTCGATCACACACAATGGAAACAATTGTTCCGCTATTCAGGGTACTCGCCAACCTTAGTGCCACAGTGGCCGCACCACCACTGCTGACCCCGGCAAAGATGCCCTCTTCTTTTGCCAATCTTTTAGCCATGGTTTCCGCTTCTTCTTGACTCACTTCCATAACTTGGTCTACCTTTTTGGGATTGAAGATTTTTGGAAGATATTCTTGCGGCCATTTTCGTATCCCGGGAATTCGGGATTCGTCCGTAGGTTGCACGCCTACAATCTGAACATGCTTGTTTTGTTCTTTTAAATAGCTTGATGTTCCCATAATGGTTCCTGTGGTACCCATGCTCGAAACAAAATGGGTGACGGTTCCTTCTGTGTCCTTCCAAATTTCTGGTCCGGTAGTTTCATAATGTGCTTTCCAATTGTCATTATTGGCAAATTGGTTGACCATCACATACCCTTCTTTTTTTACTTTGGCTTCTGCATAGTCCCTGGCACCTTCTATGCCAATTTCTGAAGAAGTCAAGGTCACTTTGGCACCGTAGGCCCGCATGGTCTGCACACGTTCTTTAGTGGAGTTTTCTGGCATTACCAACTCGATATCCAATCCGTAGATTCCGGCAATCATGGCCAAGGCAATACCTGTGTTTCCACTAGTGGCCTCAATCAATTTCGTTTTGGGCGTAATTTCACCACGCTCTAAACCACATTTAATCATATTGAAAGCTGGACGGTCTTTCACACTGCCTCCCGGGTTTTGCCCCTCCAATTTAAAGTAGAGCTTCACATTGGGATTAGTGTTCAAAACCTTCGATTCTACCAATGGAGTGTTCCCTATCAAATCAAGAATGGTTTTAGACATTGCTCGGGGCTGTTTTTATTTTGATTTCTGGTTTGTGGAAAACTGTGGAATTTGCTGGGACTGATGCGGTGACCCAAGCATTACCGCCAATAATTGAATTTTCACCAATAACCGTATCTCCGCCAAGAATCGTAGCGTTGGCATAAATGGTCACGTTGGACATAATGGTAGGGTGTCTTTTTGTTTTTTGAAGACTTTTGGCAACATAATGTGCGCCCAAAGTTACACCTTGATAGATTTTAACATCATTATGAATAATGGCACTTTCGCCAATCACCACACCAGTCGCATGGTCAATAAAAAACGATTTACCAATCGTAGCACCCGGATTTATGTCCACTCCGGTCTGCCTATGAGCATATTCCGTCAACAACCGTGGCACCAATGGAAAACCTTGAACGTAAAGTTCATGTGCCAAGCGATAGATTGCAATGGCATAGAAACCAGGATAGGCCATATATATTTCTTGTATGGAGAGAGAGGCAGGATCGCAGTTTAAAATAGCCTCGGCGTCCAAATTGAGCTTTTCAAGAATTCCGGGCAAACGGGATACATAATTTTCCCATACCTTGCTGCAAGGTTTTTGTATTTCCCAACAAGCCAAATCCGTTAACCGAGAAAATTTGGTTTCCAATACATCTAGATTTTCAGCTACCGGAGTATTAACATCGAATAAGGTATAAAATAGGAGGTTGGTAAAGCTTTCCGTTTCCTCTTTAAGTCTATAGTCCAAATAGGGTTGCTTTTTGTGCCTATTCAGTTCTGCAATGATTTTTTCTTTGTCCATGCTTCAAATTAGAGTCTTAAAATTACCCAAAACCTTACTGCCAGCACAAGTAAATGACTAACTTTAGCTTAAAAATAACACATCAACCAAAGAATGGTGGACAACGTAACAATATCTAAAACAACATTTGATTTTTTAAAAGATTTGGGCCAAAACAACAACAAGGATTGGTTCGATCAACATAAAGAAGTATTCAAAGAACATCAAAACCAGGTCAAATTGTTTTTTGAGGGTGTGAAAGAGCATCTAGGCCGGCATGACGATATAGAGAAAATGAAAATGTTCCGAATTTATCGCGATGTCCGTTTTTCTAGAGATAAAACTCCCTATAAAACCCATTTTGCTGGCTCCTTTTCGAGATTGGGAGCACATTTACGAGGCGGGTACTATTTACATCTGACACCAGGAGGAAGTTTTGTGGCTACAGGTTTTTGGCAACCAAACAAAGAGGACCTCTTCCGAATTCGGAAAGAACTGGAGATGGACGCCTCAGCATTTAGGTCCGTAATACAACATCCTGCACTAACAAAAGTCTGGGGCGAGCTACAAGGGGAGGAGGTAAAAACAGCTCCAAAAGGTTTTGATAAGGAGCATCACGATATTGACCTTATACGAAAAAAACAGTTTATTTTCGTTCGCAACTTCTCTGACAAAGAAGTCCTTTCCCATTCTTTCTTACAGGAAGTGGTTCACTCCTTCAAAGTTATCCGACCTTACTTTGATTTGATGAGCGACATTTTGACCACCAATTTGAATGGTGAATCAGTCTTGGACCAATAGTACAGCTTCGTCCAACAATTGAACATGGTCTTTTAATCGCTCAATCACCATGTTCATCATGCGTTTATTAAGTGCAGAGCTGTTTTGGATATAGGTTTCGTACTCATCGATGGTAAACTGCCCTATAATCATTCCTTTTAGGGAATTCCTGAACTTGATGTCCTTTTGGATAGCGTGTTCAATATATCCCATCTTTTTTTCCAAGGACAGATTGTAAAAAACACCTTTATGTTTGTTAATGTAGTTCCTAAACGCTTCAACAAGAAGTTGGTTTTGTAGTTTGATGACCGGACGAAGAGTTTGATTTTGAAATCGCTCGTCTGGACTCATGTCATTGTGGAAAAGAGCTTTTTTCACTTCTGGCCGAAGGTCCAGAAGACTCTTGGATCGTGAATCCATGATTGAAAGTTTTACTAAAATTAAATAATCATGTTTTTGCTAATGGGTAATAGGAAGATTACTTTTCAACCGCTTTATAAACAAAAAAACCGCCCATACGGACGGTTTAATCGGCTGATAAAGCTTTTACTCATCTAAAAAGGCCTCAAAGCTTTTTAGTTCTACAGGTTGTTTTTTAAAGTATTTCATCTTCAATTTGTCAAGGTCTTCTTTGCCCTTGTTGAAACGGCTTGAAATAACCTTTAGATTTTGAAGATCATCGGGGGTAGGAGCATCATAGCTGCCCGCTACCTTACTGTACAAATCAGCCATTTTTTCCCTTAGCTGAGGTTCTGCACTTCCTACATAGTTATCCCCTGTAGTTATCACCAAGGTTTCTTTTAGGGAATTTAGTTTGGCCAATATTTTTTTATCTCCATTCGCATCTGCATTTTTGATTAGTTCATCCACCTGGTATACAAGGTAAGCCAGTTCTTGGGTCATATCGTACAGCTGCATGGTAGTGGAGTTCTTCAGTTCTCTTTGTTTTTCAGATAACCCAGAGTCAGAATCATAAACCAATTCAAAGGTATGTTCAAAGGTATCCTTTCCCTTCGTCATTACCGCAGTGTACTTGCCTGCTGGTACCTGAGGGGCAGTAAAACCTCCAAAACTAAAGGTCTTTCCGGTCGCTATTTTGGGCTGTTTCAATTTGTAGTTCCATTCAACAATATTGATTCCTTTTGATTTTCCTGGCGAAATCTCAGCAACTACCTTACCTTCTTCATTTTTTATTTCAAGTGCCATTTTTCCAAAAGTATGCCTCTTTTTCAAGAAATAGGTCAACCGTGCATTTTTTGAACCACTCTGACCTACAAATTCCGTTTCATTGCCAAAATTTCCTTGAAAAGTGTTGGTTTCGTCGATTATCGTTTTTGGAGTCTCAAAAAAATGCAGGGTTTTGTTCAATATTTCTTCATTTATTTCACGCAACGGAGAAACGTCATCAATGATAATAATGCCTCTTCCATGAGTTCCCATGACCAAATCGCTGGTCCTCTTCTGAAGATCAATAAAGTGAACTGCTGTCGGCGGCATGTTGTTGGTGAATCTCTTCCAGCTTCTCCCTCCATCTAAAGTGATGTAGAGGCCCAATTCCGTGCCCAGAAACAACAAGTTGGGATTTTCATAATCTTCTTGAATGTTCCGTGCAAAACCGACAACCTCGTCGGTTATGATGCTGGTCCATGTTTTGCCAAAATCCGTGGTCTTATATGCATAGGTTTTCATATCATTTTGTGTATGCCCATCAAACACGGCATATGCTGTAGCCTTGTCAAACGTGCTGGCCTCAATATGATAGCACCATGTGTTGTTGGGTAAACCGGTGATATTGGAGACTGTGTTGGTCCATGTTTTCCCGCCATCTTGGGTGACTTGAACGTTACCATCGTCAGTACCCACCCAGATAATATTTTGATCTAATGGTGATTCTGCAATTGTAAAAATTGTAGTGTGGTTCTCAGCCCCTGAGTTATCTGTAGAAAGACCGCCAGAATCTTCCTGGTTTTGTTTTTCAGGGTCGTTGGTAGTAAGATCTGGAGATATTATCTTCCAAGTCTCTCCCATGTTTTCAGATTTATGCAAAAACTGACTGCCCATATAAAACCTATCCGGCTGGTGAATACTTGTGGCCATAGGAGCATTCCAATTAAACCTTAGTTTTTGATCATCAGAGGTAGGCAATGGCTGAACTGTCTTTACCAAATTGTTGTCAAGGTCAATTCGCCATACATTCTGAGCACCCTGCATTTCGGAATAAACTATGTTCTTGGTGGGGTGTTTCAGTACCCTAAAACCATCGCCAAAACCTAAAGATTTCCAATCTTTGGCTTCCACTCCGCCGGGAGAAGAAGACGGTCCGTACCACGAACCATTGTCTTGAAGTCCGCCATAAACATTGTAAGGCTCCTCGTTATCAACACTAATATGATAAAACTGGGTCAATGGCAAATTTTGTACAATTTCCATTGTTGTGCCACCATCCCAAGTACGGTACACACCGCCATCGGTGCCAACATACATAATGTCCGAATCTTTTATACTGAAAACAATATCGTGAATGTCAGCATGCATATTCCCTAAATTCTTGAATGTTTTACCACCATCTCTTGAAATAGAACCAAAAAGTCCACCCTTAACTACCACATCTTCATTTTTTGGATCCACCACAATTCTTGAGAAATAAAACGGTCGTACGGTGATTCCGAAATCGTTGTTGAGTTGCTTCCAAGTATTACCCGCGTCATCACTGCGGTAAAGACCTTTTCTTTCATCTTTTTCAGCTTCAATTACCGTGTACAGCACTTGGTTGTTCGATGGTGCAACAGCAATTGCCAAACGACCCAGCCTTCCTTCAGGAAAACCATTATGGATTTTGTTCCAGGTTTTGCCACCATCGGTACTTTTATAAAGCGCACTGTTTTCACCCCCGGAGTCAAAGGACCAGCCCGTTCTCCTAAACTCCCACATGGATGCATACAGCACATTTGGGTTTTTCGGGTCCATGGCAAGGTCTGCACATCCAGTTTTTGGATTGACATACAACAGTTTTTTCCAAGTCTGCCCGCCATCGGTGGTTTTGAAAACCCCTCGTTCTTCACTGTCGCCCCAAAGTGCCCCAAGGACACCAAGATAGATTTCTTTTGAATTTTCTGGATTAACAATAATATTGGCAATTCGCTCCGAATTCTCAAAGCCAATCTTGGTCCAGTTTGAACCTCCGTCAGTTGATTTATAAAGTCCGTCTCCTACGGAAACACTGTTACGAGTCCAGATTTCGCCCGTGCCGACATAAATGGTGTTGTCCGGGTCGTTTGGGTCAAGGGCGACCGCTCCAATGGATTGGCAATTTTCATCAAATATTGGATTGAAAGTTGCACCTCCGTCTTTTGATCTCCAAACACCTCCTCCAGCAGAACCTGCATAAACAATTCGATTATTGGTTGGATGCACTTCCATATCAATGATTCGCCCACTCATAAGTGCTGGTCCTATGTGCCTAGCCTTGAGGTCGCCAAAGAGTTCTTTTCCTGACATTTCAGTCAGTGTTTGCTGAGCCCTTAGTAATTCCCCAGAAATAAAGAGGATTGCCAGTAATGCAATTAGTTTAAATCTCATTTTAAAGTTACTTGTAATTGTTGACGGTTTATTCTTTCTCTTCTGCTACCTCTTCTGGAAACGCAAATTCAGAAGTGTCCACTAATGGATTGAGTTCAATGTTCTCCAAAGTCATCGTAAATGCTAGGTTGCCATCCACGTATTGTGTTGTAGAATAAGGAAAGTACAGCCCGTCAACTTCTTGGTAATCACTCATGACCGTTTTGGAGGTTTTTCCCTTCGCCTGACCAGACCTGATGGTAGATTCAACAGCTATGGGAACAAAATTATCAGTATCAAAGTAATAATACGATATGTCTTCTTCCTGTACGCCATCCACTGTAATGGGCTCCTTGACCAATTTTATCTTGAACGTTTCAGCCCCTTCCATTGTTTCCTTACCCAAAAGTTCGGCGGTGTATCCTTTTTCTTTATAGTCTAAGAAAGAATCTGGAAAATCGTTGGTGTTCAATTTAAAATTGGCTGTTTGCTCGGCATCACTTTTTTCAGCTTTCATGGACATGAAGTTCGTATTCCATAATACCTCCCCATCAAATACGCCCTGTTTGATTTCCTTTCCTTGAAAAGTAAAGGCAAACATTTGTCTGCCATCTTTTAATTGAACCATTCTGACGGGAAACTCAAAACTTTGCTGGGTTCCTTTTCCTTCAAACCTAATGCCTTCAAGTTGTCTGAAGTTGTCAATACCGCCTATATTCTCAAAATAGGTGCTGATTATTTCGTCTACGTCTTGCGCTTGAACGGGTAGCATCAAGCTCAACAAAAATGCGATAGTAAAAATTTTGGTTGTTTTCATTTCAGTGGATTTTTATTTGAATTAGTTTATAGGTAATAATTCCGATAAATCTGTTACAAAATATTTATTAAAAATAGTAATCATTTAGCTTGATGGAAGTTTCTTGGGTAATTTTGCTGACCATAAAGTTAGCCACAATGAAATTTGGAAAAGTAGAACACCCAGAGCTTATCGATTTTACGATACCCAAGGACCATCCCGATACTCAACTGGTACTGGCTAAGCAACGAGAAGAAGGTGATACTTCGGTTTATGTGGGCTGTGCAAAGTGGAACAGACAGGATTTGAAGAATTTTTATCCTCGGGGGACCAAGGATGAGCTTGTCTATTATTCTTCCCAATTCAACTGCATAGAGCTCAATGCCTCATTTTACCGTATTTTTCCAGCGGAACAATATCAAAAATGGTGTGACAAAACCCCAGAAGGGTTTAAGTTCTTTCCAAAAATGACCAACGAGGTAAGTCATTTAAGACGTTTGAATGACAAAGTGTATGGCACGGTGGACCGCTATTTGGAGGTCACCTCGTTGCTTAAGGATAAGTTAGGGACCATATTTTTGCAAATGCACAGCAATTTTGGCCCAAAAAATTGGGATAGGGTAGTCCGTTTTGTGGAATATTGGCCCAAAGAGTTTCCGTTGGCCATGGAATTTAGACATACGGATTGGTTCAATGATGAAAAAGTAGCACAAGAGCTTTATCATCTACTTCAAGAAAATCAAATGGCCAATGTTTTAGTGGATACGGCAGGGCGACGGGACTTAATGCACATGCGATTGACCAACAATGAGGCATTTATACGATACGTGGGTGCCAATCATGCTTCAGACTATTCTAGATTGGATGATTGGGTTGATCGATTATCCGCTTGGCAAAATAAGGGACTTCGTAACATTCATTTCTTTGTGCATCAGAATTTGGAGTTGGAATCCCCTTTCTTGTCAGCCTATTTTATTGAAAAACTGAACAATATACTAGGCATTTCTCTGAAAATCCCGAGCACATTGAACAATCCCAATGATTCCCAAACTCTTTTCTAATAGGGTGTCCCCATTTCAACAAAGGTGTTGGGTCCATGATATCTTGGTGATAGGGGGGCGGCCATACAACAGGTGGAACCCAAATAGAACAGTGATAATTCCTGTAGTCTCTGCACGGATTGCCCCAGTTCTATGCCCTGGGCCAATTCAATCGTTCCCACAGCTGGTCCACCTACAATGGAGATGTGCCATACTTTGTTATTGTTGTCGGTAATATCAATATTGTACCGTTCGTTCCTAAAGGCAGGCAACGAAGGGTTTTCCTTATAAATCCAAGGTCGTAATACCACTAAATCCCCTGGAATGTGCTGTAATCGGGTTATGGTGCCATCAATTGGAGCATGAATTCGGTGGTAATTTTTATTGTGCAGAAAGACATTGGTAAAGGAATATTCCTTTGGAATGTCATCTTCCGTTAGACCGAAAACCGTGGATACGGACCGTACATCTGATTTGACCTTTACAAAATTCAAGTCTCCAACCTTTTTCTCTTCGCATAAAAGGCCCTCACAAGGCCAAACATAAGGACTGTCATAGTCAGGAAGTTCCTTAAATTCTCGTATGAAGAAATCCTGAAAGCTTTCAAACGATGTTTTTCCTTTTGGGGGTTTAAATTTTTCCAGATAGTCCTTATCAGAATAATTCAGCTTTACATAATGCTTTATGATTCTTTTTGAAAATGACTTGTCGTAAAAAGAGCTATACCAAGAGGATAGTCTTCGTTGTAAAGGGCTGGGGACATTTCCCCAAACATCAACAGATAAAAATTTGTAACACTTGGCCCTCCATTTAGGGACTTTAAAAACGGTAAAACCGGGATCCGAATAGTATTCCGTAATCGATTTCATCATGATGGTTCGTTAGGTTTGACGACGAAATTTATCGGGATTATTTTTTTTAGGGCATTGAATTAAGAAAAGTTTATTGAATGATTAACATTTTTTATAAAAACCCAATTCTTATTGATAAAGTCTGAATAGATGATAACAAAAGTTGCACATGGTTTAATTTTGCCAAAACATATAAAGTTTTTGATTTATGCGATTTCATACTAGAAAATGGGTCAAGCCCGAAGATTTGAATGCGAACGGCACCTTGTTTGGAGGTAGGGTATTGTCATGGATTGATGAAGAGGCTGCCCTTTACAGCATCGTACAGTTGGAAAGCAAAAAGGTAGTGACCAAATATATTTCAGAAATCAACTTTATGAGCACTGCAGTTAAGGGCGATGTTGTGGAGATAGGTATTGAGGTAATAAAATTTGGGCACACCTCAATTTCCTTGAACTGCGAGGTCAGGAACAAAATGACCCATGAGAGTATTGTAACGGTCGACAACATCATAATGGTCAACCTTGACGAAAAAGGTAATCCGGCCCCACATGGTAAGACCAAGATTGAATATGTGAAGGACCGCTTGGCAAAAAAGGAAGGGGAACAGGAAAAATCCTAGTTCAATTCCGCCGCCACAGCTTGGACTTCATCCAACACCCGTAGTAAATTTTCGCCCCAGAGTTTGGCGATTTGCTCCTCTGTATACCCTCGTTTTACCAGCTCCAGTGTCACATTGAAGGTCTCCGAAGCATCGGACCAACCGGCAATGCCTCCACCACCGTCAAAATCGGAACTGATACCTACATGGTCAATTCCGATAAAGTCCACTATATAGTCAATGTGGTCTACAAAATCCGCTACATCCACAGCAACTGGCGCATTAGGGTCTTTGGCGGCAAGTTCATTGCTTATTTTGGTCACTTTGGGATAATTGTCCATGTACTCTTCTTTTTGTTCTTTGGTCAACGAACTGAACTCGGAGCGTTCATACCAATTGATTCCCAACGAATCTGCTACTTTTTCATGGACCTTTTTCATATATGCGGCCCGCGCTTCTTGCTTTTTTGTACTCAAATAGGAGCTAAAGGCAACTGTTTGTACTACGCCTCCATTTTGTTTTAGCAACTGTAATTGTTCGTCATCCAAATTTCTACTATGATCACAAAGTGCCCTAGCGGAAGAGTGGGAAGCAATAATCGGTGCTTTGGAAAGTGCGACCATCTGTTTCATAGCTTCTTTGGAGGGATGAGATACATCAATCATTATCCCAAGTCTATTAAGCTCTTTTACAGCTTCTTTGCCTAAATCACTTAAACCATTATATAACCATTCACCATCTGCTTCTCCGGTATTGGAATCACAAAATTGACTGTGTCCGTTATGGGATAGCGAAATATATCGGGCGCCACGCTTTTGGTAATCTTCAAATACAGAAAGGTTTTCTCCCACGGGATATGCATTTTCCACGCCGATCATGGCTGCTTTTTTACCGTTTTTGGCAATTCGTCTAACATCACTGGATGTCCGTGCTAGTTCAATATCGTTAGGGGCATAGGTGTTGCAGAGTTGGTGTATGGCATCAAACTTGGCCATGGCATTTTCCGCAGCTTTTGCATATCCTTCTGTGGTTAGCGAATCTTGTCCAGTATAAACAATAAACCATGCCACATCCAACCCTCCTTCTTTCATCCTAGGCAAATCGACCTGTGTGTCCAGCCTTTGGCTATAATTGATGCTATCAGTGAAGTTTTTTACATTGATATCAATATGCGTGTCCACGGTAATCACACTATCATGTATCCTTTTGGCTTTTTCTTCCACAGTTTCTATGTTATTTTGGTTCTTGTCCGCGCACGAAAGCAACAGAGCCAACGCGCACCAGAGATATACTTGTTTCATGGTCTAATCTTTATACCTACAAATAAAGCAATTTGACAACAAAATATGTGGGGTATGGAACAATAAATTGGCGGGGTTGGCTTAAATGTGGATTTTTAATGGGTTACAACAGATATAACTCCATACAAATTGAGAACTAGAGATTTACTTAGGTATTTAGAAAAACTGGAAATTGGATTGAGCAATTTTTCTTATGAAGAACTAGGTACTGTGGAAGCCGGTGAATTGAAGAAATCCTTTGAAATTTTTCGGAATGGGCTTGAAGAAAAAGTATTCGGCATGGATGAAATAAATCAGTTGGAGCAGATGTACGATGAAATGGGTATCAAGTCGTCCCCCAAGGAGAATGTGTCAAATTTGACCGCTGAAATTGTAGCGGAAGTAAACGATACTGAGCATATATTCCTTTTGATTGCCTCTTTGGAAAAAACCGAACTGAATCCAAATCAGAAGAAGATTGCGAAACGCATAAAGTCCTTGACAAAAAAGATGGTTGAGGACACAAAACTTGTACACAAACATAACAAGCCAAATACGAGCGTAACACCGATAACGATTGAATCCTATTTCAATCCAGATAAGATTGATTTAACACCTGTGTTAGAAGAATGCATGGGGCAGATGGAGCTTCTTGAGGAACTTATCAAATGCTATAGACATAATGTTTTGGAGTTTATCGGCAGCATCAAGGTACAATTGGATGGAGAATACTTTAGTGAAATTCGTGTCTCTTGTCAAAAAATCCTGCCCAGTTTAAAAATGATGAAAACTACAGGATTGATGCAGCTTGTTTCACAAATGGACATGACCTGTAAGACCGATCGTGATCTGGACTATCTAAAATTTCTGTACAATCAGTTTCTCGTTGACTTTCCCAAAGCGGATAAGATGATAGATCATGAACTAAATGCACTGCGAAATATGTAAGACAAAAACACCATGAAAGATAATAACTTGCCAGAATACCACCAGAGTATCTTTCATCAGTTGTTTGAACACGC
This sequence comes from Flagellimonas ochracea, assembly GCF_009903685.1. Classification (GTDB taxonomy): domain Bacteria; phylum Bacteroidota; class Bacteroidia; order Flavobacteriales; family Flavobacteriaceae; genus Flagellimonas; species Flagellimonas ochracea. Next base: position 754,120 of record NZ_JAAABI010000001.1, on the reverse strand, counting down.
CGCTGATATAGACTGTAAACTTTTGCTCCTAAATGAAATCTTGGAAATAGGAGATATAAAAGAACTGCCCTTATTGGAACTGCTGGCTGTTTCGGAGCACCCAGAAATAAGAAAGAAAGCATTGAAAGTGAAACAGGCCTTTTGTGAAAAGTTTGGGATTATACCAAAAAATGAAACAAAAAGATTGCCTATGAGTCTGTGTTTCCTTTACGATGAATTCAACATAAAGCCATCGAAGGTGGATAAAGACCTAAATATGCATTTTGAGGTTACTTTGGAAATCTTCAATACAGATGCGTAGGTTATATCCACCGTCAATTCCCAATTCGCACGTTTCACAACTTTTTTTCAAGTTTTCACCACAATTTATTGGCAACAGATAATGTTTGAAATAGGTTTACGTTTATAAGAAAGACCCTTAAATCATAGCGCACCATGTTATACGACACCTACGGAGAAGAATATCTTAGCTTTTTGCAAGAACTCAATGAAATATTAAGTTTAAACGAATTGGCAGAATTGGATTACCTATAACATCCAAACCCAAATATTACCCTTATGAAAAACATGAACAACGAAAACACATCTTATTTGAATTTTATTCAAGATCTAAATGACATTCTTAGCCACTTTGAAATAAGACAGCTAAGCAACTCTTGAGATTTAAAGTGATTATCATAAAAAAGGGAGCAAAATTGCTCCCTTTTTTATTTGAATTAGCTATTGTCCCAGATAGGACTTCAGTATTTTGCTTTTAGAGGTGTGCCTAAGTTTACGAATGGCTTTTTCCCGTATCTGGCGCACCCGCTCCCTGGTAAGGTCAAAGGTGCTGCCAATCTCTTCCAAGGTCATCGACTGCTGGTCACCAATACCGTAGTAAAGTCGAACAACATCTGCCTCCCTAGGGGAAAGTGTGTCAAGGGCCCTGTTGATTTCTGTATTCAAGGACTGGTGCATCAACCCACGGTCCGGTTTTGGAGAATCCCCGGTGTTCAGCACATCATACAAACTGGAACTCTCACCTTCTTTTAAAGGAGCATCCATAGAAACATGCCGTCCTGTATTTTTTAAGGACTGTTTCACCTCGGAGACTGTCATATCCAGTTCCTTGGCAATTTCCTCAGCCGAAGGCGGCCTTTCATGGGCCTGCTCCAAATAAGAAAATGTCTTTTTTATTTTGTTGATGGAACCAATTTTGTTCAAAGGAAGACGAACCACACGGGATTGTTCCGCCAACGCCTGCAGAATGGATTGTCGAATCCACCAAACGGCATAGGAAATAAACTTGAATCCCCGGGTCTCATCAAAACGCTTGGCCGCTTTTACCAGACCTACATTGCCCTCATTGATCAAATCGGGAAGTTTTAGCCCTTGATTTTGATATTGTTTGGCCACAGAAACCACAAACCGTAGGTTTGCATTCGTCAATTTTTCCAAGGCGGCCTGGTCACCAGCCCTAATTCGCTGGGCCAGTTCCACTTCTTCTTGGGCAGTGATCAAATCAATCTTACTAATGTCTTGAAGATATTTGTCTAAAGATTTTGATTCTCGGTTGGTTACCTGTTTGATGATTTTTAACTGCCTCATATATAAATTTGGTTAAAAGTGATTATAGCTTACATTATAATGCATAAAACCTAATTTTCCAAGAGAGATTTGTTATTCTTATCAAAATATTATCAGCAAACCGATAGTGTCTTGTAAATCAGTACTTAACGAGTATGTTGATAGTATCTTGAAAGAATTGCATGCAAACCCCTGCTCTGAAGCCTAAAAATCATATAATTTTGTAAGGTTTGATAATTAAGGACCATAAACCCCTTTTCCATTGGAGGTAAAAAAAGCTGAGAACAAAAAAACACTGTACAGTTACCAGCAAGAAGATTTAAAAAAAATCTTTGAGCATATTAACAGACTGCCCGAGGGTACCAATATTTTGTACCAATTGCCAACGGGAGGAGGCAAGACAGTGATTTTTTCTGAAATAACCAGAAGATATATCCAACAAACGGGCAAAAAGGTCATGGTGCTTACCCATAGGATTGAGCTCAGTAAACAGACCTCCAAAATGTTGCATGGTTTTGGGGTAAGCAATAAAATCATCAACAGCGAGGTCAAAGAACTGTATGACCAAGACAACTATATGTGCTTTGTGGCCATGGTGGAAACCTTGAACAATAGGCTGCAGGAAGAAAAAGTGTCCATCAACAACGTGGGCCTGGTAATAATAGATGAAGCCCACTACAATTCGTTTCGAAAACTTTTCAAATATTTCGACGAAGCGACTATACTTGGAGTAACGGCAACGCCCTTGAGCTCCAATATCAAGTTGCCCATGAAGGACCATTACAAGCACCTCATCATAGGAGAATCCATTAAAGCCTTGATAGAAAAGGACTTTTTGGCCAAGGCCAAACTCTATAACTATGATGTGAGTCTTAAAACTTTGAAACTTGGCATTCATGGTGATTACACCGTAAAATCATCTGATGAATTCTACGGCAACCATAGCATGTTAGGTAAATTGCTAACAGCCTATGAGGAAATCGCCAAGGGAACCAAAACCTTGATTTTCAACAACGGTATCAACACATCGCTCTACGTATACGAAATCTTTAAAAAGGCAGGGTATAATGTGCGACATTTGGACAATAAGAACAATCCCACCGAAAGAAAGGAAATCTTGGAGTGGTTTGCCAAAACCCCGGATGCCATATTGACTTCCGTGAGTATTTTGACCACAGGTTTTGACGAACCCACGGTGGAATCCATCATACTAAATCGTGCAACACGCTCGCTTACACTCTATTTTCAGATGATTGGAAGGGGGTCGCGGGTACTTCCCCACAAAAAGGAGTTCAACGTAATCGATCTGGGTAACAACATTGCCCGATTTGGACCTTGGGACGCTCCCGTGGATTGGCAGGAAATATTCCACTTCCCGGATTTCTACTTGGAAAACATTAAAAATGATGAGGATATAGAACGGGAATTTGTCTATGAAATGCCAGAAGAGCTCAAAGCCAAGTTCAGCAAGTCCGAGAACATTACGTTTGATGTAAAGGAAGAATACAAAAAAACTTTTGCCCAAGGGAAAAAATCCAAGGAAGTTTTGGAACGCAGTATCGAGCAACATGCCCAAATATGTGTGGAGAACAGCGAGGATGTGTTCGATGCCCGTATACTGGCCAAAGAGCTAAAAGAGGAAATTGCTTATCGGGTGAAGCAATATTCCTATTGCATTATGAACAACACCAAAAATTACAAGGAATGGCTCGAGGAGGACTATGAGCGAAAATTGCGCTCCAGTATCTCCAAAAAGTTTGCGGCAATGATGTAAGCTGGATTATTAGAAATTGAGCTTAGCATTTGACACTCGAATTTTGAACTTGTCATTTGAACTTGAAAACTTGAGCTTAAACCTGTGTCAGTCCTTTGTGCTTCCAACTTCGTATTTTAACATCATGTCAAGAAAACTCCTTGTCATAGGCTATGTTTGGCCCGAGCCCAAGACTACGGCAGCCGGTCAACGGATGTTGCAATTGCTCCAAGCCTTTTTGGATTTTGAATATCAAATCACCTTTGCTTCCACGGCCTTAAAAACTCTACATAGTTTTGATCTAGATGACTTGGGCATCCAAACCGTAGGCATCAAACTCAACCATGCTAGTTTTGATACCTTTGTAAAAGCATTGAATCCTGACACGGTGATTTTTGACCGCTTTATGGTGGAGGAACAATTTGGTTGGCGGGTTGCAGAACAGGTTCCCAAAGCCTTCCGAATCTTAAATACTGAAGATTTACACTCCTTGCGGAAAACCCGTGAAGTATGTCACAAAAAAAGGGAGGAGTTTACGTTGGAAAAGTGGAAAGCCAACGACATCACCAAACGGGAAGTAGCCAGTATCTATCGCAGCGACCTGTCTCTATTGGTCTCCACCTATGAAATGGAATTGCTGATGGGGCAATTGAAGTTGCCTGAGCAAATTTTGATGCACCTGCCTTTTATGCTGCCAGAATCTACGGAGAAAACCATAGCATCTTGGCCTTCATTTGATGAGCGAGCTGGTTTTATAACCTACGGTAGCGGCAAACACGAACCCAATGTGGACGCTATAATCCATTTAAAGCAGACGATTTGGCCTTTGATACGTAAGGAGCTGCCACAAGCCACTTTAAAGGTTTTCGGGTCTTATTTCCCAAAACAGGTCCTGGAAATGCACAAACCGGAAGAAGGATTCCATATAATGGGTTGGGTCGATGATTTGGATAAAGAAATACAAAAGTCCCGCGTATGCTTGGCTCCATTGCGCTTTGGGGCCGGGATTAAAGGAAAATTGGTGCAGGCCATGAAAAATGGTACCCCAAGCGTGACTACAGTCATAGGTGCTGAAGGCATGATGCATCAGGACGCTGATTGGCCCGGAAGCATCATCAGTGCGCCCGAAGCTTTTGCCAGCGCAGCAGTGCAACTGCACCAGAATTACGAAGCTTGGCGGGCCGCCTCAGAACGGGGAAAAGAATTGATACAACAATACTTCTCGAAACGGCGTTGGTCCAAACAATTGAATTCCAGATTGGAGGAGTTGTCCACAAACCTAGACCCCCACCGTTCGGAGAATTTTATGGGGTCTCTGTTGCAGTACCATACCCTGGCAAGCACTAAATACATGGGCAAATGGATTGCGGAAAAGAACAGTAATTAACACTTCTATCTATTTAACACAATCCTTTGAACAATTTTTTTATGGCCATTCTCAAAAATGCAGAAATAAATCTTTCCAGGGCTTAGGTTATTATCTAAGGAAATGCTTTTTTCATGGATTCCTTTGTTCCGATAATCATTTAAAATTTCTTTAATAACCTGATTCTTCTCGTTAAGTATGTAAATTTTGGAAGGACTCAAATTATTAAAAACACTATACCTAAAAGTGGTCCAATCTTTAATGGGATTAGGATAAACCATAAACATTTCTTCATTATCCATAAGTGCCGGGGCTGAGGAAGCAAATAAATTCAGGGTGTTTATTTCGCAATAATTATCATTACTGCCTCCATAGTTATCAATGAAAGGATGATTTTTAATGGCCACTCTAACTCGGTAAACTGAATTTTCCCTTAGTTGCCCATTAATGGCATATGTTGACAGGTCCACTGTTTTATTCTTTTGAATAATAGTAAAAACATTGTTTGCATCATCGGTATTTTGAAAGCGAAATTGATAATTCCAATTGCTTGGAAGATCACCATTTGTGCCGATAGTTGGGATTTCTTGTGCCGTAAGCGAGAGGTTATTATATGTCAAGGTTGTCGAACAGTCTGAGGATATTAGTTTAATGAACTTTCTTTTTAAAGCTGAATCATCAAATATTTTGAAGTCATCCCAATATAATGCTATGTCATTACTGAATTTTTCCAATTCCTTCCACCATACATACAAATTCATAGGGTTCATATGAGTGAACCCATCAGGATCTTGGGTTGGGGTAGGATGATGAGTATAATTGTTTATATTGAAAATTTCATTTCCGCTTGATTTCAACTTGAACATACCATCGATATCATCTCCCTCTTTCAAATAAACATCAAGTGTTATCCATTCTCCAATAGGGATACTATATGTTTCATTTGTTTCACTCCATATTGGTGTCCATTCATTTTGACTGTTTTTTACTAGACCTTCAACTTTAAAGTTAAATTCTTGACTTCCCTGCTCTTTGACAAGTTTTAATGAAAGGCCGAAAGGATCTGGGAAATTTTCTATCCAACCGGGATTATTAAAAAACTGTGCTAATATTAGGTCTCCATCGTCACCGATTGTAATATTTTCATTCTCAGCAACAGAATCAAATATTGCAGTTGGAAGAAACAAACGTATTGAATAATGAAAAATGTCAAATCCAGTCCCGTCGAGATTACTGCCAACATGGGAATTATAGTAGCTAGGCTGCACCCTTCCCTTAACACTATCTATATAAGCTTCTTTAATCCAAAATTTTAATACGGTATTTGAAGGATCTAGAGGGTCTGGTACCAATTGAGCACGTCTCTGTGCGGCAGTACCCATGTCATAACTAACGTTGAATTGATCAAAATTGCCAAATGCATAATTATTGACCAATACATTTTGCCAGTCACTAGGCCACCAAACAGTATTATCAATGCCTTGAAAAATAGCACTGTTGTAAGGTAAGGATGTATTATTGTTTTGGAAATTTTGAACTACTAGAGTATTGGGCTCAAATCGAGACCTGAACAGAGGCGTGGTTTGTGAAAAGGATAAAAAAAAGTTGATTGTAAATAAGAAAACAAGTAGGTTTTTCATTGTTCTGGATTTAGTTTAAAATTTGGGACATTTAAACAAGTATATCATAAATCTACAACAAAAAATCTAAACTGCTATAAAATATTCCCTCAAAGCAAACGCTTAATTCTGTTCAAAATCAATAGGACTGAATTAGCGTTCTCTCAAAATTCAACGGGCTTTGATATATGCCTCAACCGAATCGGCACCCAAAGCCTTTAATTGTTTTGAATGGTCCTTTAACAATTTCAAAGCGATTTTGTTGATTCTTTTTACAGGGATTTGTTCCCATTTTTCAAGATCTGATTCAAAGTCTGAAACAAAGATCTTATCGGATAACATTCGAATTACGGTGTAATTTGCAAATGCATGGGCAAAAGAAGTATCGTTTTTGGCATTGGTTATGAACTTGTTCACTATATCGTGGGTGGTTTCTTTGGTCAACGACAGTTCCGTCAACTTTGCCCTATATTCCAAATCGATCTGTTTTAATTTGGGAAACAAGGTATAATCCGAAAAATGCTGCCCCTCATGGGAAACGTAGCTTATCAAAAATGCCTCCTCATCCTTGGGACCATAGGATTCCTCCACACAGAACAATTTGTCTTTCATGGCCCATCCGCCACTGAAGCTATGCCCAAAAGTGGTATAGTGTGACCAACCGTTACTTATAAAACCCCGCATAAAAACCACAGGGACCTCAATCGTCTGCCCTTCCGGTAGGTCTATACTATACGCTTTTTCCTCTTGCTCTTTCCAAAGATAGAGGTCGTACAAATGCCCTGTTTTTCCAATTCCAATTCCGAAGGTATTCCTAGATATGAAAAAATCCTGAAACAAGGTGTAATAATCCCTTTGTATTTTCTCAATCGTAAGCTCAGGCTTGTAGTTCTTTTTTAGAAAGTGGATCATCTCACCCCTAAAAATGCTGTCAACCAATTTTTGTGGTACATTTTCAACAAGAACAGACCGCCAATAGTGCTGAAAGCGGTTATACAAATCAACCAACACAACATCATCCGTATTATAGTCAAAGTCTTCACATTTGTATAGGAAGCGTTCGTGGTATTTTTTTTTTTTGTCTCGCTGCTTTTCAGTCAAGGAATTATTCTCGGTCACATCCAGTATTTCAAAAACAGCATTCATGTTACCCCTTAGGGCATAGGGATAGATTTTCTCAAAATTGGTGCTATCAATTTTTGGAAGGGTCTCTGTTGCAGTACCATACCCTGGCAAGCACTAAATACATGGGCAAATGGATTGAGGCAAAAAACAAAAACAAATCGAACTAGTCTGTATTTTCCAAAGAATAAATCCCTGTTTTTTCAATAGGGGGCAAGTGACCGGTACTATGGGAAAGCATCAGGTATTTTCCTTCTTGGGATTTGATTACGGCTTTGGTTTGGCTGCTGTATTTCATCCCGCCACTGCTCATCATGGTCATCTGCACGTTCACGTAATAGGGCATTCTTCCTAGGGTGTAGGTAAATGAAGCTTCATATTCTTTGGGGACACGAATGGTATAGAGGTGGGAACCATCATAATCGTCGTAGCGTTTGTCAATTACCTTTCCCAGAACAAAGTTCTGTTTGGTAGCAAGTTTGGTAATAGTAAAATTTTGGTTTTCATCGATGTCGAACTTGTAATGGATGTCATAGAACGGAAAGTAATTGCTTGCGGAATATCTAATTTTGCCGTTGCTGGCATACATATATCTTTCCCCGACACCAGGGATAATATTTATGCCTCCTTTGAAATCCTTCACATATAATTCTGTAAAGGCAATGGCCCCCAATTTCTGTACAAAGAAGCGGTCTGGATTAATGTTGCGTGCAAGTGTTAAATACCACAGGACACCCAAAAGCAACAGGGCCAAGGCTACATAAAGCATTAGTTTTAGATAAGAGGGTTGGGACATGATTCCAAAACTATTAAAAATCTTAAGATTATCCGTTTCCGCTTATCACTCAAACCTGATTGCCGTGATGTTTTCTCGTTTCACTTTTTCGGGATTTAACCCCATAATGCCGTCTTTGCACTTTGTACAGAACAACCCATGTTCCTGTCCATCATGGGTGCCAAAATGGGAATGTATTTCCACGATATCGTCATCCATTTCAAAACGTTCCTTCGTTTTTTCCAAATTGGTGAAAACACAGTCAAAATAAACCCATTCCCTGCAATTTTTGCTCCATGCCTGCCCTCTAAAGTTTTCTCTGATGTCGTTTTCCAACAATTCTTTTTCCAAGGGATATAGATGTTCACAAGTCATTTGCTATAGGTTAAGTTCGGATGGACAAGGTACAAAATCGGAACCTATACCATCCTTTCGGATAGCTTTGTCGGTTTAGCTATTGCAAAACACGAAAAAAGAAAACTTGAAATTTTTGGGTATGGTATTTACCGATGCCAAATATCGTTCTAGCTACATTTTTCAATCAAGCTATTCCGAACCGTGTTTCCATCCCGGCCCATAAACCACCTGTCCAGGAAGTGCACCTGTGTGTTCCCCATCTTTTAGTACCTGGGTACCGTTGACAAATACGTGCTGCACGCCGGTGGCATATTGGTGCGGTTTTTCAAAAGTGGCATGGTCTTGAATGGTGTTTGGGTCAAAAATGGTAATGTCGGCATAATTTCCTTCGGTCAATTCCCCGCGTTTTTTGATTTTCAGGTTCGCGGCAGGTAGCTTGGTCAGCTTATAAATGGCTTCTTCCAACGAAATCACCTGCTCATCCCGAACATACTTGCCCAGTAAACGGGCCACATTGCCATAAGCTCTGGGGTGCGTACTGGATTTTAAGAAAACGCCCTCGGTGGCCAACGATCCTGCATCGGAGCCAAAACTCATCCAAGGAAGGGCTATTTGTTTTTTTACGTTGTCCTCGGACATTAAAAAATAAATGGTGCCCACACGACTGCCATCCTGTACCACCAAATCCATAGCAGTTTCTTCCGGGGAAATCCCGCGCATTTCCGCTACTTCTTTCAGGGTTTTCCCTGTGAGGTATTTCAAGGAGTCGTTCTTAAAGCCTACCAGCAACATTTTACTGGGATCCCCTGCAGCCTGCATCAAACTTTCCCACGCATCGGTGGGGGTGGTCATTTCTTGAAGCACTTGCTTTCTAATTTGTGGGTCCTGTAATCGCTCGGCCCATTTATCGTACCCGCCTTCCTGAACCCACGGCGGCATGGCAGCATCCAATCCCGTGGCTCCAGCCACATAGGTATACATGTCGGCAGTAATGTGCAATCCGGCCGCACGGGCAGAATCCACTTTGGCCACCACAGCATCCAATTTGCCCCAGTTTTCTTGTCCACTTTGTTTTAAATGGTAGATTTCAGCTCGAATATCGGCCTTGTCCGCTATCTCGATAAGTTCATCCAAACTCTCCAGAAGCTTGCTGCCCTCACTTCGCATATGACTGATGTACATGCCATCATATTCCGAGGCCACCTTGCAGAGTGCTATCAACTCTTCCGTGCTGGAATAAAAAGCGGGGGCATAGATCAACGAACTGCCCACACCCAGCGCGCCATCTTCCATGGCCTGCTTTACCAGCAACTTCATGGAATCCAACTCTTGCGGAGTAGGGGGTCTGTCCTCGTAACCTACGGTATGGATCCTGAGCGTGGTGGCACCTACAAAAGAAGCCACGTTGGGCGAAATACCCTTTTCGGTCAAATGTTCAAGGTACTCGCGCAATGTGGTCCAGGGAATGTCGTATTTAATGTCGCCCTGGTCTTCCAAAGAAGCTGTTCGCATTTTTTCATTCATGGGGCCCATGGACCAGCCTTCGCCAAATACCTCCAAGGTTACCCCTTGTTTGATGTCGCTCATCGACCGTCCGTCCTCAATTAGGGATTCCACGGCCCAGCTGAGCATGTTGATAAAACCAGGAGCGACCACCAAACCGGACGCATCAACTTCCAATCTGCCTTTATCGTTTTTCAAATCCCCGATTGCCGCAATGGTATCTGCATTGATGCCCACATCCCCGGTAAATGAAGGTCCGTTGGAGCCATCCACAATACGGCCGTTTTTGATAAGCACATCAAAAGTTCGTTGTTGTTGACATGCTGATAAAAACATCAAAAAAAGAACAAACGTGGAAAGACGGAGCGTATTCATATGGTTAGTAATCAATAGTTTTCTATTTCGATTTCCACCTAAGTTCGCCCATTTTTTTGAGGCTACAAAAGGTCAAGGAAAATTTAAGGCGACGAATGTACTGGAAACAATTTCTCCATTCTTGACTTCATATAGGGTAAAGCCCGATCGTATCTTAAAGCCACTGGATTCAAACGAATCAGGTCGGGTAATGGCCGATGTTTGCGCAAAGCGTGTCCCGGAACCGACAAGCTCGCCTTCCTGGGCTGAGTGGTAATGCCCTGAAAGGGCCAGTGGATAGGGCAGGCCGCCAATCCGTTTTTTAACCTCCTCAAAATTGTACACAATATGCCTGTGTTCCAAATTTCCCTCTTGCTTTAGCAGCTGTGGACCATAGAATATATGGTTTTCAAAATTTTGAAAAGAAAAACCAGGGGACACAAAAGGGATATGATTGAAGGTAACGATGGGCGTATCTTTTGAAAGGGATTTTAGGTCTTTTTCCAGCCACTGGAGTTGCAGCGAGTCGACGCCGCCAAAATAATAGAGGTTTTGATAATCCACCCCATCAATGCCCACAAAATGTACGCCGCCATGATTAAAGGAATAATAATTGGGTCCCAAGAAATGTCGGTACATTTTCTTCCCATAAAGTGGATGTTCCTGGCTCACCAAGGATTTGTCCCGCTCAATCCCAAAAATTTCATGATTGCCCACCGAGCTATATACTGGCACGGTAAACTTCCTAATTTCATCCAAATACATTTGGTAGTAATTGCTCGCGGTTTCCTCGTTCACCCGCAGGGCATCCCGAATCAGATCGCCGGTAACGATCACAAAATCCACCCCAATGGAATCCACCATTTCCCGAAATCGTTTCATACGGGGAAGATTCAGGGAATCGACATGGGTATCTGAGGCATGGATAAACCGGAAATGGGTCTGGTCCCTGTCCTTTTGCAACGGAAAGCTGACCTTGGAGGCCTTGGGCAGGTAATAGTTTCCCGTATATCCATTCGGTTTGGCAATAAAAACATAGGGCAGATCGGTGGTAGACCTTAGGGTAAACGAACCATTGCCATCGGTAATAGCGGTATCCACTTGGTCTGAAACCACCACTCCCGAAATGCCCTTTTCATTAACCTCATGGATACCATTGCCATTGGTGTCGGCAAAGACAATTCCTGATATTTCCAGGTGTTGCGGGTACAAGTGAAAACCCAACAAAAGGGTAGCGAAGAGAACCAATATTTTTTGCATGATTTAAAGCTAACAAAAAGAACAATAGAAAGGCCCCTAATTTTTTTTTTGAATCTAAGGGTTAAGAAGCGGAGAAGTAAGTTTCGTTATCGGCCCTGAGTAAAGCATCGCTTTAGTGTGCTTTACTTTTTGTTATCTGCTTTATTGCTTTTTGTTTTGTCAGAAAATTAGTTTGGCCTGACCTCTTTTAAAACATGGTTTATTAAGAATTCTTCATATTTCACTTTTTCTTCCATCATTGGGAGATGTGCTGAGTTCTCAAAAATGATAAGCTTTTTACCTTTTTCCGCATCTAAAACATTGTAAAAGCTTTTGACAAGGATTGTTGGAGTTGCCATATCGTATTTTCCTTCAAAGAAATATGTAGGGACTTTCACAGACTTGATTTCTGCTGTCAAATTAATACTCCTCATTTCATCCCACATAGCATCGGATGTGAATGCAAACCCTTTATTCATAATGGTTGCAAATCCCTCTGACAAGCTATATTCCGGGGAAGTTAAAAAATTGAGTGCCAGAAGTCCTATTTTATAAGAGCTGCCACGCAGTACTCCCCCATATTTGAAAACATAGTTGTCTTTTTTGTTGACTTCGGACGTTGATTCATATGGTGGTGGCCCCAGCGATTTGATGGTATTTATTTTTTTTGTATCTCCGGTTTTGGCGGACTCCTCAACAATATATTCATATGAAATTCTTTGCTGTTCAAAGTCGTTGATGATTTGCGCCACACCTACATAAGCATGTATTTTTTCAGGATATTTATAAGCCGTTTTAATTCCTATTATTGAACCTCCGGAGTGCGCTACCAGAAACACTTTTTTTACATCAAGCCTTTTCCTGATGTGATCGATTAACTCATTGCAGTCTTCTACCAATCTGTCAAAAGACATTGATTTAATCGGTATATTTCTGTGATAGGATTTACCTGCTCCGCGTTGGTCCCAATGGACGATAGTGAAATGCTTGATTAATACAGCATCCAGTTTGCGTGAACTCGACATGCCAAACAATGGAGCACCAGGGCCACCGTGGAGAAATACCAATACCGGATTATTGATGTCCTCACCTCTAATGAAAATCCATTGTTTTATTTCTCCCAATGTTATTTCTTCCAGCGAACTGATACCATTGGGTGATTTAATTTTTGTAGTATGCTTTAAATAACTCCTGTAGACAAGTAAGCTCGCAACGGCAAGTACCAAAAGGAATGCTAAAACATACACCAACCATTTAATAACCATCAAAACAATTTTCGATTAATTTCTCTAATGGCAGATAACAATTAAGCTAAAAATCGTTTTAATTATTATTTAGCTGAACCTAACGAAGTTCGTTGAATTTTCTTTCAAAATCAAGGGCCTTGACTTTCGGTTATCCATTTTTTTCAACACCCGTAGTCATTTCGATAGGAGTCCCGGCTTCGGGCGGGACGATTGAGAAATCTGGATGTTGTGGAGGTAGGGGGCTGCCAAGGAATGTTTTAAGATTTCCCATAAGATTTCTCACGGATCCTTCGCAAGGCTCAGGGCAAGGTTCGAAATGACTTGGGAAAAGACTTGAGATTTCTCATACGCACTCCGCTCGGCTCGCAATGACGATGATTTGGAATTTCCGTTACTTTGTGGTTCACAAATTTGCAACACATGAAATCACCCAACTGGCAAACCGCCATGGAATTTGAAGACATTACCTATAAAAAATGTGATGGTGTGGCCCGAATTGCGTTCAACCGGCCCAACGTGCGCAATGCCTTTCGACCCAAGACCACCAGCGAACTCTACAAAGCCTTTTACGATGCGCAGGAGGACACCTCCATTGGTGTGGTTTTGCTATCCGGTGAAGGACCTTCCGCCAAAGATGGAAAATGGGCGTTTTGCAGTGGTGGCGACCAAAAAGCCAGGGGCCATAAAGGTTATGTGGGCGAAGATGGCTACCATCGATTGAATATTTTGGAAGTGCAACGCTTGATTCGGTTTATGCCCAAAGTGGTGATTGCCGTAGTACCTGGTTGGGCCGTGGGTGGGGGGCATAGCCTTCATGTGGTCTGTGATATGACCTTGGCCAGTAAGGAACATGCCATTTTTAAACAAACCGATGCTGATGTCACCAGTTTCGACGGAGGCTACGGGTCGGCTTATTTGGCCAAAATGGTTGGGCAGAAGAAAGCACGGGAGATTTTCTTTTTGGGCCGGAATTATTCCGCGCAAGAAGCCTACGAAATGGGGATGGTGAATGCGGTGGTCCCTCATGAGGAGTTGGAAGCTACGGCCTACCAGTGGGCGCAAGAGGTTTTGGCAAAGTCACCCACGTCCATAAAAATGCTCAAATTCGCCATGAACCTTACGGATGATGGTATGGTAGGGCAACAGGTCTTTGCGGGCGAAGCCACACGGTTGGCCTATATGACCGACGAGGCCAAAGAGGGCAGAAATGCCTTTTTGGAAAAGCGCAAGCCCAATTTTGGGAAAAACAAGTGGATTCCGTGAGTCAATTGGCAATTTACAATTCATAATGAGCAACGTTCAATTTGCCATTCTAAAAGTGCAAAGCATTTGAAGAATTTATACTTAAATGAAGGATTCAGATTCTTCGCGCTGCTCAGCATTACAAGGATTGGCTATTGGTTGCCACATCGAGCGCAGTAGAGATGCGGCACCTTTCTTCAGGATAGCCCTAAATTGAAAAGAGCCTTGCCACTTGGGTCAAGACTCTTTTACGAGAACACTATATGAAAATGAAAAAATTTACTTGCGAATTAATTACATGGTAAATGTACCACCGACCTTCCCATAAATGAAATTATTGTTGTGAAGTGCCTTTTTCTTGTGGTTTACCGCCAGTTTCAGTAGCTCTGCTCGATTTACGGTACACTTTTTACGACAGCTGACAGGAATGCATTTGCATCAAAATCGGGTTCTTCGGCCAATCCGGTACGTACTATCACCAAGTCCTTAGACGGTATAATAAAAATGTGTTGCCCCTGATACCCATTGCAGGAAAATAAGTCTTTGGGAACATCGGGATAATGCCCTCCAGCATTGAGGTAAAAATGGGCGCCGTACCTTTCATTGGAGTTTTCGGTAGGTGTGCTGATGTAATCTACCCAAGAGGCATCAAAAAGCTGTTCTCCGTTCCAATTACCACGGTTCAAATAGAGTTGTCCAAAACGGCCCCAATCGCGAGTACTCGCCCAGGAGTAGGAGGAACCCACATAATTTCCCACTAGATCCGCCTCCATAACCATAGAATACATCCCAATTTTATCGATAAAGGCTGCGTAAGGAAAATTCAAATACTCTTGATGACTTCGGAACTGCTGTCTTAAAATTCCAGAAAGCAGGTTGGTGGTGCCCGAAGAGTAATTCCAAATCTCTGTTGGTTGGGCGACCAAAGGTTTCTTTTTTTGGGCTTGGGTCATATCGCTTTCCAAAAAGAGCATGCGGGTCACATCGGAGATTTTGGTGTAATCTTCTTCCCATTCCAAGCCGCTTTGCATCCGAAGCAGGTGGTTCAAAGTAATATTCTTGCGCTCGTCGTCTTTCCAGTCCGCAATGGGTGCCGGCCAATCCATTTCCAATTTTTTCTGATGCTCCAAAATTCCAAAACAGGTGGCCAGGACACTTTTGGTCATGGACCATCCCAAAACGGGCGTGTTGGGAGTAAATCCGTCGATATATCGCTCTGTCAAAAGATGCCCTTTATAAAGAATAAGTACTGTTCGTGTTTTTTGGGTCTCTGGATTCGCAAATGCAATTCCAATGGCCTTGTTCAGTTGGTCCATATCCACTCCACTGAAAACCGTATCCTTCGGCGGGGCTTGTCCGTAAGGGTAAGGCACCGTGTCCAAGGGTTGGTTCCGGATGGGTTTTGGGATGTCTTTGGTTTCATCATAATCATCATTAATCAATACCGTTCCCAATCCTTCCCGATATAGAGCCTTGCGCTCCAAAAGTCCGTAGACCGAAGCGGAAGCGATTTCCTGCTTCGTATCAATCTCAGTTTCTGCCAGTTTTACCAAGGGCACATTGTTGTCATTTTGAGATAGTGATGCTTCGGAACGACCAGCAACAAATACCCCCGAAGCCATGTTTTTGGCAGCGTAGCCCGCAATAATGTTCAATTTGGGATAATTGAGATATACCAAAACCCCAACGGCTGCCACGAGTAGGATCAGAATGCGTTTAAATAGTTTCATGGTTTAAGATTTGTTGTAAATTATGGGCTAAATATAAAGAAATACCTCATGTCCAACATCGGATTGATTATTGAAGAGCGCAGTCGCGATATCGGTGATTTTTTAGTCGGCCGATTGATTCCCTTTCGGAAGAAGCGGATGATAGGTCCTTTCATTTTTATTGATCATATGGGACCGACCCAGTTGGGGCCCGATAAGTACATGGATGTGGACCAGCATCCCCATATTGGGCTTTCCACTCTGACCTATATGTTGGAAGGCGAATTGATTCATGAAGATAGCATGGACACCCACCAACGCATCCGCCCGGGTTCTGTCAACTGGATGACCTCCGGAAAGGGCGTGACCCATACCGAAAGGACCCCGAAAGACCTCAGGGATGGAAATACATTTACGGCCCACGGCTATCAAATCTGGGTCGCTTTGCCAAAACATTTAGAGGAAATGGAACCGCAATTCCATCATATTAAAGCAGACCAACTTCCCCGATGGAAAGATGAAAGTGCCAAATTTACGTTGATTGCAGGGGAGGGGTATGGTAAAAAGTCACCTGTGCCTGTACATTCCCCATTGTTTATGGTTGAAATAAAAAATCAGGATTCCTATATCTTAAATGTGGAAGAGCGGCTGAAGGGCGAGATTGGTATTTGCATTGTGGAAGGGACCATTGAAGCCTGCGGCGAAACTGTGGAAAAAGGAAACATCTTGGTGTCCAAGGTGGAAGATACCTGTAAAATCATCTTACAGCCCAATACGCATTTGCTACTTTTTGGGGGAGAACCCCTTCCGGAAGAGCGCCATATTTATTGGAACTTTGTTTCCTCGAGCAAAGAAAGGATTGAAAAGGCCAAAGATGATTGGCGGAACAAATCCTTTCCCATGATGGAACAGGACAAATCATATGTTCCCTTGCCCAGGTAATTTTGAGGAATCTGTATCTTTATAGAACCAACCTATGTACTGTCCTTTTGAAAAAAGCATACCTTTTGATTGTCCTTTTGGTTTCCTGTTCACAGCCACAGTCGGTTGAAAACTCCAAGTTTGAATGGATAGGGCATGAGGTTATTGCCTCGGCCTACAACTCCGTGCCTTGGCAAACGGACAGTATCAGTCCTGCTATTGCAGCTTGGGGGGATACCCTAAAACCGGGCATGAAAACTATTGCGGTGTCCAGAGATTTGATCAAGATGGGGCTTACACACAACACCATGGTCAAAATCGATACCTTCCCCGATACATTTTATGTAAAGGATAAGATGCACTACCGATGGCGGAACCGCATTGACATCTACATGGGTGAGGATGTGAAAAAGGCCAGGCAATGGGGCAAAAAGCGGTTATTTATTTGTTATGCAATTCCCAGAGATACTACCTTTGTTAAAAATGAAACAAAATGAAGCGCGGCATACTGCTTTTGATGATAGTTTTTCTTCTGGTTTCCTGTGCTTCAAAAAAAGAGATTGTCCAAATTCCAATTCTGTTTAATGAAGAACGGGTGGAACTTACCAAAGAATACTTGTCGCAGCGATACAATTTGGAACAAGATTCGCCGGAAATTACGCCCAGTATGATTGTTCTGCACTGGACGGCCATTCCTTCCCTAAAAAAATCTTTCGAAGCGTTCAATAGACCCACGTTGCCCAACTGGCGGCCCGATATAGAAAGTGTCAGCGGACTGAATGTTTCCGCGCATTTTTTGGTGGACCAAGATGGCACCATTTATCAATTGATGCCCGAAACCGTTATGGCAAGGCACACCATTGGATTGAACCATTGTGCCATAGGCATTGAGAATGTGGGTGGGACCAAAGAATTGCCATTGACCAAAAAACAGCTCAAGGCAAACATCTATTTGGTAAAACAATTGGCTTCTAAATATCCTATTGAATACGTTATTGGCCATCAGGAATACACCCAGTTTGAAGGCCACTCGCTGTGGTTGGAAGTCGACGATGGGTACCGCACCGAAAAAACAGACCCCGGAATGGAATTCATGAACAACGTTCGAAAGGCTACCAAAAGACTTAATTTTAAACCTGTTCCCACAAAATAATCTTATGATAAAACGACTTTTCGCGTCACTGATGTTAATGGCCATAATGCCCATGACCGCTCAAGGTGATTTCACAAACCAACTCTATGCAGGCTACGAAGATTTTAAAGAGCCAACACTTGATAAAAGAAGGATTAAACACCAACAACTTCAACCCTTGATTACGAGTTACCGTAGCAATCCCAAATTTGAAGTGCAGCAGGTCGGGGAGTCCATTGAGGGGAGGGATTTGCATTTGATCAGTATAGGTTCAGGGGATATCGATGTTTTTTTGTGGTCCCAAATGCATGGGAACGAACCAACGGCAACCCAAGCAATTTTTGATATTCTCCGTTTTTTGGATGCTGAAGCGCTCCAATCCGAAAAGGAGGAGATCCTATCAAGGCTCAAACTACATTTTTTGCCCATGTTGAATCCTGATGGGGCGGAGGTGTATGAACGCAGAAATGCGTTGGGTATCGACATCAACAGGGATGCCTTGCGTTTGCAATCCCCGGAAGGCAGGGCACTAAAACGGCTTAGAGATAGTCTGGAAGCTGATTTTGGATTCAATCTACACGATCAAAGCACGTATTATAATGCAGAATTGACCGATAAACCAGCTACCATCTCCTACCTGGCCACGGCCTATAACTACGAAAAAGACATCAATGATATCCGGGCCAATGCCATGAAGGTAATTGTTTACATGAACAATATCATCCAAAAATATGCTCCAGGACAAGTGGGGCGGTATAGTGATGATTTTGAACCCCGGGCCTTTGGTGATAATATTGCCAAGTGGGGCACAAGTCTTATTTTGATAGAGTCTGGTGGTTATGCCAATGATTTGGAAAAGCAAGAAATACGAAAATTGAACTACGTGTCCATTCTTTCTGCATTACATACCATTGCCAATGGGGATTATAAAAACATTCCTGTTGAGGACTATGAAAAAATACCCCGCAATGACCGTAAGCTGTTCGACCTTAAAATTGAAAATGCCACCTATGAACTGCTTGGAAAAGACTACATTTTGGATTTAGGCATTCACAGACAAGAAATTGATAATGATGGGCATGAGGACTTCTACAATAAAGGTGTTATTGTGGATCAAGGCGACCTGTCAACCTACTATGGCTATGAAACCTTTGATGCTTCAGGCTATGAGATTGTGGCGCCAAAAGTATATCCAGAAAAAAGTAGGGTAAATACCGGGCAAGATTGGGAAAAATCCAAGGATTTTCTAAAAATGGGCTATGCCTATTATAGGTATGATTTTTTGCCTTCCGCCCCTTACGTCGAAGAGCCAAGGAATTTGGTTTCAGAATCTTTCAATAAATCCAAGTTCAAGCTCCAGCCGGGGGTCAATGCGACTTTCTTTTTACGAAAAGAAGGTGAAATCACACATGCCGTTATCAATGGATTCTTACTCGATTTATCAAAACCTATCAATGGGCAGAACTTTGGAAACGCACTGATTTATCGTTAGTATCCAAATTGGATATTTCCACTGTAACCATGTACCAGCAGCACTACAAACATAATCGCAAGGGTAAAAACAATGGACATGAAAAGGGAAAGCACTAAATTTTGATATCCTTTGGATAAAGGCCCTATGGCACTATTCTGAATTATTTCTTTGATGACATCCATGACATTCTTTTTAAGTTCATACTTTGTTTTGGTCTTAGGATGTTCTTAGTCGTCTATAAATAGAACACCTTTGCAGTCTTAAACCCTACTTATCAATGTCATTGCCTAAAGAAGAAGCTGGAATCTGTATGTTAGGACGACTAGTCTCTCAATGGAGTTAGGATGATGTTCCGGAACTTGATCGGTCCATGATCTCCCTGAATCATGATTGGCCCGGGCTCACCTTCTTTGCTATCCAAGGCACCCCCTGTAATTCCCGGTATGGTACGATCGCTGATTACGGTTTTACCATTGGCCACCACGGTAACCCTTCTTCCAATCAAAGTGATATCATATGTTTGCCATTCTCCGGCAGGTTTGGCCGCATTTTCGTTAGGCTCCAAAAAGCCATAAATCCCGCCAAAATAAATATCCATGGGCACAAAGCCATGGTTGTCCTCAATTTGTACTTCGTAACGGCCACGAAGATAGATGCCGCTATTGCTGCCTTCCGGATATTGAAACTCGATGTGCAATTTAAAATCTTCAAATTTTTGGTCTGTAATGAGGTTGGAACCAGATTCGGGATTGACCAAAATGCCATTCTCTGCTTCCCATTGATTCTTTTCTCCATCCACATGCCATCCTGATAAATCCCTACCATTGAACAACTCAATGGGTTTGTCCCATTCTACATTTTCTGGATATACCAGTTTAGGGGCACGGGTTCCAGTCCATTGCGAAATAGAGCCATCAGTGTAGATCATTGTTCCCTTTATGTTGTCATTTTCCAATTGCCCATGAAATATCATATGTCCACCTTTGGGTTCCCACTGTCTCGGAATACTGAAGGTAAATCGGTCATCACCAAAGATTTTGATTTCGGCAATAGGTCTGGCGCTTCCAAAAGCAAAGACAAACCTGCCCACTAAGGTCTCATGCCCGGAATATCTGATTTCCAACCAGGATGGAACCGTATTGCCCTTAAATTTCATTTCCAGGTCCCACCGGCCCTCGATAGGGCTTAATTTTTGTGATAGGCCCTGAAAAGAAAAACAAAACATTAGAACAAAGAAGAAAACAAGAGTGTGTATTTTAGTGGATAACATGGATTTCATTTTTTAACTTGTTCAATATACTGAAATATTGAAAAGCATCTTTTAGAAAGTCAAAAAATCCATTACTGGCATCCTCCTGTAAATCCATTGGCATTGAATTCGGTCTGTACCGCCCCGCTCAAATTATTGTACTGCAGTTGAATTATCAAATTATTGTTGCCGCTGCCATCCCGCTTTGGAGTACAGTATTCAAAAAGGTAAAAACTACTTGCCAGCTCGGAGACACGCTGTGAAATTTGATTGAAAGTGGTTTCCAGTTCTTCTTTGTTGCCAGCAAACACACTGGCTGTTTTACCAATATCTGCCAAGACATCGGCATCGATTTCTGAACCAAGACCAATAGTGAAATAAGAGATATTGCGGTTGGCATTTGCAACGGCATCCAGTGCACTTTCTTCAGAATAGCGAGAGGCTTGGTCCGTACCATCTGTAAACAAAACAATGGAAGCAGCACCAATCCTGGAGGCATCATTGCTCGCCTGAATAAGGTCTTCCGCAATGTCCGTGGATTTTATTACAGCTCCATATAAATCTGTTGAAGGATCACCACTTATGTCGGCAGTAATGCCATCAATGGAATTCTTGAGCGCCACTGAGGAAGAAGTCTGAGGCTGCAAAAGATGAAGAACATCCTCACCATCGAACCAATAAATGGCCATGGAAAAAGCTTCCGTTTCTGGATTGGGCATGACATTGTCCACAAAACTGGAGGCGGCACTTTTCAATTCTGTCAAGCTACTTTCCAGTACGCTGTTGCTTAAATCCAAAACAAGCAAAGTGGTATTGCTGAAAACTTGGGTGTTCGGTGATATTCTGGCCTGTGATTCTGATGAGGAAATGGTATTGAAACAATCATCGTTCCTCCCTTGTTCATAAACCGTGAATTGATTTGCTGTTAGTCCAGAGATAGGATTTCCCATGAGGTCAGAAACCTTAAATAGGATAGAAACCTTACCGGGCAGGGTAGTGAATTCATCCTGAATGGAAAGTAACAGCTCATTGTCTTCAAAACCAAGACACCTATCTGGCTCTTCCCCCAGGCCCAGTTCTCTTTGGTTGATATCAAAGCTTACATCGTCATCGGCATTGCCACAAGAAGAAAGTAAAAGCAAAATAAGCAGGGCTGCACCATAAAGGAAAGCGTTTTTCATTTTCAATAGTGTTTGAGGTTCTTCTTGCACAACGCTCAATTTGAGTGAAAATTATATGACGAAGCTCGAATCCTTTTAAAGAAACGTTAAAAAAAATAGGTCGCTGTTAAAAAAAATACATTGCAATCAATTTTTGGTAACTTCAACAAGTAATCAATTCAAAAACCTATGCCAACGTATCAAATCAAAGTAAACGGGGCTTCCAAGACTGTGGATGTGGCGGAAGACACTCCTGTATTGTGGGTGCTGAGGGACCATTTGGACCTTGTGGGCACCAAGTATGGATGTGGAATTGGGCAATGTGGTTCCTGTACCATTCACGTGGATGGAACTGCCATGCGCAGCTGTTCGCTGACCATGACACAAATCGATGGAAAATCCATTACCACTATCGAAGGCCTCTCAGAAAATGGTGACCATCCTGTACAACAAGCTTGGAAAGAGGTGGACGTGCCCCAGTGTGGTTATTGTCAAGCTGGTCAAATCATGACCGCTTCGGCTTTCTTGGCTCAAAATCCCAACCCTTCAGAAGAAGAGGTCAAAAATGCCATGCATGGTAATATTTGCAGATGTGCTTCCTACACGCGAATTAAGAAGGCAGTTATGATTGCTTCGGAGAACATGGATTAGTAATCCTAGCTTTTTATACCCAAAAACAACAACAATGTCAACACAAAATAACAATCTTAGTAGAAGAGCCTTTCTTCGCAACTCTTCCTTGGCAGGAGGAGGTATGCTCATAGGCTTTAACCTTTTTCAGGCGTGCAAACCAAAGGTCATTTCGGAACCCGCAATTGATTTGGCAAGTCTGGATTATAATGACTTCAATGCTTTCATCAAAATTGCGGACAATGGAGCAGTCACCATTTTTTCACCAAATCCAGAAGTAGGGCAGGGGGTAAAGACCTCCATGCCCATGATCATAGCAGAGGAGTTGGATGTTGCTTGGAAGGATGTGCATGTGGAACAAGGCATTTTGGATACAGAAAACTACACACGTCAGGTTGCTGGAGGTAGCCAGTCCATCCGTTTTGGTTGGGATGCCTTGAGACAAACCGGAGCTGCCGCAAAACAAATGTTGGTATCGGCGGCGGCGGCAAAATGGGGCGTGGACCCATCTGAATGCTCCGTAAGTGAAGGGGTGATCAGTAATGCTGCTGGAGATACAATGGGCTATGGCGATGTGGTCAATGAGGCCGCTCTTTTAGAAGTGCCCGAAGACGTTAAATTAAAAAGTCCCAAAGACTATAAAATAATAGGTAAGGACGCCCCCAATGTTGATATTGATGAAATTATCACGGGAAAACCACTCTACGGATTGGATTACAAAGAAGAGGGAATGGTATATGCTGCGGTGGTTCGCCCGCCCGCCTTTGGTCACAAACTGGTATCGTACGATGCTACTGAGGCCAAGGCCATGCCGGGAGTTATCGATGTGTTCACTATTGGTGAAAAACTGCGTGGATTGAAAGAAGAGGTTCCCAGAATCACCAATATTACAAGCGACAGTGATAAGGTTGTGGTCATTGCCAATTCAACATGGGAAGCCTTGAAAGCCAAAAACGCCATAAAAGTGGAGTGGGAAGAAGCGAGCAAAGCGGAAAGTACTGCCGAACACGACAAAATATTGACCGATCTTCTAAGTGGCAATACGTTTGAGACCAAACGTTCCGATGGAAACATAAATAAAGCTTTTGCTGAAGCCGATGAAATCTTGGAACGCACCTATGAATCCCCGTTCCTGCCCCACAGCTGCATGGAGCCCATGAACTTTTTTGCCGATGTGACAGACGAAAAGGTGCGCTTGATTGGTCCAATACAAACTCCAGAGGGAACCGCCGGTTTTGTGGCTCAAATGTTGGGTCGTGATCCCAAGGACATTCATTTGGAAATGACCCGAATTGGTGGCGGTTTTGGAAGAAGACTTTACGGTGACTTCGCCATAGAGGTGGCCGAAATTGCGGATAAAGTTAGAAAACCGGTGAAATTGGTCTTTTCCAAAGAAGATGATATGGAAGATGGGGTTTACAGAATGGCCATAAAATATCGAATAAAGGCCGGGGTGAAAGATGGAAAGGTAACCGCCTATCATTTGAAAGAAGCCGCGGTAAACTCCAATATGTATGGATTGATACCTAATTTCTTCCCTGCAGGAGCGATTGAAAACTACCAAGTGGATACTGCATCTTATGATAGTAACATCACTACTGGTGCATGGAGAGCGCCTTATACCAACTTCTTGGCCTATGCCGAGCAAAGTTTCTTTGATGAGCTGGCCGAATTGATGGAAGTGGACAAAATACAACTGCGTTTAGACCTTTTGGATAAGGTTAAACCTGAAGAGGATGAACGCATCCAATATTCACCAGAAAGAATGAAAGAGGTGATTCGGGTTGCGGTTGAAAAATCGGGCTGGGGCAAAAAACCAGACAACGTATACCAAGGTTTTGTAAACTATTACTGCCATAATACCCACGTAGCTGAAGTAGCCGATGTTGAAATCGAAAACGGCGAAGCCGTGGTGAAGAAAATTACTTGCGTGGTTGATTGCGGAATCGTAGTGAATCCCTTGGGAGCACTTAACCAGATTGAAGGTGGTGTATTGGATGGAGTAGGGCATTCCATGTATGGTGAGCTCACCTTTGAAAATGGCAGGCCTACGGCAACAAATTACGATAGGTACAGGTTGTTGCGAATGCGGGAAGCACCTGAAGTGGAGACTCATTTGATTCAAAATGAATATTCGCCTACCGGTCTTGGAGAGCCTACACTGCCACCGGCGGGAGGGGCTATTGCCAATGCTTTCAGTGCAGCCACTGGAAACCGGCTTTACAAACAGCCATTTGCCAAAACACCTGAACTTTTAAAAGCACCCGCTAAGGAAATTATTGGTTGAGTTATGACAATCTTATTGTTCGGAATCACAAAGGACATTGTGGGCAGCCCCACA
Organism: Flagellimonas ochracea; assembly: GCF_009903685.1. Lineage (GTDB taxonomy): Bacteria > Bacteroidota > Bacteroidia > Flavobacteriales > Flavobacteriaceae > Flagellimonas > Flagellimonas ochracea. The sequence continues at coordinate 729,361 of NZ_JAAABI010000001.1, read as the reverse complement.
TTGTCCTTTCCTACTTCCAGCGTGTCGGGAAAAAGAATGCCCAACACGGTGAAAGAATTAAAAGTATATCTTGGTAAAACCTATCCAGAGTTGAACAAGTTGAGCTCTTTGGCTGTTGCTGTGAACAATGCCTATGCTGATGATGATCATATCATCAACTCGTATGATGAAATTGCATTGATTCCTCCAGTTAGTGGTGGGTAACCATAAATTTTAGACAATTTTATGTTGATTGATAATCACGGTAGAACCATAAATTATTTACGGCTTGCGGTTACAGACCGTTGCAATCTGCGTTGTAACTACTGCATGCCGTCTGAAGGAATCGATTTCGCTAGGAATGACAAATTGCTTTCTATTGACGAGCTTGTTCAAGTCAGTAAAATTATGGTCTCCCAGGGCATCGATAAGATTCGGATAACAGGAGGTGAACCTTTTGTCCGAAAAGACTTGATGGTATTGCTTCGGGAGTTGAGCCAAATGCAAGCATTGCATGACATTTCGGTAACTACCAATGCCACATTGATTGGCCCTTATATTGACGAGCTAAAACAATTGGGCATCAAAAACATAAATGTAAGCCTGGACTCCATAAACAGGGAAACCTTTGAGCGCATTACCCGTAGAAAACAATTTGATACCGTACATGACAATCTTATCAGGCTTATTACAGAGGGATTCAATGTGCGTATCAATTTTATTGTGTTGGAAGGGCAAAACGAGCAGGACATCATTCCCATTCTGGAAGTAATGAAACACTACAATGTTTCCGTTCGTTTTTTGGAAGAAATGCCTTTTAATGGTGGCTCAAAAAACTTCGGTTTTATCAAATGGAACTATCACGCCATCCTTGAGCATATCCGAAAAACGTACCCCAATTATAAAAAACTGGAATCTCCAAAAACCTCTACTTCCATCAATTACAAAATCGAAGGTCATAAAGGCACGTTCGGCGTTATTCCATCCTTTAGCAGAACCTTTTGTGGCAGCTGTAATCGGCTTCGAGTTACTGCCACTGGTGATATGATTACTTGCCTCTATGGAAAGCCAAAGGCCAACCTGAGGGACATACTAAGAGCCTCGAATGGAGCGGAAAACGTTTCAAAAGCTATTTTGGAGGTAATAGGAAAAAGGGCAAAAACAGGCTTCGAAGCCCAAAAGGAGCATGCGCAAACAGTGTTCAACAATTCCATGACTTCGATTGGAGGCTGAAAAATCAACTAAAAAACGTATTTTCAAGGTATGGAGGATAAGAACATCCCAAAATTGTATGGCCTTGTGTTGGCAGGAGGAAAGAGTACTCGAATGGGTTCGGACAAAAATCTTATTCAGTACCATGGCATGCCGCATCAAGAGTACCTTTATGGTCTTTTGAATGAGGTTTGCAACTCTGTTTTTCTGAGCATTAGACCACAACAACAAGCATCAATTCCTTCGCACTTTAAAACCATTGAAGACCAAAACGAGTACAGAGGCCCCTTTAATGGTATATTGAGTGCCCATAGACTATATCCAAAGGCAGCCTGGTTGGTTTTGGCCTGTGATCTTCCATTAATAAATTCGGAAACAATAAAACAGCTTGCTCATCGGCGGAATCCCAATAAATTGGCCACCTCATTCGCCACTAAAAAAACCAAACTGCCCGAACCTTTAATTACCATTTGGGAACCTCAGGGTTTGGAACGGGCAAAGCAATATTTAGAGACAGCAGAAAGTTCCTGCCCCAGAAAGTTTTTGATCAACTCCGATATTGAATTGCTCTATCCCGATCATGATGAAGTACTTTATAATGCCAACTCCATCTCGGATTATGAGTATGTAAAGTCTAAAATTTCCTGACTATGGATGCCCGATATGCCAGACAAATACAATTGAAAGATTTCGGTCCGGAAGCACAAAAAAAGCTGGCCAGAAGTCGGGTTTTGGTGGTCGGGCTTGGTGGATTGGGGCTCCCAGTGCTTCAATACCTCAATGCCATGGGGGTGGGCACTTTGGGACTTATGGACCAGGACAGCGTTGAACTGCACAACTTACAGCGTCAGGTACTGTACAGCGAAGTAGATGTGGGCAGGATGAAACTAGAGGCGGCGCATGAGAAATTAATGGCTCAGAATACCAAGACGACCTTCAGGTTACACGATAGCTTTCTGGTTAGGGACAATGCCCTAGATGTAATTCGGGATTACGACATCGTAGTGGACGCAACAGACAATTTTCCTACGCGCTATTTGATAAACGACGCTTGTGTTATCCTAAACAAACCCTTCATTTATGGAGCTTTACATGGATTTGAAGGTCATGTAAGCGTTTTTAACCATAAAACAGGTCCTACCTATCGCTGTCTTTATCCCAACATGCCATCCTTTGACGAAGTGCCAAACTGTGATGAAAATGGAGTTTTGGGCGTGCTTCCAGGAATTATCGGAACGCTTCAAGCTTTGGAGACCGTTAAACTTATTACCGGCATGGGGGAGGTGCTTTCTGGAAAACTGTTGGTATTTGATGGATTACAGCAGCGTTTTACCAAAATTGGGTTCAATACAAATCCTAAGAACAAGAAAATTAAAGGGTTACAAGAACACTATGATCCTTTGGATTGTCGTGTTGTTGCCTCCATAAGTGCAGAGGATTTTCAATCCATACGAGAACAGGAAAAAATACAACTGATTGACGTTAGAACACCGGATGAATTTGAAGGCCGCCATTTGGAGGAAGCCTTGAATATTCCATTGGATGCATTGAAATCACTCCCGAAGAACTTCAAAACAAATAGAAAAATATTTGTGATCTGTGAATCCGGCAAACGAAGCGAAAGGGCGATAAGACAACTTCAAAAGGACTGTCCGGACCTAAACCTGTGCAACGTCGCAGGGGGCATGCTCAAAATGAAAACTTTATGTCCATAGCCGCGACTGACCTTGTTTTATTGACACTTGCCTTTTTTGTTGTAGCTACTTTATACTCGTCCGTTGGTTTTGGTGGCGGATCAAGCTATCTGGCAATCCTGACCTTGGTGCTGACCAGCTTTTTTGCCATACGCACCACGGCATTGCTTTGTAATTTGATCGTGGTTTCTGGCAGCTGCTTGCTATATTATAAAAGTGGCCACTTACAGTTCAAAAAGTTTTTGCCTTTTGTTGTTACCAGTATTCCTTTGGCGTTTTTGGGTGCCGCCTTCCGACTGGAGGAAAAAGTTTTTTTCATTATTCTGGCGATAGCCCTTATTGTTTCTTCGGTGACACTTATATTTCAAACACTGTCTTTAAAATCAAACAACACAAAGGCATATCCTGTGTATATTCCATATCTTCTTGGTGCAGGAATCGGTTTTTTATCGGGCTTGGTTGGAATTGGAGGAGGCATATTTTTAGCTCCAGTACTCAACCATCTCAAATGGGACAAACCCATAGTTATCGCTTCCTTGGCCAGCTTTTTCATCTTGGTGAATTCCATTTCCGGAATTAGTGGTCTTGTGGTCGGTGATTCTTTTGAGGTATTCTGGCCGGAAATTATTGTGTTGTTGTTAGCCGTACTGCTGGGAGGTCAACTGGGTGTACGGATAAGTCTCGGAAGACTTTCCGCCCAACGAATTAGAATGCTCACCGCATTGTTGGTTTTGTTTGTCGGTGTGCGTGTTTTACTTAAAAATGGTTTTGAATTAAATCTTTTCTCATGATTTCATTTGATGAGGCCCTACATACGGTGCTTAATGAAGCCTGTTCCTATGGAAAGGAGCTGGTTGGACTTTTGCAGGCCCAAGGAAGGGTTTTGGACGAGACCATTGTGGCCGACAGGGATTTTCCTCCGTTCAATAGAGCGACCAAAGATGGAATAGCCATTCGGTTTGATATATTTACTTCATCGAAAACAGTTTTTAATCCTAAAGGGGTGGCCCAGGCAGGAAGTCCACAACTAAAACTAGATTCTGGTGCTTCCTGTATTGAGGTGATGACAGGAGCCATCGTGCCAAAAGATGCTGATACGGTAATCATGTATGAACATATTCATCAAGAAAATGGCATGTTCTTGATTGATAAACCCATAAAAAAAGGACAAAACATACATTACCAAGCCAGCGATGTTTCCAAAAATGAAGCTTTGTTATATCCAGGAACCATGATCGGTCCTGCTGAAATAGGGCTTTTGGCCACGGTGGGAAAATCAAAGGTTTGGGTTAAGAAATTGCCAAAAGTAGCTGTAGTTGCTACTGGAAATGAGCTGGTAGCGGTATCCCAAAATCCAGAACACCATCAGATTCGCACATCCAATTCCCATACGTTGGTCACACTTTTAAAAGATGCGTGTATTGATGGTGAATCCTACCACTTAAAGGATGAAGCATCAATAATACAAGAAAATCTGAAAGGCCTGCTCACCCAATATGACGTTCTTGTTCTTAGCGGAGGTGTTTCCAAAGGAAAGTATGATTTTTTGCCCGATGCCTTTGCTGCTTTGGGCATTGAAAAGCTATTTCATCGGGTACGGCAGCGCCCTGGAAAACCTTTTTGGTTTGGAAAACACCACGATTCCAGTACCTTGGTTTTTTCTTTTCCGGGAAATCCAGTTTCAACCTATGTAAATTACCACCTCTACTTTGTTCCATGGCTTAACAAAACTTTGGGAATGAAAACACCATCATTTACTGTACTTTTAGAGGAATCAATGGAAAATTCCACAGATTTGACACTTTTCAAAGGGGTGACGGCGGTTATGAGACAAGGGTCAATATATGTAAAAAGTTTGCCCACATCGGGTTCGGGAGATTTGCTGAGTCTATCCAAAGCCGATGGCTTTGTCCGATTGAACCCGAAGGAAACCATGACCGCTGGAATGGAAGTTCCCTTTTTGCGTACCAAACGAATAATGTAATCCATGACGCACGAAATAAAAACCATATTCGAAGAATATAAAAAGAAGAAGGACACTGAGGCTGCGGTTTTGGCAACCGTGGTGGCTTTGGATGGGTCATCGTACCGAAGGCCGGGAGTTCGAATGCTCATTTTTGAAAGTGGCACCATGGTTGGGGCCGTCAGCGGAGGCTGTGTAGAAAAAGAAGTGGTGCGGCAGGCACAGTACGTGTTTTCGACTGGAGTTTCCAGAATGATGATTTATGATGGTCGTTACCGATTGGGGTGCGAGGGGATTCTATACATTCTCCTGGAGACTTTCAAACCCGATGAAACACTTTTAACGGCCTTTTCCCAATTTTTGGAACAGCGTAAATCATTTTCAATTCGCTCATATTACACTAAAGAGCAAGGGGACCATCGGGCTTACCAAAGTATTTTTACTTTGGGGAACAAAGATTATCCCGTTTCATCTCAAAAAAAATATGTCTCGGAAGACCTATTCACTTTTGAACAAAAACTGCAGCCCTGCTTTCAGTTAATAATCATTGGAGCGGAACATGATGCCGTACAGTTGTGTCGATATGCTTCGCTTACTGGTTGGGAAGTTACCGTTGTTGCCAACATAAAGGAAGGAAAGTCAAAAACTGACTTTCCCGGGGTTCATCAATTATTGCAAGTAGACCCAGAGCAATTTCAACCTAAAGTGGATGATCAAACAGCGGTGGTCATCATGACCCATAGCTATGTTAAGGACTTGCAATATTTAATAGCACTGAAGGATATTAAAGTCGCCTATATCGGTCTTTTGGGACCATACAAACGTCGCGAAAAGCTTTTTGATGAACTTTTGGAACGTTGTCCAGAGCTTACCGAAGACTTATTGGACTTGATTCATGGGCCTGCGGGCATTGATATTGGTGCGGAAACACCTCAAGAGATTGCCCTTTCCATTCTTTCTGAAATTCTAACGGTTCGTAATAAACGAGAACCTATGTTACTCAGGGAAAAAATGAGTAAAATCCATTCGTAGACCATGTCCAATTCTATCGCCACACTTATATTGGCCGCTGGAGCTTCCACCAGAATGAAGGACAAAATAAAACAACTGCTTCCTTGGGAAGATTCAACACTTTTAGGACATACCATAAAACAAGCAAAAGCAGTAAGTAATTTGTGCTATGTAGTGTTGGGCGCCAATTCAGAAATCATTCAGAAAACCATTCCAACGGATGTGAAAACTATACAGAATCCTGATTGGGCTAATGGAATGGGTCATTCCATTGCAACAGGGGTTTCCCATATCACGAACAGGAAAAAGGAATTGAAGGGTATACTTATTTTATTGATAGATCAACCCCTTTTGGATGCAACCTTTCTTATGAAAATGAAAAATATTTTTGATTCAGGGGCACATCGTATCGTGGCTACATCTTACGGAGAAAGACTGGGAGTGCCTGCCATTTTTGATAAATCCCTCTTTTCTCAATTGCAGGAGCTCAATCAAGATCATGGGGCAAAAGCGATAATCATGAAGAACAAAAACTACATAGCAAAAGTAGAACCACTTGGTCGGGAAATTGACATCGACACACTTGAAAAATACAATCAATTAATTGAAAATTAATAACTTATGAGTTTTAAGTTTAGTCTTTCTTTACTTGTTTTATTCGGAACAATGGCTTCCCAAGGACAGGATATGGGATTTGAGGAGTATAGTCCAAAATCTACTTTGGTGGTTTCTGAAAACCCGGTGAATCGGGCCAAATATACTTTTATTGATGTGCACAGCCATCAGTTTGGGATGGCCACACAAGATTTATCTTCCTTGGTAAAGGATATGGACGAATTGAATATGGGAATCATGGTGAATCTGAGTGGTGGGTCAGGTGCCGAACTTAAGGCCAAGCTGAAGAACGTGAATGATAACTATCCCAATCGCTTCGCCATTTTTGCAAATGTGGACTTTGGTGGAGTTGGAACTCCGAATTGGGGTGAACAAGCAGCAACACAATTGGAATTGGATGTGAAAAGCGGCGCTAAAGGATTGAAAATTTATAAAAGTCTTGGACTCAGAAACAAAGATATAGATGGAAAAAGGATTGCCGTGGATGATCCTAGACTGGATCCCATTTGGGAAAAATGTGCCGAATTGGGAATCCCTGTTCTAATCCACTCTGCAGACCCCAAGTCGTTTTGGGATCCTTTTGACAAGTACAATGAGCGTTGGCTAGAACTAAAAACCCGACCGAGAAGAAAAAGGTCGGATACCGACCCCGCTCCTTGGCAGCAAATTATTGATGAGCAGCACAGGATGTTTAGAAAACACCCAAACACCAAGTTCATTAATGCCCATATGGGTTGGTATGCCAACAATCTGGATAGGCTAGGGGAGCTTATGGAGCAAATACCAAATATGTATGTGGGCATTGGTGCCATTATTGCGGAACTGGGAAGGCAACCAAGAAGGGCAAAAGCATTTTTTATTCAATACCAAGATCGTATTTTATTTGGTAAGGATAGTTGGAAACCAGAAGAGTTCCCAACCTATTTCAGGGTGTTGGAAACGGCAGATGAGTACTTTCCATATTACAAGAAATATCATGCCTTTTGGGCCATGTATGGTATGGGTTTACCGGATGAAGTTTTGAAAAAAGTCTACTATAAAAACGCCTTGAACCTAATTCCCGGACTAGATAGTTCCCTATTTAAAGATTGATTAAGTTTTGTCCTTGGAGACATTGGTTTTTAACGCTGGTGTCTCCAACTCCTGAAAAAGGCCATACGAAATCTATCTTTTGACCAACATCTTGGTTCGTTTTCTTTTGGTGAGTGCTTCAATCTCTCTGTTCAAAAACTGTATGGGGCTGGAGTATGTAAGTTAGAAATGCTCCTCTTGTCCTTTTATTTTGGACATTGCTTTTCCCATCTAGTACCCCATTTGATTGATAACACGATCCCGTACAGCAGTCCAATTCATCTTAAGGACTAGGCATGCAGTTGGAATGTTGTTTTCCTCAATCGCTTGTATAATGGCCTCGTGCTGATTTAGCATAAGTTCATGAAAGTCTTGGTTGTTGGCTAAGCGTTGTTCGTAGAACAGGAGCCTCAATTTTAAATTATCGAGAATCTGTATCAATACTATATTGTCGCAATTTTGAAGCAATGTATCATGAAAACCAAACCGTGCCTTTAATTGGTCAAGCGCATTGTCTGTTTCGGAGAGTCTCTTTAGACTAGAGCGCAATCCCTTTAAATCTTTTTCAGAAAAGGATAGCCCGTCTAAGGCCATCATTTCCAGTTGCGCCATAATGCCATAAAGGTCTATCGCCTCCCTTTCACTTAAGCGATGGACAACAAAACCGGTTTTGGGAACGGCCCTGATTACCTTGGCATATTCCAATTGGCTGAGCGCCTCTCGAATGGGAGTTACACTTACATTTAAGTTTCGTGACAGTTCCGCAAGATTTATCGTCTTGCCTACCTTAAGTCTGCCATCATGAATTTGCCTAAGAAGATGGTCTCTTACCTGGTTTCGCAGAATTGACATTTCTCCCATGGTCTTAAGGTACAAATCACATCTGACTTGCGGAAAACCTATGTGCTGTTATTGTCCTATATTTATGCAACGTTAATTCAATTTTTGATGAAAAAATTAGTGTTGGGCCTATTGTTGTGCTCCATAGTTTTAGGCAGTTGTAGACAGACGCCACAAACTGTTGAGCAGATTTCACTGTATGATTCCCAATTGTTCAAAGATGTACAATTATCTGCTGTTTTTGAGGATTCAAAGACTTTTGTTGATTTGGTTCCAACTGAAGAAATAGCAATTCTTGAAGCCAAATACTTGGCAGAAAAAGATGAACCTGAGTTCGATTTAAAAAGCTTTGTACAACAACACTTTCAAGACCGCTCCATGAAGGCCCAGGCTTTTGAAACGGATACCACGAAGACCATGTACGAGCATATTTCGTCGATGTGGGACAAACTAACCCGTGGTCCGGACAGTCTAGTACCCAATTCTTCAAGAATACCATTGCCCTACGAATACGTTGTGCCTGGAGGTCGATTTCAAGAAATTTATTACTGGGACAGTTATTTCACGATGGAAGGATTGTTGGCGGATGGCCGGGACGATTTAGCCAAAAACATGGTGGACAATTTCAGCTTTTTAATTGATTCCTTGGGATTCATTCCCAACGGCACAAGGGATTATTACAACACAAGATCGCAACCGCCTTTTTATCCATTGATGGTAGATGCGCTGGCACGTCAAGATGAAAATATGCTTTTATACTATTTGCCTCAGCTCGCCAAAGAGTATGATTTTTGGATGGAAGGTAGCGAAACTGTTGTGGAGGCACGTCCACAGAGGCATGTTGTTGATTTGGGAAAAAACGTGTATTTAAACCGATATTGGGATCAAGCGGACACTCCAAGACCAGAAGCTTATAAAGAGGACATTCACCTCGCCAGTGACTTGGAAAAAGACTCCCTTCAAAAGTTACTTTTCCGAAATTTAAGGTCCGCAGCAGCATCAGGTTGGGATTTCAGTTCTAGGTGGTACGGGGAAAAGGGAGAATTCAACAGTACGGAAACCACTTCCATCTTGCCAATTGACCTCAACTGCTTGTTGTATTTCATGGAAAGAACGCTGTACAGGGCAAGTACTTTAAAAGCCGATGAGGATGCTCGGACCTTTTTCTATAGAAAAGCACAGTTGCGAAAATCGGCCATCCGGTATTATTTCTGGAATGGGGAAACGGGCTTCTTCCAAGACTATAATTTCAAGAAAGGGAAAACCACTGGAGAGCTTAGCTTGGCAGGGGTTTATCCACTCTATTTTGAAATAGCCACCGAAGAACAGGCAGAAAGCGTAAAAAATGTGCTTATGGAATCCTTTCTAAAAAAAGGAGGGTTGACAACAACCTTGGAACATAGCGGTCAGCAATGGGATGCCCCCAACGGTTGGGCACCATTGCAATGGATGGCTGTAAAAGGTCTTTTGAAGTATGGATATGAACAAGAATCCATTGAAATTATGGAACGTTGGCTAAGCCTGAACGAAAGGGTATATGCAAACACCGGAAAGATGATGGAAAAGTATAACGTTGAGGACCTTTCCTTACTATCGGGAGGAGGTGAGTACCCAACACAGGATGGATTTGGTTGGACCAATGGTGTCGCTCTTGGATTTAAAAAGATGCTGGACGAACTAAAAAAATAAATGCACCTTATCCAGAAATATTGTAAGCTTTATCAGTAGAGCTTGACCTAGATAGTGTAAAACCATCCTAAAAATGGCAAAGTCACTGTTGTTCATTCCCGATATTTCAGGGTACACCAAGTTCATTCAAACTACCGAAGTTGAGCACAGTCAGCACGTAATCTCCGAACTGTTGGAAGTATTGCTCAACGCCAACACGCAAGGCTTGAAGTTGGCTGAAATTGAGGGTGATGCCCTCTTTTTCTATAAAGAGAACGAAATTCCATCCCAAGAAAACCTGTTGGCCCAGATTGAATCCATGTTCACAGCATTCCACAGTCATTTAAAAATGTTAGGGAAGAACAGGATTTGCCCATGCAATGCCTGCGCCACGGCGCCCAATCTGCAGCTAAAGATCATTGCACATAGTGGTGACATCCAGCATATCCAAGTACAAGGAAAAAGAAAACCTTTTGGGAATCAGGTAATTGAAGCCCACCGTTTGCTCAAAAATTCAGTAGACAGTGAAAACTATGCATTGATCACAAGATCTTTATCGCTCGACCTTCAACTATCTCCCTACTATTCGAGCAAAATATTCAGGTTTAGACAAGGAGAAGATAACTACGACGATAGAAAAGTGGACTATATTTATGCTATTATCAATCCGGATGAACTTAATCTCAAATCATATCCAGAACCCAAAAAGGTTGGATTTGACCATCCTCCCCAAATGAAATTTGAGAAGCACTTTCCTATTGGTCCAGAGGACCTGATGGAATATATCACCAATTATTCTCTTCGGAAGTATTGGCAAAAAGGGGTGGACCGGTTGGAATACAATGCCAACGAAGTCACCCGCATAGGTTCCGAACATGTCTGTGTGATTAATGGAAAATACCTAAACTTCACCACAGTCACCAAAGACATGAAAATTGGAAACTTAATCTATGGTGAGCGAACCACAAGTCCGCCCGTGGTTGATGAACTGTACCAGTTTTATATTTTTGAGCCTTCTGCCAATCATACCTGTAAGCTGAACATTGAAATTTATTGGAAAATCAAATCTCCAATCAAAAGGATACTAATGAACCTCATTGGAAAAAGATCTTTTAAAAAAAATGTGGAAATTGCCCTCGAAGGCCTTTATCAATTGGTGGAAAAACAACATTCCAATTGAAATATTGATTATTTTTATTCAGAACAAATGCATACGATTTGACCGCAACTGCAGGATACTCCGGCACTCCTTTAGCGAAGAAATTGGGAATTAAAGATGGTTTTACAATTTTGCTATGTAATCCACCTAAGCACTATTGGGATTTATTTTCTGATCTGCCCAATACTCTTGATATAAAAAACAAACCAGAAAAGGAAAGAATGGATTTCATACATGTTTTTTGCACTTCGGAAGTCGAACTGCACAAGGTTGCCATTCAGTATAAGAGTGCCTTAAAAAAGAATGGTATGCTGTGGGTAAGTTGGCCAAAAGGCTCTTCCAGCATAGCAACTGATTTAAAAAGGGAGCCTGTTAGGGAGCATTTGTTGTCCATTGGCTTAGTCGACACTAAGGTGGCTGCCATTGATCAAGATTGGAGCGGATTAAAATTCGTGTACCGCCTAAAGGATAGGAAATAAAAACTTGTTGACCTGCCCTTATTTTCACATTATTTTTAGAATATAGGATATGGCTTTTGGTTATCTTTCAACACTAATTCAACCAAAATATTCCCTATGAGACATTTTTATCTAAAAATCCTCCCTTTCTTACTAGTAACCCTTACAATTTCCTTTCAAAACTTCGCGCAAAAACCAGATTCATCCAGCTTTAAAGGGCTGGAATTCAGAAATATTGGTCCAGCGTTGACTTCAGGACGTATCGCAGATATTGCCATACATCCCAACAATGAAAACGTTTGGTATGTGGCTGTGGGTTCTGGAGGTGTCTGGAAGACCACCAATGCTGGAATTACCTGGAAGCCAATCTTTGATGACCAGCCCAGCTATTCCGTTGGATGTGTAACCATTGACCCAAACAATCCAAATATCATTTGGGTAGGTACTGGTGAGAATGTCGGTGGAAGGCACGTGGGCTTTGGTGATGGCATCTATGTAAGTCACGATGAAGGCAAAACATGGAAAAACAAAGGCCTTAAAGCCTCGGAGCACATCTCCAAAATCATAGTGCATCCCAATGATTCCAACATTATTTGGGTAGCTGTGCAAGGGCCACTTTGGAGCAAAGGAGGAGAGCGAGGGTTCTATAAATCCATGGATGGCGGAACAACTTGGAAAAAAACCCTGGGAGACAACGAATGGACCGGGGTGACAGACATGGTCATTGACCATACCAATCCTGATGTGCTGTACGCCGCAACCTGGGATAGGCACAGAACCGTTGCTGCCTATATGGGCGGCGGGCCGGGTTCTGGAATCCATAAGAGTACCGATGGGGGAGAGACCTGGACAAAATTGACCAATGGAATTCCTAAATCGAATATGGGAAAGATTGGATTGGCAATTTCACCTTTTAACAACGAAACCATTTATGCCGCTATTGAGTTGGACCGCAAAAAAGGAGGGGTATATATGTCGAATAACCGAGGAGGTTCTTGGACCAAACAATCCGATGCCGTTTCTGGTGGGACTGGACCACACTATTATCAAGAATTGTATGCTTCCCCGCATCAAGAGGGAAAGCTATATCTGATGAGCAATGTGGTACAGGTATCTGATGACCATGGAAAACATTTCGAGTTCATGAACGAAGAAAAGAAGCACGTGGACAGTCATGCCATGGCCTTTAAGCCATCAGACCCTGATTACGTCCTATTCGGAACAGATGGAGGGCTGTACGAATCTTTTGACTTGACCAAAACTTGGAGGCACTTCGGTAATTTGCCGCTTACCCAATACTATAAAATAGCGGTGGACGATACGGCTCCCTTTTACAATGTATATGGAGGCACACAGGACAACGGTTCCCATGGTGGTCCGTCCAGAACAAAAAGCAAAGCCGGAATATTGAATTCTGATTGGTGGATTACTCTTGGAGCCGATGGACATCAATCGGCCATAGAACCAGGAAATCCGGATATAACCTATGGTGAATTTCAGCAGGGTTGGTTATGGCGTGTGGACCAGACTACCGGGGAAACGGTTTTTATCCAACCCCAACCATCTGCTGGCGACCCACATGAAAGATTTAACTGGGATGCGCCCATTTTGGTAAGCCCACATAATCCAACACGACTTTACTTTGCCTCGTACCGTGTTTGGAAATCAGAGAATAGGGGAGATGATTGGACGGCCATTTCATCTGACTTAACCCGAAATGAAGAACGTATTACTTTACCCATCATGGGAAGGCAGCAAAGCTGGGACAATCCTTGGGATGTCGATGCCATGTCCAACTACAATACCATTACTTCTTTGACTGAGTCTCCGGTACAGGAGGGACTTATTTACGCTGGAACCGATGACGGCATTCTACAGGTGACAGAAGATGGTGGAAATACATGGCGAAAAATCATGCTCGGGGATATCAAAGGTGTTCCCAATAGAGCTTTTGTGAATGATGTTAGAGCGGATCTTAATGACGCAAGTACGGTTTATCTAATACTTGACAACCATAAAGAAGGAGATTTTAAGCCCTATGTCCTGAAAAGTACGGACAAGGGAAGAACATGGAGCTTCATCAATGGAGACCTTCCAAAAACGTTGTTGACTTGGCGGATTGTCCAAGACCATAAAAAGGCCAATCTGCTGTTTTTGGCCACAGAGTTTGGGGTTTACTTTACCAACAATGGAGGAACCAACTGGATTAAGCTTAAAGGAGGCTTGCCGACCATATCGTTCCGGGATATTACCATTCAACGTAGAGAAGATGATCTGGTCTTAGGTTCATTCGGTCGTGGCATTTACATTTTGGATGATATTTCACCTATTCGGGATTTTGATGCTACCGCAATGAAAGAAACTACCCTTTTCAAGGTAAAACCAGCTTATTGGTACATTGAAAAAGACGAAGTCTATGGACAGGGACATTCGCAATATGCAGCAAAGAATCCACCTTATGGAGCCGTCTTCACGTATTATCTTCCTGAGAAACTTAAAACTATGAAGGAGATTAGAACAGAAAAGGAAAAGGAGCTGAATAAAGATGGTAATAACATCCCTTTCCCTGGCTGGGATGCCTTAGAGGAAGAAACCAATCAGGAAAAACCAGCAGTTGTGCTGATAGTTAAGGATAGTGAAGGTAAGGTGGTCAATAAAGTGGATGGTACTAATAAAAAAGGGTTCAATAGGGTTGCTTGGGACCTTTCGTATGCGGATAGAAAGGGCATTCCCTTGAAAAGTACAGGCGGTGATCAGAACTTCTTTGCTTCCCCATATTTGGCTACCCCAGGAACTTATTCCGTAGAATTGTACCAAAGGGTAGATGGAAGATTGCAACAATTATCCACTGCACAAACTTTTGAGGTCAAACCACTTGGAAAAGGTGCGTTGCCCAGCAAACCTATTACCGAAATCGATGCATTTAGAGCAGAATTCCAACATTTCCAGCAAGATTTGATGGCGACTACCACTACCTTGGAAAAGAATTTGACCAAAGTTGACGCCATGAAACGGGCTTTGGATGAAGCTGTAAATCCAACCGCTGAACTGTCAAACAGGATTTACAATGTAAAATCCCAATTGTTGGCGCTTAATGCACAAGTTAACGGTAATCCAGCCAAAAATGAAATTGGCGAACGCAATCCACCATCACCGCAAGACGGTAATTTTGTTGGATTTGTAGCTCTTGGAAATACGTATGGGCCAACTGGAAACCATAAGGCCGCCTTTAGCCGTGCAAACAATCAGCTACAGGACATCAAGCAAGAATTGAATGTTTTGGTCAACAACACCATTCCTGCATTGGAAGCAAGTTTAAAGGCCGCAGGAGCACCTTGGATTGAGGGTCAAGGACTCATCCAAGATTAAATTCTATATGAAGCAACTTAAAATGTTTTTTATCCTTACCATGGGTTCGGTGATTGGGCTTCAGGCCCAATACACCGAATCTGATTGGGAGGAACGTGATCAATGGATGCAGACCGAAAAGCTCTTGAACCTCATGGAAATCGGTTCCGGGAACAAAGTAGGCGATATTGGAAGTCATGAGGGCTATTTAAGTATGCATTTGGCAAGAAAAGTGCTTCCAGATGGTAGGGTATATGCTGTCGATGTGCGTTCGGACCGATTGGAAACACTGAGAAGCAATGCCAACGATAGGGGACTAAAGAACATCATCACTATTTTGGGTGACTACGATGACCCAAAACTTCCCGAAAAGGAATTGGACGCCATATTCATCATTGATACCTATCACGAAATGAAAGCCTACGAAAAAATATTACAAGATGTCCGGCGTGCTTTAAAACCAGGAGGTAAAGTCATGATTCTTGAGAAATTAAAATCTTGGGTCAAAGGCAAGGATAGGGATGTACAAGTAGCATCACACTCATTGGGCCCCGAATATGTTCGCAACGAACTGAGACAAGCTGGGTTCGAAATTACTTTGGAGATTACAGATCACGGAGATTGGGAAAAAGAAAAAGATAAGCAGATGTGGGTGGTTATAGCAAAAAAACCAAACTAGCAGGAATAACTTATTGTCTTCTTGCGTAGACAAAGCTTCCAATTCCTGGTAAATCCTCGTCTATGTTATTGACCAAAGTTTCTCCCGAAATACGAAGACTTTCCAATTGACTACTTCCTTGAAATAAAACTTCGGTATCATTGGCTGTCCAGGTTCCCGTGGCAGAAGTTGTTCCAGAACATTGGGCAAAAAATAGTCCTCCTGTGATTCCAGTAATCGCCACATCGGACTGTTCAAATGTCCAGGAAAAATCGGCATCAATCAATAATGTTCCTGAAATGCAAGGCAACTCTTCCACTAAATTTGAAGAAGGTGTTCCGTCCAAATCTATATCCTGGGCGGAACTCACATTGACTTCAACTAAATCCCAAATTCCTATCACACTAAAATTAATAGTAGGTTGTGTAGATCCGTTATCATCGCTGCTACAGGACATCAGCAAGAACACTGCAGTTAATAGAAAGGATACTTTTATGGGGTTTTTCATAACAACATTTTTAGCAATGCTCTAAAATAATACAATTCGAAGAATAACTTAATGGCGCAAAGTACATTTTAACGATCAGTATTCCCTAAATACACTAAATAATGAGATGTGCCGTTATGCAAAGCATAACCCTCTTAACTAAATACTATGAAAAGTGTTATCCCAAAGATTTATAGCCTATTTTTTATGGGCCTTACTTTTTTTGTTTTACAATCCTGCAGTGAGGATGCCGAAAATGGAAACATTGAACAGGAATTGACACAAACCGAAGTGCAAACCATTATGGAAACAGACCAAGTTACAGGTGTTGCAGACAGCGCATTGGCCGAACTATATGCTGGAAATGGCATGTCAGGGAAAGTGGCCAAAAGCAATGACTGTTATGCTGCCGAATATACCGAAAATGGTTTTACTGCCACTTTTAACAACTGTGTGCTCAATGGCACAGAGAACGTAAACGGAACGTTGACCGTGGTTTATGAAGTAGGAGGGGAGGCAGCCTCCTTTACAGCCAACTATGAGGATTTTTATGTGGGGACCATCAAAGTGAATGGAACCCGCACCTATGTGATTGCTGGCGAAATGACAGGAAATTCAATATCGTTCTCAGTTACAAGTGATGTATCT
The DNA here is from genome assembly GCF_009903685.1 of Flagellimonas ochracea. Lineage (GTDB taxonomy): Bacteria > Bacteroidota > Bacteroidia > Flavobacteriales > Flavobacteriaceae > Flagellimonas > Flagellimonas ochracea. The sequence continues at coordinate 712,550 of NZ_JAAABI010000001.1, read as the reverse complement.
GTTGAGTTTGAAGATGGAGAAACCATAGCCGAAACAGGAACAAAAACGTTTACATTCACCTTTGGTGAAGATCTGCAAAGCAGCTCCTTTGGTTTATCTGGTAGCTGGACTGTTCAGGCCGATGGCAATACCTATATGGTAGAAACCTTGGAAGATCTTCAAGGCAGTCTTTCTTGTCAATATTTGACCAGTGGCAGCATGGAAATCTCCAAAAATGGATTGCAGGTTGCGGTCGACTTTGGTGATGGCGAATGCGACGACACGGCCACCGTTACTTATCCAAATGGGGCGACAGAGGAAATAACCTTATAGCATATATTCAATCAAATAAAAGAGACAAGCACCGATAATATCGGTGCTTTTTTTATTGGTCTTCATTTTTGATTGATTTTGCTTTGTCCTGTTTAGGTTATCTTTAGGGTAATAAATCCTACTTACCATGGTTAAAGATGTTGTTGATGCCCAAAATGCATTTTTTACTTCACAAAAAACGAAAAGTGTTCCTTTTAGAAAACAGTATTTAAAACGTTTGAAACAGGAAATCGAAGCGCGCGAAGATGATATTTGCGATGCACTTCATTCCGATTTTAAAAAACCAAAATTTGAGGCTTTGGGTACGGAGACCCAAATCGTGTTGGCAGAACTTTCCATGGCCATCAAAAAGGTCGCTCGGTGGGGCAGACCGGAACGGGTATCCAGCTCATGGGTCCATTTTCCGTCTACGGATTGGATTTATTCTGAGCCTTATGGCAAAGTACTCATCATCGCACCATGGAATTACCCCTTTATGTTGACATTGGTCCCTTTGGTGGGAGCATTGGCCGCTGGAAACACTGCTGTACTGAAACCTTCAGAACTCAGCCCCCATACCTCCAAGGTCATCTCCGAAATCATCCAAAAAGTGTTTCCTCCAGAATATGTAACGGTGGTGGAGGGGGATGTTGAAGTCTCCAAAGCACTTTTGGCCGAAAAATGGGAGTACATTTTCTTTACCGGGAGCACTCGGGTGGGCAAAATTATCTATCAAAGTGCAGCTGAACAAATGACCCCGGTTACGCTGGAGCTGGGAGGGAAAACTCCCTGTATTGTCGATGAAACCGCAGGTATCAAGCTCGCGGCCAAACGTATTGCCTGGGGAAAATTTTTAAACGCAGGGCAAACCTGTGTGGCACCGGATTATGTTTTGGTTCATAAAAAGGTTAAAGACACCTTGGTGGACCATCTAAAAAAGAACATCATTAAGTTTTATGGTGAGAACATCAAGGCTTCTCCAGATTTTGCGCGAATCAGCTACCAAAAGCATTATGAGGGATTAAAAGCGATGCTCCAAGAACAAAAGGTATTGTTTGGCGGCAACTGTGATGACCAAGAACGCTATATAGAGCCTACTTTGGTTGATGAACCTAGTATGGACAGTGCATTGATGGAAGATGAGATTTTTGGTCCTATTTTGCCCCTTATTTCTTATGAAAAGGAAGAAGATCTGCTTCAATTGATTGGAAAGTTCCCAAAACCGTTGGCATTTTACCTGTTTTCCAAGGACAAAAAGTTCCAAAAACGGGTAATGGAACGGTATGCCTTTGGTGGGGGAACCATCAACGATGTGGTAGTGCAGATTGCGAACAAGCATTTGCCGTTTGGAGGTGTAGGCCATTCTGGAATAGGGGCCTACCATGGTAAACATTCTTTTGACCTATTTTCCCATAAAAAATCCCTGGTAAAACGAGCTACATGGTTGGATGTTCCCATTCGCTATGCGCCCTATACCATCCCAATACGCTGGGTGAAGAAAATTAAACATTTGTTTTAGTAAAAGAAGCTGGGCAGCGATTGTATTAATCTAACGTTAAAAACGCTTTACAAACCGCTGTTTAGGTATTATCTTTAGGAAAAACACTGCCAATGAGCCCTAAAACAACCAAAAACAAGTACCGGATTTCCGTATTATTGGATCTGACCAAAGCTTCCGAAACCATATTGACAAATGCCGTACAATTGGCCAAGGCCATTGATGGAAGTGTGGCCGTTTTTCACGTAAAGCCGGCCCTATCACTAGTGGACCGGGAGAGCCAATTATCGGCCATACGCAACATTCGCGACCAAGAAAAAAATACTTTAAACACCTTGCAGCAGTTGGTGAACACCGTGGGGGAGCAGGAAAACATCACCATTCCATTCACCATGGCCAGCGGAAACGTAAAAAATCGTATCCAAACTTATATAGCCGAAGAAAAGCCGGATATTCTGGTGCTGGGCAAGCCCCGGTCTAGAACCAATTTGTTGGGGGCCAGTATCACCGATTTTGTGGTGGACAAAATAAACACCCACGTGCTGATCATGGTGGAAGATCATAAACTGGATACGTTTAAAGGCTTGAGTCTGGGCATATTTGGCAATACACTTCCCAAAAACGGTCAGGATATCATTTCGGATTTAAAACAGGATAATGACAAACCCATTCGGGTGTTCCAGATTAAAAGCCAACAGTCCTCGCATACAGAATCGGAGACAGCTGCGCAACACAAAACCATTGACTATGTGTTTACCGAAGGTGCCAATGCTTTGGATAGTTTGGTAAAATACGTACATCGAACCAATACAGAGTTATTGTGCATTCCCAAAGGGAACAAAAAAACGTTTGCATTTAAGAGCAACCCGTCCAAAGAGGTGTTACGAAAATCGGATGTGCCCATATTGATTATGGGTTCGTAGCAGATCAGGGTGCATGCTTACTCTTTTTCCACTTCTTCCATCATTTGTTCGAAAGTGGTAATCCAGCTGTAAAGTCTACCGCCCAAACTAATAATGGGGCTGGACAACGAATCCATTTCTTGGGTTGACTTGGACAAAAATGTGCCCAATTGTGCCTTTATTTCGGGTTTTTCATCCAAGGAAATACTTCTAAAAATGAAATTTTGGGCATTGAGTTGGTTTACAATGCTATCACAAGTATCACAACCCTTGGAGGTGTAGATGGTGATTTGCTTTTTGGGCTTGACCTTGGGTGGTGGAATATCCAATACCTCGTATTCCTTTTTCAATGCGCGTTTTGATAAACTGTCATTGGTCCTTAAAGTTTTCGTGTATTGTGGTTGTTTGCCCCGGAGCAAAATAATGGTCTTTAAATGGACCCTGGATGCTGCAGGAACCCGAATCCATCTGGGTTTGGCCGCACTCTGTCTAAAATTGGAACCTTTGACCTCAAAGAACACATCGTAGTCCGTGAAGGAATGGTTTTCCGCATAAAAAGCGATTCGGTTTTTGGACTTGGTCTCAGTGACTTTTACCAGATTGGCTTGGGCATAGCCAAAGGACGTCCCAAAGCAAAGCAATAGCCCCAAGAGTACGGAAAGCCTGGAAGAAAGTTTTGTGATCTGTGGATAAGACAAACGCATAGCGTAAAATAAAACAATTCATTTGATTTTTAATGGAACTGGGGAGAAAGCAAACATTTTATCGGTTTGACTCGATATATGGGGTCCCAAATTATCTATTTTACATAATGTAAATTATGATACAGATTGATATATAAGTATTTCAGGTTCAAACCTTTAGCTGTAAGTCATAATTCTATTATGTAAAATATCCCTCACATTAATAGCATTTAAGTGAATTACCAACAGGGTCATCAACCTGTTTAATTTACGTAGCTTCAAATTTTCCACACGGAATAAAATTTATTCTAAACTTCGAAATTCCGCAACCCTGGCGACAAACCTTCCGTCTGTACTCATAATTAGTCGTTATGTAAAATAGCCGCTGCCAAACGCTCGATTGCTTTTTAAAATCAAATTGCTCTGGCAATTTATTTTAAACACAATTTGCCATCGCTTGCCAACGCCATTTAAAAGCTAGCCTTTTAGATTCATTGAAAATTTGAGTATTCAAGGAAATGTGTGCAAGATTTTTTCTACGACATTCTCGTCAGCTTGCCGCAACAGCTAAAATTTTCTCTGCGAGCAAAATTCTTAGCCCTTGCTACCTCTCGTCTTGTTTGAAGCTTTCCTTTAGGTGCTTCTAACATTATGTCAAATTGGATTAAAGTTTTTTAAGCTCATTTCTGAAATCTAAAATCCCTTCGTGGCTGCCAAGTTTGAACTTGTAATTTATTTCTTCACCCCATATAAAATCTCCTATTTCATTTGCCGTTTTAATAATGGGAATAAGATATTTAGCTAGAAACTGGTCAATGTTTAAATCTTCTTTATAATTCATGTGGGCAATTCTATCGTTTCTATGCTTGACCTTAATATGATTTATTTGAATTCTATATTTTTTTAAGCTGCTATCTAATTTTTTTAATGTTTTTTGGTCTTTAAAACTTCTTTTTAGTTCTTTTTGAATTTTTCTAAACGAGAATTTAGACCTGTCATCATCCAAGTTGGTTAGATGCAGTATCAAACCATTTTCCATATATCTAAGGGCGCTATATTCAGCAAATACGTCATGCCGGCTTAAATTCTTGAAGGCATATGGCAGTTGGTTTATTTTTCTAAAAAAGCTATAAGAAAGAATGTTTATGTCAATAATTTCTACCCTTAGCGTAGCATATTCCTTTTTTTGTTTTTCTGTAATCATTATTAGTCTTTTATGTTTTCTTATCTTTTTTTCTTGATAAAAAAAGAAACAAAAAAATCAAGGCTTATAGATAATTTTAGAAACAATGTACGGGTCGGTCGCTATATTTTAGGATCCATTGTAACCATTAAGACTACTTCAAGGTTAAAAGAATCGGGTTGATTATCAAGAAAAATTGTAACCAAACCCCTAAAATATGGCCGCTCCTCTCCCCTATTGTTTTCGCCAAAATTCTCTTAGGCCGGTTGCTATCATCTTATCATGGAACCATATTTACCTGAAACCTTGCGGGAAATTGGTAGCCAAAAAATCGAGCGGGTTTATTCCTTTGCCTTGCGACATTCCTAAAGCTTCTGGCGAAACATCATCTGTTGGCCAAATACTTTGTGCATTAGATAATTCAAATAATCTTGAATCTTTTATTTGTTTAGAAAATTTCTCAAAACGACCCTCTTCATTATTGTAGGCAAACGCTAAAGAACTAGCAATTAAGTCCGCACATTGAACACCAAATTCATTAACAGAATTCACCAACTCAACTGAATTTATTTGATGTGGGAAAGTCATTGTCCTGTTGTCATATCCAATCTCAATTTTCTTTTTAGTTGTATTACTCAATTCAAGTGTCTTTTCTATGTAAAGATTATAATGTTCTAATTGTTTCGACCGATCAAAACGAACATCAATTTTTTTTCCCAAACGCTTAGACCATTTATCACACAGTACTAAAAAAGTAGAAAAAGTTACATCAATGGTAAAGCGGTCAATTGCTTCTATTATTTCATCAATATGCCTCTTACTTTCCTTTATAGGTTTTAGAATTTCCTTTTCTTCAATTTGGCTATACAACTCTTCAACCAAAATGTAGAAATTTTTAATAGCCGTTGCGTCCTTTGTCCGTACCATTTCTACAAATGACTCAAGGAATTTTTTAAAAAGCTGTTTGTTCCAGAAAAAATTGCCAAAATAAAATAGATGATTAGTAAAGGCTATATGTCTTCCATTAATATATATGTCATAACCTTTGTGGTGTAGAACAATTTCTGCCAGTAAATCTACGATCTGACCGCAGGTGGCGAACTCTTTATTTACATAGTATAATATCACGTATTGTTCGTGAATCCATTTACTATTTAAAAAAGAAAGAATTTTTCTGCGACCTGCGCCACTTTTTTTCAAACTCTTAAAGTGTATTTCTCCATCTACCCCAAAGAATTCTTTAATTTTTTGTTGGTGTTCCACCAAATAATTTACGGATGCTAAAACAAATACTTTTTGGTCTTGATTAAGCATATCTTGACCAGTATTTCCAGATTCATCGAAGTAGATAGTACTTGCCATATTGAATTATCACTTAGACTAACAAAGTATTTTTAATATAGGCAATACCTGTATCAGACACCCTATAGCCACCTTTATGCTTGAACACTTTCTTTGTGGACATATTAGACTTCATAAATGCTGATGCATTTGATAATTTCACCCCCTGTTCAACCAGCAAATTTGACGCTTCTCGTGTTGAAAAAATTCTTTCTTCTGATAAGAGCTGAGCATAGTATCCCGCCAAAAGAATTTTATCCACATCCTTTGCGCTATTGGGTAGTTTATGATATAACTCTCCAAAAGACAGTTCGCTAATTGAATCCATAGAATCACTTGATTTTATTTTATTGGTTTCAATGGCTTCTCCAAGAGTGCTATTCTCACCATTGGATTGGCTATTCTGCGAAGAATCTGAAGAGTAAATCTTGTCCAAAAAGGAATCTATTGTTTCATTGTATTTTGCGATGAACTCTTCAGAACCCTCTATTTCAAATTCTCTGGAAGTCAGGTTTATTCTAATTTTCGACTTTTCATCCATAATATTTTATTTATTTAATTTTAGTATTAGTCTTTCTGCTTCTGCTTTACCCGATGGAGATATCCAACATTTTCCATCACCTTTATTTATTTCTATCAACCTTGCCTTATGTAAAGGTTCAAGCACTAGTTTTAGGAAGTTTGGTTTGTTCTGGTATTCAATAACCAAGCGCATGTCTTCTAACTTCCTTGGACTTTCATCAAATAGAAGAATTAAGACTTGATTCTTCGCTGAGACCTTACTATTTAAGATTCTTTGCGAGTTTTCGCCTTTCCACAAAACATCTATATTTCTTTCAGCTATAGCGTCCACTATTCTCTGGGTTTCGTTAATTGCCAAACCAGATGTCAGACGGATGATTTCTGCCAGCACCCATTTAACAGAATAAAAAATTAGAGTTGCGTCCATTTTATTTGGTGAAATCTTTCCAACATGTCCCACACCTCGCTTGTTCCTTATGTTGAAAATACTTTTCAAAGTTCTAGGTATCAACATTCTAAAAGATTCGTCTCCACTGGCGTTTTCGTACTGTTTCAATACGGCATCATTGAAATTTGTCAGTTTAGAACCATACGGAGTAAAAGACCCGAACAACTCAAATTCAAGTATTCTTCGAACCGATTCTACAAAGTGTCCAGCATCTAATTCACTAGACTTCCATTTTTGTATCACAAAATTCTCTTCTATCTCTTGGTAGGATTCAAGGAGTCGTTCTGTAATTTCATTGCCATACCTAGCAAGCAAAATTGGATGTACTTTACTCACCATTGAGTTGCTTTATAAGATTTTCTGCTTCTTTTATTCCTGGTCTTATAAGCTTAGCCGATTGGCTCTGTCCAGAACCACTTATAAGAAAAAGCTTCTTTTGCTTATTCATATGCTTTGAAAAGTTGGGTTTGTCAACTTCACCATAATCAACACACATGTCCCTAAGTTCTTTAAATGAAACTTCTAAAACCTCCAGTTGCATTTTACCCCACATATATAGTAGTATAACATTCATCATTTTCTTTGCGGTAGTATTGCCCGGTACATCCGCAATTACCTTAACTGTTTCACCGTCTATAACAATAACATTCTCGAAAGATAATCCTGAACTCGCGCTAGAATGTTTCTTCTCTTCTACATAGTCTATTACCTCAATGTCTTCGGTGGGCGGAAGGAGGACTGTTTTTTTTCTTTGTATGCCAACATTTTCTTGTACCACAAGGTTTTCAAGACTACCTTGTATGATAGATTTAAAATTTTCGATTTGTTCATTAACAAATTCTTCGTTTCCAGATATTTCAAATTCCTTGCTCTTCAAGGAGAATTTTATTCTGGCTTTATGGGATGTTTTTGACTCCATGATAAAAAATGATTTAAAATTTGAAATCATCTAGTCAAAATGTGTGTCAACTTTATTTTTATGCAATCTCCTTCCATCCCTAGCATACCAAATCGATAAAAGGATATATTATAACGATTATCAGTACTTTATTGCCAATATGTCATAAAAATTGATTCTTTTGACAGTGACATTATGTCAATATATATTTGTTAGTAATCATTTATACTAAAATTTTTAGTGTTAATAAATAAGCATTTACTATTTGTTATAACATAACTTTCTTTATATCAACGAGATAACAAATTATTGAAATGAATATTTATTATATAAACTAGTACAGTTAATATTTTAATAATTTTTGTTTTATTAGAATTCATCTTGTATATGATTTTTAGGAATAGATTCTTTTTTCCATTCCACACACATTCCCCTACCCTACGGGCAGTGAAAAAAGTGTTCCATTACCTTGTTTAAAGAAGATTTTCTGGCAATTCAGCACAAACTTTTCCAACGCTTCACCTCGCTCCTACTTCAAAAGGTCTACCAAACCTTTTTCATTTGGCCGTACCAAAGCTCAAGTTACATAACGCAGAACATTATAGTACAAATGCTTGCTTATAGCAAATGTTCTATGACTTACCCTGTATTCGTTCCCACAATACAGATAACAAATAGTTGGCATCCCGGCCCGTTTTTGGCGTTTCGGAAGCGGTAATTCGGCCGTTTACCTTTTTCAGCAGGTAGGAAAAGGCAAAAAATGGAGGTTGGTTCTTTCGGGGAATGAGCCCAAATCGCAAATCATAAAAGTACCACTGGCCTTTTTTTTGTTCCAGAATAAACCAGCCCTCTGCGATGTTCATTAAGCGCTGTACATTGGGGTATTTCATAATATTGGCAGCGGCTTCACGATTTTTGGGATAGACCGTAAAATGAATCGGGGCTGAATCAAAAAAGGAATAATCGGCAATGAGATAATTTTCCGGGGTTTCAATATTGGCATTCCACAACAGGGTGGTCATCGGTGCTGGTCGGGTACTAATGTTGCTAAAAGCAATATTTTGGTCATTCAAGGCCCGTTCAAATTTGTTGTTCACCACTTCTTTGATAACCAATGTCAGCAACAAATATGACGTTGAAATGGTCAAGCCAGCCGTGTTAAGGCGTCTTCTCGTGTTGGAATCCCGTGTATAAAACAAGACCATTACGGTAAGCACCAAAAAAGGAAGCGTGTACAGGGGGTCAATCACAAAAATGGAGTTGAACGCCAAACGCGCTTTAAACGGCCAAAAAAGTTGTGTTCCCCAGGTAGTAAAGGAATCCAACAATGGATGTGTAAACAGACCCCAAAAGAAGAGCTTGGCCCAGGGTTTCCAGCCCAGATTGGATTTTCGTTCGAGTTTGTTGACCGTCCACCCCAATATTGGGGCGAACAGCATACTGAATACGATGGAATGGCTAAACCCTCGATGGAATTCGATGGCCGTAATCGTGTCCGTAAAAATATTGGCGAGGATGTCCAAATCGGGAATGGTACCCGCAATGGCCCCATAGAGCAACGCTTTGTTACCTACTTTTTTTCCCAAGGTGGCCTCCCCTACCGCGGCACCCAATACAATTTGAGTCAGTGAATCCAAAATGAAATCCTTTAACCGCTAAAATAGGGATTCCAAAGATTACTGCACACTTTGGAAAAGAAGCCTTATCATGCCCATTTCAAAAGGTGTGCTGGCATATTCAACTTTTATCCATTGGTTTTTTGTTTTCTCGCATATCGCATATCAATTTTATACACGATAAAACCCAAAAGTAGGTTAAGCAAGCCCAAACCGGTTTCCAGTGGTTGTGCTAGTAATAGATAGATTAAAATCCAACCACTCAATACCAAAAAAATCAGCTGAGGAATTGGAAAAATGGGACTTTTAAAAGCTCCCCTATATGTTGTGCTTTCTTTTTCCCTTCGTACAACAAATACCCCAGCAACGGCCAAAGCAGCAAACAACTGGAGTATGAAACCACTGTATATCAAAACCTGTTCAAAGGTTCCGGTCAACAAAAGGACCAAGGTCATGAGCGTTTGCAACCAAATGGCGCGAACAGGTATTGCTTTTTTTGTTTTTTTGGAAAACCATCGCCAAAGCAGATGGTCTTCTGCCATAACTTGGGTCACCCTGGGCCCTGCCCACACCATGGCGCTTATGCTCGATAACAACATCAATGCAATGGCAAAGCTTATGAGTTCACCTCCTGTCTCCCCAAAAAGTGAAACAGCCGTGATTTGTCCAATTTCCAACTGTCCTTGCAACGCCTCCAATGGGCTTTGTCTAAGAAATACAAAGTTTAGCAATAGATACAGAAGGCTAACGACCGCTGTTCCCAGAAGAAGTGCTTTGGGAAGTGTCCTCCGGGCATCGTGAATCTCATCAACAATGTAGGCGGCTGCATTCCATCCTGAATACGAAAACGAAACATACACAAAGGATACAGCAAAAGCGGGCAACAGAAGTTCTTCTTTCCAGCTTTGACCCCATACCACCGCCGAAGCATCGGGTGTTCGGACTAAGCCGTAATAAATGAATATCGCTATTAGAACTACTTTGAGCGTTGTGGTGATGTTTTGAAGTATACTGCTCTTCTTTATGCTTAGGGAATGGAAAAAGCTTATGAACAATACAGTTCCAAAGGCCAGGGACAACCCCGAAATGGATAAATAGGGTCCAACATAAGCTCCCAGGGCCATTGCCGCTAGGGCAACGGGGGCCGAAAACCCTATGGTCAGGGATACCCATCCCGATAAGTAGCCCAAAATGGGGTGAAAAGCTTTGGAAAGAAAATGGTATTCTCCGCCTGAACGCAACCAATGGCTACCCAATTCCGCATAGCTCAATGCACCGCACAAAGCCATCAGGGCACCTAAAGACCAAAGTATGAGAATGGACCAGCTGTTTTGAGTTGATATCAGTTGAAATCCTAAACTGGTAAAAATCCCAACACCGATCATATTGGCCACAACAATAGCTGTTGCGGTGAACCATCCTATAGTTTGGCTTGCCATTTTGAGACAGAATTCACCCCTTGTTCTTTTTTTCATCCCTGGTAAAAGGAACAAAACGAACGGGCATTACGTTCTTTTTGATGATCTTATTTTTTTTCTTTTCTACAAGAATCAACTGTCTTATTGCATTGTGGGGACCAACTGGAATTATCATCCTACCCCCTAGTTTTAATTGGTCTAAAAGAGGTTGGGGAATCGATTCAGCTCCTGCGGTAACCATTATAGCATCAAAAGGGGCTTTTTCTGGCCATCCATTGTATCCATCTCCCCATCGAACCACCACATTCTTATATCCCAATTTTTGCAGTAGATTTTTGGAAGACAACGCCAATTCCTCAACTATTTCAATGGTATAGACCGAATCTGCAATTTTAGAGAGTACAGCGGCTTGGTACCCCGAACCTGTGCCAATCTCAAGCACCCTATGGGACCGTTTTAAGCGCAGTGTTTGGGTCATGAAAGCAACTATATACGGTTGTGAAATGGTCTGTCCCTGCCCAATGGGTAAAGGACGGTCTGAATAGGCAAACACCTTTTGGTCTTTGGGAACAAACTCGTGCCTAGGAACATTTAACATTGCGGAAAGTGTTGCAGGATGATTGATTCCGCGAGCCTGTATTTGCGACTTGACCATTACCTTGCGTTGTTCCAGATAGCTCACTTGGCCTTTAACCGAAAACACGTTCAGTATTAGAAAGAACAAAAAGATGGTCACTCGTTTTTCCATTAGTATAGCAGCACTTCAATAATTCTTTGTGGTATGTTACAAGTTAGAAAGAATATAGCGGAATACGAGAGTTTTGACAAATCTGTAACACTTCTTGTTGAAAATTCAAAACAAACTCCGTTTTCCGTGGACAGTTCCATGCTTTTCCAAAACATCAAAAAGCTAATTAAACACCCATATATTATAATATAGTAGAAGCCTAGGCACTTTTAATCTTCTTTGACATCGCCATAAAATCAAAAGTGTCTTTTCCAATGCTGAATTGGTGCTCACCAACGGTTGTGAAATCATTTTTTTCGTAAAACCGTATGGCTCTTTGATTGCCCTTGTAAACGGATAACCAGATATGTGCACAGCCGCTTGCTTTTGCTTTTTCCAACAACAGGTCTTGCAGTCGTTTTCCAATTTTCATGGACAAAAAGTCCTTTAAAACATAGATTTTTTGTAGTTGGCCCAAATTTTCTGAGGTAATAAAGGGAGAGGGTGATTTAAGTTTCAGTTTGGCATAGCCCACCGGAAGCTGATCCACAAAAGATATCCAGTATATATTGTTTTCTTTCTCAATACTTCGTGCAATCTTAGCAATCCCAAAAGTGGCGTTCAGGTATTCTTTTAAACCGTTTTGGTCACTAAACAAATTGCCAAAAGTCTCGGTAAACGTGATTCGACCCAACAAAGCAATGAAAGTGGCATCTTCCTTTTTAGCCAATCTTATTTGTTCCATAAATCGTAGCTTTTATTTTATATAATCGATATCCGTGCAAAATCAAAGCAACAGAGCAGCCTATTGCAATGGGCAAAGCGTCTGTTAGAATTCCATAAAATATATAAATGCCATTGGCGGCCAATGAAATCGTCCGTAACCGCTTTTCCCCTTTTACCGACATGGAATATAGACTGAGAAGCAGTGCGAAATAACCGATGGTATCTGCAAATGGAGTTGCCATGGGTTTATATATTTAGACTATACTTTTTACAGTATAAAAGTATTTCTAATATCTTCACTATGCAATAACTGTCATGGTTGACAGTATAAAATACTCTTCATGATAGTTGATGGAAAACAGAAAGCCTATATAGTCGAAGGCCAAGTCTTTCACTGCGGCACCAATGCCACCCTGCATTTTATAGGAGGCAAATGGAAAAGTATTATCATCTGGTATCTTAGGAACGGTGCAATGCGTTTCTCAGAACTGAAAAGATTGATGCCCGATATTACAGAAAAAATGCTAAGTCTTCAACTGAAGGCGTTGCAGGCAGATGGTATCTTGGAGCGAAAGGTTTTTGGCACCAAGCCCCCAATTCGTGTGGAATACTCTTTATCCACCTTTGGGGAAAGCTTTGTTCCTGTTGTTCAAAAAATTACAGAATGGGGCATTCAATATGCCCAATCAAAGGGTAGACTTGTTGAGATTGGTTGACCGGTTTTTATGACTTGTTAAATAACATGGCGACCTACAAAAACCAGTTAATCTAAAATGCTTATTCTATTTTCAATCCCTGTGCATTGGCAAACCTTCCCGTAACCAACCAGCCTCCAAAATTTTCTGACACGGCTAGCAAAAGAGTGTTCTTTCCTTTTTTAAGATTGAGGTATACGGCATCAAAGAGGCCAATGGTGCCCAGATATCGGTAATCTCTGGTCCGGAAGCCGTTGGTGCCTTTGTAGATGGGCTGTCCGTTTAACAGGACCACTACCCTATCACTGTATCCGAATTCGAACAGTCGGATCTGGTCTCTTTTTGCCGTAATGCTGATTTTGGCAAAAACGGTATTCCCTGGGGTATTGTCCCGTAGTTCCACTTTCCTTGAAATATTGGCGGCGACCCCTTCTTCCAGGACTATTTTTTCGCCCCATTTGCGACCATCGATGAGCGATTGAAGATCATTGGGTTCATCCAATAGTTGCTCCTCAAACTTATCAGACACCTCCCACTGCGCTATGGCCCCTTCAATGGACTCTCGCTCGCCGGGTTTAAAGTCCTTGATTTCATAAGCCTCGTTATTGATCTTGAAATTGGCCAGATGCATACCACTTGCTCCCCCACCCGTAAAACTCAACCCACCGGCCTTGACCTCATGGAACAATTGCCATGATAAATTGGGCTTTTCAGCGTGGTCGAGATACACCTGTGCCTTATCCTCATGAACCACAATCTTCACATGCATCCATTCATCTACCGGATAATCGTAGACAAAGGAATACTTAGGTCCGAAATAAAATTGCCATGGGCTTATGCCCTTGGTCAGGGGAACAGCCTGGTTGGCATCTGGATTACCTGATTGGTGTGGACGAATATAGAAATGTTCGGCATTGGTTCCATTCACTCTAAAATAGACACCTGGGAACCCTCGGGTCTCCTTCATATAAATGTCATACTCAATGGTTCCATTCAAGAAAGAGGCATCTTTCAAGGTCATCCTCCCCGCCTGCAGATAAATGGCGTCATTCCCCTTGAAGGGTTCGAGTACGTAAGATCGGGCATTGATATCCCAATGGACCGTATCCAGAGGAATGGTTTCTTGGCCGAGTCCGACGGTCACATAAAAAAGTAGAAACACAAAAGAAATAGTTGACTTGAACATGTTTTTTGATTTTTGATTCCACTAAGTAAGACGCAACAGAACAAATGAAGAAAACAAGTTGGTTCAAGTTGATTCATTCCCATTCATGCTTTGAAATTTTTGTAATCTTTGTGGTCTATCAACAAGTCATGTATCACGAACAGACATATGTTCAAAAATGTTTAGAGCACATTGAGTCGCAATTGGGCTGGGGTGCTTCCGATACATGGCACAATGATATGTTCGTAGAGCTCAGTGAGCGCATTCAACAAGAGACCAAGGTACTTTTGAGCCCTGTGACCCTTAAACGAGTTTGGGGCCGAATTGACTATCAAAGTGCACCTAGCATTACCACTCTGAATACGCTGGCCCAGTTTGCAGGTTTTCAAAACTGGAGGGATTTTAAGGGTAAAGCCCCTAAAAAAAGTAGTTCAACCCTATCAAATAAGATAAGGGCCAATCTGGGCATTATTATGCTTAGTGCTTCGGTCATGACCCTGGTTTTCATTTCTTTTTATTCCCTTCGCGGCCCTGCCCCAACAGGAGAGCCCATCGATGTTTCGAAAGTGGTCTTCAAAAGCAGGCCCATTGCCAAAGGCTTGCCCAACTCGGTTGTCTTTGACCTTGATTTGGGAGAGATCAATTCTGATAGCATCCACATTCAACAGTATTGGGACCCCAAGAAGACCATTGATTTAGATCCCGGTCAAAAGCAGGCTACCGGGCAATACTATTTTCCAGGCTATTTTAGGGCCAAGCTCCTTGTGGATGGACAAGCTATCAAGCAGCATGACCTCTTTATCAAAACGGAAGGTTGGTTGGGAACTGTTGATTATCGCCCAATTCCCAAATACTTCGAATCCCAAGAGTTGCATAATGAAAAACTTGCTTTTCCTGTTAGGGCCATTGAAGAGATAACAGCAAATGAAAAGCCCATTAGCTCGACCTTTCATATGGTCAAGGATTTCGAAACAATCTCGGGCGACAATTTTGAGCTTCGTTCTACAATTAAAAACACATATCGGGATAAATGGGCGGTCTGTCAAAATGCTTCCATTATTATTTTGGGTACCAAAGGTGCCATGGTCATTGCATTTGCCATTCCCGGTTGCGCTTCCGAACTATGGGTGATGATGAACGATGTCTACATCAGCGGGAAAAAGCATGATCTTTCTGGCTTGGGGCTTGACCTTTCCGAAGCCATGGAGATCAAAATACTGGTGGAGGATAAGACCTTAAACGTAGTTTCACGTGGTCAAAAACTGTTCTCAGGAAGCTATAATGAAAGTATAGGGCGGATTGCTGGGGTACGCTATCGATTTTTGGGAACCGGAGAAGTGCACCAAAGTATACTTTCGAATTTAGAAGGGAAAACCGTTATCGATTTTATGGGTAATGGAAGCTTGTGACTTTCATTTATCGCTTTCAAAAAATAAGTAGAGAAAAAAACGAGGTTTGATTCCTGAAGAAATTTATAGCTACCTTTTTAAAAAATTAAAACAACGATTTTGAAAACAACTTTTTGCCATACACTATTCTTTATTGGTGTGCTATGTTCTTCTTTTTCCTGCAAGCAAAACCAAACTGAAAAAGCGGAATCTTCAATCAAAGACCATGAATCTGTAGTGCATACGGAAGACAGATTATTAAGGCATGTGGTCATCTTCAAGTTTAAAGAAGATTCAAGTGAACAAGATGTTCATGATCTTACTATGGCCTTTTACAACCTTACTAAAGAGATCCCTGTGATCAAGGATTTTGAATGGGGCCTTAATGATAGTCCGGAGGATTTACATCAGGGTTTTACCCATTGTTACCTGCTGACTTTTGAATCGGAAGAAGCAAGGGACTCCATCTATGCTCCCCATCCCGCCCATAAAGCGTTTGTAGAAAGCTTACAACCACATTTAGAAAAGGTATTTGTGGTGGATTATTGGACCAACCCTTAATATATTGTCATCGTGGCCGTCCATCCCAAAAAAGACCGTGGTACAGAGTACAGTCAGAGTTCAGCGACAATCTTATTTAACTTATTATCTAAAAAACTATGACTACTATCTGTTTGTATTTCTAACCAAACGGGTAAATGATCACTGATTTGGTTGCGTTTCCAATGGGCGTTAAAATAGCTTGTGAAAGCAGCATCGGAAGTTAGTGTGCTGGGGTCTGTTTTATGAGCCCGCATGAGGTCATGATATACTTGGATGGTTTCAGGGGTGTTTTTGTACACGTAGTCGAACAGGTTGAAGACCCCGCCGACCTCGGTTCCTGACTCGTCCGTAGCTATTTTAAAGTATTGGTCCACCCTTAAGAAAATACGGTCGTAAATCTGGTTCAAACTGGTGTTGGTGAATTTGCCGTGAAGCCCATCGCTCTCCACAAAACCTTGTGCATTGATCAAATCGACAATAGCAGTATCATCTTCATACAGGTTGGTATCGCCCAATATGATCATATTGCGGTCCTCAAATGGAATTTTGGTCAGTTTATCGGCCAAGAGATCCATCAGTAACCGTACTTCCTCCCTTCTAATTTCCTGGTCGGTCGGCTCCCCAGGATCATTATTGTCATCGCCAGGGTGCAAGTGGACACTGACAATGGAAAATTTCTTCCAACCACTTTCAAAACCAGTAAATGTAGGGGTACGCTTAAGCTGTTTTATGATGGGATTGTTGTCGGCCACTTCGGGTGGTATCACCAACTCTCCGGATAGGCCCGAATGAGTGACCCTCCGCGAATCATAAATAAATCCAAACCGTTCATCATTTCCAGAAGTTCCTTCTGTAACGTCACTCAGGGTATATTTCCAATGGCTGCCCAGTACCTTCATTACTTTTTTAAAATCCCCTAAATCACTATTGATTTCCTGTATGGAAATAATGTCAAACGCATCGATGATTTCCGCTATATAAAACAGCGATTCTGCTGTACGGGTTTTTATTCGACCAAAATTTTTAAGGTTCCAAGAAGCCAATAGCAAATTGTTGTCCACCGTTTTTGGGGGAACCTTTTCCTTAATTCCCTGTTTCAATAGTTGAAGATTTGTAATTGTTCTTTTTTTATCCTCATTATCCATCAAACGTTGGTAATCATTCTCTTCATCCAACATAATAAGGGCATACCTATCGTTGGCCAACTCAGAATTCGGCCGTAAGTCGTTGTACCACATACTATTTATTTTTGGGTTGTTTTAAAAATGGCTGTCATGTTAAATTTCAACAGACAGCGTTTATAATCGGGGGAAGATGCACGGGCAATTCACTGTTCCGTTAAAATTAACAATTACTTAGCAGAATTGGCTGTTGCCAAACCTTAAAAATTCTGTGGTTTTCTATGTTGATTTTCATATAAACCGTTCTGTCGAGTCTAAATGATTATTTGAAACACAAGTTGACATAAAAAACCGGCTCGCCATTTTCTTTCTATACATTTATGGTGAATTCTTCCTTAAGTGATTTTTGGCATTTTATTGCGTAATCCAGTTTAGAAAATGAGTAGAGGAAAACAAAAAAGCCTAGCGTAAATTACCTTAGTAATATTACTTTTACCATTCATATATTGAAGGATATATCGAGAATTAAACACTATGAAAAATCACTTTATCCTATTTTTTGTTCTTTTGCCAACTTTCTGGATCAGTGCTCAGAATGTAACCATTACAACTGCCAAAATTACTTTTGAGTTTCCATCCAAAAACGTGAAAGGAACTATCGGAGGATTTGAATCGACATCAAAAATTGATTGGGAAAACCCGTCCAATTCAGTATTTCAAGGTTCGGTGGAGTCCGCAACCTTGGATACGAATAATGGCCTTCGGAATTGGTCACTAAGGAGTTCGCGATACTTTAGCACAAAGACCTATCCAAGAATATCGTTTACCAGCAAAGAGGTCCGAAAAAAGGGTAACACTTGGGTGGTCTTGGGTGATTTGACCCTAAAGGGAATAAAAAAGCCTTTCCGAATTGATTTTGAACAGACCAATGGGAAATTGAAAGGTCGAGGCGAACTCTATTCTTCCGATTTCAATATAAAGATCAAAAAGCAGCGAGAAGACAATTTGGTCTTGGTTTATTTTGAATTGGAGATTGCCAAATAGTTATGGCTTGACTGTTTCTTTAAAAATGGCACCGTAAATTTTTGTTACAAGAGCATTTCCCAAAGGAAAGTAAAGCGCAAAAAAGAGTGCCATTCCCAAACTGAAGTTTCTTTCATTGAAAAGTTGATCTAAAAAATTGTTGGGATAGGCATAAGAAGTTTCCAGTGCATATCCTCCAAACTCTAAAAGCCCCATGGCAATTAGACCGTAAGCATACTGCTGATGAAAAGGCAGACCACGCAGTAAAAGTGAAATGGGAACCATATAGAGGATGTAGCACGTAATTACCTGCCACCAAAACGTGAATTTGGCTATCTCCAATTGTTGACCGACCCAATTCATTCCCAATCCCCACAAAAAATAAACCAGGCAGTAGGTGACCCATAGCTTGTTGTCCACGAAGAGCTTTGGTTTTGCCCATGTCCAAAAACGATTCATCAAGTAACTAATTTAGAAATGGTACTTAGGCCACTTTGTTTTCAATTATTTTCAAGGCATCAGAAACCGTCTGCATGCCATCCATATCCTCGTTTTCCAATTGTATGTCAAATGTATCTTCAACATCCAATACAATATCCACCAAGTTCGCAGAATTAATGTTCAATTCTTGCGTGAAATTGCTTTCCATTTTTATTTGATTGGCGTCCACATCATCTGGCAGGTATTGCGTTACAATTTCCTTGAGTCTTTCAAAGTTCTCCATACGGTCTTTTTCATATTATTTTTTGAATTGCCTAAAAATAACACAGCAATTAACATCTCCAAAACCAAAACTGGCCTTTGCAATGATTTTTGGGGCGAAGTCCAACGAATGAGTAACAATTTTTGAAGCATCCACCTGTTCTAAAATTCTGGGATGAACGTCTTCGCAGTTCATCGTTCCGTAAAGATTCCCAGACCTCAACTGAAGTACGGTCCCAACACATTCTATACTACCTGAAGCGGCCAAACAGTGCCCAAAATGTCCTTTAAAACTATTAATAAATGGAAAATCCTTCCCAGAACATTTCAAAGCAGTACTCCAATTCACAATTTCGTCGGGGTCCTTTGTTGTTGCAGTCAGGTGTCCATTAATGGCATCCACGTCGTTGGCTACGATTTTGGCATTTTCCAGAGCCTTGGTTATACATTGTTGCACCGCGATAGGATTTGCAGCGGTCATACTCCCGCCCTGTCGTTGTCCACCACTATTAGCTTCACCTCCCAGTATTTCTGCATAAATGGGAACTTTACGAGTCAAAGCGCTTTCCAAGGATTCCAAGACCAATGCCCCTGCCCCACTACCAGGAACAAAACCAGATGCGGAGGCACTCATAGGTCGACTTGCCTTTTCGGGTTGGTTGTTGAACTTTGTGGGTAAAATTCGCATAGCATCAAAGCCGCCCCAAACGTAGGGTCCGCTATCACTACAGCTACCCACCAACATTCTAACCGCTTTGCCAGACGCAATGCGCTCATAACCCATCAATACAGCTTCGGTTCCCGTGGTACAGGCTGAAGAATTCGTTGTTACTAGATTCCCAAGACCTATTATCCCTCCCAAGTACGCACTAATACCACTTGCCATGGTCTGAATTACTGAAGTGCTTCCCAGTCGTCGTACGTTTCCTGCGTCTACTTTGTAAATGGCTTCACGAAATTTATCCACTCCAAGGATTCCCGTACCAAATATGATTCCGCTGTCCCAATCCGGTTCTTGAAATTGAAGTTCCAAACCAGCATTTTTCCAAGCGTCCAACCCCGCAATTGTCCCATAAACGATGCCGGAGGAATTCAATCCTTTTAATTGAATTTTATTAAAGTATTCATTTAAGTTAACATTATCAATATTTGGTTTTCCAGCTACTTGACAAGAAAAATTAAGTTTTTCGAGTTCTTGATTATGGGTTATTCCCGATATCCCTTCGACAAGGGCTTTTTCAAAGGCTTCCAGGCCAATTCCATTGGGCGCACACACGCCAATACCTGTTACCACTACCCTATGCATCATCGCTATTTATTATTCCTGAAATGGTTCCCCTACAAACCAGTTCGCCTTTTTCGTTGAACATTTTTACCGAACACTTAAGTTTATGAAATCGGAAATATACCTTTTTGGAAGTCACAATTACTTTTTCTCCAGGAAATACCGGCAAAAGAAATTCCATCTCTGAACTTGTAAGGGCAATTTTCGAATTTTGGTCAAATTGGCCATCCACTAAATATATTCCAAGGCATACCAAGCCAATTTGTGCACAACATTCTGTAAGAATTACCCCTGGGGTGATGGGGTTTCCCTTGAAATGTCCCTCATAAAAGGGCATATCAGACCGAAAGGTATAAACACCTTTTGCTCCTTCGGCATCAACTTCCAATAATTCATCCACAAAAAGAAAGGGCTCTGAATACGGTAAGCTTTGTATGATTTCGTCAGTGTTCATTATTGCAGACTTTCTCCCCCATCTACCTTGATTACGGTACCTGTAATCCAGCGTGCTTCCGGTAATGTTAGTAAATAAACGGCATTGGCTACATCAGCCGGACTCGTCAGACGTTTGTTCGGATTGCGTTTTAGGGCTTTTTCAATCAAAATCTCATGCCCGGGAATCATGCGAAGCGATTTGGTATCGGTTACACCAGCTTGTATACAATTGGCCTTAATTCCCATAGAAGCAAACTCCAACGCTATGTTCCTGACGATAGCTTCTAAAGAGACTTTTGCGGCAGAAACTGCTGCATAGCCGCGCCAAGCTTTGCTATTTCCCTCACTGGTAAAGGCTATGACTCGTGCATCCGAATCAAAAAAATCATCTTCTACAATTAATTTGACCCAATCGAACAGACTGACTGCCATTGCTTGAAGGGTCAAATGGAAGTCTTGATTGGTCAAGACACCGGTACTTCCTGTCATAGGCTTTAGGTTTCCTTTGGCTATACTATGGACCAATACTTTGATTTTTCGATTTTTTATTAGGCTCTTCGTTGCTGTCCAAAGCTCTTGTTGTTTAGGTAGCGTCACCGCATCATTATTGAAACTATGACATTCTATTCCTTCTTGACGTAGCTGGTCAAAAAAACTTTCAATTTCCAGCATATCGGCTTTACGGTCGCGATGCACAATGACCAAATCGTAGCCTGCCTTTCCGAGTTTTTGGGCGGTGGCCGCTCCCAAACCAGAACTTCCCCCTAAAATCAACGCGATGGGTCTTTTGTTTGTCTCCATTACCATTCAATTAAAACGCGTTGTGCAGAAAAGCCGGGTCCAAAACTTAAAATCATTCCCTGTTCCCCCCTTGGGATTTCCTTTTTCATAAATTCTTCCAAGACGTAGAGTACGGTTGCGCTGCTCATGTTTCCATAATCCTTCAGTACTTTCCGTGTTTCGTCAATATTTTTTCCCAATTTTCCGAACAAATCTTCAACCGTCTGTACAATCTTTCTTCCTCCTGGATGAAAAATAAGATGCTGTACTTGTTCAATATTTGAGCCCAGAGTTTTTAAAAATGGATGGGTCAAATTAGGGAAGTGCTCCGTAATGGTTTCAGGCACCTTAGGGTCCAAAATCATTTTTAGACCACTATTGGTCAAATCGAACCCCATCATTTCGATGGCATCATAAAAATGGTACATTCCCTCCCCTAAAATTTTTGGGCCATGGTCATTGGCATGGGAAGATAACAAAGCGCAGGACGCTCCATCACCGAAAATGGCGGCACTTACCATGTTGGCCATACTAAAATCGTTGAGCTGAAAGGTTGCCGTTGGACTTTCGACGGCAATGATCGCTGCACGTTTGCCAGGATTCGCCTTTAAAAAATTATTGGCGTATATGATTCCCGACACCCCCGCCGCACATCCCATTTCAGTTACAGGAAGTCTTACGATATCTTGTCGCAATTGTAGTTCATTCACTAAATAGGCATCCAGAGAGGGAATCATTATCCCCGTGCAACTTACGGTAATGATGAAATCTAAATCTTCTGGTTGCCATGAGGCTTTTTGTAATGCTTTGGTAAGAGAATTTTTGCCCAGCTTCTTTACTTCTTCAACATAAACAGCATTTTTTTCTTCAAAGGATGTGGTCACAAAAACATCTTCAATCGGCATAATACCATAACGTTTGTCCACACCCGAACCTTCGAAAATTTTGATGACTTTTCTTCGAAACCGTTCATCTTGTCCTTCCAGCCAAAGATTCACAAAGGGAATGATTTCTTGGGTGGAACGACTATATTGAGGCAGTGCCTTAGCCAACTGAATAATTCTTGTGTGAGCCATAAATCAATTTGGTTGCATGGGCTTCATCACCCATAAATATCTAAAGGCCCATTTCCAAGTAATGGTATGGTGAACGTTTTTGAGATTGTCTGCCATTCTTTTTAATTCTAACTTACGAAATCCTTTGCTAATTGAGATAAGACCGTCTCTTTTGGCAATGGTTGACTTTATAAAAAAAAGACTGAAAACGTGAAATAGAAAATAGGCTGATTTACTACGTTGCAGATCATTGATGATGACACCTACTTTGGCCAATTCAGAGAATATCTCGATAAATTTCAGTATTTCTTTTTCTTCAAAGTGATGCATGGTCAAGGTACAGAGAAGAATATCACAATCCGGGACCTCATCTAGACTTAGGATGTCCGCTTTTTTAAACGAGATTGATTGATACGATTGAGAAGAATCTCTTGCCAATTGTATCACATCATCCCTTAGGTCAAATCCAACTAGATTCAACGTTATCCCCGTGTTTTTAAATTTTTTGGCCACTTCACGAAGTAAATGCCCATCTCCACAACCCATATCATAAATTGTATATGACTTTTTTGGATGACATTCAATTAGATCCTTAATTGCTTTTAAGGTAATGGCAGTGCCACCAAGGAGCGTGTTACATCGATTGATGTCCAAATAGGCCTTTCTGAAGGATTCCTTTTCTAGGTTGGGGTCGTCCAGATATTCCTCAACCAAACTTCTATTTGAAAAATCCATTACACTAAGATAGGTTTTCCGTGGGTTCGCTTTATGATTGTGGAAAGAAATGTTCCAGAATTTGGGATTATGGAAAATACACTATTGACCATTAATGGATTGGTGATCATGGTTTGTATTTTTCTTCCGAAATATAACCTAGAATTAAAATTTGATTTCCACAAAATTTTATAATTCTTTTCCATATCCGCTCGAGAATACGTTTTTTTTGTATAAAAACGAACAATTACATCTGATGCTATCTTTCCTGCGTGTATGGCCATGGCCATACCATTTCCACAGAGTGGATGAATAAGTCCGGCACTGTCTCCGCACATTAAAATATGATCGTGCACCACTTCCTTTTTTGCAAAGGATATTTGAGCTATACTAAGTGGGTTTTTGAACACGGGGTGGGCACTCTCCAAAAACTTTTTTAAAAACGGGTTTTTGGAAACCACCTCCTCGTTGAAGCTATCAATATTCCTGTACCGTTGAAAGCTTTGATAATTGGTCAAATAGCAAAAATTTACAACCCCATTCTCCACCATGGACAGACCTCCATAGCCCCCAGGGAAACAATGTAGGGAAACCTCATTTTCAGGATAATCCATCCCTTGAAAATGACATTTAACTCCAAGCCATGGCGATTTCCCATGAATAAATAAGCGATTCATTGTTTTGTCCAAAATTGAGCGCTTGCCAAAAGCACCAATGACCATTTTGCCTTTATATTCCTTCTCTTTGCTCTGAACAAAAAACTGGCCACCATCATGAATAATTGAAGAAACCGTTTCGAATACTATTTGAACTCCTTGTTTCAAAGCTAGTTGATACAGTGCGTTATCCAAAGCATATCTGCTAATTCCAAAACCTCCCAAGGGCAGTGTGCAGCTAAGCTTCTTCCCTTTTTGATTACTTAGCGAGAAGGTTTCTATTGAAACTGCTCCCAATTCTTTCAAATCCAAACCCAGAAACTCCAGAAAGGGTCTGACCTCATTCGAAACATACTCTCCACATACTCTGTGATGGGGATAAGGACTTTTCTCCAGAACCAAAACAGACAAACCCTTTTTGGAAAGATAAATTGAGGCGGTAAGTCCGGCCAGCCCTCCCCCAACGATAATGACATCGTAATTCATCAGGTGAAGTTACATTTAAAAAAGGTTCATTTCAAAATCATATTGATTGACCCAATTGATTTGTTGCCGGGTCATATTCCAGTTCCCTATAAATTATTAAAGTATTTTGACCTATTATCAAGCGTAGGTCGTAATTATGGCAAGCCAATGTTTTAGGAGGTTATTTGGGGTGGTAGTGAAAATATTGACCGGAATGCATTCATACTCATATAATCACTATTTTAATACCGAAATACGACCAGTCCCTATAAATGGAAGAACCAACTAAAAACCTCAAAAAATTTGGAACCTTTGGCGGGGTCTTTACACCCACCTTGTTGACCATTCTTGGCGTCATCATGTACCTGCGTTTGGGATGGGTGGTTGGAAACGCTGGTCT
Organism: Flagellimonas ochracea; assembly: GCF_009903685.1. GTDB lineage: Bacteria > Bacteroidota > Bacteroidia > Flavobacteriales > Flavobacteriaceae > Flagellimonas > Flagellimonas ochracea. The sequence continues at coordinate 687,870 of NZ_JAAABI010000001.1, read as the reverse complement.
TTTGGGGGCTTGGTTGATCATTGGTATTTCTTTTTTAATCACCTTGTGTACCGCGCTATCAATGTCGGCCATTACCACAAACATCCGTATTGGTGCTGGAGGAGCCTATGCCATAGTGTCTCAGGCCCTGGGTCTCGAAGTTGGGGGAAGTCTAGGTATTCCGAGATACATTTCACAAGGTTTGGCCGTTACCATGTATATTTTTGGTTTTCGCGAAGGCTGGTTGGGTATTTTTCCTGACCATAATGCTTTTTTGGTGGATATTATTGTTTTTGGCGTGCTGATTACCATTGCCTATATCAGTGCGAACTTGGCCATAAAGACCCAGTTCATTATCATGGGTATTATTGCGCTATCCATTATTTCAATCATTATTGCGGCCTATGAAGGTTCCATGATCATACCCACCAGCGATGCCTTAAGTTGGGGCACTTTTAAAGGATCTATTGAAAACGGATTTAGTGGCAGCGATTTTTGGCTTGTTTTCGCGGTCTTTTTTCCCGCAGCAACAGGGATTATGGCTGGTGCAAATATGTCGGGAGAATTGAAAGACCCCAAACGTAGCATTCCAAGAGGCACACTCTGGGCCATTGGTGTAAGTTTTGTTATCTATATGCTAATTGCCTTTTGGATCTCAAGAAGTGCTACGGAAGCCGAATTACTTAATAACTATTACATTATGGTGGATAAAGCCTTTTTTGGTCCGTTGATATTGGCAGGGATACTCGGTGCCACTTTTTCGTCAGCTCTGGCTTCCATCGTTGGCTCTTCACGTATTTTGTTTGCCATGGGCGAACATAAGGTGCTGCCTTTTTCTAATTTTTTATCCGGTCAAAGTAGCAATGGGCAGCCGCGAAATGCCATGTTGGTTACCGGAATACTCATTTTCACTACGCTTCTATTGCGGAATATAAATGCTGTTGCACCTTTGGTGACGCTTTTCTTTCTGATTACGTACGCGATGATCAATATCGTGGTCATTATTGAGCAAAACCTGGGCTTAATCAGTTATCGTCCGGTTTTCAAGATTCATAGGTGGGTACCTTGGTTCGGATTGGTTTCCTCTATTTTTGCCATGTTCATCATTAACCCTTCGGTGAGTTTGATTTCCATAGCCATTGTTTTAATGGTGTATTGGTATTTGTCCCGTCAGAATTTGGAAACACCTTTTGAAGATGTTCGTTCAGGTCTGTTTTTTTCGTTTGCCGAATGGGCCGCCAAGCATACCTGGGGTATGAAAAAAATGCAACAACGTGCCTGGAAGGCCAATTTAATGGTCCCAGTGCGAGATATCAATGGGTTACGGGGGACTTTTGAGTTTTTGAGAAATATAGCCAAGCCCAAAGGTTCCATAAAATTGTTGGGGGTAGAGAGTTATTCGGAGAACAGCAGGCTGGCAGAAGCATTGGAGGCTATTTCGGAATCGTTTCGGGAAAAGGGTGTTTTTTCGTCTTCGTCGGTTATTCATACGGACGAATTTACCAAAGGAATCAATTACAGCAGCCAAGCGCTCCAAGGTGCATTTTTCAGGCCGAACATCATCTTTTTGAACTTGCAGAACCATGATGATTATGAGACCGAGCTGCGGCCTGTAATGAAAGAATCCATTCGGTTGGAAATCGGCGTCCTGCTCTATTTATCACATCCAAAAGCCTTATTGGGCCAACGCAATACCATCAATGTTTGGGTAAGTGACCGAAAAACCAATTGGGATATAGGCTGGGACATTGGTAACCTAGATCTTTCTATGTTGGTGGCCTATAAGTTGAAAATGAATTGGGGCGCCCGTATTCGGATCATCACTGTAATCAACGACTCGAAGGAAGAAAAAAATGCTCAAAAATTTTTAAATCAGCTAATTAACCTTGCTCGCCTTCCCGAAACACTCACCGAAGTACATGTAGGGGATTTTAACACTGTGGTCAGTCAAGCACCTGCCGCTGACCTGAACATTTTCGGGATGGACGCCGACCTTAAATTTGAGTTTGTGGAGACCATGTCCATCAAAACCCAAAGCTCTTGTTTGTTCGTTAAGGATTCGGGACATGAAAGCATTTTGGCTTAATAAACAAGTCTTGTAAAACAATATTTTGAATTAGCGAGGAGCAGAAACAGTTAATGTATTCCCCGGCAATTACTTTCCAAAGTGACCTGAACCCTGTCAATTTCTATAGCTCCTGATGGTAATTCTTCTGCTGTTAAACCTTCATAATCATTGGCGGCTTTCCATTTGGAGATGGTCTCGCTGAAAAATTGCGAAGCTGTAGTATTGGTCTCATAAACAACCAAATCATATGATTCTCCCTGGTCTCCCCCAAATCGGGTAACCACCTGCCACTTACCACTTTCCTTATAGGAAGTATTGGTGTAATCCGATTGCGGATAGTACTTGTTGTCCGAAGGCTTTAACAACACCCAAATGTCTTTATCATGTGTCTCGGGATAAACACCCATACTTAGAATTCGACATTTTACAACATCACCATCGACCGGGGATATTACTTGTACATCTGTCACAGGATATTTCACTTGTAATTTATTTCCGGTGTCGAAAGTTTCTATGTGGGCAATGGGGTTCATGGAACCGTAACCATATCCGCCGTAAAAAAGTAGCACCACTCCGATAATGCCCAAAGAAATCCGTATGCTAGTGTTCTGCTTGTATAATATTGCAAACAATAAACATATAGCACCTAAAATCACTGAAATAAATACACTTGTTAGCATAGCTATTTAATTTTATTCTTAAACACAATTTTCAAGAAAAGTCACCTTAATATAATAAAATTTAAGATGCTCTGCTACCAAAAACAGCAAATAAGTTGCGAGGAGCAAATCATATTTTAGGCTCACTTTGCTATTATTCCCTAAAAATATCCCCAAAGAAAAGTTTACGGTATGTGGGATACTAAAAAAGCTTGTCTTGTACCTTTTGGCGCAAAACAAGCTCTTTAAAAAATTATACTGCGTTGCGGAGCAACGAGCAGGATTTAAAAATTCTATTATTTCTTCTTAGAAGTAGTCACAAAACCAATGGGCTGCAAAAGCGTTTCCATTTCTGCGATATTTAGTCCTTCACTTGGACCAACATTTGATAAATCTCCGGGATCCACTCCTGGGGTACCCTTAGGCAAATCGTATGATTCTCCTACACTGGCTGTACCATAACCTAAATCTTTCATAGATCCTGCGGTAATTCTGCTTAAAGGGTTCTCACCAAGGTTCAAGAAACCGGTCATCAATTCATTGTTCAACAAGGATTCTCTCCAGTGTCCCAAAGCGGTACCGGGACCTCCGATGTTTTCAATGGGCAAAAATCCAGTACCCCCTTCAGCATTCCAGAAAACGTTGGCCTTGTTTCCAACAAAATAGGGATTACTCACAGGGCCTTCCAAGAGGGTTCTTGGAAAGAAGGGTTCAACATTCCACAAAGTACCCACACCCAATACGTGGCCCATTTCATGAACTATTACTTCTTCGAACAAATCTATTTCCTCTAGAAAATCAAGATCATCCACATCAAAGAACATTACCCCAGTCAGGGTCAAAAAGTCATCGGTGCGGACGAATCTAGGTCCTGCAGAACCAAGAATCATTCCAGGGCCATCGATGGGCGCCAAGGCCACTTCAATGACCAAATCATCCACAGTTCCGTCCACTGCTGGAGGAAAACCTGTGAAGGCAGAGGGTATTGTTCCAGTAAATGAGGGAACATCTTTAATTATGATACGCTCCCATCGAGCAGCAGCGTCTTCAAATACCTCTTCTTGTCTTTCAGTGACTGGCACTATGTATTTTAAGGTGATGTTGAACCGACCACGATCATTTCCCGGAGCCGTTGTAGCTCTGGCTTCCTCGGATGGAGACAGTGCTACTCCGTCAATAGTAATGATTTCCTCTGGGTCGGGCGCCAATTCTATCAGTTGTGCCTGATTGCCAGAAAGGTCTTGTGATTCTGGGTCCGCTGTTTCCTCAGAACATGAAGTAAAAACAAAGGTGCTTAATACAAAACTAAAAGCAAATAGCCGCAGTAGGTGAGTTTTGGGGTTTGAGTTTCGCAAAGATTTTTTCATAATTAGCTATCAAAATTAAGGTTGAAAAATAAGAACTATATCACATTAAATTACATACAGTTCGATTCAGTTCTGGCTAAATCTATAACAAAATTTTAACATTTCCTAAAGATACTTTATCATCGATTCTAATGCTGTATAATTTGAAGATTGGTTTTTCAGAAGGACTCTAATTTGGATTAAAAATTGACTATTTTTAGACTTAATACTAGATAAAACCGTCTCCCTGTCCATTTCCATAGAAAAAGTAATAAAAAAGATTGGATACTATGCGCTAGAGGTATTAACGAACCTCTGTTACATACAACTCTGGCAGTCCAGCATTTTGAAGCAGCGTATTGTACTGGGACACATCTTGGGTCTTTATGATCTGTAAGTTCGCTTTCAGCTTTGTCCATTGGTTCAAGTAGTCTCGGGTGACATCACGTACGCCTTGTGTCACCGGCAGGTTGCCCCGACCTATACGATTGAGAAAGTCCTTAAACTTGATCAAGAGCCGAGCCTCGAACATGTAGTTGCTCTGGTAAGTACGCATCTCCTTTTGCAAAATTTCGTCAATCCAATCTTCTATTCTTGTGTTCAACGCCTTGCCTTTTTCTTGTAGTTGGGCATCATCGGTCTCTCCCAATAAAAATTCCAACTGCTGCTGTATCTTTCGAAGGTCACGCACGCCTTGTGCCATTTCAGTGGCCCCTTGGTACAACGAATGGGAGAGACCATTGCGTTCAGCATAGGCAGCCTCGACGTTGTCCACACTGGTTTTAATGCGAGGGTCTATGGTAATGGCAAAATCCTGAATAAGTACTTGGTCTCCCACGGTAAGTTTCACTTTGTAGTTGCCAGGTGCAGCATCGTAAGCACTCAGGTCGCGATTGGTGGTGTAGAGCTCGGTTAGGCAGTCGAAGCGGCCGATTCGCATATTCCAACGGTAGCGGTGAGCGCCCTTACTTTTTTTCAATTGGGGTTTTACAAGGGTATCACACCCTACTTGGGGACTATTACTCTGTTCGGCATGAATCACCTTACCTTTGCTGTTCAATATCTCAAGCGAAATGGGAGTATCCTCCCCTATCTCTTCATTGTTCAGATAATGAATCTGTACACCCTTGGGTGGGTTCTGTCCAAAACCGCCATCAATACTGTACGCCACCGAAAGCTCGGCATGGGTGTCCCGCGGCTGGTAGAGATAATGATTGGCTTGCGCTACGGCATCTGTAATTTGGTGCAAGGGGGTTAGGTCGTCCAAAATCCAAATAGCGCGGCCTTGGGTGGTAACCACAAGATCCTTTCGCTGTACCCGCATATCAGTTATGGGCACTTCGGGCAGATTGTTCTGCAAGGGTAGCCACTGTTGGCCATCGTTGAAGGAAACAAAGACCCCGGTCTCTGTGCCGGCGTAGAGTAGTCCCTTGCGGTCTGGGTCCTCACGCACGCTGCGTGCAAAAGTATCACTAGGTAATCCGTTCACGATTTTCTCCCAAGAAGCACCATAATTGCTGGTTTTATAAATCATGGGTGTGAAATTGTTCAGTTTATAGCCCGCCACTGCAATGTAGGCTGTGGCCACATCGTGAGGCGAAGGCTCCACCACATTGATGATGGCCTCCGGAAGCCCTTTGGGCGTTACATTGGTCCAAGTTTGTCCGCCGTTTTGGGTCACGTGCACCAGACCACAGTCCGAACCTACCCAAACCACCCCTTCGCGAAGAGGGGATTCTTCAATATTGAACAAGTTATTATAGCTTTCTGCCGTAATCTGTTCATTAGTAATGGGGCCACCTCCTTTACCCTGATGGTCTTTGTTATTGCGGGTTAGGTCTTCACTTACGGTTTGCCAAGTAATGCCACGGTCAATGGATTTCATAACGTATTCTGAGCCGTAGTAGATTACATCGGGAATGTGGGGCGATACAATCACAGGACCATTCCAATTGGACCGCAGCTTCAAATTTTTGGGTTGCTCCCCACTGATGCGCTCTGGATAAGGCCGAACCATTCGGGTATTGTCAATATCGCGGTCCCACTCCACAAAATTGCTGGCAAAATAGGTAGAGTACACAAAACGGGGATTGTTAGGATCCATGGCCACAGTGGAAGATTCCCCGGCGCGCATAACATCCCAGTGCATCTCACCAATTCCGTCGTCCATTACACGACTGTCAATAGCGATAGTACTGTTGTCTTGCTGTCCGGAATATACCCGATAGGGATTTCCGTTGTCGGTAATGCAGCGGTAGAACTGTCCTGTGGGCTGGTTCATAAGGGTAGACCAGGTTTCACCGCCATTGTATGTGACTGAGGCACCCCCGTCGTTGGCATTGATCATAATATCGCTGTTGTTGGGATTGATCCACATATCGTGATGGTCCACATGACTGCCCGGACTTCCAGTGAAGGTTTTACCCCCATCAATGGATTTCATGGCAAAGCTGTTCATTACCCATAATTCATCTTCATCATTGGGGCCGGCAATGATATGCATGTAGTACCAAGGCCGCGCAAAGGTGGTTGCATTGTTACTGGTGTGCCGAAAAGTCTCTCCAGCATCATCCGAACGGTAGACACCCCCTTCACGTTCCTTTGCCTCAATGGCCAGATATACCACATTGGGATTGGCAGGTGAAATATCGACACCGATTTTACCCATAAGTTGAGGTAAGCCTTTGCTAATCTTTTTCCAAGTTTTGCCACCATCGGTCGACTTCAACACCTGACTTCCTGGACCTCCACTGTGCAATGCCCAAGGTTTGCGCTGAAATTCCCAAGATGTGGCCATCATTATATTGGGATTTTCTTCGCTAACGGAGAGGTCCACAATACCAGAATGCTCGTTGATATAAAGAATCTTCTCCCAGTTTTCACCCCCATCCTCAGATAGATAAAGTCCGCGATGTTCATCTTTGCCCCAGGGATTCCCTTGTGCTGCCACATATACTTTATTGGGGTCCTTGGGATGCACATACACTTCCCCAATATGCCGGGTTTCGGTAAGGCCAATATGTTTCCATGTCTTTCCAGCATCGGTGGATTTATACATGCCGTCTCCATGTGAGGTCTTTACGCCACGAATACAAGATTCTCCGGTGCCCACATAAATAATGTTATGGTCTGATGGTGCCACCGTGATGTCTCCAATGCCCGTAGTGTTGAAAAACCCATCGGAAATGTTATTCCAAGTATTGCCCCCATCGGTAGTTTTCCACACACCACCTCCAGTGGAACCCATGTAATACGTAAAAATATCGTTGGGCAATCCTTCCACAGTCGTCACCCGTCCTCCGCGAAAAGGTCCAATGTTGCGATAAGTCATGGATTCGTATAATTTCTCTGTAATCTTGGGTTCATTGGTTTTTCGCTGTGACTGAATTGAAATGATGGCACAAAAACAAATAATAAATAAGTAAAAACGGGTTTTCATTAGGTCGATTTTGGCATTGATGCACATAAATATAGGCTGAAAAAGAAAACTATGTAAAACTTGATGGTATTTACCTCGCATCTAGACCATAATATCAAAAATTGATATCCATCAATTGAAAACAATCATTCATCAATTGAAACAAACCATATATCAATTTATACCGAGTATTTCACTACTCTTTGATACCTTAATTCTTATTTAAGAAAATGACTACTCTAGAAACGATAAACCTCTTACAGATTATCAGTCTTATTCTGGTTGGGTTCATTTTGTACATGCTTGGTTTTTTGCATGGAACCTATTGGAAAAGAAGAAATGGGGTATAAAATTTTTGGTATGATTGATTATCAGCCCAAGAAAAGCCTTGTTTTTTGCAGCAACCATGAGTTTATTATAAAAGTTGATGAGCTCCAGAATCAGAAAATTCGATATAGGTGTTGGCGAAGGCCCAAAACTGTGTCGCATCCACCCGATTTGATTTTACTCAATAGAAACATACGGGTTTTCGACCAAGAGGATAAGTTAGAATTTGTATTTCCTTTTGGCGAATGGACTTATGTGTTGGAGAAAATCACCTCAAAGGATACGCTATCGACCTCCCATATATTCTTGGAAGTTTCAGACAATCAAAATCAAAGATTCACCTGAAATTACAGGACATACAAATATCAGGCTGTTATCCTAAGTCCCTGTAACGTATTGTTCAGTCTTTTTCCGAATAAGTAACTCTATAAATGGCGTCTCCAACATCATCAGAAATTAGGAGCGAGCCATCTTCTAAAAACAATAAATCGACAGGGCGACCAAATGCCTCCTGTTTTTCTTCATCCAACCAACCATAAATGAAGGGTTCATAACTCACCGCCTCATTATTGTTCAGTTTTACCAAAGTGACCCTATATCCCACTTTGGAAGAACGGTTCCAAGAGCCATGCTCCGCAATAAATGCATGTCCCTTATATTCTGTTGGAAACATGGATCCTGTATCAAACTTGACCCCGAGCGGTGCCACATGGGCCCCGAGTGGTTGTACAGGTGATACAAAATCGGAACAGGGACGTTGGTCACCAAACTCTGGGTCTTTGACTGTACCGCCATGGCAGTAGGGATACCCAAAATGTTGCCCAGGTTCGGTAATCCGATTCAATTCGCAAGGAGGTACATCATCTCCCATGAGATCTCTTCCATTATCGGTAAACCACATCTCCTTGGTTTCTGGATGCCATGTGAAGCCAACTGTATTTCGCACTCCCTTGGCATAGATTTCGCGATTTCCGCCATCGGCATCCATCCGAGTAATAGTGGCAAAACGTTCATCTTCGTCACTACGCTCACAGATATTGCAAGGCGCACCTACGGGCACATAAAGCTTGTCATCCGGACCAAAAGCGATGTATTTCCATCCGTGATGGAACTCTGTGGGGTAATCATCATAGATAATCTCTGGTTCCGATGGATTTGAAAGTTGTTGTTCTATATTGGCATAACGCAATAGCCGACTTACTTCTGCGACATAAAGTGACCCATTTCTAAATGCCACTCCATTAGGTTGCTCCAAATCAGTGTCAATAACTATAACTTCATCCGCCTTAAAATCACCATCGGTATCCGTTATGGCATATACATTGCCCTCATTACGGGTTCCTACAAAAAGGGTCCCTTCGCTGCCCATCGCCATAGACCGGGCTCCTTCTACGCCTTCTGCAAAAGTGTCAATCTTGAATCCCTCAGGAAGCTTCAAAAGTTCCAATGGCAAACTTGAGCTGGATGGTTCATTATCTTCATTCTGGGTAACATCGTCCGCCATCTCTTGTGCACTATTTTCTTTTTTTCCATTACAGGAAAGAATCGACAAACAAAATATGGCGCATAGGGAAAATGACAAGGCTGAGCAGTACGTCTTCATGTTTTTTGGATTTTAAGTGTATAAAACTATGACAAAATGATTGATTGCGGGACCGAAAAAAACATATTTGAACAAAAGACTCTTTATTCGTTGGTGTCTGCCGAGATTTTTCCAAAGTACTGAATGAGCCTTCTGTGGGTACTTACAATGCTTACGGTACTGTAATTTGAGGGAAGAATTATAGCGGTCACCTCAAAATTTTCCGTTCCATCGTTGATTTCGAAACTCATGTTGTACCCTCCTTGCCTTTCGTTGGCAGTCATTTTAAAATCTGTCGGAACACCCTTAAATTCAATTCCAGCGTCCTTTGGGTTATAGATTCCTGGCATTTGCTGTTCACCAAAGTATGGAAATCGAGCTATTGCACTGTCACCGGCAATACGCAGATAACTTTCAGAATCCGCCAAATCGATTCGGTTGAGCGTGCTGTTAAAGGGAAGGAGTCCAGCGTTGGCAATGGCATTCATGCTTTGGGTCGGTAATGGTCTCGCCCAATCCGCAGTAATGACAAAAAACCGTTGTTCCAGAAGCTTGTTTAGGGCCTCAACCTGTTCGGGCGTAGCCATGTTTTTTGAGTGTGATGCACAGCCCACTCCAACAAGAATTGACAATCCCAAAATTAGACTCAAAACAAACTTCATTTTCATCGGTTTAATCCTCTTTTGAAGATACAAATTTTGCGGCAAAGTTCCGATTATTGAATTATATTTAACGTCTAACCAAACCCCTTTTATGAAAATTTCCCCCGGGAAACTGTTCTTGGCTTTTGTAGTGAATCTCCAAATACTGCAATCACAACAAAATCTTGATCAAACCCAACCAACAAACAAACCGGAATATTATGCCACTGCATTGGAACAAGACCCAGCTATTGATGGGGAGGTTATTAATGACCAAGTTTGGCAGACCGTTCCTGCCATAACCAATCTCAAACAACTGCGTCCCAATTATGGCGAACTGGTTTCGGAAAGGACCGAGGTCCGAGTGGCCTATTCCAGCACTACGTTCTATGTATCGGTTGTTTGCTACGATAAGGATGCCGAAGACATTGTGGTCTCCGACTCTCGAAGAGATGCAGATTTAAACGATGAGGATAGTTTTTTGTTCATCATCGACACCTATCACGATCGGCAAAATGGATTTCTGTTCGGCACCAATGCCCAAGGCATGGAGTATGATGCCCAAATTGATAATGAGGGCAAGGGGAACTTCAATGCCAACAGACAACAAGGTGGTGTCATCGGCGGGACCAACCTTAATTGGGATGCCACATGGAAAGTGAGATCACAACTGGGCGACTATGGCTGGAGTGCAGAATTTGCCATACCCTTCCGTTCTCTGCGCTATGCTCCCGGAAAAGATAAAACATGGGGGCTCAATTTGAGAAGGAACATCAGCAAAAATACCGAAACAGCCTTTTGGACATCCCTCCCATTGGGCTTCGATATGAAGCGACTATCGCTCGCCGGGGAACTCAAAGGACTTGACCTTAGGAATCCAGGTAACTTAAAATTAATTCCTTATGTGTTGGGGCAACATGTAAACGACAAGTCGGTTGACCCCAATGAAACCGACACCAATTTTGATGCTGGTGCGGACATCAAATATAGCGTTACTCCTAGCGTAACCCTGGACCTTACCTACAATACTGATTTCGCCCAAGTGGAGGTAGACGACCAACAGGTAAATTTGGACAGATTCAATCTGTTCTTTCCTGAGAAAAGAGCTTTTTTCCTCGAAAATGCGGGACAGTTTAGTGTAGGGAGTCCTGGAGAAGTAGATTTGTTTTTCAGTAGACGGATTGGTATTGGCGACGATGGTGATTTGGTGCCCATTATTGGTGGGGCCAGACTCTCTGGTAAGGTTGGCCAGACCAACGTGGGTTTTTTGAGCATGTTCACCGATGATGTGGATGAAGCGGCCATACAAAAGAACAACTTTACCGTTGCACGGGTCAATCATGATTTTCAAGGTACTCGCTCTTCGTTGGGCGGCATCTTCATCAATAGGGCCGGATTGGGAGCTATGGAGGACGACTATAATCGAGTTTTTGCTTTGGACGGTAAATGGGGAATCGGGAACAAGGCCGAAGTCGATGGTTTCGTCGCCAAAAGTGTTACTCCGGGCATCGAAAACGGTGACCATGCTTTTAAAATATTGGGAAATTACAACTGGAACGGTTGGGACCTACGTGCCGGTTACACCGAGGTGGGCGAAGGATTTAATCCTGAAGTGGGCTTTTTACAGCGAACTGCTTTCCGTAAACCCGAGTTTTTAGTTTTTAAGGCACATCGATTTAAAAATGCAGGCAATTTGTTGGAAATACGGCCCCATGTTTCCTATCGAGGCTATTGGGATTTTGATGATCAATTGATCACCGGCTTTTTGCATGTGGACAACCATTGGGAGTTTAAAAGCGGGTTCGAGGTGCATACGGGCATCAACTTTACCACAGAGCGTGTGTTGGAAGATTTTACAATATCCGATGTTACCGTGCCAACTGGCAATTACAGAAACCAAGAGCTTCAGCTTATCATAATCACCAATCCGAACAATGCATTCTCCTTTGATACCCGGACGATTATCGGTGGTTATTTCAACGGCCATCAAATTGCGAATAGTGGAACCGCCAGATATCGTATTGGAGACCGATTCAACAGTTCCCTAACCCTGAGCCATAATGATATTCAATTGGATACAGGCAATTTAACCGCCTTAGTCGGGGGACTGCGGCTTTCATATTCCTTTACCCCTCGTATGTTCTTGCAGAGCTTAATCCAAAGAAACAACGTGTCGAACATCACTTCGGTAAATGCCCGTTTTGCTTGGCTACAAAACGCCAATACAGGTCTCTTTGTGGTGTTCAATATTGTAAAGGATGATGATTTGATTGACGGTATTGACAATCAAGTGTTCACGATTAAGTATACCCATAGGTTTGACATTCTGAACTAGTGGTGAAGCCTTCTATTCCATAATACGATGTATATCATACCCATTAAAGCTAAAATAGCGCAACCGTATAGGGCATGAGTAATACGGAGGACGTCTTCTTTATAATACCAACCGGAGATTAATGCTGCCAATCCGATGCCCGCTTCCAAGGAAATGTACATGGTGGCCATGGCCTTTCCTTTTTGCCCTGGTTGACTTAAATCAATGGTCCAGGCGTGTATGGCCGGAGTTACCACCCCCATTCCAAACCCATACAATCCTGCCCCAACAAGCAGTCCGAGTTTGGTGTTAAAATAGCCAATGGATGTTAAGGCAATAATCAACAATACCAATCCTACCATAATTACCTTTGACCTTCCGTAGCGGTCTGATATTTTCCCGGCTATGATTCGAACCACCAAGGATGAAACGGTGAAAACAATAAAGAATACACCTTTGTTGGCAAAACCAACCGCTACCGTCCAATCGGGAATTAGGGTAAGAATGACTCCAAGACTGGTATATGCGAGAAAGTTCACTATGGATGCCGGCATGGCCTCGACCGCGATTATGTCACTTTTCGAAATTTTCAACAGGGCCCATCGAAATGCTTGTTTTTGGGGCAATGTTTCCTTCAGGTTCACCATGAGCAACAAGGCCAAAAAAGCCATCAAGGAAGAGCTATGGAACAATACCTCATAGGAATGGTGCAATTTAATGAAACTACCCATGGCAGGGCCAATGGCCATTCCTGTACTAAAGGCTATTCCATGTATTCCCATGGCCTCGCCCAAACGTTGATGTGGGACCACGTCCGAAACAAAAGTTGAGGCTGCAGTCGGTGTAAAACCAGTGGAAAAGCCATGAAAAAGCCGTAAAAGTAAGAATCCATATACCGTGGTCAAGAGGGGATAGAAAAAACCGCAAATCAGACAGACCAAGGCACCAAAAATCAGTACAGGTCTTCTACCAATGGTGTCTGTCAGTCTTCCACTAAAAGGTCTTGACAGTCCCGCAGTCAATGTAAACAACGCTATGATCAAACCAATGTATTCCGCTCCACCCAAACTTGCCAAATAGGATGGTAACTCTGGGATCAACATATTAAAGCTTGCAGAAAACAACAAAGAACCAAAACATATCAATATAAATTTTGAGCTATACATTGGAGTTTGTTCAGTGTTTTTATCAATTTTAGCCGTTGTCTTCACTAATGGTATTGCTTAACTTTAGCACAAAGAAATTTCTTCTTTCATTTACAAAAAAGGACATTTGTCCTGCCTAAAGAATATGATCAGAAAGAATCCAGAATTAGTGGCCTACTCAGAAGTGCTTTTTCAAAAAGGTGTGGATGGCATGCATGAGGAAGAATTTGGTCCCCGCCAATTGATCTTGGAGCAAGACCACAGATACACAAAGATTTATTTGATCAAAAAGGGCATTGCGAAGTGCTATATTTTAGATGAGAACGGCAAAGAGTTTATCCAAGAGTTTTTAGGAGAGGGCATGGAGTTTGGTGAGCTTGAAATTTTTCGTAACAAACTCACCATTTGCTCGGTAGAATCTATCACCTCTTTAAAGGTGTTTTCATTTACATATTCGTGTTTCAATAATTTGTTGAAAGCTGACTTTAAGTTCAACCAGCTTATTATGAAAGCTTTGGCAGACAAAATTCGATACAAGGCTCCTCGGCACTCCTATCAACATGCCTACCCCATTGAGGACAACATCCTAAAACTGCAGCGCATGTTTCCAGAAATAACCGAAGTAATTTCAAAAAAAGATATCGCCAATTATATAGGGGTCACCCCCAGAAGTCTGAACAGGGCTTTAAAAGGACTTAGAGAGAAAAAACAATCTTCCTAAGGTTCAATTTGGATACCATCTTCATTGATCAGTTGAAATCCATAATCTCGGAGCGAGGAGATTATTGGAATGGCCCGTTTTCCTTTCTCGGTGATATGATATTCAACCCGAACCGGAATTTCCGCAAAGACTTTTTTAGCAAGAAACTGATCATCGACCAACTCCTTTAAAGACTTACTGAGCATACGGTCGGAAATGCGCTCGAAACTGTTCTTTAATTCAGAAAATCGTTTGCCCTGATCTTTCAAGCGCCATAGCAAAGGCATTTTGTAGGTACCCCCCACTTTGGATAATACATACTCGACCGGGGTATAGTATACTTTATTATTGGAAATGAATTTTGGCACTTACCGTAATGTTAGTTACTAACAAAGATACTCAACCAACACAATGGATACAAATTGCCCATACCTTTAAAACAAAAAAATGGACAAACTAATAGAACAAAAAGGTTACGTACATACGCATGGCATGCCTTTCAAGGGGAAAATTTTGATGGTAGCGAGCAGCCCGGCCATTTCGAAGCAAACGGGTTGGCCCATCGGTTTTTGGGCCGCAGAGCTGACCCACCCTTTTCATGTTTTTCAAGAATCGGGGTATGAGGTTGACATAGCCTCCACCAAGGGAGGCAAAATTGAAATGGACGCCTACTCCAATCCGACCGATGAAAGCGGTTATTCTGCCCATGATGTAATTTCACTCGGCTATTTGCAACTGCCATGGTTTGTTGAAAAGTTAAATCAAACTAAATCGATTGGTGGAATCAGTGTACAAGATTATGATGCTATCTTTTTGGTGGGTGGACAAGGTCCTATGTACACCTTTAAAGGCAATTCGGATTTGGAGCTTCTTTTTAAACAATTTTTTGAGGCGGCCAAACCCACTGCCGCGATATGCCATGCCACAACCCTGCTCCTGACTGCAAAAGGTTCCGATAACGAACTCTTGGTCAAAGGGAAAACATGGACCGGATTTGCTGATGCAGAAGAAACCTACGCTGATGAAGCGGTGGGAATGCGCATTCAACCCTATTGGATAGAAACCGAGGCTCGGAAAATATCGGACACTAATTTTGAAGTCGCTCCTCCATTTTGGTCTTTCGCCATTGCGGATGGTAATCTTGTGACCGGACAACAGCAAAACTCTGGATCGGCCGCTGCCCGATTGGTCGTTGAACTTTTAAATACCTAACTATTATGCAAATCGGTTTTATTGGCATCGGAAAAGTTGGGTTCGCCCTAGCGGACAATTTGCAGCGCCAGGGACATATGATCATCATTGGAAATGATGACCCAAATTCCGATAGTGTTCAAAATGCGATGCGGAAAAATTCGAACTTCAGCGCAACCTCAATTCAAGAAATGGTTACCATGGCAGATATTATTTTCTTGGCTACGCCATTCAGTGCGGTCGAAGAAATTCTTTCCATTGTCGATTTGGGCGACATAATCTTGGTTGACTGCACCAATCCTGTGGGACCCGGAATATCACATGGCCTGGAAAGCAAAATCTCCGGCTCGGAAAAAATTCAGGAATGGGCCCCGAAGGCAAATGTGATCAAGGCTTTTACCATCTATGGATTTGAAAATTTTGAAAACTCAAAATACCCAGGGTATTCTATACAACCCGTGATGTTGATTGCTGGCAATGACACTGTTTCCAAAAAGCAATTAATGCCTCTGATTCAAGAATTGGGATTTGAAGTCAAAGACACCGGACCAATCGATCAAGCTTTGCACTTGGAACACATGACTTTGCTGTGGGTGAAAATGGTGCGAAGGGATGGACACCACCCCAACTTTGTATGGGCCTATTTGGAGCGATGAGGAATTATCCTATCTTTTGAACCTTTCAAAAAGCGCCAACTTCTTTTTAGTATTAATGAAATAGACGCCTGTAAGTAATATCACTGCAGCTATTACGGATTGAAAGGTAATCTCTTCGTCCAAAAAATACCATCCCAATAGTAAGGCAACTATGGGGTTTACATAAGTGGATGTGGCAACCTTTTCTGGAGAAACAGCCTTTAACAGATAGTTGAAAGAGGTAAATGCGATTATACTGCCAAAAAGAACCAGTAAGACCATAACGAATTGTACTTTCCCGCTCCAAACTAGCGGGGAAGACCAAGATTCGTTAAAACCCACACTCATCAATGCCAACGCCAAACCTCCTGTAAACATTTGATAGCCGGTATTTACAAAGTAATTTGTAGGCAGGTCCGCTCGGGACACGAAAATACTGGCATATGCCCAGCTCAACATACAGGCAAAAATCATTATTATACCGATCCATGTTCCTTCTTGGGCAATGATTTGCTGCTGGCCGACCAAAAGATAGATGCCAACAAACCCTAAAATCACGCCAATAATTGACATCGATTGTATTCTTTTTCCTTGCAAGGCCCACATCATCAACAAAATGACCAAGGGTTGGGCCGATATTTCCAAGGCTGCGAACCCACTATCCAGATAACGTAAGGCCCAAACAGCCAGGCCATTGCCCAAACTCAGAAAAAGGAATCCTGCCAAGGTGGTGTTCCATAGTTGTTTTTTTGTGATGTTCAATGGAATTTTCATCAACTTGGCCCAAATAAAAATAAGTGTGCCTGCTGTAATAAATCGAAACGAAGCTAACATGAAGGGTGGTAATTCGGTAACAGCAATTTTGTTGAGCAAATACGTGGACCCCCAAATGACGTATATGGCAAAAAATGCAAGAACCACCAACGTGGAGTTTGAGGATTTACCCATTATCATCAAATTATTGTCCTGCAATAATAAGAATGTTTCAAAGAGTAAAAAACAGAAGTACTAAGGTGTTTTTATTTTTATTGATACTTGTTGGTGGTAAGGATGTAGGCGGCAATTTCTTTTTCCAAGTCCTTAAATCTTTGTAGGTGCAGTTTTATTTGACCTTCCATCTGTTCTGTCTGTTCCTTTTTCTGGTGGAGTAGTCGCAGCAAATGGTTTTGTTGGTCCTTGAAAACTCTAAAGCTACGTCGTAGATTATCTAGTTTTTCGAAACAGGAACGATTGTTGGGCTCACAAGTATAAGAATTGAGTTTTCTAGAGAGTCTCTGGACAAGATTGTTATTTCGCTCCATTCGAATAAGGAGCTCTTGAATTTCCTTGGTATTACCTTCAGCTGTTTTGTTCATGGTTTCAATTTGAGTGGGGTTGTCAATAAGCACCCTTTAAGTTATTGAATCCGTGGCAATTTTGGGTCATTACATCACTTATTTAATCGTTATTTAACATTCTTATCGTTAAACAAAAAAAGCCCGATGTTTTCCATCGGGCTTTTTGATTCGTTGGTTTAAAATAATTATTGTGTTTTTTCGTAGGCCTCCTCCTTGAGTTCTTCGCTGGCCACAATGGCCAATTCCACCCTTCTGTTCTTGGCCTTGCCCGCTGCTGTTTCGTTACTTTCGCGCGGCTGTGTTTCCCCATACCATTTGGTAGTAAATCTTCCACTTGAAATTCCTTTAGAAATCAAATAATTGGTTACCGATTCCGCTCTTTGCTGGGAAAGTTTCCAATTGTATTCCTCGCTTCCTGCACTGTCAGTATGACCTTCTACCAAGATATTTGACTTTGGGTATTCCTTAAAAATTCCTACCAATTTATCCAAAGTGGTTGCTGAAGTTCCTTTTACATCCGACTTGTTGGTGTCAAAATAAACCCCAGCATCTTCGTTAAAGGTAACGTTGATTCCCTCTCCCACTCTTTTCACTTCTGCGCCTGGAATTTCTTCTTCAATACGTTCAGCCTGTCTGTCCATGCGATTACCAATGTAACCTCCGGCAGCACCCCCGACTACGGCCCCGATTATGGCGCCTAACGCAGTGTTTCCTTTGCCAACATTATTTCCGATGACACCTCCAATAACAGCGCCACCTGTTGCACCGATTACCGCACCTTTTTGTGTGTTATTGGCATTTTTTACTGCATTGCAACTTAATACAAGACCCAATGCCAATACGATGGCCGTATTCTTTATCAATATATTTTTCATGTTATTATTTTTTTGTGAATTCATAAACTATGGTAACCAGTTCTCCATCAACCGAGACATTTGATTTCAAAGTCATCGCCTGTTCTGTTAAGTTGGCAATGTTCAAGCGATAGCCTACTCCGCCTGAAATATCTTTTCGCTTTTCGTCGATAAACTTAAATTGTAGTTGACTGGCATAGTTTTGTTGGGGCTCTACTACAGACCATCTGAAGAAGCGGTCGCCACCTTCGCAAAATGTGCTTTGTGAAATGGTATACCTGCCGGTACTGTTGTTGTCTCTAAAAAACCAGTCACTGCCCTCAAAGCAAATATCTTCGACATCATTAAAAATAACCGATTTGAAATTTCCTGAGTTGTTCTCGTAAGAGACATTTTCTAGAGTCCATGAACCGCTAAATAGGTTACGTTGGGTTCTTGCGCTTTTGGAAACAGAACACGAGGAAAACACGAGCCCTGCGAGCGCAACAAATAAGAATGTGTGTTTCATAAGAATTTGGAGTATAATTTTTATATATACGGCCAAAAGGCCAGATGAGTTTTTCAAGGTATTAAAAAATGTTAATTCTGATAGCTTTAATAGATTATAAGTTTCAACAATTCCTTTTCAAAGCGTTCTTTGGGAAGGAAATTTTTCTCCAGTGCTTTGGCAAATGGAACCGGGGTTTCCAAGCTTCCCACCCTAACCACCGGAGCGTCCAAATATTCAAAACAGTGCTCCATGACCTGTGCCGCAATGTCATTGGCTATTCCACCGAACAGCGTGTCTTCTTGTAGCACAATCATTTTTCCTGTTTTCTTGATGCTTTGGAAAACGGCATCCATATCCAACGGCTGCAACGTTCTCAAATCAATAAGATCTGCTTCTATTTCTGGATGTTTCTCCAAAACATCCAAGGCCCAGTGTACCCCTGCCCCGTAGGTCACTATTGATACGGCATTGCCCTCTTTTACAAGGTTGGCCTTGCCTAGGGGCAATGTATAATACTCCTCTGGCACGTCACCATAAACACTTCGGTACAAACCCTTATGCTCAAAGAACAAGACCGGATTTGGGTCATTGATGGATGTGTTCAACAAGCCTTTGGCATCGTCAGGAAAGGCCGGATACACTACTTTAAGACCTGGAGTTTTCGTGAACCAAGCCTCATTCGTCTGGGAATGAAACGGACCAGCCCCTACACCACCACCACAAGGCATTCGGATGACCACATCGGCATTTTGCCCCCATCGGTAGTGTACTTTTGCCAAATAATTGACTATAGGATTAAAACCGGAACTTACAAAGTCGGCAAATTGCATCTCCACAATTGCTTTCATTCCATTTATGGACAACCCCATGGCCGCAGAAACTATGGCTGATTCACATATGGGCGTATTTCTGACCCTGCTTTTTCCAAATTTGGAAATAAAGCCTTCGGTTATTTTAAAAACACCTCCATATTCAGCCACATCCTGACCCATGATAATCAGCTCATTGTGTTTATACATAGATTGCTCCAAACCTTCGGAAATGGCATCTACCAATCGAATATTCTTTTTATTTGAATTATTTTCAATATGCTGGTATTCAAAATCTTTATAAACACTATTTAATTCTTTACTTTCATCAAAAATGATTTCAGGCTCATCATATGCCAGTTTTAAATTTTCATTGATTTCTTGGGAAATTTCAGTTTTTAACTTATCGATAGTTTCCTGGTCGATTACCGCGTTCTCCAACAAGAAGGATTCATAATTGCCAATCGGGTCTTTTTTGGCCCACTTATCCATCAATTTATCTGGAACATATTTGGTGCCACTGGCCTCTTCATGTCCACGCATACGGAAGGTCTTGAACTCCAATAACACAGGCCTAGGACGCTTTCTAATGGCTTTGGCCAACTCGTCAACTTTGGTGTAGACTTCCAAAATATTGTTTCCATCAATGATTCTGGATTCAATGCCATATCCCTTGGCTCTATCCGCCAAATGTTCACAATTATACTGCTCCTTGGTTGGGGTTGAAAGCCCATAGCCATTATTTTCAATACAGAACAACACAGGTAAATTCCAAACGGAGGCCACGTTCAATGCTTCGTGAAAATCTCCCTCACTCGTCGCACCTTCGCCAGTAAAAACCGCTGTTACCCGTTTCTTCCGTCTAAGCATGTCGGCAAGAGCAATACCGTCCGCCACTCCCAGTTGCGGTCCCAAATGCGATATCATCCCCACAATCTTATATTCTTGGGTGCCAAAATGAAAACTACGATCCCTGCCCTGAGTGAAACCACTTTGCTTACCCTGCCATTGCGAAAAAAGTCGATACAACGGTATATTTCTCGAGGTAAAAACTCCGAGATTACGGTGCATCGGCAGAATATATTCTTGTTCTTTAAGGGCTTGGGTCACCCCAACCGAAATTGCTTCCTGCCCTATGCCGCTAAACCATTTTGATATTTTTCCTTGACGCAGTAAAACCAACATTTTTTCTTCTATCATTCTGGGTTTGAGCATGCTCTTATAAAGTGTCAATAGCATCTTATGGTCCAAGTCCCCGATATGGTATCTCATACACTAAAATTTCAATGGCTAAAAGTAGTAAAAATGCCATCCATAGAATTCCAAATTTTATAAACGTTTTGCATAATTCATTACTTTTGATACAAACCAATTGAAATAGACATGAGTGCCATTCCAAGTGTAAATCTGGAGGATTTTATCTCCGGGGACCCGGAAAGAAAGAAAAAGTTTGTTAGAGAGATAGGGGCTGCCTTTGAGGACATAGGCTTTGTGGCACTTAGCGGCCATTTTTTATCTGATGAGCTTGTAGATGAGCTCTATGAAGAGATCAAAAAGTTTTTTCAGTTGCCTGAGGATGTTAAAGAAAAGTACGAAATTGAGGGTATTGGAGGCCAAAGGGGTTACACTTCCTTTGGCAAAGAGCACGCCAAGGGTAGAAAGGAAGGCGACTTAAAGGAGTTTTGGCACTTCGGACAGTATGTTGAGGACAACCCGAAACTGGAAGCGGAGTATTCCGACAATGTTGCCGTGGACGAACTTCCAAATTTCAACGCTGTCGGCAAAGAAACCTACAAAATGCTGGAAAAAACAGCCCAGTATGTACTACGTGCTTTAGCACTTCACCTTGATCTTGATGAACTATATTTTGATGAATGGATCAAAAATGGCAACTCCATTTTAAGACCAATCCATTATCCTCCTATCACTGAAGAACCCAAAAATGCGGTAAGAGCTGCTGCTCATGGAGATATTAACCTAATCACGCTGTTGATGGGTGCTCACGGCAAGGGACTTCAGGTGCAAAATCACAACGGTGAATGGGTAGATGCCATTGCCAAACCGGACCAATTGATGATCAATGTGGGCGATATGCTCTCAAGATTGACCAACAACAAACTTAAATCCACCATCCACCAGGTGGTAAATCCACCAAAGGAACTATGGGGTACCTCCAGGTACTCAATTCCCTTCTTCATGCATCCAGTGAGCGAAATGCCTCTAAATTGTTTGGAAAAATGTGTAGACGAGGGCCATCCAAAAGGTTTTAAAGACATTACAGCTGGCGAATACCTGCAGGAAAGACTTATTGAACTGGGATTGGTAAAGAAATAATCGTGGATTTACAGGACCAACTCAAGAATTTGTTTCCGGACCATGTGCCAGAAGAAACAAAAGCAAATAAAAAAGAGAAGCCTGCCTATTGGTTGCAAGATGCTCCAATTCTCTGTAAATATGAAAAAAGAAAGGGGAAACCAGTTACCGTTTTGGAAGGCTATAATGGAGCAGACTCAGATTTCAAAAAATTAACCAAAGATTTAAAAACCTATTTGGGGGTTGGAGGGAGCTTTAAAAAGGATATCATTATCATTCAGGGAGATTATCGAGATAAAATAATGGATTTCTTAAAAGGCCATGGCTTCCGCGTGAAAAGGGTTGGTGGATGACCTATTTTTATCCACTGCACTGTTAAATTTTAATATTGGAAATCAATGTTTTACGAAAAAATTTTTAAGTTCTTTGTATAAATCTTACTTTTAATAATTCTAACCAACGAAATCCGAACTGAAAATGAAATCACTGTTGCACATTACCAACGGGGACGCTTTCACTTCCAGACTGCAATCACTAAAAATAAAAGGCGATATCATTACATGGAGGGAAATGCTTTGTGAAGGCAAGACGCTATGTACTGTGGGTAGTGAATCTTTCTGGAAAACCCGATTTGAATTTCTGAATAAAAACTATAAGATTTCCAAATCATGGTTTGTTGAAAAAACCCTTAAAGAATATCGCTCGTTATGCAACCATAAACAACAAGACCAAATTGTACTGTGGTTTGAGTACGACCTTTTCTGCCAAATCAACATGTTGGCAGTTTTAAGCTGGCTTAAAACCCATAGACGGCATGCAGAAATATCTTTGGTGTGCAGTGGAAATGAGGATGAGAGCAGCAAATTGTACGGGCTCAACGAACTTAGTGATGAAAAGTTGTTGGAACTCTATAAAAATAGAACAGTCCTTAACCAAGATGATATTGAGTTTGCTGATTACGTATGGCAACTGTACTGCAGCGACAACCCAATACGATTGGAAAATTTGATAGCTAACAATGATTTTCAGTTTGAGTATCTTTCCGATGCCTTGAAAACCCATCTGAAACGTTTCCCGACCATCAAAAATGGACTGAACGAGTTGGAAAACCGTATTCTGGAGACCGTTGAGCAAGAAAAACCGGGATCCAGGAAAGAACTGCTTGGAAAATTGGTAGACAATCAAGGATATTATGGTTTTGGTGACACCCAGTATGAGCGCATCATTACCTCATTGAAACCGCTCTTTAACTCCTTCAATCCTGTAAAGCTTACCAAAAAAGGCAGGGAAGTACTCAATAATCAAACTAATTACTACTCTCAAATACGTGATAATCAACTGTATTTGGGAGGCTCTTTAAAGTATAACTTCCTATATAATTCAGATACAGGGCGCATCTTAAAACTCTAGTATGGATGGGTCGATGGGCAACTCTGAATTGATCCTAAATCCAGATGGTAGTATTTATCATTTAAACCTTAAACCAGAGGACATCGCCTCTACCGTTATCACCGTGGGAGATCCTGGCAGGGTAAGTCAAGTCAGCCAATATTTTGATTCCATAGAACTTAAAAAGGGTAAGCGCGAATTTATTACCCATACAGGCCAATACAAAGGTGAAAGAATTACGGTCCTTTCCACGGGTATTGGAACTGATAATATTGACATTGTCTTTAACGAATTGGACGCCTTGGTCAATATAGATTTTCAATCTAGAGCGGTAAAAAAGGAAAAAATACAGCTTAGTATTATACGGGTCGGTACATCTGGTGCCATACAACCAGACATACCTGTGGACTCCTTCTTGCTAAGCAAATCTGGTATCGGCTTTGATGGCCTTATGCACTTTTATGATAGTGGACACGTGCGAAATGCCAAACTTGAAGAAACGCTTAACGATTACCTTAACTGGAGAAAGTACAATATTGTGCCCTATGTGGTGGATTGCAATGAAAATTTAGCATCTATTTTTGATTCAAATCGTATACGATATGGCATAACAGTAACCAATTCAGGTTTTTATGGTCCGCAGGGACGTACTTTACGGTTGACCCCAAAGCTTGAAGATTTCAATGCTGTCCTAGAGGCTTTTTCACATGATGATCAGCGTATCACCAACCATGAAATGGAAACCGCAGGGATGTATGGCCTAGCCAAAATGCATGGACATCGTTCTGTTTCGTTAAACGTGATTCTTGCGAATAGAGTCACAGGAGAATTCTCGAAAAGGGGCTACAAAGCCATCGATGATCTTATACGATTTACCTTGGAAAAATTGGTTTCTTAAATGAAAACTGTTCGAATTATTGGGGTTCCGGAGCATTTTAATCTTCCTTGGCATTTGGCGATCGAGGATGGAGCTTTTGAAGATAGGGGCATTCAACTTAAGTGGACAGATGTGCCCGAAGGCACGGGCAAAATGTCCCAAATGTTGCAAGAAAACCAAACTGATTTTGCTGTAATACTTACAGAAGGAATCATCAAAAGTATTTCCCATGGAAACCCTTGTAAAATTGTTCAACAGTATATTTCCTCTCCCCTGCTCTGGGGAATTCATGTTGGTGCGAAAAGTAAAAGAAAAGTCGTTTCAGAATTGGAGAATGACCCTGTTGCCATCAGCAGAATGGGAAGTGGCAGCCATCTAATGTCCATAATCAATGCACAAGACCAGGGTTGGGATACTGCAAATTTAATGTTCGAAATCATCCATAATCTTGAGGGAGCAGTTAAGGGTCTAGGTGAAGACTCCAATGCGTATTTTATGTGGGAACATTTTACTACAAAACCATTGGTCGACAAGGGTGTTTTTAAATGGTTGGGTGACTGCCCTACCCCCTGGCCGTGTTTTGTAATTGTGGCCACTGACTCCTTTTTGTCTGAAAACCCTGGACTCTTGAAGCACATCTTAGAGGTCATCAATACGTATACGCTGGAATTCAAACAAATTCCAAGCATAGATCGGACTCTGGCCAATCGATATGGACAAAAATTGCAAGACATTCAAGAATGGCTAGGCAAAACCACTTGGGGGCAACAACAACTTTCCGAGGACACTTTAAATGAGGTACAACAGCGCCTACTTGGCCTACAGCTTGTAGATGAAGTAAAACAGGCCAATTTATTCCTTTTCACAAACTAGAATATGCAATATTCACCAAGCAATGGGCTCTTTGCCCATCCTGGCCAACAAACTATTCGCTTTGCTAAAATGCTTATTGCCAAACCAAAGTCCTCGATTCGCACTCAAGGGAGATGGGTGTCCCGAAGTGAGGATATGATGTTTCTGTTTGTCGATTAAGCTGGCCTTTTTTTTGGCAAATCCACCCCAGAGCAAAAAAACTACACCTTCAAGACGCGTGGATACCGTTTTGATCACTGCATCAGTAAATCTTTCCCATCCTTTGTTTTGATGACTTCCTGCTTGATGCCCCCGAACGGTCAAAGTAGCATTCAACAATAGCACGCCTTGATCCGCCCAGCGCTCCAAATTACCACTTTTAGGATAGGGCTTTTCAACATCCACCTTGATTTCCTTAAAAATATTTACCAACGATGGTGGATGCGGAATACCGTCCTTCACTGAAAAACAGAGTCCGTTGGCTTGATCGGGACCATGGTAAGGATCCTGTCCAATAATGACTACCTTGGTTTCCTGAAAGGGACAATGGTCAAAAACAGCAAAAATATCCTTACCCTTTGGGTAACAGGTATATTGCCCATATTCCCGTTTTACAAATTGAGCCAAATCCTGAAAATAGGATTTTTCAAATTCGGAATATAAATGGACTTTCCAACTAGGATCTATGGTAACATTCATTCTTGCGGTTATGGGTACTAAAATAGTATCTTTCTATATTCAAAACAATCTATACTAATGTACTATGAAAATACTGATCATTGGAGGTAATGGAACCATAGGAAAAAAGGTCTCCAGCCATTTTTCTCAAAACAATGAGGTTGTGGTAGCAGGGCGTAACTCAGGAGACCTCAATGTTGATATCACCGATAGCAAGTCCATTATGGGCATGTTCAATAAAACAGGTCAGGTTGATGCCATAATTTGTATAGCGGGAGAGGCAAAATGGGATTCCTTTGAAAATCTAACCGAGGAAGACTATTACATCGGCATTAAAAGCAAACTAATGGGACAGGTCAATTTGGCGAGATTAGGTTTGAGTTATTTAAACCCTGGGGGGTCCATCACACTTTCTACCGGTATTCTGGCGGATGATCCCGTGGTGAAAACGGCAAGTGCCGCAATGGTAAATGGAGCAATCCACAGTTTCGCCCAAGCCGCAGCTCTGGAATTATCAGGTAATTTCAGATTAAATGTGGTTTCTTTGGGTTTGGTGCAAGATGCCTATGAAAGATATAAGAACTATTTCCAAGGGCATAACCCTATCTCCATGGAAAAAGCAGTTAACGCCTATGTCCGCAGTGTGCATGGCAGCAGAAATGGTGAAATCATAAGGATGTATCAATAGCGGCCGTCAAAAGACACCTTTCCATTATCTTTGTGCCGCTAGAAAAAGAACATGCAACGGATTCATTCAAAAACACTAGAAGATTTAGAGTTTCCCACGGTATTGAAGCAGATTTCTGCTCGCTGCAATACTGAACTGGGAAGAGAGTCGGCATTACTTATTGCTCCTTTTGCATCCCAAGAAGAATTGTTGGGGATTTTGGGGCAAACCTCTGAATACCTTTCCTCGTTTAGCAACGAAAATCGTATTCCCAACCACGGATTCGACACCATCAACAAGGAACTTCAACTATTGAACATTGAAAACACCACGTTGGAGCTTTCTGGTTTTCGAAGAATCGCCACAATCTGCAATACCGTAGGGATTCACAAGAAATTCCTGAAAAAATTCAAGGAATACTACCCACAACTTTACGCATTTTCGGAAAACTGGGAGGAAAATAAATCCATTCCGGAAGAAGTGGGCAATGTTATCGACAAGTTTGGGGAAGTACGTGATACCGCTTCTACGGATTTAAAATATATCCGGCAGCAAATCAATGAGGTTCGTGGTAAGATCAACCAGAGTTTCGGAGCTGCCCTACAACGCTATCAATCCTCCGATTTTTTAGATGAAATCCGGGAATCCGTCATGGAAAACCGACGGGTGCTGGCTGTGAAGGCGATGCACCGACGAAAGGTGAAAGGAACCGTAATGGGTTCTTCAAAGACTGGGAGTATCGTTTATATTGTTCCTGAGGCGACACTGACCTATACCAGGGAGCTGAACAATCTAGAATATGATGAAAAAGAGGAGGTACAGCGCATTCTTAAAGAACTTACGGATTTTGTGAGGCCCTATTCAGATTTGCTCAAAGGTTACCAAGATTACCTCACCCACATCGATGTAACTGCCGCCAAGGCCAAGTATGCCTCTGAAATGAATGCCATCTTGCCCGAAATCAACGATAAAAAACAGCTGGTGCTTAAAGATGCCTACCATCCCCTGCTCTATCTTTCGAACAAATCCAAAAGGGAAAAAACATGGCCCCAAACCATTGAACTGCATCCTGAAAATCGAATTATTGTTATTTCGGGACCCAATGCTGGTGGAAAGAGCATCACGCTAAAGACCATTGGGCTCTTACAAGTGATGTTACAAAGTGGTATGTTGATTCCAGTTCACGAGCGAAGCTCGATTTGTTTGTTTGATAGCGTGTTAACCGATATCGGCGATAACCAATCCATAGAAAATCATTTGAGCACCTATAGTTATCGCCTAAAGAACATGAACGCCTTCTTAAAAAAGTGCAATGCCCGTACGCTTTTCCTGATAGATGAATTTGGCACCGGTTCCGATCCCGAATTGGGCGGTGCTTTGGCTGAAGCCTTCTTGGAAGTGTTCTATGAAAGGGAATCCTTTGGTGTGATTACCACACACTACGCCAACTTAAAAGCCTTGGCAGATGAACTCCCACATGCCACCAATGCCAACATGCGATTCAATTCCAAGACCTTGGAACCTACATTTCAATTGGTATTGGGCGAAGCGGGAAGCTCGTTTACCTTTGAAGTGGCCCAGAAAAATGGAATTCCCTATTCCCTGATCAATAAGGCAAAGAAGAAAATTGAACGGGGTAAGGTCCGGTTCGATGCCACCATTGCCAAATTGCAAAAAGAGCGAAGTAAAATGATGCAGACCGGCTCGCGGCTTCAGCATGAGGAAACCAAAGCCAAGGAAGAGGCTGAACGTTTGGAAAAGCTGAATGCCAAGATAAAAAGCAAGCTGGAGAATTACCAAGAACTCTACGACCATAATCAGCGGATGATCCAACTGGGCAATAAGATCAATACCGCAGCGGAAAGATACTTTATCGACAACAAAAAGCGACCATTGATCTCTGAACTACTGCGCATTGTGGAGACGGAAAACAGCAAACGCAAGAAAACCACCGCAAAACAGGCAAAGGCAAAGCAAGCCCAGAAGAAGCAAGTGGCCCAAGAGCTGGAGAAGAAAATAGTACAGGTTAGGGAAGAGAAAAAAGTACAAAAAAAGAAAGCTGAAAAAGCAGAAAAGAACAAACCAAGGCCCGTTTTTAAAATCGGCGACCGTGTCCGCATGTTTGATGGTAAAGCTGTGGGCAGCATAGACACCTTGGAAAAAGGCAAGGCCGTGGTGAACTATGGCATGTTTACCACCAACGTGAGCGTGGACCAATTGGAATTGGTTGAGGCCAAAAAGTAACAGCCGGCATCAAGTTGTTGAACCCAACCTGAGCGGCCAACTGTCGACACTATATTAATTACAGCTAATTGGCGTAAGGAAAATTTGAAGGATAAAATTATTAGTCACTTCAAAACACTTTTGACTACTGATATAGTTATAGGAAATCGGGTCACCCAAGGCTCGCCATACAAAGGCATCTTGGAATTGGAACTCTACCTCCACATCGTGCGACCCGTCCGGCGGGCTCTTAACGGAACGTTGACCGTTATTGACCGTATTATAACCACCAATAACAGTATTGTTCGTGCCAGCCGTCTTGTATACAAATCGATAGCGTACATCAAATATGGAGTTGTTGTCCACATCTACACTTTCGTGATCATAGTTGAAGGTTTGGCAACTTTCAATTTGATAGTCGGTAGTGTATCCCATTTTGGCTAAGGTATTATCTTTTAGATACCTTATGGTGTAGGCAATCGGAACACCGGGATTATCTCTACTATAAACGGCATTTTCTCCAGTTATCACGCTATTTAAAGAACCGAATCCGGAATCGATGTCGGCCAGATTGATGGCTTCGGAGGCAGCTTCTGCATTCCCGCCAATGGTAACGACCGTAACACTTGACGTCCTTAGGATTTCGTCATAGGTGGAATTAACGGTTCCCACTCCGCTCACACCGCCTGCGTATTCCAAAACAGCATCCAAACTAATGGAAGTGTCGGTGTTGGTGGTTTCCATTCTTACCATTATAATTCTACCATACGATACTGAACTTACGTAGGCCGGAGGGGTATCGGAAGAAATGGCATTCTGGACTTGTGAATTGGTTACGTCTGGTGCAAAAACACTCCCTGGGGAGCTAGGGGTGTCCATGGTAACGGTGTAAAAAACTTGCTTGAACACCAATCCTGCATAACGTTTTTCCGTAGTACTCTCATAATCAAATTGGGAGGCAAGCGAACCCGTGGCCCACTCCACATTCAACCCTACATCCAAACTGAATTGTTTGGAACTGTATGAAGTGGAAGCTTGGTATGAGGAGTTGGATGCATTTACGTAGCCTTCTTGATAGGCGTTTGCGTTCCACCACTCCAGGGCGTCATCAATACCCGATTGCACCGATGAATTGGTAGGATTATCTACGGTAATGTTGCCTTGACTCCCAATACCAGGCAGGTCAAGACGGAGCGTCACGGGTGCTCTTCCCAAAGTCAACGGGTCTGGTGCACCATCAAGCATTCCCTGATTACCTACGACGAGGGCTCCCGGGAAAACCACTCCATTCGTGGGCCTCAATATAGCTACATCGTCAAAGTTGGAATCCAAAGAATATTCTTGGGTCCGACATTCAAACAATCTACCTTGGGTCGGCCCGGTGTTGATAGTATTGTCGTTATTAAGTGTACGCTCCGAAGCTGCACCCCCTGTGTCTTTCACATTGAGTAGCTCATCAGCGTTGTAGTTAAGGTTGGCTATAGTACTATTGATTGCTTCAAGATCATCATTGGTGCCTCCCCCATTATTCCCACCATTATTTCCGCCATTATTATCCCCATTCTCTATAGGAGGTTCGGGGCTTTCATCCTTGCTACAAGAAACGGCAAGGCAAAGGGTAAGGATCATGGCCATTGAAGACCAATTTCTGAGGTTGTGTGTGATTGTTTTCATAATTGTCTGGTTTTAAGGATTCAACATGCCAAACCTAGACGAGAAAGTGAGCCAATCCTAATATTCGGCATGGACAAAGTATGGACAGCACCCATGGACTTAGCTTAAAACAGATATGGACAACGGAACTTTTGAAGTTGAATTGAAATCTTTATAAAATATTGATATTTAATGTTTTAAATGTGTATGACAATAGATTTGGTGCACAAAGAGACATGGACTTTTTATGGAAAATTCGAAATGCATGGTTTTATAAGCTGTCATTCAATATGCTTTATTGGTTATCTTCGGATAAACCCATCAACCTCAAGATTATGAAATACCTAAATGGTTTCCTGCTCTTCACCATTTTATTGTCCACAAGTCTTTATGGCCAAAATCAAGAGAAAATTGATAGCCTCACTTCGGCTTACAAGAAACAGAAAGAAGATACCCTGAAGGTCCAAACTATAAAAGCTTTATTCAATGCTTATCTCTACAGCAATCCAGAGGTTGCTAAAAAATTTGCTGAGGAGCAGCTTGCATTATCAAGAAAAATTGGTTTTGAAAAAGGTGTTGCTAGTGGTCTTTACAACTTGGGCGTCTATCATAGCAATGTGGATAATATAGACTCTTCAAGAATTTACTATCAAAATGCTTTCAAGAAATACAATCAGTTAATGGATTTAGATGGGCTTACAGGAGTAAATCACGGTTTGGCCATATTAGAATACTCTGAAGGTAACTATAGTAAGGCATTGGGCTTACTGGATAAGAATATAAAATTATACTTGGAAGAAGTAAATGATTCGTCCGGACTTGCAATGACATACGATTTTATTGGCTCAATCAATATGTATATGGGAAACCATAACATTGCCTTGAAAGAGACATTGAAGGCTTTAAACATTTTAGCAAAAATCGATGAGGAAATCAGAAAGGCAGATGCCTTAAATCATTTGGCGGCCATTGAATTTTACCTTCATAATTTTGAAGAATCTATTGACTACAACCTTCAAGCCCTACAAATATATCGGAATGAAAACGACAGGTATTTTGAGGCCCAGGCGCTCAACGATATTGGTAATACCTATTATTATCTGGAAGAGTATGAAAAAGCGATTGAAATACTAGGGCAAAGCCTTGATATCTCTACAGAAATGGGAATTGTAATTCTTCAGGCAACAGCATTCAATAATTTAGGTAAGGCCCATGCTGAGCTAGAGCAGTTCGAAACCGCAATCTCATATTTGGAAAGAAGCCTTTCCATTTTAGAAAATTCCACCAATAGAAATAAAACTGCTGAAGTTCTTAATGACATCGGCAACGTTTACAATGCACAAAAGGAACCTGAGTTGGCCATTACATATTTAAACAAATCCATTGCTTTGGCCGATACCATCCAAGCGAGGGAAAATCTAAAAAATGGCTTTTTCTATAGGTCCAACGCTTATGAAAACATGGGGAACTATAAAATGGCCCTCATAGATTTTAAAAACTACAAATCAACGACAGATTCAATTTTTGATGCCACAAAATCAAAACAAATCGAAGAATTGCGTACCATCTACGAAACCGAAAAAAAAGAAGCGGAGATTGCCCTACAACAGGAAGAAATAAAAACCTTGAACGAGAAAGCCAAGGTGGATAAACTCACCAAAGGACTCTATGCTGGGGGTATGGCTTCTGCCCTAGCCCTATTTGGGCTTTCCGTTTTTGGATACCGACAACGAATAAAAAAGAACCGCATTGCTCGCGAAAAACAAGAGGAAATCTATCGCCAAGAAATCGAACACAAAAAGAAGGAGCTGGCCAGCCAGACCCTGCATTTAGTTCAAAAAAATACTTTTTTGGAGGAGCTGAAGGAGAACTTAGAGAATCTGAAGAGCTCGCCAGAGAAGTTTAAAATGGAATTTCGCCGCATCGTGATGCTACTTAAAAAAGAAAAAGCTTCTGACAAAGATTGGGAAACTTTTAAAACCTACTTCTCGGAAGTGCACAACGACTTTGATCAAAAATTAAAGACGCTCTACGCCGATATCTCTGAAAAGGAAATCCGATTGGCAGCCTTTTTACGCATGAATTTGACCACCAAGGAAATTGCTGCTACGATGAATGTGCTTCCTGATAGTATTCTCAAATCAAAGTATCGCCTAAAAAAGAAATTGGGATTGGGCAAGGACATGGATTTAACAAGTTTTTTGAACACCCTTTAGAAAATCAATCCCTAATTCGATTTTTAACCTTATTTTGAAAAAAAATACGGCCTAACAACTCAAAATTACCATACCAAATGAAAAAACAGCTACTCACATCTGCACTTGTGCTCTGTACATTAATTTCTTTCGCCCAAGAAAAAACGGAGAAAAAAGAAATCCCTGATGGTGAGATTTTTACCTCCACCCAATCTGTAACCATCAACGGTAAAACCATTTCCCTGGCCACAGAAACGGGAACCGTGCAGCTCAGGGACGAAAATGACAAGCCCATAGCCCTTTTCGGGTTCACCCATTACCGAAAGACCAGCGCCAACAACAGACCCATTGTCTTTGCTTTTAATGGAGGTCCTTTATCGGCATCCTTTTGGTTGCATTTTGGAGTGTTGGGTCCTAAAAGAATTGAAATCAACGATCCCTCGTATACCAAACCCGCTCCTTACAAAGTGGTCAACAATGAGTTTTCCATTTTGGATAAAGCCGATTTGGTAATGATTGACCCCGTGGGCGTTGGCTTTAGCAAACCCATCGGCGATGCTAAATGGGAAGATTTTTGGGGCGTGGACCAAGACATCCGTAGCATAGGCCTGTTTATAGAACAGTTTATCATTAAAACTGGAAAAATGAATGCCCCAAAGTATCTACTCGGTGAAAGCTATGGCACCTTTAGGAATGCCGGCTTGGTAAAGCATCTGCAAGACAAGGGAATTGCCATGAACGGAGTGATCATGGTCTCCGCTGTTTTTGATCTACAGCATCTATTGTTCGGCCCGGGTGACGACACTGCCTATTTGATTCACTTTCCTACCTATGCTGCTACGGCCTGGTATCATGACAGAGTAAAAAATAAGGGCGAAAGCCTGGAAGCTTTCTTGGATGAGGTTCGCGCCTTCACCCAAAACGAGTATGCGCCTGCCCTACTTAAAGGTGACCAATTAAGTACTTCCGAACGAAACGCTGTGGCCCAAAAACTGGCGGATTATTCTGGTTTGAGTCAAGACTTCTACCTCAAGGCTGACCTCCGGGTGACTAATGGCGAGTATTTTCAGGAACTACTTAGGGATAAGGGACTTACAGTGGGTAGATTAGACTCAAGGTTTACCGGAATAAACGAAGATTTGTTGTCGCAATCCTCCTTGACCGACCCGCAGAGTGACGCCATTTCCCCACCTTATATTTCAGCTTTTAAGGACTATCTGTACAACGACCTAAAGGTGCGAAAGGATTTGAGCTATACCAGCACTGCCAGCACCCGAAAGGGATTTAAATGGGATTGGAAACACAACGGAAACATTATCTGGAACATGCAGGTGGCCGTGACCACCCTGCCGGACATGACCTCCGCCATGAAACGCAATCCGGACTTAAAAATTTTAATCCTAAATGGATATTATGATCTGGCCACGGTTTTTTATGGGGTGGAACGCTCCATCAACCATATGGGATTGGATGCCGAGTTGAAAAAAAACATCATCATGAAATATTACGAGGCCGGCCACATGATGTACACACATATCCCATCCATGGCCAAGTTTAAAAAAGACGTGGATGAGTTTATAGACCGAACCTCTCCATAGCATATTTTGTAGCTGTTGAAACTGTTTTCAAATGCGTTTCAAATCCTAGAAAAGCTTATATGAAAATAAGGAAGCACCATCAGCGGGCCATTTCAAATTTGGCAAAGGAATATGAAAACGACCCTCGATTCTTGGCCCTTATCATAGGCGGTTCCGTGGCCAAAGGATGTGCCAGAGCGGATTCGGATGTAGATTTTATGATTGTGGCCACCCCAGAGGAATACAACCAACGCAGTCAAAAAGGAGACCTTTTTATTAATAGAACAGATTTATGTGATTACCCTGGAGGTTTTGTAGATGGCAAGGTCATTAATATGGGATATCTTGAAGCTGTGGCCCAAAAAGGCAATGAACCTTCTAGAGCAGCTTTTGATGGTGCCTTTTTGGCTTTTTCCCAAGTAGATCATCTGGAAGACCTGATCATTGAAATACATAGCTATCCAGACGAAGGATACGAAGACCGCATAAAATCGTTCTATGCCATGGCCTTTATCCAAAATTGGTTGATGGGTGAAGCCAATCGTCATAACAACAGATACACAAAAACCAGGGCGGCCAGTCAGTTGGCACTCTTTGCCGGCCGCCTAATATTGGCCCACAACAAAGTACTGTTCCCCTATCACAAATGGTTTCTTCATTATCTTAAAAAATGTGACCATAAACCCGATGGATTTTTGAAACAGATGGACACCCTATTAAAAGAGCCCAATGCCGACAACGCGCAAGCACTATTTCAAAACTTGAGAGTATTTAAGGATTGGGGCGTTACCGATTATGAGGCCTTTATGTGGTTTATGGAGCAAGTGGAATGGAGTTGGATGGATGATCAAACACCTTTAGAAGACTTTTAATTTACCTGTAAAATAAAGTATTTCAGTACCTCCTCAAAGAAACTTTCTGGCAAGTAAAAGCTAATGATTTGAAGATTCACATGGCAAGATTTCTAGCATTTGCTTGTGGTGAAAACAGATATTTTGCCAAAACACAAAGTATTCCGGTGTTGATAACTTCATACGAACCAAGTATTTCACCTCTTGATTACGAAGGAAAATTCGGCGAACTTCGTTATCGTTGGATATAAATTAGTAAAACGAATTCATATCCTTTTAGTTGTGCGCAAGCTGAAAATCGTGCTAACATCAAACATTTGAACTGAAATTGAAATGTCTCAAACAAATGATATAAAAGAAATCGCAAAATTATTCTTCAAGTTAGGAAGTATCGCTTTTGGTGGTCCAGCAGCTCATATCGCAATGATGGAAGATGAAGTTGTCAAAAAAAGAAAGTGGATGACACAAGAACACTTTCTTGACCTTGTTGGTGCCACCAATTTAATTCCGGGTCCGAATTCGACTGAAATGACAATGCATTGTGGACACGAACGTGCGGGTTGGAAAGGTCTTTTTGTTGCAGGATTTTGTTTCATTTTCCCTGCGGTCGTAATAACCGGTGTTTTCGCTTGGCTTTATCAAGAATATGGTCAATTGCCAAAGGTAGAGCCATTCATTTATGGAATTAAACCAGCAGTTATTGCAATAATCATAATGGCAGCTTTCCGAC
Organism: Flagellimonas ochracea; assembly: GCF_009903685.1. Taxonomy (GTDB): domain Bacteria; phylum Bacteroidota; class Bacteroidia; order Flavobacteriales; family Flavobacteriaceae; genus Flagellimonas; species Flagellimonas ochracea. The sequence continues at coordinate 652,370 of NZ_JAAABI010000001.1, read as the reverse complement.
TTGGAAAAAAAGCGGTAAAAAATACAGAACTCGCAATTTTAGGCATTATAACTTTGGTAGCTTGCTTATTCGGAGTAAACGAAATAATCGCTCTTTTTGGTTGCGGTTTACTCGGTTTGGGTATTTATTTCTTCAAAAAAAATACGGGTAATTTACAGAGTTTTATACCACTTATCATTTTTCAAGTAGCTGACTCTTCCAAAATTGGAGTACTTAAAATATTCTTGACTTTTCTAAAAGTCGGTGCAATTCTTTACGGTAGCGGTTATGTTTTGTTTGCTTTTCTCGATACGGAATTAGTTGCAAATGGATGGCTGACAAGGCAAGCACTGATTGACGCAGTAGCTGTTGGACAAATAACACCAGGACCCGTTTTATCGACTGCGACTTTTATAGGTTGGCAAATGAACGGAATAACAGGAGCAGTTGCTGCAACCCTTGGAATTTTCCTTCCTTCGTTTCTTTTTGTTCTTATATTAAATCCGTTGATACCGAAAATGCGGAAATCAAATATTATAGGCGCAATATTAGATGCAGTAAATGTTGCAGCGGTAGCATTGATAATTGCAGTTTGTGTGGAAATGGCGAAAGACACATTAACAGATTGGCGAACAATCGTTATTGCTATTGCGAGTTTAGTGGTTGTATTTGTTTTTAAAAAACTGAATAGTGCATTTTTAGTTTTGGGAGGTGCGATAATTGGTTATTTATTGACCATTATTTAAAAAAATTGAATGAAAAAAGACTGCTCACAACAACGTATAAAGCCCATAGCTAATTTGTTGCTTAATCGGAGTTAGGACACATTTGCAAGTCCACCAATTTTTTTAACTAGGTTCATTGAGTAAAAAGGTAATTAGAAAATTAAAAAAAATGGCTCGTGTCCAACCGAAAAGTTATCGCTAATTTGTACGCTATGAGCCATATACAAAACCGATAACAAAACCTCCCCGCCAACTCACTAGGCTTTCATCCCCAACCGTCGTATCTTTGTTGTCCACAGGTCATTTATATAGTAGTCCCAATACCAATCGGAGTAGTTGAGAAAGCTAAAAAGAGATTTTTCACGCTCTATACGGTCGGTTCGAAATGACAAGGGTCAAGTATGGAAGAAAGCAAAAAAATCATTTTATTCGATGGGGTCTGCAACCTCTGCAACGGTGCTGTGCAGTTTGTCATCAAACGGGATAAAAAAGACTTGTTCCGCTATGCGGCCCTGCAAAGTGAAATCGGCGAGCAATTGGTAACAGAACGTGGCATTGATACCCAGAAGATAGATTCCATCATCCTTATTGAACCTGGTGTGGCTTTTTATACCAAATCGGATGCTGCCCTACGCATTGGTCAGGATTTTGGGGGATTGTGGAAGGGATTGGCACTATTCTCTTGGATTCCAAGAACATTTCGGGATGCCCTGTATGATTTCGTGGCCAGAAATCGATACCGGTGGTTTGGCAAAAAAGACCAATGTATGATTCCCTCGCCAGAACTACAGGCCAAGTTCTTGGGTTAATCAAAAGAAATCGGCTCGGTCAATAAGGTAATAATCTCATCGTCCCCTGCAAATTGTTTTTCCCAATTGTAAACTACCTCTTTGTAAGGATTGTAACCCATCAGAAACAACTTTTGGTTGCGGTAGTTTTCCACCATTCTATACAACCGATGGGGTCGCTCATCAGGATTCTCCTCTACAAAGGACTTAATTGCATCTCCAATATGCTGTCGCCATTGCAAAGAGGCTATTAAATCATCTCGGGTAATTTGGTCCAAACCAGGGGCGTTCTTGAGCTCATTTACCTTTTCTCGTGTAAAAAGCATTTTTGAGAACAACGGTGCATAAAGTGGGACTTCTCCACGCTGATATTTTTGTAATACATCTTCCGCGTTCTCTCCTTCAAGGATTGGACCAAAACGATAAATGGAGTCTTTGACAATCTCAGCACGATGCATCAGGGCCAAAAGCTTCGTTCCAGACCTTCCCACAACATAATTCGCTTCGTTTATGTGCCGTTTGATGAAAATGGTGTCAACGCGAATCACATCATCTTCATCCCTTAGTTCCCTTTCTTCTGACACCAAAAATTTGTCATTGGTTTCATCATATCGAGTGACATAACCAGAAGGGCTCAACGCGTACAATGTTTTTGGAAACTCTACCTTGGTTTCTTGTGAAATCATTAAGGCGCATGAAAATAAAGTCAAAAGTGAAACACACTTATGAGTGCAAATTGAAATATTCGCCATGTTTAGAATTACTAATGGGTTACTTTAGATTATTCAAGATAAAATCCAAAGTGGTATTGGTGTTCAATTTCTGTGCGAAGGAGTGGGTTTTATGTGTAATTGGTTGCCAAAGACCTTTGGTACGCAATTTTTTCAGTTCCTCTTCATAGTCAAGGGAGACTTTACCCGATAATAGCATATCCATGGATTCTTCTCGTTGATATCGCTTATAAATTTTTTTCAACCCACTCAAGTACAAGCGGTCTTTGGTGAATCCTCCCCCCCGATGCGCCCTGAGCGTGATGGAAAAAGCTTCTTTTTTGTTCAGTTTGTATGGTCCGTGTATCAGATTGAAAGTGTCGGCAAACGAATAGCCCTTGATCAAACTATCCACCGCTAAAACACGATAAGCCAATTCTTTGAGTCGTTTAAGGGTGAGGGCTCCTCCCATGTACTCGGCGAACACGGCCAATCCCTCCTGGGCCTCCACATTATTGGGCAGTCCATTTGAGAAAATCTTCAACGGTTGTCCCAAGGCATTAAAAGTGGTGACCAGATGTATACCAATTTCATGATGGGCCAGGGTCAATAGTTGGTTTTTACTAAACTTGGCATTTTTTTTAATAATCAAGGTCCTGGTGCTATTACTGACCATGGCATCGGCGGCAATATGCGTGGAAAACCGAACTTCCAATGGAAAATCGTATTGTTTGGCAAAATCCTCAAAATACGCTTTGGCCTCCAATGGGGAAAACACTTTTTCCATATCCATGGAAGCGGGTTCATCCTCAAAGTGCAATATAAACTTGGCGTTTTGCACATCTTTTTCCGTGGGTGTTCCATATACGCTCAACGAGTTGTAATAAAATCGTTCGCCTTTTCCAATGGTTTCTATGCATTGGATCATGTTGGAGTAATAGTTGATTACATCTTTGTAAATTTTTCGGATGGTCTCGTCCTCAATGCGTTCCAAGCGTTGTGTAAAAAACAACCGCTGCAGCTTAAAGGGATTGAACTTTATTTTGGGATATTTAAAATTAGGATTCGCCGTATATTTTGAAGTGAAAAAACGATGCTTTTCCTTTTCAATATTTAGTGGATTCACGTAGTTGAGCAGTTCAATACGTTTAAGAAGACGGTCCAAATTAGCATCAATTTCAAAGAGGCTTCCGTACTCCTCCTTCAACTTGTCTATTTCCTTTGCCCTCATCATACTTTTGCTTTTTCAAATTCCACCACCATTCGGGGAATCAATGTCTTTAATTGTTCTTCCACGGCCCGGACCACCTCGGGATAGATTACCCCAGAATGCTCATCACAATAAATTTTTGAGATTTCAGTCGCTAAAACTAAGCTATTCTTAAAGTTCTGAGTGATGTATTTTAAGAAATATCCATTTCCAAAGAACGTATCGTTGATTTTAGAGGTGGTTTTTAAGCCATTGGGCAGTTGAATGGTTTCCAGTTGACTGCGCCAATGTTCAATTAAGGAGCCAAATCGGTCGTTGTCTACATTGGTCGTACCCAGATTCCATACCGGTACCTCCCGGTCCCAACGTTTCCAGTTGTAGCTGTGCATATCAAACACAATCACTTTGGGGTAAAGAGATTCCAGTTTGGTCATCAAAGCATGTGTTACTTTGAAAAAATTGGCATGTTTTTGCAGACTTTGCTCCTTTTCTACATCACTTAAGGGGCTTCGCCATAATTTTTTGCCCCATGCGGTATCAAAAATGGCAGTTTCGGGAGGACGGTTCAGGTCGTATTCGAAACGGCTGTCCCTGCCTGCAATAACAATGGGGTGGGATTGCACCATCTCCATAGTATTAGGGTCTTCTTCGTACCAACGCTCATATTCCGAATGTAAACAATTGTCCCAAAGGGATTTTCGAAATTGATGGCCATCGTGCACTGCGCCACAGACAAAGGGAACATAGGCATCGATTTTAAGTGAAAATGAATAGTCATCGGAAACTGCCTCAAAGCATTTTTCCGCTGCTATCCAACTGATGATCTCTTCGATGGAAAGTTTATGCATTTTCTACTTCGCTTCGCAGTCTGGACCTTCTATCAAACGCTTGCAATTTATCAAGTACCTTGCTTTCAATAAAATCAATTACCTGGCATTGTACCTTGGTTTTGTATACTTTGTTCATATACGTAATTCCACCAGGCGACATGACATTGACCTCTACCAATTTGCCCCCAATCACATCAATGCCGACGAAGTAAAGCCCATCCTTGACCAATTTTGGTCCAATTTGCTTGCAAAGTGCCTTTTCCTCTTTGCTCAAAGTGTGCTTGGCTACCGAACCGCCCGCAGAAACGTTGGAGCGATGGTCATCGTTGCCGGGTACCCGTCTCATGGCTCCAATAGGCTCCCCGTTTAGTAAAAGTATACGGACATCTCCTTGGTCCGCACCTTCAATATATTCTTGAAGTATGACGTAGTTAGAAGTTCCATCAGAGTTGGTTACATAAAAGTCCAGCAATGATTTAATATTGGACATAGCCGATTTTTCTATTAAAATCACGCCGGAACCGCCATACCCGTTCAATGGTTTCAAAATCATCTTGTCTGCTGCAGAATCTTTGATTTGCTGCACCAAATATTTCTTGTTTTTGGATACATGGGTAACGGGAATAATATTGCTATGGCTATCACCGAAGGCCGCTGTGTACAATTTGTTGTTTGCCTCGCGCAACCCCTGCAAGGAATTTACAATGAACACATCATCTTTCACGGAATCCAAAAAATTCAGCATTAAAGGATCAAGGGGTGGGTTGGCCCGCATAAAAATTACATCAAAACCGGCCAAAGGAAGCATTTCTTCTCGAATAACGGCCTGTTTGTAAAACGACTTCAAACTGCTCGGAACTTTCTCCATCCGGTTGATAACTGTACAAAATGCACTTGTGACACTGTTTCTTATGGTTAAATTGGCGGGGGTACAGAGGGCCACGCCATGGTTCCGCTTAACACATTCATGAATCAACGCCAAGCTGGTGTCGTTTTCTGGGTCAATTTCATCCCAAGGATACATCAAAAAACAAATGTTCATCGCAATAATTTCTATTGTTATTTAACTTCTTCATAATGGTCGTCCCATTCTTTTACTTGGGGCTCCCCTAATTTACCGACCGATTTGGCTACCATCATCGAAACTGTAGCATCACCGGTTACGTTGACCACGGTACGACACATGTCCAACGGACGGTCCACTGCAAATATAAGGGCCAATCCGATGGCCAATTTATCAGCGGGGAATCCAATGGATTCCAGTACAATCACCAACATTACCATACCCGCACCGGGAACGGCCGCAGAACCTATGGAGGCCAGTAAAGCGGTCAAAACAATGGTAAGTTGGTCACCAAAGGTCAAATCAAATCCAAGTGCTTGTGCAATGAAAACCGCAGCCACACCTTGATAAAGGCTAGTACCATCCATGTTGATGGTGGCTCCAACGGGCAATACAAAACTGGATACTTCCTTATCCACACCAATATGTTCCTCCACGCGTTCCATGGTAACTGGTAATGTCGCTGCGCTTGAACTAGTGGAAAAAGCTAAGAGCTGAGCAGGACTGATTTCCTTCAAAAACCAAAACGGGTTCTTCTTTGTGACAGTAGCGACCACAATACAATAAAATACAATCATCAAGAAAAGTCCTAAAACAACTACTCCTACATACTTTAAGAGTGCCAACAACAAATCTGGGTCACTGGAAGATACCACGACGCCAGCCAATAAGGCAAATACAGCATAAGGAGCAGTTAACATGATTAAATCAACCATTTTTAAGACAACATCGTTCAAAGCGTCAAAAAAGTCCTTCAAGGGCTTTGCCTTTTCTTCTCCTATTAGCAGCATGGATATTCCTAAGAAAATGGTGAAAAAGATTACTTGCAGCATAAGGGCATTGTCGCTCATGGCCGCCAGGGCATTGTCAGGAACCATATCTACCAAAAACTGCAAAGGACCGCTATCTTTTTGGCGAGAAGCCTCTTCCAGTTTTGAAGTGACACCGGCATCACCGGCGTAGGTTTCGGTAAGCCTACTGACGGTCTCTTGTGAAATGCCGTCGCCAGGCTGCATTATGTTGACCAAAAAAAGCCCCATTGATATTGCCACAATGGTAGTTACAATGTAAATACCTATTGTGCGTAATCCAATATCCCGGAATTTTGATATATCCTTTAGGTCAGAGATTCCTTTGACCAATGAAGCTATAATGAGCGGGATAGCAATTAACTTGAGTAATTTTACAAAGATGGTGCCCAAGGGTTGAATCCAATCCGAGACAAAATCTTTACCCCAATCCAACTGGGTCATAGCAAATCCAAATAGTATCCCCAACAACATCCCTATCAGGATCTGCCAGTGCAGTTCTAGTTTACGCATGTGTAATTTTTAGGAAAGGAAGATACTATTTTGATGGGAAACTTAAAATTGAAATTTTTTAAACTCGCAGTGATTTGAGCGAATATCTCTTTTGGTAATCGAAAATTCGAATTTTATCTGTCTGAATTATTAAATGAGCCTTAAATTTACATTGTCAAATTATTCTCATGTATTTAAACAGATATAATATTCTTTTGATTTTATTTTATTTTATCGCAGGATGCTCAAAGGAAGATTCTACCAATAATCTACGAAATCCTGAAATCGGGCAATCAGTGGAAGATCCTACCAACAATCCTCCAAAAGACGATACCGAAAATTCTTTATCCGAGAAAAGAGCTCAAACAATTGCATTTTTGACCAATGACAACAAGAAATTTTGGAGATTAGAACAAGCGGTATTAACAAATCAGTACGGAACTTTTGATATTTCGCAGAATTTCAACACCAAAGATGATGAACTTATTTTTGAATACATGTCTTCTGAAGCGGGCAAAGGCTTCACTGAATTCGCAGGCAGTTTGGAGTGGAAGCAAAACAATTTGATTTTTTATGGTGCCACCTCGGTCAAGTCTGCTGAATACGAATATTATGTGCTTCCTGAATCCTACAATTTTAGTTTTAAAACAGAGAGCAGCAATGAGCTTGTTGTCGAAGGCTTGAACCTTGAGTTTTCATTTGAAGACGAAAAGATTTTGAAGGGGATATTAAAACTTGAAAATGATATTTCTCTTCAAATAGTTCTAACCGAAAAACTTGTTTCTGAAAATCCCGAGTTCCCATCGGGAATTTTAAATTTCAATGAGGTCTTTAAATTTGTTTCAAATGGAATAGATAATCAAGCTGCCGATATGGTTGGTTCTTTTGTTTCCAACAGCCTATATGTTGCCACAAGAGAAGAGGAAGAAAATGAATTTGGGAATAGGATTAATTATGAAAGAATAATTCGTTTTGATTTTTTAAATCAAAGTGTTAGCGATAAAAGATATGATAATTCCGATTTCGCAAGCAAAGAAGCTTTTGTACATAAAAACAAACTCTTGGTGGTTGGTGGGCAGCGAGTCAATTCTTATGATTTGGATTTGGTCAATGACCCCATTAGCACCGTAAACTATGCCCAGAGTTCCACGTTCAATACCTATTTTACCAGATTTGGGGCAGCAATTGTAAATGAATCTGTGTTTATAGTTGGTGGATTCTTAGGGAATGATTATGAAAAAGCGGATGAGATTTTCAAGTTTGACTTAGACACGGAAACCATTTCAGAATTTGCAACCATGCCTGAGAAAAGTTTCGGTGCACGTTCTGAAATTGTAAATGACAAGCTTTATATTTTCGGCGGCACCAATCAATTTTATGGGCCAAATCCTCGAAGTGTCATATTGATTTATGATATAAATACCACACAGCTCACCACAAAAGAGATGAGTAGGCCCGTCAATTTTACATTTACTGGGAAGTATGGAGATTTAATTTATGTTGCTGGTCGTATCGATAGCTACAATACTGAAAACGAGCTTGTAGACAGAGATCCTTTTTTAGGCGTTTTTGACACTTCAACTGGAAAGTTTGAGGAGCTTGAAATAAACCTGCCTAGCCCTTCCTTAGAAACAATTCACGCAATGAGTGTTTTTGACGGTAAGTTATATGTTTTGCATGGTGAAAGTAATGACCTGCCAAATGCCAATATCCCTCAAGAATGGACAGTGCTCTCTGCGAATCTATAAAGACATTTTGGAGTATAACTTTCCAAATTCAACATACTTCCATACTTCAGCAATAACAATAAGAATATTACAATCTATTGGTTCTTACCAGCAGACTATAATCCGCTAAAACCAAAGCGGCCATGGCCTCCACAATGGGAACGGCCCTAGGGACCACACAAGGGTCGTGTCTACCTTTACCTTGGGCAGTCACTTTTTCCCCTGCTTTGTTAATGGTGTCGTAGGCTTGTAAAACGGTAGCAACAGGTTTAAAGGCCACATTGAAATAAATATCCATTCCATTGGTAATACCCCCCTGTACACCGCCACTATGATTCGTTTGGGTGCTGCCATCCGGGTTGTAGGTATCATTATGTTGACTCCCTTTCATGGTGACGCCATTGAATCCACTGCCATACTCAAATCCCTTTACGGCATTGATGGACAACATGGCCTGACCCAATTTGGCATGAAGTTTATCAAAAACCGGCTCTCCAAGACCAACTGGTACATTTTGGACAACACAGGTAATGACCCCTCCAATGGTATCCCCTTCTTTTTTTATGGTCTTGATGTATTCTTCCATGTGTTGGGCCATTTCGGGATGCGGACAACGTACCGGGTTGGATTCAATTAGCGAAAAGTCCAGTTCTTGGTAGTGCTCATCCAACTTAAGCTCCCCAACCTGGGAAACATAGGCGTTGATTTTTACTTCCTTCAAAAACTGCTTGGCAATGGCCCCGGCAACCACCCTGCTTGCAGTTTCGCGTGCAGAACTTCTTCCCCCACCCCGATAATCCCGAAAGCCATATTTTTTATCATATACATAATCGGCATGCGAGGGACGGTAAGAATCTTTTATATGAGAATAATCCTTGGATTTTTGATTGGTGTTATGGATAAGAAATCCGATGGGGGTCCCGGTGGTTTTACCTTCGAACAATCCCGAGTAGATTTCTACCGTATCTGGTTCTTTACGCTGGGTAACAATCTTGGATTGCCCAGGTTTTCTCCGCTCTAGGTCCAATTGAATTTTTTCGACATCCAATTCAATCCCAGCCGGACATCCGTCAACAACACCACCAATTGCCTTTCCATGGGATTCTCCAAAAGAAACCAGCCTAAAAAGTTGCCCAAACGTATTTCCTGCCATACGGTATAAATTTCAGTTCATCCAAAGGTAGATGTTCTGCTTCTTTTTAAAAAACTGTGGGAGCACTTAATGTTGATGTAACATATTGGTCTTGCGGTTGATGATTATTTAACCATAAGCTTAGGAATTCTTGATTTGAACTTGATTTTCAATTAACTACAACTCGTTTATTTTGTAATTAAACCTTACCATATTGAAAAAGAGGAAGATAGAAATAGCTGTCATTTCGGATGTGCACCTGGGAACCTATGGTTGCCATGCTGATGAACTTATTGCCTATTTGAACAGTATACAACCAAAAAAGCTCATCTTAAATGGAGACATCATTGATATTTGGCAATTTAGCAAGCGTTACTTTCCTGCATCCCACCTTAAGGTGTTGAAAAAGCTGATTGGCATGGCCTCAAATGGAACAGAAGTTTTCTACATAACTGGCAATCATGATGAAATGTTGCGCAAGTTTAGTGAAACTTCAATGGGCAACTTTAAGATTATGAACAAGCTGATATTGGACTTGGACGGCAAAAGAGCTTGGATTTTCCATGGTGATGTTTTTGATATCTCCATACAAAATGCCAAATGGCTTGCCAAGCTCGGTGGATATGGCTACGACATTCTTATCCTAATCAATAGCTTTGTGAACTGGTTCTTGATGAAAATAGGTCGTGAGAAATATTCCCTATCCAAGCGAATCAAAAATGGCGTAAAAGGTGCGGTAAAATATGTCAGCAACTTTGAGAGGACGGTAGCCGACATTGCCATAGACAATCATTATGATTATGTTATCTGCGGACACATTCATCAACCCAAAAAGGAGCATTACGAAAACAAGAACGGAAGTTGTCTCTATCTTAATTCAGGCGATTGGGTGGAAAATTTGACCGCTCTGGAATATTCTTTTAAACGCTGGCGCATTTATCATTACAACCATGATCGATTGTCCCCTTTCTTTGTGGATGAAGATTTAAAGGAAATGAACATGGGCGATCTCATCGCTTCCATCGCGGATGCGAACATTGACTGGGGCGGGATTGAACATGAAAATAGTGACGAAATAAGTCACAAACAGAGCAAAAAGCTAGAGGATAGCACAATTTTCAACTACGGGAAAGAACGTAATCAAAAAGTCTAGACAACCAGTGCTTCTTTTAAGATTGACACAGGGTGCTGGGCCTCGGTATCCGTGCCATCCTTTATTTGATGCCTACAGCTGGTGCCATTTGCGGCAATCAGGGTTTTGGTGCCACTTTTTCTTACCGCAGGAAATAGCTTTAGCTCCCCGACCTTCATGCTGACATCATAATGCTCCTTTTCATAACCGAAAGAACCGGCCATACCACAACATCCTGATGGAATGATGGATACCTTATAATTCTTGGGTAAGTTCAACATGTCAAAAGTGACTTTCTGGTTGCTCAATGCTTTTTGATGACAGTGATTGTGTATTTTAACGACATGTTCATCTTTCGTAAACTGGTCTGGGGTAATATAGCCTACAGCAATTTCTGATGCCAAAAATTCTTCGATCAAAAAAGAGCTTGAACCCAGTTTTTCGGTCTGGGTCTTATTATTGCATAGTCTGGGATACTCATCCCGAAATGAAAGTATGGCCGAAGGTTCCAGTCCCACAATGGCCAGATTTTGGTCCAAAAAGGGCTTTAACTTTTTCATATTCTTGTTGGCCAACTGCTTGGCTTGTTTTAAAAATCCTTTTGACAGGTATGTTCTCCCGCTCTCTGCATAAAACAGTATTACATCATACCCCAATTTACACAACAACTCAATGGCATCTTTGCCCACCTCAACATCAAGATATTTAGTAAACTCATCAATATATAGCACCACCTTTCGTTTGGAGACATCTACATTCTCTTTTTTGAATTTTTTCAGATGGTTCTCAAAATTGAATTTATGGACCGAAGGGAAACCTCGTTTCGGAGCCACACCCGAAACCTTTTTCAAAAATCCACTGAGATGTTTGGATTTATAAACAGCATTTGTCAAGCCAGGTATTTTGCTTCCCAGGGCGTTCAGTTTGGTGTTATGGGCAAAAAGTTTACTCCGTAATGAATATCCATTGGACTCCTGATAATGATATAGGAATTCAGCTTTTAAAGTCGCCACATCAACATTACTTGGACACTCGCTGGCACATGCTTTGCAGCTTAGGCATAAATCGAATACCTCTTTAAGTTCTTGTTGATCAAAACGATTGGACTTTTCAGAATGAGTCAAAAACTCTCTTAATGCATTGGCTCTTGCCCTGGTTGTATCCTTTTCATTTTTGGTAGCATGATAACTGGGGCACATCCCGCCCTTCATGTGATGACTTTTTCTGCAATCCCCACTGCCGTTGCACTTTTCCGCAGCTTTGAGAATGCCTTCGCTATCGGAGAAATCCATCAGAGTTGTTATCTCAGGTTCTTCACGGTCCACTGCATAACGCAGGGATTCATCCATTGGAAAGGCGTCCACAATTTTTCCAGGGTTGAAGATGTTATTGGGGTCAAAAAGAGTTTTAATCCGTTTCAGCAACTGATAGTTGGATTCCCCGATCATCAAAGGAATAGATTCGGCCCGAACAATGCCATCGCCGTGTTCCCCACTAAAGCTGCCCTTGTATTTCTTGGTCAATTTTGCCACATCCGTTGTAATGGCACGGAACAAGGCCACATCTTCCGATTTTTTAAGGTTGAGAATGGGACGGAGATGAAGCTCGCCGGCCCCAGCATGTGCGTAATAAACCGCCTCTTGACCATACTGGCTCATGATTTGGGTGAATTCCCCGATAAAATCCTTCAAATCTTCCAAGGCTACTGCCGTATCTTCGATACAGGCGACCGCTTTTCGGTCTCCCACCATATTCCCCAATAGTCCCAGTCCAGCTTTACGTAATTCCAACGCTTTGTTGATTTCTTCTCCACGCAGCACTGGGCTAGCATAGCTAAAGCCTGTTCTTTTTATGGTTTCCTGTAAGTCGTCAAGTTGCCGTTGTAGTTCGTTCTCTGAATGTGCTTTTACCTCCAGCATTAAAATTCCTGCTGGATTTCCTTCTACAAAAAACCGATTGGCCAATTGGGCTCGGTTGTTTTTAGTACAATCCAGAATCACCTTGTCCATCATTTCACAGGTATGCAAGTTATGCTGCATTACAGGTTCTACGTCACTTAAGCAATCTTCAAGCGTGCTGTAATGTGTAGCCACCATTGCGGACAGTGGTGGAGGAAGGTTATCCAATTGCAGTGTAATTTCGGTGGTAAAGGCCAAAGTGCCTTCACTACCTGCGAGTAATTTACACATGTTGAAGTCCCCCATGGTCTCTTCAAAAAGATTGGTCTTCAACAGCTCGTCCACCGCATATCCCGTATTTCTTCGGTGGATATTTTCCTTCGGAAACTCAGACCTAATATTTTGTTGAGTTGCTTCATGCGCAAGCTCGTTATGCAATGAGGCGTAAATTTTACCTTCTAAAGTATTGTTTCCTTTCTTTTCTTCAATGGTATCTTTTGAGGCAGCACAAAAAGAAGCCTCACTGCCATCAGAAAGTATACAATTCATAGCTACAACCTTATCACGGGTAACCCCATATTGAATGGAGGTGGTGCCAGAAGAGTTGTTGCCCACCATGCCCCCTATCATGCATCGGTTTGAGGTGGACGTGTTGGGACCAAAAAATAGACCATAAGGCTTTAGGTATTGGTTCAATTCATCGCGGACTACCCCAGGTTGCACCCGTATCTGTTTCTTTTTTTCATCTAAATGAAGTATTTCGGTAAAATATTTGGAAACATCCACCACAATGCCATCACCGACACATTGTCCTGCCAACGAAGTTCCTGCCGTTCTGGGAATTAGCCCACATCCCGATTCTTGGACAAAAAGAACCAAACGCCGTATGTCACTCGTATTTTTAGGGTAGGCCACTGCCATGGGCACCTTACGATAGACCGAGGCATCTGTCGCATAAAGTGATTTGCTAAGATTGTCAGTCATTAGTTCGCCCTCAAGGCTATTGCCCAATTTTTTTAACAATGTCGGATTCAATTTGGAATAATTTTTGACAAAATTGTTTTTCGTGATCTGGAAGCAATACAAAGCTATCCCTAAATTTTAACTTAAATAAACACTAATGAAAATTACCACATTATTTGCTGCATTTTTTTTGTTTGCAACGGCTTCTATCCAAGCTCAAGACATTGCCAACCATGCCCTAGGACTTCGTTTGGGTGATAGTGATGGTTTTGGGGCTGAAATTTCGTATCAAAAATCAATAGCGCGCTATAACCGGGCCGAATTTAACTTGGGCTGGAGAGATAGCCGCAATTTTGACGCCTTCAAACTATCTGGTCTGTACCAGTGGGTTCATCAATTGGACGGCAACTTTAACTGGTATTATGGTGTTGGTGGAGGATTGGGCAGTGTTGACTTTGATCCAGAACCCAACTTTAATGATGATGATGATGATGGGCTGTTCGTATTCGCGGCCGGAGATATTGGAGTAGAATACAACTTTGACATTCCCTTATTGCTTTCCTTGGATTTCAGACCGGAAATAGGCATTTTAGGTTATGACGGTTTTGACAACGATTTTGATTTCGACATCGCTCTGGGAATTCGGTATCAATTCTAACGTTTGATTTAATGAAAGTATGATTCTTGGACTCCGTCGATGAAGGTCAAGGTTTTTTTATGCCGTAACTAATGAATACCTTAGCATTTCAAACATAAAATAAAGAATGAAACGAATATTTATAGCCCTTGTGGGAACGTTGTTTTTGGGAGCCTGTGCTTCCAAGGAAGAAGGATACACTTTGAATGCTACCGTTGCCGGGGATTTGGAGAACGGAACCAAGGTATATCTGAAGACGACTGATTCCCTCAATCAATTGGTTGATATTGATACTGCTTCAATTGAAAATGGTGCGTTTAACTTTAAAGGTTCCCAAACAGAACCCAAGTTGCACTACATTTTTATAGATGAAAACAGGGGTAATGTCCCCTTTGTTTTGGAAAATGGAGACATAGAAATCACTTTCCAAAAAGACAGCATGAACTATGCAAAGCTAAAGGGCACATCCCAAAACGACCTTTTTATGGATTTTTTGGGAGGGTCTAGAACACTGTCAGAAAGAGCCGCTTCCATGCAAAACGATATGCGAATTGCTGCCCAAAATAGGGACACGGCCACCGTTACCTCCCTGCGCGAAGAGTATATTGAATTTCAGGAAGAGGTGAAAGATTACAATATCGACTATGCTAAGCAGAACCCCAACGCTTTGATTTCGGTATTGATCATAGGCAGTTTAATGAACACAAAAGCAATTTCTGCTGATGAAGTAAAGCAAATGTATGAGAATTTGTCGCCGGAAATGAAGGCCACTGAACCTGCCAAGCGATTAAAAGAGCAATTGGATAGAATGAAATCCACCGAAGTTGGTGCTGTTGCACCGGAGTTCTCTGCCCCTACGCCCAATGGCAATGTTCTGGCCTTGAGCGAAGTAAAGAAGAACAGCAAACTCACCTTAGTTGATTTTTGGGCCGCGTGGTGTAGACCATGCCGTGCCGAAAATCCGAATATCGTTGCCGTTTATAATAAATACCGCGATAAGGGTTTTGATGTTGTTGGAGTTTCCTTGGATACAAAGGCAGAGCATTGGAAGCAAGCCATTGAATCCGATGGATTGGAATGGAACCATATATCCAATCTAATGCGATTTAAGGACCCAATTGCACAATTGTATAACATCAATGCGATTCCTGCTGCCTTTCTTCTTGATGAAAACGGGGTTATCGTGGCAAAAAATCTACGTGGTCCGGCCTTGGAACAAAAAGTCGCCGAATTGCTCAATTAAAAGAAAAAAAGAGATTTATTTCAACATTGCCCGGATGCTTGCCGGGCTTTTTTGATTTATATTTTTCCCATTTTTTCCAGTGCAAACAAGATAGCAATTGGTACTGCCAACAATATAACGATCAAAGTGTCGGTAACAAAAAGTTCGGGTTTGAACAATAAGGTTACTGCATAACCTCCTATAGCTCCTCCAAAATGGGCCGTATGTCCAATATTGCCCAAGCGACTTTTCATGCCATAAATGGAATACAACAGATAGGCGATTCCCAATACATAGGCGGGCAATGGAATGGGGATGAACATAATGCCCAATTGCATGTCGGGGTACAAAAGTATGGCAGCGTATAGAATTCCTGTTACAGCACCGCTCGCCCCAACAGCGCTATATTGCGGTTCATCTTTATGAAAAAAAAGAGCCAGGAGGCTGCCTGCAATCAAACTGATGAAATATATAATCAAAAATTTTCCCGGTCCAAACCAACTGATCACCACATTTGCAAAAAAGTATAACGTGAACATATTAAAGAACAAATGGGAAATATCCACGTGAAGAAATCCCGAGGTTACCGTGCGCTTGCGTTGACCCGCCCTTATGGCCCCAATATTGAACTTATAACGATCAAAAAAAACAGTATCGCCAAAACCTCTTAAAGAAACTAAGACATTGGCCGCTATTATGGCAATGGTGGCGATGTGTAAATTGTGCATGGTCAATAAGGTTTGGCGGTAAATATAGCTATATTTGCGCCAAGAATCATATATGCAACTGGTAGTATTCATCCTTGTTTATCCCCTACTCTGGTTGGTTTCCAGACTCCCCTTTAAGCTACTTTATTTTATTTCAGATGGCTTGTATGTGCTTTTGTACCATGTGATTGGATACCGAAAAAAAGTGGTGCGGGATAACTTGGCTTTGGTATTTCCAGAAAAAGATGAAAAAGAACGCATACAGATAGAAAAAAAGTTCTACCGACATCTTTGCGATATGTTTTTGGAAATGGCAAAGACACTCGGAATTACCAATCAACAAATGAAAAAAAGATATGTCTTCACGAATGTTGAGGTGATTCAAAAGTTGGAAAAAGACGGCAAAAACGTTATGATAATGTTGCCCCATTATGCCAGTTGGGAATGGGTTTTTTCGTTAAACCCTCTCATTAATTCGAAAGCCTATGCAATTTATCAACCCATACAGAATAAGTACTTTGATAAGTTGGTTCGTGATATACGAAGCAAATATGGCACTACACTGATCAAAACCTATGAAAGTCGAAAAATTATAGCCGATGCCAAAAAAGTATCTAAGTTGATCACCGTGGGTATAATCAGTGATCAATCTCCTATGCTGAACAGGGCACGACATTGGGCTGAATTCATGGGAGTTTTAGTTCCCATACATGTTGGTGCTGAAGAAATCTGTAAGATGACCGATATGATTCCTGTCTACCTGAAAGTGGAAAAAAAGGGCCGTGGGTTTTACCAGGCAACTTTCAAAACGTTGGCGGAAAACCCAAAAGAAGTTGAAGATTACAAAATTTCCGAAGCTTTCATGAAGGAAGTCGAAGCTGCCATTCATGCAGCTCCTGAGTACTACTTTTGGACCCATAAAAGATGGAAGCATAGGAACAAAGCCCCTAAAGAATTTCAAAGCTCCTGATTTATCTTTTTCTATAATCCCCTGGGTTTAAATCCTATACTTTTCTTAAAGGATTCTTCCTTTAATGGATTGTTTTATAATTTCAATTGAACTAAAACAATCAAAAAATGAAACCTTTCATAACCCCTTTCTTTTTGCTGGTTTTTGGGCTGACTTTGGCACAACAACAGCAACCAGTCCAAATTTCCGAGGATATTTTAAAATCCATTGAACAAGATGTGTGGATTCCTTTTATGGAGGCCTATGATCAATCGGATTCCCAAAAATTAAGGGCTATTCATTCTAAAAACATCATCAGGGTGACTATGGCCCAAAATCAAATTGAGATTGGTGAAGCCTATCTGGATAATTTTGGAAACTTTGTGGAAAATGTCAAGGAAAACGGGAGCAAAATAGGAATAGCTTTTGCACTCTTAACAACAGCTTTGGACAAAACGGAACAATTGGCCTATCAGACAGGTTACTATCGATTTAGTTCAAAACATCATGACGAAAAGGAGCTAATGGTCAGAGGTTATGGAGAATTCAGCGTTGTGCTTAAAAAGGAAAATGGACAATGGAAAATATGGCTCGATGCTGATAAGCGCATCAATCTTTCCCATGAAGATTTTAACGGTCAAAAGATGATTTATAAATTAAAGTAAAAGTTTAATTTATTCTTGCAATTTCCTTTATTTCAGATATAATCCTTTCTGCTAAACTATCAGATTCTGCTTGTGATACCGCTTCTGTATATATGCGGATGATGGGCTCAGTGTTCGATTTGCGTAAATGCACCCAGTTCTCTGGAAAATCAATTTTTACTCCATCGATAGTCGACACTTGCTCATGCCTATATTTTTTATGCATAGCAACCAGCAGTGCATCCACATCCAAATCTGGGGTCAACTCAATTTTCTTTTTGCTCATGAAATAGCTTGGGTAACTGGCTCGCAGTTCTGCAACCGTTCCTCCCCTTTCAGCCAGTAACATCAGGAATAATGCCGTTCCTACCAAAGCATCACGCCCATAATGACTCTCGGGATAAATAATTCCACCATTACCTTCTCCTCCGATTATTGCATCAATGGCTTTCATTTTGGCAACTACGTTGACCTCCCCAACCGCTGCGGCCTCATAGCGGCCTCCATGTTTTTCGGTCACATTACGCAAAGCTCTTGATGAAGAAAGGTTGGATACGGTATTGCCGGGAGTTTTGCCCAGAACATAATCTGCGCAAGCAACCAAGGTATATTCCTCACCAAACATTTCCCCATCATTGCTGATAAAAGCCAACCGATCCACATCGGGGTCTACCACAATACCAAAATCAGCCTGCTCTTCCACAACTTTTTGGCAGATATCCCCCAAATGTTCTTTTAGCGGTTCCGGATTATGGGGGAAATGGCCCGTAGGCTCGCAGTAAAGTTTGACCACATCCACTCCCAGCGCTTCCAGTAATTTGGGAATAGCAATGCCGCCAGTTGAGTTTACCCCATCGACAACCACTTTAAATCCTTTTACTTTTATGGCTTCTTTATCCACCAAGGAAAGGTTGAGGACTTCATCAATATGGATGTCTATATAAGAATCGTTCTTGATGACCACTCCTAAATCATCAACTTCCGCAAAATCAAAATCTTCCTTTTCAGCCAATGCCAAAATTTTAACCCCTTGCTCCGCATCTAAAAATTCTCCTTTTTCGTTTAATAGTTTTAGGGCGTTCCATTGCTTGGGATTATGACTGGCGGTTAAAATAATACCCCCGTCAGCTTTTTCCAAAGGGACCGCAATCTCCACTGTCGGAGTCGTGGAAAGCCCTAAATCGAGGACATCAATACCTAATCCAACTAAAGTGGAAACCACCAAGTTTTGTATCATTTCACCAGAAAGTCGAGCATCCCTGCCGATGACCACTGTCAGCTGTTCCTTTTTTGAATACCCCTTAAGCCATGTGCCGTATGCCGCTGCAAATTTTACGGCGTCCAGGGGTGTTAGGTTATCATTGGCAGAACCTCCAATGGTTCCTCGTATTCCAGAGATTGATTTGATCAGTGTCATCCTTGTTGAAAAAGTTTTTGCAAATATAAACGGCTGTGCCTGATTCCAGGTTTTCTATTTGTAAATTTCCGATGAAATTGGAATTTCCCCTATGAACTTCCTCGCCCATATTTATTTGTCCTTTGACGACCCGCAAATCACCTTGGGCAATTTTTTCGCGGATCATATCCGCGGTAACAGATACAAACACCTTCCAGAGAAAATTCAAAAAGGCATTTTGTTACATCGGGAGATAGACACGTTTACTGATTCTCATCCCATTGCAAAAAAGAGCAGCAAACGCCTTCACAAAAACTACAGTCATTACAGTAGGGTTATTGTGGATATTTTTTATGATCACTTTTTAGCAAAAAACTGGAAAGACTACTCCCAAGTTCCACTTCATCAGTTTGTGGAAGACTTTTACGCCCTTTTGGAAAAAAATTATGAGATTCTGCCTTTGCCCACAAAGCGCATGATGCCTTACATGATAGCAGATAACTGGTTGTTGAACTATGCCAATCTTGAAGGTATTTCGAGAGTACTCAACGGTATGAATCGCAGGACAAAAAATCGTGTTCAGATGAACTTTGCCATAATAGACTTGGAAGAGCACTATATAGAATTTGAAATGGAGTTTGTCGCTTTTTTTTCGGAATTGATTAACTTCTCCCGCCAAAAACTACTCGAAATATGCGAAGACTGATTGTCCTATTGCCCCTCATCTTATTATTTATCCACTGTAAGCAAAACCCTGCCGCACCCACAGGCCTGGTAACTGAAAAGGCGATGGTGGTTTCCGCCCGTGAAGAAGCGTCCAAAATTGGAATGGATATCATGCAACAGGGAGGCAACGCTTTTGACGCCATGGTGGCCACGGAGCTTGCACTCGCAGTGGCTTATCCCTTTGCAGGAAATCTTGGCGGTGGAGGCTTTATGGTGTATAGAAAGAGTAATGGAGAAATTGGGGGATTGGATTATCGGGAAAAAGCACCCCTTTCCGCCCATAAAGATATGTATTTAGATTCCTTGGGTAATGTGATTCCAGAAATGAGCACTGTAGGTGCTACAGCTGTCGGTGTCCCAGGTACCGTGGCCGGTGTTATGGAAGTACATCAAAGATTTGGCAAGCTTCCTTTATCCACAATCTTGAGGCCAGTTATAGCCTTGGCAGAAAAAGGCGTAGTGGTTACTAAAAAGCAGGAAGGCCGACTTGAAAGGTATCGAGAACAAATTACTTCGGTCAGTGGGGACAGCACCAAATTTGCCCGAGCATTCAAAGCAGGAGATACCATAAAGTATCCTGCGCTTGCCACTACCTTACAAAAAATAGTTAAAAATGGTCGAGATGGTTTCTACAAGGGCGAAGTCGCTGAAAAATTGAGTGATTTCATTCAGGAAAAAGGAGGCTTTATTTCCATGGAAGACCTTGCCAAGTACAAGGCCAAATGGCGTGAACCCATCACCTTTGATTACAAAGAACTGCGTATGATATCCATGAGCCCTCCCAGCAGCGGTGGTGTCACAATCAACCAAATCTTCAAGATGATTGAACCTTATGACATTTCTCATCACGGACATAATTCCACTAAAGCCATACAATTGTTCACCGAGGCTGCCAGACGTGCTTATGCGGATCGTAACTTCTATTTGGGGGACCCGGATTTTGTTGATATCCCTCTGGATATTTTGTTGGATAAAGGATATCTATCAACCCGGTTTTCTGATTTTTCCTTTGACCGGGCGACGCCATCAGAAGAAATATCCAACGGAAAAGTCGAAATCGTAGAGAGTATGGAAACCACCCACTACTCCATTGTAGATGCTCAAGGAAATGCCGTTTCGGCAACTACGACATTGAATGGCGCTTATGGTTCAAAACTATATTGTGATGACCTGGGTATTTTCCTCAACAATGAAATGGATGACTTTAGTGCCAAACCTGGTGAGCCCAATATGTTTGGACTTATTGGTGCCGACGCGAACAGTATTGCCCCTGAAAAAAGAATGCTCAGCAGCATGACACCTACCATTGTGGAAAAAGACGGCCAGCTCTACATGGTGGTAGGCACACCGGGAGGCTCTACAATTATAACCGCAGTGGCCCAGACTATTCTTAATGTTTACGAATTTAATCTCAGTATGCAAGATGCAGTTAACGCACCGCGATTCCATCATCAATGGCTACCCGATGAAATCAGATTTGAGGAAAATGGTTTCTCCGAAGAACTGAAATCGGAATTGAAGACGAAAGGATATTCCATTTATGAAGGCCGAAATCGAATTATCGGCAAGGTTGATGCCATCAGGGTATTGCCAGATGGTCGTCTTGAAGGTGGAGCTGATAAGCGTGGAGATGATACTGCTGTAGGCTATTAATTTTGGACGAATGCACTATGACGTTGTTGTTTTAACGGATGACCGATATATCGATCCTAAACAAAAAGATATTTATGTTTCCAATATACTCGAAGAGGACCATTTGGTAATGGACGCTCTAGCACAATTAGGGCTTAAGGTCGTAAGAAAGTCATGGGCCGACCCTCATTTTGACTGGTCTTGTACAAAATATGCCCTTTTTAGAACCACATGGGATTATTTTGACCGATACACTGAGTTCTATGAATGGTTCAAAAAGACCAGCGGACTTACCCAATTCATCAATTCCAAGCAACTCATTGATTGGAACATCGATAAACATTATCTGCGTGACTTAAATGAACAGGGAATCAATATCCCCAACACCCATTTTATTGAATCGGGCGATCCATTAAGTCTAAAAGAAGCCATTGAAAAAGCAGATAAAACCTTTGGATTCGAGTGCAAAGACTTTGTTTTAAAACCTTGCATTTCAGGTGCAGCACGGCATACGTACAAATTCAACAGGTTCAATTGGACCCAACATGATGCCGTCTTTAAACAATTGATTTCCAAAGAATCCATGATGTTGCAAGAGTTTCAGCAAAATATTCTGGATGAAGGCGAAATATCTTTGATGATTTTTAATGGAGAATACACACATGGCGTATTAAAAGTGGCCAAACCAGGTGATTTTAGAGTGCAAGACGATTTCGGGGGGTCAGTGCATCCCTATCAAGCTTCGGAAATACAAATCAAATTTGCAAAAAAAGTGGTTAAGGCTGCGCCAGAGATACCCACATATGCGAGGGTTGACATTTTTCGCGATAATGGAGGAAACTGGGCCCTTGCCGAATTGGAAATTTTCGAACCAGAACTTTGGTTCAGATTGGAATCTAGCGCTGCACAAACATTGGCCAAAGCGATAAAGCACAAGTATTTTTCATGAAAAGGATATTGAAGATTATAGGTTCCTTATTAGGTTTTTTTCTTCTAATTGGGATTATTGGGGGGGGGTTAGCTCATGAACCACTTCCATTAGGCAACCCTGGTTCCGGAGCGGATGCACTCGCCCATAAAATGCTTGATGCACTTGATCATGAAAAATATGAAGATACACGGATTTTGCAATGGTCCTATCGAGGTGGGGCAAATAGCTATAAATGGGACAGGAAACAGGGTCTTTGTTTGGTGAAATGGGACGACAATGAAATCGTGCTAAACCTGGCTAACCCTACTAAATCAGATGTAAAGGTCGACGGAGTCCCCACAAGTCAGAAAGAAAAAGAGGAATTGATCCAAAAAGCTGTAAAAATGTTCAATAACGATTCCTTTTGGTTGGTGGCACCTTATAAAGTATTTGACAAGGGAACCCAGCGTGCCGTGGTCAAAATGGAAAATGGCTCTCAAGGTTTATTGGTGACCTACAATTCGGGCGGCAGTACTCCAGGAGATAGTTATTTGTGGTTGCTGAAAGAAGATGGTCTTCCCTACGCTTTTAAAATGTGGGTGAAAATAATTCCTATTGGGGGCCTCGAAGCTTCTTGGGACGATTGGCTAGTCACAGAAAGCGGAGCTTATCTTCCGAAAACACACCAATTTGGACCACTTTCCCTCAGTATGGGCAATGTCAAAGGATTTAAATAAAGGTTTTAATCCAATTAGACTTTCGCTTCCATTTTCTTTTTGAGCTCTTCCATGGATTGCTGCAGCTGTCTTAAAAGACCATTATCGGAAGAAGCGTCCATGTTAAAAGTCAATTTGCTACTTACTTCCCAGATTTCTTGGATTTGAAAGGGTTTTATCTCGTAGGGCGGATAGGTTTCATTCAGGGAAACCAATGTGATATTGTTCGAATTAGGCTTCCGTTCAATCTTTTTGACCATCACCGAATCCTGTAACACGACCACATACATTTTGTTGGCACTCACATGATCTATATGCTCAACGGCCCTGGCCAATACCCAATCATTGGGTCTCAGGCTCGGCAGCATACTATCCCCCTCCACTTGAAAACCACGGTAAGTGGCATTCCTAAACTCGGGAATTGGTAAATCGAAAGCGGGCAGTTGTCTGTACCAAGTGGTATCGGAAATATTCTGGGGATATCCAGCCGCGGCCTTGGCATTCACCAACACCATGTTATCCTGCTCTTCGCTATCCACGGTCACCACTTTGGGTATTACACTTGTTCTGGAGGTGTCCAAGTGCTTCTGGTCAGTTTCCCCAAACAACCAAAGCGGGTTGATCTTAAATTGCCTCAATAACTCAGTCACCACTTTTCCTGAAAGTTTAGTACGCCCCCGTTCAATGTCTGCCGTGGTGTTTTTCACTCCCAAAAGTTCAGCAAACTCGGTTTGGGTAAAACCCAGCTCCCTTCGAATATCTGTAAACCGTTTTATGGTAAGTTCGTTTTCCATTATAACCTTTATTCCTTATCAAATATAGTTAAAATGGATTATTTCCAAAATAATTTTTGGAATATTTCCAATATTTGGACTATATCCATATCTTTGGTTGGAATATTTCCAAGTCATGGATTTTGAACGCATCAGGGAAAAGTTGAACATTTTGGCAGACGCCGCAAAATATGACGTGTCCTGCGCCAGTAGCGGCAGTGATAGGGCAAACAAGAACAACGGTTTGGGCAATGCTTCAAGAATGGGTATCTGCCATAGCTATACGGAGGACGGAAGATGTATCTCTTTACTGAAAATTCTATTAACGAACCATTGCATTTACGATTGCGCCTACTGTGTCACAAGAAGAAGTAATGACGTAAAACGGGCGGCATTCAAAATTCAGGAAGTAGTGGACTTGACCATCAACTTCTATCGTAGAAATTATATCGAAGGGTTGTTCTTGAGCTCAGGAATATTCAAGAACGCAGATTATACCATGGAACGTTTGGTCTCCGTGGCCAAAAAACTGCGCGAAGAGGAAAATTTCAATGGGTATATTCATCTGAAGTCCATTCCAGGAGCCAGTGACGAGCTTATGTACGAGGCTGGGCTTTACGCCGACCGTCTTTCTGTAAATATTGAGGTCCCTACCATTTCCGGACTCAAATTGCTGGCTCCGGACAAAAAACACGAGGATTTCACCAAACCCATGCAAAAGGTCAAAAATGAAATCATTCGCTATCGTTCGGAACGAAAAATAATCAAGAACACCCCAAAATATGCGCCTGCGGGTCAAAGCACGCAGATGATTGTGGGCGCTTCTGGGGAAACGGATAAGGACATCATGTATTCCGCTACTTATTATTATAAGGTATATCTAATGCGTCGGGTATATTATTCAGGATACGTACCAGTGGCAGACGATGCCCGCCTTCCGGCTATTGGCTCACAAGTGCCCATGTTGAGGGAAAATCGATTGTACCAAACAGATTGGTTGTTACGTTTTTACGGCTTTGCCGTGAACGAAATCTTGAACAAGGAACATCCTAATCTCGATATGGATGTGGACCCCAAACTCTCATGGGCTTTGCGTAATCTTCACCTTTTCCCTGTGGATATTAATTACGTTGAAAAAGCCCTTTTGGCAAGAGTTCCTGGGATTGGTATGAAATCGGTCAACAAGATTCTTCATGCACGTAAATTCCGAAAACTGAATTGGGAACATTTAAAAAAAATAGGAATTGCAATTAATCGAGCCAAATATTTTATGGTTTGTGACTCCAGGGATTGGGAACGACGTGATTTGGATGCGGATAAGATCAAAGGCATGATTCTACAATCCTCTATGGGTAAGTTTAGGAAGCAATATAGTACGCAATTAGCGTTGTTCAATTAACAATGTACAAATAACAATGGTATAGCAAAACAAAAAACGAACACTATGAAACCTTCAACCACACTAATCTACGATGGCAGTTTTAATGGCTTCCTCACTGCTGTCTTTGTCGCCTTTGATGAAAAAATAAATGTGGCCGACATCCAGAAGAACAACGAAGTGCAAAATGGGCTTTTTTCGGAAACCGAAACCATTTTTACCCATTTGGACAAGGCCAAACGTGTCTGGAACGGTATCCGCAACAAAAGCCACAATGCCATTTCCAACGTGTACTTTGCCTTTTTGAGCGAATCTGAAGGCGTGGAACTGATGCTCTACACCTATATCCAAAAATTGATGGCCTCCAAAAATGGAAAGTCCTTGGATTATTCGGATGGAATTGTGTTGCATATTAGTCAATTGGCAAGAAAGGTAGGCCGTGAGAAACACCGCATGGAGGCTTTCGTTCGTTTTCAGTTGACAAAAGACGACGTCTATTTTGCCAACATCGAACCTGATTTTGATGTGTTGCCCCTGATCTCCAAACATTTTCGAAACCGCTACGCGGACCAACAATGGTTGATCTATGATGTGAAGCGTAACTATGGCATTTATTACAACTTGGACCACGTGGAAATGGTATCGCTCAACCTAAAAGATATTTACCATAACAAAATCCAGAAAAGTAAGGTTATGGCAAGTGAAGAATATGACTACCAAACCCTATGGAATGATTATTTCAGGAGCACCCACATCAAATCTCGAATCAATCCCAAGTTACACCGACAGCATGTGCCCAAACGGTATTGGAAGTATCTTAGCGAAAAGAAACAAGTTGTCTAGTTATCATGGCATACAAGCAATTAAAATTGTGGTTTGATAAAGAATTGGCGGAGATGTTGGCAAATAAACTATTGGCCGCCAATACTGCATTTGACCATAAATCTTTTATTTCAATTGTAGAACAAAAAGTGGTCGACCTTGAATTAAAAAATCGTGTTGAATGTATAGCTGATGCACTCAAAATGCATTTACCTAACGATTACAACATTGCGATAGAACAGTTATTAAGCATTTTGGGGCCTGAAAATGAAAAAGAAACCGGTATGTTCAAGGAATATTATTGGATAATGCCGATTGCCAAGTATGTAGAAAAATATGGATTGTCTGATTTCAAAAAATCAATGAAAGCAATTTATGAAATCACCAAACGGAACACAGGAGAATACACCGTTCGAACATATCTAAATGTTTATCCTACTGAAACCTTGAAAATCATGAAAGACTGGTCAAAAGATAGAAACAAACATGTTAGACGTCTCAGTAGCGAAGGTGTTAGGCCACGATTACCTTGGGCATCAAAATTAGACCAATTTATTGAAGACCCCACTCCCATTTTCCCAATTTTAGAGAATTTAAAGGACGATTGTAGTAAATATGTCCAGAAATCAGTTGCCAACTGTATAAATGATGTGTTGAAAGATAATGTACTGCTTGGTCAAGGGTTAGTAAACAATTGGGTTCCCCTGGCCACAAAGCAAAGAAAATGGATAATCAAGCATGCCCTTAGGAACTTGCTCAAAAACAAAGATGAGTGGGCATTGGCTACCCTAAGCAAGATAAGTTGATTGTTGCATAATTATTTACTCCGCTCCCCCACAAACCGATCACTTTCATTTTTAAACAGCACATTAAAACTGGTCAAGCTGCCATAAATACGGGTTATGTACTGTTGTAGGTCTACCTTTTCTTGGTCGTCCAAGTTTTTACTGCCGTTGATTTTCTGTTCCATTACCCGGATACGGTCGCGGACCATCACAATTTTATGAAAAAAAGTGTCGATGGGCATTTCCTTATTTGCCAAAGCATCAACGGGTTCCAAAATCAATTTGCCACCCTTCCATTTATCAGCAAGTGGAACCTTTTCGTGGGTGTCGCTCCATTTTTCCAAAATTTTGACCAGCGAACGTTCCACGTCAAAAAAGCTTACGGTGTCCACATCATTCTCCAAGCCTTCAATCACTTTAAATTCCGAATCCAAGTCAATGGTTTCTAGTCCTTTTTCCAAAAAAGTAACCCAATAATGACGGGATGAAACATTTGTCACCACCCCTTTTCCATATTCAGGATGATCAATGCGTGAGCCTATGCCCAATAACTTCATAATTCTATTTTTTTATTGTCAGGTTGAGCGCCGTCGAGACCTTTTTTTATGGTCTAAGCCAAATAAGCACCTCACTATTGCACTCAGGGTGACCGCTGTTTTTCATTTTCAAAAATAGACCATCCCTTAACAAAATGAAAACAAAAGCCACTTCCATTTTACGGCGCAAAGCCGTACCTTAGCGTCTTGTGCTATGATCAACTACGAAGAAAATATTGAAGTCCGTGGAGCAAGGGTCCACAATCTAAAAAATATTGATGTAACCATTCCCAGAGAGAAGCTTGTCGTCATTACTGGACTTTCTGGCAGTGGCAAGTCATCCTTGGCTTTTGATACGATTTACGCCGAGGGCCAGCGTCGTTACATCGAAACCTTTTCAGCCTATGCCAGACAATTCTTGGGCGGACTGGAGCGTCCCGATGTGGACAAGATTGATGGTCTTTCCCCTGTAATAGCCATTGAGCAGAAAACCACCTCAAAATCACCTCGCTCCACCGTAGGCACCATTACCGAAGTTTATGATTTTCTGAGGCTTCTTTTTGCTCGAGCAGGTGACGCCTACAGTTACAACACGGGAGAAAAAATGGTCAATTATAGCGATGAACAGATCAAAAATCTGATCATTGCATCCTACCAAGACAAAAAAATAAATGTATTGGCACCTGTGATTAAATCCAGAAAGGGACATTACCGCGAACTTTTCGAGCAGATTGCCAAACAGGGGTTTGTAAAAGTCCGTGTTGATGGTGCAATTTTGGATATCACAAAGGGCATGAAAGTGGACCGATACAAAACCCACGATATTGAAATCGTCATTGACCGGTTAAAAGTTTCGGATTCCGAAGAATTCCATAGAAGGTTAAGTGAGACCATTAACACAGCCATGTACAGCGGCAATAATGTGTTGATGGTTCTGGAAGAGGGAGAAACCGAACCGCGCTATTTTAGCCGAGATCTTATGTGTCCATCCACGGGCATCTCATACCCCACTCCCGAGCCCAATACTTTTTCCTTTAATTCCCCTAAAGGAATGTGTCCAAATTGTAGCGGCCTGGGTCACGTTTATGAAATAAACGAGCAGAAAATCATTCCCAATAAAAAGACGTCCATCAAGGCAGGTGGTCTGGCCCCTTTGGGCGAATACAAAAAGTCATGGGCTTTTAAACAATTGGAAACTATAGCACAACGGTATGATTTTGATTTGGGGGATCCCATTGAAAAAATTCCACAGGAAGCCATGGAAATCATTTTAAATGGTGGTAAGGAGAGCTTTGAAGTGGATTCCAAAACTCTGGGGGTCAAAAGACAGTACAAAATAGACTACGAGGGCATCTCCAGTTTTATAAAGACACAGTTTGAAGAAGCCAGTGCTTCTTCCATCAAGCGTTGGGCCAAGGACTACATGGACAAGATACAATGTCCCAGTTGTGAAGGTGCCCGCTTGCGGATAGAATCGCTCTATTTCAAGGTAGGTGAAAAGAACATTGCCGAGCTGGCCAAAATGGATATCGCCGAGCTGGCCAATTTTTTTGAACAGCTTGAAGATACCCTCGAGGGCAATCAAAAAAAAATTGCTGAGGAAATACTTAAAGAAATAAAAACTAGGGTTCGCTTCTTGCTTGATGTGGGTTTGGATTACCTTTCACTGCACCGAAGTTCTAAATCCCTTTCCGGTGGAGAGGCCCAGCGTATTCGTCTCGCCACACAAATAGGGTCACAATTGGTCGGTGTACTTTATATTTTGGATGAGCCGAGCATCGGGCTGCATCAAAGGGACAATGCCCGGTTGATACATTCCTTGGAGTCTCTTCGGGATATAGGAAATTCTGTAATTGTGGTTGAACACGATAGGGATATGATCGAGCATGCGGACCATGTGATTGATATTGGCCCAAAAGCAGGAAAACATGGGGGAGAAATTATTTCCGAAGGAAATCCACAAGAATTGAAGGACCATCATACCATGACCGCACAATACATTACTGGGGAATTGGAAATTCCGGTACCCGAGAAACGCCGAAAAGGTACAGGCAAAAGCATTGTGCTCTCAGGATGTACGGGAAACAATCTTAAAAATGTCACCGTACAGCTCCCACTTGGCAAGTTGATTGGTGTTACAGGGGTTTCGGGCAGTGGGAAATCGACATTGATCAACGAAACCCTCTACCCAATCATGAACGCTTATTACTTCAATGGGGTAAAAAAACCAATGCCCTACAAGAAAATAACCGGGCTGCAACACATTGATAAGGTAATCGACATCAACCAATCACCCATAGGAAGGACACCACGGTCCAATCCCGCCACCTATACTGGGGTATTCAGCGAAATTCGGTCTCTATTTGCAAAAACCACAGAAGCAGCCATACGAGGATACAAACCAGGCAGATTCAGCTTCAATGTCGCTGGCGGTCGCTGTGAAACCTGCAAAGGTGGAGGTTTGAAAGTAATCGAAATGAACTTTTTGCCCGATGTCTACGTGGAATGTGAAACCTGTAATGGTAAAAGATTCAACAGGGAGACCTTGGAGATTCGATATAAAGGGAAATCAATTGCTGATGTACTTGAAATGACCATTGATGAAGCCGCCGACTTTTTTGAGAATATTCCCAAAATCTATCGCAAATTGAAAACAATAAAAGATGTTGGATTGGGTTATATATCTTTGGGGCAGCAGTCCACTACCCTTTCCGGAGGTGAGGCGCAACGTGTAAAGTTGGCCACCGAACTTTCTAAGCGCGATACCGGAAACACTTTTTATATCCTCGACGAACCTACCACTGGATTACATTTTGAAGATATTAGGGTACTTATGGAGGTGCTAAACCGATTGGTGGACAAGGGCAATACCGTTTTGGTTATTGAACATAACATGGATGTAATCAAAATGGTGGACCATATTATTGATATCGGATATGAAGGTGGAAGAGGTGGTGGTATGATTGTTGCTGCTGGAACTCCTGAAGAAGTTGCTGAAGACAAAAAAAGTCATACCGCCAAATTTTTAAAGAAAGAACTACAGAGCACAAAACATAAAGTTGCAAGAGCCGTTTAAATAAACAGATATGCAAATGCGAAAAGAACAACATACCAAAGGATGGAATGAAATAAAGACCAACGACTCTTGGGCTATCTTTAAAATTATGGGTGAATTTGTCAATGGATTTGAAAAAATGAGTGCCATTGGACCCTGTGTTTCTATTTTTGGTTCTGCTCGGGTACGGCCCGGACAACCCTATTACGACTTGGCAGTAAAAGTGGCTCAGCGCGTGGCCGAAGCAGGTTATGGAATTATTACCGGCGGTGGTCCCGGCATCATGGAAGCTGGCAACAAGGGAGCTAATTTGGCGGGAGGCATATCCGTGGGTCTCAATATCGACTTGCCTTTTGAACAGCACGACAACCCTTTTATCGATGATGATAAGAGTCTTGATTTTGATTACTTCTTCGTCCGGAAAGTGATGTTCGTGAAATACTCTCAAGGTTTTGTGGTGATGCCTGGTGGTTTTGGAACCTTAGATGAGTTTTTTGAAGCCCTAACGCTCATTCAGACCAACAAAATACACAAGTTTCCCATTATATTGGTAGGTACGGAATTTTGGAAAGGTCTAATCGATTGGATTAAGAAGGCACTTTTGGAGGAAGGCAACATCAGTTCCAAGGATCTAGACTTGATAAAGCTGGTGGATACCGAAGATGAGGTTGTAAATATCATCGACGAGTTCTATAGAAAACGTGATCTAAGTCCCAACTTTTAATTCGCTGCCTTTGATATACCTACGTTCCCCTTTTCTGTTGCTTCTTTTTTTTATGCTTTACGGGACCTCTGGATGGGCTCAGCATAAAAATGAGATTACCGCAACCTTGGATGGAAGAACGAAAGAAATACACATTAAACAGCGCTTCACTTATGTGAACAATTCTGAAACCGGACTTTCCAATCTTTATTTCAACGACTGGAACCATGCTTATGCCAATAAGAACACAAAGTTGGCAAAACGCTTTTCCGAAGAATTCAATCGAAGTCTACATCTGGCAAAAGAAAAGGAACGGGGATGGACCGAAATCAAGACCATAGTGGGCAAAGACTATTCAGGACTTGATTGGGAAAGACTGGGCAACAGGGATATAATTTCCATAAATCTGGACAAAGCATTGCCACCGGGAGAATCAATTGAACTCTTCTTTACCTATACTATAAAACTGCCAGATGCGAAGTTCACCACCTATGGGCATTACCCTACTGGAGAATATTATTTAAGAGATTGGTATTTAACACCTGCCGTATTCGACAAGGAATGGAGGCTTTATGATAATGTCAACCTGAACGACTTGTATACCGATACGATGCAGACTTCCATCAACTTAACATACCCTTCAAGATTGTTTTTGTCCACCAATTTCAACCAACAGGGAGCTACCCGTTTTCCAGGTGGACAATATATACAACTTAAAGGTTCGGATAGAAAAAGTTGCGATATCATACTTAGTACCATCAAAAGGTTTACAAAACATGTGACTTCCAGCCTTACCATAACCACAGATTTGGAGTCCAACAAGTACGATGATATTTCCCAAGGGATTTCGATAAACAAAATAGCCCAGTTTTTAACGGAGAACCTTGGAGCATATCCGCATGACAATTTGTTGGTGAGTGAATATGATTACAATACCCAACCCTTGTATGGTATTAATCAACTGCCTCCGTTCATCCGACCCTATGAGGAACAGTTCCAATTTGAACTAAAATTCCTAAAAACCGCCATTCGAAATTTCTTAAAAGAAACACTTTTTTTAGATCCCCGAAAAGAGCGTTGGATCAACGATGCGATTGGTTACTATCTTATGATCAAGTTTGTTGAGGAATATTATCCAGAACAAAAACTTGCCGGGAAATTATCCAAAATATGGGGTTTCCGGAGTTTTCATCTAGCCAAAATGGACTTTAATGAACAGTATGCGTTTTTTAGTATGCTTTCGGCACGAAAAAATATAGATCAGGCATTGACCACCCCTAACGATTCCCTGATAAAGTTCAACCAAAAAATAGCCAACGGATATAAGGCAGGTTTGGGCATGTCCTATCTTTCTGAATATTTGGGAGAAAAGAAAGTGGATAGTAGCATTGTTGCCTTTTACAAACGTTATAGTTTAAAACCGAGAGTTGATGCCTCAGATTTTAGAAAAATCATTAAAGCGTTTTCAAACAAGAACGTGGATTGGTTTTTTGATGAATACGTCGCCACAGATAAGAAAATTGATTACAAAATAAAAAAGATTGAGAAGACTGAAGATTCTATTCAAGTAGTGCTGAAAAACAAGCGGGGTACCAACGTGCCCATATCCCTTTTCGGCTTACAAAAAGATTCTGTGGTTTCACATTATTGGTTTTCCGATATAGACACTTCAAAAACGGTGACCATTCCCAGAATGGGAGAAGATCGTTTGGTTCTCAATTATGATCAAAAAATCCCGGAATTCAACCAACGTGACAATTGGAAAACCTTAAATGGTTTTTTCTCCAGCAACAAAAAACTCAAGTTTCAGTTTTTCAAGGATACGGAAGACCCCTACTACAATCAGATATTTTATGTGCCCGTTGTCAATTTCAATGTGTATGATGGTGTTACCCCAGGATTACGAATTTATAACAAGACTTTTTTAGAACGTCCGTTTCAATACGATATCGCGCCCACCTACTCCTTTTTGGAAAAAACAGTGGTGGGCAAAGCCAGTTTGAGGTATCGAAAATATCACCAAAAAACAGGGTTATATGCCTCCACCTATTCTTTTTCGGGTTCCACATCCCATTTTCAGACAAATTCTCGCTTTACCACCCTGACACCTGCGGTCAGCCTAAGCTGGAGGCCTAACGATTTGATTTCCAACCGAAGACAAACCCTATTATTGCGTTACAGAAGCGTCTTCAGAAATATTGATGACAGTTTGGTGGATGAGATTGATACCGAACCGGATTATGGAGTCCTCAACTTGCGATATTGGGATGTGGACAACGACATTCTAAACTACACCTCTTGGTTTTTGGATGCACAGCATTCCAGTGATTTCACAAAGCTCGCCTTCGAAATGGAATACCGAAAACTGTTCCAGAGCAACAGACAATTGAACCTGAGGTTCTACGCTGGAAAGTTTATACGGAACCAAACCAACTCCAACTTTTTCAGCTTTGCGCTGGATAGACCTACTGATTATCTTTTTGATTTGGCCTATTTGGGCCGATCTGAAGACTCGGGGATTTACAGTCAGCAAATCATAATTGCAGAAGGAGGATTCAAATCCCAACTTGAAAACCCATTTGCCAATGACTGGATAGCCACAACCAATGCAAGCACCAACATTTGGCGATGGATAGAAGCCTACGGGGATATTGGTTTTATAAAAAACAAAGGTGAGGATGCCCGATTTGTATATGACTCTGGAATCCGACTTAACCTAGTGACGGATTATTTTGAACTGTACTTTCCTGTTTATTCTAAAAGAGGTTGGGAAATTGCCCAAAATGACTACGGAGAACGGATTCGATTTGTGGTTACAATCAGCCCAAGAACACTTATTGGACTGTTTACCCGAAAATGGTTCTAATATTGATGAATTCCTATTTTATAGCCTTCAAATACCTAACTTTTTGAATAGTCTATCTATAAATGTCTGATTTATTGTCAAATTTATAATTTGTTATAGAACTTAACTATTGGCAAATTGGATGGTTTTTTGTAATTTCGCAAAAACTTCAACGCATCCTTTATGAAGCCTGACCCAAGTACTCAAAATGATATTTCTTTTGATGATTTTCAGTCCCAAATTCTTCAAGATTACAAGACAGCCTTTTTAAGTAGGGAGTGCAGTTTGTTGGGAAGACGGGAAGTATTATCAGGAAAAGCCAAGTTTGGAATTTTTGGAGATGGAAAAGAGCTGCCTCAGCTTGCTATGGCAAGGGCTTTTCAAGATGGGGATTTCCGAAGTGGATATTATCGGGACCAAACTTTTATGATGGCCCTTGGGTTTATGGGCCCCAAAGAGTTTTTTCATGGCTTGTATGCTACTACGGACTTAGAAAAAGAGCCCATGAGTGCAGGTAGACAAATGGGTGGCCACTTTATGACCCATAGTTTGAATGAAGACGGAACCTGGAAAAATCTAACTAAACAAAAAAATAGCAGTGCAGACATTTCATGTACTGCTGGTCAAATGCCCCGATTATTGGGCTTAGCGCAAGCTTCCAAAATTTACCGTAATCTAAAAGACGTAGATTCATCCAACTTTTCGAAAAATGGAAATGAGGTTGCTTGGGGAACCATTGGTAACGCAAGCACTAGCGAAGGGCATTTTTTTGAGACCTTAAACGCTGCAGGGGTAATGCAGGTCCCCATGGTAATCAGTGTTTGGGACGACGAGTATGGCATATCGGTCCCTTCAAAATATCACACTACCAAAGGTGATGTTTCAGAGCTGTTGAGAGGTTTTGAGCGAGATGAGGAAAACCCGGGATATGAAATCTTGAAAGTCAAGGGATGGGATTACACTGGGCTTATCCATGCTTTTGAGAATGCAAGTGAGATTGCTCGGGAAAATCATGTACCTGTTCTTATCCATGTAACTGAGCTCACTCAGCCGCAAGGACACTCCACTTCGGGTTCGCATGAGCGCTATAAATCAGCAGAGCGATTGGAATGGGAAAGGGAGAACGATTGTAACAAACGTTTCAGGGAATGGATTATCGCCAATGAAATTAGTTCCGAAGAAGAGCTTAAAACCCTAGAACGAGAAATCAAGCAAAAAGTTAGAGCCGCTAAAAAAGAAGCTTGGTCAGAGTTTCTAAAACCGCATTTGGAAGGAAAAAAGGAATTGGTTCGCTTGCTCGATGATGCAGCATTAAAAAGTCCCAATCGCGCCTTTATAGTAAAGTTGAAGAATGACCTTATCGCCATCGATGAACCTTTGAAAAAGGATTTAGCATCCAAATCCCGAACAGCATTACGGTATCTTTTGGGTGAAGAATCACAAGAAAAACAAAGACTGCAAGAATGGATTGAAAGGTTTTTAGCGGAGACCCAACCCAAGTACAGCTCTCATTTATATAATAGTCGACCTGAAAAAGCCACAAAAGTGGACGCAGTATTACCTAATTATACTGAAACTGCTGAAGAG
The DNA here is from genome assembly GCF_009903685.1 of Flagellimonas ochracea. Lineage (GTDB taxonomy): Bacteria > Bacteroidota > Bacteroidia > Flavobacteriales > Flavobacteriaceae > Flagellimonas > Flagellimonas ochracea. Next base: position 616,889 of record NZ_JAAABI010000001.1, on the reverse strand, counting down.
GTCGATGGACGGATCATACTTCGCGATAATTTTGATGCCCTTTTTGCAACCTATCCAGAGACACTGGTTTTTGGAGAGGATACTGGAACCATTGGTGATGTAAACCAAGGTTTGGAGGGATTGCAAAAAAAATATGGAGAGCTTCGTGTAGCCGACACAGGTATTCGCGAAGCAACAATAGTTGGGCAAGGCATAGGTTTGGCCATGAGAGGTCTACGGCCTATAGCGGAAATCCAATATTTGGATTACATCCTCTACGGACTACAAACTTTAAGTGATGATTTGGCCACACTTTTGTATCGTACCGTCGGCAAGCAAAAAGCACCCTTGATTATTAGAACAAGGGGGCATCGGTTGGAAGGTATTTGGCATTCAGGCTCTCAAATGGGTGGACTGATTCATTTGTTGAGGGGAATGTACATATTAACACCCAGAAACATGACCCAAGCGGCTGGTTTTTATAATACATTGATGAAAAGCGATGAACCCGCACTGGTCATAGAAAGCCTTAATGGCTATCGTCTCAAAGAGAAAAAACCCGACAACCTAGGTGAATTCTGTACACCAATCGGAAAAGTGGAAATTTTAAAAACAGGCGAGGATATTACACTACTTTCCTATGGGTCCACATTGCGAATTGTTGAGAAAGTTGCCCAAGACCTCCTGGAAGTTGGCATTGATGCTGAGGTAATAGACGCCCAATCACTCTTACCCTTTGATTTGGAGCACGAAACTGTGGAAAGCCTTAAAAAGACCAACAGATTGCTTATAGTTGATGAAGATGTACCGGGCGGATGTTCGGCCTACTTGTTGCAAAAAATAATGGAAGAACAAGGTGGCTATCGATACTTGGACAGTGCACCGCAAACGCTAACTGCAAAAGCACATCGCCCTGCCTACGCTTCTGACGGTGATTATTTTTCCAAACCCAATGCGGAAGACATTTTTGAAAAGGTCTATGCCATCATGAATGAGACCAACCCAAATTCTTTTCCAAAGCTGCGATAAATAGGTTTTTATCAATTGTAAAGGGCAATTTGTTAATTTTACATCGCTTACATCAAAACTAAATTTATATTTTCATAGCAATTAAAAATCCCCCAAATGAAAAACAACTTGTTGATTCACCTAGGCCTTGCACTATTACGAATACTTCCTTCAGCATTTATGCTTACGCACGGTTATCCTAAACTAATGAAACTAATCAATGGAAATACCGAATTTGCGAATCCGTTTGGCATCGGAGAAGCACCTACTCTATTTTTGGCGGTAGTCGGAGAGTTCCTTTGTCCGTTATTGATTATTATTGGTTTTAAAACACGATGGGCTGCCATACCCTCTGCAATCACCATGTTTGTGGCGGCTTTTGTGATTCACGCTGCCGATCCTTTTGCAACAAAAGAGAAGGCTTTATTGTATCTGGTTTGCTTTGTTGTGATTTTTTTATTGGGCCCCGGTAAATACAGCGTGGATAAAAGATAGGGTCAAATAATTTTAAAAAGTAATTCTTTCAAAAGATCTGCTTGGCCAAGATTGCTCGCCCCCACCCCCTTGCCTTTTAAATCCAACTCACGAAGACTGGAGATTACACTACTCACCGTTTTCATGGGGTAGTTCTTTGCGGCAACTGTATATTCTTTCACAAAATACGGGTTTACACCCAGGACCTTTGCCACATTGCCAGGAGAGTGGTCCTTAAGGCCATGATATTGTAATAATTGGGTGAAAAAAGTATTCAACAGTGTTATGGTTACCACAAAGGGATTGTCCTTGGGGTTTTGTGCGAAATAATCCATGATTCGGGATGCCTTTTGCACATTTTTTTCACCAATGGCTTTTTTAAGTTCAAAATTGTTGTAATCCTTGCTTATTCCAATATGCTTTTCAATAGCTTCCAAGGTTATTTCTTCATTGGGCGGAACAACCAATGTCAATTTGTCAAGTTCATTATTGATTTTGCTCAAATCCGTTCCCAAATATTCCACAAGAAGTACGCAAGCTTTCGGGGATATCTTATATTTTTTTCCTGCCAAGGTCCTACGAATCCATTCTGCTACCTGATTTTCGTAGAGTTTTTTACTCTCAAAAAGTTCTCCATTCTTTTGAACGGCCTTATATAGTTTTTTTCGCTTGTCCAACTTCTTGTATTTATAACAAATCACCAGGACTGTGGAGTGCTGCGGATTCTCCACATAGTTGACCAAACTTTCAATGTTTCTGGATAAATGTTGGGCCTCTTTTACAATGACAACTTGATAATCGGCCATCATGGGAAACCGTTTGGCATTGCCTATTATCTCATCAATTTGGGTATCCTTGCCATAAAGCACCATTTGGTTGAAACCCCGTTCTTCTTCTGTCAATAGGTTTTTGGCAATATATTGCGAAATCTTGTCAATGTAATAGGCTTCTTCACCCATCAAAAAATAAATGGGCTTGGGTCTTCGTGCATCAATGGCAGCAACTATCTCTTTTATCCGCTCCATTCAGAAAAAATCATCAAATTTGTTCAATGCAACCATTGAACTTTCCTAAATATTCGTTTCGACTCAAAAGTAACGAAAATAGCCTCTACATCTTTGATGGCATTCGCAAAAAATTTGTGTCATTACAGCCCGAGGAATGGGTTCGCCAACATGTGGTTCATTTTCTTGTTTTCACTAAAAAGTACCCCAAAAGTCTTATAAATGTGGAAAAGCAACTCAAGGTCAACAAGTTGAAAAAGCGATATGATGTTGTGGTTTTTAAACCGGATGGAAGTCTCCATCTCTTAGTGGAATGTAAAGCACCCGAAGTTAAAATAACCCAAAATGTGTTTGACCAAATAGCCCAATATAACTATACCTTGAAGTCTGACTATCTAATGGTGACCAACGGGATGGAGCACTATTGCTGTAAAATGGACTTTGAGAACGAAAAATACCTGTTTTTGAAGGAAATTCCTGATTTTAGCCGTTAATTTGCTCCCGTTTTGAAAGTTGCTGTAGTCATACTCAATTGGAACGGGAGGGAATTACTTCAAAAGTACCTGCCGTCGGTCCTGGCCCATTCAAATGGAGCGGCTATTTACGTTGTGGACAATGCAAGCTCTGACGATTCGGTAGACTTTCTAAAGAAGAACTTTCCCAAGGTAGGTATTGTGCAGAATGCTGAAAATGGTGGTTTTGCCAAGGGATACAACGATGGTCTCAAGCACATTGAAGCCGATATCTATTGTCTTCTAAATTCTGATGTGGAAGTGACCCCGAATTGGATTTTCCCAATTCTTGAGGTCTTCCAATCCCAACCAAAGGCAGCAATTATACAGCCAAAGATTCTGGACTTAAAAAGAAAGGACTACTTTGAGTACGCCGGAGCGGCCGGTGGTTTTATAGATAAATTGGGATACCCCTTTTGCCGTGGAAGAATTTTTCAGTCCCTTGAGAAAGACGAGGGTCAGTACGATGATATCAAAGAAGTATTTTGGGCAACAGGTGCCTGCATGTTTATAAAGGCTGATGTTTATTGGTCTTTACAAGGGTTTGACGAGGACTATTTTGCCCATCAAGAAGAAATTGACCTTTGTTGGAGAGCCAAAAACAGGGGGCATAAAGTGTATTATGTGGGTAAAAGTCACGTGTATCATCTTGGTGGTTCTACCTTGGACAACATGAACCCTAAGAAAACATTTTTAAACTTTAGAAATTCCTTGTATTCCATCACCAAAAATCTTCCCAGAAGAAAAGCATACCCTATTGTTATCCTTAGATTGCTGTTGGACGGCATTGCAGCAATACGCTTTCTATTCCAATTCAGATTTGACCACTGCTGGGCGGTGCTCCGTGCGCATATGAGTTACTATTCACATCTAATGAGCATGCTCAAAAAACGGGAAAAAGCTAATTTTATATTAAAGTACTATGCCACAACGTCCATAGTGTGGTCTCATTTCGTACATCAGGTAAAGAATTTTAACATTTTAGTAAAAGATTAACGATAGCTAAATACACAAGCTTTGCTTTTTCAATAATTTTGGCTCGTATTTTTTACTTTGATATTTCTAACAACCATTAAAATAATACTCTTAACTATGAAAAAAATTCTTCTAGGAAGTTTGGCGATGGCAGTTTTACTGTCCTCATGCGTATCTCAAAAGAAATATGCTGATTTGGAAGCCAAGCACAAAGAAACACAAGACTTATTGAACTCCGCGACCGTTAAGCTCAACGATTGTTTGGAAGAAAAGGCCACAGCGGATTCAAGATTGAAAACGCTTGAGGACCAAAATGCGTTCCTGAAGGCCAACAACCAAGAGCTGATCAACAATATGGGGAATTTAACCACCCTTACCACCAAAGGTGCTGAAAACCTTGAAAAATCTCTAGAAAGCCTAAGGGAAAAAGATTTGACCATTAGAAAACTACAGGATGCCGTTACCCGTAGGGATTCGGTGAACTTGGCCCTAGTCCAAAGTTTAAAAGGTGTTTTAGGCAATTTGGATGATGAGGACATTGAAGTAAGTGTTGAAAAAGGTGTTGTCTTTGTTTCCATTTCTGACAAGTTGCTGTTCAGAAGCGGAAGCTATAACGTAACCAATGCGGCAAAAGAAGTTTTGGGCAAGGTTGCCAAAGTGGTCAACAACAAGCCTGATTTTGAATTCATGGTAGAAGGCCATACTGACAATGTTCCTTACCGAAGCGGTGTACTTTTGGACAACTGGGATTTAAGTGCCAAAAGAGCCACTTCTATTGTAAGAATACTTCAAGACGACTTTGGTGTTGATCCTGCAAGGATGACGGCAGCGGGAAGAAGTTACTACGTTCCTTTGGTTTCCAACGACACAGCTGCTGATAGAGCCAAAAATAGAAGAACTCGTATCGTGGTACTTCCAAAAATCGATCAGTTCTATAGCATGATTGAAGAAGGGATGAAAGACCCTGCCATTGGTGGTTCAGGCAACTAATTTGTTCCTTAATAATTTATTGAAAAGCGGCCAAAAAGGCCGCTTTTTTTATTTCAAATTTTAGAGTATTTCCAAACTGCCCTTACCCTCCCGGACGACTAAAGGTTCCCCTTTCGATAAATCAATTACCGTGGAAGCTACGTTGCCACCATATCCCCCATCAATGACCACATCAACCAAATTCTGCCATTTTTCATAAATGAGTTCAGGATCTGTAGTATACTCCAATACATCATCTTCATCATAAATGGAAGTAGAGACTATGGGGTTTCCCAGTTCCGAAACTATGGCCCTGGCAATGGCATTATCGGGAACCCGAATTCCCACAGTCTTTTTTCTCTTAAAATCTTTGGGGAGATTGTTGCTTCCTGGCAAAATAAAGGTATAGGGCCCTGGAAGTGCCCGTTTTAAAATCTTAAAGGTAGGTGTGTCTATTTGACGGACAAAATCAGAAAGATTGCTCAAATCGGCACATACAAATGACCAGTTGGCCTTTTCCAACTTGACCCCTTTTATTCTTGCTATCCGCTGCAGTGCCTTGGTATTGGTAATGTCACAGCCCAAACCATACACCGTGTCTGTTGGGTAAATTACCAACCCTCCCCTTCGCAATATATTGCAAACCTTGGCCACTTGTCTGGGGTTTGGGTTTTCCTCAAATAGTTTGATAAACTCTGCCATAATTTTCTGGATGGATACGATTAATCACAAAAAATATTCAAAATTCTCGAAGTAGCTTCTTTACAGGAAATCTATTCTTACTTTAAAACCTCCAACTTGGCAAAACGAAGTAATAATTTTTTCACATCGCCTTGTTCAAATTGTATTTCGGCCTTTTTATCATTGCCCACGCCCTCTATCTTCAAAACTTTTCCCTTTCCAAAGCGTGTATGGTTCACCATGGTGCCTTCTGATAAATCCACGTCGTTATCATTGGTGTTCTTCACTGGTTTGGAAAGTTCTGGTTTCAATTTTCTCAACCTACGCAATTGTTGTTCATTGGGGCGTTGAATTGTCGGTGGCGTACCATTTTTAGGTTTGATCTGGCGTAACTTACTTTTGTCCACCTCGCCAAAAATATTGGCGTCGATTATGGATTTGTAACGATACCCATCATCCACTGGAGTCAAGTTCTCCACATATTTCTCATCAATTTCTTCTAGAAACCGGCTGGGTTCGGCATCAATCAATTTTCCCCAACGATATCTGTTTTGGGTATAGGTGAGTATGGCCTGTTCTTCCGCTCGGGTCAAAGCCACATAAAATAACCGTCGTTCCTCCTCCAATTCGCTTCGGGTATTCATGCTCATGGCGGAAGGAAACAGGTCTTCTTCCATCCCTACAACATAAACATACGGAAACTCCAATCCTTTGGCCAAATGAATGGTCATCAGCGCAACGCGGTCATCATCCCCTACATCCTTGTCCATGTCGGTGGCCAAAGCCACATCTTCCAAAAACTCGGACAACGCTCCTGTAGCATCAGCCAATTCTTTTTGACCTTCCACAAAATCCTTGATACCATTCAAAAGTTCCTCAATGTTTTCCATTCGGGCAACACCTTCTGGAGTACCATCCTTTTTAAACTCGAGAATGAGTCCAGTTTTTTTGACCACATGTTCGGCCAACGTAAAGGCATCGGAGCCCTCATTCATGATTTGAAAGCTTTTGATCATGGTCACGAAATCCCCAAGCTTTCGTTTAGTGCCAGCGTTGATGTTCAAATTAAGCTTATCCAGGTTCTCCATCACCTCATAAATGGAACGCCCATAATGATTGGCTGCCACAATAAGCTTGTCAACCGTTGTTTGCCCGATTCCCCTCGACGGAAAATTGATGACCCGCTTCAAGGCCTCTTCGTCCTTTGGGTTGACAATCAATCGCAAATACGCCAAAACATCCTTGATTTCCTTGCGTTGATAAAATGAAAGTCCGCCGTAAATCCGATAGGGAATATCTCGTTTTCGCAAGGCATCCTCAATGGAACGCGACTGGGAATTGGTTCGGTATAGCACTGCAAAACTTCCATTTTGGAGTTGTTTTTGCATCTTGGTTTCGAAAATGGAGCTGGCCACATATCTGCCCTCTTCCGCATCAGTTATGCTGCGATGTATCTTTATTTTGTTCCCTTCATCATTGGAGGTCCAAACCACTTTTTGCAGTTGGTCCCTGTTTTTGGCAATGATAGAATTGGCTGCATTGACAATATTCTTGGTGGAACGGTAATTCTGTTCCAAACGATATACCGCGGCATCCTCATAATCCCGTTGAAAATTCAAGATATTACTGATGTTGGCTCCTCGAAAGGAATAAATACTTTGTGCATCATCACCAACCACACAAATATTTTGATAACGGTCTGCCAATGCTTTAACAATCAAATATTGTGAGTGGTTGGTATCTTGGTACTCATCAACCAAAATATAGCGGAACCGGTCCTGGTATTTCATTAAAACCTCGGGGAATCGTGTCAACAATTCATTGGTCCTCAATAACAGATCATCAAAATCCATGGCCCCTGCCTTAAAACATCGGTCCACATAATTTTGATAGATTTCTCCCAATCTTGGTCTCTTTGCCATGGCATCCGCTTCCACCAATTCCGGATTTTGAAAATAGGCCTTTACCGTGATCAAACTGTTTTTGTAGGATGATATTCTATGCTGAATCTGTTTGTATTTGTAGATGTCCTTATCGAGCCCCATCTCTTTAATGATGGAGGCAATCAGCCGTTGTGAATCTTGGGTGTCGTAGATGGTAAAATTACTGGGGTATCCCAATTTGTCGCCATCATAGCGTAGCAATCTGGCAAACACAGAATGGAATGTTCCCATCCAAAGGTTTTTTGCCTCCGACTCCCCTACGATGTTGGCAATTCTTTTTTTCATCTCTCGCGCTGCCTTGTTGGTAAAGGTCAAGGCCAATATGTTGAATGCATCCACACCCTCTTGCATTAAATGCGCAATACGATAGGTCAATACCCGGGTTTTTCCCGAACCTGCCCCGGCAATAACCATTAACGGTCCCTCCTTATGAAGTACAGGAGCCCGTTGCGCATCATTAAGTTCGTCCAAAAAAGAATCCAACCCTCTCGTTTTTAAAAGTAAGGGTGAAATTAGCCAATAATAGGGTTATCCTAAAACGTTCCTTTCAATACTTTTGAACAGCAAATGCGTTTTATGTGGAATTTGAATATATTTAGGACCAGAACTAACTTTACATATGAAATTTATCCCCCATTCTATTTTCCTTTTTCTATTGGTTCCCTTAATAGGCATATGCCAAGAGAAAGAAACAGGACCGGTCATCCATAATTATGGGGCGGTTTGGGCCATTGAAAATCTAGATTTCAAAACCGACACCGACGCCGAATTCAACGTGGTCTTTGACATTATGAACAGTCCTGAGTCACATTCCGAAATCAATCCTTGGATTGAAACCGCAGCACGTTTTTTAAACATGCACGCACAGGCTGGTGTTCCCCTAGCCCAGCTTAATGTAGCCTTGGTCGTTCATAACAAAGCTTCGAAAGACATTACCCATAACAGTGCCTATCGCAAAAGGTACGGCGTGGACAATCCAAACTTAGGCATGATGGAAGCTTTGATGGAAGCCGGAGTTGAGGTGATTTTTTGCGGACAGTCCTCCAAATCAAGAAATTTCCCCAAAGAAGATTTAATTCCGGGGACCCAAATGGCCCTTTCGGCCATGACGGCATTAATCCAATATCAAAATAAAGACTATCAACTTATAAAATTCTAAATCAACATTTATGTACAAAACTATCTTCATAGCCCTATTCTTTACAACCATTAGCTTTTGGGCACAAGATTCAAATCTGGAAAAAGATTTTAAGGCCATAGAAAGCAAGGTTGTCGAATGGAGGCGTGATATTCACCAAAACCCGGAATTGAGCAACAGGGAATTCAAAACCGCTGAAAAAATTGCTGCCCATTTAAAATCCTTAGGGCTAGAGGTTCAAACTGGTGTTGCGCATACAGGTGTTGTGGGACTTTTAAAAGGAGACCGGCCCGGTAAAGTGGTGGCGCTTAGGGCGGATATTGATGCCTTACCGGTAACCGAAAGAAACGATTTACCCTTCAAGTCAACGGTCACCTCCGAATATTTGGGAAAAGATGTAGGTGTTATGCATGCTTGCGGTCACGACACCCATACGGCCATGTTGATGGGGGTTGCTGAGGTGCTTTCTAAAAACAGGGACAAAATAAAGGGAACAGTCAAATTTATCTTTCAACCCGCCGAAGAAGGTCCACCGCCAGGTGAAGAAGGTGGTGCTGCCCTAATGGTAAAGGAAGGAGTGCTACAAAATCCGGATGTTGATGCCATTTTCGGATTGCACATCAACTCCCAAACCCCAGTCGGCACTGTAAAATATAAACCAGGAGGCAGCATGGCCTCTGCACAACGCTTCGTAATCAACGTAAAAGGAAAGCAAACCCACGGGTCTCAACCCTGGGGCGGTGTTGACCCTATTTTGATCAGTGCCAAAATCATAGATGGCTTACAGACCATTATTAGTCGTGAAGCGGAGTTGACAAATGAAGCTGTAGTTATCTCAGTTGGAAAAATTACAAGCGGCGTTCGGTCCAACATCATTCCAGAAAGCGCAGAACTGATCGGGACCATACGCACCTTGGACTACGACATGCAAAAATTCATCAACAAAAGGATGGAAGAAATGGTTCCTGCCATTGCCAAAGCCTATGGTGGTGATGCCACGCTGGAAATATTCACCTCCACGGCCATAACCTTCAATGACCTTGACTTGACCGCCAAAATGGCTCCGACGCTTGAAAAAGTTGCTGGAAAGGAAAATGTAGTGATACACAAAGCTATAACTGGGGCTGAAGATTTCAGTTATTTTCAAGAAAAGGTACCAGGATTCTTTTTCTTTTTGGGTGGAATGGCCCCAGGCACCACAGAATCGTATCCACATCACACTCCTGATTTCAAAATTGATGACAGTGGGTTGTTGTTGGGTGTGAAGACCATGACCCATTTGGCGTTGGATTATTTGAATATGTGATGTGCTTGAGTCATCAGCCGGGTTTTACAGTGGTTTTCTGTTGAAAACAAGAATAATGGTTTGTTCTTTACTGCTTGACGGTTTTTAGGTATTAAAAAACCTCCTAATTTTGGTGAAATTAAAATCAAACACCAAATAATAAGACTACTTATGAAAAAAAATCTACTCCTAATCACATTTCTGTGCTTGTCCGCCTTTTCATTTTCGCAACGTAAGAGCGAGCTGATTGCCCAAATAGACAATCTACGCACGGAACTGGACAGCCTAGGGCAACAACTTGCTGAGGCCAAACGCGAAATATCATCCAGTACTGCCAAGGCGGAAACCCTGGAGGCTGAAAATGTGGGGCTTCGGGATGCCAATGCCACTTTACTAAAGAATTTGGGCAACTTTTCGGAGCTTTCCAAACAGAATACGAAGAACGTGAACAGTGCCATGTCAGCGCTGGCTCAAAAGGAAAAACAGCTGAGTGGTATCAACGATATGATTTCTGCCAACGACTCAACGGCCATCGTTTCGCTAACACGAATTAAACAAACCTTGGGGGAAAATGCCAAGGTGAATGTTTCTGAAGGGATCATCGTAATATCAAACAGTGTAAAAGGGCTTTTTGGCTCCGATACTGGCTCAGAATTTACGGAAGAAGGAAAGGCCTGGCTCTCCAATGTTGCCAAAGTGATCATGGCCAACCCCAATTTCACCACCGAAATAGAAGGACTAAATATTACCGGGGAGTTCGGACCGACTTTTGATCAAGTTGCAGCGGTCGCCAAGGAGCTGGTTGGCACATTGAATGTTCCAAGCGATAAACTAGACCTTTCTGCCAAGGATGGTAATTTTCGAGAGGGGATCAACATAAAATTGCAGCCGGATTACAGAGCGTTTTATGCCCAAGCGAAGAACAGTGTCAAGATTGCGCAATGAGAATCTAGCCGTTCAATTCTTGACAGACCATACTTTTTAAAGTTTTGGCACGTTCTTATTTGTGTAAAATCAACAAAAACTAAACTATCCTATGAGTGGAGATGACATCCTTCAGCTTTTTGCCTATTTATTGCCCGCCGTTGTAACCGGGGCCATCGCTTTCTATTTTTTCAGACTGCATACCCGTAATGAGGACGGAAGGAGACGTTTTTTACTTCATAAAGATTCCCAAAAGGATACTCTTCCGATCAGACTGCAGGCCTATGAGCGTATGGCACTTTTTCTAGAGCGTATTGCTATTAATAACCTTGTGGTTCGCGTCGCTCCAAAGGGTAAAAATAAAAGTGATTACGAGAATCTGTTGATCAATCAAATTGAAACCGAATTTGAGCACAATCTTTCCCAGCAAATCTACATGTCCGATGAGTGTTGGAATATTATAAAAGCCGCCAAAAATGCCACCATCCAAATCATTCGTTCCGCTGGAATGAGCGAAACGGAATCCCCCGATAAATTAAGGGAGGACATTTTAAACCAAACCATGGAGAAACAAGCTCCTTCCAATACGGCATTGGCTTTTGTAAAAAAGGAAGTGAGCGACCTTTGGAACTAGCAAGCTATTCTTGATGTTCGGGGTCAATGGGACTGGTCTCTTCATTTTTATTTTTGGCATATAAATAGCCTCTTTTCCACCAGAGGGTCATTCTTTCTTTGTTGAAAATCAACGAATTCGTGGTCAATATTGTGGGGGTATAGTAAAAATTGATGATGGCATCTTTTTGATTGGCCACCAACTTGCCTATTCTGATGTTCTGGTTTTCTATCCTGTCCAACATGAAGCCGAATATGGTAGTAATCAACTCAAAGGGGTTTCGAACTGGCATACGGTTCAAGTAGTTCACCTCTGTATGCAACACAACTACGTCCACCTCCGTGGCACCGCGTCTCAATGCTTCTTCAATGGGTACTAGAGTCCCCAGACCGCCATCGGCATATTCACAGCCATTTCGCCTTGCTAAACTCATAAAAGGCGTATAATTGGACGAAATCCAAATCCAATCGCAAAATTCCTCGTACGCATAATCGTTAATGGATTTGTACTCCACTTGATTCAATGAAAGATTGGATACGGTGACCACTACGTCCTTGATACCTTCTTTCAATGCATCAAACTCTTCTCGGGTGATGGATTCACGGATAAGTTTTCTTAAGTTTTCACTCTCGCCAAAAGTTTTTTTGCCTTGAATGAAATTCTTGACCACATTCCAATGGTTAATGGCAATGGTTTCCACACCATGCTTCTTTTTAATGATAAAAGGGCAATTACTGAAAATGCTCTCTTGATTGACGGAGGAGTATATTTCCTTGATTTTATCCAATTTGTTGAGGGCTAAATGGGAAATTAGAAGGCTTCCGGTTGATGTGCCCACAAATAGGTCATATTGATGCTTGGCCTCCTCTATTAAAAATTGGGCGACACCACCGGCAAAGGCACCTTTGCTTCCTCCGCCAGAAATGACAAGTGCTCTCATCTTCCCAATGTTTTGTCCAAATATTTTTTTTCTTCAACACCCAACAGAGGATAAAGTCCTTCCACACGGTCCACATTCGCATCGGTTTTCAAAAATTCCTGCAAAATTTTTCTGCACGATTTCTTGAAATGCCATACATGGTGACCACAGGCTTCAATTAGGTTTTTGAGCGTTGTGTCGTTGAAAGCTCCCAAATTCTTTAAATACTGAAATGCCAGCAGACGTACCTCGAAATGGTACTGTGGACTGGTATAATTACTTAACTCTGCAAAAAAGTCCGGTTTCGATGCTACGTTGTAGTCCGGAGTGATCAAAGCCAACGTCAACCATAATAATCGAACATTTTTGCTGGGGAGGCCACAAATTCCATCCGTTGCGTTCAGATACAGTTCCCTTTTCAATGGAAAATCAGTCCATAATCGATATAAGGCCAATTCCATGGTCACGTAACTTTGATCGTCCAAAAGGGCCTCAACCTGCATTTGAAGTTCGGGAGGGATATTTTCCAAGATGCGAATAACGGCCTGTCTGACCAGCATACTCTCCTGTTCAAGGACTTTTTGTAGAAACTCTGTGGGAAGCCCATGTCCAAAGTCCATAATAATCCGTTGCTTGAGCAAATCAGAATCCCAATCGTCCCATTCTTGCTGAACCTCAATGTTGACAGAGAGAGGTTGCTGCTTTGCTTTCTCCTTTATTCGAAAATACGTTTCAATGGAGACATTTTTCTTTTTCAGGAAGGATTTCACCGCGTCGAAAGGTAAATCCGGCTCTTGCAGCCATGTTTCCTCAAAGTCCGATAGGTTTACTCCCGAAGCTTTTTCCATTTCCCATATAAATTCAGGAATGGTAGCATTTTGAAAAGCGTAAGTGGTCAGATAGTTTTTTATTCCAGTTCTAAAATTGTCGTTCCCTACCCGTTCTTTTAATGCACATAGCGCCCAAGCGCCTTTTTCATAAAAAGTGAGGCTTCCGGCACTTGAATCGGTGAGTGCCTCTCCGTTTCCATCATCAGAGAAATTGGACAAAGCCTCCGCAGTTTCCAACAAATGCCAGTAATAATAATCATCTCCAAAAATATCCTTTTCCGCTAGGTAAGCATAGAAGGTGGCAAAACCTTCGTGCAACCAATGGTGCTTCCCACTCTGCTCCGTTACCAGATTTCCGAACCACTGGTGCGCAAGTTCATGAGCATTGACGTTTACGTAATTTTTATCCAAAAAAGCCACGGAATCCACAACAAAAGTGTTCGAGAAAATAGTGGCCCCGGTATTTTCCATTCCCGCATATAAAAAGTCCTGCACAGGTACCTGTTTGTAATTTTGCCAGGGGTAGGCAACTCCTATTTCCTTTTCCAAAAAATCAAAGATCTGTCGGGTGTACCTATAGGTTGGTTCTGCCTTTGAACTATCCTTAGGTTCATAATATAGTTCTATTGGAATCCCTGATGTTGAATGAACCGTTTTTTTATCAAAATTCCCAATGGCAAAAGCTACCAAGTAGCTGCTCATGGGACGTTCCATATCAAATTGCCAAAAGTAGTTTCCCGTTTCTTGAAGGGTGTCTTTGTTTATCAATTTCCCGTTGGAGATGACAGGATAATCATGCTCCACCAGAAAACTAAGGTCAAACTCGACCTTTTCGTTCATATCATCCAAACTGGGAAGCCAATGGCTGGTATACTTTCCTTGTCCTTGGGTCCAAATTTCATCATTTGCCGGCGTATCATCATCCCACCCTAAAAAATAAACCGTCTGTTTTGGTTGTGCAGCATAATCCAATGTCAAGGTGTGCATCTCTCCTTTTTTGAATTTCCGATCCACAATAATCGCTTTTCCAGAATTGTGGAAGGTCGTCACTATTCCATCAAGCAATACGGAAGAAAAATCCATCCCATGGGCATCCATGAAGATGGAATCCACATCTTTGAGCACTTCAAAACTGTATGTGACCTTACCATTAACTTTCTTTTCTTGGGGAAGAGGTTCTACAAAAACCTTTGCGTGAATGAAGTCAACCTTGTCCTGATGCTGTGCAGGAACCAGTAGCATCCAAAGGAAAAAAACGATAAAGGGGCTCGACTTCATACGGTACATGCTATCAAAAGTCTTTCCAAATTACATATTTTAGTTTGATGAATCCCAATTTTCTGCAAACTCCGGTTGCTTATTTGAAAGGTGTTGGCCCTAATCGTGCCGAAACCTTGAAATCAGAATTGGGCATTGAGACCTATCGAGACCTCCTACATCTGTTTCCCAATCGATACTTGGACCGCACCGCTTATTATAAGATCAACCAATTACATGCCAGCGGTGCCGATGTACAGGTAATTGGAAAAATTGTTCACATCAAAACGGTGGAACAACGTCGTGGGAAACGTCTGGTGGCCACCTTTATGGACGATACCGGTGAAATGGAGTTGGTTTGGTTCCGTGGGCACAAATGGATACGGGAAAATTTGAAAATCAACGAACCCTATGTCGTTTTTGGCAAAGTCTCCAAATATGGTAAAACTTTTTCCATGCCGCATCCCGAAATGGAATTGTTGGCCAAACATGAACAGGGTTTAAAAATTGCCATGCAACCCATTTATCCATCCACCGAAAAACTTAGTGCCAAAGGAATTACCAATCGGGTTTTGGGAAAGATGATGCAACAATTGTTTCTGGACTCCCAAGGGAACTTTCCAGAGTCTCTTTCACCAAAAATTATTGAAGAACTGCGCCTGATATCAAAAAGTAAGGCCCTTTTCAATATCCACTTTCCAAAAGACCAAGAGCTATTGGCCAAAGCAAGGTTTCGGTTAAAGTTTGAAGAGCTCTTTTATGTTCAGCTACAATTGATTTCCAAAAAAATGTTGCGCAAACAGAAGATAAAAGGCCTCCCTTTTGACCAAGTAGGTGAAAAATTCAACACATTTTTTAAAAAACACCTGCCTTTTGAACTGACAAAAGCCCAGAAAAAAGTGATAAAAGAAATTCGTGCGGATTTGGGCAGCAATGCCCAAATGAACCGTTTATTACAGGGGGATGTCGGTTCTGGAAAAACTATTGTGGCGCTGATGTGTATGTTACTGGCCATTGACAATGGGTTTCAAGCCTGTTTAATGGCCCCTACGGAGATATTGGCCAATCAACATTATAATGGATTGAAGGAACTTTTGGGGAGCATGGAACTCAAAATTGCACTATTGACCGGTTCCACAAAAAAGTCGGAACGCACCCTGCTGCACAACCAATTGGAAAATGGGAATTTGAACATTTTAGTAGGAACCCATGCCGTTTTGGAAGATAAGGTACAATTCAAAAATCTTGGATTGGCCATTGTGGATGAACAACATCGGTTTGGGGTGGCCCAGCGTTCTAAGCTTTGGCATAAAAACCAGATACCTCCCCACATTTTGGTCATGACCGCCACTCCGATCCCTAGAACCTTGGCGATGAGCCTGTATGGGGACCTGGATATTTCTGTGATAGACGAACTCCCTCCAGGAAGAAAACCCATCAAAACGGTGCACCGATTTGATAGCAATCGATTAAAGGTGTTTCGGTTCATCAAGGATGAAATCAAGAAAGGTAGACAGATTTATATAGTCTATCCCCTGATTCAAGAGTCGGAGGCCTTGGATTTTAAAGATTTGATGGATGGCTATGAAAGCATCGTTCGTGATTTCCCGATGCCGGACTATCAAATATCCATTGTCCATGGTAAGATGAAACCCGCCGACAAGGATTATGAAATGGAACGGTTTGTAAATGGTGAAACACAAATTATGGTCGCCACTACGGTAATCGAAGTGGGTGTGAATGTGCCCAATGCTTCGGTGATGATTATTGAAAGCGCAGAACGGTTTGGATTGTCCCAATTACACCAGCTACGCGGTCGCGTGGGACGTGGGGCCGAACAGAGCTTCTGTATTTTGATGACAGGAAGTAAGCTCTCTGAGGATGCCAAGACTCGTTTGCAGACCATGGTCCGTACCAATGACGGCTTTGAAATTGCAGAGGTAGACCTAAAACTGCGCGGGCCCGGGGATTTGATGGGCACCCAGCAAAGTGGGTTGCTCCACCTAAAAATTGCGGATATCGTTAAAGACAATCAAATCTTAAAAACGGCTCGGTATCACGCGATCCAATTATTAAAAGAAGACCCCAACTTGGAAAAACCCGAAAATTCCCCCATTAGAATTGCTTACACCAAGATGATGCAGAGTGCAGTGATTTGGGGGTATATCAGTTAAAAAACCCAGCAAATGCCGGGCTTTCTAAACAACAATTATTTATAGAATAAGTCTTAGTTGATTGCTTCTCCTTTTTCGGCCTTGGCCAAATTAGCTGCTACCCTATCCTTATTGGCTTGTGCCGGCGCATTTTCCATGGCCATTTTTAAATGTTTTACTGTGGATTTGTGGTCACCAACAGCCGAATATCCTCTGGCCAAGCCATAATGTACAGGCCAAGTGTCTTTATGGTTTTTGGCGTTCCACTTAAAGATTTCCAAGGCTTTATCGGTCTGGCCTTGTCCAATCAACTGTCTTCCATAGCCATGCACTTGAAAAACGGTCCCCAAGGGCAGTGCCTCCTGCATTAGGGCGTCCGCTTCTGCGGCCTTGCCCTGCTTGGCCAAAATTTGGGATTTTATACTCAAGTTGTTAAAGGTTTTCTGGCTAAAAAACTGTCCCGCAATGGCTGCGTCAACCCAACCCATTGCTTCGTCCAGGTCCCCATCGTTGTTCAGGGCAAAATTGGCGGCCTGCTCCCAGCTTTGTCTTGCAAACCCTGGTGTTGTCTGCAATTGTTGACGGATTTCGGCCAATACATTGTTGGTGACATCAGTTTCCACTTTAAATGGAATTTGTTTCTTTTCCCAGTTCAATGAGACCACAGCAGAATTGGCATCCACATCGGTGAACATGTAGGTCAATTGCTCCACATGGGATACTTCTGTAGTTTCAACGTCTACTCGGAGTGCATCGTCAGCGGGGTCATAAAAAAAACTTCCCCAAGCATCATGATTCTTTGAGAAAATAACCGTGGCGGTATTGTCCTCATTGACTATCATGTGCAAACCATACTTTCCAGCAGGAAGGGTCTTTCCACCAATGGTAAGGTCATGACTCGTCTTAAAAATGGTGTTTTCATTGGCCCCTGCCCTCCAAGGAGATTCTGTTGCAGTGCCAAACCCAAGGTTGTTCATACCATAGGGAACCAGGGCGCCCCAAATTTCACGATCATTCACACTGGGTCTTGAGTAGACCACTGTAACATCGGTGTTACCGATACGCTGGGAAACTTTGGCCACTTGGCTACCTCTAGGTAAAAAGTTCAATTGGGCAACGGCTGAGCCCGATACAAAAAATAAGGCAATAAGAATCTTAGCCGTTAAGGCTGAATAATTTTTTTTCATGGTTCGTTCTTGATTAAATTAATGAATAAACTATTAGGTTGTCTTCTCCGAAAGTAGGCCGCTTCTAATTTCAAAAGCGTTACAGCAATGTTAAATAACGCTTGAACATGTTAAATTTCAAGGATTTAAAGAAAATCTTAACAGAAAGGAAGTTGTACAAAAACAAATCCTATCGAACTAGTGGGTAACATTTGTTCGGAACATGGTTTACCAATATAACCGGATCATAACATTGGTGTCTGATATTGAGTGAATCAATTTATTGGAATTTGTTCCCAAAATCTTAGTTGTACCGATGGTATTCGATAATTAAAAAAGGTTCAAATTAATATTGAACATCGTAATTTTCTTCATTAGTAAAAACAACTTTTTTATGACAAGTTTTACTTTTGTTTGCTTACAAAATATTCATTTAGAAAATGAGCAAGACACTATTTGATAAAGTTTGGGATTCCCATGTGGTGCAACACATTGAAAATGGCCCGGATGTGCTGTTCATCGACAGGCATTTGGTGCATGAGGTCACAAGTCCCGTAGCTTTCTTAGGATTGAAGAACAGAGGAATCAAAGTATTGTACCCAGAGCGGACTTTTGCGACTGCCGACCATAATACTCCCACACGTAACCAACATTTGCCGGTTAAGGATAAGTTATCGGCCAATCAATTAAAGGCACTGGAAAACAATTCCAAAGAGCACGGCATCCCCTATTGGGGTCTTGGTCACGAAAAAAATGGGATTGTCCATGTTATTGGTCCTGAAAACGGTATTACCGTTCCTGGCGCTACTATAGTTTGTGGGGATTCGCATACCTCTACCCATGGGGCTTTTGGTGCCATTGCATTCGGCATAGGTACCAGTGAGGTGGAAATGGTGCTTTCTACGCAATGCATCATGCAGCCAAAGCCAAAAAGCATGAGAATCAACATAAATGGTAATTTAAACAGAGCTGTTACTCCAAAAGATGTAGCCTTGTTCATAATTTCAAGATTGACCACTTCTGGTGCCACGGGGTATTTTGTAGAATACGCAGGGGATGTGTTCAAAAACATGTCCATGGAGGGCAGGATGACCGTTTGCAACCTCAGTATTGAAATGGGTGCGCGTGGCGGTATGATTGCTCCAGATGAAACTACTTTTGAATACATAAAAGGTAGGGAATATACGCCCCAGGGAAAGGATTGGGACAAAGCCAAGAAATACTGGCAAACACTTTATTCCGAAGATGATGCCGAATTTGATAAAGAACTTTCTTTTGACGCCGCTGAAATTGAACCTATGATCACCTACGGAACCAATCCCGGAATGGGTATCGGAATTCAAAAGGGTATTCCTTTCGCAGAAAACGTAGAAGGTGGCACCGCTACCTATAAAAAATCGTTGGCATATATGGACTTCAACGAGGGCGATGCCATGATTGGAAAACCCATTGATTTTGTCTTTTTGGGAAGTTGTACCAATGGAAGAATTGAAGACTTTAGGGCTTTTGCATCCATAGTCAAAGGCAGGAAAAAAGCAGACAATGTAACCGCATGGTTGGTGCCAGGATCGCACAAAGTGGAAGAAGCCATAAAAAAAGAGGGTATTTTGGACATCCTAAACGAAGCGGGCTTTGAACTTCGAGAACCTGGATGCTCCGCATGCCTGGCAATGAATGATGACAAAATCCCAGCAGGAAAATACGCTGTAAGCACCTCCAACAGAAACTTTGAGGGAAGACAGGGCCCTGGAGCCAGAACCCTTTTGGCAAGTCCTTTGGTAGCAGCTGCTGCCGCTGTTACAGGCAGGGTTACGGACCCAAGGGAACTCATGGAAGCATTACAAGAAGCGTAAACAATGTACAATTAGCAATGACCAATTTTTCAAACATCACTCTTGCTTTAATTGTTAATTGTAAACTGATAATTGATAACTGACAAAAAATGGCATACGATAAATTCAACATATTGAAAAGCACAGCGGTACCCTTGCCTATTGAAAATGTGGATACCGATCAAATTATACCTGCCCGTTTTCTAAAAGCGACCGAGCGCAAGGGCTTTGGGGACAACCTATTTCGTGATTGGAGATACCACCCTGACAATACCCCAAAAGAACAATTTGTATTGAACAATCCTATCTATAGCGGAAAAATATTGGTCGGGGGTAAAAACTTCGGTTCAGGCTCTTCAAGGGAACATGCCGCATGGGCGATTTACGATTATGGTTTTCGCTGTGTGGTTTCCAGTTTTTTTGCGGATATCTTTCGAAATAATTGTTTGAACATCGGAGTGCTTCCGGTGCAAGTAAGTCCAGAATTTCTGGATAAAATTTTCAAGGCCATAGAATCAAATCCGAAAACCGAATTGGAGGTTAGTCTTCCTGAGCAAACCATAACCATTTTGGAAACAGGAGAAAGCCAAAGCTTTGGCATAAATGATTATAAAAAACAAAATATGCTCAACGGTTTTGATGATATCGACTATTTGTTGAACATTAAGAAAGACATTGAAAAATTTGCTGAGGACACTCCGCTCTAATTACCTCGCAAGGGCTAAAGAAAATGAAAAAACGAACCATTGAAATAATGGACACCACGCTCCGAGATGGTGAACAGACTTCCGGGGTATCTTTTACTGCTTCTGAAAAACTGACCTTGGCCAAGCTCTTGTTGGAAGAACTCAAGGTCGACCGCATAGAAGTGGCCTCTGCCCGTGTTTCCAAAGGAGAGTTTCAAGCAGTGAAAAGCATTATGGAATGGGCTCGTGAGACTGGTCGAATCCATCAGGTTGAGGTGTTGACCTTTGTCGATAACGGTGCCTCTATTGCTTGGATGAAAAAGGCAGGAGCACGAGTGCAAAACTTGCTGACCAAAGGCTCATTGAACCATCTAACACATCAACTAAAGAAAACACCTGAGGAGCATTTTGAAGCCATCTCCCGAGTAATTGAAATTGCACAAAATGAAGATATTGAAACCAATGTATATTTAGAGGATTGGAGCAATGGCATGCGCAATTCTCAGGAATACGTTTTTCAATTCTTGGACTTTTTGGCCCAACAGCCCATCAAACGCATTCTGCTTCCTGACACTTTGGGAATCTTGACCCCTTCGGAGACTTTTGACTACATCAAGAAAATAATTAACAGGTATCCAGAGACACATTTCGATTTTCATGGACATAATGACTATGATCTTAGTGTTTCCAACGTGATGGAGGCATTAAAAGCGGGAGCACATGGACTGCATTTGACTGTAAATGGAATGGGAGAACGTGCGGGCAATGCTCCCCTCGCCAGCGCTATAGCGGTCATTAACGATTTTCTTCCTGGAATTGAGACTACAGCGGTAGAATCCTCGCTTTTCAAAGTAAGCAAATTGGTATCTACTTTTACAGGATTCGGCATTCCTGCCAATAAACCCATTGTTGGAGGTAATGTTTTTACGCAAACGGCTGGTATACATGCAGATGGAGATAATAAAAAGAATCTTTACTTTAGCAATTTAATGCCGGAACGGTTTGGCAGAAAACGGAAATATGCGCTTGGAAAAACTTCGGGAAAAGCAAATATTCTTAAAAATTTACAGGAATTAGGGTTGACCCTAAATGATGAAGAGGTACAGAAAGTAACGGAACGTATCATTGAATTGGGTGACCGCAAAGAGAAAGTAACTACGGATGATTTGCCCTACATCATTTCAGATGTTTTGGATAGCACTTCATTCAAACAAAAAGTTTTCATCAAATCCTATGTTTTGACCCACGCTAAGGGATTGTTGCCCTCCTCTACCCTTTCCATAGAAATTGAAGGTGACAGTTATGAGGAGCATGCACAAGGTGATGGTCAATTTGATGCCTTCATGAATGCCTTGAAAAAAGTATATGAAACCCGAGGAAGCAAATTACCCAAACTGGTGGACTATGCGGTACGAATCCCTCCAGGAAGTAGTTCGGATGCGCTTTGCGAGACCATGATTACCTGGAGGACCGGAAAAAAGGATTTCATGACTACTGGACTTGATTCCGATCAGACGGTTTCTGCCATAAAGGCAACAGAAAAAATGCTTAATATAATCTAACCAAGCTATATGAAATTGAATATTGCCTTATTAGCAGGTGATGGCATCGGTCCAGAAGTAATAGACCAAGCAGTAAAAGTATCCGATGCAGTGGCAAAAAAGTTTGATCACCAAATAAAGTGGACTTCAGCACTCACCGGAGCAGCGGCGATAAACGCCGTTGGTGATCCCTATCCTGATGAAACCCATGAAATCTGTGTGAAGGCCGATGCCGTTCTTTTCGGTGCCATTGGCCATCCTCGATTCGACAACGACCCTTCGGCCAAGGTACGACCAGAACAGGGACTATTGAAAATGCGCCAAAAACTTGGCCTGTTCGCCAATGTCCGCCCCACCTTCACTTTTCCCTCGCTAATGGACAAATCTCCTTTAAAACGAGAACGTATTGAAGGAACGGATTTGGTTTTTTTGCGAGAGCTGACCGGAGGCATCTATTTTGGCAAACGAGGTCGAGAAGACAACGAAAATACCGCTTACGACACCTGTACTTATACCCGCCATGAAGTGGAGCGGTTGGCCAAGAAAGGATTTGAAATGGCAATGCAACGCTCTAAAAAGCTCTGCTGTGTTGATAAAGCCAACGTTTTGGAAACCTCTCGACTGTGGAGAGAAACAGTGCAAGCCATGGAAAAAGAGTATCCAGAAGTTGAGGTATCCTATGAATTTGTAGACGCCGTTGCCATGCGTTTGGTACAATGGCCCAATGAATATGACGTATTGATCACCGAAAATCTCTTCGGAGATATTTTAACGGATGAAGCTTCAGTGATATCGGGCTCCATGGGGTTGATGCCATCTGCATCCGTGGGTGATAAAACATCCTTGTTTGAGCCCATTCATGGTTCCTATCCACAAGCTGCTGGCAAGGACATTGCCAATCCATTGGCCACTGTGCTTTCAGCTGCTATGATGTTCGAAACCGCTTTTGGCCTTACCGAAGAAGGCAAAGCTATCCGTGCAGTAGTCAATAAATCCCTGGCCAAAGGCATCGTAACCGAAGATTTGGCCGATGGCAATAAAGCCTACAAAACCAGCGAAGTCGGGGATTGGTTGGCAGCGAATCTTTAAGAATCGAAATGCCTACAGAATGTAATCCGTACTCAAAAAGTTGCTCACTTTAGCTTCTAGTAATTGCTCTACGGTTTCGTTGTTCAAATCATTGTCCTTAAAGGCCACAAAAGTACGTATGGAAAATGAGCGGAGTGCATCGTGGACACTTAATGTGGCTTGTGCAGAGTCTTTTCTCCCAGTAAATGGGTATACATCAGGACCCCGCTGACAAGAGCTGTTCAAATTGACCCGACACACCAAATTGGCAAGGGTATCGATTAGTGGCGACAGGGTATATACATCTTTCCCAAACAAACTTACCTGCTGTCCATAGTTGGATTCCGCCATATCATCAAGAGGTTCTTCAATATCCTTGAATGAAAGCACGGGAATTATGGGGCCAAACTGTTCCTCTTGGTATACCTTCATATCCTTTGAAACAGGATACAACACGGCAGGCCATATGTAGTTATCAAAATGTTTTCCCCCTTTTTTGTTCATTAGCTTAGCTCCTTTGGCTAGAGCGTCATCCAATAGTTCTTGGATATAGGCTGGCTTATCGGGTTCGGGAAGTGGGGTAAGCTGTGCTCCGTCATCCCAAGGATTTCCAAATTTCAGCTTATCCACCTTTTCGGCGAAGCGTTTTAGAAACTCCTCTTTTAAGTCTTCATGAACATAGATCACCTTAAGTGCCGTGCAGCGCTGTCCATTAAAAGATAATGTCCCCGATATGCATTCATTAATGGTCAAATCTAAATCGGCATCGGGCAATACAATGGCCGGATTTTTTGCTTCAAGCCCCAGCACAAGTCTTAATCTATTGCTTTTGGGATGCTGCTCCTGCAGAGCATTAGCCGATTTGCTATTGCCAATTAGTGCTAGAACATCAACCTTGCCTGTTTTCATGATGGGGGCCGCTACGGCCCTTCCTCTTCCAAACAATACGTTGACCACTCCTTTTGGAAAGCTGCTCTGAAAAGCTTCCAAAAGTGGCGTGATCAATAAGACCCCATTTTTGGCCGGTTTAAAAATGGTCGTATTCCCCATGATTATGGCCGGAATTAAAAGTGCAAAGGTTTCGTTCAAAGGATAATTGTAGGGTCCCAAGCAGAGCACCACGCCCAAAGGCCCTCTTCTTATATGGGCATATACCCCATCATGTTTTTGAAACTTGGCGCAACTTCTGTCCAACTGTTTGTATTCTTCAATAGTATCATAGATGTACTCCACCGTACGATCAAACTCCTTGTACGAATCAGGTTTGGACTTACCGATTTCCCACATCAAAAGCTTTACCACTATTTCCCGCTTTTGCTCCATCTTTTTCACAAAAGCCTCCATACACTCAATGCGGTCCTTTACCTTCATGGTGGGCCAAACCCCTTGTCCTTTGTTATACGAAGCCAAGGCAGCATCCAACGCTTCCATTGCCTCAGGTTCACCCATATTGGGAATACTCCCTAAAACAGTATGTGCATATTCCTTCGTGGATGAAATCGTGGATATTACTGGTGAAGTTTCTCCGGTCCATTGGCGTAATTCCCCGTTGATCAAATATGTTTTCTGGTGTATTTCTTCAGCAATCTGGAATTCTTCTGGTATCATAAGAAATTAGTATCAAGGTTGAAATCGCCCAAAATAGAGTTTAAGTTATTTAGACGATAGGTTTCATGGCAGTCATCGAAGCACGTAAACGGGCGCCGACCACTTCAACATCGTGTTCGCGTATCGCCTGGTTAACGGTTATAAGTTTAATGTTATCCACGCCATTGTCCTTGCCTTTGCCATACGTTTTACCAATAATGTCCGTATCTACATGCTTCATGAAATCCGTCAGCAGGGGTTTGCAGGCATGGTCGAAAAGATAACAGCCATATTCTGCCGTATCTGAAATGACACGATTCATTTCAAAAAGTTTCTTTCTGGCAATGGTGTTGGCGATTAACGGTGTTTCATGCAGTGACTCGTAATAGGCAGATTCTCCAATAATTCCCGATTCCGTCATGGTCTCATAGGCCAACTCGACACCCGATTTTACAAAGGCAACCATCAAAACACCATTATCGTAATACTCCTGTTCGGAAATTTCCATACGGCCTGCAGCTGTTTTTTCAAATGCAGTTTCACCCGTTTTCGCCCTCCAGTCCAACAAGTTTTTATCGCCATTGGCCCAATCTTCCATCATAGTTTTTGAGAAATGACCACTCATTATGTCATCCATATGCTTTTGGAACAGGGGTCGCATAATTTCTTTGAGTTCTTCCGCCAAATCAAAAGCTTTTATTTTGGCAGGATTGGACAAACGGTCCATCATATTGGTGATTCCACCTTGTTTTAAGCCCTCAGTGATGGTTTCCCAACCATATTGTATCAATTTGGAAGCATAGGCTTCATCGATTCCCTTTTCCACCATTTTGTTGAAAGAAAGAATAGATCCTGTCTGAAGCAAACCACATAGAATGGTCTGTTCACCCATCAAATCGGATTTTACCTCTGCCACAAAAGACGATTCCAAAACGCCTGCTTTATGTCCACCCGTTGCGGCGGCATAAGCTTTTGCCTGTGCCAACCCTTTCCCCTCTGGGTCGTTTTCTGGATGAACCGCAATTAGTGTGGGCACTCCAAAGCCGCGTTTGTATTCTTCACGCACTTCCGAGCCAGGGCTTTTCGGTGCAACCATAATAACAGTAAGGTCTTCACGAACCTGCATACCTTCTTCTACAATATTGAACCCATGGGAATAGGACAAGGTTGCCCCATTTTTCATCAAGGGCATAACCATGCTCACTACATTGGTATGTTGTTTATCTGGGGTTAAATTAATGACCAGGTCGGCGGTGGGTATCAACTCGTCATAGGTTCCCACCACAAAATTGTTTTCTTTGGCATTCTTAAAGGATTGCCTTTCTTGCTTAATAGCTGCTTCCCGCAGCGCATAGGAAACGTCCAAACCTGAATCGCGCATGTTTAAACCCTGATTCAAGCCTTGTGCGCCACAACCTACTATTACTATCTTCTTTCCTTTTAATGCCACAACACCATCTGCAAATTCGCTGGCATCCATAAACCTACATTTACCGAGTTGTATTAATTTTTCACGAAGTGATAGTGTGTTGAAGTAATTTGTCATTTTCTAAGTATGATTTTAACGATATTGTTGGTTAATCTTGAAATTCTGCCAATATTTCTGAAATAGGCATGGTAGCCTTGGTAACGGTAATCCTACCAGATCGGACAAACTGCATTATTCCATAGGGTTCTAAAGCATCATGCATTTCATCTATTTCATGTCGACGCCCAGTTTTGGCCAGCACAAAAAATTCTCGGTTCACCGTAACTATTTGTGATTTGCTTTCCTTGATAATATTTTGGATTTGTCGCTCATCAAACAAAAGGTGCGATGCTATTTTGAACAAGGCAGATTCTTGAAAAATTGTTTCCTCATCTGTATGGTAAAAAGCTTTGATGACCTCTATTTGCTTTTCTATCTGGTTCACAATTTTTCTCGTCCAATCTTCCGTGGTATAAATTACAATCGTAAACTTTGAAACATTCTCAATTTCTGATTTTGAAACATTTAAACTTTCTATATTAATGTGTCGCTTTAAGAATATTCCTGATATTCTGTTCAATAACCCCACATTGTTTTCGGAGTACACCGAAATGGTATACCATTGTTTTTCCATAGTGTCTTTGCTTGATGTCATTTACGAAAAAGCTGATTATTTTAATCTGATATCTGCTACAGAAGCCCCAGATGGGATCATAGGGAAAACGTTATCTTCTTTTTCCACCCGAACCTCTAAGAAGTAAGGATCCTTCGAAGCTATCATTTCTTGTACAGCGTCTTTCAGGTCTGTTCGTTTTTCTACCCTTCGGGATTTGATATGGTAGCCCTCCGCTATCTTCACAAAATCTGGATTGGTCATTACGGTAGAAGCGTAACGACTTTCGAAGAATAATTCCTGCCACTGGCGTACCATACCCAAATGATCGTTGTTCAATACCACAATCTTTACGGGTACGTTATGCTGAAAAATCACTCCAAGTTCTTGAATGGTCATTTGGTAGCCCCCATCTCCAATTATGGCAACAACTTCACGGTCCATAGCGCCCATTTTTGCACCAATGGCCGCGGGCAGGGCAAAGCCCATGGTTCCCAATCCACCAGAGGTGATGTTGCTTTTTGATTTTTTGAACTTGGCATATCTACAAGCAATCATTTGATGCTGCCCCACATCGGTCACAATCACTGCCTCGTGCTTTGATGCTTCATTGATTTGTTCGATTACCTCCCCCATGGTTAACCCAGGTTTCGTGGGGTGCAAATCATTTTTGATTACTGCTTCAAACTCTTCTTTATGCTTCTTATCAAATTCTGCCTTCCATTCCTTATGCTCATTTTCTTTAATCAACGGAAGCAATAAAGACAACGTTTCCTTGCAATTACCCAGAAGAGCAATATCCGGTTTCACGTTTTTCCCTACTTCAGCGGGATCAATTTCAAAATGGATTACTTTGGCCTGCTTCGCGTAGGTGTCCAAATTGCCCGTCACCCTATCGTCAAAACGCATTCCAATAGCAATGAGCACATCACATTCATTGGTAAGGACATTTGGGCCATAATTTCCGTGCATTCCCACCATACCCACATTCAAGGGGTGGTCCGTCGGCAAAGCAGATTCTCCCATGATTGTCCATGCAGCCGGAATTCCTGCTTTTTCTACAAATGCTTTCAATTCTTCCTCCGCCTCACCTAAAATAATCCCCTGACCCCAAACGATGTATGGTTTCTTTGCCGCATTAATCAAAGCGGCGGCAGCGGTAATTGCTTCCATATTCGGTTTTGGAACAGGCTTGTAACTTCTTACTCCAGAACACTTTTCATAGGCAAAGTCCAATTCGTCGAATTGGGCATTCTTAGTAATATCAATTAAAACAGGCCCGGGTCTGCCTGATTTTGCTATATAAAATGCCTTGGCCATTATTTCTGGAATCTCGTCGGCTTTCGTAATCTGATAATTCCATTTCGTTACCGGAGTGGAAATACCAACGATATCTGTCTCTTGAAAAGCATCGGAACCTAATAAATGTCTTGGCACTTGTCCTGTAATACAGACTATTGGTGTGGAATCAATCTGGGCATCGGCCAATCCGGTCACCAAATTCGTGGCCCCTGGTCCTGAAGTAGCCATGGCGACACCGACTTTTCCCGTCACCCTAGCAAATCCCTGGGCCGCATGTGTAGCTCCTTGTTCATGACGAGTCAAAATATGGGTAAGTCTGTCCTGAAACTTATACAGCTCATCGTAAACCGGCATAATGGCACCACCTGGGTAACCATAAATAAGGTCCACCCCTTCCGCTAACAAACAATGTATAATGGCCTCGGCACCGGTTATTCGCATGCCCGCTTCTTTTTTCTGTTCTTTTTTTTGTGCTTTCAATGTTTCCATAAGCCTGTTTTAATTTGAAAGACCCCCAGCCCATCGAGGAGTTGGTGCTAAATCATGTCGGTAACACACCCTTTGGAGGCTGATGAAACCGTTTTGGCGTATTTATATAAACTTCCTCTCTTAACTTTCAGTGGTGGTTGCTCCCATTTTTGTTTCCTTAGCGCCAGCTCTTCTTCCGACACTTCCAGATTAATTGTATTTTTTACGGCATCAATGGTGATTTTATCACCATCCTGTACCAGAGCTATTGCTCCACCCTCTTGCGCCTCTGGAGAAACATGTCCTACGACAAATCCATGTGATCCACCAGAGAATCTACCATCAGTAATTAAGGCAACGTCATTTCCCAAACCTGCTCCCATAATGGCGGATGTTGGTTTCAACATTTCGGGCATGCCCGGTCCTCCTTTTGGGCCTTCGTAGCGAATCACCACAACATCTCCTTTTTGTACTTGGCCATTTTTAATTCCCTCATTAACCGCTACTTCCCCATCAAAGACTTTTGCGGTACCTGTGAAATTCAATCCTTCCTTTCCAGTAATCTTAGCAACAGCTCCTTCAGAGGCTAGATTCCCGTAAAGAATTCTTATATGCCCGGTTTCTTTGATGGGTTCGTCCAACGGTTTAATGACATCCTGACCTTTACTTAAATCAGGCACATCCAATAGATTTTCTGCCAGGGTTTTGCCCGTAACGGTCATACAATCACCATGAAGCATTCCCTTTTTCAACATAAATTTCAATACTGCCGGAACTCCACCTACCTTGTACAAATCCTCCATTACATATTTTCCGCTTGGTTTTAAATCTGCCAAAAAGGGTGTATTATCACTTATACGGGTTATGTCCTTCAATGTAAAATCGACTTCGGCAGCATGGGCGATTGCCATAAAATGCAATACGGCATTGGTGGACCCCCCCAGCACGGTAACCAATCGAAACGCATTTTCTAGGGATTCCTTGGTTACGATGTCCCTTGGCTTGATATCTTCTTTCAACAAATGCAAAAGGGCAGCACCCGCTGCCTCACAATCAGAACTTTTATTAGAGTTTTCCGCCGGAATAGATGAATTAAAGGGAAGGGCCATACCCATAGCTTCAATAGCTGAGGCCATAGTGTTGGCTGTATACATGCCACCACAAGCGCCAGCTCCTGGGCATGCTTTGTGGATTACGTTTTTATATTCAGCTTCATCCATGGAACCCGCCACTTTTTGCCCCCACGCCTCAAACGCGGAAACCACATCCAATTTTTTGTTGTTATGGCAGCCAGGGGCAATGGTTCCTCCATAAACCAAAACAGAGGGTCGATTTAATCGCAGTTGTGCCATTAGAGCACCAGGCATATTTTTATCACATCCCACAACGGTAACCAATCCATCGTAACTCATGGCCTGAACAACGGTTTCCATAGAATCCGCTATAATGTCTCGTGAAGGCAAAGAATACCGCATACCAGGTGTTCCCATGGAAATGCCATCGCTTACACCTATTGTATTAAAAATAAGCCCTACCAAATTTGTCGATTCCACACCTTTTTTAACTTCCAGCGCCAAATCATTCAGATGCATATTGCAAGGATTTCCCTCATACCCCGTACTGGCAATGCCAATAAAGGGTTTCTTTAAATCGTCATCAGAAAGTCCCAATGCATGCAACATGGCCTGTGCGGCCGGCTGCGTAGGGTCTTGGGTTACACTTTTGCTGTATTTGTTCAATTCCATTTTCAAAGGTCATTCTAGAGTGACATCCCCAAGGGGATATTCCATACAAATTCAAATATAAATGTTTAAAAAACTGTTTTTTTTCTGCTGATCTGTGTGCGCTAGATTCATTTAAAATGATATCTATTTATCTATCTGTTTTTCAGTATTTTATATTGAAAAAAATCCAATATTCATTTAAGTGCGGAATCAAAAGGAGAGAACATTAATGCTCATTCACATTGTTTTTTTATAAAGGTTTTGCAAGAAAGAATAGCTACTTCAGAAGTTCAAAGGAAATGGTATCTCTTGACTTTTTTTGTGCCAAACCACAAATGGATTCTTCTGAGAGCTGCAATATGCGAGGATACCCTCCGGTGGTTTGGCCATCTTTCATTAAGATGATGATTCTTCCTGAGGGAGTAAGTTGTACCGTACCTGGTAAAGTTCCAGAAGTCAACATGGAATAGGTATGACCTTTTATCGTCTCAGCAAGCTGATAGGCCATTCGATTGTTCTTTTTGGAAATTGAAAATGGTTTTGAAAATATGGATGCCAATTGTGCATCTGTAAGAAGTTCAAATTCTGGTCCTTTATAAACTGTAAGCTTATGCTGGTCTGAAAGGCTCTCAACTTTTATCTCCGAAAGTGTTGGCATATATTCTTTAGTCTCCTTGTATGGAATTTCATCCCTATCCTTTAAACACTTCGTTTTGGTCACAGGAAAATATTGGGAACCGCTGCCCAGCACTTTTTCCGTTTCAAATCCTTCCTTTACGGCTAAATAGCTTCTAAAACCATCCTTTAACTTTCCAAACGTCAGAACATCGTCCTTCACTACTTTGATCACCTTATAATTTGCAATCGGTTCATCGTTTAAGGACGGAGACATATCGGCCCCAGCGATACAGATGTATGTGGGCGCTTCAAATTGTAATGTTGGCCCGGTCATAGTCATCTCCATAACGGCTACATCAGGATTGTTTTCCAATAAATGGTTTGCCTTCTCCACAGCGGCTGAGTCCATGGTACCGGATACTGGCACTCCCAGATCCCTATAACCAAACCTGCCCAAATCTTGAATGGTTGTGAAAAAGCCGGCTTTTAATACTTTAACCATTCAATGGAGTCTTTTTCAGTTGATAAATACCTACTTCCGCCTCAATTTTATGTAAATCGTATTCGGCTTTCTCTATTCGAAGGAATTGGACCTTGTCGCCAACGCTAACCATACACGGTTTCTCTTTTTCCGGATTAAAAAGGGAAATGGGGCAATTACCGATAATATTCCATCCTCCAGGTGATTGTTGTGGATAGATTCCCGTTTGCTTTCCAGCGAGTCCTACCGAGCCTTTTGCGACCTTTAAACGAGGTTCAGCCCTTCTGGGGACCTCTAAGCTTGATGGAAGACCTCCCAAATACATGAACCCTGGTAAAAATCCTATCCCATACACCGTATATTGGTATGAGGTATGCTGATTAACCAGTTCATCGGTAGATAGGTTCAGTCGTTTTGCAACTTCTTCAAGGTCAATTCCAAATTCCAGATCATAACAAACCGGGATTTCCCAGAGATAGCTTTTTACTTTGGTTTTGGACATATCCCTAGTAGCCAAATATTGTTCTATCTCCTCTTTTGCTGTATCGAAATCAATAAGGCCTCTATTGTTTATTAAGGTCAGGGAGTTGTAGGCCACGACTGTTTCCCAATCCGAGGCATTTGTTGCCTTAAAGTGTTCCACAAAACCAAGGATGTCATACAAGATGTCCTCCTCTACCCTGTTGGGCCATTCCAGTAGCACGGCGTATTCTCCAAAAGGCTTAATGTTGATGGGGTAGCTTTTCACTTTTGTAGTTGTACCTGATGATTGGGCAATTCTTTGGAAAGATACATCAATATTTCCAATGCGGAGACCGTGTCACCGTGCACACAATATGTTTGGGCTTTTATTTCTTTGATATTTCCAGTAACGGTCACCACCTGATTTTGCTTGATCATGGGAAGTATGTGTTTTAGGACTTTGTCTGGTTCTTGAATGAGGGCATTTTCTTTTTTTCGGGACACCAACTGTAAACCTTCGGTATAATTTCTATCGGCGAACGCCTCGTACCAAAACGAAAAACCCAAATCTTTCGCAATTTTTGCAATTATCGAACCATAGGGGACATAAAGCAATGTTTTCTCTTTATAAGTTTTTAGAGCTTCCAAATAAACCTTGGCCAAATGAACCTCCTTTGCTGTTTGGTTATACAGGGCTCCATGGGCTTTGATGTGGTGCAAAGAACACTTCTCTCTTCTCAAAACACGCTCAAAGTCCGCCATTTGTTGCCGAATGCTGTCTTTTAAAGCTGAATCTGATAATTTTATGACTTCTCTCCCAAAATTCTGTTTATCGGGATAAGAGGGATGGGCACCTATTTTTACTTCATACCGTTTCGCCAACCTCACAACCTCAGTCATAGATTCGATATCACCGGCATGTCCTCCACAAGCGATATTGCATGAACTGATATGCGGAAACAGCAATGTTTCATTTCCAATACCTTCACCTACGTCACAGTTAATGTCGATTTGCCAGCTTTTCATTTCCTCTAAAACAACCCTATAACCTTAAAAATGCTTTTGATACCCAAAAATAATGTGAACACAACAATGATCAACCCAAAAATGTTTTGAGCAGTGCTATTACGAAATTGTCCCATAACCGATTTTCGGTTCACCATCCAAAGCAGTAGTATGGCCATCACGGGAAGTAAAACTCCGTTGGCGACCTGTGCAAATTGAATGACTTCAATGGGTTTTATGTCAAAAGAAAGGAAGAAAACACCAAAGAACAATACTACGGCCCAAACCATCCTAAACCGTTTATCCTGCATATTCGCATTCCATCCAAAACAGCTACTGGCCACAAAAGCTGCAGCCAAAGGCGCGGTTATCGCAGATGTAATTCCAGCTGCTAAAAGCCCGATGGACATGATATACGTCGCCATTTTACCAAACAAGGGTTCTAATCCCCGAGCCATATCTGCAGCTCCAGTAACCTCTTGAATGGGCGCTGCGGAAGCTGTAATCAGTATGGCCATAGATACCAAACCACCAAGAGAAACTGAAATTATCGTATCCCATTTTACCGATTTCAACGCTGTTTCAGATTTCCATTTTTCCTTTACCAAGGATGCGTGCAAAAAAAGATTGTAAGGTACCACCGTGGTCCCAACCAAAGCGATTACGGTCAAAAGACTTTCTGTTGGCAATTGGGGCACCAAGGCTCCTTTCAGAATTGCCATAGCGGATGGCTTTGCCAATAAGGCACAAATGACAAAACAAAGTCCCATGGTAGCGACCAGACCAATAAACACTTTTTCCAACATTTTGTAGGTGCCCATCCAGAGTAAAAAAAAGGTCAAAATTCCAATTATTAAAGGATTCCAAGCGGTTAATTCTTGATTTTGAAACAATTGTGCCAAACCTAGGCTTGCACCCCCAATATTGCCTGCTTCATAAGCGGCATTACCTACAAGTATGGCGGCCAAAATTATGATAATGACCGTATTTCTTAGCCATGGGTTTTTCAATTCCTTCTTTACTACGCCGGCCAATCCTCTTTGAGTCACCAGACCTACTCTGCTGGCCATGCCCTGAAGTACAATGGTTGCAAAAATCGACAAAGTCAACGCCCATAAAAGGGTATAACCAAACCGAACTCCCGCCAAGGTGCAAACTGTAAGAGTGCCAGGCCCCACAAAGGCTGCAGCTATCAAAATACCAGGGCCAATTTTTTTAAAGATTCCCATGTTTTCCTCTATCCACTAAAATCGAATCATTTTGTAATAATACATGCATTTCGTCTAAAAAAATGCATTTCGTCTAAAAATAGGGTGTTTTGAATCCACATTTTATACGAATATGAAAAACCAGAAGTTATAATAATCCCAAATCAAACTATTGACCTAAGCTTGACTAAGACTTATGACGTGTAAGGACTGTGACAAAAACATAGGACGCCAAGAATACGAGTCTTCACAGAATTCTCTTGGAGTGGAATTATGCAAAAAACATACATCGCTCATCAAAAAAGTAATTCTTGAAAACAATACTCCTTTAGAGGCCATACACCTGTTTTATGCCCTAAAAGCAGCAGGTGCAAACCCCATGTTAGAGTGGTGGGACGGAAAAAAATCGGTAGACATTGCCATTTCGCGCGTAAAATTGAACATTGAGATAGATCGAGATTATGCCACCATAACCCATGAGCAGGCCATCAGTGATCTTGAACAGGCAATGCAATCTTTTCAAAATGGATTTACTACAATCCGAATACCCAATATTGCCGTAAAATACTACCTGAAAGATACCGTGAACAACATCTTGGGAATTATTGAAGGCCTAAAAGCAAATATTAAGGTAGTCTAGACTGCACAAAATTTCTTCCGATTGCGTATCTTTCTGTAATCATGCAATCTTCATGAAGTATTTCGACTAATTTCCTATTTGAGAAATCGCTAATTATCAGTGAATTTGGGGCAGATTTCAAAAGAAATAGGCACGTAGATAAACTGATGCCGTAGTCCGGAAAATAGAGCAAGATCTTTGTGAAGAAGCACTTAACGTCTTGATCGTGTATTAAAAATTGTGTGGACATTCCCCCAGTCTTTTCCGATTTTGAAAGTTTAAGTGGACAACTATCCACGGTTAAGGATGTGCGGAATCAAAAAATAAAAGAAAACCAATTATGAACACTATTAAAAGAAGGGAGTGGCTTAAGACCATAGGTTTGTCAACCGGGTTCACCCTACTGGGCGCGCTGGACGGCTGGAGTGCTGAAACCGAAAGAAATTTTATCGCTTCCACAGAAAATCCAATTGCAAAGTTAAATTCAAATGAAAACCCCTATGGGCCATCAAAATTGGTGAGAGAAGCAGTCACAAAGGCTTTTGACAAAGCTTGTAGATACCCCTCCGTAGTATTTAGGCCGTTATTGGAAAAAATTGCTGAAAAGGAAGGTGTGACCACCGACCATATCGTCGTGACAGGCGGTTCTACTGAAGGGCTAAAGGCTGCGGGATTGACTTTTGGAAATGGTGGAGGAGAAATAATCGCTGCAGACCCTACCTTTCAGGCGATGCTACGATATGCCGAAGGGTTTGGCGCTTATGTACATCGAGTGCCTGTTGACCAAAACATGGGGCACGATTTAGAGGCGATGGCTAACAGAATAAACAATAAGACGAGCCTGGTCTTTATCTGTAACCCCAATAACCCTACGGGCACCCTGATGGATAAGAACCAACTAAAAGATTTTTGCAGTACCGTTGGCAAGGAGACCATGGTTTTTAGTGATGAAGCCTATTACGATTTCATTATGGAGCCTGATTATCCTTCCATGGTCGAGTTGGTAAAAAAAGGAATGAACGTTATTGTGTCGAAAACCTTTTCAAAGGTTTATGGGTTGGCGGGAATGCGAATTGGATATTTGGTTGCAAGACCTGATTTGGCTTCGAGGTTGCGTAGAAATATTATGGCCATGACAAACGTACTTGCCATTGAAGCGGCAAAAGAGGCTTTGCAGGATGAGGCTTTTTATAAATTCAGTTTGGTTAAAAATATGGAAGCCAAAAAAGCCATATATAGCTGTTTGGACGATTTAAAACTAGAATACGTTCCCTCACACACAAATTTTGTATTCTTCAAAACCGGCAGACCCATTTCTGAGATGATTATTGAAATGAAAAAGCACAATGTTTTGATTGGCAGACCTTTTTCGCCATTCTATGAATGGGCGCGCATAAGCACAGGTACCCTGGAAGATATGGAGCGATTTGATTCGGCTCTGCGAAAAGTGATGGGGTAGCCTTATCCCAACCAACCTTCTCTATCCAAGCTTCTATATTGAATAGCCTCGGATATGTGAGCCTGTGAAATATTGTCATTCCCTTCCAAATCCGCAATGGTTCGGGCTACCTTCAATATTCTATCGTAGGCCCTAGCGGAGAGATTAAGTCGCTGCATAGCGTTTTTAAGTAAGGTCTTGCATGGTTCATCCAATACACAGTGCTTTCGAATAAGCTTGGTCCCCATTTGGGCATTATAGTGCACCCAATCAATCTGTGAAAACCTATGGGATTGTATTTTTCTGGCTGAAATAACCCGTTTTCGTATGTCCAGACTGCTCTCTCCCTTTCTTTGGTCGGACAATTTTTCAAAAGGAACGGGGGTGACTTCAATATGGATATCAATTCTGTCCAACAGCGGACCGGAAATCTTTCCCAAATAGCGTTGCATTTCTGCTGGCGAGGAGGTCACCGGGGCATCGGGGTCATTAAAATATCCTCCCGGACTTGGATTCATGCTGGCAACAAGCATAAAACTACTGGGGTAAGTAACGGCATATTTGGCACGGGCTATGGTCACTTCCCTATCTTCCATGGGTTGGCGCAATACTTCCAATACCCGTCTTTCAAACTCGGGCAGTTCGTCCAAAAACAACACTCCATTATGTGACAAAGAAATCTCTCCCGGCTGCGGATAACTTCCGCCTCCGACCAAAGCGGCACTACTAATGGTGTGGTGTGGACTTCGAAAAGGCCTTTGATTCATTAGCCCCATATTGTTTACCTTGCCCAATACGCTGTGAATTTTGGTAGTTTCCAGGGCTTCTTGTAACGTCATCGGCGGCAGAATAGAGGGCAGCCGTTTTGCCAACATGGTTTTCCCAGCTCCCGGAGGTCCAATTAAGATGATGTTGTGCCCTCCCGCTGCTGCAATTTCCATACAACGTTTTATGGTTTCCTGCCCCATAACATCGGAGAAATCAAATTCGGGATAATCCGATAAACGGTTAAATTCATGCTCAACTTCAATTGTAGTCTGATCAAGAGGCTTTTCCGTATCGAAAAAAGCTATGACCTCTTCAATATTGTTTACACCATAAACGCAAAGTCCATCCACCACGGCAGCCTCCTTGGCGTTTGCTTCGGGTAAGATCATTCCTTTAAACCCCTCTTCCTGGGCTTTTATGGCAATCGGCAGTGCTCCTTTTATAGGCTGTACACTTCCATCCAAAGAAAGTTCCCCCATAATCAAGTAATCTGCAATGTTTTTGGATTTTATTTGGTCAGAGGCCGCCAATATGCCCAAAGCCAAGGGCAAATCATAAGCTGAACCTTCCTTCCTCAAATCGGCAGGGGCCATATTGATGGTTATCTTTTTGCCAGGAATCTTAAATCCGATATTCTGAAGGGCCGCGGCAATACGAAAATTGCTTTCTTTGATGGCATTATCGGGCAATCCTACCAAATGATAGCCAATACCCCGGTCCACGTTTACCTCTATAACAATAGTAGTGGCCTCTATACCAAATACAGCACTCCCATAAACTTTTATAAGCATAGGTTAAGCGAGAAATGTTGTTAAATAAGACTGAAATATATTCAATCCTACTCAACAACAAGCCGCTCTTTGACGGATACTGGGTTTCCAGTTGACGTAAACCCCTCTAGAACCAACTCGTAGGTTCCCGGCACATCAGAAGTATAAAAAATAACCTCTTTTGAACCGCTGGATAAATCTAGGTTTGGCTCCCAAAATAATTGGTGTCTAAAGTCTGGGACACGCTGGTTTTGATTTTCGGAATAATCTTGGTTGTAATATACTTTTTCCGATTCTGGTTTGAACAAGTCCACATTGACGATGTGAGGGGTATAGAAATCACTATAAAAATTTCCCTCAATAGTTTTGAAGGATATTACTCCTTGAAACATTTGCGAGCCCAACAATACTTTTTCCCGTGAAAAACTAATAGTTTTTATTTTTTTGGCACTATAGTCCATTATGTCTTCATGCCTCCTGATGAACAACCCGTCAACGAATACCATAGGAAGTAGCCCCCTATCGGCAAAACCTTCTTCGGGTCTTACCTCAAAAATACGTGTGCCATCATCCAATCTTCGCACACCCACTTGGTCCACTACCTCAACAATGGTTTCCGGTATGGAATTGAAACGTGTATAATCATCAAAATCGTACATCGCAGTGAATTTGCGATAAAACGGTAGGCTGTGCGAAGCAGGAACCACCGAATCCAGTTTCACCTCACGATAGGCATTTTCTATTTGGTTTTGTATACTTTTTTCAAGAATGCGCTGCTGCATTTCTTTGCTTAGTTTAAAGTCAGAAAAGCTAAAGGAATCATATTCGTTGTTTTCATCGTCCAGTTCCACATCAAAGCTGTCCCATTCTTCGGATAGTATCTGCAAAGCAGCAGTTGTGTTATCATATTCCCTAGCAATAATAAACTGAAATCTTCCTTGTCCATTGGAGGTTGCCACATTAAAAAGGAAGTCATCCCCAGGCAAGGAAAGTGATATCCTCTGGTTTTCTACTGGAAGGCCTGTTTCTTTTGATGTAATTGTGCCAGAAATCATATCACCTCGTAATTCTGGTAGTTCAATTGTTCCATTTCGTTTGGCTGTCAATACTCTATTCAAATATTTATCTACGAAGGCTTCAGAAGACATTTGGGAAGGTGATGGCAGCGAATCCACTTTTCTAACCGAAATGGAATAATTTCCCGCAGACGCAGGTTCATTCTTTCCATTGACCACCACGGTGACCATTTCCCTTTTCCCAACAACATCATTATCCAAGCTAAGTTTCAAATGAACACTTTCCTTTTGAGCGGGGACATTAGATGCAATCGGTTTTTTTGGTGCGGCAGGGACAATGGTATCCAACGAATCCTTAGGTTCCTCTAGATAAACAGCTGGGACCGGCTGGTAGGGGTTGACGATATATACATCTGACTGAAAAAAATGCTCTTGTGGAATATTTTTCATCCATTCCGAATACCCCAAAAGCTTATAGCTTCCCGTAGGGATTGAAGTTGGTACGAAGAAATCACCAGAACCCTTCCCGGATTGTAGATTTAACTTATGTGAAAATATAATGTCCCCCTCTTTGTTGATTAGGCTTACGTAGCCTATTTTACTTATCTGACTCAATGACTTGGTGGCCTTGTCCAGACAGTAAAACTTGTACAGCAAGTTTTCCCCTGAAAACACCAAGGATTCATTATGCTGCAGATAAACAGCCTCTTGCGGCATGTTTTTAAAGCTTCCACTAGCGCTGTTCTGGGCATTTAACCCAAGAACTAGTGAAACACCAAATGCAATCGCAATCTTTATTTTTTTCATAATTTTAAGTTATTCCACCCAAAATTCGGGCGGCGTTGAACTACCAATACTTGTACAATCTCCACAAACCTTTGGAACTACCAAAAAAGGGCCTTGATTCGAGTCTCCGTTAGTATTTTCCTCTACGTAGGCGACCAAGTCAAGTTCCACCAATCGAAGCAGCACACATATCGGAGGTAAACCTCGGGACAAAACTGGTGCGGTAAAGGTGCAAGGTTCTATATAGGGAGGAAGATCTTCATTTGGGTAAAAATCTTCATAATTGAAGAAAATACGTTGCTCTGTAACTGGGGAAACATCAAAATAACCCAACACTTTTTCCGCTTGATTGATTTCAGAGGCTACGTTACCCACCAAAAAGCCCGGTTGAGTTTCAGAAAATAGACTTTCGCTTCCCGAAAACTCCTGTAATGTTTCATAGAACGTATATGCTTCATTCGAAAGCACAAACTGTTTCACCAAGATGCTGTACCTGTGCGAAATAATGTAATTATCCCTATTAATGAAACGAACCATAAAGTCATCAAGCCTGTCCTGTTCGAAACTGTCAGTGCTGGCTATGACAATATCATTGGATGGTACGGTGGTATAACAGATACTTTCGCTTATGTCACGTGTTTGCTGCAAAACTTGGACGCCGCAAACCACGGCTTCGGGGCGTGTATCGGCTCCCAAACTATTAGGACTCCAAAACGGGGCTTCGATTCTAAAGGTTTCCTCAAAAGTATAGCGATAATATTTGGATTGGCCTTGTGGATCGTTCGTATCCAACAAAATGGCAATGCCGTCTTCGCCAAAATCGTTTTGCCTCCTTTCTACTTTCAATTCATCGATGCTAACAGCGTTTTTTAAGGTTGCGGTTTCAGAGGAATAGGTTCTACCATCCGCTGTGGTAATAAAAAGTCTGTAACTGTTGTCCGATTGGGCAGCAAAAGGCTCTGAGGAAACATAAATTCCATTACCCGTATCTTGAAAAGAGAAACTGTTCCCTGACCCATCTTCTATCTTGACATTTGCATTGGACTCTGGCATTGGGCCATCGGCTTCGAACTCAAAAGTCCGTGTAAGGTACACCTCTTGGTTTTTGAATTCGTTGGTGATGGTCGCTTCCACCACCAAGGCGCTTTCAAAATCCACAAAGGTGGCCTCGAATGGCTCTATGCAACTGCAGAGCGACACCATGATGACGGCAGGTAAAACAAAACGATATGTGAAACGTCCAATTTTCATTCTATCCAAAAATCAGGGATTTCAGATGGACCTAAAATGGTACAGTCGCCACAGACTTGTGGTACAATGATGTAAGGGCCTCCTGGGATTATTATCCCCTCGTTTTCTTCAATATATTTTATTAAATCCAATCGGACTAAATCCCTGAGGCCATTTTCTGGTGCAGTTTCCAGGCATGGGCTAACATAGGGTGGCAAACGTTCCCCAGGAAAAAAATCTTCGTAATTGAAAAAGATACGTTCTTCATCCACGGTCACCACATTGAAATATCCCAGTATTTGGTCAGCTCCATCTTGGACCGGGAACACATTCCCTTCCAAAAAACCAGGCTGTGTCTCCGAAAAAAGGCTTTCTGATGTGGCGAAACTGTTCAATGTCTCGTAAAAGTTTTGAGCCTGTTGGGATTGGCCAAACTGCCTGACCAAAATACTATACCGATGGGAAATGATATAGTTGTTCCGGTTTATAAAGCGAACCATAAAATTCTCGATGCTACCTTGATTAAAATCCTCGGTATCGGCAAGTAAAAAATTTGTGGATTTTCGGAACGGATAGCAAACCCGCTCATCCAAGGACCGAGGAACAATGATAATGTTCTGGGGATCGGTGCTTTCGTCCAGTTCCAGTTCTTTGGGATTCCATCTGGGAGCAATCACCTTGTAAGTTTCCTCATATTCCCAACGATAGAAATTTTCAGTTTCATCCAAACTGCTGGTATTTAAAAAAATACCCATGCCTTCATCCCCAAAGTCGTTCACTATACGTTCGGCATACAGACTATCAATATTGGATACGTTGCCCATTTGTGCCTGTTCGGATTGGTATGAGCTCCCATCCCTGGTGGTTATGGATAGGGTGTATTGGGTATCGGATTGCGACGCAAAGGGCTCTTCGGAGTAGTAATTGCCATCGTCCGATTCCATAAAATCGTAGCTGGCCCCATTATCGGAAACCACCCGAACCGTGGCACCCGATTCTCCAGTGGGTCCCTCCGCTTCAAATTCGTAGGTGCGTGTAAGGATGATCTGCTGTTGCTTCATTTCATTGGTTATCGTGGCATCGACCACCAAGATGCTCTCAAAATCCACAAAGGTGGCCTCGAATGGCTCTATGCAACTGCAGAGCGACACCATGATGACGGCAGGAAAAAGAAAACGATATGTGATGTTCCTTATTCTCATTCTATCCAAAAATCAGGGATTTCTGAAGTTCCCAAAACACCACAGTCACCGCATACACGAGGAACAATGAGGTATGGTCCCTCATTAGGGCCTGGTGAAGAATTATCTTCTGCATATATTCCCACGCCAGCCTCTATTATAGGTCGCAGCACACAGCCGCCCATATCTGCGATAAGAGGGGTGCTTCCGGTACAGGGTTCAACGTAAGGCGGTAAATCTTCTCCTGGATAGAAATCATCGTAATTAAAAAAAAGACGTTGCTTCGAGACCGAACTCACATCAAAATACCCCAATACACTTTCATTGATATCATCCCTTGAAAAAACATTGCCTTGCAGAAATCCAGGTTGTATCTGAGAAAACAGACTTTCGGATCTTGACAGCTCATTGAGCGTATCAAAAAAGGTAAACGCTTCATTGGATTGTACATATTGTCTGACCAGAATGCTATATCGGTGGGAAATAATATAGTTTTCCCTACTTATTAAACGTACTCTGAAATCACTCACCCTGTCTTCTCCCAAATCTTCAGTGGATGTCAAAATGATATCTGTGGAAAAATCAGTGGCATAACAAACTTGCTCGTCCGTCACGTTGGCAATTTTCAGAACATTGCACCCTCCCGCTGGGTCGCCGATAAGGGAAGTTGGAGACCACGTTGGCGCAATAACCCTATATGTCTCTTCGTACTCATAGCGATAGTTCTTGGCATTGCCAGTTGGGTCGAAACTATTGACGAATATGGCCATACCGTCTTCACCCAAGTCGGTTATAACTCGTTCTGCCCTTAATTCGTCTATTGCTGTCACCGCACTTAGCTGTACCACATCAGAACCGTAATTTCGGCCGTTGGCTGTTGTAACGGAAAGATCGTAGTCTATCCCTTGTTGAGCTGCAAATTCTTGGGTGGATAGATAGACTCCGTTCCCTTGATCTTCAAAGGCAAAAATATTCCCTTGTGAATCATTGATACGAACATTCGCGTCAGTTTCAGGAATGGGGCCATCAGCTTCAAACTCGAAGGTTCTGGAGAGTACAATTTGTTGCCTTTTGTTCTCGTCGGTTATGGTGGCATCTATGACCAAAGCACTTTCAAAATCCACAAAAGTGGTCTCAAAGGGTTCAATGCAACCGCTTAGCACAAGTATTGCGAAACTTGAGCATAAAAAAAGATATGTGTTGTTATTTCTCATCCTTCTATCCAAAAATTTGGTGGTTCAGCAGGGCCTAAGACTTTGCAGTCCCCGCATATGCGAGGTACTATGCGATATGGACCTGGAACTAAATCAGGTCCACTGCTACCAGCATAGATTCCGGCGCCACTTTCAATCAATGTCCGAACAAGACATCTATTAGCCGATTCAATTGGTGGAGCAGTGCCAATACAAGGGTCTAGGAAAGGGGGCAGTTCTTCTTCGGGATAAAAGTCATTGTAATTGAAAAAAATCCGCTCCTCGTCAATAGTATTCAAGTCAAAAAGACCCAAAACATGTTCTTCGGAATTATCAACAGAAAATATATTTCCCTGCAAAAAACCTGGTTGTACTTGTGACAAAAGGCTTTCAGAACTGGAAAGTTCCAAGAGTATATTATAGAATTCAAAGGCTTGATCTGATTGTATCAACTGCCTTACAAGGATGCTGTACCTGTGGGAAATGATATAATCGTTTCTGTTAATGAACCTTATTTGAAAGTTCTCTACCCTATCCTGGGACAAGTATTCGGTTGAAGTAAGCAGTATGTCTTTTGAGAGCGATGTTGGAAAACAATTTTGTTCGTTGGAGATATTGGGAACTAGTCTCATTTCGCATCCTTCATCATTTACGGGCGCCAACTCCAAAGGGGACCAAAGCGGTGCAATTATGTGATAGGTCTCCTCATATTCAAAGCGATAATTCTTTGAATTTCCCATAGGGTCAAAACTATCCACCAAAATGACAATTCCATCTTCACCTTTCTCATTGACCATTCGTTTTGCATCAACATTAAGTATTTTAGCATTCCCTACTTGTAGCTGTTCGGCGTCTGAACGGTACCTGTTCCCGTCGGAGGTGCTCA
Source organism: Flagellimonas ochracea (assembly GCF_009903685.1). GTDB lineage: Bacteria > Bacteroidota > Bacteroidia > Flavobacteriales > Flavobacteriaceae > Flagellimonas > Flagellimonas ochracea. The sequence goes on along the minus strand of NZ_JAAABI010000001.1, from coordinate 573,109 downwards.
GTAGCAGCTGATATTGAATTCCCTGCTCAACCCCAAAGCTTTCCATTGAAATATAACTGCCATTTCCGCTATCCGCAAACAAGTATATATTACCATCACTATCCACGACACTCACATTGGCATTAAGCTCTGGAATTGGCTCAGCATTGAATTCATAGGATCTTGAAACATTAATTTTTTGAAATTTAGGTATATCGGTAATTATAGCTTCAACTACCAAGACACTTTCAAAATCGACAAAAGTGGTGTCAAAAGATTCTATACAGCTAAATAGGACAACTCCAAAAAGCATTGTCAGGAATTTATGATATTTAGGTCTTAGATTTTTCATTCAATCCAAAATTCTGGTATTTCTTGTGGCCCCAAAACCGAACAGTCGCCACAGATTCTACGAACTATCAAATACGGCCCCTGATTACTACCGGGTTCCGCTCCGCTATCCCCTGCATAGACGCCAGCTCCAATTTCTATTATTGGACGAAGTACACAGCCTCCTTCGTTCGCGATTACCGGACTGCTGGTTTGGCAAGGATCTATATAGGGTGGTAAATCCTCACCGGGATAGAAGTCGTCATAATTAAAGAAAAGTCTTTGCTCGGAGACCGTGCTCACATCAAAAAAACCCAGTACCCGCTCTTCGCTATTTTCGGATGAAAAAACATTGCCCTGCAAAAAACCAGGTTGGGTCTGGGAAAAAAGGCTTTCTGAACTTGAAAGTTCTTTAAGTGTACTGTAAAAGTTAAAGGCTTCATCGGATTGGACAAACTGTCTTACCAAGATGCTATAACGATGGGATATGATGTAGTTTTGTCGACTGATGAAGCGAACCATAAAATTTTCAACGCGGTCCTCGTCCAAATCTTCAGTGGACGTCTGAATAATTTGATTCGAATTGTTGGTCTCATAACAGACTTGGGCCAAATCATTATTCCTAACTAAAATCATGGTGCAACCGAATTCCGTCTCAGGTACTAGTTTAACGGGCTGCCAGCTGGGAGCTATTACCCTGAAGGTTTCTTCATACTCATATCGGTAATTCTTTGAGTTTCCGGAAGGGTCAAAACTGTCCACCAAAATGGCCATACCGTCTTGACCATCATTATTAACAATGCGTTCCGCGGTAATCTGTTCAATTCCTGTCCCCGTTTTTAACGGGGTCTGGTCGGAGTTGTAGTCCCTCCCATCGGAAGTGGTCACCAAAAGTTGGTAGTCTACACCTGGTTGTGCGCCAAAGGATTCTTCGGACAAATACAATCCGTTACCCTGGTCGCTGAAAGAAAAAGTGTTTCCGCCACTATCAACGATTCGCACGTTGGCATTTGGTTCAGAGATAGGTCCATCGGCGTCGAACTCAAAAGATCTTGAGAGCAATATCTCTTGCTGCTTTACTTCGTTTGTTATCGTTGCCTCGATAACAAGGGCACTTTCAAAGTCGGTGAAAACTGCATTAAAGGGTTCGATACAAGAGGCTATCAACAACGCACTTAAAACCGAAAATTTAATCTTATGTTTTCCAAAACTATGCAACACCTTAAAATTTAAAATTATATGTTATTGTTGGTACCGGAATAGCAAATATGGAACTTTGGAACGCCTTGATATCCCCATCTTCGGTCACAAAGAAGACAGAATAGGGGTTGTTTCTTCCCAACACGTTGTAAATCGAAAAACTCCAGAAACTGTGGGCGAACTTCTTGATCTTGTGATTCCCTTCCATATTGAAGCTCAAATCCAAACGATAATAATCCGGAATCCGGAACTTGTTTCGATCACTGTAAAATACAAACTCTGAATTGTTGAAAGCAAAGCTTCCTATTGGGAAAGTTACCGGTCTACCTGTTTGATAAACAAAATTAGCCGAGGCACTGAATCTTCTGGTAAACTTATAGTTGGCAACCAAGCTTATGTCATGAGGTTTATCAAAGTTTGATGGGAAAAACTCGCCATTGTTCACGCGCTCCTCATTGAACTCGCTATCCAGCTTAACAAAGGAACGGGAATAGGTATAGCCTAACCATCCATTTAGTTTTCCCTCGTTCTTTTTAATCAAAAACTCAACCCCATAGGCCTGGCCATCTCCCTGAAGTACTTCTTGCTCTATAGCCTCATTGAGTAACAGCTGAGCACCTACTTTGTAGTCCAACAGGTTCCTTTGTTCTTTATAATACCCCTCTAGACTGAGTTCATATTTGTTTCCCTCAAAATTCTTATAGAAACCTAGTGAAGCTTGATAGGCTTCTTGAGGTTTGATATTCAAGTCGGACAGTTTCCAAGTATCTGTCGGGGATACCGTTGTATTATTGGAAAGGGTATGGATATACTGAAATGCATTATTAACACTGGCCTTGACCGAAAAATCAGGTGCCAAAAAGTACCGGGCCGAAAGTCGGACCTCAGGACCTCCATAGGTTTCAATGACCTCGTTATCGTCAAATTCTTGGGTTTCCACCAATGTACCACTGTTTCTTGGAGCATTATCTTGGTAAATACGCTGCTGACCGGCTCCGAGCGCCGCATAAAAAGAAAAGCGGAGCCCCATATCTATCAATAGCTTGTCATTGACCTCATAGCTATCCGATATAAAAACTGCGGACTCCAATCCTCTTTCTCGGGGTATGACCAAGGAAGAAACATCAGAATCCGTACCCAAAGGATCTATATTGCCCGGGTCTACAACATAGAGTTTACTGGCAATTCCAAAATCAAAGGAGTGTTTACCGCCGGGTAGATACCGCATTCTGTACTTGAACTCGGTTTCGTTATTTTTATATCCCAAATCAAAGTCATCATTCGATTCTCCGTCGAATTCAATTCCAAATTGATATTCGCTATTGGACAAAACCAGACTTCCGGTTGTTTTATCACTGAATTTATGGTCCCATCCCAATGAAACCAATCGGTTGCTATAGTTAAAAATAGAGTCTGAGGTAATACTGAATTCGTCCCTACTGAAATATCCTGTTGCTTTCAACTCATTATTCTCATTGATCGTGTGATTATATTTAGCGAGAACATCAAAGAATGATGCCGTGCTGTTGCTCAATTGCTCATCATCCAAGCTATCCAAAATCCAATCAGAATAAGTGGCCCTACCTCCTACCATGAGTGCCGCTTTGTCCTTTATTATTGGGGTTTCTAAAACTATATTACTGGTCACTGGGCCAATGGAGGCCTCTCCCGAAAATTTTTCCGTATTGGCATCTTTTGAGGTAATATCGAACACTGAAGAAAGTCTTCCGCCGAACTGCGCAGGAATATGCCCTTTGTAAATCTCCGCTGAACCCGTTGTAAATGGGTTTATCGCCGAGAATATTCCAAAGAAATGTGAAGGATTATAGATAACCCCATTGTCCAGTAAAATCAAGTTCTGGTCCGTTCTACCCCCACGTACGTTATACCCAGAGGCCCCTTCCCCTGCTGTGGTAATCCCAGGCAAGGTTACCGCTGCCTTGAGCACGTCCCTTTCTCCCAAAACCAATGGGATGTTCTTAATTTTTTCAACCTCTATCAACGTTACTCCGGTAATTGCGGTTTCCACATTCCTGTCGATATTGCCCTGCACCACTACTTCATCCAAGGCTTCCACACTTTCATTCAACTGAAAGTTGTAAGAACCATCATTATAAAGGATTATCTGGGTTCGTGATTCTTCAATACCCAACCCTCTGGTGGTTATAATGTTTTCACCTATGGGCAGTTCCAAACTGTAATTTCCATTGGCATTTGTAGATGTCCCTATATCTTTTCCCTCAACAATGATTGCCAAATCGGGTATGGGCTGACCTGTTCTTGCATTTAAAGCTTTTCCATTTAATGTAAAGGTGCGCCTTCTACTGTTTCGGTTTTCCCTTCCAATTTTTACCGTTTCCAGTCCACGATTGTTGTCGTCATTGCCAACAAAAAGAGGCCCAATGTCCTGCAATTGATCATATTGTGGAAAATCATCCTCAACTTTGTCCGGGGCTCCAAAAAAATCATCGGGCAGCGAATCATAAATCTGATTGTTCTGCAAAAGGTATATCCTGTCGGAGTCCATGATGAAATAGTTGAGTACAGTATCCTCAAAAAGATTGTCCAAAACAGTGTTCACCGGTGTATCCTGAAAATTTCCAGTCACTCGCAATTCTTTCAGCCAATCTGATAAGTAAAAGAATTTGTATGAAGTCTTGCGCTCTATTTCGGCGAGGGCATCTTCTGCAGGGGTGTTGGTGAACGATACCGAAATGCGAGGTACTTCTGTTTGTGCAAATACGTATTGCATGCTCATAAAAAGCATGAAAACGGTCATAATTTTTTTCATTCTTCTACTGGTTTATTGGATTGGTTAAGAAGGGTTTCTATACGTCTAACCAGGCTAACTTGAAATTGATTTGGGTCTGATCTTCTAAGGCTTTTGGCAATTCGATAAAATCTGTCAATTTGTCTTTTTTGGTCTGGGAACAAATCCACCATGTCTTTTTTGGAATTTACAATATGGTGCTTGCCCTTGTACAATAATACATGCTCTGATGGGCCGTCCAAAAACTCGTAGTAAATGGAACTTCTATCCTTTCTTTCAAAACTTTTTTTGTTGTATTTAGTATATAAAATGAAAGTGGGAGATTCCATTGCCTTGGCGTAAAAGCCATAAGCATTTAACCCAGGGGCTACTTCTTCCGTAAGTTTCACGAACTTCAATCCACCTAATTCAAAACTATCGACATACTCCTTGAAAAGCCTAAGAGTCCCTCCTCCTGCTGACGAAATTAGCTTCATAAGAACCTGGTCTTCATAAAGGTCATACTTCAGATCCAGGCCATAGTAACATTGGCCATCGTAACAGACATTGCCTTTTTGAAAATCGAGCGTTCTAAAAAATTGGGTTTGTTCGTTTATTGTCCGATACTTTTCAGCATAAACCTCACCTTGATAAAGACCAGTATTTTCAATCCCCACGCGTTCATCGTAAGCATTGTAATATTCTACGTAAGCTTGTTGTTGTCCGAATGTCATAAGAAAACATCCAAAGCATAAAATACAACTTACATATCCTTTGTGCGTATTCATAATTGTGTTCTTGGTTAGAGAATTTAGCTTGAAGATGCCGCATTCCTTTGTTGGTTTTTTAAAATACTATTTAATCTTGGCACTTCTAAGAAAACCAAAAAAAACATCAAGACCAACAAAATGGCATGAAATCATCGTTAAATGAGATTTCAGGCCACCTAATTTGATTTAAATGAAAGTAAGGCTATTATTTTTTAACAAACTTCAAGAGCGATTCAGCATTGTCTTGAATCTCTCGCTTGTTCATCATCATTTTCCGGAATTTCCCTTTAACGTACATTTCAGCTTGATCTTTGTAATGCTTACTAAATGGATTTCCAGATTGACCTGTTGGTAGTATGCTGATGCTATTCTCTATATCTGAAAAGTCGATAACCCTCCGAGTGGAAGGTCCTGAATTTACTTTGTAGAGGCCAGTGCTGTCATAGGGAAAAGCCATGTTGTTGATAACCTCTCGGGTGCCTTCCACAGGAAAAGGGCCAACATTAAAAAAGTTGCGAAGTGTTTCCACTTTTCCAAAAGGGTGTTGATGCTCCAAAGTATGGACCTTACCCCATTGCCATTGGTTGGGGTCGGGACCAAAGTCTTCCACCAATGAATTCCATGCGTCATCAAACGATTTAATTAAAACCTCCAATCGTGTTTCCAAGGTATCCGCTGTATGCACATTGTCCCACCATTTACCGTCTTCCATTTGGGCTCCCCAGGCAATATGGCGCTTTATAAGATGTGTTGCCAACAATTGATTAAATCGGTCTTCACCCAATTCGTCCTCAAATGTGTTTTTTAGCATATAGTATTCTGCCCTATGGAACAAAGTTGGGCTGATTCCATCTACCGCATAATGGCCATCCCAATTTTTGAGCGCATCTACCCAAATGAGTTGTTCTTCAGAAAGTATCGAAACATCAACCAGTTTAATCAATTCTGTGACCAAACTTGGATTTACCGAGGAGGTCACATCCAAAATCATTTCAGAAGTGGCCTTTTTGTCCCAGTCATTCTTGTTTTCTAAAAGTTGAACAATTCGCTTAGCACGGTTTTCGGGAAGATAGTAACCCGGATATAACATTCCTGCAGTGGAATCTGGTTGGTTATTGGCAGAATATACATACTGCCACGGTGGATTAACAGCACTTGGGTTTTCTGAGAAGTCAAGAAATCGAATGGGTTCTTGTTTGCCAGATGTTCCATCGAGGATAAACTTTGTGGAAACACTATCGGGCATTTGATTTAATTTTGCTGTGGCCCACCAAGCCACATTGCCATCTGCATCACCATACATCACATTAAGGCCAGGTGCATGGATTTTGGGCAATGCATCTTCAAATTGTGCAATATCAGTAGCATGACAAAGTCCGTGCAATCCGTGCAAGACCTCGTTCTTGTGCATCACATACATCCATGACATGGCCACCGGTTGTTCATCATCTATTTGGGTCGCAATATCATTTACCACAGGACCATGCCTAGTTTTTTTAAAGGTAAAAGAAACATCTTCACTATCTTTTACTTTAATCGTTCTGGTAACATAATCATACCTTTCCCATCCGTTTTCGGTCCTATATTTTGTACTGTCCTGCGGGTGGGTTTCCTCATAGTAAAAGTTGAGGTCGTCATTCTGCAACATGGTCAAACCATACGCCAAATCCCTGTTGTGTCCCAACAACGGAAATGGCACACCTCCCAGATGATATCCGTATTTCTCATAATTGGGTGTGCTCACATGAGCTTCATACCAAACAGAGGGCTGTGCAAATCCAATATGTGGGTCGTTGGCTAAAATAACTTTCCCATTCTTGGTCTTGGATGGTGCCAAAACCCAGCTGTTACTGCCAACAAAAAGGGGCACTGGAAGCTTTTGCAGTGCCTTTGTGGCATTGGAGGTAATCATTGCTCCCAAAGAATCCGGGCTGTTCTTCTTATAGTTTTTAATCCAAACTGTCGAGGTATCCGAGTAAATGGCCAGATCGTCAATGTACTCTTCTCCAAACTCTTGTTGAATGCTCGTTAACAAAGGGTCAGTTTTATGGCCCATGGCAAAGCTAAAGGCCATATATCCTACAACATTGTAGACATCTTCCAAAAGAAAAGGTCTCTTATCGATTCCAGTAAGATAGAATTCAACGGGCGTAGGCCCTTCTTCGATAAAGGCATTTATTCCGTCCAAATAGAATTGACAGAGAACGACCATTTCATCCTCCTTGTCCAGTTGCGAGACTGTTTGATTTGTATGTTCGTCAATACCGAGGGAAAGAAAAAATTTGTCAGTATCTACCAAATCGGGCCCAAAAACTTCAGAAAGCTCCCCTTTTGCCAAACGTCGCAGCAATTCCATCTGCCACAATCTATCTTGGGCGTGTACATAGCCCAGGGCCCTAAGGGCATCCGGTTCGTTTTCAGCATAAATATGGGGTATTCCAAAGGTGTCGAAGTGAACGTTCACATCTTCTTGAAGGCCAGGCAATGTCTTTTCTCCACTGTAATCAGGTTTTAGTGTTTGAACAAACACTATCAGACTGATAATTACAAGCAATATAAGCCCTGCAAGCACTAAAAGCGCTTTCTTTATTTTTTTCACGGGGGTTCTTATGGTTATGTCAATTAGCAACCCTAAGGTAAACTATTTTCTATTAAGCGAACAAATTATTGAATCGCTATTTGTCTATCGGTTCATGGACAATTGATGCTTCTCCAAACCAGATTTGAGCCAGCGCTCATAGGTTTCCACATCCACATACTGCACGGCATCGTTGAGTAATTCCAAATTTGGGGAAAGCAATACATAATAAGGCTGCGAAGCAGCATTGAAGTTAATGGTTTGAAACGTGCCCCATTTTTGCCCCACGGTCTCAATAGCCTTTATTCTTCCCGATTCAAATTGAAAATCAAATTGCTCCTCTTTCGGTAATTCTTTTCTATCATCCACATATAATGAAATCAGCACATATTCGTTTTTTAGCAATGGATAGATGTCTGGGTGGCTCCAAACATTCTCTTCCATCTTTCGGCAGTTGACACAGGCCCAACCTGTAAAATCCAACAATATGGGTTTGTTTACTTCTTTGGCATAAGCGACACCCGCTTCAAAATCCTTGAAACAATCCAATCCAAGGGGGCAGTCACTATCTTTTTGTTGAACACTATAGAAATCCGGAGGCGGAAAGCCGCTCAACAATTTAAGGGATGTCACATTAAACAATCCGAGTACAAGATATAGCGTGAACCCTGCACTCAATAAGCCCAAGACTTTTCGTACTGATGAGATTCTTCCTTTTGGTCCATCATGCGAAAATCGAATGAAACCGAAAAGGTACAAGGTCATCAATAAAAATAGGAAAATCCATATCCCCAAGAATATTTCTCGCTTTAATAAGCCCCAGTGACCCACTAAATCGGCATTAGATAGGAACTTGAAGGCAAGGGCGAGTTCCAAAAAGCCCAAAACCACTTTTACAGTGGTCATCCAACCTCCTGATTTGGGGAGGGAATTCAACCAGGTGGGAAATAGGGCAAACAGGGCAAAGGGCAAAGCCAATGCCAATCCAAAACCTGTCATACCAGCGGTTAAATTTGTTGCTACATCGCCTGCCGCCAAGGTGGTGCTTCCCAAAAGTGCTCCCAATATGGGACCTGTGCAAGAAAAAGACACAATCGCCAATGTCAAAGCCATAAAAAAAATACCCAGTCCTCCGCCAACCTTCGAAGATGCAGCATCCATTTTGTTGGCCCAAGAGCTTGGGAGGGTCAATTCATAATACCCAAAAAATGAAAAGGCAAAAACAATAAAAATCACAAAAAAGAAGACGTTGAGCCATACATTGGTGGCGATGGTATTGAGAATTTGTGAATCTACCGATTCGAACAAATGAAAGGGTATACTCAACAAAAAATAAATAAGCACTATAAAAAAGCCATATAGCATCGCATTGGCCAGTCCCTTTGATTTTTTTTGGGCGTGTTTGGTAAAAAAGGACACGGTCAACGGTATCATCGGGAAAACGCAAGGGGTTAAAAGTGCAATCAGTCCCCCTAAAAAGCCAAGGCTGAAAATCACCCAAAGATTGGATTTTCCTTTGGAATCCTGAAGCCCGCCTTGATTCAATAGCGCTTTGTTTTTTAAATCTATCTGCAGGGATTCGTTCATCAGCAGACTACGTTCATCGAGTTGCTTTTCTTCATCCACAAAGGCCTTTCCATCCAGTGAGATTTGAAACAAAAAGTCCATGGGAATGCATACCTCCTTGCAGATTTGGTAAAAGAGGTTGACGGAGATTTGACGTACCTCAGGGCTATAAAGTTTTATTTTTTGTGTGAAAATGGCCTCCTTTTTGAAGAAGGTCTCTTCTACTTCAAAAATCTCACTGTATTCTTTGATTGTTTCACTTTCCTTGGTCTGGCCAACCAGTTCATAATCCTCTCCAGCCTTCTCAAAAGTGAATTCGCTGGGCAGGGAACCTCCTTCAGCAGTATATTGTGAATATACATGCCATCCGTCCATTATTTTGCCTTTGAAGACCAGCTCATACTCTGTGTCTGAAATTTTATTGACTTCATGGGACCATACTGCAGGGCTCACATCGGTTTGTGAAAAAAGGGAAACGTGCGACCAGAGCAATGTCAACAAAAAGAGTGAAAATCTCATATGATATGGGTAACCTTTAATATCTTTTGGGTTGATGCATCCACCTTAAAGCGCTCATCCGCCCTGCGGCCGACAACCCAAACTATTTTATTTTCTGAGCATAACAACCATTGTTTTTCCTTGGTAATGACGTCAATTTTTTCATCCTTGAAAAATTTGGAAAGCTTCTTTCTCCCCTTCATTCCAAATGGATAAAAATAGTCGCCTTTTTGCCAATTCCTTAATACTAACGGAAAGTTTAACTTTTCCTTATCCAAAAAAATGGTGTTCGGCCCTAATTCCTGCATGCCTGAAACCATTTCAAATTTTAAACGAATTGGTTCCTCCAAAATTTTTACGCCATCAACAATGGCATAATTGGTTTGTTCTCTTATTTCCAAAGGCGAAAGTATCAAGTGCGTTCTGTCTCGCAGCAACCTATGCGTTTTTGAGACCAGTTCCTTGCCACTCATCGCTTCAAGCAAATTCTTGATATTATCCCATTCCGTAAAACCATATTTGTGGAACAATCCATATAGATAGGCTTCAGTGGGCTTCAATTGCTTCAGTTCATCAACATTTATGAGTTGGGCATCTCCCCTTTTTCGAAATAATCTCTTTTGGGCGGCGTTGATATCATTCGTAGCCAGCGCTTGTGTTTGCTTCAAATATGCCTGGGTATTTGTAAAGTTGGAAAGAAAGGTAGGGTGAAGTTCTTTCAATTTTGGCACTAATTCAAGTCGAATTTTGTTCCGCAAATATTTGGTTTCCACATTGCTGCTGTCCTCTCGCCATTTAATCCCTTGTGATTTGGCATAATTTTCTATTTCTTCCCTTGAAAAGCGCAATAAAGGCCTAACAAACCTATCATTTTGCTGTGGTATGCCTGTTAAACCTTCAATACCAGTACCCCTTGATAAGTTGATTATAAAGGTTTCTAAATTATCATCTATGTGATGGGCAGTCAGCACAAAATCACAATGTTCCGTTTCCAATAGTTGGTTGAACCATTGATAACGCAGTGCACGAGCTGCCATTTGGATGGACCCTCCATGTTGGTTCATATAACCTAGGGTATCAAAAACCTTAACAGAGACATTAATTCCAAGCTTTTCACCCAGTACTTTTACAAATTCCTCATCCTTGTCACTTTCGCCTCCTCGAAGGTTAAAATTGCAATGGGCCAAACAGATGTCCAGACCACTTTGATGACAAAGATGGGTTAAAACCACGCTGTCCACTCCCCCACTGCAGGCTATCAACAGCTTCTTTCCTTTTAGGAAAATTAAATTGGTTTCAATATGTTGTTTGAATTTGTTCAGCACGATACAAAATTAAGAATAACTAGCCCTGCTCTAACACACTCCGCATGGCCTTCGCCTTGAGTAGACATTCCTGATATTCTCTTTCAGGGTCCGATTTTGCCGTAATGGCGCTTCCAACGGAATACGACACATATTTTTTTGATGCATTGTAGAGAATACTTCGAATCACCACATTAAAATCAAAGTCTCCATTTGGAGCAAAGTAGCCAACTGCCCCACTGTATAATCCCCTTTTGGTTTCCTCCAGCGCTTCGATTATTTTCATGGCCGATATTTTTGGCGCACCCGTCATACTTCCCATGGGAAAAGTTTCCTTGATAAGCTCTAAAGTATTTTTGTCTTCAGCAACCTGAGCGACAATAGTCGAAATCATCTGGTGGACTTGTTTGTAATCATACACCTTACAGAGTTCTTTCACTTCTACACTTCCTTTCAAGGCACTTTTGGAAAGATCGTTACGAACCAAATCTGTTATCATAATGTTTTCGGCCCTTTCCTTTTCGTCTTGAGCCAAGGCTATTTTCAATGCCTCGTCCTCTTCAAGATTCTTACCACGTGGTGCTGTACCCTTAATGGGTTGGGAAATAATGGTCTGCCCTATTTTTTTTAAATAACGTTCTGGGGAGGCGCACATTAAATAATGTTCATCCATTCTCATAAAGGTAGCGAATGGCGGTTGTGAAATCGTATTAAGTTTAGAATAGGTTCGCCATGGGTCTATTTTAGTATCTGTGGCATAAAATTCCTGACATAGATTCGCTTCATAAATGTTGCCACGATGAATATGTTCCAAAAGCTTGTTTACTTTTTCGAAATAAGCATCCTTGTGGATGCGCATATGTATTTTCGGTTTAGCAGTATTCCCTTGGCTTCCATGTAAGTTTTTGAGTCGTTCTTTGATTTGCAAATAATCCCATTCCATTTCATCGGCATAGGATTTTAGGTATTGAAAATGCAGTTCGTTACCCTTGAGCATTATCAACCTAGAAGGTTTAAAAAACTGAATTTTCGGAAATCCGAGGCCATCCAAATTCTGTGAAACCAAATCTTCAAGGTCGTTTTTTAAATCATATGAAAAGTAGCCAAAAAGCCAATCCTGTCTCTTATCGACGTATTCGTTCAGATTATCGATGTTTTTTACAAAAAAGGAAGACCCATCAGTCTGTCCGATGGCCAGTGCGGCGTCGAAGGAACCGTACGGGTCTTTATGATTATTGCTATCCAGCCAGACTACTGCGGAATAACCCCGTGACCATTCCAACAGCGCTTTCTTTATTTTGGAAATATTTTGAATTTTAAAAACTCGGTGTTTGCGCACAGCTTACCTTAAAGTTTCCAAAAACGTTTGAAGAGCGGCTTGATGCTCTTTTTTTAAAGGTTCATCGGTAATTTTATTTTCATCAAAGTTTTCGTAGTAGGAAGGCAATGAAAAAGTTGAAACAATTTCGGCTCCAAACCTAGGCAGCATATTTTTGGTCACTTCCAAAGCTCCTTGAGCTCCCCTTTTTCCTCCAGAAGTGGACATTAGGAATATCTTTTTACCATCCATAAATTTACGTTCCAAGCGAGAGAGCCAATCCAATAGGTTCTTAAAATAGGCAGAGGGGTTTCCGTTGTGCTCATTCACAGAAACTATCAGTCCATCAACCTTTGCTATATTTTCCTTCAACTCGACCAGTGAATTGGAAAACCCCTTTTGCTTTTCATCATCTTCACTGTACATGGGAAAAGGATAATCAGTCATATTAAGTAGCTGAAAATCATGGTCCTTTAACAAGGAAGTGGTGTATTTGACCAATTGATGATTGATGGAAGTTGAAGAATTGCTTCCTGCAAATGCCAAAATTGCAGCCATAGATAAAAAACTTTGATTGTTTCGCTAAAATACTCGAATTGGTAAAGAGTTGCGAGTATTTTGTATAATTTTGCCGCGCAAAGCATCCAAACATGCTGTCAAACAAGTATATAGGATAACCAATTGCTCCATGGGGGACAAAGCCAACAGATTATTTTTTATTGATGCCATGCGTGCATGGGCCATCTTGATGATGCTACAAGGGCATTTTATCGATGGGTTGCTGAATCCAATTTTTAGAAATCCTGAAAATCCTATATATAATATTTGGCTATACTTTAGGGGAATCACCGCACCGGTATTCTTCACGGTATCTGGATTTATCTTTACGTATTTGTTGGTTCGCGTCCCGCAAAGAGGACTCGAAAATCCAAGAGTGAAAAAAGGAATCCGGCGTGGTCTGCAACTGCTTCTAATTGGCTATCTGTTGCGTTTGAATCTCTTTGGCTTGTTAAAAGGAGAACTCTATTACGGGTTTTATTTGGTAGATGTGCTTCATTGCATCGGCCTTTCCATTCTAGCCATTGTGGGCATCTACTTGCTCACGGTTCAAAAAAAGCATTTCGTTTTTCCGCTTTCCCTGATTTTGGTAACAATTCTATTGTTCCTATTGGAACCGTTGTACAAACAATATACGTTCGGTTTTCTACCACAAGGTCTGGCCAATTACTTTACCAAAGCCAACGGTTCTGTATTTACCATTTTCCCATGGATGGGCTATACTAGCATTGGGGCGGCTATTGCCCTGCTTTTTGTACGATTCAAAAATCATAGGCATCTTTATCCATACGCAATTGGCGTGGCTGCTTTACTTGGATGTGGGTTGGTATTCCTTTCATCTGATTTGTTTTTAAAGCTATCTGAAGTTACAGGAATTGAGCTTTTTGAACTGATACAGTCCAACAATTATCTTTTTATTCGTTTGGGTGATGTTTTTCTTGCTTTTGCTGTGTTCATGATTTTTAAGTCTTTTTTGACGCACAAAACCATTCTCAAAGTGGGTTCCAGTACATTGACCATCTATGTGATTCATTTTGTGGTCTTATATGGCAGTTTTACGGGGTTGGGACTCTACAAATTCTTTCAGCATGGTCTAAATCCAATGATTGCTATCCCGGGAGCGGTAGCTTTTATGGTCCTATGCACCTATCTTTCATTGCAATATGTTAAGTATGAGGAAGAAATAATGGCACAGCTGGCCTATGGCACGCAACACATTAAAAGCCAAGTTGTACTACTCCAAAAAACAGTTATAAACATCCTTAAGGAAATTGGCCTGCGCGTACGTCCTTTTTTGATGCGAATTTTTAAGGTAGTTCGCAACGACTGATAAAATCTTTGATAAATAACGGATTACAGTTTGGAATAGGGCAATCGCTCAAGATATTCCGTTTCTATATGGGAAACGGTATTGGCATACTCATCCAAGTGCAAAATTCTAATCCACTCCGGATGTTGTAAAAACTTGGCCCAGCTCTCCTGATGCTTTTCAAAGGATTCAAAAGCCAAAAAGTAAGTTAGACTAGGCATGTCGTCGCCAATTAGTTTCTCCCCAAAAAACAACGGCTTGAATCCTACTTCCTCAAAAATCTCGAATTCATGGTCGTTGAACATTTTTACTTTTCTGCGCAACGCATCCTCATTATATCCCAAATAAGTTCGTAGTTCAAAAAGTTTTACGTTTTCTCCTGGCTTAACAATCTTTGGCATTCCGGCAAAAGCTTTGAAAAACGAACTCTTGTAATGGTTTATGGGAAACTCATCCACCTCAGCATTGAGGTAGGGTTCTGCAGCATCAAGGTACTCCGAATCTGAAGAAATACCATGTTTAATATTTTCAAACTCCTCCATACTTTCATACGGAATCAGAACGTAAATTTTGTCGGGCATGGCCTTCCATTCTTTAAAAGCACCAATGTTTTCCAACCCTTGGCGCTCCATGGCTGGAATAAAGGCGTTTTCGAGATAATCATGAAGGATATTGGCATCTTTGCCAAAGGCAAGTTCATACGTTCTTAACTCATAGAGTTCCTGTTGCCCTTGGGCAAAAAAACATAAAAAGAAAATCAACAGAGCAATCTTCTTAAAAAGCAGCATAATCAGTGGGTTTATATTTTATTGAATATAGAAAAATAACTCTACAAAAAGCGCTAGAACATCACACGTGCAAAGCTCTATCATCCGTAGCGGCCAATGCGGCCTCTTTCACAGCTTCGGCATAAGTTGGGTGAGCGTGGCTCATTCTTGCAATGTCCTCCGCCGAAGCCCTAAATTCCATGGCGGTCACCCCTTCAGTAATCAGGTCGGCACACCGCGCCCCTATCATGTGTACGCCAAGTACTTCATCGGTGACTTTGTCGGCAAGTATCTTCACAAATCCATCGATGTCCATGCTGGCTCTGGCTCTTCCCAAAGCGCGCATCGGAAATTGGCCTACTTTGTAGTCTACCCCAGCTTCTTTAAGTTCTTCCTCAGTTTTGCCTACCGCAGCAACCTCGGGCCAAGTATAGACCACTCCGGGTATTAGGTTGTAATCGATATGTGGTTTTTGTCCGGCAATAAGTTCTGCGACCATGGTGCCTTCCTCCTCCGCTTTGTGTGCCAGCATAGCTCCGCGGACTACATCTCCGATGGCATAGATGTTAGCAACATTGGTCTGCAAATGGGCATTGACCTCTACCCTGCCCGTATCGTTGAGTTTTATCCCAGCTGCTTCTGCATTCAATCCTTCGGTGTAGGGTCTTCTTCCCACAGAAACCAAACAATAGTCCCCTGTAAAGGTGACTTCATTGCCTTTTTTATCATCGGCCTTCACCACAACCTCGTCACCTTTTCGTTCCACGGATTTTACTTTATGGGAAAGATTGAATTTCACCTTCTGTTTTTTCAAAACTTTCATCAGCTCCTTGGAAAGCGCACCGTCCATACCTGGAATAATTCGGTCCAAATACTCCACTACGGTTACATCTGCTCCCAACCGCTTGTAAACCTGACCAAGTTCCAGGCCAATAACTCCACCACCAATCACAATCATGTGTTTGGGCACCTCTTTTAGTTTCAAGGCTTCCGTGGAAGTGATTATTCGCTCTTTATCTAGTTCGATGAATGGCAAAGTAGATGGTTTGGAACCTGTTGCAATGATGATGTTCTTTGCTTCAATGGTTTCTACCTTTCCATTATCATCACTGATATTTACGTGAGTGGCATCCTTAAAACTGCCTACACCTTGAAAGACATCAATCTTATTTTTATCCATCAAAAATTGAATGCCCTTGGTTGTTTGGTCCACTACAGACTGTTTCCTAGCTATCATCTGTTTCAAATTTACTTTGACTTCGCCGGGAATGTCGATTCCATGCTCTTCAAAGTGCTTTATGGCGTCTTCATAATGATGTGATGAGTCCAACAGTGCCTTGGAGGGAATACAGCCCACATTGAGACAGGTACCCCCAAGGGTACTGTATTTTTCTATTATTGCGGTTTTCATTCCCAATTGTGCACAACGAATTGCTGCCACATAGCCTCCAGGTCCAGAGCCGATGATGGCCACATCATATTGATTCATATTCTATCTTTTTGTGGATAATTTTAAAACAGGTTTGTCAACAAAACAGCTGTAAAAATACAAATGTTTTTCGGGAACTTTTGTATTAAACAGGAGCCAATGGAAACTTGCTGGCGCTGTAACGTCCAAACCAAAGTCCTCCGAGCAAGGATAGTTGCAAAGCGGCCTCGAACCATACAGGACCGCTCGATTGTAGATGGATTATTATAAAGGACATTTTAGCCACAATAAATAGTGATATGAGGAAGTGGGGCCAATTATTATCCCTCACCACAATCAAGGAAGTTATAAAACCAGCAATTGTGGCCGAGGCAAAAGTGGATAATCCAGCCATAATGAGCTCAATATCCGAAGAAGAACAAAAATTTAAGCCGCTGAAGATGATATCTCTGGACAAGGTATTGTACAACACTAAGGAGAATCCCCCTACTAGTGTGGCCAGTACCGCAAGTAGAATTCGAGTACGGGATTTCATGATTAACAAGATGGTTTTTTGATTGTCTTCGTTTTTTGATATTCAAAAATTAGACATCTCCAACCAGCTGTCAATCGCTTTTAACATGGAATTAGGTTAAACTTTGCTAAATATGAACTGAAGGGCTGTTTTTTACCTCGTTGATCACAAACGAGCTCTGGGTGTTTCCTATGTTGTTGATGGCTGTGAGCTTGGTGATCATAAATTCCCTATAGGATTTCATGTCCTTTACGTTTACTTTGATGATATAATCGTAGTCTCCGCCAACATGGAAGCATTCCGACACTTCGTCCAATTTCAGGATTTCACGTTCAAATTTCAGCACATTGTCTTTGGTGTGCTGCACCAACCGGATGTGGCAGAGTACGGTGAAATTCCGCTGCACTTTTTCCTTGCTTACCAAAGCAACATATTCAGTAACAACGCCTTGCCGTTCCAAACGTTTTATCCGTTCATAAACAGCGGTTTTTGACAGCTTTAGTTTGTCAGCATAATATTTCGTGGTCCTTTTGCAATCTTTTTGCAGTAATTCGACCAACTTTTTATCCAGAATATCCAGTTCCATCCCGAATTTTTTTCAACAAAAACAGAATAATATTAATATAATTAGAATTATGTTCTAATATAATCATCAAATTTAGTCAAAAAACCTAATATTGATACTTTATATTGACAATTGTTCCAAACAATGCTATTTTTATAAAAATTTCAACACTATGGATTACAAGGCATCAGAGCGTATTCAAGACTTACAATACTTTGGGGAATTTGGAGGAGTAAATCCATCCATTTCTGATTCTTCCACCTATACTTTCCTGTCGGCCAAGACGATGTTCGACACCTTTGAGGGAAATACGGAAGGATGTTATCTCTATAGCAGACACTCCTCCCCTTCCAATCTGTATTTAGGAGAAGCCATGGCCCAATTGGAAGGTACAGAATCTGCCAATGTATTTGCCAGTGGTATGGGAGCCATAAGCGCGGTGATTCTTCAACTCTGTAATTCAGGCGACCATATTGTTTGCAGTCGCACCATTTATGGTGGAACCTATGCTTTTTTGAAAAACTTCCTAAAAAAATTCAATATTTCTACCTCTTTTGTGGATATCACCAATTTGGATGTTGTTGAAAATTCCATCAACAAGAACACCAAAATGATTTACTGCGAAGCCATAAGTAATCCTTTGTTGGAGGTGGCCGATATCAATGCACTTTCCTCGCTATCCAAAAAACATAAGCTTCCCTTGGTCGTCGACAACACTTTTTCTCCCTTGAGTGTCAATGCGGCCCAATTGGGAGCAGACATTGTAGTGCACAGCCTCACCAAATTTATCAATGGAAGCAGTGATTGTGTTGCTGGAGCCGTTTGCGCCTCTTCGGATTTTTGCCTTGCACTAAAAGATGTGAATGATGGGGCCGGGATGCTCATGGGAAGTACATTGGACAGTCTTAGGGCCGCATCCATATTAAAAAACATGCGCACCCTTCATATTCGCATCAAAAAACATAGTGAAAATGCGCTTTATCTGGCACAACAATTTGAAAGAGAAGGTCTAAAAGTGGCTTACCCCGGATTGGAAAGTCATCCCGGACATGAAACCATGAAAGCCCAAATGAATCCTGAATATGGTTTTGGCGGCTTATTGACTTTGGATGTCGGCTCGCTCGATAAAGCCAATGCGCTCATGGAACAGATGCAACAAAAGAAATTGGGCTATTTGGCGGTTAGTCTCGGTTTTTATAAAACACTCTTCAGTGCACCAGGCACTTCCACATCGTCCGAAATACCGATGGAAGAACAAGAAGAGTTGGGTCTTTCGCAAGGCCTTATTCGTTTTTCAATCGGGCTTGAAAACGATATCCATCATACCTATTTGATCATGCGGGAATGTATGGAACAGCTGGGAATTTTGACCAATGATTCTGCCTTGGTCTAAAGGATGGTCCGAGGTCCGGTTTGGAGAACAGGGTTCAAAATTGTAATATTACCCTTCACCAAAACCAGACCCAATGCCAAACAAGGAGAAAAAACCAAAGTATAGACAAAGTGAAAACATTGTAGCAAACAAGGAATTGAACATTTGGGAAGCAATGATTCCCGTTTTTGCATTGGTCGCCATGCTGGCCTACAATGTTTATGTTTTTGGTGATGATGCCTTGAGTGGTTCCAACCAATTCATACTACTTATGGGTGGAGCGGTCGCGGCCGTTGTGGGTTTTTTCAACAAAGTTTCCTACAAACAAATGATAGCTGAAGTGGCCGAGAACGTCCGGTCCACCACGGGTGCGCTCCTCATTTTGTTGATGGTTGGGGCATTATCGGGAACCTGGTTAGTAAGCGGCATTATTCCCGCGATGATCTATTATGGACTTCAAATTTTGAATCCTACCATATTTTTGGCCGCATGTGTCATCATCTGTGCCATCATTTCAATTGCTACCGGAAGCAGCTGGACCACCGCTGCCACCGTAGGGATAGCATTGATTGGTATAGGCGAAGCACTTGGTATCTCTTTGGGTATGACAGCTGGTGCTGTGCTTTCTGGAGCTTATTTTGGTGACAAGATGTCTCCGTTAAGCGACACGACCAATTTGGCGCCAGCTATGGCTGGAGGAGACCTATTTTCCCATATTCGGTACATGACATACACCACCATACCGACAATCAGCATTACTTTGCTGGTCTTTATCATATTAGGTTTTACCATAGACACCTCCGGTGTTGCGGATACAGGGGCTATCTTAAAAAATATTGATGCTGCCTTCACTATAAACGGATGGCTTTTTATAGTTCCGATCGTGGTCATCCTATTAATCATTAAAAAAACACCTCCTCTTTCAGCATTACTGATCGGAACCCTATTGGGTGGTTTGTTCGCCTTGATTTTTCAACCAGAAATTATCGCCGGTTTAGGTGGTGGAACTTCGTTGACCTTTGAATCCGGATATAAGGGAATTTTGAATGCGATTACCGTGGACACCACTATTGCCACAAACGACCCTGCCCTCAATGATCTTTTCTCCTCTGGAGGAATGGCAGGTATGTTGGGCACTATCTGGCTTATTGTTTGTGCCATGGTCTTCGGTGGCATCATGGACGGTATTGGCGCCTTGGAGCGCATAACCCAATCACTATTGGGCATGGCAAAAACCACTTTTGGATTGTTCGCAAGTACCGTAGGAAGTTGTCTCGCCCTAAATGTGACCGCTTCCGACCAATACCTAGCGCTGGTTGTTCCTGGCAAAATGTTCTCCAAAGCCTACAAGGAAAGAGGGCTTGCTCCTGAGAATCTAAGCAGAACCTTGGAAGATTCAGGGACGGTAACCTCAGTTTTGGTGCCATGGAACACCTGCGGTGCCTACCACAGTGGAGTATTGGGGGTAGCCGTGGGAGATTATTTTTTCTATGCCATTTTTAATTGGTTGAGTCCCTTTATGACCCTTACCTTTGCGGCACTACGAATCAAAATAAAGCAATTGGCGACACCTTCAGCAGCCTAATTTTTTTAGCTAAATTTAAAGTTGCAGGGTATGATATAGGGAATTTATATTTTACCTTCACATCTTCAAATAAATCAAAGAAATGGCTTCAATTACACTAGGTGGAAATCCCGCTAATACGGTTGGTGAACTTCCCGCACAAAACACAAAGGCACCTGACTTTACATTGACAAAATCAGACATGTCAACTGTTTCATTATCAGATTATAAAGGGACGAAATTGGTATTGAACATTTTCCCAAGTGTGGATACCGGGGTTTGCGCCCAATCCGTTCGCGAATTCAACAAAAGGGCTTCAAAACTTGAAAACACCAAGGTACTGTGCATTTCAAAAGATCTTCCCTTTGCCCAAAATAGGTTTTGCGGTGCAGAAGGAATCGAGAATGTTGAGATGCTGTCTGACTATAAAACAGGAAAGTTTGGTGAGAATTACGGAGTAACATTCGCAGATAGTGCCTTCGAAACCTTATTGTCTCGCTCAATTGTGATTGTCGACCAAAACGGACAGGTCGTTTATACCGAACAGGTTCCAGAAACGGGTGATGAGCCAGATTACAACGCTGCCGTAGAAACACTGATGAATGCCTAGGAAATCCTTTTTTGTCAATCGAATAAAAAGTGTTGGGATTGCGTTCAAGGGGTTGTTCCTCTTGTTGCGGACTGAATCCAGTATAAAAATTCAGTTTGTCATTGCCCTTTTGATGACGGCTGTCGGTTTTTATTTTGACATATCGGCCATGGAGTGGGTCATGCAATTGTTCGCCATAGGCTTGGTCATGGGAACTGAAGGAGTAAACACAGCGATTGAAAAATTATCGGATTATGTGCAGCCCAACAAGGACCCAAAGATTGGATTCCTTAAAGATATTTCTGCTGGTGCCGTGATGATTGTTTCCATAATTGCAAGTATAATAGGCCTCATCATATACCTCCCCAAAATTATTTGATTCTATCCCATGTATGATTGAAGCATCCTAAATTTGTAACTTAGCCCCGGAATTAAACAGAGCAATGGCAAAAAAAAAGAGGACAAAATCCAAATCTACTTCCTCCAAAAAAAGTTTTTCGCTAAAACTTTCTAAGCAGAACAAAATCATATTTGGCAGTTTGCTTATCGTATTGAGCATTGCCCTGTTCTTCTCCTTCTTATCCTATTTTTTTACTTGGCAGGATGATCAAAGCCTACTTTCTGAATTCAATGATAGAAATGCACAGGCCAGCAATTTGTTGAACAAATTCGGAGCTGCTGTCAGTCATTTTTTTATGTTCAAGGGTTTTGGTTTGGCATCTTTTGCCTTTCCTTTACTTTTGGCCATTACCGGGCTCTATCTTTTTTTGGGATTAAATGGAAAAAGCCTTGTTGGCAAATGGATTTGGGGACTGGTCGGAATCATTTGGGTTTCCGTAGCCTTAGGCTTTTTCGCCATGGAACAGCCCCTGTTGGGTGGGCTCATCGGTTTTGAGATGAACGACTTTCTTCAGGACTATGCCGGAAAAATAGGTGTTTTTCTATTGTTGATTTTTGTATTGATGGTGATTTTGGTACGGCTCTTCAATTTTACGCCTGAGGGCTTCGCCAACTTCTTTCGTTCACAACAGCAAAAAATCAAATCTGACTTTAAGAATCCCAACACAGAAGCTAAAGGCAAAAATGATCCCGAAGAAATCATTTCACTGAGCTTTGACGAGGAACCTGAGCTAAAAATTGACGACTACACGCACAGAAAAGATATTCCTCCCTTGCAAAATGAAGCGGGATTGGACGTTAACTTACCACAGGATGATAAAGCCGATATTGATTTGACGGTAGAGCAAGTGACAGTTGAAGAGGAAGAAACAGATGTAAAGGCCGCCAAATTGGTCAAAGATTTTGGAGAATTTGACCCCAAACTGGAGTTGGGCAATTACAAATTCCCTCCGATTGAGCTTCTCGACCCACATGGTGCTTCGGGCGGGATTACCATAAACCAAGAAGAACTTGAGGAGAATAAGAACAAAATTGTAAGTACCCTTAAAAACTATAAAATTGGTATTGCCCAAATAAAGGCCACTATAGGTCCCACCGTTACGCTTTATGAGATTGTCCCCGAGGCGGGCATCCGTATATCCAAAATCAAAAATTTGGAAGACGATATTGCACTCTCACTTGCTGCTTTGGGTATCCGAATCATTGCACCGATACCTGGCAAAGGTACAGTAGGTATAGAAGTCCCAAACAAAAATGCCACTGTTGTTTCCATGCGCTCGGTGATTGCTTCCAATAAGTTCCAAAAAGCAGAAATGGAGTTACCCATAGCCTTCGGAAAGACCATCAGTAATGAAACCTTTGTAGTGGACCTTTCCAAAATGCCGCACTTGCTCATGGCGGGTGCCACAGGACAGGGTAAATCAGTAGGATTGAATGCCGTAATTACATCCATCCTGTATAAAAAACATCCCGCAGAGGTTAAATTCGTATTGGTGGATCCAAAAAAAGTTGAACTAACGCTCTATAATAAAATTGAGCGGCATTTCTTGGCCAAACTACCCGATTCAGATGAGGCCATCATCACGGACAACAACAAAGTAATCAATACGCTGAATTCACTTTGCATTGAAATGGACAATCGGTACGAGTTGTTGAAAACGGCCATGGTCCGGAACATTAAAGAATACAATGTCAAGTTTAAAGCTAGAAAGCTCAACCCGAATGACGGGCATAAATTTTTGCCATATATCGTTTTGGTGATTGATGAGTTTGCAGACCTAATCATGACCGCTGGTAAAGAAGTGGAGACCCCCATTGCCAGATTGGCACAATTGGCACGGGCCATTGGTATTCATTTGATCATTGCTACGCAACGTCCTTCTGTAAATGTGATTACGGGAATCATCAAAGCTAATTTTCCGGCGCGAATAGCTTTTCGGGTAACTTCAAAAATCGATTCCAGAACTATTCTAGATACACAAGGAGCCGACCAATTGATTGGTCGTGGTGATATGCTCTACACACAAGGGAATGATGTGACAAGACTCCAATGTGCTTTTGTGGACACCCCAGAAGTGGCCAAAATTACAGATTATATTGGTTCACAACGAGCCTATCCCGAAGCTCACTTGTTGCCCGAATATGTTGGTGAGGAATCTGGCACAAGTCTTGATAATAACATTTCGGACAGAGATGCCATGTTCCGAGAAGCTGCAGAAGTCATCGTAACCGCGCAGCAAGGTTCAGCCTCTTTGATTCAAAGAAAATTAAAATTGGGCTATAACCGGGCCGGAAGAATTATAGATCAGCTTGAAGCGGCTGGAATTGTCGGTCCCTTTGAAGGAAGTAAGGCCAGACAAGTATTGGTTCCCGATATGTACGCCCTTGATCAATTATTAGCTAACGAAACAAAATAACGCCATGATAAAAAAACAAATCCTTTTCATTCTACTTTTCAGCATTGGTCTGTTTTCCTTTGCGCAAAGTTCATCCAAAGCCGAAGCCTTATTGGATGAAGTCTACAACAAGGTGAAAGGTTACGATAACATCTATATTGATTTTTCCTCCACACTGGAAAACACCGAAGCAGATCTTAAACAAGAAACCAACGGCAATGTTACCTTAAGCGGTGAAAAATACCTGCTGAATTATTTCGGGGCCAAACAATTGTACGATGGTAACAAGGTCTACACCGTGGTTCCAGAAAATGAAGAAGTCACCATTGAAGACGTAAACGAGGATGAAAACAACGTTAGCCCCTCAAAAATGTTGACGTTCTATAAAACCGGTCACAATTATCAGTGGGATATTCTTCAAAATGTGGGCGGAAGGAAAATCCAATATGTAAAGTTGATTCCGATTGACTCCAATACCGAGATTAAATCTGTTTTGTTGGGCATCGATTCCCAAACGAAACACATTTACAAATTGATACAAACCGGAAACAACGGCACCAAAACCACCATAACCGTTAATTCTTTCAAAACCAATCAACCGCTTTCCAGCGGACTCTTTACCTTTAACGAGAAAAAATACGAGGACGAAGGATATTATATCATAAGAAACTAGCCGTTGAAAATACTTGATCGCTATATATTATCAAGATTTCTTTACAATTTCTTTAGTTCATTCTTGATTCTGATCGTCATATTCATTTTTCAGGGCATATGGCTCTTTATAGATGACTTGGCCGGAAAGGGATTGGGTATTGTCATCATCGGAAAGTTTATTTTCTATTTTATCCCAACATTAGTGGACAAAGTGCTGCCCTTAACGGTATTGTTGTCTTCCATCCTCACCTTCGGTACCTTTGCCGAAAACTATGAATTTGCCGCAATGAAGGCCTCGGGTATTTCGTTACAACGCGGTATGCGAAGTCTCATCATCTTCGTTTTATTTTTAGGTGTTGTCACTTTTTTCTTTGCCAATAACATCATTCCCAAATCAGAGCAAAAGATGTTCAATCTGCGAAGGAACATTGCCAAGGTAAAACCCGCCGCTGCCATTACAGAAGGAGTTTTCAGTGATTTTGAAGGTACAGGCCAGGGCATGAACATCAAGGTAGAGCGAAAATATGGGGAAAAGGATCGCTTTCTAGATAATGTGATCATTCACAAGAAAACCAACCAAAGTGTAAATAATACGGTAATCAAGGCACAATCTGGAGAGTTGATCAGTAGTGAAGATTCGGACATCATACAATTGGTGCTCAAAAATGGGCACTACTTTGAAGAACTCAAGCCCAAAAAAAGCGCGGAGAAAAGAAAACACCCCTTTGCCAAATCCCGGTTTGAAACCTATACCATCAATATTGATGTTTCCGAGCTGAACGACCAAGATTTGGAAGAGGACCAGAACATCACCACGGACAAAATGAAAAACGTAGTACGCTTGATCAAGGATATAGATTCTTTGGGAAAAAACAATGTGGAAAAGGTGGAAGCATTTTCTAAAAACATTACCAGTAGAATGGGTGCATTTCCAATACCGGAAAAGCAAGACAGTTCTTTGATAAAGCTGAATAAAATAGTGCCCGTAGACAGTTTGGCAAACCAACAAAAAGATACCATCAACAGCATAGAAGGCCTTTTGGCCAGTCTAAAAGTATGGCAGCGAATGCAGGTGGTGAACAACGCCAAAAATTCGGTCACCGGCATCTTAAACACAGTTAAATCCAAGAAAGAGGAACTTCAAAAACGTTTCAAGTTCTATAATAGCCACATTCTTTCCCTGCATAAAAAATATGCGCTGGCCCTGTCGTGTATCATCCTGTTTTTTGTGGGTGCCCCCTTGGGTGCCATAATTCGAAAAGGAGGCCTGGGACTGCCTATGGTAGTCGCCATTATCTTATTTTTAACCTATTACTTTATCGGCGTGTTCGCAGGTAACTATGCCAAGGAAGGTAACATACACCCGGCCTTGGGCGCCTGGCTGTCAACATTGATCATGCTTCCTTTGGGTATTTCCCTTACCAAAAGGGCCACTGCGGATAAAGGGTTATTTGGATTTGGACATATCTTTGACAGCATAAAACAATTTTTCGGCAAGTTCATTAAAAAGAAAAAGGAAGACTAGATGGTTTTTAAGGATAAAAAGATACAACTCAACGCCATAGAAGAAGCCATTGCCGATATTCGGCAGGGCAAGGTGATTATTGTAGTTGATGACGAAAACCGTGAAAATGAAGGAGATTTTGTGGCCGCTGCAGAATTGATTACCCCAGAGACCATCAATTTTATGGCCAAACATGGTCGCGGGCTCATCTGCGCCCCACTTACGGAAGGTCGGTGCAAAGACTTGGGGCTTCATAAAATGGTAGCCCATAATTCTGACCCCCTCGAAACTGCTTTTACGGTTTCGGTAGATTTGCGGGGCAACGGGGTTACCACGGGCATTTCGGCAGCCGACAGGGCCAAAACCATATTATCACTTACTGATACGACCACCAAGCCCCATGAATTGGCGCGCCCAGGACATATTTTTCCGTTAATTGCCAAAGAAGGTGGTGTGCTACGGCGTACAGGCCATACCGAAGCGGCCATAGATTTTGCCCGCTTGGCAGGTCTTCAGCCCGCTGGAGTCATTGTAGAGATCATGAACGAAGATGGTAGCATGGCACGATTGCCAGAGCTGATGGGCGTGGCAAAAAAATTTAACCTTAAAATTGTGTCCATCGAAGATCTGATTGCCTATCGGATGGAACATGATAGCCTGATAGAACTCAAGGATGCCTTTGACATTAAGACCCGGTTTGGTGACTTTCGTTTACGGGCCTATCAACAGACCACCAACGAACAGGTGCATATTGCTTTATTAAGAGGTACATGGAAGAGCGGCGAACCAGTGCTGACCCGTATCAACTCCACCTTAGTCAACAATGATATGCTGGGAACCCTCACCAACAATCCTGATGAATTGCTTCACAGCATGTTCAAAGCTTTGAACGAGGAGGATAAGGCCGCCATGATCTTCATCAACCAAGAAAACCAATCGATGAATTTATTGGGCCGCTTGGCCGAATACAAAAAACTGCAGGCCCAAGGTATTTACAAAGCCCCAAAAATTGAGATGGACGCCAAAGATTTTGGAATTGGAGCACAAATTCTGCATGATATCAACATATCCAAGATTCGATTGTTGACCAACTCTGGAAAGACCCGTCGGGTGGGTATGGTGGGTTACGGTTTGGAAATTGTGGAGTACGTAAACTATTAAAGTACGCTGCGCACCGCCATAACCATTTTGTTGGCTCTTTCTTGCGTCTCGTTCTCCTTCCAACCCAATTTAATGAGGCATGAGATGGTACGTTCCATCCAGTGGTCGGACGCCGAAAAATCCATATTCTTATAGTCTGGTAAAGATTTTACCACTTCTTCTGGTAATTTTCCCAGAGATTTCATTTCGGTAAGATGTTGCCATTTACGATAGTAGTGCCAATTATTATCAAACCAATAAAAACAGCCATCAACACCATTTTCACCCAGTTTTCGATGTGCTTTTTGGGTCAATTTTTCCGTAGGGAGAAAGAAATTGAGAAACGAATAGTTTTCCTCACCGCCTTCGGGCACTCTTCTAAAGGTAACTTCTGGAATTTGGGATAAAGCATCGCGGAGTATTGTATAATTTCTTTGCTGTATGTTGATAAATTCATCCAGTCTAGCAACTTGCGCCAGACCCACGGCCGCATTTAACTCAGAAATTCGAAAATTGTACCCTAAAAAGGGGTGCGCCTCTGCTCCCCTATCGATTCCAATGTGGTCGTGGCCATGGTCGGAGTATTTATGGGCATTTTCATAATATGCTTTATTATTGGTGATAAGCGCGCCCCCTTCTCCACAGGTGATTGTCTTTACATAATCGAAGGAAAAGCATCCCAAATCACCTATGCTTCCCAAAGGTTTCCCTTTGTAACTTCCACCGATTGCCTGGCAAGCATCTTCTAAAAGTAATAGTTCGTGTTTTTTGCACAAAACCTTTAATGCATCCAAATCAGCCATGGAACCACACATGTGCACAGGCATGAT
This sequence comes from Flagellimonas ochracea, assembly GCF_009903685.1. GTDB lineage: Bacteria > Bacteroidota > Bacteroidia > Flavobacteriales > Flavobacteriaceae > Flagellimonas > Flagellimonas ochracea. The sequence continues at coordinate 545,227 of NZ_JAAABI010000001.1, read as the reverse complement.
GACTTTGGTCTTTTTGGTGATGGCCTTTTCGACCTTCTTAGGGTCCAATGTCAAGGTATCATCGATATCTACCAATACAGGGACCGCACCCAGCATCAATATAGATTCAAAACTGGCCACAAAAGTAAACGTGGGCATAATCACCTCATCCCCCGACCCCACTCCAGCACTGGCAAGAGCGACCGTTAAGGCCGATGTTCCACTACTGGTGAGGTGCACGTGTGATACCTGCATCCGTCTGGCCAGGGCAGCTTCCAATTCTTTAGCTTTCCAATGTCCCTTTCGCATACCATCGAAACCATAGCGCATCAGCACCCCGGAATCCAGTACATCGTTTACTTCTTTTCTTTCCTTGTCTCCAAAAAGTTCAAATCCAGGCATAATCCAATTATGTAAAAAACCACAGTTTAATGGCCATAGCGATGACCATGATAATCAAAACTGTTTTAATAAATCCATCCCCTTTATTTACCGATATCCGACTGGACACCCATCCTCCTCCACCTGTGCCAATAGCCAAGGTAAAACCAGCCAACCAATCCACCTTATCATTCACAACAAAAACCACCAAGGCTGAAAGTGTATAGGCCAGTACAACGGACACTTTAGTGGCATTGACCCGTACCAAATTCATCCGATTTACGTAATGCAGAAATAAAATGATAACGAAACCTATCCCCGCATTGATAAAGCCACCATAAATACCAATGAAAAAAAATGCAATGATTCCTATCCATAGGTATTTACCAGTGATGCGTTCTTTTAATTCCTCCACCTTAATTCTTGGCTTGAACACAATGATTAAGACCACGGCCAGCATGACGATGGCCAGAATTCGATTGAAGGTCTCCCCTTTGATATCAACAGCAATCTGAGCACCGATAATGGCACCTAGCAAGGCGGAAATCCCCAGATAGGCATTAAATGGAAAAGTGGAAACGCCCTTACTTTTGAATCCTGCCGTGGCGAGTGATGTTTGTATTATAATGGCCACGCGGTTGGTCCCATTGGCAACACTGGGTGGTAATCCCAAGAAAATCAAGGTAGGTAAAGCTAGTAAGGAGCCTCCTCCGGCAATGGTATTGATAAAGCCCACAGCAAAGCCTACAATGATTAGTAATACGTAGTGATACCATGCTTCCACGAGTGCAAAAATAGGCGAAGTGTCGCAAATCAACGTGGAGAATTACAACAAATGGGCATAAATAAAAAAAGTAGAGATCACTTCTTTTTGGAAAACAATCGTTTTGTAGGAAATATATTCTGAAAAAAAGCGTTTACTTTCTCTATAACTAAAATAGTATATCATGAAAAAAGCAACCTTATTATTTTTAATGTTAACCTTGGCCTTGAGCACATCTACTTTTGCACAAGGCGATTTTAAAGCCGGAGCCCATCTTGGTTTGCCTATTGGCGATGCCGGTGATTTGGCGACTTTTGCCATTGCCGTTGACCTAGGATACTTGTTTGAGATAAGCGACGATTTCTCCGCAGGTCCTACACTTGGATACTCCCATAGTTTTGGAGACGAAATTGATGCGGGATTAATTACTGTTGAGGTGGATGACGTTCAGTTTCTTCCAATAGGTGGGGAAGCCAGATATGCCTTTGATGATTTCTTCGTCGGAGGAGGTCTTGGTTATGCCATCGGTATTAACGATGGAAACGATGGTGGTTTTTACTACAGTCCAAGATTTGGATACAACGTTTCGGATAAAGTAACTATTATGGCTGCATACCGTGGTGTTTCCGTGGATGGTGGTTCTTGGGATATTATTACCGCAGGGGTTGAAGTCAACTTAAACTAGTATCAAGAGATTTATCTATATACAAGCCCAGCTCTTTGCTAAAGAGCTGGGTTTTTTAATTTAAAAGCGCAACAAAATGGTGTTATGTATCGATTTTAACCGCAGTATTGGTTGAATTTAAAAAAAACCTTTTAACAAATGTAAAAGCTTCATATATTTGCACCCGCTTAGGAGGAATGGCAGAGTGGTCGAATGCGGCAGTCTTGAAAACTGTTGAGGGTCACACCTCCGGGGGTTCGAATCCCTCTTCCTCCGCTGAGAGATACCATCTTAAAACAAGAAGCCCTGTAAACGATTGATTTACAGGGTTTTTTATTTTTTTGTAGTTTTAAATGATATCGTTAAAACACCATATAAAGTTGTTTAACATCAATTGAAATCAAAATGCTAGAAGAAATAGAAAATTCGTATCGAACCTTCCCGTAAATGGTGAAATAACGAGAATATCAAAAAAGATTAGAAATGGGACTTTGGCAAACCAAAAAACTGCTCTTTTCTATTGATTCTAAAAAAGGCCGTTTAACAAGACACGCTGTTAAAATCTAATCAATAATTTTAACGACACTCCCACATTTTAGCATCGCATCACCATAATAAGGATTTCGGATTTCGTTTTCGGTACTTAACCAAACAGCTCCTTTGTTATTGTTCGCCATGGGGCATTTTTGAACATAGAACGTGTTGCCCAATGAATCCAGGTTGCTGGCAATGGCGACCATATTTTCGTTCAGGATTACAAAATGGGTCCGTTGGTTTTCCAAATCCTCTTTGTTGGCGATGGCCTCCAGCATTTCAATAATCTTATGTATGTGTGCTTTTTCCATAGCTCCCGTATTAGACAAATCGAGCTTTTTCAATATTTTCAAAGTTGCATTGGCATCCATGGAAGTTTTGGGTGCATCACTGGCTACCAAGGCATCCTTTAACTTCAAATAGGCCGGCAATACGGCTTCAAAATCTTTCTGAAAATTATCCGAAAATTCCATCTTCATCATTTCTTTCGAACTGTCCGAACCCATATCTTCCTGCTTGCCAATATGGCCTTCGTGACCTGTCATTGTCTTACCACCAGTTTTGTTCATCATACTTCTTTTGCCTTGTAATTGTGCAGCGGCATCTACTGTGAAGGTTCCATTAGTAACGATTTCTTCTCCAGAATCAAGCCCATGGGTAACTTCAATATTTTCTCCGTTTCTGGCGCCCAACATTACCTCACGCATTTCAAAGATGGGTTCATCTCTGTTTACCTTTACATAAACCAAAGAACGTTCCCCTGTCCACATTACAGCGCTTGAGGGTACAAACAATGTGGTTTCGGCGATAGCCATGCCACTCTCAATTTTGCCTGTAACGAACATACCCGGCTTGAACATATCCTTTTGATTCCTAAGCGTGGCACGCACAGTTACTGTTCTGGTTGTATTATCCAGAACAGGATCAATAAAGGTTATTTGGCCATCAAAAGTTTTGTTGGGGTAAGCATTGGCGGCTATACTGATTTTCTGTCCTTTTTTGAGTTGAGAAAACTGGCTCTCATAGGCATCAAACTCCGCCCAAACAGTGCTCAAATCACTGACCTTTGCAATTGGTTGACCCTTTTTTAGATAGTCGCCTGCTGAGCTCATTACCTCTGAGACAGTTCCGGAAACTGTTGCATACACGGGGAAGTTCTCCTTTACCTTACCCGAGCTTTCGATGTTATTGATTTGATTATCCGATAATTTCCAAAGTTTTAACTTATTACGAACCGCACTGTATAATTGTGGTTGCGATTCCCTCAGAGAAGCTGCTGTCAACAATTCTTGTTGTGCTGCCACCAGTTCAGGTGAATAAATGGTTGCCAATAATTGGCCCTTTCGTATCTCTTGCCCTTCATAATTTACATTCAATCGTTCAATCCTTCCATCAAAATAACTGGCTTGCACGGCCATTGCTTCCTCGTTAACCCCAATCTTACCTGATAAAGTAATTATATTATCATTATCACCCTCAGCACTTCCCACCACCGTGGTCTGAATATTTGCCAAAGCCAGCGCATTTTTTGTCATTTTGAACTGTTCAGGAGACAATCCATCCGCTCCTACTTCTGCCGGAATCAAATCCATGCCACAGATTGGACAATCCCCAGCTTCTGGTTGCATAATTTGTGGGTGCATGGAACAGGTCCACATTTGACCAGTTTCTGAATTATGATCATGTTCAACCACCTCCATAGTATCGGTATCGGATTTTCCAAATAGAAGATATCCAACTGCCAATCCAACTATGGCTGCGATTCCGATATAAATTATACGCTGTTTCATTTCTTTCCTTTTAATCGTTTTTTAATTTTAATAACTGAAGGCGAGCTGATATACCAAAGAACAAATCCACTTAGGACGGTTATCAGTCCCAATAACGAAAAAGATCTAAGTACCGTGGTATTGAAATTATCCCTACCCTCGTAATCCATCGTATGGGTCATCCACAGAAAATCAAAAATGCGCCAATCCCTGTGACGGACCGTCTGAAACTTTCCATCGATGGCAGATACGTAGGCCTTCAAGTTTTCATCAGTTTGATAAGTAATTACATAGGCCGGCAAAAGCCTTTCGCGATATTCGTGATGTTTTCCTGTCTTTTCTATGAGGGAAACATTGGAAACAACCAATCCATTCCTCATATAATTGCCAGCAACATAAAGGGCCTCTTCCTCATTGATGAATAACTTGGATGTTCCATCCAAAGCATTGAACAATTGGTTTTTGTTGATCCAATAGTAAGGCACACCGCTGATATCCCTAATTTCAATCGATTTGACTCCTTCTTTGATATTTAATTCGGATGGAGCCATTAAACCCGAAAACGCTTGGGGCTGGTATTCCATATTCTTGAAATGGTCACCATGGATTTCATCAATATTCGTCCAACTAAAGTAAAGACCACTGATGGTCCAGAACAAAAATTGAATACCCAAAAAGATACCAAGGTATCTATGTGATTTTCGAATCCATTTTGCCGTGTTCCTATTTATCATATTCAATTAAATTTTTACATTTTTTAGTCGCAAAGCATTTGCGATGACCGATACCGAACTAAAACTCATGGCCAGGGCCGCAATCATTGGAGACAACAATATTCCAAAGACAGGATATAGCACTCCTGCTGCAACAGGTACGCCCAATATGTTATAAATCAAAGCAAAAAACAGATTTTGCTTGATGTTTTTCATCACCGTACTACTAAGGTTTCTTGCTTTGACAATATCCTGCAGGTCGCCTTTCACCAAGGTAATCGCTGCACTTTCAATAGCCACATCCGTACCAGTGCCCATTGCGATACCCACATCACTTTTAGCCAGTGCGGGTGCATCGTTGATGCCATCACCAGCCATTGCCACCACCTTGCCTTCAGATTGCAGTCGTTCCACTTCCCTAAGCTTATCTTCCGGCAGCATACTTGCTTTGAAATTGGACAAGCAGAGCTCATTTGCCACCGCATTTGCCGTTTCGTGATTGTCACCTGTAAGCATGGTTACAGCTACTCCTTTATCCTGCAACTCCTTTATAGCTTTGGCGCTGGTCTTTTTAATCTTATCACCGATGACCACGTAGCCAATAACTTCCCCATCAGCGGATAAGAATGAAACTGTCTTTCCTTTTTGCTGATATTCCTTGGCTTCTGTCTTCATACTAGCAGAAATAGTTGCATTGGTATATTCCATCATTTTGGGGTTCCCTAGGGCCAATCGTTTTCCATCCACTTTTCCTTCAACCCCCTTTCCAGTTACGGCATTGAATTTTTCTAACTTTTGAGCTTTTACCCCTTTATCCTTCCCATAGACTACGGTTGCTTCGGCCAAAGGATGTTCACTGTTGCTGTTGAGAGCAACTATCATTTCAAGAATAGAACTCTCATTAAAACCTTGGCTAAATGAGCCCACTTTTTCGACTGCTGGCCTTCCTTCGGTGATGGTTCCTGTCTTGTCTACAATCAAGGTGTCCACCTTGTCCATTTTTTCCAATGCCTCGGCATTTTTGATGAGCACTCCATTTTGGGCACCTTTTCCTACCCCAACCATAACGGACATGGGGGTCGCCAGTCCCAAAGCACATGGGCAAGCAATTATCAAAACAGCAATAGCATTGACCAGAGCGTAGACATAGGCAGGCTCAGGCCCCAAAATGGCCCAAACGGCAAAGGTCACTAGAGCAATTAGAACGACTATGGGCACGAAATAAGAGGAAACGGTATCTGCCAACTTTTGAATGGGTGCCCGACTACGACTCGCATCGTTCACCATCGTTATGATTTGGGAAAGTAGTGTGTCACTCCCTACCTTCTCGGCTTTCATCAAAAAGGATTGATTCCCATTGATGGTTCCACTACTAACCTTATTTCCTTCAATTTTGTTTACAGGGAGAGGTTCTCCTGTGATCATTGATTCATCTATGGCACTGTATCCTTCAGTGATAATCCCATCAACAGGAATTTTATCCCCTGGCTTTACTTTTAGGATATCCCCTATTTCTATAGCATCAATACCCACTTCTAGCTCCTCTCCATTTACCACTTTAACCGCTTTGTTCGGGGCCAGTTTCAAAAGTTCTCTTACGGCAGAGTTGGTTTTACTATGTGCCCTTGCCTCCAACAATTGCCCGAGCAGTACCAGGGTCAAAATAACCGTTGCCGCTTCAAAGTAAACCTGTACGGTTCCTGACTCCGTTTTGAATTGCTCTGGAAACACATCGGGCAAAAACATCCCGACTATGCTAAAAATCCACGCAACTCCTGCCCCAATACCAATTAGCGTAAACATATTCAAGTTCCAGGTCTTGATACTCCGATAAGCACGCTCAAAAAACATCCATGTAGCATAGAATACCACCGGAATTGAAAGTATGAACTGAGCCCAGTTCCAATATTTCTGTTCAAAAATCTTGTACAACGGATTGTTCGGAACCATCTCGCTCATTGCGATAAGAAAAACAGGGAGGGTAAAGGCCACCGCAACCCAAAACTTTTTGAGCAATTTACTGTAGGTCTTCTCCTCAGCGGAAAGATCAGGTTCCATTGGTACCAAATCCATTCCACAGATGGGACAGCTACCTGGTTCGTCCTTCACCACCTCCGGATGCATCGGACAAGTCCATTGACCATTGACAGGGCCAGCATTCAAACTTTGTTCTTCGACCAGGTCCATACCGCATACTGGGCAGTCACCGGGTTTGTTATAAGTTTTTTCTCCCTCGCAGTGCATGGGGCAATAAAACGTCCCTGTTCCATTGCTCTTCGGTTTCCCCTTATCTTCCTTTTCGGGAGGGTGATGGTGTTCTCCGGGCAAATGGATGCGATAGTTGCCCCCCTCCTTCTCAAAAGCTTGCTGAAAAGTATCAATATCGATATGTCGACTCATTTCGATGACCGCTTCCTTCTTTTCCAAATCAACCATTGCACTGGTGACACCGTCAACTCCATTGAGTGTTTTCTCAACGTGGGTTCTGCAACCATTGCAGGTCATTCCATGTATATGATAGGTGTGCTTCATAATTTCAAATTAACCATCAAAACTACCTACTATTATTTTCAAAGTTTTGTACAATTATGGGTTTTATTTATACAATTTGGTCCAGTGGTTTTCTGTTCCATTCCCTTGCTTTTTGATATGTCCCCATTGACATTCCTGTTGCTGATTTAAATTGCCTTGCCAAGTGACTACTACTGGTGTAACCCAATCCATAGGCTATTTCGGAAAATGTCCTGTCCCCCATTTGAATCAGTTCCTTCACCTTTTCGATTTTCAGGCCGATGAAGTACTTTTCAATGGTGATTCCCTCATGAGCGCTGAACAATTTACTCAGCACCGAATAATCCTTGCACACCCTATCGACAAGATATTCGGAGAGATTTTGGTTCAAATTTCGGTCCTGTAGTCCAATGATCAAATGGTTCCTAATTTGGGCAATCAATTGTTCGTTCTGGTTGATTACCAATTCAAAACCATTCCGATCCAAAATCTTTCGAATCTTGTCCATTTCAATTTCCGAACCCTCCCCAAATTGAACTTCTCCCAAATCAATATGGCCCACTCGAAATCCATTTTTTTCCAACTCGGATTTCAAAACCGATTTACATCGGTCACACACCATATTTTTTACTTTAATCAAAGTCATTGCGGGTCGGATTTGATTTTCATTTTAGTGGGTATGCCCATCTTTTTGGTGTTCTTCATTGGCCACATAATCCATACCACATTTTGGACAGGTACCTACCGTATCACTGCCACTCCCCTCACAGTGCATTGGGCACACATAAGCTGAGGTATATTCCTTGCCCTGCTTTTCGGTAGTTTTGATTTGCTCGGTATTGGTCTCTGTGTTTTGCTCTGTTTTGCCCTTGCACGATACTGAAAGTAATAATGTTGCAACAAAGGTGATAGCTAAAAATTTTTTGATTCTCGTGTTCATTGTTTTTGGATTTACTTGTTTATTAAATAATTGATAAGTGCAGATTGTATGTAGTACAGCTGCACCGATTGAATTTGATTGAGTTGAAATTTTAATTGCAGTTCTTGAATATCCAGCACATCATTGAAATCAATGGTGCCGGTCTCATAATTCTTTATTAGGATTTGCTCCGCATCCTCAGCCTGTCTTAAATTTTTGGCGTGGGTGTTAAAAGCAATACGGGCTTCGTTGCGCATTGCTACTGCTTTCGCCAAAGCGGACTCCAAGACATTCAATCGCTCCTGTTTTTGGAATGTAATTTCCTGTTTGCGGAGCTCGTTCTGTTTGGTTTTGGAACTGAATTGTTTGTTGAAAATGGGAATGGAAAGTGATACCATCGGCATCACAATGTCCTTCCCATTATCGCTAAAGGTCATATCAGGTCGTTCTTGAACGGGAAGATAGTCTAAACCAACCCCAAACATGGGGGCACTTTCTTTTTGGTTCAACAACTCTGCCTTGGCAACTGACTCATACATTTTATCAAAACGAAGCAGTTCTGGGTTTAGCTGTAGACTATCAACCATAACAAGGTCATTTTCTGGAATATTTGCTACACCAGCCACTTCTACTACCAAACCAGTGTTCCGGTTCAACAAACCATTGAAGCTGGCTTGTTCTCCAACAAATTGTTGCCGTAAGATTTCCTTTTGCTGCTGCAGTTCGTTCTGGCGAATTTGTAATCTCAACACATCTACTAAACTGGCCTTGCCCACTTCCACTGAAGTCAATGCTAAGGTTTCATAGGTTTTGAGCAGTTGGATGTTCTTGTCCAACACATCATGCTTGGCCTTTAAGCCGTACAACTTGTAATAGGACTGTGTCACAGCCAAGGCCAACTTTCGTTTGGCTACAACATAATCCACATAATCTGTTTCTGCCATTGCCGTTGCATATTTTTTACGTGTGGAAACCGTACCAAACCAGGGCAACATTTGTTTGGCAGAAAATCGAGCCACTTGGGCCCCTGTTCTTGTCTCCGGCTCACTTACAAAATACCCAGCTCCAAATTCGGTGTTGGGCAGCCAATTGGCTTCGTTGACCTTTTCTTGGGCAATATTATATCGAACTTCATAGGCCTGAATATCGGGGTTGTTTGCCTGAGCCTCGTTGATATAGGACTGCAACTCTTGCGCATTCCCCAAAGCGGAAACAACCAAAAGGCCAATAATGGTTTTTACTTTTTTCATTTGCTTGTTTTTTTGAGTTGAACTTCTTTTCGCCAACCGAACAATACCGGAACAACAAAAAGGGTAATGAGTGCAATGAGCATTCCTCCAAAACTTGGGATGGCCATTGGTATCATTATATCGCTTCCGCGCCCCGTGGAAGTCAGAATGGGCAGCAAAGCCAAAATGGTCGTTGCGGTGGTCATCAAACAAGGTCGAATACGTTTTTCACCTGCTTCAATGACAGCATCGTGAACCCCTTTTAAATCCACGGGTCTGTTTCTATCAAAAGTTTGGGTAAGATAAGTGGCCATGACCACGCCATCGTCCGTGGCGATTCCGAATAGTGCAATGAAACCTACCCAAACGGCAACACTCAGATTGATGGAATGCATCTGAAAGAGCTCTCGCCAGTTTTCACCAAAAAGATTGAAATTGAAAAACCAATCCTGCCCATAGAGCCATATCATGATGAACCCGCCTGCAAAAGCAACCGCAATCCCAGAAAATACCATTAGCGAAGTGGCCACACTTCTAAACTGGAAATACAGGATCAAAAAGATGATGATGAGTGCCAATGGTACGACAACGGACAAAGTCTTTTCGGCCCGCAACTGATTTTCATAAGTTCCTGTAAAAGCATAGTTGATTCCCTTGGGCACCGTAAGTTCACCACTGTCAATTTTACCCTGAATAGCTGCCTGGGCGTTCTCCACAACGTTAACCTCGGCGAAACCGTCCAACTTGTCGAACAATACATACCCTACCAAAAATGTGTCCTCACTTTTGATGACCTGCGGGCCTTGTTCATATCGAATGGTAACCAATTCGCTAAGTGGTACCGGGCTTCCTTTGGATACTGGCACGTAGATACTTTTCAAATCGTCGGGATTGTTCCGTAGTTCCCTGGGATAGCGTACACGAACAGCATAGCGTTCCCGCCCTTCTACCGTTTGGGTCAATGGCATTCCACCTACAGCTATGGAAATAACTCTTTGTACTGCTTCGACCGTGATCCCGTAGCGTGCCAATTTTTCCCTATCAATATCGATGAGTAGATAGGGTTTGCCCACGATACGGTCTGCAAAGACAGCCTGTTGCTTAACACCTTCGGCTGTTTTTAAAATGTCTTCCAATTGAAGGCCAAACGCCTCTATTTCCTTCAAGTCCTGACCTTTTACCTTGATACCCATGGGTGCGCGCATTCCGGTTTGGAGCATGACCAAACGTGTCTCGATAGGTTGTAATTTGGGTGCAGATGTCACCCCAGGGAGCTTTGTCATCCTTACAATTTCGTTCCAAATATCATCCGGGGACTTAATTTCTGGTCGCCAGTTTCGGTAGTACTCCCCATCATTATCTTCAATGAGTAAATTTCTGTCGATACTGGAGAAAGTCCTCTCGACTTCGCTCGAGGTGACATTTCCGCTCAAATTGGGATTTGCAACTTTTTTCCTATTTTTCAACACGAAATAACCCTCTTCATCAATTCTAAAACGTTGGGGTTCGCCATCAGTGTTCAATTCATATTCCGACCGATATTGTATCATGTTTTCATACATGGAAAGCGGTGCGGGATCCAAGGCGGATTCCGTCCTGCCCGATTTCCCAACCACCGTTTCGATTTCAGGAATGCTTGCAACCGCCATGTCCAATTGCTGCAATACCCTTTTGTTCTCTTCTACCCCGGAATGCGGTAATGAGGTAGGCATTAACAGAAACGAGCCTTCATTAAGAGCAGGCATAAACTCCTTGCCCGTATTTCTCATTATCAAAATACCTAGAACCAATATCACTGTAGGTATTGACAGGAACAGCATTTTATTCTGTAACGCCCATTGAAGGATTCTTGTATAATACCTTCGGAATGCCCAAAAGGTACCTAATAATCCAAAGCAAATAACACTTACAAAAAGTAGGTTCATTATAATGCTTCGGTCAAAGCCCAAGGGTCTCCAATAGGAAGCTAAAAGGAATACTATGGCCGAAACTGAAATAATGATGTTCAGACGGGTCGCCTGTTTGTCTGAAAGTGTATATCCGTTGAACAAGCGAGAAGCCAATTTCGAATTCTTCAAAGGTCTTATGGTTCCGAAAGCCATCAATACCAATCCTATCCAATATCCATAGACTACGGCAACAAGACCAGTAATAATCAGCAAGGCACTGAAGACATAGCCTACGATACTTTTACTTCTTTTTCTCCTAAAGAAAAAGGCGGCAAAAGGAGGTATCAAAAAGAGTGCAACAATAATTGAGGCAGTCAGGGCCATGGTCTTGGTAAATGCCAATGGTCGGAACAACTTTCCTTCTGCACCTATCATTGTAAATACCGGAATAAAACTGATGATGGTGGTCAACACTGCTGTCAGTATCGCTCCAGAAACTTCGGTGGTTGCAGTATATACCACATTATTGATAGTAAGTTGTTCATTGCCGTTCCGCTCTTCGTTTTCATCAAGATGTCTAATGATGTTTTCTGATAATATTACCCCGACATCCACCATTGTACCAATTGCAATGGCAATACCTGAGAGGGCAACAATGTTCGCATCAACTCCAAACAGTTTCATCGAAATAAATACCATCAAAACTGCAACGGGCAACAAGCCCGAAATCAGGATGGAAGCACGTAGGTTGAACACCATCACAATAATGACAAGTACGGTAATTAGAATTTCAAGGGTTAAAGCTTCATTAAGTGTCTCCAGGGTCTCTTGGATCAATTCGGTCCGGTCATAAAAAGGTACAATGGTCACTTGTGAAGTGCGTCCATCAACCAACTCCTTTGTGGGCAGTCCTGATGAAAGCTCAGCTATCTTTTCCTTTACATTGTTAATTACATCCAATGGATTGGCACCATATCTGGCAACTACAACTCCACCTACTACCTCGGCCCCTTCTTTGTCCAGCATCCCTCGTCGTGTGGCAGGACCCAAATGTACCCGGGCCACATCCTTAATCCGAATAGAGGTATAGTTTTCAGCATCTACTACTGCATTCTCTATGTCCGCTATGGATTTTACGTATCCCAATCCGCGAACCAAATACTCAGCTTGGTTGATTTCCAAAGTCTGGGCCCCAATATCCTGATTGGATTGTTTTACAGCTTTCACCACATCCCCTAGCTGGATATCGTATTGGCGCATCAGCTCAGGATCCACATCGATTTGATATTCCTGGACATACCCTCCAATGGAAGCGACCTCAGAAACACCGCTTGCCGAGGACAGCGCATACTTTACGTAGTAGTCTTGAATGCTGCGCAGTTCATGTAAGTCCCATCCTCCAGTAACATTGCCATCTTCGTCACGACCCTCCAAAGTGTACCAGAAAATCTGCCCCAATCCCGTTGCATCGGGTCCTAGGGACGGATTTACTCCGTTTGGCAATAACCCAGCAGGTAGAGAGTTCAGTTTTTCCAGAATTCGGCTTCTTGACCAATAGAATTCCACATCCTCTTCAAAAATGATATAGATGCTCGAGAATCCAAACATGGAGGAGCTTCGGATGGTTCTGACCCCGGGAATTCCAAGAAGGGAGGTGGTCAAAGGATAGGTAATCTGATCTTCAATATCCTGTGGAGAGCGACCGTCCCATTTTGTGAAGACAATCTGCTGGTTCTCCCCAATATCAGGAATGGCATCGACCGCCACGGGATCACTTGGCAGAAATCCAATGTCCCATTTAAAGGGTGCATGTACTATACCCCAGCCCACAAATAGAGCCAGTAACAGTAACGCTACCAGTTTATTTTCGATTAAGAATTTTATCGCTTTATTCAACATTGTTTTGATGTATTAGATATTTACAGCAGATGTACTGATTAGTATAAACAGCACATTAAACCCAAAACAGAAATCTGCAGGGCGCACTTTGAATATCTAGTACCTCAAATCAAAAAAGTCTCGAAAAGAACTTGATAGTCCTTATCGAGCAAGGGGGGCGGGTGCCCAATAAAAGAAGTTGTAACAGTGTCTACATCTTGGAACAAATTGATGTAGTAATAGGTAAAGCCAACTAAGAACACCTGTTGCTTAAGGTCCAGGTCGAAAAAAGAGGTTTTTAAATCTTCTTGACCCTGCATGGTAAACGAAACTTCATCGCAACAAGATTTTTCAAATTCCGCATCCATGCTATTGGAATCAACCTCCATACCGCACGTTTTTGCGTTAGCAAAAAATGCCACGTCCACCACTTTACCCATACATAGGTGCTTATCCACGGTCCACGAAACCGTTGACAACAAGACCAATAGGGCCAATATAGATGACAGAATTTGACGTAAAATGTCCTTCATTTCACTACAAAACTACAAAATGTTAACAATTATTGCTTTGTTTAACAGAAGTTTAAAGCGAAACCATAAGATAGCTTGGGCAAATCAGATAACTCATTAGGAATTGTACTTTTTAATTTATCAACTCTATTTTGTGTGATTCGTATACTTTTTAAATAGGCTTATCTCGAACTGTATTTTTAAAATCGCTAAGTGAGAGAAATAAAACATTTGGGAGACATTACGTCCCACCTTAATGCTGGCTGATTTTTTTTCATAGTCCCATTTAACCAATATTTTATAGAACTCTGCTGAACTTTGAACAGGATTTGAAAAACTGAAGACCTTTAATCCAAAAGCTACTCCATAATATACCTAAAGTCACAATATGATGCACCTTCGGCGATTACTTGGCTACGCTCAAATTTTATACCTTTTGGCAAAAATTTTTGGATATAGAAATCGGCTTGACACATAAAAGGCGCCAATTCTGGGGCATTCATCTTTTTTAGAAAGTTGACGTGGCCACATCTTGTTACATTAACACCGTAGAACAAATCGCCATACGGACGAACGTATTCAAATCTCTGTCCCTCAAGGTCGTTTACCTTATTGGTTCTGGCGAACCAATAACGTCGATATAATCGATGTAAAAAACGACTGCCGTAGACTTTCCTTACTGTCCAGCTATTAAATTGAGCATCCATCCACATATTCACAAAGGGTTGAATCAATTTAAGGGCATCTTCTTTCCTTAGTTGCATTAACAATGCCCTATAAAAAGCCAATGAATCAATCGATATTTTTAACAGCATCCTATTGAAGGAAGATTTTAATAAGGGTAGCTGCGATTCCATTTCCCGATAGCTTATCTCCATTGTTGATGAAATTTCTCGAATTTGTTGGTTATCCAAATGCTCAATCAGCACTTTTTCTGCAAGCAGAATTGATTTCCTTATTTGCTTTTTCGTAACCATGGCAAATGCGCTTTTAAATTAGGTAATGACATATTTATGTGACCCAATTGTCATATTCTTTCATTTCCATTTCAATATTTTAAAGGCCGCTACCTATTGTTGCCAAATCAACGGCCATTTTAATTTGGCAGAAATGTCGCGTGCGTCTTTGATTTCTCGATTGCACCTCATTCTGAATCTGTTTTGGGCTGGTCAATCTGGCTTAATACTATCTCTAAGCTGATAGGCATCAGTGCTTTTGATATTGATATTTTTCATCTTTGTAACTAAAGTTACAGTTTAAACTTAAATGTCAATCTATCTTTGAGAATAATCAAATGTACTGATATGAATATAGATATCAGTACTAGTTCAACTTGATTCATTCATTGTTTGGTTGATTGTTGAAAAGGAAGAACCCAACACCTAAATGACAACCCACTATACCATAACATGATTGCTCGAAAATGGTATTAATAAGAATAGGGTATACGGAGCCTCTTAATGGATTTCAAGTACCTCACCCTTTTAAATTTAAAGCTTATGGAAGTTATGAAAAAAGATTTTGAGACCCAATTTACCGGTTGGTCCTTTTTAGCTGCTGCGTTAATGCTCGGAGGTGGATGGTATTTATCGCCCCATCATGTTGGTGAGTATTTGGAAGCTTCCGATTTTACCGAAATTGGTAAAAACCTATGGCCTTGGATTTGGATGTATCGAATCCACATTTTTGGATGGGTGATTATGGCCATTTCCATGTTTGCCCTAGCATCGATAACTCTAAAAAAACCGTATCGTGTTATCATTGCGCCCGGTGCAGGAATGGTCATTGTAGGAAGCATTACGTTGGCTATTGCATCAGCGTTTTATTATAATTTTGGAGCTTGGGGGGTCGGTGAGACTATGGGCAAATCAGTAGTTGAAATTCAAGAATTTATGGACAATATCCTCTACACGAATCAGTATGTTACCTGTTTTGTGCGATTTGGTCGTGTATTTTCGGGCGTAGGTCTTGTCTTGTTGGGCATTGGTTTGGTAAAATCAAAAACTGTACAGGCATGGTTGGGATGGTTTACTACCATCTTGGGCCTAGCTGCCATGGGAGTGGTCATGGGGATTCCCGATAATTTTGAAATCTACAAACCACTCTTCCATATCAAAGTAATTTGGTTGGCCCTGATGGGTCTCGTTATTTTGCAAAGGGGGATTTATATTCCTAAACGTACTTCTTAATTTTAGGGTGTTCAATAATGTGCTAATCTTTTTTAGTCTTACCACCAAAACCATAGATGTTCTGATGCAGAAAATCTTGGGGAAAATTATCATCTCCAGGAAAGCCCAACTCAATGGTACCACTGTCTTCCGGCACATAATTGGTCTTAAAAATATAATCCCATAGACTCAAACTAATACCAAAATTAACGCCATAACTACCTTTGGGCAATACATAGGAATGATGGTACAAATGCATCACGGGATTGTTAAAAACATACTTTAATGGACCCCATGTGATTTTAATATTGGCATGGTTCAAATGGCCAATGGCAATTGCTGCAAAATGCACGATATAGGCCTGTTCAGGTTCAAAGCCACCCAAGATCATGACCCCAAACACTTTTAAGGGCTTATACAGGATATTCTCCATCCAATGGTAACGAAGATGCGCGGCAAACCCCATCTCCTTAACAGAATGGTGTACTTTGTGAAAGTTCCATAGAAACCTGTACTTATGTAATAGCACATGGGTGAACCATTGCACAAAATCAAGCACAATGAAAAAGAGCACTAATTGGGCCCAAGTGGGCATGGTAGAAATGTCAACAATGGCCAAACTTTTAGCCGTAACGTTCAAATCCATAAAGAAGACCTCCAGCAGTTTGTAAAAACCGCTAATGACTATGGCGAACATGAAAAAGTTAAAATACATATAGAACGTATCAAGCCAAAAATCACGTCTAAAAATAGATTGTTCTTTTCGCCATGGAAACATAATCTCCAAAAGCCAAACAACCAACGAGATTGCGGTAAGGCCCCAAAAGTAATTCGTGTACCAAGGCACTTCGAACAAAATTGATTTCCACGTCCAGTCAATGCTAGCCAAAAAAGAATTTACAAAAGCATCTACATATTTCTCCATAACTTATTTTTTTAAAATTGAACACTATCTTTTTCGAACGGCAAATTGTCAAATTGGCTCCATTCTGTCCAAGAGCCATCATAATTTCTTACCTGTTCATAACCCAATAATTCTGTCAAAACAAAAGTGGTGTGAGCGGACCTAACACCCGTATGGCAATATACAATGATCGTGTCATCTCTAGAAGCTTCCAGCTCACTATATATCGCTTCCAATTCAGGAAAAGTTCTAAACTTTTTGGTTCCTTCATAGTCAATTGACCTTGCCCAGTCAACATGTATACTCTTAGGAATTCTCCCAGCCTTGGTAGCACCTTCTTTCCTTCTTTTGCCACTAAATTCTTCCTCAGTACGGGCATCCAAAATAATGACATTGTTGGATGAATTTACCATTCCTAAAAGCTCTTCCTTCCCTATCCATGCATCTAAAGCGTCCTTAACCGGAAGCGTAAAAATTGAAGGCTCTGTCTTGGTCATTTCATAACTTGTACTTCCTCCGATCTGTCTCCAAGCACTTAGTCCTCCATTCAATAATTTGACGGATTCAAAACCATAACTTTTCAATAGCCACCACAATCTTGCTGCATCACTTGATCCTTTATTGTCATATACCACTAAAATAGCATCGTTTTTAATGCCCAATTTGCTGAAAAACGTTTCGATATCCACTTTTTTTGCCATCATTCCACCATACGGATACGAGGTATCTTCAATGTCTGTGCGCCAAATGTTTATGGCACCTTCGATATGACCTTTTTTATATTCCTCGTCTTTTCTAAAATCTACTATAACTACTTTCTCATGCTTATGAATTTCAAGAAGCTCCTCCACCTCCATGAGATGTTTTACACTTGCATAAGTCTTTATTTCTTGTGATGTGGTGTCTTTGCCTCGTTTACAGGAAACCATGGCAGACAAGAACAAAACAATCCACATGCTATTCTTGAAGTTCATACCATTCAATATTTGATAATATTTCCCTTCTTCCCTTTTTCTTCACTGGATAGTTGGTCACCAGATAGTTGACTATGATTTCTTCATTATTTCCCAGATCCCACAAATTCTGGGTCTCTTGCATCCATCTTATCGTGGCTATCCAACGCTCTTTGTTCATTCTATTTTGCGTGACTAATTTCGCCGAATGGCAGTTGGTGCAATTATTGACCACTTCCATTAATCCCTCTGCCTCCAAAAGACCGGTGCGAACATGTATGCCATTTTCTATTTTATCAAAGTCTTCTTCGCTAAGCTGTTCTTCACTGCTTTCTTGCACTGATACATATTCTTCAGTAGAAGGAGCGGACTTAAAGGCGGAAAGTGTTGGATCTACCATTAGGTAGACAAGCATACCAGCAATAATAACGAACGCCATAAAAATTACAGCCATTAACCGGGATACCTGCTTGATCGCTTTTCTAACGTTTTCCGAATTATCCATTAGCTCACTTTAATTGCGATTCGATGACATGCATTGTTCAAATATCCTTTTGGATTCCAGCCTGGTAAAAGCATTGGCTGCGCCACACCTTGTTGATCCGTGGCTCGGGCCCATACTTCGTAATAACCCTTCTTGGGAAATTCAATACTTGCGGAAAAATGCTGCCATGCCAAACGATTCACTGGTTTTTCCAAGGAACATGTCGCCCATGTAGATCCAAAATTTATGGAATATTCCATCTTGGAAACTTCCAACTCCCCAGCCCAAGCATGACCCCTTATGTTCAGTTTTCTATCCCTTTTTATCATAGCTCCTGTTTTTGGGAAGGTAATCAACGATTTTACCGGCATTGATTCTATAATACACATATCCTCATCTTTTACCTTCTCACCGGGCGCTACGGGTGTACATGGAACACGATATGCCGTTCCCGTCATTTTTGCCCCATCATGGACCTTATTGCGGACACTGATACGATTTACCCATTTACCGGAGACCGATGCTGGCCAGCCACCTGCAACCAACCGTAGTGGATAACCATGTAACATTGGAATATCCTTTCCGTTCATTTTAAACGCCAAAAGTGTCTCTTCTTGCATTGCCTTGGCCATGGGTGCGCCCCTCGAAATAGGTTCTTTGTCTGGGTTCCTGCTCAAGTGAACATCGGCGGCATGATAACCGATGTAAACGGCATCACTCTTTATGCCTACTTCGGCAAGTACATCCCGAAGTCTAATACCTGTCCATGTGGCACACGATACTGCGCCAACGGTCCATTGGTTTCCCTTGGCCGGAGGGTCAAATTCACTTCGTCCATTGCCACCACATTCCAATGTGAGCTGATAGGTATAATGCTTGAATTTTGATTTCAGCTCTGAGAGTGTAAAGGTCTTCTGCTGTTTTGCAGATTCTCCGTCAATGGTCAATGTCCAATTATTTGCATCAATATTTTCCGGAATTAAGCCATTGTTTCTAATGAACATATACTTATTAGGTGTAACCTTGTCATCCAACAGATGCGCTTGGGCCTCGATATTCCATGGTTTATCGTTAAGAACCACCATTTCTTTATCCTTGTTGAACATTTTAAACGGGTCAGGGTCTTGTAGCGCCAATGGTATATACCCTTTTGGCATAGATGTGCCAAAAACTATTTCTGTACCAATAACTGTCGCCATCGTACCCAAAACGGTGTTCTTAACAAAGTTTCTTCTTTTCATCTGTTTTTCTTTAAAACAATGCTATACTAAAACTAATACTTTTAAGGGCTCAATTCGGTAACATAAGTTACAATAGTCTCCATGGTTGCCATCCAGAGTTAATTGGAATTCACCAAAAAAACATATCCTTTGAACAATTTGGAACAATTTCCCTGAATAGATCTGTCAATTTCACGGCAAACCCGGATTTAGATTAAAACTATGCCCTTAACATCTTTTGTACAATGACATATCTCATCCTTATTTATCTAAATACCATATACTTTAGCTGTTGAATACGCCTTAGTCTTTATTCTACAACGTGTAGAAGTAATAGCGGTGTTTAATATTCAAACAATAAACTATACGATTATGAAAAACAACTATTTAATTCTTTACTTTTTTTTGTTCTCCACTGCTGTGTTTTCACAAGCAGGTCACATTATGCAGGGCGTAGGTTCGGTAAATATGTCAATGGGCGGGGCTGCCACAGGACAACCTCTGGATGTTTCTGGTGCCTTACATTGGAATCCCGCTACAATTTCAACCTTTGATGAGACCATTTTGAAGTTTGATATTGGTTTTTTCTTTTCTTCTCCAGAATTAAGTTCAACGGTACCAGAATTTGATACCAATGGACAGCCCACGGGCAATTTTTTTAGTGGGGTTACTGAAGATGACAGAGGCGTATCTCCACTTCCTGCACTGGCATTCGTTTGGAGCAAAGAGGGCAGTAAGCACACTTTTGGCGCTTCGGCTTTTGGTATCAGTGGTTTTGGTGTCACCTTTCCTGAAAGCACCTCTAATCCAATAAATTTACCACAAGGTCAAGGGGGGTTTGGCAGAATAGAGTCCGATTATTCCTTATTACAAGTTGGATTTACTTGGGCCTATGAATTATCCGACAAATTTTCAATAGGGTTACAGCCTACTGCCAATTACGCGAGTCTCGAGCTTATACCTAATCCAACTGCCAATCCAAATCAATCAGGCTATCCTTCAACGGACAGAGCATCAGCCATTGGTTTCGGTGGGCAAGTTGGTGTCTTCTTTGACTCAGGTTCTGGATTCAAGGCTGGGGCATCATACAAAACCACCCAATACTTTGGCGATTTTGAGCTAGATAACACCTATTTGGATGGTTCGACCGCTACCAATGATTTCAATATAGATTACCCTGCCATTCTATCATTTGGATTGGGGTATTCGCTTGGAAATATAGATTTGGCAGTAGATTATAGACTTGTGGACTATGAGAACACAGATGGCTTTTCGGAAACTGGTTGGACTCCCACCGCTTCAGTTTCTGGATTTGGTTGGGAAAATATCAATATTGTATCTGCAGGTGTTCAATATAAAGGTATAGACAAACTTCCTTTGAGAGCAGGATATACCTATAGCTCGAACCCGATAAACAGTGATGTGGCCTTCTTTAATATTCCCGCCACTGCCATTATCAAAAATGCATTTCAATTGGGCTTAAGCTATGAAGCTAGTGATAAGTTCACTTTTGATGCGGTGTTCCACTATGGAGACAGCGGAGATGCCACATCCGGACCAGTGCTTAATCCACAATTCATTCCCAACTTTCCTCCCTATGGGGCGATTCCTGGCAGCGAGGTATCCTATGATATGACAACCTCAATGATTATGATAGGTGCGAGCTATACCTTTATTAAATAAAGGGGGGTAATGTATTGAAAGGAATAGTATGCTTCTACTGCAAAAAGGCGATATCTATTTTCAAGATATCGCCTTTTAAGCTTGGGATTTTCTCTTCTCTTTTTAGATAAAGAGCAGATGGGTGCCTTCTTGGTCAGCCCTATTGTAAAAATCACCAATGGTCAAGATGCCATCTAGCTCCTCGATTAAATCTTCCTGCTCTAAATGGAACATATCGATGGCCAATTTACAGCCCCATAGTTTGCACCCAGAATCGGATAGAATCTCAAGAAACTCACCAATAGGGGGCATATCCAGTTTTTCCATTTCTTTTTTCATCATCTTGGTAGCCAAGGCCTCTACTCCCGGCAGTCCACCCAACATCGTGGGAATATGCATTGCCGGATTCCCTACTGTGGCCACGTGCATGTGTTCGAGTTTTTTCTTTTGGATGGCTTCCAATCCAAAGAAAGTAAAGAATATCTCAGCTTCTATTCCTTCCATTCGGGCACCATTGGCCATCACAAAAGCAGCATAGGCATTCTCTATAGTACCCTTTGAAAGGATAAAAAGCATTTTTTTGACTTTAGTACCGCTCATAATTTTATATTTAAAATGTTATCTATTTCTTTTAAGTTTTTGAACTCTAAAAACTATATACAACTCTTGGGCTTGGGAATACCTGCAATCAGTGTTGATTTCTTTAAAGGACCGCCAGGAAATAGGTTGTAAAATTCCTTGATATTGATAACACCACTTCTTTTGATACCTCTAATGGATAGTGGTTCTTCTTTGTGATGTTTGTCTTGAAGATACGCTATCACTTCCCAATGTTTTTCGGTCATTACAACATTACACTCACCGGCTATACATTCGCAGATTTCTCTGTCCCATTGTTTAAAGTCCAATAGATAGCCTTCTTCGTTTACATCGATTTCTCTATTTGCGATTAACTTTTTCATGGTTACTAAAATTTTAAATTAATATTGATTGTATTATACTGTTTCTTCAAGGTGCTTTCCTTTTTCTGACATCTTTGCTGATACAAAAGGAATGGAAATGCCTTTGATAAGCATATTCCAATAAATCCATCGGAACGCCATTTTACCCATGTGATTCATTCGGCTTTCTTTTAAAAGATTTAACGGTCCAATACCTGGAAAAGGAAATGTGCCTTCTACGGGTTCGTGATTGTAATTAAAATCAATCAATAAAGCTTTTCCACCACCTGTTTCTATAAAACAATTGGCATGACCATCAAACTCAGCTTTTAAAGGTTCTCCTTTTATGTAGCGTAGAATATTCTCTTCAAGAATTTCGGCTTCAAAATGGGCTACTGAACCTGCTTTCGAAGCTGGTAAATTAGTAGCGTCTCCTATTGCGAATATATTTTCATAATCTTTGGTTTGGAGGGTGGCTTTATCTGTTGGCACAAAGTTTAGGTCATCACCCATCCCTGAGCGCTCTATGAGCGCATCTCCTATGTTTGTAGGTACAGTGACCAACAAATCATATTCTATTTCAATATCTGCATAGTCGATAATTTTTTTGTTCTCGTAATCTACACGCTCAATATTAAAGTCAGTGACTTCTTTGATACCCTTTTCTTCTAATAAGTGGTGCAATGCTTTAGTAGCTTTTGGTTTTGTAAATGCACCACCTAAAGGTGTTACATAAGTGATATCCACTTTATCGCGCATGCCTTTGTTCTTAAAGTATGAATCCGCCAAAAAGGCAAATTCCAAAGGTGCTACAGGACATTTAATGGGCATTTCAGTAATATGAACGACAAGTTTTCCGCCTTCCCATTCACGTAATTTGTTACGTAGTGCTTTCGCTCCTTCATAAGTATAAAAATCAAAAATGCTTTTGTACCATTCTGGACCTGCCATACCGTCAATTTCTTCAGGAGCAATTTTGGTGCCCGTGGCAACAATCAGAATGTCATAGGCAAGTTCCCCACTTTTTTCCAACTGTACCACATTTTTCTCTGGTTCGATGAGTTCTATTTTTTCTTGTATATACCGAACATCTTTTGGAATAAACTTCGACCCTTTTTTCTTTACCTGTTTTGTTGTATAGATATCAAAAGGAAGAAATAAAAATCCAGGTTGATAATAGTGTGTTTCATACTGATCAACAATCGTGATTTTCCATTCCTTTTTTGGGAGTTTTGATATCAGATGGTTTGCCATCATCGTTCCCGCAGTTCCCGCTCCCAATATGACCAAGTTTCTCATTTTCTATGAATTTTGTTTATACCATTTTTATAGGGATAAAGATATTTGATGAGCACCTCAGAGGATATGACAATTGTCATGTTATCAAAAAAGTTCGGTAACATTGGTTACATAAGGCATTGTTTTTTAGTGTTTTACAATGGACTAGGCTCGAAGTACAAATTAATTATGAAGCAATGGGAAACGTAAGCGGAGGTATTACCCCCGCTTGTTCTTATTACCCAAGTTTGGAATCAATGGTTCTCAAAAATTCCTCAAACATTTTCTATTTTGCTGCTCTAATCGCCGCTTGTGCAGAGGCCAATCGTGCTATGGGGACCCTGAAAGGTGAGCAACTTACATAATTCATACCAGTGCTATGGCAAAACTCCACAGAACTGGGCTCACCACCATGCTCGCCACAGATACCCACTTTCAAATCTGGTTTGGTACTTCTACCTCGTTCAGTCCCCATTTTAACCAATTGACCCACTCCATCTTGATCCAAGACTTCAAAGGGGTCAGCTTTCAATATTCCTTTTTCTAAATAAATTGACATGAATTTGCTGGCGTCATCACGAGAATACCCATAGGTCATTTGGGTAAGGTCATTGGTGCCGAAAGAGAAGAAATCGGCATATTCGGCAATGGCATCGGCAAGCAATACCGCTCTGGGCACTTCAATCATTGTACCGACCAAATAATCAATATGTTCACTTCGCTCTTCAAACACCTTCTCGGCGGTTTTTCTAATAATGTTCTCTTGTTCAACAAATTCATTTACCGTTCCTACCAATGGGACCATTATCTCGGGCTTGGCAACTATTCCTTTTTCCTTTAAGTTCAATGCCGCCTCAATGATGGCCCTAGTTTGCATTTCGGTAATTTCAGGATAGGTGTTTCCCAATCTACAGCCCCTATGGCCCAACATGGGGTTAAACTCTTCCAATTCGGCCACTTTGTTTTTGACAGCTGCAAGTGAAATGTGCATGTCTTCGGCCAGTTCTTTTTGTGTGGCCAATTGATGGGGAACAAACTCATGCAAGGGGGGGTCTAATAAACGTATAGTCACTGGAAGACCCTGCAAAGCTTCAAAAATACCTTCAAAATCGCTTCGCTGCATGGGTAAAAGTTCTTCCAAAGCGTGTTTTCTTCCCTTAACCGTATCTGCCAAGATCATTTCTCGCATAGCCCGAATACGATCAATTTCGAAAAACATGTGTTCTGTTCTTGTCAAACCGATTCCCTTAGCTCCAAAGTTCAATGCAGCTCTGGCTTCTTTGGGCGTGTCAGCATTGGCCCTTACTTCCATATCTGCATATTTATCGGCCAATGTCATAAGTTCAGCAAATTCTCCACTCAATATTGGCTCAACAGTCGCCACTTTTCCCTCAATAATATTGCCGGTGGATCCATTTAGCGAAACCCAATCGCCCTGATGATATTCCTTACCATCAACGGTCAAGGTCCGTTTTTTGTAATCTATTTTCAATGCACCTGCTCCAGAGATACAACATTTACCCATTCCTCTGGCGACTACGGCAGCGTGTGAAGTCATGCCACCACGTGCGGTCAAAATTCCTTTGGCCAGATTCATTCCTTCCAAATCTTCCGGAGAAGTTTCAATACGGGTCAAAATGGTGTTTTTGTACATCTTGGCCTCATCTGCGAAAAATACAATCTGCCCTGTTGCGGCACCTGGAGATGCCGGAAGACCTTGGGCAATTACATTGGCCATTTTCAACGCTCTAGGGTCAAATACGGGATGCAATAGCTCATCCAATTTATTGGGTTCAATTTGGAGCAAGGCCTCCTCCTCAGTAATTAGTCTTTCTTTCAACAAATCAATTGCAATTTTGACCATTGCAGCCCCCGTACGTTTGCCATTTCGTGTCTGTAAAATCCAGAGTTTCCCTTCTTGAATGGTAAACTCCATATCCTGCATATCCCTGTAATGTTTTTCTAGGGTATCTTGGTATATTTTTAATTCTTCGTAAATAGATGGCATCAACTCTTCTAGGGAAGGGTAATTTGCCACTCGTTCAGCTTCTTCAATCTGAGCTAGGTCAGCCCATCGCTGCGAACCCAATTTGGTGATTTGCTGTGGGGTTCTTACCCCTGCGACAACATCTTCACCTTGTGCATTGATAAGATACTCACCGTTAAAGACATTTTCTCCTGTAGCGGCATCGCGGGTAAAACAAACCCCAGTGCCAGAACCATCGCCCATATTACCGTAGACCATGGCTTGTACATTGACCGCAGTGCCCCAATCAGCGGGATAACCGTTCATTGTTCTATAGTAAATAGCTCGATTTCCGTTCCAACTATCAAAAACCGCAGTTATAGCACCCCAGAGCTGTTCCCAAGGATCTGCTGGGAAATCATGTCCTGTTCTTTTCTTTACGGCATCCTTGAAATCATACACCAAATCTTGTAAGTCCTGTACAGTGAATTCGGTATCCAACTCAATTCCCCTTTTTTCTTTAAGATGCTCCATGATTTCCTCAAAGGGGTCAATGTCATCCTTTGATTTGGGTTTCATGCCTAAAACAACTCCCCCATACATCTGGATAAAACGCCGGTATGAATCCCAAGCAAAACGCTCATTATTGGTTTTCGCCACAAGCCCATGAACCACTTCATCATTAAGCCCTAAGTTTAAGACCGTATCCATCATACCAGGCATTGATACTCGTGCCCCCGAACGCACAGAAATCAATAAAGGATTTTCACTATCTCCGAATTGTGAACCCATTATGGATTCAATATTGTTTATCGACTTTTCTACATCTTCGGTGAGCAGTTCAATTATAGCTTCTTTGCCCAATTTGTTATATTCGGTGCAAACTTCTGTAGTTATGGTAAATCCGGGTGGCACAGGAATGCCTATTGCGCTCATTTCAGCCAAATTGGCTCCCTTACCTCCCAAAAGGTTTTTCATTTTACTATTGCCGTCGGCACTTTTATTACCGAACTGGTAAACCTTCCTTTTGACTTCTTGTAGCGTTTCCATATTTAAAATTGTTATGATGTCATTGTCTGAAATAAATGATATCAAAACTACACACTTACATACGCCATTTTAATGACAATTATCATGTAGCTCTGTAAAGAAATCCAAATTGTGGGGGAATTTTGAAAAGAGAGGTTTTTGTGTAACAAAAGTTACAGAAGAATTCTGGTAAAGCCTTGTATTTATTGGGCACAACTGACTTGGGTCATTGAGGGCGAAACATGGTGTCAATACCTTTGCCCTGTTAATTTTAAAAACATAGGAAAGATGAAAAAAGCACTTTTTGTAATTGCATTTATAGTTCTAGGAACTTTTGCACTTACCGCCCAAGATCAAGACATGGCGCAAGATCGCGATCAAGAACGTTTAATGATGGTCGATGGCGATGTCCTACAAATAAGGGATCGGGATCAAGTACGTTTACAGGATCCAATTACTTTAAATGACGGTACAGTGGTGAACCCAGATGGCTCTTATATCACAAGAGACCAAGATAGATTACGTCTACGTGATGGTGAATGTCTGGATAACGACGGCATTAAGTACCGCAATGAATATCAATACCGGTATAAGGTTAAAAAAGAAAATATGGGACTTACCCAGGCCCAAATCCAAGAGCGGAACCAAAATAGGTACCAAATCATGATGATAGACGGCGAAGCCTTTCAAATCAGAAACCGTGTACAAAACAGGATTCAAAATAAGATAAACCTTGGTGACGGATTGATAGTAAACCCTGATGGCAGCTATCAAGACCCACAACAAAAACAGTTTCGCCTTCGTGATGGTGAATGTATCAATATGGATGGTGCCAAGTTCACCAACATGTACCAACATCGAAGAATGATGGTCAAAAAAAACAAAATGAACAAGAAAAAAATGATGAATAAAAAGGTAGGCAACAAGATGTCAGTACAAAAAAAGAAAAAGGGCACAAAGTAGCTGTTAAAATGATAAAGCCTTGAGAATGGGTAGTTGATCCATAGCAACATTCTTGAGACTTAATTGGGAATTTAACGAAATCAGTAAACATGAAAAATTGGCTTCTATTACACATCTTCTTGTTCTGCACCCCCTTAGTAGTGATATCACAGAACAACAAAAAAACTGCCGAAGAAATTTCCAGTAACCAAAAGTCCTACATTTTGACAGACATCAGTTACATTAACGATGCAGTATTTATGGGCAGACGTGATTCCATAACCGCTCCCTATATTTTTCCTTCCATAGGTTATTATGACAAGTCGGGATTTTTTGTGGACGCATCGGCCTCTTATTTGGTAGGCTCCGAAGAAAATCGTGTAGACTTGGTTTTGGCAAGTTTGGGATACCTGACCCAAGGCGAAAAACTCGGTGGGGGAATTTCGGTGACGGCCTATTTCTTTAATGGAGATAGCTATAATGTAAAATCGGAGATTATAGCAGACATTTCGGGCTTTCTGAGCTATGACTTTGAAGTATTGGAAATGTCTGTTTTGGCCAGCACCTACTTTAATGATGGTAGTTCTGCAGATATTTTTACCGGATTGATGCTCGACCGGATTTTTTATAGTAATGACAAAAGCTTTTTGATCGACCCGACCATCGCTGTATATGCCGGATCACAATATTTCTATCAGGAATATTATCGAACAAGCCGTCTTGGAAACCGAAAGGGCCAGGGACAAAGTCAAGGCACGGGAGGAATGAATTCTACTGCAGCTACCATGGTGGATATTAAGGAAGCATCAGAGTTCAATATTTTGAATGTAGAACTGAGTCTTCCCGTTCAATACCATCACAAACAGTTTATTTTTTCTTTTGCGCCTTCATTGGCCTTGCCACAGAGCAGTGCCACGATTACCACCGAGGATTCGGTGATAACTGAAGATTTAGAAAGTGTTTTTTATTTCTCAGCAGGAATAAGTTATTGGTTTGACACAAAAAGGAAGCAACAGTAATCCCCACTGCTTCTTCGTACTAGCGTTTGAAGATTTTACCGGCCCAGGCAACGTAACCATTGTTACTGACACGTGCTTTACTAGCTTCTAATTTTGCGGAGCGTTAAATAGAATGATTGAGTATCCCATGAAAAATAAAATGCTCTTACTTCTTATATTCCTTTTTTCCCTAAGTCTTGGGGCACAGGAAATTCTTTTGATTACAAAGGAAGAGGTTCTTAATACGGTCAGAGAGAATAACAACACCATTAAAATGTCCAAACAAGATGTTCTAATGGCAAAAGGTGATTTTGACCAGACCAACGAAGTGCTTTTACCCAACATTGGGGTATCCCATACAGGTATTGCGACCACAAATCCCTTGATGGCATTTGGTTCAAAATTGAATCAAGGTATCCTCACTTCGGAAGATTTCAATCCAGATTTACTAAACAATCCATCTCAAATTGAGGATTATGCCACACGGATTGAAGTAAAACAGCCTATACTGAATTTGGACGGCCTTCATCAAAGAAAAGCGGCCAAAGCTAAATTGAATGCCACAGAACTTCAATCTGTGCGAACCCGGGATTTTATAGAGCTGGAAGTCGATAAGGCTTATATGCAACTGCAACTGGCCTACAAGACCATCGAAGTTTTGGAAAAGGCCAAAGAATCCGCTTTGGAAAACAAACGGATTGCAGAGAACAACTTTAGCCAGGGGTACTTGCAAAAATCAGATGTATTGGCGGTGGAAGTTAGGGTTACGGAAATCCACAATCAGCTACAATATGCCAAAAGTAATATTCAGAACGCCTCAAATCACTTATCAGTTTTGATGGATGATGCCAGCTATCCTGTTTTACGACCTTCAGATTCATTGATAATTGCAACCGGTAATGTATTCCCTTATGACGTCCCAGAGGATAGAGCAGACATCAAGGCCATGGAATTGAAGAGCAAGGCCTATCATCAAATATACCAAGCGGATAGATTAAGTTTTCTACCCAGATTGAATGCTTTTGGCACCTACGAACTTCATGACGATGAAATTTTTCAAGGGGATACGGATGGCTATTTGTTTGGTGCAGAACTGAAATGGAACCTGTTTGAAGGCAGCAAACGCTTTGGAAAGGCAAAAAAAAGTAAGGCTGAATATGAAAAATCGAGGCTGCAGCTCCATCAATACAAGGCCGAAAACCAGGTAGAACTGAACAGGGCCAAACGAATGCTGGAGGATGCGAAAAACAACCTGGTACTCGCCAAACTGGCCATGGAACAATCCCAAGAATCATTGCGAATACGTACAAACCGTTTTGAACAGGGGTTGGAAAAAACAACGGACCTATTATTTGCCGAAACCCAATACGCCCAAAAACAATTGGAATATTACACCATGATTTTCAATCATAATTATGCATTGGCATATGTTCAATTTTTAAGTAAGGGACAGATAAAATAGACAGATCAACATGAAAAATAGAACCATTTTAGGATTACTGACAGTAGCGCTCTTTACAGCAAGCTGTGGCAGCCAGGACAAAAAAGCAGTAGCTGATAATTCACCTGTGATCGAAGTAACGGTAAATACGGTAAAAGAAGATGGTGCCAATCCCTTTCTATCCGTAAGCGGCAAGATCGAAGCGGTAAACAGTGCCAATCTAAGCACCCGAATGATGGGATATGTTGATAAAATCCATGTACAGGTCGGGGAAAAAGTAAAAAAAGGTCAGCTCCTTTTGCGCATCAACAATTCAGATATTACTGCGAAACTGGCACAAGTAAATGCGGGCATAACCGAGGCGACTGCTGCTTTTTCCAATGCTGAAAAAGATTTCATCAGGTACTCCAATCTTTTTACGGAGAACAGTGCATCCCAAAAGGAACTCGATGATATCACCGCAAACTACAACATGGCCAAAGCACGTTTGGAATCGGCCAAGCAGATGAAGAACGAGGTAAATGCACAGCTTGCATATGCCAATATCAGGGCTCCTTTTAATGGTGTAGTGACCAATAGATTTATCAAAGAAGGTGATATGGCAAATCCCGGAATACCATTGCTGGAAGTGGAGGCGCCAGGTAATTTTCAAGTATTGGCCATGGTACCCGAATCTGAAATTCTTCGTATACAAACAAATACTGAAGTGAAGGTATCCCTTAAATCCATGGACGAAACGGTTAAAGGAAAAGTAACAGAAGTAAGCTCCTCGTCCAAAAATACAGGAGGACAATATCTGGTCAAAGTGATATTGGACAAAAACGACACGGAGATTCTGTCGGGAATGTTCGCCACGGTACAATTTCCTCTGGAGAAAAGGACTTCTTACGGAACCGTCTTTATTCCCAAGAAGGCCTTGGTAACCAAAGGTCAGCTATCCGGAATCTATACCGTGAGCCAAAGCAATACAGCACTATTGCGTTGGTTACGTTTGGGAAGGACTTACAGTGATTCGGTGGAAGTATTGGCTGGGTTATCGGCCAATGAACAATACATCATAGACGCCAGGGGCAAACTGTACAATGGGGCCAAAATCTCGATTCAGTAAAAAGCCAGTAATGCAAGGGAAAACAAAAATTATCACAAAATGAAGGAAGGATTAGCCGGTAAAATAGCCAAAGCATTCATAGGTTCTAAATTGACCGTGTTGCTAATGATTGTGTTTATGGTTATCGGGGTCTATAGCTCGTTTTTGATACCTCGAGAGGAAGAGCCACAAATTGATGTCCCGATAGCCGACATTTTCGTGGGGTATCCAGGTGCTAGTCCTACCGAAGTGGAAAACAGGGTGGTAAAACCCTTGGAAAAATTGATATCGAACATTAAGGGAATAGAATATGTATACTCCACTTCAATGGAGGAACAGGCCATGGTCATCGTACAGTTTTATGTAGGTGAAGATATTGAACGCTCGTTTGTAAAACTATACAATGAAATTAACAAGCATATGGATATCATGCCGCAGGGCGTGACCTTTCCACTGGTAAAGACTAGAGCCATCGATGATGTCCCCGTATTGGGACTAACCCTGTGGAGCGAGAATTATGATGATTACCAATTGAAACAGATAGCCAATGAGTTGACCAATGAAATCAAAAAAATCAATGACGTATCGGCCATCAAAAGAATTGGTGGAAGAAACCGACAACTTCGCGTGGTTCTGGACAAGGATCGAATGGCACAAACCGGGTTGGATTTTCTATCGGTAGCAGAGATGATTAAAGCCAACAATCAACAACTTAGTGGCGGTACGTTTGATAAGAACGACACTGAGTTCAATGTGACAACAGGGAATTTTTTGAAGACCATTGCCGACGTTGAAAATTTGGTGGTTGGGGTTCAGCAAAACCGCCCCATTTATCTAAAACAAATCGCGAATATCCAAGATGGGCCCGAAGTACCAAAAAATTACGTGTCCCTGGGATTTGGGCAAGGGAACCCAAAGGCAACTACCCATACATCTGAATATCCCGCTGTCACCATTTCAGTGGCTAAAAGGAAAGGCGCTGATGCCATGAAGATTGCCGATATCGCCTTGGAGAAAGTGGAACATTTGAAGGAGACCCTGATTCCCAATGACGTACATGTAGAAGTTACCCGAAACTATGGGGAAACCGCGTCCCACAAGGTCTCAGAACTTTTGATGCACTTGATTGGTGCAATTATTGCCGTAACCCTTGTAGTGATGCTCGCCATGGGGTGGCGTGGGGGACTCGTGGTCTTTTTATCGGTTCCCATCACCTTTGCCCTTACACTGCTGAGCTACTATATGCTGGACTATACCCTAAATCGGATTACGCTTTTTGCCTTGGTCTTTGTCACGGGTATTGTGGTCGATGATTCCATCATTATTGCTGAGAACATGCACCGACATTTTAAGATGAAACGGTTGCCCTTCAAGCAAGCGGCATTGTACGCCATTAATGAGGTGGGTAACCCGACCATTTTGGCCACTTTTACGGTAATCGCATCTGTACTGCCGATGGCCTTCGTCTCTGGATTGATGGGCCCCTATATGTCGCCTATGCCCATTGGTGCTTCCATCGCCATGATATTGTCCCTTTTCGTGGCCCTGACCATTACTCCTTATCTAGGATATGTCTTACTTCGAGAAAAGGACAAAAAAACGACGGAAAAAAAAGAAAAGAAACTGGAGGACAGCTTTATCTACAAAATGTACGATAGGCTTGAAAGTCCTCTTGTCGAAAACAAAAAAAGACGATGGTTGTTTTTGGGGATTACATTTTTACTGCTGATGGGCTCGGTAGTTCTATTTTTCACCAAGACTGTGGCCGTAAAGATGCTGCCCTTTGACAATAAGAACGAATTTCAAGTGGTCATCGACATGCCAGAGGGCACAACTTTGGAGCGGACCAATGTGGTTGCCCAAGAGATTGCCCAATACCTTCGTATGCGACCAGAGGTCGTAAACTATCAGAGTTATGTGGGCACTTCTGCCCCAATTACTTTTAACGGGCTGGTTCGGCACTACGATATTCGTGGAGGAAGCAATATGGCAGACATCCAGGTGAATCTTATTGACAAAAAGGAACGCAGTGCCCAGAGTCATGGTATTGCCAGTTCCATGCGGGAAGAAATTCAACGCATTGGAAAAAGTTACGATGCCAATGTAAAGATCGTGGAAGTTCCACCTGGGCCTCCAGTACTGTCTACCATAGTTGGTGAAATCTACGGCCCCGATTACGATATGCAAATGGAAATTGCCGATCAGGTCCGGAACATTCTTAAAAATACCCAAGATGTAGTGGATGTGGACTGGATGGTAGAAGCTGACCAAACCGAATACGAATTTGTTGTGGATAAAGAAAAAGCCATGTTGTATGGAGTGGCTCCCCAACAAATCGTTCAAACAATGAATATGGCTCTTTCCGAAAGAGTAGTGACCAACTTATATGATGAGGACGCTGCCGACCAGATTGGATTGATTCTGGCATTGGAAGAAAAGGAAAAATCCACGCTCTTGGATATTTCCCAACTTAAAGTGAAAGCAAATCAGGGCACTATGATGGCCATTGGCGACCTCGTCGATATCCAGAAAACCGTGAAGGCGAAAAGTATCTATAGAAAGAACCAAAAAAGAGTGGTCTACGTGCTGGCAGACATGGCCGGAAAATTGGAGAGTCCCGTTTACGCCATTCTGGGAATGACAGATAAACTTGAAAAAATGGATTTGCCCCAAGGATATTCTATTAACGAACTCTACATCAAACAACCTGATTTTGAGGACGATTTTACCGTAAAATGGGATGGCGAATGGCAGATTACCTTAGAGGTCTTCCGTGATTTGGGTCTGACCTTTTTAGGGGTCATTATTATAATTTATATATTGATTGTGGGGTGGTTCCAGAACTTCAAGGCACCTATCGTGATGATGGTTGCCATTCCACTTTCCTTGATCGGCATTGTACTTGGGCATTGGATGCTGGGAGCATTTTTTACGGCAACATCATTTATTGGGATGATTGCCCTGGCCGGTATCATGGTCCGGAATTCCGTATTGTTGATAGATTTCATCAATCTGCGTTTGGCAGAGGGCATTCCTTTGAAAAAAGCGGTTATCGAAGCGGGAGCGGTCCGTACCACACCAATCTTGTTGACTGCAGGCACTGTGGTCATAGGTGCTTTCGTGATTCTGTTCGACCCAATTTTTCAAGGTCTGGCCATTTCACTCATGGGCGGAACCATTGTTTCAACCGTATTGACACTGTTGGTTGTGCCGTTGGTGTACTACATGATTGAAAGGAAAAAACATCCTGAAGAAGAACTGGAAACGATTCAGACCAATCAAAATGGAAAAAGTAAGTAATAATGGGTGCCAATAAAAAATGAAAATCAATAAAAATGAAACTTCTAATAGTAACCGTAGTAGAAGAATTTGAGCAAGAAATTCTGGAACTGTTCAAAAAAGCAAACATAGAGCGTTTTAGTGGTTCCGATATTGATGGTTATAAAAACCCCTCCACCGTGGTTCGTTCATCAAGTTGGTTTCCCAGTGAAAAGGGTGGTGTGGAGTCCAATCTGTTCTTTTCTTTTACCAAAGATGAAAATATTGAACTGCTCTTTGAATTGATTAAGGAATTCAATACAAATCTGGAAACAAACAATCCCATTAAAGCGATTGTGGTTCCCATAGAAAAATATATTTAAAGATTAAAGTTATGAAGAATAGGATAGTGAGGGCCGCTGCCGGTTCATTTATATTGATTAGTTTGATGTTGGCCATATATATAAACATCAATTGGTTGTGGTTTACCGCATTCGTTGGTGCCAACTTGTTTCAGTCCGCTTTTACCAAATGGTGTTTGATGGAAGATATCTTGACTAAATTTGGAATTAGGGAATAGTGATCATGCACCTTTTTTTTAATAAACACTTGAAGAAAGGTCACTGGATTGAGGAAAGAAAATAAGTGGCTGTTTGCTTGCAAAGCATAATAGCAAACGACAGGGAATTCCATTTTTGAAAGTTTTAGGAATCCAAAACGTAATAGTACCATCAAACACCAAAATTATGGAACAGACAGACAGTTTAAACGATTATTTGAAGCCGCATTACATTCACAAAAGCAACTGGTTAAGGGCCGCAGTCCTTGGTGCAAATGATGGTATCCTATCAACGGCAAGTTTAGCAATTGGTGTAGCTGCAGCAAGCACCACAAGAGAACCTATTATATTGGCAACATTGGCAGGTTTGGTTGCTGGCGCCTTATCCATGGCGGCAGGGGAATACGTTTCCGTGAGTTCACAAACCGACGTGGAAAAAGCCGATATCGAACGGGAAAAACAAGAGTTAGAAGAAATGCCCGAAATTGAATTACAACGATTGGCTGAAATTTATGAAAAAAGGGGCTTAAAGAAAGAAACTGCATTGACTGTAGCAAAAGAACTAACCAATTATGACGCATTGGGAGCACACATTAGAGATGAGTTGGGAATCAACGAAATTAGCCAAGCCAAACCCGTTCAAGCAGCTCTCGCCTCTGGTGCAGCCTTTACACTAGGGGGAATACTTCCTTTTTTGGTTTCCATTCTTTTGCCCTTGAAAAACATGGAACTTTATTTATATGCCTCAGCGACAATTTTCCTTATCATTTTGGGGGTAATGGCTGCAAGAACAGGAGGTTCGAGTATTGGAAAGGCAATAATTAGAGTTACTTTCTGGGGAACACTTGCAATGGGGCTGACCGCGCTTGTAGGTTATTTGTTTGGAGTGAATATATGACCAATCAATACTCCAACGGCATACCCAACTTTGAACCTGCATTTGTAATGAACCTTTAAAAAGAACTTGCAGAACGAGCGTTTTCCAGGACTGAAATGAATTCTACTGGATCATGCCATATTATTCTAATTTACTGTCAACCGATAGGTAAAAACGATGGGGTTATTGAAGTTTAGTTAAACAGGTTTCTTCAGGTGTCAGTGAAAATTTGGCTTTTTGAAAAGCCCTAATACGGTGAATTTTCCAATTTGAAAAGACTTTCTTCCCTAGTATACAATGTCAAAACCCAATTTTAATTTGAAAATTGGGTTTTATATTCCTCCTACTTCCTGTATCAAATTAAAACTCGAAAATCGCTTTCGATTTAATCATTTAAAGAATTGTTCGTTTCTAGATATGGGATGGTCTTCATAAAAATCCTCAAACGTCTTATCCGTCGTGTAATCGTCCTTCAAAACTTTGTAAACCGTGACTATAAGAATGACTTGTCCGAAAACGGTTAAATAAAAAATCCAATTGAAAGCCAAATTCATTGAGGCGAAAATGGTCACAGTTACTAAAACCAATGTCGTTAAGACCAACCAATTCATTGCTGTAATTTTCATAACCACTATTTTGATTTTAATTGTTTAACATATTTCAAAAATAGTTAAACATTTTTGTATCTTTATCCAACATTATGTTAAGATTCCATTGCACAAAACAAGATTTTAAAACTTATCACTGATTATGTTCGGATTATTCAAAAAGAAATCGGAAAAAGAAAAATTGCAAGAACAATATGCTAAACTGCTAAGTGAAGCACATGCTCTTTCCACCTCAAATAGAAAATTGAGTGACCAAAAAGCATTCGAGGCAGAGGAGGTCATGAAGAAAATAGATTTGCTGGACTAAGTTTCAATGCTGATACTGAAATAAAATTGGTATCAACATAGTTTGGATTTTCGGACTGGTTTGGCGACATAGTCAAAAACCAAGAAATTACCTTATTTCCTTTTTTTCTCTTCGAATAAGAAATTTAGCTTGGCGAACCCCTACATGCATATCACCTATGAAATGGGGCGCCAATCACCAAAAGTTGCACCAAACTGCTCCACCGGAACAAATGAACACTATGAACTAACACTTTATTGAAGGTTTTGAAAAATATATTGATCGATACGTGAATCCGGAAAATTGGGAGTTCGAATATTTCGGTTAGTTGCTGGTACAACTGAAATTCAAGAAAAAGGAATGCTTCCTAGAAATAGGGAATGTCTACAAATACAAATGCTTTATTGCTGAAGGATTGGTAAAACCACCTACCTACTTTGATGGTTTTGGGACGAAAAAAAGAGCATTTTGGCAAAGCAAGAGACCAAATCCCATACATTCTATTCTGTATATACCGCTGTGTTGGGATGAAAAGCAATCCATGCAAACCAAAACAGAGTAACACTCTGATGGTCCAGTTTGCCATTATAAATTAATTCAGCGCTATTGGATTCTATATCAAAAAGAATGCTAATAGGTTCCCCTCTGATGGTATCCCTCAGTTCAGGAGAGTTTACTTTTTTTAGTTCAGAGAAAGGATAGGCTTTATGTACACCATTGATGGAAACACCCAATATCTTTTCTTTAGGATGGTAACTGGAATCAGCATGTGAAACTGGGAAATAAATAGACTTGGATTGTTCATAGCCCAAATACGGTGTGGTGGAATAATCACGCTGAAATCCTGTTTGTTTTGAAAGAACCAACGTATTCGGATGTTTTTTTAGCCAAGTGCCCCATGTACCATGAAAAACCGGAACCGTCTCCATAGTACGTCCCACATATTGGCCCGAAATGGCTTTGGACATTAGCTGCGACCATAAGGAATGAGTTTGACGGTCGTATAGCAATACGTCACTATTGTACAACAAGCCAGACACCCCAAAGCTTAAATTTTCACCGGCAATTTTTGTCTTGAATGCCACCCCGCTTCCGCAAAGCGGACAATAGGTAACAACAATACCTTTATCTCCAAAATAGTCGTTGACCACTTCGTGATAATTCAAAATGGACAAAGGATATGCTTTAGCCACGTTGTTTATTGCTATACCCAATACCTCTCTTTCAAAGCCTAAAGCAGTTTCCTTGCCTTTTTCGAACTTTGGGTCGTCCAAAGCAGGTATCCCATCTTTTAGCGGGCCCCCGTACAAGATTTGGTCAATAGGGACTATAGCATTGTTTAATTCAAACCCATTCATTTGTTGTGACCATCCAATATGGGCATATACAAAGAAGAAGGTCAACCAAACAAACCTGATCGTCATATTTCAAAGTATTCATCTATTGGTTTTGAGTCGAAAATGCAGATAAAAACTAACGTGACACATATCAAGACATGAAAGGCACATCATTTTTCAATTATTTGTGAAAGCTGCTAAAGCGTATAAAAACATCGTTTATCGACACTTTTTATTTTTTGAGCTGTTAATAGAGTAAAATATATTCGATGAAATGCACTTTTTTATCGTTAAAATTTAAAACCTGTGAAAAATTAATAAGTGATCCACTAAATTCTTTCCCCAACTTTGTCATGTATTAACCCCCAAATCCCCAAATCATGATACGTTCAATTATCTACAGCTTGACCCTAACAATCAGTTTGTTCTTTACAGGATTTATCACTGCTCAAAACCCAATGAAATTTGAAAACAAAGCAGAAATCGCTGAAACAATTCAAAATCAGGGACACTTATCTACCTTGGAAGGTTTCATCCCTTCCATGTCCGTAACCCAAGATGGAGAAACGGCTTATTTCAGTCACTCCAGTGAACAAAAGCCGCTATACGGACTGTTTTCGAAAAGGGAGTCCGTTCACCAAATCTATCGTGCTGAAAAAATCAACGGAAAGTGGACCAACATTACTAAATTGGACGTTTGCCCAAAATATGCTTCGGCCAAGCACCCTACCATATCAGAAGACGGAAAACGTTTGTTCTTTGCCTCAAATATGAAGGGAAGCTATGGAAAGTATGACATTTATGTTGCGGATATCAAGGCTGACGGAAGCCTAGGGGTATCCAAAAACCTAGGTCCGAAAGTAAATACCAAAGAAGACGAACTATATCCCAGCCTATACAATGGCACCCTGTTGTTCTTTGCTTCCGAAGGACGGGACGGTTTCGGTGGCCTAGATCTTTACGCCACTCAGGTAGCCTATAACAGCCTTACCCCTTCCGTAAACCTTGGAAGTCATATCAACAGTAGCAGAGACGACTATGCCATCCAGTTGGATGTCGAAGAAGGAGTTAGCTACGTGGTATCGAACAGAGGACAAAACCATACTATTGAACAAGTGGCCATTGCTTATAGAAGACAGCCTATGGACGATACCATGGTGGCTTCAAGGGATGAAAACTTTCAAACAACTTTGAATAGCGAAGCCGCATACGAATACACCAGTACTTCTTTTGAAGACTAATAAGAAATCTAGAATAAATCGGTCCAATACCTGAGGGTTAATCTGATTTTGTCAAATGCCGAGATACTAAACATTGTTGACCCATGATAAACTACACAGGGGGAACTGACACTTTATCATAGAAAGCGGGTTGTATTATTTCACTCGGACCGATTTTACCATGAATAGGATGCTCCAAAACGGGCATCCTATTTTTTTATACCCTTATTTTATTTAGGATAGCGCCTCTTTTGCCTTTTCAAACTCCCCAAATATTCAACCTGATACGGTTAAACCATAGGATGCATTTGAACGAAAAACGCTACAAAAAATTCTTTTGATGGAAAAATTATCCTAATTTAAATCTTGAAATAATACAAACCCAAATCTTATACTCATGAAAAAAGCTACAATTCCAAGTGCAAGACCAAGTCCCCTGAATAAAAAAAAGGCGCTTTTTTAGCACTCCCAAAAACCTTTTCTAAACTACTATTGATTTAATCCTTTTTTAGGATTCTTATCAGCGTGTCCATTTAGGGCATTGGTGAAGTTAAACATGGTGTTCCAAAAATAGAATTTGGCAACATGTATATTACCTATGTATTCCCCCACTTGGATATGGCAGACGGTATGCTTTTTACCTTATTCCAGGTAAATTGAAGGCGAATAATGACAAAATCAGATACCCCCAAATCTATTTACCATGAAAAATGACCCATTAAAAATTAGTATTATTGACAATGATGAAAAGTTACATCCTCTGTACAGGTTTTATTTTAGTGATATAACACCTTATCAATTAGAAGGAATTTATCATTCTGTACACGATTTTATGCCCCATATGGAAAAAGCAAGTCCAGATATCGTTGTATCTGAAGTTAATCTGACCGGAATCTCTGGGATTGATGGAATTTCATATTACCGTAAGCAGAAAAAAATGCCAAAGATTTTGATGATGAGCCACAAATGTGATTTCGAAATCATAAAAGAAATTTTTAAACGAGGTGCTAACGGTTTTTTGACCAAACCTCTGACCAAAACCCGATTTTTTAGTGCAGTCGAGGAGTTGCACCAGCATGGTGTGGCATTGGAGCATGATGTGGCCAAGAAGATTATCAACTCCTTTCAAATGAAGACTTTTGATTCATTTTCAAAAAAGGAAAACCAAATCATTGAACTTCTGACCCAAGGGTATACCTATAAAATGATTGCGGATAGGCTCTGTGTCACACCAAGCGCAGTGAATTTTCACATACAGAATATATATGTGAAACTTAATGTAAACTCAAAAACTGAAGCCTTAAAGAAGCTTCAAGAAATGGAAACACAGCAGTTGAACGCGGCGTAACGTCGACCTGAAGGCAAAAGAAAACCCTGACTGCATGTCAGGGTTTCGTTGTTATTGGGCGATTTGGTGATTGTGATTACTTCACTTCTTCAAAATCAACATCTTCAACGTTATCACCATCCTTGGCATCTGTGCTTCCAGCGGTCTCTTCTCCGTTAGGGGAAGCTCCAGCACCTTGTTGTGCCTCGGCTTGGGCTTTATACATTTCCTCTGAAGCAACTTTCCATGCTTCGTTTATTTTCTCCAAAGCAGGGTCGATTACGGCAACATCTTTGGTCTCATAAGCTTTCTTCAATTCTTCCAAAGCATCTTCGATAGGTTTTTTCTTGTCTTCGGACAGCTTATCACCAAACTCTTTCAACTGTTTTTCAGTTTGGAAGATCATTGCATCGGCCTCATTCAATTTATCTGCTTTCTCCTTGGCTTTTTTGTCCGCCTCCGCATTTGCTTCCGCTTCGGCCTTCATCTTTTTGATTTCCTCTTCCGTAAGTCCAGAAGAAGCTTCAATACGGATATCCTGTGATTTTCCGGTGGCCTTATCGGTTGCCGATACCTTGATGATACCGTTGGCATCAATGTCGAAGGTCACTTCAATTTGAGGAGTTCCTCGAGGAGCAGGTGGAATACCATCTAAATGGAACCTACCGATGGTCTTGTTATCGGCTGCCATAGGACGCTCTCCCTGTAGTACGTGAATCTCAACCGAAGGTTGATTGTCCGCCGCTGTGGAGAATACCTGTGATTTTTTGGTTGGGATGGTGGTGTTCGCCTCAATCAATTTGGTGAATACGCTTCCCATGGTCTCAATACCCAATGAGAGCGGGGTTACGTCCAACAAGAGGACATCTTTTACATCTCCCGTCAACACTCCTCCTTGGATAGCAGCTCCGACGGCCACAACTTCATCAGGATTCACTCCTTTAGAAGGTTTTTTGCCAAAGAATTTCTCCACGGCTTCTTGTACCGCAGGAATACGGGTGGAGCCACCTACCAAAATAATTTCATCGATATCACTCTTTGAAAGTCCGGCAGATTTCAATGCGGCCTCGCATGGAGCAATGGTTCTTTTAACCAAATCCCCAATCAATTGCTCAAATTTAGATCTGGACAAGGTTCTTACCAAGTGTTTTGGTCCAGAAGCCGTAGCGGTCACGTAGGGCAAGTTGATTTCGGTCTGCGCAGAAGATGACAATTCAATCTTGGCTTTTTCAGCAGCCTCTCTCAAGCGCTGTAAAGCCATGGCATCCTCGCGAAGGTCCATGCCCTCATCTTTTTTGAACTCCTCTGCCAACCAATCTATAATCTTCTGGTCCACATCATCACCACCAAGGTGTGTGTCACCATCTGTGGCCAATACTTCAAAAACACCGTCTCCCAACTCCAAGATGGATACATCGTGTGTACCACCTCCAAAGTCAAACACTACAATTTTTTGGTCGGTATCCTTTTTATCAAGACCGTAGGCCAATGATGCAGCAGTAGGCTCATTGATGATTCGTTCAACAGTCAGACCTGCAATTTCACCAGCCTCTTTGGTTGCCTGTCGCTGTGAATCGTTAAAGTATGCCGGTACCGTGATGACTGCACGGGTTACATCTTGTCCTAAATAGTCCTCCGCGGTCTTCTTCATTTTTTGAAGAATCATGGCAGAAAGTTCCTGTGGCGTATACAAACGACCATCAACATCCACTCTTGGTGTATCATTGTCGCCCTTTACCACTTTATAAGGAACACGATCAGCTTCCGTTTTGGACTCAGAGAATTTATTTCCCATGAATCTTTTGATGGAATAAATAGTTTTATGTGGGTTGGTCACCGCTTGTCGTTTGGCTGGATCACCTACCTTGATCTCTCCGCCCTCCACAAAAGCGATAACGGATGGAGTGGTACGCTTACCCTCGGCATTTGGAATTACTACGGGCTCATTACCCTCCATTACAGAGACGCATGAGTTGGTTGTACCCAAATCTATACCAATAATTTTGCTCATTGTATCTATATTATGTTATTGAAAATACGTTTCTAGTTCGCTCAATAAATGTCAATGATTATGCCATGGGCCAGAATATGACAAGCTGTCATATATCTTTTGATGGCATACATTGTTGAATTCTACATTTTTTGGGTCTCTAAGCTTTTATTTGCAGTTATGAACAAAGTGCTTGTTATATTTGAAACACTAATTTTCAACTATGGAATGTATCAGTGTTTTTGATATGCTCAAGATAGGTGTGGGGCCGTCAAGTTCCCATACACTGGGGCCGTGGCGAGCAGCGGAACGTTGGATTGGTGAACTCAAAGAACAGGGTGTTTTTGAACATGTGAAAGAGGTGACCGCACTTTTATATGGTTCGTTATCCTTGACCGGAAAGGGACACGCCACTGATATTGCGGTGACCATGGGTTTATTAGGTACTGACCCCGAAACTGTTCCGATTGAAAGGATAGATTCCATAATAGAAACCCTAAAGACTGAAAAACGAATCAATTTTGGAGGAATCCGAGAAATTTCTTTTGATTGGGAAAAGCATATTATTTTCAAAAGGGAATTTCTGCCCTTTCATGCAAATGGGATTCAATTTAAGGCTGTTTTGACCGATGGAAACTCCATTACAGATACCTACTACTCCATAGGAGGAGGTTTCGTGGTAAAGGAAGAATTGATTCATGCCAAAGAAAATGCGGAGACCTTTAAAACCTTTCCACATCCTGTCAAGACCGGAAACGAACTGCTCGAA
Organism: Flagellimonas ochracea; assembly: GCF_009903685.1. Taxonomy (GTDB): domain Bacteria; phylum Bacteroidota; class Bacteroidia; order Flavobacteriales; family Flavobacteriaceae; genus Flagellimonas; species Flagellimonas ochracea. The sequence continues at coordinate 502,182 of NZ_JAAABI010000001.1, read as the reverse complement.
CATTGCAACGAACATAATAAATCGATTTCGGAAATAGTAATGGAAAACGAACTTTCGCTACGCTCTTCAGAAGAAATTGATACTGGGCTGCAAGGTATTTGGGATACTATGTTAGAATGCATGTATATCGGTTGTCACACAGAGGGGAAACTTCCTGGTGGCCTGAATGTAAGGCGGCGAGCCTATGAAATACATCAAAAATTAAAGGGAACGGTCCCCTACTCCAATCCCAAAGAGTGGTTGGAAAGCATCCGGGAAACCGAAGTGAAATTCAGGCAAATCATTAAATGGGTAAGTTGCTTTGCGCTCTCCGTAAATGAGGTGAATGCTGCTTTGGGCAGGGTGGTGACCGCACCGACCAATGGAAGTGCTGGGGTAATTCCTGCTGTATTGATGTACTACATGGTCATTGAAAACCACGATGCCAACTTTGAGGACGTAAAGCAATTCCTTTTGGTTGCCAGTGAAGTGGGCAGCATTTTTAAAAAAGGTGCCACCATTTCAGCCGCCATGGGAGGCTGTCAAGCAGAAATAGGCGTTTCATCGGCAATGGCCGCTGCGGGACTTACCGAACTTATGGGAGGCACTCCAGAACAAGTGCTGATGGCTGCTGAAATTGCCATGGAGCACCATCTGGGACTTACCTGTGACCCTATTGGTGGTCTGGTTCAGGTGCCCTGCATTGAGCGCAATGCCATGGGTGCAATTAAAGCCATCAATGCCTCGGAGCTTGCCTTGGACGCAGACCCCAAAGAGGCCAAAGTGCCATTGGACAAGGTAGTCAATACGATGTGGGAAACCGCAAAGGACATGAATTCAAAATACAAGGAAACCTCTGAAGGAGGATTGGCCGTAGGTGTCTTTTTAAGTGATTGTTAATCCAAACAACCTGCTCTGCCCCGGGTATCAATTAAGTATATTATTTTCCAATTGCCATCAAAATCAACCAATTGGAAAGAGTTGATACCACAGTGACTGAATTGACCATTCATCCAAAACTCATAGCCCACCCAGGCATTGGCCATGGTGCGATCTACCTGAATGGAAAATGCGGTAAGTTTTTCTTCAAAGGAAATGCTATCGGGAATACTGCAGATAGAAGCTAAAAAGTTTGAAAATTTATCTTCTCGAAAACGTGTTTTGCCCTCCCTGTCCTTCCCGGTGGTTTGGAGGACTATCCTGTCGGCCACCACGCTTTTAATAATGGAAGAATCCTGTTTGTGGAACCCATCAAAAAAAGTGGCAATTACCTGTTTGATTTCTTCCTCGGAAGAGGACTCTATCATTGTTGAATCTTGGGCTTTGACACTAATGCTGAAAATAAATAGGGTCGCAAGTGATAAGGCTGTTTTTATCATTCTCCTGAAGTTTTTTGATTGCAGTCCAAATTAAACAAATCTGCTTACATTTAGACCTCAAAACAAGATCAATGTCCGTCGCAAAAAAAGAATACAAAAGGATTACGGTGAAATCCCTTGTTGAAATGAAACAAACTGGTGAAAAAATATCCATGCTCACCGCGTATGATTATTCCATGGCTAAAATAGTGGATGCGGCCAATGTGGATGTTATTTTGGTTGGGGATTCTGCCAGCAATGTCATTGCAGGGCATGAAACCACCCTGCCCATTACCCTGGATCAAATGATTTACCATGCCAGCTCCGTGGTGCGTGCAGCCAGCCGTGCATTGGTTGTGGTGGACATTCCTTTTGGCAGCTACCAAAGTGATTCCAAAGAGGCGCTACGTTCAGCCATTCGTATTATGAAGGAAAGTGGTGCCCATGCAGTCAAAGTGGAAGGCGGAGTTGAAATAAAGGAATCCGTCAAAAGAATTCTACAAGCTGGAATTCCCGTAATGGGGCATTTGGGCCTTACCCCACAATCCATTTATAAATTTGGAACTTATACTGTTCGTGCCAAAGAGGAGGAAGAAGCACAAAAACTAAAAGAGGATGCCAGATTTTTGGAAAAGTTGGGATGTTTTGCCATTGTGCTGGAAAAGATACCTGCAAAATTGGCACAAGAAGTCGCAGAGAGTGTTTCCATACCCATTATCGGAATAGGTGCTGGTGGAGGGGTCGATGGGCAAGTGCTAGTGGTGCATGATCTTCTGGGAATGACCCACGAATTCAACCCTCGTTTTCTTAGAAGGTACATGAACCTCTATGAAGATATGGGTAATGCAATCTCCCAGTATGTTGATGATGTAAAGAGTAGGGATTTTCCAAATATGGACGAGTCCTATTAAATTTTTGGCATATTGGATTTTTAGAGATTGCCATAGAATCTATGTATGAAGTCGAAACACAGCTTCTAATTTCAAATGATTTAGGGTTTTTATCTTAATAGCAAGCTGGAAACATTGGTTGACAAATTAAATTCACTAGTAAACATTACCTCTAAATTCAAATCTACTTTGAAGTGAATTCCAAAAATCCAATATACCAAAAATCCAATTCATCCAACCTTCAAGTCCTATATGAGGACAATCACCTTATTGTGGTAAACAAAAGGGTTGGGGATTTGGTGCAGGGTGATAAAACCGGTGACTCCCCGCTTAGCGATATCGTCAAGCAGTATCTAAAAGAAAAATACAATAAACCTGGTAATGTTTTTCTGGGTGTTGTACATCGTTTGGACCGACCGACCTCTGGTATTGTTTTGTTTGCCAAAACTTCCAAAGCCCTTACCCGATTGAACAAACTTTTTGCAATCGGTGATACCCAGAAGACATATTGGGCCATTGTCAAAAACCTTCCAGAACCACAGGCTGCTACACTGACCCATTGGTTGGTCCGCAATCCAAAACAAAACAAGTCGTACGCACACAAAAAAGAAGTTCCCAACAGCAAAAAAGCCATTTTGTCGTACGGCGTACTCAAAAAACTAGACTCCTATTATTTACTGGAAATTGATTTAAAAACTGGAAGACATCATCAAATCAGAGCCCAATTGGCTGCCATTGGATGCCCAATAAAAGGGGATTTAAAGTATGGCGATAAGCGAAGCAACATTGATGGGGGCATTCATCTTCATGCGCGAAGTCTGCAGTTAGGGCACCCCGTTGGCAACGAACAACTGAACTTTGAAGCCAATCCTCCCAATGAACCATTGTGGAACGCTTGTTCTTAACGGGTGCTCATCAACGCTTTTTCCCGGATTATCTGCGATACTGGCTTACCTTCCAAATGACTTTCCAACCAGGATAGAATATCCAGATACAAAAAGGCACGTTTTTCATAGGGATGATTTTCATATTTCTTAAGCTCATTATAAAGCTTCTGAAATTCATTTTTCAATTCATGTGGGTAAATGTCGCCCAAATTCCTCAAAAACTTGATCATCTCTTTTTGCACGGCATGCAAATCGTTCATTTTGAGCAAGAACTTATAGGTGCTTTTCAACTGTACTTCCAAGTGGTAATCCATGCCTGCTTCATAATGTGCCACCAAACTCAGAACCCGGGCAAAACACATAAGGTCCTCACGCATCTTCAAGCTTTTGTTCGAAATGATTTTCTTAAGGTAAACAATACAGTTTTTGTAGTCGCTCTGACCAAAATACAAGCAAGCAATCTTATAATATAACAACATCACATGGTGTGCATCAATCCGGTCTCCGTGCTTTTTAATACCATACTCTATAACTCGAACCAAATAAATGCCCTTATCAAAAGTGCCTTCCAAAAAATGAAGATTCAACTTATTGGAATTGATGTACAAAAAGGCCAAAGAGGCAATATTGTCGTTTTGGGGAAACTTGGGGTCGGCCACTTGCTGTTCCAATCGGGCCAGGGTCTCTTTGAATTGGGAACTGTATTTTACAAAAAACAAAGATTCCAACAGATAATGGTTTCCCTTTAGATAAAACACTGGGTTCAAAGTTATCATCTCTTCGTTTTCATAAAAAAGGTCGACCCATTTACTGGCATATTTGTACGAAGAAAGAAAATCTTGGGTCAAAAAACTGTACCAAAGATGCGCTTTGTACGCCCATAATTTTTCACGAAAGCCCAATTCTTCCAAATTGTATGCCGGCAAATGGGCGTCAAAATAGTCCTTTACGCTTTGTAAATCCTCATCATTTCGTACATAGCCCACTTTCAACATCATGCCATATAACTGAAGGGAAAGATTGGAGAGCTTGCTGGTTATAACATTATGTTCCGAAAGCTGCTTTGCTTGCCGTGCCAATTCGTCTGCTCTGTCTGGGATACTTCTGGTAATGTATTGAGTTTCAATAACTTTTTCCAGTTCTACAATCTCATAGGCCACATTTTTTTCTTCATGCTCCATGGCCATGCTCTTGGCCTTGTCCAGAATTTTTAAACTCTGTTTGTAAAGTCCTTTTTGATAAAGAATTGTGGCAAAATCTAGCTGCTCCCTTATCTGGATACGAATGTTCTGGTTTACTGGATTTAACCGAAGGCTTACTAAAATCTGTTTGTATAGATGTGCTTTTAAGTTGGAAAGTTGTGTCTTTTTTACAATGCCACTCTCCAGAATTTGCACCTCGTCATATGCTTTCATCTTATCCAAAAGATTGAAAAGTGCCAAAAATTTGGCGTCAGCGTTCACCCCCAAACGGCCGACATAAAGCTTAAATTGGCGTTTTTCTGATTTGGAGAGCGATTTTATGAGTATGAACAAGGCATCCCTATGGACATTTGTCATCGTAAAAATTGTTGTTTAAGCGTTTCTTTTTCAAATTGTTACACTTTTTAAAATGCTATTAAACGTTGTAAAGGGACAATATATTACCCTATCGATGTCAGCACCTATTCTATCTTCGTAACGCATACAAAAAGTGACAATGCAATGGGTAAAGATAAGGTACAAATTTTTGACACTACACTGCGCGATGGAGAACAAGTACCAGGCTGCAAATTGGACACCAAACAAAAATTGGTTATCGCGGAACGCTTGGATAACTTGGGAGTAGATGTTATTGAAGCCGGTTTTCCCATATCCAGTCCAGGTGATTTTAAATCGGTGAAAGAGATTGCCAAATTGGTGAGAAATGCCACCGTCTGTGGTCTTACCCGTGCCGTAAAAAAAGATATTGAAGTTGCCGCCGATGCCATAAAAATGGCAAAAAGACCCAGAATACATACAGGCATTGGAACCTCAGACTCCCATATCAAGTACAAATTCAACTCAACTAAGGAAAAAATTATAGAGCGCGCCGTTGAGGCCGTTGCCTATGCCAAGTCTTTTGTGGATGATGTTGAGTTTTACGCAGAAGATGCGGGACGTACGGACAACGAATATTTGGCCCAAGTTTGTGAAGCAGTAATCAAGGCTGGGGCAACGGTGTTGAACATTCCGGACACCACGGGATACTGTTTGCCCGAAGAGTATGGTGCCAAAATGAAATACTTGAAAGAGCATGTGCAGGGTATAGACAGAGCCATTCTTTCCTGCCATTGTCACAACGATTTAGGGCTTGCCACTGCCAATTCCATTGCAGGTGTAATCAACGGGGCTCGACAAATTGAATGTACCATCAATGGAATCGGTGAGCGCGCAGGCAACACTTCGTTGGAAGAAGTTGTGATGATTTTGAGACAACATCCTTATTTGAATTTGGATACAGACATCAACAGTAAATTGCTATACGATACAAGTCAAATGGTCTCCCAAAAAATGGGCATGCCCGTGCAGCCAAACAAAGCCATTGTTGGTTCCAATGCATTTGCGCACAGTTCGGGGATTCATCAAGACGGGGTTATCAAACAAAGGGAAACCTACGAGATCATTGATCCACAAGATGTCGGTGTAAATGAATCCTCTATAGTGCTCACGGCAAGAAGTGGCCGAGCTGCTCTAGCCTACCGCGCCAAAAATGTGGGCTATGAACTTACCAAGCTACAACTGGATTCGGTATATGAAAATTTTCTAAAATTCGCCGACCGCAAAAAAGAAATCGTGGATGAGGATATCCACGAAATCGTGGAAACCAGCAATATAAGTATTAAAAGTTTGGCATAAGCCTTACTTCAAAATCTAATTGGCCATACATGAATCTTAAAATAGCTGTGCTGCCTGGAGATGGTATTGGACCCGAAGTAGTGGCCCAGGCACTCAAATGTCTTCAGGCCGTTGAAGAAACCTTCAACCATAATTTTGCTTATAAGGAAGCTGCCGTTGGGGCAATGGCCATAGACAAAAAACGTACTCCCCTGCCCGATAGCACCCTTTCACTTTGCAGGGAAGCCGATGCCGTTTTGTTTGGGGCTATCGGAGATCCCAAATACGATAATGACCCCAGTGCCACGGTTCGCCCAGAACAGGGATTATTGAAACTGCGCAAGGAGTTGGGACTATTTGCCAATATACGTCCGGTTAAAGTTTTTCCTTCACTCATCAAAAATTCACCGTTAAAAAAAGAAATCGTTTCAGGAACTGATTTTGTGATTTATCGTGAACTTACGGGTGGCATTTACTTCGGTGAGAAAAAGTTAAACAAAGCAGGAACCATTGCTTCTGACCTCTGCGAATATTCTGAAAAAGAAATTTCGCGTATTGCCCATTTGGCCTTTAAGGCCGCCAAGAGCCGTCGTAAAAAACTAACCTTAGTCGACAAGGCCAACGTGCTGGAATCCTCCAGGTTGTGGAGAAAAGTGGTGACAAGAATTGGAGAAAGTTATCCCGAGGTACAACTGGATTTTCTATTTGTGGACAATGCTGCCATGCAGATTATTCTGAATCCAAGTCAGTTTGATGTGATACTTACAGAAAATATGTTTGGTGACATCATTTCTGATGAGGGCAGTGTGATTGGTGGCTCCATTGGTCTTCTCGCATCGGCCTCCGTTGGAGATGAAAACGGACTTTTTGAACCCATACATGGGTCCTATCCCCAGGCTAGGGGAAAAGATATTGCCAATCCTATTGCGTCCATTCTTTCTGCTGCCATGCTACTCGAACATTTTGGTCTTTATGAGGAAGCTATGGCTGTTAGACAAGCCGTGGACAAATCGCTTGAAAAAGGAATTGTAACTCCTGATTTGAATGCCAAAAGCCAATATGGGACCAGTCATGTAGGCGATTTTATTGCCCACAATATCGTTGATAGTGAAGATGATTTCAACATGAATGATGAAAACATCGATTTGGGGAAATCGACCATCATTTAACCTTCCACATCCAGAGCGGTCAATTGCTGAATGGTTTCGACAAACTGTTTTTTGAATTCCAAATATTTTTCTCCCGTGGCAGGGCCATTAAATCCGGTATGGATTTTTTGGACATCCCCGCTCCTATCAATATAGATCGTAGTGGGATAGGATAATATATGATTCAACATGGGCAGTTTTTCATTGGCCTTTTGTTTGTTTGAGGTGCCATATTGCGCCAACAAGATGGGATAGTCCGCTCCCACCCTCTCCTTAAGTCTTCTAATGCCTTCGAATGCTTTCTCCTCGGTCTTGGCATATTCAAAAGCCAAGGCTACCAACTCCACATCCGTATCTGGGTTATTCTTGAGAAAATCCACATAAAAACGGGTTTCATCCAAACAGTTGGGACACCAAGTGCCCATTATCTGAACCAATACCGGTTTGTTCTGGAATCGAGTGTCCGAAAGGCTTACCATACGTCCATTTTCATTGGGAAAAGAAAATGCGAACTTATCGTAACCCTCCCTTAAAAAAGTCAATGAATCTGCATCTGGAAGTTCAAAAGCTTCATTCCGAACGCCCATAAAATCCTCAATATCATGATTGCCACTAAAAAAACGTCCATCCAAAGTACTGTCCGTCACCTGTGCCATAAATAAAAAAACGTGCGCCCCATCAAACGTTGAGAGTTTTAGACTGTCCCCATCGACCACCCCTTGCAAAAAGCGGTAATCCCCTGTCTTTGTTCTGAACGTACCTTTTACTTTGCCATTATTTTGCATAAAAATCCCTTTTGCCGGGTATTCTCCGCTGGTATTAATATCAAAATAGGTTTCCCAAACCCCAGAAATGTTTACCGTCGGTTCATGTTTGGCTTCAAAACGATCTCTCTTTCCAAAGTACGCTTGAAAAGGCACCACTCGATCAAGGCTTTCCTTGATAAAACTGCCCAGCATTTCATTTTCGGTGAAAGTGCCGGCGATGTACCCTTCAAATACGGGCATTTGAATAAGCAAGGAATCTCCACTAATCTGTATTTCATCCACACGTACCACTTCATCTGCATTATGGATCTCCATTATATATTGCCCTTCGACTTCTAATAAAACAAAGGTGAATGGGAGTTCCAATTCGGGTGACACCTGCATTTTGGCCCACCACTCTCCCACGCTCAAAGATTCTTCTTTCTGTTTGCATGAAATAAAGAGGACGCATATCAACAACAATCCAACACTTACACGTTTCATCTTTTGAAAGATTTTTCTTAAAAATAGAAAAACCATTTCAAATCTCTACCTATTTTAATGTCTAACTTTTGTCATTGAATCTGTTGACCTATTGTGTTATATTTGTCCCCTCTAAAATTGGGGTATGAAGATTTCTTACAACTGGTTGAAGCAGTTTATCAATTTGGACTGGGATTCGCAGAAAGTTGCAGAATTGCTCACAGATTTGGGTCTTGAGGTAGAAGGTATTTCCCCTTTTGGATCGGTTAAGGGAGGTCTTAATGGCATAGTCGTTGGCAAGGTGCTCACCTGCAAACAACACCCAAATGCAGACCGCTTGAAATTGACCACAGTGGATATCGGCGGGGAATCACCCCTTCAAATTGTATGCGGTGCGCCCAATGTCGCCGAAGGACAAAAAGTTCCAGTTGCCACCATGGGAACAACACTTTATACTTCTGAAGGAGAAGCGTGGAAAATTAAGAAGGGCAAAATCCGTGGAGAGGAGAGCCAAGGAATGATCTGTGCAGAAGATGAACTGGGGTTGGGAAAAAACCACGAGGGAATCATGGTGTTGAACGATGAATTGAAAGTTGGTACACCTTGTTCTGAAGTCTTTGAAATTGAACATGATGAGGTTTTTGAAATAGGGTTGACACCCAATCGTGCCGATGCTATGAGTCATTACGGCGTGGCCCGTGACCTAAAAGCAGGATTGGAGCAGCAGGAAATCCAAAAACAATTAGTTACCCCCTCCACAAGTAATTTTTCCATAGACAATAGATCTCTGAAGGTAGATGTGGAGGTCATGGATGGCGAAAGAGCACCGCGCTATTGTGGTGTCACCATAAGTAATCTTATAGTGCAAGAATCCCCCCATTGGCTTAAAAATAGATTGAGGGCCATCGGGCTTACTCCAATCAACAATGTAGTGGACGTCACCAACTACGTGCTCCATGAACTTGGCCAGCCCTTGCATGCGTTTGATGCCAACAAAATAAAAGGCGGCAAGATTGAAGTGAAAACCTTATCGGCAGGGACCAAATTCAAAACCTTGGATGATGTGGAGCGGGAACTTCATGAAGAGGATTTGATGATTTGTGACAGTGAAAAACCCATGTGCATTGCCGGGGTTTTTGGGGGAATCAATTCTGGGGTAACGGAAGACACCACCTCCATTTTTCTTGAAAGTGCCTATTTTGACCCAGTCTCCATTCGGAAAACAGCAAAAAGGCATGGTTTAAACACCGACGCGTCTTTCCGTTTTGAACGTGGGATTGATATCAACATAACGGAGTACGCGCTAAAAAGGGCCGCCCTACTAATTCGAGAAATTGCAGGGGGCGATATTAGCTCCGAAGTTGTGGATTTATACCCTAGAAAGGCGCAGGAACGACAAGTATTCTTGACTTTTGATAAAATTAACACACTTATTGGCCAAGAGATTCCAAGGGACACCATAAAATCCATTTTAGCTTCTTTGGAAATAAAAGTGAACAATGTAACCGAATCGGGATTGGGGCTTACAATCCCCCACTACAGAGTGGATGTGGAGCGTGAGGTGGATGTGATAGAGGAAATCTTGCGGGTGTATGGCTATAATAACATAGACTACAAGGAAAAGCTTACAGCTTCAATAGCCAAAACTTCTAAGTTTGAGAATCACAAAATCCAAGATGTGGTGGGCAACATGCTTGCTTCACAAGGTTTTTACGAGATTATGACCAACAGTCTTATCCCCTTAGAGTCGCACATGTTATGGGATTCGGAGCAAAAACCTGTCAAAATGCTGAATCCGTTGAGCTCGGACCTGTCTGAAATGAGGACATCCATGTTGTTTTCAGGATTGGAGACCTTGACTTATAATTTGAACAGACAAATTACCAATCTCAGGTTTTTTGAGTTCGGCAAAACCTACCACAGAGGAAAAGAAAACAATGAAGAGCGCAGACATCTTGCACTTTTCATTTCTGGAAACCGAACACAAAACAGTTGGACCACACCGGAAAGAAAAACAGATTTCTTCTTTCTAAAAGGTGTAGTGGAGTCACTTTTTGCTCGTTTGGGTCTCCAAAATGTTACGGCCGAGCCCTTTGCAAATGGAATTTTTTCCGAAGGAGTTCAATGCCATTTAGATGGAAGAAAGTTGGGTGTTTATGGTGTTGTAAGCAAGGCCGTGCTTAAAAAAGTCGATATAAAACAAGAAATCTTTCATGCGGATTTTGAATGGGACAATATCCTAAATTTAATAAGTACTGAAAATGTTACGTTCCAGGAAATTCCAAAATTTCCATCGGTAAACAGAGACCTTGCCCTTTTGGTTGATGAAAGCTCCACCTTCCAACAGATATATGATTTGGCCTGGGAGACAGAGAAAAAACTATTAAAGCAAGTGAGCCTATTTGATGTGTACACGGGCAAAAATCTTCCAGAAGGGAAAAAGTCCTACGCAGTTAGTTTTACCTTACGGGATGATGGCAAAACGTTGACGGACAAGCAGATTGACAAAATCATGTCTAAACTTACCACGACATATCAAAAAGAATTGAAAGCCGAATTACGCTAGCTATCTACATCCGTGTAGGTTGAATAACACTGTCAATCTCATGAATGATTCCATTTTCGAGATTACGGTCTGCTGCCGTGATGCGTGCTGTGTTTCCAGTTGGGTCGGTCAGTACAATGTCATAACCCTCCATGTGCGCAATTACCTTTTTGCCCTGGATGGTAGTGAAGCTTGCCTTACCGTTGCCTCTGCACATGGCCCTTAAAATTCTTGAAGCTGTCAGATGGCCAGCAACAATATGATATTTCAATAGGGATTTCAGTTCACTTTTATCTTGTGCATTTATCAACTCTTCTATTCGGGTATTTGAGAACCGCTCAAACGCGGCGTCCGAAGGGGCAAATACGGTAAACGGTCCAGATTTTATCAAAATAGAATCCAATTGTGCCGCTTTAACCGCAGCTAAAAGTATCTTATGATTATTTTCTGATAAGCTACTTTGAACCGGAGCCGCGATAGTTGCTGTCAATGATTGGGCATTCAAAAAAGCAAAGGAAATCAGGCATAAAAATACCAAGAATTTGGTCAGTGGGGTTCTCATTGCAGTGTTCTGGATGTTGGGGCTACGTATTCTTTTAAAAGGTTTTTGCGATTAAGTGCAAAAAACTTCGATAAGATACATCTTTTTGACAAAAGAGTCGTACTATGATCGGTGAACAAATTTATTTAACAAAATGTTAACATTATTCGTTCTCATCCCTTTTTTAAATCCACGTGCCAAATCCTTAAATTTGAAAGAATTGCTAAGAAAGAGATATGATTTTAAGGAACACCAACATCGAGGACAAGCTCCAAGCTGTGAGGGACAAACAGCAAAATCACACTAAATATTTAAATGAAGTCCAGGCTTTTCTTGACAGTGATGTTATGAAGAATGCCAAAATTTCTGCTGAAATCGACTCAGTGGGCAATGCGAACAGTAATAGGTTTGTTTTTGATGCCCTCGAAACGGATAGAATCTACCATATAGATCAAATAAGACAAATCTGCATTGATTACCGACTTCGGTTTCTGGACAGCCGATATTTTAAAAGCAAGATTCCAAATGCGGCTATGAATCAAATACAGCATCTGGAACAGGTTCACAACACTACGCTCCAAGGCTTTAAGATAATGGCCCCCTCGAAGCTTTTTAAATTGGAGGATAAAGATGACCCTTTATTGTTTGCGCCGATTGGGAACGATTACTACTATCTCGTGCACAAGTGGGGGAATGACCTGCACCCCTTACGGAAAGTGCTGGTATGGCCGTTTAAGAACATTGTCAATCTTACGATATTCGTACTATTGATTAGCTATTTGGTTACGTTGCTGGTGCCTAATGGACTGTTTTCCAAGAACAACTCAACTGCTGAGTTTTGGATCATTTTCTTTTTCATGTTCAAGTGTATTGCCTCCGTGGTTATTTTCTATGGATTCGCATTGGGCAAAAACTTTAATCCAGCCATTTGGAACAGTAAGTATTTCAACAGTTGATTAGACTGCGGTTACTGCGTACATTTTTTCTCGCTGTTCCCTAATGGATTTATCGGACATGTAGTCATCAAAAGTTAAATATCTGTCGATACTTCCTTTTGGTGTCAATTCAATGACCCGATTCGCAACGGTTTGCACAAATTGATGATCATGTGTGGTCAATAAAACAGTGCCTTTGAAATTTTTAAGGGAATTGTTGAACGCGGTTATGCTTTCCAAATCTAAATGGTTTGTCGGCTCATCCAACAATAAAACGTTAGCGCGAAGCATCATCATTCGGCTAAGCATGCAACGCACCTTTTCACCACCCGAAAGCACTGTACATTTTTTAAGTGCCTCTTCACCGCTGAAGAGCATTTTACCCAAAAAACCACGTATATAGACTTCTTCACGCTCTTCTTCCGTTTTGGCCCACTGGCGAAGCCAATCCACCAGATTAATATCTTCCTTGAAAAAATCTGAGTTATCCGCTGGAAGGTACGATTGGCTTGTGGTCACACCCCATTGAAAGGAACCGCCGTCTGCCTTAACCTTACCCGTGATTATATTGTAAAAAGCTGTGGTAGCCCTAGAATCTTTGGACAATATGGCTACCTTATCTCCCTTGGCCAGGTTGATATCCACTTTGGAAAACAACAAATCCCCATCTTCGGAGGAAGCCGAAAGTCCTTCTACATGAAGAATTTGGTCACCGGCCTCACGCTCCCGTTCAAAAATTAGGGCAGGATATCTCCTACTGGAAGGCTTAATGTCTTCTACCTTAAGTTTTTCCAACATTTTCTTTCGAGAAGTGGCCTGCTTACTTTTTGCCACATTGGCACTAAAACGTTGAATGAATTCCTGTAGTTCCTTGGCCTTCTCCTCCGCTTTCTTATTTTGCTGGGCACGCTGTCGCGCTGCCAGCTGACTGCTCTCATACCAAAACGTGTAATTTCCTGAAAACAGGTTGATCTTGCCAAAGTCGATGTCAGCAACATGTGTGCAAACAGCATCCAAGAAGTGCCTATCGTGTGAAACCACTATCACCGTATTGTCATAATTGGCCAAAAAATGTTCCAACCATTGAATGGTTTCGTAATCAAGGTCGTTGGTAGGCTCATCCATTATCAGCACATCTGGATTTCCAAAAAGTGCCTGGGCCAACAACACCCTCACCTTCAGTTTTGAGTCCATTTCGGCCATGGTCGTGTAGTGCAGTTCTTCGGCAATGCCCAAATTGGACAACAAGGCTGCCGCATCGCTGTCGGCATTCCAACCATTCATTTCTTCAAACTGAACTTGTAGCTCCCCTATTTTCTCTGCATTTGAATCATTATAATCCGCGTAAAGCGCATCAATCTCTTTTCTTATGTTGTACAAAGGTTTGTTTCCCATTACAACCGTCTCCAATACAGGAAATTCATCATAGGCATTATGGTTCTGCTCCAAAATGGACATCCGTTTTCCGGGCTCTAGCTGTACACTCCCCGAGGTTGCGTCTTGCTGACCCGACAAAATTTTCAAAAAGGTTGATTTTCCTGCTCCATTGGCCCCAATAATTCCATAGCAATTTCCTTGCGTAAAGGTTACATTCACTTCGTCGAAGAGGACCCTTTTTCCAAATTGTACCGATAAATTTGATACTGATAACATGCGTAATTTTATTTTTTGCAAAAATAGCTAAAACAAATGCTTAAAAACAACTTAAAAGTGCATTATTAAACAACAGAAAAACAAGGACTTACAACATTTAACTAGCTATTAACAAGAGGGGTTTTCCGCTATTGTTACTTTTGTGCTCAACTATGAAGGTTCCCTGTATGGTAAGATATTTACTCAGCCTCTCTTTCCTTGCTGTTTTAGGTTGCGTGGGCAAACAGGCGGAATGCCCCTCTGTGTTCTTTGGCGGAGAGATTGTAAACCCGACCAGTGACTATGTGGTTCTTTACCGTAACGATGCCTATATCGACTCGGCAAAACTAGATGATACAAACAGATTCTCCTTTAGGCTTCAGGGTATTGAAGAAGGACTTTATCATTTTGACCACAGTCCTGAATTGCAATACGTTTACCTACAAGAAGGAGACAGTCTTCTTTTTCGTTTGAACACCGTGGAGTTTGATGAATCTCTGGTGTATTCCGGTCAAGGCAGTGAAATCAATAACTTTTTGGTCGAGATGTTCCTTGCCTTTGAAAAGGAAGAGCCGTTGATTTATAAATATTATGCTTTGGACCCACAGGCATTCGATACAAAAATTGATTCCCTACGGTCCCAAAAAATCCAACATTTGGAAGAGTTGGCAAATGATAACCAACTGTCGGATAAGGTATTGGCCATGGCAAAGGCTTCCATCGACTACAACACTTTTATTTACAAAGAAAAATATCCTTTTTACCACAAGAAGAAAACTGGGGAGGAAACTATACATGAACTGGAAGATTCCTTCTATGATTATCGCAAAACCATCGATTTAAACAATCGGGACCTAACGTATTTCCGGCCTTATTTCGATTTCATGAAATACCATTTTGGTAATCTCTCCTACATGGATTGTATGGAGCACTGTAGTACGGAAAAGAAGCCGGTAAGTTCCCATCTACATTTCAACAAGCACAAACTCTATTTGGTGGACAGTCTGGTTAAAGAGCAGGATTTAAGGGATATTCTGTTCAGAAATATTGCGATGGACTATCTTTTGAAAGAGCACCAAGCGAATGAAGAGTGCCAGATTTTTATTGACAAGTTCCGTAAGCTTTCAAGCAACGAGTCACATAAAGAGGAGATTACCCACCTTTACAATGGCATCCAAAGTTTACAGCCAAAAAACGCACTTCCTAATTTGGTTTTGCGAAATGTGGATAACAAAGAAGTTTCCTTAAAAGAAATCAGCCAAGGGAAAACCACGGTATTCTATTTTTGGGCCGGTTCACAGAAAAGGCATTTTAAAAATGTTACCGCCCATGTTGAAAAATTAAAAAAGGAATATCCTGACCACCACTTTGTGGGAATTAATCTTAGGACTAGTTTTCCACAGTGGAAACTGTTGCTACAGGAAAATCGTCTGGACGAGAACACTCAATTCCACGGGGAGGATTTCAAGGAGGTTCAAATGGCCATGATCGTGGACGGTCTTAACAAATGCGTCATTGCCAAGGATACCCTTATTGTAGATGCTTTTGCCAATCTGTATTATTCTTTTTAAACAAAAAACCCGAAACAGAACGCTCCGGGTTTCATTTGATAATTAAAATTCTTTTCCTAGTTAAGAGTTTCCCTTTTTATAATCCGCCAAGAATTTTTCCAATCCAATATCTGTAAGTGGATGTTTCAATAGGCCATCAATGGCAGATAAGGGTCCGGTCATTACATCGGCGCCTAGTTTAGCACAGTCAATTATGTGCATGGTATGGCGAATGGATGCTGCAAGTATTTGTGTTTCAAAACCATAGTTGTCATAAATAAGACGTATTTCTGAAATAAGATTCAATCCATCCGTAGAAATATCATCCAACCTGCCTAAAAATGGTGAAACGTACGTCGCTCCAGCTTTGGCGGCCAAGAGTGCCTGTCCTGGAGAAAATACCAAAGTACAATTGGTGCGTATACCGTGGTCTGAAAAGTATTTCAATGCTTTGACACCATCTTTGATCATCGGTACCTTAACCACAATCTGCTCGTGTAGTTCGGACAGTTCCTCGCCTTCCTTAATCATGCCATCAAAATTGGTGGATACCACTTCTGCAGACACGTCCCCATCAACAATGTTGCAAATATCCACGTAGTGCTTTAAGATATTATCCTTTCCTGTAATTCCTTCTTTGGCCATCAATGATGGGTTGGTGGTCACCCCGTCCAATACACCCAATTGCTGAGCTTCTGAAATTTGGTCCAAATTGGCCGTATCAATAAAAAATTTCATGTTTTCGAGCTATTTTTATGTTGTAATAGAATTCGTTGCGAATTTACAACATTAACCAACCCTGTCTCCCATATTTTATCAAAATATCTTAGGAGCACTAGTCCACCACCTGAATTACAAAATCCCTAACAGCAGAATCAGAACAGGTTGGGCTGCCATCGAATCCGTCATAGTCATAGGATTCAACAAAAAGTTCTACTCTAAACCTATAGTTGCCCACATCTTCAGGTACGCCAAAAAACTCGATAGACCTCCTGTTGATGTCATAAAAAATACCCGGGGGAAGCTCTCCAAAAATTTCAAAATCGTAGAAGTAGTCGTTGTCGTTGACCTCGTTGCTGATTTCGGCCGTAATAATATCGTAATATCTTTCTCCGAGAAAACCTATTTCCAAGGATCTATCGTGAATCTCTGGATTGATATTAAAAATGCACTCGTAGACTTCATCACAACTGTTGACAAAAAGGGCAACACATGTGACCAGACAAATTTTTAGTATTCTTTTACTTTTTTCCATGCTAAAATGAGAATCAAAAAACATGCCATCTATCTAGAGTTTATAGTGATTGAGCAAAAGTTTTTCGTACACCTTACCGGGCAGGATTTTCTTCAAAAACAATGAAATTTTTTGCATAAAAGCCCCCACCGGATAATGGATCTTAGGTTTTTGCTTTTGTATGATCTTATACACTTTGCGGGCTACCATCATAGGGTCTCCCCCTGCATCAACGTGTTGATTCATCAAGTCCAAACTTTGTTGGTATACTTGCTCGTAGGCCGACCCCTGTGCCACAGGGGCATGATAGCGCCCAGCCGCAATGTTGGTCGTAAAATCACCAGGGGCCACATTGGTAATCTTAATGCCAAAATCCTTGGTCTCCATACGAAGCGCCTCCGTAATAAGACCCAAAGCACCTTTTGTTGCTGAGTAATAGCCTCGGAATGGCAATCCCATGTAGCCTGCAATGGAAGTTATGTTGATGATGAGTCCGCCCCCTTGTTTGCGCATTTGAGGCAAAACTGCTTTCATCATGTGCACCGGACCATGAAAATTGGTGTCGAAAACGTTCAAAATCTCTTCATGGGGGGTCTCTTCTACTGGTCCTGTGATGCCCACACCTGCATTGTTTACCAATACATCGAGTTTTCCTTCCTTCGATACTATTTGGGAAACGGCTTTTTGTATACTTTCGGGTGATTTCACATCCAATTGGAGCAATTCAAAAGCATCAAAATCAGTGTGCTTGTTCAAGTTTCGGGTTGTGCCATAGACCTTATTTCCCTTTGAAGTCAAGAAAGTTCCAATAGATTTTCCTATGCCAGAGGAACCACCAGTGATCAAAATAACTTTTTTGTCCATTTCCTGCTTGATTTTTAGAGGGGAAAGGCTGCAATCTACTGAATTTTGGGCACAAAAAAAGGCAAGCTACCTACATCGCACCGCTACGACCACATACCCTTGCTGCGTTCCCGCCCTGGGGGATTCTGCAGGAGCTGGTCGTGTAGGACTTGCCAAATGCAAATATACGACCATTTTAAATTTGCTGCAATCCTATTTCATTCTTAATTTCGATGACCTGAGACAACATTCATGAACTTTAGTACCAAAAAAATGGTCAAACTGCTTTCCATATTCGGTTTTCTTCTTTTTTTCCTTGGTTGCGGAGGTGATACCGACCCATCCAAACTGTTTTCCATTCAGCTTGAGAACAAAAACAAGCTCCAACAAAATCAGGAAATTGGAGTGGCGATAAAGAACAAAAAGGGTATTGCCCTTGACCATGTCCAATATTTGATTGATGGACAAGAATTACCCTTGGAAAATGGGAAAATAAAACTGATTTCACAGACTTTGGGAAATAAAACGTTGATTGCCAAAATCACCTACGGGGAACAGTCTGTTGAGATTGAGAAAAAGATAAGACTTTTGTCTTCCACACCACCTGAAGTTTACACCTATGAAATAATCAATACCTATCCCCATGACCCGAAAGCATACACACAAGGTCTGGAGTTCTACAGAGACACCTTATATGAAAGTACAGGAAAAAAGGGAGCCTCTACGTTGAGGAAAGTTGATTATAAAACTGGCAAAGTATTACAAAAAGTTGATCTGGACAATACCGTGTTCGGTGAAGGGATTACAATAATAAACGATAAATTGTACCAGCTTACCTGGCAAAGTGGGTTCGGGTATGTCTACAACCCTACCAATCTCGAAAAATTAAGAAACTTTACCTACGGTAAAAGCCGTGAAGGTTGGGGACTTTGCAATAATGGAGAAAAAATCTTCAAAAGCGATGGAACGGAAAAAATCTGGTTTTTAAATCCCAACACGCTCAATGAACAGGGTTATATTGAAACGGTCACAAACAAATCCATATTTAATAAGGCCAACGAACTGGAATATGTGGATGGAAAAATTTACGCCAATGTGTATCAAAGGGAAAGCATGATGATCATTGATGCTGGTTCAGGAGCTATAGAAGGAGTAATCAACTTCGGTGGTTTAAAGGGAAAAGTGAAAAAAGGACCGGAATGGGACGAAACCAATTCGGTATTAAACGGTGTTGCATACCACAAGGACCGAGGCACTTTTTTTGTAACTGGTAAAAACTGGGACAAATTGTTCGAAGTTCAAATTATGAAGAAGGAATAATGCGTCGCTATTCGGAAGTCCGTGAAGTTACCCAAGATGATTTGGATGAACTGAAACACGTAAACAATGTGCGATACGTGCAATGGATTCAAGATATTTCTAAAAGTCACTGGTTTAAGGTCACCTCTCCCGAAATACGCCAAAAAATGATTTGGGTTGTAAAAAACCACAACATCACATACCACCAATCAGCCGTTCTGGGAGATTCCGTTGCACTTGAAACCTATATCAAAGAAAATAAGGGCCCCATCTCCACTCGAATTGTGGAAATAAAGAACAATAAAACAGGGCAACTTTTAGTTAGCGCTAGTACGGAATGGTGTCTTTTAAATGGCCAAAGTTTCAGACCGAAGCGGGTACCGGAATCCGTTAAAGAATTATTCCAATAATGGC
Source organism: Flagellimonas ochracea (assembly GCF_009903685.1). Taxonomy (GTDB): domain Bacteria; phylum Bacteroidota; class Bacteroidia; order Flavobacteriales; family Flavobacteriaceae; genus Flagellimonas; species Flagellimonas ochracea. The sequence continues at coordinate 482,843 of NZ_JAAABI010000001.1, read as the reverse complement.
GAAACATTCATTTTCTTTGGGATTGGCAGTAGCATTGACCCTCATTTCGGTATTTCTGCTGAGTTCTTGCCGGGAAGATTTTAATTATGTCCCCAGTTCAGGAAATCTTCGTTTTTCCAAGGATACCGTGTTTCTGGATACCGTATTCACCAATATTGGCAGTAGCACGTATACCTTAAAAGTCTACAATACTTCTGACGAAGACATCCTGATTCCCTTCGTAGGTCTGGAAAATGGACAGAAAAGCAGCTACCGACTCAATGTGGACGGTATAGCAGGAAAAGAGTTTGAAGACATTCCCTTGTTGGCCAGGGACAGTCTTTTTGTTTTTATAGAAACCACATTTGACATTTCTGAAACTTTTGAAAATGAATTCTTGTATACGGAAGATCTGCTTTTTGGAAGTGAAAATTCTACTCAAAAGATTGCATTGGTCACTTTGGTAAAGGATGCCATATTCCTATTCCCTTCCACCCTTTCCAACGGCAGCAAACAGACACTTGTTTTGGGATTGGACGAGGCAGGCAACGAAATTAAGGTCCAAGGATTTGTTCTGGAGCCCAATCAACTAGCTTTTACCAATGAGAAACCTTATGTGATTTATGGATATGCCGCTGTTGCAGAGAGCACTACGTTGACCATGGAACCTGGAACTCGGGTTCATTTTCACAATAATTCCGGTATTGTGGTAAATGCGGGAGCCAACCTACAAATCAACGGTGCCTTGAGCCTGGACCAAGAACTTTTGGAAAACGAGGTCATCTTTGAGGGCGATCGGTTGGAGACCACCTATGCAAACGAACCCGGTCAGTGGGGAACTGTTTGGATACAAGAGGGAAGTGTGGACAATCAAATTAATCATCTCACTTTAAAAAATGGAACCACAGGTCTTCGGGTGCAAGGGACAAATCCGTGGGATACACCTACACTCACAATTCGCAACTCACAGATATACAATAGTTTAAACAGTAATTTTTGGGCCACTTCTGCATTTATTATTGCCGAAAATACAGTGTTGGGCAGTGCGGGAAACACCTCCTTGACTCTTGATTTGGGTGGAAATCATCAGTTTACGCACTGTACTGTGGCCAACTATTGGAGCAATGGCTTTAGAGCTGGTCCTGCCTTACAACTATCCAATTCCAAGGGCCTCGAATCAGCTGATCTTGTTAACGCCGATTTCATTAATTGCATTGTGGGCGGAAGCTCCACAAAAGAGCTGGCACTAACACAAGATTCGAGTGCAGATTTCAATTTTCGTTTCCAAAACTGCCTGATTCAGTTGGAGGATGCTGACAATCAGTTCGCATCGGACCCCTTATTCGATTTTGACGATGCCGCCCGTTACCTGAATATTCTTTTGAATCAACCTCCGAACTTTCTTCAGCCATTTCAAAACCAATTTCAAATTGGACCTGGCTCTGCGGCAATTGATGCGGCGGAACCTAATATTGCCAATCCCGTTCCGATGGATATCTTGGGAAATAATCGAAGCCAAAATCCGGATATTGGTGCTTATGAGTTCGTTGCTGAGAATTAGGATTTTAGGAAAAAAATAAAGGCTCCGTAAGAAAACTTCCTGATTTTGAGGATAATCCATAGTTTTTTTAAGGAAAAACTGCAATCGTTTTTTATTAGCTGTTAGTAACTTGCACCCAGCACATTACCCATGGATTATACCTACGTGATAATAGATTCTGATGCTTCTTCCAAACTGCAAATACAACTATATTTGGAAGAATATGATGATTTTACATGTGCGGGCATGGCCCAGAATCCATCTGATGGTCTTAACACCATACTTAAGCATACTCCAGATGTGGTTTTGGTAAATTTGGGCGAACAGGGTATGTCCTACTTTCAAATGGTCACGGAGTTAAACGAATACATTCAAACACTGCCCATTATGATAGGGTTCTCCAAAACCAAAAAATATGCCTACAACGCCATCAAAAGTGGGTTCTTTGATTATTGGATCCTTCCACACAACGAATTCGATATTCGAAAATCCATAATGCGGCTTCGCAAAAGACATCCAAAACAAATACTGCCTTCCACCATCTGTCTTAAATCATATAAGGACTACAGATACTTGGACACGCGGGAAATATTGTATTTGAAGTCGGATAACAACACCACAGATTTTTTTATGAAGGATGGCCGTGTGGTAAGTGCTTTCAAAACATTGAAATCTTTTGAGGATACGCTGCCTAAAAGCTTCATTCGCATTCACCAAAGCTATATTTTGAACAGCACCTATGTTTCGCGCATTAATTATGGTAAGTCCATCTGCACTTTGCGTAATGAACGGCAGGAGGAAATTCCCTTTACCAAAACCTATCGGGACAAAATAGATGCCTTAAAGGAAATGCTGTCCAAAACAGCAATTAAGGCATTGAATTAGACAAATTCTTTCAGATTTCCGTAAAATTCTAACAGAAGCTGGGTAAATACTAAAACCCCAGTGCACTCCGCTACATACGTTTTATTGAGTGTTATTTTGGCTGCATAAACCAATTTTTAACTTTAAAACGTAGACTATGAAAAAAGTTTTAACTATTGCAGCCGTGGCCCTTTTTACCTTAGGAATGTTCTCTTGTGAAGCCGAAACCGATGTTCAGGAAGCCGAAAGCCTTTTTGCAAGTTTAGATCAGGAGGCTACTGACGGAAAAGAAGCAAATGATGATGATAGACAATAGCTAGTTCCATGTATTGGGCAAAATTAGTCCGAATATGGATTGTTCTTGTAATCAATATTTGGTTTTTGGGAATGTTTTCGATACAATATGCCATGAATGACAATGAAATGGTCACAAACTTGTGGTTCAAAATAGCTAAACTACAACAAAAACAACTCAGGGAACCTATTAGACCCCAAACTGTAAAAGAAGTGGTGCCTCAGTTGCCGTATACTATGGATGAGGATCGCAAATTATAGCAAATGTATTCTAGATTTATAGCCCCATATCCCGGAAGGGTTTGGGGCTTTTTTAGTACCTTGTAGTAAAAGATGGTAACCAACATTTGATTTTTAGTACATTCTATTGAAAAACAGCTTCTTCATACTATTCATTTTACTATTTACTGCATGCGGGCATAATGGAAAGCAACAAGTACAGGAAGAAAATCCGCTATCCAAAAAAATTGAGAGTTGGATTTCCATTTCTAAGGACAGTACAGAACTGTTTATGGAAGAACGTAAATCCTTTTTGCAACAGGCGGAAAACTTGGCCAATCAAATAGACAATGACACTACACGGCTAGACCACCTTTCTCGAATATCCTTAGCGTATAAAAAGATAGAAGATTCCTCAGCTTTTAGAAGCATGAATAGGAAAGTTCAAGATTTGTCACAAAGGGCTCAGCTTTACAAGACCTTGGGAGAGTCCCATTGGGATTTGGCTTCCTTTTTTCGTGATTATGGGGTGTTGGACAGTGCTTATTTTCACTTTAGAAGTGCTTATCGAAGCTTTGACAAAATGCCCATGGATTCCACCTCTCGTTCACTGCAAGGTCGCATGCTATATAGTATGGGAAACATTCAGAATTCTTATAAGGATTATTTGGGCGCAGAAATTAGTATGACCAAAGCCTTAAAGATTTTTGATGATTTGGATGACCAGCTCAGAATTTATAACTGCTACAACGTTTTGGGTATTATTGCTAGCGGTATGGATAACAACACGAAAGCTTTAGAGTATTTTGAAAAAGCTAAATCCCAAATTAGGTTTCTAGAATCGACAAACAAAACTAGGTTCGTCTGGCAAAATCAAAACAACATTGCAGATGAGTTTTTAAATATGGAAGAATATTCTGATGGAAAAAAGGCATTGCAAAAACTTATAACGGATGACAAACTGAGAAAAACTGCTCCAGAATTGTATTCTTTAGCGCTTGCAGGCTACGCCTACTCTATTTTTAAGGAAGGTGAAAACGTGGATAATGTTAATGAATATTTAGAAACCGCCATCAAAATTCACGATAGTGTTGGCGACTTATATAGCAAAGCCCGGGCAAAGCAGTACTATGCCGAACTGAAAATGTCCCAAGGTGATACCGCCCTAGCCATTCAATATGCCCAAGAGTCGCGAAATATTGCGCAAGAGACCAGCAATAATGATCGCTTGTTGGAGGTGCTTCGACTGCTTACCCAATGGGACAGTGAAAACGCTGTGGCCTATTCCAATGCCTACTACAACCTGAACGAGACCATAAAGGCAGAGGAGCGCGCCAAAAGGGACAAGTTTGCCCGGATCCGTTTGGAGACTGACGAGGTAATTGAGGAAAACAAGTTTCTCACCCGTCAGCGGCAAATATGGATAGCAGCGGCATTGGCCTTGATTTTTATGGGTGTGGCAACCATAATCATCGTTACCCAGCGGGTACACAACAACAGGCTCAAATTCAAACAAAAGCAACAAGAGAGCAATCAGGAAATCTACAACCTGATGCTTTCGCAACAGGGCAAACTCAAGGAGGGTAAACAATTGGAGCAAAAGCGTATTTCGGAAGAACTACATGACGGCATTTTGGGCCAAATGTTGGGTATTCGGCTTATTCTAAGCGGCCTCAATGGAAAAGGCGACCCCGGTGCCGTGGAAAAACGAGCCGATTTCATAGAAAAATTACGGGAGGTGGAAGAGGAAATCAGGACCATTTCCCATGAGCTCAGTAATGCCTCCTATCAAAAATTTTATAATTTTATTGTATCGTTAGAAGATTTGATAGATGACATTGGCAAATCCTCTGGAATCTTGTGTAATTTCACATACAGTTCCAAGGTAGATTGGGACAGCCTTTCTGGTGACACCAAAATCAATATCTATCGTATTGTTCAAGAAACGTTACAAAATTGTGTAAAACACGCGCAATGCACCCAAGTGGATATTGCAATGAAAGTTGACGATGACATGTTGGAATTGAGTATTGCCGACAACGGCATTGGCTTTGATACGAACAAGGCAAAAAAAGGGATTGGCCTCAGAAATGTCGCATCGAGGGTAAAAAAACTAAAGGGTACCTTGAAGGTAGACAGTACAAAAGGTAAGGGAACTGCCATTTGGGTTCAAATTCCCAGCAGTCCAACCCTATTGAAAGATTCAAAAGAGACTAAAAAAACAAAACAAGCACTCAATGTCTAATCCAGAACACACCGAGGAAGCGACCAAAACTCTGCGCATATTGGCTGTGGACGACCACGAAATAACCATATTGGGCTATAAGTTCATTTTGGAAGATGTGGAATTTGATGGATATAACATTATTGTGGACACCGCCACTACTTTTGAGTCTGCGAAAAAAATAATTGAAGATTCTGTTGACTCCTTCAAGTACGATATTCTTTTTTTGGATGTACAACTGTTCGCTCCCAACGAAGACCAACCCTACACAGGTGAGGATTTGGGCATTTTGGCACGAAAGCTGGTTCCAGAGACCAAGATAGTCTACATGTCCTCCTTCAGTGATAACTTCAGGATCAATAGCATCTTAAAAACTGTAGACCCAGATGGCTATCTGGTAAAAACCGATATTGATCCCAAGAGTTTGGAAGATGCCGTTAAAACCATTGTGCTTGACCCACCCTACTATTCTTCAAAAGCTTTAGGGGCCATCAGAAAAAAAATGGCCAATGATATAGAACTCGATGAAAAAGACCGAAAAATACTCTTTCACCTATCGAAAGGCACCAAAACGAAAGATTTGGAAAAATTTATCCGGTTGTCCCCCTCTTCCATCGAGAACAGGAAGCGTCATTTAAAAACGCTGTTTGGAACGGAAAATGAAAACGACCTCGCTCTAATTTTGGCCGCTAAAAACAAAGGTTTTATTTAAATAAAAAAAACGGCTAATCTGACGTTTTTTGGCTTTATGTGTCTTTTTTACTGCTTTTGACCAAAAAAACCTACAAAATGTATAAAATCCATAGAATTTTTAAGGATTTGCTGTAATCCCAAAAAAAAGATTCACTTTAATTTTAGTATAGCTAATATTGAAAGTGATTCAATGTCGATACCAAACAATACCGATCCCTATTTTTTTAACGAAATCAACCCTGATAAAGGAATTACCAAAGGTCTAGTGGAATTCATGAATTCGGTTGACAGAGATTTTTTTTCGGAAACCAAACTCCTCTTTAAGCACTCACAGGAAAGTAAAAAAACTGAACTAATTCTTGATATATGTTGCAATTTTGGCCTAACGGTAGGTCTTCACCATTTTAATAGTGGAAGTTGGGGTGGTTTTAATAGTGCTGATAATGGTAGCAAACCGGTACTATCCTTTTTGGAGACCTTTAATAGGTTGAACCAGTGTAACGACAATACATTGGAGCTTTCGGAAATTTCCTTGAATTTTTTGGACACATCCATCATCATTACTCAACTGTATGACCAAAGCATCCCTGAGCAGTTGGAGCAGATAATTACCAAGGTAAGCGAACACTTCGTCTATTTTACCAAAGGACTGACCGAAATGCCCTATGAAATTTTTGTTCCCGTCTTTGAGGATACCCTCCCAGACATACCAGGTCTGGAAAAAGAACAAAACAATTATTTTAGCTATTGGGGGTTGTATTTTGAAGAGGGCATAAAACACCGGGTTATGGTATACGACTTGGAAAACAAGCAATTTTGTAACGAAGATCTTTTTTTATTGGAATAAGCTACAAGTAAATATCCTACAATTACCCATTGAACAAAGGTCGTGACTTCATCAAGTCATTGACCTTTTGTTTTATTTGAGCAATTACCTCCTCATTATCCGGTTTCATGATTACCTGATCAATAAACTCCACAATGGTTTCCATGTGTTCTTCTTTTAGACCTCGGGTAGTGATGGCCGGGGTGCCAAATCGGATTCCCGATGTGATGAAAGGGGATTGGTCATCAAAAGGCACCATATTCTTGTTCGCCGTGATGGCAGCCTTTTCCAGCGCTTTTTCAGCATCTTTTCCGGTAATATTCTTGTTTCTTAGGTCAATCAACATCATGTGGTTGTCCGTACCGCCTGAAATTACTTTGTAATCCTTTTTCATGAAGGCTTTGGCCATAGCCTCTGCATTTTTCTTCACTTGTAACATATAATGCAAAAAATCATCAGAAAGTGCTTCCCCAAAAGCAATTGCTTTTGCGGCAATAATATGCTCCAACGGACCTCCTTGATTGCCCGGAAATACCGCCAAATCCAAAAGCCCGGACATCTTTCTCAATTTTCCACTCTTCAAAGTAATACCAAAAGGATTGTCGAAATTTTTTCCCATTAAAATCAACCCGCCACGAGGGCCCCTTAAGGTTTTATGGGTGGTTGTGGTAACAACATGGCAATGTGGAATGGGATCGTTGAGAATTCCCTTAGCTATCAACCCTGCAGGATGGGAAATATCGCCCAGCAAAATGGCGTCCACGCTATCAGCAATTTCCCTAAAACGTTTAAAATCCATATCCCGTGAATAGGCCGACGCTCCTGCAATGATCAATTTGGGTTTTTCCTTATCCGCAATTTCTTGGATTTTGTCATAATTCAATGTCCCGGTCCCTTCATCTACTCCATAAAAAACAGGACGATATAGTTTTCCCGAAAAATTAACAGGAGAGCCATGCGTTAAATGCCCTCCATGTGATAAATCAAAACCTAAAATAGTGTCACCAGGCTGCAAACATGCATGGTAGACTGCCGCATTGGCTTGCGACCCGGAATGTGGTTGTACATTGGCATACTCCGCCCCAAAAAGAGCCTTGGCCCTATCAATGGCAAGCTGTTCCACTTCATCTACAACTTCGCAACCGCCGTAGTAGCGTTTCCCTGGATAGCCCTCAGCATATTTGTTGGTCAGTACAGATCCAGCGGCCTCCATTACCTGGGGACTGGTAAAGTTTTCAGAGGCGATAAGTTCTATCCCTTCAATCTGTCTCTCCTTTTCCTTTGCTATAAGGTCAAAAACCTGATGATCTCTTTGCATTTATCTAAAATTAAGAAAGGCTAAAATTACAAATACGATGTTGATTTGAAACCAAAAAAAACGCGGTACCCTAAGTTTTTATCAAACAACAATTAACAATGCATCAAAAATCAAAGACTTTCCAGTTTTTGGGTTTTACACCGATGATATACTACCGTTCATCCTTTTTCGTTACTACAATGATGGTTTTTGGCACAGCAATTGAAAAAACCAACATGTAACCAATAAAATCTGAAACCATGAAAAGAATACTACTCTTAACCACATTGATTGTTCTTGCCGCATGTAGCGGTGTCAAGAAAACACAGGAAGCCCTGAATAGCGGTAACTATATGACTGCAATGAACAAGGCCATCAAGAACTTGGCAGACAATAAGACCAAGAAAGGCCATCAAGATTATGTATTGCTATTGGAAGAGGCCTTTGCCAAGTTCACCGACCGTGAGCTACAGCAGATTTCCTTTTTACAACAAGATGGAAATCCTGCCAATTTAGAGAGGATATTTAAAAAGTATCAACAGCTAAGGGGTATACAACAACGTATCAGGCCCCTTTTGCCATTGCCAATTTATGATGAAGGCCGGGAAGCGCGATTTTCTTTTAAGAATTATGACAGAGACATTCTTGCCGTTAAAGAAGACCTATCGGAATATTTGTACGATAACGCTTCCATGCTTTTGACTTCTGCAAGACAGAAAGCCGATTATAGAGCTGCTTACGACGATTTGAAATATCTTCAGGACATTAATCCAGGATATAAAGATGTTGTGGGGAAAATGAATGAAGCCTATCAAAGAGGTTTGGAATATGTAAAGGTGGAAATAGGAAACGCCACTCAGCAAATCATTCCCGAACGGCTTGAAAGTGAGCTTTTGGATTTCAACGCATATGGCATAGATAATTTTTGGATGCAATATCATACCAATCCGCTATCCGATGTGAAGTATGACTATGCCATGAACCTCGATTTTATGGAAATCAATATATCGCCCGAGCAGGTGAACGAGACCCAAATCATCAAGGAAAAACAAATTAAGGATGGCTATGAGTACCTATTGGATGAGGAAGGAAACGCCGTAAAGGATAGTCTTGGAAATCGAATTCAAGTGGACCGATTTAGAACGGTACAGTGTAATTTTTATAGGTTCACTCAATTTAAAAGTGCCCAGATTGGAGCCAAGGTACGTTTTACGGACCTTAGGAGCGGACAGGAAATCAACTCCTATCCCCTATCCAGCGAGTTTGTCTTTGAGCATATATATGCCAACTATCAAGGAGACCGAAGAGCCTTGGATACTGATTTAATTGCTTTGCTGGATTTAAGGGCGGTGCCTTTTCCCAGTAATGAGCAAATGGTATATGATGCCGGAGAAGACCTGAAGGCCCGACTCAAGAGCATTGTGAGTCAACACCAATTTAACTAATTAAATAAAAAAGCCCCGACAGCTGTCGGGGCTTTTTTATAGATAGTCTTGAAGGTTTATATCTGCAATGGCCCCATGGGAAGTATGAAAAACAACCTTGCCTTCTTTTATAATCAAAAGTTGGGGTGATTGATGCATAACACCAAACCGAGATGTTATGGCATTGGAAATATCCCTATGGGCATGCAAATCCAACAGGTGAAAATCGGCATTTTCTTCAGCAGCGTAAGAAGAAGAAAACATCCGCAACACCATACCACTGATTCCACACGTAGTGGAATGTTTAAATACTACTTGCGCCTTGCTTTTTGATTGCTCCACTAAATCATCAAGTTGCGAAGAGGAAATTAACGAAACCCATGGCACGCCACCGTTAGATGTTTCTTCTTCACTTTTACTTCCAAATAAATTGTCAAAAAATCCCATGGGTTAAATTTAAGACCTATGTCGTTAAAGAACAACAAACTTACAACCTGACGAAATGTCCTTGTTTTTCAATGATTTGGTGACATTTTGACCGGAGCTTAGCTCTGGTAGGATTGTTGACCAATAATGGTAAAAAGATTAGATATGAACTTTAACAACTTTACCATAAAATCACAGGAGGTCGTTCAAAGGGCGCAACAATTGACCCAAGAATATGGCCACCAACAGATAGAGAACGAACACCTATATAAGGCCATTGCCGAGGTGGATGAGAACGTGTTGCCATTCATTCTCAAAAAACTGAATGTTAACAATGTTATGGTCAACCAAATTTTGGATAAGGAGCTTGAAAGCTTTTCCAAAGTATCTGGGGGAGACATCATGCTTTCAAGGGAAGGGGGCAAAACTTTGAACGAAGCCAGCATAATTGCCAAAAAACAAGGGGATGAGTATGTTTCGGTGGAACACTTATTGCTTGCGTTATTTAAATCCAAAAGTAAGATTGCGCAAATCCTAAAAGACCAAGGCGTAACCGAAAAAGACCTGAACGCTGCCATAAAGGAACTGAGAAAAGGTGGAAAGGTAACCTCTCAAAGTGCAGAGGAAACCTATAATTCACTGGATAAATATGCCAAGAACCTGAATCAGTTGGCCGACAGCGGTAAATTGGACCCAGTAATCGGCAGAGATGAAGAGATAAGAAGGGTATTACAAATCCTATCCCGTAGAACAAAAAACAACCCCATGTTGGTGGGCGAACCTGGAGTGGGAAAAACGGCCATCGCCGAAGGATTGGCCCATAGAATTGTACAGGGGGATGTACCTGAGAATCTCAAGGACAAGACCGTCTATTCGCTCGACATGGGAGCCTTGATTGCAGGTGCCAAATATAAAGGAGAGTTTGAGGAACGCCTAAAGGCGGTAATTAAGGAAGTGACCTCTTCGGATGGCAATATTGTGCTCTTCATTGATGAAATACATACACTGGTAGGTGCAGGAGGTGGGCAAGGTGCCATGGATGCCGCCAATATTCTAAAACCCGCATTGGCCCGTGGTGAGCTTAGAGCTATTGGAGCAACTACTTTGGATGAGTACCAAAAATATTTTGAAAAGGACAAAGCCTTGGAGCGTAGATTTCAAAAAGTGGTGGTCGATGAACCTGATACGGAAAGTGCCATCTCTATTCTTCGGGGAATCAAGGAAAAGTACGAGGCCCATCATAAAGTGAGGATAAAAGATGAAGCGGTAATTGCCGCCGTAGAGCTTTCGCAGCGCTATATCACCAATCGGTTTTTGCCGGATAAGGCCATTGACCTTATGGATGAAGCCGCATCCAAAATACGAATGGAAATCAACTCCAAACCGGAAGAACTGGATGTGCTAGATCGCAAGATCATGCAATTGGAAATCGAAATCGAAGCCATAAAAAGGGAAAACGACAAGGAAAAGCTGCAAAGTTTAAACCTTGAACTGGCCAATTTGAAAGAAGAGCGCAATGAAATCTTTGCCCAATGGGAAAGTGAAAAAACCGTTGTGGATGAAATTCAAAAAACAAAGCAGGATATAGAGAATTTCAAGCTCGAAGCGGAGCGTGCAGAACGAAACGGCGATTACGGAAAAGTAGCCGAGCTGCGCTATGGAAAAATCAAAGAAGCACAAGAAAAACTGGAAAAATTGCAGGATGATCTTGCACAACAGCAAATTGCGGGTACTCTCATCAAAGAAGAGGTGACCAACGAAGATATTGCCGAGGTGGTGGCCAAATGGACCGGTATCCCTGTGACCAAAATGATGCAAAGCGAACGTGAAAAATTGCTAAAGCTAGAAGATGTATTGCATCAAAGGGTCGTGGGACAAGAAGAAGCCATTGTTGCTGTGTCGGATGCCATTAGAAGGAGCCGTGCAGGTCTCCAGGACAGCAAAAAACCAATAGGTTCTTTCCTCTTCTTGGGAAATACCGGAGTTGGTAAAACGGAACTGGCCAAAACATTGGCCGCTTACCTTTTTGATGATGAAAACGCCATAACACGTATTGACATGAGCGAATACCAAGAAAGGCACTCTGTGAGCCGTTTGGTAGGCGCACCTCCCGGTTACGTGGGCTATGACGAAGGAGGTCAATTGACAGAAGCTGTGCGAAGAAGACCATACTCCGTAGTGTTGTTGGACGAGATAGAGAAGGCCCATCCCGATACGTTCAACATCTTGCTTCAAGTGTTGGATGAAGGAAGATTGACAGACAACAAAGGACGTGTTGCCGATTTTAAGAACTCCATCATCATTATGACCAGTAATATGGGTAGTCAAATTATCCAAGAAAAGTTTGAGGATGCCATTGATGTGGACAGTGCAGCAGAAGCAGCAAGAATCGAAGTAATGGGATTGCTACGCAAAACTATTCGTCCGGAGTTCTTAAACCGCATTGATGATATCATCATGTTTACTCCGCTGAGCAAATCCAACATCAAGGATATCGTCAGGTTACAATTGGAACTGCTTAAAAAGATGGTGTCCAAACAGCATATTACTTTGGATGCGACTGAGGAAGCCATTGCTTATTTGGCTGAAAAAGGATATGATCCCCAATTTGGCGCCAGACCTGTGAAAAGGCTCATTCAAAAAGAAGTGCTCAATAAGTTGTCCAAAGAACTATTGGCTGGAAGCATAAAATCGGATAGTATTGTACTTTTGGATTCATTTGATGACGAATTGGTGTTCCGAAATCAAAATGAACTGGTTAATTAATTGAACATCACTCACTGATAAGCCCTTTTCTTTTAATAGAAGAGGGTTTTTTGATTGGGGAAACATGATTCATTGTAATTGGTTTCCCATGATTCTGGGTTAAATATGTATTTTAGTCCGATACATACCAGCCATTATGCCATTGATCATTGCCATTGTAGGTATTCTACTGCTCTTCCTACTGATAGCCAAATTAAAACTAAACGCCTTTTTATCATTTATCATTGTCTGTCTTTTTGTGGGCATCTTCCAGGGTATGCCTTTGGACCAACTGGTACAATCTATCCAAAGAGGTATCGGGAACACGTTAGGCTTTTTAGTGCTGATACTTGGTTTGGGAGCCATGTTGGGAAAATTGGTGGCGGACAGTGGTGCTGCCCAACAGATTACTACACGTTTAGTCGATAAATTTGGGGTAAAACATGTGCAATGGGCCATGGTCATCACAGGATTCATCGTAGGTATTCCCATGTTTTATTCTGTAGGCTTCGTCATTTTAATTCCGCTAGTTTTTAGCGTAGCAATTTCTACCAAACTGCCCCTATTGTACGTGGGGTTGCCTATGCTGACATCGCTATCAGTGACCCATGGTTATCTCCCTCCCCACCCTGCACCCACCGCCATTGCCGCTATGTTCAATGCGGATATAGGGAAGACTTTGCTTTACGGTGTCGTGATTGCCATACCAGCCATTATCGTGGCCGGACCCCTATTTGCCCGAACCATTAAAAATATTGAGGCCAAACCATTAAAAGAGTTTTATAATCCAAATATCATCCCTCCAGAACAACTACCGTCTATCTGGACAAGTATTTTGACTGCCCTCTCGCCCATCATTTTTATTGGAATTGGTATCGCAGCTGACCAATTTATCGTAGCAGGCACATTAAAAAACATCCTCATGTTTATAGGGAATCCCGTCATCGCCTTGTTACTTTCCGTGCTATTGGCAATCTATACCCTTGGTTTGGCAAAAGGAAAGAAAATGGGAACCCTTATGGATTCATTGACAACCTCGGTGTCCAGTATTACCATGATTCTATTGATCATTGCAGGAGCAGGCGCTTTAAAAGAGGTGCTAATAGACAGTAAAGTAAGTGATTATATAGCCGCCAGCCTAGAAGGCTCGAGCATATCGCCGTTGTTCTTGGCCTGGTTTATTGCGACGGCAATCAGGGTAAGTGTAGGGTCTGCTACGGTAGCGGGGCTGACTGCCGCAGGAATTGTACTTCCCATGGCAACAGACCTGAATGTAAGTGCAGAGCTTATGGTCTTGGCCATTGGATCAGGAAGTTTGATGCTCTCCCATGTAAACGATACTGGTTTTTGGATGTTCAAGGAGTACTTTAATTTATCTGTCAAAGAAACTTTATCCACCTGGACAGTCATGGAAACCCTTGTGGGTATTATGGGTCTTATAGGAGTTTTGACCTTGAGCCTATTCATGTAAAATTATACAGGGATGAAAAAAAACTGCATTGAATGAGCACATTGTTAAATCTTAGGTGATTATTGATTTTAATACCGTACAGTATCCATTTTTTTTTATATTAGTTACCGCTAGGCCAACCACCTAAACCATGACCAAAAAAGCAGAACGCACCACCGCTTACATTATTGAGACTGTAGCGCCTATTTTCAACAAGTTTGGATATGTGGGCACCAGTATGAGCGATCTTACGGAGGCCACAGGGCTTACCAAAGGTGCCATCTATGGTAATTTTGAGAACAAAGAAGCCTTAGCTTTATCTGCCTTTGAATATAACCGCAATCACTTACTTTCCGCAATTGATGAAAAATTGGGAGTTGAGGGCAGTGCCATGGATAAACTGGATTCCTTGATGCGGTTTTATCGACAGTACGATGTGTTTACCCTTCCCATGGGCGGGTGTCCCATATTAAATGTGGGGGTGGATGCCCAGGCCAACAATAAGCTTTTGACTGCTGCCGTCAGGGAAACAATTAAGGAACTTGAAGGGAAAATAGCTTTGGTCCTTGAGGATGGCGCCAATCAGCGTGAAATACAGCTACCTGTACCTCCGTTGCAGTTTGCAAAGCAATTGTTTACAATGATTCAAGGTGCTATTGCCATGTCCACCATGACACGGGATCGAAAATACCTCATCAATACTATTGCCTATTTGGAGCATTTGGTACGAAATGAAATCAAACGGGATTTTTAATCTCCCCGGACCCTAAAAATCCAAATTTCTCCGGTGTACTTTCCAAAGAACTTACTGTCCCGTGCCTTTCGAGCCTCATTTATGGTGTTATAGCGTTCCAAGTACACATAATTATATTTGTTGGCACTTCGGTAAAAGGATTTGGGCTCCAAGCCCCTTTTTCGTAAGGTCTGCATGAAGTTTTCGTAGTACTTTTTAGTCCCAAACACGTTGGTAATCAAATAAAACCCTGGGATAAGTCCATCTTCACTTTTTACCTCTTGATAACGCTCGTTGGGCTTAACTTCCACCTTGACTTTTTGTAATGCTGCAATGCTGTCCAGCATTCTCTGTTGCTCAACTTTTTCGGTCTCACGTTGTAGTCGAGCTATGGAGTCTCTTTCATGTTGTTGTTTTTTCAACAAAAACTGTCGTTCGGCCTCCTCTTGTTCTGCCTCTTTTTCAGCTGTGAGTTCTTGTTGCTTCCTTTGTTCTCCTTCCAATCGCATGCGTTCTGCTGCAAGCGCATCATCTTTTTCCACATCAAAACCGACCACTTTCTTTCTACTGTCTGGTTTTCCAAAAGAATACGAAGCGAGCAACTCAATAGTTGGGTCTTCATTATTAAGAGCAGTGTCGGTTCCAAATTCCATCAATCCCCCGATTGAAAAACTTTTGGCAAAGGTAACCCCGATGCCTCCTGATACCCCATAGAAATTATTATAGCCTCCCTGAAGCCAAAATTTGGAAGTGGACAACAAACCATTTATCCCAAATTGTGTGTCTCCATCCGGTATGGATTTCATGTAAACCACAGGTCTAACAAAACTGTTGTCGCCATTTGAAAACAAGGATACGGGAAAATCGTTGCTCAAGGTTCCGGTTATAATTTTGAAGTTGCCAGAATTAGTGCCGCCATCTTCAGAAACATCAAGGCCAACGGCATTTTCAAAAGCCAGCCCCAATCCAAATCTATTCACTTGTAAGCGCACCGATGGGGAAAACTGCAAAACAAAACTATTGGTAGCATCAAGCTCCGGAAGTTCAACCTGCGGGTCGGGCACAAACCGGTCGTCGGCCAATTTTTCTTGAAAGGCAAACAGGTTTAAGCCGGCCATCAGTTGAATGTCTGAATCAAAATGAAAAACATAAACGTACCCAAGGTTGGCCCCTACGTCCAAAAAGGTCCCTGTATTATGCTGTACAAAACCCAGTGCAAATGCTGATTTTGGATTTATTTGATGTGTATAATTGGCAAAAATTGTTGTGGGGTCTCCATCTACGGTCTGCCATTGCCATCGTGTCCATAAGGAAATGGAATTAGGCGCATTCCAGTCGAATGCGTATGTTGCATTAAGCAGGTTGGCATTGAAATGTGTAAGCGTATGCTGCCTGAAATCTGTAGGCAACGAAAGCTCCTGTCCTGACACAGAAATGACAGTCCATGCCATCAGGTAGCAAAGCAATATCTTACGCATGTGGGAAAATAAAAATTAAACCTTACTTTTAGTCTCTATAAATACAAAATCATTTTGGGATAAACACCATTTAGTATGCGAATGACCAAAATTTTAGTTGTCTTGCTCCTAATTTTTACTTTGAGCAATGGATGCAAAAATGACCCAAAGACTGAACCTGTTATTTCCACATTTTATTTTATCCGTCATGCTGAAAAAGACCGTACTGATCCCGAAAATGCCGATCCTGAGTTAAATCAGGATGGTTTGGACAGGGCCATACGCTGGGCCGAGGTTTTTGACCCCATCGACCTAAATGCCATTTATTCCACCAACTACGAGCGTACTTCCATGACCGCTGCCCCTACATCAATCAAAAAAAATATTGACGTTCAATATTACGATCCCAGTGTGTTGGATATTGAGGATTTCAAAACCAATAACGAAGGACTAAATGTACTCGTAGTGGGCCATAGCAATACCACCCCGGAATTTGTAAACAAAGTGATTGGGCAAGAAAAATATAAGTCCATGGATGACAATGACAATAGCAGCCTTTTTATCGTCCGGATCATCGACGGCATTCCTACCGACATTCGACTTAAAATGGACTAATTCTCTGTTACTTTAATCGCTTTTAGCTCAATTTTGGATAGGAGTTCCAACTCCCCTTTTTCAAAAAGCTCTCCTATGGACAGAATATCCGTGTTCTTGGATTTAGGTTTATAATTGTTATAATCCACAAAGCGAATCCCATTCACATAGCGCTCATTGTACGCTTCCCTGAAACGCTGCCCGCCCCCATTCACATGAAAATCGTAGGCAAGGTAATCGGGTTTAAAGGTATTGATATTGAACCAATAAATGTATGTGTCATCAAAATCATCGCCCCCGCCCTCTTGATCAAAAATGACTTTGACCTTATAGTACTCTTGACCTTTTATCGACACCTTTCCCAAAAGTGCTTTGTTCACAGCAGGGTCATTCAGTCCATAGGGCAATCGAGCAAAATAGTGCACTGAATTCACTGAGTTCGAGTATCTGTTGGCTATGGAATCGGGCAAGGAAACCAGGGAGTCATTTATAAAGCGTTGAAACACTTTATCTGACTTAATGTCCGTAATGGTCACCGAATCCAAATGAGATATCCTCTTCAATATTTTCTGGCCATCAACAATCTCAGATTCATAGGTTCTGTTTCGGAAAACAAATGAAGTATTATGGTTCTGATATCGTGCTCCGCCACTATCTTTTATAGACTCATCCACAATTTGTTGAGCGGTCAAACCCTCTCTTGGGGCATCTTTACAGTTCAAAAAGAATAGTATCAAAAGAGGAACAAGATATCTTTTCATTGGTTCGGGTTTATATGCATAATCGTAAAATGTAGTTCAACATTACAATTTTCTTTCGGAAGAGTTCCTATTTTTGCCCCTGATGCAGAAAAAAATCAATATAAAGAACAAAAGGGCCCGTTTCGATTACGAAATACTGGATACATACACCGCAGGCATTGTACTGGGCGGTACCGAAATAAAATCCATTCGTCTAGGCAAAGCTTCCCTTTCACAAAGTTTCTGTGAATTCAATGACAAGGGTGAACTGTTTGTAATCAACATGCAAATTGACGAATACAGTCATGGTGGTCATTACAATCACAAGCCCAAAGCAGAGCGCAAGTTGTTGCTCAACAGAGGGGAGTTGAAAAAATTACAAAAGGAAGTCACCACCAGTGGTTTGACCATCATCCCACTTAACCTATTCATAAATGATAGAGGTTTGGCCAAGATAAACATTGGTCTTGCCAGAGGTAAAAAGCTCTACGACAAAAGGGAGACCATTAAGGACCGGGAAAGCAAGCGTAATCTGTCTAGAATCAAAAAAGATTTCAACAACTAATTCTTGTCTTCAAGCAGCGGAACAAAACGAAAGTGTCCCAATTCTTGCTTTTCAAACTCTTTCTCCGACTTACGGAGGTACATGGTCATAATCTGATTGTTAACACCCACGGGAATTACCAACCTGCCTCCTATCTTAAGTTGAGACATCAATGCTTTGGGTACTTGGGGCGCGCCTGCAGTTACAATAATACCATCAAATGGCGCATGTTCGGGCATTCCTTTATATCCATCGCCAAACACAAATTTCTTGGGACGATAGTTCATTTTCTTGAAGAAACGGCTGGTTTTTTTAAAGAGCTCCTGTTGACGTTCAATGGTAAACACCTTGGCCCCCATATGAAGTAAAATAGCCGTTTGATATCCACTTCCAGTGCCAATTTCCAAAATCGAATCATTGGGCTTTACCTGAAGCAATTCCGTTTGGAAAGCCACTGTGTAGGGCTGTGAAATGGTTTGGTCGGCATCAATGGGAAATGCCTTGTCTTGATAAGCATGGTCCTCAAAACTACTGTCCAGAAACAAATGCCGTGGCACAGTTTTAATGGCATCAAGTACTTTTTCATCCTTAATGCCCTTTTTCGCCAGCAACTTTGCCAACTTATTCCGCATGCCCTTATGCTTCAACGTGTCCTTCATGAATTTTGGTCTGGTCCACGAATTTAAAAAGTTCCTAGCAACTTTGTTTTAGGTTACCCTTTATTTTTATGGAAGAGTGCCGCCATATCCGTATTTTTGAAAAAAACACACAATATGCTTAAAGTTGGTGTCCTGGGTGCGGGACATTTAGGGAAAATACACCTCAGGCTTTTGAATCAATCCGATAAATATGAACTTGTAGGCTTTCATGACCCGGATGAAATTAATTCTAAAAAAGTGGCGGCCGAATTCGGTTATTCCTATTTTGAAAACATCAATAACCTCATTGAAGCCGTTGATGTTGTGGATATTGTCACCCCGACCCTTTCCCATTTTGATTGTGCCAAAAAGGCTATTGAAAAGGGGAAACACATTTTTATCGAGAAACCAATAACCAATACCTATGAAGAAGCATTAGCGCTTTTGGAATTGGTTAAAAAACATCATGTTAAAGGACAAGTGGGTCATGTAGAGCGTTTTAATCCCGCATTTTTGGCAGTTAAAAACAAGATTGACAATCCGATGTTCATCGAAACGCATAGACTGGCAGAATTCAATCCGAGAGGTACGGACGTGCCCGTGGTTTTAGACCTTATGATTCATGATATAGATGCCATTTTGAGTGTGGTGCCTTCTGATGTAAAACAAATCAATGCAAGCGGTGTATCGGTGATTAGTAGCTCCCCTGACATTGCCAATGCCCGCATCGAATTTGAAAATGGCTGTGTTGCCAACCTCACTTCTAGCCGCATTTCACTAAAAAATATGCGTAAATCCCGATTTTTCCAACGAGATGCATACATTTCCGTGGACTTTTTGGAAAAGAAAGTTGAAGTGGTCAAAATGAAGGACGCCCCAAAAAATCCAGGGGATTTTGATATGATTCTTCAAAATGCGGAAGGTATAAAAAAACAAATCTATTTTGAAAATCCAGAAATTGAAGTGAACAATGCCATTTTGGACGAGTTGGAGACCTTTGCTGATGCCATTGAAAATGATACCACACCTGTTGTTACCTTAGAACAAGGTACACAGGCACTTCGGGTTGCCCTTCAAATTATTGAATCCTTTGAAAACTAATTTTTTATCGGTTCGAGCGCAGTCGAGAACGACCAAATTAATCACAAAAGAGTATTAGAATGAAAACAGTCGCAGTAATTGGTGCCGGTACCATGGGAAACGGAATAGCCCATGTTTTTGCCCAAACTGGGTTTCAGGTACATCTCATTGATATTGCCCAATCGTCCTTGGATAAAGGATTGGCCACCATTGCTACAAACCTGGACCGCATGTTGGCCAAAGAACGAATAACGGAAAAAGACAAAACATCGACCTTGAAACGGATTGCCTTATTTACCAGTTTAAAAGATGGTGTTGCGCAAGTGGATTTGGTCGTGGAGGCCGCCACGGAAAATCTCAACCTCAAACTGAAGATTTTTAACGATTTGGATACGCACTGCAAGGCAGCCGCTATCTTGGCTACCAACACTTCATCCATTTCCATTACCGAGATAGCCGCCGTTACCCAAAGACCGGAGAAAGTCATTGGAATGCACTTTATGAACCCTGTGCCAATTATGAAGCTGGTCGAAATCATAAGGGGTTATAGCACTTCAGATGAGGTTACAGAAACCGTTATGCAATTGTCGCTGCAACTGGGAAAAACACCCACCGAGGTGAACGATTACCCAGGCTTTGTGGCCAATCGCATTTTGATGCCCATGATCAACGAGGCCATAGAAACCCTTTACAACGGCGTAGCTGGAGTACATGAAATAGACACGGTAATGAAATTGGGCATGGCCCATCCCATGGGACCGCTTCAATTGGCGGATTTTATTGGCTTGGACGTTTGCCTTTCCATACTCAAGGTCATGTATGATGGATTTAAAAATTCAAAATATGCGCCCTGCCCCCTATTGGTGAATATGGTTATGGCCGGAAAACTGGGCGTTAAGTCCGGAGAAGGTTTTTACGACTACTCGGGGTCTCGAAAGGCAGAACATGTATCAGCACAATTTAAGTAAACATCATGGCCAGGATAAAACCCTTTAAGGCCATTCGTCCTGCGCAGGACAAGGTTGCTTTTGTGGCTTCAAAATCGTATGAGGAATATTCGAAAAACGAATTAAAGTCAATTTTAAAGTACAATCCGTTCTCGTTTCTTCATATTATCAATCCTGGTTTTAAATTTCACAAGAACATCACCGGAAAAGAACGCTTCGCATTGGTTCGCAACCGATATCTTGAATTTTTGGAAGAGCATGTGTTCGTAAAGGATGGTGAAGCCAGTTTTTATCTGTACCAAATTGCAAAAGGGGATTTTAAGAGCTTGGGCTTTTTTTGTGCCTGCAGTGTAGAGGACTACCGCAAAGATGTCATCAAAAAACATGAGGACACTATCCACAGAAGAGAACAATTGTTTGCCGATTATCTGTACACGGTAGGTTTTAATGCGGAACCTGTGCTGATGACCTATGCTGATGATTCTTCTATTTCGCATTTGTTCCAACAGGAGACAAAACACAAACCTGTTTATGATTTTACATCAACGGACAAAGTAAACCACCGACTCTGGAGAATTTCAAGTAAGGAGGTCATTTCAGAGCTAAAGTCCATATTTGAGGGTATGGATGCCTTGTACATAGCCGATGGCCATCATCGCAGTGCTTCCTCCAATCTTCTGGCCCAAAAAATGGAAACCGAAGATGCCAAGCATACGGGCAATGAGCCCTACAACTATTTTATGGCCTGTCTTATCCCCGAGTCCCACATCAAAATCTACGAATTCAATCGTATGGTCCGTGACCTCAATGGACTTTCCAAAGAAGAATTTCTGATAAAATTAGATGCCTCTTTCCGAATAGAAAAAAAAGAGGATGGACTCTATAAACCTACCAAAAAACATCACTTTAGCATGTACCTGGATGGAGAGTTCTATTCGCTTTATTTAAGAAAGACCAAGTATCAATTCACCGATGCCCTAAGTCAATTGGACACACAAATACTGTATAAGACCATATTGGAACCTATTTTGGGCATACACGACCTTCGAAACGATAAACGAATCTTCTATGGCTTTGGAAAACATAATCTCATTAAGATGAAAGACAGTGTGGACAAAGGTCAGTTCGCAGTAGGTTTCAGTTTGGTGCCCATAACCATGGAAGAAATAAAAAGTATTGCCGATGCCGGGCTGGTGATGCCTCCCAAAAGCACTTATATTGAACCCAAATTACGAAGTGGACTGACCATTTATGAGCTATAATGATCGCTAATATTGTTGCAACATGTCGATAACGGATAATATTTTAAAATTCAAGAACAAACTGCCCGACCATGTGACCCTAGTCGCAGTGTCCAAAACCAAACCCAATGAGGCCATTTTGGAAGCCTACCAAGCTGGGCATAAAGTTTTTGGGGAGAACAAGGTGCAGGAAATGGTTAAAAAATGGGCGGACCTACCTAAGGATATTGAATGGCACATGATTGGTCACGTGCAACGCAACAAGGTAAAATACATGGCCGAGTTTGTCACTTTGATTCATGGCGTGGACAGTTTACGACTGTTGAAAGAAATCGACAAGCAGGGCAAAAAACACAATAGAATTATTCCATGTCTGCTTCAGATGCACATTGCCGAAGAAGACACCAAATTTGGGCTGGACAATTCGGACTTGGGGACTATGCTCCAATCGGAGGATTTCAAAGCCATGGAAAATATAAAAATAGCCGGGTTGATGGGCATGGCCACGTTTACGCAAAATGAAAAACAGGTCAGAAAGGAATTTGCCCATTTAAAATCTATTTTTGAAAACCTAAAGCAAAAACTTCCTGACATTTCCATACTTTCCATGGGTATGAGCGGGGATTATCAAATCGCAATCGAAGAGGGCAGCACCATGGTCCGCATTGGAAGTAGTATCTTTGGAGCTCGCAACTATTCATAAACCCAAGATTTTAATGTACGCCATTCTGGACATCGAGAGCACCGGAGGAAAATACAACGAGGAAGGTATCATGGAAATCGCAATCCATAAGTTCGATGGTCGCCAAGTAGTGGATAAATTCATGAGTTTGGTGAATCCTGAGCGTGAAATTCAGCCCTTTGTCACCAAACTCACAGGAATAAACAACAAAATGCTCCGTTCGGCACCCAAGTTTCATGAAGTGGCCAAACGGATTGTGGAAATAACCGAAGGAGCCACACTTGTGGCCCACAATGCCCAATTTGATTACCGAATACTTCGCACGGAGTTCCGTCGGTTAGGATATGATTTTCGCCGTAAAACACTCTGTACGGTAGATTTATCCAAAAAATTGTTGCCCGATGCAGAATCGCATAGTTTGGGGAAACTGGTCCGTTCGTTGGGCATTCCCATGAGTGATCGACACCGTGCCAATGGAGACGCCATAGCTACTCTGAAACTTTTTAAATTGCTTTTGGGCAAGGATACTAGCAAAGACATTCTAAAAGAAGTTGTTCGAGAAGCAGAACATGGTGAACTCTCACCCAACCAATTGGATATCATATCTGAACTACCTGCGGAAACTGGCGTCTATTATATGCATGACAAAGACGGGGAAATCATTTTCCTCGGAAAGACCACAAACATCAAGAAAAGGGTCAACCAGCATTTTACCAATCTGGGTGTTCTGGCCCGTAAGCTCCAAAAACAAACCAAAAAAGTAAGCTATGAACTTACGGGAAGTGAGTTGGTTGCGATTTTGAAGGAATACGAGGAGCTCAGGAAAAACAGGCCGAGACATAATAATATTGCCAAGAAAAAGCTTTTTTCCCATACCCTCAACTTTTCAAGCAATGGAAAGCCCCACAGGGTGGCCGAGATTATCAAAAGTCAATTTCTAGAAGCGGAGAGAATCGGATTTAATGGTGTTCCGTCCGCGATGAGCTTTCTGAAAAGGGTCAGCAAAGAATTTGCTATCTGCCCTAGCTCATTTGGGCTTCAGGATTCGTGCTTCCACAAGGAGAGCCCATGCACCGCTGGTTGTTCAGACATTCAGGATGCTGCAAAATACAATCAAAAAATCCATGCCGTATTACAGAAATACAGTATTAGAAACAAGAATATGGTGCTACTGGATAAAGGAAGGGAAACGGGGGAAAAAGGCCTGGTACTTATCAAAAATGGAAAGCTTAAGGGTTTTGGATTTATGGAACTCAACCATCAAATCAATAATATTCATATATTAGAATCAATAATCACTCCCATGTCTGGCGATGAAAACACTACATTTATCATTGAATCTTACTTGAGAAAAAACCATAGACTCAAAGTTTTAGACCTAAGCCCTTCACTTTGAAAGAGCATAAAATACATTCGGGATGGAAAAGTAAACTTCATGAAATAATTTATGAAGCAGATACTCCCTCGGGCAAGGTATTCGATATTTTACTTTTTGTCTTGATCATCTTAAGTGTGGTTTTGATCATGCTGGAAAGCATTAAGGAAGTAGATCAGAACTACCATGGAATTCTTTTGGCCTTGGAATGGGTGATTACTATATTTTTCAGCTTTGAATATATTGCACGTATCATAAGCGTAAAGAAACCTTGGAAATATATCTTAAGCTTTTATGGCATTATTGATTTCGTTTCCACCATTCCCCTTTACCTATCCTATCTTTTGGCAGGATCGCAGGTACTTTTGGCCGTTCGCGCTTTTCGCTTGTTGAGAATTTTCAGGATTCTGAAATTGGTGAAGTTTATCGGTGAAGCTTCACAATTACAATCAGCCCTTAGGGCCAGCAGGACGAAAATTGCGGTCTTCATCTACGTGGTCCTCATACTTTCGGTAATCTTAGGTACCCTAATGTATATAGTCGAGAGCGATGAAGCTGGCTTCACCAGTATTCCTCGAAGCATCTATTGGACCATTGTGACACTTACTACGGTAGGCTATGGTGATATTGCCCCACAGACGGCTCTGGGTCAATTTTTCGCCACCATCATTATGATATTGGGTTACGGAATTATTGCCGTGCCAACAGGTATAGTAACCGTTGAATTTTCAAAACAAAACAAGGTCAAGCAGCATATACCTCATGTGGACATAAATACACAATGCTGCGTAAACTGCACCGCAGAGGGACATAGGGACGATGCTTCCCATTGCTACAATTGTGGGGAGCCGCTATGAGCAACAAAGTACTGATTGCCATTGTTGGCCCGACGGCCATTGGGAAAACGTCCCTTGGAATCTTTTTGGCCAACCACTTTGAAACAGAGATTATTTCAGCCGATTCCAGACAGTTTTTCAAGGAAATGGAGATTGGTACTGCAGCACCTTCTGCAGAAGAGCTGAATCAAGTTCCACATCATTTTATTCAACATAAAAGTATTCAGGATTCCTATTCGGTCGGGGATTTTGAAAAAGAGGCTTTAGATAAGTTGGATGAATTATTTCAGAACCAAAATATTGTGATCCTCGTGGGAGGCAGCGGGCTTTATGTTGATGCAGTCATTCAGGGTTTAGATCAATTTCCCAAAATAAAACCTGGATTACGGGATGCACTAAATCTCAAATTAAAAGAGCATGGATTGGTCAGTCTGCAAGAAGATCTGAAAAAATATGATCCAGAATATCACAAGATTGTAGACCTGGAAAACCCCCACCGATTGATCAGGGCATTGGAAGTCTCCATAACAGCAAATCGCCCTTACTCATCTTTTTTGAACCAAAAAAAAGAACCCCGGCCGTTTCAGCATCTGTATGTTGGTTTACATGCTCCCCGTGAGGTAATATATGAACGCATCAACCTTCGGGTGGACCAAATGATGGAAGCGGGTCTATTGGAAGAGGTTAAAAGACTTTATCCTCAAAGAAATTTAAATGCACTACAGACAGTAGGCTATAGGGAACTTTTTGACTATATGGACGCAAAATATACGTTGGATTTTGCCATTTCCGAAATCAAAAAGAACACACGACGTTTTGCTAAGCGACAACTCACTTGGCTAAGAAAAAATCCTGAAATCTTGTGGGTGGACCATGATGCTAAACAGGAGGACATACTGAAATTGATTATGGAACGATTAAAAAGCATGGAGCATGCCACTTAAAAGTCCGGTATTGGTGATAATGGGTGTAAGTGGAACAGGGAAATCGACCATTGGCAAATTACTTGCGAATAAATTGAATGTACCCTTTTTTGATGGAGATGATTTTCATCCTAAATCGAATATTGAAAAAATGGGTGCTGGAATTCCGTTGAACGACTCGGACCGGGAAGGATGGTTAAAGCAATTGAATCAGTTGGCCTTGGATCACGAGCTCTCCGGTGCCGTTATCGCCTGTTCGGCGTTAAAAGAGTCTTACCGGGAAATTCTGAAAAATCAAATGAACGATCAGATGGAGTTTATTTTTCTGCAAGGTTCTTTGGAACTCATCAAAAAAAGAATGGAAGAACGAAAAGGGCACTTTATGCCAACAAAATTATTACAATCCCAGTTTGACACACTTGAAGTCCCAAAAGATGCCATTACCATTTTCATAGACCGAACACCCGAAGAATTGGTTTCCGATATACTGATGAAAATTCAATAAAACATCATTTTAATGATGATTTGCCAAAACTTAACATAAAAAGAGAAGCATATCCATTATATTGTCAAAATTTTTGGATCTAGAGCGTAACATATCATGCCCCAACAAGTCTTATTTATAACTAATTTAATTGTTTTTAAAATGAAAAAAGTATGGTTTTTAACAGCTTCTTTGATTATTCTGGGGAGTTGCAAAGAACAACCAAAAGAAACGACCGAAGTTGAGAAAATACCTGGAATCGTATTGAAAAATATGGACACTACGGTCAGTCCAAAAGAAGATTTTTATAATTACGTAAACGGGAACTGGATGAAAACCACCGAAATCCCAGAAGACCGGACCCGTTGGGGAGGTTTCTCGGTACTACGAAAATCCACCGATGCCGATGTGCTCCAGATAATATCCGATGCCAAAGAAAGCAACAAGTACGATGCCTCCACAGATCAGGCCAAGGCCATAGCGCTTTTTGACACTAAAATGGACACCACCGCTCGGAATGAGGCTGAAGTGGCTCCCTTGCGGCCAGCTCTAGATGCCATTGCCAGCATTCAAGACCTGAACGATCTTCAAACTGTACTGGCCACCAATCCCTCGGTATCCTCGCCGTTTGTTGGTGTATCCACTTTCGCCGATTTAAACAATAGCGCCATGAACGCTGTTTATCTAAGTCCCAATGGCTTGGGGCTTCCCGAGCGTGACTACTATTTGGAGCAAGATGACAAATCCAAAGAAATCCGTGAAGAGTACAAAAACCACATTGTAAAGATGCTTCAGATATTGGGGGATAGTGAAGAAGATGCAAAAGCTGCATCAGAAAAAATTCTTGAACTGGAAACGCAATTGGCCGAACCGAGATTGAACAAAGTAGAACGACGTGATGCCCGTAATTTGAACAATCCGAGGACCATCGCCGAGGTTGACGCCATGTTAAGCAGCATAGACCTTAGAAAGATGCTTATGGATATTGGTGCTACCAAGGAGTTCGACACTATTTTGATCACCCAATTGGATTATACCAAAGTGCTGAACGATTTTTTACAAAATACACCCATTGAAGACATTAAAACCCTAGTGCGTTGGGATACATTCAACAATGCTGCAAACCGGCTTACCACAGTAATTGAGAAAGCCAATTGGGAGTTTTACAGTAAATATTTGAGAGGAGCCGAAAAGCAGCGTCCTGCAGATGAAAGAGCACTTGCAACGGTGAACCGATCCTTAGGTGAAGCCTTGGGGCAGTTGTATGTTGATGCCAAGTTTCCGCCAGAAGCGAAGGCTAAGGCGGAAAAAATGATTGCCAACATTATTGAGGCCTATAAAGACCGTATTAAAAAATTGGATTGGATGGGGGACTCCACCAAGCTAAAAGCTATTGAAAAACTGGACAAGTTTACTGTAAAGATTGCTTACCCAAACAAGTGGGAGAACTATTCCACTATGGAGGTTTCCGCAGACAAGACGTACTTTGATAATATGGTAGCCGTAGATAAATGGCAGGTAGAAGATAATCTGGCAGATATTGGAGAGCCCGTGGATAAGAGTAAGTGGGGAATGTCTCCACAAACTGTGAATGCGTATTTCAATCCATTGAACAATGAAATTGTTTTTCCAGCGGCAATCCTGCAACCGCCATTTTACAACTACACGGCTGATGAAGCTGTTAATTATGGAGGAATCGGTGCAGTAATCGGGCACGAAATATCGCACGCCTTTGACGATAGTGGTTCCCGTTTTGATTCAGATGGCAACCTGAAAAACTGGTGGACCGAGGATGATTTGGCCGCTTTTACGCAGCGCGGGGATTCTCTGGCATCTCAATATGATAAACTAGAAGTGCTTCCCGATGTATTTGTTAATGGTAAATTCACCTTGGGTGAGAACATCGGTGACCTTGGTGGAGTTTTGGGCGCCTACGACGGATTACAACGCCATTTTGCTGAGAATGGAAGACCAGAAAACATTGATGGTTTCACCCCAGAGCAACGCTTCTTTATGTCCTGGGCCACCGTCTGGAGAACCAAAATTAGAGATGAAGCCTTACGGACACAAATCAAAACAGATCCCCATTCCCCGGGTCAGGTTAGGGCCATTCAACCCTTGTTGAACATACAAGCCTTTTACGATGCCTTCGACATTAAGGAAGGAGATAAAATGTACCTAGCACCGGAAGACCGGGTCTATATTTGGTAAAGAAAACAATTGGTATATATGAAAAAAACCACCCTTTTGGGGTGGTTTTCTATTTTGAAATGAAATCTTTATTGGTTTTCGGCCTTGACAACCAGTCGAAAGCCTTCACCATGGATATTAAGGATTTCTACTACGTCATCACGCTTTAAATATTTTCGCAACTTGGCAATATAGACATCCATACTTCGTGATGTGAAATAATTGTCGTCTCTCCAAATTTTGGTTAATGCCAGTTCTCTGGGCATCAAGTCGTTTTCATGCAGGGCCAATAAACGCAACAACTCATTTTCTTTTGGAGAAAGTTTAATGGGCTCTTCATCCTTATAGGTTAAAAAGCGAAGCTTCGAATTAAGATGGAAATTTCCTATTTCGAATTCAAACTGTTTACTGTCTGCCAAGGAGTTGGATGCTTTTCTTTGAAGAATGGCTTTAAGCTTCATTAGAAGCACTTCTGAGTCAAAAGGTTTGTTGAGATAATCATCAGCCCCTGCTTTGTATCCCTTAAGCACATCCTCTTTCATGGTTTTGGCTGTAAGGAAAATGATGGGCACATTTTCATTCTTCTCGCGTATTTCCCGAGCCAATGTAAATCCATCCTTGTAGGGCATCATTACATCCAAAATGCAGACATCGTAGTTGTCCTTCTTAAATTTTTCAAAACCCTCCATTCCATTCTTGGCCAATACAACATCGAAGTCGTTCATGGACAAATAATCTTTTAGGACAATTCCAAAATTGGGATCGTCCTCTACCAATAGTATTTTCTTTTTCTCTGTTTCCATGGTTCTTTTTCTAAATTAAGGGGAGTTTTATGAAGAAAGTGCTTCCTTTTCCTTTTTCACTTTCCGCATAGACCTCTCCCTGATGGTCTTCTATAATTCGTTTTACGTAGGCCAAGCCTAAACCGTGACCTTTTACGTTGTGTATGTCTCCTGTATGTTCGCGGTAGAACTTCTCAAAAACTCTTTTTAAAACCGCTTTGCTCATCCCAGCTCCTTGATCTTGAATTTTGATGATGATATTATTTTTTACAGTTTCCGTGTGCACTTCAATTTTTGGTGATTCCGGAGAATATTTTACTGCATTGTCCAGAACATTCACAATTACATTGGTCATATGCATATCATTGGCCAAGATTTCTGCTCGTTCCGCATTCAAATAGGATTTAACATATCCTCCCCTATCCGCCACAATCAATTCAATGTGTGCAATAGCATCACTTATCAGCTCGTGCACATCTACCCTGTCCTTACTGATATCCAATTGGTTTTTTTCCAATTTAGAAATACGCAGTACGTTCTCAACTTGTGCGTGCATACGCTTGTTTTCGTCCTTTATCATTCCCAGATAACGGAGAACTTTTTCCTTATCTTCCACAACAATGGGGTTTTTCAAGGCTTCAACAGCTAGATTGATCGTCGCGATCGGTGTTTTGAACTCATGTGTCATGTTATTGATGAAATCAGACTTGATCTCCGATATCTGCTTTTGCTTGATCAGCTGGTAAATGGCACTTGAATATGCAATCATGATCACCAATGTAAAAATCAATGACAAGAGTGCCATTCCTGTGATGGACTTAAAAAGGAATTTCTTCATTCTAGGAAAAGTCAGCAATAACGAAAAGTTGGTATTTCCCTCACTATCTTTAAAAATGGGTGCCTTGTACATTTTGGCTTGAGAAAACTTGAACTTCTTTGAACGCACCTTAGTAGGATATCCTTGACTGTAGACACCATATTCGTAGTCGATGTCTATCCCTCTATTTTTCAGCTCTTGGCTCAACAACAATTCCAGCTCTTGATTGGAAACTCTTTTGTGCAGTGGTCTGGTTTTTGCGTATTCCATGAACACATCTTCCCAAGCCGCTTTATCAATTTTTGATAGTCCTCCAATCTTCTCGGCTTTCTGGATGGGGGTTAAGCTATAACTTTTGCCATCCAGTCCATATTCTTCTTTATATATGGTTTTGGTGCGCTTGCTGGTGTAATTTTTAAAAGTGGTGGTATCATCCTCACTTTCAATATTATCAAAGAACGTAGATGTTATATTGTAATCTTCTTCTAAAATTCCATGGGAATAAAAGAGTATTTCGTCTGAATTCAGATCACGATCAACAAATAAAAAATTTCTGAACTGAGTGGTTTTTGGTTGTCCTAAGCTATCTACCAGAGAAGCCAAACGGTCTGAATACTCTTTCATCTCCTTCCTCTCCACTCTACTGGCCACTTTGTCCAGTATGTCCGTTACTGTTCTCGAGAATTGCTCTTCTTTGTCGTTAATGGATGTTCTGATCCAATATACCTGAACAAAAATTATCCCTATCAAGGATAAACTCATTAAAATGACCAGAAGAACAAATAGCTTCTTGTTCATCGAAACAAAATTAGAAATTTAACATTTAGGCCTTTTATCGTTTAACCTAACCTTAACAAAAATGTTAAAATCTAGGCTCGGCTAGCTTTAAAAGGG
The DNA here is from genome assembly GCF_009903685.1 of Flagellimonas ochracea. Lineage (GTDB taxonomy): Bacteria > Bacteroidota > Bacteroidia > Flavobacteriales > Flavobacteriaceae > Flagellimonas > Flagellimonas ochracea. The sequence goes on along the minus strand of NZ_JAAABI010000001.1, from coordinate 451,905 downwards.
TAGTATGAAGTCTATTGACCTTTTTCTGGGTTGCCTCCCAATCGGTATTTTCAATGAGGAAATCCGCAAGCTCAATTTTCAGTTGATCGTCCATTTGATTTTTTATCCTATAATGGACTTTTTCCTGTGATACTTGATCCCGCTCCACAACCCGCTCCACACGCATTTGAAGGGGTGCTGTTACAAGTATTACCAAATCGTACTGGTCCTGTATTCCATTCTCGAAAATCAGCGCCGATTCCTGAATTACATAAGGTGCCGATTGCTCTTTACGCCACTGATAAAAATGTTCCCTAACCACAGGGTGCACAATAGCATTCAGTTTTTCTAAAATATCCTTGTTTGAAAAAGCCTTATTGGCTATAAAATCTCGATTCAACTGATTTTCATCGTACGCTTGCTCACCAAGTAATGAAATAATGCCCGCTTTAACATCGGGAGAAGTGGTCATCAACTGTTTCGCCTCAGCATCGGAATCATAAACGGGGACACCGAGTTCCCTGAACATTTGGGCCACCGTGCTTTTGCCACTTCCTATTCCACCTGTCAGTCCTATTGTGATCATTGCTGTTCCAAAACAAAATTAACCGTTTTTTCAAGCAGTCTGACATCATAAACATTTTTGGGCAATTGTTTCAATTCCAAATACAGCATGTTTTCGGCCGAACCATCCAATTGGCCATAATCTGCAACTACTTCAAAATCCGATTTCGAAACCTCCTTGAGTCGGTCGAGCGTGGCCTTACAGAGGACCGATACGGTATTGGGAAAGGTTTTTACCCTGTATCCCTCAGGAGAATTTACTACCTTGATGGGAAGTGTGAATACTTCTTCTGAAAACCTAGCAACTTTTCCTGAAATTTTTACTCTTCCCTCGGAAAAAATGGTGTTGTCCAGGCCTTTCGGAAAAATTAGGGTCGCTTCTGTGGAGAAACTGGTGGATACGTCGGTTAATTCCATTTGAGATGTTTCAATCACCACCAAGGTGTCTATCTCAGCCGAAGGGCCTTTTACTGTAACGTGGGATGGAACGACCTCCAGCGGGCCCTCCAAGAGGAAGTTTTGTTGAAATTGGATGTTCAGGTTGGGCTTGATTGGAATTTCCCTGGATACTACCTGATACAAATCCACAACCAATTGTCTTCTATCCAAATCCAGCAGGGAAATGTTCTGGGAGAGTTGTCCGTCAACTTGTTTTTTCAATACTTCTTCCTCAATGACATACGCCCCGTTTTCAACTGTTGCCTGGGAAACGTCTATGTCCAATCGTTTGGTGAAAAAGTTGTAGTATAAAAATCGAAAGCCACTCGTCCGAATTTTGGCCTCCATGGAACTGACCGCATTCTTTCCCAATAGCATAGTGTCTGGTAGATTTCTATAGTTCAAGGTGAAGTCGCATCTGGATTCATAGGGTTCAGAAAGGTTGCTTAAGAACCACGCTAAAAAAGAGCATACCAAAAACAGTGAAAATACCTTCACTTTTTTTTGATTGAGGTTGCGCAACAAATTTTTAAACACGTCTTATTTCAACTTAAAAAACAATTTTGGAAACAGTTCTTCTGGCTCCTTTTTATTAAAAGTAAGTAAGATTGTCGATTTTAGAAAACCTAAACCGTATCCCGTGAACTGAACAAGGGCCGCAAACACAGCAAGCAAGGCTACCACCAGGTTTCCAGTCTTAAATATCGCATCCGAAAACAAGAGCAGAAAGTACGCTATGTACAATATGGCGGGCAAAACGATCCCAAAAAGTAGAAGCCCCAAGGACAGCATCAGTCCAAAAACAAACAAGGTGGGAAACCAATATGTAGGCCTCGCCGTATCAGGATGCCATTGGTTCAATATGGGTCTGACCATTCCAAATTTGTTGACTTGAATATAAAACTTGTTCCAATCAATCCTCCTTTTGTGATAGACAAAGGCGTTCAAAAACAGTCTAGATTCAAATCCCGCCTTCCAAATACGAAAAGTGAGATCTGGGTCTTCGCCTGGATGAATTTGACCAAATCCTCCTACTTTCTCAAAAACTGATTTGGATATACCCATATTAAAGCTGCGGGGCTGAAACTTGCCCACACCCTTTTTCCCTCCGCGAATACCCCCGGTGGTCAAAAACGATGTCATCACATAATTGATGGCCTTTTGAACGATGGTGAAGGATTCTTCTGCAGCATCGGGGCCTCCAAAGCAATGCACAAAGTTATCTTGTAATTCTTTTGCAACCTCGGTTAGATAGTGTTTGGGCAGAATACAGTCCGAATCCAAAATAATAAAGTAATTCCCCTTGGCTTTTCGCATTCCAAAATTTCTGGAATCACCAGGCCCTGAATTGTCCTTATAGTAGTAGGAAATCTGAAGATCATTCTGAAACTTCTTCACCACATCCTCAGAACTTTCTTGTGAACCATCTTCCACAATGACCACTTCGTACTCCAACTTAAAATCTTGTTGGACCAAACTATCCAACAGTTCCCTAATTTCCTCAGGTCGATTGTATACAGGTACGATTATGGAAAAAGAAGTGTTCATATCAAAACAGAAAAGCCACCCAAGATTGGATGGCTTCCCACAAAAATTTTATTTGTTAATCGGTGAACTCATCAATTACTTCTTGACTCACTCCCGTATTGGAGAAGCCACCATCGTGAAATAGGTTCTGCATGGTCACCTTTCTGGTTAAATCGGAAAATAGGCTAACGGTGTAGTTCGCACAATCGTCGGCGGTTGCATTTCCCAAGGGCGACATTTTTTCGGCGTAAGTGATAAAACCATCAAAGCCTTTTACCCCCTGCCCTGCCGTTGTGGGCGTAGGTGATTGGGAAATGGTGTTCACCCTAACTTTCTTTTCCTTGCCAAAGAAGTAGCCAAAACTACGGGCAACGGATTCCAAATAGGCCTTGTTATCGGCCATGTCATTGTAATCCGGAAAAGTACGTTGGGCCGCCATATAGGTCAATGCGACAATACTGCCCCATTCGCTCATAGCATCGGCTTTGTACAAGGTTTGCATAACCTTGTGGAAAGATAGGGCCGAAACGTCCCAGCCCTTGGTTGTAAAATCATAGTTTTCATCGGTATAGGCCCGTCCTTTCCTTACGTTTACGGACATACCTATGGAATGCAGGACAAAATCCAACTTTCCACCAAGAATCTCCATGGCTTGGTCCACCAAGTTTTTCAAATCTTCTTCACTGGTGGCATCAGCCGGAATAATTTCAGCATTGGTCTTTGCTGCCAATTCTTTTATCTGTCCCATTCGCATGGCGATGGGCGCATTGGTCAATACAAAAGTTCCTCCTTCTTCGTGGACCCGCTCCGCTGTTTTCCAAGCGATTGAGTTTTCATCCAATGCTCCAAAAATAATTCCTTTTTTACCTTTTAAAAGATTGTAAGCCATAGTTGTTTTTCCTGTTGTTTGTCCTGCGACAAAGATATCTATTCTATTTTTAAGTTTCGATTATTCTCCTGTTGCCAATCCCCATCTATTGTAAAAGTTGCTTTGCATGGGCCAAGGCCGATTCAGATAAAGTTTTGCCTCCCAACATTTCGGCAAGTTCCTGTACACGTTCCTTTTCACTCAGCTTTTTCATCCGTGTACTGGTCCCTGATTCATGTTCTTCTTTATATACTTTAAATTGATGCTGTCCCTTGGATGCCACTTGGGGCAAATGGGTAATGGAGAACACCTGCATGTTCTTGCTCATTTCTTGCATGATTTCTCCCATTCTGTTGGAAATTTCTCCCGAGACACCCGTATCGATTTCATCGAACATCATGGTGGGCAATTGTTCATAGGAAGCCAAAATGGATTTGATGGTCAGCATAATTCTTGACAGTTCCCCGCCAGAAGCCACCTTTTTCAGTTCACCATAATTGGAGCCTTTGTTGGCAGAAAACAAGAAGATTAGATCGTCCTTTCCGTTCGTCTTAAAGGTGTTTGAAGGTTTGGCCTCAATATAAAACGAAGCTGAAGGCATACCCAGTTGCACTAGGTTTACCTGCAACCTCTCCTTGAGTTCAGGAATCACCTTATTTCTGGCATTTCTAATCTCCAGGGCCATTTCCTCAAGCTTTTCGGTCATCTGGTTGACCTCTGCTTTTTTGCTCGCAATCTTTGATTCAATATTGGCGACATCATCCACTTTTTGTGAAAGCTCCTCTTTGATTTGGATAAGTGCATCTACCGAACCAACTTGATGCTTTTTTTGAAGGTCATAAAGTTGTTGCAGTTGACTGTTAACGGTTTCCAATCGTGCTGGATTGGCCTCAACGGTATCCGTCAACTGTTCCAATTCATTGGAAATATCATCCATTTCAATTACCACAGACTGAATACGCTCGTTCAAAGCATGATAGTCGGGCCCAAAATCTGCCAATTGTTGCATGGCCCGTTTCAGATTGGCCAATTGGGCCAGAACACCTATTTCTTCATGCTGTAACAATTGGTGCCCCAAAGAGAGCTGCTCCATAATTTGCTCTACATTGTTCAATTGTTCATATTCGGCCTCCAATTCCTCCTGAATACCAGGCTTTAAATGCACAGCTTCCAATTCTTTCAACAAAAAGCTATTGTAATCCTGTTCCTTATCCGCATTCGATTGGAAATCAATCAATCCCTGCAATTCCTTGGAAACTTTTAGAAATTCCTCAAGCTGGTTTCTGTAGTTTTTTAATCGTTCCGTATTTTCCGCCAAGGCATCCACAACCTTTAACTGAAACTCGTTTTCGGTAAGTTGTAACGTCTGATGCTGGGAATGCACATCGACCAACTGACCTCCCAACGTTTTTAATATATCAAGTGTAACGGGTGTGTCATTGACAAAGGCCCTTGATTTTCCACTTGGAAGGATTTCCCTCCGCAATAGGGTCCTATCTTCATGATCAACATCATTTTCTTCGAAAAAAGGTTCCAGCCTGTAATTTGAGATGTCAAATTCGGCTTCAATGATGCATTTTTGGGTTTCATCCTTTAGGGAAGATAAGTCAGCACGCTTACCCAACACCAATGAAAGTCCACCCAATAAAATGGACTTGCCTGCGCCGGTTTCTCCAGTTATCGTGGTAAAACCATCCGAAAACTGGACATCGATATCATCTATCAGTGCGTAATTCTTGATGGAAAGATTTGTAAGCAAAGCCGAAGATTTTCTCCGTAAAGATATAGCACTTTGCAGAAATGGGCTAGTAATTTATTTCGTTCCAGATATTGGAATAAAAGGGTGCCACTTTGTTTAGCGTCTCCTTTAGTTTTATGATATCCACTTTAGGGCCATCTGAGAAAATATTTTGTATTTCCTCTGCTTTAGCGTCAAAGAAAGTCTGGATTAAAAAGGCATTGGGTCTTCTGCTGATCAAGGTTTCGAACAGCCGCAGACTTCCTGCTATAATTTGCTTTCCAGTACTGTTGTTATCACCAAGTATGTCCAATCCCTTTCTGTGATAGTTGTAAAGCGCAATGCGATATTCACGGAAGGAATTGCTCAGCAAATTATCCACCAGTTCAAAACGGGTACGCTCCCCGGTTTCTTGGTTCCATCCTGCATAATTTGAACTTTGTGCCTGTGTTACAATGTTCTGGGCCAATCGATAGTACTCGTCACCACCTTCTAGGGAAAAGGTATCGGCATCCAACCCGAGCATGATGTACACATAATAACTTATGACCGCAACCAAATTGGAATCAAAGGAGTTGGGATTATAAACCAAAGGTTCAAACTCTTGGTATTGAAAGTTGAATGCGTCATCTTTATAGTTGAAGACGGGGCTTTCGTAAGACGTGTTGTATACGGGTCTTGAAGATTGTATTTGAATATTGGCCTCAAAACGGTCAGATTCGTACTGGGTCACAGTGATGAACATACGTGCATTGACGCGTTCATTCTCTCGATACACCCTATTGGTCCATTTGTTTTTGTTCACAAAATCGTTGAGGGAACGCTCCAGGGTCCTAAAAATTTGCTGATTGGTCTGTCCTACTTGATCGGAATTAACCGTTACCACACAATTAAGTTCTTGTGCCAAAGCAACATAAAAACCAAATAAGAAAAACAGTAAAAAAAGTTTACGCATGAATCCTGGAGATGATTTCTTTCCAAATATCCGAAGCCACTTCCGGCTTGGTCTTTAGTTCAAACGTGGATAAGTCCAAATTCTTATCGATAAAGGTGATTTTATTGGTGCTCTGTCCGAAGCCTGCTCCAATATCTTTCAACGAGTTGAGCACAATGGCATCCAAGTTTTTGCGCTTTAGCTTTCCTTTGGCATTCTCCAATTCGTTGTCCGTTTCCAAAGCAAAGCCTACTAAAAATTGATGGGTCTTTTTCTCTCCCAAAGATTTTAAAATGTCTGGGTTACGCTCCAATTGAATGTGGAGTTCTCCTTCCTGCTTTTTAATTTTTGTGGCGGAAACCTCTTTGGGCCTATAGTCTGCTACGGCAGCAGCGGCTATGGCAATATCCACATCGTCATAATGTTTGTGACAAGCTGCATACATTTCTTGAGCGGAGGTAACACGTATCAAAACAATGGAATCATTCTCCAGGTTCAAGTGGGTGGGGCCAGATACCAAAATTACTTTTGCTCCAAGTGATACCGCTTTTTTGGCCAGTTCGTACCCCATTGTACCAGTGGAACGGTTGCCTAAAAATCGAACGGGGTCAATGTCTTCATGTGTGGGTCCTGCAGTAATCAGTACTTTTTTCCCTTTTAAGGGAAGGCTTTTGGTCAAGTCGTTTTTAATAAACTCGATAATATTTTCAGGTTCGGCCATGCGGCCTTCTCCATGGAGACCGCTGGCCAGTTCTCCTTTTTCAGCTGGAATCATCACATTGCCAAAAGATTCCAGTTTATCCATTGATGCCTTGGTTGAAGGGTGTTTGTACATGTCCAAATCCATCGCAGGTGCAAAATAAACAGGGCATTTGGCTGACAAGTAGGTGGCCAACAGCAAGTTATCACAAACGCCATTTGCCATTTTAGATAGGGTATTTGCCGTTGCCGGGGCAATGATCATGAGGTCCGCCCAAAGGCCCAACTCCACATGGTTGTTCCAAGAGATACTGCCATATTCCTCGTTCACAAAATCCGTCAACACTGGATTTTTGGATAATGTGGCCAAGGTAAGTGGAGAAACAAAAGAGCCAGCACTTTGGGTCATGACTATCTTGACCTCTGCACCGGCTTTTATAAGCAACCGTACAAGAAATGTGGTCTTATACGCGGCAATTCCCCCGGTAATACCCAAAAGAATGTTTTTGCCGCAGAGCATTTCTTAGGCGTCTTTCTCTGTGTTTCTGTAATAGATTTTATCCTCGAGCCATTCTTGGATGGCCAAAGCATGGGGCTTGGGCAGTTTTTCGTAGAATTTGGATACCTCAATTTGCTCCTTGTTTTCAAAAACCTCTTCAAGACTGTCACTATAGGTGGCAAATTCTTCCAACTTCTCCAATAGTTCCTTTTTTATTTCAGAGTTGATTTGTATGGCCCGTTTAGAAGCTATGGAGATTGCTTCGTAAATATTATCGGTCTTTTCGTCGAACTCATTACGGTTAAGGGTTACCGTGGATACAGGAGCTTTGGTGTTTTTCAAATCTTGCATATACTTATACTTGCTTTAAACTATTATTTGGTGTTGGTGGCATACACGCCCAACTCTTCTTGAATCTTTTCAGCCAGATTATCGGCTTTTTTCTTAAACTCTGATTCTGGAAAATAACGCATCAAATTATTGTACGAACTTAACGCATCCTCCAGACGTTCTTTCCTTTTATTCTGTGTACTGTTCAGGGCCAGATTCGTGGTGGCCTCTACGCGGTAATACAAGGCCTCCTCTCGATAGATGGAACCTGGATTATCTGTGATAAAATTATCCAGGGCAGTAATGGCCGATATCAATATCGGAAAGTTGAATTCGCCCAACTTGGCAAATTGTTTTGCTATTTCCAATTGTTTTTTCTCCTTTTTAGACGTAAGCTCCCTTGCCATTTTGTTGGCCTCTTCAAAATACTCTGAATCTGGGTAGGTGTTAATGAAATTCTGCAACTTCACCAAGGCTTTGTCCGTATCGGTCTGATCTAGGGAATATACAGGGGATAGTTCATAATAGCTTTTGGCTCCCAAAAAACTGGCCTCTTGAATTTTGTCGCTTTTCGGATACGATTTTATAAACCTTTCAAACTGATATCCAGAAAGATAGTAGTCCTCGTTCTTAAAATAACTATCCGCAAAAAAGAACATGACCCTTTCACCTTGAGGCTTTCCAACATATTTAGGAGCAATCTGCTCGTAAAGCCTGTTGGCCCGCTTGAAATCTCCCTTTTCGTAAAATTTTTCTGCCAATTCATATTTGGCCTTTACATCCTCATTCTTGAGCACCTTTTGATACTCACTACAGGATACCATGAAAACAAACAACAGAAACAAAGAGAATATGGTCCTCATTTTCGAAAACATTTTGCAAAATTAGTGATAATGAACGGATATAAAAAGGTTTTCACGGTCAAAGGTAAATGCAAAAAAAAGTCACTGCCAAGCTTTTGGGCAAGATTTAACGCTTTTTAGGCGAGGGCGGGGTTCAGGGTTTTTAAAAAGGTCCCTATCCTATTTTTTAAGGATGCGGAGGCTTCGACCAAAGGTAATCGCACAACAGCACTTCCCAATGCTACATTTTCCAACACGCTTTTGATGCCTGCAGGGTTTCCCTCCTCAAAGATCAATTGCATCAAAGGCCGCAATTGATGATGGATTGCATAGGCACTTTGCGAATCACCTGCCATGCCTAGGTCCATCATTTTGGAGAAAAGCTCGGGAAGTCCTTGACCCAAAACGGATATAACGCCATCACCACCGGCCAAAACTGTAGGAAGTGCAGTGAAATCATCACCAGAAATAACCAAGAAGTCCTGGGGACGGTCCCTTATGATACCTTCGATTTGCGCCATATCTCCAGAGGCTTCCTTAATGGCTATGATATTGGAAAAATCATGTGCCAAACGCAAGGTGGTTTCAGCCAAAATATTGCTTCCTGTTCTTGATGGTACGTTGTACAAAACAATCGGCTTTGGCGAGGATTGGGCAACAGCCTTAAAATGTTGATATATTCCCTCTTGTGTAGGTCTATTGTAATATGGTGAAACCGACAAAACAGCCATAAAATAGGAAAGATTGAGCGTTTGAAGATCTTCAATCACTTTTGCGGTATCGTTTCCGCCAACACCCAATACGAGTGGTAGCCTGCCCGCATTAGCACGAACCACCGTGTCCATTACTTGCTGCTTTTCCACTTTAGAAAGGGTAGCGGATTCGGCTGTCGTCCCCAAAATCACCAAATAGTCCACACCACCATTAATACAGTGTTCAACAATACTTTCCAGTGCCTTCACGTCAATCGAAAGGTCTTTTGTAAACGGTGTGACCAAAGCGACGCCGGTTCCCTTCAAGTGTTCCATCAGAGTTCGTTTAAAACTTTTAAATATTTTTTCAATTCGCTCTTAAAGAGCTCAAAATCCTTTAAAGAGGTATTTAAGATCAAGTCATTTATTTTTAAATCCTGGGCTCCCAAACCAACTTTGATTCGAGCGTTGGTTTTAACGGACAATAACTTCATCATTAAATTGTCATCTTCATAATAATTGATCAACATGTCATATTCCCTTCCCAAAAATTCCAATACATACCCATTCTCTATTTCTCCCTTCCAGCCTAGGTCCTTATCCGAAAACATTTGTATCGCATAAGGTGAATTTTTATCATATTCCCTTTTGTAACCAATAATCTTTATGGCATTGGGCCTTAATGAAAAATCATCGATTAGCTCATAAAAAGCTTCCGCCTGCTGAAAATGGTCAACATCAACAATACAGCCTATACTGGTAATTCCTTTCTCTCTTTGAACTGGTATGGACGGCCTGTCCATTTCCTCCTGCAAGTATTTAAGACCCGATTTAACCTTAAATTTATCTTGGAGCCCCTTGAAAAACATATTTTTTGTGCATTTTTACAAAGGTAATTATTCTACCAAGACTACTTGAACAAAGATAAGCGTGTGAATGATTTAAAATTAAAACAAATTGTTATATTCTTAACTTTTTGTTTTTTCATTTCCTGTACATCGGAAAAAAAACACTTAAAAACCATACACGGAGCACAAATTCAAATTGATTCGACCATCACAGCGGTTGATTCCCTGGACATTTTTGTGAAACCGTACCGCGTTCGAATTGATGAAGTTCTGGACAGCACTCTGGCACATGCACCTCTACCTCTGTTATTGGACGACGGAGCAAGAAATACCTCAATGGGCAACCTGATGGCGGATATTGTCCTTGAGGAAACCGCACCGCTCTTTCAAAAACAAACCGGTAAGAATTTGGATTTTGTGGTACTTAACCGAGGTGGAATCCGTTCCATTATCTCGGCAGGAAACGTGAACGCCCGAAATGCTTACGAGGTAATGCCCTTTGAGAACTACATTGCCGTAGTGGAACTCGATGGAGCTGCCGCAAGACAGTTGTTTACTTTTCTGGCCGAAGCTCCTAGACCACATCCAATTGCCGGCATACAAATTGTTTTGGGCAAAAATGGCAAATTGGAATCCGTTACCATAAACGGGAGCCCTTTTGATGAGAACAGGAATTATTTTGTGGCGACTTCTGACTATTTGGTCAATGGCGGTCCGAGTATTGGATTTTTTGATGAAATGGTTTCCATAACCGACACTCGTTACTTATTGCGAAATGCCATTATTGACCATTTTAGAAAAGTCGATACATTGGTCGCTCGCGTGGATAGCAGATTTATACAATTGGACAAATGAAAAGAAGGGATTTTTTAACCCATACGACAGCTGCTGGCACATTGATCAGTTTGGGCGGAATTGGTCTCAGTTCATGCACTGGATTAGGGCGAAAACACATCACCATTTTGCATACCAACGATGTGCATAGCCACATTGACCCCTTTCCCATTTCGCATTCCCAGTATCCCAATTTGGGGGGCGTGGCCCGCAGGGCCACTTTGGTGGATAAGATACGCGACGAAAATCCCAATACGTTACTTTTTGATGCCGGTGATATTTTCCAAGGGACACCCTATTTCAATTTTTATGGGGGCGAATTGGAGTTTAAACTGATGAGCAAACTCCGCTACGATGCCGCTACAATTGGCAACCATGATTTTGACAATGGTGTTGAGGGACTGTTGGCCCAAGTGCCCCATGCTTCATTTGAATTGATTTCAGCCAATTACAATTTTTCCAACACAGTGATGGATGGTTATGTAAAACCATACAAGACTTATCTTTTGGATGGCATTCAAGTAGGTGTTTACGGAATTGGAATAGGACTGGACGGTTTAGTACTAAAGCGTCTTTATAAAGAGACTGAGTATCTAGATCCTTTTGAAATCGCTTTGGATATGGAAAAAAAACTCAAAGAGGAAGAACAATGCGATTTAATAATCTGTCTTTCCCATTTGGGCTATGCCTATGAAAATCCCAATCGCCCATGCGATATACTTTTGGCTCAAAGAACCTATCACACACACCTGATTATTGGAGGGCACACGCATACTTTCTTAGAAAAGCCTGATGTTAGAACCAATAAAAATGGGGAATCCGTATTGGTAAATCAAGTAGGAGCCTACGGCATCAATCTGGGTCGGATTGATTTTTATTTTGACTCTGGGAAGGAAACATCGGTAAAAGGAGTAAGCATTTCAGTTTAAGAAACTGTAACAATTCTTCAGAAGGGCACTCTTTAGGCAAAACATCAATCCTAAAGACATGTCCAAAATTTTCAAACCAATAGTACTGCTTGCTATTGCACTAATGATTGTCCAAGTCACTTTCTCCCAGAATGAGACCCTACTTAAAGGAGTTTACTTTTATGAGTCTCTGGCAGTCATAAAAGGAAAAGTTCAGAATCAAGCGCTATCACACGAGGTTATAATCAAAACCTCACCCACTTTTCCTTTGGCAAAGAACTCTGAAAGCCATCTTTTGGTAACAAATCTAAAAACTGATGGTGGCACCTTGGGCAAGGCTATTTTTACCTTTGCGGACGACAAGTTGCAATATATTGAAGCCCATGGAAATGCCATCGAAGTTTTGCTAAAATCCAAAATGGATTCCATGCAGCCTTTCATGCACTACAAAGCACTTTTCAAGCAACGGATTTTTGCGGATGTCGAGAAAGACGTTGTTTGGATGCTTACCGATGAATCTGCGCATCCCAATCTTTTTGCATGGGAAAATCCGTATTTGAATGAAGCAATAACCGAAGAATCTGGTAACGATTGGTCCGCAAAGATTCCAGATTTTATTCGAATGGGTGATGGTTTGGAAAAGTTACGGCCCATTTTAGAGGCAGAAAGCAGTTTTGTTCATGAAATGGAATTGGACGGTTCTGACCCCAATGCACAGTTGCAACTCGATTGTTATGGGATACGCTATGCTGGTTTTCCTCGCAAAATTGAGGCGCGTTTTGGTGACGATAAACTCAATGTGGTTTGGATTTTGACCGGTAAGGGCGAAGAGGATCGATTGCGAAAAAAATTGATTGAAGAATATGGAACACCGGTCTTTGTAACCGAAGCCTGGGAGATTTTTGATGATTGGACCGTGGGACTTCGCAAGGATAAGCCAGAAATTCTAGTGATGACTCCTGAATTGGGACAGTTTTACAAAAAAGAATACTTTAAACAATAGTATCGAATGCTCCCCGCAAAACAGTTTTCCCATAAAAAAATTCTGCCCCTAAAGATTCGCTTCAACCAACTCCCTGAATTCTTGATTGAGATCGTATTTTAGAAATGTTTTTCCCGCCCTGCGATACCAGTAATCTGCGTTCCATTGATCACCTTCCTTTCGATGTAAATAAGCGTGAATCCTGCTACCCATGGGCGTATGGAGTTCTTGGGCCATGTCGTGGGAAGCATTCCAGTCTCCTTTGGCATCCCACCACAAAGCTTGTAACGGCAAGGGCCAATCCAGGGAAGGCTTGGCCGCTTCCAATGTTTCTTGAAAATCTGAAAAGCTACTTGGTTGATTCACTTACCACAAATTGGGGCCACGCAAAACGGGCCATTATACCACCCCCCAACATAACGGCAAAATGTACCATATTGTCCAATTTATTGGGAAGAAATTGACCCAATACCCACAAGACCAAAATTACGGTCATAAAAGCAAAAACTCCCGAAATTTCTGTGCGTTTTACGTAAACTATCCTGTTATAAAATATTTTGGATACAAGACCACCCAATAAAAAGTTCAACCAGATTAAACTGGTTCGGTTTTGCTTAATGACCTTACTGAAAGTCGGAACTTCGTCATTGGACATACCCAATTTGACCAAAATAATATCGGCCAAAATCATTAACCCCAAAATGGAGGCAATTACAATTTTGGCAATTTTAATCGCCTTCTGATTCTTTTTAATATTTAAATGTATCATAACGCTTCCATATAATTCATTGACCAGAAAAGGTGTCCGTACAAAAGTCCCAGACCCAATAGAATGCTCAATACCCATATGGGAATTTTTTTATTGAGCCGCAAGAGAAAGGCAATGCCAATACTCAAAAGTGCCACACCAAAAAGGATAAGTACGGGATTCATCGAATCGGACATACGATAGTTTGGATCTTCAGTACCCAAAAACAAATGTGCCAAGATGGCTCCCAGGGCAAAGGGAATAAAGAAAAGCTTCTTCTGTGCTGCTTTTAGCAGGATGATGTTTGATGTGTCCCCTTTCGCTTCGTTCACATTAAGTATTACCTCAATGGCAACGTAAAGTATCGCAAAACCAATCATGATATACGTTACTATCTTGTCATATTCGCCGAGAAAATCCATACTTTTTAAAATTATAACATTTTTAGAAATTCTTCCTCGGATATAATTGGTACCCCCAAGTGCTCAGCCTTGGTTCTTTTGCTGGGTCCCATGTTATCGCCGGCCACTAAAAATGTGGTTTTTGAAGAAACTGAAGAAGCTACCTTACCTCCATTGTCCTCAATTCGTTTCTTGAGTTCGTTTCGACTGATGGATTCAAAGACACCTGAAACCACAAAGGTCTGGCCCTTCAACGTATCGGTTTGGTTTTCCAATTGCGCTTCCGACAAAGAAAATTGTAGCCCGTAAGTTTTTAAGCGCTCCACCAGTTCCACATTGGAAGGTTCTGAGAAAAAATTGACGACACTATCAGCAATCCTATCCCCTATTTCATCCACGGCGACAAGTTCCTCGTGTGTAGCCGCCATCAGGGCATCAATATTTTTATAGGCCTTGGCCAGTTTTTTGGCCACAGTCTCTCCCACATACCGAATGCCCAAGGCAAATAATACCCGTTCGAAGGGGATGGATTTGGAAGCCGCTACGCCATTGACCAAATTTTCTGCCGATTTCTCCGCCATACGTTCCAAAGGAACGACCCGTTCCTTGGTCAATGTATACAAATCCGCATAGTTGGATATCAATCCCTCCTTGAACAACAGCTCTACCGTTTCGCTGCCCATACCCTCTATATCCATGGCCTTTCTGGAAATAAAATGTTGTATTCGACCGGTAATCTGGGGTGGGCAGCCAGTATCATTGGGACAAAAGTGCTGGGCTTCCCCTGTCTTTCGAATCAGTTCGGTACCGCATTCGGGGCAATTTTCGATATATCTTGTGGGCTTGGAGTCTAGAGACCGTTTCGTGAAATCAACAGCGATGATTTTGGGAATGATTTCCCCTCCTTTTTCAACAAAAACTGTATCCCCTACCCTTACATCAAGTTTGGCGATCTGATCGGCGTTGTGCAAAGAGGCCCGTTTTACGGTGGTTCCTGCCAACAATACCGGCTCCAGATTTGCAACAGGGGTTATGGCGCCGGTGCGGCCCACTTGATAGGTTATTTCATTTAAAAGGGTGGAAACCTGCTCGGCCTTAAACTTGTAGGCCATGGCCCACCTAGGAGACTTGGCAGTGTATCCCAACTCCTCTTGCTGCTGTATGTTGTTCACCTTGACCACCACACCATCCGTTTCATAAGGGAGATCATGTCGTTTTATTTCCCAGTAATCGGCAAACTGCATTACCTCCTCGGTGGTTTTGCACAATTTGGCAACAGTAGGTACCTTAAATCCCCAGGAACGTGCTTTTTCGAGTACTTCGAACTGGGAAGAAATTTCCAAACCGTTTCCCACAATGCTATATAAAAGACATTCTAAGGGACGCTGGGCCACCAAGGCGCTATCTTGTAGCTTTAAACTTCCAGAAGCCGTATTTCTAGGATTCATATAGGGATCCTCCCCTGCTTCAATCCGGTCTTGGTTCATTTTGGCAAAACCTTCCAGAGTGAGAATAATTTCACCGCGAATGTCGAATTTGGGAGGATAATTCCCTTTCAATTGCAAGGGTACAGATTTTATGGTTTTTATATTTGCGGTAACGTCATCCCCTTGAAAACCATCGCCCCGGGTTACGGCCCGCACCAATTTTCCCTCTTCATAGGTTAGACTAATGGAGGCCCCATCATACTTCAACTCGCAAGTAAACTCCACATTCACATCGCCCAAAATGCGTTGAATACGTTTTTCCCAATCTTCCAAATCTTGTTTTGAGTAGGAATTATCCAATGAATACATGCGATGCTCGTGCGCTACAGTCTCAAAGTTTTTGGTAACCTCGCCGCCAACACGGATTGTTGGCGATGCCTCATCATAAAACTCTGGATGGTCAGCCTCTAATTTTTGGAGTTCTTCCAGCTTCATGTCAAACTCATAATCGGATATGGTGGGCTGATCTAGCACATAGTACTTATAATTATGTTCCCGGAGCTCTTCCCGGAGGGAGGCTATTTTTTTTTCAACGGTCGTCATTTTTTAACTGCTTTAAGCATTCTGTCGTTACCAAAAATATCTTTTCGCAACTCAATTTCCGAAAAATTATGAGCTTTCAAAAGATCCCATGTTTCCTGGCTTAGGTATTGATTGACTTCAAAATATAGTTCACCCCCCTTTCGCAAGGATTTCTCTGTCAAGCGAACAATGCTTTTATAAAATTTTAATGGGTCATAGTCCGATACAAAAAGGGCAACATGGGGTTCAAACGCTTTGACATTGTTTTTCATTTGTTGCTTTTCGTTCTCGCGGACATAAGGTGGATTGGAAACGATGATGTCAAATTTAGGTTCAAGCACTAGTTCAGGGTCCAACACATTTTCTTTGATGAATGATACATCCACTTTGTTGTTTCGGGCATTTTCTTGTGCGACTTCCAGCGCCTTCTCAGAGATATCCATGGCAACAACGTTTGCACCTGACAAATACTTGGCCAAAGCAATAGCAATACACCCACTTCCAGTGCCAATGTCCAATATATTGAGGTCTTGGCTGCGCTCGACCTGACAATCACTAAGAATCCATTGCACTAATTCTTCAGTTTCGGGTCTTGGAATTAGCACATGTTCGTTCACCACAAACTCCAAGTCCATAAAATGGGCTTTCCCCAAAATATATTGTAGGGGCTTTTCCAATTTTAGGTGGGCCACGGTTTCAAAAAGTGGTTGTTCTTCTTTCTTGGTAAGGACCATCTCAGGTTGGAGTACCAGTACAAAGCGCTCTAGACCTAAAAAATGTTCGATACTTTGGTAAAAAAAGGAATCCACTTCTTCTTTCGGATACAGCCTGTGCAACTCTTTATGGAAAATGTCCTTGATATCCTTTAAGAGCATATCATAATTGTTTAAGCATCCAAACCGGGCAGGAGTAGTGCCCCGTATTCCCCATAGGGGCATCTATGTACTCGAAGCCGTTGTTTTGATACAGTTTTTGGGCCGCTTTCATGTAGGGCATGGTTTCCAAATAGCATTGTTCGAAACCAAATTCCTTGGCTTTGTCCAAACAAATCTTGATCATTCTGTTCCCGATACCTTTACCCCTGGCTTCCCCCAAAAAATACATCTTTTGAAGTTCGCATACATTGCCTTCATAATTTTCTAGCTGGGCAACACCTGCACAACCCACAATTTTTCCTTCCAATTCTACCACGTAGTAAACTGCTTTGGGGATGTTGTAAGTGCCGTACATGTCGTCCAAGGCTTTATCAGCATAGGCCGTTCCAACTTTTGGAACTCCGAGTTCCTCTAAAACTTTCCGCACTACCTGGGCTACCTGGGCATTGTCTTTGGGGGTGATTTCGCGAATAATCACATCCATCGTATTGCAATTTATTGTCCTATTTTTGTTAGGTGAAGATACACCAAAAATACATCCTCCGATGCTTGGAACTGGGCAAAAAAGGGCTTGGAACCACAGCTCCCAATCCTATGGTTGGTTGTGTTATTGTGTGTGATGAAAAGATTATAGGAGAAGGTTTCACAAGCCCATATGGTGGGCTACATGCAGAGGTAAATGCCATCAACGCAGTGAAAAACAAGTCCTTGCTCTTAAAATCAACGCTGTATGTTTCTTTGGAACCCTGTTCGCACCACGGAAAAACACCTCCCTGTTCAGACTTATTAATAAAACATAAAATACCTAGAGTGGTCATTGGTATTGAGGACCCACATGAAAAAGTGGCCGGAAAAGGAATCAAAAGACTGAAAGAAGCTGGATGTGATGTAACTGTTGGTGTACTGGTCCATGCCTGCCGTCAGCATCATAAGCGCTTCCTTTGTTATCACGAAAAAAAGCGGCCGTACATTATTTTAAAATGGGCGGAGACCCAAGATGGTTTCATTGCTGTGGAAAGCGACCAAAGAGTGTCCATACCTGAACCGTTTTGGATTTCCAATAGGTTTTCCAAACAACGGGTACACCAATGGCGGAGCGAAGAGCGAGCTATATTGGTGGGAACAGAAACGGTTTTAAAAGATAATCCAAAACTTTCCACGAGAGATTGGGCGGGAAAGAGTCCTATCCGCATAATTTTAGATAGGAATTTGAGAATTCCTCCAAGTTTTCATGTTTTCGACCGTTCCACAAAAACTTTGGTGCTGACCCAAATTACCGATGCGTCCAAGTATATCAACAATATTGATTATGAGGTTATCGATTTTTCAAAGCCAATGGCCAGAGAAATCTGTAAAATACTTTATCGATATGGCATCACGAGCATGATTTTGGAAGGAGGTTCCAAGACCCTGCAAACCTTCATCAGTGAGGGGCTGTGGGACGAGGCTCGAATTTTTAAAGGTGCCATGCACTTTGAAAGAGGATTGGCCGCACCTAAAATATCAGGAAAATTGAGATCGACAAGCCCTATTTTGACCGATACCTTATTTATATACACCCATGATTAAGAACATCATATTGGATTTTGGTGATGTTCTTATCAACTTGGACAAGACCGCCACAGCCAGAATCATGCAAAGGTATGGATTCACTCGTGTAACCCCCGAACTGGATTCCTTGTTCAAAATGTATGAAAAAGGACAACTGGAAACACCTGCTTTTCTTGAACAAGTGGCTGTACATTTCCCAAAAGCGGGCATGGAAGACTTAAAAAAGGCCTGGAATTCAATATTGTTGGATTTTCCAGAGCACAGACTGCGATTCCTGGAAGGTTTAGCGGAAAAAAATCGACATCGGCTCTTTCTTTTGAGCAACACTAATGCGCTGCACATGGAATGTGTAAGGCAACAAATGGGCAGACAACAGTATAATCGATTTAAGAATGTTTTTGAAGGGTTTTATCTATCCCATGAAATCGGTATGCGCAAACCAGACCGGGAAATATTCGAATTTGTTCTAAAAAAAAATAACCTAGTCGCTGCTGAAACACTTTTTGTGGATGATACATTGGAAAACACAGACGCTGCCATCGAAGTTGGCATTAAAACCTGGCACCTGAAAGTTGGTGAGGAGGAAGTAACCCAACTAGATTATTTTATTGGATGATAGATTTGACACTTAGCATTCTTAGTTCCACGCTCATTTTTGTGGTTTTTAAACTATACGACACATACAAGGTTCAGACATTATATGCCATAATTGTCAATTACCTCGTTGCATGTATTGTGGGCTTATTTTTATATGATGGATCAATACAAGTTGAAGTTTTAGCGAATACATCTTGGTTCTGGGGTCCGGTCGCTTTGGGAATCCTGTTCATTGTCATTTTCAATTTGATGGCTAGAACGGCTCAAGTGGCAGGTGTCGCAGTGGCTTCAGTAGCCACGAAAATGTCCTTGGCCATTCCGGTGGTCTTTGGCGTGGTCCTTTACAACGAAAAATTATCCTTGCTTCAAATATTGGGGGTTATTCTGGCTTTGGTGGCCGTTTATTTGGTATCACTTAAAAGCAAGGCTATAACCATTAGGAAACGGGATTTACTTCTCCCCTTACTGGTTTTCTTTGGTTCTGGAATTATTGACACCAGCATGAAATATTTTGAGGAACGGCATTTGACCGCCCAAGAAGTTCCTATTTTTTCTTCAATGATTTTTGGTTTTGCCGCTATATTTGGCATCCTATTTATCGGGATAAAAGCGATTCGAACCCCGTTAAAACTAAATTTGAAAAATGTCCTCGGAGGAATTGCCCTGGGTATTCCCAACTATTTTTCCATATACTTTCTCATCCGCGCCCTGCAATCCGACATGTTGAACAGTGCCGCCATTTTTACACTAAATAATGTTGCCATAGTATTATGCTCTACCCTTCTGGGCATTTTGGCTTTTAAGGAGAGACTAATCCCAAAAAACTGGGCCGGCATAGCTCTGGCCATTTTCAGTATAATAATGGTAGCTTTGTTTTAATGGTTCAAGAAGATGAATATCACACATTAAAAACACCTTCTGGGGAAATCCTTTTTAAAGAACGAAAAAGTAAATTCTATGCCCAAGCCTTTCCCATTACCTCTGAGGAGGATGTCAAACCCATTGTTGAAAAACTTCGGAAGCGACACCATACTGCAAACCATGTATGCTACGCATGGCAACTGGGGGAAAGGGAGCGATGGTACCGCGCCAATGATGATGGAGAGCCCAAAAATTCAGCTGGTATGCCCATTTATGGGCAAATCCAATCTTATGATATAACCAACGTCCTGGTCACTGTAACACGAATTTTTGGCGGCACCAAACTGGGAGTGGGAGGACTAATTCAAGCTTATCGAACCGCAACACAAATGGCTTTGGAAGACGCCAAAATAATCCGAAAGACCATCATGTCCCACTTTAATCTGCAATTTAGCTATGCAGAAATGGACAGGATAATGCGAACCATCAAACAAAAAGGGATCACCCTCGTGTCCCAAAAGATGGACCTAGACTGTCAATTTTTAATTTCCGTAAGGGCAAGTGAGGGTAAAAAGGTGCATCAGCTTTTCGAGGAAATGCAACATGTATCGATAAAGTGTGCGGATCAAAAATCCAATTTGTCCAAAATATAATTTGGGCACTTGATAGGTCTATTGGTTTTCATATCAACAAAAGCCAAAACCGTATTGGCGCTGGCCAATAGTTCTTGGGATGCATTGAAGATTTTATAGTCAAACTCGATTTTTACCATAGGTAACTTTGCCAAAGTGGTTTCAACCGTGATCAAATCGTCGTACTTGGCAGATTTTTTGTAATCGATTTGTAGTGAAATTACAGGCAACATGATTCCGTTTTCCTCCATACTGCGGTAGGTGACACCCAAAGCCCTAAGCCACTCCACGCGGCCCATTTCAAGATACTGTGCGTAGTTGCCATGATACACCACCCCCATTTGGTCGGTTTCTCCGTAGCGCACACGAAAAGAATAGGAATTTAACCTCATATTTTAAGCGAAAAATTATATATTTAGAGGCTTGGTTAATATTTACGTAACATGCGAAAAAAAAAGAGAAAATTCAATGACAATTTCTTTTTTTTTTAAAAGATTTGTTCACATATTTGTCGCATCCAATGAGCATCTAGATACCGCCAGATGTTTTATCTAAAGCATTGTAGCTAACCAACAAAACAAGGAAAAACTTTTATGAGTGTTACTGCTAATTCCGTATGGAACAATTGTTTGGCTTTTATCCAGGATAATATCCAACCGCAGGCATTCAAGACGTGGTTTGAACCTATTAAGCCCATCAAGTTAACAGACAAATCACTGAGCATTCAGGTTCCCAGCAAGTTTTTTTATGAATGGTTGGAAGAACACTACGTGAAATTGCTCAAAGTGGCCCTTACCCGTGAGCTGGGAAACAATGCAAAGCTCATCTACATTATAAAAATGGAGAACAAATATGGGAACAAGGAACCCTTTACCGAACAGATTCCCAGTAGCAATAGAACCGCAGTGGGTCCACAAGAACTCGATGTGCCCATCACCTCAAAAAGTCCGGAGCTAAAAAATCCGTTCGTAATTCCTGGTATCCGTAACATTAAAATTGAATCCCAATTAAACCCAAATTATAATTTTGAGAATTTCTTGGAGGGAGATTCCAACCGATTGGCACGGTCAGCAGGTATGGCGGTGGCCAACAAACCCGGGGGCACCTCTTTTAATCCTCTCTTGGTTTTTGGAGGAGTCGGTTTGGGAAAAACCCATTTGGCCCATGCCATTGGCGTAGAAATCAAAGACAAGTACCCCGAAAAAACGGTGCTTTATATTTCTGCCGAAAAATTCACACAACAATACATTGAGTCGGTAAAAAAGAATACTCGTAATGATTTCATTCATTTTTACCAGCTTATCGACGTGCTGATTATAGATGATGTTCAGTTCCTTTCTGGAAAATCGGGAACACAGGACGTGTTCTTCCATATTTTCAATCATCTGCACCAAAATGGCAAACAGGTAATCTTAACTTCCGACAAGGCACCTGTAGACATGCAAGATATAGAGCAGCGCTTGCTCTCACGCTTCAAGTGGGGACTTTCTGCTGAACTACAAAGTCCTGATTACGAAACCCGTGTATCCATTTTAAAGAACAAGCTGTATCGTGACGGTGTTGAAATGCCGGAGGAAATCATAGATCATGTAGCCAAGAACATCAAAACCAATATCCGGGAACTGGAAGGAGCCATCATCTCTTTAATTGCGCAATCCTCTTTCAACAAAAGGGAGGTGACCTTGGAACTGGCTCAACAGGTGGTCGAAAAATTTGTAAAAAACACCAAACGGGAAGTGTCCATAGACTATATTCAAAAAGTGGTTTCGGATTACTTCGAGATGGACGTGGCCACACTTCAGTCAAAAACCAGAAAACGGCATATTGTTCAGGCCCGGCAATTGGCCATGTTTTTTGCCAAAAAATTTACTAAAGCTTCTCTCGCCAGCATTGGGTCACAAATTGGCAAACGGGACCACGCCACTGTCCTACATGCCTGCAAAACGGTAGACAACCTCGCTGAAACTGATAAACAATTCAGAAAATATATCGAAGACCTTAACAAGAAGTTTTCTTAATATTTTTGTTGAATGAGTGCCAAGATTTTGATGGTCTGTCTGGGTAATATTTGCAGATCTCCTTTGGCCGAAGGTATTCTAAAATCCAAATTGGATAAAAAAAAGTTTTTTGTTGATTCAGCAGGAACTGCTGGGTACCACGTAGGAAACCCTCCAGATGAAAGGTCTGTTGCAGTGGCTCAAAAATATGGTCTCGATATCAGCAATCAACGCTGCCGCCAGTTTGAAACATTGGATTTTTTGGAGTTTGACCACATTTATGTCATGGACAGAAGCAACTATGCCAATGTCGTACGTTTAGCAACCAGTGAAAATCAGGCTCAAAAAGTGAAACTGCTGCTAGAGGAAGTAGATTTGGGAATAGTTGAAGTGCCCGACCCCTATCATGATGATGCAGATGGATTTGAAAATGTATTCCAAATGATTGAAATAGCTTGTGATGCCATTGCGAAAAAATTGAGTTGAATTTATGGAAGAGTCTAAGCCCAGTCTGGTTTCGGGAAAAGTTTATTTGATTCCAACAACACTTGGGGACAATGCACCTTTGGAAGTGCTCCCTATTTCTATCAAAAGAACCATTGAAAGTATTGACCATTACATTGTTGAAAATGAAAAATCGGCGCGACACTTTATCAAAAAGGTAAGTCCAAGCAAGCCCCAACCAAGTCTCCATATACAAACATTGAACAAATACACGGATTCTGCCGACATCCCAGCGTATTTGGACCCTTGTATCCATGGATTGGATATCGGTCTATTATCAGAAGCAGGCTGTCCTGGAATTGCCGACCCTGGTGCCGATGTAGTCAAAGTAGCCCATGACAAAAGGATTCAAGTGGTGCCTCTGGTGGGTCCCTCTTCCATCTTAATGGCGATGATGTCCAGTGGAATGAACGGTCAAAATTTTGCTTTCAACGGTTATCTACCTATTGATAAAGCCGAACGTAGGACAAAAATAAAACAACTGGAACGATTGTCACGGGAAACGGGACAAACGCAGATTTTTATGGAAACACCCTATCGAAACAATAAACTTCTTGCCGAACTTATCAGAACGCTCCAAAAGAATACAAGACTGTGCATTGCATGTGATATTACCCTTCCATCAGAGTTTATCAGGACTAAAATAGTACACGAATGGAGTGAACTCGAAATCGACCTTGATAAACGACCTACCATATTCATTATACAGGCATAAAAAAAGCCCAGAATATAATTCAAGGCTTTTAACGATTCTTATCAGGATTTTTAAACCCTTGGGTTACGTTTTTTTTGGATTGCCGATATATCATATCCGGCAAACTTTTTCATGTAGTAAGAAATGCTGCTTCCGTAAGCATCGGCAACATCATCTTTTCCATAGGAACGCAAATATTTCTTTACGTTCCCGGCACCTGCCAAATGAGCAGCAGCCAATATGCCAGATTCAGTAATTTCTACACCATTGATTCTTTTTCCTTTGAATCGTTTGATATCACGGCGTAAAATCCATTTGTTTCGCGCAATATTGGTGTCAAACATGACTTCTTGAAGTGCGGGATTCCGCAAAAATTTGTCGGCATTGTAAACCCCCATGAGGTTTAGCGTACTCAATCCGAACTGATATTTACCAAGATAACCGAGCGTATTTACTACGTCGTATCTTCCTTGAGACTCTTTAAAAGCCAATGCATCTTTGAATCCGTTGTAGGAACTTCCCAAAAAAGGAGGTGTCACAACAGGTTGATCAAAGTAATGTTCTGTAATTTGGGGTAATTTGGATGTCAACTCCGAATCCACTCGGAGGAAATCCGGTACTTGCCGTACCTCTTTTCGGTCCAAAGTGTACGAACCGAAACTGGTTAAGATTACAATCATGGCAAGATGAAGTAAAAAACTAGTCCATCTTTTCATAACTTTCATATTTAAGTTTTTACCGTTAGCAAACAGTAAAATTAAATTGGCCGGCAAAGATATGGGGTAACTCTTAAATGGCAAGCATAAAGCTCTTAAGTTTTTCATAAATGACACCCAAAACACGTTAAAGTGCTGAAAATTAACGCCAATGAGTCTTTAACGCATCACATTTTGAGCATTTAACCACCGAATATACTGTGTTTTGTTACGGTTGTGCTGTGCCAAAGTCTTGGCAAAAAGGTGGTAGCCAAAGTTGGATACATCAGCTACAAAAAAGAGGTAATCATGCTTTTCAGGATTTAATACGGCCTCAACTGAGGAGATATCGGGCATAGCTATGGGGCCTGGAGGAATACCTTTATATTTATAAGTATTATAGGGCGAGTCTATTTCCAAATCTCGATTCAGTACCCGCTTGATTATGGTATCGTAGTTTCCCGTTTTCTTTTTAATGGCATAAATCACCGTTGGGTCTGCTTGGAGCAACATTCCCCGTTTTATCCTATTGAGGTATACACCCGCAACCCTGGGCCTCTCATCTACTTTCACAGTTTCTTTTTGCACTATGGAAGCCAACGAGATCGCCTGAGCCGGGTTCAAACCCATGGCTTTTGCCTTTTTCAAACGATCCTCGTTCCAATAATTTTTGTACTCTTTCAGCATCCTATCCCTAAAACTATCCGCCGTAGTATTCCAGTAAAATTCATAGGTATTGGGAATATACATGCCCAATTTGGTGTTTATGTCAAACCCTTGTTCTTGTAAAAAGGCTTTATCATTAAAGGCATTCAGAAGCGAGATACTGTCCGCCTCAATCTGTTGCGCTATTCTGCCTGCAAGATCTTCCAGAGATTCTTGATTATTGAAAACCACTTTAACGGGGATGTTGTTGCTGCGCAGGGAATTGACAATTTCATTATTGTTCATGCCCTTTTTCAACACATATTTTCCGGCTTTGATATTTGTGGTATACCCTTTTCGTTTGGCTACAGCTTCAAAGGTTCCCACATTTTTAAGTAGCGGCTGTATCATAGTTTTCACTTCAGAAAAGGTGGCATCCGAAGGAATGTAAACAAAAGCTTCTTGGTTATTGAATTCGGTGTTTGGGGTAAAAATGGCACTGTAAATCTGATAGGCGATAAAACCGCAGATAAAAAGGCCCAAAATTGCCGTAGCCCAAAGAACTTTTTTAAGATACATCGTCGTTTATCTTTTGAAACAATATTTCATCTTTAAAACCGGTACTCGACCTAATCCACTCTTTCTTAATACCAACTTTTTCAAACCCCAATTTTTGGAATAAGTGAATGCTTGCCGCATTGTCCTCCAATATATTGGCATACACTTGATGAAGGTCCAAAACTGAAAAGGCGTAGTCGCACAACAAAGCAATGGCTTCTGCTCCCAAACCTTTGTTTCTGCTTTTGGTGTTGTTTATCACTATCCCGATTCCCGCTCTTCTATTTTTAGGGTCAAAATTGAACAAGTCAATCAACCCAATGCAAACATCATCCAAATTGCAAATACACAATCGCAATTGCTTTACATCATAAATATCGCGATGGACATTGTCCAAATAACGTTGGAGCATTTTTTTTGAATAGGGTTTTAAGGTGCCGCTGATTTCCCAAATGGATGTGTCATTTTCCAATTGGTACAAGAAATCCAGATCATTCGGCTCCAATGCCCTTAAATAGATATGCTTTCCCTTCAGATTTACCATTCCAGCTCTCCTTTAAAGACTTGAACCGCTGGTCCCTTTAGACTTATATTGGTGTACTTGCCATTTTTATGGTCAAAACTGATACTAAGGCTGCCCCCTCTGGTCTTGACGTCCACCTTGTTTGTCCTTGCTTTGCCTAAATTGTGCATGGCCAAGGCCACCGCGGTCACACCTGTCCCACATGACAGCGTCTCATTCTCCACGCCCCGCTCATATGTTCTCACCAAAAAGCCATTTGCGTCCCCTTGTTCCACAAAGTTGACGTTACTACCCGATTCACCATATAGCCCATAGCGTATTCTTTTTCCCTCATTATAAACATCAAAATCATCCAAGCCACTTACCAACTGAACATGATGGGGCGATCCGGTATCTAAAAAACTATAGACTTCGGTTTCCCTAATTTCTTCTACATCATTCATCTTCAAAGACACTGAGCTACCCTCAATGGTGGCATGGTGCAATCCATCAATGGCATTGAAAGTACACTCGTCACCTACAATTCCAAGATAGTGGGCAAAAGCCACCAAACATCTTCCACCATTACCACACATGCTGCTTTCATTCCCATCAGCGTTGAAGTATACCATCTTGAAGTCCGACATTTTGTCATTTTCCAATAAAATCAAACCGTCAGCCCCGATACCGAAACGTCGGTCACAGAGTCTTTCAATTGATTTGGTATCGTTTTTGTTGAAAAAATCAAGGCGATTGTCAACAATTACAAAATCATTGCCGGTACCTTGATATTTGAAAAATTTGAGTTTCATAACACCTTGCCAAAGGACAAATATAGGGTATTCTTTAGGGAATATTTTGTAGTTAAAAACGAGTTAAACCGCCAGCTTAAAAAGTCAATTCATTTAATTTTGTTGAAGCTTAATGTTAAATAATTATTGAATTATGAAGAGAATAGCCGGATTGTTTTTAATTGCACTGCTTGCAGGTGCCGTAACCCTTGGGGCCTACAAAGCATTATTTGAAAAAGACAACTACAAATGGGTGTCCTCAAACCAAGAAGCGCCATTCTTAAGTACTAGCGCACTACCTACTTCGGCCAAAGGTGCTGGAATAAATGAGGTGGATTTCACCTTGGCTGCCGAAAAAACAGTGAATGCCGTGGTGCACGTTAAGAATCTTTCACTTAGCAAAGGGTCCAGCAGCCTTTCCGATTTCTTTTATGGATTTGAAAGACAACAAACGCCGCAAATCGGAACGGGCTCAGGTGTAATTATTTCCCCCGATGGATACATCGTCACCAATAACCACGTAATAGTGCAATCACGTCAACTAGAAGTGACCCTAAACAACAATAGGAGTTATGAAGCAGAGGTCATCGGCGCAGATTCTGAATCGGACATTGCGCTAATAAAAATTGAAGTGGACGAACCCCTGCCCTACCTGGCTTTTGGAGATTCGGACCACACACGTATTGGCGAATGGGTCTTGGCGGTTGGAAATCCTTTTAACCTGACCTCTACGGTAACTGCAGGAATCGTCAGCGCCAAGGCAAGGTCTTTAGGAAGAAACCAATCCTTTATTCAAACCGATGCCGCTGTAAATCCGGGCAATAGTGGAGGCGCTTTGGTAAACACAAACGGAGACTTGATTGGTATAAACACAGCAATCACTTCACAAACGGGTTCTTATGTGGGCTACGCCTTTGCCGTGCCAAGTAATATAGCACGGAAGGTGGTAGAAGACATTATGGAATATGGCAACGTACAAAAAGGACTGTTGGGCATATCTGCAGCCAACGTCAATTCCAAGCAAGCCATAGAAATGGGATTGAATGAAATTGAAGGGGTTTACGTATCCCAAATAACGGAAGAATCCGGAGCAGAACAGGCGGGCTTGAAAGAAGGAGACGTCATTAAGCAGATTGACAACATAGCTATTTCTAAATTTTCGGAATTGACCGGGTATTTATCTTCCAAAAGACCTGGTGATGTGGTTAAAGTTGTTGTGGACCGCGACGGAAAGCGTGTGACCAAAAATGTGACACTTAAAAAACAACAAACCATTATTCTGCCCGTAACTGGGTTTATGGTGAAGAATCTTTCCAAAGAGGACCGGAAAACATTTGGGGTTTCCAACGGTGTAAAAATAATTGATGTGCCAGAAGGGTATGGAAGATATGATTTAAGAAACAAGGTTATTACCGAAGTAGATGGCAATGAAATCAATAACATTGACGATGCCAAAAAACATTTCGAGCAAATTTCAAGATATGGTAGAACCAGTTTTACCATGATCAATAAAGATGGAGAAAAAGAGCGATTGATTCTTCAATAACAGAAGTGAACCAGTTAACATGAAGGGCGTCCAGAATTGGATGCCTTTTTATTTCCAATTTCTTTTACGAAAACGTTTGAAATAGCTATTTTTGCCGAAATTTTTGAACACAATCGTAACCAATATCCATGAGTGACATCAAGTCTTACGAAAAAGAGCTTGCTTTTCAGGCAGATAGACGAAAAGCGACCACCGAATTCATCAAAATAATCAGTGACCTCTGGTACGACAAAGCCATTGAGGTGGTCTTGTTCAAGAATCAAATCATCGACAAAAATGTAAGCGACATCATCAACTTACACGAATATGCCGGTGAATTTGTGCAAAAACCGATTTCCATCTTTGATTCAGTGGAGATATTGAGGGCCATTAACGATATCAACCTCCCTCCTGCCAAACTTGATATTGGAAAACTCACTTATGAATATCATTCAGATGGGAATACCCATCTAAATGTAAAGGCATTCGTATTGGACAAATTAAAGGATGCCCAGGTTTCCAAGGAAATAAAGCCCAAAGATGTGGTGCTGTACGGTTTTGGAAGAATTGGAAGACTATTGGCCCGGGAACTCATGGCAAAAACCGGGCGCGGTAACCAGCTACGACTCAGGGCTATTGTGGTACGGGGCGCACTCAACGATGAAGTGCTTGAAAAAAGGGCAGCCCTTCTAAAAACTGACTCAGTCCACGGACAATTTATGGGAACAGTGGATGTGGATGCCCAGAATGAAGCACTAATAATCAACGGGACCACAGTAAAGTTTATAAGTGCGGATAAACCCGAAGACATCGATTATACCAAATATGGTATTTACAATGCCCTTATAATTGATAACACAGGCGCATTTAGGGACAAAGCAGCGCTCTCAAGACACTTAGAAGCCAAGGGAGCTTCAAAAGTACTCCTTACTGCACCAGGAAAAGAAGTTCCGAATATTGTGCACGGTGTGAACCATGGGGAGTTTGATCCCGATAAAACAAAAATCTATTCTGCGGCCTCCTGCACCACAAATGCCATTACGCCCATTCTCAAAGTAATAGAAGATTCACTGGGCATTAAAAAAGGGCACCTGGAGACCATTCATGCTTACACCAACGACCAGAACTTGGTAGATAATATGCATAGCAAGTATCGACGGGGACGGGCAGCGGCATTAAATATGGTCATAACCGAAACCGGGGCTGGAGCGGCGGTGGCCAAGGCACTTCCTTCCTTAAAGGGCAAACTCACTTCCAATGCCATTAGAGTTCCCGTACCCAATGGGTCTTTGGCCATTCTAAATCTGGAGGTGAAACAAAAAACCTCAGCAGAGAGTTTGAACACTATCCTTAAAAAGTACGCATTGGAGGGAGACTTGGTAGAGCAAATAAAATATTCCCTAAGCAATGAGTTGGTCTCTTCGGACATTGTGGGAACTTCGGCACCATCCATTTATGATAGTAAGGCAACATTGGTCTCAGCAGATGGTAAGAGTATTGTGTTATATATATGGTATGATAACGAATATGGCTACTCACATCAAGTAATACGTTTGGCCAAGTACATTGCCAAGGTAAGGCGTTATACCTATTATTAATGGTAATTATTGGATTTAACAGGACTAAGGTCAAATGTTTTCTTTTGATTTTTGGTTTAATGGTGTAATTTCGCCCTACCCTTAATCTAAATTAAATAAGAACATTGACCATGAAGCAATTACGTTTTTTATTTGCCCTTGCCCTGTTGACCCCCCTGTTTTCAATTGTGGCCCAAGAGCAAGCCACTGATGAAAAAGATCAAACATTGGTAGGCCAGTTTCAAGAGCTTGAGCGAAAATCGGGCAATTACCGGGCCAACGGAATTCGGTATGAAGTGATAAAGCTTGTCGAGCTGAATCGAATAAAGCGCAACATTTTTGATTCGATCAATACGGCGAATGCAAATATCAAAGACTTATCGGCTACCATTACAGCCAATAAAGCGGAAATTGAAGATCTCAATACCAAGCTTCAGGAAACCACCAATAAACTAAAAACCGTTACATCAGAAAAAGATAGCATCTCCTTTTTTGGTGCTTTGGTAAGTAAAGGGACCTACAAATTTATTCTATGGGCCATCATCTTTGGTCTATTGTTGTTTCTTTTGTTCTTTATCTATAAATTCAGGAAAAGCAACTTTTTGACACAACAAGCGAAGACAGCATTGGCAGACTTAGAACAGGAATATGAAGACCATAGGCGCCGTGCCCTTGAACGAGAACAAAAAATAAGTCGACAATTGCAAGACGAGCTGAACAAACAGAAAAAATAAGAAGAGGCTTCCAAATGGAAGCCTTTTACATTAAAAAAGGGATAGAAAATGATCATTAAAAAGGCTAGTCTTTCAGATTTAAGAAAAATCGTTCCCCTTTTCGATGCCTATCGAATGTTCTACAAACAACAATCAAATATTGAGGATGCCCTTGCTTTTTTAAAAGCACGCTTTGAAAATCAGGACAATGTAGTCTTCCTAGCATTGGAAGGGAACGAACCCATCGGTTTCATGCAACTTTACAAGACCTTTTCCTCCGTTTCCTTGCAATCCTTTTATATTTTAAACGACCTGTATGTAAACCCAGAATACCGAAAGAGAGGTGTAGGCGAAGCGCTTCTTAATTCCGCAAAAACGTTTTGCTCTGAACAAAACGCCAAAGGATTGGCTCTGGAGACCGCTAAGGACAACCCTGCTCAACATCTATATGAACGCATGGGTTGGCGAAAGGATACCGACTTCTTTCATTACTTTTGGAAAAATGACCAGGACTAACCCTTTCTAATCAATTTCTATTATTCCATGCGGATAGACATTATTACCGTATTGCCGGAGCTTCTTAAAAGCCCTTTTGATGCTTCAATACTAAAAAGGGCCATTGAAAAGGGACTCGTGGATGTACATTTTCACAATCTACGGGAATATACCACGGGAAACTACCGACAAGTGGACGATTACCAATTTGGTGGAGGCGCTGGTATGGTACTGATGGTCGAGCCTATTGATAAGTGTATTTCCAAGCTCAAGTCGGAAAGGGAATACGATGAAATTATTTACATGACCCCAGATGGAAAAACACTCAACCAGGGACTGGCCAACGAAATTTCATTGAAAAAAAATCTTATCATTCTCTGCGGACATTACAAGGGGGTGGACCAGCGTGTTAGGGATATGTTCGTGACCCGAGAAGTCTCTATTGGAGATTATGTGCTATCAGGAGGCGAATTGGCAGCAGCCGTTTTGTGCGATGCGGTAATCCGATTGCTCCCAGGAGTTCTAAATGATGAGACCTCTGCCCTCACCGACACCTTTCAGGACAACTTATTGGCACCTCCCGTATATACCCGCCCTGCATCCTACAAAGGAAAAGAAGTGCCCAAAATCCTTTTGAGTGGTGATTTCCCAAAAATTGAGCGGTGGCGTGAAGAACAGGCCATAAAGCGGACCAAGGAAAGAAGACCTGATCTTTTAAAATAGAGACTTATGGAAAACACAGATACTCTAATGTTTGCCGCAGGTGGATTGCTAAACGGCATTGCTTATTTAGTGATCATCGTAGCATGTATCTTACTGGTAGCTAAACGTAAAACTGGAGCAACCGTACTCATGTTGGCTTCACAATTATTGGGATTGCTTTTTTTTGTCGCGAGCTTTGCATGGACCACAATTTCCGCCCATCAAGGAGCCGAATCCTTGGTCAAAACAAGTAAGATAATTGCCATGTTGGGGCCTCTGCCTCATCTTCTTTTTGCCGTAGGCTTGCTTTGGTTTGTGTTTACCTTGGTCAAAAAGTGAAGAAACCAAAATAAATGTTACAACAAAACACCTTGTTATTTATAAATATTACATTATTTTTGCAGTCCCAAAATCAACCTCTGACGAGATACGTGAAAGTTGGTTCTGATAAACACTAAAAAAACAAGCATGGAATCCTTAGTAAAATTTGTTGAGGACGAATTTGTTCCAAAGAAAGAATTCCCAAAATTTTCATCCGGTGACACCATTACCGTGTATTACGAAATCAAGGAAGGTGAGAAAAAAAGAACGCAGTTCTTTAAAGGGGTAGTTATCCAACGAAGAGGGAGCGGTGCCACTGAAACGTTCACCATCCGAAAAATGTCAGGAACGGTAGGTGTGGAAAGGATATTTCCCATCAACATGCCCGCCCTCCAGAAAATAGAGGTCAACAAAAAAGGGAAAGTGCGCCGATCTAGAATCTTCTATTTTAGGGGACTTACCGGTAAAAAAGCACGTATCAAAGAAGTTAGGGGCTAAGAAAGCCGTACAACTTGATAGAATTAAAAAGCACCAAGATAGGGTGCTTTTTTTATGAACAATTGTTAATAACAGTGGTTCATATTTTGTTGATCTTAAATTGGTTATAAAATTTGGATATCTGGATGTTTATCCTACTTTAGTAGAAGAAATAATGAAGGAGATTATATCAAGCTCATGTTTCTTTTTAAAGTTGACGTTCTTTAAAACTGTGGTTTCCCTTTTTAGTTGGTAACACTACTGATCACAAAAGGAATTTCAAATCAAAGCAGGTTTCGGCAGGTTTTGAAGAGAAATAATAAGTTTTATGAGCAAATGGGAGAGCAATTTTCCATTTTGATAGAATTTAGGAAACATTTCAGAACACTTTGCTGGATGCAGTTTAGTTGAAAAATTAAAGGCAACCTGTGGAGTAAACGTTAAAAGGGCAACAGATACAGCTTCGGTTGTAGTTTTGTGGCAACGCAAAATGAAGTCTTTTAGCCCTTTTCAGAAAGCCATATCAATGTGCAAGCATAGATATGGCTTTTATTTTTTCCATACTAAAACTCCACTTTTACCGTAATCCTTGATGGA
The DNA here is from genome assembly GCF_009903685.1 of Flagellimonas ochracea. Lineage (GTDB taxonomy): Bacteria > Bacteroidota > Bacteroidia > Flavobacteriales > Flavobacteriaceae > Flagellimonas > Flagellimonas ochracea. Next base: position 418,756 of record NZ_JAAABI010000001.1, on the reverse strand, counting down.
GCACTACCCATAAATTGTATATTTGCAGCGCTTAAACAAAATCCATTTTAATGGCGAAGATTTTCTACACAAAAACGGACGAGGCCCCGGCCTTGGCCACCCAATCCTTTTTACCCATTGTTAAAGCCTTTACTAAAACCGCTGGGATTGTTATTGATGCCAAGGACATTTCTTTGGCTGCTAGAATTGCTGCCGTCTTCCCGGATTATTTAAGTAAAGACCAACAGATACCGGATAATCTCGCCATATTGGGAGCCTTGGCAAAAAAACCAGAGGCCAATATCATCAAACTGCCCAATATCAGTGCTTCCATTCCCCAGCTCAAAGAAGCCATTGAAGAATTACAGCAAAAAGGATATAACCTTCCCCACTATCCGGACGAACCAAAGAACGAAGAAGAAAAAGCCATTAAGGCCAGGTACGATAAGATTAAGGGTAGTGCCGTAAATCCAATTCTGCGTGAGGGAAACTCGGATAGAAGAGCCCCAAAGGCCATAAAAAATTATGCTAGGAAGAACCCACACACCATGGGTGAATGGTCTTCCGATTCACAGACCCATGTAGCAACCATGTCTCATGGTGATTTCAAAAATAATGAGAAATCCTTGACCATGAAAAATGAGGGCGATGTTCGTATCGAGTTGGTTGATAAGGATGGAAAGATTAACACGTTGAAGAAATCGGTTGCACTCCAAAGCGGAGAAATTATCGACGCTACCGTAATGAGCAAAAAAGCGTTGGTCGAGTTCTTCAGTAAAGAAATAAAGGATGCTCGCGACAAAGGCCTGCTGCTCTCGTTGCATTTTAAGGCGACCATGATGAAAGTGTCAGACCCAATTATTTTTGGACATGCCATGCAAGTTTACTTTTCAGAGGTTTTTAAAAAGTATGAAGCCACTTTTGAAAAACTGGGCATCAATCCCAATAATGGTCTGGAAAGTCTTTTCGACCGACTGGAGAAACTTCCACAAAATGAACGGAATGAAATAGAGCAGGCAATTATGAATACCATGGAAACCGGACCAGACCTGGCCATGGTAAATTCAGACAAAGGCATCACCAACCTCCATGTTCCCAGTGATGTGATCATAGATGCCTCCATGCCGGCCATGATTAGAAATTCTGGGAAAATGTGGGACAAGAACGGAGAACTTAAAGACACCAAAGCAATAATTCCTGATAGTAGTTACTCTGGAATCTATCAAGCGACCATAGACTTTTGCAAAGAACATGGCGCTTTTGACCCTACTACGATGGGCACAGTCCCCAATGTAGGTCTCATGGCCCAAAAAGCAGAGGAATACGGTTCTCACGACAAAACTTTTGAAATTTCAACCAAAGGTAGAGTTCGTGTAGTAGAAATTGGTACAGGAGCAACGCTTTTGGAACATGAAGTGGACAATGGCGATATTTGGCGAATGTGTCAGGTAAAGGATGCTCCTGTCCAAGATTGGGTAAAACTTGCGGTGTCTCGTGCTAGGGCAACACAGACCCCCGCCGTCTTTTGGTTGGACAAAGAGCGTTCACATGATGTAGAGCTGATCAAAAAGGTCGAGACCTATCTTTCTGCACTGGACACTCATGGACTTGATATACGGATCTTGTCACCAACAGAAGCTACCAAGTTTACGCTAGAACGCATAAAGGAAGGCAAGGATACTATTTCCGTATCCGGAAATGTGCTTCGTGATTATCTTACAGACCTATTCCCAATCCTTGAAGTCGGCACCAGCGCCAAGATGTTGTCCATAGTGCCTTTGATGAACGGCGGTGGTCTTTTTGAAACCGGAGCTGGTGGTTCCGCTCCTAAACATGTAGAGCAATTTTTGGAGGAAGGACACCTGAGATGGGATTCTTTAGGTGAGTTTTTGGCCCTTGGTGTCTCATTGGAATTTTACGGAGAAAAGAACAAAAATAAAAAAGCACTTGTCTTGGCCGAAGCTTTGGATAAAGCCACTGAAAAATTCTTGGACAATGATAAGTCACCTTCTAGAAAGGTAAACGAACTGGATACCCGGGGAAGCCATTTTTACCTGTCTTTATATTGGGCTGAAGAGTTGGCCAAACAAAAGGAAGATGAGGAACTTAAAACCGTTTTCGAAAAAGTATTTCATGAGCTTTCATCCCAAGAAGAGAAAATAACCCAGGAATTAATTAATGCCCAAGGCAAATCTGTAAATATTGGAGGATATTACCTTCCTGACGCCGAAATGGTTGCCAATGCCATGAGGCCCAGTAAGTCCTTAAATGCCATCCTTGATGCTATTTAATTTCATTTACGAATTACATCGAACTTTCCGGCAAATCTTGAATGGGTATGTTTGTGGAGCTATTCATGACTGCACTGTTTTTAAGTTTTCATGATAAAGTTTTAAGGTTTGATATATATTTTTGTTTAATAAATAATCAGTAATTTTAAACAAATTAGCAAAATGCCAAAGAATCTCTTCACCTTTGCCATTGCCCTCCTGTTTTTTGGCTCGCAATTAAACGCACAACAAAAGTATACGCTGAGTGGCACGGTATCTGAAGCAAACAGTAATGAAACTCTAATTGGTGTTACTATTGCTTTCCCTGCCCTTAAAACAGGGGCAACTACAAATGAATACGGTTTTTATTCAATTACCTTACCAGAGGGCGAGTATGATATTGTGGTCAGCTACCTCGGTTTTCAAGATGTAAGGGGCACCATTTCCCTAAGTTCAAATATTAAAAGGGACTTTGAACTAATTGAACAAGCTGAAGAACTGGAAGAGGTAGTGGTAACCGATGATGCGGAGCGTTTGGATATCAGGAAACCACAGATGAGCGTGAACACATTGGCCGCAAATACTATAAAACAAATCCCGGTGGTACTGGGAGAAGCCGATGTAATAAAATCTTTACTGCTCCTACCAGGAGTCACCAATGCAGGAGAAGCATCATCAGGATTCAATGTGAGGGGCGGGGCGGTGGACCAAAATCTTATTCTCCTAGATGAGGCTGTGGTCTTCAATTCATCCCATTTATTCGGCTTTTTCTCCGTCTTTAACCCCGATGCCATCAAGGATGTTAAGCTTTTTAAAGGAGGTATCCCTGCAAGATATGGAGGAAGGGTATCCTCAGTCCTGGAAATTTTTCAGAAAGAAGGAAATAGCAAAGACCTTAAGGTTCAAGGAGGTATTGGTGCTGTATCAAGCAGGTTGCTGATTGAAGGGCCCATTGCCAAAGACCGGACCGCATTTCTAATTGGAGGAAGAGCTTCATATGCGCATTTGTTCCTTCCGCTGTTCGATATTGATAACAAAGCCTATTTCTACGACCTGAACACCAAAATCAACCATAAGATTAATGATAGGAACAATATCTTTCTGTCCGGATATTTTGGTCGTGACCTGTTCAGTGTCAACGATAGTTTTATCAATGTTTATGGTAATGCCGTGGGCAATTTCAGATGGAACCATCTTTTCTCTGACAAATTGTTTTCCAATCTGTCCCTTATTTATTCCGATTATTTTTATGGTTTGGAATTGGATTTTGTGGGATTCGATTGGGACTCAGGCATACAGAATTTCAATATTAAGTATGACTTCAAACATTATGTGAGTGATAAGCTGCAATTGAATTACGGCCTGAACAACATTTACTACGTGTTCAACCCAGGAAAGATAAGGCCAAACAGTGCAGACTCTGGAATTGTAGAAGAACAGCTGACAAAGAAGTACGCCAATGAAAATGCCATCTACATTGATATAGAACATAAGGTTACTGAAAACTTGAGTGTTGAATATGGATTAAGGGCCAGTCAATTTAATCGTTTTGGACAGGATGAGTTTTTCGTATATGAAAATGACAATCCAGTACTATTTGACCCTTTCACCTTGGTATATAGAGAGGCAGAACCCATTGATACCATAAGTTCGGGAAGAGGGCAGACATTGGAAAAGTTCTTTAATTTCGAGCCCCGTATTTCCATGTCGTACAATTTTAATGGAAAAAGTTCCATTAAGGCCAGTTACACCCGATTGGCACAATATCTTCATCTGCTTTCGAACACAAGTTCCCCTACTCCGTTGGATGTCTGGACACCAAGTGGTCCCTTTGTGGAACCCCAATTGCTTGATCAATACGCTGCTGGGTATTTTAGAAATATCAATGATGGAGCATACACCTTTGAAACAGAAGTCTTTTACAAAGACATACAAAACCGTATCGACTATATTGATGGGGCCAATCTTATTGCCAATAATGCCATAGAGCAAGTTATACTGAATGGGGAAGCCCGTGCGTACGGTATTGAATTTTTATTGCGAAAGAATGAAGGTCCCTTAACGGGTTGGCTGGCATACACGCTATCAAGATCAGAACAACGAACTCCAGGAAGAGATCTTGGTTTGAATACTGGAAGGTCTGACTTGGAAACAGGCATCAATTTTGGAGAATGGTACAGTACCCCTTTCGACAAGACCCATGATCTTTCAATTTACGGAAATTATGAGCTAAATAATCGCTGGAGTCTTAACGCCAATTTCATATATCAAACTGGTCAACCAACCAATTATCCTGTAGGACAATTTGAATTTGAAGACATAACTGTGCCCTTTTATGGCCTTCGGAACCAAGAACGATTGCCTGATTACCATCGTCTGGATATTTCGGCAACATTGACACCGAAAAAGAATAAAAGAAGAGCTATGCAATCGGAGTGGGTTTTTAGTGTATATAATGTCTATAACAGACGAAACGCGGCTTCCATCAATTTCAGAGAAAATGAGGACACTGGAAGAAATGAGGCGTTGAGAACCTCTATTTTTGGAATTATTCCCTCCGTAACCTATAATTTTAAATTCTAGAGCTATGAAATGCAAAGCTATCATTATGTTGTTGGGAGTTTGGATCTTCATTTCTTGCGAAGATGTAATTGATGTTAATCTGCCAGAGCAAGAAACCCGACTTGTTGTAAATGGTTTACTTCGTGTTGACATTGATCAAGAATTTGTAAACGTGGAAATAAGCATGATGGAGACCAGTAACTTTTTTGAGGACAATCAACCTACGCAGGTTGAAAGTGCAGCCATCATTTATGGAATACCCGATGAATTTGGAGAAATTCCCGAACCAGTTTTCTCCAACCTAGCTGAAAGAGAACCTGGTTCCGGTGTATATGTGCCAGACCCCAATTTTACTTCCGATCAACGTATTAGGACTGCGGATGTTGGTCCAGGTGTCAGTTTCTTTTTGCAAATCACTTATAACGATAGGAGCTACTTCGCAAGGACAGAGTATGCCTCTACTGTACCAATTAATGGCCTTCTACAAGGTGACAACACCCTTTTTGATGAAGATGAAACTGAGGTAATCGTTTCTTTTACCGATGTTCCAGACCAAGAAAACTACTATGTATTTGATTTCGGTTTTGGGGAATTCCTTGCCTTAGATGACCAATTTATTGATGGGCAAGCGTTCCAATTTTCCTATTTCTATGACTCAAACTTGGAGCCAGGACAAGAAATCAACATCAGTATCTTGGGAGCTACACAAGATTTTTATAATTACATGGATTTGCTGGTTGAACAGACCGATAATAATGGAGGGGTATTCCAGACCCCGATTGCAACTGCAAGGGGCAATGTATTTGATATCACGGATTTGGATAATATCGATGTCTTTGACAATGTTGGGCAACCAGAATTGTTCGCTTTGGGTTACTTTGCAGTTGTCCAGGAATTTACACAGAGCCTAATCATTGAATGATTTGGTGTAGCAATAGAATTATACCGATACCTACCAAACCTTGCAGGAAAGTAGCTGCGGTATGCCCCTTTAGGGCATTTTTTACATTGAGGTTTGAAAACTGGGAAACCACCCAAAAATAACTATCGTTTATATGGGAAACTGTCATTGCACCCGCCCCTATGGCAAGAACTGCCAATGCTTTATCCGTCAATGATAGCAATCCGAATGTCTCCAATAGCGGTGCAATTATGGCTGAAGTTGTTATGATTGCAACCGTTGAAGATCCTTGGGCAGTTTTTAAAACAGCCGCAATCCCAAAGGCTATCAAAAGCCCCCCTACGGCCGAACCGGATTCCATATTAAGGATGGAGGCTATATCCATCGTCCTCAAGACCGCACCAAAAGCACCTCCTGCGCCCGTAATAAGGACGATGGAACCCGCTTGCTTAAAGGCTTCTGGAATCCAACCCTTTTTTTCCTTCGATGGAGTCTTCCTTCCCAATAAAAAAGCAAAGAAAACACCAATGAGAAGCGCAATCACGGGTTCTCCCATAAAATCAAAAAAATGAAAGGCCCAGGTATTTCCAAAAGGTAAAGTGGGGTAGTTGGCTATCGATTTCAAAGCAATAAGCAATATGGGTGTAAGAAGTGGTAAAAAAGCTTGGTAGGGTTTTATTTTCACTTCAACAATTTCCTGTTGTTCCAATTCCAACTCACCTTCTTTATCAATTTTCAAGGTTTTTCCGATATAGTTAGCCCAAAAATACCCTGTAATCGATACGGGAATTGAAACAACAATGCCCAAAATAAGTACCCTTCCCAAATCGGCTTCTAGAATTGCCGCAGCGGCCAACGGTCCGGGTGTTGGCGGAACAAAAACGTGGGCTGCATAAAGTCCGGTGGCCAAAGAAATAGCAAAGACCATGATTGGAATTCTGGTTTTTTTGCTCAATGCTTTATTTAGTGAGGAAAGAATGATGAACCCCGAATCACAAAATACCGGAATGGAAATAATATACCCCGCCAGGTTTAAAGCCAAAGGGGAACGTTTTAATCCGATAATCTTCAAAACGCTATTGGCCAATACCTGCGTACTTCCCGTTTTCTCCAAAAAAACACCTATCACGGCCCCAAAAGCAATGACCAGCCCTATGCTGGAAAGTGTTTTGCCAAACCCCTCACCTATGGTAGCTGCAATATCCTTTGGTGATAATCCCAAAAAAAAGCCAGTTGTAACTGCAGCAAGGGTCAATGAAAAAATGGGATGCATTTTAAACTTGACCGTTGCCACGATGATGAATAGTATCACAATCGCTAAAAAAAACAACTCCATAAGTTCAATGTTTAGATTAAAAAACTATCTAGAATGCCAAATTCATCAACCGCCATAAATAGTTGGAATCAATGCACTAAATATCAAAATCAATACAAAAAAGCCCACCAGTATATATACCTCCTTTTGCTTAAAGTCAGAAAGTTTGGGCTTTAAATCTTGATTGTCCACCGGAACTTTTTTTGTTGTGGTTACATAGCTTACCAAATAGGCCACAATCAATGTCAACACCACCCCGGTGAAGTTCAACCAAATCCAGAAAATTTCAACACCCAAATCTATATTGAAGATATCCTGCATGGTCTTCGAAAAAATAAGATTAACCAAAACTCCAACCAAGATGCCAACATTCATTCCAATATGATTCACTTTCTTTGAGAAGATGGCCAAAAGAAAGGTTACCAATACTGGACCATAAAAAACGGAACCTATCGCGTTGATGATTTCAATTACTGCACTTTTGCTGCCTCCAAACAAGAAAGAGCACGCCATGCAGACCGCACCCCAAAACAGGACGGCCAATTTTGAAATCCACATGTAGCGTTTTTGTGATAATTGTTTCTTTCCTCTATTAAAAAAATCCTCCACACTAACTGCAGAGAGCGAATTCACAGTAGAACTCAAGGAGGACATGGCCGCGGACAAAATACCTACCATGAGCAAGCCGATAAATCCGTGTGGCAAGTATTTGGTTATGAAAATGGGAATCATCAAATCGGGTTTTGTTCCACTTTGCGCGAATTCTTCCGGAAAATATTTTTGGGTCATTGATGATATTTCCTGCAAAAAATCGGGAGCCAGAGTAACTAAACCACCAATGATCAATCCTATGGTGCAATACAATAATACCACTGGAAACCGAAGCAAGCCATTGGCCAATAACAGTTTACGAATAGTACCCTCATCTTTGGCGGATAGCATTCGTTGGGCCTGGGTCTGATCACATCCATAATAGGATACATATAAGAAGAATCCACCTATCAACATGGGCCAAAAGCCATATTCCTCTCCTTCGCCAATCCCCCAGTTGAAATCAATAACGTTGAGTCTCTCGGGGTTAAAACCGTTGGCAAGACCACCATGATCATTCAACAGCTGCCAACCGTAGAACAAGCAGGTCAACAAACCAACAAAGAGAATGATCATTTGAATAGCATCTCCCCAAACAACGGCTTTCATCCCGCCTTGCCAAGAATAAATGATGGTTATTATGCTGATAATAAGAATGGTATATACAAAATCAATATCCAAAACTGCTTGCAAAATTATGGCTATGGTGTAGACCATGACACCCGTTCCCAAGGCTCTGCTTATCTGGAAGACCACACTTAAAATCAATCGTGTGGACACATCAAATCGTCTTTCAACAAATTCATAGATACTTACTACCCCAGACCGAAACAGCGGGGGAATAATGAAAATCATGATAAAAAGCATGGCCAATGGTACGGCAAACTCAAAACTGAGCCATTTCATTCCCCCATTCATCTTTAAGCCCACAAAAGCTGGGGCCGAAACAAAACTTATGGCGGATAATTGCGTTGCCATCGTGGATAGACTAAGTGGAAACCAGCCCATGCTCCGTCCTCCCAAAAAGTAATCCTTGGAATCCTTATTGTTTTTAAAAAAATACCCCATGGCCAAAAAGCCGAAGAGGTAAATGGCAACGATGGTATAATCCAATCCGTTCATAAATTGGTGTTTTTTAGCATGTCAATATAAAGGGCGGCGGACCAAGAAAAGTTATTGCCACCATATCCTTTGTCCAAGGTGTTCAAAACCTCCTTTCGAGGGTCAAAATATTCATAGAAACCAAATTTGTTCAACACGTACATAGTATCGTGTTTAATTTTTTCGGCTACATCTTTCATTCCATACCGTAACAATCCCCGATAAATAATCCAGTTAAGGTTGATCCAAACTGGTCCCCGCCAATAGCGTTTTGGGTCGAAAGAGGTGCTTTTGGGGTCGAAAGAGGCGCACAACAAAAATTGTCCTTTGTTTCCGGAAAATGTGCCTTTTTCAAAATACCACCTAACCATTTCCTCTGCTATTTCCTGGTTTGGAACGCCCGCAAAAAGAGGAGCAAATGAAGAGGACGATACGTAGTTTAGGTGTCTTTCATTTCTTAAATCATAGTATACATAGGTACCTAACTCTTTGCTGTACAGCTTCTTATTGAAACTTTCTTTTGCCTTTTGCTGCCATCTTCTAAGTTGACTCACTTGTTCCTTCTTTTCCAAAAGATTACCAAGATTTATAAGGCTTTCGTTGGATTTGATGAGCATTGCGTTGAACAGTGGGTCCTGTATTAAAAAAGGACCGTTTGAAGCGATAAGACCATCGTCATATTTCCAACTCTTGAACAATTCGATAAGGTGAATATAATGCTGATATTCTCTGTTTGAAGGTCTGTTGGATGCGTCCACATGCTTGGTGTCCCTACGGTCCAATTGATATTCTGGTGATTCCAAATCTTTCCATATTTCATCCCATACAGGAGTATTGTCCGTTCCAGCTTCCCAATTATGGCAGATGTATACCAACCCCTCATTTTTGGGGTCTCTGTTCGTATAAAAGTAATGGTGGTTGTGATATATTGCGTCGAAAACCTCACGTACAAAGTCCAACTCTTCATTATGGGATATTTTGAAGCATTCTTCCAAAACAAACCCCAATACAGGTGGCTGGGTGATTCCGGACGTCTTCAAAGCTGGGGAATGTGGACTTAAATAGGACGCATGAACTTCAGGACCTGGGAAATAGGAATCAGATTCATTATGGAATAAAATGTGCGGAATAAATCCATTTTTCCATTGGCCAGAAAGCAAGGAACGTATCTCTTGTTTGGCACGGTCCATATTAATGTGTGCCCAGCCCAAAGCAATAAATCCTGAATCCCAATTCCATTGAAAGGGATAGAGGCCTTCGCAGGGAATAGTAAAACTGCCCTGCCAATTTTTTTCCAGTACGATTTTCGCTTGTTCTATTTTGGAATGTGGTTTTTTGGCCATTCAGAAAAAGTAACCTTATAAATATAAACTAATATTCCTACTTTGGTACCATGAAGCGGACCGACAAAGAACTTTTAGTAAAGGGGCTAAAGTCGTTTGGTTATACCGTGGCGATCATGTTTTTGGCTCCTTTCTTACTTTATCAGGCCTTTAAAAATGAAGAGCATCCCTTTTTTATTCCCGTACTTATACTCGGAATACTATTTGCCGTTTTGGCCATTTACTTGGGATTTAGATCGGTAAATATTGTTATGGATGCGGTTTTTGGAAAAAAGGATGAACATTAATTTTTGGAATTGGGACCGTCTTTCCACTTGTTGTTCAACTGGGCGTAATCGTAGTCCAATACTGATTTTTGTCGTTCCAATTGATTTGAGGCAAAAGCCCTTTGCAATATGTCCTCAATAAGATAATCTTCATGCTCCCTTTCAGGATGAAATTCCTCCTTGATACTGATGTTGAACGCTTTTGCAGTGGCATTGTACCAAAAGGCCCGCCATCCGCTGCGAAGTTCCTTGACCAGGTCAAAGGCCGTTGTCCCCGTTTGACGATAAATTAACTTTACCAATATCTGTCCCTCTGTACGGGTCAGTTTTTTGAGTTCAGCTGAAAATTCCTCCTCAATATATTTCTGGACTTTGCGGGTGTATTTTTTTCGATGTCTTCGCTTCTTTATATGTACAAGGCTGTCGTTGAGTTCCACCAATCTTTCTGCAGCCAACTTCGCGTAGGGATACACCTTTAGTGTTTTTCTTCTAAGGATGTAGTACCTCAATTTCTCCTTTCGATCCTTAAACGTTAATCGATCAAAAAGAAACACCTCATCAAGGGCAATGGAACTGTATAAAACGGAATCTCCCTCAAATCTCACATAATAATCGGTCAAGGAATCTTTGGGGTGAACAATTGAATCGAGCTCCATCTGTTGTGAAAATCCAAAGGAGCAAACCAGTAGTAAAATCAACAATGTTTTATGTCGGCCCATAGCCATTTGCTGTCAAAAGTCTTGCCAAAATTAAGGATAAAGCTATGATGTAGCTATTAAATAAAAGTGAATATTGTTATGTTTGTTACCTAAATTCGATATATGGCCACATCAAAAATATTAAATGCGAAATCCCTTAAATTTCTAGAGAAATACCTCAACAATGCTTCTCCAACGGGCTATGAGTGGGGTGGACAAAAAATCTGGATGGAGTACCTGAAACCCTATGTGGATGAGTTCATTACCGATACCTATGGAAGCGCCGTAGCTGTGATCAACCCCAAAGCGGAATACAAAGTGGTTATTGAGGCCCATTCTGATGAGATTTCTTGGTATGTAAACTATATTACCGATAATGGATTGATCTATGTGATACGCAATGGCGGTAGTGATCATCAAATTGCACCTTCCAAATGGGTGAATATCCATACCAAAAAGGGCATCGTAAAAGGTGTTTTTGGTTGGCCTGCCATACATACTAGAGACAAAAGCAAGGAAGAACCGCCCAAATTGGACAATATTTTTATCGATGTAGGTGCCAAGGATAAGTCAGCGGTGGAAAAAATGGGAGTTCACGTAGGCTGTGTCATTACCTACCCGGATGAATTTCAGGTTTTGAACAAAGATAAATTCGTATGTCGCGCCTTGGATAATCGAGCTGGTGGATTTATGATAGCCGAGGTGGCCCGACTGTTACATGAGAAAAAGGAAAAGCTGCCCTTCGGGCTCTACATAACCAATTCTGTACAAGAAGAAATAGGGTTGCGAGGTGCCGAAATGATCACCCAGACAATTAAACCCAATGTGGCTCTGGTCACCGATGTTTGTCACGATACCACAACCCCCATGATCGATAAGAAAAAGGAAGGTGAGACTTCCATCGGTTCTGGACCTGTAATATCGTATGCACCTGCAGTGCAAAACAAACTTCGGGAGCGCATTATTGAAACGGCCGAGGCCAAGAAAATACCTTTTCAACGCCTGGCATCCTCACGTTACACCGGTACGGACACCGATGCGTTTGCGTACAGCAATGGTGGCGTTGCCTCTGCTTTGATTTCCTTGCCTTTGCGCTATATGCATACCACAGTGGAAACGGTACATAAAGATGACGTGGAAAATGTAATCCGCCTTATCTACGAAACCTTGTTGAACATCAAAGTTGGGGAAACTTTCAGTTATTTTGACTAAATAATTATTGATGTCATTTCGAGTGAACACGAGATATGTCAATCTTTACTCCGGACTTTGTTTTGAGATTTCTCACATACGTTCGAAATGACAAGCAGACTTTTTCAAACCAATGGAAGAACAGGTTGACATTCTGGATGACAATGGAAAGCCGACTGGTAAATCCTGTTTAAAATCCGAGGCCCATCAAAAAGGTTTATTGCATCCTACGGTCCATGTTTGGTGCTATACCCAAACCGGCAAGGTCTTAATCCAACAGCGGGGTAGAAAAAAGATGGCCTATCCCCTACTTTGGGATGTATCCGTAGCTGGACATATTTCGGCAGGTGAAAATATTGAAACCGCTGCCCTTCGTGAAGTCGAGGAAGAGATAGGTCTTCAAATAAAGAAATCCGATTTGGAATCCATTGGGACTTTCAGGGAAACGCATAAACATGCTGAAGATTTTATTGATGCCGAACTGCACCATCTTTTTTTGGTTAAGTTGAAAGTGCCTTTTTCAGCATTAGTTAAGCAGGAAAATGAGGTCGAAGCATTGGATTTGATCCCATTGTTCCGTTTTGCTGAAGAAACTTGGGGATTGGGACGCACAGAGAAATATGTACCTCATGGGCCAAGTTATTACAAAAAGATCGTAACCGAAATCAAAAAAAGAACTTAACCTATCTTATGTACAAACTGGGAAGGATTGTCCAATGAAAAGGATTCCTGATGTCCCGTTTTCATGTTCTTCACTACAAAAACACCTTCGGACAGCTCTTTTGCTCCCAATAAAATTACATAGGGTACACCACGTTTGTCAGCATATTTAAACTGTTTTTGCACCTTGGTATCGGTTGGGTACAAGTCCACCCGAAGTTCATGCTTTCGGAGTGTCGCAACCAATTTTAAAGCTGCATTTTGTTCGTTCTTGCCGAAGTTCAAACATAGAACATCCAATTGGGTATCCAAATCATCAGGAAAAAGTCCCAGCTCCTCCAAAACCAGATAAATCCGATCTAGTCCGAACGAAATTCCAACGCCACTCACATCTTTTAAACCAAAAATACCAGTAAGATCATCGTAGCGTCCACCACCACCGATGGAACCTATGTCAACACCTTCTGGGGCTTCTACTTCAAAAATAGCTCCAGTATAGTAGTTAAGTCCACGGGCCAGGGTAACATCCAACTGCAATTGGGCAGATTGCAATCCTAAGATATTAACCATTTCAATGATTTCTTCAAGTTCTGCGATACCACGCATCCCTACTTCAGACCCAACAAGCAGACGTTTTAGTTGGTCCAACTGTTCGGAAGCAGTTCCGGACATAGCGAAGAGTGGTTCAGCCTTGTCAATGGCACCTTCTGACAACCCTTTTTCCAACATTTCAGCTTTGACCTTCTCCGCTCCTATTTTATCGAGCTTATCCAACGCAACGGTAAAGTCCACCAAAAGATGCTTAGCACCAATCACCTCGGCTATTCCTGATAAAACTTTTCGGTTATTGATATTGATTGTAGTTCCTTTCAGTCCCAAATCGGTAAATACTGAATCATATAACCGCACAAATTCTACTTCCTGAAGCAATGAATTGGCCCCGACCACATCAGCATCACACTGATAAAACTCCCGAAAACGACCCTTTTGAGGACGGTCGGCCCGCCAAACAGGTTGTATCTGATACCTTTTAAAAGGAAAATCAATCTCGTTCTGATGCATGACCACGTAACGCGCAAAGGGGACGGTCAGGTCATAGCGCAAAGCTTTTTCCGATATTTTTGGAGCCAAGGAGCTTGAATTCTTGGAACTGTAGGTAACATCATCCACTTTGGATATGAAATCACCCGAATTCAGGATTTTAAAAATCAAGCGGTCCCCTTCCTCTCCATACTTGCCCAACAGCGTATCTGAATTTTCAAATGAGGGTGTCTCTATCGGCTGAAAACCAAAAGTCTCGAAATGCTTTTTAATGGTATTGATAATGTAATTGCGCTTGGTCACCTCGGCAGGTGAAAAATCTCGGGTTCCCTTGGGTATGGAAGGTTTTTGTGGCATTTAATTTCTGATTCTCGTGCAAATATACATGGTTTGGGTGAAGGGGTTTGGGTAAAAGAAAGACCTCTTTATTCCATAATCTGCTCAAACCACCGATACAATTCTCCTTTGGTAATGACCGCACCCTGCTTTATCAATTCAAACTTATCCAGATTCTTATCTTCTCCATATGCTTTTGATGCCGTCAGATATTCCACAAAATCAGATTGAAAGTTTCTCTTGAACCAACCAAAACCTTCTTGGGTACGCAAATCTATTTCAGGATTCAATACTTTGACTGAAAACAATTTCATCTCCTTATCGGTAAGGTGAAAAAGATGCATGTGCATTTCAGAAATGTTCTCCAAATACTCCACTTTGGAGAGTACTCCTTCCCATATTAAATCACTGAAAACATCGATTTCCTCTTCTGCTACATCCGGTCTTTCTTTTTTTAACGCTTCCCATTCTTCTGCGGTGATGGATTGGGTAGCCAAGAAATTGATGAATTCGGGATGTAGCTCTTCCAATTGCTCTTTAGAAAGTCTTTTGTATTTCATCTATTACTCATTTATCTTCTACCGTCCGATGTAATCTGCGTAAAAGGCATTCCGTTCAAATCGAATTTCATCTTGCTTATTGCATGCTGCAAAAATAAAACCCTGACCAAAAAAGTCAGGGTTTTTAATCAAATAATTGTTTCGATTAATCCAAAATATAACGTAAACCGACTTGAGCCTGCCATCTAGAACGCAAGCGGGTATCCGCTGAAAATGTATTGGTACGGTCTGGATTGAAGGTGAAGGTCGGTGTGTTGGTATCATCCACCGTTACCCCTAGCAATTGGTCAAAATCTTGCTGCTCCACAACGCCCCAATCTGAATTAATTAGGTTACCAATATTCAAGACGTCCAAACTGATTTGGAACCTGTTTCTGTCATTTACCTTTATATCCTGTAAAATTTTGATGTCCCATCGACCTCTCCAAGGAGCAAGGGCACCGTAGCGTTCCGCATATTCTCCCCTTCTGTCACTCAAATAATCGTCTTGCTGAATGAAAGCCTCAAAAGCTGCTGCTTGGCCATCACCGCTGAAGTTCATTTGTTGTAATTCGCTGGCAGTGGGTATATAGATCAAATCGTTTATCGCCGAGCCATCGTTGTTTATATCACCTCCGTAGATGTAGTTGAACCGGCCACTTTGGGCATATTCAAAGAAAGAGGAAATCGTGGTTCCCGTTTTGAATGCTTTTGAAATAACACCGATGATTCGATGCCTGTCACCATATCTCGAAAACGCAAGAACATCATTATTGGCATTTCCGACTACCGCATTACCTGCGAAAGCATCCCCAGTAATCTCTGCATCGATGGAGTTGACCTCCCGTGCATCCAAAAAGTTGTAGGCCAATTGAGTATAAAGACCGTTATCGAATGTCTTTTGGAGCTTTAATGTAGCGTTCCAAATGCGACCCTTATCTGAATTAGTGAACACATACGCATTGGTCGGCCCTCCAAATAATTGGGATTTATCCTCATTGGCGTATACCGCTCGATTATCCACGCCGGATAAGGTCTCGGATGGCGCGCCCAGACCCCAATTCTGAACATGAGCCGCGTTTACGTCTTTGGTATAGGCCAAATCGGCTGTCAAGATAATTCCATTTTCGAACTTTTTATCGACACCGATATTGGTCCTCCATACTTGTGGCCATTGAAAATCGGGGTCCACGACTTGGTAGAAAAAGAAATCTGTTCCTTGAACTTGATTTCCTAACCAAACGAAAGGAAATCTACCGGTAAACAAACCAGACCCACCTCTTAATTGAAGGGTTTGGTCACCATTAATATCCCAATTAAACCCAACCCGGGGTGATATTAACCAATCATTATTTGGCAATTGCTCAGAATCGATAAATATTTCCTCATTGGTCTCTGGATCAAAGTAGGTAATGTCTGGCGCATAAGTGCCCCCTTCAGCCAAGGTACCGCCTTTTCGGTCTATGTTTTCCCTGACTTTGTCCGCCGTATCGAAATACAAGGGTCGGTCAAAACGTATCCCGTAGGTCAATTTGAAGTCATCGGTCATATCCCATTGGTCTTGTAAGTAAAATGACATTTGCCCTACGTTGGTTTCTGCCAATGACCATCCCCCGGGAGTCCCATCAGGAAATTGGTTATTATTGTTGGCAGTTGCTATCGCAGCATCGAACTGGGCTTGATATTGACCCACGAGAGCTGCTTCCCCAGCCGCATCCAAATTTCTAAAGTCCGCTATGGACCCTGAAGGGAAAAACACACCTTGGGCACCATAAAATCCAAGATTAAACGAGTTGTCGAACTGGAATTTTTCAAAGGCAAAACCAACCGTATACGTGTGATTGCCAATGAAGAAATTCAAATTATCCGTAATCTGAAATACCTTTTGGTCCAGTCTGTTGTTGATTGAAAACGGTTCGTGTCCAGCAATAATATAGTTGGAACTTCCTGTATCGTCCAAAAGCGTAATACTTGGTGCAGGTGTGGAAAACGGATTTCTGAAATCGTCAAAATGGGTGTATCCCACTTGAAGTTTATTCGTTGCTTCGTTGCTCAGGGTACTGTTCAATTCCAACTGAACGGATTGTATATTGTTATTGATTTCATATCCAGCATTTTCGAACTGGAGCGTTTGTGTGCTTGGGCCACGAAATGTAATGGCATTTCTGTTGGCCGGCAGTCCTCTAGAAGCATTTAAAAAGTTATAGATCACCGCCAATCGATTGTTATCGTTAATGTTCCAATCCAATTTGATGATGCCCTTGTTGGATTCTTGATCAAAGTTAAATCCGGTGATGGCCCCTGGGTTGTAGAAAATATCGTTCCCTTGGGCGTCCTGTCCGATTACCACTTGTCTTAATATGTCGTCCACAAGCTGCATATCGGTCTGGGTTACCCTGGAAGTACTAATGCCATCGGCTCCAACGCCACCCGGTACAAAACCATCGGTGCCCAGCTCGGTTAGTTCATCACGTTCAAAGTTGGCAAAAAAGAACAATTTGTTCTTTATAATGGGTCCTCCTATACTGAATCCGTATTGCGTTTGTTCCAATCCTGTCTTGACCACATCATCACCCTCAATTTTTCCTCCTGTTAAATCATCATTCCTGAAAAAGCCATAGGCGGTGGCGTAGAATTTATTGGTTCCACTCTTGGTCACTGCATTTACCGAAGCTCCTGTAAATCCAGACTGGGTTACATCATACGGAGCCGTAGTAACCGCAATTTGGTCAATGGCGTCCAGAGAAATAGGCTGCGCATTGGCCTGTCCACCAGGCGTAGCAGCATCCAAACCAAAGGGATTGTTGAATATGGCACCATCCAAAGAAAAGTTATTATACTGATCATTTCTACCTCCAAAAGAGAGTCCAGAAGCACCAGAAGAAGCGGCAGGTTCCAAGCGGATAAAATCGTTGGCGGAACGGGAAATGGTAGGCAAACGCTGCAAATCCCTACGGCTTACACTCGTTTCGGCACCAGTTCGATCACTACCAAAAGTTCCAGTTTGGTCTGAAACAAGTATAACCTCGTCCAATTGTTGGCTATCGGACTGCAGACTTACGGAATAGGTAAAGGTTTTTCCCAGTGACAGGGATATGTCATTGCGAACATCACTTTTGAAACCGACATAGGAAATGGTGACCTCATAAGGTCCCCCGACCCTAAGGTTTAATAGGTTGAATCGACCTTCGTCGTTGGTTATTGCCCCATATCGGGTACCTGTTGGTGTGTGCACGGCGACCACATTGGCCCCAAACAAGGGTTCGTTCTGGTCATCGACCACATTCCCGCGAATGTTGGAGGTTGTAACTTGGGAAAAAGCTGACGAGAATACCATAAAGAATAGTACTCCCAAGGGTAGAAATCTTTTCATTTGCTATGTGTTAATTAGACTGTGAGTATCTACAAACTTAGAACAAAAAAAGAGCTATGCGCGCATAGCTCTTCACAAGTTATTAACCGAAATATCCTATTTATTTGGCCTCAGCGACCACCTCAAATGGAAAGTCAACGATTACTTCGCGGTGTAAACGAATTTCAGCGTTATAAGGTCCCACTCTTTTGACGGCACCCCCTTGGATACTGATGAATTTCTTATCTACTTGGTGGCCTTCCTTGTCCAAAGCTGCGGCCAAGTCAATATTGGTAACCGAACCAAACAATTTATCGCCGGCCCCCACTTTAGCTGGAATACGAATCTCCAATTGCTTTAGGGCTTCGGCAACCTTATTGGCCTCATCAATCACTTTTTTCTCTTTGTGGGCCCTTTGTTTCAGGTTTTCAGCCAACACCTTTTTGGCAGATGGTGTTGCCAGTGTGGCCAAGCCTTGTGGAATTAGGTAGTTTCTACCATATCCATTCTTTACAGTGACGACATCGTCCTTAAAGCCCAAATCCTGTACGTCTTCTTTTAAAATAAGTTCCATGCTCTTCGTTTTTTATTTCAACATATCGCCAACATACGGCATTAAGGCCAGGTGACGGGCACGTTTTACGGCCTGTGCTACTTTTCTTTGATACTTTAGAGAAGTACCTGTAAGTCTTCTGGGAAGCAATTTGCCTTGCTCATTGACCAATTTCATCAAAAAATCAGGGTCTTTATAGTCAATGTATTTAATTCCAGATTTTTTGAACCTACAGTATTTCTTTTGCTTGGTGGTTTCAATGTTCAACGGGGTCAAATACCTGATTTCTCCGTCTTTTTTCGATTTTGCTTGTTGTTCTATGGATGCCATACCCCTATGCCTTTGCTTTTAGTTTGTTTCTTCTTTTTTCTGCCCAAGCAATAGCATGCTTGTCCAATTTAACGGTCAAAAAACGCATAACACGTTCGTCTCTTCTGAACTCTAGCTCATAAGGCCCTATGGCCTCACCGGGAGCAGCGAATTCGAACAAGTGGTAAAAGCCACTTTTTTTGTGTTGAATGGGATAGGCCAATTTTTTAAGTCCCCAATCTTCCTTGGAGACCATTTTGGCGCCATTCTTAATCAAGAAATCTTCGAACTTCTTGACTGTTTCCTCTATCTGGGTCTCAGATAGAACGGGATTCAAAATGAAAACAGTTTCGTAATGGTTCATATATTATATTTTATTTAAAGGAGCGCAAAATTAGTAATATTTCCGTCACCCCGCAAGAAAAGCATAAAATCTTCGTTTAGGTACAAGAGTTATTAACAAAAATGAACCTTATAAACCTACGTAACGTATATGGTAATATACACAACAAAATAGACCATGTTTACATCTTTTATTGCTGTTAACCTTCTTTTTTGTGTAATTTGCCGATGATTTAAAACCCTACAAATCACCCCATTCTATGAAATTAAAGAGTATAATTGTCGACGACTCCTCCATGCAGCGTATGGCTGTTGCAAAATTGGTCAACAATCATCCACATCTTGCCCTTGTCGCTGAGTACAGCAATGCTATCGAAGCCAAAAATGGGCTGAAAAACCATGAGATTGATTTAATCTTTTTGGATGTTGAAATGCCAATCATCAATGGTTTCGACCTATTGGAGGCATTAGAGAACCCACCTCAGGTTATCCTCATCACCGGAAAACCAGACTATGCCCTTAAGGCATTTGATTATGATGTGACCGACTATCTTCACAAACCCATTACCTTGGCCAGATTCGAAGCTTCCGTAAAAAGAGCTGTGGCCAAATATGAGCAACTTAATAGGGTAGATGAAGACGAGGAGCACATCTTTGTAAAGAGTAACCTTAAAAAACGAAAGGTTATTTTAAATGATATTAAGTGGATTGAAGCACTTGGGGATTACATCAAATTGGTGACCGATGAAGCAAACATCGTTATCCTTTCCACCATGAAAGCCTTTGAAAAACAATTACCCGAAGAAAAATTTCTGCGCATCCACAAATCATATATTGTGAATCTGGAGAAGATAGAGAAGTTCAACAGCAAAAATGTTGAAGTTGGGGGCAGACAGATTCCACTAAGTAGAAATAAAAAGACCGAATTGGCAGAGGCACTTGCCAATGTTTAATTATATGTGGTCCACGTTGTAGACCAGTCTTACACTCTTATACTTGGAAATAGCATTAAAGGATTTTTCAATTCTTTTAATGCTATTTTTTGTTTTGGCCAATGATTGATTGCGGGGTATCTTGATCAATATGTTTTTTAAATATGCTCTTCTAATCCTTGCTATGGGTGGATACTCTGGTCCAAGAATTTGATGATTTAAAATGTTTCGCAAAGAAGTGGCCATCCAATCGGCCGCTTCGTTCAATTTGTTAAAATCCTTGTCTTTCAAAGTCAATTTTATGATACGGACTATCGGAGGATACTTAAACTGCTCCCGTTCATAATATTGCTCTTCAAACATCTTGTCATAGTTATTGGTTGTGACCTGTTGCAGAATTTGATGATAGGGATTATAGGTTTGAATCAACACCTTACCCCTTTTTTGGGTTCTCCCTGCCCTACCCGACACTTGGGTAAGCATCTGAAAACTTTTTTCATGAGCGCGATAATCGGGAAAATTAAGCATGGAATCGGCATTCATGATGCCGACCAAGCCCACATTTCTGAAATCCAATCCCTTGGTGACCATTTGAGTTCCCACCAAAATATCCATTTCCTGGCTTTCAAATGCCGATATGATTTTTTCATAGGCAAACTTTCCGCGGGTGGTGTCCAAATCCATTCTGCCCACTTTAGCTTCAGGAAAAAGCTGGCCCAATTCTTCCTGAATTTGCTCTGTGCCAAATCCCTTTTTATCCAAGGTGGCGCTTCCGCAGGCCAAACAGGCTTGTTGTAGGGCCATATGGTATCCACAATAATGGCAGCGCAATTGGTTTCTATGCTGATGATAGGTAAGGCTAACATCGCAATTGGGGCATTGTGCCACATGTCCACAGGTAGTACATTCCACAACAGGTGCAAAACCTCTCCGGTTTTGAAAAAGAATTATCTGTTCCCCGTCTTCCAATTTTTCGGAAATGGCATCAATCAGCTTTTCGGAAAAATGCCCCTTCATTCTTTTTTTCCGGGTCGCCTCTTTAATGTCAACAAGGTTTATTTCCGGCATGAGCACATCCCCATACCGATAATCAATTGAAGCATAACCATACTTTCCCTTTTTTGCATTCTCCATACTCTCAATGCTCGGTGTGGCAGAGCCCAGAATGGTATGGGCGCCATGAGAAGAAGCTAAAACCAGTGCGGCATCCCTGGCATGATATCGCGGGGCTGGATCAAATTGTTTAAAGGAACTTTCATGTTCTTCATCAATCACCACTAAACCCAAGCTGGAAAATGGCAAAAACAGCGCAGAACGTGCTCCAATGACTATTTGCGCCTTTTCAGCATTGGACAGTACATTGTTCCATACCTCTACTCTCTCATGTATGCTATATTTGGAATGATAAACCGCCACTTTGTTGCCAAAATAGTCGCGTAATCGATTTATAAGCTGAGAGGTGAGGGCAATTTCCGGTAAGAGATAAAGTGCTTGCTTTCCTTCATTTAAGCATTCCTGAATCAACTTTACATACACCTCGGTCTTGCCAGAACTGGTTACACCATGTAGCAGTATCGGTTTTTTTTGGTCAAAGCTTTGCTGCACCTTGGAAAGTGCTTTCTCTTGATATTCATTTAGCTGTATATTCTTGAATGTAATGGAATCTTCAGCATATTGTATCCTATCTGTTCGGATGCGGTACTCTTCCAATACCCCTTTGTCCACGAGTGCCTTTATGATTGCCCGTGAGGTCTTGCTTTCTTTTTCCAAATCTGCAATAGGAACGGGTTTTTTGGTCCTGGCCTGAAGTTGAAATAGAGACAACACTACCTGACTTTGTTTTGGCGCGCGGGTAAAATTGTTTAAAAGTGATTCCAGCTTTGTCTCATCTTCAAATTCAGCAGCCAGTTTCACGTACCGAATCAACTTGGGCTTGTACTTTTCGTACAATGTTTCTTTTTGCAAAACCACCCCTTTTGCAACCAATGCATTGATCAATGACAGAACGTTCTTTTTGTCCACAATATCACTTATTTCGGCAATGCGCAGCACCGTTTGATGTTGCAGGGCTTCATATACCAAAAACTCATCGTCCCTAAGTTCCATTTCATTGATTTCAGTCTCTTTGTTCGATAAAATCAAGGTCTCGCTCTCCAACAGAAAAGCACTGGGCAAGACACTACGAACCACTTCACCCAACGTGCACATATAGTATTGGGCAATCCATTCCCAATGTTTAATTTGATTTTGGGTAACAACCTCTCTTTCGTCCAAAACCTGATAAATCTCCTTAGCCTCGTAAGCAATAGGTGGATTTGAATGGACATGGTAGGCAAGCGCTGTATAAATCTTGGATTTACCAAACGGAACTGCCACCCGCATACCCGGCTGCAAAATAGCTGCTTCTTCTTGTGAAATTTTATAGGTAAACAGTCTTTCCAAAGGAATGGGCAAGACCACATCCAAAAAATATTCCATGGGCTTATTCCTCCTTTACTCTAAGCCAGGTCTGGGTGCGATAGAAAAATGCCAGATACCCTCTCACCTTTAGTTTGTTTTCATTATCGGGGTCCAGCCATACTTTTCCCCGGTAGGTCTTGGCGTGTTCCGGGTCGAAAAGTCGATTGCCCTTATATTCACCATCACCATTTTTCTTGAAATTTGAAATGATCTTCATGCCCAAAATAGGTTTGTCCTTCAGTTCACCCTCGCATTTGATACAGACTGCATCTTCCTTTCCTTTTTCCAAAATTTCTTTGACTCTTGCCTCTAACAATCCATTTTTTTTATAGACTTCCACAATCGCTTTTTCAATACCAGTGCGGTCATCTATAGTCTTCCATTTTCCAAAAACGGTTTGCGACCATCCTGCTTGAAACATCAGCAGACACAAACCTAAAATTACCCTATGATGCATGTGGCTGTTTTTCATGTTTTTTCTTCAACGAATTCAAGGTAGCATTCAACTCAAAGCCCAACAACAAAATATTGGAGTTCAACCAAATGAATACCATTAATATCAATAATCCTCCCAGTGCCCCATACAGCTCATTGTAGCGGGCAAATTTTTCTACATACACCCCAAATAGATATGAGGTTAGCAAAAACAGGAGCGTGGTCATCAAAGCACCTGCGGAAAAGAATCTAGCCTGTCGTCCCTCTGCCGTGCCAAAATAATACAGAATTGCCGTGGTAAGATAAGACAGCAACATGAAAAAGAGGGCCTTTGCAATTTGTATGCCAATGGCATCCCCTTTTTCCACACTGTAGCCCAAGGTTTTTCCGAAATACTCGCTGGTGTACTCGACAATATAAAACTCGAAATAAACAAAGGCAACAGCACCCACAATAAGCAATATGGAAAGTATTAAGCCCACCATTAGCGCATAGGCATATTGACGGAAAAAATTTCGGGTAAGTTCAACGTGATAGGAATATTCGAAGCCCCCAAATATGGCATTCACCCCATTCGCCACCAAAAAAATAGAAATGATAAAGGCCGAAGACAAAAGCCCACCCTGTTTTTGGTCTTTGATCTGCTGATAAATATCCCCAAAATAATCACTTGTTGCGGTAGGAAGAAATGACTCCAAAAACAGTAAAAATTGAGCATCGAAATTTTCATTGCCTATGCTCACATAAGGTATTATGAACGGGATGAGCGTAACCAAAAAAATGAGTAGGGGAAACAGTGCCATGAATAAGCTAAAAGCAATGGAACTGGCTCGGGTAGACAAGGCCCCTTTCACAATCCCCATAGCATACATTTCCAAAAGGTCATACAATGAGAGTCCCTCAAATGCTTTAAGTTTTATTTTTTTCAGCAAACGAGCCAACCAGTTTATTACCGGTATTTTTTCCAATCGCTCCTCTATGGCTTCTGACATAGTACTATACGGCTTTTAGGCTAAGATCCATATTGTGGACAGAATGGGTCAATGCCCCAGAAGAAATGTAATCCACACCGCATTCAGCATACTTTCTCAAAGTATTTTCATTGATTCCACCAGAAGACTCGGTGAGACAACGGTCACCAATCATTTTTACAGCTTTTTTGGTGTCTTCGTAGTCAAAATTGTCCAATAAAATACGGTATACCCCATCGGATTTTAATATTTCTTCAACTTCATCAAGATTTCTGGCCTCAACAATGATTTTCAAGTCTTTCCCCTTTTCCTTAAGATAGTCTTGGGTTTTTTGGATGGCTTTGGTAATACCCCCCGAAAAATCAATGTGGTTGTCCTTCAACATAATCATATCGTAGAGGGCGAATCTATGGTTCTCCCCTCCTCCTATTTTAACCGCCCATTTTTCCAGGGCCCGAATGCCCGGGGTTGTTTTTCGGGTATCCAAAATTTTGGTATCCGTACCTTCCAACAAATCAACAAACTGTTTGGTCTTGGTCGCTATGGCACTCATACGCTGCATGGCATTAAGCACCAATCGCTCGGCCTTTAAGATGCTTTGGGAACTTCCTTCCACATAAAAGGCAATGTCCCCGTGCGAAACTGGGTTCCCATCCGATATTATCTCTTCTAACTGAAGCTCTGAATCCACATAGTCAAATACGCGCTTAGCGAATTGAACCCCTGCGACAACACCTTCATCCTTAACCAACAACTTCGCTTTTCCTTGCGCTGATTCTGGTATGCAGGCCAAAGAACTGTGATCACCATCCCCTACATCTTCCCGAATGGCATTTTTTATTATGAGGTCGATTTCTTTTTGAAATTGTGCTTCGGATATCATCCTGAAATGGGCGTTTTAACGAAAATACTAAAAACATTTACCACCTACATCACTGGCTAAGTGATATTGTTTTCTAAATAAAAATTATTTTTGGAAGATGCAGATTACCCTCATTGCGATTGGAAAAACGGATAATGCACAGCTTGGTCAGCTCATAGCCCTCTATGAGAAAAGGTTGAAACATTATATCCGATTCGAGTTCAACATTATACCAGATATCAAAAACAGCAAAAACCTCTCCGAAGATCAACAAAAACAAAAGGAAGGCGAATTGATTTTGAGCCAAATGAAGCCCTCAGACATCTTGATACTCTTGGATGAAAAGGGAAAACAATTTTCATCCGTGGAGTTTGCGCAGTTTCTACAAAAAAAAATGAACAGCGGTATTAAAAATCTCGTTCTGGCAATAGGTGGCCCCTACGGATTCAGTCAAACGATTTATGAACGAAGCAATGGCAAAGTAAGTCTGTCGAAAATGACCTTTTCACATCAAATGGTGCGCCTTTTTGTGGTAGAACAGCTCTATAGGGCGTTTACCATTCTTAGGAACGAACCCTATCATCATCAATAAAGCACCCGGAATTTAATAGTGTTTTCCACATTTTTGAGGTCCTTGAGCACCCCTTTGTTGTAGTCCTTGTCCAAATCTGTAATTACATAGCCCACTTCACTATCAGTAGATAGGTACTGCCCAGTGATGTTCATCTCATATTTGGCCAATACTTCATTGATTTTTGCCATGATTCCCGGAACGTTTTTATGAATGTGCAAAAAACGATGGGCCTTATTCTGCTTGGGCAATCTGATATTTGGAAAATTGACCGCATCCACAGTGTTTCCAGAATTTATGTAGTCCATAATTTTATTGGGTACAAAGTCGGCAATATTACGTTGGGCTTCCTCGGTACTACCTCCTATATGGGGTGTCAGTATTACATTGGGAATACCTTGCAAGGCCGTTTCAAAAGCTCCGTTGCTTCGTGGCTCAGAGGGATACACATCAACAGCTGCTCCTCCTAGCTTTCCGCTTTTAAGTGCTGAGGCCAAGGCATCGATATCGACCACAAATCCGCGGGAGAGATTAACGAGGACAGCTCCATCCCGCATTTGTTGTATTTCATTTTCACCAATGAAATTCTTGTTGGACTTGTTGTCGTCCACATGTAGGCTCACTACATCCGAAGCAGCTAACAATTCCTCCAACGTATTGCATTTTATAGCATTGCCAAGGGCCAGACGTTCAAGCACATCATAGTAATATACCCGCATACCGATGGCCTCCGCCAACACAGAAAGTTGCTTGCCAATATTTCCATAGCCAACGATTCCCAAGTTCTTTCCCCTCACTTCCCGAGAATTAATGGCAGTCTTGTTCCACTGGCCAGCATGGATTTCAGTACTTCGGGTAAAAATGTTGCGCATCAACATGATGATTTGACCAATGGCCATTTCCACCACGGAGCGGGTATTGCTGTATGGCGCATTGAACACCACAACTCCGCGCTTCTTGGTGTATTCCAAATCAATTTGGGTGGTCCCAATGCAAAATGCACCGATGACCAATAGTTTGTCCGCTGCATCCAATACTTTTTGGGTAACCTGGGTCTTGGAACGGATTCCAAGGACATGTACTCCCTTAATGTGCTCTATAAGTTCCTCCTCGGGCAGACTGTGCTTCACCAGCTCAACGGAAAATCCGTCGTTGGAAAGATTGTCGAAGGCTGCAGGATGTACGTTTTCCAGCAACAGAATCTTGATCCGATTTTTTGGGTATGAAATATTCCTTGGCAAATCGTTTACAAATAAAAATTCATCCAAATTGGGGGCCACGTGGTCAGCATTGTTAGCGGCTTTTTCGCGATGCACGTTTTCAGTATAGGCAAAAAATTTATCGGCAATTCCGGCTTCACGCATCACATAATCGCTGTAACCATCGCCTATTACCTGTACCTCACCATCCAAATCCAATTGTTTTAGACATTTGATTTTTCCATTGTGGGTGGCCAGTACGTTGTCCTCATCAAAACCTATAATGTTCCCTTGGTCATCAAACTCAAAGGTGTTGGCATAGACACGCTCCGACGGAATGTTATATTCTTCTACAATAGGGTCGATAAATTCCTTAAAACCGCAGGAGATCACATAAATATCATCGGAGAATTGATGGAAAAACTCTTTGTTTGACGCTATGGATTTTGATATTTTCTGTTGTAGCTCGCGAACAAGACCTTCCAGGTCATCTTTGTGGGCATTTAACAATTTAATTCTGCGCTCCAGTGATTCTGTGAATGAAATATCACCATCGATACCTTGATTGGTGATTTCCTGAATTTCCTTGATAATTTCAGCTTTGTTGGACTTGTGCTGCAAAGTCATCTCTGCCAAAACATCCAATGCCTCCACCTGTGTGAGGGTGCTGTCAAAATCAAAAACATATTTGCGTCCCGCTTCCACCATGTTTCTCTTCAAAAAAATTAAACCCTAAAATTAAAAATTAATTCCATCTGGGACAGTTCAAGTGCCAAAAAATGGCTTATTAATGCGGATATATCAAAAATCCACTTTAAAAAATTTCAAAATGAAAAAATACCGACAATGAAAGTCAAAACCATCTCCGGGTTTCCATGCAATACATCCGGTACTTTTTCCCGAACAAGGTGGTCAGCGCTTCCTCTTCATGTTTGATTTGAAAATGGTTCATGTAGTACACAAAACCTGCTGCCAACAAGGTGTTGAAAGCATTGCCCAACTTAAGCCCAAACGCCAATAAAAAAAGTAACATGGCCAAGTACATGGGGTTTCTCGTATATCGATAAACACCCGTGGTCACCAGTTGACTTGTCTTTTTTAAATTGATTGGATTCGTTGTAGTCTTCGACCTTCTAAATTGGAAAATTGCCAAAAACATGATTAAAATCGCCAGTACCCCGAGAAATGATGCCATTTCCATGCGTCCAAAAAAATCAAAGTCTCCAACCGGCAAATATTTAGCCAACAAAAACATGAGTGCCCCAAATAACAACATCACCAAAGGCGGGAATAATTTAATACGCATAAATGTTTCAAACGTTGAACATCGAATTTACTACTTTTAAAGAGTATTTGAACATCCCTATTTTGAAACTTGTATTTGCCACACACAACGACCATAAATTGAAAGAGGTAAAGCAGCTATTGCCAAAAAACATCCAGCTTTTGTCGCTTAATGATATTGGCTGCTTTGACGAAATCCCCGAAACAGGGGAGACTCTGGAGGAAAATGCAAAGATTAAGGCCGATTTTGTCGTAAAACATTATGGTTTGGATTGTTTCTCTGATGATACCGGGTTGCTGGTGGAAGCACTATACGGAAAACCGGGAGTATACTCGGCCCGCTATGCTGGTGAACAAAAGAATGCACGGGACAACATGGCCAAGCTTTTATCCGAATTGGATGGGGTGCAAGATCGAAGGGCACACTTTAAAACAGTGATCCATTTAAACCTAAGCGGAACAAGCCATGTCTTCGAAGGTCGTGTGAATGGAAGTATCACAGAAAAAGAATACGGTCAAGGAGGGTTCGGGTACGACCCCGTCTTCAAACCAAAAGGGTACGACAAAACTTTTGGCGAGCTTTCTTCAGAAGTAAAAAATGCCATCAGCCATCGGGGTTTGGCAATCCAAAAGCTGGCCGAGTTTCTAAAAAACAATCTTTCCTGACATCTGCTCAAAAAATTAAGCGTACCTTTGCCGCTTTATTAACGCCGCCGGTATGGGCAAGGTGTTGCGAGGAGCTTAAAGGTTATATTAAAATCGCTCTATGCAACACAGCATATTTGCGATTTTAAGGTATACACCATTATGACAACATTTGAAGCTCTGGGGTTGGACAAACCCCTATTGGACGCTATTTCCGACCTTGGATTTGAAACGCCGTCCGAAGTACAGGAAAAATCAATTCCGATACTTTTACAAGAAGACACCGATTTAGTGGCCTTGGCCCAAACTGGAACAGGAAAGACCGCTGCATTTGGTTTTCCCATGATTCAAAAGATTCATGCGGATAGCAGAACCACGCAAGGACTCATCCTTTCCCCTACTCGGGAACTATGTCTTCAAATAACCAACGAACTAAAACTATATTCCAAATACGTAAAAGGACTGAACACCGTAGCCATTTATGGTGGTGCCAGCATAACTGAGCAGGCCAGACAAATTAAACGTGGGGCACAAATTGTGGTGGCAACCCCAGGCCGTATGAAGGATATGATACGAAGAGGTATGGTCGATATTTCCAAAATTGACTTTTGTATTTTGGATGAAGCCGATGAGATGCTCAACATGGGGTTCTATGAAGACATCAAGGATATCCTGTCAAACACCCCTAAGGATAAATTCACGTGGTTGTTCTCCGCGACCATGCCCAAGGAAGTGGCCTCCATTGCCAAAAAATTCATGCGTAATCCAGTGGAAATCACTGTGGGAACCAAAAATGCCGGAGCCACTACAGTACAACATGAGTTTTATGTGGTAGGTGGACGTGATCGTTATGCTGCACTTAAGCGTTTGGCCGATGCCAACCCAGATATTTTTTCTGTAGTCTTCTGCAGAACAAAAAGGGATACTCAAAAAGTTGCTGAAAAGTTGATTGATGATGGGTACAATGCGGGAGCGCTGCACGGTGATTTGAGTCAGAACCAACGGGATTTGGTAATGAACGCCTTTAGAAAAAAACAGGTTCAGATGTTAGTGGCCACTGATGTGGCTGCACGTGGTATTGATGTTGATGATATTACCCATGTAATAAACTATCAACTGCCTGACGAGATTGAAACGTATACCCACCGTAGTGGAAGAACAGGAAGAGCTGGCAAGTCAGGAATCTCCATGGTTATTGTTACACGCTCCGAAATGCGTAAGATAAAGGCCATAGAAAAGAAAATTCAGCAGGAGTTTATCCAAAAAAATATTCCTTCGGGCATTGAGATTTGTGAGATACAGCTTTATCATTTGGCCAATAAAATAAAGGACACCAAGATTAATCCAGAAATTGACGGGTATCTGCCGGCCATAAATGATGTATTGGAGGGGATTGACCGGGAAGAACTCATCAAAAAGATGGTCTCGGTGGAGTTTTCACAATTCTACAACTATTATAGCAAGTCCAAAGATCTCAATTCCAAAGAAAACGGCGAGAGAGAAACCTCAGGAAAATTTTCATCCAATGGTTCAGTACGCTATTTTATAAATGTTGGCGAACGCGATGGATACGACTGGATGTCACTAAAGGATTTTCTTAGGGATACCTTGAAATTGGAAAAAGAGGATATTTTCAATGTGGATACCAAAGACAGCTTCTCGTTCTTCAATAGCGATGCCAAGCTTACGGACTTCATCTTGCAAACCTTTACCGACTTTAAGGTGGATGGTCGCTTTATCAATGTAGAGGTTTCCAAAAAACCAAGTGGTGGTGGCAAGGGAGGTCGTAACCGCGACAGAAAGCGAGGTCATCGCAAAGGTGGTGAAAACAAATCCTTCAGAAAAGGCAAAAAAAGTGGTTTCGGAAAAAAAGGAGGAAAAAAACGATCGGGCTTTTATTAGTTAATTCTATATTAAATGCCAATACACTCCTATTTATTTTTCTTTGTTTAGTATTTTTATGCTTACAAAGATTGCATGAGAAAGATCCTACTTATAGTTTTTTCATTTGTCCCATTCCTTTGCTTTGCCCAAAACGAAAGCGAAACAATGGTAGAGGGTGAATTGACCGCGACTGTGGTCAATGCCCAAACCGATTTCCCTTTAGAAAGTGTGCATATCATCAATCTTAACAAAGTTAAGGGTACCATTTCAAATCAAAAAGGACGTTTTACCATAGACGCCGCCGTGAACGACACGCTTTACTTCTCATTTCTGGGTTTCAAGTCACAAAAGGTACGCGTCACCAACGATATGTTCCGGTACGAGGATACCAAAATAGCGCTAACCGAACTCGCCTATGCCTTGGAAGAAGTGATTGTTAGGCCATATCAATTGACCGGTTATTTGGAGATAGATGTCAAAAACTTGCCGATCAACAACGCATATCAATATAGCATATCGGGGCTTCCAACAAGTTATGAAGGGGGCAGTAAGAGTCCCAGTGCCGTGACCAAGGTATTGGGTGCCATTCTTAATCCCGCAGACCTACTGCGCAATCTTTTTGGGAAAAAACCCAGACAAATGCGAAAGTTGCGGCAAATGAAAGAGGATGATGACATTCGAAACCTATTGGCCTCGAAGTTTGATCGTGAAACCCTTACCGAACTACTTCAATTGGAAAAAGTGGATATTGAGGACATCCTTAATAACTGTAACTACAGCAGGTCGTTCATCAACACCGCCAACGATCTCCAAATTTTGGATGCCATTTCAAGCTGTTATGAAGAATACAAAGTATTGAACAGAAAGTAAACCTATATCTAAACAGGGGCCTGCACTACAAATAAATTTTATAATTCCGCATTCATTTTATAGCTTTAGGCAAAATCCCAATAGATGAAAAAACTACTTGCTACCATGTCCATTATTTCATTGCTCGTAGGCTGCAAGCAAGCTGAGAAAAATAAACAAAAAGAGGTTCAAGTAGTCGAAAATAAAGAGGTTAAAAAAGATGTGCCCTTTGTTTGGGAAGCAGCCAACGTCTATTTTCTGCTGACCGACCGTTTCAACAATGGAAATCCAGAGAACAATACCAATTTTGAACGCACCGAAGAGACAGGAGTCCTTCGCGGTTTTGAAGGTGGGGACATCCAAGGAATCACCCAGAAAATTGAAGACGGATATTTCACTGATTTAGGGATAAATGCCATTTGGTTCACCCCTGTTGTTGAACAGATACATGGGGCAACCAATGAGGGTACCGGCAACACGTATGGGTATCATGGTTACTGGGCCAAGGACTGGACCGCTATTGACCCTAACTTTGGAACCCGAAAAGACCTTGAAAAATTGGTGAAATCAGCACATGCCAAAGGCATTCGCGTGCTCTTGGACGTAGTATTGAACCATACAGGACCTGTAACCGAAAAAGATCCGGTTTGGCCGGATGATTGGGTGCGGACCAATCCCACATGCGAATTCACCACCTATGAGAATACAACAGCCTGTACTTTGGTGGATAATCTTCCCGATATTCTTACGGAGTCAGATGAACCAGTGGAACTTCCCGATGCATTACTGGCTAAATGGAAAAAGGAGGGCCGCCTGAGCCAAGAGTTAGACGAACTTCAGCTATTTTTTGAGCGTACTGGATACCCGCGGGCTCCAAGGTTTTATATTATAAAATGGCTCACGGATTACATCAACGATTTTGGTGTGGACGGTTTTCGAGTGGATACCGTGAAACATGTCAACGAAAATGCATGGGCCGAGCTTCGTAAAGAAGCTGATTATGCGTTTGAAACCTGGAAGAAAAAGCACAAGGACCAAATTCTGGATGACAATACTTTCTACATGGTCGGCGAGGTATACAATTATGGTATTTCGAGTGGCCGAGAGTTTAATTTTGGGGATAAGAAAGTGGACTTTTTCAATCACGGGTTCAAAAGTCTCATCAATTTTGAGCTGAAAACGGATGCCCTTAAAGATTACGAAACGATATTTAAGAAATACAGCCGATTGCTTCATACCAAACTGAAAGACAAAAGTGTGATGAACTACTTGACCTCCCACGATGATGGTTCCCCTTTCGACAAGGAACGAAAAAAACCGTACCGAGCGGCCAATGTGCTGTTGCTGACTCCAGGAGCTTCGCAGGTTTACTATGGTGACGAAACCTCAAGAAACCTTGTCATTGAAGGTGCAGAGGGTGATGCTACTTTGCGTTCCTTTATGAATTGGGAGGAGTTGGACAGCGTGCCCGAAATACAAAAAATTCACAAGCACTGGCAAAAACTGGGACAATTCAGAAGAAATCACCCCGCTGTTGGAGCAGGAAAGCACAAAAGATTGGCGAAATCCCCATACGTTTTTTCCAGAACCTATGCTCAAGGAGACTTTAAGGATAAGGTGGTCATTGGACTCGATTTGCCCAAGGGCAAAAAATCGCTTTGGGTAAAAGGTTTTTTTGGAGACGGCACCAAACTCTACGATACCTATTCCGAAACCGAGGTTACCGTAAACAAAGGCAAGGTGATCTTGGAAAATGATTTTGATATCGCCTTGTTGGAATTAGTGGAGTAATTATTTTCTCGAATGCAAGGCAATCCGGTTCCCTTCGGAATCTAAAAAGAGACCCATATACCCTATATCTGGACTGATTTGTGTCTTTGGTTTTAGAATTCTTCCTCCAGCGGCTTCAATACGGTCCAGTTGGTTTTGAACATCACTGCTTGAAAAGTAAATTACAACGCCATCTACATTGCTGGGTCTGTACCAATCGGGTTGATAAATGAGGGAGCCAGCAGCTCCAGGTTTTCCTTCTGCCCAAGGAAACCAACCCATCAGAGTTCCGTGAAAATCCTGGACTTGTATGTTTATTTCAAAAACGGTCTCGTAAAACTTCTTGGCCCGATCCATATCCTTTACCGGGATTTCGAACCAGCCCACCATATTTTCCTTCATAATAACTATATTTTATAATTCCTACAAGAGTGGAAATCTTGTTGCACACGCCCCAAAGTACCGCTTCGACTTCGCTCAGTGCAGGCTCTCAAAGGGACAACTAAGACGCTATTTTTTCAAAGTCTGTTTTAAACTGGACAATCCTTCCTCAAAATCTTTGCCCACCATTTTGTCCATGTTCATGAAGAGCATCATAATGCTCATTGGAAATTTGTTCTTACCTGAAAATCCCCAAGTCACCTTAGTGATGTTTGCATCAATTTCTTCGGTTGCCAAGTATGCATCCGAGGTGGATTTCCACGGTTTCAAAAACCGTAGCTCCGATTCAACGCGCTCACCATCCACAATTTTTGTGATTTCCTGTTCGCCTTCACCTACGTCTTTATTTCCATTCCAATAACTCGTTGCGCCCACCGTACCATCGGTTCCTGTGAACTTCTTCTCCATGTGGGGATCTTTTTTGTTCCATGGTGACCATGCATCCTGATTCTTCAAAAAACGTAGGTTTTCAAATACCTCGCTTTTTGGTTTTGCAATTTCAATGGAACGGGAAACATGGTATGTTTTAGGGGCAATCATAGCTAAAATAAGCACAAGCAATACGATGCCTCCTACAATGTAAAGTGCTGTAATCATTTGTTTCTAAATTGGTTATAACTAAATGTACAAAAAACTTCAATCGCTCAAGTATCTGCTGATAATCCCTTCCGCATTTTTTATGGATTTTTTGGTCCAGTCAAGCCGCTTTTCAAAAATTTCCGTTTCAGATAGCTGCCATTCTACGGTGGAACTTCTAATCTTTTGGGTAATTTCTTGAAGCATGATAGCTGCGGAAACTGATACATTCAAGCTCTCGGAAAAGCCCACCATGGGTATTTTCAGGAACCCATCTGCTTTTTGCATCACTTCCTCGCTCAATCCTTCCTTTTCGGTACCAAAAAACAAGGCTGTTGGAGTTTTGGGAAAGAAATCCGCCAACAATTGGGCATCGTCATGCGGCGTTGTGGCTATAATCTGATATCCTCTTTCCTTTAGTTTGCTTATGCATTCATGGGTATTTTGGTAGCGTTCAACGTCCACCCACTGTTCCGCTCCCACCGCTATGTTTTTATCCAAACGTTTTCCAAATCGGTCTTCAACCACATGAAGTTCCTGTACTCCAAATGCATCACAACTTCGGAGTATGGCACTGGTGTTGTGCATTTGAAACACATCTTCAATGGCCACGGTGAGATACTTCATCCGGTTTTGAAGGATGTCTAGAAAACGTTGTTTTCTTTCCTCAGTGACAAAAGTCTCCAGATAAGTGAGCAAATCATTGTCAAACATAAAAACAAGATAGCAAAAATTGAATTTTATATTTTTGATGCGGTATGGGAAGGAAACAAAAAATAGTCGTTTTAACAGGCGCAGGCATGAGTGCTGAAAGCGGTTTAAAAACTTTTAGGGACTCCAATGGACTTTGGGAGGGACATGATGTAATGCAAGTGGCCTCGCCACAAGGCTTTAGCCGAAACCCTGAACTAGTACTGGAATTTTACAACCAAAGGAGAAGACAGTTGCTGGAAGTTTCGCCAAATGCTGGTCATCATGCCTTGGTTACCTTGGAAAATCATTTTGATGTAAGTATAGTGACCCAAAATGTAGATAACCTCCATGAGCAGGCGGGAAGTTCACATGTGGTCCATTTGCATGGCGAATTGTTCAAAGCGCGTAGTACCGTCAACGAAAACCATGTTTTGGAATGGAAAAAAGACTTGGTACTGGGCGATTTGGACGATAGGGGGCATCAATTACGGCCGCATATTGTTTGGTTCGGGGAAATGGTGCCTATGATGGACGTTGCAGCACAGATAACCCAACAGGCCGATATGCTGATGATCATAGGTACTTCCATGCAGGTTTACCCAGCAGCGGGGTTGATTCACCATGTGTCATCCAGAACACCTATTTATTTTGTGGATCCCAAGCCCAATATCCGCTCTTCAGATTTTGGCAATTTGACCGTAATTCCAAAAACAGCCGTGGACGGGGTCCCTACTCTAGTGAACCAGTTGTTTGATACATTGATCTAGCTTCCATGGCCCAGTCCATCAATGCCTTTTTCTGAGCTTCGGTCAAACGCGCCTCTTTGTGGGTCCAAGTGTACTCTTTTAGCGGCATTTCTCCTTCCTCAACCTCTTCAACAAGCTCTTCCAATTTGTGATCCTTCTTTTTAACGGAATAATTGCCCCAATCCGAAAAATCCAAATGCTCCTTACCTTCTTCGATGTGATCATCCAACCAATATGAAATTGGGGCGATGTTGTTGTACCAAGGATAGTTTGTGTTATCACTATGGCAGTCATAACAGGTTGTTTTCAATATCTTTTGTGCCTCTGGACCAGGTTGGGTTTCGCTTTCAAAGGCAGTTACATAATCGCCGTTGGCCACATTTTTATCGGGTCTGTAAAATTGCATGCCAACAAAAATGACCAACAACACTATTGCTATTTTTTTTGCTAATTTCATCGTCACTATTTCTGTAAAAATAGATTTTTTTGACTGAAGCGCAACTGCATAGCACATTAAATTCTGGGCGGCTTTCCAAAGCAAAAATTGAACGATTGGTCACTGAACTGGAACAGGAGCCCTCGCTCACTAAAAGGCTCTTTCAGGAAGTTTTGCGAGAAGATAAGGAAGGAGACTTTAACGCAAGTTGGACTTTTGACCATCTGATGCGAAAAAAGTTGGTTTATCTTATTCCCTTTATGGATGATTTCACAGAAGGTCTAGCACAATTGCAAACCGATTCATGCATTAGGCCCATGGCCCATGTGTGTGAAATGGTATGTGTCACTTATTTCAAAAAAAAGGATGCTTTCTTCCATAAACATGTCTCGGATGGCCATTTGGAAAAAATATTGACTGCCTGTTTCGATTGGTTAATAAGCCCCATAAATGTTGCTCCTAAAGTATTTTCCATGACGAGCCTATATTATTTGGGTTTCAAATTTGATTGGGTCCATCCTGAATTAAAGCTTGTTTTGGAAAATACTATAGGCTCTGGTACCGCCGGATATAAAAACCGAGCAAAAAAAACCTTGGACATGCTTGTGCTATTAGAGCACTAAACTCTGCGAGTTTAAGTATCTTTGGAGCTTTCAAAAACTTGATGAAATGTCTTTGAACCCACTTAATGCCATCTCTCCTATTGATGGTCGATATAGAAACAAAACGGAAGGCCTTCAGCATTATTTCTCCGAAGCGGCATTGATCAAATATCGTATTCAGGTTGAAATTGAATATTTTATAGCGCTTTGTGAAATTCCATTGCCCCAATTGGCCGATTTTGATGCTTTACAGTTTTCGAAACTTCAAAAAATCTACATTGATTTTTCACAGGATGATGCTAACGAAATCAAGAAAATTGAAAAGACCACCAACCACGATGTCAAGGCTGTTGAATATTTTATAAAGGGGCATTTTGATACATTGGGCCTGGAAAAGTATAAGGAATTTATCCATTTCGGACTGACCTCCCAGGACATAAACAATACGGCCATACCCCTTTCCATAAAGGAGGCGATGAACGAAGTGTATGTCCCCACTTATTTTGAAGTCTTTGAAAAATTGAAAACGCTGGCCAAGGAATGGGAAAGCATCCCCATGTTGGCACGCACACATGGTCAACCAGCATCCCCTACCCGTCTCGGAAAAGAAATTGAGGTATTTGTGGAGCGCTTAAAAGAACAGTTCAATTTATTGAATGACATACCCAGTGCGGCCAAGTTTGGTGGCGCCACTGGAAACTATAATGCGCATAAGGTTGCTTTTCCAAACATTGATTGGAAAGTATTCGGAAAACAATTTGTGCAAGAAAAACTGGGTTTACACCATTCCTTTCCTACCACCCAAATAGAACATTACGACCACATGGCCGCGCTATTTGACTGCTTAAAGCGCATCAACACTATCATCATCGATTTGAACCGGGATTTATGGGCCTATATTTCAATGGACTATTTTAAGCAGAAAATAAAAAAGGGTGAAGTGGGTTCATCGGCCATGCCACATAAAGTAAACCCCATCGATTTTGAAAACTCCGAAGGGAATTTAGGGCTTGCCAATGCCCTTTTTGAACATCTTTCGGCAAAACTACCTATTTCAAGACTGCAACGTGATTTAACGGACAGTACTGTGCTTAGAAACGTGGGAGTGCCATTTGCGCACACTTTGGTTGGATTTCAGTCCACGCTGAAAGGGTTGAACAAATTGGTTTTGAACCAACAAAAATTTGAACAAGACCTGGAAGATAACTGGGCAGTGGTGGCCGAGGCCATCCAGACCATTCTTCGCCGAGAAGGATATCCCAACCCGTATGAAGCCCTAAAGGGCTTGACCCGTACCAATGAAAAAATTACGCAAAAGTCCATTGCAGATTTTATTGAGACCCTTTCGATTTCTGATGCGATCAAAGATGAACTGAAACAAATTACCCCAGCGAATTATACGGGGGTTTAGATGTTTTTTTTGATTCCGAAAGTAGTGTGAAGTGCGGGACAAGCATGGAATGAATACCTCGGTGATTGATAGATGGCTGCTTTGGATCAACTCATATGTGATTTATTCCAAAAATGGCAAGAAACAATATGAGGTTCGGATTGTGCTTATAGAACAGGCCATGATTTGGGCTTAGAAATATTGGACAGAATCGTCTTGCGGAAGAAATCCACTCTGCTTTCTTTCATTGTTTTCTTTATTAGAAATTCAGCCCTACAAAATTATGGGCGTTGTTAGGCAATGCCTCATTTATTTTAGATTGCCTTTCAGCATTTTTTGGTTGGCCATCGTTGCTGTTTTGGACATACCGAATATAGTTTCAAAAGTCATCATCAAAGCAATTGACGGATTTAGTGCTATCCTAGTTTCAATCAATACACGGCTAAGCGAGTCAATTGCTATCGTCAACGTCTTTTGGTTATTTTCAAGATTTATTCGCCTATCAACGAATTTTTTTGTTTCATACCCAGCCCTTAAAGTCAATAAAGATGGTATGCTATCTTCTGGAATGTTCAAAGTGACTTTCTCCCATTCTGATTCATCGACATTTTTTGTATAATTTTTAAAAATTCCAGTCAATGAAGGAAAGGCTGTTTCGTTAAAGTGTTTATCAATTTTGTTCTTAATTCTTCCAAAAACACATTCCTTAGGCAATTCATTCCAATTTTCTACAGTATCTGGTCCAATAAGGGTTTCATTGATTTTTTTTGGAAATACTGCGTTACCAAGTTCAAAATTATGTTTGTCTATTGAAAGCTCTTTTGCTACCTCTATACATTGTACTGCCACAATGGTGGCCATCATGTATAGCATATCCTCAACTCTAACTACCCCGTTGGCTTGAACCTTGAAATAAACATGATTTACCAACTTTTTTATAAGCCTCTCATCCGATGGTCTAAAAATCCGCATGGTTTTGTATCAATATTGCCTAAACTTTTAGATACAGCACATTTTAATGAGCTATAGGTAAACGAATTTCAAGAATATGATTTACAAAATCTGAAAGAAATGGATGGATGATACCTTTGGATCAATGAACGCTCAATTTATTGATAGGAATCCTAAAAAATACCCAAAATTCCATTGCAGATTTCATGGAGACCCTGTCAGTTTACAATGCCATCAAAAGTGAGGTGAAAAAAATTGCCCCAGCGAATTATACTGGGGTGTAGTTTTTGTAATTTCAAAATAAAATATATGGAATTGATTGGGAAATCCCAGGTTTGGATTTTGTGGTCGCTAGCTCTCTTCAAAATGACTTGTGCTTTATTAATGGTTCTAAGAGTCTACTCCACAATTAAAATTTTGCTCGATAGGCCTGTCGTTGTTTCAACAGCTACGGTATAATACCCTTGGTTTAAATCCCTAATGTCCAAAGTCACTGATGGCACTCCTGGATACGCATAGGCCAATCGTTTCTTTACAATGGGCTGCATTTGTGCATATACGGTTACACCCACAATTCCTGTAGGTTGCTGGTCATCATTGAGTAATGGTAAGGTGTCCAATGCAATGGTCACTTCCTCGGTGGCGATATTGGGATATAGAATCAATCCGTCTCCATTCCCACTATCTGGCGAGAGCACGTCCAAATCGGTGTCAGGTTGCAGCGGGACGCCTCCACCACCACCGCCGTTTCCGCCACCAGCATGTTCTACGTACAAAGTTCTCGCAGGACCCACACCACATTCATTGACACCCATAAGCTGTACCAATCCATCATTCTGCGCATAACCAGTGAACACTTGAACACTTTCATAACTCGTAGCCGTTTCTTTTACCTGCCAATTGTCGCCAAAAAGGTCAAACTGATTTACTTTTTCAAAAGGATGTGGCAACCACCACTGGTAGCTATCCGCTCCTATGGCCGGACCTCCAAAGTAACTTACAAGGGCCCCTGTCAATACTACTTCCGGACCGAACAAATCGGAAGGTTGGGAAGGCTTTCCCACTTGCAACACCTTTTCCAGTACCACAGGTTCGCCTCCGCAACTTTCTGAAGTAATCGTAGCCGTTATAGTCACAGGTTGGCTATAGGTATTGGGTGGTGTTGTGAAAAAAGTTGCCGGGCTGTTAGGGTCGGTGGGAAAGGCGGCATCTGGATTGCTCGAACTCCACTGCACTTGTACAGCTCCTGGAACTTCAACAAAATACAGTTCTTCCTGACAAAGCAATTTGCTGCCCTGTATCGCCGCCTCAGGATTACACAAAAAGGTGCAATCGAACGAAGTTGAGACCGTGTTGAGTTCCTGTGCCAACCAATCCCCATTGGTGCGATTGAAGGAAATATGTGCTGCATTTCGCCCCGAAATATCGAAAGTCGTGGTGAAATTATCAAAAGGTATGGCCAATTCTTGGGGCGGTGGGTTTTCGGTAGTATAAATCTGCAGATAGTCTTCTTCAATTAACGGGACATTGTTACTCCCCACATCCAAGGCGCTGGTAACGGGTATGAAGTTGATATCTGGAGTGACTTCCAAGTTCAGGTTAAAAGTTGCCAAAATATTGCTTTCATATTCGTCAAATTCATCAATAGTGCCAATAAACGGCATGGCCCCGCCCGGAAAATCATCCAATAATAGGTTGTCATCAGCTATGGAAAAGGTACGATTGGTGATGGTCCGCATTAAAGGAGCCACCCAAAGCAGCTTTTTCTCGTATTGGATCCAGCCTTTGTACAACCAGTCTTCTTCCCCACCTGGAAAGGCCCATACCTGAAAGTCGGTCTTGAGTTTGGAATTTCCTGGCAGAAAACCCATCAGTAATGCAGGGATGTCCCCCAAAGCGGCACCTACAAGCCATCCTGTA
Organism: Flagellimonas ochracea; assembly: GCF_009903685.1. GTDB lineage: Bacteria > Bacteroidota > Bacteroidia > Flavobacteriales > Flavobacteriaceae > Flagellimonas > Flagellimonas ochracea. Next base: position 377,790 of record NZ_JAAABI010000001.1, on the reverse strand, counting down.
CCAGTAATAAACGTAATCACATCCGTAAATGGCCTGGTGGAACCCGTACCATGGAGCCTAAACAAGGTTTGGCCGGGTTCTATGCCATACGGTTGTGCACAATGGCTACCGTTGCTGAGCGCAATGTTCCAGGTTTGTTGTGGATAGCCCATGGCATTGAGTTCATCTTGCCAGGCTTTATGGGTTTCGTTGTTGATTTCATAGTTTACATCCACCCAATTGATCAAAAGCTGCCGTACCGCAGGTTGGTCTATTAATTTTCTTCCCTCGTTCACAGGATATGCCCCACTCGCTATGGCCACAGACACATCGCCAATGGGTGTGGTGATAAGTTCGTTGAGGACATGCCGGACCATATACAGAGCTCCTGGGGGTACATGGGCCCCTTGGTGCGGGGCATCGTGGCTAATGTAAAGGCTGGTATCGTGGTCCAGGTTGTTGTTCTCCATATCGCGCAAGGCATAACGGACCAACACACCGCCCATACTTTGCCCCAAGACCACATTGGGCGCCGTGGGATCTTCTTTTTTACTGTTGACCCATTCGATTACCGCCTCTAGGGCATAGGCATTGCGCTGCAACCAATCGGTGCCATCTGCCCAATTGACATAGATGATATCAAAACTTTCTTCGGTATCCGCTGTAATTAGGTTTTGTAACTCTTGACTATCTGAATCTACAACTTCACGTAAAAAATAGTCAAGGTCGGTATCTCCATATATTGGATGATTTCCAGTCAATCCAGAATCAAAACCTTCCACCACGATCAGGGGTTTGCTGATTGTTTTACATTCGTTAGCGGCGGCTATCTGCAACTTAGCCACTCCTTTTACACCTTGATACGTTTTGGAGGCTGTAATGGTTTCTTCCCAAGGTTCGGTGCATTCGGGGTTACGGGCCGTTAAGGTCTGCTGCATGGCCTTGCCCGTAATCTTTACCGGGGTGCGGCAATACCTAAAGGTATTGTCGGTCAGTTGTAATTGAAAGGTCCACACATAATCGCCATCTTCGGCAAACGTATGGTTTAGGGTAGTGCCCAATTCCAAGGGTTGAAATCCACCACCATCCCCAAAGTCCACGGCAAAACTTTCTACCAAGGTAGGCTGGTTGGTACGCCATTCGGAATCTTCCAGCAATAGGGATATGGTGGAACTGCTTATTTGGGTTCGCGGCAAAGTGATGGCAAACACCTCTTTGGTTTCGTAGGGGTTTTGCCAGTTGGTTCCTTTATACACATCACCATATTTTTTACCGTCAATGATTTGGATCAATCCTTCATCGAGGGCATCGGGCCGAATGCGGGAATAATGGTAGTACAATCCGTTGAGCGTGATGGCCGTGGTCAAGGGCTTTTTCCCAAATTTTGCGGCATGGGACTTGGCCATGCTCTTCCAATCCTGCTCCAGGGCAATGGGATCCACTAGTTCGGGCACCACCAAGGAGGTACGCATGGAGACCACGCTATTATATAGATCACGGAATACGGAGGGTACAATATAATTGTTATCCCGCAACACGCCATCGTAATTGGGCACGTCCACAAAATCGTAACCGTAGTCCAATAGCATGCTGTGGGGTATCTTGCTTTTGTCCAAAGGGCCAAAGACCTCGTTGGTCTTGTTGGCGACCTCTAGATCAAAATGCAATTGGGCATTGGCCGAAAGGCAGCAGAGAAATCCAAAAAGGTAAAGGGTAAAAGATGTTTGTAATGTTTTCATTTTCTATAGGTTATAAGTTTAAGATTTGGGGTATGCTGCCTTTTAAAATTTTAAATGTTTAGTCTTAAGTTATAGGTGATGGGATTATTTAAAATTTAAGGTCGAAACGGCCATCGGTAAAGTTCAGTGTATTACCTTCATCATCAATGACCGAGAACTCAAAGGTGCCGGAAACGATAAATTCCTCCAGATCAAAACGGGTAATGGTCAAAAGACCCGGGTTTTCATCTTTAGTTCCGGTATCAAGGGTAAGACCTCCACCAATTGTATATCTAGCACTGTAACCATTGCTTATACGAGTGGTTAATGGGAAAGCTCCTTCCTTTACCCCCCCATTAATATCTAAACATGATAAAAGTATTGACCTAAGTCCGATGTCATCATTTCTCCAGCCACTTATACTGAGGGTATAGGCCCCATCCGCAAATGTGTAGGAAGCCCTTCTACCAGAACTGGAAAAAAACGGTTTCCCATTGATCAGGCAAGCAAAGGTGTTCTCGCCTGTCTGGGTTATGGGCGGGAGGCTGTCCACAGGGTTTTCCGGTTTGTCGTCGTTGCTGCAGGCTACAAGGGTTAACAGATAAAAGGTTAAAAGGGTGATGGGTAAAAGGTGTTGGGTAAATGGTAGATTTTTCATTTTCAAGTAGATTAAAATTTATGGATTTGGGGGATGATTTTTTTTAATTTTAAATTTTCAGTTTTAAGTGTTGGGTTAAAATTTTAGGTCGAAACGGCCATCGGTAATTTCGTATAGGTTACCATCATCATCTACAACTGTAAACTCGAAAGTACCAGAGACGATGAATTCCTCGAGATCAAAACGGGTTATGGTCAAAAGGCCAGGGGCTTCATCCGTGGTTACTGCATCAAGAGTAAGGCCTCCCCCAATTAAATAGATTCCACTAATTTTTCCATTTCCCTCCGATTGAAGTAGATATTTACCCTCACTTATTGGTTCAATATCTAAACCACGTATCGATACTGTTCTTAGCCCCAAATCGTCACGTCTTGAGCCCCTAACACCAAAGCTATTTCCTGAATATGAGGCACTTCTTTTATAACTGGAGAAAAACGGTTTCCCATTGATCAGGCAGGCAAAAGTATTTTCCCCGGTCTGGGTTATGGGCGGGAGGGCATCCACCGGGTTTTCGGGTTTGTCGTCGTTGCTGCAGGCATTAAATGCCAAAAGGTAAAATGGTAAAAGGGCAATCAGTAATTTTTTCATTTTCAAATGGATTTAAGTTTATGGATTTGGGGTATGCTTTTTTAGTTTTAAATTCTTAGTTTTAAGTAGTGGATTAAAATTTTAGGTCGAAACGGCCGTCGGTAAACTTCAAGGTATTGCCTTCATCATCCTTCACGGAGAACTCAAAGGTTCCCGAAACGATAAATTCTTCCAGGTCAAAACAGGTAATGGTCAAAAGGCCTGGATTTTCATCTTTAGTTCCGGTATCTAGGGTAAGGCCTCCATCAATCCCGTAAAGCCCACTAAAATTTCCACTTATCTCGGATTTAAGGGTGTATGTTCCTTCTTTCAATGGGTCTACATCAATACCTTGTATCGACACGGTACGCAAACCTATTTCATCACGTCTCGAACCGTAAACTCCAAAAGCATAGGCACCATTGGCGACAGTATAAGATGCACGCCTATCCTTGCTCGAGAAAAAGGGCTTCCCATTAATCAGGCAAGCAAAGGTGTTCTCCCCGGTCTGGGTTATGGGCGGGAGGCTGTCCACCGGGTTTTTGGGTTGGTCGTCGTTGCTGCATGCATTAAATGTCAAAAGGTAAAACGGTAAAAGCGTAATCAGTAATTTTTTCATTTTAAATAAATTTAAGTTTATGGATTGGGGGGTGCTTTTTTTTATTTTAAATTCTCAGTTTTAAGTGTTGGGTTAAAATTTTAGGTCGAAACGGCCGTCGGTAAAGTTCAGGATGTTGCCCACCTTGTCCTTGACCGAGAACTCAAAGGTGCCCGAAACGATAAATTCCTCCAGATCAAAACGGGTAATGGTCAAAATACCTGGGTTTTCATCCGTGGTTCTAGCATCGAGAGTTAGCCCTCCATCGATAAAATATTCTGCACTATAGCCACCACTTGCTCGAGTCGTAAGAGGGTATTCTCCTTCATTGACTCCACCTTCTATATCTAACGCCGATAATTGAATAGTCCTAAGCCCCTGATTGTCGTTTCGCGAACCACTGATACTTAATGTGTATGCCCCATTTCCAATAGTATAAAAGGCTCTCCTATCTGAACTGGGAAAAAACGGTTTTCCATTGATCAGGCAGGCAAAGGTGTTTTCTCCGGTCTGGGTTATGGGCGGGAGGGCATCCACCGGGTTTTCGGGTTTGTCGTCGTTGCTGCAGCCGCTCAAAGACAAAATGTAAAGAGCAATCAGTAATTTTTTCATTTTCAAGTAGATTAAAGTTTATGGATTTGGGATTATGCTGCTAATTTTGATGTGAGTTCAAAGTCAAAAACATAACATATTAAATGGGCAAAAAAATCAGAATGAACCATTTTTTAATAGTTATATGTCAATTCCAATTTCGAATGCTTCGGCACATATACTTCATGGTATTCATCTTCAACTTCTCCGCCATTTTTACGTTTGGATATGCTTATCAAATTATAATCACTTTCTGCAACCAGAATACTGTCAATCTTGGTGTCCGTTAAAGTAGCATAAGATCTATTGCCATCGTAGGCAAGTTGATATTCAGAATTTAAAAACTCATTCTGGCCTATTTTTAAACCGGATGGATATAGGGAACTTACCCTAAAATAATCCTCTTCAACTTCAGGGTTAAAACCTTTAAGATTCACCGTGATATATGCTTTTTTAGGATTGTAGAAATCCATTGTACCTGTTGTGTCACGTCTATTTATTGATGAAATAGTGATGTCATAGAAAGGACTATTATTCATATATACTTTTTCATCTAACTTGCTATAATCGATTATTAGCTCAAAATAACCTTTCGCTTCAGAGCCAGCTCATCACTCTCAATAAAGAATTCCATATTATAGTAGCCATTTTTATCAGTTGTAGCTTTTTTGATCCTCCTTATCGAAGAATTGTAAGGCCGACTTGAATTGTGTCTAAATTCTATTGGAATATTCGCCAAGGGTTTCCCATTTGATGTTACGATTTGACCTTGCACCACGGTACAGTCTGAAATGCATACTAGGGCGGTATCATCTTCTTTACAACAGGAACTAATAAAAATGATGAGTAGTAATAAAATTATCTTTTTCATTTTTATAGCTTTAGTAAATAACCCAATGTAAATTGTCCTTGTTCCAAAGCACCATCTGCTTTGGCCTCAAAGAAGAGGCCCATCTTGGTCATAATTCCAATACCCAATTCCATTCCAGTTAAGGTATCATCCGCCTCAATATTTTCTTCAGTGTTCTTTACCTTAATATACCCAACATTGAAACCTACCAATCCATAAAAATCCAATGTACCATTGGTCACAAAGGAATAGGTTCCGTCAAAATTGAATGCATAAACGGTGCTTTCGAGAGGTTCAGGCGCTTTGGAAAAGAAATAGGTGGCCCCTCCAGTAACTCCCCATTTTTCAGTTATTTTGTACAGACCTCGTAGGTTTACACCAAAGGCTGGGTCACCTAAAAAATCTTCATCAACACTGGATTCAGTGCCTAATGAAAGTCCACCTCCTAATTTGAACTCTTGTGACCTTACTGTGGTAAATGAAAATAACACGCCCAAAATCAACAAATTAAATTTACTCATCTTCATATATAATAGAATTAATAGTTAGTAATTCAAGTAATCAGCATATTTAGTATTTCGATTTTCGACACTAATAGCTCATAAGAAAAGGACAATAAGCCCCATCTCATTTGAGGTTGAAAATGAAGGTTGAAAATTTTTCAAGGAGGTTATCCGCCTGAGCAGACCTGAAAATGACTAGCCTGAAATGAGAATCCTATCACATTTCTTAAGGCTTTGGATTTTTAAATGTAGTATTTTTATGGTTAGTATAGCAACATTCGTCCATTATATGCTATTCCATCACGTAAAGCGGTAGAGGTGATACCACCTGATTTTGAAAAGCAAACCAACCGAAATAAATCACCTACTATTAACCAAGAAAGCTGAGGTCCAGATTCTCCGTTGGTGCACAAAAAAAGGCAACTTAGTTGCCCTTTACCGTTTATTGATTGATGTTGATTTAGCCTATCCTTTGAGGAACGTTCCAATCTCTCCCAGGCCCTCTCCTCGATAATCGGACTTTTGAATGGCCTGCATGAGTTGTACAATGTGGGCCGGGTTCATGTTTTTGCCCAAAACACGAATAACGGCAAAGCCTTTTTCTTTACTATCTCCAAAAATGATGACCTCATCAATGGCATCTTCATCACCCAAATATTTGATGACGCCTTTTCCATATTGCGAATTGATCTTCATCAACTCCACAAACTCATCGTTTTTCAAGATTTCCTTGACTTTTTTCCGTTCCACTTCATATTCTGCCTCATTATTCGTATTCTTCTTAAAAGCCAATAGGTTAAACTTTCTCAAAGATTCCACCGCTTCTTTCTGAGTGGGTGTAAGATTGACCTCATCCATCTTTAAGATACTGGCCGGCACATCTATGGTCAAGAAATTAGGGTTTTCTGAATTATCCACATAATACTCTTGTAGACTCTGTTGCGAAGAGCAGGAGGCCAAAAGTGATAAGATAATCACTGCCAACGATTTGATTATATTTTCCATTACTTTATTTTTTTGCATTTTTTGTGATTTATTCTTGGAGATAGATTTTCCAAACTTCTTTCTCAGACTCTGGACCTCTATTTTTCCTCTAAGTTTACAATTCTATTTAATTCTTCTGGCAGTCCCATCTTTTCGACCAAGAGTGGCAGTTTTTTTAAATCCATGTTCTTGCCATATAATTCCAGCGTTAAGGTGGTATATCGCTGCTTGTTCCAAAAAAAACTTATCCTCCTCCTTTCCTTGACAAACATCACCAGATTATCTGCAACATTCATATCACTATCACCGTTGATGAAGAATTCTACATCTTCGTCATAGACCTTATCAATCTCATATTCCTTAAAGCCCCTATTGTGAACATATCCATAGACCATCTCACTTATTTCATCCACAATTTGCCTATCCTTTGTAGTAAAAACCTTTAAGCTATCCAATTGATTGACAAGATTAACAAACTCTATGTCCTTCTCATTGTTTTTGTTGATGTTCACTCGTTGTGCAACCAAGAGCATAGGTTTACCTATAACAGTGCTGGTGACTTTATAGTTGTTTTCCAAAGCATTTGTAGGAGTTTGCGAAACCATGAAAACAGTTCCCATTGAATATAATAGATAAAACAAGAACCATTTTCGCATCATAAAAAGTTTAATGGTCTTTTTTCTTGGCTACGTTCTCCAATCCTTTATGGAGCTTCATCTTGTTGGTCAAAGTTCCCACTTTGGTCAAATCGATGTCACCTGTCATCGTCAACAGAACCGTTTCAAAATGTCGGTCGGAATGATGGTGCTTTCCTTCATCGATACCGGTCACGAACATTAACAGTTCTGTTATATGATCTTCATTCTTGCCCTGTCTGATGTAAAATTTCAAGTTCGTATCTCCATCTTTTACCTTCATCAGCTCTTCCAACTTGGAAGATTTTACATATTGGTTCATGGCATCCGACATATCCGCGGAGGCACTTTCATCTTCAGATAGAAAGATTTTGATATTATCAATATTTTGGGCAATCTGCATAAACTCTTGAGTTTCCGGGTCTTCATCGTTCTCCATCATTTTTGAAACGATGTCCAACATACCCTTGTTTATGGTCACGGTTCCTATCCTATCGGAATCTTCGAACTTATCAAAAATTGATTGCGCGGTTCCGAAATAGGGTGCTAGGGCCAATAGGCCTATAATAAATGCTCTTTTCATGGTTCCTAGTTTTCTTTTTTACCCGCTTTGTTCAGTTCTTCTGGAAGATTCATCTTCTTGGTAAGGGAATTGATCTTGTTCAAATCGATATCACCGGTCAGGGACAGCAATACGGTCTCAAATTTTCGACCGTCGGCTTCCATTTCCTTAAGTCCGGTAACCAACATTAACAATTCACTCACATGGTCCTCATCCTTGCCTTGCTTTATATAAAACTTTACGTTGGCATCTTTGTCCTTAACGCGCATCAACTCTTCCATTCTAGCTGACTTAAGATAACTGCTCACCGATGATTTCATCTCAGCTCCTATTTTCGCATCATCGGTGGTAAACACCTTCAAACTTTTAAGGCTGCTGGCAATTTCCATAAAATCTTGGGCCTCAGGGTCATCCACCTCCACATCTATTTTTGCCAATAGGTTGAACATGCTCTTATTGACCACTACAGAAGTTACTTCGTCATAGTCCTCGTATTTGTCGAACAGCGACTGTGCAATCGCTGAAAGTGGCAATACGGCGATTAAAAAGATTAAAATATTCTTTGTCATTTCTTTTAATTTTAATTGTTGTTGTAAATTTTTTGTTTTGCAACTTCGAACTCCTGTAAATAGGCCACTTTTTCCGTGCCTCTTCCAAAATTCTCCGCCAAGAGTTCAAAAGCCTTTTTGGTTTCTTGGTAGGCGTATGCTGCCTGCTCCCTTTCTACCTGTTTCTGAATTCGGTATTCATTACCAAAATAGATGCCAAAGGTTAAAACTGCCACTGCTGCAACGGAAATCCATTTGTAAAAGTTTTTTCTAGGTTTTAATGGAACCTGCTTGGTGTACCGTTCTTCCTTGGCTTTGGAAAAGTAAGTGAACATGGGCCTATACTGCTCAAGATGAGTTGCAACCTCCTCTTGTGAAAAATACTCTTGCAATACACGCTCCTCCGCCATTGTTGTGGTGGCTTCGAAATACTTCTCCAATAATTTTTCTATGTTATCCAATGCCATAGCTGTGTTTTTTAATAAGTTCTTCTCTAACTGCTTTTCGTGCTCTTGACAGTGTGACCCTTACTGTGGTGGGCTTCATGTCCAATAATTCGCATATTTCTTCAAATTCGTAGTGTTCCACATCGCGTAACTGCAATACCATTTTTTGTTGTTCGGGCAAATGTTCCATGATTCGCTCCATCCAGCTTAAACTGTCCTCGGCCTCGATTTGTCGTTGCAAGGACACGTTTTCATCGGTATAATTGCTGTGCACTAATTTCAAATTGCCTGCTTGTTTGGATTTTAACCGATCCAAACAAAAGTTCTTGGTCATCGTCATGGCAAAAGCTTCCACATTCTTATACTCTGCCATCGACTCATTTTTCGACCATAGTTTCAGCAAAATTTCCTGTGTGGCGTCCTCCGCTTCCTCCCTAGAAACCAATAGGCGCTTCGCCAATCGGTATAATTTGTCCTTGAAGGGCATCACAACGTTCAAGAATTCAGCCTGTTTCATTTGGTAGTCTTAGTTGTTTTTGGTCTTCACTTATCGACCTACATTATCACGACGACGTATATCGAATTTTGTTACAAAAAATTTGTATTCTCATTGAATGTAGCTATTTTGGGACTGAAAATTGTAAGAATCCATAGAATTTTCCGCCTTACTTACCAACCTCTTTTATATTGGAACGAAAATTGATTAACCTGTAGAAAATTCGCTATGAAAAAAAATATGTTCCTCTTTCTCGGGCTTTCATTACTAAGCATTTCATGCAACAATGACGATGATTTTGTCTCTAATGACATAGTCGCTCAAAATTTTATGTGGAGAGCAATGAACCTGTGGTATTTTTGGCAAGGTGAGGTTGATGATTTGGCGGACAACCGCTTCTCCACGGACCAGGCGTATAACTCCTTCTTGGAACAAGCACCTGATCCCGAGGACTTTTACTTTAATGTGTTGCTTTTTGATGATGATCGTTTCAGTTTTTTAAATGAAGACTATAGAGAATTGGTGAACAATCTTTCGGGAGTCTCCAAAAGTAATGGTCTGGAGTTTGGCTTGGTTCGTTTTTCAGAAAGTGATGATCTCTTTGGTTATGTGCAATACATTGTTCCAAACTCAGATGCTTCTACCAAAGACATTTCTAGAGGAGAAATTTTTACCCGTGTAGATGGTCAACAACTCAACATAAACAACTATAGAGATCTCTTGTTCGGTGACAACGACTCCTATACATTGGGGATGGCCGATATTAATGGTACTACGATCACAGACAATGATAAAGAAGTGTCGCTCACCAAAATAGAAAACCAAGTAGAAGATCCGATTTTGGTAGCGGAAACCTTGGAGGTAAATGGTGTTAAAATAGCCTATTTGATGTACAATCGTTTCTTGAGCAGTTTTAATGAACAACTCAACGAAGCCTTTGCCAAGTTTGTAGCAGATGGTGCCACGGAATTGGTGCTCGATATGCGTTACAACCCAGGAGGCTCGGTAAACACGTCCCGACTGCTGGCCAGTATGGTTTATAGCACCAATACTGATGAGCTCTATATAAGGCAGCGATGGAACGATAAGGTACAGGAACAGCTTAGTACAGAGCAGCTGGAGGATTATTTTGCCAGTACCACGGGCTCAACCCCTATCAATTCATTGAATTTGAGCAAAGTATATGTTATAGCGACCAATAGTTCTGCTTCAGCCAGCGAGTTGGTCATGAATGGTCTAGCTCCTTATGTGGATGTGGTTCATATTGGTGAAACCACCCGAGGTAAGAATGAATTCTCCATTACTTTAGTGGACAATTCAGACAATTCCTTTGTTTATTCGAGTCAGAGTGAAGATGATATAAACCCTCAAAATAGTTGGGGGTTACAGCCTTTGGTGGGTCGCAATGAAAATGCGGATGGATTCTTTGATTACACCAATGGTCTTGCTCCGGATATTGTTTTAGCCGAGGATTTGACCGATTTAGGCGTACTTGGGAGCCCCAACGAACCGCTATTGGCCAGGGCAATTCAGGAAATTACAGGTGTAACCAGCAAAAAAGATTTCACAGTACAAATGGCGGCGAAGCCATTTACCAGTTCCAGATTACAAACAACTATGAAGGACAACATGTACTTGGATAAACCGCTAAACATCAACTTCAAATAAAAAAGCGGCTTTTTTAAGCCGCTTTTTTTTTAAAGTTTCAAGTTCATCCCAAAACGCAAGTTTCTTCCTAAAGTGGTAAATCCTAAAATTTCGATGTACTCCTCGTTCAACAAATTTTCAGCACCTAAAAAAATATCCATCTTATCGGGTATCAGTTCATGGCCAATAGATAATCCAAGCAGTGAAAAAGAATCCAACGTTACATTGGTAAATGTGCTGAAGTCAGTATCTAATCGACTTCCGGTATAGGCATAGATGAAGTTGAGATTCGTTTTGTCGCATAGCTGGTATCCAATAGACAAATTGGCCTTGTGTTTGGGAATACGAATGGCATTATCCCCATTTATTTCTGTAAACGTATAATTGGCATCAACAAAAAGCTTGGCTGTCGGTTTCCATGAAGCTTCAATTTCCAAGCCATTGGCATTGATTTCTTCCGAAACATTGATACTCATAAAATCTTGGTCAAAACCAATAGTGTTCTTTTCGTTTCTGTCAAAATAGACCGCACTGATCCGCAACCCGCTATTGGTATAAAATTCAATTCCGCCTTCAAGTGTCCTGTTTTCCTCAGGTTCTAAATCGGGATTGGCACCAAAATCCCCGAACAATTGGGTCAAATTTGGAGTGATGTAGGAAGTCGCAAAGGACCCTAACACCTTTAAATACCCTTTCTCATTAGAAAATGTATACGAAGGGTTAAGATTATAAACAAAATGATTGCCGTATTCCGAGTGATTGTTCAATCTTCCTCCCAGGTTCAGGTTCAGCCCAAAATCAGAGACATAGACTAAATTGGCATACGGATCCACAATGGTAAAATCGGCCTGATCAGAAAATACGGCTTTATCCTTTATATAATTGATGCCAACAATGGTATGCCACCTATCCCCAAAGATGTATTTATTGTATACATCGAGCACTAGATTCTCCCCCGTAAAAGTACTTTCACCAAAAGTATCATTGGTATCGGTCCCATATTCCGAAAATGCCACATTTAAATGTATACTGCCCTTTCCATATGCTACATTAGAGGCCAATCCAACTCTTTTTTGTTCACTATTGGAAACGTTGGGAGCCTCAGCAAAAGAAGCATCATATTCATTGTTGAATTTGGTTTGATTGCCAAAAACAGAAATATCAAAATCCTGCGAAAACTCATATCCCAAGCGCACATTGGCACTATAGTTTGAAAAAATATCTTCCTCATTTTCTGGAGTCGTTGCCGCAGAAACCCCACTTTTATATCGATTGGAGAAATCTACGCTATAGGTCAATTTTTTCAAGGTTCCATTTACGGAAACCATATTGTTGAATGCCCCCAAATTGTAGTTTTGATCCTCTGCGGTCTGATTGGTCCCTATACTGGATTGAATGTTTGCAGCTATTTTATGCGATGCGCTCTTTTTAGTGGAGATGTTGATCACAGCTGTGGCCGCATTCGTCCCATATAAGGTGCTGGCCGCGCCTTTTATGATTTCAATGGACTCAATAAGAGCTGGTGAGAGTAACCTTAGATCATATTCCTGTGAAAATGTGGAAGGGTCCGAAACCCGCACGCCATCAATGATTACCAAAGCTTGCCTACCCCGACCACCGCGGGTAAAAACACCCAAAACGTTGCCATCGCGACCCCGACTTCCAGCAATTTCAATACCGCTTTTAGTGTTGATAATCTCTGCAAGCGTCCTTCCTTGATTACGTTCCAATTCCTCCCTAGTGATTTTAATGACCGTTTTACCAGAATTTTCACGTTTCAACCCAAACTTGGAATCGCTTACCACCACTTCTTGCAACTGATGCAAAGGAATAGAATCTTGTTGTGACTGGGCAAAGATTCCCTTAACCACCAAAATGACGGCACATACCCCTAAATAATTTTTGTTCATTTCGTTTACGAGAATAAACGGGAGAATAGTATGATGTTCATACGCAAACTTTTATCCCGAAAGTTTAACACTGTTTGTTTGAATTTGGCAGGTCTCCTGACTTGTTTAAAGCTGCTTTGCCTTCCCATTATACAATAACAGTGGCTTGAAGAAAACAACACCCTCCAGGGAGGTGCCAAATCAAGTTTGGCATAAACTTACAGTTGCGGGAACAGCTCCGGATTTACACCGGATTCCCTTTTAATCGCACGAAAACATCGTGCGAACCAAGATTCAATGCGAATGTAATCAATCTGTTTAATCTTTTTCTGCAAAAATTAAATAACCTTACTTTTGGGTTATGGCAACGAATCGGTTCTACGCATTATTTTTCTGTGTATTCGCTATTGTTTGTTTACTCGGGTGTGGCAAAAAAAATAAGTCACTTTCCGTTGAACAAAATAGCACAAAAACTGAGCTGAAATATGCCAAAGGTTTCTCTGTCCAAAAGAATGCCACCTTTACCGTTATTGAGGTCACCTCTCCCTGGCCCAGTTCCGATAATAATTTTAAATATGCCCTGGTGCCAAAAGAAAAGTTGGCAACAATTACTTTTCCCAGAGATGCTTACGATGCCATTGTACCAACACCCGTGGAACATGTTGTGCTCACCTCCACCACCCATATTCCCTCTCTGGAAGCTTTAGGCGTAGTAAATACCATTATTGGGTTCCCCAGCACTGATTTTATTTCCTCCCCGGCAGCTCGAAAACGCATAGAGAATGGTCAAATCAAAGAATTGGGCACCAATGAAAATATCAATACCGAAATTGCAATGGCACTGCAACCCGATGTGGTAATCGGATTCGGTATAAACGATACCAACAAGGCCTATGAAGCCATAAAAAAGTCTGGTATTCCTGTGGCGTACAATGGTGATTGGGTAGAACAGACTCCCTTGGGAAAAGCAGAATGGATTAAATTTTTTGCTCCTTTCTTTCAAAAAGAGACATTGGCTGATAGCCTATTCCATACCATCGAAAAAGGCTATCTCAATGCAAAACAATTGGCCCAGAAATCCCAAAAAAAACCAACAGTTTTAACAGGTGGACTTTATAAAGATGTATGGTATGTGGCTGGAGGAAAAAGCTGGATGGCCCAATTTTTACAGGACGCAAATACAGATTACCTGTGGGCTAACACAGACCACAAAGGCAGCATAGGACTAAGTTTGGAAGTGGTACTGGACAAAGCACAAAAAGCTGATTATTGGCTCAACCCCTCTATGCACATAACCTACAAAGAACTGCAAAGTGCCAATGCACATCACCAACAATTTGAAGCCTTTAAACAACAGAGAGTATTCTCAAATGCCATAAAGAAAGGAGCCAAGGGTGGACTACTCTTTTACGAGTTGGCGCCACAGCGACCCGATTTGGTCTTAAAAGACCTCATTGCCATTATGCATCCCTTACTTTTGCCCGACTACGAACCTCATTTTTTTATGCCTTTGGAATAGATGCACGCTACAAAATCATATCAAATTTCCTTTGTTTTGATTCTTATTGCCTTAATACTGGCTGGGGTACTGAACATCAGTTCTGGTTCGGTTTTCATACCCTTTTGGGACATTGTTTCGGCGTTGTTCGGAGATACTTTAAAGGAAGAATCATGGCAATATATCATTTGGAACTACCGAGTGCCCAAGGCATTCACCTCCATTTTGGTGGGTGGTGGCCTATCCTTGAGCGGTTTGTTGATGCAAACGCTGTTCAGAAATCCCTTGGCGGGGCCTTTTGTTTTGGGAATCAGTTCCGGAGCTAGTTTAGGGGCCGCTTTGCTGTTAATGGGCGTTTCCATGCTCTCCGGATGGACTTCTTTTACCTTGTTCAGCGATATTTCGTTGGCCATTGCAGCCAGTGTGGGGAGCTTTTTGGTGCTACTGGTGGTCTTAATGGTGGCCCAACGGGTAAAGGATACTATGGCTCTGTTGATCATTGGTTTAATGTTTGGCAGCATTACTTCGGCCATTGTCAGTGTGCTCGCCTATTTTTCAACAGCAGAAAATTTACAGCGTTTTATTTTTTGGTCCTTTGGGAGTGTCGGAAATTTATCTAGCCAGCAAGTAGTACTGCTTTTTGGTATCGTAGTTTTGGGAACAGTCCTTAGCATTGCATCCATCAAGCCTTTAAATGCCTATCTGCTTGGAGAGCACTACGCTCAAAGTTTGGGGGTTTCACTTAAAAAGTCTAAAATAGTGATAATTGTGGCGACTGGCCTGTTGGCCGGAGGGGTTACGGCATTTGCCGGGCCCATTGCCTTTATTGGGTTAGCCGTTCCCCACCTCACAAGACAAATATTTGATACCATGGAACACCGGATTCTTATTCCGGCCGTGTTCCTATATGGCGCCATTTTAATGTTACTTTGCGATACTGTGGCCCAACTGCCCAATTCAGCCCATCTATTGCCCATAAATGCAATAACATCCCTTGTGGGCGCACCAGTGGTTATTTGGTTACTGGTCCGTAAACGTAAAATGTTGTTTTAATGGAAGTGCCCAACGAACATACCATTTCAGTTAAAGAACTGTCCGTAGGATATGATACCCTCAGCGTGGCCAAAAACATCAATTTTACAGTCAAAAGTGGGGAATTATGTGCCATAGTAGGTGTAAATGGCATTGGCAAATCAACATTATTGAGGACTTTGGGCAAATTGCAACCTCGATTGAAAGGAACTATCTTCATTAAAGGTGAAAAATTAGAGACCTACTCCCCCATTCAATTGTCCAGGGCACTGAGTGTGGTACTTACCGAACTCCCAGCTTCAAAAAACCTAACCGTGCAGGAATTGATTGCTCTGGGAAGACAACCCTACACAAACTGGTTGGGGAATTTGACCGTTGCGGACAAAAAACTGGTTCAGCAAAGCTTGGATTCTTTTTTGCTGACCGAATTAAGAGACCGAAAATGCCACGAACTCAGTGATGGTCAAATGCAGCGTGTGCTCATAGCCCGCGCCATGGCCCAGGATACTTCTGTTATTCTTTTGGATGAACCCACCACGCATCTTGATTTGTACCACAAAGTCCAAATCTTGAAGTTGCTACAAAATTTAGCGCATCATCAACAAAAGACAATCCTCTTTACCACCCACGAAATTGATTTGGCCATTCAACTGTGTGATAAAATATTGATTTTGGATGGTACGGAAAATCCTTTTGGAAACCCTTGCGAGCTTATTGACCAAAAACACTTTGAACGTTTATTTCCTCCGGAAATGGTTGTTTTTGATGCAAAAACCGGTGCTTTTAAGGTGAATAAGTAAGTTGCTTTTCAATTTCTGCATCAACAGGAATCCGTTATCTTTATCCTAAGAAGTAATTTCATGAGTACAGAACTGATTTTTGTAATTGTTGGATTGATAACACTTGCTGTTGGGCTTTTCATCGGTATGTATGTTCAAAAGCTAAAAAACAAATCCAACGAAAATGTATGGGTGGAACGAGAACACCAATTGGACAATACCCTTAAAGGACTGAATGAACGACTGACTGTTCAGGAACAAGAGAAAAAACAATTGCAGGAAGAGAAAGAACAACAGGGCAATAAACTCATACGCTATCAGGCTGATTTGGAAAATTTGCAGCGCATCAATACCGAACAAAAAGAGGAAGTAGAAAGGCTTCAGGAAAAATTCACCAAGGAATTTGAAAACCTGGCCAATAAAATTTTGGAGGAAAAAAGTGAAAAATTTACCAAAAGCAACAAGGAAAATATTGAGAACATTCTTGTACCTCTCAACAAAAAGATAAAAGAGTTTGAGGAAAAGGTAGAAAAATCCCAAAAAGAGAATATAAGCATTCATTCCGCACTGAAAGAACAGCTCCTCAACCTTCAAAGTCAAAACCTAAAGATTACCCAAGAAGCAGAAAATTTGACCAAAGCGCTTAAGGGGGATAGCAAAACGCAGGGGAATTGGGGAGAATTGGTTCTGGAACGCGTTCTGGAAAAATCAGGATTGGAAAAAGATAGAGAATATAGTGTGCAACAAAGCTTTACCCAAGAAGATGGAAGCCGGGTGATGCCTGATGTGATCATTCATCTTCCCAACGGTAAAAAAATGGTAGTGGATTCCAAGGTATCATTGACTGATTATGAGCGATATATCAATGCAGAAAAAGAAGAAACCGCCAAATTCTTAAAAGATCATATCAATTCACTTCGCAGGCATGTAGAACAACTCTCTGCAAAAAAATATGAAGACCTCTATGAAATGGAAAGTCCGGATTTTGTGCTCATGTTCGTGCCCATTGAACCTGCCTTTGCCATTGCTATAAACGAAGACAACACGCTGTACACTAAAGCTTTTGAGCAAAATATTGTGATTGTTACCCCATCTACCCTATTGGCCACCTTGCGCACTATAGATACCATGTGGAACAATGAAAAACAGCAAAAGAATGCCTTGGAAATTGCTAGACAAGCGGGAGCCCTCTACGATAAATTTGTTGGTTTTATGCAGGATTTGACGCAAGTCGGTAAAAAAATGGATGACACGAAGCGAGAATACAAAAACGCCATGAACAAACTCTTTGATGGCAGGGGCAATATTATTACCAGCATTGAAAAATTGAGGACCATGGGGGCCAAAGCCAAAAAGGCAATGCCCGAACCCATACTAAAAAGAGCGCAGGAAGATGATTATGAAAAACCCAAACTTGAACTATAATCCATGAAAAAAGCCTTTTTTATCGCTATTTCCATTATTCTACTCGGGGTAGTCGCGTATTTTTCCTTTGTTTATTATGTTCCCTTTAGTGAGGGATATCGTTCTGGCGAGCTCATCAAGTTCAGCCGAAAAGGGGTGCTGGTCAAGACATGGGAGGGCCAAATAAGCCAAGGCATTTCAGGGACTAATATTTTTTCATTTTCAGTAGAGGACAAGGAACAGGATATCATTGAAAAAATGAAAGAATATCAAGGTCGTTACGTGAAAGTGGAGTACAAAGAACGCTACGCCACCTTTTTCTGGCTAGGAGATACTAAATACTTTATCACCGCCATCCAAATGGAAGAATCACCACACTTTGGCAACTGATATGGATACATTTAAATTGGCCAGCGCATCCCAGGTTTCCATTACTGAGCTTATGCTTCCCACCCATTCCAATTTTGGAGGTAAAGTGCATGGTGGGCATATCCTTAATCTAATGGACCAAATAGCCTTTGCCTGTGCCTCTAAACATTCACAAAGCTATTGCGTTACGGCTTCTGAAAATCGGGTGGATTTTTTAAACCCCATTGATGTGGGAGAATTGGTTACCCTAAAGGCTTCCATAAATTATACGGGCAAAACCTCTATGGTAGTGGGTGTTCGGGTGGAATCTGAAAACGTTAAAACAGGAAAAAAAAGGCACTGCAACTCTTCATACTTTACCATGGTCGCTAAGGACGATTCGGGAAATAACAAACCCGTGCCCGGATTGCTCATAAACGATGAACAGGGGTTGAGACGATTTGCGCGTAGTTTGGAGCGAAAAATGGCCGTCTATCGGAGAGACTCCAAATATGATGGCGAAATTTTGGATAGATCTGCGTACGTCACATTTCTAAAAGGTGAAAACGCAAAATTGGATTTAGATTAGTCCAGGTCCAAAGCAGCATCTTCATCCAAAAACCAAAACAGGTTTCCTGAGGAAGGGTTCACCAAAGAAGCAGGAAAGGTTTCGTATCCCGTTGCTTTTTCAACAATGGTCTTCACTTTTTCAGCTTTAGATTTTCCCGTAACCAAAAAGGCCACTTCCTTTGCCATATTAATGACTTTTCCGTTAATGGAAACCCGCTTTTGACCCGACTGAGGATGTGTGGCGACTACACAATGGTCATTGGAATTCCAAAGCTCGATTTGATGCGGAAAAATAGATGCCGTATGCCCATCATCACCCATACCTAAAATCACCAAGTCGAATTGTGGAACTCCCTCCACCCTATCCAAATTGATTTCTAGCAAATTTGCGTACCGCATGGCTTCACCTTCTGGGTCATTTTCCCCTAAAATTCTGTGGATGTTTGCTTGGGGGACATCAATTTTTAAAAAAAGATGCTCGACGGTCATTTTGTAATTGCTCTCATCATCTGATGGAGGCACGCAACGTTCATCACCCCAGTAAAAATGAATGTTGTTCCAATCTATTCCATCTGAAAACTTATCAGCCAACACATCAAATACAATCTTGGGCGTGCTTCCTCCCGAAAGTGCCACATGAAAGGGTTTGTCCCCTTTGGTCCTCTCAGCAAAAAAGGCTGAAAACTCCTCAGCAACTTCATTTTTGTCTTTATAGATTTTTAGCTCCATTAGGTTATTTTGCAAAAATTTATTGGTTCTCGATTATGCTTTCCAATAATCAAATTGTTCTCGACTGCGCTCGAACTGACATACGCAATCCGATTATTGATTATTGATTATTGATTATTGATTATTGATTATTGAACTTAACAAATCACACAATACCCTGGGTCATCTGCCAAATTCTTCCCTGGATTTCTCCAGAATCCATTGCCCTCGATAAGGTCGTCAGCATTTTCCGGTCCCCAAACTCCCGCCGCATATCCATACATACGCACATCCTTGCCATTCTTCCAATAATCCAAAATGGGATCTACAAACTCCCAGGCAGCTTCAACCTCATCGGCCCGCGCATATAAGGTGGCGTCTCCTTGCATAGCATCCAAAAGTAGGCGCTCATAGGCTTCCATAACATAGGTTTGGGTTAAGCTGGAATAGTAAAAATCCAAGTTAGCCCGTTCAACTTTAAAGCCCTGTCCGGGTACCTTAACTCCAAATTTCACCAAAATACCCTCGTCAGGCTGAATACGAATGATCAACTTATTATCCTTGTTGTTCATTCCCGAATCCTTAAAAATCTGATGGTGTGGTGATTTAAAGTGAACCACCACTTCGGTTACTTTGGTGGGCATGCGTTTGGCAGTCCGTACGTAAAATGGAACGCCTTCCCATCGCCAGTTGTTTACATAAAACTTGATGGCGGCATAGGTTTCTGTAATGGAATCAGATTCGACCCCATCTTCTTCACGATAGCCCTTTACCCGTTCTCCATGGACTTCTGAAGCCACATACTGTGCCCTAACGGTATTATTGTACAACGTTTTGTGATCTTTCATGATCTGAAGGGATTTTAAAGCCTTTACCTTTTCATTCCGGATCTCCTCAGGTTCGTCTCCAATGGGGGGTTCCATCACAACCAAGGACACAATTTGTAGCAAATGGTTTTGGAACATATCACGAAGTGCCCCCGATTTGTCGTAATACCCACCTCTTTTTTCAACCCCTACGCTTTCGGCATTGGTAATTTCCACATGCTTGATATAGTTTCTATTCCAAAGCGGTTCGAAAATGCTATTTGAAAATCGGGTTACCAGCAGATTCTGGACTGTTTCTTTCCCCAAATAATGATCAATTCGATAGATTTGTGATTCATCAAAATATTGGTGCAGTCCCTTGTTCAATTTCTTTGCGGTTTCCAAACTGTAGCCAAACGGTTTTTCCACAATCAATCGTTTCCAACCGTTATTCTGTGTATTCATACCGGCATCGGCCAGATTTTGGGCTATGGTCTCATATAATCTTGGAGGTGTGGAAAGATAATATATGATGTTGCCAGAAGTATTGAATTCTTCCTTCAACGTCTCCACCCTTTTTCGCAAATTGCTATAATCTGTGTCGTAATCGCCACCCAAATCTTCATAAAACAACATGTTGGCAAAACTTTCAGCCCTACCATTTTCCTGAGTTCCCAGTTTTTCTTTCAAATAAGGGCTCTCATAGACAACTCTTTTTCGAAAATCTTCATCCGTTAAATCACTCCGGCTGGTTCCCAGTACTATAAATTTCTCTGGAAGCTGCTTAGCCAAATAAAGATTGAAGAGACCTGGAATCAATTTTCTTGCCGTTAAATCACCAGAAGCACCAAAAATTACCAGGATTTGATTATCTGTTTTTTTCATATACTATCAAAACTAAAAAGATGTTCCAAAATGCCTCAGCTTTTGTGTTGAAGCCATTTATATTTGAGCATAACGAATATAACGTTTATTTTAGGTTCGGAATTCAGCACATAGCTTACTCGGTGTTGTCTCAACATTAATGCATAAAAATGTAATATATGCCAGATAATTATGATTTTGGCCTCGTCGGCCTTGGGGTAATGGGACGCAACTTTATTTTGAATGTGGCCGATAATGGTTTTACCGCCTTTGGAAACGATTTGGATCAAGAGAAAGTAAATACTTTGATTGAAGAAGGTGGGGATACGGCCCGAGTGAATGCAGCTACCGATGTGGCCACTTTTGTAAAGGCATTGATCAGTCCGCGTAAGATTATGTTGTTGGTCCCCGCAGGGGAAATTGTGGACAAGGTCATTGAAAACCTGCTTCCCCATCTGGACGAGGGTGATATTATTATTGACGGAGGCAATTCTTTTTATACTGATACGGACCGCCGTGAAGCCTTTCTTAAGGATAAAGGAATAAACTTCTTTGGTGCCGGGGTCTCTGGTGGGGCCGAGGGGGCACGGCGAGGGCCCAGTATTATGCCCGGAGGCTCACGTGAAGCGTATCAACATGTGAAACCGATATTTGAAGCCGTGGCCGCCAAGTATCAGGGTGAGCCCTGTGTTGCTTATTTAGGACCAAAATCCGCTGGGAATTATGTAAAAATGGTGCACAATGGCATTGAATATGGATTAATGCAACTCACCTCAGAAATCTATGACCTCTTAAAAAAATCTGCAGGCCTCACTAATGAAGAACTACAGGTCACATACAACACCTGGAACAACGGCAGGTTACAGTCGTTTTTGGTCGAAATCACATCCAAAATTTTTGGTAAACAAGATGATTTGGGCGAAGGCTATTTAGTGGATAAAATATTGGACAAAGCCAAGCAAAAGGGTACCGGAAAATGGACCTCTCAAAATGCCATGGACCTTGGCATTCCGGTGCCGACCATTGATATTGCAGTAAGTATGCGTCAGATTTCCGCATTAAAGGACGAACGTATCAAGGCTGATGCCATGTATGACAGGCCTATTCCCAAAGAAGTCGACAAAGACAGTTTTATTGAAAAAGCGGAGCAAGCACTATACTTT
The DNA here is from genome assembly GCF_009903685.1 of Flagellimonas ochracea. Classification (GTDB taxonomy): domain Bacteria; phylum Bacteroidota; class Bacteroidia; order Flavobacteriales; family Flavobacteriaceae; genus Flagellimonas; species Flagellimonas ochracea. Next base: position 355,947 of record NZ_JAAABI010000001.1, on the reverse strand, counting down.
GCCTTTATCATGGCCTACGCCCAGGGCATGCATCAACTTGCCGATGCGTCTGAGGAATATGGCTATGAATTGGAGCTCGGGAAAATTGCGAAAATTTGGAGGGCTGGATGTATCATTCGTGCAGCACTATTGGCGGATATTACCCAAGCCTATCAAGAAAATAAAAGCTTGGAGAACCTTTTGCTTGCTCCTTCCTTCAAAAATAAGATACAAGAAACTGTTGGTGCTGCTCGTGAGTTGGTTGCTTATGGCGCGGTAAATGGGATTCCGCTGCCTGGACTTTCCAATGCGTTAACCTATTTTGATTCTTATACCAGTGAACGTTTACCTCTTAACTTGATACAGGCCCAGAGGGACTTTTTTGGTTCGCACACCTATGAGCGGTTAGATGAAGAGGGTGTTTTCCATACCGAGTGGGAATAAACACAAACTATTCGCTAATTTGAGGTTTGACAGAATAAAAAAATCATAAATAATTTAAAATTTGCTAAAGCTTTTCGCATGAAAAAATATGTTGCATTTTGCTATCTGCTGACAATGGGACTTATTGTGACGTCCTGTGTTGATAGTAACAAGAAAGCAAAAGATGCCACCAATAACCAAACCGCGGAGAACGGTTTTAAAGAAGTAAAAGTCGGTAATGAATATTTTCTCTCTTTGCCTGACTTCATGGAAAATGCCAGGGGCCTTAACAACCAAGCTTCGCTGCAATATCAAAATACAGATAAAGAAATCTATACCATTGTAATTGGAGAACCTAAAGCCAGACTGGAGCCTCTTTTAAAACCCACAAAAGGCAAACACGCAGACAAATCCCTAATTTCAATGTATACAGAAATTCAAATGCGATTGCTTTCTGAAGCTGTCGATATAAAAACTAAAAGTACTTCCGTACCCCTTAAAATTGATGGTATGGAAGCCGAAATGGTAGAGCTAACAGGTGCCGTACCAGGCATTGAAGAGGATATTTTTTATTTACTGACCTTAATCGAGGGCAAAGCCAAAATTTACATGGTGATGTCTTATACGTTAAGTTCCGAAAAAGAAAACCATGTAGCGGCTTTTAAACATATTGCGAACTCCTTTAAACTAGTAGAATGAGTTTGCGAAAACACCTTTGTTGTAAACCCCATACAGCGAAATTGTATGCACTTCATCTAAATTATCGTATTTTCCAGCTTATGCTGCCATGGGTTAAGTAAATGCTTTCCTAACTTTGCAAAGCGAGTATTTAACCCCAACAAACCTCATGAAAAATATTCTTTCATTTCGATTTTTTGCGATTGTCCTACTATTTGTTTCTATTGCAGCCTGCAGTTCAGAAGATGGTGCTGATGGTGCAAATGGTAGGGATGGAATTGATGGCACCGATGGAACGAACGGATTGAATAGCTTAATAACCACTTTGATCGAGCAACCTGGCGAAAACTGCTCTAACGGAGGCTATAAAATTGAAGTTGGTCAGGATATAAACGATAATGGACAATTGGAGGCTTCTGAAGTTGATGCCACTGAGTTTCTTTGCAACGGTGATGCCTCTGGACTTCCCTTTCTTTCTTATGTTTCCTTGATTAACCAAACTGGAACCCAAGACCCTACTTCCACGGTATTGGAAAACACTTTGGGATTGTCCATTGTTTGGACCAGGGAGTCTCAGGGAAAGTATGTAGGATCATTGGACAGTAACATCGATATTGGAAAAACCGTTATTTTTTATACGACCCCTACCACGCATACAGGAGTGCGTGGCGAAATTGTAGGAGACAATGAAGTCCGTATTGAACTCCAAAATGGAACCAATGCCTTTGCGGATGATTTCAGCAACTTGTCGTTTGAACTGAGAGAATACGAATAAGACCTTTTAGGTTCAATAAATAGAATTATTGACATTATGAAAAAAGTTACCCCATTTTACACCATTCTTTTTTTGTTCTTTGGTATTTCTGCCTTTGGACAAAACACATTTCCAGCCTCGGGAAATGTTGGTATTGGAACCCTAACCCCCGGCTATAGTCTTGACATTGTAGGGACAATCAATGCAACGCAACTGTTTGTCAATGGAAGCGCCATGGAAAGTTCTCCATGGAATGTTTCTGGAGTGAGTGTTTTTTATAATACTGGCAATGTTGGCATCGGAACCAACAGTCCCGGATTTGCCTTGGATGTGAACGGTACAATCAATGCCACGGACATTTTGATCAATGGCGCTGCTTTACCTTCTTCGCCGTGGAGTGTTTCTGGTAATGATGCTTCTTATACAACAGGGAATGTGGGGATAGGAACCACAAATACGCAAGGATATTTGCTGGCAGTGGCCGGTAATATGGTCGCTGAAAGTGTGAAGGTAGAACTAGAGGGAAACTGGCCAGACTTTGTTTTCACAAGTGACTACGATTTACCTAGCTTGTTCTTCATTGAAAACTATATCAAAGTGAATGGGCATCTTCCAAACATTCCAAGTGCAAAAGAAGTACGGAAAAATGGCATCGAATTGGGTCAAATGGATGCAAAATTGCTTCAAAAAATTGAAGAACTCACCCTGCATACCATACAGCAACAAAAAGAAATAGATAGTTTGAAGCATCTCAACCAAAACTTGTCAAAGCAGAATGAGCTAATTAAGGAATTATCGGAACGACTGGAGAAATTGGAACAAACAAAAGATTAAAAGAAAAGCCGTTGATTTTCAACGGCTTTTCTTTAGTTATTAAGGGTATGAAACTCCCATACCTATTTACTTAAATACATCTTTCTGCGGGAATACAGATTGTAAAACTCATCATCCTTAAGACTGTCAATAAATAAAATACTTTCTCCGGTACTTTTCATTTCCGGTCCCAAATTCTTGTTCACATTTGGGAATTTGTTAAACGAGAACACGGGCTGTTTTATAGCATAACCCTCCAATTGGGGGTTAAACTTAAAGTCCTTAAGTTTCTTTTCGCCCAACATGATCTTTGTTGCAAAGTTTACATAAGGTTCTCCATAAGCCTTGGCAATAAAGGGAACCGTTCTAGATGCTCTGGGGTTTGCCTCAATAACGTAGACCATATCGTCTTTGATGGCAAATTGGATATTGATCAACCCAACAGTATTCAATGCCAATGCAATTTTCCGGGTATGGTCTTTTATTTGTTGCATTACAAATTCACCCAAATTGAACGGAGGTAAGGTTGCATTGGAGTCCCCAGAATGAATTCCGCAAGGCTCAATGTGCTCCATAATTCCGATGATATAAACATCCTCCCCGTCAGAAATGGCATCCGCTTCCGCCTCAATGGCGCCATCCAAATAATGGTCCAGCAGCAGTTTGTTGTTTGGTATTTTTCGAAGTAGGTCAACCACATGAGCCTCCAATTCCTCTTTGTTGATGACAATTTTCATGCCTTGACCCCCCAACACGTAAGAAGGTCTTACCAAGAGCGGGAAATTCAACTCATCGGCTAGTTCCAAGGCTTCATCCGCGGTTTCGGCCACTCCAAATCTTGGATATGGAATATTGTTTTCCTTTAACAAGGTGGAGAAACTTCCGCGGTCCTCGGCAAGATCCAAGGATTTGAAGCTCGTTCCAATAATATTAATGCCATATTTATCCAACTTTTCAGCCAATTTCAAAGCTGTTTGCCCCCCCAATTGAACAATAACCCCTTCTGGTTTTTCATGACGGATGATATCGTAGATATGCTCCCAAAAAACCGGCTCAAAATAGAGCTTGTCGGCCGTATCAAAATCTGTGGAGACCGTTTCGGGGTTACAGTTTATCATGATGGTCTCATAACCGCATTCAGCCGCTGCCAATACACCATGGACACAGCAATAATCAAACTCGATGCCTTGACCGATACGGTTGGGACCTGATCCCAGTACCACAATTTTCTTTCTGTCGGTCACTTCACTGTCGTTGGCCACAAAACGTTGGCCATCTGACGTCTCTATCTCTTCTTCAAACGTGGAATAGTAATAAGGGGTTACCGCCTTGAATTCGGCGGCACAGGTATCCACCAATTTGTATATGCGATTTATTCCAAAATCTACACGTTTTGCGTGGACCTCACTCTCCCAACAATCCAACATATGAGCAATTTGACGATCTGCAAAACCTTTTTGCTTGGCTTCCAACATGAGTGCTTTAGGTAGGCTTTCAATCGTGTATTTTGATATCTCCTGCTCCAGAAAATGCAGTTCCTCATATTGCTTCAAGAACCACATGTCAATTTTAGTAATGTCGTGGATTCGTTTTAATGGGATTCCCAATTGAATGGCATCATAAATTACGAAAACCCGGTCCCAACTTGGCACTCTAAGTTTATGAATGATCTGGTCATAGTCTTTATACCCTTTTCCGTCTGCACCTAAACCGTTTCTTTTTATTTCCAAGGACTGAGTGGCCTTGTGCAGGGCTTCTTGGAAAGACCGTCCGATTCCCATAACCTCACCCACAGATTTCATCTGAAGGCCTAAGGTTCGGTCAGATCCTTCAAATTTGTCAAAATTCCAACGTGGAATTTTTACGATTACGTAATCTAAGGTGGGTTCAAAGAGGGCCGAAGTGGATTTTGTGATTTGATTCTCCAATTCATCCAAAGAATACCCTATGGCGAGCTTGGCTGCAATTTTAGCTATGGGGTACCCCGTTGCTTTTGATGCCAAGGCAGATGAACGCGATACTCTCGGGTTAATCTCAATGGCAATAATGTCTTCTTTCTCATCTGGGCTAACGGCAAATTGCACGTTACATCCCCCCGCAAAATCCCCGATGCTACGCATCATGTGGATGGCCATATCTCGCATGCGTTGAAAAGTACGATCTGAAAGGGTCATCGCAGGTGCCACGGTTATCGAATCCCCGGTATGTATCCCCATGGGGTCCATATTTTCAATGGTACAAATAATGACCACATTGTCGTTCTTATCTCGAAGGAGCTCTAATTCATACTCTTTCCATCCCATCATGGCCTTATCGATCATAACCTCGTGGATGGGAGAAACTTCCAATCCATGACTGAGCTGCTTGTCAAAATCTCCTGGGTCGTATACTATAGAGGCCCCTGCTCCCCCCAATGTGAACGAAGCGCGTATTACAAGCGGGAAACCAAATTCTTGTGCGATTTCTTTTCCCTTCAAAAATGAAGTGGCGGTAGCCTGTGGTGCCATGCCAACACCAATCTTGGTCATCAATGCCCTGAATTGTTCTCTATCTTCGGTAATGTTGATGGCATCAATATCCACCCCGATGATCTCTACTCCAAAATCTTCCCAGATTCCCTTCTCATCGGCCTCGATGCAAAGGTTCAATGCAGTTTGTCCTCCCATGGTCGGTAATACCGCATCAATATTGGGATGCTTCTTTAAAATCTCTATGATTGATTTGGTCGTCAGCGGTTTCAAATAAATATGGTCCGCCATCACCGGGTCGGTCATAATCGTGGCCGGATTGTTATTGATCAAGACGGTCTCAATACCATCTTCTTTTAAGGACCGAAGCGCTTGGGATCCTGAATAATCGAACTCACATGCCTGGCCAATGATAATAGGGCCAGAACCAATAATCAAAATGGATTTTAAATCTTCTCTTTTAGGCATTCTATAGAGTTACTCGTTGTTAAAAATTTAAAAATAAGTCAAAAAAAAGGTGCTAAACTTGAAAAGTAGCACCTTTAATTAAAAGTTATTGACAGTCATTATTTTTTGTGTCTTGGCTCTGAAGATACGCTTAGTCTTTTTCTTCCCTTTGCTCTTCTTCGTGCAAGAACTTTTCTTCCATTGGCAGTCGCCATGCGCTCCCTAAAACCATGTTTGTTTCTTCTCTTCCTTTTTGACGGCTGATACGTTCTTTTCATTTCCGAACTATTTTACTGGATTTTTTTTCTAAAAAGGAAGGTCATACTTCCCGAAAAATTCTGGGCGCAAATATACAAAGAGTTTTTACTTTGACAAATGCCCTTTAAAAATATTTAATTTACTTTTTACTACTTTTGCCTGCTCGTAATCTTAGCTAAAACCATACGAAGAATCATGTTCAACAAAAATATAAAACTTGTTATAGCCGCATTGATCATCGGCTATGCTGTATACCAGTTTATTGAAGGGTATATAGGTAATGGCATTGCCTTGATTTTTCTTTCCCTGGTCTTCATTTTTCTCTATTTCAGGAACGAGTTTATTCTACTGGCATTTCTGCGGATGCGCAAACAAGATATGGAGGGTACCCAAAGATGGTTAAACAAAATCAAAAATCCCGAATCGGCCCTGATCAAAAAACAACAAGGGTACTTCAATTACCTCCACGGCATCATCTATTCACAAAAGAACCTGACCCAGGCCGAAAAATATTTTAAAAAGGCCTTGAAATTTGGACTTACCATGGATTATGATGTGGCCATGGCCAAATTAAGCCTTGCAGGAATTGCTATGCAGAAAAGAAGAAAGCGTGAAGCCACCCAGCTACTCCAAGAAGCGAAAAAATTGGACAAAAATAACATGCTGACCGAGCAAATCAAGATGATGCAGCAGCAGATGAAGAAAATTTAGAGGTCTATTTTGCACTTCTGTAATACCCTTTGTTGGGTATTTCCACTACATATTTTTTTCCAGAATCATTGTACAAATACGGCTCTCGCAACCATGGATTGTGCCTTTTCAGCACTTTGTAACTGATTTCATATTCTTGGGCAAAGTCAGCCCAACTTGCCACAGCGGTATCCACTTCCACCGAGAAGGTGGGCACAGCTTCATAAAGGTCCTCTTTGTCCAGTTCAAAACCATATTTTTTGGGATTTGAGATGATTTCCTTAATCGCCATGATTCGAAAAACGTAGCGTCCCGTTTCTTCTCCCAACAAGAGATCATAGTAGTTATCTGCCTTTTGAATACCCATGTATTTACGGATTCCAGCAGGTCCCGCATTGTATGCCGCCGCTGTTAAGGTCCAATTGCCAAAACGTTCTTTCCATTTTTTCAGATAGTTACAAGCCACTTGGGTAGCTTTTTCCACGTGGTACCGCTCGTCCACATTGGAGTTAACCTCCAATCCATATTCCTTGCCTGTGGCTTTCATAATTTGCCAGATTCCCTTGGCTCCAGCAGGTGAAACCGCATTTGTGAGCCCACTTTCGGCCATGGCCAGATACTTAAAGTCGTCTGGAATGCCATTCTTGGCCAATATGGGCTCGATAATGGGAAAGTATTTGTTGGCGCGCTTCATCAACAATAGGGCGTTGGACTGCCAATAGGTATTCACCAAAAACTCACGATCTACACGCTCCATTACCTCAGGATCATCCATAGGAACCGGTTCTCCAGCAAAATTCAAATCTTCAGGGATTTCTATGGCACTTATTTGATAGCCTTCGGCCACATTTTTATCTGTGGTTTCTTCAGGCTGTATTTTCACTTCTTCAACAGCATCGGACTGTACAGCGAACACCAGTGTGCTCACTACCGCAACCGATCCAATCGCAGCCAATATATTTTTTAGAGGTTTCATAGGCATTTTTCTTTCTGTACTATAAAGATACTATTTAGAACTCCCTTATTCTAAAATAATTGTAGGTAGATGTTCATTGAACCATTTTGCCCGATGAATGATCATGGTATGGGTTCCGTTTTTAACGATTATGCACTCTCGGATATTACCAATGGGAAATACGGCATCTTTCTCCCCATGGATTTGTACCAAATTTTTGGGAGGCTCGTGTTGTTTCCAGTTCACAATTTGATCTAACGACCAATCGATGTAATTTTTGTCCCGGATTGACAGATACTTTTCATATAGCTCCAAACGTTTGGTCACCGTTTCGCCAAAAGCATATTTGGCCAACAGTTCCACATTGTTCACCAAACCTGTGGGCAACAGCTTGTGGGCCTTGGTATATTTGGCAAACACCATCCGCTTGGGCAACTCGCTATGGTTTTTTACCGAAGAGACGATAATTGTTTTGAATGGTTTACAATGATTCGCCATTTCCTGGACCAACATTCCGCCGAAGGACACCCCGAGCAATACAGGATTTTCATGAAGAACGTTATCGCACATTTTTTTTGCGTAGTCATTCAAGGACATTCCCTTTTCTGGAAGGAACCAATCCAATTTATGCATCACAAATCGGTCGGGAGGCAACTGGATACCATCAAAAATGGAAGAGTTGGCAGCCATTCCCGGCATCAAATAAACGTGTGTTTTATCCTCGGGCATTTCTCGCCAAATATCGATTAAAACTAGGAAATTACCCATTTTTTGACTACTTTTGTATCCCCTTTGCAAATAGCCCCGCCAAAAAAACAAAATAACATCAAAAAGGGCGCCGACTTGGATTCACCGTGTTGGTATTGTGACCGAATCAATTTTAAAATAAAACTATATGACAGAAATGGAAATCAATGACAATAGTTTCTTGCGCCAATTCGAAACAAAAGTAAATGGGCATTTAGCAAAAATTGAGTACTCTTCCCAAGAACGAAAGGTATTTTTGACCAAGCTCGTAATTCCAGAAGAAATTGAACAAGATGGCTTTAAAGAAACTTTTATCAAGGCCGTTCTGCACCACATCCAAGAGCAAAACCTGAGAGTAGTGCCCACAAGTCCGCACATTGCAGGTTTCTTGAGAAAGAACAGACAGTACAAGGAAATGTTGCCGGTGGGTATTCGTATCTGATAGGGCAAGCCTAAAAAATAATAAGCCTCCTTTTTAAGGAGGTTTTTTTATGCCGAAACGGTTTCGGAAACAAACGCAATCCGTACCAGACCATCATCATCAATGTTGGTAAGCTCCACCTGATGCAGGGTATTCACCAGTGAGGGGTCCCATGGTGCTTTTACCTTAACGTAGTTTTCGGTAAACCCGTGGATGTAGCCCGATTTGTTCTCGCCTTCGAACAAAACGGTTCGCACACTGCCCAATTGGCTTTCGTAAAACGCCCTCCGCTTTTTCACTGAAAGTCCGCGCAACATTTTGCTCCGCTTTTTACGGATATGTTGGGGCACTGGGTTTTCCATTTCTGCAGCGAGGGTATTGTCTCGCTCCGAATAGGTGAAAACATGCAGGTAAGAAATGTCCAGCTCATTTAGAAAATGATAGGTCTCCAAAAAATGTTCATCGGTTTCCCCAGGAAAGCCAACAATAACATCCACACCAATACAAGCATGGGGCATGGTTTCCCTAATATGTTTCACACGATCTACGTAGAGATTGGTAAGATAACGGCGGCGCATCTTTTTTAAGATGGCATCGCTACCGCTTTGAAGGGGAATATGAAAGTGTGGCACAAACGTATTGCTGTTCGCCACAAAGTGAATGGTCTCGTTCTTCAATAAATTGGGTTCGATGGATGAAATGCGCAACCGATGGATGCCCTCCACCCTATCCAGTGCTTGGACCAAATCCAAAAAGGTATGTTCGTGCTTTTTGTTTCCAAACTCGCCTTTGCCGTAATCACCAATGTTCACACCGGTCAGTACAATTTCCTTAATGTTCTGCGAAGCAATTTCACGGGCATTGCGCAATACATTGTCCAGATTATCACTACGTGATATGCCCCGGGCCAAGGGAATGGTGCAGTAGGTACATTTGTAATCGCAACCGTCCTGGACCTTTAAAAAAGCACGGGTACGGTCACCGATGGCGTAGCTGCCCACATAAAAATCAGCCTCCTCGATCTCGCAGGAATGCACCTCTCCATGATTATTTTTGGAAAGGTCATTCAGGTAATCCGTGATTTTGAACTTTTCGGTGGCGCCGAGCACCAAATCCACGCCATCCACGGCAGCAAGCTCCTCCGGTTTTAACTGGGCATAACATCCCACAGCGGCCACAAAAGCATCAGGATTGTTCTTTTGGGCCTGTTTTACAATGGTTTTGAACCTTTTGTCAGCATTTTCGGTAACGGAACAGGTGTTGATGACATAAATGTCCGCTTTTTCGGAAAAGTCCACCCGCTCAAAATCCTCTTTTTCAAAACTCCGCGCAATGGTGGAAGTTTCGGAAAAGTTGAGCTTGCAGCCCAGCGTATAAAAAGCGACCTTTTTGTTCATGCCTTTCCTTTATAAAAGGGGTGCAAAGATAGTAATTTGATTAAAGTTAGCTGTAGTGAGAACAACTGGCAGGACAAATAGGCATAGATATCGTCGATGTAAGAGATCATTCACCAAAATAATAATCCTTGTAAGCAATATTTAAAAAAAATATATTATTGTTGAAGATAATTAAGTCGCAGATTATAAAAATTGTTTTGGTTTAGTTCTGCGGTTGTTTAAAACCTCTTCATGAGAATTACAATATTAGTTTTTGCTGCCTTCTTCCTGTTACAAAGCTGTCAAGTATACAAACCAAGGGAAATTTCGGAAATGAAAAATGGAAAGACCTACGAGTTGACCCTGTATAACGGACAGACCGTTGAAGGCATTTGTTCTAAAACTACCGAGGACAACATTTACTTAAAAACCAACGAGAACATTGTAACTTTCCCTAAGGAAAAAGTAAGCAGTTTAAAACGAAGAAAAACCAACTTTTTGGCTTTGGCGGGAGGGATTACATTGGTGACGGCAGGCACCATTTTTTTGATAAACGATTCAAAAGAAGAAGCCATTCCATTCCAGATTGCGGATTAAGAAAGTTGGATGTTAGGTGTGAAAAACCTTGGGCAGGTTGTTGACCGTGCTCTTTACCATTGGCGTTCATTACCCAAACATTGGGCCCTTTATCCAACTTCCAATCTCATACCTCTGACATCCCCCTTCACCCTTCACCCTTCACCCTTTCCCCTTCACCCTTCTTCCTTCACCTTTCACCTTTCACCTTTAACCCTTCACCCTTGAACACTTGTTGACAACTCCTTAACACCCCAACTAAAACCCTTATTGAAATTGTAATCCATTTCGACTAACTTCGTTATCGGTCGATAAATTCATTAAAACAGAATCATATCTTAATACGTTGTAAGCAATTTGAACCAACAAAATCGAACCAAATCAAATAATGAGCGAAAATAGATTTATTGAAAAGTTCCAACATAAAACTGACTCGGAATTAGAATATATTTTAGAAAATAAAAAAAGTTACAACGAACAAGCTGTCGCAGCTTCAATCCATATTCTGAAAGAGAGAAACGGAAAAACACCTGAATTGGAATCTGTTGAAAGCGAAATCAAAATAGAAAAAGAGAAAAAAGAGATTGCTCGTGAAAAAACTATCAAGGAACACAAAAAGAAAAACAATATAACGGACGACCCAAATGCGCCTGAACTTCATTCAAAAAAAGTAATTATGGTGTTTTCTGGATTATTCTCGACGATTTTCGGAGCAGTTTTACTAATGTACAATATGAAGCAAACCGACAATCAAACTGGGAGAATTCAAGTTTTGATTTTTGGAATTTTATATACGATTATTACGCTTGTGGTTGTGAACTCATTGAACATTGGAGGTAATATTGCTTTGATTTTTAATATTGCTGGCGGAGGAATTTTGACAGAATATTTCTGGAATAGATTTATCGGAAAAGAATTTCAGCACAGAAAAAGAAGTTGGATAAAACCAGCTATTATTTCTGTTTTAATAACCATTCCTTTGATTTTAGCAGCGATATATGGACAGTAAAAAACTGCTTACAACAATGTATAATCGCAATTACGGCGGATTCGACTACTCCGAATCCACTCGGAATTGCTAAAGTCAGTGCCAAACCGAAAATTAACGCATATAAACCCGTAACTGACGGTTATACGAGACCGTTGTATGCAATATTGACACGTGCCTGAAATATGAAAGAACTACATAAATTAGAGTCATACGATTTTGAAACAATCAAGTCTTTTATTGAAAATGAGATAGAGGAATCTATACATATTGAATTCAAATCGGCTGGAGCACTTTCTAAAAAAGATGGACAAAAAAAAGAAGTGTCCAAAGATGTGTCAGCATTCGCCAATTCAGATGGTGGAATAATAATTTATGGCATTGAAGAGAAAAACCACAAAGCCCATGACTTTTCGTTTATAGATGGAAATGTGTTCACAAAAGAATGGTTAGAGCAAATTATAAGTTCTACAGTAAACAGAAATATACCAGATTTAAAAATATTTCCAATCAGGAATAGTGGAATTATCTCAAATACAATTTACGTAGTTCAAATACCATCGAGTCTTGACGCACCTCATATGGCTCGAGATAAAAAATACTACAAGCGATTTAACTTCGAATCTGTACCAATGGAAGAATATGAAGTAAGACAACTTTATGGCAGAAAAGTTAAGTCAAAATTAATATTAGCTCAATCTTTGATTTCAAAGTTAGAAGTCGATGAAGAAAGTGAGGAATATGAATATAGCCTTGAAGTTGACGTATATAATGAAGGTGAAAAAATGGAGGACACTTACAAAGTAAATATCTACTTCATAGACTTCTCAAAAGGAATGAGAATTTTGGAAAACAAGAATGGTACAAATAAAAATATGAATTATACGAGACTTGAAAATAATAGAGTCAAGGTAAGTATTAATGGAGAAACACCTATATATCCAAATGAATCATTAAATACAGTAAGAATAAATTTTGCTTTTAGAAAAGATGAATTCTACGAAATTGTAGAAAGCATAAAATTAGAAATTCGACTTTATTATCCGAACGGTGAAGATATAATGGAATCGGATTTAGGAAAAACTCTAAAGGGGTTTGAATAAAATACTGCATACAACAACGTGTATAATTAATTGCACTGTTGGTTAAGCAAAAGAAAAATTCCTACCTTTATTAAAAATCAATATAGCGGAAAATCCTCGCGGATTTATCCGCAACTAACCATACACGAACACGATAACGAAACTTCCAAGATTTTTTAGTAATTCCGCCACTTTTTGGTCAGTTCAAAAACCTGCTCCAAAATACCTTGCTCCTTTTCATCAAAGGTCATCCCCCGACGCTGCATCATGGCCGTAGCCACTTCAAAGGCCTTTTTGGGCAAAAAAGTGGTAAAGCCCGAGGCACCCCCCCAACTAAAGGAGGGCACAAAGTTACGGGGAAAGCCGCTGCCAAAAATATTGGTGCTTACACCAATCACTGTTCCGGTATTGAACATGGTATCGATGCCACATTTGCTGTGGTCACCCATCATCAACCCACAAAACTGCAATCCCGTTTTGGCAAAACCTTCGGTTTTGTAGCTCCACAAGCGCACGGGTGCGTAGTTGTTCTTTAGGTTGGAGGTATTGGTATCCGCCCCAAGGTTGCACCACTCCCCCAACACCGAGTTGCCCAAAAATCCGTCGTGCCCTTTGTTGGAATAGGCAAAAAGCACGGCGTTGTTCACCTCGCCGCCCAATTTACAATAAGGCCCCGCCGTGGTGGGGCCGTAAATCTTGGCACCCATCTTTAAAACGGCATTGTCGCAAAGGGCCAATCCACCTCGAACGATACAACCTTCCATAATCTCGGCATTTTTCCCAATGTAAATGGGACCTGTGGAAGCATTCAAAATACTGAACTCCACTTTGGCGCCTTCTTCCAAGAAAATGTTCTCTGGGTTCACCGTCTGGTTGGTCCCGGAAAGCGGTTGACTCTTTCGGCCTGCGGTCAACAATTCAAAATCGGCCTGCAGGGCCTCCCCATTCTTGGAGAAAATATCCCAGGTATATTCAATTTGCATGATATCACCCTTAAACGACACAGAGCGGTAATCGGAAAAACTGAAGTCGTTCTCAGGATGCACTGTGGCATAGGCCAAGGGTTTTCCTTCGGAAACCAAGGCCTCCCCTACCTTTAGTTCACGAATACTTTCCACCAGCGCCTTGTTTGGCAAATACTGTCCATAGATGACTACATTGGCATCAGTGGCTTTCAAGGGGAACTTTTTGGAGAGATACGCTTCCGTTTTACTGCTACACGATGTTCCCAACCATTTTTCCCACTTTTCACGAACGGTCAAAATGCCCACACGGATGTCCGCCACAGGTCTAGTAAAGGTAAAGGGCAATAAGGCATTACGAGTGGTTCCGTCAGCTATGATGTAGTTCATGGTATGTGGTATATGCACAAAAATAAAAAACGCCCCTGAAAACCATCAGGAGCGTCGGTGTTATTTCGTTGAAAAGGTAAACCTACTCGGCCTCCTTCTCTTCTTTCTTAAACTTCTTGTATTTGTTTTTGAACTTATCGATCCTACCAGCGGTATCCACCAATTTGGTCTTGCCCGTATAGTATGGGTGTGATGTTCTGGAAATTTCCAACTTCACCAAAGGATACTCAACGCCATCAACAGTAATGGTTTCCTTGGCTTCTGCAGTGGACTTTGTGATGAACACATCATCGTTGGACATGTCCTTGAATGCCACCAATCTATAATTTTCTGGGTGTATGCCTTTTCTCATCGTCTTAAATACTTAATCTCCGAATTTTCGAGGTGCAAATTTAATGATTTCTTTTATATCGACAACCCCAAGACCTTAAAAAAGAAAAAAAGTACCTTTAGTTGTAACAAATGCTGTCCAAAAACCACTAACAAACCGCAATCAACACTAAAAATAAAAGACATGGAAGAACAACAACCTAAAACCGGAAAAATTTCCTTTAACTACGGGTTAATTCTGGGAGGAATAAGCGTCATCTTTGGAATTATGCTGTACACCCAGGACATGCACACCTCACAAAGTCCAGCACTTATGGTGATTGGAATCGTAATGGCCGCTGTGGTTACCTTTTTGGGAATTACGGCCTTTAAAAAAGCGAATGGAGGATACCTTACCTTAAGCGAGGCTTTGAAAATTGGGGCCGGTATCGCATTGATCGCAGGGATTATTGGTATTCTTTACAACTTTGTGTTGGTCAACTATATCGACCCCGATGCCCCTTCCAAGATCATGGATGCACGCTTGGGCCCGGCACTGATGAACGGAGAAATTACCCAAGAGCAGTTTGACCTGCAAAAAGAACAGAGCATCAAATTTTGGTGGATGGGTTATCCGGTCATCTTGATCATCAACATCCTTATTGGTCTTGCACTCGGTTTGGTTACCGGACTTATTTTGAAAAAGGCCAAGCCTGCCTATTAAGTCAAAAAAGTGCTACTTTTGAAGGGAATTCCAGAAAAAAGCAATGCAGATTTCCATTGTTATTCCTTTACTTAACGAACAAGAATCGTTGAACGAATTACATGATTGGATTGTACACGTGATGCAATCCAATCATTTTTTATATGAAATTATCTTTATTGATGATGGTAGTACCGACGCTTCATGGGAGATAATTACCGAGCTGTCCCAAAGAAATGAGCACGTTAAAGGGCTCCGCTTTTTAAAGAACTTTGGTAAGTCGCAGGCATTGCATGCCGGTTTCAAGGCTGCCCAAGGCGAGGTGGTCGTTACCATGGATGCCGATTTGCAGGACAACCCCGAAGAAATACCAGAACTTTACCGCATGGTCCAAGAAAATGGCCATCATTTGGTGTCAGGTTGGAAAAAGAAGCGGTATGATGCTCTCATCACCAAAAACATTCCCTCCAAACTTTTCAATTGGGCGGCCCGTAAGACTTCTGGCGTGCGGTTGCATGATTTCAATTGTGGGCTTAAGGCATTTAACAGGAATGTGATCAAAAATATTGAGGTTTCCGGTGAAATGCACCGGTACATTCCCGTATTGGCCAAGAATGCAGGCTTTTCCAATATCACTGAAAAAGTAGTTCAGCACCAGGCCCGAAAATATGGTAAGACGAAATTTGGCGCAGAACGCTTCATCAACGGTTTTTTAGACTTGGTGACCATTTGGTTTGTTTCCAAATTTGGTCGTCGGCCCATGCACTTGTTTGGGGCACTGGGGGTACTAATGTCCATCGTGGGTTTTGGTTTTGCGCTTTATCTAGGGATAGATAAATTGTTCTTCAACCCAATGGGAAGACTCATCACCGACCGTCCCCAGTTCTTTATTGCATTGACAGCAATGATTATAGGTGTCCAGTTTTTTTTGGCCGGATTTTTGGGTGAAATCATGGTGCGCTCCAGAAAAAATGACACGCGTTACACCATTTCGCACAAAATTAATTTATAAGGAGTTCCCAAACCCTCAAACTTTGTATTTTTAAATTCACAAATACAACTTTATGGATGCTACAGAAGCCACTGCCAAATCCTGGCTCACCGATTTTTTTGATAAAGACACTAAAAGTGAAATTCAAGACCTCCTAAAAAACAATCCGGAAGAACTGAAGGAACGTTTTTATAAAAATCTGGAATTTGGAACTGGGGGAATGCGTGGTGTTATGGGTGTTGGTACCAACCGCATCAATAAATATACATTGGGGAAGAGTACTCAAGGGCTGAGCAACTACCTCAAGAAAACACACCCAAATGATGACCAGAAAGTGGTGATTGCTTACGACTGTAGGCATAATTCGGATACCCTGGCCCAAATTGTTGCTGAGGTTTTTTCAGCCAATGGGATAACCGTTTATCTTTTTTCTGAACTACGCACCACCCCAGAACTTTCCTTTGCGGTACGATATTTAGGGTGCCATGCGGGAATCGTGTTGACCGCTTCTCATAATCCGCCAGAATACAATGGGTATAAAGTATATTGGTCCGATGGCGGCCAAATTGTACCCCCTCAGGATGGGGAAATTATAGCTGAAATAAATGCAATTTCTTTTGAGGACATCAATTTCAACGCTCAGAATAACTTAATCCACCATATTGATAAAGAGGTTGACGAAGCCTTTTTTGAAGCTTCGGTTCAAAATGGAAATTTCAATGCCAAGGGCAAGGACAACTTTAAAATTGTGTTCACTTCCTTGCATGGTACGTCGATTACAGCAATTCCAGAAGTACTAAAAAGAGCTGGATACAAACATGTCAGCATTATTGAAGAGCAGGCAAAGCCTGATGGGTCTTTTCCCACGGTAGCGTCGCCAAATCCCGAAGAACCTGCGGCCCTGGCCCTGGCCATAAAAAAAGCCGAAGAACTGGGTGCCGACATGGTAGTGGGCACCGACCCCGACAGTGACCGATTGGGAATCGCAGTGCGTAACTTGGATGGCGACATGGAACTGCTGAATGGCAACCAAACCATGGTGTTAATGACCAAGTTTCTTTTGGACCAACACAAACAAAAAGGTTTCCAAGGCAATGAGTTTATAGCCACCACCATCGTATCCACCCCGATGATGGAGCAAATGGCGAAAGCTTACGGCGTAGAATTCAAAACCGCCCTTACCGGATTCAAATGGATCGGTAAAATGATCAAAGATTTTCCTGATTCCAACTTCATTGGAGGAGGAGAGGAAAGCTTTGGTTATATGGTCGGAGATTTTGTACGGGATAAGGATGCCGTGACCTCTACCCTATTGGCCTGTGAAATAGCAGCAGATGCCAAAGCCAAGGGCAGTTCATTTTATGAAGAATTGATTGATTGCTACGTGCAGTTCGGTTTTTACAAAGAAAAGTTGATATCGCTTACTAAAAAAGGAATCAGCGGCGCGGAAGAAATCAAGCAAATGCTAAAGGACTTTAAGGACAATCCAGTAAAATCTGTTCAGGGCTCTAACCTACTGTATATTGAAGACTACAATACCTCCGTTGTTAAAAACGTACAGACTGGTGAGGAGAGAACCATTGATTTACCCAAATCCAATGTGTTGATTTACGAAACGGAAGATGGGACTCGAATTGCTGCCCGACCGAGTGGCACAGAGCCCAAGGTGAAGTTTTATATCAGCACCAATGCCGAATTGGAAAAAGCGGAGGATTTTAAATCCGTAAATTCGCGGCTGGAAGCCAAATTGGACGGCATACAATCAGAATTGAATTTATAGGTGAATGAACTACTTTAAAAAAATTCTCCGGTTTGCGGCCCCATATCGCAGATACGGTGCTTTGAATATCTTTTTCAATATTCTATATGCACTGTTCAGTGCACTGTCCTTTGCAGCACTTATTCCCATGCTGGATGTGCTCTTTAAGCCAGAACAGAAAGTATATGCCAAACCTATTTATCAAGGTTTCGGCAAACTAAAGGATTATCTGCAAGATTATATCAACTATCAGGTTACGGAATATTCCGGGGATGATGACATGAAAGGTCTTGTTTTGGTAATCAGTTTGGTGTTGGCCCTCTTTTTATTGAAAAACCTGTTCAATTATTTGGCAATGTACTTCATCACCTTTTTAAGAAATGGTGTGCTCAAGGACATCCGAAACAAGATGTATCACAAAATAGTCGACCTTCCTATTTTCTTTTTTTCCGAAAAAAGAAAAGGTGATGTCATCGCACGCATCACTTCCGATGTATTGGAAATACAACATTCATTTCTTTCCATTTTAGAATTGATTGTCCGTGAACCATTAACGATTTTCTTTACCATTTTGGTGATGTTTGGAATCAGCACCAAGCTCACACTTTTTGTTTTTATTTTCATCCCAATAGCAGGTATGATCATCTCTAGGATTGGAAAATCCCTTAAACGGAAATCTGACCGGGTCCAAAAAGAGCAAGGAGAATTTCTTTCCATCGTAGAGGAAACCCTGGGCGGTCTTCGCGTGGTAAAGGCATTCAATGCAGAATCTAAATTCTACAATACATTCAAAAGTTCCACAGAACGATTTTTCAAGTTTTCCAATTCCTTGTTGAACCGGCAGAACTTGGCCTCGCCCACGGGTGAGTTCTTGGGCATATTGGTTATAGGGGTGCTACTATGGTTCGGCGGTAAAATGGTGTTGGTGGACCAAACCTTGGATGCTTCTTCGTTTATTGCCTATATGGGATTGGCCTATAACATCCTGACCCCGGCCAAAGCAATAAGCAAAGCCTCCTATGGAGTAAAGAAAGGAAATGCAGCTGCGGAACGTGTCTTGGAAATTTTGGAGGCTGAAAATCCCATAAAAGATGTAGAAAACGCCGTTGACAAGAGCGATTTCAATACAGGAATTGCCCTCAAAAACATCTCATTCAAATATGAGGATGACTACGTGCTAAAAGGTTTTGACCTTGAAGTTAAAAAGGGCCAGACCGTAGCCCTAGTGGGCCAGTCTGGAAGTGGAAAAAGTACCGTAGCCAACTTGGTAACCCGCTTTTATGACGTTAACCAAGGTGAAATTCAAATAGATGGCATCAACATCAAAGATATTAGTAAAAGATCATTGCGAGGTCTGATGGGACTGGTGACGCAAGATTCTATTTTGTTCAACGACACGGTAAAAAACAACATTGCCTTGGGCAAGGAGCAGGCTTCCTTGGATGAGATCATTGCCGCTGCCAAAGTGGCCAACGCCCATGCTTTTATCATGGAGCTTCCACATGGTTACGACACCAATATAGGCGATAGTGGCAATAAACTGAGCGGAGGCCAAAAACAACGACTGTCCATAGCACGTGCCGTGCTTAAGAATCCGCCTATCATGATTTTGGACGAAGCAACTTCAGCCTTAGACACGGAAAGCGAACGGTTGGTTCAAGATGCCCTTGAGAAAATGATGCGGAACAGAACTTCTTTGGTCATTGCCCACCGCTTATCCACCATTCAAAATGCAGATTCCATAGTTGTGCTGAGCAAAGGAAAAATTGTGGAACAAGGTACCCACGAAGAGTTGATGAAATCCAAAAAAGGATATAAAAAGTTGGTGGAAATGCAATCTTTCACTGCTTAGGTCCAATAATTCGATTAATAGTTCTAAGATTTCCCACTTTCGTTCAAAATGACCGAGCGACATCAAAAATTCGTTGATATTTGTGCATTTCTTGTCAAACAAAAATTTACAACAAATCCCATCCAACAAATTCTATAGATTTTTTGCTTACTCAAAATGGACAAGCGGCTCTGTTAATTGACGATTGATAATTGGCCATTGCAAATTGATTGTTGAAATATTAAACCTTTTACCTTTACAGAAGTCATAGCACCAAATTGCACGGACAATTGATTGCTGAGGAAACCTTAGTCAAAGAACTAAAACAGGAAGAAACACAAGCAAAAGCCTTTGAGGTGTTGGTAAACACTTACAAAGAGCGACTGTATTGGCACATTCGAAGAATCGTGCTCAATCATGACGATGCCGATGATGTGCTTCAAAATACCTTTATCAAAGTATATAGAAATATTGGGGGATTTAAAGGAGAAAGCAAACTATTTTCATGGATGTACCGAATAGCCACCAATGAATCCCTTACCTTTTTAAAACAAAAATCAAAAAAATTAGGTGTTAGCGATGAGGAGTTGAAAAATACCATGCTAGAAAATCTGCAATCGGATGTGTATTTTGAGGGAGATGAAATTCAATTGAAATTGCAAAAAGCAATGGCCTCCTTACCCGATAAGCAAAAATTGGTGTTCACCATGAAGTATTTTCAAGAAATGAAATATGATGATATTTCTGAAGTATTGGAAACATCGGTAGGTGGCTTGAAAGCTTCCTACCACTTGGCAGTAAAGAAAATAGAAGCGTATCTTAAGGAAGATTAAACCTTTGAAGCAAAAAAAGGTCAAACCACAAAGATGAAAAAAGACAAAAAAAATAGTTTCAACACCCCGGAAGGTTATTTTGAGAACTTCCATGACCGACTCATGGACAAAATAAACCAAGAAAAAATCGAAGAAGCTTCCGATGTAATTCCAAAAACGGATGGTTTTTCCATTCCGGAAGGTTATTTTGAAGGCTTCAATGAAAAAATATCATCCAAAATAAGAGAAACCGAAAGGGGCAAGCTTGTTCAATTAAATCCGTATAGAAAGCTGTTTTATGCAGCAGCAGCGGTGGCAGCTATATTCCTATTGGTTTTTACACCGATTTGGAAATCAGATGCCGCCATCGCCTTTGAAGATTTGGCCAGTGCAGAGATAGAAAACTATTTAAACATCTCGGAACTCGATATGAGCAGCTATGAGATTGCAGAAATGGTCTCCTTGGAAGATATAGAACTTAACGACGTTTTGGAAGATGATATTGAGGATGAAAACATATTGGAGTATTTGGATGAAAATGTAGAGGATATTGAAGAATTAAATTTAGATTACAGCGATTATGAATAAAAAAGTATGCTTTCTATTTGTGTTTTTGGCTGGATTCTTTTGGTCACAGGCCCAAGGTCCGGTCAGGGAGCGAATAAAAACACTTAAGGTTGCCTTTATAACAGAAAGGGTGGGGTTGACCAGCAAGGAGGCCCAACAGTTTTGGCCGATTTATAACGAGCATGAAGAGCAGCTGGAAGCCATAAGGAGAAAAGAGCGGGCTGAGTTTGGTTCTAGGGCATCGTCCCCAGAAGCATTGTCCGATTCAGAAGCCTCCGACCTCTTGGATGAACTATTGACCCTCGAAACTGAAAAGCACGGTACCAATCAAAATTTTATAGCACGCATACGCAAGGTCATCCCCCCAAGAAAAGTATTGCTGTTGATCAAGGCTGAGGAAGATTTCAAAAAACGCTTGTTGCAACAGTTTAGAAAGCGCCGTCAAGGGCGATGAACCCACATTTCGACAAACTACACAAAAAGGAGCTCAAAAGGCTCCTTTTTCATTAAACCTTTCATCAAAACCTTGGTCCTACTGGTACAAATCCATAAAAATCTGCAGTATGAAAGCTTTGAAAACACTTTTTATCTCTATGGCACTTTTAGCAGGCATGGCGCTAACAAATGCCCAAACCAAAGTGGTTCATGTATACCCAAAACATGGAACAGTTGTCACCACCATTTCAAAGCCACGCGTTGTGGTGCATCAAAGAACTTCATACTACGTCGCCGATGGCATCTGGTATAGAGCAAGGGGAAGAAAATATGTAGTATGTGCCGCTCCGGCTGGCTTCAAGGTCACCAAACTTCCAAGAGCACACAGGGTGGTGCACGTTAATGGAAAAAGACTCTATAGATATCGAGGAGTCTGGTACAAAAAAAGAGGGAGACACTTTGTAGTCGTAACTGTATAGAATTAGTTTGGTTGGTTTGGTTAGTTTTTAGTTGAAGAGCGGTAATAAAATTGTCGCTCTTTTTTTGTACTTCCCTGGGAGCATCAATTTCGTCGATTTTTTTTACCCTTCAACCCTTTTACCTTTGCAAATGACTTTTGTCATACCATTAACAGTTTTGATCAGCTAATTTGCCATGGATCTCAAAAAGAGAAAATGAGAATCATTGAGGATAGAAATGCATGGGGTGAAGTATTGGAAAAATGCGAAGAGACGGACTTCTATCACACCTATGATTACCACCATATCTCAAAAAAAGAAGGAGAAAGACCGGTCCTAATTGTATCCACAAACGACGAAAAACTCGTTGCAATACCATTACTAATTAGGGAAATTGAAGGAACTACATGGAAAGATGCAACTTCAGCTTATGGTTATGTGGGTCCCGTAAGCAGTAAACTTGGAGCAGATTTTAACAATGAGGAATTTAAAAGAAGTTTGCAGGTTTTCTTAAGAGAAAACCAAGTTGTGTCCGTGTTTTCCAGACTTCATCCTTATATCTCAAATCAAAAAAACATTTTGAAAGGACTAGGGCAAATTGTTTCTCATGGAAACGTAGTGAACATTGACCTGACAAAGAGCTTGGAAGAGCAGAAAAAACAGTATAGCAAGCGATTGAAGACCTATATTAATAAGGAGTCCAAGAATTATCAAATCTTAGATGGGCATTGTGAAAAGTGCCTGGATACATTTATAGCTACGTATTGCGAAAATATGAAACGGGTATTGGCCCAACCAAGCTATTTCTTTGGAAAGCAATATTTCTATGAATTATTGGCCAGTCCCCAAATAAATGCCCAACTTGTTGTTGCTAAACACAAGGAGACGGGCAATTTTGCAGGCGGTGGCATTTTTACCAAAAATAATGGGATAGTACAATATCATCTTTCGGGCGTCAAAAAAGAATACGTACATCTGAACCCAATCAAGTTACTTATAGACCATGTAAGGATCCAAGCTACAAAAGAAGGGTTTGCAAATTTCAATCTAGGAGGAGGTTTAGGTGGACAAAACCAAGACTCCCTATTTTACTTTAAATCGAGATTCTCTAACGATTACAGGGAATTCTGCTCTTGGCAGTATGTTGTTGATGAAAAGAAATATCATGATTTAATGATGCAAAAAGAAACGTTGGACTACACCAAAAAGAATAAGGGTGCTTGTTTTTTTCCATTATATCGTGATGCGACTTCACCCGAAGTAGAGATTTCCCAAATAAACTGTTTGGGCAATGACTGATAACCCTTTCTCATCGGAAACATTTGTTAAAATATGGTCCGAAAGCTTTGGAAAACAAAAGACCAGAACCAAGATCAAAGGTATTGGCAAGATAGAATTTTATGAGCAAGGCAGAGTATTCATCAATTTGGGAAAAACTATCACCAAGGGTATTTATTACACAACCGATAATGCTATTTCCCTTAAAGGAAAAACCTGTTTAGTCTATGATGTGCCATCGTACTTTGCCTGTCCCTTAACATTCCCTTCAAAAGGATCTAAACTAAAAAAAATCAAACAATACCCTGGGTTTCTTATAGAACTCCATTTGTTCAATAGCCTACAGGATTTTATGCAAAAAAAATTCAAAAAATCAAGCAGGTATAAACTAAACAAGTATCGCCGCAGGCTCACTCAATGTTTTGAGATTAAATACAAGATGTATAGGAACGAAATGGGTAAATCGGAATTTGAATTGATTTTTGAAAAATTCAAGCTTCTGTTACAAAAAAGGTTTGAAGGGAAAGGGGAACATAATAACAATTTGGATCACAAAGAATGGAAGTTCTATAAAAAAGTGGCTTTCCCCATGATTCAAAAAGGAGACGCAGGTCTTTTTACAATCTTTAATGGAGATGAACCGATCGCAATAACACTCACCTATTTTTCCAAGGATATAATCTTTGATGCCATTACCGTTTTCAATATCGATTATGCCAAATTCCATCTGGGCTCAGTAAATATCATGTTATTGATTCAATGGGGGATAGAAAACCAGTTTAAAATTCTTGATTTTTCGAAAGGCTATTTTGACTATAAAACCAGATGGGCTACTAAACAATATGATTTTGAATACCATATACTTAGCGACCCGAAATCTCCAATGTCCATAATAAGTGCGTTCTTCTTAGGCAACTTCTTTGCTTTTAAACAATATCTTAGAGAACGAAACCTCAACCTTTTATTGAGTAAGTTCCGTTTTGCCTTAAAGTCAAAAAAGAAAGATGCTGAAGTCAGCAAAGAAAAAATAAGTAAGAGGTTGATTTTCAAAAACTTTGACCCAAAGAGCAATTACTCCTTGACAAGAGTTGATGCAAATGAACACGAAGTAAAAAAAATGCTTTTTGAGTTTTTGTATCTATACGGGGAAGCTTCGAAAAATGTAGTTATTTATAAAATAGATGATATGGGGCAATACCTGTTCAAGGGCAGCAAAACCGATAAAATAGCCTCTTTCACTTAATCTTTTGTACAAGTGTTCATCTTAGTAAGATATTTGTAAACATGCTTTTCAATTCCGTAGAATATCTAATTTTTCTTCCCACAATTTTTGTGTTGTACTGGGTCGTTGCCAAATTCAACAACCTCAAAGTCCAAAACGCATTGGTTCTTATGGCAAGTTATGTTTTCTATGGACTTTGGGATTGGCGTTTTCTTTTTTTAATACTAGCTAGCACCATAGTCGACTACGTAATGGGATTGGCAATCCATAGGGAGCAGAAGCAGCATAAATCAGGTAGATTGTTTTTGTGGTGTAGCATTGTTTTCAATGTGTCGCTATTGGGTTTTTTCAAATACTATAACTTCTTTGTAGGTTCCTTTGTGGATATGATAGATTTATTTGGCTATTCCATCCAAAGTACGTGGACATTGAATATCATTCTCCCCGTAGGAATTTCCTTTTACACGTTTCAGACTATGTCCTATTCTCTAGATATCTATTACAAGAGGATAAAGCCCACCAAGAGCCTTTTAAACTTTGCAACATTTGTTGCCTTCTTTCCGCAATTGGTCGCTGGACCCATTGAAAGGGCTTCTAACCTTTTAGGGCAAATGACCCGTAAAAGAACGTTCAAGTACGAACAGATTGTTGAGGGATTAAAACTTATTTTATGGGGGTTGTTCAAAAAAATGGTAATTGCAGATGGTATAGCCCCAATGGTCGACGACATATTTGCCCACTACGACGCATTTTCAGCATCAACTTTGGTATTGGGAGTGACCTTGTTCAGTTTTCAGGTGTATGGCGACTTTTCGGGCTACTCCGATATTGCTATAGGAACGGCCAAACTTTTTGGCATTGAATTGATGTCAAACTTCAGGTTCCCAAATTTTTCCAGAAATGTGGCAGAATATTGGCAACGATGGCATACTTCACTGTCCACATGGTTTCGCCATTATCTGTACATCCCATTGGGAGGTTCAAGGGTGGGAAAATTGAAATCAATACGCAATATTTGTATCGTGTTTTTGGTAAGTGGTTTTTGGCACGGTGCTAACTGGACATTTATATTCTGGGGCGCATTCCATGCCTTAGCCTATATCCCCGTTTTTTTAATGGGACGTAACACCATATATAAGAATACCGTTGTCGCTCAGAATACTTTTTTGCCCTCATTTAAGGAAATAGGACAATTATTTGCCACTTTTTCCATAGTTACTTTTTCCCGCATTTTTTTTAGATCGGAGTCATTGAATGACTCTTTTATATTTATTCAAAGACTTTTCACGGATTTTCGTTGGGAGCCCTATATTCATCCAATGGGGTATCGTTTGGTTGATTATTTTGTTCTATTGGGTCTTTTTGTCATTTATGAGTTTCTGATACGAAAAGACGAACGCAATCCTTTCAAATTTAAGTCACGATTTGTGAGATTCTGGGCCTACACGTTGGTGATTTTCAGTATTTTGTTGTTCTACGATGATGGCATAGATCGCTCGTTCATTTATTTTCAATTTTAGCATGATCAAATTATTTCTGAAATCGATAGTGTACTTTTTTATGATCCTGGTGGTCTTGGAACTTTTGGTTCGGGTGTTTCATCTTTATCCAGAGGATTCCCCACGTTACATTGATGATTTTGGAGTTGAAAAAAGGGTGCCACATTATAAAGGATACACGGTTACAGGTAATCGAAGACAGAATTTTACAGAATACCGCATCAATAATCAGGGTTTCAATTCGTACCGTGAGTTCACCCCCGGGTATTCTAAAAAGGAACTGGCTTTAATAGGGGACTCTTTCATTCAGGGTTTTCATCAAAACTATTTTAACTCCATTGGGAAAAAAATCGAGGACCGAACTACTGATATTGAAGTTTATGAATATGGGTATGCAGGCTGGGATTTGGCGGATCAGCTTCATTTGGTACATGCCTATCCTGATGATTTTGACAAAATTGACAAGATTGTGATTTATGTCAAATACCCCATGGATTTTCATCGAACCGATTATGAAGCCAATATTTCTCGGATTGCAACCTTGAATTCGACCATTTTCAAAGTCAGGGACAACATCAAGCTGGTATATTATGCCTCTGAAATAGGTTTTCTAGATCCAATCAAAAACATTTTAATTGGTAATCAGGATGCTCAGGAGAAACCCAAACATGAAAAGGCAGACCAAAATGGACAACATGAAAAAGACTCCATTTACATTAGCAACTTCGAAAAGCTGTTGAAAAAATACCCTATAGATAGATCAAAGACCAGCCTATTGCTGGATAAGCGGCATACTTCACAGGCATTTCTCGCCAATTGTACCCAAAAAGGCATCGACGTCATTGATTTTGGAATGTGGTTCGAGAAATCTAATAGGCCTGTAACCCTGATCTACGACAAACATTGGAACAACCACGGAAGAAGCCTAGTGGCCCAAAGCATTGTAGGCCATCTGCAATTAAAATAGTGCTGGATAAAGGTTTGTAGAGTTTCTTAAGGATTTTTCCAGTCATAATGGATAAGTTTTTTAGACATCTTTTTGTATAAGAACCTATCCATACTGAACATTTTGCCTAAAATCCCTTTATCTCTTAAGAACTGTTTAAATTTTAACTTCCCCACCATAAAAAACAATTTAATCAATGCTGACAAAGATCCACTTCTATAAAATATTTGATGCTCATAGAAATACTTCATATTGGACCACTTTCTTTTATAATAAGTTTCGCCCATTAGAAAATCAAAGATCCATATATCCCTCTCCATTAACCATTCCAATCGCTTAAACATAGCTACATCACCCATTGGATATTTACCATATTCAGGGTTAAATATTTGTATGTAACCAAAACATACATCCTCCATGTAAAAATCAAGGGCCATCGCAATGGGCTCCTTCCCATTATAGATGACAAATAGTGAAGCCTCCTTGTTCAAAATCATTGGGTACACAATATCATAGTATTTTTTCCACTCCAATAAGTATCGATTGTATACTTTCTTTACATCAAATCTCTTTTTCATCAAAGTAAAAAACCTATCAAACAAAAATTCATATTGGGTCCGGTTGATCTCTCCAAAGTAAAAAACATAGGAAATTGCATGGCGCGTTTCCAATTGTCTTTTTTTTGCCACCATGCTCCTCATTGCCTTTTTGCTGAAATTGTCCTTAACATAATCCTTAGCATTTTCATAACCGCGAAAATTACAAATGAAACCTTTGTATTGTCTTATTGTTCTTGTTTTCCAGCTTTTTAAATTTTTGTCAATCTTAGTTTCGAGATAATCAGGAATATCGGTCACTATGCAAAAATTGGAGTTTAAGCCAATGGTTTTGGTACTGGGCAAAGCCTGAAATTGAACTTTAGTGATTTTGTTAAAGACCGGGTTCTCATAAAAAAAATGCAGTTTACGTTTCAAAAAAAGGTTAAAAACAAAACCTGTATCATGGGCCATAAGCCATAGTTATTTGGTGGACATGAACCAACAAGGGAATCATCAAATCATGAATCTCGTTGGAGATATATTTTTTCCTTGTAAATGTAGTCCATACCAGTTTAATCTTTAAGGAACTCGCGCCAACTAATCCATATATCCAATAGACACAATGGTCGTTTATACTTTATGGTTTTAGCATGCCTGAAATGAAAGTAACAAACCCTACCTTTGCATGCTTAAATTGTTAGCATGCGCTTACATAGAAACTTGGTATTTGCCGTAATTGATGCCCTAAAAATGATTTTCAATGATGGAGAGTACGCCGATAAGGTCATTGAAAAAGTACTGCGGCATGATAAGCGTTGGGGTGCCCGTGACCGTGCCTTTATCGCCGAGACCACTTACGATATTGTACGCTGGAAACGGTTATACGCTGAAATTGCCGAAGCCCATGAACCCTTTACCCGACCGCACCTATTTCGTTTGTTCGCGGTTTGGTGTGTACTTCGCGGAATTCGAATTCCCGATTGGAAACAGTTGGAAGGCACGCCTGAACGCAGGATAAAAGGGCGATTTGATGAATTATCTAAAATTAGAAAGTTTCGGGAATCCATTCCCGATTGGTTGGACAAATTAGGTGAAAAAGCTCTTGGAAGTAAACTTTGGACCGAGGAAATTGCCGCATTGAATAAACAGGCAGAAGTTATTCTCCGAACCAACACAATCAAAATCCAAAAGACAAAACTGCAAGCTTTACTTGCTGATGAAGGTATTGAAACAACGACTATTCAAGGATATCCAGATGCTCTAAAACTTAAAGAACGAAAAAATGTCTTCACTACACAGGCATTTAAAGATGGACTGTTCGAAGTTCAGGATGCCTCCTCACAACTAGTAGCCCCCTTTTTGGAAGCAAAACCCGGACAAAGGGTGGTGGACGCATGTGCCGGTGCAGGTGGAAAAACATTGCATTTGGCGGCTCAAATGGAGAACAAGGGACAACTTATTGCCATGGACCTCTATGAGAGTAAACTCAAAAAACTCAAAATCAGGGCAAGAAGAAATGGGGTTCACAATGTGGAGACACGGGCAATCGATTCCACCAAAGTCATCAAAAAATTGCACAATAGCGCTGGCCGACTTTTATTAGATGCTCCCTGTTCCGGTTTAGGCGTCTTAAAAAGAAATCCAGACTCTAAATGGAAATTGGAACCGGAATTTGTGGACCGCATCATGCGTGTGCAGCAGGATATCCTACAGAACTACAGTAAAATGCTCAAAACGGGTGGACAAATGGTCTATGCCACATGTTCCATCCTCCCGCAAGAAAACAAGGAACAGGTTCAGCGATTTCTGGAGTCAGAAAATGGTCACAAGTTTGAATTGGTGAAAGACCAGCAGATTTATGCCTCAACAAGCGGATTTGATGGGTTTTACATGGCACTACTGGCTAAATCCAAATAATTATTTGATTTGTGTAACTTTGTGGTATGCATAAAAAGGTCTCCATCGAGGAGTTTTATGAATCTACACAACACTATGTGCCTGAAAGCATAAAGTCCGGCATCGGACATTTCAACGTGTTCAAACTGGATGAGTTCACTGGCCCAAAGCCCAAGGCTATGCCCTTTAACCGACGTGATTACTTTAAAATTAGTTTGGTGAAGGGAAGGAGTCGTGTGCACTACGCGGACAAAATAGTTCCTGTGGAAAGGCAGGTTTTGGTATTTTCAAATCCACAGATACCGTACAATTGGGAACAGATTGATGAACAGCTGACAGGATATTTCTGTGTTTTTACAGATACTTTTTTTCATCAATTCGGAGATTTGAACCAGTACCCAGTTTTTCAACCCAATGGCAACCCAGTTTTTCAGCTAAGTGATGAGCAACTGGAATTGGTATCTCCCATTTTTAACCGAATGCTATCCGAAATAGATTCCGAGTATGCCTTTAAATATGATCTGCTGCGCAATATGGTGTTTGAATTGATTCATACCGGGCTTAAAATGCAACCGGCCAGTGAATTGAAAAATGGCAACTCCAATGCATCGGAACGCATTTCGGGTTTGTTCATGGAATTATTGGAGCGTCAATTTCCCATTGAAAGTCCCATGCAACGGGTTCGGCTGCGCACCGCATCCGACTTTGCCCATCAATTGAGTGTGCACGTAAATCATCTAAACCGTGCTTTAAAGGAGACCTTGCAAAAAAATACTTCAGTGCTGATTACGGAGCGTATTGTACAGGAAGCCAAAATACTGTTGCGTCATACCAACTGGAACGTGTCGGAAATAGCAAATTCGCTTCGGTTCGAGGAAACCGCACATTTCTCCAATTTCTTCAAAAAACACGTTGGCCACTCCCCTGCCATCTTCCGAAAATTGGAAATTGTTTGATTTTTACACCTCTTTGATTCTTCCATGCAAACTATTTGACCAAACGAAAGGGAACTTTGTGGTGTTCATAATTTAAATACAAAAACACCATGAGTACAAAAAAGATAGCACTGGTTACCGGAGGTAGCCGCGGATTGGGAAAAGATATGGCAATCAACTTGGCAAAAAAGGGATTGGATGTGGTCATCACCTACAATTCCAACAAAAAAGCTGCTTCCGATACCATCGCCTCCATTGAGGAGGTTGGTGGTAATGGAGTCGCCATCCAGTTGGATGCCAGAAACATTAAGTCTTTTGCCGATTTCAAGAAGGAATTGAGCGAACAGTTGAAGGCTGATTTCAACACCTCAAACATCGATTATTTGATCAACAATGCAGGTTTTGGTCATGAAGGTTCCGTGGCCGATACGACTGAAGAAGCTTTTGATGAATTATTGAACATCCATTTTAAAGGGGTTTATTTCTTGACGCAGACGTTGTTGGACACACTTAATGACGGGGGTGGAATCGTCAACATTTCCAGCGGACTGTCCCGTTTTTCTTTACCAGGATATTCGGCCTACGCCAGTATGAAAGGGGCCATTGAGGTATACACCCGCTACTTGGCAAAAGAATTGGGTGGGCGGAAAATAAAGGCCAATACGGTAGCTCCAGGGGCAATCAATACCGATTTCAACAAAGAACGCTTTGAGCAAGCACCCCAGGTTGTGGATATTATCGCATCCATGACCGCATTGGGCCGGGTTGGTGAGAGTGAGGACATCGGTTCCATTGTGGCTTTCCTTTGCACGGACGATGCTGCTTGGGTAAACGGTCAGCGCATTGAGGCGTCTGGCGGAATGTTCATTTAAAATTTTACCTTTCGAAAAATATAAAAGCCCCAATTCATGGGGCTTTTAATTTGTCTAAGAACGTTATTCTATTCTTTTAAGGTTGGATATTCAACTCCCAATTGCTCCAAATAGGAATCGTATTTGGTTTCATCATAATAGAATTTTTCCAATTCATCCCTGAATTGGTCTTGTTTGTCTTTGTTCAAGTAGGTGGGCGGCATATCCTCCGCGGAAATCATCGGTTCGTACTTCTGTTCCTTCCTTTGTTCGTTGTTGAAATAGTCCCAAGCCTGGGTCACCAATTCTGGTTTCAACAGAAAATCCAAAATGGTCATGGCCTCTGCCTTGGCCCCTGCAGTGACTCCTTTGTGGGCAATGGGAGTTGCCATCGCTATGGCATTGCTCCAATGATGCCCCTGTAGCCCTGGAATATTGGACGGAAAGCGCATGGTTACCGTGGGCACTTTCCATGAAACATCCCCGATATCATCAGAACCCCCACTTTTGGGCTCTTTCACAGGTAGACCTAGTTCTCTAGGCTCGGTCGCCAAACCAGTAGTGTCTTTGGAATCAACTTCTTTCTGAACCGCCTTGGCAAGCATTTGGTCCGCCTCCGTCCATTCAGGAAGTCCCACTTGTTTGATGTTTTCATACATCGTTTCGGCGATCACCTTGTTGAAATGTCTAGGCCATGCCGCACCCAATACTTTGGAATTCATGGTGGTTCCGGTCATCAAAGCAGCGCCTTTGGCCATATCGTTGGCCATCGCATACATATCCATGATGCCTTGGTACTCCACATCCCTAAAATAGAACCAAATACTGGCCTTGGAGGGAACCACATTGGGCTGGTCACCGGCATCGGTGAAAATGGAGTGGGACCTTTTGAGTGGGTGTAAATGCTCTCGTTTGTAGTTCCAAGCGATGTTCATCAATTCGGCGGCATCCAAAGCACTGCGTCCACGCCATGGTGCTCCAGCGGAGTGTGCGGCTTCTCCTTCAAAGGAATATTCCACTGAAATGAGTCCGGTACCCCATGCCTGACCCCAAGAAACACCCAAATTGCTGCTTACGTGGGTGAAAATGCACATATCGATATCGTCAAACAGACCATCTCGCACGTACCATGCTTTGGCGGCAACAAGTTCCTCGGCTATGCCGGGCCACAATATCAAAGTACCGGGGATATTTTCCCGTTCCATAATTTGTTTTACCGACAATGCAGAAGTAATGTTCAAGGGAATGCCCGAGTTATGGCCCTCACCATGACCAGGTGCTCCATCGACCATGGGTTTATGGTAGGCTATTCCCGGATACTGCGATGCTTTGGGAATACAGTCCACATCGCTGCCCAAGGCAATTACTGGACCTTCTCCGTTGCTCCATGTGGCGAACCAAGACGTTGGTATATTACTTACGGAATGCTCAATTTCAAAACCGTTTTCCTTTAAAATACCTGATAGGTATTTTGAGCTTTCCACCTCTTGAAAGCCCAATTCAGCAAAGCTGAAAATTTTGTCCACCATCACTTGGCTTTGTTTGTGGTTGGCCTCCACGATTTGGGCCACTTCGTTTTTCAGTTTTTCAATTTGTTTCTTGGAGTATTTTTTTTGGGCGGTGATAGTAGCCATTACTGAAAGCATGAACATCACCATTAACAGGGCTTTTGTATTTTTCATATGGTAGAGTTTTGAATTAGCATTTGTGATTTTGTTCTTAGGAATGAAGTGATAAGTTAACAAAACGTTGAATAACTATATGTTTCAGACACAAAAAAATCAAGGAATAGTTTAAATTTGCACTTTCTTAATCCGTTCAACGCGACTACGCTATGATTCATTTTTTTGGGGACAAGGCGAACAAAGTATTTGCTGTCCAGACCACTAAAGAAATCTCCCAAGAAGACATAAAAAAATTAACTTGGTTGTTTGGCAACCAACCCCAAATACAAGCGGCGTCTCTGGACGCCTTTTTTGTTGGGCCCCGTGCCGCCATGATTACTCCCTGGAGTACCAATGCCACGGAGATTACCCAGAACATGGGCATTTCAGGAATCATTAGGATTGAGGAGTACCGTGCCGTACCTGAAGACTATACCGATTTCGACCCCATGCTCTCCCAAAAATATGAGGGGCTGAACCAAGGTATATTCACCATCAATATTGTTCCCGAACCCATTTTGGAGATTGATGACATTGCGGCTTACAATCAAAAAGAGGGACTTGCCCTAAGCGATGAAGAAATAGAATATTTGGAAAACCTTTCCAAAAAATTGGGCCGAAAATTGACCGATTCAGAAGTATTTGGATTCAGCCAAGTGAATTCGGAGCACTGCAGACATAAAATTTTTAATGGAACCTTTGTCATCGACGGCAAGGAAATGCCATCTTCGCTCTTTAAACTGATCAAGAAGACGTCAGAAGTCAATCACAATGACATTGTTTCTGCCTACAAAGACAATGTAGCCTTTATTAAAGGTCCAAAAGCGGTACAGTTTGCTCCAAAAAGTGCGGATAAACCGGATTTCTATGAGGAAAAAGAATTTGATTCCGTTATATCACTAAAGGCAGAGACCCATAATTTTCCAACCACGGTAGAGCCTTTTAACGGAGCTGCAACGGGTTCAGGGGGCGAGATTCGGGATCGTTTGGCGGGTGGAAAAGGATCGTTACCATTAGCAGGTACGGCAGTTTATATGACTTCCTATTCTAGATTGGAAGAAAACCGCCCTTGGGAAAAGGGTATGCTAGAACGCGAATGGCTCTACCAAACCCCGATGGATATTTTGATAAAGGCCTCCAACGGAGCCTCAGATTTCGGAAACAAATTTGGACAACCTTTGATAGCTGGTTCCGTACTCACTTTTGAGCACAAGGAAGAGGCAAGACGTATGGGCTTCGATAAAGTGATCATGTTAGCAGGCGGTATTGGCTACGGCAAAAAAGACCAAGCCTTGAAGGATACCCCTAATAAGGGAGACAGAATAGTCATTCTTGGTGGTGACAACTACCGAATTGGAATGGGGGGAGCTGCCGTTTCCAGTGCCGATACTGGGGAATTCAGCTCCGCCATTGAACTGAATGCCGTACAGCGTTCCAATCCAGAGATGCAAAAAAGAGCTTGCAATGCGATTCGTGGGTTGGTGGAAAGCCATGACAATCCCATTGTTTCTATTCACGATCATGGGGCGGGCGGACACCTCAACTGCTTATCCGAATTAGTAGAAGAAACAGGAGGTAATATCAATACGGACAAATTACCCGTTGGAGACCCTACCCTATCCAAAAAAGAACTTATCGGAAACGAATCCCAGGAGCGCATGGGGCTGGTCATTGGTGAAGAGGATATGCAATTGTTGGATCGCGTTGCTGCTCGGGAGCGTTCTCCCATGTACGATGTAGGTACGGTTACTGGCGACCATCGATTTACGTTTGAATCGCATCAAACGGGAGAAAAACCCATGGATTTGGAACTTATGGACATGTTTGGAAGTTCGCCCAAAACAATAATGGAAGATAGCACTTCCCAAATTACATACGCTCCCCTGTCCTATTCCTTGGAACATTTTCATGATTATCTGGAACAAGTGCTGCAACTGGAGGCCGTAGCTTGCAAAGATTGGTTGACCAATAAAGTGGACCGTTGTGTGGGAGGGCATGTTGCCAAGCAACAATGTGCCGGACCTCTTCAGCTACCTTTGAACAATTGCGGGGTGATGGCCTTGGATTTTAAAGGCAAAGAAGGCATTGCAACCAGTATTGGACATTCTCCTATTTCTGGTCTGATAGACCCAGAGGCGGGCAGCCGGAATAGTGTTACAGAGGCGTTGACCAATATTGTTTGGGCTCCATTGAAAGATGGATTAAAATCAGTCTCACTTTCTGCCAATTGGATGTGGCCCTGTCGTAATGAAGGTGAAGATGCCCGCTTGTACAAAGCTGTGGAATCGCTTTCTGACTTTGCGATTGCCCTTGGTATCAACGTGCCGACAGGTAAGGATTCGCTTTCCATGAAGCAGAAATATAAAGATGGTGAGGTGTTGTCTCCTGGGACTGTTATCGTGTCCGCTGCCGCAAATTGCAATGAAATCACCAATGTGGTTGAGCCCGTCCTACAAAAAGATGGAGGGAGCATTTATTATATAAATCTTTCCAGGGACAACTATAAAATGGGTGGTTCTTCTTTTGCGCAAGTTTTAAATGGTATTGGTGACGAAGCACCTTCAGTACTGGATGCAGCGTACGTAAAAACAGTCTTTAACACCTTACAGGGATTAATCAAAAACAATCAAATTTTGGCGGGGCACGATGTGGCCTCTGGTGGATTGATTACCACACTTTTGGAAATGTGTTTTGCAGACAACGATTTGGGCGCCAAGCTTGATTTGTCCGATCTTGGTGAAGCAGATGCCATTAAATTGTTGTTCTCTGAAAATGCAGGTGTGGTTTTCCAAGCGAAAAATGTTTCCGTAGAACAAATACTTAAAGATGCTGATATTGAATTCAATAAAATAGGCGAAGCTGCAACCTCAGACACCTTACTAATCAAAAATAACGGTATTGAAATCGGTTTGAACATTGCATCACTCCGTGACACTTGGTTCAAGACCTCATTCTTACTCGACAGCAAGCAAACTGCCAATAATCTAGCCAAGGACCGATATAAGAATTATAAAAATCAAGCTTTAGTATACATTTTCCCAAAAGACTTTGATGGAACTTTGCCTGCACGGCCAAAATCCAGACCTAAAGCCGCCATTCTCCGGGAAAAAGGGAGCAATTCGGAACGCGAAATGGCCAATGCCATGTATTTGGCCGGTTTTGACGTAAAAGATGTACACATGACCGATCTCATTACTGGCAGGGAAACTTTGGAAGACATCCAATTTGTTGGAGCCGTAGGTGGTTTTTCCAATTCCGATGTTTTGGGGAGCGCCAAGGGTTGGGCCGGTGCCTTCAAATATAATGCAAAGGCAAACAGGGCCCTTAAGGACTTTTTTGCCAGACCCGATACTCTCTCCGTAGGCATCTGTAACGGTTGTCAATTGTTTATGGAACTGGACCTGATTAATCCAGAACATGAAACTCACGGCCGAATGATGTATAATGATTCCCACAAACATGAAAGTGGATTTACTTCATTGAAAATCCAGGAAAACAAGTCGGTAATGTTGTCCAACATGGCGGGTACTACCTTAGGTGTTTGGATTTCCAATGGTGAAGGCAAGTTCAGTCTTCCTCACGGTGAAGATCAATATGACATTGTTGCCAAATACGGTTACGACGGATATCCAGCTAACCCGAATGGGAGTGATTACAACACGGCCATGCTCTGTGATAAAACGGGAAGACACTTGGTCACCATGCCCCATATTGAACGCTCTACCTTTCCATGGAACTGGGCTTATTATCCAAAGGATAGAAACGACA
Source organism: Flagellimonas ochracea (assembly GCF_009903685.1). GTDB lineage: Bacteria > Bacteroidota > Bacteroidia > Flavobacteriales > Flavobacteriaceae > Flagellimonas > Flagellimonas ochracea. The sequence continues at coordinate 319,477 of NZ_JAAABI010000001.1, read as the reverse complement.
AGGTTTCACCATGGTTACAAGCTTTTGTGAATGCCAGGGAGTGGGTGGAAAAAGTAAACAATGAAAATTAGGAAGGCTCAAAAAGAGGATGTACCCTTTATTGTTCAAATGCTTGCCAATGATAAATTAGGAAGGCTTCGGGAAGCGTACAGCATTCCGTTGCCAAATCAATACCTAAAGGCGTTTGATGCTATTTCCACAAATCCCAACCAAGAACTGGTGGTCATTGAAAATGAGCAAAAACAGGTAATTGGAACGCTTCAACTGAGTTTTATTCAGTACTTGACCTACCAAGGTGGAATTCGGGCACAAATTGAGGCCGTTCGGGTACGCGAAGATTATCGTGCAAAAGGCATCGGGAAAAAGTTGTTTCTATGGGCCTTGGAAAAAGCCAAGCAAAAAGGGGCACACGTGACGCAGTTGACTACGGACAAAAAACGCCCAGATGCCTTGCAGTTTTATAAATCCCTTGGTTTTGTGGATTCGCACGAGGGCATGAAGCTACATTTGTTATAAGAATGTCAAATAATTAGCATCCTTTTTGAATTCCCCATTTTAAAATCCCACTTCCTTTCCCTATTTTGCAATTACCTAATAGAAACTTAGTATGCAAAATGTTACCCGATTATTCGATTTCCCCTATTACCAGTTGGAAAAACTTCCGCTGGAAAAGTCGTTGGTCACCAAATACAACGGCAAATGGGTAGCAACCTCAACCAAAGAATATATTGACAGGGCCAATGCCGTGAGCCGTGCTCTGATGCGAATGGGTGTAAAACCCAACGACAAGATTGCCATTATATCCATGACCAACCGAACAGAATGGAACGTTGTGGATATTGGAGTCCTGCAAATCGGAGCCCAAACCGTTCCTATCTATCCAACGATATCCGAGGATGACTATGAATATGTGCTGAACCATTCTGAAGCGAAATATTGCTTTGTATCCTGTGGTGAGGTTTTAGATAAACTATTGTCCATAAGTTCCAAGCTTAAGCATTTAAAGGACATTTATTCTTTTGATGCACTGGATAACTGCAAATCATGGAACGAAGTGCTGGAAAAAGGAGTGGATAACTCCAACCAAAATGAGGTGGAAAAAGCTAAGGAAGGCGTAAGACCAGAGGACCTCGCAACGCTTATTTATACCTCCGGAACCACGGGAAAACCAAAAGGTGTCATGCTATCACACAAAAATATTGTTTCCAATGTCATAGCAAGTGAAAAAAGAGTTCCCTTTGAAGCAGGAGGTACCGCGTTGAGCTTTTTGCCTGTGTGCCACATTTTTGAGCGGATGATTTTATACCTCTATCAATATTGTGGTATCGAGATTCATTTTGCCGAGGGCCTGGATAAAATCAGTGATAATGTTAAAGAGGTAAAACCCAATGTGATGACTGTAGTACCTCGCCTGCTTGAAAAAGTGTACGATGCGATAATAGCCAAAGGAGCACTGTTGACGGGAGCGAAGAAAAAATTGTTCTTTTGGGCGGTAGAGCTCGGATTGAAATTTGAGCCTTATGGAAAAAATGGGTGGTGGTATGAAAAACAGTTGGGCCTTGCCCGCAAACTCATCTTTAGCAAATGGCAAGAAGGTCTGGGTGGAAATTTGTCCGTAATGGTATCGGGCAGTGCCGCACTTCAGCCTCGATTGGCCCGTGTTTTCGCCGCTGCCGGGATGCCCGTTATGGAAGGCTATGGGCTTACAGAAACTTCTCCCGTCATTTCGGTCAACGATCAGCGTAACCATGGTTGGAAAATAGGTTCTGTAGGGCGAATTATTGACGACGTTGAGGTAAAAATTGCAGACGACGGCGAAATTCTGTGTAAAGGTCCCAATGTGATGATGGGCTACTACAAAGACCCAGAAAAAACAGCAGAAGTTATGACCGATAATTACTTCCACACCGGAGATATTGGGGAAATAGATGCCGATGGTTTCCTAAGGATTACGGATCGTAAGAAAGAAATGTTCAAAACCTCTGGTGGAAAATATGTGGCGCCCCAGTTGTTGGAAAACCGGTTTAAGCAATCCCGTTTCATTGAACAGATCATGGTTGTAGGTGAAGGTGAAAAAATGCCTGCTGCCTTGATACAGCCCAATTTTGAGTTCCTACACGAATGGGCCAAGCGACACAATGTAACCATTGGTGAAAACTCAGACATTATTCTCAATGAAAAAGTAATTGCCAGAATACAGGAAGAAGTGGACAAAGCCAACGAAGATTTTGCCAAATGGGAAAAAGTAAAGCAGTTTAGACTTACGCCCGAAGTATGGAACGTTGATGATGGTCATTTGACCCCAACCATGAAACTTAGACGAAAAATTGTAAAGGAAAAGTATCTTCATTTATATAATGACATTTATGGTCATTAACTAAATCATCTATTGAAAGCTACAGCAATATGCCCGCAACCGTGGGCATATTTTATTTTTCACCTATTTCGATAAATTTATTATGCATGCATAATAAATTTTCCTATATTTGATGTCCTCAACCTAGGTTCATGAAAGAATTGACCATAGACTATGCACTGCGGGCCACATGGCAAGCTGTAATCAAGATGTATAATGAAGAAGCCAAGAATTATGGTTTAACCATGGCCATTGGCTTCACCCTTTTGAGCATCGACCCAAAAAAGGGAACTCCAAGCACCGCCTTGGGGCCGAAAATGGGCATGGAAGCGACAAGTCTTTCCCGAATTTTGAAGAGTATTGAAGAAAAAGGATACATCCAAAGAAAACCCAACCCGAAAGATGGTCGGGGTGTCTTAATTCATTTAACCGCCCTGGGGCTGGAAAAACGAAAAGATTCCAAAGATGTGGTATTACGCTTCAATGACGTGGTCAAGGAGCATGTTTCTGAAGAAGATTTGGTAGGTTTTTTCAATACTACAGATATTATAAACAAGCTTATCGCAGATAAGAAAATTTATATCAAAACAACTAGTTAATATATTACATAGATGAAAAGGCATATTAATAAAGTTGCCGTAATCGGTTCGGGTATCATGGGAAGCGGTATAGCATGCCACTTTGCCAATATCGGTGTCGAGGTTTTATTATTGGACATAATCCCAAGGGAACTCAATGAAAAGGAAAAGGCCAAAGGACTCACCTTGGAAAATAAAGTTGTTCGAAATCGGTTGGTCAACGATTCGCTTGCGGCAGCCTTAAAATCCAAACCCTCTCCCATTTATCATAAAAAGTTTGCGAACCGAATCACCACAGGAAACCTGGAAGACGACATTAAAAAGATTTCAGGGGTAGATTGGATTATTGAGGTGGTGGTCGAACGTTTGGACATCAAAAAACAAGTGTTCGAAAATCTGGAAAAACACCGTACTCCGGGTACTTTAATCACTTCGAATACTTCGGGTATTCCTATCAAATTCATGAGTGAGGGAAGAAGTGAGGATTTCCAAAAGCACTTTTGTGGAACCCATTTCTTTAATCCGGCCAGATATTTAAAACTTTTTGAAATCATTCCGGGACCAAAAACCTCTCAGGATGTTCTTGATTTTCTAAACGGCTATGGAGAAAAATTCTTGGGCAAGACTTCCGTAGTGGCCAAGGATACTCCGGCTTTTATTGGTAATAGAATCGGTATTTTTAGCATCCAAAGCCTTTTTCATGCCGTCAAAGATTTAGGGATGACCGTTGAAGAGGTGGACAAACTTACCGGACCCGTAATCGGAAGGCCCAAGTCCGCTACGTTCCGCACTGTGGACGTTGTCGGTCTGGATACTTTGGTGCATGTCGCCAACGGCATCTATGAAAACTGTAAGGACGATGAACGCCACGAACTTTTTGAACTGCCCGGTTTCATCAAGACCATGGTGGATAACAAATGGTTAGGGAGTAAAACAGGACAAGGGTTTTATAAAAAAGTAAAGGGGGATAACGGCAAGAGTGAAATCTTGACTTTAGATTTGGACACGATGGATTATCGTTCCAAAAAAAGCGCAAAGTTTCCAACGCTGGAATTGACAAAGAGCATTGATAAGGTAATTGATCGTTTTTCTGTTTTGGTCAATGGAAAAGACAAAGCAGGTGAGTTTTACAGAAAGAGTTTTGGTGCCCTGTTTGCCTATGTTACGCATCGTATTCCTGAAATCACAAACGAACTTTACAAGATTGACGATGCCATGAAAGCTGGTTTCGGTTGGGAACACGGACCATTCCAAATTTGGGATGCCGTAGGATTTGAAAAGGGTCTAGAACTCATAGAAACCGAAGGCCTCGAAGTCGCTTCATGGGTCAATGACATGAAAGCTGCCGGCATGGAATCTTTTTATTCCGTACTGGATGGAGCTACCTATTTTTATGATATTCCAAAAAAGGCCATGGAAAAGGTTCCCGGTCAAGATGCTTTCATCATTTTGGACAACATTCGTAAATCAAACGAAGTATTCAAAAATAGTGGTGTGGTCATCGAGGATTTGGGTGATGGCATTCTCAACTGTGAGTTCCAATCCAAAATGAATACCATTGGAGGTGATGTACTGGCAGGACTCAATAAAGCGGTCGACTTAGCCGAAAAGGATTTTCAAGGTCTTGTTATAGGAAACCAGGCGGCCAATTTTTCTGTGGGAGCCAACATAGGCATGATTTTTATGATGGCTGTTGAGCAGGAATATGACGAACTGAACATGGCCATAAAATACTTCCAAGACACCATGATGCGGATGCGATATTCATCCATCCCCACCATTTCCGCACCCCACGGGATGTGCCTGGGAGGCGGATGCGAGCTTTCCATGCATGCGGATAAAGTCGTGGCTGCAGCAGAAACCTATATTGGATTGGTGGAATTTGGAGTTGGAGTTATTCCCGGAGGCGGAGGTTCCAAAGAAATGGCCTTAAGAGCCTCGGACACCTTTAGAAAAAATGACGTGGAATTGAACGTTCTCCAAGAATACTTTTTGACCATCGGAATGGCTAAAGTATCCACTTCGGCTTACGAAGCATACGATTTGGGAATTCTACAAAAAGGAAAGGATGTAGTTGTGGTGAACAAAGACCGCCAAATTGCAACAGCAAAAGCTTACGCCAAAATTTTGGCGGAGTCGGGCTACACCAAGCCTCCTAAACGTAAGGATGTAAAAGTACTTGGAAAACAGGCATTAGGTATGTTTTTAGTAGGAACGGATTCCATGGAAGCAGGACATTATATCTCTGAACACGATAAAAAGATTGCTGATAAATTGGCCTATGTGATGGCCGGTGGAGATTTATCAGAAGCCAGTTATGTCACTGAACAATACCTTTTAGATTTGGAACGTGAAGCATTTTTATCACTTTGTACTGAAAGAAAAACCCTGGAACGTATCCAACACATGTTGAAAACAGGAAAACCATTGAGAAATTAGAAACAAGAATCAAGATACCAAGTCCTTACTCCTGGTTCTTGAATCTAAAAATCAAAAAAAAATGAAAACAGCTTATATAGTAAAAGCATATAGAACTGCGGTAGGAAAAGCCCCCAGAGGACTGTTCAGGTTTAAAAGACCGGATGAATTGGCCGCAGAGACGATTGAACACATGATGAAAGAGCTTCCCCAGTTGGATAAAAAACGTATTGATGACGTTATTGTGGGAAATGCGATGCCGGAAGCCGAGCAAGGGTTAAATATGGCCCGGTTGATCTCACTAATGGGATTGAATATTGAGGACGTTCCTGGGGTTACCGTTAACCGATATTGTGCCTCAGGATTGGAAACCATTGGTATCGCAACAGCCAAAATCCAATCAGGTATGGCCGATTGCATCATTGCAGGTGGCTCTGAGAGCATGAGCTATATTCCCATGGGAGGTTACAAACCCACACCCGATTATGCAACCGCAAAAGAGGGCCATGAGGACTATTATTGGGGAATGGGACTTACTGCAGAAGCCGTTGCCAAACAGTTCAATGTATCCAGGGAAGACCAAGATGTGTTTGCGTACAATTCACACATGAAAGCGCTTAAAGCACAAGAGGAAAATCGTTTTCAAGACCAGATTGTACCCATAGAAGTAGAACATACTTTCGTTAATAATGCGGGCAAAAAGGAAACAACTACATATACGGTCAATAAGGATGAAGGTCCTAGAAAAGGAACAAACATTCCAACTTTGAACAAATTAAGACCCGTATTTGCAGCTGACGGGAGTGTTACTGCAGGAAACTCTTCTCAAATGAGTGATGGTGCCGCTTTCGTATTGGTCATGAGTGAGGAAATGGTAAAAGAACTCAATTTGGAGCCCATTGCGCGGCTTGTCAACTATGCTGCTGCTGGTGTAGAACCTAGAATCATGGGTATCGGTCCAGTAAAAGCTATTCCAAAAGCTTTAAAACAAGCGGGGATGAAACAAGATGACATTGAACTCATCGAATTGAATGAAGCCTTTGCGTCACAGTCGTTGGCAGTAATTCGTGAACTCAACTTGAACCAGGAAATTGTCAATGTCAATGGTGGAGCCATAGCCTTGGGCCATCCGCTCGGGTGTACTGGAGCCAAACTATCTGTCCAGCTTTTTGATGAAATGCGTAAGCGAGATATGAAGGGCAAATATGGAATGGTTACCATGTGTGTCGGAACCGGGCAAGGAGCCGCAGGTATCTACGAATTTTTAAACTAGTAAGAAAATAAACATATAGCTATGAGTGCTGAAACCCTAAACAAAGAAATTTTAAGAGGTGGTCAGTTTCTGGTGAAAGAAACTGATTGTGAGGATGTTTTTACCCTCGAAGACTTGACCGAAGAACAAAAAATGATGCGTGAAAGTACCAAGGAATTTGTTGATCGTGAACTTTGGGCGCACTGGGAACGGTTCGAGAAAAAGGATTATGCCTACACCGAAGCGTGTATGAGAAAGGCTGGAGAGCTTGGCCTACTTAGTGTAGCGGTTCCCGAAGCTTATGGTGGAATGGGCATGGGCTTCGTTTCTACGATGCTGGTCTGTGATTATATATCGGGAGCCACGGGTTCTTTTAGTACTGCATTTGGGGCACATACCGGAATCGGCACTCTGCCCATCACCTTATATGGAACGGAGGAGCAGAAACAAAAATATGTCCCTAAACTGGCCACAGGAGAGTGGTTTGGTGCTTATTGCTTGACCGAACCGGGAGCTGGTTCCGACGCCAATTCTGGAAAGACCAAGGCCGTGCTTTCCAAAGATGGTAAACACTACAGCATCACGGGACAAAAAATGTGGATTTCCAATGCAGGATTCTGTAACCTCTTCATTGTTTTTGCCCGGATTGAAGATGACAAGAACATCACTGGGTTTATCGTGGAGAACGACCCCTCCAATGGAATAACACTGGGGGACGAAGAGAAAAAATTGGGCATCCACTCCTCCTCTACCCGTCAGGTTTTCTTTAATGAAACCCAAGTTCCGGTGGAAAACATGTTGTCTGAAAGAGGAAATGGCTTTAAAATAGCCATGAATGCACTCAATGTAGGTCGAATCAAGTTGGCAGCAGCTTGTTTGGAGGCGCAGAGGCGCGTAATCAATGAAGCTGCCAAATATGCCAATGAACGGGTCCAGTTTAAGACACCTATCATAAACTTTGGTGCCATTAAGGCGAAAATTGCAGACATGGCCACTAATGCCTATGTGGATGAATCAGCATGTTACCGGGCCGCCAAGGACATCGAGGATAGGATTGCCATTCGTGAAGCTGATGGAAATTCTCATCAAGAGGCTGAATTAAAGGGTGTGGAAGAATATGCCATAGAATGCTCCATTTTAAAAGTGGCTGTCTCCGAGCATGTTCAGCACACTACTGATGAGGGAATTCAAATTTTTGGTGGAATGGGCTTTAGTGCTGATACCCCAATGGAATCGGCTTGGCGGGATGCCAGAATCGCCAGAATCTATGAGGGAACCAACGAAATAAATAGAATGCTGGCCGTAGGCATGTTGGTAAAGAAAGCCATGAAAGGACATGTGGACCTCTTGGGACCTGCTACTGCAGTTGGGGAAGAATTAATGGGAATCCCTTCATTTGAAACACCTGATTTCTCTGAATTATTTTCAGAAGAAAAAGACATGGTGGCCCGATTAAAAAAAGTATTCCTTATGGTTGCCGGTAGCGCCGTTCAAAAGTTTGGTCCAGATTTGGAGAAACACCAAATGCTATTGATGTCGGCAGCGGATATACTGATTCAAATCTATTTGGCTGAATCTGCCATTCTCCGTACCGAAAAAAATGCCAAACGTTTCGGAGAAAATCCTCAAGCAACGCAAATTGCTATGGCCAAACTATATCTTTATAGAGCAGTGGACATCGTTCGCCAACAAGGAAAAGAAGCTATTGTTTCTTTTGCCGAAGGCGATGAACAACGTATGATGCTCATGGGATTGAAACGCTTTACCAAGTACACAAATCAACCGAATGTGGTAGAACTGCGTACACAAATAGCGAACAAAGTAGCCGCTGATAATGGATACGTTTTTGATTAATTCAAATAATGCTGAAGCGATGCTGAAGTAGAAAAGCCGCCCTAAAGGGCGGCTTTTACTTTTCTAGTGTTAGCCAATAGATTCCAAAATCCGTTCTTCGCTCATCTTCTTGGAGAAATTGATGGCACATTCTATCAAGGCCAAATGGGAGTACGCCTGCGGAAAATTGCCCAATAGCCGTTTGGTCTTAAAATCAATATCCTCACTAAAGAGTCCCAAATGGTTGCTATAGCCCAGTAACCGTTCAAAAAGCTTCAAAGCCTTTTCTTCCTCCCCAATTTTAAATAGGCTATTAATGAACCAGAAGGTGCATATGGTAAAAGAGGATGAAGGCAACCCAAAATCATCCTCATTTTTATATCGATAAAGCAGTCCATCGTTACTTAAGTTTTCCTCTATGGCCCTAACCGTGCTGACGTACTTCGGGTCTTTGGCATGGATAAAACCATAGGGTTCCATCAAGAGCACGGAAGCATCCAAATGTTTGGACCCATAGGATTGTACAAAGGCATTTATGTCCTTATTCCACGCATTTTGATGTATATCTCTTTTTATTTCTTGCTCCAGAACGGACCATTTCTCTATTTTTCGATGCTTACCGAACATTTTGGCGACTTTAATGGCCCTATCCAATGCCACCCAGCACAAAACCTTTGAAAATGTAAAGTGCCGGTCTTCCCCCCTAAACTCCCATATACCCTTGTCCGGTTCTTTCCAGTGCTTGGCAACAATCCAAACAATTCCCTTGGTGATGCTCCAAAGCTCTTCCACATTTTCAATGTCGTTGCTAAACTTCATCAATTGTTCATAAATGACATCCATTAAAATGCCATAAATATCATTTTGTCGTTGCTTGTAGGCGGCATTGCCCACGCGAACTGGTTTTGAGCCCTGGTAACCCTCCAGATGGTCCAGTGTTCGTTCCGTAAGGGTCTTTTCCTTATTGATGCCGTACATAATTTGAAGCTTTTCATCCTTATCCGGCATCAAATCAATAATAAATTGCAGATATCTTTTCGCGGAGTTTTTATGGCCCAGTTCTGAAACCACTTTAATCACCATGGAAGCGTCTCGAATCCAACAAAACCGATAGTCCCAATTCCGGACTTCGCCAATGGTTTCTGGCAAAGACGTAGTGGCAGCGGCCAATACAGCTCCAGTTTTATCGTAGGTCAATAACTTAAGTGTAATCCCACTTCGTACAATTTCATCATTAAATTGTTTGTATGTGGGTCCTTTGGCTACCCAATCCAACCAATACACCTTGGTTCTTTCAAGTTCAAGGGCCATTCGGTCAACACTGGGTTTCAAAATCTTCTCATTGTAGCACACAAGAAAAAAACCATCCTCTTTCAACATAATTTCCCCTCCGTCCATCACGGTATTCTTGTTGAAAGACGTATACAGAAACAAGGTGTCGAACTTTTGCTTGTGGGTCAAGCTTACTACATAATTTGCTTTTACATGATGGGTAGTAAGTCCCATTCCGTATTCCAGTCGAGGGTCATAATACACAGAAAACCTAGGTTCGCCCGAAACATACTTTATATAGCGCACAACTTCAGGAGGAGCATTGTATTTGCCATTGGGTTTATGATGACGCGGCATAAAATCGTGAATCTCAAAAATATTGTCGCCATCAGAATATCGGGTAACCAGAATGGCCGTATTTCTGTGATATTCTTGATTTATTTTGTATTCGGGCCCAGTTTTTATCTCAAAACTGCCACCTTTTTTTTCGTCCAACAGTTTTGCAAAAACGGAAGGTGAATCAAATTCGGGAAGGCAGCACCAATCCAATGAACCAGTTTTTGAAATAAGGGCTGCACTTCTGCAATTGCCAATAATACCGTAATCCAAGTTATCCATGGGCTAAATATCCGTAAAACGTTTCGAATGAATTGCTTTTGCGCCCGAATTTCACGAATTTTAAAAAAACTATAAAGCAAAACCCGACAAAAGCATCCTTTTATGGGCAAAACTATCATAATCTCAAATCGACTACCCGTTCAATTGCAAATCAGCAACGGAAAGATTAATGCAGTGCCCAGCGTGGGGGGATTGGCTACAGGAATGAAATCCGTTCATAGTGGCGGCGAAAGTCTTTGGATTGGTTGGTCGGGACTTACCGATGAAGAAACGCCTCACGAATTGGACCAGAACATTGATGATGCCCTTAAAGAACACGGATGTGCAAAGGTTAGTTTAAACGCACAAGAGGTGGAGGGGTTCTATTTTGGATTTAGTAATCGAACGATATGGCCACTATTCCACTATTTTATGGAATATTCTGAGTTTGAGCTGGACTTCTGGAATACCTATAAAGCCGTAAACCAAAAGTTCGCCGATGCAATCATAGAAAAATCAAATGATGATGATACTATTTGGGTCCATGATTATCAGCTTATGCTGGTGCCACAAATGGTTAGGGAAAAACGACCTAAGACGTCCATCGGATTCTTTTTGCACATTCCATTTCCATCCTATGAGATTTTCAGGACCCTCCCTTGGCGTAGAGAGGTGCTTGAAGGGTTGTTGGGTTCTGACCTTATCGGGTTTCACACCTATGACTACGAACGCCATTTTTTGAGTTCGGTAAGAAGAATTTTGGGACTGGAGGTAAGTTTCAACGATATTTTTATGGACAATAGGGTCATCAAAGTAGATTCCTTTCCAATGGGAATCGACTATAGGAAGTTCAAAAATGCCGCCCTTGACCACGATAAAAACCAGAAAAGTGACCTGCAAGAGCGACTGGACAGTCATAAAGCGTCCGCTCCGGACACCAAACTTATTCTTTCCATTGACCGATTGGACTATAGCAAGGGCATAGCGAAACGCATTAACGCCTTTGAGTATTTTTTAAACAAATATCCAGAATACAAAGAAAAGGTGCGTTTAATCATACTGGCCGTCCCGTCTCGTTCCAATGTTCCCCAGTATCAGCTTTTGAAAAGAGAAGTTGACGAATTGGTGGGACGAATCAACGGTGAGATTTCCACAGTCAATTGGACTCCGATATGGTACTTCTACCGATCATTGGGTTTTGAGAGCTTGATTGATCTATACACTACTAGCGATATCGCTTGGCTTACACCCTTGCGTGATGGCATGAATCTGGTCGCCAAGGAATACATTGCCACAAGAACCGATAAAACCGGTGTCCTCATTTTAAGTGAAATGGCGGGTTCTGCTTACGAAATGAACGAAGCATTGTTGATAAACCCAAATAATTTTGAACAACAGGCAGATACCCTGAAAAGGGCCATAAACATGCCTGAAGAAGAACAAATGGCACGAAATACCTTTCTTCAAAATCGATTGGAGCGCTATAATGTAGAAGTCTGGGCCAATGAATTTATGAAAGCTTTAAAACAGAAAAGTAGTGTGGTCCGTAACACCTTTGTTGCAAAAAAAGTGTCGGATGGTGTATTACAGAAAATGAACAAAAAATACAATCAAGCCAAAAAACGCTTGTTGTTTCTCGATTATGATGGCACTTTGGCGGGATTTCACAAAGATCCCCAAAAAGCCTCACCAGATGATGAGCTATATGTGCTTCTAGACAAAATCAATAACCAAGAAAACACAACCCTGTTCCTGATCAGTGGGAGGGATAAACAGACCTTCGGTCGCTGGTTTCTTCATAAGAGGTATAACATGATTGTAGAACATGGGGTTTGGATCTCGAAAAACGGTCAGGATTTTAAAATGTTGGAAAAAGTAAAAGGCGAATGGATGGAAAAAATCCGGCCCGTACTGGAATCTTTTGTGGATAGGACACCAGGATCTTTCGTGGAAGAAAAAAACTATTCCCTCGCCTGGCACTATCGAAACACCGACCCCGATTTCGGCGAGAAACGGGCATCGGAACTGGGCACAGTGCTAAGGAGTCTTATCGGTAATGACGATATTAGTGTGCTCAACGGCAATAAGGTCATGGAAGTAAAAAGTAGCAATGTAAACAAAGGTAGGGCCGCGGTACGAATACTGGGTGAGGAAGATTATGATTTTGTATTTGCAATTGGTGATGATTGGACAGATGAATATATGTTTCAGGAGCTTCCAGATACTTCCATAACAGTGAAAGTGGGCTTCCAAAAAACACAGGCCAAATACTATGTGGAAAACACCAAACGCGTAAGGGAACTATTAAAACAATTTGCACAAGCATGATCTATCGATTATTTATCCTTTTAGGACTTTTTGCCATCACAGATTCTATCGCACAAGGCAACACAGAAGTATACCTCTTTGACTTGGAGTGGCAGGGAAATGTCCCTGCCCTTTCCAATCCCAAAAACATCTCCAACAATCACGGATACGATAACCAACCTTCCTTTTGGAATGATGACACCGTTTTGTTCTCATCCACACGTGCAGACCAAACAGACATTTTGCGATTCAACATAAGTAAGGGAAGTACTTCTCAGTGGATTTCAAACACTCCTACCGGAAGTGAATATTCGCCATTGCAAATTCCGGGTTCGCAGAACATATCGGCCATTCGATTGGATTTGGACGGTTTGCAAAGACTATATGAATACGATTTGAACACCGGGGAATCAAAACCCATCACCGATTTGAAAATTGGTTATCATATCTGGTACAACGATCATATTCTTGTTTCTTCAGTATTGGCAGAAAATCGTTTGGACTTGGTGGTGACCAATCTAAAGGACGGCACCAACTATACCCATCAAAAAAATGTGGGGCGTTCTTTGCACAGAATACCGGACACAGAGCTTGTTGGTTTCATCAGCAAAGAAAAGAAAATTTGGGAGATCAAATCTTTTAATCCAATTTCAGGAGCCACCAATGTTATTGCAGAGACCTACAGAAATGAAGAGGATATCTGTTGGTTGAACAAGAACACTTTGCTTACCGGAGCGGGTAAATCACTTTTAACGTTCGACACACAGTCTGGGATTGAATGGGAACCGTTAGTTCGTTTTGAACAAGAAGAAATCAACAACATCTCTCGCATCGCGGTCAATAAAAGTAAGACTCGGTTGGCTTTTGTAGCAGATGAATCTCCCAAAGTGATTGTTCAAAAACAACTAGAAGCCTATAATGCCCGTGATCTTGATGCGTTTATGGATACCTATTCCGAAAACGTCAAACTGTTCAATTTTCCCAACACCCTTTTTCTGGAAGGCAAAGAAAAGATGCGTGAACGTTACGGTTCTTTTTTTGAGAATACACCCGACCTACACTGCGAGATAAAAAACCGGATCGTAATGGGTAACAAGGTCATTGATGAGGAGCTGGTAATGGTCAACGGTTCTTATATCAATGCTGTTGCCATTTATGAAGTTGATAATGGTGAGATTGTCAAAGTCACTTTTTTACGGTAATTTACGTCTGTGAAGTTGCTACACAACATGAACCGTATTGAAGCTTTCAGCGATGGTGTCTTCGCCTTTGCGGCCACCCTTATGGTGGTTAATTTTGATATTAACGACAATTTCCAAATTGATAAGTCATTAGGGGCTGGGTTTTTGAGTTTTGCAGTAAGTTTTTTTGTTTTGGTGGCCTTGTGGTGGTTGCATTACAATTTTTTCAGAAGAAGTAACTACATGGACAACTGGATTATTGCAATCAACTCCATCCTCCTGTTTGTAGCCTTATATTATGTTTTTCCACTAAAAACCATGGTACAGTCATGGATGGGCGAAGGTGGTGTGAATTCAATGGCAGACCTGTCCTATCTTTTCACCCTTTATGGTGTGGGATTTTTGCTGATATTCACCTGTTATGCCTTGATGTATTACAGAGCCTATAAAAAGTCCAAGTCCGTTCAAAACTCTTTGGTGCTTTTCTTTTATGCTAAACATTTTGCAATTTTTGTACTGGTTGCCTCAATTTCTATATTGTTTTCCATTTTAAAAATTGGAATGGGCTTTGGTTTCCCAGGATGGATTTACTTCCTGATAGGTCCCCTATGCTTTTGGCATTCCAGTTGGTTCAATAAAAAACACCCCAATATTTTATGAAAAAAATCACCTTTCTTATTTGTGTTTGGTTCATTAATTCCTATTCACAAACCGATTCAAGAATTTACGAAATCATCAATGCGGTGTCGGCTCAGCGTATTGAAAAAGATATTACCACCTTGGTAGGTTTTGGCACACGGCATACGCTGAGTGACACAGTCTCGCAAACTCGTGGTATTGGGGCAGCCAGAAGATGGATTAAATCCGAGTTTGACAAAATCTCATCGGATTGTAACGACTGTCTTGAGGTTTTTTATCAAAAAGATTTGGTAAAGGAAGGAGAAGGCAGAAGAATCATCAAGGATGTTTGGGTGGTCAACGTGGTTGCTATCCAACGGGGTACCAAATACCCAAACCGCTTCATCATCATGAGTGGTGATATTGATTCGCGTGTTAGTGACCCTGTGGATTTTTCCTCCGATTCACCCGGGGCCAATGACAATGCCAGTGGAATGGCTGGGGCCATCGAAGCGGCCCGCGTCCTTTCCAAATATCAATTTGAAAGCAGCATTATTTACGTAGGCCTTTCAGGAGAGGAACAGGGGCTATATGGTGGCAGGGGTCTTGCGGCTTATGCCAAAGAAAATGGTTGGGACATTATGGGCATCCTGAATAATGATATGATCGGTAACATCTCGGGTGTGGATGGCGTGGTCAGTAACCGTGATTTCAGAATCTTTTCGGAACCTGTTCCTCCAACCGAAACGGAAGATGAAAGGCGTGCACGGCGATTTTATGGAGGTGAAGTGGACGGAATTTCAAGACAACTGGCGCGTTATGTGCACAAAACCACAAAAACGTACATGCCCGAAATGAATCCCATGCTCATTTATCGACTAGATCGATTTGGACGGGGTGGCCACCACAGGCCTTTCAACGATGCAGGTTTTGCCGGAATACGTATTATGGAAGCTCATGAGAACTACACCCAACAACACCAAGACATTCGGATTGAAGATGGTATAGCATACGGCGACGTTTTGGAACATGTCAACTTTGATTACGCCAAAAAATTAACTGCCGTCAATGCCATTTCCCTGGCCTCAATTGCTTGGGCCCCTCCTGCTCCATCCACAGTGGAAATTGGAGGAATTGTGGAACCATCTGCCAAGCTGAAATGGAGCAGCGTAAACGGTGCCGCTGGATATAAGATTTACTGGAGGGATACAACTTCCCCCACTTGGGATAATTACAAATATGTGGGTAATTTTACTGAACACACCTTGGACGGCATAGTTATTGACAATTATTTTTTCGGCGTGGCATCCGTAGGCAAGAACGGACATGAAAGTCCAGTGGTTTTTCCGAACAAGGTTTTTAGATAGATGAAATGCCAACGTCACGCAGTTCAAACTCATTAGAAAATCCATATGAAGTACTTTTTTGCAATCACCATGTTCTTCGTCCTAGGTGGATTTTTTGCCTCAGCCCAGAACTTCACAAGACAAGACATGCTCAGGGGCAGTATTACACCGGAACGGGAATGGTGGGATTTGAACTACTACCATCTCAATGTAAAGGTAGAACCCGAAAAACAATTCATTTCTGGAAGCAACACGGTGCGATACAAGGTATTGGAAGAAGCAGAAACGCTTCAAATAGATCTACAAGAACCCATGAAAATTGCTTCTATTACCCAAGATGGGGAACAACTGGATTTTGAATCCGAAGGACCTGCCCACTTCATCAAGTTGAAAAAAAAGCAACACCCCGGCGAGTTTAACCAGATTCATATCGAATACTCCGGTCACCCCAGAAAAGCAATCAGAGCACCTTGGGACGGTGGTTTTTCATGGAAGCAAGATGAGAACGGGAATCCTTTTATAGCTACTTCCTGTCAAGGTTTAGGAGCTAGTGTGTGGTGGCCCAATAAAGACCATATGTATGATGAGGTTGACAGTATGCGAATCAGTGTAACCGTACCAAAAGACTTAATGGACGTTTCCAACGGAAAGTTGGAGAAGGTGGACGATAATGGAGATTATAAAACATTTCATTGGGCTGTTTCCAATCCCATTAACAATTATGGTGTTAACATCAACATTGGCAATTATGTTCATTTTAGTGAAGAATACGAAGGGGAAAAAGGCACCTTGGATTTAGATTATTATGTGTTGCCTGAAAATTTGGAAAAGGCCAAGGAGCAATTCAAGCAGACCCCAATGATGATGGAAGCCTTTGAACATTGGTTTGGCCCATATCCTTTTTATGAAGATGGTTTTAAACTAGTGGAGGTTCCCTACTTGGGTATGGAACACCAAAGCTCAGTCACCTACGGCAACGGTTATCAGAATGGCTATTTGGGTAGGGACCTTTCAGGTTCAGGTTGGGGGTTGAAGTTTGACTTTATCATCATCCACGAAGCAGGACATGAGTGGTTTGCCAACAACATTACCTACAAAGATATCGCTGACATGTGGATTCATGAGGGATTTACTGCCTATTCTGAAAATCTGTACTTGGATTATCACTTCGGAACCAAAGCAGCTGCGGAGTACGTGATTGGAACCCGGGCCAACATCCAAAATGATCGTCCCATAATTGGACCCTACAATGTCAACCAACGCGGCTCGGGAGATATGTACTACAAAGGAGCCAACATACTCCATACCCTTAGGCAACTGATTGAGGACGACGAGCAGTGGCGACGAATTTTAAGAGGTCTCAATACTGAGTTTTACCATCAAACTGTCACTACGAAACAAGTTGAGGACTATATCAGTGAAAAGACAGAAAAAGACCTATCCGCATTCTTCAACCAGTATCTGAGGACCACAATGATTCCCAAATTGGAATTTAAGTTGGAAGGAAACTCCATCACCTACCGCTATGTGGACATAGTTGCAGATTTTGATATGCCCATTCGTGTTTTTACCGATGACCAACAAGAACAATGGCTATTCCCCGGCAAAGATTGGAAAACGGAAGAGTTAAAAGGTGATACGTTGATTTTTGATGTGAACTTTTATATTGAAACGGAAAAAATCTGATTTGAACCAGCTTGCCGAACACTATTTTAAAAATGATGATGAATGGCGCGAGTGGCTCCATGAAAACCATGCCACTTCCCCTGGGGTCTATCTAATTTTCTATAAGGTTGAGCACAAAAAAGAAAGCATGCGATGGGAAGAAGCGGTACGTGTAGCCCTTTGCTACGGTTGGATAGACAGTACCGTAAAAAGCTTGGGGAACGGAAAACGCCGACAGTACTTTTGCCCTAGAAAACCCAAAAGCGTTTGGAGCAAGATCAACAAAGACCACATCAAAGACCTTAAAGCAAAAGGGTTGATGCATCCAAGTGGCTTGAAGGCCATTGAAATCGCAAAAGACAATGGCTCATGGACCGCCTTGGATGATGTAGAGAACGGAGTTATCCCTGGAGATTTGCAACAAGTATTTGATACAAACAAGAAAGCTTTTGAAAACTTCCAAAGTTTTACTAAAGGCCAGCGCAAGAGCTATTTGTATTGGCTAAATCAGGCCAAGCGCGAAGAAACCCGCTCCAAAAGGATTTTGGAAATTGTTTCCCTGTCCGCGCAAAACATAAAATCCAGAAACCTTGGCGGCAGCTAGTGCCTTAACAACCCTTTAAGAATTCCAAAACCCCTTTTACTTATCTTTAAGCGACTAATTAACTTCCAAAAATGAAAAAGCCAATTTTACTAGTGGTGCTATGTACATGCATCAACCTCTTTTCCCAAGAAAAAAAAGATGATCATAAATGGGATGTGAGCAATCCTGAAGGTGATTTCAACTATCAAGAACACGCTTTTACAACCAATGAAGGTACTTGGATGAATTTGGACGTAAGTCCCGATGGAAAAACCATTGTTTTTGATCTAATGGGTGATATTTATGCCATACCAATTACAGGAGGGAATGCAAAAGCACTGCGAACGGGCATCCCTTTTGAAATCCAACCACGTTTTAGTCCAGATGGCTCCAAGATTTCATTTACCAGTGATGCCGGAGGTGGTGATAATATCTGGATTATGGATGCCGATGGTTCCAATGCAAAGCAAATTACGAATGAAGATTTTAGGTTGCTCAACAACCCGTATTGGATGCCCAATGGGAACTATTTAGTGGCTCGAAAGCATTTTACTTCACAACGATCTCTCGGTGCCGGCGAAATTTGGCAATATCACATTACAGGGGGTTCAGGACTACAGCTCACCAAACGGAAAAATGACCAACAAGACGTTAACGAACCCTGTATATCTCCAGATGGTCGGTATTTGTATTATAGTGAAGACATGTATCCAGGTGGTTTTTTCCAATACAATAAAGACCCAAACAAGCAAATCTATGTAATCAAACGCTATGATTTTGAAACTGGTAAGACCATTACGGTAACCGGTGGTCCGGGAGGAGCGGCCAGACCACAAGTATCACGGGATGGAAAATTGCTTGCCTTCGTCAAAAGAGTGCGTACCAAATCCGTGTTGTACCTTCACGATCTGCAAACTGGAGAGGAATGGCCCCTTTTTGATGACCTCAACAAGGACCAACAAGAAGCGTGGGCCATCTTCGGAGTGTACCCCAACTTTAGTTGGATGCCCAACAACAGGGAAATTGTTTTTTGGAACAAGGGTAAAATCCACAAAATTGATATTAAGACCTTAGAAGTTGTCCCAATTCCTTTTAAGGTAGATTCAAAAATTAAAATAGCTGAAACACTCAGGGTCAATTCTCTGGTCGCTCCGGATCAATTCACGGCCAAGGTTATTCGGCATGCGATCACCTCTCCCGATCAAAAAACTTTGTTGTTCAATGCTTTGGGGTACTTGTGGACTAAAAAACTGCCCAATGGAACGCCAAAACGCCTAACGAAGGGAACAGATTTCGAATTTGAACCTGCCTTCTCACCAGATGGTAAAACGATTGTTTTTGTTACCTGGAATGACGAAAATTTGGGTGCTATTCATAAAATATCTGCCTCTGGAGGAACCACAACTACCATAACATCAGAAAGGGGAATCTATAGGACCCCTACGTTTAGTCCCGATGGGCAACAAATCGCCTACAGAAAAGAACCCGGTAACCAAGACCAAGGTTTGTCCTTTGCAAAAAAGGCCGGAATCTATACCATGAATGCTGACGGTTCCAATAAAAAATGGATTGTTCCAGATGGCGAATATCCCATGTTCTCTAAAAATGGGCAACGGATTTTTCATCAAACAGGAGGCACCTATTTTGGTAGTTTGACCAAGGAACTTAAATCGGTCAATTTGAATGGGAAAGATGAACGGTTGCATGTAAAATCCAAATATGCCAACCGCTTGGTCCCCAGCCCAGACAACGAATGGATTGCTTACACCGTTCTGCACAAGGCCTATGTTGCACCTTTGGTGCTTAATGGGAAAGAAATTGATCTGGACAACAAGACGAAAGCAGTGCCAGTTTCCCAAATTTCCAAGGATGCTGGAATCAATCTGCACTGGTCTGCAGATAGTAAAAGAGTTTTTTGGACCCTTGGTGATGAATATTTTGCCAATAATATCAAAGATCGGTATACGTTCCTCCCGGACTCTCCCGAAAAAGCGGCCAAAATGGATAGTGTAGGAATCAAAGTGGGCTTGGTTCATAAAACGGATAAACCATCGGGCAGAATTGCCTTTACCAACGCACGAATCATCACTATGGAAGGTGATGAGGTCATAGAAAATGGGACCTTAGTAGTAAACGAGAACAAGATTGAATATTTAGGAAATGCCAATGAAATCAATATTCCATCCAATACAAGAGTATTTGATGTGTCGGGAAAGACCATCATGCCGGGAATTGTGGATGCTCATGCCCATGTGGGCGGTTTCCGTTACGGACTCACTACCCAAAAACATTGGCAATTGTTTGCCAATTTAGCCTTTGGAGTAACCACATCGCATGATCCATCAGCCAATACCGAATCCATTTTTGCCATGTCTGAGTTGATCAAAAGTGGTGATATGGTGGGGCCACGATTATATTCCACAGGAATCATCCTTTATGGTGCGGATGGCGATTTCAAGGCCGTAATCAACAATTTGGACGATGCCCGTTCTGCCATTAGAAGAACCAAGGCTTTTGGCGCCAAATCCGTAAAGAGCTACAACCAACCTCGACGAGATCAACGTCAACAAGTAATGCAAGCAGCAAGGGAATTGGGTATCAACGTAGTTCCCGAAGGAGGGTCGACCTTTTATCATAACATGACCATGATTATGGATGGTCATACCGGAGTGGAACACAATATTCCCGTAGCACCTGTATACAAAGATGTTTTTGAATTATGGAAAACCACTAATTCAGGGTATACGCCCACATTGATCGTGAATTATGGTGGTATAAATGGTGAATACTGGTTCTATCAGAAAGACAAGGTTTGGGAAAATGAGAAATTGTTGAAGTACACCCCAAGAGGTTTGGTCGATGCACGTTCTCGCTACAGAACCATGATACCGGACGAAGAGTATGAAAACGGCCACATCTTGGTTTCCAAAACCGCCGCCGCCCTTGCCAATGAAGGAGTAAAAGTAAATATGGGGGCACATGGTCAGCTTCAAGGATTGGGTGCCCATTGGGAACTTTGGATGTTGCATCAAGGCGGAATGACCAATATGCAGGCGTTACAAGCGGCTACCATCAATGGGGCCAACTATATTGGGGCTGGAAACGATATCGGCTCCCTAAAAGTTGGAAAACTGGCTGATTTGATTGTTCTTGACAAGAACCCATTGGACGACATCCGAAACACCGAAACGGTAAAATATACGATGGTGAATGGCCGTCTGTTTGATACCGAAACCATGAATGAAGTTGGAAACACCGAAGAAACACGAACTAAATTCTGGTGGGAAAACAATAAGTACAATGCAGCATTTCCATGGCATGAAGATGTACAAAGTTTCACCAGGCCTGGATGTGGATGCCATATTGGACACCACTGATTCCCAAAAACTAAACGCAAACTAAACACATGAAAAAGATTATTTTCCTTTTTGCCCTATTGGCATCAGTTACCTTTTCAGCACAAGAATTTTCCATGGATTTGGTCCAGGATATGAAACCCAGAAACATTGGTCCCGCAGGAATGAGTGGCAGAGTAACTGCTATAGATGTGGTACACTCCAATCCTGACATTATGTATGTGGGAACCGCTTCTGGGGGGTTATGGAAGTCTACATCCGGAGGCATCAAATGGCAACCGATTTTTGATGAAGAAGTCACTGCCTCCATCGGTGCTTTGGCCATTCAACAATCCAATCCCTCCGTGATATGGGTAGGAACCGGAGAAGGAAACCCGAGAAACAGTTTGAACGGGGGCTATGGTATCTATAAATCCTTGGACGGCGGCAAGAGCTGGAAATCCATGGGATTGGAAAAAACAAGACATATCCACAGAGTAATAGTTGACCCCTCAAATCCTGATGTGGTTTATGTGGGAGCCATAGGCTCTCCTTGGGGAGAGCATCCGGAACGCGGAGTTTTTAAGACTACTGACGGTGGCAAAACCTGGAAAAAAATTCTTTTTGCAAACAACAGAACAGGAGTGGCCGACTTGGTCATGGACCCAACAAACCCCAATAAACTAATTGCCGCTTTATGGGAGCACAAGCGGGACCCTTGGTTCTTCAAATCGGGAGGAACTGGTAGTGGTCTTCATATAACCCATGATGGTGGTGCCACCTGGAACAAAGTATTAGAAGAAGATGGATTGCCCAAAGGCGAATTGGGCCGTATTGGTATTGCCATCGCTAGAAACAAACCCAATATCGTGTACGCTTTGGTAGAGGCCAAAAAAAATGCCCTGTATAAATCTGAAGACGGTGGGTTCAAATGGAAAAAAATCAACGACAAGAACGATATCGGGAACCGTCCTTTTTATTATTCTGAAATTTATGTGGATCCCGAAAACGAAAATCGGGTGTATTCCATTTTCACTTACGTGAACGTATCAGAAGATGGTGGTAAAAACTTTAAACAATTGATGCCGGCCTACCAGGTGGATAATGGAGTGCATCCAGACCATCATTCTTGGTGGATTCATCCCGAAAATGGTCAGTTCATGATTGATGGCAACGATGGTGGCATGAACATCACCAAAGATGGTGGGAAAAGTTGGCGCTTTATCGGCAATTTGCCCGTAGCCCAGTTCTATCATATTAATGTGGACAATGAATATCCGTATAACGTTTACGGAGGCATGCAAGACAACGGTTCCTGGCGTGGGCCTGCTTACGTATGGCGTGATCAGGGCATACGCAATAGCTACTGGCAAGAGATTGCTTTTGGTGATGGTTTTGATGTAGTTCCCGACTTGGACGACAGTCGATATGGATACGCCATGAGTCAACAGGGCTATGTGAGACGCTATGATTGGAAAACAGGCAACAATTACACGGTACGTCCTACCCCACCTGATGCGGAAACGGAATTGAGGTTCAATTGGAATGCCGGTATTGGACAAGATCCCTTTGATAATGGCACGGTTTATTTTGGAAGTCAATTTGTCCATAAATCCACAGATAAAGGATTGACTTGGGAAGTTATTTCGCCGGATTTGACCACTAATGACCCTGAAAAACAAAAACAAAGCGAAAGCGGCGGACTTACCATGGACGCCACTGGGGCGGAAAACCATTGTACCATTTTGGTTGTTGAGCCCTCCGTTGTCGAAAAGAACATGCTTTGGGTAGGCACCGACGATGGTCGGGTGCACTATACCCAAAACGGTGGAGCCACATGGACCGAAGTCACCCAAAACATCAAGGGATTGCCAAATGGCAGTTGGATTGCACAAATAAAAGCCTCCAAAAACAACAAAGGAGAAGCTTTGTTGATTGCCAATGATTATCGTAGGTTCAATTATACTCCCTATGCTTACAGGACCAAGGATTATGGAAAAACGTGGACCCGAATTGTGGATCAGAATGATGTAGCAAGTTACACGCTCTCCATTGTAGAAGACACAGAAAACTCCAATCTCATGTTCTTGGGAACCGATGACGGGCTATATGTTTCCTTCAATGCCGGGAACTATTGGCAAAAATGGAACAAAGGTTTCCCAACGGTCTCCACAAAAGATTTGACGATTCAACCTAGGGAAAACGATTTGGTAATTGGAACTTTTGGAAGGGCAGCTTGGGTATTGGATGATATTAGGCCCCTAAGAGCTTTGGCCAGTGACATGTCCATTCTACAAAAAGAAGTTAGCCTCTTTAAAAACCCCGATGCTTATTTGGCCGCCTATCAGCAACCTACTGGAAGTAGGTTTGGAGGTGATGCCCTTTATAATGGTGAAAACAGAAAAGAAGGAGCCATGATCACGTACTATCTGAAAGAGGGCAAGAAAGACCTCAAAGATGAAACCAAAGAGGAGGAAAATGAAGATGCCAATGGGAATGGTGAAGACTCGGAAAAAGGTGAAAAAACAAAAGACTCCCTAATCTTCAAATTCTATAACGGAGACCGATTGATTCGAACGTTGAAACAGAAGACCCCAAAAGAAGCCGGATTCCACAGAATTTATTGGGAGTTGGATGAAAAAGGTCCAGATACTCCTTCAAGAAAAATCAGTAAAAAGAGAGAAGAGTCAGGCGGAATCAATGTGAAACCAGGAACTTACAAAGTGGTAGTCCATTATGGAAACGTGTCCGACTCTACACAGATCACGGTTAAGACCGACCCAAGGTTGAACGTTTCCATGGCATCCATTAATGAGGTGTATGCGATAGGCAAAAAACTGGAAAGCTATACCCAAACTGCTGCCGATGCTGTAAAACAATTAGTGGAGAGCAAAGATTTGGCCAACAAATTCCAAAAGGAATTGAAGGATTTGGACAAAGAAAAGTTCAAGGAACAAATCAAGGCCTCCAAGAGTGTTGTAAAAGAAATTGACTCAATAGTTGCTCTTTATATTGGAAAAGAAGACAAACGCCAAGGAATTACCCGAAATCCCGAAACTTCGGTAATAAGACGATTGAACACAGCCAATTTTTATGTAAACAGCCGTAAATCAGGAATAACAAAGACCGAGGAACGTCTCGTTGAGTTTGCAAAGGAGGAGCTTAAAACAGCGTTGAACAAAACCAACGATTTTTTTAACGAAAAATGGAAGCCCTATCGAGAATCTATTGAATCTCTGGATATTTCACCGTTTAAAAAAACGGAAACCTTTAGTTTGGATTGATGATAAAAACCCATAAAATAATAGGGGCCTGTGTTGTTTTGGTTATGGGCACTCTAAGCTTGAGTGCACAGACTCCAGGAGAAGAAGAATGGGGGACCTGGTATATGTATTTTGGGACCAATAGGATTTCTGAAAAACTGAGCATCCACTCGGAGGGACAATTTCGTTATTACGAAGTTCCCGATAATTTCAACCAACTACTGCTCCGTACCGGTTTGAACTATCATATTGATTCCAATGCCATGGCCACTGCTGGCTACGCCTTTATCAAGACAGATGTAAGTTTCAATGAACCGGAAGGTGCTTTTGACAGTAGAGAACATCGAATTTTTCAGCAGTTCATTTTAAGAAACAAAGTCTGGAAGCTGCTTTTTGAGCATCGATATCGGCTTGAGCAACGTTTTCTTGATTTTGGTCCTAGCAGGGACACACAGCACCGGGCCAGATACCGAATTCAGGTTACGCTACCCCTATCCGACATCTTTTTTCTGAATTTTTATGATGAGCTATTCATCAATTTACAAGACAGTCTATTTGGGCAAAACAGGCTTTATGGTGCCGTTGGATTTCATATAAATAAAATTAGCAGCGTTCAGTTGGGATATTTGAGAAATCAATTTACCAATGCTGTTTTTGACCGTTGGCAGATAGGTTTCTTTTATAATCCCGACCTAAGGGGTATCTTTAAGAAAAAAGAGGTGAACTGACCAGCCAAGTTTGGAAGACTTTCTTTCATAGTTCGGATTACAGATTCGCCTTGTAAACAAAAAGTTTTTGTCATGGGGCTTCAAAAAGTGAATTTCAAAAATAAAAGCGGACAAACCTTGGTGGGTCGATTGGAGTTGCCCGTGGACCAACACCCTCACAACTTTGCGGTCTTTGCACATTGTTTTACCTGTACCAAAAACCTACTTGCGGTCAAAAATATTAGCAAGGCACTTACCTCCAGCGGGTTTGGAGTCTTGCGCTTCGATTTCACGGGCTTGGGGGAAAGTGAGGGTGACTTTGCCGAAACCAATTTTTCAGGCAATGTGGAGGATTTGATAGCAGCAGCTTACTATCTGGAAGACAATTATGATGCTCCTACCCTTCTCATCGGACATTCCCTTGGTGGTGCCGCTGTAATTTTTGCTGCAGCACAAATACGCTCCATCAATGCGATTGCCACCATTGGAGCTCCATCCAGTCCCGTGCATGTAAAACATCTGTTCAAGAGTGATTTGGAAGAAATCCAGAAAGAAGGAGAAGCTACGGTCAATCTTGGCGGACGCGATTTCAATATAAAAAAGCAATTTGTGGAAGATTTGGAAAACAAATCCTTACCGGAAACTGCAAAAGCGTTGCGAAAGCCGCTACTAATTTTGCATTCTCCGCAAGACGATACCGTTGGCATTAAAAACGCGGAAGAAATTTATGTGGCAGCACACCACCCCAAAAGTTTTGTTTCCTTGGACGGGGCGGATCATTTATTATCCAGAAAAGAAGATTCCCATTACGTGGGCGAAGTAATTTCAGGATGGGCCAAACGCTATTTGGACATTAAAGACGGTCCTAAAAGTGCTTTGTCCACCAAACATCAGGTGGTGGCCAGTTTGGACGTAGAAGATGGCTTCACTACTTCCATGAAAGTAGGCAACCATTATATGGTGGCCGACGAACCTGAAGATTTCGGGGGTAATGATTTTGGTCCATCACCTTATGCACTAGTGTCGGCAGGGCTATCAGCCTGTACCGCAATGACCATCCAAATGTATGCAAGGCGAAAAAAATGGTCCTTGGAAAATGTAGAAGTGCACACCTCCTACGATAAAACCCATGCCGAAGATTGTCAAAACTGTGAAACGGACAGTGCCAAAATTGACACCTTCCACAGGGAAATCCAGTTGACCGGTGATTTAGATGCCAAGCAACAGGAACGGATCATGCAAATTGCAGATAAATGTCCTGTGCATAAAACACTGCATAGCCAAATTCAGGTAATAAGCAAATTGGTTGAATAGACGAAGCCTACATGCGCATGTGCAGAATATCAAAATAGTCCAACTCCAATTCCAGAGCGGACCGATGTATTTTTCGCAGTGATTTTATATAGTTATGTTGGTCGATATACCCCAAAAACTTTTCCTTTTTTAACCGTTGATAGCCCTTGCAAAAAGAACGTCGCTTGTTGCAATAGATGAAGAATTTGATATACTTGGATACTTGCTCGGACAAAACAAGGGTATTTTGCTTATTTATAACTCCTCTGAAAATAACGGGATAATTCTCAGATCATTATATTAACATACCATTAAACCCTTGGTAATCAACAATGGAACTATAAAATAATTGACACCTCCACGAATTATGATTATCTTAGGGGAAAACCTAAAAATACCTACAATGGAGAAAATAAAAGCAGTAGTCTTAGGACTGTTATTGATTACAGCGTTTAGTTGTAAAGAAGTAAAGAAAGAGGCGGAATCAACCGCGGACGCGGTAGAGGAAACAGTTGAAGAAGTCGTTGAGAAAGTAGAGAAAAAGACGTTGACCTTTACCATGGAACCCAAAAGTGATAGCCAAGTAAAAGGTGAAGTCTCCTTTACTGAAGAAAATGGAGTGGTTGTTATGAAAGCCTCCTTTACTGGCCTTACACCAGGTGAACATGCAATCCACATCCATGAGAAGGCCGACTGTTCTTCTGATGATGGAAAATCTACTGGCGGACACTGGAACCCAACCTTCCAGCCTCATGCAAAGTGGGGTGCCGAAGGTGGATACCACAAAGGAGATATTGGCAACTTTGTTGCGGATGCAGATGGTAACGCCACTGTGGATTTTGCCACAAACGAATGGTGTATAGGCTGCGATGATGAAACCAAAAACATTGTCGGAAAAGCCGTTATTGTGCACCAAGGAGTTGATGATTTTACCTCACAACCCAGTGGGGCTGCAGGTCCAAGAATCTCTTGCACCGGAATTATACAATAGCAAGTACCTAAATTTTTAATGAAAAAGCCGCAGATTGCGGCTTTTTTGCTTTCTGAACGTTGGATATCCCTTTATCTACTATGGATGTCATAATTTTCCGTAACCAGTTACGGAATTTTATATATTTGTAGCTAAAATATCTCCATGCACAACGACTTTCTTACCGAATTGAGCCATCTGGGTTTCACCGCGCGTATGAAAAGGATGAATGAAAAAATAGCCTCTTCCACGGTAGAACACTACAACCGATTGCAGTTGACCATAGAGCCAAACTGGCATGTTGTTTTCTTGCTTTTAAAAGATAGGAATAGACTTACGGTAACGGAAATGGCCACTGTATTGGGCTTTTCACATCCTGCATTGATCAAAATAACCCGCAAAATGAAAGCCCATGGATATTTGGATAGTTTTAAGGATTCCAACGATGCCCGAAAAACGATAATCCAACTTTCCAAAAAAGGTAAAACTGCATTGAAGGATTTTGAGAGGGAATGGTTTCGGATAGAAGAAATACTAAAAGATTTGGTGCCTGAAAGTTTTCTTGAACAACTTGACAGCTTGGAACGAAGGTTTGAAGAAAGAAGCTTCAAAGAACGCTATGATGAACACTTTGGAGCAAAGCGGCATTTTATTATCAGAAATGTAAAACCATCCGAATTAAAAGCAGTTGGTCAGTTGATGGTCAATGTATATTCCAATTTGAAGGGATTTCCAAAACCAGATGAACAGCCCTCCTATTATGACTCTTTGGCCAATATTGGTTCGTTCACCAAAAATCCAAATACTGAACTTTTGGTGGCGGTAACTACTGAAGAAAGACTTTTAGGTGCTGTACTCTATTTTGACGACATGCAGTACTACGGTTCTGGAGGTACGGCACCAACGGAAAAAAATGCTTCTGGGTTTCGACTTTTGGCAGTGGCTCCCTATGCAAGGGGATTAGGGGTGGGAAAGGCATTGAGCAAAATTTGTATTGAAAAAGCCAAAAGTTTCGGCAATCAACAACTCATTATCCACACCACAGATTACATGAAAATTGCATGGAAAATGTATGAAAAATTAGGTTTTGAGAGGTCTAAAGATTTGGATTTCAACCAAGGTGAGTTAAAGGTGTATGGATTTCGATTAAATCTCGCCTACTGACACTGACATAAAAACGGCTTGGGAATTCCAAGCCGTTCTTGTTTATAATCTGACCTAAATCCTATCCTATTATAGTTTCACGCCAACGCCAAAACCAAAAATCCATGGATTAATGTCCACGTCAGCATCCACAGTGGCTCCAAGTGCGGTGGTTGCATCCACAGTGGCCCTCGTGTTCAAAAACAATTTTTTAACATCCAAGTTCAAGAACCATTTATCATTGAGCATGAAGTCAAAACCACCTTGAAGCGCAAAACCAAGGGCTGTATCGTATTCCACGTCATCGGCAACAGGTCCTTCATCCACTCCATAAAAGAGGGTCAGATTTACCCCGGCACCCAAGTATGGTACAAAATCACTGCCTGTAAAATGGTATTGGCCCGTTAATGTTGGAGGGAGCAACCACACATGTCCCAAATCTATATCGCCCGCAGCAGTCCCTACGGCCTCTACATCGTGCTTGGCAGTGGCCAGAATCAGTTCCACAGACCAGTTTTCATCAAAGAAGTAGGAGATGTCCAACTCAGGTACAAAAGCGGTGGAAATGTCCACATCTCCGCCAATGGCCTCAATATCCGCGCTTTCATCTGGAGTAACGACAATTCCTCGCAATCGAAATTGCCATTTGCTTCCATCATTGTCATCTGAGGCATTTTGGGCCAATGCGAGGTTTGCAAATCCCATTAAAAAAGCTATTGCAATTGTTACAGTTTTTCTCATCATATTGTGTTTTAAGGTTCTGGCAAAATTACCTTCCACTTTTTTTAAGGAATATGATGTTTATCATTGTAGGCGTTAGGGTAAAAAAAAGCTTTTCTCCATATACCGTTGTATTCGAGCTTTTAATGCTTTTTTTGAGGTTTCATGGTGCCTA
Organism: Flagellimonas ochracea; assembly: GCF_009903685.1. GTDB lineage: Bacteria > Bacteroidota > Bacteroidia > Flavobacteriales > Flavobacteriaceae > Flagellimonas > Flagellimonas ochracea. The sequence continues at coordinate 289,865 of NZ_JAAABI010000001.1, read as the reverse complement.
AGCTAACTGCTAAGAGTGGAACTAAGTTCTAAAAATCAATCTTAAAACCACTTCTTACGTTTGAATATAAGGATGGTGATCAGGGCAACAAGGAACATAACGCCCAATAGCATAAAATATCCGTTGGTCCAATTTAACTCGGGCATATGGTCAAAGTTCATTCCATAAATTCCAGCCAAAAAGGTAAGAGGAATAAAAACTACCGAAAAAATGGTCAAGGTCTTCATAACCTCATTCAATCTATGTCCTTGAACACTGAAAAATAGATTGATCTGACTTTCCAATTCCTGAATATCCGATTCTATTTCGTTCAATAGCCCATTGATTTGTTCCCTGAGCTCATTAAAATATTTGGTCTGGAACCCTTTTACTTCTACACTGTCCAACTTTACCACAATATCCCGCAATCCGTGACCTGCCTTTTTAAATTGATGGATGGTTGCTTTTTTTTGCTCCACTTCCACCATAAACTGGGGAGTAGGCTCTTGTTTTGTGGTATATACCAAATCCTCTATAATGACCAGTTCCTTGTACTTCTGCTTATAATTGTTCACGATGGTTTCCAGGATAAAAAAGAGTAGGTAATCGGCTTTCTTTTTTCGAATGATCCCTTTATTGTCAAAAATTCGTTGCCTGATCCAATCAAAATGGTCACCCTGTTTTTCTTGAATACACCAAACAAAGTCTTTGGCCACTACAAAGAACATCTGCTCTGCTTCCAGTTCATTGTCTTCAGTCTTTAAAATCCGAACGGCCAAAAAAAGTTGATCCTCGAGTTCTATTACCTTGTTTCCCAAATTGGGGTTCAGCAATAACCTAAGTAGAAAATCATCAAGTTCATTGCCCAAAACAATCTGCCTGAATTCATCCGGATAGTCCAATCCATAAGTATTTACCCAGGTTATCGTTTTATCCGTCTTAGACAGTTGGCTGTCATTTTCCATGGAAAACTTACGGTCATAGTAGCTTTCAAAGGAATAATTGATTACCCATGTATTGTTTTCAAATTCTGTGGCCATCGCATTAAAATAAAAAGGGTTATTCGTAGTTTAGAGCAATAAGTTAAGTCAAATTTAGCAAGTATAGCCTATGGTTGATATCATGTCTTTTAAAACGGAAGTTCTTTTAACTGCGGTTTTGTTGGTCTTCATCTTTGTTGTGAATTCACTTGGCAAACGTGCCATACGGCGATTTGGCAGGCTAAGTTCCATCGATATGAACAACCGAAAAATTATTTTTTATCTGCATAACCTGTTGTTCTATGGTCTAGCCTTAGTAGGTCTTTCTATAATTTGGGGGGTTAATCTCCAAGATTTCTCTGTTTTCCTTTCCTCTATTTTGGCCATTTTGGGTGTCGGTTTTGTGGCCCAGTGGTCCATACTTTCCAATTTAACTGCAAGTGTCATCCTCTTTTTTAACCACCCGCTACGTTTGGGCGACCGCATACGAGTGCTGGACAAGGATTTTGATTGGACAGGAAAAGTGGAAGACCTCAGTGGTTTTTATCTTTTCATGAGAACCGATGATGGGAGGAGAATTACCATACCTACCAATTTAGTGATTCAAAAAGGTATAGAAATTCTTCAGCCGGAAGAAGAGTCGTCACAATTGGATACATAAAAAAGCAACCTTTTTTTAATGGTAAAGGCCACTTTATTTCCATAAAGTAGCCTATTTTGCCTTACTTTGAGTTATAATTTTTCCCATGAACCCATCTGCTTCCGGTTGGATAAATAAGTTTGGACACCTTGTAGTTCATAAATCCAAGGCTTTTGAGAGCTTTGAAGACCTCTATCTCCAGCTTAAAAACAATGGGTTTGTCTACGGAATTCATTTGGAAATTGCCAATTTCATTGATGTAGAGCACTCGCTCACTGAAGATGAAGTGGCCAAAATCAATTTGCTTACCGCGCTATACTTTACCCATTTGTTCGAAACGGGGAAAAAAGACTTTGACACTTTTGTCAATACCGTTTTCGGTTATTACCAATCCTTGGATGTGGGTAAAATTTCTTTTTTGAACAAAATATTGAGTGGTACGCATACGGCATCACAGCTGGAGAAATTGATAGATTCAAGAATTTATTTGGGTGGCAATGCCTTTAGCCGAGCTTTTGGAAACAGCCTTACCAACTCGTTATTGTTTGTTGATATCTTGATCTTCCAGCATTATCTGAACAATCCTGGAAAAACCATGCAGCATGCCCAATTACTGGAGTATGCTACCATGAATATTGTCTACAAAGCCCTAAGTTCAAAAAAAACACATGAAACCGATGAGAAACTCATCCAACTTTTAGATGCCTCGCTGACCTATGTGAACTTGAATGAAAACGAATTTAATGGCTCTTACACCGAGTTGCTAAGGAAGAACTTCACCAAGTATGAGAAAGATTACTTTTTGGATATGGCCTGTTTGACGATTTGGGAAGATAAATCATTGGACCGTACCGAAACCGATTACATTTTAGGACTTGGAAAAGACTTGGAAAAATCCAAAAAAGAAGTAAAATCAGCTGTAAGTTTTATTCAAGATTTTTTTGAAAAAAATGCCCCGAGGGTATCCTACTTAAACGATAAAAATTTAGCGCTTCAGTTCTACGAAGGCATGTCCAAAAGTGTAAGTAAATTGATTCTGAGAAACAGCAAAAGACTCAAAAAAGAGCTCGCAGAAAGTCGTGAATTGGTTGCACTTTTATCCAAGTCCACGGTAAAGGATTTGGATCCGGAAGAAAGGAAAAAAGTACAAAAACAATTGATTGATGTTTTTAAGAGCATCCCTTCCTTGGCCATTTTTATGCTACCAGGTGGAGCCGTTTTGCTGCCCATTTTTATCAAACTAATCCCCAAATTACTTCCTTCTGCTTTTGATGAAAACCGCGTAGAGGATTCTTAAAAATTTTAGCCCGAAAAATCAGCTATAAGGAAAATTTATAGTTATTTTTTAAACTAATCAATAAATTGATTTCCAGATTTTTGATTAATTTTATTCCAACCATAACTTAAAGTCTCTTACGCGTTCTCTGCTCACAATTATTTCTTGCTCATCAAACCGATTTAGATTTATTTTTAACCGAGAATTGGTGTAAGCTACTATGTCCTTTATATGGTTCAAGTTCACATAAAACTTTCTACTGACCCTAAAGAACGTTTCTGGGGACAACTCCTCTTCCAATTGCTCAAGGGTGGTATCCAACAAATAATTTCTACCGTCGGAAGTGGCCGCATAGGTTCCTTTGTTTTCACTATAAAAACTTTCCACATCATCGGCATTTAAAATTTTTAGATGCTGACCCACCTTCACCGTAAAACGTTTTTTGTATTCCCGTTCCAAAGGATTCACCAAAAGCTTTTTTATGTCTTCAAAATCGATGGAAATTTGTTGCGATCCCAACTTAAGATTTCGGTATTTTTTGACGGCTCTTTCCAGCTCTTCATCATCAATGGGTTTTAGCAAATAATCGATGCTGTTCAACTTGAAGGCCTGCAATGCATATTCATCAAAAGCAGTGGTGAAAATAACGGCACTTTGCACCTCTACCATATCAAAAATTTCAAAAGAAAGCCCATCTGACAATTGAATGTCCAGAAAAATGAGATCGGGATGTGGATTGTTCTGAAACCATTCAATGGATTCATCGACGGAATGGAGCATTATGGATACTTGTACATTCAGTTGCTCCAGCAACCTGTTCAGTCTTCTTGCTGCTGGTTTTTCGTCTTCTATGATAATTACGTTCATTTTTGTCCCTTTAACTACCTGTAACGCTTTAACTCTTCCTCTTCCTCCTTTGCCATATATTTTTTAATCTGTCTTTCTTCCCACCTTCTTGTCAAAGGCCTACTGTAAACCCAAATTCCGTGACCAATAAGGAAGACTCCCCAAATTAAAGGGGTGGATATGATTTTTCGATCTGTCCAATGTACTTCGTGGAATTCAATACCGTTACCCCAATCCCTTAGGCTTTCAAACAAATGCAATTTAAGGACAACTAGTGCGATATTGACCACAATGTAAATCATAATATGAGAGTAGAATTTCTTTAACTGGCCCACTCTCTTCCTTGCCCGCTCCAGTCTGATGATTTCGTTTTCCATTCTTATTTGAACTTATCCATTTTCTTTTTGTCCTCATCGATATACTTTTGAATCTGCCGCTCTTCCCATTTTTTGCCAAACAAGGGATTAAATCCAAATGTTTTGGAGGCATGGAGCGCCAACCCAATTCCCCAGCCGAACAAGGTGACGAAATGGGGCCATTGCCAAAAACGGTCAGTGTTGAGATAGATATTGACTAAAACAAATGCATTTATGACTATATATATTGAAAGATGCACGTAGAACCCCTTTATTTCATCGACACGTTTTTTGGCCCGCTCCAGTTTGTTTTGCTCCACACCCATAATCATCTCCATTTTTTTGTTTCATCTTCATCGTTCATTAGCTCTTTGATTTTACGTTCTTCCCAGCCTTTGCCAAAAAATGGATTTAAGTTAAAAGTTCCTATGGCATGAAAAAACACGCCAATTCCCCAACCAAATGCGGCCCATAAAAACCACATGTAACTAAATCCATTGGTAAGATAATTGATCAAGGCCAATACGGATATAACCAAAATGTACGACCACAAATTGGCATAGAATTTTTTTAGTTCGTCCACGCGTTCTTTGGCCCTTATGTATTTGCTCTCTTTGTTGTTGTTTTCCATAATGTTGGTTTTATTGATGCTTCTTAAAGATAAGGCTTCATTAGAATTCTTCCTTGTCCATGAATTGTTGGATCTTGCGCTTTTCCCAATTGCTCCCTAAGAAATAATCGGTTCCGTAGACGTGTAGCCAGTGTCCTATCAGTCCCACACCCCATCCTAAGGCTGGAAAAATCACCCAAAAGTAATCTGTGGTCATGTAATTGATAAAAGTTAAAAAAGAAATCACAATAACATAGACCGTTAAGTGGATATGAAAGGATTTAATGCATTCCACTTTCTGCTTTGCTTTTTTGTATTTGTAATCCGTTATGTTTTCCATGTTCGATTTTTTTGATTGATGTGTACTTGATTCGTCGTTCATGAATCAAACTTAAAAATATCGTTCAAGGGGATGAAAAAAGGATTCGCGAACTGTTGCTTTTTGGGGATGAATTGAATGAGAATTTCAGAAATGAGTAATTCATCGATACCATTGAGGACTTGGCGTTTTTAAAAATCGTCCTCGTCCATCAACTCCTGAATCTTCCTTTCCTCCCATCGTTTCCCCCATAGTGGGTTGTAACCAAAAGCTTCCATTCCATGTGCCAATACACCGAACCCCCATCCCAAGGTTGGAAAAAACGCCCATAGGAAATCGGTAGTCCTAAAATTGAGCCACCACAAAAAAGGAATAACAATGCAATACGAGATCAAATTGCTGTAAAAATCTTTTATTCCCTTCACCCTCTCTTTAGCTTTTAGATACCTTTTTTCCTCTATATAGTTTTCTTGCGTTTCGGTTACAGATATTTGTTTGGTCAGCATGGGCAGGGCTACACTAAATTCACTTACGGTCTTGTTGATGACCACTTCCCTATCCGTCAAAATATTGTACCGCTGCCTAATATTCTGAAGCCCCACCCCACTGCTCTTTTTCACCACTTGTTTTTCTTGTAGGTTGTTACGGACCACCAACATTCCTTCCTGCTCGTAAACTTGTATATGCAAAGGTTTGGAAGCGGTGACAATGTTGTGCTTTACGGCATTTTCCAGAAGCAACTGTAAAGAAAGGGGGACAATTTTGGCCTCGGGATTGGAACAATTTTCAGGAATCTCAAAAACAATGCTATCCTCAAATCGCATTTTTAGCAATCGTACATAGGTCCTGGCAAAATTGAGTTCCTCATCTACTGTTACCAAATCCTTATTTTTCTGTTCCAAAACATAGCGATACACCTTGGATAGGGATGTCGTGAATTTTTGGGCCTGTTCGGGTTCTTCTTCTATCAAACTTGTGAGCACATTAAGGCTGTTGAACAGAAAATGGGGGTCCAATTGATTTTTCAAGGCATCGAAACGGGCAGATGCAGAGCCGGCAATGATCTTTTGTTCCTTGACTTTTTTCTCCTGCCAGCTTTTGTAAAAATAAAAAGCATGGAAAAAGACAGTGACCACTATGGTGATTAAAAGTGCTACCACATAAAAGATGGGCCTTTCTCCATTTAAGAACTCTTCCCAACTTTCACCTTCAAATCCAATGTTTGTGGTGATACGTATCCAAAAAATACCCAACATGGTGATGGCTATACCTCCCAATGCTGTTATCCATATGCGATATCTGGCGTATTTTCTCCAAACCACCTTGTGGTTCATGTAATCAAAATACAGGCTGTTCAAAAACGTCAGTACAATGGAGTAAAAGATGTAGTAACCAACTTCACGGAGCAGCTTTTCGTCAAAGGCTATCGGCTCACCTGATATTGCTTCCAAACCATTGAACAAGGTTGCCAGCACCAATCCAATTGCAATGGCAACCAGTAAAAGCCTTCCCAGATAATTTGTCGTTTTTCTATTCACCGCATTGTTTGTAAATCATCTCCGCTCGCTCCTTTCCCCAGGAGGGATAAAAAGGTGTGTCATTGCTAAAATTAGCAAAAAGTTCCAGTGCTCGCTCTACATTCTTGCAATAAGGCGCAGTATCCTTTCCAAAATATCGAGCACTGCCCATGTCCCATTCCGCTTTTGAAAATACCACTCGCGGATTTTCTGGGGCCAAAGCCAATGCCTTCTGGTACAATTGAGCATTTATTGGGGACAATGTCATTCCATAAGTTGCTCCATCAAACGAAATCCATGCTGTGTTGATCATTGCTTCCTGTATCAAAAGTTCTGGGTTGTTGGGTGATATGGCCTTGGCCAAATCCAAAAACTCTTTGGCCTTTTCCAATTGTTTTGTCAATTTTTCCTTATCCTTTTCTCCAAAGGAAATCAAAGTATTTAATTGTGTTACGTAATAGTGGGGTAGCCAATTGTCGGGTTCTGCCATGGCAATACGTTCGAAGAGATTGGATGCCTCAACGACCTTTTGATCTTTCCATAGTGCGAAGGCCTTTTTCATGCCTTGATCATAACGATCTTGTGCAAATGAGATTGAAGCGATGCCCAAAAGGACCAATGTGAGGAGTTTTTTCATGACTGTTCGTTTTTTGTTGAATTACTATGGCACAAAATTGCATTCAACCAATACATCATCAAAGAAGCATTGACCGAACTGTATTTTATTGCGGATGAATTGTGTTTATACACCTCTGACCAATCAACAAATGGTTTGACACGGCCTATTTTTTTGTTCTTTGTCTTGAAATCCAAAGAAACAGCCTTGATGCGTGTAAGAAAAGTAGCGGAATAATGAGTTTTTATGAACAATTTTTACATTATTTCATTTTTAAATATTTCATTTTCAGATTTTTACTATATTCGGTAACCGATAGCTTATTTATTCCCGTCCCACATCATTTTCGGTTTGTTCCCCATATTAAATTAGATCCTTACTTGCCATTGAGGTCGTTCTATGATGTTTGAATTTAAGCAAGTTGCCAACGTTAGTTTTTAAGAACAATTATTCATACCAGTCATTATTTATCCTGAAGTCTTCTGTGACAGATATTGTTGACACAGGCTTTATAATCTAAAGTACGAAGCCAATGCGGAAACAAGCTTGGGCTTCCCTTTATCTCAATTAAACAACTAAAAACCAAAAACAATGAAAAGCATTATTCTTCAATGTGCACTTGTGGCACTTATTTTCGGGGCCTGCCAACAAGGTCCGGTGCGTTACACGCAAAATTCACCAGAAATTGACACTGTCAAGAATTTAATCGCCAACTACAATAGTAAAAACTTTGATACCAGTATGTATGCCGATACTTCCAAAACCTTTTACAATACCCGGGAAAATCCATTGTCCCCCAGTGAAGCTATGGATTACCACAAACAGACCGACAACAATTATGCCTCACGGGGGTTTATGGATGACCAAGAGTATGAAATGGTACTCACAGATGATGGCGAAACATGGGTAAACTGTTGGTTGGACTGGAAAGGCACCTTGGCTGCAAATGGTAAAGAAATGACCATTCCCATACATCTTACCTATCAATTTGTTGACGGTAAAATTGTAAGAGAGTATGGGTATTGGGACCCTACCGAAATTGTAATGGAGCTTCAAAAAATTGAGGCAGCGGCACAAATGGCCGAGGACCAGGAGCAAACTGAATAATCACCAATCATGCAAAAAGACCCTTTTTAGGGTCTTTTTTTCATTTATTTTTAAAAAAATCAAAAACTTGAAGTCTTCATATCTTTACTGACGCATTTGATTGCCGTTAGTTTTTAGTAGAGCCATGTACATCCCCCATTATTACAAAAACGAGAACCTTGAGGAAATAAGGGATTTCATCAAACAAAACAGTTTTGGTATTTTGGTCAATCAACTCGACGGCCAACCATGGGCCTCACACATTCCCTTGGAACTTGAAATGAACGATAAGGGTAAGAATATCCTAGTTGGGCACATTGCCAAGGCCAATCCACAGTGGAAAGCTTTCCAAGAATCAGAAAAGGTGCTTTGTATTTTCAATGGGCCTCACACCTATATTTCTTCTTCCTGGTATAAAGAAGAGGAAGTTCCTACCTGGGACTACATTGCCGTTCATGTATACGGAAGTATTGCAATTATGGATGAAGCGGACACGATGGCTTCGCTACATAGACTTGTGTACAAGTATGAAAAGAATTCAAAAGAACCGGTATCACTAAAGGATATGTCACCAAAAACCTTACGTCAAGTGAAAGGAGTAGTAGGGTTTCAGATTGAAATTGAAGAAATCCAAGCTGCTTACAAGCTCTCCCAAACCCGGCCTGAGGACCATCCCAGAATTGTTTCAGAGCTCAATGAAAAGAATGATGCTGCCAGCAAAGCCATTGCAGACCACATAAATGCTACAAAAAAGTAATTGAATTACTATTACTCGTTGTCCTGATACATGGTGTCGGCCCAATTGGAATACCTAGGGTTATCCACATGCATGATCCAGATATCCTCTTTGTACTTGCCTTTCATTTTGGACCGATATGCAGCATAGGCCTCCTCATTTTTCTGGTATTTAGCGAGATAAACATAATTCAATCCATTGTCAGGGTTTTTAAAGTACTTCGCATCCAGTCCTTGCGCTTTGAGTTTGGCCATGAAGTTCTTTAAATATCGTTCGTTCTTAAATACATTGGCCACTATATAATGCCCCTTGCCCACACCGTCTAGATTGATAAACCTTTCAATAGGTTTGTAGTCCCCTCCGGTAAATGTTCCCTTTTTATGTGCTGCTGTTTCCTTTTTCACAGGTTTTGGGGCGTTAACGGCCAATTGCGGTGTTTCCATCGCATTGTAGATGGAATCAAGGTCCTCATTCTTTGCTAGATAAAGTTTTTGGGCCTTGGATTCTATTTCAGGACTTTCATCATTGGTATGGCGTTTTACCATGCGCATAACCATTTCAAAACGTTTTTCAAGATCTCTTTGTCGATGCGATTCCAAAGAATCCATCTTGAAAATCAACTCGTTGATTACGGCATAGTTATCCTGTTGTTGTGCTTTCAGCTGTTCAATTTGCGCCTCCCAAAAAGCTAAATCTTCCTTGTTAGTAGGTCGAAGTGTGGTTTGTGCATCCAATTTGCCGCTCTTTTCCACTTTTTCCGGTTTGGCATCCGCGACAAAGGTTCCTTCGATTGGTTTTGGATTGGTGCTATTATCCGCTACAATCATTACGTTCTTGGATAAATTGGGGATAAAGGTATACGCTATGGACACCTCATGGGTCACACCTAAATTGGTAAGGTTGCTACTGATATTCTTTTCAAAATTGTATCCAAAAGAAAGTCTCCTGTTTAGATTAAAACCTGTTCCGGCCGAAGCTCCGTAAAATTGATCGTAGCCCCCTTGAATCCAACCCAATTTGGGTAAATCCAAAATAAGGCCCCCACCAAAAACTGGGTCTTGGTCTGGTTCAAATCGAGCTCTTGCCAAGGGTAGTAGACGACCATCTTCCAAAATACCGGCACCGTTCTCAAACTCGTGTGCAAATTGTATATGTCCAGAAAATGTTTTATCACTCAGCTCCGTCAACGACTTACCTGTGTTGAGGTTATAATCCACTAGGTTTTGTGCAAATACGCCAAAATCAAATTTTCCCAATGAAAGATTGAGTCCAGGTTGAAACGAAATGATGGATGTTTGTGTAGCGTCATTCAATAGGGGATCATCCTCCAAGGCTATGGCTCTATCGGGGTCAAAGTTACTGGTGTAGTACGGAATGTTTACCCCAAAACTAAGACTACTCTTTTGCCCCAATTGTATGCCATGTGAATAATTCGCCATGACCCCAAGGTTGGATATTATTCCTTCTTGCTGATTATACAGGCTTAAGCCAAGACCAATCCTTTCATTCAATCTTCCACTATAGCTCAAGAAATAGTTTTGGTTATTATTGTCAAAACTGGCACTTTGGCTTCGATGAAACAGATTTACATAGGATTTATCCTCTCGAACTGTCGAAAAAGTGGGGTTAATCAAAAACCGATTGAACTTCAACAGGTTCTGAAAAGGCACATTATAGCTTACGTACGGATTGTTCTCCTGTGCGTTGGAATTGCCACACAAGAAAATGCTGATTATTATCAACAATAGAATCCAGCGGGCATTATATTCTTTTAAGAATTTTAGGAATAGGGGTAGTTTTATTTCCATAGCCGAGATGGTTTTGTAGGTTAATGGACCTGCAGGGGACAGGCATGTTCATTTTTTTTGGCCTCATTAGTAAGATTTGGGATACTTATAAAGTGGCAACTTGTCTTAAAGTATAATATTACGTTGAATCTCGATAAAAACCCAATTTTCTCGTTGAACCGCACAAAAAATATATGGTCAATCCTTTGCAAAAACTACTAGAACGATGGTTTTTTCACCAAAAACCGGAATGTTTCCCGATATATGTTGATAATGTTCTTCAGCTTTTAAATTAATTTTGACATAGTCAATCCTAAGTATGGTTATGGATAAAAAAGTGAAGATTGTACCCTTTTCGGATGCCTATAAAAATGCCTTTAGAGCATTAAATGAAGAATGGATTGTAAAGTATTTTAGAATGGAGGAAATGGACCATGTTTCATTGAACAATCCAAGGACCTATATCTTGGACAAGGGGGGCTACATTGCTGTTGCTTTGCTAGCTGATGATCCTGTAGGAGTATGCGCCTTAATACCCAGTGACCGTGAAGATTTTGAGTTTGAGCTGGCCAAAATGGGTGTTTCTCCGAAAGCCCAAGGAAAAGGTATCGGCAAACTATTGGGACATCACATCATTGAAAAAGCAAAACTGCTAGGCTGCAAAAAATTGTATTTGGAGAGTAACCGAATTTTAGAGCCTGCCATCAACCTATACCGAAAATTGGGGTTTGTTGAGATAGTAGGAGCCAAATCGCCCTATGAAAGAAGTGATATCCAGATGGAGTTGGTATTGACCGACGATTAATACATAATATAGATCCAGTCCCCGATACTTTCTTCACTCTCAAGACAAATAAACAGTTTAAATGCATTTTACAGCAGTTACGATTCAATCATCTTCTGCTGGTAGCCCCTCAAAATTTGAAAAATAACTATTCCATATATCACTAAAAATGAGTATCTTATAAGGTGAATAAAAATAGCTGGCGCCATGGGAACAGTCAAAAACTTAAACAAATGGGCCAATGCCCATACTTATTATCCATTAGATTTACTTCGTGTCGCATTTGGGGTTTTTCTTTTTATTAAAGGGGTGGAATTCATGTCCAATCATGAACAGATGATGATCATTGCCCAACCGTTTCAGGATATGCCCGGAGGTATGATCATTCTGCACTACATAGCCCCCGCCCATTTTGTAGGTGGGTTTTTAATTGTGGTTGGGCTATTGACCCGATGGGCCTCAGTGGCTCAATTACCTATTTTGTTGGGAGCCATATTGACCAATTTTTTGGGTGAAATGAACGCAACCAACCTAATTATGGCAATAGTGGCTTTTTTAGTGTGTATTTTCTTTATCGTTTATGGTTCTGGCAAGCACTCGGCTGATTATTATCTGAAAATGCAGAAATAAACCTAAAGGTTATCCAACTGGTTGCTTTTGCCGTCGGAGCTAATGGTCCAAAAGAAGCCTACAAAGAAAAAACTATCCGCTGCGGGTCTGATGGCCCTGCGGTCAAAAGTTCCATTGCCATTGGGTGTGTTAGCATATTGATAATTATTGATGTTATTGAAGCCCAATACATTGTTCACAGAGAAATATAGAATTTTTTGCTGGTCGATTAGGTAGGCCCAATTGAAACTCAAGCTGTTAAAAGACTTGGTCCTTTCAGCCATAAACTCCGCAGTGTTCGCATTGTCATACGGCCTACCCGATGCAAAAGCATAAGAAAACCCTACCTGTGACCGTAAATCGTCCACCCAATATTTCGTGACCAAGGATAGATTGTGTTTCGGGGCAAAGTTGGGTCTGACCGCTTCTCTGAAATCCCTAAAATCCCTTTCGGTATCCAAAAAAGAATAGGAAAGCCAATAGTCGAGGTTTTTAACACTCTTATTATCTCTCCAAAAAATATCAAGTCCTGCGGCATGTCCGAAACCGTTATTGCTAAAAACCGAATTAAACTGTGGCTGTTGGGTATCATGCTTTATAAGATTCCGGTAATCCTTGTAGTAAGCTTCAGCCCTGAGTGTCTTTCCGTCTTCCAAGTACTGGTAATTCAGTATGTAGTGCGAAGTTCTTTCTGAAAGCAGAGTATCATCAAATTTGATGACTTCGTTCCTAGGGTTTTGGTAAAAATCGCCATAGGCCAATGAAAACTGACCTTTTTCTCCCGGCTTGTATGCCAAAGAAACCCGAGGTGACAGCGTAAAATCTGTCAACAGTGAACTGTGCTCTGCTCTGGCACCCACTTTCATGGCCAATTGATTGCTGAAAAAAATGTTGGTCTCCACAAAACCAGCCCACAACTGATTATTGTACCCGCTCCCCAAAAGCACACCTTCTTGCTCGGTGAGGGTATCTTCATAATCCACGATAAAAAGTTCCGTCCCCAAATCTATATTCAGTTTGCTGCTAAAGCTTTTGTGGGCTTTCAATTTGGTATGCATAGCCCTCTCTTTGGTTTCAATATTGTCTTCGAGCAAAACAATATCGTTGGTATCCCAAGCAACGGAAGCCCCGGTGGTTATACTCCAATCATTTTCAAAGAAATATTTATAGGAGCTATTGAAATATAGGTTGTCATTGGTCAACTGAAAGCTAACAAAATCCTCAAAATTGATGTCTTCTTGCTCGATATCCAAATTAGCGTGATTAAATCCAGTGTACAGTTTAAACATGCTTCTCTCTCCTTTACTTCTAAAGACTGCTTCTCCCGATATGGATTCATAAGGACTGTTCCACCTCACCCCTTGTGTGGAAGGTATCAAGCCCTCGTAGGGTGCCAAATTGATATAGGAAGTGTTTAAGCTTACGGATTGATCTCCCCATATTTCGGTATGTCCCAGACCTGCCCCAACAGACATTATGGAAACGTCCGTTTTTTCTTGTGTCGGAACATCAGTGGTGTTCAACAACAGTACGCTAGAGAGTGCCTGTCCGTATTCAGCAGAATATCCTCCTGTGCTGAAAGTGATTCCTTTGAAAAGGAAAGCTGAAAACCTTCCTCGTGTAGGAATATTGTTGGCCGTGGCATTAAAGGGCTGAAAAACTCGAAGTCCATCAATAAAAACCTGGGTCTCCCCGGCATCTCCGCCGCGAACAAACAATCGGCCATCCTCGTTCACCGTGGCCGTGCCCGGTAAGGTTTGCAATGCTCCAACAAAATCGCCAACGGCACCGGCTGTGGTAACAATGTCCAAAGGTTTTAACACGGACACTTTGGAGTTATCCCCTGCTTCAAAAGTACCAGCAGTCAAGGTAACCCCGGTTAAGGAATTAATGGATTCAATCAAGCTAATTGTTAATTCGTTAAAATATTTTACATCCCCAACCTCGTAGTGCGGCTCATAAGAAAGTATGGAGACAACCAAAGTCTGGGTGCCCGTTTCCACGGTTTCAAAATTAAAATTTCCATTCTCGTCCGTAGAGGCACCATCATAGGTCCCCTCCAGATATACATTGGCCCCTGCAATTGGATTTTTTTTTGTGTCCGTGACCCTTCCTGATATAACCGTTTGGGCCTGTACGCTGCTGAAAAAGAGTAAGCTAATGAAAAGGACAAGGTTTTTCATGACCATTCGTTTTTTGATGGCCCAAAAATGCCTCTTGACTTTTTAAAGAACTAAAAGGAAATACCCAATTGTCCATTTTAATGGATGAATTGAAAACCGAATTCCCGTCGTACAATTCGGAATCAAAAATCTACATTTCAGTCAAGTGAATTTTATTGGAGGAGACCTTTGGTTCAATTTTGGGCCATTAATCAAATAAAAAAGTACCTTATGAAAATTGTAGCACTATCATTGACACTATTATTTGTAAGCCTAATGGGATTGGCGCAAGAAAACCAAGGAATCCAGATTAAAGTTACCATTGACAATGTAACAAGCGACGAAGGACAAGTTTTGGCCGGCTTACACACAGCTGACACCTTTATGAAAGGTGCGGGCTTTCAAAACACTGTAAGAGCAATCGAAAATGGAAAGGTAACCTTCACCTTTGATAATGTCATCCCAGGCACCTATGCCATAATGGCGCTCCACGATGCAAATGAAAATAACAGAATGGACTACCAAGAAAACGGCATGCCCAAAGAGAGTTATGGAATGTCAGGCAACGACATGTCCTATGGACCTCCTACTTTTGAAATGGCCAAATTTGAGGTCAAAGAAGAAGATTTGGAGTTGAGTATCCGCTTTTGAGGCTTTTGAAGCTTTTGAAAACCTAAAAACATAGCCTGCATATTGCAGGCTTTTTTATTTTCTAAAAAGCTGGTTAAGCTCCATAAGATTTATTGATGGTTTTTTATATTTTTATATTTCAAATTTATACTATATGACCATTACCCAGCTACAATATGTATTGGCAGTTGCAGAACATAGAAACTTTACGCTGGCCGCTGAAAAGAGTTTTGTGACCCAACCAACATTGAGCATGCAGGTGCAGAAATTGGAGGACGAGCTCGATGTTCTCATCTTTGACCGCAGCAAAAAACCCATATCTATCACCGAAGTTGGCAAAAAAATAGTGGCGCAGGCTAAAAATATTGTTGCTGAAGCAGAACGAATCAAAGATATTGTTGATCAGGACAAAGGCTTTATAGGGGGTGACTATACTTTGGGAATCATTCCTACGGTAATGCCCACTTTATTGCCCATGTTTTTAAACACCTTCATCAAAAAATATCCAAAAGTCAACCTGATCATCAAAGAACAACCTACGGATGTGATGATACGTAATATTTTGGACGGACACTTGGATGCTGGCATAGCGGCAACGCCCTTGGAAATTGAATTTATAAAGGAACGCCCTTTATACTATGAACCCTTTGTGGGCTACGTTCCCAAAAACCATCGCCTTTCTGCTGAAGAAATGCTGACCACTGAACACTTGAATCTGAATGATATTCTTCTTTTGCAGGACGGACATTGTTTTAGAGATGGGGTCATTAACCTCTGCCAGTCACCCAAAAACCTCAATGGAGAGCAGTTTAAAATTGAAAGCGGAAGTTTTGAGACCTTGGTGAGTCTGGCCGATGAAGGCATGGGAATGACGTTGTTGCCGTATTTGAACACCTTGCAACTGGAATCCAGCAAAAAGCAGTTTTTAAAACCTTTTAAAAATCCATCGCCCGCTCGGGAAATAAGTCTCATCTACCATAAGAGTGAGTTGAAGATTCAAATAACTGAAGCACTTAAGGAAGTCATATCAAGCATTGTTCGGGGAGCCATTGCCTTTCAAGATGTTAAAATCATCAGTCCTTTGACGAAGAACTGAAAACTTTATGCAAAAAAAAGAGCCGCTGTGAAGCGGCTCCAAATATTCATGCTCTTAATAATAACAACGTGGGTTGTAACTCTGGCTTATCCAAAATAAAATACTGAAGCCAGATTTTAAGTTCCTCTATTTCACTTGGCAACAAACGTGAAACTGCTTTCTTCAATTCTTTAGCGAAGAGTTTGGCATCAAAACTGACCTTTTGAAGGACTGTTTTGGTGTAATCTAACATAGCTCTGGGCATAGGAATTTGATTGTTTAAATTATTGGTTGTACTCGAAATTAATGAAAAACAGCTTTAATTGTATCGGTCCACAGTTAAAAATTGGATAAATTCGTGTTAAATTCGATAAAAGGCCGTATGATAAAAACTGGTTTCAAATCTTTCAACTATTTGACTACCATACTTTTAATTTTTTATTTTCTTTTTTCCGGGTGCGCCTCGCTCAAAAAATCCCTGAATAATGACCTCAACACACAGATATTCCAAAACTCACTGCACGGCCTGGTCATTTCGGATGGAAAAACCAAAAAATTGGTATACAATCACCATGGTGACACCTACTTCACGCCTGCAAGCAATGTCAAGATTTTCACTTTCTACACTGGGTTATGTTTGCTGCCAAAACATATTCCAAGTCTGAGGTATACCGTTACAAAAGACACTGTTTATGTTGAAGGTACAGGAAACCCCACTTGGTTGCATCCTTTTTTCAAGGACAGTACTGCCATTAGGTGGCTTAAACAGCAATCCAACATTGCATTATATCCTAACAATTTTGAGGGGAGACGCTACGGTCCAGGATGGGCTTGGGAAGATTATGACACCTCCTTCTCCCCAGAAATTAGCCCCATACCGCTTTATGGCAACGTGGTTTCCATATACAAGATGGATAGTTTGAAAATATCCCCAGTGTATTTTGAGGACAAGGTTACCTTAAGGGACACCACCATATCGAGAAATGAGTTTTCCAACGATTTTTATGTCAAACCAGAGCTGGACAGTGTACAGATACCGTTTAGAACAAGTACGCAGTTGACCCAAAATTTATTGGAGGGTCTTTTGGGGAAAAAAATTGTTCTTACCTCTCAATTTCCTGCAAAAGAGAAAAAAACGCTATATGGAATGGAGACCGATTCCATTTATAAACGAATGTTATTTGAAAGTGATAATTTTTTGGCCGAGCAACTCTTGATTACGGCCTCCTCAACGCTTTCAGATACATTGAGCATTGAAAGGGCCATTGCACACATGTTTGAAAACGACTTGAGTGACTTGGAAAACAAACCTCGATGGGTGGATGGTTCTGGACTTTCGCGCTACAATCTTTTTACACCTAAATCTATGGTCCATGTGTTACAAAAACTATATGATGAAGTTCCTGAGGAACGCTTGTTTAAACTGTTTCCCATGTGGGATGTATCGGGTACAGTTGAAACCGGGAAAAATCCAGATACGGACCCTTTTATTTTTGCAAAATCCGGTTCACTGGGGAACAATTACAACTTAAGTGGCTATCTCAAGACCAAGTCTGGAAAGTTGCTCATTTTCAGTTTTATGAACAACCACTTTAAAACCCCTGCTTCGGAGGTTCGCCAACAAATATTCCTTACCTTGAAAAAACTGTATGATCGTTACTGATGAAAAATGTCCTGAATTTGGGCGTACTGCAGTAACATGATGGTCTTTGCATCTTTAATTGCACCGGTTTGTATCATTTGCAATGCTTCTGAAAAGAAAAGTTCCAACACTTCAATGTTCTCCGTTTCATCTTCCGCACCCCCACACTCGCCTACTTTCATGGCGTCTTCATACTCAGCAATAAAAAAATGAAGAATCTCTGTCACGGAACCTGGTGACATATAGGACTCAAATACTTTTTGAACCTTCTCCACCTTATATCCGGTCTCCTCTTCTACTTCCTTTTTAATGGTCGCTTCGGCATTGTTCTTTTCCAATAGTCCGGCACAGACTTCTATCATCATGCCATGGGAGTTGCCATTTATGTATGTTGGCATCCTGAACTGGCGTGTGAGCAACACCGTATTCTTTGTGGAATTATATAATAATATGGCGGCCCCATTGCCCCGGTCGTAAGCTTCCCGTACCTGGGTTTCCCATGCACCGTCTTCTTTTTGATATTCAAAAGTGATCTTGTGCAAGGTGTACCAATTATCGGACAGCAGTTCTTTTTTAATGTTTTTTACGTTTCCGTATTTCATAACATAATTTTATACTGACGCTGCATGATTCAAATAGCGCCGAAAAGGGAGCATTTCCAGGTACACTTTAATGATTTTTTCCTTGAAATCATCCTGAAACACCTCATCTCGATCCAACAAATGCTCCACTCCAAAAGTCTTGTTCCTTAATAATTCAATATGTGGATGATCATTGGAAAAACCTTTGGGTGCCTGGGTCAATTTTTCATCCTCGTACAGACCACCAAATGTTGTTTTAAAGGAAGATTTGTCCAATATGGCTTGTAATTCCTCACCATTATAATCGATGCCCTCCCGGATACTTCGTAGCGTTTTGGCTTCGGGCCGCCAGAACCCCCCGGCCAGAAGACATTGTTTCAATCCAATTTCAACATAGAAGTCGGCCGAATTTGGCGCCTTGTCCAAACCAGCCCCAAAATGGTCCTTGTATACCGGTTTGTGGGGATGGAACATTAAGTTATTGTTGATTCGATTGATGCCCCGTTTCCCTGGAGTGGGGTAATAGTCGTCATGCAATTGCGCCAGCGTCGCATCCAGGTCATCCAACCATAGAATGAATTCAGCTCGAAGTGATCTATACCACTTTCGATGGGTGTCCATCCACTCTTTATTGTTGTTTTGTTGAAGCTGTTCTAGAAAGTCAAAAAGGTTACGAAAATCCATGTTGCGAACATAGCAAAAAACCGGTCTCGACTGCACTCGACCCTACAAATTTTGGTTCAGGGTCTATTTTAAAATCGATTATCCCCGTCCAGCAAATCCCCAAGGCCTCCCAAAATGCTTCCTTCTCCCTTATCCTTCCCGCCACCTCGAGGTGCTGCGGCCCAGACACGTCCAGCCAAACGGCTAAAGGGCAACGATTGAATATAGACGGTTCCTGGTCCACGTAGCGTGGCAAAAAAGAGTCCCTCGCCGCCGAACACTGTATTGCGAATACCACCGATGAACTCAATATCGTAGTCCACAGTCTGTGAAAAGCCCACAATGCATCCCGTATCCACTTTCAAGACTTCACCAGGGGCCAGTTCTTTTTTTGCCAAGGTTCCCCCAGCATGTACAAAGGCCATTCCGTCCCCTTCCAACTTTTGCATAATGAAACCTTCACCTCCAAAAAGTCCACGCCCCAAACGCTTCGAGAATTCAATGCCCACAGATACCCCTTTTGCGGCACATAAAAAGGCATCTTTTTGGCAGATAAACTTGCCGCCTTTTTCAGAAAGGTCTATAGGTAGGATTTTCCCTGGATAAGGAGATGCAAAGCTTACCAGTTTTTTGCCCTGTCCTACATTGAGAAAAGCGGTCATAAACAGACTTTCCCCTGTAAGAACTCGCTTGCCAGCAGAGAAAATCTTTCCCAGAACGCCTCTATCTTGGTTGGAACCGTCACCAAAAATGGTGTCCATTTTAATATCAGTATCCATCATCATAAAACTGCCGGCTTCGGCCACAACGGCCTCCTGCGGGTCCAGTTCTATCTCCACATATTGCATTTCTTCTCCGTAAATTTCATAGTCTATTTCGTGGTTTGTGCTACTCATGATGTACTTGTTCAAATGATTTAACTTTTATCTATTGGTACTCTTTTATTATAGTTTGTTACGGCAATGACCGCCTTTAGAAATACCAAAGTAGGGTTTTAGTTTTTTTAACTGTTATTATGTCCATAACCTTAAATCTTTTATTATGAATTTATTGAACGCTAGTTTTATACAAAACGGAAGAATCATAAAGCTATTTTCAATCTTATTTGCATTTTTTGTATTTTCTAGTTGTAGCAAAGACGATGATACCTACGCAAGAGTAACAGTTAACGGAACATTATTACAGACAAACCCTTCGGATTTTACTGTGGGTGACCGTTCCGATTTCAATGGAGATGTTGATGCCAGTTTTACAGGAAATGGTGGTACGACCAGTAGAATGTTTAGTTGGAACAATAATCTCACAACCGCAGATTACAATGCGGACATTACAGCAACGTCCCAAGGTACTTTCAATATGGTCGTTTTGGATGCCGATGGCAATACCGTTTTGGATAGGTCTTTAAACGGAGTGGTAGAGCCAGATTCCTTTTCCGGGGTAACCGATGCGGGGACCTCTGGGGTATGGTCAGTGACAATCACCGTTAGCTCCTTCAACGGGGACGGCAGCTTCTCTTTGAGCGGAGGGAACTGAATTCCAAGAGTATCAGAAATTAAACGAAGGCCCCCAAAAGGGGCTTTTTTGTTCCCTATGGTAAGTCTTTTGACAAGATATGGGATACGAACAATCAAAAAGGCCTCACCAAACTTCTTTTCCAAACACAAAAAGTGGGCGTCCTAGAGAACTTTTTTACTTTTTCGTGATTTTACCACAAACGCAATGGTTTAAGAAATTTCTTTATATTTAATCAATCCTTTCCGATGAAAGGGCATCCAACCATGATCAGCAGCTTCCTCTCCCCCACCAAACAGGTCTCCTTCGAGAACATCCGGAAATCCATCATCCTGAGCTTCGTCCTTGCCGTTGTGGTGGCCGTCGCCCTGGTGATCACCATCGACCTGTTCATCGAGAAACGCGACAACTCCGCCATGATCATCAACCTGGCAGGGCGCCAGCGCACCCTGGGCCAGAAACTAGCCAAGGGAATCCACGCCCTGCCCCGGGACGCTTCCCTTGACGAGGTGATCAAAAGTGATGTGGAGCTATGGGACAGTATCCACAGGGCCCTGCGCCATGGAAACGATGTGCTGGGCATCCCCAGGCCCCAAAACCCGGAGATCGACAGTCTGCTCAAAATAATATCACCCTTACAGGAAAACATGGTCCGACTCGCCCTGCGGGAAGACCTCGGGAAACTGGAGGCGGGGGAATATGCCGATCTGGCCCGATGGGAGGCCGGTTTCCTCGAGGGCATGGACCAAGTGGTGGATGTGCTCCAGACCGATACCGAAAAGGGGCTGACCTCCCTGCAGTACATCGTGGCCGTTCTGATCGCCATGTTCGTACTGTTCCTGTTCGGCCTCTACAAGATCCTGGTCAAGCCCATCATCAAGGTGGTGCATTCCCTGTCGGAGGAAGGGGAGCGACAGGTCCGGCAGAGCCGTTCCATATTGGAGAATACCCGCGACCTTATCTGGTCGGTGGACACGGAATACAGGTTGCTCACCTATAACCGGGCATTCTCGGAGGCCATGATGGAGGAAACGGGGGAGTGCCCCAAGTTGGGCGATCAGATCTTGGACCAACGATATTCCTTTATGAATGTAGAGGAAAGAAAAAGGTTGTACGACAGGGTCTTTTCGGGAGAGGAGTTCCAGACGGAGTCCAAATCCCAAAACGGCGATGGGACACCACGGTACCATGAACTCTCCTTCCACCCCATTGTGGACACGGAAGGAAAGGTCAGGGGTTGCAGTGTCTACAGGCGTGACATCACTGGTAGGGTACAGACCTACCAAGAACTGCAACAGAGCGAAAGGTACCTCAAAGAGGCACAGGAAATCGCCAATCTGGGCCACTGGAACTGGGACATGGTCAAGGACAAAATCACCTGGTCCGATCAGCTCTACAAGGTCTTCGGCCAAGATCCGGAGACATTCGAGGCCAATTATGAGGGACTCATGGGCATCATCCACCCGGAGGACCGGGAGGCCTTCAACGCCGATGTAGAGAACTGTATCAAAAACAAGGTATTGCACGACATCGTGCACCGCATCGTGCTGATAGACGGGAGCATCCGGTTTGTACACCAAAAGGGTAAGGCATTCTACAATGCCAAGGGCGAGCCCTACCGTATGGCCGGCACTACCCAGGACGTGACCTTCATCGAGAGGGCCAAGCGCCGCATACAGCGGCAGTACGACGAACTGCAGCACTTTGTCTATGTCATCTCCCACAACATCCGTTCCCCCATCGCCACCCTTCAGGGACTCGTGGCGCTCTTTGACCTGGACAAGGGCATGAGGGAAAGGGCCATAGCCGATATCGGCACCATGGTGGAGACCTTGGACACCACCGTTAGGGACCTGAACCATGCCCTTACCTTACGGGACATCTCCAAGGAGACCTTTGTGCCCGTGGACCTGGAAGAGATCATGGCCGATGTCGAAAAGCTCTTGGCGGGGGACATTGCCGAGGCCGGGGCCACGGTAGAAAGGGACCTGTCCGGTGCACCGCGTCTGTACGGCATCAAAAGCTACTTTTCCAACATCCTCTACAACCTGGTGCTCAACGCCATCAAGTACCGGTCCACTGAAAGGCGTCCGCACGTCAGGGTGGTCTCCAGAAGTACCGTGGAGGGTGGGTTCGAGATCCGGGTACTTGACAACGGATTGGGCATGGACCTGTCCAAAAGGGAGAAAAAGGAAAAAATCTTCGATATGTACGGCAGGTTCAGCCGTGATACGGAAGGTAAGGGCCTGGGGCTCTATCTGGTCAAGACCCAGGTCGAGGCCATGAAGGGGACCATCGATGTGGAAAGCGAACCAGGCCTTGGCAGTGTCTTCACCATCACCATGCCCCCCATCTCCCACCCAGTGCCCTCCTGATTTTGGTCCCCCGACCATCGGGTTCCGCATGGCCCCCTGTTCCGCATTGGGGTCCTTATAAGAAAGTATAGTAGGAAAAATTCACATAAAAACAAGGGTCATGCCTCAGTATTTGGCGCTTTTACATCTGTAAATGAATACTTTGCAACAATTTGTTTTAAAGATGCCCCGCCTACAATAACTTGAGGGGGACAAACTTTTAAACCCCTAAAAAATGTATTCAGAAATTTATTTGGTGGACGATATGGAGATGGTCAATACCCTGCACCAGGTCCTTCTTAGAAAATTGGGCGTTGAAGACAGGGTGAAGAGTTTTACCAACCCCGAAGAGGCCTTGGACAATCTGCGGTTCAAACTGGGAAGGATTGAGCCCATATTGGTGCTGTTGGACATCAGCATGCCCGAAATGACCGGCTTCGAATTTCTTGAGTTCATGGTACTCGAGGATTTCCCGACCCATATCGACGTGGTCGTTGTGACCTCCTCGGTATCCGAAAAGGACCGCGAGATGGCCCGGCAATATGGACCTTACGTAAAGGGTTTTATAACAAAGCCCCTACAATTGGAGCAGGTGACCCAGATTCTTGAAAGAACGTTGGTGGCCTAACCTTGATCGCCCATATTCTTCCGATGGGAAGGACAATGGGATACGGACATCATACCAATAAGTGTAAAGAACAGGGGATTCCCCTGTTTTTTTATGGGCATCCAGACAGGTGATAGTTATGTGACAGGACGGTCCTGACCTCATCCAACCTTGATGTCTTAGGAGCTGTAACATACTGTTCCCTTTTTTTGTGCAGCTCAACCAAAAACTTTTCGGTTTCTCTAACAGGGTGGACTTGGGAATGACGCACACCAAGCTTTGACGTTTCCCTGCATAGGCCATCTTATTCTCTACTAGGTAATGATGCGGTTACATAAGACCAACTTTTTACGGAACCATAGAACCTTTTTATGAAAACATTTCGGCTCAATTCTTTCTAAAAATTTGGTTTTTAATAGAGTATATAAATAGTTGCATTTTTTAATAAAAAGTTCAATGTTAATTGCAGAAATGGGAGATGGAGGAAGTTCCATATTCGTTTTTCTATTAATGAGAAGTGTCCAAATTAATAGATAATTCTATTCTTTATTATTTTGGAAGTTCTAAGTTTTTGATTTTAACATGACTATTGGTAGTTTCATTTTTCCGTTTGTTACGATTAGTGAATAAAAAAGCAGCCCTAAAGCTGCCTTCTTTATGTTTATTTAAGAAAATTAGATGACTCGGCTAGGAGTTGTCTTCCACATCGGCATCAGGTGCATTTTTCTTTACCGAAGCAATCCCATTTTCCATGGCATCAGTGGAAGAATACATCTCACTTTTACCTATTACTTGTCCATTGGTGGCATTCAAAGTAAAGAATGGACTTCCATCCTTGGCTGTTTTGCGCTCAAAACGTGCATCGTCCTGTGCGTTTTTCTTTACGGACTCGATACCGTTTTTACAACCATCCATACTGGCGTAGGATTGACTGGTTAGGATTACCTGTCCATTACCTGCTTTAAGGTTGAACATGGTCTTTCCTGATTCTGTGGTCTTAATTTCAAATTTTCCCATGTGTACTAAATTTCAATTTATTAGTGATGAAAAATGAAATTACTAAAAATTAACATATATAGAAAGAAGAAGCTCAGCTTTTCAGTTTAATGGTCCATTCAAAATGAAAAGTGGAGACTTCCACACCATCAGAATTCACGCCGACAGACTCCATCCAAAGGGTCTGCCCCTCCCCTGTTCTGAGTGTGTTTTGAATAGCGTCTGCAATTAAATGACCATCCTTACAAGTAAAGGTGATCCTTCCCGTAGCCTTTTTGGTAAAGGTAGCTTTGTTGTTGGCCACCAGCATCGATATTCGTTTACCACTTTTCTGGATTTCGTTCATCACCATGGCCCCGGTGCTTAGCTCCGCTGCCATACCCTGCACGGCCCAAAACATCGATTTAAAAGGGTTCTGATTCACCCATTTATGCCTCACGGTCGTTACTGCCTTTTTCTCGTCGATGTATTTTAACCGAACACCGCACCACCATGCAGCAGGGAGTTTAAAAAATGTAAATGTGTTGAATTTACTGGGTTTAATGGCCATAATTAAAACTTTAGCGTCGTAAATGTATTGAAAATATCATTAACAACATTTGTTAATTTTATGTTAAATTATAGTACTTTGTTTTGCATAGTACCATCTTTTGGATATATATTTGCATTGTAAGCTAATAGGTAAACAAAATTGTTATATAAAATAATCAATCAAAAATGGCTGCCACAATAACCAAACACGAAAGAAATTTGTCCGCAATAATACATGCGTCCACCTTCTCAAAATATTTTATTCCCTTCGGGAACTTTATTTTTCCTTTGATTCTGTGGACAGCGAACAAAAAAGAGCACAAGTTTGTGGACTATAATGGAAAACAGGCCCTCAATTTTCAAATGAGTATGTTGCTCTATTCAATTGTTGCTGGACTGATTACCATTCCATTTTTTATCGGTTTTCTGCCCGACTTGTTCGATTGGGACCATTTTGGATTTCATCGATTGAGCGACTTGAACAACTTGAACATCCACATAAGCAGTGACGACTTTCGGTTTGGTCGGTTGTTCTGGCCTGCAGGCATCACAGGAATCTTTCAGCTAGCTTTGGCCATTATCAATATAGTATATACCATATTGGCGACCATAAGGACCAACGAAGGAGAAACCTTTAAATATCCGTTTACCATAAAATTCATCAAATAAAAACAGGAGTTTAATCATCAATCAAAAAATCAATCAATCAAAAAACGTTTCCACTCCCCTGCTCATCACAGGGGACTGGAAGTGGAAACAAAAAAACGAACAGTTAATCAAATCCCGGACCCAGTTCGGTAAAATTAGAACCATGAAGTTATGAACATAGAAAACACAAAAGCACAAATGCGCAAAGGGGTTCTGGAGTATTGCATACTCTCCATCATCAAAGATGAGGACAAGTATGCCTCCGAAATTCTAGAAGCCCTAAAAGACGCTAAGATGCTGGTGGTGGAAGGAACCATTTATCCCTTGTTGACAAGGCTAAAAAATGCTGGACTGCTCAATTATCGTTGGGAAGAATCCACCTCCGGACCGCCCCGCAAATATTACGCACTTACGGAAACAGGCCAATTGTTCCTAAAAGAACTCAATGGCACCTGGGACGAACTTAGAAATGCAGTTAATCTGGTAACCAACACTAAATAAGAATCTAAAGCAATGAACAAGACAGTAAATATAAATCTCGCCAATACGCTCTTTCACATAGACGACAGTGCGTACGACAAATTAAGGCGATACTTGGAATCGATAAAACGCTCCTTTGCCGGCACAACCGGAAGTGATGAAATCATCTCCGATATTGAGGCCCGGATTGCCGAGCTTTTCTTGGAAAAAATGGAAAACGAACGTCAGGTCATCACTCAAAAAGAAGTGGATGCCGTCATCAACATTATGGGGCAACCTGAGGACTATATGGTCGATGAGGACATTTTTGAGGATGAACCCAAAAGGAGTTTCGAGCAACCTAGAAGCAGGGCCAAAAAACTGTACCGTGATGTGGACCAAAAATACATTGGTGGTGTCTGCGCTGGTCTGGAGCACTACCTCGGTTTTGATGCACTTTGGATCAGACTGATTTTTATTTTGTTGGCCGTATTCACCGGATTTGGACTGATTGCCTATCTATTGTTGTGGATATTGGTGCCCGAAGCCGCAACCACCTCGCAAAAATTGGACATGCGGGGAGAGCCTATCAACATCAGCAATATAGAACGCAAAGTTAAAGAGGGGTTTGATGATGTTGCAGATAAAGTAAAAAATGTTGACTACGAAAAAGTGGGCAACAAGGTCAAGAGCGGCTCCAAGACCTTTTTTGATACCCTAGGGGACATTATTATGTTCCTCTTCAAAGTATTTGGCAAGTTCATTGGCATCTTATTGATCATTATTGGTGCAGCAACCCTAATTGGCTTGTTTATCGCTTTGTTCACCGTGGGCATGGTCAATGCTGTGCATTTACCAGGTGTGGATTTTTATGAAATCGTGCTCACCACAGGTGCACCAGTTTGGGTTGTGTCCCTATTGTTGTTCTTTGCACTGGGCATACCGTTTTTCTTTTTACTCTATCTCGGACTGAAAATCTTGGTCAACAACCTTAAATCCATTGGCAACATTGCAAAGTTTTCGCTCTTGGGACTATGGTTGATCTCCATGGGGGTACTTTTTGCACTGGCCATACGCCAAACAGCGGAGTTTGCCAATGTTGGCAGTACCAACATCAAAGAGCAAATCACTATGGAGAATGCAACCGACACCTTATTTATTAAGATGAGAGACTCCGAGTTGGATTATGGGATGGACAATCTGCATTTTGGAAGAATGGCCTTCACCTATGATGAAAACGACAAGAAAATTTTGATTTCAGATGAGGTGGACATCAAAATGAGAAAGTCCGAGGATTCCATTGTAAAGATTAATATACGAAAAGATGCCCATGGAAACACCACCTTGGCCGCCAGGGAAAGAGCCAAGGAAATCAACTACAGGTATGAGCTACGTGACAACCAAATCATCTTGGATGAGTATCTAACCACAGATCCATCGAACAAAGCCCGAAACCAAGAGGTGACCTCTACCATATATGTTCCCGAGGGCAGGATTGTTCGTTTTGACGAATCGACCCGAGGACATGTGGGAAGAGGAATTTCCAATGACCGGGATTATTACAGAAGCGGAATTGTTGGATATACCTGGGCCATGGGAGAAGATGGAGAGTTAAAATGCCTGGACTGCCCTGAAGAGGAGGCCGAAAAGATTGATGAACAGGAAGAAGGAGGGCAAATCATCATTAATGAAGATGGTGTAAATATCGATTTAAAAAATCGTGATGATTCCTTTAAAATGAAAATCGATGAAGAAGGCGTTGAAATTAAGACCGGAGAAAAGAAAGACAACTGAACCGTCAATTTTGACAGTTGGGTAACCTTTTCTTAAATAAATATATAGATAATACGAATTTTGAATCAATCATTAAAACAACAATCATGACAACACTAGCTAAAATTGCAATCGCCATTTTCTTTTCCATCTTTGCCTCCTCCTGCATGTTGGATGTCAACTTTGGAAACGGGAAACGAGGGAACGGAAATGTGGTGGAAGAAACCAGAAACGTAAAAGAAGACTTTAGTGTGGTCTCTGCTTCGGAGGGACTGGATGTATTTGTAACACAGGACAGCGAGTTTAAAATTTTGGTAGAAGCCGACGAAAACATCATTGATCTGATTGGGACTGACATCAGGGATGGAAGACTTAAAATACATGCTATTGAAAATATTGGCAGGGCCACCAAAAAGATTTATGTAACACTTCCCAAGGTTGAGGCACTAAAAAGCTCCAGCGGTGCAGACCTTATTGTACAAAACGTCGTAACCTCTAAAAGAGTGGAATTGGAAGCCAGCAGTGGTGCTGACCTACAAGTGGAGTTAACCGCCCAAGAGGTTTCTGCTGAAGCTAGCAGCGGGGCAGAAATAAAGGTTAGTGGACAAACAGATTATCTGTATGCCGATGCCAGTAGCGGAGCGGACATAAGAGCCCGAAGCCTAATGACCAAAAATTGTAATGCGGATGCTAGCAGCGGAGCTGATATCTCCGTGAACGTTTCAGAATCATTGGTTGCCGATGCCAGTAGCGGAGCGGATATATCATATACTGGAGAGGCAAACGTGGAAACGAAAAAGTCCGTTTCTGGAAGTGTTCGGAAATACTAGCATTATAGCAAAAAGTCAAACTAGCCCTCTAGAACAACTTAAACTGCTAAATCGACCTGACCAAATTGAAGACCTGGTGAAAACCAGGTCTTTCTCTTGATATATTCTTATTTTTTTAATATAACATTTGACTATTTATTAAAAAATATCGTATCTTTTTAGAGCAATCTCAACAAACACACAACCATGAAAAAAATAATAGGTTTGGCCATATTGATGTTGCTTTTCATATCGGCCACGACACTCACTTCACCAAAACCGGTGAGCATGCACTCCATTGAAGGTACATGGGAGTTACAAAGCTTTTATAGTTATGATGATGGTGTGAATGTTTCGGATACGGTGCCAAAGTCAGATGGTTATCGACAAGTCAAAATGTACTATAATGGAAAAGTAATGTGGTCCCGGTATGTTCCCAATGACAACAATGGCAGGTTTGGCTATGGATCTTATTACATCACCGATGATGAACTGCATGAAACAATTATATATGGGGACGCGGAGATGATGAAAGCTTTGGATACTTTAACGGAGTTCGTATTTGAGCTTGATCTCAAGGATGACGCCTACAGTCAAATAACCTTAGATGAGGATGGAAATCGAACCTTCTCTGAAAATTATAAACGAATCGATTAAAATGAATGAGTTAGCACTCCATCAAAAAAGGCACCCAAGGGTGCCTTTTTTACTTTTATAACGTGCTTTCCTACTCCGCTCCAACGGTTTCTTTGTTATCAACAAGGGCCAAATAGCGTTCTGCGTCCAAGGCTGCCATACAGCCGGTTCCTGCTGCAGTTACCGCTTGTCTGTACTCTTTATCTTGTACATCACCGCTTGCAAAGACTCCGGGCTTGTTGGTCTTGGTAGACTTACCCTTAGTGATGATATATCCTGTTTCATCCATTTCCAGCTGCCCTTTAAAGATATCGGTATTGGGCTTGTGACCAATAGCAATAAACAGTCCGGTTATGGCAATCTCTTCTTTCTCCCCAGTCTGATTGTTCACTATCCTAAGGCCTTCAACAACTTGATCACCCAAAACTTCATCGACCTCGCTATTGTAACGTATCACAATGTTATCCAAACTATTTACTCGATGCTGCATGGCCTTGGAAGCACGCATGTGGTCTTTCCTGATCAACATGGTCACTTTTTTACAAATATTGGCCAAATAGGAGGCTTCCTCGGCCGCCGTATCACCACCACCTACAATGGCAACTTCTTGACCCTTATAGAAAAAGCCATCGCAAACAGCGCAGGCAGAGACTCCACCACCACGTAAACGTTGCTCACTTGGTATATTTAAATACTTTGCGGAGGCCCCGGTCGAAATGATAATGGTCTCTGCTTCAATCTGTTTGGAATCGTCCACAGTCGCTTTGTGAATTCCTCCTACTTCATCACTTAATTCCACTGCAGTGATCATACCTACCCGAACATCAGTTCCAAAACGTTCGGCTTGTTGTTGCAATTGCACCATCATGGTCGGACCGTCCACACCTTCGGGATATCCCGGAAAATTATCCACTTCGGTAGTAGTGGTAAGTTGCCCACCAGGCTCCATGCCTGTGTATACAACAGGTTTCAAATCCGCTCTAGCAGCATATATAGCAGCGGTATATCCAGCAGGGCCGGAACCTATAATCAATGTTTTTATTCTTTCAACTGGTTCTGACATAACAAATAACTTCCTAAATTAGGTTAGATTACAAAAGTAGTTTTTTTGCGGAAAAACTTACAGATCCCCCGTCTGGTTTAAGATCAATTTTACCAAAAGATGTGAACAATTCAAGTTGGACCCGTTTCTCTCCGATGGGAAAACCAAAAACAGGAAGGAGCCGTAAAAGGCTCCTTTCTGCAAAGCAGGTTAAATGTTCGGGTGTTTATCTTAGAAAACCGTTACAACCAAGGGGCTCAACCTCAAAAACCCCCTGGCGCAACGGGAACCTCATTTAAACAAGATGTTTTATAGGTAAAGAACACTAAAAGTACCCTACAAATTACCCCATCCTATTTGGAGGTTATTCAGTTTAATAACTAAGAACTTTTGCTTACTGAAACAAACATACTGTGTAACCGCACTATATTGATGTCAGAATTAATCAATGGGGCATATCCATTAACGAATGGGCCTTTTGAGTTTATACTTTTTTAAAGGCTTTGATTTTTTGATGAAAAAAAGTGAAAAGTGGACCAAAGAACCGATGCATCGAAAAGACAGAAATCCAATCATTGGTATGGCAATCTAGAAAAAGGTATAAGGAAGAGCGCTTAAACTGAGAATACTTCTACGTCTGATATTAGTGTCGCACATCCAGCGTTCAACCACAGATATCTTCTTTAGTAAATTTGTAGTTCTAGAAAAGGATTCATTGACAGAAATCCCATAAATGAGCTTGTTCAAAGGAGATTCTTACATGGGCAACTCCAAGTCCAAAATAATATAGGTGTCACCCTCTTCTTCGGATTCGATGGTGTAGACAACCTTGAACATCTTTCCTACATGGTCATCGGAGTCCATGTTGTACTTCTTGGATGCAGAACCCCTAATGGTTGCAAACTCATGGGTCTCACCCTCATCATCCTCAAAAAGATACATCTGGGAATCATGACCTTGGTACGTAGCATAAAGTATTGAGTCTTGCTCCACTTCCCCATGAGGAATCGCCATTAAAGAAAGTATTAGAATAAAGAATGTTTTCATAATGCACTATTAGAGTTTCAAATGTCGCCCAAGAACTTTGGTCTGTCCATTTTGTGGAATACATTGTTTGGTTCAACATAGTATAAACGAGATAACCTTCCGAATATTTTATATTCAGGGCTTTAGCTAATGGAATTACAGAAGCATTTGTGGCAATACGCTCTTACAACTGTTCTGGTGCAAAAACCCTCATTTGACTAACGGATTTATAAATCCGTATGAGTTTTAGGCAAATCCAAAGGTAGGCTAAAGACCCAGGGGCCACATTTGCCAAAATCCTTTTGTTTCATCATAATCGCAAGGCCTATGAAAAATAACAATTTTCGACCGTTCTCTTTACTCTTTTTTGGGATGGTATTCCTTTTTGCTGCCTGTACTAACCAAAAATCAGATTTGATATTTGAAAGTGAGCAAGGAAAAATTCAACTGGAGATGATAACAGATAGTATTCGTGTTCCTTTTGGCATGTGTTTTTTACCCAACAACAAGATGATGGTCACCAATCGATTTTCCGGGGAACTAATTCAGGTGGATTTGAAATCAGGGAGAAAAACTGTGATAAAAGGCGTTCCTAAATCGTATTGCCGCTTGGATGGGGGCGCTTTGGACATTTTGCCGCATCCCAAATACCAAGAAAATGATTGGCTCTATTTTGCACATTCCGTGGGAGATTCCACAGCAAGTACCATGGCCATTGACCGCGGAAAACTTAATGGGGATTCGTTGACCCAAACCGAACGAATTTTTACAGCGTTTCCCTATTACCCTTCTCCAAGCCATTACGGAACCCGAATGGTCATCAAAAACGATTACCTATTCTTTACCATGGGCGACCGTTATGACCTAATGGATTCAGCCCAAACCTTAAATAATCATCTGGGCAAGGTTATGCGCATTTTTGATGATGGCCGTATTCCCAAGGACAATCCGTTTGTAAATACCGATAATGCCAAACCTGAAATTTGGAGTTTAGGGCATCGAAATCCACAAGGGCTGACGCTACATCCCAAAACCCAAGAACTTTGGCTGCACGAACATGGACCGAAAGGTGGCGATGAACTCAACCTGATCAAACCCGCACTCAACTATGGATGGCCCATAATTTGCCACGGCATAGATTATGACGATACTCCCATCGGTGATGGAATTACCCATAAAGAGGGTATGGAACAACCTGTACATTACTACACTCCCTCCATCGCGCCCAGCAGTATGGTTTTCTATACAGGGGATAAACTTGAACAATGGAAGGGTAACTTATTTGTTGGTGCCATGGCATTGACCCATTTAAACAGATTGGTACTAAAAGAGGACAAGGTGGTTCATGAAGAACGGATTTTGAAAGATTTTGGCAGAAGAGTTAGAGTGGTAAGGCAAGGACCTGACGGTTATCTTTATATTGGTGTTGATGGCGGAGCGATCTATCGTTTAAAGCCAATCTGATAGAAATCGAGAGTGTCCCTAAAAAGATTTTTATAAATTTCTTACTTTGAGAATCTTTTTTAAACGACAATCGACCATGAGATACCTGTACTGTTTTTTTGCGTTGCTTCTAATCAGCATTCATCCATCCTGTAAGCAAAAGAAAGAAATACAAACATGGGGAACAGCATACACCAATGGCCAATGGTATAATGGAAAGGACTTTATTTCCAAAGTATTTTATGAGGTTGACGGTATTTTTTCGGATGAATCTCCCGATTCCATAGTGAAAACTACAGATTTGAAAGGCGGTTATGTTATTCCACCCTTTGCCTCGGCCCATAATCACAATCTTGATAGAGAATGGCAGTTGGGTTTTCTTCCCAAAGCCTATTTAGATGAGGGTACTTTCTACTATCAAGCTTTGACCTCCATGCAAAAACAGGCCAACGCATTGCGAAGCTTTTTTGAAAACGATTCCACCATCGATGTCAAATTTGCCCAGCAAGGACTTACATCCACACTGGGACATCCATTTATGGCCTACGAACCATTTTCCATGGGACTTACATTTGACAATTGGGAAAGCAATATGGATAAAATCTTGCAAAGCCGCATAGAAGAGAACAACTCTTACATTTTTATTGATAGCATTTCTCAAATAGATGAAAAACTGAATATATTTTATAATTCAAACCCAGATGTGGCCAAAATTTATCTACTTGATGTGGAAAACTATAAGGTCAACAGCAATACAGGAACTGCAGGTTTGCATGGCCTTTCCAAACCAGTGGCCCGGCTAGTGGCTGAAAAACTAAAGAAAAAAGGGTTCACTGTGTACGCCCATATCGAAACGGCTTCGGATTTTGAATTTGCCGCTGAAATAGGTGTGGATTGTGTAGCGCACATGCCCGGCTACGGTTTTGAAGGCCTGCCGGAAAATGAATTGAAATATTATGTGGATGACCAATCCATGCAAAAGGCGGCTTCCAAAGGAATGCGGGTAATACCTACCACCGCAATCAGTATATCCAGAAGAACTATAAAAGATAGCTTGGCCAAAACAGCATTTACCAAAAGTTTTCTTACCCGCTTTAAAAATGCAGGCGGAAACATTATTGTAGGTTCGGACATGTTCAATATGACCTTGACACCCGAAATTGATGCACTCCATGCGCTGGACATTTTTAGTAATGAAGAATTATTGAAGATTCTTACCATGGACACACCGCAATATGTTTTTCCAGAACGTAAAATCGGAAAGCTGGAAGCTGGGTATGAAGCTAGTTTTTTAGTATTGGAAAATAATCCCCTGAGGGATTTCAGTGCCATAAAGGATATTGTATTTGCCGCAAAGCAGGGTATTGTATTGCCTAATTAGGGCTTTGGGCTTGCCTAATGTGATAACCGTTTCTCGGCGTCTATCTCCCATATACCAAGGGGTGTGAAAAAAATGCCCACAATCAAAAAGGAATGATTAATGGGCATCGACAACAAATTAAACACTAGCCTTTACTTGATTCAAACTAATCAATATATTAACTTCTATGAGGTCAAAGAGGACCATTTTAGGTTCGGGACATGATATTTGGACAAACCCAAATGAGGTATGTCAAATAATACTGAACTGTTCGTTAACTTTTTCATGATGATGATGAACTTATTTTAATTTCAATTTCGTCATACTTTTCCCGTATAATTCTCTGTTTAGGACTGGGTAAGCTATGGAACAACTGTACCAACCTAGCCAGATTCGGATCCTAATCCTAAAATTATTTGTCATTATCTTTTTTGGTAATGTCCTTGAACAATAGCATATCTTTTATTTTACCCGATGCACCGTGGTAAAAACCCGTTTCATGTTCATAGTCCTTCGGATTTTTGAAAGTTCCAAAAATGATATCATAAATGGTAATACCGGCATAGTTATAGGCATGTATACCCTTTGCATGGTGCACTGTATGCGCCTCTGGCCTTTGAATTAAATAACCGATCCATGTTGGTGTTTTTATGTTACTGTGTTGAAAAATGGTTAAGAATGTGGTCGCCAGTATGATCAAGGTCGATGCTTCAGCGGTAAATCCAGTTACAAGTACCAGACAAATGCTACTTACTGCAACCCAACCAATCATGTCCAAAGGGCTAAAATAAAATGCTCCATAACTGTCTAGACGTTCAGCACTATGGTGCATTTGATGCATTCCTTTCCACAATAGATCGCTGTTGTGCATGGTTCGGTGCCACATATACTCGCCAAGTTCGTACACCATTACCCCTACGAAGGCTCCCCAATATGTTCCAAGACCGGTTAGGTCAAAAATTTGATAATTAGACAAGGTTTCATCCCAAATGATGGGCAGGTAAGAAGAAAGGAGAAAGAAGAGTACAAAAGCAAGCATGCCCCTTAATTTCCAAAACTTAACCGTGGGAAGTCTTCTTGCAGGTAATAGACCTTCCCATAACATTAGGCCTCCATAAATAGCAAAGACTATGTAAGAGATGGGATCATTGATCAATTCCAATGGTGTTGGCAACTGAGAAATAAATTGTTCCATAACTGATAATTTTAATGGATTAAACATTAACATCTGTTTATTTATACAGACTAGATGGTGTAAATATAAAATTAATTTTAACTATACCAACTAGTTTGTTTAAAAGTTTTATATTTACAGTATGGGAAGAGATGGAAAACCTACAAGGAATAAAATATTGGCCGAATCCAAGGAATTGATATTCGAGAACGGATTTTCAGGTACCAGTATTGATCAGATCTTAGAACGAACAGGTATCACCAAAGGAGCTTTTTTTTATCATTTTAAAACAAAGAACCTACTGGCTAAAGCTTTGATTGAAGAATTTGCACGGGAGGACATTCATCATATGAATGAAGTTTTGAAAGCTACCGAACACTTGAAAGAAGACCCTTTGGCTCGTCTTTTACAATTTATACAAGAATTCATTGACACAATGTCGGGTTTAACAGAGCCCCATACTTGTCTCTATGCCTCTTATACTTATGAGCAAAATCAATTCGATGAGCAAACTTTGAATCATATCGCAGAAACTCTGCTAACTTGGAGAGCTACCATGACACAATTGATCAAAGCAGTTCTAAGGGAATATGATCCAAAGGTCAAAATTGATTTACAGTCTTTGGCCGACCATACCCTTGTGATTTTTGAAGGCGCCTTTATGGTATCAAAAGCATTACAAGGAGGGGATCTCACGGCCGACCATTTGAAACACCTTAAGACCTATTTTGAACTGCTTTTTCAGCCAAAAAGCCCAAGCCAATTATAATGATTTATATTTAGCAAAAGCTATAGGAAAGAATTAATATTCGTTACGGATAATTGAAACCTGGAAAAACAGTTAGGTCAAGGTGAAACAAAGCAATGCTTTTCACAACACACCTTGGGCACGCCTTTCAGTTAGGCCAAACATAAAATTGGAAGCAATAGGTCACTTTTTTCATAAAAAAAGCCAACCAAATGATTTCAACAAAAATTTAATCCATTGAAATCCATTAAGTTAGCTGTTCTTTGATATCGGATGATATCATTTTGGTCGGGATGACTGTATTACGAAAAATATCACAATACATTGTATATCAATAATTTACACTATGCTTCTGAGCTGATTCACCGAACTCTAAACTAGTTTCAAATCAGTGCATTCAAAGACAAATTTTATGGATGTTTTACAATCATAAATTTAACAAAAAATAGTAGAATTTAATTTAAAAAAATTAATTATTCCACCTCAAATTTTTGATATCCTGAAATAGGCTTCCCCTCTTCCGTAAAGCCCTCGACCCTTATCTCATATTCACCTGTCACATCTGAGGTCCAAATATTCAACCCAAAAGTATCTCCACTGACTTTGATTTTAGGGTTCCAATAGAGTTGTCTTCTGAAATCTGGCAAATCCGAACTCATATTTGATAAATAGTCATACTGAAACTCTGGATATGTCCTTAAAAGGGACGAACGTTCAATTTCAAGTATTGTAGTATTCTTCATAGGAAACCTTTCCCAATACTTCCCGTCCTTTGATTCAAAATGGAGGATTCCCTGATACAGTTTGGAACCCATGAATATTTTTTTCCTTGAAACCGCTATACTCTCCATTTCCCTTGCAGGAATACCTATGATAAGGTCATGGTCCAATACCACTTGACCATCCAAAATCACCAAAGGCTCTTCAACAATGTCCTGTGGGTATTGTGGGAGTGGACGGATCTTAAATTGCGGATCATCGGATTCAACATTTTCTATCCAGGCCTGTTCCACCACTTCGACAAACGTTTCTTCCATGGAACCGAAACGGGTATACTCATCCAAGATGTATTGTGTATCAAAAGACCTGTAATAAGGTTGGCTATCTGTAGTTGTAACTTCCATGGTTCCAGGGATGGGTGCTAGATAGGCATTTTGCAATTGGTTTTGGATACTTCGCTGAAGAATAATATCCTCCAACGTTTTGTCAATCTTAAAATCATTGAAGACAAGGTTATCGGGCAGCAGTGGCCCTTCTTTGTCAAGTACAATAAAAGTTTCATCACTTGCATCCCCTATAATCTGCATGAATCCATTCCTTGTCTGGGGGTATTGCCCTTCCAACCAAAAACCGAATCTACCACTGGCATCGGTACGGGCTATGTCCACAATGTATTCACTTCCCGGTATGGACATAACTACTTGGGTGTCGGGAACTGGAAAACTGTCCGATACTTGCAGCAGTCTCCCAGTTAGGTGGTCACCACGAAGTTCGGGCAACCATTTGATTTCACTGACATCAATGAACCTGTTTTTGGTTCCCTTTATCATCTTGGAGTGATAATCAACAGCTGAAATTGAAACTGGCCCATTAATGGCTTCTTTTTTCCGTATCGAGAGGGAAAGGACCGCTCCATTAAGTGAAACTCCAGAGTTGATTTCCAACCTTCCCGTTTCCCGTTTCCCATAAATTTCTTTGTCCAATTCAATATCGACCAAAGAACTCAAGATGTTATTTTGGATTTCGTCTCTACTACTGCCCATATCCACAATTTGATTGTCGAGGGTTTTGGCCAATGAGTCCGTGGTCTGGGAAACAACATTCCTTTCACGGAGCTGTATGTATGGGTTGATGATAAAAATGTCAGTTTCAAAGTATTTATGGGCGTCAGAGTTCCTGGCCAACTGTGTATAGGCCATTAGCTTATAGGTTCCTGTCTCTATATCGGCCCCCACTCTAAAATCCCCATGTCCAAACCCATTTTTAAGTTCAACCTTTTTTAAAAAAATCGGTTTCACTTCTTCTCCCAACAATTGAACATATGCCATTTTGCTCAGATCGCTTGCTTTTTCAGTGGAAAGATCGCGGACATGGACACCGAACAATAGCCGTTCCCCAGAGAAGAGGACTTCTGAATTCTTGTGGACAAAAATGGATTCCATGGGTATGTCAATAGGTGATTTTTGCTTCTGATTTTGCGAATGGACAAAAAAGAAAGAGAAAACACATAAAATATAAACAATTGTATTTTTATTCATAACAGTTGGGATTAGTATCATTCAATCCAAAAATCGGGTTGGTCAGGGCTTCCCAGAGCCGTACAGTCCCCACATACTCTTGGAACAACAATGAATGCTCCAGACGTAAACTGTCCACTATTTACTTCAAGAAACTTAACTAAGTTTGATTCCACTAAGTCACGTAGACCACTCCTTATTGTTTTTCCTATACAAGGAACCACGTAAGGTGGAACATTCTCCCCCGGATAAAAATCAATATAGTTGAAGAATATCCTTTGCTCGTCCACCGAGGCAACGTCAAAAATTCCTAATACCTTTTCCCCATCTCCGGTGGTGGATGCGATATTGCTAGAAAGAAAGCCTGGTTGGGTATTGGAAAAGACACTTTCTGAACTTGCAAACTCGTTTTGGGATTCATAGAACTGATAGGTCTCTCGGGAATGCACAAATTGCTTCACTAAAATACTATACCGATAGCTCAAAATGAAATTATCGCTACTGATGAACCGAACCAGAAATCCGTCTACTTGGTCCTCTACTTGATCCCGGGTATCATTAAGAATGGTACTTGTGGAAAAATTGGTCGGAAAACATTCAAATTCGTTGGGATTTCTGGGTCCCAATTGAAGTGACCCATCTTCACTAATTATCAAATCCGTGTTCCTGTATTCCGGAGCAAATATCCTGTAGGTCTCCTCGTACTCATATCGATAATAAGTTGAGTTATTATTCGGGTCACTTGTGTCCACCAAGATGGCCATACCGTTTTCTCCCAGATCATTGTCTATCCTATTGGCATAAAGACTGTCAATATTGCTCTTTGGAGGGAGCTGCTTTTCAGCAGAAAGATAGGAACCTCCATCGGATGTCTCTATCCGGAGTCGGTATGAATTCCCCGGCTCTGCGGCAAATTCAATTGGTGAAAGGTATGTGCCCGGTTCGGATTCCTCAAAAACGGTCTCGTTCCCATTGCCATCTGACAAGACTACATTTGCGCCTGTCTCAGGGGAATTCATCTCACCTTCCAGCGGAAAGGTTCTGCTGAGCAGCACCCTTTGCCGTTTCGTTTCATCGGTTATCGTGGCATCGACCACCAGGATATCCTCAAACTCAACGATGCTCTGTGGCTCGATTTCCTCGACACAGGAATACTGTGCCAAAAAGGTCAGAAAAAATATGTATTTGACTAGTTTTCCCATATTTTTTAAAACTTCATGTTAAAGGTCAATGTGGGTACCGGTATGGCAAAAATCGAACTCTGTAGTGCCTTGATCTCACCTTCCTCGGTAATAAAAAAGACGGAGTACGGATTGTTCCGCCCCAATACATTGTAAATCTGAAAACTCCAGAAGGTGTGTATCGCCTTCTCTTTTTTATGGTTGCCCTCCAAGTTGAACCCCAGATCCAAACGATAAAAATCGGGAATCCGGAAACGGTTCCGGTCACTGTAAAACACGAAGTCCTCGTTGTTCAGCGTATAGCTCCCAACGGGATAGGTCACGGGCCTTCCCGTTTGATACACAAAGTTCATCGAGGCACTGATCCGTTTGGTGAACCTGTAGTTGGCCACCAAACTGAAATCATGGGGCTTGTCAAAGTTGGAGGGGAAGAATTCCCCGTTGTTCACCACCTCTTCCTCAAATTGACTGTCCAGTTTTACAAAGGAACGGGAATAGGTATACCCAAGCCAACCATTAAGGGCCCCATCATTCTTCTTTAGCAGGAACTCCACACCATAGGCCTTACCGTCCCCTTGGAGCACATCGGTCTCAATCTGTTCGTTCAACAATAGTTGTGAGCCGATTTTGTAGTCCAACAGATTCTCTGACTGTTTATAGAAGCCCTCCACGCTCAGTTCAATTTCCTTTTCGTTGAAGTTTTTAAATAAGCCAAGGGAATATTGTTGTGCCTGCTGTGGCTCTATATTGATGTCCGATAGCTTCCACGTATCCGTCGGAGATACCGTGGTATTGTTAGAAAGGGTATGTATGTACTGGAATGTACTGTTGTAACTCGCCTTTATCGAAAAATCAGGGGTGAACAGATACCGTCCCCCTACCCTTACCTCGGGACCCCCATAGGTCTCAATGGTCTCTTGGTCCCCAAACTCCCGAACCTCGATAAGATTGTCCTCGGTCCTGGGCTGTCCTTCTTGGTAGATGCGCTGCTCCGCCGGGCCCAGAGCAAGATAATAGGAATACCTCAGGCCGGCATCCAAAAGGAACCTGTCGGTTATCTCCCATTGATCGGCGATGAAGATCCCAGTCTCCAGGCCCTGCTCCCTGGGCAGACTTATCGATGCTATGTCCGATTCGGGGTTCAAGGGGTCCTTGTCGCCGGGGTCAACAATATAGTATTTCCCGGAAACGCCATAATCCAAGGTATGGTTATCCCCAATTAAGCTACGCATCTTAAGGCGCACCTCGGACTCGTAATTTTGATACCCTAAATCAAAATCGTCATTGGAGTCGCCATCAAACTCAATCCC
Organism: Flagellimonas ochracea; assembly: GCF_009903685.1. GTDB lineage: Bacteria > Bacteroidota > Bacteroidia > Flavobacteriales > Flavobacteriaceae > Flagellimonas > Flagellimonas ochracea. The sequence continues at coordinate 249,125 of NZ_JAAABI010000001.1, read as the reverse complement.
GAAGCGGTACTCCGAGTTGGTCACCAGGATACTACCGGTATTGTTTTTACTGAACTTATGGTCCCATCTGAGGGAAAAGGCCCGGTTGCTGTACCGGAATATCGAATCCGATGTAATGCTGAAATTGTCCTTGCTGTAATAGGCCGTTGCACGGATTTCGTTGTTCTCATTGATACTGTGGTTGTACTTGGCGACCACATCATAAAAATTTGCCGAACTGTTGCTCAGGGATTCCTCGTCCAATATGCCCAATATCCAATCCGAATAGGTAAGCCTGCCACCCAGTACAAGGGAGGATTTTTCCTTGACCACAGGTATCTCCAACATCACACTGTTGGTCACCGGGCCTATGGAGGCCTCCCCAGAAAATTCCTCGGAGTTGCCGTCCTTGGTCTGTATGTCGAACACTGATGAGAGCCGTCCGCCGTATTCCACGGGAATGTTCCCCTTATAGATGTCAACATTCCCCGTGGTATAGGGATTCAGGGCAGAGAATATACCAAAGAAATGGACCGGGTTATAGATCACCGCATTGTCCAAAAGGATTAGGTTCTGGTCGGTCCGTCCACCCCGTACATTGTATCCAGCTGCACCTTCACCGGCCTTGGCTATACCCGGAAGGGTCACGGCGGCATTAAGCAGGTCCCGTTCTCCCATGACCAAGGGGAGTGTCTTTATCTTTTGGACATCAAGCTGGGTGAGTCCCGTAACGGCCTGTTCAACATTACGGTTTTGATTGGCGGCCACCACAACTTCCTCAAGGGCCTCGACGCTTTCCTGCAGTTCTAGATCCATATTGCCGTCTCCGAACAGGAGCACGCGTTTTGTGGTCGGCGCGATACCAAGGGCCCTTGTGGTGATCAGGTGCTCTCCCTTGGGCAATCGCAGTTCATAGTATCCCGTCGAATCCGTGGACACTCCCAGTTCCATTCCTTCCACCAAAACGGCCATGTCCCTTGCAGGTTGCCCAGTGGATGCCAGTACTGCCTTGCCCGAGAGCACAGCCGTGTTCCCGGTTCCCTCTCTTTGCCTGCCCACACGTACTGTCTCAATATTTTCAGTGTTATTTCCCACTGATTGGGAACCAATGAATATTGGCTTGGATGTCGTTGTCAAGGTCTCCGCCCTCGCTATATCCCCTTTTGGTCCATCATTGAAAAAATCCTCCGGTAGCCCGTCAACGATAAGGTTGTTCCGGGTGATATAGACGGAACCCTCCCAGATAAAATGGTTCAGGTTGGTGCCTTTTAAGATATCACCGAGGACATCGGTCAAAAGTTCGTTGTAATAATTTCCCGTGACCTTGGTATTTGGGTTCCAGTCTTTATCAAAATATATATTTTGGTCTGTCGCATCCTCGATTCTTTCTAGGGCCTCGGTGATAGAGACCCCTTCCAAGGAAAGTGAGACACGGGATGTATTTTCTTGTGCCCGCATGGGGCCAAAAAACAATAGTGCCAATAGTATTTGGAGGTAAATGTTTCTCATTCCATCAAGGGTTTGTGTTCTCCAACTGTTTGATCAATGCCAAAAGGAACGATTCCCTATCGCTCGAGTGCAACCGTTTGTTGGTCCTGTAAAAGGATTCGATCTCCTGTTCCCTTTCGGGCAAAAAATCAACAAGGTCTTTCATGTTGCCGATTTCCATGACCGCGCCCCCATTGACCAGTACATATTCATTTTTGGCATCTACAAACTCGTAATAGATGCGGTTGCGGTCCCTGCGCTGCAACCTTTTCTTGGAGGGTTTTGCCAAAAGAACATATTCATCCGAATGATGGACCTTCCTGAAAAAACCATTCTGTTTGGAATTTTTTACCAGCTTTTCAAAATTTATGAAATGGGCTTGGCCGAACCTGAATTCAGCAATATCGTTTTTAAAAAGTCGGATGGCAAGTCCCCCAATATCATTGGGCACCCTTGCCACTAATTGATCATTGAAGACGTCATACTTCAATTGGACATCGTAAAACCATTGTCCCCCGTATTGAACTCTTGCAGGTATGAAATAGGGCTCTGGAAAGTACTGGGTATTCTCGTTTATGGTCCTATACTCCTCCACATGGACCTCGCCATCAAAAAGTCCCGTGTTTTCGATTCCGGTTTTTGTGTCCAACCATTTGAGCAAATTTGAGTGGTTGGAAGATTCTTGGCCTTTTACGCTACAAAAAAGTCCAAAAATGACCATGAAGCCCAAATACAACGACCTTACATTTTTAAGTGATTTATACAATGATTTTTCTTTAAGAAGGAGGATTAGCTATCGAACCTTGATTAGAGTAATATAATTAGTTTAAATATAAATTAAATAATTTAGGTAAGAAAAATACTATACCTAAATCTCAACCAACAGTGACTAATTTTATTCTATATCTCTGATTATCAATATATCTTCAAGACATTGTTTTTCTTTAAAAATCAATGAAATTTTGAATGTTTTTTTAATAAAGATTATTTAACAATTATTATAGGTATTATCTTTGATATTTTTAGTATTTTTCTTACGATAAAATCTTGATGCCATCAATTTCAAGAGTAATTAAATCTATTTATTATGAGTTTAGTTTTAAGTTTATCCGGTGTGAAAGTTCTTTCCAGAAAAGAACAAAGAAATGTTTTAGGAGGCAATGCCTCAACATGCAATCCTTGCTTAGGAAAAGATTTGAATGACCCTTGCTTCTTAAATTGTGACCCATTTAATCCGGGTCAATGCCAAGACCCGGACAATGATAAAATTTTAACTTGTCAGGTTTTTTAAGCATAAGGCCCTTTACGGGCCTTTTCATTTTCGTCTACGACATATTTCTGAAATCGAATTTGACTCCCTAGTGTTGCCATAGTTTGAAAAAAAGTTTGGCATATTTTCTAATCCTCGAGCTCACAAATGTTACATATCATAAAATATCTTCAATCAAGGCAAGTATCAGTTTACAAATCTGAATTTCTATTTCAAATTCAGAGTCACCCTGATCATCCAAGCTTGGTATCGATTACTGATGGTTTGAATCACTTTAAAATTAAACATCATGCGGTTGAAATTGAGCCTTCTGATGAAAACTTAAAAGCACTTCCGACAAGGTTTCTTACTATATTAAAGAATAGTAATGAGCTGTTGGATGTAACAAGAGTTAAGGATGGTAATCTTAAAGTTTTTGATTCAAATGGGAAAAGAGAATTGGATTGCAAAACATTTCTGGAGCTTTGGTCGGGAATAGTGGTATTAATCGAAACCACGGATTCAAATAAATCCGGATACCCGAGAAAATCAAAGAAATTCAAACTAATTATCTCAATAGCCTTGTTGATTGCCCCAATCATTTATTTCCTTGGTCAGAATTTAAACTTCCAAAATTTTATCCAATTCGCATTTGCCCTAATAGGGTTGATAGTTGCATTGCTCATTAAAAAATCCGAATCTGGTTCAGGTCCTGCCGTTTTGGAAAAATTTTGTGCCGCAATAAAAAGTTTTGACTGCCATGCCGTTACCCAATCCAGTGGGAGCAAACTTTTCGGAAAAATAGACATGGCCACTTTGAGCTTCATTTATTTTTCGAGCATAATCCTGTTCTTGTTTATTGACGGAATCAATCAATTGAACAACCACGTCTTAGCTTTGCTTTACATTTTAGCAATACCCATTACAATATATTCCATATTCTACCAAAACCTAGTTGTCAAAAAGTGGTGCCCACTCTGTTTAGCTACCGTCCTTATCATTTGGCTTCAGGTCTTCTTTTCATTGGATATGATAACCAATGAGCTTATTTCCAAGATTGAATTAGACAGCCTGATTGTTTTATTAGGGTCCATATTGTTTGCATCTTCTCTCTGGTATCTAAGTAAACCTATTTATGATGAATTAGTGGAGAACAAAGCAACAATAAAGGAACTATTGCGATTCAAAAAAAACTTTCCATTATTCGCTTCCGCAGTACAAAATGTCAACCCCATTGAAACATCTATTTCTCATTCTGAAAAGGAGATAGTCCTTGGTGCACCTGACGCCCTAATCGAAATACTATTGATAACAAATCCCCTTTGTAAATTCTGCTCCTCCGCTCATACCGAAATTGACGAATTGCTGGAACGCTTTAGGGAAAAGATTAAGGTGCGGATTCGTTTCAATGTGCAAACCACAACCAATGCGATTGCCTACCAGATTTCAAACAGTCTTATCCAAATTTACCATGAATGCAATAAAGAATATTTTTCCAATGCGTTGGACGACGCTTTTTCTTCTGGTACCGTTAAAACGGATGAATGGATTCGTATCTATAGTAAGGATTCCAGTCCCGAGACCGATAAAGTACTCGATGACCAGCTATCTTGGTGCAGAAAAAACGGAATAAACTTCACCCCTGCTTTTTTTATTAATTCAAAAAAGATTCCTGAGCCTTATGAAATAAAGGATATTAAATACTTTATTGATGACCTCTACGAAGTCCTGCAAGAACAAGAAGTTTTGGAACCTCTTAACCACTAAGCAATTTGGTCAAAATAATCTGGTTCTCATAACCTTAAGTCCACTTGAAAATTAACTATCTAAGCTATGATTAAACGTCCCTTTCCCTACTTCAAACAATTGGAAGCCAAGGATTGTGGACCAACCTCTCTTAAAATAATTGCAAAATATTATGGTAAAAACATCGATGTTGATTATTTGAGGAGACAGTCCTTGACCACAAGGGAAGGGAGTTCGCTCCAATCGATTTGTGATGCATCTGAAGCCATTGGGTTTACACCCATTCCCATTCAATTGGAAACGAAACAACTGGAACAAGTTCCTCTACCCTGTATCTTACATTGGAATGGAAATCATTTTTTGGTGCTCTATAAAATCAAAAATGGGATATATTACATCTCGGACCCTGCATTTGGGCGTGCAAAATACGATGAACAAGAATTCCTGCGTCATTGGGGGCTTATAAGGGACAAGAATGATGAAATCAAGGGCACTGCCCTGCTTTTAGAAAAGACCGAAAAATTTGACAATAAAAAAATTAGTAATGGAGCTGATAGGATTCAGTATGGATTCCTTACGAAATATTTAGTCCGATAACGAAGATTTATTGTCCAGTTGGCCATCGGTCTGTTGACCTCCAGTATACTCCAACTGATCGTTCCTTTTTTGACTCAGAGTATCGTTGACATTGGCATAAAGAACAAAGACTTGAATTTTGTTTATCTGATTCTTCTGGGGCAACTTTTTGTCTTTCTGGGAAAAATGGTAATAGAGGTACTTCGTAACTGGTTGATACTTCATCTCAGTACGAGGATAAACATTAATCTGATCTCCGACTTTTTCATCAAACTGATGGCCCTCCCAATTTCCTATTTCGATTCAAGGTTGACCGGCGACATAATGCAAAGGATAAATGATCATGGCCGTATCGAGAGATTATTGACGACATCGACACTGAGCACCTTGTTCTCCGCTATGACTTTCATTGTACTCGCCATCATACTATTTTATTATAATACAAGTATATTTTTTATTTTTTTAACTGGCAGTTCGCTTTATCTCATTTGGATTTCCTACTTCCTAAAAAAAAGGAAGCAACTGGATTACCATAAATTCCATGAACTTAGTAGCGAACAGAGCAAAGTCATAGAGATGGTCAACGGGATGCAGGAAATCAAACTTTTCAACGCCGAGAGAAAGAAAAGATGGGATTGGGAGAATTCACAGGTCAAGCTTTTCGTCTTGGGCAAGAGAACCCTGAGGTTGGAACAGAACCAATCCTTGGGTTCGTCCCTAATCAATGAACTCACTTTGATATTAATAACCGTATACTCAGCAAAATTGGTCATTGAGGAATCGATAACTCTAGGAATGATGCTGGCCATCACCTACATTGTGGGACAACTAAATGGGCCCATCCAGCAGTTAATAACATTCTTTAGGGATGTACAGGATGCCAAAATAGCCCTGGAGCGAATGGGGGAAATTCACAACAAGAAGAGTGAGGAAAGCCATGACAGGGCTCTTAACAAAGAATTGGAAATCCCTAAAGACATCATTCTTTCGAGAGTGACATTCTCCTACCCAAATTCCGATAAACCGGTACTCAAAAATCTTAGTGCATCAATACCGGCCAACAAGGTGACCGCCATAGTTGGGGTAAGTGGCAGTGGAAAAACTACATTATTGAAATTGTTATTGGGGTTTTACCAGCCCCAATTGGGGGAAATTACCTATGGAAATCGGAACATTGCAGCGTATGATGTCAAAAAATGGCGAGAAGCCTGCGGGGTAGTGATGCAGGAAGGCTATATTTTCAATGACTCCATTAAGAATAATATCGCCCTTGGTGCTGAAACCGTAAATCATGACAGACTGGTTTGGTCAGCCAAAAATGCAAACATCCATGAATTTATTAACGATTTGCCGTTGGGCTTCGAAACCCTTATAGGCAATGAGGGTATTAACGTAAGTACTGGCCAAAAACAAAGGATATTAATTGCCCGGGTCTTGTATAAGGATCCGGGGATTCTACTCTTTGATGAGGCAACTTCGGCACTTGATGCAAATAATGAAAGATTCATCATGGAAAACCTTTCATTGATATTCAGAAATAAAACAGCAATTGTAATTGCACATAGGTTGAGTACAGTGAAGAATGCAGATCAAATATTGGTACTCAAGGATGGCCAAATCATTGAACAAGGCAACCATAGGTCATTAATCAAATCAAAAGGCGCGTACTATGGCCTAGTAAAAAACCAATTGGAATTGGCCTAAAATTAAAAACCATGGAAGAAAACAGCCAGAAGGTCAAAAAATTATTGGATGAATCACCGCACTGGACCATTGGATGGGGCAACACCCTAATTCTCGCAATCATCGGTCTATTGGTCATAGTATCTTTTTTCATTCATATCCGAAGTTCCATCACTTTTAATCTGGAATACAACAGCAGAAGCTATGATACGGACAAAAACGGAATAGTCGAAAATATCCTTAATGGCTTGTTAAGAGCTCATGACGAGCAACTGAAGTTTACCAATAAATCTCATTTTGAAAAAAAAGAATTAGGGGGACTTCGAAACGAAATCGGGAAAAAGGTCTCTGATTGGATTGGAAGATCTCATGATATATTTTCAAAATTAAGAAGTACGGACCCTTTTTACTTCGAAAACGACAATAAAAGGAATCTGTCAAAAAGTGCAGTTAAGTTGAAGGAATTATCTGATGGAAGCAATGCAAAAATGATAATCTCAGTGCCAAAGTCATTGGAACCCATACCAGAGATAGGTGGCAAGGTGAAAATTGGGAGCTTCGTAGAAAACAAGAACAACTTTTTTTGTAGTGGTACGATAATCGGAATAACCAAGCAACAGGACCAAAATGATTTTAACATTTTGATTGACATCGATTCAACAAATCAAATAAAAGACTTTTTAAATGCGCAAGAATATCAAACATTGAAGATTCAGTTCAAGTATGAACATAGGCTTTTTGATTCTCTTATCGGTCTCATCACCAATAAGTCAAAGAATTTATCTATGTATGAAGAAGAATGAATTATATCCACATTGCTTCTTTAAAATCATAAAGTAAATTAATCCAGCGAGCGAAACCTTGTTTCGCGCTGCAAGCGTCCCAAAACTTACCAAACTAATACTGCTGAGCGAGGCAATGACCTTGTTTACAGTAGAATTTTTCAATGTTTACAACCTTTTCCAGCTGATTTACAGTAAAACATTGTGGAATGCGCAACCCGCATTGGTGATTTTATTTCCCCAATGATAGCTTTGAACAGTTGGGTGCAACTTTTGCCCAAGATCGGGTTTTGTGCCAAAAAAGTTCAGTCATTCTGCACCTTCACAGGGTTTTTGTGCCAAAAAAAGTGGACAGTACATTTCTATGTGGACCCGACAAAGGCTTGATATTGCTGGTAAAAGACCATCAAAACGGATCAATGTAACCCGCTTTAGCGTGTTACCCTCTTGCTATTCAAAACTGGTCCACTCCGTATCCCGAGTTTTGAATACTTGAAGCCCGTATCGCTTCAAAGCTGTAGGTTGCACCCTATGGAATTTTTCCTTCACGCTTATCTTCCCGAACACTGGAAAAATCCCACAGGAACCATGTGCAAAAGTCAAGGGTAAGATTTGGGGGCTGCGCTCACATTGTCGGCCCTTGCCTCCAGATGGGCCACAAGGTTCCTCATGTCCTCCCCCACCTTTCCCTCGAGGACCCTTGCATAGATTTGGGTGGTGGTCAGTTTGGTATGCCCCAGCATTTTGGAGACGGTCTCGATGGGCACCCCGTTGGACAGGGTCACCGTGGTGGCAAAGGTGTGGCGTGCGGTATGGAAGGTTATGTGCTTATGGATACCACAGGCCTTCGCTATTACCTTTAGATATGAATTGGTCTTTTGATTGCTATAAACGGGAAGCAGTCTTCCCATGACATCGGATCCCGCATCCTTCCCGTACTTCGCTATAATCTCCTTTGCCCTGGGCAATAATGGAATCTTTACAGTTTCATTGGTCTTTTCCCTTTTTGTGTGTATCCAAAGGTTTCCATCGATCCCAAGGACCAACTGTTGTGGCCTCAGTTCCTTGACATCGATATAGGAAAGCCCGGTATAGCATGAAAAGAGAAATACGTCCTTTACCTTTTCATGGCCCGCCCCGCTGAAAGTCGTTTCCTCAATGAGGTGAAGTTCCCGTTCGGTAAGGTAGCTACGCTCTGTTTTGTGAAAGTTGAGCCTATAGTTCCGAAACGGGTCCTTTTCGAGCCATTCCAGCCTTACAGCCAAATTTACCATCTTCATGAGCCTTTCCAGGTGTTTCATGGCCCCATTGTTGGAACAGGTCTTTCTCGGTCTTTCCGGTCGGTAGGTCCTTATATATTGTTCAAACTCCACGATGAACCTATAGTCCAACTGTTTGAGATAGATGTCGGGGAGTCTCAATCTGTCCTTCAAAAAATTGTAAAGGTACCTTTCGGTCGAATAATAGTTCTTCATGGTACCCGGTCGGAGCACCAATACCTGAGTTCTGTTGTGGTATTCTACAAGTTCCTTTAAAGTTTTGTTTTGGTCGTCCTGACCAAGGAAACGGGCCTTGATGGCCTGTGCGGTGATGACCTTGCCCTCGCCCAGCAACTGTTTATGGGAGTCCATGATCTGCACATAGACCTCGTCCAGATAACTGTTCAACAGTCTTGCTTTCTGTGAGAAGCCGATGACCCTGCCCCGTGCTTCGTCCCAATCGTTCACCGAAACGTAACGTTTCAAACTGATTTCCGCCCGTCTTCCGTCGACGGTTATCCGTGCATAAATGGTAAGCCTTTCTTGATTCTTGGTGTGGTCCCTGGTAAAGATCAGGACCTTCAATGTACTGTTGTTTCGCATGGTGCATGTCTTTTGGTGAAACATCTCCTCTTCGCAAAGAGGGCCATAAATGACCCTGTATGCCATCAAAATTATGCACAAGGAACGTACCGATCAATTCACCGAACTCTACACCTTTTATATGGTTTCAGATGATATCGGATGAATTCAATAAAAATGAAAAGCACTGTCAATCAGTCAGTTGACAGTGCTTGATATCCACTGAAAAGTGGTTCGTCGGGATGACTGGATTCGAACCAGCGACCACGCGCACCCCATGCGCGTACGCTACCAGACTGCGCCACATCCCGTTAAAAATTTGCTGACAACCGGAACAAAATCCAGAGAAGTCATCAGTGGTTTTTGGAAAGTCAGAAAACCACTGTGGTGCAGTTTATCCTGAGCTAGCCGAAGGGCCACATCCCGAAAACGGAATGCAAAAATATAAATTTTAATGAAACGGTATTCCAATTTGTAAACAATTTTAGAAGCTCAAGCCATTTTCATTTTTGCAATGACCTAAGTGAGCTTCCAAAACTGAAAAAAGGCTATTTTGGCACTTAACGATACAAGGTGAAGTGACCTACATATTGTTGCTTTTCGCTATCGTTGGCATTGACCACATACCAATAATCCCCGGTAGGCAAAGGGTTGCCTTCATAGGTGCCATCCCATTTTTTCACCTGATCCAGTCGAGCCACTACTCTTCCATAGCGATCATAGATAATGACATCGATGTTGGGGAAGAATTCCCTATTCTCAGGATACCAATAGTCATTGAGGTTATCGCCATCAGGAGTAAAAAACGGAGGCATCTCTGGCATTCCTTCAAAATTAAAGGGCATTACCAAACTGGCAACACATCCGTTCCTATCCCTAACCATTATAGTGATATTCTCATCTGAAGTGGTGTTAAAGGTATTTACATCACCATAGGATTCTCCTTGGAAAAAGAACTCATACCCTCCAAAGCCGCCCGTAGCCACAGCTGTAATCTCATCAGGTCCTGTCTTCATAGCTTCCAGAGTCAATGGCTCATATGCATCAATTTCAAACTCGACGAAAGTCACACATCCATTTTGGTGGTAAATGTATACGGTATGTTCCCCAGGTGGAAGATCCCCAAAGGTGCGCTGTTCATTGGCAAGGTTAATATCATCCACATCTAAGGAGAACAAGAGGTTGGGAAGCAAGGATTCATCTAAAATGGAAATTGTTGCCGTGCTATTCGGGAAAATACCATCACAGCCATATTCCACTATGGGTTCTGCAATCAATTCTATACCCACACCGATTTCTGCAACCACACTGGTTTGACATCCATTGGCATCACGAACAAAAATCACGTACGTTTCCCCACCCATTAAATTGTCGAAGAATAGAGAATTGTTTTGAACAAAGTCTGCATCGTCGGCAGAATTCACACTGGTGAAATAAGGTGCAGTTCCACCACTTACCTGCAGGGTCAACGTACCATCCCCATCGCCCAAACAGGTTTCCGGAGTAGTCGCTACAATACCTGCCACCAGTTCCATGGGCTGTGTAATTTCCACGGTACGGGTTATGGTACAACCCAAGTCATCTTGAATAATGATGTCATACGTTCTCGGAGATAGGTCAGTAAATGTTTTTCGATTTGGATTCATAGGATCGTCTCCTTCAAAGAACTCACTCAAGGTATCAGAAATGGAATAACGGATAGCTCCTGTTCCCCCACTGGCTTCTATTATAATCTGACCATTGGTATCACCGGCGCATTGTACTGGTACAGCTTCCAAATATTCCAAGACCAATGGAGGTTTGGGTTCAATCACAATGGGGTCGGAAATAGCTTCACATCCACCACTCTGTGCATAAACATAATAAGTTCCAGGATTCAACTCCCTAAATATTCCTGAGCTTTGTGCTGGTCTCACCGTATTGGCAGCCGTAGGGCTTGGTGGTGTATTTGAATTCAACAAGGTGTAGACGTAACTTCCTATCCCTCCGAATGCTTCAGAACGGATAATACCTGTGGCCTCTCCGGCACAATTAATCGTGGCGTTGGTCAAATCCAGTGCAATCACTAAGGGTGCTGCTGGATCCAAAGAAATCTGGTTGGAGCGCTCAAAAGGGCATCCGTTGGAATTTTGCACATCATATTGGAAAGGTCCGGGATCCAGGGTAATATCTTCAATGATCTCAACGCTGGTCATGCCCGCGCCGAAAGGGATAAACGGATCAGATGTCCCAGACCTACGGTAGAAGTAATCTACCCCAAGCTCTGGATTGGTAACCGTTAATTCCATCCTACCTAAATCTCCACATCCCGGAGGTTGCAATTCCACCAATTCCGCTACTACAATTTCCGGATCTTGAACGGTTATCGGCACTGTGGTGAAGCTACAGTTCCACCCATCAAAAATTGTAATGGTATAATCTCCTGCGGATAGATTGGCAAAAGTGGGCGTGGTTTGCAGTCCACTATTGGTACCGTCCGTAATTCTGTTCAATTGATACAGGTAATTTCCTGGACCTTGCCCGCCCAGTACATTAAAGGTTTCGATAATTCCATTATTATCGTTGTTACAGGCCAGTCCCTGAACCACTTGTATATCTGCTGTAATCGGCGTTGGCAAAGGCAAATCAACAGTTGTACTGGTCTCACAACCTCGTGCATCCCTAATGTTTACCGTATAAAGACCGGTAGAAAGATTTTGAAAAACGGGATTTGTGTTTGGATAATCCACCAATATGGTGATTCCATCAGGATCTATCAATTGGTATTCATAGGACCCCCATCCACCATCTCCCGAAGCGGTGATTTCACCTATTCCGGGAACATTACAGGTAACTGGTGAGGTTTGGTTTGCAACCACAGTCAAAGGCCTATCGGGAGATCTCACGGTCGTCACATTACTAACTACATCACAAAAAGGTGAATCAAGAGCTTCAACATGAACCACTAAATTTCCTGCGGGCAAACCTGTAATAATTTCCGGGGAGCTGATAGGAGCATTGGTATCAAAAGTTCCGGTAACTCCCGTGGTAGTTTCAACCCCTGAATTATCCCTTGAAAATACTTCATAATTATACGTCCCACTGTAATTGTTGATCTCCAAACTGATTTGTCCATCATTGCCATTGAAACAGGTAACCGGTTGCACTTCAGCAATTAGGGCTTCAATGGTATTGTATTCCGGCATGTTGACCGTTGCAGTCAAATAGGTACATCCTCCACTTCCAATATCAGTAACTGTAAAAATATAGTCCCCAGGAGTCGCAATATCCCAAGTAACCCGGTCTGTTCCTCCGGAATTTAGTGCAGGCTCTGAACCTAAGGGTAAAATCTCAACTTCATAGTTTCCAGGGCCTTCATTGATGATAATATCAATACTTCCTGGGTCTACACCGGTTCCGGAAGCATCACAGGTAATTTGGCCAACATTATAACTGAATGTAATATCCGTTGGCGTGTTGATGGTAACGGTGGCCATCTCCTCACATCCATTTTGATCTCTGGCCGTCAATATTATAGTTTGATTTGTCCCATTATCGATTATCTCAAAAGTATTGCTGGTTTGGAAGTTGGTCCCGTCAAATTGCGGTGTCCCATCATTCATGCTATAGGTGTAGGGTCCTGTTCCTGTAGCCGTGCCACTTCCATCACCGTTGGTGTCGGTAAATATGGTAATTGTTGCTGTACTGAACTGGTTGCTCGATGGATTACAACTGAAGTCCGTGTTCACCGCATTCACTTGCAATATTGTTGGTTCACCTATGATAATATCTCCAGAGCGATCTGTACAACCTCTATCGGAAACCACTTCGACTTGATACGTATCTGGAGCTAAATTATCGAATACCGGAGATGGTTGTGGGCCGGCAAGTATTGTTGTACTTGAACCATCATATAAAATATAACTCAGCGGTGTGTCGGTATCGCTACCAGGTTGCAGTTCCACAGAAATGGTACCATCGTCCGCCCCGTTACAGGTGACATCACTGTTTGGAGTAGCCGTTATAATTGGAGTATTTACGGTGGACACATTTACAATAGCCTCGTCTGTGCATAATACTGGAGTATTAGAGTCCAGATCGGTTACCAAGATGTTGTAATCTCCAGGGAGTACATTATTGAATTCGTTGGAACTTTGGGCAGGACCAATATCTGTCAAGGTTACGGCATCACGAAGCTGGAATTCAAAATTACCGCTACCTCCCGTAGTATTCACAGTGATTACCCCGTCACCTGCATTACAAGTAGGGAACGAAGTAGCATCGGCTGTGATGGCAAAGAAATCGAATACCTCAGCAGTGACCGTGTTGATACATCCGTTACCATCCCTAACGGTGATGAGATAACTACCAGGATTAGGCACAATAAAGGTGGTGCCCGTTTGAAAACCACTTCCAATATCGTATTGGAAGGTATCTTCAGGCAGTCCTGAACCAGTTGTTAACGGAGATACCATATTGATTTGATACCCACTGGTGGCAGTACATTGGTTTACAACGTCAATTACCGGAGTAGGTACACCCGCCTCTTGAGTAACTGTCAACGTGGTGAGTGCTGTACATCCGTTGGCGTCCTGTACATAAAAATCGTAATCACCGGGATAAGGACCGGCAATCTCAAAAGTTGTTTCTGGATTGAAGATTGTGGGGGCTGGAGCTCCATTGGGAACATAAGCATAATTAAAAGGTGCTGTTCCACCAAAACCTCGCACCGTAACCAGAGCGCCGGCATTACAAGTAGCTTCCACAAAATTATCAATAGTAATGGATGGAGAACTGAATCCGATAAATACGAGTTCACTGGCACTACATCCTGTATCATCATCGGTAACTATAATCTGATAATTTCCAGGAGCCAGGCCTGTAAAAGTATCATTAAAAGGTAAAGCTACATTGGTAAAAGGGGTGGGTCCTGATACTGTTACCCCAGTGTCTGTGTTTTGTAAAGTGACCGTAAAATTACCAGGATTAGCTGGCAAGCCTGATACTTCATAGTCAATCGCTCCACTACCGGCAACATTACATGAAGCTGTGGTCGCTGTGGCGGTAACATTAACAGGGCTTGGAGGCACTATGGGGTCTATTTCCTCAATATAGGTACAGCCTAAATCATCAATTACCTCGACAAAATAGGTGACACCAAAAGTAACAACAGCTGAAAAGTCGTGTATGTCCACCCCATTTACGTTGGCGGGAACAAAAACGGGATCACCTACCAATCTGAATTGATAGGGTGCAGTACCCCCAACGGCTTGAACTCGGTACGAAAGAAAAGGGTCCGTACAAAGTGCAGGTGGTGTATCCAACGGAATCAAATCCAAGGTGTTTTGATCCAAAACGACATCGTCCCTATCCTCACATCCCTGGGCATCGGTTGTCACTATGGTATAATTCCCAACGGGTAGATTGGGGAAATTAACAGTTGTACTGGCAGTAGCCATGGAGGAAGCCACCAAATTTCCGGCGGCATCCAACAACATATAATCAAAAGGTGCAGTTCCATTGTTAATCGTAGTAGATATGGAACCGTTGACGGAACCTGCTGAACATACCGCATCAATCGGGGTTACAGTAGCATCCAATGGGTCACTGGATCCAATAGTCACAGAATAAGGCGGACTTACACAACCCCTGCTGTCGCGAATTACAAACCCTCCGTGCGTACCTGGTCCATATCCTGAGAAAATATTTTGGGGACTGAAAGTAGCTCCATTGTCATTACTGAACTCATAAGGTGGCACTCCTTGGGTAGTGTCTGGAATCACTTCCACAATACCACTGGTGTTATCCCCACATTGCGTATCTGTACCCACTACAGAACCTGCAATGGTCTCAGGAGGTGAAATGGTGACCACATTTGTTTCCGTCGTACATCCCCTACTATCCGTAATTAAGAATTGATAGGTGGTATCCGAAATTATGGAACCATCATTGGGAATGCTGTACACAAAGGAATTACCCGTTATATTGTTATTGTTGGAAGTATATGGGCCTCCATTGATGCTTACTTCGTAAATATCATAGTTTCCACTAGAAGTATATCCGTTGCTAATATTGACCTGAATCTGAGCAGGGGGTCCAGCACAATCCAATTCTTGAATTGTTGTGGCATTGGCAATTACCTGTGGCTCTATGGTGGCTGTCACCGTATCACGACAATCATTGGCATCTACCACTTCAATCGTGTAAGTTCCTGGTGTCAGTCCTGAAAAGCTGTTGCTAGCCCCTAGAGTTCCACCATTAATTCGATATTGATAAGGTGCCAAGCCTCCAGCTGCATTTACCACAAGGGTAGCTGCATTGAAATTATCATAACAAAAATCTGAAGCACCGTTGTCCAAGGTCAGCGTTGGGGCATCCAAACGGGTCAGGGTAAAACTGTCGGTCACAGTACAGCCATTGGCATCGGTAACGCTTACTTGATACAGTCCATCTTGGGAAAGATTGGAGAATGTGCTTCCATTTTTAGGACCCCTAGTAGAGCCATCAGGCTGGGTGAGTGTGTAGCGATTACCTCCCCATCCACCAACGGTGTTGATTCGTACGGCCCCAATATTTCCATTCTGGCAACTCATATCGGTTACATCCAAACTGGAAATTGCGAATGCTGTTGACGGTTCTTCAATTACCAAAGTCGCTGTATCCGTGCAGTTTGTGTCTTCATCAGTAACAGAGATAGTGTAACTTCCAGCGGTCAATCCCGTCAATGGAATGATGCTGCTATTTTGTCCGGTTGACACCGGGCCTCCATCAATACTATAACTGTATGTAGTGTTAAAACCATCCACCAGATAACGCCCTTCACCATCAGAATCACCAACACAAGTAACTACTCGGGTCTGTTGCGCCTGCACTCCAATGGAACTTATATCAGTAATGGCATAATTTTCATCATAGGAGCATCCCTCATTATCCGTAACCCTAAAAGTATAGGTTCCCAAACCTAAACCAGTAAAGGTATTGTTGGTTCCATTGTTGATCACACTGGCGGCTGGGGCTATTATTTCATAAGTATAAGGGCTTGTTCCTCCGGTAACCGTCAATCCAACAGAAGCGGTAGTTGTTATACAATCCAAACTGGAAATGGTAAAATCCAAATCAGTGGGCTTGTCCAAAGCGTTGAAGACAATGTCTGGAAGGGCTTGTACACATCCATTGGCATCCCTTATCAATGGGGTATAACTACCTACTCCGAGGTTGGTAAAAACAGGATTGGTCCCAAAACCTGCACCTACACTATATTCATAAGGAGCTGTACCTCCGGAAACTCCAGAAATGGTAATTTGTCCCCCATTTTCATTAAGACAGGTAGGAACGGTATCAGTAGTTGCCGTAGCGGTAATAGTGGTAGGTGTCCCAATTGTTGCTGATTGAGGCGTTGTGGTACAAGTAAAAGAATCCTGCTCATAACGCAATACTATATTGTAGCTCCCAGGAGCTAAATTTGAGAATACATTACTTATTTGATAATTTGAGCCATTATCAATGCTATATTCTATTTCATAACCAAAACCACTGGTTACATTTACGGTAATTCTACCATCGTTGGCACCACCACAATTGGCATCTTCTTCGGTAATATTAAAAATGGGTGGTGGAATATCTTGTACTTCTACCGCAGCGCTTCGCTGGCATCCGTTGGCATCCTCGACCAAAATCGAATAGGTGCCTGAAGTAGCTACTGAAAAAGTGCTGCTGCCTGTGTAAGTGGGTCCAAAAGGACCTCCATCTACACTAAAACGGTAGGGTGCGGTGCCTCCTGAAGTGGTCACATCTATATCAATAGAGGTAGCACCACAACCAAAACTATCAGAAGCGGTGGCCGATACATCAAGCGGACTGATACCGTTACCTATTTCAATGGTGTCTCCGTTGCTGTCCAAAGTGACCGTCTCGGAACAATTATTGGTGTCCACACGAATACTATAGACCCCAGGGCTTACGTTGGCAAACGTATAGGTGTCGGAAGCATCGGGTCCAAAAGTATCCACCGTAACACCATTCTTCACCAAGCGGTAGGTATAAAAACCAGGGACTCCTGATACCTGTACATCAATACTGCCCAATTCGCTACTACATAAAATATCATTTGCGGTTACGTCCACATTGATATCCAAATCGTCAATGGTAACGACATTTGAAGGGAATATACAGGCACTGGCCGAAACATTTTTCAATCGAACATAAACTCTATAGCTTCCAGGAGAAGTAATATCAAAGAAAGGATCATCTTGATAAGGTCCCGCGGCACTGTTTAGACTATACTCGTATCCTGCAGGAACGTTTGTCACCTCTGCTCTACCAGGGTTACCACAGATAATGTCCTCTTTGATCAATTGGGGATCTAAGGGATTCAATGTGGACTTAAAGTAGAAGTACTGACCAGAATTCACACGAACCCTAAATTCACCAGCTACTGAGAGGTCAAAGGTCGGTCCAGTTCCCACCGTATTCCAAGTACAGGCTGCATTGATTGTAGGACAGTCATCCACCACGGTTGGCGCACAGGTGTTGGGATCCAATTGCTGCCATTGGTAACTACTTCCGGATTGACTCAGTGTGAGGGTACGGATATCACTGGTACCGCATAGAAAGAATTTAGCCAAGGTGCTTCCGTCGTTAGGGCAGACCACCTCTTCATCGGCACCTTGCAAAATGGTCATGAACATGGCACTATTGGTCAAAAAACCCTTATCATGTTCATCAATGCGGTAATCCACTTTGGACTTAGCGGATTTATCTTCAACAATGGATTCAGATATAGAAAATAGTTTGGAAATCTTTTCTGAAATTTCCGTTTTTGCTAATACCGTGGAACAAAATATTGATATGAACACCAACAACACGGCATATAGCAAATGCCTTGTTTTTTGTGGTAGCATAGGTTAAGTTTCGTTTTGGTAGAATACTCAGACTTGGGACCCTAAGATTCTAAATAGTAATTGTCTAAACTTATAATTTCTCGTTATCTTTCAATCAAAATGATTGCAGTTCGTCTATAAAAACTATTATTTCAACGGAAAATTATGAAAAAAAGTGCTTTAGTCCCCTATTTTTTCGTTGTACTGCTTAGTACATCTTGTGCGCAAAACTCAAATTCTGGCGCAAAAACCCCAAAAAGTGTTGATTTTACTGCTCAAATTGTTGTTGATGGAATCCAGAACCCTTGGGGTATGGCATTTATGCCAAACGGAGGGTTGTTAATCACTGAAAAAGCAGGGCAACTATTGTTTCACAAGGATGGAAATACCAGAAAAATACAAGGGTTACCAGAGGTTTATGTACGTGGTCAAGGAGGATTGATGGACGTAGAGTTACATCCTAATTATTCCGAAAATGGATGGATATACATATCCTACGCATCTCCTGATGGCTCAAGGAAAGGCGGAAACACCGCTATCTCACGGGCTAAACTTGAAGGAAACCGACTTGTGGACCATCAACTGCTTTATAAGGCTGAACCCAATACTACCCGTGGGCAACATTTTGGATCCCGAATAGAGTTTGACGAAGCAGGTTATCTCTACTTTTCCATTGGTGATAGGGGTAACAGAGATGTTAACCCACAGAATATCACCGTAGATGGTGGAAAAATATACCGCCTTCATGATGATGGGCAAATTCCAAAAGACAATCCCTTTATCAATGAAGCATCAGCAAAACAAGCCATCTTCAGTTATGGACATAGAAACCCGCAAGGACTGGCCAAACATCCAGAAACAGGGCAAATTTGGGAACACGAACATGGTCCAAAAGGTGGAGATGAAATAAATATCGTCCAAAAAGGTAATAACTATGGATGGCCTATTATAACCTATGGCATCAATTATAGTGGCACCAAAATCACCGACCAAACTTCCAAACCTGGTATGGAACAACCTCTCTATCAATGGACACCCTCCATTGCCCCATCTGGTATGACTTTCGTGACTTCGGACAAATATCCCGATTGGAAGGGAAATTTGTTGGTTGGCTCTTTGGCTTTTCAATATTTGGAACGACTTATCATTGAAAACAACAAAGTAATTTCCAGGGAAAAATTATTGGATGGTCTAGGCAGGGTTCGAAATGTACGGCAAGCCCCAGACGGTTATATTTATGTGGGTGTAGAGGGAAAGGGTATTTACAGACTGGTGCCTAAATAGGAAATTAACCTATTATTTCATGGCTTCAATAGCACGACGGACCGAGCCATACTTTTTTAGTGTTCTTTCTGCTTCTTCGTAATCCAGACCGAGCTCTTCCATCAAATAGCGGGTGCCCCGATTGACCAGCTTGTTATTGCTTAATTGCATGTTGACCATTTTATTGCCTTTAACCCGTCCTATGCGAATCATTAGTGCGGTGGAAATCATGTTGAGTACCATTTTTTGACTGGTTCCACTCTTCATGCGTGTACTTCCAGTCAAAAATTCCGGACCAACCACAATTTCCATGGCAATATCACTTTCAACGGCCAAAGGTGAACCGGGGTTATTGGTGATTCCGGCAGTCAGGATTCCATTTGCCTTGGCATCCCTTATTCCGCCCAAAACATACGGTGTGGTACCAGAAGCTGCTATCCCCACCAATACATCATTGGCATTTATGTTGTATTCATTTAAATCTTTCCAAGCTTGATGCGTATCATCTTCAGCAAACTCCACTGCCTTGCGAATGGCGCCATCCCCTCCTGCAATCAATCCTATGACTCTATCATGGGGCAACCCAAACGTAGGCGGTATTTCAGAAGCATCCAAAATACCCAATCGACCACTGGTACCGGCACCGATGTAGAACAGACGGCCACCATCTAAAAAGCGTTCGGCGATGGAATCCACCAGTTTTGTTACTTGTGGAATTACCTTGGCTACAGCATCAGCCACCTTTTTATCCTCGTTGTTTATGCTGGTAACGATATCGAGCGTATCCATTTGTTCCAACTTGTCATACAAGGAGGGTCTTTCAGTTATCTTAACATGTTTGTCAGCCATGGTTATAGCAGTTGTATGTTCATATTTTTAAAGGCCTCGAGCTTTGCGTCCCAAGGTTCCAACTCCGTAATAAGTACATCAATATCCTCCGCACCACAAATTTTATATCGTTGCATGGATCCAATTTTTTCTGATATACAGGGTGAAACCACTTTGCGGGAACTGTGAATCATGGCCTTTTTCATCTGTACTATTTCCCAATCAAACTCAGTTAGACCTTCAGTGGGGTGTATGGAATTTGTTCCCAAGAAGCAAATATCCACTTTTATTTCGGATAACATGTTGATGGCGCTGCCACCAATGGTTATTTGGGAATCTTTGGACAATCTGCCTCCAATAAAAATTGTTTCAATATTGGTTTTGCTGAGTAATTGTACTGCAATTGGAAGACTTGGTGTAAAACAGGTAAGTTTCATTTTGGAAGGCAATCTTCTAGCGAGTTCTAAATTGGTGGTTCCCCCACTCAGCAGAATTATCTGACCCTCTTTAATTAGGCTCATGGCCTTTTCAGCAATCAATGCCTTTTTCTCTAGGGAATAGATCTTTTTACCTATGGGATTGTAATTGTTGAATCCCAAAGAGACTGCTCCTCCGTGCACTTTCTTTAACTGATCAGAACGGTCTAACTCTTTAATATCACGACGAACCGTATCTACGGAAACATTCAACAAATCCGCCATGTCCGTCAACAACACCTTATTGTGAATCCTTACTTCATTTAAAATAAACTGCTGCCTTTCCTCCTTTAGCATACGGTTTGTAAAGTTAAATAAATCTTAAATCGAGTTTCAATAACAGCAAAATACGGCAAAAATCAAAGCACTTAGTATTATTAACATAAAAAAATGGCATTAAATTGCAAATCATGCTGTTTTTTGCATACATTTGATAAAAATACTTCGATATTTTGCCAGAACACCGAACACTATAATGATTTTCCATGACAGAAAATTATCCGGAGAGCCGAAGGTTTGAAAAAATCCACACCGTAATTCACGAGGACTCAAATGTGGCCTCCCTTTTTGTGGCCAATGAGATTGCAAGTTTGATCAATGAAAAACAGAAGCTTGGAAAAAAAACCGTCATTGGACTTGCCACGGGCTCCACACCTACCAAAGTGTATGAATATTTGGTGAAATTCCATAAGGAAGGAAAGCTGAGTTTTAAAAACGTAGTAACGTTCAATTTGGATGAATATTTTCCGATGGAGCCAAGCTCAATCCACAGCTATGTTCGGTTTATGAACGAGCATCTTTTCGACCATATCGATATTGAACCAGATAACATACATATTCCAGACGGCACACTTAAAGGAGAGGAAGTGCGTCAATATTGCCATGACTATGAAGAAAAAATTCAGAATGTTGGAGGCATAGATATCCAAATTTTGGGTATTGGGCGTACGGGGCATATTGGATTCAACGAACCAGGTTCTGCCCTTAATAGTAAGACCCGACTGATACGATTGGACCGAGTAACACGCCTGGATGCTGCCAGTGACTTCTTCGGTGAAGAAAATGTGCCCCGCAAGGCAATAACCATGGGAGTGGGTACTATTTTGAGTGCCAAAAGAATTATACTGATGGCTTGGGGCGAAGGCAAGTCTCCGATTATTAAAGAGGCCGTGGAAGGAAAAATCAAAGAATCTGTACCCGCGACCTTTCTGCAGCACCACGAAAATTGTGATTTTGTTCTAGATGACGCATCGGCTTCCTCATTGACTCGGGTGAAAACGCCTTGGTTGGTCTCTGAGTGCGAATGGAACGAAAAACTCATCAAAACAGCTACGATTTGGCTTTCTGAAAAGCTGAAAAAGGCTATTCTAAAGTTGACCAACGAAGATTACAACGAATATGGTATGGGAAATTTAGTGGCTGAAATTGGCTCTGCCGAACAAATCAACTTAAAGGTATTCAATCAATTACAGCGCACTATAACGGGGTGGCCAGGAGGAAAACCAAATGCAGAAGACAGTCAACGACCCGAGCGTGCACTCCCCTTCCCGAAAACTTCCCTGATTTTCAGTCCCCATCCTGATGACGATGTTATTTCCATGGGAGGAACCCTCCTGCGGCTTGTAGATCAAGGACATAATGTACACGTCGCGTATCAAACATCAGGCAATATTGCCGTTTTTGATGATGAAGTGATTCGCTTTTTGGATTTTGCCACCGATATACAAGAAGAAAACAAGGAGCTCAAAAAGAAGTTCAAAGAAGTCAGGGCGTTTTTGGCATCCAAACAACCGGGGCAAATAGATAATGATGAGATACAGCAGTTTAAAGGCCTAATCAGAAAAGGTGAGGCATTGGCGGCATGCCGCTATTGTGGCATCCCCGAAAAAAACGCCCATTTTTTAAACCTGCCATTCTATGAAACGGGCGCAGTACGAAAAAAACCGTACACAGAAAAAGATATCAAAATCACGTATGATTTGCTCAATGCGTTAAAACCACAGCAAATTTTTGCCGCGGGCGATTTATCAGATCCTCATGGAACGCACCGAGTCTGTCTGCAGGTAGTCTACAAGGCTGTCGAACGATTTTTGGAGGAAGGGGCCGAATGGATTAGACATTGCTATATATGGTTATATAGAGGTGCATGGCAAGAATGGGAAATAGCAGATATGGAGATGGCCGTTCCCATCGGACCAAAAGACATGAAACGAAAGATAAATGCCATCTTCAAGCATCAGTCGCAAAAGGACAGTGCCATGTTCCCAGGACATGACGAACGTGAGTTTTGGCAACGTGCCGAACAAAGAAACAAGGAAACAGCTAACCGATATAATGCCCTTGGTATGGCCGAATATGAAGCTATCGAAGGGTTCGTAAGGTATAATTTCAACTTTAACTAAAAACTAACTTCTCTATGGGAAAACGTAACAAACATGCAGGAAAAATTAGGTTCCGGCTACTGTTGGTGGTACTATTGGCAATATCGCCTGTAGCATTCGGGCAAAGCCAGTACACACTTAGCGGAACCGTAACTGAGAGTGGCACTAACGTGCCTGTTTCAGGAGCTTCGGTCTATCTTCAAGGAACAGCATTTGGAGGTGTGACCGATTTTGATGGAAATTACAGCTTTACCGCGAACTTGGATTCGGGGTCGTACACATTGACCATCAGTTCAATTGGATTTTCTACCCAAAACCTTAGTGTAGACCTAGGTGGAAGCACCTCAATTACCAATGATATCATCCTTCAGGAAGACCTCTTGAGTTTGGATGAAGTGGTTGTTACCGGAACCGGCGCAGGGGCCAATAAAAGAACTTTGGGTAATGCTATATCATCAATAAGATCTGATGAATTGGTCAACAACGGTGCCATCGCGGTGGATCAGGCTATTTCGGGGAAAATTTCAGGTGCACTGGTACAACAAAACTCGGGTGACCCTGCTGGAGGTATCAGTATCCGGTTGAGGGGGCCAAGTACCGTTTTAGGAAATTCTGACCCACTCTATATTGTTGATGGTATTATTGTGAGCAATTCCAGTAATAGTAATGATCTTGTTGACTTGGGAGGAAACTCTCAAAACCGTTTGGTAGATTTAAATCCCAATGACATTGAACGCATAGAGGTAATAAAAGGAGCTGCGGCAGCTGCCATCTATGGATCTCGGGCAAGTAACGGGGTGGTTCAAATATTTACCAAAAAAGGAAGAACCGGTGAAGCCAAGTTCAGTTTTTCTACCAATGTTCGTATCAACGAACTCAGAAAGGAAATCGACTATAATACAGTACCATTGGCGTGGGTAGATCCTTTTGACAGGACCAATTTAGAAACTACACCTTTGGAACGGTTTAACTATCAGAATGACTTTTTTGAGTCCGGCTTCGGTATTGAAAACAATCTTTCCGTTTCTGGCGGTAATGAAAAAACCACTTACTACATCTCGGGTTCCTTTCTAGACAATGAGGGGATTATAAAAAATACGGACTTCCAAAGAATAGGTTTTAAAACGAACATCACCCAAAAAGCCTGGGATTGGTTGGAAATAAATGCAGGGCTTAATTACACAAGGAGTGTGAGCAATGATATTCCAAATGGTGGTATCAATGCAGCGTATGGAGCCATTACAGGCTTTGTCTTTAGTGATAACTCCGTAAATCCAAATCCAGATGAATCTGGGGTTTATCCTGTCACCTCATTATTGGTTCCAAGGACCAATCCTTTGGAGGCTGTAAATCGATTCGATTTTGGTCAAAAAGTAAACCGGATTATTACCAATATTGGATTGAACGCGGATATCACAGAAAACCTGAGCGCCAGTTATCTATTGGGGCTTGATTTCTACAATCAATCGGCAACCGCTTTTATACCGATAAACAATACTTCGCCCAACGGCGATGGTTTTGCAAGAAGAGCAGATATCAATAGCTTCCAGTACAATAGTGATTTAAACCTGACTTATCAGATACCCATTAATGAAGACATTCAATCTACAACCACTTTGGGAGGTTCATGGCAGTATGAAGAATTTGACAGAGTAGCTATTGAGGCAGATGGTCTGGCACCAGTGGTAGAAGTAGCTTCTGATGGTAGTATTTTGGCTCAAGGAGAGACCCGTTCGCAAATTTCCTATTGGGGTTCCTTTTTACAGCAGTCTTTTGGTTTTAGAGATAAATTATACGTGAACGGCGCAATAAGGCTTGATGGAGCCTCCACCTTTGGAGAGGATGAACGCAATCAGTTGTATGCCAAAGCGAGTGTTTCCTATGTGATTTCTGAAGAGGATTTTTGGCAGGATACCTTTGGTGACACCTTCAACACCTTTAAAATAAGAGGTTCTTGGGGACAAGCGGGTAACTTGACTGCTTTGTCCGCATTCCAACGATTTACAGTATTTTCACCTTTCTCTTTGAATGGAACACCTAGTTTGATTCCTGCAGAAAATGGGATAATTGAAAGAAATCCGGAACAGGGAGATCCTGACATAGCCCCTGAAAGACAAGAAGAATTTGAACTTGGATTTGATGCAGGTTTATTCAACAACCGTCTTGGGATAGAGTTCACTTATTATAAGCAAGAAGTCACAGACCTTCTCTTGCCCAGAGAACTCTCCCCCTCAACTGGATTTGGTTCCAGAATTGAAAATGTAGGGGACTTGGAAAATAAAGGAATCGAACTCTTATTAAGGGGAGCTCCCATAAAAACCGATGACTTTTCTTGGGATGTGACCGCTACCTTCTCCAAAAATGAAAATGTGGTGACCAGTGTTGCAGGAGGAGGTCAGTTTGCTCTGGATGGGAGCTTTTCAACCAACTTTGTGATTGAAGGTGAACCATTGGGTGTATTCTTCCGTCAATTCTATGCGCGGGATCCTGATGGCAGCATTTCACTAGATGATGATGGTTATCCGTTTAGAGGAACTACGGAAGATGGAGAAGCGTCCAAAGTGATAGGCGATCCCAATCCCGAATGGTTTGGATCTTTAATCAATGAATTTTCCTATAAAAACTTTAAATTAAGAATACAGTTGGATGCCGTACAAGGATTTGATGTTTTCAACTGGAACCGAAGACTTTTGGACAATGTGATTTTTGGTGGAGGCTTCAATGTGGGCGAAGAGCTTTTGGGCAACCGAACTAAAGGTTTTGGTAGTGCCCAAGCGGGTATTTTCGAGGAATTTGTGGAAGATGGTTCGTTTGTTAAATTAAGGGAGTTGGCCTTAAGTTATAATTTTAAGCCACCCATTGACCATATAGACAACGTACAGTTGAGCCTGGTGGGAAGAAACCTAATCTCTTGGGACGACTACAGCGGATGGGATCCCGAAATCAATACCGCTGGACAGAGTAATGGGGTACGTGGATTCGATTTTGCGGGAGTACCAATCCCAAGAACCTATCAATTGGGAATCAATGTAAGTTTCTAAATCAAAAAAAAGTACAATGAAAAACTATATAAAACTATTTATCATTTGCATCTCACTCAGTTTGGGAGTAGTGTCTTGTGAAACAGACTTTGAAAATCCCAACGCCGCAACGGAAGATCAGGTATTCTCTTCACGGGAAGGTATCTTTGCAGCTGCTGTAGGGCTACAACAACTATATTCCGTAGTAGGCGTTCGCTGGATTGTGGAGACTCCCGCAATAACAACGCGCGAAGGAGGAATTACGACTACATTTCAAAACATGATAGAATTGGAGGATGGTGGCGCTGCCCTGCCCAATTTTAATTCCAACGTGCAGGGTTTATGGTCCAGTATGATTCGCGTCATCAAAATTGC
Source organism: Flagellimonas ochracea (assembly GCF_009903685.1). Classification (GTDB taxonomy): domain Bacteria; phylum Bacteroidota; class Bacteroidia; order Flavobacteriales; family Flavobacteriaceae; genus Flagellimonas; species Flagellimonas ochracea. Next base: position 222,580 of record NZ_JAAABI010000001.1, on the reverse strand, counting down.
TGAAGATATCGAGGCCAATGCCAATACCATTGAACTGGAAGCTGGAACACAAAGTGGACTTATCGCCCATGCGAAATTATTTAAGGCCTTGGCCATAGGAAGTTTGGCCCAAAACTACGAGCAAGTCATCGTGGAAACCAGTCCTGATAATGATGCTTCTTTTGTGCCCAGAATTGAAGGTTTTGAAACCGCGATTACCTTACTGAATGAAGCGGCTGCTCAGATAGCTGCAACTGCTCCGTCATCCGAATTCATCAATGGGGTTACGCTTGGAAACATTGATTTGGAAAATACCATAGCTGCTATGCTAGCTCGTTATAACCTTTTTGCGGGGAATTACGACGCAGCAATCACTGCTGCGAATTCTGTGGACCAGAGTGTTACTTCGATTTTTGCTTACGATACACAAAACCAGAATCCCATCTGGGCAAGGGTAATTCAAAATGATGCACCCAATTTTAAGCCAAGAGATAATTTTGGGCTACCTGCCGAATTTGTTTTTAATGGGGACGACGGCCGTTTTGACTTCTATCTGATTCCACTGGATACAACCAACCAAAATGGATTGCCCATTGAAGATATTTCAGGTTTTTTCAATGAAATTACCGAACCGATCCCAGTCTATTTGCCAGACGAAATGAATTTGATCGTAGCGGAAGCGCAGATTCGTTCAGGATCACCCAACTTGGGCGCTGCAACCGCAGCACTCAACGAAGTATTGACCGATAATGATGATCCTTTTGGCGTCAACGCAAACACGGCCGCTTACGCTGGGCCAAATACTGCAGATGCCCTGCTGGACGAAATATACAAGAACAGAAGAGCGGAGCTTTTCCTAACCGGTATGAGCCTTGAAGATAGCCGAAGGTTTGGAAGACCAGAACCTAGTGGTGCAGCCATGGATTATGATGAGGAACGTAACCGGAATTTCTATCCGTATCCTGATTTGGAACGAAATAGCAACCCAAATACTCCTGACGATCCTTCGATATAACAATAAATTATTTTGAGTTGGTGTTAGTTTTAATTTAATCCAAGCGAAAAGGCCTACTTTTAATCCATGTAGGCCTTTTTTACAACCCTATGCAAAAAGTCATATCCATACTTTCTTGTTTTTTAGTCTGCTCCTGTGCTGTACACAAAATTCCGGAAACAGAATTTAGGGGTGTTTGGGTGGCCACGGTGGTCAATATTGATTGGCCAAAACATGCCGATGATGTAACTTCCAAAAAAAAAGAGGATTTTCTCCAAATATTGGATTTCTATGAGCAGTTAAACTTCAATGCCGCCGTTGTTCAAATCCGTACTGCTGGCGATGCCTTTTACAAAACCGACTTGGCACCTTGGTCGAAATATTTAAGTGGTAAAGAAGGGAAATCCCCCGAAGATTTTGAAAATCCTTTAGAATGGATGATTGGGGAGACCCATAAAAGAGGTATGGAATTCCATGCCTGGCTCAACCCCTACCGTGCAACATTTGACCTTGATACGCTGGCTTTGGATACCTCCCACGACTTTTATCAGCATCCGGATTGGATGGTAAAATATGGTAAGAAGTACTATTACAATCCCGGTCTGCCAGAAGTACAGCAGAAATTTGTTGACATTGTTGAAGAATTGGTCACAAACTATCCTGTGGACGCCATACATTTCGATGATTACTTTTATCCATATAAGGTTGAGGGGGAATTTTTTGATGATGACGACACTTTTAGAATCCACGCATTGCCCAATCAAGCATTGGAAGATTGGCGAAGGAGCAATGTAGATTCATTGGTGAAAAGCGTCCATTTGGCCATCAAAAAAAATAAACCATGGGTGCAATTCGGGATAAGTCCATTTGGGGTTTGGAAAAACAAAAGCACCGACCCGAAAGGTTCGGATACCAAAGCAGGACAAACAACCTATGAAGATCTATATGCCGACCCCTTATTATGGATCAAAAAAGGATGGCTCGATTATTTGGCTCCACAAGCTTATTGGAGCATGGACTATCCGCCTGCTTCACACCGAAATGTGGTTTCTTGGTGGGCCAATAACTCCCAAAACACTAATTTGTACATTGGCAATGGGCCCTATAAAATCCGAAACAATAAAGACAGGGCATGGAAAAGAAAAAATGAGATTCCGAAGCAACTTTCTTTTTCCAGAGAACTGACCAATGTTAAGGGCAATATCTTTTTTAGTGCCAAATCATTGATTGGTCAGCATGAAGATGTAACCAAAAAACTTCAAAAGAAGTTCTATCGTTACCCTTCCAAAAATCCATCCCCGTTAAGCCCTGTGCAAAGAATCATATCGCAACCAAAGATTGATTCGATTATAAAAACCAAGGGTGCTGTTCAAATTAACATTTCGCACAGGGATTCCATTCCCCGATTTGTAAATTTTTATTCGGTTGATAAATCAAACCGTAAAAAACACCTGCTGGAACGGGGCTATTTGGAAGAAAGCCAAAATGTAATAAATACGGGGCTGAAGCTTCAAAAAAAACATTTAAAAAATGGAATAGGAATTAGCATCAACGATGCTTATGGTAATGAAAGTGATATAGTTCCCATAAAACTTAAAACAAATTGACCATGCAGGACATGCTTGTTCGACTTCTAGGACTCCCAGACATTACTGAAAAGGAAAAAGAGCTTATGGAAAACCATCAGGTTATTTTTAAGAGGCCCATACCTCCCGAAAAAAGCATTGTCGTTAATTGGGTGAGGGAACATTTCAGTCCCAATTGGGCTGATGAAGTTGAAAGTTCTTTCTCCGCATTACCGATTAACTGCTTTATTGCCCAACGCGATCAAGACATTTTGGGCTTTGCTTGCTTTGAGAGTACCGCTAAAAACTTCTTCGGACCAACAGGCGTATTATCTTCGGAACGGGGGAAAAGGATTGGGGAAGTGCTATTGATAAAAGCATTGGGAGCATTGCGTGAAATGGGGTATGCTTATGCTATAATCGGTGGTGTTGGTCCCGTGGAATACTACAAAAAAACGGTGAATGCCCATGTGATAGAAAAATCAGAAAGAAGTATTTACCAAAACCTGTTAAAACAACCCAAATAATGGTGGAAAAAGATAAAGGCGCCTGGGGCTGGATTCCTGCTTTGTATTTCACTCAGGGGATTCCCTATATCATGGTGGTCACGGTTTCGGTGATTATGTACAAGCGACTGGGTATTAGCAATGCCGAGATAGGCCTTTATACCAGTTGGCTTTACCTGCCTTGGGTCATTAAACCGCTTTGGAGCCCCATAGTGGACCTTAAGGGCACCAAAAGAAGCTGGTTTTTGATCATGCAATTGGTTGTTGCGCTTGCTTTTTTAGGTATCGGACTCTTTTTGCCTTCCAATGCCTTCTTCACCATTACCTTGGCCTTTTTCTGGATGGCAGCCTTTGCTTCCGCCACCAACGATATTGCGTCTGATGGGTATTACATGATTGGGCTGACACAAAAAAAACAATCATTTTTCATAGGGCTTCGAAGTACGTTCTATCGTCTGGCCATGGTCACCGGACAGGGGCTTTTGGTCATTTTTGCCGGCTTTTTGGAGAACAAATATGGAGACAACACCAAAGCATGGTCCATGACCATGATCTTAACGGCTGTCTTGATGTTGCTTTTGACCATCACCAACTTTTTTATTACGCCCAAATATGAATCCCGAATCAAAACAGCAACCGAAAAACCAGAAAGTTTCCTTCAAGTTTTTATCAGTTTCTTTGAAAAAAAGCAGATTTGGGTTGCCTTACTTTTTATACTTACCCATAGGTTGGGTGAATCACAATTGGTAAAAATGGCCTCACCATTTCTTTTGGATGAGTTGGAAATGGGTGGATTGAACTACTCCACCGAAGCAGTCGGCACTATTTACGGCACCGTTGGGGTAATCATGTTATCCATAGGGGGTATAACTGGAGGGATTTTGATTTCTAAGGACGGTCTTAAAAAATGGATGTTGCCCATGCTTTTGGCCTTGAATATTCCCAATGCACTGTATGCCATTTTGGCCTATACTCAATCTACCAACATATATGCAGTGGTGGGAACTGTAATTCTTGAACAATTCGGATATGGATTTGGGTTCGCTGCGTTTTTGATTTTTCTCATCTACATTTCTGAAGGAATTTCCAAAACCTCACACTATGCCATTGCCACAGGTTTTATGGCCTTGGGGATGATGCTGCCCGGAATGCTCAGTGGGTACATACAGGAGTGGTTGGGCTATGACGGATTCTTCCTTTGGGTCGTACTGGCCGCTGTTCCGGCCTTTATTGTTCTTCGCTATTTGAATTATCCTGCAGATTATGGGAAAAAAATCAACGATTCCAATGAATGAAAAGATTCTGAAATATGAGGACGCCAAACGAGCGTATTCCCTCCAACAAAAGGTGGGACAGCTTTTCATGCCGGCGGTTTTCATAAATGATTCAGAAGAGGAAGTTCAAAGAATGGAACGGCTCATTCAAAATTTCCATATAGGGTCATTATGTTTTTTCCATAGCCGTGCAAGTGCTGCCACTAATTTTGAAGGGAATAAAAAAATTGAGTACAACGCCAAAAGCTCGGAGCGGATAAAAGAACTCATTGAACGATATCAAAAAGCAGCGGAAATACCACTTTTGATTGCCATTGATGCAGAATGGGGGCTTGCCATGCGCATTGAAGAAACACCACAATACCCATACGCCATAACTCTGGGGGCATTGCAAAAAGACAACAATCTTATTTATGAAGTAGGAAGAAACATTGGAATGGATTGCAAGGAAGCCGGCATTCATTGGAACCTTGCCCCGGTGGTCGACATCAATAACAATCCGGACAATCCGGTCATAGGATACCGTTCGTTTGGTGATGACAAGGCCAATGTCATCAAAAAGGGGAAAGCTTTTATACAAGGCATGAAAAGTGTGGGCATTTTAAATGCATTAAAGCATTTCCCAGGTCATGGTGATACCGCTGTAGACTCTCATCTTGGACTTCCCATTATAGATAAAACCATTAAAACCTTGCAAGAAAACGAACTTGCCCCTTTCCAAAACCTTATGGATCAGGATGTGGACGCCATAATGATTGGACATATGTTGCTTCCGCAACTTGACAAAAAAAATCCCAGTACAACCTCATCATTCATAATTACAGAATTGCTTCGCAAGAAAATGGGTTTCAGCGGGGCAATCATTTCGGATGCATTGAATATGCATGCCGTTTCTAAGCGATTCCCAGAGAAAGGACAACTGGAAGTAGCTGCATTTAATGCAGGCATGGATATATTCTGTTTTAGCGAACATCCAGAAGAAGCCCTACACTCTATTTTACAGTCTGCATCTGAGAAACGTATTGAAGAAAGTTTCCAAAGGCTATGGCAACTTAAAGAAAAAGTCTTTCTGCAAAAGAGTCACAACGCTGATACGCCCAGGGTCGGTGCTTCAGAGCTTAATAAAAAAATTGCCGAGAGAAGCATTACCGAACTGTACGGAAACCCTAAAATGGTTGAAACAATCAAGTCTTCAGATTTTGTAAACCTTTCTGTTGTAAACGGAAAGAGCAATCTGTTCTCTTCTAAAATAAATACAGTATTCGGTCAGCAAAAATTGGCAATAGACTTAGGACATGATGAACTGATAGCTAAGTGGGCTGAAATAAATCATGTTGTTTTGGCTTTGTTTCCTCCAGCCGTAAAGCCGAAAAATCAATTTGGGTTTAATGAAGAAACATTGGGAATGATCAAAAGGATGGTGAAAGAAAAAAACACCTTGATTTATTTATTTGGCAATCCCTATGTGCTGGATATTCTGGACTTACAGGCTGATTCAAATGTGGTTTTGGCATATCAAGACTTTCCAGAGTTCCAAGAGGCCGCCTTTGATCATTTTCAAGGTGCTATTGAAGCCAAAGGTAGGTTGCCCATCAAACTAAAAACATTGAATTCATGAATTCAAAAATCATTGATTCTTGGAAAAAAAATGCATCGGAATGGATAAAAGTCATTCAAAACCAAGATATCCCATCTCGAAAATTCACCAATAAAGCCATTGAAGACACCCTGAAAGAGATTAATGGAAAAAAACTGGTTGATATTGGCTGTGGTGAAGGCTGGTTGACCCGAAAAATGGGACAATCAGGATGGGATGCTACGGGATTGGATGCCATTCCCGATTTAATTGACGATGCAAAGAACAAAAGCAACGATGCTTTTTATGTTTTCACCTTTGAAGAAATTATTGCCGGAAAATCAATCCCCAACGGACCTTTTGATGTGGCCACATTCAATTTTTGCCTATATTCCAAGGAAGGCATGCAACGGCTATTGAAAAATACATTGACCCAATTAAATCCGAAGGGTACGATTGTGATCCAAACACTACATCCCTATTTTTTGATCTCCCATGACTTATCCTATAAAAGTCAGTGGTTACAGGATTCTTGGAAAGGTCTCCCAGGAAATTTTGAAGATGGCCATTCCTGGTATGCCCGTACTATGGAAGACTGGATTGCAGAAATTCAAGAGCTCAACGCAAGTGATTTCCAACTTAGCGAAATAGTAAACGACAAGGAAAAACCAATTTCATTGATAATAAAAATATCCAAGTAATGCATATTTATAAAGCTATTGGGTTGATGTCCGGTACTTCCTTGGATGGACTGGACATGGCCTATTGTCATTTATGGGAAGAAAATGGGTTCTGGAAATTTGACATCAAGGAAACCCATGAAATCGCCTATAGCGATGACATGCGGGAATATCTTAAAAATGCAATCCATCTCTCCAATGAAGAGCATGAACAGTTGCATGATGATTATGGGATATGGCTTGGAAAAAGGGTTAATGATTTTATGGAAGAATTGGAGGGAGAAGTGGATTTTGTGTCGAGCCATGGTCACACTTCTCACCACCGCCCTGAAGAAGGTTTTACCTTTCAATTGGGAAATGGACAGCTTTTAGCGAATATATGCAACATGCAGGTTGTGTGTGATTTTAGGACTAAAGATGTATCTCTGGGTGGACAAGGAGCGCCCTTGGTTCCCATTGGCGACCAATTATTGTTTTACAACTATGACTTTTGTTTGAATCTGGGCGGTATCAGTAATATGTCCTTCGAAAAAAACAAAAAAAGAATTGCCTACGATATCGGGTTGGCCAATATGCCACTGAACTATATCACTCAAAAAATGGGACTGGCTTTCGATGAAGATGGAAAAATCGCTCGTTCTGGAAAACTGGACCACGACCTATTGGAAAAACTCAATACATTGGAATATTATCGACTCCCTTACCCCAAATCCACGGGTTACGAATGGTTTATAGCAGAAATTGTTCCCTTAATTGAAAACGCCAACGTATCCGAAGCCGATTTGCTCTGCACCTTTATCCATCATAATTGCGAACAAATTGCCATCGAGGCCAAAAAACACAGCTCAAAACCAAAAGGAAAGCTATTCGCCACTGGAGGAGGTGCCCTTAACTCTTATTTTATAGAAATTCTCCAAGAAAAATTGGGGGCAGACATCACCGTAATCGTGCCGGATAAAACCTTGATTGCATACAAAGAAGCCTTGGTTTTTGCTTTAATGGGTGTTTTGCGCTTACAAGGTAAAACTAATGTCCTAAGTTCCGTAACCGGTGCCAGAGAAGATTCTTGTAGCGGAGAGGTCTATTTTCCCCAAAATTAGGCCGCAGCTATCTTTTTTGATTTTTTTGCAAGCCCGAAAAGAAATAGAGAAAACAAACCACAAATGGCCAATCCTGCAAAAAGGGGCCAAACTGTGATGTCTACAAAATTGCCAATGAAAGTAGCAATGGGTATCGCCAAAACAGTTGATACAAAACCATTGATGGCAGCCCCAATTCCGGCAATATGTCCAATGGGCTCCATGGCAATCGACCTATAGTTGCCCCACATAAAGCCCAAACAGAAAAACTGTGCCGAAAGAAATCCTACCAGAATAAAGATATTAGGGTTCGCAGAATTCAAGAACACCAAGGTGTACAAAAGTGCAATCAAGGTGAATGCGGCCGTGGCCATTCGTGAAAGTTTTCGCATACCAAACCGCATAACCAAAGTACCATTCAACAGGGTGGCCAAACCGATGGAAATGGCCAAACCTGCAAAAATAAAAGGGAAAGCCTCCTTTAAATTATATTGATTTTCAAAAATGTGCTGGGCCGAACTTAGGTAGACCAAAAAAGAACCTGTTACCAATCCTGATATGAACGTAAAGGCCACAGTTTCCCGATATTTTATGAATTCTTTCAAACCATCCACAAAAACATGACTGGAAAAGGGCACCTTATATTCGGGATGAAGTGTTTCACGCTGTCGTCTCCAAAACCATATAGCTGTCAATAATGCAAATAATAGCTGAACATAAAAAATGGCTTCCCACCCAAAGCGGTCCAAAATCACCTTGCCAATAGCCGGTGCCACCACGGGCACCAGAATAAAAAAGGCCACCACAAACGAAATAACCCTGGCCATATAATCCCCTTTATAGGTATCCCGAATAATCGAAATAGCTATGGTCCGCGGTGCTGAAAGACCTATTCCCTGTAAAATTCTACCGACAACCATCACCTCAAGAGAGGATGCATATAAGCAAATAATACTAGCAATAAAAAAAAGAACAAACCCTGCATAAACCATAGGCTTTCTGCCATAACAGTCAGACATGGGACCAAAAAACAGTTGACCCAGCCCAAGACCCAAAAATATCATGGTGACCAAAAGTTGATTGTCGGTCGGTTCCAAACTATTGATGGCTATCCCAATATCTGAAATAGCAGGCAAAATGGCATCAATGGCCAGTGCCACGATGGACATCAAAGCTGCCATTAAGGCTATAAACTCAAAATTGGGTTTCTGTGTGTCTTTTTGCATGCCGCAAAAGTAGGTATACCCTTATCAATCATGAAGCATTTAAGATAGAATTAAGGTTGCCTTTTGTTTAAAGGAAGGTAACTCCAACCTTACATCTAAAACAACACATCAAAATTCACATCTATAACTACTTGTTTTACTATAAAATGCTCATTTGATACTATCTTTAACTTCTTTCTCAAAAAATGAATCGTTTAAAAGTCTTGGTAGTTGGCTGTGGCAATATGGGAACTTCGCATGCCCGTGCCTATGCAAAATTGGATGGTTTTGAACTCGTGGGCCTTGTCAGTAGAGGCTCAGAGAGTCGAGAACGATTGTCCAAGGAACTTGATGGAGTGGCCACCTTTTCGAACTATCGGCAAGCTCTAGCTATTACCCAGCCCGATGTGGTATCGGTCAATACATACCCGGACACCCACTTTGAATTCGTGAAAATCGCCCTAGAAGCCGAATCCCATGTTTTTGTTGAAAAGCCCCTTGCCTTGACCGTTGAAGAAGCCCAAAAGTTGGTATGGCTAGCCAAAAAACAAGAGAAAAAACTCGTTGTAGGTTACATACTAAGGGTTCACCCGACTTGGGCCAAGTTTACTGAACTAGCGCAAAAGTTGGGAAAACCTTTGGTCATGCGAATGAACCTGAACCAACAGAGTTCGAGGCAAACATGGCACACCCATAAGCAGCTTATGAAGTCAATGTCCCCCATAGTGGATTGTGGCGTACATTATGTGGATATCATGTGTACCATGACGCAATCAAGCCCAACTAGTGTTTCTGCCATTGGTTCTCGATTAACAGATGAAATTGATTCCAATATGTACAACTATGGACAATTGCAGGTTCGATTTGCTGATGGCTCTGTAGGCTGGTACGAAGCGGGTTGGGGCCCGATGATGAGCGAGACGGCCTTTTTTATTAAAGATGTGATTGGCCCAAAAGGAAGTGTTTCCATCAACGAGTTGGACAAAGGGGCATCAAAGGATATTGAAGGGCATACTAAAACGGGGAGTCTGCGTCTACATCATAGTGCATTGGACACCAATGGCAACTTCATCAAATCAGATGAAATAATAAACACCGAAGAAGAGCCGGACCACGATCAACTCTGCCTTTTAGAGCAAGAATTTCTACTGCAAGCTATCCGGGAAGATCTTGATTTAACCAATCATCTAAATGATGCGATAAACAGCCTCAAAATAGTACTCGCCGCCGATCAATCTGTAAAAACAGGGAAGACCGTTTATTTATGAGGGGATTTGAGATATCTGAAATCCGTTCAAATAATCAAAGTGGAATATTTCCATGTTTCTTTTTGGGTGGTTCCACCTGTTTTTTCTCAAGCATGGCAAAAGCCTTCAATAGTTTACGTCGCGTTTCCTTGGGCAGAATTACCTCATCAATAAATCCGCGACGTGCTGCTCTATAAGGGTTGGCAAATTTCTCTGCATATTCCGTTTCTTTTTCTTTTAGTTTTGCCTCTGGATCGTCCGAAGCGGCAATCTCCCTTCTAAAAATGATTTCACTGGCTCCTTTTGCCCCCATTACGGCGATTTCGGCCGTTGGCCAAGCAAAGTTGAAATCGGCTCCAATGTGTTTCGAATTCATTACATCGTAGGCACCTCCATAGGCTTTTCGGGTAATAACAGTAACCCGGGGTACAGTAGCTTCGCTCAGGGCATAAAGCAGTTTGGCCCCATGAACGATGATGCCGTTCCATTCTTGGTCGGTTCCGGGTAAAAAACCAGGTACATCCACCAAAACTAGCAGTGGAATATTAAATGCATCACAGAATCTTGTAAACCGTGCTGCCTTTTTAGAACTATTTACACCAAGCACACCTGCCAAGAACATAGGTTGGTTTGCAATAATTCCAACACTCCTACCCCCTAGTCTGGCAAAGCCAACGATAATGTTTTCTGCATAATCTTTATGTATTTCGTAAAATGAATGCTCATCGATGATGCCTTGGATGACATCATGCATATCGTACGGTTTGTTGGGATTGTCGGGGACAATACTGGAAAGCTCTTCACGCAACTCTTCGCCCAACTCATATTCCATCGTTTTGGGTGCCTCCCTATTGTTTTGAGGGAGATATCCCAACAACTTTTTAATATCATCCAAGCAAGCAGCGTCGTTGGAAGATGTTTTGTGCGCCACGCCTGATTTAACGGCATGGGCACTGGCCCCACCCAATTCCTCGGAGGTGACTTCCTCGTTCGTTACGGTTTTTACCACATTAGGACCTGTGACGAACATGTAGCTGGTACCTTCAACCATAATTATAAAATCTGTCATTGCAGGAGAATATACCGCACCTCCTGCACAAGGACCCATTACAGCCGATATTTGGGGGACAACGCCTGAGGCCTGAACATTTCTGTAAAAAATATCCGCGTAGCCACCTAAGGATCTCACACCTTCCTGAATACGCGCTCCACCGGAGTCATTTAGACCAATAATGGGTGCCCCGACCTTCATCGCCAAATCCATGACCTTGCAAATTTTTTCGGCATGGGTTTCGGACAGTGCCCCGCCAAAAACGGTAAAGTCCTGTGCGTACACATACACCAATCTCCCGTTCACGGTTCCATATCCAGTGACCACACCATCACCAAAATAGATTTCCTTGTCCATACCAAAATCGGTAGTTCGATGGGTAACCAATATGCCCATCTCTTCGAAAGAACCCTCATCAAGCAAATATTGAATCCGTTCCCGTGCAGTGAGTTTTTTCTTTTGATGCTGTTTTTCAATACGTTTTTCTCCCCCACCCAAATGCGCCTGGGCAATACGGTCTTGTAACATTTTCAGTTTATCATCCATTGGAATCAGTTTGTTGGCAGTTTTATATTTTTTTTGTCCTCAAGATATTGGAAAAAGGCCATCAACGCAGCTATTTCAGCTTCTTTGATTTGCTTTTCTTTTATCTTTTCGGGTGAGTAGTGGTCCTTAACAAAATGGGTGTCAAAATTTCCAGACCGAAAAGCTTCATGGGCCATTACAAAGCTTCCGAAGGGTAAGGTGGTCTGGGCTCCTTCTACCTTATAATTACGGATGGCATCTAGCATAAGCTCTATGGCCTCTTCCCTAGTTTTTCCATAGGTAACCAGTTTAGACAGCATGGGATCATAATAAATTGGAATATCCATGCCTTCTTCAAAACCATTGTCGACACGTATTCCATCTCCTTCGGGCAATCTATAAACCTCCAGATTCCCAACACTGGGCAGAAAATCGTTTAAGGGGTCTTCTGCATAAACCCTTAGCTCCATCGCATGACCTTTTATTTTTAAGTCTTCCTGCTTTAGCTTGAGCTCTTCTCCTCTTGCTACTTTAATTTGCAATTCTACCAAGTCAACTCCGGTAATCATTTCCGTTACCGGATGCTCCACCTGTAATCGGGTATTCATCTCCAGAAAGTAGAAATTGTGATCGGCATCCATCAAAAATTCGACCGTCCCGGCACCAACATAATCACATGATTTGGCCACTTTTGTGGCAGCTACACCCATTTCTTCCCTTAATTCTGGTGTTAGTAGGGACGATGGTGCTTCCTCCACTACTTTCTGGTGCCTTCTTTGAATGCTGCATTCCCGTTCAAAAAAATGAAGCACGTTGCCATGGGTATCCGCCATAACTTGAACCTCGATGTGTCTTGGGGAAGTGACATATTTTTCCACAAAAACGGAACCATCGCCAAAAGCCGATGTTGCTTCACTAATGGCGCGTTTCATCCCAGACTCCAACTCTGACTCTTTCTCAACGATACGCATGCCTTTTCCGCCACCTCCGGCCGAAGCCTTAATGAGTACTGGGTATCCGATTTCATTGGCTATTTCATGGGCTTTTTTCACATCAGTAATAGCTTCATCAATACCAGGCACCATGGGAATATCATATTTTTTAACGGCTTCTTTAGCCGCCAATTTGCTTCCCATAATTCGAATGGCTTTCGATTTGGGTCCTATGAACGTAAGTCCATTTTTTTCCACTGCCTCTGCAAAATCTGCATTCTCGCTTAAGAAACCATATCCAGGATGGATGCCGTCCACATGCAGTTTTTTTGCCACTTCAATAATTTTATCCCCACGTAAATAGGATTGGCTTGAAGGAGCTTCACCAATACAGACCGCTTCATCGGCAAATCGTACATGGGGTGCGTTTCTATCCACCTCAGAGAATACCGCTACTGTTCGAATGCCCATTTTTTTTGCGGTCTTCATCACCCGCAATGCAATTTCTCCCCGGTTGGCCACCAATATTTTTTTCATGTGCTATTTATTCAAATTCTATTAGAAGTTGTTTTTTGTCGACCGCCTCACCTTGTTTGACCGCTATACTTTTTATAATTCCATTTCTTGGTGAGGTAATGATGTTTTCCATTTTCATGGCCTCCAATATCAAAAGTTGGTCCTCTTCCTTAACTTCTGTCCCTACTTCCACAATAATATCCAGAATCAATCCCGGCATGGGGGCGGTAATGGAATCAATGTTTTTGGAGCCATTTACGGCAAAGCCCATTTTTTCGATAAGCTCGTCCAGTGGATCGTTTATGGAAACGTTGTGTTCATTTCCATTTACACTGACCGTATAGTTGCGGGATGAAAAGTCGGTTTTAAGGACTTTAAGATGATAAGAAATTCCATCCTTCAACAGATGGAAATCCGCTGACCCTGTTCTAATTAAATCCAATGCTGAAACATCTTTTTCGGTAAGTTGAAAATCCAGATTGTGGTCTATCTGAATCTTATAGGATTTTTCCATAAAATAGTTGCTATGGTTACTTTTTTAAATATAAGGTTAATGCCAGAAATCTATGCAAAACTATCGTCAATTACTTTTTAAGATTATGATAAAGGTCATTCATTTTAAAAATATTCAGCACTAACTATGCACTACGATCCAAACAAGGTTCAGATCTTCCCAAATGCTTACTTTTGGGGTTAAAATCATCATTATGTTGATCATTGGGATTGCAGGTGGCACTGGATGTGGAAAAACAACGGTTGTCAATCAAATAGTGGACCGATTACCCGAGGACGAAGTATGCATCATCTCACAAGATTCCTATTACAACGATCTTTCGCATTTGACCAAAGAGGAGCGAAGCAAGGTTAATTTTGACCACCCCAACTCCATAGATTTTGACCTTTTGATTTCCCATTTGAAGCAATTGCGAAAAGGAGAGTCCATTGATAAGCCCATGTACTCTTTTGTGGAAGAAACCCGTTTGGATGAAACGGTTCGAACACATCCCAAAAAGGTCATTATTGTTGAAGGTATTTTGGTGTTGAGCAATCCCATGCTGCGGAATTTGTTCGATATCAAAATTTTTGTTCATGCCGATAGTGATGAGCGATTGATTCGAAGATTGCAACGCGATATTCGTGAGCGAGGTCATGATTTGGAAAAGGTGCTAACCAGATATCAAACTGCCGTTAAGCCGATGCACCAACAATTTATTGAGCCCTCCAAGGAATTTGCGGACATCATAATACCCAATAACCACTACAACAAGGTCGCTGTGGATATGGTTAGAACCATAATCAACAATAAACTGGGGAAACCATGGGATTAAAGGAACTAAAAAACAAAAAGTGGTTCAAAATTATGACCAACATGTATGTTTTGGTGCTGACCATTTTTGTGATTTGGATGGCCTTTTTTGATACCAACTCCTTGTTGATTCATATGGAGTTGAGACAGGAAATTAAAAAGTTGGAAAAGCAGAAAGAGTTTCTTCAAGATGAAATTTCAAAGGACAAAGAAATCTTGGAAAAAATGTCCGATGAGGATGAATTGGAGCGGTTGGCCCGTGAAAAATATTACATGAAAAAGAAAAATGAAGAGATTTTTCTTATCGAATTTGAAGATAGCCTAAAAAATAAAGATAATGAGTGATACCCGTTTGTTTAGCGAATTTCCTGAAGTATCAGCAAAACAGTGGAAGCAAAAAATCCAAGTTGATTTGAAAGGTGCTGACTATAATGATACTTTGGTTTGGGAATCTCTTGAGGGTATAACGGTCAAGCCTTTTTACCATCCAGATGACCTTCAAGGAAAGCCAACGTTTCGTATTTCAGAGAATCATTCATGGCACATTGCTCAAAGCATATATGCCGGTGAATCAAAAAAAGCCAACGCTAAGGCACTGGATGTACTAAAAAAAGGAGCGGAAAGCCTACTTTTTACCATTCCCGATGAAGAAACGGATTTTGAAATACTATTGGCGAACATTGACCTTGAGGTTGTTCCGCTTCATTTTCATTTTGAATTTTTGAAAGTAGAGCCCTTCAAGAAGTTGTTGGCCTTTTTAGATGGAGCAAAAAGTACGGTTCATCTTAATGTTGATATCATTGGTCACTTGGCTCGCAGTGGCAACTGGTACCACAATCTTGAAAAGGACCATGAATTACTGAACGAAATTTATGCCCTCACAAGCACTCTCAATACTATTTCCCTAGTTGGTGTGGATTTGGGTCTATATCAAAACGCAGGAGCCAATATGGTTCAACAATTGGCCTATGGCATGGCCCATGCCAACGAGTATTTAGCCCATTTTAACCCCAAATCATCTTTTCCAATAACCTTCAAAGTAGCTTTGGGCAGCAACTATTTCTTTGAAATAGCAAAACTGAGGGCATTACGTTGGCTATGGAGCACTTTGGCAGGAGAATATGGGATTCAAAACGATTGTCACATCATTGCAGTACCCTCCAAACGCAACAAAACAATCTACGATTACAACGTGAACATGTTGCGTACCACCTCAGAATGCATGTCAGCGGTTTTGGGTGGAGCAGATGCGGTCTGTAATTTAGCTTATGATGCCATTTATCACAAAAACAATGAATTTGGAGAACGAATAGCCCGGAACCAACTCTTGCTGCTCAAAGAGGAAAGCTATATGGCCGAAGCGGCCCAAATTTCCGAAGGAGCTTACTACATAGAGTCCCTCACACAGCAAATGGCGGAAAAAGCATTGTCACTTTTCAAGCAGGTTGAAGCTTCGGGAGGTTTCTTGGATGCCCTCAAAAAAGGAACCATTCAACAAAAAATAGCGGTGGGTGCTGAAAAAGAACAACAACAGTTTGATACGGGCCAAACAGTTCTGTTGGGCACCAATTCGTTTCAAAACCCCCATGACCGAATGAAGGACAATCTGGAACTATTCCCGTTTGTTAAAAACAAACCGCGAAAAACCCTCATAGTGCCTATCATTGAAAAAAGACTGGCCGAAACAACAGAACAAAAAAGATTGGAAGATGAGTAGAAAAAACCTCGAACTTCTTGAATTAGACCCTCGGAGCAAGTCCGAGCCGAAATCCGAATACGGACATGAAAGCTATGCCGCGGGCATTGCTCCTTTTCTTCGTGGGCCCTACTCTACCATGTATGTTAGAAGACCCTGGACCATAAGACAATATGCGGGTTTTTCAACAGCCGAAGAAAGCAATGCTTTTTACAGAAGAAATCTCGAAGCGGGTCAAAAAGGGCTTTCCGTAGCCTTTGACCTTCCCACCCATCGCGGTTATGATTCCGACAACGAAAGGGTGGTCGGTGATGTGGGAAAGGCAGGAGTGGCCATTGATTCTGTTGAGGATATGAAAATTTTGTTCGATGGCATTCCCTTGGACCAAATGTCTGTATCCATGACCATGAATGGTGCCGTAATTCCCATTATGGCTTTTTATATTGTTGCAGCGCTGGAACAAGGCGTATCCATGGAAAAACTCTCTGGTACTATCCAGAATGATATCCTGAAAGAGTTCATGGTACGGAACACCTACATCTATCCCCCAACACCTTCCATGCAACTTGTCGCCGATATTTTTGAATTTTCGAGCAAGCATATGCCTCGATTCAACAGCATAAGTATTTCGGGCTATCATATGCACGAGGCTGGAGCACCCGCTGCCATTGAACTGGCCTACACCCTAGCAGATGGTATCGAATATATTAGAACAGGTCTCAAAGCAGGATTGAAAATAGACCATTTTGCTCCAAGGCTTTCGTTCTTTTGGGGCATTGGAATGAACCATTTCACAGAAATAGCCAAAATGCGGGCGGGCCGTATGCTTTGGGCCAAATTGGTGAAGCAGTTCAACCCGGAAAATCAAAAATCCTTAATGCTTCGCACACATAGCCAGACCAGCGGATGGAGCTTGACCGAGCAAGATCCCTTTAACAATGTGGCAAGAACCACCATAGAGGCCATGGCTGCGGCTTTCGGGGGCACTCAAAGTTTGCATACAAATGCGTTGGACGAAGCTATCGCCCTTCCTACGGATTTTTCAGCGCGGATTGCCCGTAATACCCAAATTTATCTTCAGCAAGAAACCCATATTACTAAAACGGTTGATCCTTGGGCGGGAAGCCATGTGGTTGAGAAATTGACTCACGAAATAGCCCAAGAAGCCTGGAAATTGGTTGAAGAAGTAGAAAAATTGGGCGGTATGACCAAGGCCATTGAAGCAGGAATACCAAAAATGAGGATTGAAGAGGCGGCAGCCAAAAAACAAGCTCGAATCGATAGTGGACAGGATGTAATTGTGGGCGTCAACAAATATCAATTAGATCAAGAGGACGACCTCCAAATATTGGAAGTGGACAATACCAAAGTGCGCCGTCAGCAAATGGAACGATTGCAACACATAAAATCCACTAGAAATCCGCAAGCGGTTGATGACATTTTGAACGCAATTAAGATTGCGTCCAAAAAAGCACTTGCGAATGGTGAGGACCGGGAAAATTTGCTAGCTTTAGCCATAGAGGCAGCAAAGGCGAGGGCCACGCTGGGAGAAATCAGTGATGCCATGGAGAGCGCTTTTGGTCGATACAAAGCAAAAATCCAATCTTTTACCGGCGTGTATTCCAAAGAAATCAAGAACGACCCAAGTTTTGAAAAAGCTCGAAAAATGGCAGACGATTTTGCCATACAAGAAGGTCGAAGACCCCGTATTATGGTGGCCAAAATGGGTCAAGATGGACATGACCGTGGTGCCAAAGTAGTTGCTACAGGTTATGCTGATTTGGGATTTGATGTGGATATTGGACCCTTGTTCCAAACTCCCTCGGAAGTGGCCAAACAAGCGGTGGAGAACGATGTGCACATTCTGGGCATTTCATCCTTGGCCGGAGGCCACAAAACCCTGGTGCCGGAAGTGGTCAAGGAATTGAAAAATTATGGAAGAGAAGATATTATAGTCATCGTGGGAGGTGTAATCCCAAAGCAAGATTATGCACATCTTCTTGAAAATGGGGCAGTTGCAGTGTTTGGACCGGGCACTAAAATAAGCGATACTGCTATTGAAATCCTTAAAGTTTTGATGGATTGAAACTCTTAATAATCTTTTGACGCTTTCTTTAACTTTCTTTAACGCAAATTGCCGAGGTTATTCACCTGCTGTTAACAAAATACATTTTTTAGCGTCTTAAATAATCGTATTTTTAGCCCCTAACTTACTATGAAATGGGCAAGATTATTGCTATTGCGAACCAAAAGGGCGGTGTAGGCAAAACCACAACGACTGTCAACCTTGCAGCGTCCCTTGGAGTATTGGAGAAAAAGGTGTTGTTGATTGATGCCGACCCCCAAGCCAATGCCACTTCTGGATTGGGCATTGATGTAGATGCCGTGGAACATGGCTCCTATCAGCTGTTGGAACATACTATGCACGTGAATGATGTGATTGTGCAAACCGACTCCCCGAATGTAGATCTGATTCCAGCACATATTGACCTCGTCGCCATAGAGATTGAATTGGTGGACAAGGACAATCGCGAATACATGCTGAAAGAGGCACTCCGTGATTTGGGCGACCGTTATGATTTTATTTTAATTGATTGCGCCCCTTCCTTGGGATTATTGACCCTGAACGCCTTGACAGCGGCAGACTCGGTAATGATTCCGATTCAATGCGAATATTTTGCTTTGGAAGGTTTGGGCAAACTATTGAATACCGTGAAAAGTGTACAGAAAATACACAACAACGATCTGGATATTGAAGGAATGCTTTTGACCATGTACGATTCTAGGTTACGTTTATCGAACCAAGTGGTAGAAGAAGTGAAGAAACACTTTGCAGACATGGTCTTCGACACCATAATCCAAAGAAACGTTAGGCTGAGCGAAGCTCCAAGCTATGGAGAGAGTATCATTAAATATGATGCCAGCAGTAAAGGAGCCTCCAATTACCTCAACCTGGCCAATGAAATATTGAAGAAAAACAAGGAGAAAGTTTAAATGGCGAAAGCAACCAAAAAACAAGCTTTGGGAAGAGGCCTGTCCGCCCTGTTGAAAGATCCTGAAAATGACATTAAGTCCGTTTCGGACAAAAATGCGGATAAGGTGATAGGAAATGTGGTGGAACTCGATATCGATTCCATTGAAGTAAATCCCTTTCAACCAAGATCCAATTTCAATGATGAAGCATTGGAAGAGTTGGCAAGTTCCATTCGCGAACTGGGCATAATACAACCAATTACCGTACGCAAGCTAGGTTTCAACAAATTTCAATTGGTATCTGGTGAACGCAGGTTCCGGGCATCAAAAAAGGTGGGGCTTTCTACGATTCCCTCCTACATTAGAATAGCCAATGATCAAGAATCGTTGGAAATGGCCTTGGTGGAAAACATCCAAAGGCAAGACTTGGACCCAATTGAAATTGCCCTATCCTACCAAAGGCTCATCGACGAAATCCAGGTCACTCAAGAAAAGTTAAGTGATCGGGTTGGGAAAAAAAGGTCTACCATCACAAACTATATCAGACTTTTAAGACTGGATCCAATCATACAAACAGGAATGCGTGATGGTTTTATCAGTATGGGCCACGGTCGCGCCCTGATCAATATCGACAAGAAGAAAGACCAGTTGGCTATCTATGAAAAAATTGTTTCTGATAGACTATCTGTTCGAGAAACGGAGCGATTGGTAAAAGCATATAAAGAACCCAAAGGGGCCTCCGCGGAAACAACTAGACCTAAAGAAGAAACCGTTCCAGAATTTGTCTCCAAAGGAATGGAAGTGCTAAAGGAATATCTTTCCGCCAAAGTGGATATCAGTGCCTCCTCAAAAGGTAAAGGAAAAATTGTGATTCCGTTCCATTCCGAAGAGGAATTTGAGCGTATACAAAAAATAATGACAGGTGAATAAAAGCCTTTTCTTGCCGTGCTTCCTTTTATTCTTTCTTCATGTAGGTTTTTCCCAACAGGATGAAAAAGAGAAAAATGAAGACCAACCCCATCCTACGGAAATAGACTCCTTGGCCATGGATTTAGAAGGCGAGGGCATCACCATTGAAGAGGTCACCTATGAAAAAAAGAGAATAAATCCATTGGCTCCCAGTAAGGCAGCTTTCTACTCGGCCATACTACCCGGACTGGGACAGGCATACAACAAAAGATATTGGAAAATACCCTTAGTTTACGGTGCGTTGGGAACTGGTGTTTATGTGTATTCCATCAACAATACCGAATACAGAAAAGCAAGGGATGCATTCAAGCGCAGACGCGCTGGTTTCACAGATGATGAGTTTTATGATATAAATGGAGATGGTAACGGACCAGATATTTCTTCTGAAGCCCTGCAAGATGCACAGGAAGCCCGTCAGCGTGACCGAGATTTGGCATTATTGGTTACCATTGCGCTTTACGCACTCAATATTATCGATGCCAATGTGGATGCCCATTTAAAGCAATATAATGTAGATGAAGACCTTTCCTTGGATTTTAAACCCTACTTGGATTTAAATCCGTGGACAAATGAACCTAACTATGGGATGGCATTGCTCATAAAATTTTAAAACATGAACATTGGTTTATTCGGATATGGCAAAATGGGAAAGATGATTGAGCAAATAGCGCAACAAAGGGGACACTCCATTGTGGCCAAGGTGGATGTAGGCACCAAGGAAGCAGACTATTCGAAAATGGATGTGGCCATAGATTTCAGCACACCAGATGCCGCCTACCAAAATATCATCACCTGTTTTGAAAATAAAGTCCCGGTTATTTCAGGAACCACCGGTTGGCTAGAACGTTATGCCGAAGCCGTAAAGCATTGCCAAGAAAAAAAGGGGGCATTTATTTACGCTTCCAATTTCAGTTTGGGTGTAAATCTCTTTTTCGAATTGAATGAACAGCTTGCCAGCATGATGTCCAAACTAGAACAGTATAGTGTTTCCATGGAGGAAATACACCATACTCAAAAATTGGATGCACCGAGTGGAACTGCCATTACTTTGGCAGAGGGAATCATTGAACACAGTTCCTATAAAACTTGGAAATCGGAGACAGCGGATGAAAAAAGCATCCCCATCACTTCAAAAAGAGAGGGTGCTGTTGCTGGCACCCATATTGTTTCCTATGAAAGCGAAGTGGACAAGATTGAAATAAAACACGTCGCCCACAATCGAAAAGGCTTCGCCTTGGGGGCAGTAATCGCTGCAGAATGGATTCAGGGAAAAACGGGTGTTTTTTCCATGAAAGACGTGTTAAATCTAAGCTAAAAGCGTAACAACACCATGGACGGTCAGTCCTACAAAGAAACATAGAAATGAACGGCACACAGTGGATTATTTTCATTTTGATCATTCAGATCATTCATTTTTTAGGGACCTGGAAGCTTTATAAAAAAGCAGGGAGAAAAGCCTGGGAAGCAGCAGTACCCATATACAATGGTATCATTTTGATGAAAATCATAAATCGCCCATGGTGGTGGGTGTTGTTGCTCTTTATTCCCATCATCAATCTATTGATGTTCCCCGTGGTATGGGTAGAAACCATTCGAAGTTTTGGCAAAAATAGATTATTGGACACATGGCTGGCCATTTTAACACTGGGGTTCTATATTTATTACATCAACTATGTTGAAGCTGTGACCTATATTTCGGACCGAAGCTTGAAACCCCGAACCGGTCTGGGTGAATGGGTGAGCTCCATAGTTTTTGCCATTGTTGCCGCCACATTTGTGCACACCTATTTTATTCAGCCTTATGTTATTCCCACGGGTTCTTTGGAGCGGACCTTGCGAATTGGTGATTTTCTTTTTGTAAGCAAGTTTCATTATGGCGCCCGTGTTCCGATGACTACATTGGCTGCTCCCATGGTGCATGATACGCTCCCTGTGTTAAAAACAAGGTCCTATGTTGCCGACGTAAATCCCGCAACGTACAAAAACTCATGGAAGAACAGATTGCAATTGCCCTATATGCGTTTACCAGGTTTCCAAACAGTGAAAAAAAATGATATCGTAGTGTTCAGTCTACCCGCAGATACATTGGTACAATTTTTTAGAGTGGACAAACCTGTAAAAAAACCCATAGACAAAAAATCGAACTACGTAAAGCGTTGTGTTGGAACTCCGGGAGACTCCTTAGCTGTTATTGATGGTACGGTGTATGTCAATGGAGCGCAATTTCAACTTTCAGATAGGGCAAAAGTCATGTATGATCACAACATCTATTCACAAAAGGGTGTTTCCAGTAGACTCTTGGCAGAAGTAGATGCATCGGACTATTTTAGAAAGTACATCTCAGGCAACGTAAATCAAAATCAATATAATGCCTTGGCACCTTATGTTTTAGGCGCAAACAGAACTGCTAATGGTAAAATTGAACTTATAACCAAAGAAAATGGAATCCCGACCGATGTGATACGGCAGCTACGGCTTTCACTAACGGAAGAAAAACCAAGATCAAGAATAGCCAATCTCACTCAAGATATGGTCGGACAACTTCGTGAGAATGAAACTATCGATTCTGTGGTTCGCACTGTGGAACCTAAAGGTGGGTATGGCGGCGCCTTTCCTCAAAGACCAAATTTATACCCTTGGAACAACGATAATTTTGGTCCCATCTACATACCAAAAGCGGGTACCACAGTAAAGATTGATTATAAGACCATTCCCTTGTACAAAAAAATCATTAGAGATTATGAGTACAACGATGTTAAGGTATCTGGGGAAAAAGTTTTGATTAATGGAAAGGAAGCCAATTCATATACCTTTAAGCAAGATTACTATTGGATGATGGGGGACAACAGGGACCATTCCGAGGATAGCAGAACATGGGGTTACGTTCCTGCGGACCATATTGTGGGCAAGCCTGTTTTCTTGTGGATGAGCTTTGACAATTTCAATGAAGGAATAGCCAATTGGAAACCCCGATGGAATAGAATTTTCACGACTGTTGGTGGCAGTGGTGAACCCGTTTCGTATCGATGGTATTTCGTGGCCCTTGTCGTTGGCTGGTTTATATTTGATTTCATCAGAAAAAGAAGAAAGAAAAAGACCAACTAATCATAAGAAACAACCTGTTGAAAGTACTTATTCATCCCACTTATTTTCCAAACGTTGCAACATTTGCCACTATTGTGCAAAATGATATTATTTGGGAAGCGCATGACAACTTTCAAAAACAAACCTATCGAAATCGGTGCTACATCTGTACTGATCAAGGCAAACACATGCTGAATATTCCCATAAAGCATGTGGGCAGCAATGAGGGGCGGCAAAAATATAGAGAGGTTTGCATGGACACCAGCTATAATTGGAAAAAAGTCCATTGGCGCACCCTGGAAACCGCTTACCGCACTTCCCCTTTTTTTGAGTTTTATGAAGATGAAATACAACCGCTGTTTGAGGGTTCCGAGGTCTTGCTCTACGACTTCAACATGAAAACCATTAAAACAATAGCGCATTGTTTAGAAATGGAAATTGCAGAAAAAAAAACCAGCTCCTATATGCTGGAACCCATTGATTCCCTGGATGCACGATTTCTGGTAAAGGCAAAAAACGAGTCCGATTTCAATTTTGGGCACTATTCCCAAGTATTTGAAGACCGCCATGGTTTTATATCCAATTTAAGTATTTTAGACTTATTGTTCAATGAAGGACCCAATACGCTTTCCTATTTGAAAAATCAACCCTTAGATTTTGACCATGCTTAGGCATTTCGTCCATTATGGCATCCATTTTTTGGTTCCAATCTTTATCGCTTTTTGGTTCTTTAAGGATAAGCGGATAAGCGTAATAATTATCCTCTTAGCCGGAATTTTAATTGATTTGGATCACTTCTGGGCCAATCCCATTTTTGATTCCGGACGGTGTAGTATTGGCTATCACCCGTTACATAGTTATTGGGCTATTGCGGTCTATTCTGTATTGCCATTCTTTAAACAAACCCGTTTAATTGGGCTTGCGCTCATCTTACATATTGTTGCGGATATATCCGATTGCCTTTTACTCTGATTTAAGTCGCAAAGTTGCCATTACAGGATAGTGATCTGATAGCTTTTCATTGAAATTCTGGTGGGCCAACACTTCAAAATCTGGGTCCGTCAAAATGTAGTCGATTCGAATAGGAAATCCCAAAAGATCATAAGTGCGACCAAAACCAGTTCCTTTCTCATCGAAAGTATCGTTCATATCACCTTTAATGGTTTGGTATATGTTGGAATATTGGGTGTTATTGAAATCACCTGCCACTACTTTTTTGAAATGGGTATTTTCTATGTTCTCGCGTACCAAATTAGCTTGCTCATATTGTTTTAACATCACTCTTCGTGATTTTGCGAATAACTTGGATGACTCTTCACTCTTGATGGTATTGATTTCGGGGACAATTCTAAAAGATTGAAGATGAAGGTTATAGATTCTTATTGTATCCATATTCAACAAAATGTCGGCGAATATAGCGTTATTCGAACTGTTCGGAAAATCTACCGAATCTACCTTGACAATTGGAAATTTGGAATAAATAGCCTGTATTACTTTTCCCCTATGCTTTCCATAAGTGAAATCCACAAACTTGTGGTCGTACTGACTTAAAGCATCATTGCGTTTCAAGGCGTAGTGACATTCCTGAAAGCATAAAATGTCTGGGTTCTTATCAGTAACAAAATCAAGAATAAGGCTATCAACATTTTTTATATCCAACTGCTTCAACTCATTGAAGCTCCTAGCATTAAAGGACATAATGGTCAAGGTATTTCCGTTTTTTTCGTTTACCGTATTGCTTGCCCCGGAAAACTGATAAAAAGGACCCAAAACAAAATACCAAATCAGCAGCAACATCCCCGAAAGAAAGAGATGCTTTTTTTTTAATAAAATCCAATACAAGAGAAAAACAAAGTTTACCACCACCAATAAAGGAACTATCAGACTCAATACGGACAAGGCCGGTAATGTCGTTACTGGGACAAAAGGCACAATTATAGCTACCAGCGTAACCAACGCCAATATGGTATTTACAAAGAAGATGGCTTTATTGAAAATGGACAGTTTTCCCACGTATCAATCCTCTTTACCTGCTTTGAACAGAAAGTCCTTTTCTGCTTTGGATAGACTTTCGTAACCCGATTTGCTTATCTTATCCAAAATAGTATCGATTTTCTTTTGACGAACTTCCTTCTCGTAATTCACACTTTTATTTCGCGAAGTATTTTTTTTGTAAACCGTTTTCAGGGGTGCCTTTCTTTTGTTTACCTTAAAAAGGTCCAGGACTCCCTTCCAAACCTTTGTGAAACCCAAGCCAATATCCTGGCCTTTCAACAGTTGACGGGCGTAGAGGTAACCCAAGAATGCTCCTCCCAGGTGAGCGAGCCGACCGCCCACGTTTCCGCCGTAGGGTATTTGTATTAGGTCGACCAGGACAAAAAAGGCTCCTACATACCATAACTTCACATTGAAGAAAATCACTCGAACTTCTTGGTTTGGGATATATGAACAGATAAAAATCAAAACCGCAGTCACCCCAGCAGAAGCACCTATCAAAGCTGTATTGGTTTGGACCAGTGTAGGAAACAAATTATAGCTAAGAAGAAAAACGATTCCCCCAACGATTACACCAAGAAAATATACATTAATGAACCGTTCACTATTAAAAAGATTCAAGAAAATACGTCCCGTAAAATACAGCATGAGCATATTCCAGAAAATATGTCCAAGACCACCATGAAAGAACGAATAGGTGACCACGGACCATGGCTGTCCCAAAAACTCCATAATATCTTTGGGCAGATGAAACCAATCGGAAATAGAAATATCCAACAACGCCCTGGACAAACCATCCAGAACGAACACTAGCACGTTAAATACTATTAGCTTTTCCGCAATGTTAAGTCTGGCAAAGTTGTATCGTATTCCTCCTGTTGTCATAGGTTAATTCCAACGATTATTGTTAAACTCATTCTTTTTCCAATACCACATCATAATAAAACCTATCAAGGCACCACCAATATGGGCAAAATGCGCTATACCTGTATTTACGTTTCCAATACCAAATATGAGGTCCACAGCAATCAATAGGGGCACAAAATATTTCGCTTTAATGGGTATAGGCAGAAAAATCAACATCAATTTAGCTTCAGAATACATGAATGCAAAGGCCACCAAAATGCCATAAATGGCACCTGAAGCACCTACAGCCGGTGTATTGTAAGCAGTTAAAAAACTATCTATGGTACTTTTAGGAGCCATCTCGTACCAATCTGTGCTGTATTGACCTCTTGACAAGATATCCAATATTTGCTGCTTGGCCATACCAGCATCCATCAAGGCACTCATTCCTTCGTTAAAAAGATAATAATTCACTCCAGAATGTAAAATGGCTGATCCCAATCCGGCTGAAAAATAGAAGAACAGAAACTTGTTGCGCCCCCAAACCCGTTCCAGAGGTGTTCCAAAAGCCCATAGGGCATACATGTTAAAAACGATATGCATGAGACTGCCATGCATGAACATATGAGAGACAACCTGCCACAATTGAAAATTGGTGTTTTTAGGAAACCAAAGGGACAACCATTGGTACATTTGATCCCCATAGATCATTGTGGCAAAGAACAGGATCACATTAATGATCAACAAATGTTTTACGGCCTCTGTCAATCTTCCCATTTATATAAACTTTTTATTGATATCTCCTTCGGAGATGATTGTATATGTCAACTTTTGGAAGGGACTTAAATTTGGTTCTTTACAGGCAAATAAGTTGTTCACCAATGCCAATTGCGATTCTTTATCTAACAAATCCCCTGTTCGCACCGCCAGGTTTTTGGACAGTGCTTTGGCCAAAATTTCGGCCTGGGAGCTAGAATCATTCTCAAAGCCTTCCTTATAATCAGCTATTAAATGGTCCAATACCGTGCCAATTCCACTTTCGGGCACCATCAGCGGCACACCTGTTACTTTGACAGTTTCCTCCTCAAGGTTTTCAAAGGCAAAACCAATGCTTGTCAGGCTTTGCTTTATTTCCTTCAAAATGCCAAGTTCCTGTTTGCTAAAGGTAAGCTCCAACGGAAAAAGCAATTGTTGGCTTACCCCCTCTTTAACGGTTATCTCTCCCAAAAACTTTTCAAAAAGAATGCGTTGGTGCGCCCTGGCTTGGTGTATGACCAACATTCCGGACTTGACGGCACTCACAACAAATTTGCGTTTAAGTTGAAAGGTCGTGACTCCATGGGTAGAAGCTTGATCATCCAAAATAATACTTTCCTGTCCACCACCATCCGACTCTATGCTCACACTGCTGAAAGTCTCAACTCCTATTTCAGTGTCGAGTCCTTCATACAACTCCTCCCAACTTTTGTTACTTGTTTTTTGAAATCCACTATGATTTCCATTACTTCCACCGCCCTTGGCGCCTTCCTGAAAAGGATTGAACGAAGGGTCCACGCTTACTTTGGGCAGAACCGCTCCCCGTTCCTTATAGGCATATGGAGTGTCCAAATTGGGATCGTGTTCAAAATCCAATGCTGGAGCCACATTAAATTGGCCCAAACCGTGCTTGATGGTAGACCGCAATATGGCATAGAGTGTATTTTCATCATCAAATTTGACCTCTGTTTTTGTGGGATGGATATTGATGTCGATGGAAGATGGGTCAACTTCAAGATAAAGAAAATATCCTGGATACAAGTCCGATTTTATAAGCCCTTCAAAGGCAGCTATCACCGCATGGTGCAGATACGGACTTTTAATGAAGCGATGGTTGGCAAAAAAAAATTGCTCTCCCCTACTCTTTTTTGCAAATTCAGGTTTGCATATGAATCCGGATATCTTCACCACTTCGGTTTCCTCATTTACCGGAACCAGTCTATTTTCCATGCGACTACCAAAAATATGGGCGATACGTTGACGGTATTTGGTTTTGGGCAAATTAAAAATCTCGGAGCCATTGTTATAAAAATGAAACTCAATGTTCGGGTGCGCCAAGGCCACTCTATGAAATTCGTCGGTAATGTGACGCAATTCTACCTGATTGGATTTTAAAAAATTCCGTCGTGCCGGAATATTAAAAAACAGGTTCTTAACGGATAGCGAGGTTCCCTTAGAGCTGGCAGTCACCTCTTGAGTCACTATTTTACTACCTTCAATTTTAATATGGGTACCCAACTCCTGTGATTCGGTTCTGGTCTGCAAATCCACATGGGCTATAGCCGCTATGGAGGCTAGGGCTTCACCACGAAATCCCTTGGTATGCAGATTAAAAAGGTCTTGGGCGCTTGCAATCTTGGAGGTAGCGTGTCGTTCAAAGGACAATCTTGCATCGGTTTCGCTCATGCCCACACCATTGTCCACAACCTGTATCAAGGTTTTTCCACCATCCTTTACGACTAGTTTTATGACCGTTGATTCGGCATCTATGGCATTTTCCAATAATTCCTTGACCACGGAAGCTGGGCGCTGAACCACCTCTCCTGCTGCAATTTGGTTGGCAACATGGTCTGGCAAAAGCTTGATGATGTCAGCCATTAGGAATTTAGGAATATCGACAAATCGAAGTCTATCACAAAGAGAAACAGGAGTATCAAAATGGCCACAATGATTAAGAAACGAAGTTTTAAGTTCTTGTCACCTTCCACTTGCAGGTCGTTCACTGCTGATGAAAATTTGTTTTTAAGTCCTCTTTTAGTATTTGCTGTACTTCGGAATTTATCCAGTTTATGTTCAATTTTATAAGGATTGCCCTCGCCCTTGTAATATCGAGGTGAATAATTGAACTTTTTGTTTTTTTTTAGCTTTAAAGGGTTGCGCATGGTATCCTTTTCCGTGTGATTTCAAAGTTACTCAAATTAGGAAAAAAGGATTGGGATGCATTCCCAAAAAATGTTAACAGCGTTTGGATTTTAATACGATTACCGGCCCAACACTGCCATTTGAATAGCCGCTATGGCCGCCTCTGTTCCCTTATTACCATGTTTTCCACCACTTCGGTCTTTGGCTTGCTGCCATGTATCGTCTGTCAATACACAAAATATGACTGGCACCTCTCCAGCGGTGTTCAAATCCTTGATACCTTCCGCCGTAGCACTGCATACAAAATCAAAATGACTGGTTTCGCCCCGAATAACACTTCCAATGGCTATAACGGCGTTCACTTGTTGGGAAGCAATCATTTTTTTACATCCAAAGACCAGTTCAAAACTGCCGGGCACGTTCCATTGGATAATGTTTTTGGACAATGCTCCGCAGTCCAACAATGCTTCTTGGGCACCTTTAAGAAGTGCATTTGTGATTTCAGCGTTCCATTCAGAAACAACAATCCCAAATCGCAACGATGTCGCATTTGGGATTTTGGTTTTATCGTAAACGGAAAGGTTTTTGTTCTCCGTGGCCATAATCTAATTTTTGGCCAAACCTATGAGGGCATCTATTCCAACCCCATCTTGGGTCTTTGGGTATTCTTCCTTGATTCTTTCAAAAAAACCAAGAGCCTTTTCCTTTTGGCCCAATTCCATGGCAATTACTCCAGCCTTGCGCAAAAATCGGGGTGCTGTAAATCCGTTATCTCTATGGGCAATGGCCTTTTCATAATAGTCCAAGGCATCTTCAGGTTGATTTAATTGGGCAAAGGCATCTCCTATTGCACCCTTGGCCATGGCTCCCATAATGGCATCATCGGATGAGAAATTCTCCAAATGGGAAATCGCTTTATCGTATTGCTGTAAATTCAAATAGGTCATACCTGCTGAATATTCTGCAAGATTCGCCGCCTTGGTACCTTTATACTCTTCAATGATATCCAAAAAGCCAAACTTGCCTTCTGCTCCGTTCAAAGCTAGCGTAAACAAGGAATCCTTAGCGGTTTCGTTGGCCAATGCCTGATCAAAATATTGCTGCGGATAAAATAGCTCATTGGCCGCGGAAGCCTCCTTGGGCTTCTGGATAAACTGGTGATAAGCCAAATAGGCCAATACACCAACAGCCACAGCGCCGATAATTCCCAAAATGTAATTTTGATTTTTTTGTACCCATGCCTCGGTCTTGGAAGCACTTTCATCCAGTGTGCTGAACACTTCGGCAGTAGTACTCTCCATTTCCTGCAGTTGGGCTTCTTCCGCCTTGTTCTTTGGCTTATAGCCTCGCTTCTTGTATGTTGCCATCCGTCATTAAATTGGTCGCGCAAAAATAAAGTTTTTATCCAAAACCAAAAGGTAATTTATTCGTTATTTTTGGAATCTTTAATCCATGTCCCCACTATTTAAAACACGTTTTTTCTTTAGCTTTTTATGTTTTTAAGGCATTTATCTTTAGTTAATTATAAGAATTTTGATTCCAAAAGTCTGGATTTGGACCCTGTGATCAACTGTCTAGTGGGGAACAACGGCGTTGGCAAGACCAACATTCTGGATGCCATTTATCACCTGTGTTTTGGGAAAAGCTATTTCAATCCGGTCTTGACCCAAAACATAAAACATGGCACTGATTTTTTTGTCATTGAGGGGGAATTTGAAAAAGAGGGCCGGACAGAAAAAATTGTTTGCAGTTTTAAACGGGGTACTAAAAAAGTCATCAAAAGAAATGGGAAGGCCTATGAGAAGTTCTCAGAGCACATAGGCTTTTTACCTTTGGTAATCATTTCCCCCGCAGACCGTAATTTAATCTTGGAGGGCAGCGATACCCGGAGAAAATTCATGGACGGTGTCATTTCCCAATCGGACAGGGTCTACCTTCAATCCTTGATCAAATACAACAAAGTACTTGTCCAGCGAAATTCCCTGTTGAAATATTTTGCGGTTAACAATACCTTCGACCAAAATACCGTGAGCATTTACAACGACCAATTGCACAGTTTAGGTGTCGAAATCCATAAAAAGAGGACAGCATTCATCAGTTCCTTCATTCCCATTTTTATGGAACAGTATGCTCATATTTCAAATAAGGATGAAGAAATTATGCTTTCGTACGAAAGTCAACTTAAAGACGGTGACCTGTTAAGCCTCCTGGAAACCAACATCAACAAAGATCGTGCGCTACAATATACCTCAGTTGGCATTCATAAAGATGATTTGGGTTTTTCCATTGCGGGGCATCCGATAAAAAAATTTGGTAGTCAAGGACAACAAAAATCGTTTTTAATTGCCTTGAAACTGGCCCAGTTCCATTTTATTAAGCAGCAATCCAATACCACCCCTATTTTATTGTTGGATGACATTTTCGACAAGCTTGATGAAAACAGGGTTTCCCAGATAGTGGCTCTGGTAAAGGATGATAATTTTGGTCAGATCTTCATTAGTGATACGCATGCGGAACGGACCGAAAATGTGGTCAAGGGCATTCATCAGAGCTATAAAATCTTTACCTTGTAATATGACACGGATTTTTCTTTTTGTTGCTATTGTACTGCTATCGGGTTGTAAAAAGAACACGCTTTCGGGAGAGGACCTGCACTATTTGAATGGATATTGGGAAATTATTGAAGTTGAATTTCCAGATGGGGCCAAAAAAGAGTATTCCGTCAATCCCAGTATCGACTTCATCCAACTTAATGGCAATGAGGGTTTTCGTAAAAAGATGCAGCCCAAGTTTGACGGCAGTTATAATACCTCGAATGACGCAGAATTGTTTACTGTGGTGAAAACCGAAGACCATTTTGCCCTCTACTACAAAAATAGTTTTGACGACTGGACAGAGACCTTGGTAAAGCTTGATTCCACTTCATTTTCGGTGATCAATGAAGCGGGGATTCAATATACTTATAGGAGGTTTCAACCCATCGCAATTCCAAAATAATGGCAAAAAGACATAGTTCACATATACCATTAAGCGAAGCATTGAGTGAGTTCATTAAGGAAAATAAACTCCAAAAAGGAATGGACAAGGTTGATGCCAAGGATGCATGGGCCAAGTTGATGGGTAACGGTGTTAATAATTACACCTCTTCCGTGGAGCTTAAAAATGAAACTCTTTATATTTCACTGACCTCATCTGTATTACGGGAAGAATTGAGCATGGGCAAGACCAAGATTATTGCCATGATCAATGAAGAATTGGGAAGGGAGCTGGTAAAAAAATTGGTGTTACGATAACGTTTAAATCAGAAAATAGTTGAAAATCATCACCAAAACGGAAAGGCTCCTAATTGCTAAAGCCGATTTCGGTGACAAAGCATTTATTCTAGAACTTTTAAATAGTCCCACTTGGCTGGAATTCATAGGTGATAAAGGCGTTGCAACGGAAAAACAGGCTCAACACTATATTAAGGAAAGTTTAATTGGCTCTTATGCAAAAAACGGTTTTGGATTATATAAAATTAGCGTCAAAGAAAGTTTAGAGTCCATTGGTCTTTGTGGATTTTTACAACGCGACTATCTCGAAAATCCAGATTTGGGCTTTGCCCTGCTTCCGAAATACGAGGGCAATGGATTTATGCGTGAAGCTGCAAAAGCCATAATGCAATTTGGAAAATCCCAATTGAAATTGGATTGTATCTCGGCTATTGTAATGCCGAAAAATGTCCGCTCAAAAGGATTGCTTGAAAAAATTGGATTCAAACAGGTTGGTATTGTACATCCCCCGGGAAGTGACGAAGGATTACTGCTTTTCTCCAATCAAAAAAGCCACCCAAATTGAGTGGCTTTCTATTTATTCTTTCCCCGTTCATTAGAAAACTTCCCGGCCCGAAAAATGAAAAGCTCCCTCTATGGCCGCGTTTTCATCACTATCCGATCCGTGAACAGCATTTTCGCCAATATCTTTGGCATATAATTTTCGAATGGTGCCGTCAGCAGCCTCAGCTGGGTTGGTGGCCCCAATCAGTGCGCGAAAATCATCAACGGCATTGTCTTTCTCCAAAATAGCTGCCACAATGGGACCTCTTGTCATGAAGGTCACCAGTTCACCAAAAAATGGTCGTTCTTTGTGTATGGCATAGAATTGCTCTGCATCCCTTCGGCTCAACTGTGTGTACTTCATGGCCACAATCTTAAAACCTGCAGCCGTTATTTTTTCCAAAATCGCACCAATGTAGCCGTTCTCAACAGCGTCTGGCTTAATCATGGTAAACGTTCTATTTCCAGTCATTTTCTTAAAATTTTGCGCAAACTTAAGCTTTTTAGACCAACGTACAAGGTATACTAGGCTTGTTTTAGCGCTTTAACCATTCTATCATCGTTAAACAAAATGGGGAGTCACAGTTTAGCACTATGTGATATTATTGTATCTTTGCCCGCATGAATTTAGCGGATATCACGACTATTAAGTCGATTCTTTCCCAACCCCAAAAAATTGTAATAGTTCCCCATAAAAATCCGGATGGTGATGCCATGGGCTCCTGTTTGGGACTACTTGCCTTTTTACAGCGAAAAGGACAAACCGCCCATGTTATTGTGCCCAATGATTATCCTAAATTTTTAAAATGGCTGCCCGGTAATGACCAGGTGCTGAACTTTGAACGGGAAAACAACGAAGCTAAAGCTCTGCTGAATGAAGCCACCATTATTTTTACCTTGGATTTCAATGATCTTTCCCGATGTGGACAAATGGGTCCTCTCTTAGAAGAGTCTAAAGCAGATTTAATTATGATTGACCATCACCAACAGCCCAGCGATTATGCATTGGTCACCTATTCGGACGTTAGCATGAGTTCTACCTGTGAAATGGTTTACAACTTTGTTGAGTATTTGGGCGAGGTGGACTCCATAGACAAAAACATTGCAACCAATCTTTATGCCGGTATCATGACCGATACGGGATCCTTCAAGTACCGGTCCACATCCAGCAGAACCCATCGCGTGGTAGCCGATCTTATAGACCGCGGTGCGGACAATATGGAAATCCATAGTCAAATATTTGATACCAATTCGCCTTCGAGACTCCATCTTTTGGGCGTGGCCTTGAGCAATATGGTAATCCTCCCCGAATACAGTACCGCTTATATCACCCTATCCCAGGAAGAATTGGACAAATATGATTTTAAAAAAGGGGATACAGAGGGCTTCGTAAACTATGGATTGACCTTGGAAGGAATTATTTTTGCTGTCATTTTTATCGAAAATCGGGAAGAGGGCATCATCAAGATTTCGTTCCGCTCCATAGGAGATTTTTCAGTCAATCAGTTTGCTAGAGAACATTTTAACGGAGGTGGACACGATAATGCTGCCGGAGGACGAAGTGAGGACAGTTTGGAAGAAACACTGGCTCGATTTACGACAGTCTTAAAGACCTATAAAACGCAATTAAATCCATGAGGATATTCGTATTTATTTTCTTGGCCCTACTTTTTGTTCAATGTGGAGGACCTGAGCCACGAAGGCCCGTAGAAGTAAAATCAGGAAGCTTTTTTAAAGCCTCTGTGGAACGCAATAAGGCCTTGTTGGTCCATGAAGAGAAAACCATCAAAAATATAATTGAAAAGGATACCACAAACGAGTATTTGTCCAGTTCCAGTGGATTTTGGTACTATATGGAAGTCGTAAATGACACGGCTGTCTATACCCCAAAGACCAACGACCAAATCTTGTTCTCTTATAATTTAATGACATTGAGCAATGACACGCTCTACACGGCCGAAGCCATTGGGCCTACATCCTATGTCGTGGACAAGGAACAACTGTTTCCTGGGTTACAACAAGCGGTGAAATTGCTAAAAATCAATGAAAGGGCCACATTTCTGTTCCCTTCATTACAAGCCTACGGATACCACGGGGATGGTAATGTCATTGGCCCAAAGACCCCTATAAAATCCTCCGTAGAACTACACACAATCATAATTGCTAATGATAGTTTAAACTAAAACCATGAATAAAATGAAACAAATGCTTTTCATAATCACCCTGTTTTCGGTGGTTTTACTTGGATGCAAATCCAGCCAGTATGCCGAGCTCGGAGATGGTATTTTTGCAGACATTCAAACCTCCGAAGGAGACATTATTGTAAAATTGGAACATGAAAAAACGCCAGTTACCGTGGCCAATTTTGTATCCCTGGCAGAAGGCAACAATCCCTTTGTAAGTGATAGCCTAAAAGACAAAAGATATTATGATGGCCTTACCTTTCATAGGGTTATCAAGGATTTTATGATTCAAGGAGGTGACCCATCAGGAACGGGAAGCGGAAACCCCGGATACAAATTCAAAGATGAGTTCCACGATTCCCTTTCCCACAGTAAGAAGGGTATACTTTCCATGGCCAATTCAGGACCAAAAACCAATGGAAGCCAGTTTTTCATCACCCATAAGCCAACACCGTGGTTGAATGGCAGGCACACCGTGTTTGGAGAAGTGGTCAAAGGCATGGAAGTAGTGGATACCATTGCCAATGTAGAGACGGAAACAAGGGACAAACCCAAGGTGGACGTGGTCATGAAAAAAGTTGAAATTGTAAGAAATGGCAGAGCGGCCAAAAATTTTGATGCGGTGCAAGTTCTCACAGATTATTTCGCTGAGGAAGAAGCAGCCGAAGCGGCCTTCCAAAAAATGAAGGAAGAGTTGGTAGCAGAATTTGCCCAACAGAAGGAGGAAGCCTCAGAAACCGATACCGGGTTACGAATTTATTCCTTGGTAGAAGGCAATGGAGAACAGCCCAAAGTTGGTCAAAAAGTAATGGTAAACTATGCCGGTTGGTTGCCTAATGGGGATTTGTTTGACAGCAACTACGAAGAAGTGGCCAAAAGATTCAACAAGTTTGACATGAAACGTATGCAAGGAGGGGGCTACCAAGCCTTTCCTATGGACTATAGTCCAGATGCACGACTCATTCCTGGTTTTAAAGAAGGGCTTCAGACCATGAAAGTTGGCGACAAAGTACGACTTTTCATTCCTTCCCATTTAGGATATGGTGCTCAGGGCGGGGGTCCCATACCCCCAAATTCCGATTTGATTTTCGATATTGAAATTACAGGCATACAGGAATAAAAATGAATTATTTAAGGCCGTAACCAAATATTGCGGCCTTTTTTAATGCCCATCAGTATGAAATTGCGACTTCCCCCTATACAAAAGACCAAAACGATAGTGGCCCTGGCCCTACCGGTTCAAATTGTATTGGTGAAATGGGTGGGAGCTTACCCCGATTTTGTAGAGCAATACTACAGCAACGGCCTTTATCCTGTTATCTCTGAAGCACTAAGAATGCTTTTGGGATGGATTCCCTTTTCCATGGGAGATATTTTTTATCTTGTTCTTTTTATTCTAGTGGTCCGTTCTATTTTAAAGCACAGGAAATCCATCAAAAAAAGACCACTGTTCTTTTTAAAAGATATTGCGGTATTTCTTTCAATGGCCTTCTTTGCCTTCCATTTTCTTTGGGGCATGAACTACTATCGACAACCCATTGGTGAAAAATTGGGAATAGCCCGGGAATATGAACTAACTGAGTTGATCGGCTACACAAAATATTTGGCTAAAAAAACCAACAACTACCAACAGCAAATAGCAGGGGATACAAGCTCTGCAATTAAGATTCCCTACTCCCGTCGAGAAATATTCAACAAAACCAAGAAGGGATATGAAAGCTTTAAGGAAAAATATCCCGCTTTTGAATACAAAAAACCCAGTCTTAAGGCTTCCTTGTTCAGTCTTCCCCTTACCTACATGGGTTATGGCGGATATTTGAATCCCTTTACCAACGAAGCCCAAGTAAATGCGTTGACCCCGATGTTTCGATTACCTATGGTGAGCGGTCACGAAGTGGGTCATCAATTGGGATACGGTGCCGAGGGTGCCACCAACTTTATTGGTTTTTTGGTAACAGAACATAATGAAGACCCTTATTTCAAATACGCTGCCTATCATCATGCCCTTGGATATTGTCTTTCCGATCTTGCCAGAAAAGATGAAGACAGTTCTAAAGAAATCTTTGAATCACTAAACCCAGGGGTGAAGAAAAATTTTACTGAACTCAAAGAGTTTTGGGAGAACTATCAAAATCCGTTAGAGCCGGTCTTCAAATTTGTATTCAACACTTTTTTAAAAGTAAACAACCAAAATGAGGGCATAAGAAGTTACCATGCCGTGGTTGGATACATGATCAATTACCAAAAAAAGTATAGTGTAGACTGAAAAACCGCATCGTAAGGTGCAACAACTCATCGAAATACTTTTTCAAGCACTGCTGTAATGCGTATTTTTAGCATGTGAAGCCAACCAAACTGATCAGCAGTCTCCAAAATCCTTTGGTAAAGCAGGCAATGCTTTTAAAAGAAAAGGCTCGTGAGCGGAAAAAAACCGGACTTTTTGTCGTGGAAGGACAACGTGAGATTCGTCTTGCCCTAAAAGGTGGTTATCAGCTAAAAACCTTACTTTACAATCCTAACATTATTGCAGCGCAAGGAATAGAGACCATATCAGGAAATGCGTCAATAGAGGTGATTGAAACTACTCCGCAGGTTTATGAAAAAATCGCCCATCGTGGCACTACCGAAGGTGTACTTGCTATTGCGCAAAGCAAACCGCACAGTCTGAACACACTAAACATAAAGCAAGAAAATCCATTGATTTTAGTGGCCGAAGCACCCGAAAAACCGGGAAACATTGGTGCCTTGTTACGGACTGCAGACGCCGCTAAACTGGATGCCGTGCTGATTGCCAATCCTAAAACCGATTTGTACAATCCAAACATTATACGTTCCAGTGTGGGGTCTCTTTTTACCAATCAAGTGGGCCTGGGAAATACTGAAGAAATAATACATTACCTCAAGAACAAAGGAATCAAAATCTTTTGCGCTGCCCTATCCGCATCCAAAAACTATGTGGACTGTGATTTTACAAAAGCAAGTGCACTGGTCATGGGTGCGGAAGCAACAGGATTAAGCGCATCCTGGCTCGAAAATTCTGACCAAAACATCATAATACCCATGCAGGGTGAAATCGATTCCATGAATGTATCCGTGTCGGCCGCAATACTTATATTTGAGGCTAAGCGGCAACGTGGATTTTAAGCTATGGAAAGAACAACGCTCTTTTATATTGTCATTGCCATTTTGGTGGTTCAGTACTTGATCCATCAATTGCTGGAATTCCTCAATGCCAAACAATTTGGGGCAAAAGTACCCGCAGAACT
The DNA here is from genome assembly GCF_009903685.1 of Flagellimonas ochracea. Taxonomy (GTDB): domain Bacteria; phylum Bacteroidota; class Bacteroidia; order Flavobacteriales; family Flavobacteriaceae; genus Flagellimonas; species Flagellimonas ochracea. The sequence continues at coordinate 184,420 of NZ_JAAABI010000001.1, read as the reverse complement.
GAAAGATGTCTTTGATGAGGAAGAATATCAGAAATCCCAATCCTATAAAAAAACCAACTATAAGTTTGGTTTGCTTTCCGATGGTTTTTCCTTGCTTATTACCTTGGCCTTCTTAGGCTTGGGAGGTTTTGAATGGTTGGACCAATGGACCCGTTCTTTTACAGAAGACCTAGTTCCCATGACTTTGATTTTCTTCGGTTTTATTTTTCTGGGAAGTGCCATTATTGGTTTACCCTTTTCCTATTACAGGACCTTTGTCATCGAAGAAAGATATGGTTTCAACAAAACAACTAAAAAGCTGTTCTTTTTGGACAAGTTAAAAGGAATGCTTCTTACTGTAATTCTGGGAGGGGCCCTTTTGTATCTGTTTATTCTTTTTTACCAATGGACTGAAGACCGCTTCTGGGTGTATGCCTGGATTTTGATTGGGGCTTTTATCCTGTTCATTAATTTGTTTTACAGCCGATTTATTGTTCCACTCTTCAATAAACAAACCCCATTAAAAGAGGGAAGTTTAAAAAATGCCATTGAAACTTATGCCCACAACGTAGGTTTTGAGCTCAACAACATTTTTGTGATTGATGGTTCCAAACGATCTACCAAGGCGAATGCCTACTTTTCGGGGTTTGGCAAAGAAAAACGGATAACCTTGTTCGACACGTTGATCAATGACTTGGATGAAGAAGAAATCGTGGCTGTTTTGGCACATGAGGTGGGCCATTATAAACGAAAGCACATTGTTTTCAATTTAACGCTGACCTTGCTCTTGACCGGATTCACGCTGTACATTCTTTCCTTGTTCATCAATGATCCCCAGATTTCCTTGGCCATTGGGGTAAGCCAACCAAGTTTTCATGCTGGATTGGTAGGGTTTGCATTGCTATATTCGCCCATTTCCGAAGTAACCGGATTGGTGATGAACTATTTGTCCCGCAAGTTTGAATTTCAGGCAGATGATTTTGCCAAAACCACCTTTGCGGCCAAACCTTTGATCACCTCACTTAAAAAGCTGTCCAAAAATAGCCTCAGCAACTTGACACCTCACCCCGCTTACGTTTTTGTACATTATTCACATCCTCCATTGGTGAATCGTATCCGCAACTTAAAGGCATAATTTTTGTTGTTTACCTTATAAGATTGTGGTAATTTTAATATAGTATGACAGAGGCTGCCATTGAAAAAGAGAATAAGGAGATTGCGAAGCAGTACAAAGAATTGCTCCGTATCAGCTATCAGAATTTGACCCTTGAGGACAAAAAACTGATACGCTCTGCCTTTGACGTGGCCGTTGATGCCCACAAGGACCAACGTCGAAAATCGGGAGAGGCCTATATTTTCCATCCCATTGCTGTGGCCAAAATTGTTGCCTCCAAAATAGGACTGGATGCCGTTTCCATTGCTTCCGCACTACTTCATGATGTAGTTGAGGATACTGCTTATACTTTGGACGACATTGAACGCATGTTTGGGGAAACCGTGGCCCGTATTGTGGATGGGCTCACCAAAATTGCACATCTTAAAAAGGATAAGGACATTAGTCAACAAGCAGAGAATTTCCGAAAAATGCTGTTGACCCTGCATGATGATGTTCGTGTAATCATCATTAAAATTGCCGACCGTTATCACAATATGCTCACGTTGGACTCCATGCCGGAGCACAAACAGGTGAAAATGGCCTCGGAAACGCTTTACATTTATGCTCCGCTTGCGCATCGAATAGGGTTGTACAACATAAAAACCCACTTGGAGGACCTCAGTCTAAAATATACCGAGCCCGAGGTCTACAAAGACATACAGGCAAAAATTGAAGACACCGAGGAAGAACAACTGGCCTATATCGAGGATTTTTCCAATGTGATTCGAAATTCCTTGGATAAGGAAGGATTGAATTATGACATAAAGGGGCGGATGAAGTCCATCTTTTCCATCCGAAGGAAAATGAAGGGCCAAAACGTCTCTTTTGATGAAGTTTATGACAAGTTTGCCATCCGTATCATTTACAAGTCTGACAGAAAAAATGAAAAGTTCCTTGCTTGGAAAATATATTCGATAGTAACAGACCACTTCACCCCCAATCCCATTCGACTTCGCGACTGGATCACTTCACCCAAGTCCACTGGATATGAGGCACTGCACATAACGGTTATGGGGCCAAAGGGAAAATGGGTAGAAGTTCAAATTCGCAGTGAGCGGATGCATGAAATTGCCGAAAAGGGCTACGCGGCCCATTTTAAGTACAAACATGGGGACCAAAAAGAACAAGGTATTGAAGCCTGGTTGAACCGCCTTCAGGAAGCCCTCGAAAACTCCAATAGCAGTGCGGTGGATTTTGTGGAAGAATTTAAGCTGAACCTTTATTCCAAGGAAATATTCGTTTTCACGCCCCAAGGAGAGCTTAAATCCATGCCCAAAGGGTCCACACCTCTTGATTTTGCATTCCATATACACACTGAAATTGGGATGAAAACCCGGGGTGCCAAGGTCAATGGCAAACTAGTACCTTTAGGTTCTGAACTTCGCAGTGGAGACCAAGTGGAAATCATCACCTCCGAATCGGCGAAACCCAATCAAAGTTGGCTGGACTATGCCAAAACGGCCCGGGCCCGGGCCAAAATAAAATCTTCTCTTCGCGAAGAGAAAAGGGACATCGCAGAAGAAGGCAAGGAAATTTTGCGTAGAAAACTAAAGTCGCAAAAAATAACGCTCAACGAGGATACGGTGAACAAACTCGTCACGTTCTTCAAGTTGAAGACGAGTTTGGACCTGTTCTACCGTGTGGGCATCGGGGTAATCGACAATGAAAAACTGAAGGATTTTGCATCTTCCTACAACAACGCATTCCTCAACTTTTTCAAAAACCGTATGCGAAGGAGTCCATCTCCCAAAGAAGTGGACAAGGAGGAAATAACCACCAAATACGATATGCTCGTTTTTGGCAAAGAAGAGGAAAAGCTCAGCTATAAATTGTCCCAATGCTGCAATCCCATTCCCGGAGATGATGTTTTCGGTTTTTTGAGCGTTAATGACGGCATAAAAGTGCACAAAAAAAATTGTCCGAATGCCATTTCACTCCAGTCCAATTACGCTTATAGAATAATGAGCGCCAAATGGATAGATTCATCACAAGAAGAGTTTTCGGTGGACATTCAACTAACGGGGATAGACAATTTAGGGTTGGTCAATGACATCACCAACATTATCTCGGACCATATGCACGTGAACATGCGCAATCTGAATTTCAGTGCCGATGGGGGAACCTTTAAAGGCAATATCACTTTGGTGGTAAAAAACAACAGCATCCTTAAAAAATTAATGGACAAATTGAAGCGTTTGGAGGGAATTGACAAAGTGAGCAGAATTTAATTTTTAGCTGTACCTTTGCAACTTAGCAGAGGTCACAAAGCCATGGGGAACAATAAAGATCAGGAAATTGTAAAAAATGTGTTCACTTCCTTTCTGGAGGAAAACGGACACCGCAAAACACCCGAACGGTATGCCATTTTGCAAGAAATCTACAACAGTGATGACCATTTTGATGTAGAGTCGCTCTACATTAAGATGAAAACCAAAAACTACAGGGTAAGCCGTGCCACCCTGTACAATACCATAGAGCTACTTTTGGAGTGCAAACTGGTCCGCAAACACCAATTTGGAAAAAACCAGGCGCAGTATGAAAAATCTTATTTTGACCACCAGCACGATCATGTTATCCTTACCGATACGGGAGAGGTGGTCGAGTTCTGTGACCCCCGCATCCAATCCATAAAAAAGACCATCGAAGAGGTTTTTGACATTAAAATCAACAACCATTCGCTTTATTTCTACGGAACCCGAAACAAAGAAGAAAACCTAACCGAATAACCACCGCATTTCATGGTAGATTTATTGCTTGGCCTCCAATGGGGGGACGAAGGAAAAGGAAAAATCGTTGATGTACTGACCAAGGACTATGACATTATCGCCCGTTTTCAAGGTGGCCCCAATGCCGGGCATACTTTGGAGTTTGATGGTATAAAGCATGTATTGCATACCATTCCATCGGGTATTTTTCATAAAAATGCCATCAACATTGTAGGGAATGGGGTGGTAATCGACCCTGTGATCTTTAAGAAAGAGCTGGACAACCTGGACAAGTTCAATATCGATATTGTTTCCAAGTTATTGATATCGCGAAAGGCACATCTTATCCTACCCACACACCGCTTGTTGGATGCTGCATCCGAAGCTGCAAAGGGAAAGGCCAAGATTGGCTCTACCCTTAAGGGCATAGGGCCGACTTACATGGACAAAACGGGAAGAAACGGCATGCGTGTGGGCGATTTGGAGTTTGGCAACTGGAAGAAAAAATACCGCGCATTGGCGGACAAGCACGAAGCCATGATCGGTTTTTACAACGTGGATGTGCAATACAACTTGGCCGAACTGGAAACCGAGTTTTTTGATGCAGTTGAAACCCTAAAAAAACTGTCGTTCATTGACAGTGAGGAGTATATTTTTAAAGCGCAGGCAAATGGTCAGAAGATTTTGGCCGAGGGCGCCCAAGGCTCCCTTTTGGACATTGATTTTGGTACCTACCCCTATGTAACCTCTTCCAACACTACGGCTGCCGGTGCATGCACAGGTCTGGGCGTACCCCCCAACAAAATTGAAAAGGTTTATGGAATTTTCAAGGCATACACCACCCGTGTGGGCAGCGGGCCCTTCCCTACCGAACTTTTTGACCAAGACGGTGAGACGATGGGGCGCGTGGGCAACGAGTTTGGCGCCACCACAGGTAGGCCGAGACGTTGTGGATGGTTGGATTTGGTGGCCTTAAAATACGCCGTGCAAATTAACGGAGTCACCGATTTGATGATGATGAAGTCCGATGTGCTCAGTGGTTTTGACAAACTCAAAGTGTGCACCGCATACCAATACAAAGGGGAAACCATCCAGCATTTGCCCTATAACATTGAAAGCAAAAATGTTACGCCGGTATATACCGAGTTAAAGGGATGGGCGGCAGACCTCACGAAAATGACCAAGGCCGAAGACCTTCCCAAGGCACTTAACGATTATATCGCCTTTTTGGAGCAGGAACTACAAGTGCCCATCAAAATTGTTTCCGTGGGGCCCGACCGGTTGCAAACAATACGCAGATAAAGAAAACCCTTAAAGGGTTACCCGCAGCTGCTCTATTGGACTTTGCACCTGTTCCATTTCTGAAACGCTAACGTGCGTATAGATCATAGTGGTTTTAATGGATTTATGTCCCAACAGTTTTTGGATTATTCGAATATCCGTTCCGTTTTCCAATAGATGGGTAGCAAAAGAATGCCGAAGTGTGTGAGGGGTCACCACTTTCTTGATTTGTGCTCTTTTTGCTGCACTTTTAACCACATTGAGTAAACTGCTAGCAGTGTATTGCCCGTTATCTCGGCCCTCAAAAAGGTAGACTTTGGGCCTATATTCCATATAATACTTTCTAAGTAGTTGCTTTAGCGCCAATGGGAACATGACCTGTCGGTCCTTTTTGCCTTTTGCGCCATATATGGATACCGTCTTTCGTTCCCCGTCCAGATGGTTCAATGCAAGGTTGAGAAGCTCTCCACTGCGTAGCCCCAATGCGTAAAGTGTAGCCAAGATGGCCTTATGCTTCAGGTTCGAGGTACGTTCCAACATAGCTTCTACCTCCTTTTTGGCCAGTACCACAGGAATTTTGAAGGACTTTCGGGAGGGTCGGAGATTTTCCACGGGTAGTACGCGGTCGAACATGAGCCGATAAAAAAGAACAAGACTTCCCAGCATTTGTTTTTGAGCAGCGTAGGACATCTTTTTATGGCTGAAAAAATCGAAACACACGCGATGTATCTCAATGTTGCTAAGACTGTTCCAATATGTAACACCGGTTTTTAAATGGAAGAGCTTAAGGGCAGACATGTAGGCTGCAATGGTATTGGGACTATACCCCTTAAGTTCCATAATTTTTTGAAACTTGATCAACTGTGATTTACCATCCATTTGGGCGCAAGATTTAGGATACTTAAAATTAAGATATTTTCGCAAAAAGTAAGATTTACCTTTTTAATAGGGCCGGTTAATCGTCAAAAATGGATAAATTGTGATTATAAACGAGTTGGCAATAATTTATGAAGCTCAATCTGACAATATTATTTCTATTCCTATTCTCGACGATTTATAGTCAGAATATTGTCATTGATGCAACAGATAAATCAGAGGAATCTAAAGAAAATCCTGCATTTGATTTTCGCATAATTGAACCTAAAATGGACACTCTGAATTTGACTAATGAAAAAGTGTTTTCTCTCGTGATAGGACATAGTGGAGAAATGAATAGTTTGCATCTGATTGATTATCCGAATGAAACTTACGCTGAATTGAATAATATTGAGGGACCAGAAACCAATGAGGAATATTTGGCTCTTTCAGACGAAGAGCAAGCTAAATTGACAGTCATTGTTCCGAAACACGAAATTGTTAAAGAAGCTGTTTTAAGTAGAAAAGTAATACTGGAAATTAAAATAACGTCTGACCGAATTACTCATACGGAAATTTACGCTGACGGAAAACTGATAAAAACATTGTATTACCAAATTGAATAAAAACTATTGCCAACAACGGCTATAGTTCATTACGGCGGAATTTTCTACCGAAAATTCCTATCTTGTATCAAAGGCTTGGTTTACGTCGGAATAACACTGCGTGCCATTCCGTAACGAAACCATAGCCAAAACCGTTGGCAAACATTTGACAGAACACTAAAAACTGATGGAAAAGAGAAAAGCTTTATTAGTAATTGATATGCAGAAAGGTTCTTTCATACCAAAAACACCACGATTTGACACAATTGGAGTTATTAAGCGAATTAATGAACTTGCCGAAATGTTTCGTGAATTAAATTATCCTGTTGTTTATATCCAGCACGATGGAACTGGAACTGGAGAATTTGAAAAAAATAATACGGATTGGGAAAATTTGGACGATTTAATTGTAGAATCTAATGATGTTCGAATTGACAAATATGCAAATGATGTATTTTACAAATCTGAACTTCACTCCAAACTGAAAGAACTGAATGTGAACGAATTATTTATTACTGGATGTGCAACTGATTTTTGTGTAGAATCGACAATTCAATCTGCTTTAACAAAGGATTATAATATAACTGTTGTTGAAGATGGACATACAACCGGAGAAAGACCACATTTGAAAGCAGAACAAGTGATTGAACATTACAATTGGGTTTGGCAGAATATGATACCGACTAATGGAGAAATTAAGGTTGAGAAAACTGAAAAAATAAAAACGATTTGCCAACAATGTATAACCGCAATTACGGCGGATTCGACTACGTCCGAATCCACTCGGAATTGCTAACGTTTGTGCTTAACCGAAAATTAACGCATTTTAACCCGTAACTGACGGTTATACGAGACCGTTACCAGCAAGTTGAAAAAAACCGTACTACAAATATTGACATTATTAATATCATTGAGTTCAATTGCTCAAATTGATGGAAAGTTCAAGCACAACATTTGTGAATTCGGACCTAATTGTTTTGTGTATAAATTCAATAAAAATGGAACTTTTGAATATCAATATCACCAAGACATTTTAGGCAGTGGAACACTAAAAGGAACATACAAAAAAATTGGAGATACTCTAAAACTAAATCCCGACAAAGTATTGTATGCTGCAAAGCCTAAAATCATCGAGAAAGAATACAAAAATTCTGATTCAATAGAAAATTGAGATAAAATTTCAACGATTGGCTGAAAAAGGAAAAACCGACATAGAAAAGTGGGATTGGTATGTGTCTATTAATAATGGAGAATTCATAAAAACCAACGAAAACGGAGTTCTAACTGTTCCAAGAACTAAAGTTGAAAAAATTGAAATTAAGGATATTTTAAAAATGGAGATTGAAAGTAATCTTCTAAAATTAACTGACTCTATTTTCAGACCAAAAACTGACAAAAATTACATTGAGATTTTTGCATCGGAAAGTGAAGAAACTGGAGACATTGCAATATTGGATTGGATGACAAAGATTTTTGTTCTTAAAGGGAGAAAATTATATCCATTGACCTTTGAGCCAGAGATTGGTTTTTTAGGAAAAGAAAAAACATATTACAGAAAATTTAAATAAAAACCAGCTGGTAACAACGTGTAAAAATAATTGCTTGGTTCTTACTTATTCGGAAAATCCTGCGGATTTTCCTCTGGCTCGTTCCATTTTTAGTAAGTTAGTTGCTCGCACACGCAACTATCCTTACACAAACCGTTAGCATACATATGGATAAAAAAAAATTGTACTGATAATCGGACTTGTTTTTCTTTGTTCTTGCAGTCAAAAAAAGGACAATGCAAATCCTCAAGTATTATCGGAAGAAAAAGTTATGGATTCAATAAAATCCATATTGGTATCAATCTCCGATAAATGGGAATTTGTCAATTCCAAAAATACTTCTCACAATAAATTTTCATTGCCAGAAATTGACCAAATTGAAATTGAGCATTGGGCAAAAATCAATTCAAATGAACCCATTAATGAATTGAGTATAACCGGAATGGATTTTCAATATATAGATAGCACAAATACTATGAATGGCAAGTCTTACGACTATCCAGCTGTTGTAGAATATCGAAATAAGAAATTTGGACTAAATATCATGTCAGAATTCATAGGAATTAGCGTGTTGAACGAAACGTCTCTCCTTTTCGATAATGGACAGCGCTTTGAACGAAAACAATAAATACGTATGCTAACATTGTGTATAGCTCATTGCGGTCGGAATTTCCAAACAGAAATTCCAGCCTGATTCGCTAAATTCGGGCTACAGCGGAAAAGTCCGTTGGACGTTTTCCGCAACGAAGCCATACACGAACCGTTGTAGGTAATTTAAAAATGACGAAAAACATACTTTTATTATTCCTTCTAATTACAATCAAATCGTATTGCCAAAAAGTCAATATTTCTGAATTGAATGGAGATTGGATAAAATATAAGATTGAGATGAAAGACGGCAGTAGTTTAATAGACCGTTTCTTGACTGACTCTTCTTATGTTAATTACACTTTTAAAAAATTGGAAATGTGTAATAATGGAAATCCAACTCATAGAGTAAATGAAGTTTGTTTTCCATTCTCATTAAATAAAAACTTTATCAAAACATCTTCAACTTCCGGATACGAAATAGAAAGAGTAAAAAATGATACGTTGATTCTCTGTGAAAGAATAAACGGAATGGAAAACGACAAATTAAAGAGGTTCTATTTTGTTAGAGAACAAAAATTATTCAATGAAATTAAAGAGGAAAAGGGAGAAAGTAAAAATCAAGTTGCAAATGAATTCTATACACCAACTTTAAACTCGAGTTTAATGCTTGAACTGAACAAAGCTTTTAAGAAAAAACACAGCAACTTTAAAGCTAAAGGAGTTATAACAATAGATTTAAAAAATAAAAATATAAGTACCTTAATAAATTACTCTAACACAAATGACTCAAGTAAAATTGAGAGAATTAAAAAAGTGATTAACAAATCGTATAAACTTTGGAACTTAGATAAATTCAAACATCTTGATACCCTAGAAATGCCATTCGTATTAAAAGACGAAAAAACAAAAACATTTCGTGGAATTTCAATGAAATTTTTCACTGATTCTTTCTATCAATTAGACCATTTTTATGGTGGAGACACAAGAGTAATTCAAAAAGCTAGTGAATATTTCAAAAAAGGAATAAGGTCTTATCAGAATAAAGATTATGAGAGTTCTATTAAAAACTTTACTAAAAGTTATGAGTTAGACCCAAAAAACATAGATGCGCTTTATAACAGAGCTGCTATTTACTATGAAACTGGAAAATTTGAATTAGCTTGTAAAGATTGGAATGAATTATCAGAACTTGGACAGAAAAGAGGAATTGAATTATTAAAAAATAATTGTAAAAAAACTACCTACAACAATGGCTATAAGTAATTGCTTGTTCTCGTCTACTTCTGAAAATCCTTGCGGATTTTCAGTTTGGTGCGTACTTGCAAAGTAAAGTGCTAAACCACGCAACTACTCATAGCCGAGACCGTTGTGTGTAATGTCGAAAAAGCCAATGCGAAGATAAACAATACTAATATTAATCCTTTTGATTTTCAGTTGCCGAGGGACTCAAAATCTGACTGGACTTTCGGAATTGATAATTGAAAATCGACCCTCAAACGAACTGATCGTGGACAGAGACCCAGATTACGGAATTGATAGACGGGACGGATGTATCGTAATGGGGGAAATTTCAATGAACATATCACAATTGGAATACGGAAAATCAGTCCGTGGAAAAGTTTTCGACGCCCAAACAAAAGAACCACTAACAAACGCAAAACTGATATTATCAATCAAACAAAACGGTTCGACTGAAAAAAAGAAAATAAGCACAGACGAAAATGGAATTTATCAATCTGATGTACTTCATGGCAAATTAAAAAAAATCGAAGTAGAATATTTAGGTTATAGAAACTTAAAAATTGATTTAAAAAAGCAAAAACACTACACACAACAAAGGCTATGATCCATTGCTGCCGATTGGTCAAAAGGAATAACTTTTCTTATTTTAACTCTCAAAACAATCGGGAATGATTCCGTCCCGCGTCTTGGCTCGCTGGAAAATCGCACCGGCCCGCGCCGTCGCTCACCAGCCGCCAGCCGCAACGGAATCATAGCCGGACCGATGGCAAAAAATGCCTCACATAAAATAATGAATATGAAAAATCTATTTGTATTGACAATGATGGCTCTAATTTTCTCAAGTTGTGACCCCGTATCGGATATGGAAGCAGATATTGAAAATTTGACATCTCAAACTCTGACTATTCAATTTATCTCGTCAGATGAAAGTTTAAGCAAAACCTTGCAAATACTTCCTAAGGGAATTGAACTCTTTCAGGAAGGTTTTGATATTGGCAGCACTTTTCTTGAACCTTCACTTGTAGATTATGACTCTGTGGTTATTAAAAATCAAGCGGAACAGATTCTTAAAGTGTACAAAGAAAATGACACTGGGAAAAATATTTATAACATAGATGACTATTGGATAGCAAGTGAACCATCAAAAAGATTTTTTAAATACAAATATCAAATTGAGAGCGAGGATATTGAATAAGCACTTTTGCTAACAATGGCCATAAGTAATTGCTTGTTCTCGCCTACTTTGGAAATTCCACAGGAATTTCCAACTTGGTGTGTACCTGCAAAGTTTAGTACTAACCCGCGTAACTACCCATAGCCGAGACCGTTAGGCAAAATACCTGCGGTCGTTCAAGCCAAATCACTTCGTGATCTTCCCTCCTTGAACTTTTTTTCCTAAAGGCCCCACACTACGACTGCAGATTCGGCAAGAATAACCCTATATTTAATACCCAAGAACAGGCCCTCACAACCGCTGGTCCGGTACTTAACCTAACCAAGGCTATAGCGAATCAGCGTCTAATGGCTTCCATAGCTAATGCAAGCTGAAACTGCAACGCTACTCGCCAAAGCCGTGGGGCATTTGGCGGTAATTAGACAAAACTGAAAATATCCATTATTGAAAATTGAATAAATAAAATGAGAACAACAACTTTTCTAACATTTGTAGGCGACCAGTGCGGAAAGGCTGAAGAAGCAATAAACTTTTACACTGACATCTTTCCAAATTCTGAAATTAAAAGCATAAAAAAATACTCGGAAGGCGAAGCAGGTGGTACACCTGAGCTTATTAAATATGGTGTATTTACATTAAATGGAACTGATTACATGGTTTCTGAAAGCAATTATAATCATGCTTGGTCCTTTACTCCCGCTGTTTCAATTTTCATAAGTGACAATTCTGATGGTGTTATACAAACGCTTTTTGAAAAGCTTTCTGCGAATGGTGGTCAGATAATGGTTCCTCTAGACAACTACGATGGCGAAGGTGATTATGGATTTGGTAAGAAATATGGATGGTGTGAAGACAAATTTGGAATATCGTGGCAATTTGTGCTTTCTGAATAAATAATGTGAGTATATAATATTTAACGCAAACTATTGAAGTAAAATAACTACGGCCAACAACGTATAACCGCAATTCAAGCTCTTTTCAGATCACCTTCTTAAAATAGTTTAACTTCCTAACTTCAAAATACCATCGCAGAGAACTGCGGTTATACAAGACCGTTAGGAAAAATACCTGCGGTCGTTCAAGCCAGATCACTTCGTGATCTTCCCTCCTTGAACTATTTTTTTCCTAAAGGCCGCACATAATTTCAAGTAGGAAATGAAAAATGAACGAACTAACAACTAAATATTTCATTGATAGAAAAGAGTGGAGAGAATGGCTTGAGGTAAACTTTGAGACAGAAAATGATATTTGGTTAGAGTATCCGTTGAAGAAAACGAACAAGAAACGAATATTGTATAATGATGCAGTTGAAGAAGCTCTTTGTTTTGGTTGGATTGACAGTACTGTTAAGTCGTTAAATGAGAATACTTCTATTCAGAGATTTTGCAGGCGAAGAAAGAACTCCACTTTCTCACAACCCAATATTGAACGCTTGAAATGGCTTTTTGAAAACAATTTAATTCACAGTTCAATTAAGAATGAAGTTCTAAAAATAGTTCAGCAAAAATTCGTTTTCCCTGAAGATATAATAGCGAGGTTAAAAGTAGATAAAGTTGTTTGGGGAAATTATCAGAACTTTCCTGAGCCATATAAACGAATCAGAATTGCGTATATTGAAAGTGCAAGAAAAAGACCTGATGAGTTTGAAAAGCGCTTGAATAGTTTTATTAGCAAGACAAAAGAGAACAAAATAACTAAAGGATTTGGGGGAATTGATAAATACTATTAGCCACCAAAGATTTGTATAAATTTAAACAGATAAATATGAAGAAGATTTGTGTGTTTTTATTTGATGGATTCTCTGATTGGGAGATTGCTTATTTAACACCTGAAATTAACAAAAGTGAGCAGTTTGGCTTAGTTTACTTCTCGAAAGATGGTAATCCTGTAAAATCTATGGGCGGATTGGAAGTGAAACCGAATCTTTCATTTTCAGAATTGAAATCTGAAGAAATTGACATGTTGGTTCTGCCTGGAGGCGTAGCTTGGGAGCAAAGAGAAATAACAATGATTGACAATCTTGTAAAAGAACTGATTGATAATAAAAAGTCAATTGCTGCAATTTGTGGGGCAACTTTTTACTTAGGACAGCTGGGTGTTTTAAACAACTTGCACCACACAAGCAATGATTTAGGATACTTAAAAGCAGTTGTTCCTGAATATAACGGACAAGAAAACTATCAAAACAAATTAGCGGTAACTGACAAAAATATCATTACAGCAAATGGAATTGCTCCGATTGAATTTGCGACTGAGATTTTTAGAAAAATAAGACTGAAATCTGAGACTGAAATTGAAAAATGGTTTCAGTTGTTTAAGAATGGAATATGGAGTGAATGATAAAGCCGAACACACAACAATGTGTTTAAGTAATAGCGGTTTAAATGAAAAAACGTTAAAAAAAAATAAAACAATGGTCAGTGAAAAACCAAAAGATTTGTGAGTAAAAATCCGCTACTACTCATACACGAGACCGTTAGGCAAAATTAGAAATTAAAATATCATGAAGTCTAAAGCATTCCATACTATCACAATATTTTTTTGTATCGCCTTATTTTTCTTTCCTCGTTTAACGGCCTCTCAGGAGAGTGATTCCATTATCATGAGTCCGATTAAATCGGAGGCATTTAAGGTTATGAATCACTTCTTTGATTATGATAAGAGCATTCCATTAGGAGCTAGAACCGTTGAAAAAAATGAGGACATAAATTATATTCGAGAAAAAATAGTTTTTGAAGGTATCGCCAATAGTCGCGTACCCGGTTATTTGGGCATTCCAAAAAAAGGGAATGGTCCTTACAAATGTGTTTTAGTATTACATGGTGTTGGCGATTCTAAAGAAAGCTGGTGGAAAGAAAATAGTTTTAATTCAGGGAGACTCTTGACGGAACGGCTGATAGATTCTGGTTTTGCAGTTTTAAGCCTAGATGCTGAATATCATGGTGAACGAATGCTAAACAATGATTATGAATCTGCCGATGTTTTTATCTTTCAGAAAGGTTGGGTAATGCGTGCAAGAGATATGATAGTCCAAACGGTAATTGAATATCGCAGAGCCATGGATTATCTGGCAACACGTGAAGAAATAGATTCCACAGGTTTTGGGGCAATTGGTTATAGTATGGGAGGTATGATGGTATTCAACCTTAGTGCAGTCGATTCTAGGTTGAATACTGCTGTAGCAAGTGTCACTCCTGTATTAAAGGAACCCTTTTCAGCCCTTGCCGTCTATAATTTTGCGCCATTTGTTAAGACATCATCTTTTCTTATGCTAATGGGGGAAAGTGATAATAGGAACTATTCAAAAACTGATGGCCAAAAACTTTACGACCTCTTGAAAAGCAAAAACAAGGAAATCAAATGGTTTGATAGCGGTCATAAACTACCTGATGAATGGACGACCAGTGCCGCAACATGGATATCGAAATACCTTAAATAAACTTTGCCTAACAAAGGCCATAGCGAATCAGCGTCTAATGGCTTCCATAGCTATTGCAAGCTGAGCTTGCACCACTACTCGCCATAGCCGTGAGGCCTTTGTGCGCAAGCCTAAAAGAAATAGTCTTTGATGAAATTTATTCATACAAACATAATAAGCACTAACTGGAAAAATCTTGTTGCTTTTTACGTCGAAACATTTAATTGCAAAATAGTACCCCCTATCCGAAATCAAACTGGAAAATGGTTGGAGAAAGGAACCGGAGTTAAAAATGCGACACTTGAAGGAGCACATTTGTTGTTGCCAGGATATGGAGAAAGTGGACCAACACTTGAAATCTATCAGTATAGCGAAATCATAACCCAAGATTTTACACCTCCAAATAGACGAGGCTTTGGACATATTGCCTTTGAAGTTGAAAATGTGGAACGTACTCTTGAAAAATTAATATCTAATGGAGGAACATCTTTTGGAGAAATCGTGAAAAAGGAAATAATTGGCGTTGGAGAAATCACATTCACTTATGCGAGGGACCCTGAAGGAAATCTCATTGAATTACAATGTTGGACAAATGCCAGTGCACAACAACGTATATAATTCACGGCGGTAGCTAGTTAAGTGAATTTGAATTCCCACAAAAATGACTAACTTGGATTAACTGATAAAAACGTTGAGCGGCTTTCCAGGGCTTCCCTAGGGCACATACACTACACTCCGCTGTAGCAGTGCGCCGGCGCTAGCGGCCAGTCGCCACAAATCATATACAATATCGTTGTTTTTCATTCGAAGCAAACTATAAAATCTTAACTCATCGAAAGTCTAAAAAAATATATTGACCGGTATGTGTCTTTAGAAGATTCTGAGTTTGAGTATTTCTGTTCATTATTAGAAGAGAATACATTTAAGAAAAAAGAGTACCTCTTACAATCAGGCCAATTATGTAACCACCATTACTTTATTATTGAATGCTTGGTGCGAACCTTCTACTTTGATGATTCAGGAACGGAAAAGATAGTTCAATTCGGAATAGAAAATTGGTGGGTCACAAATATGGATAGCTTCATAAAACAAAAGCCCTCCTCTGTTAACATTCAAGCTTTAGAGCCAACTACTACCTTATCTATCAGAAAGGATATTCTTGATTCAACATATGACAAATTGCCTAAGATTGAAAGGCTTTTTAGAATTATAACTGAGAATTGGTTGATTGCACAGCAAAGAAATAGCCATTTTTACATGAAAGCCTCTAGCAAAGACCGTTACTTTGGACTCATAAAATCCATTCCCAACTTTACTCAAAGAGTTCCACAATATATGATTGCCTCTTATCTAGATATTACTCCTGAATATCTAAGTGAACTACGAAAAACACATTAGTAATTCGTTCTTAAGATATCTTAATGAAATTCGGCTTGAAGGCTAATAAATTTGCTTCATAATTAACAATTCAAACAATAAAATAATGGAACGAATTAGCTATCAAGACATTCCCGAAGGGATGTTCGAAAGTTTAATGGAAACAGAAAATTTCATCAATAACTCTACGCTAGGTATACATCTTTTGGAACTTATTAGACTAAGAGTGGCTCAAAAAAATGGCTGTGCTTATTGTGTAGATATGCATCACAAAGAATTACAACATCTAAACGAAACAGATCTGCGTTTATCATCGCTATGTGTATGGCAAGAAACACCATACTTCACCGATAAGGAAATTGCCGTATTAAGCTTTACCGATAGTCTCACCAAATTATCAAGAGAGTCCATTCCTGAAGATATATATTACCCATTAACAACATTTTTTACAAAAGAGGAAATATGTTATCTAACCTTGGCTATAGCACAAATCAATACCTGGACACGTCTTATGAAGACCTTCAAATTCATTCCAGGAAACCATAAAGTTCAAGGATATGAAACAGCTCAGTAATAATCCAAGTATTCATTTATTAGTGTGCCTATCCTTTATTCTATTATCAATCAAATCAATATCTCAAAAGAGGGAGACCATGGATGTAAATAAAAAAACCACATTGATAGTCACATCAAAAGCAAATCCTGATGATCTGGTTGCTCTTCAAACCTATGTTGAAAAAGTGATGCCTATGCTATTGTCTATCGAAGGTAGGGTTATAAAAAGAAATAAAATAAGTGATGTATTCTTTGGAAAAAGTCCAGGTGAGTTTCTTCTTATAATGGACTTCCCAAATAAACAGAATCTAATAAATCTTTTTAAAAGTGATGAATACAAGTCAATCATACCATATCGTGACAATGGTTTTTCAGAAATAAATATATTATTTGCTGATGAGTTTAAATAAAACGAAAACACAAAAAGGTATAATAGTAATAGCGGTTTGGGCATAAATTCAAACTGTTATTACTTTTAATTAGGGTACATTGCTATTTAAAATACGAGCAATTTGATCCGTACTGCTCTTATACCAACCGTTAGCAAAAATACCTTTGGTCGTTCAAGCCAGATCACTTCGTGATCTTCCATCCTTTAACTATTTTTCCTAAAGGCCCACAGTACGACTGCAGATTCGCCAAGAATAACCTTATATTTAATACCCAAGAACAGGCCCTCACAACCGCTGGCTCGGTACCTTGCCTAACCAAGGCTATAGCGAATCAGCGCCTAATGGCTACTAAAGCCGTGGGGCAGTCGTCATTAATTTTGAAAAAACCGAAATATGGAAAAACATTTCGAACTTTCCGACCAAGAATTTGAAAAACGGTTCATAAACTGCCAATTAAATCCATCGGACTTTTCTCATGAGGCTCATCTAAGGTTGGCGTGGATCTGTATTGACCAGTATGGAATTGAAGGAGCGGAAAAATATATACCAGTCCATCTGCAAAAATTCGTAAAATCCGTTGGAGCCAATGACAAGTACAATATGACTTTGACAATAGCTGCGATTAAAGCAGTTTATCATTTTAAGTTAAAATCAAAGTCGAATAATTTTAAGGACTTTATTACTGAATTCCCACGTTTGAAAACGAATTTCAAAGACTTGATTTCCTGCCATTACGGATTTGATATATATAATTCGGAAAGAGCAAAAATGGAATTTCTGGAACCAGACTTAATGGCGTTTGACTGAATAAAAATTGGATTCAAAATGAACGGAGCTAGAAATCTAATTGGCAACGTGGAAGAAAAACCAATGACAACACAACCTATAAACAATACGGGCTTCGGGCTCAAATGAAAGGTTTGCGTATTTTTATGAAGTCCGTAAAATCTTTTGGATTTTGCTTCTTAGTGTGAAAAAAAAGAAAACCAAAAGATCCGCTATGTGCGTGACGGAAAGCAAACGCAAGGTTACTCCCGTACTGTTCATAGCTAAACCGTTAGCATCAAAAAATGAATTAACATGAGAAAACTTCTACCTATTCTTTTTCTAACAATTTCTGTGGTTGTTTATTCTCAGGGAGCAAAAAAGCCAATCATCGATATCCATTTGCACGGATATAGCTCAATTCCTCCAAATGTCCAAGCTTCTTGGGCTGGTGAATCATATGCACAGGAACTCACTTCACCACAGAATTCGGAAAGGCATCTCCAGATGGTCACCGAGGAAATGGAAAAAAACAACATAAAGCTTGGTGTAATCAGCAGTACAAGCTTAGAAGCACTTAAAAAATGGAAAACCAACGCACCTGAATTAATTTTGACCGGAATTCAAACCGATGAACTTGGTCGACCGATCCTGTCTCCAGATTCCCTAAAGATTCTCTTCGAAAAGGGGGAAGTGGACATTTTAGGCGAGCTGGGACTCCAATACTTTGGGTTATCACCTGATGTTCCAACCATGGCCCCCTATTACAAAATAGCTGAAGAGAATGGCATACCGGTATGTTTACATACAGGATTAGGTCCTCCGGGAGGACCACACAGCTTTGCACCAAAATTCAGAACAACCCTTGGAAAACCAACCCTATTTGAACCAGTATTGGTCAAACATCCCAATCTAAAGGCTTTTTTAGCCCATGCCGGTTATCCTTATATCCAGGAAACAATTGCTATGATGTATGTCTACCCCAAGCTATACACTGATATTGGTGTGTTGACTTGGGCATTGCCCATAGAAGCCTTTTATTCAACCCTAAAGCAGCTTATGGATGCCGGTTTTGGCAAGCGCATTATGTTTGGATCTGATCAGATGATGTGGCCGGGAGCCATTTCCATTGCGGTTAAAACAGTTAAAGAAGCACCATTCCTTACAGAAAGCGAAAAAAGAGACATACTCTATAATAATGCCGCCCGCTTTTTGGAGCTTTCCCCCGAGGTGATATCAAGTCACCAAAAATGATGGATGCATTAATTCTGATGCCAACAATGTATAGGCAGCATTGAAACGTTCGTCTATACCGAACCGTTGACGGTCATTTTAAAGGACAACAAGAAGATGAATAACCATAATTGAAGGAAGAATTATGCAAGCCACATTTGAATTAAACGGAAACCTATTTATGTGCAGCGACAGTCCTCCTGTTCACAATTGGGATTTTACACCTGCCATTTCGAACTATATTGAATGTGAAAATAAACTTGAAAGACTATTTTCAAAATTCTCTGAAAACGATAATGTTACTATATCTTTAAACAACAATGTTCCAGCCAAAATTTTGGTTGGGTAATTGACCAATTTGGTATTTCTTGGCAATTGAACTTACAATAAAAAAAACGAACCGCCGACAATGGTCATGGGTAATTGCTTATTCTCGCCTAGTTCTGAAAATCCTCGCAACTATTCATAGCCGAGACCATAATGGCGTTTAAAAAATAATGGAAATGGAAAGAACAAATAATCAGATAGACAGAAGAACGGCTTTAAAGGCCTACTCTTTAACTTTTATGGGTCTGTCCCTTCCTGGGTTGGCACTTGCCAACAATGATCTAATTTGGTCAAATAGGCCATCAAATGATGAAGATATTCCTGAACACTTTCCAAATATTGATCCTGAGATAATAGCAGAGGTCGTGGGTAAATCCCATTTTGACTTGGACCGTGTGAAAGAAATTGTAGAAAAAAGGCCTGAGCTTTCAAGGTCTGTATGGGAATGGCGTTTTGGTGATTTCGAATCAGCCATAGGTGCCGCATCTCATGTAGGCAGAAGAGATATCGCTATGTACCTGATAAGCAAAGGTGCTAGACCCACAATTTTTACTTTTGCAATGCTGGGTGCATTTCATGTAATAAAGTCTGTTGTTAAATCTACACCCGGTATACAACGGAGCACAGGGCCCCATGGTATCAGCTTATTGGACCATGCATATGCTGGAGAAAGAATGAAGGATAAAATGACTGAAAAGGAGATCAATGATTTACGGTTAACTATCGAATATTTGGAATCGTTGGGAGATGCAGGTGGCGAACAATACTTAGATGTAAATTCACAAGAACAAAAAAAATATCTGGGAAATTACAAGTATGGTGAAGGCGAACAAGACGGTTTTACTATTGATATAAATATGAGGAAATTGCTTTCTTTAGGACCAATAGGAGGATTTGGAGGAGCTCTTTATAAAATCGGAGATAATAAATTTACCTATAATGGTGCCCCTTCAGTAATCATTACTTTTCAGATGCAGAATGAAACCATCAAATCATTGACAGTCTCAGAACCTGGGTTGACAATAGTTGCTGACAAAGTCTCATAACCGTCCTATATTATTCTGATCAACAAATAGTTAGATTATATTGATAAAAAGACAGCACTACCAAACCTATAAGCAATACAGCCCTCCAGGAAGCTAATGCTCATAGCCGAAGCCGTTACCTGCAAGCAGAAAAACCAGTGAAAACATATTTACCAATAATTCTGATTTTATCCAGTATCAAATTAACAATTCAATGGTTTGGAAATCGAAATTACGGGTTCCATCGTGACGAATTACTTCATTTATCCGTTAGCGAGCATCTAAATTGGGGATTTATGGAATTTCCGCCCCTCATAGGTTTAATTGGAAAAATATCCTATTTGGTATTCGATTATTCGCTTTTGGGAATGCGACTTTTCCCTACGCTTGCAGGTGTAGGGATTCTTGTCTTATGTTGTTTGATGGCCAAAGAGTTGGGCGGTAAGTCCAAAGCTATTTTACTTTCGGGTATCTGTATACTGGCCTTCTGGCCCTTTTTCCGAAATCATACACTATTCCAGCCTGTTGCGTTTGACCAATTTTTCTGGACACTGGGGTTTTACTACCTGATCAGATTCATAAACTCACAAGACAAAAAGTTTCTACTTTTTTTGGGAATATCCCTGGGGCTGGGCCTAATGAACAAATACACCATATTGGTTTGGGCATTTGGGATTTTTATTGGTTTGTTCTTCTATCAAAAAGGAAAATTATTCAAGAACAAATGGCTATACGTTTCGGCATGCATTGCGCTCTTAATTTTCTTACCAAATATACTCTGGCAAGCTCAAAACGGCTTTCCGATTTTGAAGCATTTGGAAGTATTGAGTCAAAAACAATTGTCTGGAATTCATCCGATGGAATTTGCCCTGGTACAATTATACTTTCCGTTTACATTGGTTATCAGCATTTTGGGTGTAATCGCGCTCCTCGTCGGCAAAAACCTGAAAAAGTACAAAGTCATTGGAATTGCAACGCTGGTAATATTTTCCACCATGTGGATCCTAAATTCCAAAGCCTATTATTTTTTTGCTGCTTACCCTGTTCTTTTTGCAAGCGGAGCCGTTAAAATAGAAGCTTTGCTTTCTAGAAAACCATCACTCATTTACATATTCGGATTTATTTTGCTCATACCCTCCATCTATTTTATCCCAGAAGCCACTCCAGTGCTTGACATTGAAAAATTTGTGGAATACAAAGGCTTAGAGGAGAAAAACGGACGCATAGAACTCACTGGGGATTACGCCGATATGTTTGGCTGGGAAGAACAAGTAAAATTAGTGGATAGTGTGTACCAATCCTTGAGCCTTGAAGAAAAAAACAACTGTGTTTTATGGGCGGAAAATTATGGGGAGGCAGGAGCTCTCAAAATACTGGGAAAAAAATACGATTTACCAAACCCAATCAGTAGGCATGGGAGTTTTTGGATTTGGGGTTACGGAAATAAAGATGCCGATGTTTGGATCAGTTTGGGTAATGAAAAACCATCTGTGGAATATGTTTTTGAAGAAATGGAATTGGTAAAAATAATAACTCACAAATATGCAATTGGGGAAGAAAACGGAATTCCCCTTTACATTTGTAGAAAGCCAAAGATTGATATTGAAAAATGGTGGAAAGATTATGAAGAACATATATTCGACTAAAAAATCAGTAGGTAACGATGGGTAATATGCATTGCGAACCCATTTTATACCAAACATTGTGCTAGTACTTAAAATATCAACCAAATACGGAAAATGAAAAAGACCAATGTGTCAATTGTGGATATTTCCATGAAAATGGATAAACCTATTATTCGGGGGTTTTTGCAAGATATTGTTTATAACCCATTACAAATTTTAACTAACTTCAACCTTATTAATGGTAAAAAATATGAAACGGATTTTCACCTTTCTCGCATTCTTATCTTTACTACTACTCTTTAGCTGCAAGGATGGCAGCAAAAAAGACAATAAAGTGGAGAAGACAACAAATACCTGGGAGGTTGATTTCTTTGATGATTTCGAAACATTCAATCCCGACAATTGGCAGGACCAACGAATTTGGGTAAATAATGAGAACCATTGCTACGTGCCCGATAATGAATTCGGAACACGGGAGGTTAGTGATGGCACACTAAAATTGAAAGTGGTCAATATTGGCGAGAAACGCCCCTGCGATAATATGGATAAACACGGTAATCAACATCCCGATACCGAGTACGTTGCTGGCCGCATAGCATCAAAGAACCGGAGGGAATTCATTAAAGGTAAATGGACAGCTCGATTAAAACTGTGGGGCAATGGCGAACCCAGTATGTTTCCAGCCTGGTGGATATTGGGCGCACAAAACAATGAGCCCCCAGTACAGGAGGCTGATGAAAACATTTGTTGGCCGTTGACCGGGTCTGGTGAGATTGATATTTTTGAACACCACGGAGATCACTTAGCGAACAAATTTACGACAGGAGCTATAAAAAGCTTGGGGGAATGCGATAAAGCAGATTGGATGAACTATCGCACCAATATTGATGCAACGCTCAATGAATTTCACGAATACTCAGTAGAATGGCAGGGCAGTGACCTGGTGTATCGCCTGGATGGTAAAGAAGTATATCGAAATGTTGGTGAAGGTGATAATTATCCAGAACCCATGTTTGCCATTTTAAACTACGCCAAAATCACGGACTCACCGATGACGGGTGAGTGGGTCATGGAAGTAGACTGGGTAAAGCATGAGTATAAGAAATGATCACTATCCGAACAGTACCAGAATTTGGAGACAAAAAGACCAACTGACTGCCAGTCACTCCAATAAAAAGGTCTCTTTAAATATATTGCCATAAAACGGACGTACAACAAGGCACAGATTATATGAGACCACTAATAATAATTGCATGAACAGTGCTATTCAAAATATAATTTATCAATTAGAAGATATCCAATACGGAAAACCTTGGATTGGGAGTACTTTTTTGAACAGGTTAAAACAAGTGGATGAAAATGAATACTTTGAAAGACCCATTAAGGATTTGCACAGTGTTGCTGAGATAATTTCCCATTTGACACTTTGGCGCAGTGAAGCAATTTTAAAAATTAGAACAGGTGAGGGAAGCTGTACCGATGATTGCGAAGAAAATTGGTTGACCAACGATAAACTCAAAGTTGTCGGCTGGAAAAAAATCAAATCCTCCTACGACAAAACGCTATCTGATCTAATAGAACTGTTGCATTCCAAAAATGATGACTTTCTTGCTGAACAATACTATGATACTGACTTCAAAGGCTTATACACATACAACTGGTTGCTGAATGGAATGATACAGCACGATGCATATCATTTGGGCCAGATAGGGATTGTGATAAAGTATCTGAACATGAAATAGCAGTCGCCAGCAATGGCACAAAATCAAAAAATTAAAGTAGTGATCAAAAAAATAGATTTCGGCAAAACTGTCCTACTTTGCCAACGCACCTTCTCGATTGTTGCATTGCAGAAGTCGTCACAGCAAAATTGTGCCCGAGACCGAGCATCACAATTTGAGAAATGAAGCCTGAAAATTCAAAAATTACAATTCATATGGTTTCCAGTCTTGATGGTTTTATCGCCAAGAAAGACGGAAGTGTTTCTTGGATGCATTCAACAGATAGCTACAATAAAGGAATTGAGCTGACCAAAGAGTATGTTTCCAATTTCCTTGAATCAATAGACTGTTATGTAATGGGTTCACGTACCTACGAACACGCAGTTAAACTTGGTTGGCCCTATGGAGATACTCCCGTTTTCGTTTTGACCAATAGAGATTTAATATCAGACAAAAAAACTGTTCAATTTCTATCTGGCGACTTGGCCAAAATTGTGGCCAACAATGTAAGACCTAGATATAGCAACATTTGGATGGTCGGAGGAGCTATGCTTACGAAAGAATTTCTAAGACTAGGATTGGCAGATAGCATAAACATAACAATCATACCGATTATTTTAGGGAACGGAACCCTTTTCTTTGATTATATTGGGAAAGAACAGTTGTTGCATTTAAAAGATGTTACAGCCTTCAAGGATGGAATGGTCGAACTATGGTATGAGATAAGATAGGAATAAAGGTATTGAAACCACCATTTGTTGAGAGCGTTATCTGGCAATCTAAAAATTTTATGGGCAAAGCCGAAAACCAATCCAGAGTAGGCAAACAAAACAGAATAATATGAGCGAACAATTAAAAAGTATGACCGAGAGGCATTGTGAAAACCCACCTGCAAAATACGATGATTTGAAGGTGCTATTTCTAAATTGCACTCTCAACAGAACACCGGTTCTTTCCCATACTGAAGGTCTGATAAACGTTGCTCAAAAAATATTTGAGGCCAATGGAGCAAGCACAAAAATTATTAGGCCCGTGGATTATGATATTCCGGCAGGGCTGGGATTGGATATGTCAAAAACTCCTGAATGGGACAAGGATGATTGGCCAATTATCCAAAAGGAAGTGGACGCTTGCGATATTCTAATTTTGTGTACCTCTGTTTGGTTGGGAGAAAAATCATCGGTTTGTAACCGAACTTTGGAAAGAATGTATGGCTACACACATCAATTCAACGAAAAAGGACAATATAGAGACTATGGCAAGGTTGGGGCCACTCTGATTACGGGAAATGAAGATGGCGTAAAGCACTGTGCAATGAACATTCTTTTCTCATTGTCGCACATTGGCTACACAATCCCCCCTCAAGCCGATGCCGGTTGGATGGGAGAAGCTGGACCTGGACCATCTTATAGGGATGAGGGCTCTGGTGGTCCTGAAAATGATTTCACTAATAGAAACACTACATTTTTGGTTTGGAACTGCCTACATCTAGCTCGAATGCTCAAAGACAATGGAGGCGTTCCGGCGTATGGCAATCAACCTGATGAATGGCAAGCTGGGTGCAAAGCCGGATTTGATAGCCCTGAGCACAAAAGATAATAAGTGCCGTTAACAAAGTGTACAGCCTATTGTTCCTAATTTTCAAAGGAATTTAGCACAATCTTCTTTAACAAAATGCCTGCGGTCGTTCAATTCAGATCGATTCGCCATATTCTCCCTTTGAGCTAATTTCCTCAACGGCCGAGAGATATTACGGTCCATTTGCCCAAAATAACGTAAGTTTATATCCGGACAGAAAAGGCTATCGCTGGACTGGCCCGTTAAATTTAATTGCCAAGCCAACCACGAATTGCCTCCA
Organism: Flagellimonas ochracea; assembly: GCF_009903685.1. GTDB lineage: Bacteria > Bacteroidota > Bacteroidia > Flavobacteriales > Flavobacteriaceae > Flagellimonas > Flagellimonas ochracea. The sequence continues at coordinate 158,989 of NZ_JAAABI010000001.1, read as the reverse complement.
ATGACCTAGCTAATAGTTGCTGGAATTATAGTAACAAGTTCCCCTTTGGTCATACAGTGATTAACAATCATTAAAATGAATCAGATGAAAGCCATAGGGAAATTAGGGCTTATAGCCTTTGTTTTTTGGACATCTACAACAAATATTCTTGCCCAAAACACCGTTCAACACATCTTTGGGGGCCATTTTCTTGACGTCCACGAAGATCGAATGGAAAAAAATGTGCTTATTTCTGTTCAAAACGGAAGAATAATTGCATTAACCCGCAACCCTGACCTATCAAAATACGATGACTTTATTGACCTCTCTGAATATACACTGCTTCCTGGCCTCATTGATTGCCACACGCATCTAACGGACCCCTCTTTTGATAAAACCAAGGATGTTTATGAGTTACCCATAGCATCGTATGGAATTCTTGGAGCAAAATATGCAAAACAAACACTACAAGCTGGGTTCACAACAGTTCGCGATGTAGGAGCAGATTTCTATGTTGACATTGCATTACGGGACGCAATTAATAAAAACTGGATTGAGGGTCCAAGAATGTATGTGAGCGGAAAGGCAATTACCATGACAGGCGGACATGGTGTTTGGGCCAATTGGATGGCACCTCAATTCAGACTCGAACCTAACCCGGGAAATCCTGTTGATGGAGCGCTGGAAGTTAGGAAAAGAGCCAGAACCCTAATAAAAAATGGGGTCAATCTTTTAAAAATCAATGCCACCGGCGGTTTTGGAACATCAAACTCCATCCCAGGAGCAGCATCATTTACCATTGAAGAAATGAAAGCTGCAGTAGAAGAAGCAAACAAAAGAGGCATTAAAGTGGCAGCTCATTCCCACGGAGCAGACGGAATTAAGAATGCGGTCAAAGCAGGCGTAAATTCCATTGAACATGGAACATTTCTAGATCACGAGGCGGTTGATTTAATCAAAGAACATAACGTATTTCTAGTAATGGATTTGTTAGCTGCATACGTAAGCCTCATGGAAATGAATGAAGACATCAGTGACAAAGGAATAACTAAAAATAACCAGGAATTGTACGAGGATTTTGCTGAAAAATTTGGGTTCGCATACAAACAAGGGGTTAAAATGGCTTTCGGTTCTGATGCATCAATATATGAACATGGTAGAAACGCCGAGCAATTCAAACTAATGAGGGACGCAGGAATGAAACCCATTGACATTCTTAAATCGGTAACTATAAATGCAGCAGAACTTATCGGAATTGAAAAAAACACGGGCAGTATAGACGTCGGGAAATGGGCGGATATCATAGGCGTAAAAGGCAATCCGTTAGATGATATTCAAGTATTGGAAAATGTGGATTTTGTAATGAAAGAGGGCATTATTTATAAGAGCAAATAGCAACTATGGTATTCAAAAAATAGTATAACAGGAGCGACAAAACCTCCAATTCCCAAACCTTTGTAAACGTTATGCGCTACTTTCCGCAAAAACCCTACTTTTGGCGAAAATTCTATGGGTTTGAAAAAGACCATCCTCATCATCTGGGTTTTCTGCCATCTTGTTGTTTCGGCCCAAGAAGAAACAGCAACTCAAGGCAGGCAAATAAACATTGTTTACGGAGCCAATTTCACTAAGGATGAAGCTCAATTTCCGGGTGCTTCCATTTTTAGCAAAGATGATGAACGCCAGGTCCAATTTGAACACCAAGGCGCTGATCTATGGTGCGATATTGCCATTTTTTACACCCAAGAGAATCGTCTTAAGGCCATTGGGAACATTCGCCTACAACAAGGCGACTCTATAGAGATGAACAGCGGAAAAATGGACTACGATGGCAATACCAAACTCGCTAAAGCTTGGGAAAATGTAGACTTGACCAACGGGCAAATGACCTTGACCACGGATACCCTATATTTTGATCGCGAAAAACAAGAATCCTACTACCGCTCAGGGGGCAAGGTGGTAGATTCTGCCAACGTTCTGACAAGTAGAGTGGGCACTTACTTTATGACCCCAAAAAAGTACCAGTTTCGCGATAGTGTCCATATAGACAATCCTGATTATATCATCGACTCTGAGCAGTTGGATTATTACACCACATCAAAAAATGCATACATGTACGGTCCTTCAACAATTACCGGAGAAGAGTACAAAATATACTGCGAGCGTGGTTTTTACGACACCAAAATCGAACAGGGGTATGGCATTAAGAATACCAAAATCAACTATGACAACAAAATCATTGAAGGCGACAGCCTCTACTTCGACAAGGCATCTGAGTTCGCCTCTGCGGTGAACAACATTAAAATCACCGATACCATCAACAATGGTGTCATCAAAGCACATTATGCTGAAGTACATAAGTCCAAAGATTCGGTTTTTGCAACCAAGAGAGCGGTTTCCATAAGTTTAGTGGAAAAAGATTCTCTCTATATGCACGGTGATACTTTAATGGTGACCGGTAAGCCTGAGGAACGTATTTTGCGGGCATTCCGAAATGCCAAATTCTATAAAACCGACCTTAGCGGAAAGTGCGATTCCATACATTTTGATCAAAAAACAGGGGTAACCCAATTGATTACCGAACCTATACTTTGGAATGTTGAAAACCAGATAACCGGGGATAGCATCCATCTCATTTCCGATTTGGAAACTGAAAAACTGGATTCTCTAAAGGTGATTGAAAATGCCTTTATCATTTCATTGGATACCATTGGCAACGAAGGGTATAACCAGGCCAAGGGGAAGAATCTTTTTGGAAAGTTCATAGAAAACGAACTTAAAATCATCGATTTGGTCCAGAATACCGAGGTCATATACTATGTATACAACGACGATGATGAGTTAGTGGGCATTGACAAGACTATTTGCAGCAAAATTCGATTGTTGATGGCCAATAATGATATTGAGGACATCACTTTCTTTATCAATCCAGACGGCGATATTTTCCCAGAAACCGAATTGCCCGTTGAGAGCAGAAAACTGAAAGGTTTCGTATGGCGGGGAGATGAACGGATACGCTCTAAAGATGAGATTTTTGATGAGGATGACAACAATATTGAACTGGTCAAAATTAGAGGTCTTGACAATCCAATTGACATTGATGCCGAAGAACAAGAACGGCAGGAGAACGAAAATGACCCAGTGAACAATTTACAGCGTTCCAAGGCTCTAAAACCCAAAAAAATAGCCGTAAAGAAAGTGCCGACACAACAATGACCCAAGAAGATTTCTATACATATCAAGCACAAACCACTCCACATCCATTGGGTTTGGAAGTATCCCATGCCAAGGGCAGCTACATTTACGACCGAGAAGGAAACGCACATTTGGACTTTGTGGCCGGGGTATCGGCCTGTGGATTGGGGCATGGTCATCCCCGGGTAATCAATGCAATCAAAGAGCAAGTCGACCGCTATATGCACGTTATGGTGTATGGGGAATATATACAAGGACCTGCGGTGGGATTTTCCAAACTTTTAGCTTCATATCTTCCCAAAAATTTGGAAACCACCTATTTGGTAAATTCTGGCACCGAAGCCATGGAAGGAGCCTTGAAATTAGCTCGTAGATTTACAGGCCGTTCACAATTAATAGCGGCTCACCACGCCTATCACGGGAATACCATGGGGAGTCTCAGCATTATGGGCTACGAAGAGCGAAAAAGTGCTTTTAGACCATTGATACCCGATGTACGGTTTATCCAGTTCAACGAAGAAGCAGATTTGGAAAAAATCACCACTAAGACCGCCGCTGTGGTATTGGAAACCATTCAAGGTGGAGCCGGTTTTATTCTTCCAAAAAATGACTACCTTAAAAAAGTTAGGGAACGCTGCAATGAAGTCGGGGCCTTGCTCATATTGGATGAAATTCAACCTGGATTTGGAAGAACTGGAAAACTTTTCGCTTTTGAACACTACGACTGTGTTCCCGATATATTGGTCATAGGCAAGGGTATGGCATCGGGACTGCCAGTGGGTGCCTTTGTGGCTTCCAAAAAAATGATGGCCACACTGCAACACGGCCCAAAACTGGGCCACATTACTACTTTTGGTGGAAATCCCGTAATTGCGGCAGCCAGTTTCGCCACTTTACAAGAAATAACAGAATCACAGTTAATGCAACAGACTTTGGAAAAGGAAAAACTGTTTAAAGCACGATTGAAACACCCCTTAATCAGCGAAATTCGAGGCAAAGGACTTATGCTCGCCCTAATTTTAAAGAACAGGGAAATCGCCAATCACCTAGTACGGACCGCCGCTAAAGAAAGGCTTATTCTTTTTTGGTTGTTGTTTGAACCCAAGGCGGTTAGAATCTCCCCTCCCTTAACCATTTCAATGAAAGAAATAGAGCAGGGTTGCGACCAAATCATCAAGATTTTGAATGACTGTAATTCCATTTCTGTTAACTAATTTGTTGATAACATACCGAAAATGCTGACTTAAACACCTTGTCAAAAGGTTAATTTTAAGTCCATAGTATAACCAAATACGTTCCTATGGCGTTAGATTCTAACGAATATCCTGATAAATCCATTAATAAGTTCGAGTCCATGCTCAAGACAGACGATGTCTATTTTTTCGATGCCGAGGACTTTGAAGAAATCATCCACCACTACTTGAACCTTGGAAAAATATCCTTGGGTAAGAAGGCCATCCAAATTGGTTTGGAGCAACATCCAAATTCTTTGGAGTTGAAGTTATTGCAAGTGGAAGTGCTGACTTTTGAGGACAAATATGCAGCTGCCGAAAAATTATTGGATGAAATTCAACATATTGATGCACACAATGAGGAAATCTTTATTCAGCGTGCCAACATATACTCCAAACAGGACAACCATGAAAAGGCGGTCAATCTGCTTTTGGAAGCTTTGCACCTTGCAGACAATAGCTTTGACATCTATTCCCTTCTAGGCATGGAATATCTCTTCATGGATGATTATAAGCATGCCAAAGAAAGTTTTATGAAATGCGTTGAGCTGGATGACAATGACTACTCCTCGCTATACAATGTTGTTTACTGCTTTGAATTCTTGGAGGATTACGATGGCGCTATTCATTACCTGAACGATTATCTGGAGAGAAATCCCTATTGCGAAGTGGCTTGGCACCAGTTGGGCAAGATGTATTATGCCGTGGATATGTTCCAAGAAGCACTTGCCGCTTATGATTTTGCCATCATTTCAGATGACACCTTTATGGGTGCATATTTTGAAAAAGGCAAAGTCTTGGAAAAGTTAGGTCGCTACAATGAGGCTGTGGAAAACTACGAAACCACCATTTCTATTGAAGACCCAACTTCCCATGCCTATTTGCGCATTGGTAAATGCCATGAAAAATTGGGAAACACCGATTTGGCCAAATACTATTACTACAATACGGTTCATGAAGACCCCCTATTGGACAAAGGTTGGTTGGCTATTACAGATTTCCATTACAACCAGCAAAACTATAAGAAGGCTCTTCATTATATCAACAAGGCCATCAACATAGACGGTGAAAATCCCTTGTATTGGAAAAAAGCTGCTAAGACCTACATAGCGCTTGAAAACCTTGATGAAGCTGATTTTGCTTTTAAGCACACGGTAGATTTGGGCAATTATGAGTTGGACACTTGGCTTGGATGGGCCGAAGTCCTCAAAAGGTTGGAGGATTACAATTCTTCAATTCAGGTGTTGGTACAAGGACTTGAATTTTATCCAGAGAGCTCAGAGTTACACTATAAGCTTGCTGGGGTCTACTTTAGAAACAAAGAAACCTTGGCCGCCAGGGAAAACTTGGTCAAGGCCATGCACAAGGACATGGAACAGCTTGAATCCTTCAAAGAAGAGTTCCCGGAATTCAAAAAATTTAGATGGCTGCAATTATTGGTTTCTGAAGTAAAAAAAACCACTACCTAACAAAAGGTATTTTTACACCAGTCCATGAAATCACGCCAACTACTGGATTATATCATCATTACCTTCAAGGGAATAGCCATGGGGGCCGCCGATGTGGTTCCGGGAGTATCTGGAGGCACCATTGCATTTATTTCAGGAATTTATGAAGAGCTCATCACCTCCATCAACAATATTAATCTATCCCTTTTTTCAACACTTAAAAAAGACGGGGTGAAAGCCTTTTGGGACCAACTGAATGGCAATTTTTTGCTGGCCTTATTTTTGGGAATCTTTATCAGTGTAATTTCTCTTGCCAAGTTCTTGAGCTGGTTGCTGGAAAATAAGCCAATTCTGCTATGGTCCTTCTTTTTTGGTCTTGTTCTGGCCAGCATCATTTTTGTGGGAAAAGAGATTGCTAAATGGAATTTGGGAACCATTTTCATGTTGCTTTTTGGCGCACTTTTGGCCTACTTTATCACGGAACTTCCAGCAAGTGAAAATGTGGACAGTTTACCCTATCTGTTTCTGTCTGGGGCTTTGGCCGTGTGTGCCATGATTCTGCCAGGCATATCGGGAGCATTCATACTAGTATTATTGGGTTCGTACAAAACTATATTGGATTCCGTTCATCAACGTGATGTTACAACGATATTGGTTGTAGGTGTCGGGGCAATTTTTGGGCTATTGAGCTTCGCAAGGCTACTAAAGTGGATGTTCAACCATTACAAAAACATAACCTTGGCTCTATTGACAGGTTTTATCTTAGGATCTTTGAACAAAATATGGCCTTGGAAAAAAGTATTGGAGACCAAAACGTTTGGCGACAAGTCCATCGTTGTCGATGATGTTAATGTTTGGCCAACAGCCTTTGAGGGCAACAATCAGTTATTACCTGCTTTAATACTAGCCATGATAGGTTTTTCGCTTATTTTTATCCTGGAAAGATTAGCTTCCAAAAAATAGTACAAAACCAAATTGGCACATGCATCAGCCTAGAACATTTCTAGACAAATTCTTCTTGGTCATCAAGGGACTCTGTATGGGTGCGGCCAATAAAGTACCCGGAGTTTCCGGCGGAATCGTGGCCTTTGTGGGCGGGTTTTATGAAGAATTCATCTATTCTTTACAAAAGTTGAATGTAAAGGCCCTTAAACTACTTTTTAATGGTAGAATAAAAAGTTTTTTAAGATATACCAACGCCCAATTTTTAGTCTTGCTCATATTTGGCATGCTGGTCAGTTATTTTAGCGTCTCGCAGGTACTGGACTATTTTTTGGAACGAAAAGAACTATTTGTTTGGGCTTCCTTTTTTGGAATGATTTTGGGCTCCATTTATTACATAGGCAAGGATTTTGAACCGTGGAACCGACGCACTGTCTTTGCAGCCATTTTAGGACTTGTGATTGGTGTTTCCATAAGTTTTCTGAGTCCGGCAAGGGAAAATGACAATTTGTTTTTCATCTTTTTCTGTGGTATTATAAGTGTTTCGGGAATGACCATGCCCGGACTCTCGGGGTCTTTTATACTAATTCTCCTTGGAAACTATGTGCTGTTATTGGTGGACTCCGTAAATGCACTATACGACACTTTCAAAGATATATTTTCTTGGAATTTCGATTTTCTGGATAATCCAGAACGCATGGAAACCTTAAAGATATTGGCCGTTTTCACCCTGGGATCTGCTACGGGGTTGGTAAGTTTTTCCCATGTTTTAAGTTTTGTCTTGAAACATTTCAAGACCACTACCACAGCAGTTATCTTAGGCTTTATAACGGGTTCTTTGGGTGTACTTTGGCCTTGGAAACGCACACTTTACAAGCAAGATGCCTTTGGAAATCCCCTTATGGATTCCAACGGTGATAGAATAATACTCAACTATGAGCGGTATCTTCCTGACATGGCCAATATGGAAACTTGGTGGGCCATGTGCTTTATTGTTCTCGGAGTTTTGGTGTTATTGATTTTGGATTGGTATGGAAAAAAAAGAAAGGAAAGAAAACAGGTACGGGTTACTAGGTAAGAATATAGGATATTCTTTTTCTCAAGGTTATTTTACCAAAAAGTTTAAGGATTTGGGCTTAGCGGACCACAGCTACCAGAATTTTGATATTGAGACCATTTCCAAAGTTGAAGATATTTTACAGCAGCAAGGGATAAAGGGTTTGAACGTTACCATACCCTATAAACAAGAAATTATTCCTTATTTGGACCGATTAGACCCAATTGCTCAAAAAATTGGTGCTGTCAACACTATAAAAATCGCTCCAAAAGGTCTAATAGGGTACAACACTGATGCTCATGGATTTAAAACGGCCTTACTGCCCTTTTTGAAAGCCCAGCACGTCAAAGCCCTTGTTTTGGGTACAGGTGGTGCCTCGAAAGCAATTTGCTTTGTATTGGACGAACTGGACATAAAACACACCTATGTCTCCCGGAGCAAAAAGAAAAATCAATTGCTCTATGACGAATTGGACGAAAGCGTTATGCAAACCCACACACTGATCATCAACTGCACACCAGTGGGCACTTACCCCAATATTGAAGACCGACCCCCCATCCCCTACCAATATGTGGGCGAAAAGCACTTATTGTTTGACCTTATCTATAACCCAGAAAAAACACGTTTCCTGACATTGGGAGAGCAAAAGGGAGCAGCCATCTGCAATGGAAAGACAATGTTGGTGGGGCAAGCCGAAAAGGCGTGGGAAATTTGGAACACCCCTGACTAACTCCAAATTAATGACATTTTCCTAGATTCTGGACCCGTAGAGGTTCCGCAAAAGAACCCCAAATACTTTTGTTAATGGGCAATTTAGTTGTTAACTTGGCTATGAGATCTTTGAATCCAAAGGAAAGAATACACTACTCATGCAGGAAAATGAACAAAAACTTCAGGAATCTGAAGGAGGCACCGAAAATAAACCCGAAAAGACAAAACCTTCATTGGAAGAAAGCCCCATTTCGAATTCCAATACATCCGACGAAAGCACACACGAGAATAACCCGGTACCCGAATCCACTGAAGAAACCAAAACCACTAGCGAAAGTGGTGATGGGAAATCGGATGACGATGAGAAGGCGCTTCAAGAAATTGAAGAATCCAATGCGGAGGACGCTGAGGATACAGAAAATGAGAAAAGGCATTTTATACCCATCTTGGATTATCATGCCATGTCCATGGAAAACCTGGTGGGAGAATTGCAAAAGTTGGTCAGAAATGAAAAGGTACAGGCTATTGGCAAACACGTAAGTTCCATTAAACACGAGTTTGACCAAAAATTTCAGGAATTCATTGAGCATAAAAAAGAGGAATTCGTTGCCAATGGGGGCAATGAAATTGACTTCAGGTACAACTCCGTGGCCAAAAGGCAATTCAACGAAGTATACTCGGAATATCGCGAAAAAAGAGACCACTACTACAAACAACTGGAACACAACCTTAAGAACAATCTGCAAAACAGATTGGAAATCATTGAAGAACTCAAAGGTCTGATCAATGTAGAGGAAGACATCAACACTACTTACAAAAACTTTAAAGATTTGCAGGAGCGCTGGAAAAATGCAGGTCCTGTGCCCCGAAACAACTATAATGATGTTTGGCGTACCTACCATCATCATATGGAAATCTTTTACGATTTTCTGCACTTGAACCGTGAGCTTCGAGACCTTGATTTTAAGCACAATCTAGAGGAAAAGATAAAACTGGTGGAACGTGCTGAAGCCTTGGCCGATGAAACCGACCTTGGCAAGGCCTTTAGAGAGCTACAAACCCTGCACAAAATTTGGAAAGAGGACATTGGCCCTGTAGCCAAGGAACAACGGGAAGAAGTCTGGGAGCGGTTTAGCAATGCCACCAAGGTAATACACCAACGTAGGCAGGAACACTTCAAGGAACTTGAAAAATCCTATGAAAAGAATCTAGAAAAAAAGCTGGAAATAATTGGTTCCATAGATGCCATTGCCGACAATGTTGCCAATAACCACAAAGGAATACAGCAACAGATAAAGGAAGTGGAAGCTTTGCGGGATGCTTTTTTCAAGGCCGGTAAAGTCCCCCAAAGGGTGAATGAAGAAACTTGGTCCTCCTTTAAAGACACGGTTCGTAAATTCAATAGAAGCAAAAATTCTTTTTATAAGAACCAGAAAAGGGACCAACACACTAACCTAGAAAAGAAAAGGGAGTTGCTTAATCGTGCTTTGGCACTAAAAGATAGCGAAGATTGGGAAACCGCTACCCCTGAAATGAAGCGTATACAAAGTGAATGGAAAAATATCGGGCATGTGCCTAGAAAGTACTCTGACAAAATATGGACAGAGTTCAAAAATGCCTGCAATCACTATTTTGACCGCTTACATGCCGAGAAAAATGAGGGCCGCAAAGAGGAATATGATAACCTTGACAAGAAAAATGATTGTTTGAAGCGTCTTAAGGAGTTTCAATTAAGCGGTAATAAGGACAAGGACCTGGAGGACATCAAAGAATTTCTCTCCGAATGGAAAAAGTATGGTAGGATTCCCTACAACAAGCGGCATATCAATGGTAAGTTCAATAAAATTTTAGATGCCCTGCTGAAAAAATCTGGGGTTAGTAAACAAGAGTCCGAATTGCTCAAATACGGAAATAAAGTTCAACAGTTGGCCAAAACCGAAGATGAATATGCCATCAGCAACGAAAGAGTGTTCATCAAGAAAAAGATTAGCGAAAGTAAATCGGAAATAAGGCAATTGGAAAACAACCTACAATTTTTCTCCAATGCTTCTGAAAGCAATCCTTTGGTAAAAGAAGTTGTGGATAATATCGACAAGCACAAATCATCTTTGGAAACCTGGAAGGAGAAACTCAAAAAGCTGAACATTTTGGAGAACAAGTTGAACAAGGAGGCTGAGGACAGCTCTGAAGAGGAATAGCCAACAAAGAACCATGACCGCTTGTTGCTTGTCCGTCAAAAAATAGCATCAATCCGAACGATTATTGCCAATGATTGGGGTCTAAATACAGTTACTATTTGATGTTGATGATACTATAATTCCAACAGATAATTAATTAGGTCTGTGGTGGTAACGATTCCCACGAGTTCATCGTTATCAATTACCGGTAGGGCATGAAACTCTCTTTGAGATAGAAACTTAGCCACATCCTTGATGGTGGTTTGGGGAGTTACACTCACAACATCATGTACCATTACTTGAGATAGAGTAAACATATCATAAACTCCATCTTCTATTGACTCTCCATTTGGACCCACAGCATCAGCAAAACTTATACGAAGCAAATCCGTATAACTTAACATGCCAACTACATGCTTGTCCTCAACAACAGGAATGTGCCTAATACGATTTTTCTTAAAACGCTCTTCTGCAGTGACCAAATCATCGCCCAAACTCAACGTGATAACGTTTTTGGTCATTATTTCTGAAATGGGAATACTCTTTTTCATTTTGAAATGTATTTTAATTCTCCCATGAAGTTAGCCCAATGAATTTGAGTAAAACATGATAAATATCAGACCTAAAAACCATTATGATTAGAAGATATATTCATAACTTTTGACACAACACTATAGAATAATGGACTCGCTCAACAAAAAAATAGAGACACACTATTTGAAAAAAGGACTATATGAAGATATCCTTGTTCGCCTTAAAGAACAAAACATCGATTTGAATCAGGTAACCAGACATGACATTGCAGGGGTGGATGAATTTCATGTAAGGGGTTCGGAGGTGTCCAAAGAACTGGCATCATCCATAAATATAAAGGGGTCAAAAGTCCTTGACATGGGAAGTGGTATTGGAGGACCTTGTAGAATGTTGGCCCATCAATATGATTGCGATACGATAGGCATCGACCTTAGTTCAGAGTTCGTTAAAACAGCGAATGCACTTTCCAAGCTTGTAGGACTGAATCACAAGACAAAATTCATTCAAGGAAGCGCTACGGCCTTACCCTTTGATGACAACTCTTTTGATGTGGTTTGGACGCAACATGTTCAGATGAACATTCCGGACAAGCAGAAATTCTATGGGGAAGCACGAAGAGTATTGAAACCAGGAGGATACTTTTTGTATTACGACATCTTTACAACCCATGTAGGTCCCATTGAATATCCTATGCCATGGGCAAATCATGAAAGTTTCAGTTTTTTGATTGGGATTGATGAAGTAGCAAGCATTCTAAACAATTTGGGGTTTTTGAAAATATCAACGACCAATCAAACTGAAGCTGGAATTACCTTTTTTAAATCACTATTCACCAAAATTGAGACGTCAGGTCCACCTAAAGTAAGCCTAAGCCTATTAATGGGGGAATCAACCTTGTCGAAACTTTCCAATTTGTTTTCGCATCTTCAGAAAAACTTGCTGATACTCGAAAGTGGGGTTTATCAAAAAACCAATTAGTTTATTTCGCCACATTCACAGATCGGGTTTCCCTGATTACGGTCACCTTAACCTGTCCAGGATAGGTCATATCGGTCTGGATTTTCTGTGAAATCTCAAAAGAGAGTTCGGCGGCCTTATCATCGCTTACCTTTTCGCTCTCAACAATCACCCTAAGCTCCCTACCAGCCTGAATGGCGTAGGCTTTTTGTACTCCATTGAAAGCGAAAGCAATATCTTCCAAATCCTTCAAACGTTGAATGTAAGAATCCAACACTTGTCTGCGTGCTCCGGGACGTGCTCCACTTATAGCATCGCAAACTTGAACAATGGGTGAAATTAATGTTGTCATTTCTATCTCATCATGGTGGGCACCAATGGCATTGCACACCTCTTTGTTCTCCCCATATTTTTGTGCCCACTGCATTCCTAAAATGGCATGGGGTGTCTCCACCTCTACCTCGGCCATGGGCACTTTTCCAATATCATGCAGCAGCCCAGCTCGCTTGGCCAATTTTGGGTTAAGTCCTAATTCAGCTGCCATTACCCCACATAATTTGGCCACTTCACGAGAGTGTTGCAGCAGGTTTTGGCCATAAGAGGAACGATATTTCATTCTACCCACCGCCTTTATCAGTTCGGGATGCAATCCATGTATACCCAAATCGATTACGGTACGCTTGCCAATTTCTGCAATTTCTTCATTGATTTGCTTCTCCGTTTTTTTCACCACTTCCTCAATGCGGGCCGGGTGTATGCGTCCATCGGTCACCAATCGATGCAGCGACAATCGGGCCACTTCTCTCCTAACTGAATCAAAACAAGAAAGGATAATGGCCTCGGGCGTATCATCCACAATAATCTCCACGCCGGTAGCTGCTTCAATGGCTCGAATATTTCGCCCTTCACGACCAATAATGCGCCCTTTGACATCATCGGACTCCAAATTAAAAACGGAAACACAGTTTTCAACTGCCTCTTCAGTACCTATACGCTGTATGGTATTGATAACAATTTTGCGGGCCTCCTGTTGCGCGGTCAACTTTACCTCCTCCAAAGTATTTTGAAGATAGGCCATGGCATCGGTCTTGGCGGTTTCTTTTAGGGACTCCAAAAGTTGGCTCTTGGCATCTTCTGCAGACAGACCGGAAATAACCTCAAGCTGTTGCACTTGACTTTTATGCAGTTTTTCGAGCTCAGATTGCTTCTTATCCAAAATCTCGCTCTTATAGGTCACTTCCCTGATTTGCTCTTCCAGCCTTTCACCCAATTTCTTATTCTTGGAAAGCTCACTGCTTATCTGAGACTCCTTGTCCCGTGTGCGCTTTTCGGCTTCTGCTATTTTTTTGTCCTTATTGATGATTACTTTTTCATGCTCTGCCTTTAGTTCCAAGAACTTTTCTTTAGCTTGAAATATTTTATCCTTCTTAATGCTTTCACCTTCTTTTTTGGCTTCTTTGATGATATCCGTTGCCTCTTTCCTTGCGTTGGCAATGGTTTTTGTTGCCTTGCCTTTCTCCATGATCTTGGCAATGGCAAAGCCTACGACCAGTCCAACCAGTACGGCTATTCCTATTATGATTGTATTATCCATTTTGGTAATGTTTGGTTATAAAAAAAGCCCACATTGGGCGGAAGTTTTGTACAAACTCCTAATTACAGGTTTAGGGCTAACAAGCTGCTCAAGAATCCCTATACGAGTAGGGCCCGCTTTTACAACCTAAACTCACCCTTTTCAAAAATTATAGTGTTGAGTTTGTCAAAAAATTATCACCAATGTGGGCAGTAACAATATATATTTTAAAGAACTTATTCCCCTATTTTTGAATGAACCAAATCATCCAATGCCTTAAGGCGCTCCAGTGCTGTTTTTGTACTTTCAGAACTGTCTATTCCGCTTTGCTCAATTTTTGAGGCAAACTGTAGGGCACACATGGCCAAAACATCTTGTTTGTCCCTTACGGCATAGTTTTGCTCAAACTTTTTTGCCAATTTCTCAATGTTCTTGGCCGCTTTCCGCAATCCTTCCTCCTGCTTTGGGTCTATCGTCAAAGGATATAACCTATCTGCTATGGAAAGCTTAATTTTGAGCTTCTCGTCCATAATTTATGATACAAACTAATCCGCAAGTTTTGCTATGCAAACATCCAGTTCGCGAATCAATGTATTTATCTTGAGCTTAGCTTCTGTTTTACTCGTTTTACTACCCAGCATCGTGTTTGCCATCTTCAAGGAATTGTATTTCTCTTCCCATTCCTGAACCGCGTTCTCCTTAAGTTGGGTCTCCTCTTTGGCAAGGTTCAATTCTTTTTTCAATTTGGAATTAGCCTGGTGCAACACTTCTAATTTGTGCAACAGTTTGCTAACCTTGTTTTCCAAAGAATCCACAATCTCAACAAGTTCGCTCATATGCAAACATCAATGCGTATTAAACAAATTTAACCATCCTAGGGTAACTGTACAATACTTTTACCGATTATTATTCGAGTTTTACTTTAAGTTTTGGAATCCTTTTTTCATAAATCAAAACATTGGTTACTTTCGTATGTAATTAGAAATACCTTATGCGTCTCAACCTGTTCGGAATTCTTTTTTTGTTCTTCATTGCCCCCAAAGCCCAAGAAAAATATCCCAAGGACGCCTTCAGAGCCCCATTGGACATTCCACTGATATTGGCGGGCACCTTTGGCGAACTGCGTTCCAATCATTTTCATTCCGGAATAGACATCAAAACACAACGACGGGAAGGATTGCCCATACGTGCCATTGCTGATGGAACCGTGACCCGTATCAAAGTATCGCATTGGGGATACGGAAAGGCACTCTATGTTGCACATCCCAATGGGTACACTTCGGTATATGCCCATCTTCAAAAATTCGGGCCTGAGATTGAAGATTTTGTAAAAAACGCCCAATATCAAAAACAGTCCTACGAAGTAGAGCTTTTTCCAGATTATGGGGAATTGGAAGTTTCCAAAGGAACCACCATAGCGTATTCTGGAAACACGGGAGGTTCCTCTGGACCGCACTTACATTTTGAAATCCGGAGCAGTGTGACTGAAAAACCAACCAATCCACTTTTGTACGGCTATGAAATAAGGGATGCAACCAACCCTACACTCTTAGGGCTTTTTGGATATCCACTCTCTAATGATGCTGTGCTAAATCAAAGCACCAAAAAAGTGCAATTGAATTTCAGCAAACGGCCAGATGGTTCTTTTTTAGCTGATCGTGTAACCGCCATTGGTACCATTGGTTTTGGTTTCAACGGGTTTGACCGACAGGATATGGCCGCAAATAAAAATGGAGTCTATGCTGTAAAACAACTGGTGAATGGAAAAGTGTATTCCGAATATGATTTTGAAACTTTTTCGTTTGGTGAGACCCGATACATAAACACGCTTATAGATTATGAACATTTTGGGAAGTACGGGCAACGTATCCAAAAATGCTTTAAAGAGCCCTATAATAGGTTGAGCATTTACAAAACACTCCACAATGATGGCAAAATCAATGTGAAGCAAGGTCTTTCGTGCAATGTGGAGCTTTATATTTCGGATGTTAAAGGAAATGAAGTAAAAGTAATCATCCCGGTAGATGGCAAACGAGAATTACCACAAATTGGAAAGGAAACCACGAACACCAACGACTTTGTTTTTGCCTCTAAACCCAATAGTTTTGATTTAGGAGCCGCAAAGGTTTATTTTCCAGCAAATACGTTTTATGAGGACTTCCCCATACATCTTGAAAAAGGAAAGGACACTATCACCATTCATAATAATAGCGTAGCGGCGCACCGTAACTTCACCATAAGTTTTGATGCAACAGGCTTCACGCCCGAGGAAAAAAAGCAACTTTTCATAGCAAGACTTGACGAAAATTTGCAACCCCGACACTCCAAAACCTATAAACGGGATGGCTCGTTTACCACACGCACCCGAGCCTTGGGCACCTACACCTTGGTAAAGGACAGCGTGGCACCTACCATAGTGCCCAAAAACTTTAAGGAAAGACAGTGGTTGAACAATTACAGATACTTGAGTGTTTCAATAACAGATGACATGAGTGGGATAAATTCCTATAACGCATGGTTGAACGGTGATTGGATCCTAATGGAATATGAACCAAAGACCAATACCCTTACTTATAATTTTGATGATAAGGTTTCCCAAGACACGCAATGTGAACTACGAATTGTCGTTACAGACAATGTAGGCAACTCCAGTACTTTTACCAGTACTTTCTTCAGAAAATAATGTATTGACCAGCAGGAGCGCCATATTTGTTTCTATGTTGATGCTTGTGGCCTTCTCGCTTCAGGCACAAACTGCCACGGTCTATGGTGTAATCTTGGACAAAAACAACAATCCTATACCCCGGGTTAACATTGTTACCGAAAATCGGGGAACAACTTCGGATGAAAATGGGCATTATCTTTTGGAGCTCATTGCCGAAACCAAGAATACCATTGTGTTTTCCCATTTGGGCCACCAAGATGTGATATTGGAAGACTTGATTCTCAACACCAATGAAACCTACGAATTTAATCCTGTAATGAACACCAGTGCCATTCAGGTTGCCGGTGTGGATGTTTCGGCAACGGGAGTAAAAAGCGTAGATGGCATAACCACGGTAAGTCCGGAAATTGTCCGCAAAATCCCCGGTGCCAATGCGGGTGTTGAAAACATTCTAAAACTCCTCCCTGGTGTCTCCTTCAACAATGAACTGAGCACCCAATACCATGTGCGGGGGGGCAATTTTGATGAGAACCTGGTTTATGTGAACGATATTGAAGTATATCGCCCTTTTCTCATCCGATCTGCACAGCAAGAGGGATTGAGTTTTGTGAACAGCGATATGATTTCCACACTTAAATTCTCCGCAGGAGGATTTCAATCCAAATATGGGGATCGGCTTTCCTCCGTTTTGGACATTACTTATAAAACTCCAGTTAAGTTTGGCCTACGCCTCAATGGTAGCCTGTTGGGAGCCAGCACCACGTTGGAGACGGCATCACAAAGCCAGCGATTTACGACCATTACTGGCATGCGATACCGCAACAATAGCCTATTGGTGAACAGTCAACAGACCCAGAGCAACTTAAATCCAACCTTTGTAGATCTACAAACGTTTCTGACGTATCGTTTTTCAAAAAAATTCCACCTTAATTTTTTGGGTACCTATTCCATTAATGATTATGAAAATGAACCGTTGACTCGACAGACCAATTTTGGCACCTTGAATGACCCGCAACTCCTATTGATTTTTTATGATGGGATGGAAAATAATACATACAATAGTGCATTGGGAGCAATAAAGGCTGATTATTTTGTCGGAGATTATACCAAGCTGTCTTTTACCACATCAGTATACCATACACAGGAGGAGGAATTTTCCGATGTGATTGCTTCATACGAACTTGGGGAAGTTGAGACTGATCTAAACAGTCCCGATTTAGGCGAGGCCATTTCAACACGTGGGGTCGGGTCCCAATTTAATCGAGCCCGAAACCAATTGGATGCCTTGATTTTTAATCTTTCTCATCGAGGGGCTTATAAAAAGAACGGAACTTCGCTTGAATGGGGGGTAAAATATGCCCACGAGGACTTCCGCGATCAACTGCGTGAATCGGAGTTTATAGACTCTGCAGGTTTTTTTATTCGTCCTTCGGAGCCGGAGTTTGTCAACAATCAGCCCGAGGAGCCCTTCATCGCTGATATTGTATCCTTTGATGCCGTAAGGGCCACAAATTTTGTAAAAACAAATCGTCTTTCAGGCTTTGTCCAATATGCGACACAAACACAATGGGGGACACATAATATTTACTGGAATCTTGGGCTAAGGGCGCACTACTGGAACTTAAATGGTCCTGGGTTCGCATCCACTTCCCAAACCATTTTGAGCCCACGTGGACAATTTTCCATAAAGCCTGATTGGGAAAGTGACGTATTGTTCCGCTTTGCGGTCGGAAGCTACCAACAACCTCCTTTCTATCGGGAGTTAAGAAACAGGTTTGGGGAAATCAATCCGAATGTGGAAGCTCAAAGGTCGATTCACTATGTTCTTGGAAGTGAATACAGTTTCAACCTTTGGGAACAACCTTTTACCCTTATCGGGGAAGCCTATTATAAGAACCTTTACAATGTCAATCCCTATACGATAGAAGATGTCAGAATTCGATATGCCGCAGAAAACAATGCAAAAGCCTTTGCCTACGGATTTGACTTTAGGTTGACAGGTGCTTTTGTACCAGGCACACAATCCTGGGTGAGTTTGGGATACCTGCAGACCGAGGAAAATATTGATGGCCGCGGATACATTTCCAGACCAACAGATCAACGTTTCAAGTTTGCCGTGCTCTTTCAAGATTATGTTCCCAGCATTCCCAATCTAAAGCTTTACCTTAACTTGGTTTACAACACGGGAGTTCCCGGTGGTTCACCAAGTAATGCAGACCCCTATAATTTTCAGAATAGATTAAGAGATTATAGGAGGGCCGATATGGGAATTTCCTATATTTTTGCAGACGAAAAAAACAGCCGCCCCAAAGAACATTGGTTGCATGCTTTTGAAGAATTCAATGTTGGTTTTGAAATTTTCAACATGTTCAACAATCAAAACTCAATAACCAATACCTGGGTGCGCGATGTGGATTCACGGCAACAGTTCGCGGTTCCCAATTTTTTGACCAGTCGTGTTATCAACCTAAAATTTGGAATGCGGTTTTAAACTAAAAAAATGAAGAAAATCTTTATCCATATAGTGTTCTTTGCCACAATTGCTGTATCAGCTCAAAAGAACATTTATGAGCACCGAAGATTTGATGCGCTTTCAGAGGACCATAAGGTTCTGGCCATTATTCCCTTCATAACCAATTTGGATCTAGATAATGAGGTTGATGCAAATGAATTGACCAAGCTTGCCAGAAGAGAAGGGTTTGCCGTACAGAATGCGTTGGAAACTTATTTTTCCAAGCGCAAGAAAAGGAAAAAGTTCAATGTGGAATTCCAAAATATTGAAGACACCAATGCGCTGTTGTCCCAAAATGGCATTAAATACAGTGATCTTGATATTTACACTACACAACAGTTATGCAAGTTCCTAAAGGTTGATGGAATAATAAGTGGTACTTTGAAGCTGAACATTTTGCTTTCCGAAGGTGTGCCCACCGATTTTAGCCTTTTGGATTACTTTAGCGGAGATGCAGATTATGGACGCATAGGTGTAAAAGTCAGTGATGGTGAAACTGGGAAACTGCTTTGGAAATATGAGAAAGGCATTACCAAAAAAACGGGCAAGAACACCACGGAGCTAATCGACAAAATGATGAAAATGGCTTCGCGTAAATTTCCTTACGATAAGGAAAAAAAGCGAAAAAACAAGAATTGATCAACTTTCGGCAAATTCCTTGAGCACCTTCACGGTATAGTCCAATTCCTCTTTAGTATTGTATTTTGAAAACGAAAAACGAAGGGAGGGCTTTTCCAATTCTTCCGGAGACAAAATTTCCGTCAATACATGCGACCCTAAATTGCTGCCCGATTGACAGGCACTTCCTTTGGAACATGCGATTCCTTTCAGATCCAAGTGAAACAAAAGCATCAGACCTTTTTGCTTATCAAAAGGCAATCGGACATTGGTCAGCGTATACGTGCTATGTTCCAAATCACCAGAAAGCCCATTGAACATGACTTCTGGTATTTCTTTTTTTACGCTTTCTATAAAATGGCGCTTTAGTCCCTTTACATACTGAATCTCTTCTTCCAAATTTTCATACGCTTGCACAAATGCCTCCTCCAATCCAACAATGTTATGAAAAGGTTCCGTTCCAGCTCTAAAGCCACGCTCTTGCGATCCTCCAAAAATAAAAGGTTTCAATCCTGAATTTTTTCGGATAAAGGCAAAACCGATGCCTTTGGGTCCATGAAATTTATGGGCTGCAGCCGTCAAAAAGTCAATATGTATGGATTGCACATCCAAGGCGTAATGGCCTATGGACTGCACAGTATCCGAGTGAAACAATGCCCCATATTCTTTGCATAGGTCCCCGATAGCCTCGATGTCCAATATATTGCCTATTTCGTTGTTCACATGCATCAGACTTACCAACTTTTTGGTATCATTCGCCTTTAATAATGATTCCAAATGATCTAACTTGGGATTGCCGTGCTCGTCCAAATCCACAAATTCCAACGAAATACCATATTCCTTTTGTAACTCCTCCGCGGTATGTAAAACGGCATGGTGTTCCACTTTGGAGGTGATAATGGTCTCAACCCCGGAATCCCGAACTGCACAACGTAAAATCATGTTATCCGCCTCCGTTCCGCCAGATGTAAAAATTATTTCGGAAGGTTGGGCATTCAGGGTTTTGGCGATGGTTTTACGGGCCTTTTCCACGGCAGTCTTCGCAGATCGGCCAAAACTGTGTGTGGATGATGGATTTCCGTAAAACTCGCCCAGTGCTTGTTGCATTTTGGCAATAACCTCTTCCCGTACTTGGGTCGTGGCCGCATTGTCCAAATATATTTTTTGCATAATCAGCTATCATTTTACACCTGCTCAAAAATAGGGGAAATTAAGTTAATTTCATTTAAAGTATTGGCTAGTACTAGGCTATTAAAATGGAATTCCTTTAAATTTGGAGCATGGGAAATTTTTTACGGGTAGCGCTCCTTTCTTGCTTTGTGATTTCATGTAGCGATGGTGACCTGCAAATTGAGACAATTGATTTTGACAGCGTTACTGTTCAGTCTTGTGATTCGCCACAACCAGATACGAGCAACCTGCTGTTCAAATTGAACACTTCAGAGAGTTTGATCTTGGAACTGCAAAGTGGTGCTTTGAACAATGGTGTTGTTGGTGATACCATCACCACCGAAAGTGCGGTTCCAGGGCAGTCTAAACTTACTTACCGTATTTTTGACGACAACGTTAGCACCAACTATTTTTGCGATGATGTACCCCCTGTTTCCCCTATTGTATTGGATGAAATCGAGGCTCAAGACGGCTTGGTCATCATAGAAACCATGGCAAATGAAGACAGCACCAGTTTCATTCATACAATCAGTTTAAGTGGGGTTTCCTTTGTAACCGAATCCGGTGAGCGTATCACCAATTTGTCCATCAATGAGTTTGGTGAGGTAACCACTGCGGTTCCTGACTAGGCGTTTTGATAGACATACACCTCTGTTGCTCCTAAGCCGTATTTTTGATATTCGGCATCATAATACTTAAGATTATCGTACTTTTTAAAGAGATAGTGTAGTTCTTCCTTTAAAATTCCCTCTCCCACCCCGTGGATAAAGACTACTTTTTGAATGCGCTTATCCATGGCAAAATCCAACTGCCGCTTTGCCGTTTCCAGCTGTAGATTCAGTATGTCGAATTTGCTCATGCCATGTGTCGACTTCACCAATTGATGAATATGTAAATCCACTTCCATTTTAGGCGCATTGCGCGCTTTGGGTCTTTGTGTGGGCGGCTTCTTTCTTTTTGGCTGTTCTTTTTGTGCCTTTATCTGGGCTGCTTCAAAATTGGTGACCACTATGCCATCTTTCACTTTTACGACTTCATTAATTGCATATTTCAACAAAAAACCATCTTGGGTAAGTAAGGTTATCTCGTTGCCATTCATTGCCTCTACTCGACCTGAAATGGCCTCGTCCAATACTTCCACATAATCTCCTATCGTAATATTGTCCACTGTGCTACCTGTCTCAAAAAATTGTCGAAAAGTTCATCAAAAAGTAAAAATAGTAGTATTTTTCTTGGCAATAACCATAACAATGCTACTGCAACCAACCGTTTTTTTGCTCAACATAAAGGATTTTATGCTACCGTGCCTGAACAAGGCCCTTTTTGGATTGGAATGTCCAGGTTGTGGTCTACAACGGTCTGTTGTGCTTCTTTTCGAAGGAAATTTTCTTGCTGCCTTTAAAATGTACCCTGCCATTTTTACATTGATACCCTTTTTCCTACTACTGGCGGGTGGCAAAATTTTTAGCAACAGAGCACTCAACACACTTACCACTGGTTTGGGCGTCACCAGCGTAGTTTTGATTTTAATAAATTTTATAATAAAACTGATACAATAAATATTTAACCATGGAACAAAAAAACCTACCCAACGTTACCATCGCCCTAGTTTTGGCAATTCTTTCTTTTATATGCTGTTGCTTTGGTGGTGTCCCTGGGCTTCTTCTTGCAGGAATCGCGTTCTTTCTGGTAAAGAAAGATGAAAAGACCTATGCCGAAAATCCAGATTTGTATTCCAATTACAAAACATTGAAAACGGTTAAGACCGTAGCGATAATAGGCATGGTCTTGGGAGCGCTCTATTTCCTATATTCTTTGTGGTCCATCAATCAAATGGGTGGCTGGGAAGGCTATATGGAAAAGGTAAATGAAATGATGGAACAATACCAATAAAACATATTTTATGAGTCAACAACCCTTGCCAGGAGCAGGAACTGTATTGACGATGGGCATCTTGTCCATCGTTGGCACTTTGTTTTGCTGTGGGCCTTTCGGAGCTATTTTCAGCATTATAGGATTGACAAAAGCCAAGACAGCCACCAAGCTTTACGAACAAAATCCAGAGGGCTATACGGATTATAGCAATGTGAAAACAGGTAAAATACTATCCTATATTGGATTGGCGTTTGCCATTATTTCACTGGTTTTATTAATCCTGTATTTCGGATTCATCGTGGCGATGATATCAGCTGGGGAATGGGATGGTGGATACTAATTCGCCACCTCGCTTATGAATTTGAGTCGGTATAAGCGTAGTTCTTCATCTTCGTAATCGCCCTCGAACTCTTCCACGGCCTCTGAAATGGAATCGGTTTCGGCCTCCAGAAAGTAGTCGTGGATTTCTTCTTGTTGGTCTTCATCGAGAATTTCGTCAATCCAATAACCGATATTCAATTTCGTGCCGCTGAATACAATCTGCTCCATTTCTTTTATAAGTTCTGAGAGCTCCAGTCCTTTGGCGGATGCGATATCATCTAAAGCTAACTTGCGATCAACACTTTGGATGATGTATAATTTAAGCGCTGAATTGGCTCCAGTGCTTTTCACCACAAGATCGTCAGGTCTTACCACATCATGCTCTTCCACATAAGAAGCAATAAGACTTACAAAAGGCTTGCCATATTTTTTGGCCTTACCCTCTCCCACGCCCTGAATATTAACAAGTTCTTCCATGGAGATAGGGTACTTCAATGCCATATCATCAAGTGAAGGATCTTGAAAGACCACAAAGGGAGGCACTTCTAGCTTTTTTGCTTCTTTTTTTCTTAAATCCCGAAGCAGTTTTAAAAGCATATCATCGGCTGCACCATTTGATTTTGCTGCTGTAATTACGGCTTGATCATTTTCCTCGGAATAAACATGGTCTTTTGTCATTTGAAAAGACCTTGGATTTTTTAAAAATTCTTCTCCCGCTAAGGTCAAATGCAATATCCCATAGCGTTCAATTTCCTTTTTTAGCAACCCCGCTACTAAAACCTGTCGCACCAACGCCATCCAATAAGACTCATCTTTTTCTGAACCAGTACCGAAGAACTCTTTTTCATCGGTTTTGTGGGAGGAAATCATGGCATTGACCTTGCCCACCAGTATTTTTACTACTTCCTTGGTTTTGAATTTTTCATTGGTCTCCTTGACTACCCGTAGGAGTTTCAATACTTCATCCTTAGCCTCTTCCTTAGGTTTGGGGTTACGGGCATTGTCGTCCATATCAGCACCCTCACCATTTACCTCATCAAAGTCCTCTCCAAAATAATGTAGGATAAACTTTCTTCGTGACATGGATGTTTCGGCGTAAGCCACAATTTCTTGTAGAAGGGCATTACCAATTTCCTGTTCGGCCACAGGTTTGCCTGACATGAACTTTTCCAGCTTTTCTACATCTTTATAAGCATAGAAGGCCAAACAATGACCTTCTCCTCCATCCCGACCGGCCCTTCCGGTTTCCTGATAATAACTTTCAATACTCTTGGGAATGTCGTGATGAATCACAAAGCGCACATCGGGCTTGTCTATCCCCATACCAAAAGCAATAGTCGCCACGACCACATCCACTTCTTCCATTAGGAACATATCTTGGTATCTGGCCCTGGTTTTGGCATCAAATCCTGCATGATAGGGAACTGCACTAATGCCATTTACTTGAAGTACTTGTGCCAGCTCTTCCACCCGTTTTCGGCTTAGGCAATAGATAATTCCAGATTTTCCTTGATTCTGCTTTACAAAACGGATAATATCCGCATCCACATTCTGCGTCTTAGGCCTTACCTCGTAAAATAGATTGGGTCTGTTGAAAGATGCCTTGAATACCTTGGCATCTGTCATGGCCAGGTTTTTAATAATATCCTCTTGTACCTTTGGGGTTGCCGTAGCCGTGAGTCCAATTATGGGAATATTATCCCCCAAACGGTCAATAATGCTTCTAAGATTTCGATACTCCGGTCTAAAGTCATGCCCCCATTCGGAAATGCAATGGGCTTCATCCACGGCCACAAAAGAAAGATGGACCTTTTTTAAGAACTCCACATTCTCCTCTTTGGCCAAGGATTCGGGAGCTACGTACAACAACTTGGTCAAACCATTGACCACGTCCTCTTTCACCTGTTTCACTTCGGTTTTGGTCAAGGAAGAATTGAGCACGTGGGCTATTCCTGTTTGCTCAGAAATCCCCCGGATGGCATCTACCTGGTTCTTCATTAAGGCAATCAATGGGGATACCACAATAGCGGTGCCCTCCTTCATAAGGGCAGGTAGCTGATAGCACAGCGATTTCCCACCTCCTGTGGGCATGATCACAAAGGTGTCCCTATCTTCAAGGATGTTCTCTATCACCTTTTCTTGCAGTCCCTTAAACTTTGAAAAACCAAAATATTTCTTCAGTGAGGAGTGTAAATCGGTACTCGTAAGGCTCATTTCCGTATTATCATTTATATCAACCTGATAAGGCTGGAGAAGTTCAAATTTCCAATATCAAACCAATGCAAAAGGTATTCCATTTTTCATCGTGGTTTGTAAAGGATAGTTTGATTAGTTTTGTAATCTTAAATATAACACATTCTTTTAGGAATACAATCTAGCTAATCAGTTAATTACCTTGAGCGATATCCAATCTATTTTATCGATAGCAAAACGGACCCTTGAGACGGAAAGCAAGGCCATTCACAATCTTATCGGGCAACTTGACGAACAGTTTGCCCATGCGGTACAACACATTTTTGAATCTAAAGGAAGAGTGGTGGTTTCCGGTGTGGGAAAAAGCGCCATAATAGCTTCAAAAATTGTTGCCACGCTAAATTCTACAGGAACCCCCGCCATATTTATGCACGCAGCTGATGCTATTCATGGAGATTTGGGAACTATACAGGAAAATGACATTGTAATTTGTCTCTCTAAAAGTGGCAACACCCCAGAGATAAAGGCCCTGCTCCCCCTAATTAAAATAGCAAAGAACAAATTGGTCGGGATAACAGGAAATATGGATTCAATTTTGGCCAAGCAGGCTGATTTTGTGTTGAACACCTTTGTGGAAAAGGAAGCCTGTCCCAACAATCTAGCTCCTACAACAAGTACCTCAGCTCAGATGGCGATGGGCGATGCCTTGGCGATTTGTCTTTTGGAGCTGCGGGGCTTTAGCAGTTCAGATTTTGCCAAATATCATCCTGGAGGGTCTTTGGGTAAGAAACTTTACCTCAGGGTTGCCGACATTGTGGTCAATAATCAAAAACCGGAGGTCGACGTTAATAGTAGTGTTAAGGAGGTGATTGTGGAAATTTCTGAAAAAATGCTGGGCGTCACGGCTGTTATGAAACAAGGAAAGGTCGTGGGTATTGTTACAGATGGTGACATTCGAAGAATGTTGAGCAAACATGATAACATCAGCGACCTTACCGCTAAGGACATCATGACTTCCAACCCGAAATCCATTGAGGTGGACATGCTAGCCATTAAAGCGTTGAACCTGCTTCAGGAAAAAGGCATTTCGCAACTTTTGGCATTTGACAATGGGTCGTATGCCGGTGTGGTCCATATCCATAATCTTATAAACGAGGGAATCCTATAATGGCTGACGAAGCAAAGAAAAAATACGACGAAATGTCCTTTTTGGACCATTTGGAAGAACTGCGTTGGCACTTGATACGATCCACACTGGCAATCGTGATTATTGGCTGCGTTGCTTTTGTAATGAAAGATTTCATTTTTGACACGGTAATCTTTGGTCCCAAAAAAATGGATTTTCCAACCTACAGATTCTTCTGTAGAATAGCCACCTTTTTCGGGATTGACTCTGAGTTTTGTGGTGAATCCTTGCCTTTTACCATTCAAAACCGAACCATGGCAGGGCAATTTTCGGCCCACATCTGGACTTCTATCTGGGCTGGATTCATCATTGCATTTCCTTATGTGCTTTGGGAGTTGTGGCGCTTCATTAGCCCAGGACTTTATGAGAAGGAACGAAAGTACTCAAGGGGGTTTATATTGACCGCTTCTTTACTGTTCTTTATGGGTGTACTATTCGGATATTATGTAGTAGCGCCTTTATCCATCAACTTTTTGGGCACGTATCAGGTGAGTAAGGAGGTGCTCAATGAAATTGATATTGGTTCATTTATTGCTACGGTAAGGGCATCCGTCATTGCCTGTGGGATTATGTTCGAGCTGCCCATCATCATCTTCTTTTTGACAAAAGTCGGACTGGTGACGCCAGAAATTCTTAGGAAGTATCGAAAAATAGCCATGGTGATCGTATTGGTTTTCTCGGCCATTATTACCCCTCCCGATGTGGCCAGCCAAATTGTGGTAGCGGTTCCTGTACTTATTTTATACCAAATAAGTATCCATATTTCTAAAATAGTCCTAAAAAGGGAAGCTAAAAAAGAAAAAGCAAATGCCAAATAAAGTCGAAGAATTCAACGACTATCGTTCTAAGATGAACGACAAGTTGCTCGATGAAAACAACAAGCTCATCAAACGCATCTTTAACTTGGACACCAACGCCTATATGGCTGGTGCCCTGGATGTAAAGACCAAGGAATTGCTTGGATTAGTTGCATCTGCTGTGCTCCGTTGCGATGATTGTGTGAAGTATCATTTGGAGAGTTCCAAAAAAGCAGGTGCCAATAAGGAAGAGATAATGGAAACTTTGGGAATAGCAACGCTGGTGGGCGGTACAATAGTTATTCCGCATTTGAGACGCGCCTATGAATTTTGGGAGGATTTGGAAGAAAACGAGGCTTAAAAAAAACCCAAAGAATCATTCATAGAAATAGAATATGATTAGTTTTGGCAAATTCGTATGAAGCTACGCGCAGAAAATATAATGAAGGCCTATAGAGGGCGAAAAGTGGTCAAAGGCATATCGCTTGAAGTAAACCAAGGTGAAATTGTGGGCCTTTTGGGTCCCAACGGCGCGGGAAAAACCACATCATTTTACATGATTGTAGGGCTCATCAAGCCAAACGGAGGGCAAATTTTTTTGGACGATATGGAAATCACCAATTTTCCCATGTACAAAAGAGCCCAGAACGGCATAGGGTATTTGGCCCAAGAAGCCTCTGTTTTTCGAAAATTGAGCATTGAAGATAACATTTTGAGCGTCTTGCAGTTGACCAAACTGAGCAAGAAGGAACAGCATATGAAAATGGAATCCTTGATTGATGAGTTTGGATTGGGACACATTCGAAAAAATCGTGGTGATTTGCTGTCTGGCGGTGAACGGAGACGTACCGAAATTGCACGTGCGTTGGCGACTGACCCAAAGTTCATTTTGCTGGATGAACCCTTTGCCGGGGTGGACCCAGTGGCTGTAGAGGACATTCAACGAATCGTGGCACAGCTTAAAAACAAAAATATCGGCATCCTTATTACTGACCACAATGTGCAGGAAACCTTGGCCATTACCGAGCGGTCTTATTTAATGTTCGAGGGAGGAATCTTAAAAGCTGGCATTCCTGAAGAGTTGGCTGTGGATGAGATGGTCCGGAAAGTATATCTGGGACAAAATTTTGAACTTAGAAAAAAGAAATTGGATTTTTAATCCACTTCTGTTTTAGGCATCAAAAGGGAAGCCAAAATATAAAACAGGATGATTAGCGGTATCGCCAAAAACCTAAGGGTCAATATGAGGACCAAACTCCCTATCAAAAATAAATAGCGCACTGCATTATCCCTAAAACTCCAATTGGCAAATTTTAAAGCAAAGAGGGTTATGTTGGAATTCAGCAGGTAGGCGCTTACCAATGTCAACCCTATTAAAAACCATTGGTTGAGTATTATTCCACTCAAAATTTCATTATTGTGGTACAATAAAATCAAGGGCAGGGAAAGAATCAACAAGGCATTTGCCGGAGTGGGCAATCCCCTAAAAGAATAAACTTGGTTTTCGTCCACATTGAACTTGGCCAAACGATATGCCGATGCCATGGTGATTACAAATCCCAAAAAAGGAAGTAGGGTCATCTCCGTGTCATGACCAAAAAAACCGAGATTCCAACCACCTCGTTCCGCCATGGCCAACAATTGAAACATGATAACGCCCGGAGTCAAACCACTGGTAATCATATCTGCCAAAGAATCCAATTGCACACCTACTTCGCTTCGCACGTTTAATAACCGTGCGGCCAATCCATCTAAGAAGTCGAACAGAATTCCTATGAAAACAAATAGTGCTGCCAGCTCTAAACGGTTCAACACAGCGAACATAACAGCCACGCAACCACTAAAAACATTGAAAAGTGTTAATAGGTTCGGGATATATTGCTTCATATGGTCAGATTTCCGTAAAAATAAGAGAAAAATCAACGAGATTGATTTTGATGTGCCACAGAGCCATATTTATTTTGATATTTGCCAGACATAATTTGAGATGAGACTTCACATTATTCTTTTTATAGCATGTCTGTGCCTCGGGATAAAGGTATTTTCTCAAGCACCACAACTAACGCATAAGTCACAAGTAAGCTTGCTCACCTGTTCGGCCGGGGATGAGTTGTATTACGCGTTCGGCCATACCGCCATTCGGGTCCAAGATCCTGAATTGGGGATCGATGTGGTCTACAACTATGGCACCTTTGATTTTAACAGACCCAATTTCTATCTCAACTTTGTTAAGGGAAAACTCATTTATTCCCTGTCCAGAAGAAGTTTTGATGCCTTCCTTTTCGAGTATGAACTTGAAAAAAGATGGGTAAAGGAACAAATCTTCGATTTTACGCTCGAAGAAAAAAACCGGATACACGCCTATCTGGAAAACAACTATCTCCCTCAAAATCGTGACTACCTCTATGACCCGCTTTGGTACAATTGCTCCAGTATTACTGGTGATATTTTAAAAAATCTTTATGGCGATGCCATTGTTTTTGAGGGTTCACATCTTGAAAAACGGTACACCTTTAGGCAGTTGGTTCGGCAGCATTTGAACGTTAATTCTTGGGGTGCCTTCGGAATCGATTTGGCCTTTGGGTCGGTGGTGGATCGAAAAGCAACCGTAAAAGAACATATGTTCCTGCCCTACTACACCATGTACCAAATGGACAATACAACAAAAAATGGAGAACCCTTGGTGAAAAGGGAACGCACGGTATTGGACTATAGCGAACATACAAACAATGACTTTTTTCCGCTATCTCCGCTTTTCTGGTTTCTTTTACTTTTGATTTTCACGACGATCATTACCTATTTGGATTATAGGCACAAAACAAAAAGTAAGTGGTTGGATTTTTCATTATTGCTGTTGACAGGGTTAGTCGGAACCGTTCTATTTTTATTATGGGTGGCCACCGACCATACCTCAACCCCCTATAATTTTAACCTGCTATGGGCTTTTCCAGTCAACTTAGTGGCGGGGTTTGTCTTAATTTTTCAGCCTAAACTACCCTCTTGGTGTATCAAGTATTTTTGGTTTCTCCTTTCGCTATTTGCGGTTTTGATGCTGCTTTGGATTTTAAAAATCCAGATTTTCTCACCGGTTGTTATTCCCATAATGTTAACCTTGGGTATCAGGTATGCCTTTAACATTAAAATGGCACACCCTTAACTCCATATATAAATTGTTTGCATGAACCTTTTGACGGCAGAAAACATATCAAAATCTTATGGTGAGTTAGTTCTTTTCTCCAACATTTCTTTTGGTATTAACAAAGACCAAAAAATTGCGCTCATTGCAAAAAATGGGAGTGGCAAAACCTCCATTCTCAATATTTTATCAGGTAAGGATGTTTCCGAAACTGGACAAGTAACTCTGCGAAAAGGCACCAAAATTGCATTTTTGGAACAAGAGCCCCAACTAAACCCTGCGCTCACCATTGAAGAAACCATCCTTGCAACGGACAATGAGGTTTTAAGGATTATTGCGGCCTATGAAAAAGCCGTTGAGAATCCGGATGATGCCGAAAAATATCAAAAGGCCTTCGAAGCCATGGAAAGGAACAATGCCTGGGATTTTGAAACCCAGTACAAGCAAATTCTCTTTAAACTACAATTGACCCAGCTTGATGCCAAAGTGAGCACACTTTCTGGCGGACAAAAAAAACGCTTGGCCCTTGCCAACGCCTTACTCAAAAATCCTGAGTTGCTCATTTTGGATGAACCTACCAACCATTTGGACCTTGAAATGATTGAATGGCTGGAAACTTACTTCACCAAAGAGAACATTACGCTTTTTATGGTTACCCACGATCGATATTTTTTGGATCGTATCTGCAACGAAATCATTGAACTGGACAACAACCAACTTTATACCTACAAAGGAAACTACTCCTATTATCTGAAAGAAAAGGAAGCCCGTTTTGAACGACAAGCGGTAGAGCAACACAAATCCAAACTGCTCTACAAAAAAGAACTGGAATGGATGCGTAGACAGCCCAAGGCACGAACCACCAAATCCAAATCGAGGATAGATGATTTTAAGGAAATTAAGCAACGGGCACACCAAAGAAGGCAGGAGCACCAAGTACAATTGGAGTTGAACATGGAACGCCTTGGAAGTAAGATTTTAGAATTGCACAAGGTTTCCAAATTCTATGGTGATAAATTGATCTTGGACAAGTTCGATTATACCTTCACCAAAGGTGAGCGTGTGGGCATCATTGGAAAAAATGGGAGCGGGAAATCCACTTTCTTGAACATCTTAACCCAAAATGAAACTATTGACGGTGGCAAAGTTGTCGTGGGCGACACACTAAAATTTGGTTACTATACCCAAAAGGGCATTCCGGTTAAAGAAGGACAAAAAGTAATTGATGTCATCAAAGCGTTTGGTGATTATATTCCCCTAAAAAAAGGAAAACAAATTTCGGCACAGCAGCTATTGGAGCGCTTTCTTTTTGATCGTAAAAAACAATACGATTTTGTAGAAAAACTGAGTGGTGGAGAGCGAAAACGCCTTTATTTATGTACAGTGCTCATCCAAAACCCAAACTTTTTGATATTGGATGAGCCCACCAATGATTTGGACATCGTAACATTGAATGTGCTAGAAAGCTTTTTATTGGACTTTCCGGGATGTTTGATCGTAGTGTCCCACGATCGCTATTTTATGGACAAAATTGTGGATCATTTGTTCATTTTCAAAGGCGATGGAATCATAGAAGACTTTCCTGGGAACTACTCCGACTACAGGATTTATGAAAACAGTCAGGTTGCGGTAGAAAGGCAAAACAAGGAGAATGGCACAGCCAAGCCTCAAAAAACACAATGGAAAGAAAAGGATGATTCCAGAAAGCTTTCATATTTGGAACAAAAGGAATACAAGAATTTGGAAAGGGAAATCCAAAAACTGGAGGAAAAGAAAGAAGTACTGCAGCACAAGTTTGGGAACCCAGATTTAACGGGTGATGAAATCGACCAACTCTCCATTCAACTCAAGGAAGTATCAGACAACATTGAAGCTAAAACAGAACGTTGGTTTGAGCTTTCTTCCATTTTAGATGATTAATATGTCCCTTTGAGAGGACCACGGGGGTGTTTATGTTCAAGTTTATAGCATATTTAAAGTTTTTGGTAAAATCCACCAATGCCCACGGTGTGCACTCCCCTTTTGTATTCAACTATGTGACCCAGTGTCTATATTCCAAAAAAAGATTTTCAAGGGATAAGGCCCTTAATGTGCTAATGAATAGCATTCACTATTTTCAAGCAGAAAAAGTGTATCTCGAAAATAACGAAGCGATAAAAAGGAAAATCAGCAACAAATTTCACCAAATCAATTTCGAGGACAGTCCGAGGGACGTTTTGTTTATAAATCAATTGGATAAATTAGGATTCCATGCACTTCTTCATGAAAGAGTGTTTCATAATGACAGCATGATTTTAGTGAATTCCATACATGCAAATCAAAAAAAACAGCAGGATTGGGCAGAACTAACGAAGTTACCGGAGATTTCTGTGAGCATCGATATGTTTTATTGTGGGGCCATTTTCATTCGGAAAGAACAAGTGAAACAACATTTCACCATTCGGATTTAAAAAAGTAATTTTAAGTTATGGAATATGCATCTACAGACAACACAATATGGTACATTCTAGTGGTATTGGGGTTGATATACCTCGTTATTCTATTCCGAAACAAAAGGGCCAACAAGCGAAGAAGGTCGCGCAAGTTCATGGAAGGGAAACGCAGAAATGAAAGAAACAATGAGCAATAGCCATTGAACAATTGGCAATGAGCAATGAGTCGCCAAAAATTTAAAGGGAAAATATGAAAGCATGGAATTTTGAAGTGAAAAATAATCCTAAAGAAATTAGTAAGAAATTAAAATCCGCACTTGGACCTGATAATGGATTTGTTTTTGATATGGAGAATAATGAAAATAATTCATTGACTTTTAAAGTGCGTAAACGGATACTTTTTGTTTGGTATATGGCATTCCAAAACTGGACTATTGTTAATGGAAAATTGTTGAAAGTAAACACTGAAAACAAGACCAATATAGAAATTCACTTTAATCAACACTTTTTAATGTCGTTGGTAATATTTACACATATTGCTTTGGGTTTGGGTTTGCTAATTGCGATAATCTCTGGAATAAGTGGCAGTGGCTCAATCTTTATACTTGGAGGAATGATATTAGCATTGGGAATTATATTGTGGATTGCTATACAAAGGAAATTTGAAAAGGATATTGAAGAATATAAGTCATTAATTTCTGGAATATTGGAGCTTTAGAAAAAGAAGGCTATTTCGCAAATTTAGGAAACGCTAAAGATGACCACTGACCACTATGAAAATTTACACCAAAACAGGAGACAAGGGCACCACGGCATTGTTCACCGGCACTAGGGTTCCCAAGCATCATATCCGAATAGAGAGCTACGGAACCATAGACGAACTTAACGCCTTCCTTGGTCTGCTTCGTGATCAAAAGATTGATTCCCATTCCCAAAAAACGATTGCATTGATCCAGGAAAAGCTGTTTACCGTAGGTTCAATCTTGGCTACCGAGCCTAAAAAGGACAGCCGGCTTAAAATTCCAAGAATAAACAACCAAGACATCGAACTGCTGGAAAAGGAAATGGACCAAATGAATGAAAATCTACCTGAGATGACGCACTTTATCCTCCCTGGCGGGCATACCATCGTGTCATACTGTCATATTGCCAGAACAGTTTGCCGAAGGGCCGAGCGCATGATTTCCTACTTGCACGAGCAAGAGCCCGTTCCTGAAGCATTGCTTTCCTATATAAACAGGTTATCCGATTATCTTTTTGTGTTGGCACGAAAGTTGTCAAGAGATGTAAAAGCAAAGGAGGTTAAGTGGATTCCAGAGAAATTGGACTAATAAAATCGCTTTTTTGGCGTTAGAATTTTGTCAGTTTCAAAATAATCTTTAATTAATTGCGATTTTGCTTGACAAATTGTGTTTAAAAATTATTTTTGCAAAAAATTTAAAATCAAACCGTTACTATGTACTGGACATTAGAATTAGCCTCATATTTAAGTGATGCACCGTGGCCAGCCACCAAAGACGAACTAATAGATTACGCAATCCGAACAGGAGCGCCCTTGGAGGTTGTTGAAAACCTACAGAGCATGGAAGAAGAAGGTGGCGAAATTTATGAGTCCATCGAAGAAATTTGGCCCGATTATCCCACAGAGGAAGATTACCTCTGGAACGAGGATGAATATTAACTTTCAAGAAAACAAACCCCGTAAAAAAGTCTCTTTTGAGGCTTTTTTTTATGTAATTTTGACACCCTAGCAAAAGTTTTCACTTCACTCCGGACTATGGAATAGCTTTTGCACATCAAAAGAAAAATAATTTCATGAGCTTTATTAATTCCGTACTAAAGGTATTTGTAGGAGATAAATCGCAGAAAGACGTAAAGGCACTGGAACCTTTGGTGAAAGAAATAAAATCCTTTGAGCAGCAACTGGAAGGTTTAACACATGACGAACTAAGAGAAAAAACAGTTGTGTTTAAATCACAGATAGCGGCAGATTGCAAAGAAATCAATCAGAAGATTGCAGCCCTGCAGGAAGAAGTACAAAACTCCAACGACATAGACCGGAATGAAGAAATCTACGTCGAAATAGATAGCCTTAACGAGGAAGCATACAAAATCTCTGAAAAAACCCTCAATGACATGCTTCCCGAAGCCTTTGCGGTTATAAAGGAAACCGCAAAACGCTTTGCCAACAACGAAACCTTGACCGTCACAGCCACCGAGTTTGACCGGTTGCTATCTGGCACGAAGGACTATGTATCCTTGAAAGGAGATAATGCCGTTTGGAAAAATTCATGGGATGCGGCGGGTAAAGAGGTTACTTGGGATATGGTCCATTATGATGTACAGCTCATTGGCGGTATCGCCCTGCATCAAGGAAAAATTGCAGAAATGCAGACTGGAGAGGGTAAAACCTTGGTGGCCACACTTCCCCTATATCTGAATGCCTTGGCGGGCAAAGGGGCACATCTGGTCACGGTCAACGATTATTTGGCCAAGCGTGATAGCACATGGATGGCGCCCATTTTTGAATTCCATGGACTTTCTGTGGACTGCATAGACAAGCATCGTCCAAATTCTGATGGAAGAAGGGCCGCGTACAATGCTGATATCACTTATGGAACCAACAACGAATTTGGTTTTGACTATTTGCGTGACAATATGGCCCACACCCCAGGCGATTTGGTACAGCGTCCACACCATTATGCTATTGTGGATGAGGTGGATTCCGTATTGATAGATGACGCACGGACCCCATTGATCATTTCCGGTCCCGTACCTGAAGGAGATCGGCACGAATTCAATGAACTAAAACCAAAGGTTTTTGATATTGTCCAAATGCAACGACAATATCTTACAGGAGTTTTGGCCGAAGCCAAAAAACTTATCAAAGAGGGCGATACCAAGGAAGGAGGCTTATTATTGCTTCGTGTACATAGAGGACTGCCAAAAAATAAGGCCCTCATCAAATTTTTGAGTGAAGAGGGTGTAAAGCAACTTTTGCAAAAGACCGAGAACTTTTACATGCAGGACAACAATCGGGAAATGCCCAAGGTGGATGCCGAGCTGCTCTTTGTAATTGACGAAAAAAACAATCAAATAGAACTCACAGACAAAGGGGTTGATTATATTTCTGGAGATCAGGACAAAGACTTCTTTGTTATGCCCGATATAGGTAGTGAAATAGCCAAAATAGAGGAGCAAGAGCTCGAAATTGAAAAAGAAGCCGAACTCAAGGAAGATCTCTTTAAAGACTTTGCCGTAAAAAGCGAACGCATCCATACCATGACCCAACTGCTAAAGGCCTATACTCTTTTTGAAAAGGATGTGGAATATGTGGTCATGGACAACAAGGTAATGATCGTCGATGAGCAAACCGGTCGTATTATGGACGGTAGAAGATACTCAGATGGTCTGCACCAAGCTATAGAGGCCAAAGAAAATGTGAAGATTGAGGCCATGACCCAAACCTTCGCCACCATTACGCTTCAAAACTATTTCAGGATGTACAACAAGCTGGCTGGGATGACCGGTACAGCGGTGACCGAAGCAGGGGAGTTTTGGGAAATCTACAAGTTGGATGTCATGGAAATTCCAACCAATAGGCCCATTGCGCGTGATGACCGAAATGATTTAATTTATAAGACCAAACGAGAAAAGTACAATGCCATAATTGAGGAAGTCACACAACTTTCCAAGGCAGGAAGGCCGGTTTTGATTGGTACCACCTCCGTGGAAATTTCAGAGCTTCTTTCCAAACTTTTGAGTGTTCGGAAGATTCCGCACAACGTATTGAACGCCAAATTACATAAGAAAGAGGCCGATATTGTGGCCGAAGCTGGAAATGCTGGCGTTGTTACCATAGCGACCAACATGGCAGGTCGTGGAACGGATATTAAGCTCTCCGACGAGGTGAAAAAAGCAGGAGGATTGGCGATTGTTGGAACCGAACGACACGATTCAAGAAGGGTGGACAGACAGTTGAGAGGACGGTCTGGACGTCAAGGAGATCCAGGAAGTTCACAATTCTACGTTTCCTTGGAAGACAATCTCATGCGTTTGTTTGGATCGGACCGTGTGGCCAAAATGATGGACCGCATGGGCTTGGAAGAAGGAGAAGTGATCCAACATTCCATGATGACCAAATCCATAGAGCGTGCCCAGAAAAAAGTGGAGGAGAACAACTTCGGTATCCGTAAGCGACTTTTAGAGTACGATGATGTGATGAACGCGCAACGGGAAGTGGTCTACAAACGGAGAAGACACGCTTTGCAAGGGGAGCGATTAAAAGTGGATATTGCCAACATGATCTACGATACCTGCGAGGTGATTGCCGAGACCAACAAAATGGCCGAAGACTACAAAAACTTTGAGTTCGAGCTCATAAAATATTTCTCCATTACCGCACCAATGGACGAGGAAGAATTTAAAAAACAAAACTTTCAGGAAATTGCCAATACGGTATACAAAGCAGCCTACGATTTTTACCAGCAAAAAATGGAACGTAGTGCAACTGTTGCATTCCAGGTAATCAAAAAGGTATATGAAGATCAAGCCAACAAGTTCGAACGTATTGTTGTGCCGTTCACAGATGGTATAAAAACCTTGAATGTGGTCACCAATCTGGAGAAAGCTTACAACAGCGATGGAAAGCAATTGATCACAGACTTTGAGAAAAATATAACCCTTGCTATTATTGATGACTCTTGGAAGACACATTTGCGCAAGATGGATGAGCTAAAACAGTCGGTGCAGTTGGCGGTTCATGAGCAAAAAGACCCTTTGTTGATTTACAAGTTCGAAGCCTTTGAGCTTTTCAAGGAAATGATAGACAAGGTGAACAAAGAGGTTATTTCTTTCTTGTACAAAGGAGAACTTCCCTCTGAGAACACCAATCAAATTCAAGAGGCCAGAACGGTACGAAGACCCAAGGAGAATCTGAAAACATCCAAGGAAGAAATTCCGAACAGCGATGAATTGGCGGCTCAAAATAGGGCTGCAGGACAAACCCAGGGCAGAAGACCACAGGTGACCGAAACAATTATTCGAGAAAAACCAAAGATTGGAAGAAATGACAGAGTCACCATCAAGAATATCATGTCTGGGGAAAGTAAGACGGTAAAGTACAAGCAAGCCGAACCACTCATCGATAAAGGTGAATGGGTATTGATAGAAGATTAATACAGTACAGAACGTAATATTGTGGCGACAGCTTTTATAGCTGTCGCTTTTGATTATATCAAAAACAAAGTTTAGATTTACAGCAGAATCACCCCATAAATAGCTACTTTACTACGCCTTTTTCAACCTTTTTTGTAGTACAAGAAGAATTCGACGCAGCATATGAGTAATCCTATTAAGGACAGATATCGTTTACAAGACAAAGTCGATTTGATACTAAAGGTCAATTACAATTCTTCTTTATTCGCGATTCTTTTTGGTATCGTATGCTATTCATTTTTAAATATAAAAGGTGTTATTCCCTACACGTTTATTGGTTTTGCGGTGATAAATATTTTGAATACCGTACTTTTTAAATCGCATAAAAAGTTGGTGATCACCTATAACCTTACTTCCATTCTTGCTATGGCAGGTGCAATTATTGTCGTCTTGTTCAGCGGGGGCATACAAAGTCCTTTCATCTTTGTTTTGGCAATTGTTGTATTTGCGGGCTATGTCACCACCCAAGTTTATGGACAATTCTACCTCATAATCAATTTAGCAGTATTGGCCATTTTGTTTTTGTATGAATTGGGAGATTTTAGAATCGGAACGAATACCATTCCAGAGGAATCGAAAAACTGGTTTGCCTTTTTAAGCGCAGTTTTTGCCATCTATCTATTGGGCGGGGTTTTCGGAAGAAATTTATTGCGTGCGCATCATAAATTGTATAAATCCAGAAACGAAATACAAGAGCGAATTCAAGAAAAGGAAACTCTCTTGAAAGAAGTCCACCATCGGGTAAAGAATAACCTACAGACCGTATCCAGTCTTTTGAGCATGCAATCCAGGACCATTGATGATGAAAAAATAAGCAACCTCATCAAGAGTAGTCAAAACAGGGTGGTATCCATGGCCATGGTACATGAAATGCTTTACAAACGAGATGATTACTTGTCCAAAATTGAGTTAAGACCCTATGTTAAGGAACTTTGTGAGTACTTGGTACGTTCTGTCAAGGGCAATTCCGACCAGGTGAAAGTAAAATTGGATATTCCGGACAACAAACTTAGTATTGACACCGTGATTCCCTTAGGGCTCATCATCAACGAAACCATAACCAATGCCCTTAAATATGGTATTAGGGATGATGGCGAGGGTGAAATTGAGATTTCTTTACGCAAGCTTTTGGATAATAGGTACGAAATGTATTTAGGAGATAATGGGGTGGGCTATCCCGAGGACGTTAACTCCAAAAACACAAAATCGCTGGGCTTAAAACTGATCTACAATCTCGCCCGACAACTTCGAGGTTCCATCACACGGGACTATAAACGAAAAGGCACCTATTATAGAATGGTGTTCGAGGAAGTTGTTGAAGAATTCAATTCGGTTGATTAAATCGTTTTCCTATCTTTAGAAGATTAACAGAAATCTTCGTCCGAATGTTGAAAAAATTACTGCTCGGAGTGCTTTTTCTAAGTACTTCACTATCTGCCCAAGACTACTTCTTCAAAAAATTTCATCCGTTCGATTCCCAAATACCGTCACCAGAAACATATTTGGGCTATGGGATAGGTGAACACCACACAAGACACGATCTCATCGTTGCGTATTTGACCAAGCTGGCCGAAGTATCGGAAAGAGCTACCATTCATGAATACGGAAAAACCCATGAAGGGCGAAAATTGGTCATGCTCACTGTGACATCACCAAAAAACCATACAGATTTGGATGCGTTGAAACAACAGCATCTACGCTTCGTAGACCCTTCACAGAACCCATCCAATTACGACGATGTTCCCATTTTCATCAATTTGGCCTATAACGTGCATGGTAATGAACCCTCCAGCTCAGAAGCAGCACTATTGACTGCGTATACTTTGGTGGCATCCAACAATCCAGAAATCTTGAACTATCTGGACAATGCGGTTATTTTTATCGACCCCACCATAAATCCAGATGGTCGGGATAGGCATACGCAATGGGCCAACACGTATCAAGGAAATCCTTTGGTGGGCGATCCACAAGATGCCGAACATAACGAATACTGGCCAAGGGGAAGAACCAATCACTATTGGTTCGACCTTAATCGCGACTGGCTCTTGGGCATAAATCCTGAAAGCCGTGGCAAACTAACTTGGTACCACCAGTGGTATCCCAATGTCGTAACCGATTTTCATGAAATGGGAAGCCAGAGCTCGTACTTTTTTGAACCCATGAAGGACAATGGTTCCTTAAATCCCATCATGCCCAAAGAAAACTATATAGACCTCAATAATCTTTTCGGGGATTATTTTTCAAAGGCGTTGGATAGTATAGGTTCCTTTTACTTCACCAAAGAGGTCTTTGACGGCACATATCCTGGCTATGGCTCCTCCTACCCTGACTTGCAGGGTGGTCTGGGGCTACTTTTTGAGCAGGCCAGCTCCAGAGGTCACAAACAGGAAACCGCTTTTGGGGAAATTACTTTTCCGTTTACCATAAGAAATCAGTATACCTCCAGTATAACCACCGTAAAGGCTGCCGTGGAAAACAAGGCCATGATGCGGAAATATCAACAAAATTTCTTTAAAAGCGCATTGTCAAATGCCTCAAAAAGTAGGGTTAAAGGGTATTCTTTCGGTGATGCGCATGATCCCAACCGGGTGAAAGCTTTTGTCGACAAGTTGCTCCTTCATGAAATTGATGTATATAAACCTGGTGACAAGTTTGTCGTTCCTACCCAACAACCCCAATATCGCATGGTACAGACCATGTTTGAAACATACGATAAGTACAGGGACAGTGTCTACTACGATGCTTCAGCTTGGTCTGTGGCCAACTTTTATAATATGAAATATGAGCCTGTCACTGGTTTAAATCTTGGTGAAAAAGTTACATCTCTTGATGATTTGGTCAAACCAAGTGCGGTTCAAAAATCAAGGTATGCCTACATTATCGATTATGATGACTACAATGCGGTAGCGGTGTTGAACTTCCTTCAAACTGAAGGCTTGGTTGTCTCTTCCTCATTTAAACCTTTCACGGTGAAAACGACCTCTGGTGACAAAAGTTTCAATTATGGAGCTTTGGTGGTTCCTGTGAGTTTGCAGAAAAAGGAAGCGGATATGGTTTACCAATTGGTGAGAGAAGCCCAAGAGAAATATCAGGTGCCGATGTTCGCGGTCAATTCGGGATACAGTTTAAAGGGCATTGATCTAGGAAGCCGATATGTGGAACCCATCACAAAACCCAAAGCGGCCATGCTAATTGGACACGGCGTTCGGTCCTATGAAGCAGGAGAGGTTTGGCACTTGCTCGATACCCGGGTCCATATGCCCATTACCAAAATTCCTTTGCGAAATTTTGGTCAGACCAACTTGGACAAATATAATACACTGGTAATTGTATCTGGAAGCTATGACTTCTCAGAAAAACAGTTTGATAAAATCAAAGATTGGGTAAGCAAGGGGAATACATTGGTTACCATCGGAACAGCTACCAAATGGGCCGTGGACAAAAAACTGGTCAAGGAAAAGCTCACAGAAGAAGAAAAGGATTCCACCGCAACTGTAGAACGCAAGCCCTATGTGGATGCCCCAGAAAACCTTGGAAAGGAAAGAGTGGGTGGCATTATTTTAAAAGTTGATTTGGATATGACCCATCCTTTGGCCTTTGGTTATAGAGATGCCTCTATCCCTATATATAAGAACAATACGGTTTGGCTGGCACCCAGCAAAAATGAGTACGCTACGGTAGCCAAATATTCTAAAAGTCCACATATAGATGGTTTCATCTCGAAGAAAAACCTAGAAGAAAACCTAAAACCTTCAGCCTCTCTTATAGTGAGCAAGGTAGGTTCCGGCCGCGTTGTGCTTTTTGCGG
Source organism: Flagellimonas ochracea (assembly GCF_009903685.1). Lineage (GTDB taxonomy): Bacteria > Bacteroidota > Bacteroidia > Flavobacteriales > Flavobacteriaceae > Flagellimonas > Flagellimonas ochracea. The sequence continues at coordinate 117,255 of NZ_JAAABI010000001.1, read as the reverse complement.
ACAGTCCCAATTTTAGGGGTTCTTGGTACGGCACCAACCGATTATTTTTAAACGCACTTTTTTTAGGCAATAAAATTGAAATTCCAGAATAACCTTAACTATGAAAAAAATAGCTTTCTTACTACTGTTTCTGCTGTTTTCCACAATTCAAGGGCAGGAAGAACTAAGTGAAGGTCCTTTTCCACAACTTATTATTCGAGGAGTGATGCTCATCAATGGAAACGGAGCACCTCCAAGGGGCCCCATTGACATTGTCGTAGAAAACAATAAAATCGTTGATATAAAAGTGGTGGGGTATCCAGGCGTAAAAATCGACGACTCCAAGAGGCCAAAGCTAAAACCCGGAGGCAAGGAGCTCGATTGCTCGGGCATGTACCTGCTTCCAGGATTTGTGGACATGCACACCCATATTGGAGGACAAGCGCAGGGAGCACCGCCAGATTATGTGTTTAAATTATGGATGGGCCACGGTGTTACAACGGTTAGGGAAGTTGGAGGAAGAGGTGTTGATTGGTCCATGGACCTAAAAAAGAAGAGTCAGAAAAACGAAATTATTGCCCCCAGAATAATTACCCATACCATCTTTGGGCAAAAAACCAATGATTTCAACCCGTTGAATGATGCCCCCATAAGCACCCCTGAACAAGCTAGAAAATGGGTCCGTGCCAATGCGGAGCGTGGCGCGGATGGCATCAAATTCTTTGGAGCCCCTCCAGAAATAATGGCAGCAGCCCTAGATGAGAACAAAAAATTGGGCCTGCGTTCCGCTTGTCATCATGCGCAACTAGATGTGGCCCGTTGGAACGTATTGAATTCCGCAAGGGCCGGGCTGACCAGTATGGAACATTGGTACGGACTTCCAGAGGCACTCTTTGAGGACCGAACCGTTCAGGATTATCCCTTGGACTACAACTATCAAAATGAGCAACATAGGTTTGAAGAAGCTGGTAAACTATGGAAACAGGCCGCCAAACCTTATTCCGAGCATTGGAACAACGTCATGAACGAACTCATTAGCTTGGATTTTACTTTGGACCCAACGTTAAATATTTATGAAGCCAGCCGTGACTTACATAGGGCAAGAAGAGCCGAATGGCATGAGGACTACACGCTGCCATCCCTTTGGGATTTTTACCAACCCAGTAAAATTTCACATGGCTCCTATTGGCACGATTGGGGTACCGAACAAGAAGTGGCCTGGCGTGAGAATTACAAACTTTGGATGACTTTTGTCAACGAGTACAAGAATCGAGGTGGTAGAGTGACAACGGGTTCCGACTCCGGATTTATTTTTCAACTTTATGGTTTCGCCTATATCCGTGAAATGGAACTGCTACGAGAAGCCGGTTTCCATCCCTTGGAGGTAATTCGTTCTGCCACGTTGAATGGTGCAGAAGCTTTGGGCATGGCAGATAAAATTGGTACTGTTTCCGTAGGTAAATTGGCCGATTTCGTTATTGTTTCCGAAAACCCATTAAAAAATCTTAAGGTACTATACGGCACAGGAGCTATTAAATTGACCGAAGATAACGAAGTGGTTCGAGTAGGTGGTGTTTCTTACACCATAAAGGACGGTGTTATCTATGACGCAAAAGCACTTTTAGAGGATGTAAAGAAGACTGTGCAACAAGAAAAACAAAAATTAAACTACAAGATAAAACAACCAGGGTTAGAATAGCTTCTGTAATGTATACCGTTCTTAAGGGTTTTTAGGATTGACCTCTTCGTTTTCGAAGCGAGAAGGCTATCGCGGATATTACGAAGGCCAAACTGAAAAAAAGTGTCAGTGGAATTAAAATTCCCAATATCATGATTATACCAATTTAGATCGGTTGTTTTTAGTTCTAAAAGCAAGTTCTTTTTTAATTCTGGAATTTTTGAACTTGTACAATCTAGCAACTTCGGTTTCGCTCTTGTCAGCTTTCGTAATATCAATATTCAATTCAACACCAGCGGCAGTAGTAGCCACTTTAACTTCTTTACTATCATTCTGAGCCATAGCTGCTGTTCCGAAGAAGATGATCGCGATGAAGGTGAATATTGTTTTCATGATTTGGGTTTTTATTACATGGTAAATGTACCATCACCTGCTTCCTAGTTCTGATTTATGTCGCTTAACGTCACTTTTTTTTCGGTGTAAAAACTTTTTTCAGGCAAAGTGCATTTTATCATCGATGAACGTTTTCAAGTCCAAAAACAGTAGACCGATTCGATTTGTATTTCATCGAGGTTTTTAAAAACTGAGGCTGCTAACTTTCTGGAAACTAACCATATATTTGTAGGAATTGTATTACTTATTTCTTTATTTCAACCCACTTCCTTTCCAGAAAACAAGTTGTTGATCATGCAGGTAACAATTCACACGAGAAGATCAAAAATCAAGACTTAACACTTTTTAACCATTTGTTCCGTAATAGTTTTTATATTAAACCTACTTAGTTAAAAAACAGAAAATGAAAATCACGCACACAGCTTTGTTAACTCTTCTTCTTGTTTCCTCCAGTTGCTTGTCAAAAAACAATCAATCACAAACTGAATTGGTCCAGAAAGAACAAGAAACCACATTAGAAACAGCTCCTCTTACCGCCGTGGAATTACAGCAATTCGAAACAGCTTATTTCGCCAGTGGTTGTTTTTGGTGTGTAGAAGCCGTTTTTGAAAGTGTAAAAGGTGTAAAAGAAGTCTATTCCGGGTATTCGGGTGGAACAAAAAAAAATCCTACTTACAAAGAAGTGGCTTACGGTTTAACCCGCCATGCCGAAGCAGTTGAGGTCTATTATGATCCTAAAATGATTTCCTTCACCCAATTGGTTCAAGTTTTCTTCGGCTCGCATGACCCAACCACACTAAACCGACAAGGACCGGACAGAGGAGCCCAATATCGTTCCATTGCATTTTACAAGAACGAAGAAGAAAAGAAAATTATAGAAAACTACATTGCCGCGCTGCAGTCAGAAAACATTTATCAGGGACGTCCAATAGTCACAGAGGTCACAAAGTTTGACACTTTCTACAAGGCTGAGGAATACCATCAAGATTATGAGCGCAAGAATCCAAATAATTCCTACATACGGAATGTTTCCGTGCCAAGATTAAATCGATTTAAGAAAAACTTTAAATCCCTTTTGAAAGAAGAATCTCATTGAACTGCAAAGGTTTCAAAATGGAATTAAGGAAAAGAATTTTAAAAGTGCCATTTGAATAATCGCATTGGATAAGATTGTTTTCGGCAAAGCTCAGGTTTGTTTTTGGGAAGATTTAAAAGTGAAGGACTACGCTACTCTTTCAGTACAACATCGCCGTATCTGGAAGTTATATTAATGGATTGACTATTTTTTTTGCTTTTGTAATAGCCTCTATATACCCTATTATTGTGGTTTTTAGAGGAATTCAAGGTCAATGTTGTCGGGTATTTGAATTCGGATAAGGTTTCATTTACATAGATGGAAAAGGGAACGGATGGCAACTTGAGGTCAACTTCCCCGTGCTCCACTGAAATATCAATGCTTGAAAACCTATCGTCGACGGAATTAATACGCAATGATCCCAGGTTGTTGGAAACTAAGACATTGTCCAAGATCCTATCTATGGTTACATTGGAAGAGATGGCGTTCAATTTCAATTCCTTTACCTCTTTTAGGTTTACCTCATCGGAATAATCTGTTTTAAGTTGTCCATAGTTCCATTTTTGAACCAATACCGGAGAATAGGAGGCCCGAATATTGGTGCCACTACCATCAATGGTAGTGGCAAGCAAGCTTGCATAGGACAAGCTTGCATTGATGTTCCTAGTGTTGTCGGCCAGCTTTACCTCACCATGTCTAACGTCCATTTTAAGTTTAACGGACTTTGGCATGTTAATCTTGATGTGGATTTTAACCTTATATTTTTTGCTCTCCCCATCGGAAGAAAAATAGAAAACATTTGAATTACCATCGGAATGAATCCTGACACTTCGCTCTATTCTTGCCTGATGCCTTAACCCATCCCTCTGTTTTCTTAGCTCATCGCGCTGCTTTCGTGCTTCATCCCTTACCTTTCTGGCTTCTTCTCTAATTCTTTCCCTTTCCTCTCTAAGTTGCTTTATTTCTTCCTCCCGTTCTTTGCTCATTTTTTCCACTTCCTTACTCCACTCTTTTATATGCTCTTGATACTCCTCATCAAAGTTTTCATCAAAATCTTCTTTCCATTCCTTAAGGTACTTGTCCCCATCTTTTTTATAGGCATTATAATCAAATTCCAAAAAGGGAATGGGTGGCATAGGCGGCATTTCGGGGATTACCATTACCTCAGGCAACTCAATACCTTCCAAAAGGTGTTCTACCGAAGGAATATCGGGAATAACTATATCTAAATCCCCAATGTTAAACCCATAAGGCGCGTGCATTGTCATTCCTCCCCCTACGGTCCGTACTTCAATTTCCTTACTGTTTCCGACAATTTTTATCGGATCCTTCTCAAAAAACACTACTGCCTCTTCGTCTGTAGCATTCTCAAGTTCCACCACTGCGGTAACTTCCACTTGGTTTCTATCCCAAGTTTCAAATTCGATATCCGCATGGCTGGTGTTAATATTTAAAATGGCGTCATTACCTACATTAAAGGTTTCTTTGTAGGTCTTGCTCGTTTCCTGTGCATGGCACCAAAAACCCGCCAACACAAAAAGGGAAACATTAAACAATATGCGATGATTTCTGTTCATTTTTTGATGATTTTAATTGGTTCAACTTTGATTTTAACTTTTGCAACAATTGTAGTCTCAATTGAAGATTCTTCACTAGGGCATTAATGGTATGATCGTTGGGGCCCAATTGATTAAGTTCTTGATTTAGGCGGCGGTACTCAGCATCCAACTCGGCCAACCTTTCCATAAAACTGTCCATAACCTCCTTATTGCCAGGATCAACTTCCAAATCTGAAAGTTGAAGGTTGATGTTGGACAAATAGTAGTTTTCAATCTTCTTTAAATCGGGGGAAAGATCACCCAAGGAAATCGATCCTTCCATTTTCTGAGATGTATTTGTATCCACAATTTGGGTGTCCGTTTCCTTTTTCTTGTTGAACCCATCATTAAAAAAATAGATTCCTAGACTTACAAATAGAATGACCGAAGCCGCCACTTGAAGCCAAAAGGGGAAACCGCTTTTCTTTTTTGTGGTGTTGATGGTCATCTCGGCTTCCAATTTGGATAAAAACCGTTCCTCGTGTCCTTTCTTCAAGATTGGATTTTCCTTTTCCCGCTGTTTAGCAAACATCTTTTTAAGATCATGTGCCATATGCTCTCTTTTTTAAATTTTCTTTTAACTGTGCCTTGCCCCGAAGCAATCTAGTCCTGGATGCAGTCCCTGAAATTTTCAAAATTTGGGAGATTTCTTGATGATCATAGCCTTCAACCAAGAACAACTGTACCACATATCTATATTTTTCAGGAAGTTCTTCAATAGCAGAATTCACTTGCTCAATCGAATGGCTTTCTTCAACGGTCCAGTCCTCATCATCCTCAGCCAAGTGTAGGTATTGTTCATTGAGTTCCACCGTTTTCTGATGCTTTGATTTCAAAAAATCAATGCTCCTGTTCACTACAATTCTTTTAAGCCAAGCTCCAAAAGTCACCTCTCCCCTAAACTGCTCTATCCTTTGAAATGCTTTTATAAAAGACTCTTGTACTACATCTTCAGCATCATCTGGATTCTTCAAAAAACGCATTGCAACCCCATACATGCCATTACAGTATTGTCTGTACAGTTGTAATTGGGCCTTACGATCATTGGCCTTGCATCTTTCTACCAGTTCAATTTGAAACACTTTCAGTTTTGTGGTTTGGTATCGTAGTTGTTCGTTTTAAGGACGGAGGAAAAAAAGTAATGTTGCAAAATAGTGTCAATTTTGATTTCTTTTAACAAAAAAATCCCGTTGAACAATCAACGGGATTTTTTAATATGGTGACAGAAAGCCTATTCATCCACCAGTAAATTCAAGTGTACCGTTATATTGTCCCGCGTAGCTTTGCTGTACGGACATATTTCATGTGCTGAGTTGATCAAGCTCTCTCCAGTCTCTTTGTCCACTGTGGGCAAATAGGCATCTATGGTAGCTTCCAAAAAAGCTCCGTCCTCCTCAGTATTAAATGCTATCGTAGCTGTTACGCTAAAGTCGCCTAAATCGGATACCTTATGATTTTTGGCCACAACTTCCAGTGCACCTGCAAAACAAGTGGAATAGGCAGCGGCAAAAAGCTCCTCCGGATTGGTGGTCTTCGGGTCAGTTTTCCCTTTTGAGTTTGGCATACTAATGTCAAAATCCAAAAGACCATCCTCGCTTTTCACGTGTCCCGACCTGCCCCCTGTGTTGGTAGCTTTGCTTTCAAAAATAGTTTTCATAAATCAATATTTTGTTTTACTTCGAAAAGTTACTATTTGTAAAGCTATAGCCCTAATAAAATTCCATTAAATTTTTGTGAATGCCCCCTACTAATTGACACCTCTGCTATTCCCGATTAAATCATTATAACAAGAGATATACCTTAACCCATGAAAACTTTTTACTTTAGTGGGGAATTACACTCGAAAATCCTTGGAAAACAATAAAAACCAAAGGTCCAAAACCGTTTCTCGAATCAAACAACTACGCAAGCAGGAAGTTGGCGTGGAAATCTTGGTAGATGGTATTTTTAAGGGAGACCAAGCTTTGTTGGCCAAGGCCATAACACTGCTGGAAAGCAGCAATCCATCCCATTTTGAAAAAGCCAACACCCTAATTGAAAGATGTCTTGCCAAACCCAACGACAGTATACGAATTGGTATTACCGGGGTTCCAGGGGTGGGAAAAAGCTCTTTTATCGAAGTGTTTGGAAAAATGCTTACCTCAATGGGTAAAAAAGTAGCCGTATTGGCCGTAGACCCTACAAGTTCGTTGAGCAAGGGTAGCATTTTAGGGGATAAAACCCGAATGCAGACACTTTCCAAAGACCCCAAAGCCTTTATCCGTCCCTCGCCTTCTGGGTCTTCATTGGGCGGGGTGGCCAAAAAAACCCGTGAGAGCATCATCATCTGTGAAGCCGCAGGGTATGATGTAATCCTGGTAGAAACCGTTGGTGTGGGGCAAAGCGAGATTGCCGTGCATAGTATGGTAGACTTTTTCCTGTTGCTTAAGCTTTCAGGGGCCGGAGATGAATTGCAGGGAATAAAAAGGGGCATTATGGAGATGGCCGACGCCATTGCCATCAATAAAGCAGATGGAAGTAATCTGGAAAAAGCCAAGCTTGCGGTTACCGAGTTTTCAAGGGCTTTGCATCTATATCCGCCTAAGGAAAATGGATGGATTCCCAAAGTCATGGCCTGTTCGGCCACTGAAGGTACGGGAATCAAAGAATTGTGGGATATCATCCAAGCGTTTACAGAACAGAATAGGGCGAACAGCCATTTTATCCGGAACCGAAAAAAACAGAACATCAATTGGTTCCTTCAAACCGTTGACGAACATATAAAGCATTTTTTTCATCAGAAATCCTCTTTTAAAAAGGCCCAGGCGAAAATGTTGAAACAAGTGGAAGAGAGCAAAATATCCCCCTTTTATGCTGCTCAGGTTTTGATAAATGAGATTACCAAAGAACTTTAAATAAAAGCGATAACTTTGCACGGATCATATACCAACAAATGAGCGCCATAACCGAATCTCTCCTGTCCATAGTGGTCCCACTTTATAATGAGCAGGACAATGTGGTTCTTTTGACCCAAAAAATACACGAAAGTCTTAAAGGTTATAACTACCAGATAGTTTATATCGATGATTTTTCCTCAGACCAAACCCGAAAAGTGGTCAAAGACATGGATGATCCAGAAGTGCATCTGATCGAGCTCAAAAAGAATTATGGGCAAAGCTTGGCCTTGGCTGCTGGAATTGACTACGCACAAGGGGAATATCTCATCACTATGGATGGAGACCTTCAGAACGACCCATCTGATATTCCCACCATGTTGGAGCACGCCTTAAGCGGGGAATATGATGTGGTAACCGGAATTCGCCAAAAGAGAAAGGATTCTTTGGTCAAAAAAATACCTTCCAAAATCGCCAACTTTTTGGTAAGAAGAGTTACTAAACTCGACATTAAGGACAATGGTTGTGCTTTAAAAGTGTTTACCAAGGATATTGCCAAAGGATTGAATCTGTATGGGGAAATGCATCGATTTATTACGCTTTTGGCCCATTTGGAAGGGGCCCAGATAAAGCAAGTGCCGGTAAAGCACCACGCCCGTCATGCCGGGGTATCAAAATATGGACTGGAACGGGTCTTTAAGGTGGTGGCCGATATGATGTTACTCCTATTTATTAGAAAATATTTTCAACGTCCCATTCACCTCTTTGGAATTTTTGGCGTGCTGTTGATTATTCTCGGGGTGTTCATTAATATCTATTTGTTGATCGTAAAACTAGGCTTCGGGGAAGATATTGGAAGCAGGCCCTTACTTATTTTTGGGATGATGTTCATTTTGGGGGGCATTCAATTGTTCACCATTGGCATTGTGATGGAATTGCTGATAAGAACGTATTATGAATCACAGCAGAAAAGACCCTACCGTATCAAAAACATTTCCATAGGTGACGGAAAAACAGCGTAAAAGGCTATTGACCACACTGAAAATTGTTGTCAGTGCTGTGTTAATCTACTTCATATTTACTAAAATAGATTTGGATGAGGTATTGAAGACCTTGAAAAAGAGCCGTCCTGAATATCTATTTATGGCTTTGTTATTTTTTATCCTATCCAAAGTATTGTCAGCCTTTCGTCTTAATCTGTATTTTCACAAGATTGGAGCCCACCTGACACAAAAAAGTAATTTGGCCTTATACCTGTTGGGTATGTTCTACAACCTCTTTTTACCAGGTGGCATAGGTGGTGATGCCTACAAAGGCTACGCAATTCAGAAAAAGTATCAATCGGGCACTAAAAAGGTCGTTGCGGTTTTACTGTTGGACCGCTTGAGCGGTATGTTGCTCATCTTTATCTATGCCTGTATCTTGGCCCTGCTGTCAAAACAGGTTGTTTTTGCAAACTTTGAATGGCTTTTTGCCTTGATGATTCCATTAAGCGTACTGGTCTTTTGGTTGTTCAAGAAAAAACTCTTTTCGTACACGCTTCCCATTTTTTGGAAATCCCTCACGTACTCCGCTTTGGTACAATTTGCGCAACTTGTGAGTGTTTGGTGCATTTTACGATCCCTTTCGCTTCACTCTGACATTCTTGAATACCTCTTTGTATTCCTGATTTCATCCATAGTTTCTGTTATTCCATTGACCATTGGTGGTATTGGAAGTAGAGAGGTGACCTTCTTATACGGGGCCAAATGGTTGGGGCTAAATGCCAGTACTTCGGTGGGCATTAGCTTCACGTTTTTTTTGATTACAGCTTTGGTATCCCTTTCCGGTATAGTCTACCATTTTAAAAAACCCGATTTAGAGACGGTTTCTTAGTGTTTTAGATGCACTAAATGCATCCGTTCCAATTTTTTCTGTCTTGTATGCGGATTTAAAAACTTAAACTGAAGCCTGGTAATCCGGAATTGGTCAACGGTTATTTGCTCATGCCAATGAAATCCTTCACTGCTCAGTTTATCCAATTCCTTGTCTGTGGCATACAGCCAAATATCCTGCATCTCCATCAACTTATCCGTGGATACTATATTGACAGGATTCTGATTGTAGAAGTCCAAGGCCCATGTGTGACGTTCCGAAATTTTATAAATGCTATCCACTGGAATTTTGTGCTCGGCTACCTTTTCGGCCATAGAAGATCCTGCTTGATAGTTCAACAGACGAGGATAAAAATGCGTGTTTAAAACCCCATTCAACAACAAGGAACTACATACGGAAAGGGTAATGATCCGCATATATTGTGCTTCCCGTTTCAAACAGAAATATATGATTCCCGCAAGTACCCCAACCAATATGAGGTACCCATGAAAATGTTCAAATTTAAAAACATAAAAACATATCAAAAGAGAAAAAATGAACACAATCCCCAATATAAAATATTGGATGCCCAACAAAATGTTTGCTACCTTATGCTTGTCATATCGGTATAAACTGTAGAGATATGAGGCAGAAAGTATAGCATACAAGGGCATTAGAATGTTCATGTAATGCGGAAGTTTGAACTGTGCAAAACTTATGATGAAAAACAGGACTGTGATTGCACCCAAAGTCAGAAATTCGTACTGTGGAAGATAGGCAAAACGCATCTTCAAAAATGTTTTAACTCGACACCAATAAGCAATTAGGGCCAACACGGTCCAAGGCAAGAAAATCCACAAAAATGTATGAAAAAAGAAGAAGAAATCACTGCTGTTTTTTCCAACACCTTCCCCACTCAACCGCTCAAAACTTTGTTCCCAAAAAATAAAGAAAATACCACTTCGGTGGTCCTTTCCGCGAATGACTTTTTCAGGGTGTAGATCAAATTGATTGTAATAAGCATAGAGCATTGGAGCAATGGCAATTGCAAAGACCAATAAGGCCACCACGACTTTCCAATTTAACAAGCATTTCCATTTTCGGGTGTAAGCCAAATGACAAAATAATGATATGCCTATGACCACCAAGGCAATTTGTCCTTTGGTGGAAAAGGCCAATCCTGCCCCTAAAGCACCTAATGCTATATTTTTGATTGAATTTGTTTCAACAAAGGCTGCCAATTGCCAAATGGAAAAGATGGTAAAGCCTGTCAATACGGCATCAGTCCTAACATCGATTACTGCGAGTACAATGGTCTGTGCCGTCATAAAAATCAATGCAGAAAATCGACCAATATCCTTGTTGTACAGCAAATTTCCCAGACCATAACAACTATAAGCCCCCAGTAAAGTCACTAGAATAGCCGGAATTCGATATGCCCATTCATTAATTCCAAATAGTTTGAAAGAAAGGGCCGCCAACCAATAATGCATGTGAGGTTTGTCCAAATACTCCTCTGTGCCCTTTATCAGCGTCAGAAAGTCATTTTCCTGGACCATGCGCATTGCCATTACCGCAAACTGCGCGGAATCGTTTTCAAAAAGGGTCACGAACATTCCGGCGATATAGACCAGAACAACAAGGGCAATTAAAAACCAGTACCTGGTTGAAGAAATCATTTCCCCAATTTTTGGAATGCAAATATAGCCAACTTGGCAAACAACCAACCAAATAGCATTCCAATGCAAGCTCCGGTGAGCACATCCAAGGGATAATGTACCCCGATGTAAATGCGGCTATAGGCGACCAAGCATGCCCATAGAATAAGGACAATTCCTATATACCTTACGCTATTTCGAAACAAAATCACAAAAAAAGCAGCAGGACCGAAGGAATTGGCGGCATGTGCAGAAAAGTAGCCGAACTTGCCACCACAATAACTTTTCACCAAACGCATGGTCTCACTGACTTCTTGATCATAACACGGCCTTAATCGACCAATGCCATATTTAAAAAAGTTTGAAAGTTGGTCCGTGCAGGTAATCAACAAGGCGATGGCCACCAATATGATACCGGTCTTTTTCCATCCAAAGGTCTTATAGGTCAAATAAAGCAACAACAGGTAAAGGGGAGCCGAGTTTCGGGTTTTGGTGATAAACATCCAAAAGCCATCCCAAGTTGAAGTTCCCAAACCATTTAGGAACAAAAATAAATCTTTGTCAAACTGTACTAATTCCTCAAGCATCACGAGTCATATCTTGAAACCTCCCGATCATAAAAGGCGGTAGCTGCTTCAATCAAGTTTTCAGCCTCCGAGGCCAATTCTTTTTCATCTTCTTTGGAAAACTCTTCCAGCCATTCCACTTCATCATTTTCTAAGTTGATAATGAATCGGGGATACTGGGTATGAACTATAAAAATAGCATCGGGATAATCCGTGTTATCGCCCAAAAGAAATTTCGGTAATTCCATGTGCTCTTGATTTAATGGCTTGGTACGTCCGATTTAGTTTTTATCAGTTTTTTGGTCAAATAGTTGAATCGAATATACAACATTACCGCCGATGCGGTAAGCCCCAACAAGAGGCCCAACCAAATACCTGTGCTCTTCAGTTCGGAAAACAGGCCAAAGTAATATGAGACTGGAAAACCTATCAACCAATAGGCCACAAAAGTGATCAAGGTGGGTATTTTTACATCTTGTAGTCCCCGCAGTGCTCCCAAAACGACTACTTGGAGTCCATCTGAAATCTGGAAGAAGGCAGCTACCAGCAGTAGTTTGGCGGCTATTATAATTACCTCGGTATTATCCATTTGATTGGCAATGTCATCTACATCCAAATATATCGTAGGCAACCAATGTCTACCCAAAAGAAAGAGTGATGCAAAGATCACTTCCAGTAGCAAGGTCAGAAAAAAGATGGATTCTGCAATTCGCCTTAGTTCTCTGAAATTTTGTAATCCCTTTTGATTACCAACCCTTACCATCGCCGCTACGCTGAGCCCCATACCCACCATAAAGGTCATACTGCTCAAGTTCAAGGCAATTTGGTTTGCTGCCTGTGCATTTTTGCCTAAAACTCCGCTCAACCAAATGGCGGTAGTAAAAATGGCGACTTCAAAAAACATTTGCATGGCTGAGGGAAAGCCCAGGCTGATAATTTTTTTCATCACCTTTTTTTCGATGTTTTTAAAATTGAAATTGGTGACGAATGGCTTAAATTTATCCTTTCGCTTAAGAAGATACCAGATATACCCAACCATAATAAAACGAGATGCCAAAGTTCCCACAGCGGCACCAACAATTCCCAATTTTGGAAAGCCAAACGAGCCGAAAATGAGCAAATAGTTGATGCTAATGTTGATCACATTGGCCAAAATGGTGGCAAACATAGGGTATTTGGTCTGGGAAAGTCCTTCGGAAAACTGTTTAAAAGCTTGAAAAACAATAAGGGGAACCAAAGAAAAAGCCACCAAATCCAAATAAGGAATGGCCAATTCCACTACTTCGGGAGGCTGATTCATGGAATGTAAGAGCGGTTTACAAAGCAATATTACGCCGAACAAAGAAAATCCCAAAAGCGTGCAGAGTACAAGACCATGTTTTAAGGCGCTTTTCCCATCTTTATGATTACCGGCGCCATCCGCTTCGGCAACAAGTGGTGTTATGGCTGTGGAAAAACCAATACCCAACGACATGGCTATAAACACAAAACTGTTGCCCAAGGATACCGCTGCGAGCTCTGCCGTGCCAAGTTGCCCTACCATAATGTTATCCGCAAAAGCCACGAAAGTATGGCCCAACATTCCCAAAATCACGGGATAGGACAACCTTAGATTATAGGCAAACTCTTTGGTGTATTGTTTTAGCAAAATGGATACTTAAAAGCGGACAAAGATAACTGAATAGGCACATCTAAAGATGCTTCTCCGGGTTGTTTTTGACTAAAAATGAACAATGATTTAAGCTCTTTTTGCCTCTTCCCAGAAGACATCCATTTCGGCCAAGGTCATTTCCTTCAAGGGCATTCCCTTTTCCTTCGCCTTTCTTTCCAAATACTGAAATCTATTCATGAATTTTTTATTGGTACGCTCTAATGCATTCTCAGGGTTTATACCTAAAAAACGGGCATAGTTGACCATGGAAAAAAGAACATCTCCAAACTCGGATTCCATTTGTTCAATGTTGTTCAATTCTACCTCCACCTGCAGTTCTCCCAGCTCCTCTTTCAATTTCTCGAAGACCTGTTCGGGTTGTTCCCAATCAAACCCTACCCCAGCTACTTTTTCCTGAATCCTGTTGGCCTTGACCAAGGCAGGCAGACTATTGGGCACGCCTTGTAGCACACTTTTCTTACCTTCTTTGAGTTTGATATTCTCCCAATTCTGTTTTACCTCCTCTTCATTTTCAACTTTCACATCGCCATAAATGTGAGGGTGGCGGTTGATTAATTTATCGCAGATGTCATGGGCCACATCAGCTATATCAAAATCCTTGGTTTCTGAGCTAATTTTAGCATAAAAAACTATATGAAGCAACAAGTCGCCCAACTCCTTTTTTACCTCCTCCAGATTATTGTCCAAAATGGCATCGCCCAATTCGTACGTTTCCTCAATGGTCAAGTGCCGTAACGATTGTAGGGTCTGTTTCCTGTCCCATGGACATTTTTCCCGGAGTTCGTCCATGATATCCAAAAGTCGTGCAAAGGCCTCGAGTTGTTGTACTCTACTGTTCATCCTTCAAATTTTTATTAAAAGTACAAATCCCCTGTTTAGCAAACTTCTATTTCTTTCATAAGACTTCTTATTTTTAAACAACCGAAGGATAAAAAAACAGTTGTATTTTTGAATAAATACCAGATAGCATGAGATCAATTGCACTGTTCGCCCTTCTGCTCAGCATATTAAAACTTTCTGCCCAAGAAATTGTAAAACTGCCTGTGGACGAGAACCCATCCGTGGAATGGACCACTGCGATAAATCAATATTATTCTCCCATTTGGCAAACAGAGGTGGTGACCAATGTTTCTGAACCTTCGCTACAGGTTTTCCGTCCAAATGAAGAAATAAACACGGGAACATCGGTAATCATAGCGCCTGGAGGTGGCTTGTACGCGCTCAGCATCAACAATGAGGGTTCCGAGGTAGCAAAATGGCTCAACCAAAAGGGCATTACCGCCTTTATTTTGCAATACAGATTGGTTCCCACAGGACAGGATGGTGTGGCAGAGATTACGGATTTATCCATCAACAATCCCGACAAAATTGGTGAAGAGGTAGCCAAGGTACTCCCCTATTCTATTGAAGATGGGCTTAATGCTATTGAGCATGTTAGAGCAAATGCGGTAACATATGGTGTGGATCCCAGCAAAATTGGTTTTATGGGATTTTCAGCAGGAGGAGCGGTCACTGTAGGGGTAGGCTATAATTATTCCCAGGAGAACAGACCGAATTTTTTGGTGCCGGTGTATTATTGGTCTGATGTGATTCCACTCCAAGAACCCAAAGCCGATGCGCCACCCATGTTGCTCATTTGCGCCTCGGATGATCCATTAGGATTGGCAAAAGGAAGTGTTGATCTATATTCCTTATGGTTAGAAGCGGAAAAAACTGTGGCCTTGCATATGTACAGCATGGGAGGACATGGTTTTGGAATGAAAAAGCAAGGATTGCCATCAGATTCTTGGATTGAGCGTTTTTATGAATGGAGCCTTGGCCAAAACCTAATTAGCAATTACTGATTTATTTTTCCAAAGACCTTCTAAAGCATGTTCTATTTATTTCCCGTTCCAATATCATGAAAAGACTTCTTGTCCTCTTAATTGTGTTACCTGTTTTAAGCCAGGCCCAGGACCCAGAACGATTTGCCGAGGAGATTGTTGAGATTCAACACAAGAATGATTCCATCTGGGACTCCTCAAGACCTGTTGTTGTATTCACTGGTAGTTCCAGCGTGCGGTTGTGGGAAGATTTGCAAATGCGATTTCCGGAACATCAGATTTTAAATACTGGATTTGGGGGTTCTCAATTTTCTGATTTGGAACATTATCTAAACCCTCTGGTGTTGAAATATGGTCCTGCGCGGATTTTTATTTATGAGGGCGACAATGATATCAGCGACAAGAAAAGACCTGGACGTATTCTGAAAACCACGAAAAGAATCATACAAAAACTTCAAATGCAATTGTCGAATCCTGAGATTGTGCTTATTTCACCCAAACCCAGTATTGCCCGATGGCGACTTAGAGGAAAATATCGTCGGCTCAATCGCAGACTGGCTAAATTTGCTGCAAATACCCAAGGAGTGCGTTTTGCCGATGTCTGGCATCCTATGTTGCACAATAGAAAGCTGAAACCTAATCTGTTTATTGACGACGGTTTGCACATGAACACAATGGGCTATGATATATGGTATGATGTTTTAAAAGAATTTGTTGATGATGCCAAATAAAACCCATTATGTTTAAAAAGGTAATTGTTGTATTCTTGGCTATGCTCATTTTTGCCGCTTGCCAACCTGAAAAAAAAGAAATCTTGTACCCCCGAACAGACCTATCAAATGCTCCTTTGATTCCAAAACCAGTTAAAACAGTAGCTACACATAGTGCTTTCGGGTTGGATCAGAATACCGTTATTAAAACCACAAGTGATAAGGGCTTTGAAAAGGTAGGTCATTTTTTGTCTGAAAAAATCAAATGGCAAACGGGATTGCAAATTCCGGTGAACGATCCCACAAAAGATGAACCGTATCAACGTTTCATTTACATCAGCCATGCAGATACAATTGAACTAAAAAAACCTGAGTCTTATCAATTGTACATAAAACAAGATTCAATTTTCATCAATTCCAGCACAGCAGCAGGCGCTTTTCGGGGCGTACAGACCCTTAGGCAACTCATCCCAGAAAAAAGCAACGATACGCTCACGGACCACCCGTTGTGGTTAGTTCCCACCGGAAAAATAATAGATGGCCCCAGATTTGAGTTTCGCGGTACTATGCTGGATGTCGCACGTCACTTTTTTACGGTAGAAGAAGTAAAGAAGTATATCGACCTTTTGGCCTATTACAAATACAACATGTTGCATTTGCACCTCTCGGATGATCAAGGTTGGAGAATCGAGATTAAATCATGGCCCAAGCTTACGGAAGTTGGGGGCTCTACAGAAGTTGGTGGTGGTGACGGAGGGTTTTATACCCAAGAGGATTTTAAGGAATTGG
This sequence comes from Flagellimonas ochracea, assembly GCF_009903685.1. GTDB lineage: Bacteria > Bacteroidota > Bacteroidia > Flavobacteriales > Flavobacteriaceae > Flagellimonas > Flagellimonas ochracea. Next base: position 100,587 of record NZ_JAAABI010000001.1, on the reverse strand, counting down.
TCGATTATGCCGCTGAAAGACACATCACCATTATCCCAGAAATAGATATGCCTGGACACACCAATGCAGCATCTCTAAGCTATCCTTTTTTAAATGGCAATGGAAAAACCTTAAAACCCTACACAGGAACCCGAGTTGGCTTTAGCACTTTCGCAACAAATAAAGACACGGTTTATGCCTTTTTGAATGATGTGGTTCGCGAAATCGCTTCCATTTCACCTGGCCCTTACTTCCATATTGGTGGTGATGAAAGCCATGTTACACCAAAAAAAGGATATATCCACTTTGTGGAACTGATGGAAAAAATTGTGCGAAAACACGGCAAAACCATGATTGGTTGGAATGAGATAGCACAAGCGGATATCAGTTCTTCAAGTGTGGTTCAACTGTGGAAAGAAAAAAAACATGCCCTAAAGGCTGCTCAAAATGGTTCCAAAATCATTCTGTCCTCTGCTGAAAAGGCCTATTTGGATATGAAATACGATTCCCTGTCCACCTATGGGCTGGATTGGGCAGGTCACATTCCCGTGGACTCGGCCTATGCTTGGAATCCTGAAACCTATATTGAAGGTTTACCTAAGGAAAGTATTTTGGGCATTGAAGCACCATTATGGTCCGAAACCATTTCCAATAGCCCTGAACTAGAGTATTTGGCCTTTCCCAGAGCGATAGGATATAGTGAGCTGGCTTGGTCCATCCAAGAACATTGTGATTGGAACGACTATAGAAAAAGATTGGCACGCCATACCCCTTATCTGGAGCGAATGCAGGTCAATTATTATCCAACAAAGCTGGTGGATTGGAAGAAATAGGATACCTTATTCCTCATCGGCGGCGGCTGTTTGGACAGTTTCTTCCGTTTCGCTTTCCGAAAAATCAGTGATCTTGTTTTCTACGAGAATGTTGTACCACTGTACTATTTTTTTGATATCACTAGCATACACTCTATCCTCATCGTAGTTCGGCAAAATCTCAAAGAAGTATTCCTCCAAGTCCAATTTTTGTGCTTTATGGCTGATCTTGGTTTTTTTGCCCCCTTCTTTTTCCATTATTTTTTGGAAAACTTCTCTTAAGGGAACCTCTTCTTCCAACGTATATATGGCAATTTCGGATAAGACGCTCACGTTGTTTCTAAGGCCAACGGTAATTCGTTTTCCATCGAGTAAAGATTCTCCAACAAATCCGCTTCTCGTTTGGGTCAACAGTTTATAAAGTCCAGGCTTTCCGCCTATGGATAAAATTTTATCTAATGCCATTTATTTTATTTTCTGGGCGTAAAATTATGGTTTTGTTGCAAATGCTATTTTTTTTAACGTCTTTTTTTGATTTTGGGAAACCGCATCTTATAATCCACATTGATTTTTCCTTTTGAAATCTTATCTAATCTGCTTTTTAGTAAACGCTTTTTGAGTGAAGACAGTTTGTCCGTAAAAAGAATTCCTTGAATATGGTCATACTCATGTTGTATTACACGGGCCAACAATCCATCATAGGTCTCCGTATGGGCATTGAAATTTTCATCTTGGTAGGAAATTGTTATTTCAGGCTTGCGTTTTACATCTTCACGTATTTCGGGAATGCTCAAACAACCTTCATTGAAATTCCAATCCGTTCCATTTTCTTCGCCAATTTCAGCATTGATGAAAACTTTTTTGAAATCCTTTAACCGTTCTTGTTCCTCTGGACTCAGTTCTTCATCGTCTGCAAACGGCGAGGTGTCCACAAGAAAAAGCCGTATGGGCAAACCGATTTGCGGTGCTGCGAGGCCTACACCATGGGCATTGTACATGGTCTCCCACATATTGGAAATCAACTCTTCCAATTTTGGGTATTCGTTGGTAATCTCCTTGGCCTCCCTTCGCAAAACAGGGTCTCCGTATGCAACTATAGGTAAAATCATAAATTAAATTCTGTTAAGGTAAGCCTGCAAAATTATCGTGGCGCTTATTTCATCGAGCTTTGCCTTGTCTTGACGTTTTTTCTTCTTCATTCCACCTTCAATCATGGACCGTAATGCCATCTTGGAGGTGAACCGTTCATCCTGTCGTTCAATGGGTATTTGCGGAAATTGATTTGACAGTTTTTCCAAGAAGGGTTGAATCAACTCTTCCGATTCCGACGCCGAACCATCCATCTGTTTTGGAAGGCCCACCACAAATGTTTCCACGGCTTCTTTGTTGGTGTAGTCCAAGAGGAACTGTATCAAATCCTTGGTTGGAACCGTCGTAAGTCCGGAGGCAATCATTTGAAGTTCATCGGTAACTGCTATTCCTGTCCTTACTTTTCCAAAATCCAAAGCTAAAATTCTCGCCAACCCAATTTTTTTTGCAAAAATAGCTTAAAAATGTTACGTCTTTAAAATAAGGCACATTATTCTGACGAGGAAGTTATCTTTGCGCAAACTTTAATTCACATGACAAAATTACGAGCCTTGGTGGAAAGAGCATGGGAGCAACGAGAGCTCTTACAAGAGGACGAGACACAGAAGGCCATACGCGAAGTGATAGACTTGATTGATATAGGCAAGTTGCGTTGTGCTGCTCCCACGCCGGAAGGTTGGACAATCAATGAATGGGTAAAAAAAGCAGTAGTGCTCTATTTCCCAATTCAAAAGATGGAAGTTTTGGAAGCCGGCATTTTTGAATATCATGACAAAATTCCATTAAAAAGAGGATACAAAGAAAAAGGTATACGGGTGGTACCGCATGCAGTGGCCAGACATGGGGCCTACATTTCGAAAGGAACGATTCTAATGCCCAGTTATGTGAACATTGGGGCCTATGTCGATGAGGGCACTATGGTGGACACTTGGGCCACAGTAGGAAGTTGCGCCCAAATAGGAAAAAACGTCCATTTAAGTGGTGGTGTCGGCATCGGTGGTGTCCTGGAACCCTTGCAGGCAGCTCCTGTAATCATTGAAGACAATGCCTTTATTGGTTCAAGATGTATCGTTGTAGAGGGGGTGCATGTGGAGAAAGAAGCGGTTTTGGGAGCCAATGTTGTCCTAACCGCATCTACAAAGATTATCGACGTTACCTGTGAAGAGCCAACTATAGTTAAAGGCCGAGTACCGGAAAGGTCGGTGGTGATTCCTGGAAGTTATACCAAAAAGTTTCCGGCTGGAGATTTCCAAGTTCCTTGTGCGTTGATAATTGGTAAGCGCAAAGAAAGTACCGACAAAAAAACTTCTTTGAACAACGCATTGCGAGAGCATGATGTTGCCGTATAACGCTGGGGCTCATGAGACTGACAATAAACTCCATTTAAAAAAGTGAAAAAAATGTTAAAATACAAAGCAACCCTTTTTCATTATTTAATCCTACTGGGTAGATGACAACCTCAACATTACTTATACAAAAGTAGGGTATATTCAATTTCAGTTGTTGTAAGAAAAACTGACTGCGCAACAATTTTTACCCCATTTTTTTGTTATAATTTTGTCAAACCAATTTTGAAGACCAATGAATATGGCTGAATTGAGTGCCCCAAAGCAAAAATTATCAGCATTGATCATAACCTACAATGAAATGGGTTATATTGAAAAATGTATTGAATCCGTCTCATTTGCTGATGAAATTCTAGTTGTTGATTCTTACAGTACGGACGGTACTTTCGAATATTTGCAGAATCATCCCAAGGTTAGGGTACTTCAAAATCCATTTGAAAACTTTACAGCGCAGAAATCTTTCACCTTAAAACAGGCTTCCAACGATTGGATCCTTTTTGTTGATGCCGATGAAATTGTTACTGACGAACTTCAGGCAGAAATAATTAGTACCATTAATGACCAAAAAGCATGTGAGGCTTATTGGTTCTACAGGAAGTTCATGTTCAAAAATGAACCATTGCATTTTAGTGGCTGGCAAACCGATAAGAACCACAGACTCTTCAGAAAAAGCAAGGCCAAATTTACCGATAAAAAGATAGTCCATGAAACGCTGGAGGTTGACGGAAACTCTTGTATCCTCAAGGAAAAACTGGTGCATTATTGCTACAAAAATTACGAGGACTACAAAGGAAAAATGTTAAAGTATGGTCAATTGAAGGCCAAAGAAGCTTTTTATAAAGAAAAGCAGTTCAATTATTTTCTTATGGTCTTTAAACCACTTTGGAAATTCTTCAACCATTATGTGCTCCGACTTGGATTTTTAGACGGAAAAAAGGGTATGATTGTATCGTATTTAAATGCTCTAGGAGTTCTGGAAAGGTACCGTGAACTTAAACGATTGGAGAAGAAAAATGAGCTTGCCTACTATTTGGTGATGCCATGATGGGTCCAAACCACTTTTTGGGACTTAGTTTCTTTTCTTATAGCCAGATTCTTAGCTATTGATTCTGGAGTTTTATAGCCGCGCTTATGATCTAAATGCACACAAACAGCGCTATATCGTAGCTGTTTAGACTTAATCCCAAAATTGAACAAACGTTCGCCTAGCTCCCTATCCTGACCTCCATATTGCATACGCTCATCGAAACCGTTAACATTAAGAATATCTTTCTTCCAGCCCGATGAATTATGACCGTTCCAACTTGCATTGGTGGGCGTAAGGGTGTTCAAAAACTTTGAGATAGCCCCCCTTGCGGTAAGCTTGTTGTTTTTAAACGTCTTTGGAATACCTTTTTCTTTTAGCCAATGAATATTAAAGCAGTTTTGCTGCTCAATATCCTCAAACGTAATCATTTTGGAAATATTCATGGGGAGCATGTAGTACCCTCCCGAAATGAAGTATCCTTTTTCCTTGTTGATATAATGCACCTCAACAAAATCCTCCCTGGGAATACAATCCCCATCGGTCATGATAATGTAGTCTGCATTGCACGCCTCCACCGCTTTGTTGAGTATTCTGGATTTTTGAAAACCATCGTCTTCCTGCCAAACGTGAATGATATTGTAAAAGACCCGTTTGGAAAGTTCATCCAAAAGCTCCTTTGTCTTTGGTCCCGAACCATCATCAGCTACTACCACCTCAAAATCTTTGAATATCTGGCAATTAAAGCCCCATAGCACCTTTTTTAACCACTCCTCGGCATTGTAGGTGCTTACGATTACGGAAATTTTTGGTGCTTCCTGTTCTTTCTGGTTCATCTTAGCAAAAATAGAAATATTAAATGTTATCGCATATCCTTAATTTTGCAAGACTAAAATCCTTTTATGAAGGTAAAAGAAATACCCGTTTCGCTTTTTCATCAAATTCGGCTTTCTTCCAAATCTAAAGGCAGCTTGAAAAGGAACAAGAAACGGGTTCCAGTAATCGTTTCCCTGGCTTCAATACCGTCCCGGCTGGATGTTGTCCATTTGACCATACGCAGTATTTTGGACCAAGATGTGCTTCCTGAGAAAATTTTCCTATGGCTACATGAAGACTTAAGAACCAAAATTCCAAAAAAACTGTCCAGTCTAATCGGCGATATTTTTGAAATTAAGTATACAAAATACTCCAGTTCGCACAGAAAACTGGTGGAACCCCTAAAACTATTCCCTAAGAAAATAATCATTACCTGTGATGATGATATGATGTACCCGAAAGATTGGTTGCCCAAACTGCATGAATCACATTTAAAAAATCCCAATTGTGTGGTAGCTAACCAAACACGTTGTATTTCTTATTCCGAATCTGGAGATTTACTTTCTTACAATCAATGGCTGTCCAAATCAAAATCTTGCAAAAATCCATGGGCAACCTTACCCATTGGTGCAGGCGGTACATTATATCCTCCAGGTGTTATGAATGAACAAGTCTTTGATCAACAATTATTTCTGCGACTTGCTCCCAAGGCGGACGATCTTTGGTTCAAAGCCATGACGCTGTTAACAGAAACATTGTCGAAACAAGCAAAAAGCAGCAAAAAAGAGCCCATCCCAATTTTGGGCTCGCAAAAGACTTCGTTGAAAAAAACCAACATTAAAGAGGACAAAAACCGCACACAATGGTTGGCACTAACTGATTATTTTCAACTAAAACTTCAAAAATATTGACTGAAGAAATCAATAATTGTATCCAAGAACTCGAAAAGGGAAATCTTATTTTATACCCTACTGATACTGTTTGGGGCATTGGTTGCGATGCCACCAATTCTGAGGCTGTAAAAAAGGTGTATGCCCTAAAACAACGAGAAGATAGCAAAGCTTTAATCTGTTTAGTATCCAGTCAAGCCATGTTGGAGCGATATGTAAAGCAGGTTCCCAACGTGGCTTACGACATTATGGATTTAGCTACAAAACCTACTACTATCGTCTTTGATGAGCCAATAGGCATTGCCCAAAATTTGGTGGCTGCGGACAACACTTTGGCCATTCGGATAGCCTCTGATAAATTTTGCCAGTATCTCATCAACAAATTTGGCAAACCCATAGTATCCACTTCGGCCAATATTTCTGGACAGCCAACACCCAGAAACTTTAAAGAGATCGACACTAAAATTTTAAAAGGAGTGGACTATGTGGTAAATTTGCCAGACGAAAGCAAAAGCCCTTCCCCCTCCTCCATTATTAAATTGGGTAACGATGGGCAAGTAAGGGTAATTCGGGAATAAAATGACGCAGGAGTTCCATAAAGAAGCCATACAACATCCCATTTTTCAAACTATCGGAAAAACCGCAGAGGAACTAGGCATGGATGCCTATGTCATTGGTGGTTTTGTTCGTGATTATTTTTTAAAAAGAGACACCCCAACCGACATCGATTTTGTGGCCATCGGAAGTGGAATTCAACTAGCCAAAAAAGTGGCCTCCCAACTTAAAGGAAAACCAGAGGTCACCGTATTTAAAAATTTTGGTACGGCCATGATTAAACATCAGGGTATGGAACTGGAATTTGTGGGCGCCCGCAAGGAAAGCTACCATAAAGACAGCAGAAAACCTGTAGTTGAGGATGGCACCTTGGAGGATGACCAAAACAGACGTGACTTCACCATCAATGCAATGGCACTTTCACTCAATCCACAGAGTTTCGGCATTTTATTGGATCCCTTTGATGGTTTGGGCGATTTGGACAAAAAAATCATACGTACCCCATTGGAACCCGGCATCACCTATTCCGACGACCCTCTGCGGATGATGCGCGCTATACGTTTTGCAACACAATTACATTTTAACATTGCCTTACCTTCTTTAAAAGCCATCAACCAGCACAAGGATCGTCTCAAAATCATCTCCAAAGAACGTATAGTCGACGAACTCCATAAAATATTGATGAGCCCCAAGCCCTCTGTTGGTTTTACATTGATGCACCAAACCGAACTATTGTCACTCATATTGCCTGAACTTACAGCACTTCAAGGCATTGAAGAAGTGGAAGGGCAGCGCCATAAAGACAATTTTTGGCACACGCTCGAGGTAGTGGACAATATTGCCAAAACCACTGATAACCCATGGTTGCGTTGGGCCGCCCTTTTGCACGATATCGGAAAGGCCCCTACCAAAAGATTCCACAAAAAAATAGGCTGGACATTCCATGCGCATGAATTTGTAGGTGCCAAGATGGTTTACAAGTTATTCAAACGGCTTAAAATGCCATTGAACGATAAGATGAAGTTTGTTCAAAAAATGGTGTTGATGAGTTCCCGGCCCATAATCTTGGCCGAGGAGCATGTCACAGATTCAGCAGTGCGGCGTTTGATCTTTGATGCCGGTGAGCATGTGGATGAACTGATGACACTTTGCGAGGCCGACATCACCACCAAAAACCCCAGAAAACAGAAAAAGTATAAAAACAATTTTCAACTTGTTCGTCAGAAAATAGTGGAGGTCGAGGAACGGGACCATATCCGTAATTTTCAACCTCCCGTCTCTGGAGAAGAAATCATGAAAACCTTTAACCTAAAACCATCTAGGGAAATTGGTATTATTAAGGAGGCGATAAAGGAAGCCATTTTAGATGGAGAAATTCCCAACGAATATGAAGCAGCCTATCAATTTATGTTGGAAAAAGGTAAAAAGATGAAATTAAAAGTCCAATCTTAATGAAGGAGAACAAATATGTAATTTATTGGTTATTAACTGGGTGCGTTCTTATTTTTGTTATGGTTTTAGTGGGTGGCATCACTCGCCTAACCCATTCCGGGCTTTCCATATCAGATTACAAACTGATACAGGGCACCTTACCTCCAATGAACGAACAGGAATGGCAAGAGGCCTTCGAACTTTACCAGCAATATCCTGAATACCAAAAACTCAATTATCATTTTGATCTTGAGGATTTCAAGGACATCTATTTTTGGGAATGGCTGCACAGAGTGTTGGGAAGGTTTATCGGAATTGTATTTATCCTGCCATTTCTCTATTTCTGGTTGACCAAAAAATTGGATAAGTCTACCCTAAAAAAATGCTTAGTCCTACTTCTTCTAGGTGGGTTTCAAGGTTTTTTGGGGTGGTACATGGTTAAAAGTGGTCTTGTTGATCGCCCCGATGTGTCGCATTATCGGCTGGCTGCACACTTGACTACAGCCTTCATAACCTTCGCTTTCAGTCTTTGGGTGGCCCTAGACCTTATTTTCCCTTTAAAGAAAGAAATTCAAACAGGAATTCGGAACCTCATAAGAGTTGGGCTCTTGGTACTTTTGGTTCAAATTATTTGGGGTGCTTTCGTGGCCGGACTGGATGCGGGTTTTATTCACAACCATTGGCCTATGATGAGTGAGGGCAAATTGATTCATGAAACGGTGTACATTGAACAGCAACCTATATTGAAAAATTTTGTAGAAGGAAGAAGTGGGGTCCAATTTGTGCACCGCTACCTGGCCTATGTCGTAGTTGCATTAATTGCATTGATTTGGTTCAGAACCCGAAGGACATCAAGAACACCATGGCAAAATAAAGGCCTTCAATCCGTTTTGGTTCTTGTTTTCATTCAATTTTTGCTCGGTGTGCTCACCTTGGTTTACGCAGTACCACTATGGCTGGGAGTAGCCCATCAAATAGGTGCATTTTTTCTATTGGCCGCTATGACCTTTACCTTGCACCGGTTCACCAAATAACAGTGAATTGTCGTAAATTTGTGCCCACTTTAATTTTTTTAGATGATTTATAAAATCAGGATTATTCTTGATGCTGAGGAAGATATCTTTAGGGATATTGAAATTGAGGACGGTGAGACCTTGGAAGTACTACACAATGCCATTACCCAAGCCTTTGGTTTTGGAGGCGACGAAATGGCTTCTTTCTATACCTGTGATGAGGAATGGAACCAAGATGAAGAAATTGCACTTTTTGACATGGGTGAAAACGGTTCTGAGATTCGATTGATGAACGAAACATTTTTAGAAGAAGTCCTCAACGAAAAAAGTCCCAAATTGATTTATCTATATGATTTTTTCAGCATGTGGACTTTCTTTGTGGAGTTGGCCGATATTGTCGAAAAAGAAGACGGGAGATCTTACCCCAACGTGTTGTTCAGTTTTGGAGAACTGCCTGACTCGCCCCCCGAGAAAAGATTTGAATCCAAACCCAGTATGGAATTTGAGGATCCCATGGACAACTACGATGATTTTGATTTTGATGAAAACTGGAACTAAACCACCATTACCTTTTACCTTTTACCTTTAACGCTTATGCTGAACCTATATTCCGCCCAAATTGAAAGTATTTCCCTCCATCGGGTAGGGAACAAAAGTAAAAATGAAACTGCTTTCCTATCCGCCGAACCTTTTACACTAAACGATGAAATGGCCGGCTTGCTCAAAGAATACTTTTTTAAGCCCTTTAGAGAGAAAGAAGAGAACTATTTTCAGTTTTCGCATGAAGTTGATTTGGAGTTCAATGAAGTTTTCAACGCTGTTACCGAAATTTTTAAAAATCCTTCAAAGGTTCATGCTTCGTCAAAAAAAATAACCCAACACCTTTTTGAGCAGTCAAATCATCCACATATTAAAAGTGGGGAGGTTTTCGTGGCGCATTTTTCAGATATGGTAGTGGATAACCAAAAAATAGATGCCGTAGGTATTTTTAAAAGTGAATTGAAACATGATTTTCTTCAATTTCGCGAAAAAGAACAAAACTTGGACATTTTCATCCGCCAGGGCATCAACACCAATAAATTGGATAAGGGATGCATTGTCTTCAATATAAACCAAGAGGAAGGGTACAAGGTATTATCCGTGGATAGTAATCGATACGATGCCAAATATTGGCTGGAAGATTTTTTAGGTGTAGCTCCCTTGGCCGATGAGAATTTTTACACTAAAAACTACCTCAAGTTCTGCCAAAATTTTGCAAAAGATGTGGTATTGCCCGCAGAGGATAAACAACAAGAAGTGCTTTTCATGAACCGGGCGGTGAACCATTTTGCCAAGAACGATGCCTTTGAGGAAACTTCATTTTTGAACGAGGTGATGGAAAACCCGGAATTGATTCCCGAGTTTAAACATTACAAAGTTGAAAAGGGCCCAAAATATAGTATTGAAGATGTTTCCAATTTTGATATTTCCAACAAAGCGGTTTCAGATAGCCGAAAAAAAATCAAAAATGTCATCAATCTCGATACCAATATCCAGATAAAAATGGATTTTATCAATCCAGAATCGGCCCAAAAGTTCGTGGAAAAAGGTTGGGATGAGGAACGGCAGATGTATTACTATCTGGTCTATTTCAACAAAGAGCAGAAAAGCTAAAACTTCTTCTCAATAATTTCCTTCATGCTCACATCTTGGTAGTTTCGTTTTACAAATTCGAGTGCTGTGAAGAGTATTTGCCCCATGGTATTGCATTTTTTAAATTCCAAGTCCATGGTAAAATCGTGCAGCTCATTTCTTAGTCGTTCCACATTTTCGGGCAAGGATATTCTATCGGTCTTCACACAATTGATGAGACGTTTTATTCGGTTCCCTGAACTAATGATTCGCTTGGCCACAATGGAACGTTCCTCAATCTTATATTGGTCCACAGAATATTCTTGAAGCTTTTTCCCAACCAACTCCACCATATTCAGGTTTTCTTTAAAAAATTGGGGCAAGTACACCTTGAATTTACCTTCAAAGCATTGCTGGTCAAAATCAATGGCCCGTATCCTATAAACCACATGATCGAAATCATGCACCGGTACAATCACATAATTGTAAGATCGCATATCGCCCAAAAGCCGTATCATGCATCGTTCATTGAATTTTACGAACTCCTTAGCCAACTGGGCCTTTTCAGGTTTTGAACATTTTGGCAGCATATCCTTTATAAACACATCACCTGGAATACCAGCAATGTGTTCTTCAATCAAGGTATCCTTGTACACCAAAAAGTTAAGGTTGTAAGGCGAAAGCATATGTTCCAATTCCAGGCCATACACCCGAGAAGCATCCGTCTTTTTGACATAAAAATAGGTATAGTTGTCATTTAGGATATTCCGAATCTTTATACGAAAAGGTTTTGAGTTTCCGAAGGTGCAAAAATCCACGGCATCCACATTGAGATAATCCAAGATTCGGTTGCTCCCATCGGAATGCAAAATGGAATACACTTTTTTTAGGCTGAGGTCTATTTCCTCTCGATCAAAATCGGAATAATACACCCGTACCCATAAGGTATCGATTCCATCATTGTCATAGACAACGACCGAACCTGAAAAACGCAACAAATCGTCATAGAAGATCGGGATTTCAATTTTACGGTTGTACCGATCCAGATAGCCATCCAATTTTTTTGTGATTGGAAAAGCCGGTTTTTTTTTCGACATCAATTTTTCCTCGGACATTCTTTCGCTATTTTGTAACAATTTTCCGTTAACCTCGTCAAGTTACTATAAACAAATCGAAAAATGATTCCGTCTTGCAAACAATACTGACTGTAACCAATCTAACAAAGAAATTCGGCTATCTCACGGCTGTAAAAGACCTGTCGTTCACCATTGAAAAGGGTAATGTATATGGCATTTTAGGGCCTAACGGAAGTGGAAAATCCACTACTTTGGGCATTATCTTGAACGTGGTGAACCGAACATCCGGCAACTTCAGCTGGTTCGATGGAAACACCTCGACCCATGATGCCCTAAAAAAAGTGGGGGCCATTATTGAAAGGCCCAATTTTTATCCCTACATGACTGCTGTTCAAAATTTGAAACTGGTTTGCAAGATCAAAGAAGTACCTGAAACCAAAATCCAGGAGAAATTGGAGTTGGTTGGGCTTTGGGAACGAAAAGACAGCAAGTTCAAAACGTTTTCCCTAGGGATGAAACAGCGTTTGGCCATAGCCTCAGCCCTTTTGAACGACCCGGAGATTCTTATTCTGGATGAGCCCACAAATGGGTTGGACCCTCAAGGAATCCATCAAATCAGGCAAATCATAAAAAAGATTGCCAGTGAAGGCACGACTATTTTATTGGCTTCACACTTGTTGGACGAAGTGGAAAAAGTATGCTCACACGTGGTCATCCTCAGAAAAGGAGAAAAATTATATTCCGGACCCGTCGATGGCATGATGGCAAGCCATGGTTTCTTTGAGCTTCGTGCCGGCGATATGGAAGAATTGAAAGCCCTCTTGGAAAAGAATGTCAGTTTTGGGAAAGTGGAAACCTTCAATGGAACACTTACTGCCTATTTAAAAGAAGAGATGGACGCTGAAGCCCTTAACAAATTTTTGTATGATAAAGGTATCGTCCTTTCCCATCTGGTAAAACGGAAAGAAAGTCTTGAAGAACAATTCCTCAACCTAACCAACAATAAATAATCAAAGAACGAATGGTACGCTTACTACAAATAGAGTTCATAAAACTTTGGAACAATAGGGCCAGCAGAATCCTGATCACCTCCTATTTTGTGCTGTTGACCTCAATTGCACTAATCGCTGCGATCAAGTTTGATATTGGCCCGGTACAGTTTCATTTGGCCGATCAGGGCATTTTTAACTTCCCGTACATCTGGCATTTCAACACTTGGGTAGCAGCAATTTTCAAGCTGTTTTTGGCAATTGTAATTGTTTCCATGATGGCCAACGAATACAGTAACAAAACCATCAAGCAAAATCTGATTGACGGGCTTTCCAAGAAAGAATTTATTCTTTCCAAATTCCTGACAGTCATTTCTTTTGCCTTGATTTCCACAGTATTTGTTTTTATCACTTCCATTATTTTGGGATTGATCTATTCCGATTATAATGAAATCTCGATTATTTTTTCAGACCTGGAATTCTTGCCAGCCTTCTTTGTAAAGTTGGTTGGTTTCTTTTCATTTTGTCTCTTTTTGGGTATGCTGGTAAAACGTTCTGCATTTGCCCTCGGGTTCCTAATTTTATGGACTATTTTAGAACAGGCCATTTTTGGTATTTTAGGCTGGAAGGTAATGAGTTGGCCCGCTGCCAAACGTGTAAAGGATTTTTTTCCGTTGGAATCGATGATGAACCTAATTAAAGAACCCGGCTCTCGGCTTTCTGCAGTGCAGAACATAGGAGATCAGATTGGGGAGAACTTTCGATTTGACTACCACACGTATTGGTACGAGTTTGTAATTGTAATCTTTTGGACTGCACTTTTCATCTATTTGTCCTACGCTTTATTGAAAAAGCGTGATTTATAGTATCTTGTAAGATGCTATAATGAGGATGAATGCTATTTCGACACCACTATTTTTTATTGGTCTGTCTTTTTTCCTGCTTTACTGTCCTAAGTCAGGATGAAACCTCCAATTGGTATTTTGGAAATGGGGCAGGTATTCGATTTAATACCGATGGTTCCGTAACCCCACTAACGGATGGAAGGCTCGACACCTTTGAGGGCTGCGCGTCAATTTCGGATGCTACTGGCAATCTTGTTCTTTATACGGATGGTATTACCGTCTACGATCGCAATCATAATATTATGTCCAACGGAACAGGGCTTTATGGAGACCCCTCCAGCACACAATCTGCCATAATTGTACAAAAACCCGATGATCCCAACATACTTTATGTTTTCACAGTAGACACCAAGACTTTTGAAGAAGACCCTGATCGCGGTTTCAATTACTCTGTTGTAGACCTTTCGTTAAACAACGGCAATGGGGAGGTGACCCAGAAAAATATCACCCTTTTAGCCGATTGTTCCGAAAAAATATCCGCGGTATTAAAAGATTGTTTTGATAAATCCATATGGGTGGTTACCCTCGGGCCTCCAGCTGGCGATCCAACGCGGTTCAATACCTATTATGCGTATGAAGTCAACAATTCAGGAGTGAACCCATTTCCTGTGGTGAGTACTTTTCCGGATCTTCAAATACAGGATCCCAGGGGCTATTTAAAATTTTCACCCGATGGCACCATTCTGGCCAGTGCCAATGCCCTTGGCGGACTCTATCTTTATGATTTTGACCCAGCAACTGGAATTATCTCAAATCAACAATTAATAGCCACGTCAAACTCCAACAACATTTCCTACGGGGTCGAATTCTCTCCGAATCAACAATTTTTGTATGTAATGTCCTCTGGTGCCCAATCTCCAGATGAACCACAAGCCCCATCAACATCCTTGTTGCAATATGATCTTACGGAGACGGATATTGCTCAATCTGAGGTAGAGTTGGACCGAAGGCCTTTATTTCGTGCAGCCTTACAGCTCGGACAAAACGGCAAAATATATAGGACCATAGCACAAAGTTATCTGCAGGGAACCCCCTATTTAGGTGTTATACAAAATCCTAATGAACAAGGAAATGCTGCCAATTACGTTCACAATGCCATTTTCTTAAATGGAAGAAATGCCACCCAGGGGCTTCCGCCTTTTGTACAGTCCTTTTTTAATAAAATCGATTTGATACGAAATCCAGATGGGACTACCAGCAGTTCAATGGAAATTTGCGACGGTGAATCCATTACCCTGGAAGGTGATAACATCCTAAATGCCACTTATATTTGGGAGAAAGATGGTGCAACTTTGACCAATTCGGGCAATACCCTAACTATTAACCCTGCAAATATTTCTGATTCTGGTCACTATACCTTGGAAATAATTTCCAGTGACCCCAATGAATGTCCAATAATCGGCGAAGCATTTATTTCAGTAAACCCGTTGCCCAATGCTGAACCTCTTTCTTTGGTTCAATGTGATGCAGCAGCTACCAACACTTCAGACGGCCTAACCACCTTCAATTTGGAGCAGGCGATTACAGACACATCTTTCACTTATCATTTTTATGAATCCCTTACGGATTTGAATACGGACAATCCAATTACGAATCCAGTAGGATACGTCAATACCCAACCTTTTGACCAAACATTATATTATAAAATTACCGACGGCAACGGCTGTGAAGATGTCAATGAATTAACGCTTCAGGTGCTTTCTGTTATGCTCAGTGAAGGTGAAAAAACATATTACGTATGTGATGATATTGCGGAAGATGCATTTTTAGAAGGTAGTTTCAATCTTGATGATATTTTGGATATAGACTATCCAAACCAAGATGTTACATTGTACACCACGCTAGAGGATGCCAGTTTGGAACAAAACCCAATATCGGGAACCTATTCAACTAGCTCCACCATGCTTTATGCGAGGATTGAAATGAACAATCAATGTGAAGATGTGGACCGATTGAACCTTATTGTGAATCCAACACCTTTGTTGGATTTCCAAGAAGAAATTTTATGGTGCACGGATGGACCTCCGATTTCCGTAGATGCACCCCAAGGGTTTGATATATACCGATGGTACAAAGCCGATGGCAGCAACTTGGTCGAGGTAAGTGACCAATCCTCGTTGCAGGTTTCCGAAATTGGGGAATACCATTTGGAAGTGGCATATCTATACTTTACTGCCGAGGGAACCCAAGAATGTTTCAATTCGAAGGCCTTTAAAGTGATACCATCCAACAAGGCCACTATTGAAAATGTGCTTGTAGAAGACATTTCAGAAAACAATGTGGTGGAAATACTTGTTTCTGGAGACGGTGATTATGAATATGCGCTAGATGGTATCAATTATCAGGATTCATCCATATTTCAAGATGTACAACCAGGATTCATTACAGCAACGGTTCGGGACAAAAATGGATGTGGAATTTCCGAAGAATTAATTTCCGTGATTGGATATCCAAAATTCTTCACTCCAAATGGTGACGGAGTCAACGATTTATGGCAAATACAAGGTGCAGATAATCAATTCCAATCAGAAAGTATTATTCACATTTATGATAGATATGGAAAGTTAATGGCGCAAATAAGCCCCAAAATGGCAGGATGGAACGGCATGTACAACAACAGTCAGCTCCCGGCCTCTGATTATTGGTTTCAAGTTTCACTGGAAGATGGAAGAACATTCAAAGGACACTTTAGTCTGAAGCGTTAATTAAAACAGAATTATTTCGTAAATTAAAATGTTTGGTTCCAGTCAAATGTTAAAAAAATTGCTATTCATATTGGCTTTCGGCCTATATGGCTTTGGTAGTGCACAACAGTGTCCCGCATTGTTGAGCCCTACTGATGGTGCAACGGGTGTGCCGCTGAATACGACTATTACTTGGGAATTTGTGGATAATGTTCAGGCATTTATTATTGAATTGGGTACTTCTCCGGGTGCTTCTGACATCTTGTCCCCTCAATTCGCAAGTGGAAATTCCTTTACTCCACCCCAAGGCCTTCCTCAGAATCAAGAAATCTTTGTAACCATTTCGCTATTTTTCTTTGATAGGCCCAATGTGGAATGTTTTAGTCGAAGCTTTACCACAGAAACAATAACGGTAGCGCCCAACTGTACGCAAATGTCCAATCCGATGGACATGTCCGTAGATGTAACACCGACAACCAATATTTCTTGGGAATATGCGTATGGAGCTACGGGATATATCATCAGTTTAGGAACCACCGCCGGAGGAACCGATATCCTAAACAATCTTGATGTTGGGAATACGTTGACCTACAATCCTCCAGATCCTCTTCCATCAGAAGATACAATTTACGTCACTATAACCCCCTATAACAACATCGGGATGCCCATGGGCTGTTCCTCTCAAAGCTTTACCACCAGTGCCGCATCCCCACTACCCTCTTGTGCACAGATGGTTTCTCCAAGAAATGGTGAAATCAACGTGCCACTATCCCCAATTCTTGAATGGACACAGGTGCCAGGCGCTACGGGTTATCGCGTTACTATTGGAACAACCCCCAATAGTGCTGATATTCTTGACGACAACGTATTCAACTCAAATTCAACTCCTGTAATCAATTTTGAACCCAATCGTACTTTTTTTATTACTGTTATTCCCTTTAACGACACTGGAGATTCCATAGGTTGTGGGCAAGAGAGTTTTTCAACGCTTTTAGGATGCGGCCCTTATTTGGATTTTACTACCGGTGAATTTGTGACCTTAAACCCTGAAATTGACTTTCCTGATGAAATCTCGTTTTGCGAAAATGAAGCTCCTTTCACCCTAACCTCAACCGATGTTGCCGATGGCTATCGATGGTATCAGGTAGATCAATCGGGTGTCGAAAGCTTGATTTCCGATACCAATCAAGTAATCCTTATGGAAAATGGCAACTATAGATATGAAGCATACAATATCGCATCTCAATCCGGTAACACCATTGAATGTCCTGCCACCAAGGAGTTCAAGGTGGTTTCCTCCGAAATTGCCACTATACAACGTTTACGGGTTGAATCCAATGGTTTGAACCTCCAGATTACGGTGGACGCTACCGGAAATGGAAACTATGAATATGCCATAGATAACGAAAATGGCCCATATCAGGACAGTAATGTATTCAGAAATGTGGAGCCTGGCACCCATATTTTCTTCGTGCGGGATAAAAATGGTTGCGGGGTGGTACAGGAAGCCTTTATCCAAGATTTGACCGTTGAAGGTTTTCCAAAGTTTTTTACCCCAAACGGTGATAACATAAACGATTTTTGGCAGTTTATTCAACCACCCAATTCAGATGCCATTGTGCTACAAAGTATCCGAATTTTTGATCGTTTTGGTAAGTTTTTAGAAGAGATTTCACAAGATTCGCAAGGGTGGGACGGAAATTTCGCAGGAAGACCATTACCCTCAGGGGATTATTGGTTTAGGGCTGTTGACGATACAAACAGGGAAATTATGGGTCATTTTTCTCTTAAGCGATAATCTTCTTTTTTTACTTCGTTTTGGGTAAGGCCTTTAGTATTTTTACCTAATGAAGTTTCAAGTAGTCTCAGAATTTAGCCCCACTGGCGACCAACCCCAAGCCATAAATCAGCTCGTAAAGGGTATTGAAGACGGTGACCCGCACCAAACACTGCTTGGTGTTACCGGATCGGGCAAAACTTTTACCGTGGCCAATGTGGTGGAGACCGTTCAGCGCCCCACCTTGGTACTCGCGCATAATAAGACTCTTGCCGCTCAGCTATATTCTGAGTTCAAGCAGTTTTTTCCAAAAAATGCCGTTGAATACTTCGTATCGTACTATGATTACTATCAACCCGAAGCCTACATCCCAACAAGTGGACTTTATATTGAAAAAGATCTTTCCATTAATGAGGATATTGAAAAACTGAGATTGAGCACAACATCCTCATTACTTTCCGGGCGAAGGGATGTTTTGGTGGTGGCTTCCGTTTCCTGTCTTTATGGTATTGGAAACCCTATTGAGTTTCAAAAGAATGTGATTTCTATCCAAAGAGATCAGGTTCTTTCCAGGACCAAGTTTTTGAAACAATTGGTGCAAAGCCTTTACTCCCGCACAACCGCTGATTTTAGAAATGGAAATTTTAGGGTAAAGGG
The DNA here is from genome assembly GCF_009903685.1 of Flagellimonas ochracea. Taxonomy (GTDB): domain Bacteria; phylum Bacteroidota; class Bacteroidia; order Flavobacteriales; family Flavobacteriaceae; genus Flagellimonas; species Flagellimonas ochracea. Next base: position 81,933 of record NZ_JAAABI010000001.1, on the reverse strand, counting down.
CGATGTGGTGGACGTTTTCCCTGGATATGCGGACCACGCCTTCAGAATTCACTTCTTTGGAGATGAAATAGAGGAAATAGAAGCCCTAGATCCATTCAACAACAATGTCATAGAGGTTTATGATAGCCTCAACATCTATCCAGCCAATATGTTTGTCACCTCCCCGGATATTCTTCAAAATGCCATTAGGCAAATTCAAGACGACCTTGTAAAGCAGGTGGATTATTTTAAAGAAGTAGGTCGCCCTTTAGAAGCCAAACGTTTGGAAGAACGTACCAATTTTGATTTGGAGATGATTCGGGAATTGGGCTATTGTTCAGGGATTGAAAACTATTCAAGATATTTGGATGGTCGAGAGCCCGGCACAAGGCCCTTCTGTCTATTGGATTACTTTCCAGATGATTATTTGATGATCATTGACGAAAGCCATGTCACCATCCCCCAAGTACATGCCATGTACGGTGGTGACCGCTCAAGGAAAGAGAATTTAGTGGAATATGGGTTTCGACTTCCTGCTGCCATGGACAACAGGCCATTAAAGTTTGAGGAGTTTGAAGCACTGCAGAATCAAGTAATTTATGTCAGTGCCACCCCTGCTGATTATGAGTTGGAACTTAGCCAAGGGGTTTATGTGGAGCAAGTGATACGTCCAACAGGGCTCTTGGATCCCATTGTTGAAGTAAGGTCGACTTTGAATCAAATTGACGACTTGATTGAGGAAATACAACAACGGGTCGAGATTGATGAGCGGGTTTTGGTTACCACGTTGACCAAACGAATGGCAGAGGAATTGACCAAATATTTGACCCGCATCGATATAAGGTGTCGGTACATCCATAGTGATGTTGATACCCTTGAGCGAGTTGAAATTATGCAGGATTTGCGTAAAGGAATTTTTGATGTGTTGATTGGGGTAAACCTGCTAAGGGAGGGATTGGATTTACCGGAGGTTTCGTTGGTCGCCATCTTGGATGCGGACAAAGAAGGTTTTTTGAGAAGTAACCGCTCGTTGACCCAAACAGTGGGCAGGGCCGCACGAAATTTGAATGGTAAAGCGATTATGTACGCTGATACGATTACGGAGAGTATGCAAAAAACCATTGACGAAACCAACTATCGCAGGGAAAAACAAATGGCTTACAACAAGGAAAACAACATTGTCCCCACAGCTTTGAAGAAGAATTTGGACAGTGCACTTGCCAAAAATTCGGTGTCCACTTATCATTTTCAGAAAGAGGAACTGCGCGCTGCGGAACCAGACTTGGAATACCTTACGTCGGAACAACGCGAAAAACTGATCAGGAACAAAAGAAAGGCCATGGAAAAGGCGGCCAAGGAATTGAACTTTATGGAAGCCGCCAAACTCCGTGACGAAATAAAACAGCTTCAGGAGCAGGAATAAAAGCAAGCGCGCCACATACACAAAGTGCAGCAGCGCGCCCACAAACTAACCAACTCAATCAACCATCATGAAACACCTAAGTTGGTGTACTTTTACTCTTTATCCGATTGAAATCAATCGTTTTGGCTTTGGTAATGCCTCTTGTTTTTTAGGCAAGGTCAGTCTCAAAATTCCATTCTCGTACTTGGCGTCGATTTTAGAGCCATCTACTGTATCTGGTAAGGTGAAGGCTCTTTTAAAGGAAGAGAATGAGAACTCTTTTCGGGTATAATTGTCCTGGGTTTCTTCATTCTCAGTTTTAATTTCACTTGAAATGGTCAACACATCATTGTCCACTTCAACTGTAAAATCATCCTTTTTTACTCCTGGAACAGCTAGTTCGAGTTCAAAATTTTCTTCATTGTCCTTTATGTTGACGGCAGGAACAGAAGTATTCCAATTTTCAGTTCCACCGAACCAATCCGGACCCATAAAATCGTTCACCAATGATGGGAAAAACAGTTTATTTCTTTTTACTATGCTCATGGCGTTTATTTTTTTGATTAAACATTAAATTCAATCAATTACTGGCAAATGGTATACCAACGCTTAAAGCATGTCATTTTGACGTTTTTTTAACAAAAAATTATGTCAGAATGGCATCAATTATAATGTGCTTTGAAAATATTGATCAGTACATCCGCAGGGACGACCTTATCGGGATAGTTATGCATTATTTCAAGTACTTGTCCAATGGCGGCGGGCGGAAGTCCCATTTTAAGGCCTACATTATATAATCGTTGGATTTCCTTGCTATGTTGTTCTTGGTCAATGTTCATCAACAATAGCAACCTGTGAAATTGAACGATGCGGTCTGCTTGGGATTTAAGGACAACTTCTGGAGACTTTTTCCTTAACAGACTTTTCACGGCATCTTTATTGACACCCAAATTATTGGCCACTGTCAACAAAAACCGAAACTCCGACTTCTTCATAGAGTAATCCACCCTTGCAAAAGCAATCATTTCGGAAAGAATACTCAGTTTTTCCTGATAGGATTTCATCGGTTGGGTGTTGAAAGTACTTTAGTATATAACTCATAACCGATGTGTTTTAGTGTACTGCTGCCAAATGATATGAATACTATAGAAAAGAAAAAGGGCAAAACCTTAAAATCAGGTTTGCCCTTTTAATATCACAACAAATGAATCCGCTAGGCCAATACTTCTTTAACCTTGTCCGCAGCTTCTTGAAACTGAACTGCAGAATGAACCGCCAAGCCGGAATTATCTATAATTTCTTTCGCCAACTCGGCATTGGTTCCTTGCAATCTTACAATAATGGGAACCTTAATGGCATCTCCCATATTCTTATAAGCATCTACAACACCTTGAGCAACCCGGTCACAACGAACGATACCACCAAAAATATTGATTAATATGGCCTTGACATTGGGGTCTTTCAAAATTATTCTGAAAGCCTCCTCTACCCTTTTGGCATCGGCAGTACCACCTACGTCCAAAAAGTTAGCCGGCTCTCCGCCTGCCATTTTTATCAAGTCCATCGTTGCCATGGCAAGTCCGGCGCCATTTACCATACAACCCACATTGCCGTCCAAATCCACGTAGTTCAAACCCACTTCGCGTGCCTCCACCTCAATGGGGTTTTCTTCACGTAAATCCCGCATTTCTGCATAGGCTTTTCTTCTATATAGTGCATTGTCATCAATGGATACCTTGGCATCCACTGCCATAATCTTATCGTCCGAGGTCTTCAAAACGGGGTTGATTTCAAAAAGGCTGGCGTCACTTTGATCATATGCCTTGTACAGGGCAGAAACAAATTTCACCATTTCCTTGAAAGCGGTTCCGGACAATCCCAGATTAAATGCTATTCGTCTTGCCTGGAAAGGCAACAATCCCATCCCCGGGTCAATTTCCTCGGTAAAAATGAGATGAGGAGTCTTCTCGGCTACTTCCTCGATATCCATTCCTCCCTCTGTGGAATACATAACCATATTCCTGCCTGTGCTTCTGTTCAGCAAAACAGACATATAGAACTCATTGGTCTCATTATCCCCTGGATAGTAGACATCCTCGGCAACCAAAACTTGGTGTACTTTTTTTCCTTCTGCCGATGTTTGGGGCGTTATCAGATTCATTCCAATGATGCTTCCCGCCAATTCTTCAACTTCCTTCAAGTTTTTGGCCAATTTCACGCCTCCACCTTTTCCACGTCCACCAGCATGAACCTGTGCTTTAATTACGTGCCAACCTGTTCCCGTTTCTTGTGTAAGCTGTTTGGCCGCATCTACTGCTTCCTTGGCATTTCGAGCCACAATCCCGCGTTGTATGCGGACACCAAAGCTGGCCAAAATTTCCTTTCCTTGATATTCGTGAAGATTCATCTATCTGATAACTTTTGTTCGCGGACAAAAATAGAAAACAGCATTGACAAAAGGAAGATGATGATGAAGAATTATCGCTATACTGGATTCTATATTTTGAAATCCTTGAAATCCAAAGGGTCAAAGTTTTTAAAGTGCCCATTCATTTCTATAATTCCCTTGGTACGGTTTATTTCCTTCAAAACCCGGATGGTGGTCTCCAAATGGGTTTTAATGAAGTTTAAACGGTCTGTTTCCTTGGGAATCTGCAGTAGTTCGTATTCCTGTTCGAAGGAAAGCCCCATTTTATGCGCCAACGAATAACTGTTGAATTGTTCGGGAGGTATTTTCGAAAAAGGGACTTCCATTAAATTATACAATATTTCAATATTGTCCAGGACCTCTTTTCTAAGGGTATTGTCGGCATCGTATTCCAAATCCAAGAACCGCACTTCCCCGCCAGCATAAAGTTTTTCTTCCATTTGTTGTTCAAAAGAAAGTATTTTGAACACCTGACGGGCCACGCATACCACGTCCATTGCATCATTCTCGTAGGTGTTGACCACTTCTACCAACTGGACCTCGGTTCCATAGGAAATAGTGTTGTTTATAAATACCGGAATTCCAAAAGTGATAGCTTCACTTCTGCAATCGTGGATAAGCTGTTTGTAGCGTTCCTCAAAAATGTGAAGCGGTACGGTTTCTCCCGGAAAAAAAATGGTCTGTAACGGAAATAGGGGTAATTTCATCTGCGCAATTTGTTTTAAATGTACAATCTGAAGGTCAAAAGAGCAAGAACAGGATGACCCTCTTTTTGTTATTTTTAAAACATTTTGTTATAAAAATTTTATTTCGGCGAATATGCTTGTGCAACACAGGGACAAGGTTTAGTTTTGTTTTAAAGATTTGATATTAAGATGGAATCCCAAAACCTATTGAAACTTGCAGCCCAATTTGATGCTCCACTATACGTATATGATGCGGCTAAAATTGCTTCACAGTACCAACGGCTCACAGAAGCCTTTAAAGGAGTTGGAAATCTACGGTTAAATTATGCCGCCAAGGCATTGTCCAATATCAGCATTCTCCGGTTAATGAACCATTTGGGGAGCGGTTTGGATACGGTATCCATCCAGGAGGTGAAGTTAGGGCTTATGGCCGGTTTCCAGCCCGAGTCCATAATCTTTACCCCCAACGGTGTTTCCTTGGAAGAAATAGAAGAAGCTGCGGCTCTCGGGGTACAAGTCAACATTGACAATCTTTCAATTTTGGAGCAATTCGGGAGCAAACATCCTGATATTCCCGTGTGCATCCGTATAAACCCACACGTGATGGCTGGGGGCAATTCCAATATTTCCGTAGGGCATATCGATTCCAAATTTGGCATCAGCATCCACCAGATTCCCCATTTGTTGCGCATTGTTGCATTGACCAAAATGAATATAAATGGCATTCACATGCATACCGGCAGTGATATTCTTGATATTGATGTGTTCCTGTATGCGTCGGAAATCCTTTTCGAAACTGCCAAAAACTTCAAGAATCTTGATTTTATTGATTTTGGTAGCGGTTTCAAGGTTCCTTACAGGGAGGGTGACATCGAAACCAATGTGGAAGAACTGGGCAAAAAACTTACAGCGAGGTTCAATGAATTTTGTTCGGATTACGGTAAAGAGCTTACCCTTGCTTTTGAACCCGGCAAGTTTTTAGTGAGTGAAGCAGGACACTTTTTGGCCAAAGTGAATGTGGTAAAGCAGACCACGTCCACAGTTTTTGCCAGTGTGGACTCCGGTTTCAATCACCTGATTCGTCCCATGTTATATGGTTCCAATCACCAAATTATAAATATTTCCAATCCAAAAGGTCGGGAACGTTATTACTCGGTAGTGGGTTATATTTGTGAAACGGATACCTTTGGGAGTAATAGAAGAATCAGTGAGATTTCAGAAGGGGATATTCTGTGTTTTAAAAATGCCGGGGCCTATTGTTATACCATGTCCAGCAACTACAATTCGAGATATCGTCCTGCAGAGGTGCTTTGGCTTAACGGAAAAGCTCACTTGATTCGGGAACGCGAAAATTTTGATGATATCCTAAGAAACCAAGTGGACGTAAAAGACATATTTGAAACCCCAAAAACAGAGACCATTAAATAGTATGGATGTTTTGGCTGTTATACTTTCCATTGTTTTGATTTTTTTGGCAGCCCTACATTTTTACTGGTCCCTATTTGGGATTAAAGACCCTGAAGCCGTACTTCCCACAAAACTTGAAAATACTACAGCAATGTCTCCTGGTAAATTTGGAGCGGCTCTTGTGGGCATCATTTTGTTATTATTTGCCTTTATATTCATTAACAAAGCGCTACTCCTTATCAACCATCCTTTGCTGGGCTACATTTCCTTTGGAATTGGGGTGATTTTTATATTGAGGGCATTTGGTGATTTTAGGTATGTTGGCTTTTTCAAAACTGCCAAGAACAGCAAATTTTCTGCTTTGGACACCCGTTATTATTCTCCTTTGTGCCTGCTGATGGGAATACTAATACTCATTTTGGAAGTTTTCGGATAGATACTTTTTTGGCACAATTTTCGTTAGTTTTGTATAGATAGCACGACAAAATTGTCAAAAATTAATCCTATGCGCGCAACGGTTACCCAAATCGGCTTACTTTTTTTCTTGTTAATTGGATTTCAGTCACAAGCCCAAGACATCAATTGGTTGACTTGGGAGGAAGCTGTTAACTTATCCCAAACGGATGCCAATCCCAAGAAAATATTCATTGATGTGTATACGGACTGGTGCGGTTGGTGCAAAAAGATGGATAAAGATACTTTTCAGAATCCTGAAGTATCAGCCTATATGCATGACAATTTTTACATGGTAAAAATGGATGCCGAAGGTAAAGACCCCATAGAATATCAAGGAAAAACCTTCAAGTTTGTGCCCAGTGGTCGAAGAGGCTACCATGAGTTGGCTGCGGCCTTGTTACAGGGCAAAATGAGCTATCCTACCGTTGTTTTTTTGGATGAAAAGCTGAATATGCTCTCCCCGGTCCCGGGTTATCAAAAAGTGAAGCCTTTTATGCAGATTGCCAAGTATTTTGGCGACAACATATACAAGGAAAAGGACTGGCAGACCTATGCTGGAAAATAAAATCCTTATCGACTATAATTCGGACTTTCCTTGGTGATTGTCACATTATGTGGATGGCTTTCATGGATTCCGCTGGAAGTAATCTTTACAAAACGACCTGTTTCTTTTAATGTAGCGACATCTTTAGCGCCGCAATACCCCATTCCGGCGCGTAAACCGCCAATGAATTGGTGCATGCTTTCGTAGAGTTCGCCCTTGTAAGGCACCCGACCTACTATTCCTTCGGGAACCAACTTTTTAATGTCATCTTCAACATCCTGAAAATAACGGTCCTTGCTCCCTTCTTTCATGGCTTCCACAGAGCCCATGCCACGGTAGGACTTGAACTTTCGACCTTCATAAATGATGGTCTCACCCGGAGATTCTTTGGTGCCTGCAAGCAACGAACCCAGCATCACCGTATCTGCACCGGCAGCAATGGCTTTGGGAATATCACCCGTATAGCGTATTCCTCCGTCGGCAATAACAGGAATTCCTGAACCTTTCAAGGCTGTAGCCACTTCCAAGACTGCTGAAAACTGTGGGAATCCAACACCAGCAACCACCCTGGTGGTACATATGGACCCAGGACCAATACCTACCTTTACCGCGTCAGCGCCAGCCTCTACCAAAAACTTAGCTGCTTCGGCAGTTGCAATATTTCCTACCACAACCTCCAATTCTGGAAAAGCTTTTTTTACACTTTTCAAAATACTCACCACACCTTTGGTGTGCCCATGTGCCGTATCAATAATTATAGCGTCCACACCGGCTTTGACCAAGGCTCCTGCCCTGTCCACGGCATCTGAAGTAACACCAATGGCAGCCGCAACCCGCAATCGGCCGTATTGGTCTTTATTGGCAATAGGTTTTTGAGTAAGTTTGGTGATGTCCCGAAATGTAATCAATCCGACAAGGGTGTTTTCCTTGTTGACCACTGGTAATTTTTCAATTTTATTCTTCTGAAGGATTACCTCGGCTTGCTCCAAAGAAGTACCCTCCCCAACAGTAACCAAATTTTCTGAGGTCATTACCTCTGAGATGGGGCGGTCATTATTTTTTTCAAAACGAAGATCTCGATTCGTGACGATTCCAATCAACTTTTTGTTGTCATCCACAATGGGAATTCCTCCGATACTGTGTTCTTTCATATTGGCTTTGGCATCCCAAACTGTTGAATCCAATGGCAAAGTGACCGGATCCATTATCATTCCACTCTCAGCTCGTTTTACCTTTCGCACTTTCAAGGCCTGCTGTTCAATGGTCATGTTTTTGTGCAACACCCCTATTCCTCCCTCCTGAGCCATGGCAATGGCCATACGAGATTCGGTCACCGTGTCCATGGCCGCGGATACAATGGGCACATTTATGGTAATGCTCCTGGTAAATTTTGACTGGATATTGACTTCTCTGGGGAGTACTTCGGAAAATGCTGGCACAAGTAGGACATCGTCGTAAGTTAGTCCTTCGCCAACAATTTTGTTTAGGTGGGCTTCCATTGCAATTACGGATTAATTGCGTGCAAATATACCATATTTAATTCAATATAGAGGTGCCGCAAAGACTTTCAGAAATACATTATTGAGACTTCTTCTTTTTAAAACTAACTGATAATCATTTAAATAATATATAATATATATTATTTGTTTTTATTTATTCTAAATAAGCTTTGATTTTAAAAAGAGTGCATGTACTTTTGTCGTTCACTAAATTATTTTTAACCAGTCTTAATAAATAAAATGATGCGATTAATTCCAGTACTCCTTTTTTTATGCTGTTTCTTCGTAAAAGCCCAACAAAATCCAACCGCAAACGATTCCTCCCTCATTAAACTGGACGAAGTTATTCTCTCCGCAAAAGTCATTTTCGGAAGCAAATTTGTTGCCAAGAACCGGACAGGGTCTGCTTATTACATTTCTCCAGAAGAGATAAAAAAATTCAATTATACCGATGTTAACCGCACCCTGCGCAGTGTGCCCGGGGTGAATGTATATGAAGAAGATGGGTTTGGACTCCGGCCCAATATCAGCCTAAGGGGAACTTCTCCAGAGCGAAGTGCAAAAATTACGTTGATGGAAGATGGTGTACTTATCGCACCGGCTCCTTACAGTGCGCCATCAGCCTATTATTTTCCTACCATAGCCCGCATGCAGGCCGTTGAGATTTTAAAAGGAAGTAGTCAGGTACAATTCGGTCCCTATACCACTGGTGGTGCCATCAATATGATTTCCACCGAAGTTCCGGATACATTTGAAATCTTTCTTAACTCTAGCTATGGTAGTTTCCAGAGCGGCCGGGTTCATGCCCAGTTGGGAGATAGTCGCAAAAACTTTGGCTATTCTGTGGAATATCTCAACTACAACTCAAACGGTTTCAAAGATTTGGACAACGGGGCCAACACTGGCTTTGACAAAAATGACCTAGTCGCAAAGTTTAAGGTGAACACCAATCCAGAAGCAAAAATTGGGCAAGCATTTGAGTTGAAGTTTCAATATTCCGATGAAAACTCCAACGAGACTTATTTAGGGCTTACGCAGGAAGATTTTGACGCCAATCCCTTTAGAAGGTATGCTGGGTCACAGGAAGACGAAATGACCACTGAGCATATACAGTTTATGGGAACCCATACACTCGACTTCAGTGATAATTTTAGGATAACCACCACTGGATATATCAACGACTTTAGCCGCAATTGGTACAAGGTTGATTTTGTAACCATAAATGGCGAGCGTGAAGGCATTGGAAGCATATTTGGCAACCCAACGGATTTTGCACCTTATATAGATTTGGTAACAGGTGCATCAAACAGTGGCGCTGACGACACCCTCAATGCCAGAAATAATAACCGAGATTATTATTCCACAGGACTACAAACCAAGTTGGATTACCACTGGAATGGGGAAAACACATTTCATGATCTAGAAATAGGTCTGCGATATCATTTTGATGAAGAGGACCGTTTTCAGTGGATTGATGACTATGCCATGGTCGATGGGGACATGCAATTGGTGAACGCGGGCATCCCAGGCACCAACGCCAATCGAATCAGTGATGCTAGAGCATTTGCCAGCTATGCTATGTATAAAATAAAGTATAAGGATTTAACCTTGACGCCAGGTATACGTTATGAGAACATTACATTAAGAAGAAAAGACTACGGCAACAATGACGTAGATCGTACTAGTGTTGATCTTGCTGAAAGAGAAAACAAAGTGGATGTATTCATCCCTGGAATTGGCTTCAACTACAACTTTCAGAATCTATCAGTGTTTGGTGGTGTACACAAAGGATTTTCCCCTCCCAGCAACCAACCCGATGAGGACCCCGAAGAAAGTGTCAACTATGAGTTGGGGACACGATTCTCCTACGCTGGTGTTTCTGGTGAAATCGTTGGATTTTATAACGATTACAGCAACCTCTTAGGGAGTGATCTAGCCGCCACTGGTGGCACAGGATCTTTAGACCAATTTAACGCAGGTGAAGTTAAGGTGCAGGGTATTGAACTATTGTTGAACTATAACTTTTTGGAGAAGAATGAAACGCTTCAAATGCCATTTACTTTCGGATATACGCTTACTGATACCGAATTTTTGAACACTTTTGGCAGTGAGAATGATATCTGGGGTGAAGTTACTGCCGGCGATGAGCTTCCCTACATTTCGAAGCATCAGTTCAATGCGCAGCTTTCCCTAGAGCATGAAAAGTTCGAAATCAATTTAAGTGGAAGATATAATGGTCAATTCAGAACAGAAGCGGGCAGTGGCAGTATTCCCCAAGATGAATTAGTCGCCTCTAATTTTATTATGGACCTTGGTGGGCGTTACCGCATAAATCCACATATCGCGTTGACCGCCAATGTAATTAACCTATTGGATGAAAGTTATGCTGTGGCTCGTGTTCCTGCTGGACTGAGACCAGGGCATCCTTTTGGCATCTATGCTGGTTTGGAGCTAAGGTATTGATGTAAGTTTAGCTTAATTTTAAGTTTTAGGGCATCTGGATATTCAGATGCCTTTTTTTTGTTAATGGTATACCGAAAACAATTCGGTTGCCTTATTGAACGCTGCCTCAAAAACCATCCAGTTCACCCCTGTATCTGCTTTTTCAGCGGTAAAATAGGACAACATTTTTTCAGTGGGCATATTGCCCGTAAGTTCGTCTTTGGCCATTGGACAACCTCCAAAACCTTGAACCGCCCCATCAAAACGGCGACAACCTGCCTTGTAAGCGGCATCAACCTTTTCCTTCCATTTCGTCGGTGTGGTGTGCAAATGTGCGCCAAACTCAATATCCGGATACTTCGGAATAAGTTGTGAGAACAAATAATCTATAACCTCAGGTGTGGAACTTCCGATGGTGTCTGAAAGTGAAAGGATTTTGGTGCCCATGGCAGCCAATTTTTCGGTCCACTCCCCCACAATGTCCACATCCCAAGGGTCACCGTAGGGATTGCCAAATCCCATGGAAATGTAGGTAACCACTTCTTTTTCATGAGTATTCGCCACCTCCAAAATACCCTTTAGGGTATCCACGGATTGAGCTATGGTTTTATGCGTATTCCGCATTTGAAAGTTTTCGGAAATTGAAAAAGGGAAACCCAGATAATCAATCGCTTCATGTTCGCAGGCATCATTGGCGCCGCGAAGGTTTGCCACAATGGCCAAAAGCTTACTCTTAGTCCTTGACAAATCCAACAGGTCCAAAACTTGTGCCGTATCCTGCATTTGAGGAATTGCTTTTGGTGATACAAAGCTTCCAAAGTCGATGGTATCAAAGCCACATCCCAACAATGCTTGTATATATTTGGCCTTTTCTACTGACGGAATAAAGGTTTTAATGCCTTGCATGGCATCCCGAGGACATTCTATGATCTTGACCTTTGACATGGAAACCATAAAATTACCACTTATTTATTCGACAAGAACAGATATATGGCAATCCCCAGAAAAACAATTATTTGCAGCCATTTAAGATACCATCCGGCCCTGGGATGCTTGGTCAGATAGTGTGAAATATTACCAGCCAACAAGGCAATCGAAGAAAAGATAAGGAAAGCTACCAACATGAAAAGCAATCCCAATACATAGAACTGAATTACCGTATTCAGGGTGTCACTGAACAAAAATCCGGGAAAAAAGGCCAAAAAGAATATGGTGACCTTCGGGTTCAATACATTCATTGTGAAACCGACACGAAACAAACGTGTCAATCCTTTGGATTGCATCTTGTTTTGGTTCAAAAGTATGGGGGCATCACTTCGGTACACCTTATAGGCCAGATACAACAGATATAGTGCCCCGAAAATTTTGATGGCATTGAACAGCACATCACTTCTTTTTATGATTTCCGAAACCCCAAAAGCCAACAGCGTGGTGTGCACCAAACAGCCGCTTACGAGTCCTACCACTGTGGCCAATCCCGATTTAACTCCGTTGGAAAGGCTTTGGGTTAGCACAAAAATATTGTCAGGACCTGGTGCAATGGCCAGTGCCGATGCCGAAATCACAAAACCAATAAGTATGGAATAGTTAATCCCTTGAAAAAATTGAATGAACGATACGTACAAGAGATCCATCACATCCTTTCCAATAAGGCCTTGTTGATTTTTTTGATAAGCGCTGGTCCTTCGTAGACAAATCCGGTGTACAACTGGACCAAATCAGCACCAGCATCCAATTTTTCAAAAGCATCCTCGGCGGAATGTATACCTCCCACTCCTATAATGGGAAATGCCTTGTTACTTTTCTCCGCTAAAAATCGGATTACCTCAGTGCTTCTGTTCTTTAAAGGTTTTCCACTGAGACCTCCTTTTTCTTCCGTTAAAATTAAATGGGATTTTAACCCGTCTCTAGAAATCGTAGTGTTGGTAGCTATAACTCCATCGATACCTGTTTCTTTTATAATGGAAATTATATCCAGTAGCTGATTATTGGTCAAATCTGGTGCAATCTTGAGAAGTATGGGTTTTTGTTTGAGCTCTAATTTTTTGGACAACTTCGCATTGTGACTTTTCAATTTGTTCAAGAGCTTGGTTAGAGGCTCTTTGTCTTGTAGTTCTCTCAAACCTGGTGTATTTGGAGAGCTCACATTCACAACAAAATAGTCTACGTACTCAAAAAGAGCATCAAAACAGATCATATAATCCTTAATGGCATCTTTGTTCGCTGTAGTCTTGTTTTTTCCAATGTTACCCCCAACAATTACCCTATGCTTTTTCTTCAACTGCTCGACCGCTTCAAAAACACCTTTGTTATTAAAACCCATTCGGTTGATGATGGCCTTATCCTCCAAAAGACGGAACAATCGTTTTTTAGGATTGCCCGCTTGGGGTTTTGGTGTAACGGTCCCTATTTCCACAAAACCAAAACCAAAATCGGAAAATTCATTGTACAACTTGGCATCCTTATCAAATCCTGCGGCTAGACCCACCGGATTTTTGAACTTTAATCCAAAAACCTCTTTTTCCAGTCTTGAGTCATTTACATGGAACGCTTTACGAAACAGTCGTGTCAAACCCAGCCTGGATAGTATTCCAATGGCGCTGAACGAAAAATGGTGGGCGGTTTCCGCATCAAACAAAAAAAGGAACGGCCTAATGAGGAGTTTATACATTCAAAAAATTTTGACAAAAATATAAACTCTTCAACGCCGATGTAAGAAATCGGCTATTTTTCGTCAACTGACCTTTCTATGTGGATAGGACGTAATGCAAGCTGTCGGCAAAACTTCAAATAGAGTTGATACTGTTTTTCATTAAGAATGGACAGCATTCGAGTATCTATCATTCGTACATTCTGCTTCATACTGTCCAAAATGCCTTTATACTGGGTGGACACGTTAATTAAAACCTCAGGGGAACTTTCTTCGTGCCTTTTTATGAGATATTTGGCTTGATCTTTAAGAAGATCATTTCTGACTTTAAGTTCCGCACTCCAGTTCGTCAATTTTTCTTGTTGTTCTTCATTTAATTGAAACACTTCGATAATCGTTTCATCGTCCTTTCCACCAATACCTAAAAGACAATCTCGTTGTGAAAATCCAAAGAAGTAGCTAAACAGACACATAAATACTAAGGTTGATTCTAATCGCATACTTCCAAAAAAAATGAAATATAGGTTTCTAGCTCCTATTTTTCCCAAAATCACGATTGAATTAGCGTTATTTTTGATAAAAAGCATTTCATGGAAAAATTATTACCCCGATTTCTGGAGTATGCAACCATCGATACTCAGAGCGATCCCTATTCCAAAACCACCCCTAGCACAGAAAAGCAATGGGCTTTGGCCAAAAAATTGGTGATGGAGCTCCATCAAATCGGAATGCAAGAGGTTTCCATTGATGAAAATGCATATATCATGGCCACCTTACCCAGTAACTTGGACAAAAAAGTACCTGTTATAGGTTTTATTTCCCATATGGACACATCTCCGGATTTTTCAGGAAAAAATGTGAAACCACAGCTCATAAAAAATTATGATGGAAAGGACATTGTTCTCAATAAAAAAAAGAACATTGTCCTATCACCTGATTATTTTGAGGATTTATTGCAGTACCAAGGGCAAACGTTGATCACCACCGACGGTTCCACCCTCTTGGGAGCAGATGATAAGGCAGGCATTGCCGAGATCATCACTGCTATGGAGCATTTGGTCAACCATCCCGAAATAAAACACGGAGAAATACGGGTGGCATTTACCCCTGATGAGGAAATTGGCAGAGGTGCCCATAAGTTTGATGTAAAAAAATTTGGTGCTGATTGGGCCTACACTATGGATGGAAGCCAAGTAGGTGAGTTGGAATTTGAAAATTTTAATGCGGCACGTGCCACCATAACAATCAAAGGAAAAAGTGTACATCCAGGTTATGCCAAAGGAAAAATGGTCAATGCCGTTGGCATTGCCAACGAGTTTTTAAGTCTGTTGCCCCCACGTGAAGTCCCGGAACATACTCAAGACAGGGAAGGTTTTTTTCATGTACACAAGATAAAAGGAGAAATTGAACATGCTGAAATAGAACTTATTGTCAGAGACCATGATCTTGTACATTTTGAAGCAAGAAAGCAATTGCTACAAGATATTCAGAGAAAAATCTCAAAAAAGCATGGGGATTGCATCGTATTGGACATTGAAGATCAGTACAGGAATATGCGTGAGAAAGTAGAGCCGGTGTTTCACATTGTTGAAATTGCCAAAGAAGCCATGGAATCTTTGGGCATTGAACCGATTATAAAACCTATACGGGGTGGAACGGACGGTTCTCAGTTAAGCTTTATGGGTTTGCCCTGCCCCAATATTTTTGCTGGGGGACACAATTTCCATGGAAAGTATGAATACATTCCTTTGGAAAGTATGGAAAAGGCGGTCATGGTCATTGTAAAAATCTGTGCGTTGACTGCCGAACAAATAAAGTAAAATGGAAAAATCAGAAAAACTGGAGGCGTATTATGACAAAGAAAGCCCTTTCAAAAAAGGTATAGCGCTATTGCGAAAACTGGCAGCGCAATCGGATTGCTTTGAGGATTTCAAATGGAATTTCCCCGTTTATACCGTAAATAACAAAAATGTCTTTGGTATTTGCCGATTCAAAGAACACTTTGGGATTTGGTTCTTTAATGGAGTTTTTTTGAGTGATCCCAAGAACATATTGGAGAACGCTCAGGAAGGTAAGACAAAAGGTATGCGACATTGGAAATTCCGTGCAGTGGAAGAAATTGATGAACAAATGGTCTTGGAATATATGAGGGAATCCATTGAAAATCAGAAAGAGGGCAAGGAAATCGAGGTGGAAAAATCGACCGGTACTACCATACCCGAACTATTAGAGGAACGACTCCAGCAAAGCGACCGACTAAAAGTAGCTTTTGAAGCATTTTCCCCTTATAAGCAGAAGGAATTTTGCGAGTATCTCATGGAAGCAAAACAGGAAAAGACCAAATTAAGGCGGCTGGAAAAAATCCTTCCCATGATTGAAAAAGGTATTGGTTTAAATGATGCTTATCGATAAAAAAAAGCGCCTTTAAAGGCGCTTTTCTATGTTGTTCGAAATAAATTTACTTCTTGGCAGGAGCATTCAATTTCTTGCTCATTTCCATCGAAATAGCCGATCGATCAAACTTTAGGCGGCCGGCCATGGTTTCAATTACGCAGGAAAAATCCTTGTCGTTTAACTCCACGACTTTTCCGTGCAGGCCACTTTTGGTAATGATACGATCTCCTTTCTTAAGCGCTGAAGCAAATTTTTTCTCATCCTTCTGACGTTTGACCTGCGGACGTATCATAAAAAAATATGCTACGGCAAAAATCAATATCAGCGGTAAAAACTGTCCTAAATTTTCCATGTAAATTTTACCCTATTTTACGGGACCGGCCGGAGCGGCATCCTTGGGATTAACAAATGCCTTGATCCTTAAAAGTTCAGTGCCCTTTTCGGTGTTTGCCGTAACGGTTACGGTTTTGGTCACCTGATTTTGTCCAGAACCATTAAATTTCACCAACAACTCCCCAGATTCTCCAGGAGCAATAGGTGTGTTTCTTGGGTATTCTGGAACGGTGCAACCACAGCTGCTCTTGGCATCTGTGATAATCAATGGGGCGTTCCCGGTATTGGTAAATTTAAAGGTTGTTTCTTGTGGGGTTCCACTCTCGATACTTCCAAAATCGTGTTCAGATTTCTCAAAAGTCATTACAGGAAGGTTTTTTTGTGCTTCGTCCCTACCAGTGGCACTTTCCACGTTGTCGGCCACCACTTTGTTGGAAGCCTTGTCCTTGCAGGAAACACTTATCGTGGCCACTGCCATGATTAAACTCAAAACTGTTGTTATTCTTTTCATGGTATAAAAATTATTTTTTCCAAAATTAAACAAATATTGTTTATCGAAGGCCTCGACCTATTTTTTGAAGTCTTCCATCTGCTTTATATTCTTTCGCCAGTTTGTCCAAAACCCCGTTTATAAAAATGCTGCTCTTGGGCGTGGAGTATTCCTTAGCAATCTCCAAATACTCGTTCAGGGTTACCTTTTCCGGAATGGTTGGAAAATTGAGCAGTTCACAAATGGCCATTTTTAGAATGATGGAATCGATTTCTGCGATTCGATCATTATCCCAATTCGGTGTTTTACCTTCTATTTCGTTCTCCCATTTTGCATCATTCAACAAAGTTTTGACCAAAAGCTCATTGGCATAGACCATATCTTGCTCATCTTTGAGCAGTTCGGGCAAAAAGAAACCTTCACTGGTGGATTCGTTGGTTTTTTTAAGGCGCTTCACCAAATATGTATTGACAATCGGAATGTCGTCTACCCAAGTGAGTTTGTCATCTTCGAAGTATTCGTAGATTTTTTCGTTGGGGGCTATAATACTCTTAAAGAGTTGCAGCACCACCTCGCGATCATCTTCATAGCTATCATGACCATTGGTCATATAATTCTTATATATGTCACTGGCTACAATTTCCTTATAAAGTATCTTCACGTATTCCTCGTTCAGGTACCAATTGTTGAGTTTTCTTTTGGAAAGTGCCTCTTGCAACAAACGATTGTTCGAGATTTGAAGCAATAATCTGTTCTTGATGAATTTTTCAGGATTTGGATAGTGGTCTTCCTCGGTGCTCACATACTTTTTTGGGGCATGGGTCACATATTTTTCAGCGAGTCGATGAAGTTCCACCAAAAGGCTTAAAATCAGGAGATAGAGCACATACATATTCTCGATGCTCACTTTGAGAAACTTCTCCTGTTTCTCCAATGAATCGTCCTTGGATTGGACCAAGGCGTAGATGCATTGCATTACTTTAACTCTGATATGCCTTCGGGTAAGCATTTTTTAAAGAACTTTTAAAGTCGTTTTTTGGCTTTTACTGCGCAAAAGTAATCTTATATTTCATTCTTGCACCACCAAAGTGGTTTTCTTATCAGTTTTATAACATTTACTTTGTGGTCAAAGGCATATATTTGCCGAATGGTCAGACCTTTTTAACCATCTTCCCTCCCATGAAGGAACTAAAGCACCTAAATAAATACTTCAAAAAATATTGGTTTAAGCTATTGCTGGGGATTTTAATCACCATTATTGCGAGGGTATTCTCCCTGATCATGCCTTCTTACGTTAATAAATCCATACAGGCCATTGAACAGTTTATGGCCAAAAATATTTCCATGGACCAAGCGAAGGAATTTTTGTTCCAATACATTCTGATAATTGTCGGTGCTGCGATTCTATCTGGATTGTTCACCTTTTTGATGAGACAGACCATTATCAATGTATCAAGATATATTGAGTACGACCTTAAAAATGAGGTTTTTGACCACTATCAAATATTGAATCTCAATTTTTACAAAAAGAACCGAATTGGAGATTTAATGAACCGCATCAGTGAGGATATCAACCAAGTCCGCATGTACGGTGGACCTGCCATTATGTATGGTATACAGACCCTGACCCTGTTCGTTTGTCTTATTCCACTTATGTTCATTAAAGCGCCAACCTTGGCCGCTTATACATTGCTTCCACTGCCTATTCTATCTGTGTTGATTTATCAGATAAGCAGAATTATCCATACGCGAAGCACCAAGGTTCAGGAATTTTTGTCCACACTGTCCACCTTTACCCAAGAATCCTTTTCTGGTGTGGCAGTGATAAAAGCCTACAGCCTTGAACCCAAGATTAACGCAGAAATACAGGATTTGGCGCAAGAAGGAAAAGATACCAGTATGGATCTTGCTAAGGTGAATGCATGGTTTTTTCCCCTAATGATTCTTCTTATTGGTATCAGCAACATTTTTGTAATCTATATTGGCGGCAAGCAATATATAAATGGGGAGATAACCTCAATAGGAATCATTGCTGAGTTTATTCTTTATGTAAACATGCTTACATGGCCGGTGGCCGTGGTGGGATGGCTTACTTCTATTGTACAACGCGCAGAAGCATCCCAAAAAAGGATAAACGAGTTTTTAAAAGTGGAGCCTTCCATAAAAAATGAAGTGACGCAAACTACGCCGATAAAGGGAAACATTGAGTTTAGGAATGTGACCTTTACTTACGAGGACACGAACATCACAGCACTCGACAACATTTCCTTTAAAATTGATGCTGGGCAAACTGTAGCCTTTTTAGGCAAAACTGGATCTGGAAAGTCCACAATCTTGGACATGGTGGCCCGATTGTACGATGCAACTTCTGGTGAAGTATTGATTGATGGAACACCTATTCAGAAATTAAATCTCAACAGCTTGCGAAGTGCCATTGGGGCCGTTCCTCAGGATGCTTTTCTTTTTTCCGACACTATTGAGAACAACATTCGCTTTGGTGATGAGACAGCCACTTTGGAAGAAATCAAAGAGGTGGCCAAAAAAGCCGTGGTGCACAAAAACATTGAAGGTTTTTCCAAAAAGTACAATACCGTTCTTGGGGAACGTGGCATTACGCTGAGTGGTGGCCAAAAACAACGGGTTTCCATTGCCAGAGCCCTACTAAAAAACCCTAGAATATATCTTTTTGATGATTGCCTTTCCGCTGTAGACACCGAAACAGAGGAGGAAATATTGAACAACCTTAAACAGCTTTCGGAGGACAAAACCACACTGATCGTGAGCCATAGAGTATCTTCTGCAAAAAATGCGGATAAAATTATTGTGTTGGAAAATGGCAAAATCATACAAGAGGGCACCCATGAAGAACTGAACAACGTTGATGGCTATTATAAAGAACTCTATCTCAGTCAACTCTCCGAGAAAGAATAGCAAAAAAGTTGCTGAATTAGCTTTTTTTTTACATTTTTGGTTGAATTATACAACATTGCAACAAACACACACTAGACCATATGAGCGATAAAGATATCATGGACCAGGAAGAGATTTACTCCAAAGTGCTTAGGGCTGGGAGAAGAACCTACTTTTTTGATGTTAGGAGCACCAAGGCGGGTGATTACTATCTGACTATCACCGAAAGCAAAAAATTCACACATGATGATGGTTCTTTCCATTACAAAAAACATAAAATTTATCTATACAAAGAAGATTTTTCCGCATTTAGGGAAAACATGGAAGAAATGATGGATTACATCATCAATGAGAAAGGTGCAGAGGTGATTTCAGAACGTCACCAAAAAAACTTTAAAAAAGAAGAGAACAAAGCAGAGGAAAATGGTGAATCCTCCGGTAGCTTTACCGATGTGGATTTTGATGACATCTAACTGAATATTCATAAAAAAACCAAAAAACGGCCTGTATTGAACAGGCCGTTTTTTATTTTTATCACAGACTAATTCAAACAAACCTATATGAAACAATTGTTTACGCTATTTTTTGCGGTATTCATCAGTGCACATTTGATTTCCCAAGAGATTACCCTCGACTACTACCTTCCAAAAAATGTAACATACAATCCAAACATTCCCAAGCCCGCCGAAATTATTGGCCATGAAGTTGGAGAATGGCACGTTACCCACGACAAGCTGGTTTCTTACATGCAACAATTGGCTTCGGCCAGTGATAGAATGGTATTGGAGAACCGGGGCAAAACCTATGAAGGAAGACCAATTTTGTTGTTGACCGTCACTTCCCCAAAAAATCATCAAAACCTAGAAAGTATTCGTAGGCAACATATTGCCATGACAGAAGGGGATACCAGCAGTGATTTGTCCAATATGCCCATAGTGGTTTATCAAGGATTTTCCATTCACGGAAACGAACCAAGTGGTTCCAATGCAAGTTTGGCCTACGCATACTACTTGGCGGCCGCTGAAGGACCCGAAGTTGAAACCATGCTCAACGACATGGTCATTCTATTGGATCCCAGTTTCAACCCTGATGGTTTGCAGCGCTTTGCTTATTGGGCCAATGTTCATAAAAGTCAAAATCTAAATCCAGACTCCAATGAAAGGGAGTACCACGAAGTATGGCCGGGAGGTCGCACAAACCATTATTGGTTCGACATGAACCGGGACTGGTTGCCCGTGCAATTGCCCGAAAGCAGGGCACGGATAGAAACCTTTCATAAATGGTTGCCCAATATTTTGACCGACCATCATGAAATGGGCACCAATAGCACCTTCTTTTTTCAACCTGGCGAACCATCAAGGGTACATCCTTTGACTCCAAAAATAAATCAGGAACTTACTAAGGAAATAGGGACCTACCACGCCAAAGCTTTGGACAATATTGGCTCGCTATATTACTCTGAAGAAAACTATGACGACTACTATTACGGCAAGGGATCTACATTCCCCGATGTTAACGGAGGCATTGGAATCCTTTTTGAACAAGGCAGTTCCCGTGGACATATACAGGAAAGCGAAAACGGCATCCTTACTTTTCCGTTTACCGTAAGAAATCAATTTACCACTGCAGTTTCCACCATTGAGGCTGCAAAGAACATGCGTATCAAAATTCTAGACTATCAGAAGAAGTTTTATGATGATATGCGGCAAGAAGCTTCACGTAACAGAACCAAAGCCATCATTTTTGGTGACAATAAGGATGCAGCCAAAACTTGGCATTTGGCAGAAATCTTAAATCGGCACAAAATCAAGTTCCATGAACTCGCCAAAGATGTCACCCTAAACGGGAAAACCTATAAACCAGGATTTAGTTACATCGTTCCGATGAATCAAAAAAATCCAAGATTGATTCAGACCATGTTCGAAAAGCGTACCACCTTTACCGACAGTCTTTTTTACGATGTTTCCGCATGGACCTTTCCACTGGCATTTAACGTGGATTACACGAATCTGACATCGCTTGCCAATGCCGGACAGGAGATTACCGATTTTAAAATGCCCACAGGAGGGGTGGACAAAAAAAGCCAATATGCATATCTGTTTGAATGGCATGAATATTATACCCCTGAGGCTTTGAACAAAATCTTGGAGAAAGGATTGCGCGCCAAAGTGGCCAAATCTCCTTTTACCGTTGAAGGCAAAAAATATGATTATGGCACCATAATGGTCCCTATTCAGAATCAAAAACTGAACCCTGATGAATTGTATGGCTTTTTAAATGAGGTAGCGAAAGAAAGTCATATAAAAATAAATGCCGTAACCACGGGTCTTACCCAAGGCATTGATTTGGGCAGCAACGATTTCGATCCCATAAAAAGGCAGAAAATTGCCATTTTGGTCGGTGATGGGGTTCGTTCCTATGATGCAGGGGAAATATGGCACCTTTTTGATACGCGTTACGACATAAAAATCACCAAGATAGATTCCCGTTATTTTAATGATGTTGATTTGGACAAATACACCGATTTGATACTTCCGAGTACCGGTTGGGGTGGAGGCTCCAAATTGGACCAAAAAAGTGCGGAAAAAATTGAAGAGTGGGTCAGAAATGGGGGAACCGTCATCGGATACCGCACTATGGCCGATTGGTTCAAGAAAAACAAATTGATGGAGTTGGAAATGAGGAAAGATACTTTGGTAGCTACGAATGTTCCGTTTGACCAAAAAAGTGATTTTACAGGTGCACAGGTTACTGGTGGGGCTATTTTTGAGGCCAAACTTGACCGTTCCCATCCTGTTAACTATGGATACAAAAATGATAAACTGGCCCTGTTTAGAAACACTAATGTTTATCTGGAGCCTGAAAAAAATAGCTATGACAACCCTATTCAATACATGGAAAATCCCCTCTTAAGCGGATACATTTCGGAAGAAAATGCTGCACTTATTAAAAACAGTGTGCCCTTTAAAGTGAAAAAGTTAGGTAAGGGTAGAGTAGTTCTATTTACGGACAACACCAACTTTAGAGCTTTTTGGTATGGCACCAACAAGTTATTGATGAACACTATTTTCTTTGGAAAGATGATGTAATTCCAATCTTGACCAGCAGAATATTTAAACCGGCATGCCCAAAAACAGCAAGGCATGCCGGTTTCATATTAAATACATTGACGAGCACCAACAGGCAAACCAAATAAATAAGAGAATAGAATAGCAAGGAAAACCCAAACCGATAAGTGGCCATAAACTCATCTTCGGGAACTTTGGGCTTTATAACGATTCGCCAAATCAATACCACGGGCAGATTCCAGAGCAAGAAAATATTCTTTAAAAATCCACGCGCCAAATTATCTTTTTGCCTTGCTGACCGTGTATAAGTTTTGTTGGCAACCATGGCATTAACTTTCTCTGGATCAAGATATACTTTACCGTTTTTTCCTATCTCTTGGATAATGGCATCATACCCATCCTCTGGAAAATGGGCTGTTAGCGTGGTAAGACTATCAAACACTTGCTGCTTCAATTCTCCAACAAAGTCATTTGCTCCAATAAATTGCTGCACTGCAATCGGTTTTCCAAAATGAATTGTGGTCGAATCCCCGACTTGCATGGGATTTGCATAATTCTGCCCCACAGGTACCAATAAAAGGTCCAACCCAGGGTTCTTTTGCAAAGCTGCATGAACAATTCGGGTAAACCCTTTACTCAAGGGTCTTATCCTTCGTTTCAAGCTATGATTGGCTTCCGGAAACAACACAATTGCCTGTTTATCTTCAAGCAGGTTTGCACACGTATCAAAGATCATATTGTTTTTGGGCAGTGTGTCCCTCCCGTCCCGAAATCTATATATGGGCAGCATCTGCAGGAACGTAAAGAATGACCGTAGCCAAGGATTGTCAAAAACATCGGAACGAGCCAAAAACCAAGGTTTTCGTCTGCAACGCGTTGCGATCAGCAGGACATCCAACAACGCATTTTGGTGGTTGGACAAGAAAAGAACTGGTTGTTTGCTGGGAATATGTTCCCTACCCACTGCTTTTATCCGTTTGTAGTATAAGAAAAGGCCAAGTGACACCCACAGTTTGATTGCAAAATACCCCAGCCGCTTCAAACCAACTCTTCTTTTTCAATCGGCCTAACGCCCCAAATTCCTCCTAACACAAGTCCCGAAATCAAATGCCATATTCCCCAGAAAGCGGTAAGAAGTGCCATGCCACCCAAGCCATCAAAAAATGTAAAAATCAACAATAGGCCCAAGCCTGAATTTTGTATTCCTGTTTCAATGGTTATACATCGGATGTTTTCTTGGGACAATCCTACCGCCTTCGCAAAAGAAAATCCTGTTAGAAGGGCCACTAGATTGTGCAGTACAACCAACCAAAAAACATAGAGCACATATTCCATGAAAATGGCTTTGTTCTTGTAAAGAGCCAAGAATACCAATATCACAAAGAACAACAAGGACCCCAATTTAAACCCCTTGGCCAGTTTTTTGGCTATGTGAGGCTGATAATGATTCACAAGCATACCCATGACCAAAGGAACTCCAAGCAATAGGGATACCAGCTTAACCATTTCCAAGGGAGCAATGGAAACTTCTTTTAAGATGGAAGCAGTGGGGCCGTAGAGACCTCCCCATAAATTCAGGTTAAAGGGAGTCATAAAAATGGCCACTAAAGTGGCAATCGCCGTTAGTGTAACCGAAAGGGCCGAATTTCCTTTGGACAAATGCGTGAAAAAATTGGAAACATTGCCCCCTGGGCAGGCCGCCACCATGAACATGCCCAAAGCCATACTAGGAAGAGGTTCAATAAGCCATACCAAGGTAAAGGTGAGTGCTGGAAGCACTAGAAACTGGCAAAACACACCTGTCAAAACAGGTTTTGGAGTTCTTAAAAGACGTTTAAAATCATTCCATGAGATTTCCAAGGCTATTCCAAACATTACTAAAGCCAGGGCTGAATTGAGGGTCCAAAGGGATTTTTCATCAAAATTGATGTGAACGCTATCTATTATTTGCTCCAAGAAAAGTCCTATTTGGTTTACAAGATACAGGATTCAAGTGATTTCAGCGTTTTACTAAGTTTTAAGCGGCCACATCCGTTAATTTCATAATTTTAAAGCTATAAATAAGAATACTATGGCAAGAACCCCAAGCAAAATGCTTGCCCTTGGCACAAAAGCTCCTGATTTTCAATTGTTGGACACGGTATCAGACCAAGTGCTAACCTTAATGGATGTTAAGGGTGAAAAAGGCACTGTGGTGATGTTTATCTGCAACCATTGTCCTTTTGTGGTCCATGTAAATCCTATGATTTCAAAGCTCGGCAAGGAATACCAAGACAAGGAAATTGGTTTTGTGGCCATTTCCAGCAACGATATTGTCAATTATCCGCAAGATGCTCCACATTTAATGAAGGAAAAAGCTCAGGAAGAGGGCTATACCTTTCCCTATTTATTTGATGAAACACAAGAGGTTGCGCATGCTTATGATGCAGCTTGCACTCCGGATTTTTACCTTTTCGATGCCAAAATGGAGTTGGTATATCGTGGTCAATTGGATGATTCACGGCCGGGAAATGGCCTTCCTCTAACCGGAAACGACCTGAGAGCAGCCATGGACGCACTTTTATCGGGCGAGGAAATAGATTCAAATCAAAAACCAAGTATTGGTTGCAATATAAAATGGACAAATACCTGAACTACTTTTTTACAAATGGAATTTAACCTAACGGAAAGCATACAGATTCTTGGCAAAACACCCTATGTGATTTCAGATATTCTTAAGGACCTTCCTGATACCTGGATCAAAACCAACGAAGGAGGTGATACTTGGAGTCCTTATGACATTGTTGGACATTTAGTACACGGTGAGAAAACCGATTGGATTTCCCGCACTTTAATAATACTAAGCGAGGTAACGGATAAAACGTTCGAACCTTTTGACAGATTTGCACAGTTTAAAAACAGCAAGGGGAAAACCCTGGATAAGTTATTAAATGAATTCTGTCAACTGAGAAGCGAGAATCTTCAAAAGCTGAAAGCTTTTAAGATTGATGAACAGGCGTTAATGAAGACAGGGGTGCATCCCGAGTTTGGTCCTGTAACGCTCAAACAGTTATTGTCTGCATGGGTTGTGCACGATTTAGGCCATATCAACCAAATAACCCGGGTAATGGCGAAGAATTATAAAATTGAAGCTGGTCCATGGCCTAAATACCTCGCAGTGCTACAGGACAAATTATAGAGGCAGATTTTGACAATCAACTTTAATCATACAATGAAGATAACTCCTAAGGAAGCCCTAAAAAAATTGACCGAAATAGATTCTCCCTTTTTGACCTTGTTTGAACACGGAACACTATCCTTGGAGATATACAAGCCAGAAAAAGTAGATTTACAAAAACCCCATTCCAGGGATGAAGTTTATGTTGTGGTAGCTGGAAGTGGTACATTTATGATGGATGGCAAACATACTGATTTTGGTCCTGGAGATTTTTTGTTCGTTCCTGCTGGAGTAGAGCATCGGTTTGAAAACTTCACAGACGACTTTGCCACTTGGGTGTTGTTTTACGGTCCGGAAGGAGGTGAAAGTGCTCATGGAAAATAATGTTGTTTTAGAAATAGTTAGAGCGGATACGGTTGATACCTACATACGTGTTGGCAAGAAATCCTATTGTGAACATTATCTGCATTTATGGGAAAACGAAGACCCCAGTCCCTACTTAAATAGCAGTTTTACCCACGAGGTGGTCAGTTCTGAATTGGAAAATCCCAATGTTATCAATTTTTTGGTGAAGGCCAACGATGTGCCCACTGGAATTGTGAAACTGATCATTGATCAACCCTTGGATGAACATTCCGCCAAAGATTCCCTGTTGGCCCAAAAAATATATTTACTCAAATCCTTTTCGGGAATGGGCATAGGACAAAAAGTGCTTCGCCTTATAGAAAATTATGCTATCGACCTTAACAAGAAATTGGTGTGGCTGGATACCATGCAAAAAGGAAAACCCCTAAACTTTTATCTTAAAAATGGGTTCAAAATTAATAAGGAAAGTGCTTTAACGCTGCCAGGTGCCATACCTTCTGAAAAACCCATGTGGATTCTTACAAAACAACTCTGATTTACCAACCCTCTCGTTTAATCAGGCCCTCTATATGCGAAAAATGATGGGAGCCGTGCCATGCATAGCGTCCTACATTTTCAGCAAGAGTGGTTTCAGTGTTTCCCTCCGGATGGGTGAACACACGCTTCAAATCCTCTTTGGAAAGTCCTTTTAGCAAGAAGACCAATTTGGCATGGACGGCCTTGAGGTGGTCCAGTGAAAGTTGAATGGGTGCCGATTTTGCATCGAACAAGTTGGACCACTCTTTTTCCCGATACGGTTTTATAATGGGATTATCCTCCGTTAAGGCCCATTTAAAACGAATATAACTGTGATGATGACTGTCAGCAATATGATGGACCAATTGTCTCACCGTCCACCCTCCCGGTCTATAGGGTGTTTCCAGTTGGCTCGCAGAAAGTGGGGATACCAACATTTCCAACTTGGCCGGTAGGTGTTCCAAAACCGATATCCATTCCTTCAGATGGTCTTCGGTAATCTTTCTTGGGATTTGGTAATGCCCAACAGGATAGCGAAGTTGTTCCAGTGTTTCTTTTTCCATAGCTAAAAATAACAAACTTCAGGTTGTTAAGGGAGGTGAAATGATCAAAATCATTTTGGATTTCAAAACTTTAATAGACATTTAACGCTTTCATATTTATAACTGTTGAACATCTACTAATTTTGTAGACTACTAGTATTAACTTAATAAAATAACACCTATGGCCACTATCAGATTAGGCGATACTGCCCCAGATTTTACCGCAGAAACCTCCCAAGGAACCTTGAATTTTTACGATTATATTGGCGATGGATGGGGAATTTTGTTTTCGCACCCTGCAGATTTTACTCCTGTTTGTACCACGGAGCTTGGCACAGCCGCCAAGTTTAAGGATGAATTTGATAAAAGAAACGTAAAAATGATGGCTTTGAGTGTAGATGGCGCAGCATCGCACAATGAATGGATCAAGGATATCAACGAAACGCAAAACACTGTCGTTAACTTTCCCATAATTGCCGATGAAGACCGAAAAGTGTCCGACCTTTATGATATGATTCACCCCAATGCCGACGATACACTTACGGTAAGGTCGGTTTTTATTATTGGGCCTGACAAAAAGGTAAAGTTGATTTTGACCTATCCCGCCTCAACGGGACGAAATTTCTATGAACTATTGCGTGTCATCGATTCGCTTCAACTTACAGCGCACCACAAAGTGGCAACACCTGCAAATTGGAAGAATGGAGAAAAAGTGGTAGTGAGCCCGTCAATTCCTACGAATGAAGCCAAAAAAATTTTCACGAAGGGCGTGGAAGAAATCAAGCCTTATTTGCGTATGACACCAGACCCTAGCACCTAAATAAAAAGGCGCCCATAAAACCATTGACCCGAACTTAAGTTTGGGTCTTTTTGTTTTCTCCAGCTGAACGCAACCCTTACATTATTTTTAATCTATTGTTGTAAACACCGTTCCCCATAACCATTAAATAAACAAAGCATGAACACTTTCTTTGGAGTACTCCTGTTGTTACTGCTCGTTAATCTACTACTGCTTATTTTAAGCGTTAACGGGTCCAAAAAATAGTTGTATTTGGGATACATGTACCAGCCGCTTTTCTATTGCTAATGGAATTTTGCACAATATGGTAGGGTATTTTTGCGTTGGATTGTTATTGAATTGTAAAGACGCCAGATAGCTAAATTCGACAACCAATGAATACCTTTTTCACAATTTTGTCTTTATTGCTTGCTTTAAACCTGTGTTTACTTTTAGTGAGTGTGAACAGGTCAAAATAAAAAGCTCCCAAAAGAAATTTGGAAGCTTTTTTATGGGAATGGAATGAGAACTTACCCCACTTTCATCAATTCGACATCAAAAATCAAGGTTGCGTCCGGTGGTATTACACCGCCAGCGCCAGCACTGCCATATGCCAAATCTGATGGGATTACAAAGCGTGCCTTATCACCCACTTTGAGCAGTCCAATGCCTTCATCCCAACCAGGAATTACCTGACCAATACCCAGGGTAAAGTCTATAGGCTGGTTTCTTTTATAGGAAGAGTCGAAAACCTGTCCATTTGACAAACAACCCTCATAATGTACTGAAACAGTTTTTCCCTTTTCAGCTTTTGCACCATTTCCTTTTTGTATTATTTGATAACGCAGTCCGCTTTCGGTTTTATCAAAACCAGTAGCCAATTCCTCCATTTCAGCCTCCGCTCGCGCTTTAGCTTCCTCAATCCTTTTTTCTCTGGCCCCCTCAAAGGTCCGGAAGGCTTCAATGGCGTTCCATTTTTCAGCTTCTCCCCCTACTCTCACAATTTCAAGGCTTTCTATGGAATCGCCCTGCGCAATGACATCCACAACTTCCTGTCCATGTTCCACCTGTCCGAAAACGGTATGCTTGTTATCCAACCATGGAGTGGGCACATGGGTTATGAAAAATTGGCTTCCATTGGTTCCGGGTCCAGCATTGGCCATGGACAAAATTCCAGGGGCATCATGAACCAAGTCAGGGTGAAACTCATCATCAAATTTATAGCCCGGATCTCCCGTTCCAGTGCCTGATGGACATCCTCCCTGGATCATGAAATCTGCTATTACTCGGTGAAACTTCAAGCCGTCGTAATAAGGGGTTCCCTGTGGCTTCAACGAATTCTCCATATTGCCCTCGGCAAGGGCCACAAAATTGCCCACAGTTCCCGGAGTTTTATCATAGGTGAGCTTTACCAATATTTCTCCCTTTGTTGTATTGAATTTAGCGTAGATTCCGTCTTGCATATTCTAATTTTAATGTTTAAAATGCTCTTTCTTTTAAAAGTGTGCAAATGTAAAGGTTTTATAGGGCAATACCGAGTGGCTTGGGCAATTTCGGTTATGTCGGTTTCTAGGGTTGCCAATGCGAATCTCTTTTATCCTTATGGAAATCTCAACGATTTTCCTTAATTTCTGGTTGAATTTCTAAAGCATAATTACTTAAAAAAATGGGTGCTGTAGTCTGGAAAATACATTTGAACGCCAGCCCTGATTTGGTTTTCCAATACTTGACAACCCAAGAGGGACTTGAACAGTTCTGGGCGGAAAAAGCACTGGAAAAAGACGGTATGATACATTTTCATTTTCCGAATGGACAGGAATACCGTAGCAAAACTCTTCATATAGAGCAAAACAAAGAATTTCACATTGATTATTTTGACTCCTTGGTAAAATTTGTTTTGGAACCATCCCAACCTCAGGGTACCGACTTAATCTTAATCAATGAGGGTGTGGCCGAGGATGAATACTTGGAAGTGCATGCCGGATGGGTTTCTGTACTACTGACTTTAAAAGCAGCAGTAGATCATAATTGTGATTTAAGAAATCATGACAAAACAAGAACCTGGGACCAAAAGTATGTGAACAATTGAATCCAAAGATCAACAATAGCAATACCTATGATGCAAAGTCTGGATGAATTCAACAAAATTTTTACAGCAGGTTCCAACGCTCATAAAATGGGATTAAAACTTCGTGGTTTGGTTGCATCAAACTTTGAAAATATTGACGAGACCATAAGTGGCGGTGCTAAGGTGAAGCTTGCACTGTACAGTAGAAATGGAACAAACAATGTGCTTTGTGGCATACAACAGGGCAGTAATGATTCGTGCATGTTGTATGTGCATCATATTCCTGAATTGGAGCATGATAGACTTAAATTTAGTGGTAAAGGCAAGCATGCCAAACGAATCAAGTTTACCGATATCTCCCAAATATCTACCGAAGATATTACTTGGTTATTGGGCAAGGTTCGAGAAAATGCACCTTATTAGGACTTTTAAAAAGAGTGTGGGCTGGCTAAGAGTCATTATCCCTTTATTTGTTTTTGCGGAATAGTCCCGTACTTATCAATCAAATAGACCAAACTGGCCATGGTAGCTGCACCGAGCTCCAACTCCCTTTTGTTCACATGCTCAAAAGTATCGTTCTCTGCATGGTGATGATCAAAATAGCGTTGAGAATCGGGCCGTAATCCGGCGAGTACAAGTCCTTGACCTTTTAACGGTCCAATATCCGCACCACTGTATCCTTCCACAAACATGTGGATCAAATAGGGTTCAAAAAGGGGTTTCCAACTTTGTATCTGCTTAAGATTCTCCTCGGAACAATCAAACGAAAATCCTCTAGGAGTGAATCCACCTGAATCACTTTCAAGCGCAAAAACATGTTGTTCATTTTTATTTTGGGCGACTTCTGCATATTTATTTCCTCCCCTAAGCCCGTTTTCTTCATTCATGAATAATACAACGCGTAGTGTACGCTTGGGTCTATATCCGGTTTTTTTGAACAAACGAAGCACTTCCATACTCTGCACACATCCTGCCCCATCATCGTGCGAGCCGTCACCAAGGTCCCAAGAATCCAAATGTCCTCCTACAACCATAATCTCTTCCGGGTGGGTGGAGCCCTTTATTTCACCAATTACATTGTAAGACTCCACATCGGGAAACTGTTTGCAATTCTGCTTGAAATAAAACTTTATGTTGGGATTTAATTTTAAGGTAGTGCTTAAGAGTTCGGCCCCTTCGGTACTGATTGCAGCAGCAGGAATGCGATTTTCAACGGGCGTATCACCATAACCCATGGAGCCGGTATGGGGATAATCGTCCAAGCGTAGGTTCATGGAACGTACTATAACTCCCGATGCACCAAACTTTGCTGCCTCCGCAGCACCAGAATACCGCTGGTCCACACAACCAGAATAGGCTGCAAAAGTGCTAATTTTAGTAGGGTCCATCGGACGGTTGTAAAATACAATTTTGCCTTCTATGTTTTCAGTACCCAATTTTTCCAGTTCCTCTATTCCTTGAACTTCAATAATATTGGCCTTTAAGCCTCCATCCGGTGTGGCCACGGAGCCTCCCAAGGCACAGATGGGCACATTGGTGGTAAGTCCCGGCTTGGTCTCTATATAAGCAAATTCAGGGGTTCCCCTTACCCATTTGGGAACCATGACGGGCTGCAACCAAACCCGGTCCAGTCCCAACGAATCCAATTGCCCTTTTGTATAGTCAACAGCCTGTTGTGCTTGTACGGAACCCGATAGCCGACCCCCAATTTGATTGGAGAGGTGATTGAGCCAATCATAGGCCTTGCCGTTTGTCAATGCTGCGTCGTAGAGTGCCTTAATCTGTTTTTCATCTTCAGACTGGGCATAAAAAATGGTGCCACACAAAATCAATGCGACTAGGAGTAGGGGTAATCTCATTCTGCCGATTTTTCCAATTGCTTTTTAAACTTTTCCAAGTTAGCTTTTATTTCATCATCCAACTCGGGTTCCTCAACATCTTTATACATTTTTAACGATTCCAACAATATGGACGCCACTAGTACCCTTGCCGCCTTTTTGTTATCCGCAGGTATCACATACCAAGGTGCATGATCCTTGGAAGTTTTACTGAGCGTTTCTTCATAGTAGGTCTGATATTTGTCCCACAATTGCCGTTCTTTAAGGTCGTCTGGTGAAAACTTCCAATTTTTTCGCTTCAATCTAATTCTTCGGAGTAATCGCTGCCGTTGCTCTTCTTTCGACAAATGCAGGTAAAACTTAAAAATAAGAGTGCCGTTCTCGGCAATGTGTTTTTCAAAATTGTTGATTTGTTCATACCGTTTTTCCCAAAAATTGTCATCAATATCAGAAACTGATTCGATGCCCGGAATGTTTTCACCCAAAATATACTCAGGATGCACACGGGTCACCAGTACATTTTCGTAATGCGTTCTATTGAAAACGGAGAATTTGCCCCGCTCTGGCAATACAACGTAATGTCGCCATAAATAATCATGCTTCAACTCCCTAGGGGTTGGCACCTTGAAACTGTGAACCACTACACCCCTCGCATTGAAATCTTTAAAGACTTCCCTAATCAAGCTATCCTTGCCAGAGGTGTCCATACCTTGCAAGCAGACCAAGACACCGTATTTGCCATGGGCATACAAGGTGTCTTGAAAATCACCCAGTTCCTTTCTTATTTTTCTTAGATCCTTTCTAAGTTCACCGTCCGATTTTCCAAAATCCTCAAAAGTGCTTTTTTCTGAAAGTTTTACCCCGTTTTGGGCCCTGTAGGCATCAATTTCTATTTTTTCCATAGGATTGAAGATAGCTTTTTTTGACCATTCCTTCAATCATCCAAAAAAAATGCATTTTGTCGACACTATGTGCCATTGAAAGTGATAGATGGCACTTTTATCGATTTTTTTATTTTGTAAGATGATTCTTAACCTAATTTAGGCCCATCATAGACGCGAAGTCCCAAATCGAGCGTAATGAAAACTAGAAAAATTGTCCTACTTATCATTTTCATCATTGGTGTTATCAGCCTGTGGTTGATGTCTTCCTTTACCAACAAGAACGCCTGTGAATATGCCACTTCCAACATAGAATATATTAAGGAACAAATAGAAGCCGCAATTTTGGCCAATAGTTTTGATAAGTCAAAATACTTTGTTTACAAGGCTTTGAGCAGTATTGAGAAAACACGGTCCAATTTTATGGAATGTGGGTGCGATGGAACCATTGTAAGTTTGGAAAAAACAGCATCTGACCTGAAATTGGCCACAAAGGCTCCTACTGCTGAAATTTCAAAAAAATCCTTGCATGCCGCTTTGGACAATACACTCATTGGCATGAAAATACTTCAGGTTTTTGAACAAGAATATGCTAGCATCTATGGTACGGACATATTGGTAATGAACACCAAGGAAGCCCTACAACATACAAATGACCTTCCGTTGCCCCAACAAGGTAACTTAAGAAAAAAGGTGCACAACTGCTTGTTGGGATTTGAATCGTCTCTGGAAAAGGTTGTAACTGATGTTGAATGTAACGAAGCGGTTGAATTTATCACCAAAATCCATGATGAAGCCAGTGTTACTCTCTTAGATACTAACTTATCTGAAGCCAAGAAGCAATACCATCAAAGGGTTCGCACAATTGCTAAAGATGCTCTTTCCGACCTAGGCGATTGCAACAGCGAATCGAAGTAATTATTTGCTGGCAAAGAGCTTTACATCCTCTTCCGACACTTCCTGTCCACCTAAAATGATAAGCCGTTCCACTACGTTGCGCAATTCCCGTACATTCCCGGTCCAGTCGTAGCCCTGTAACAATTTAAGGGCTTTCTTTGAAAATGATTTAGGCGCACTTCCTTGCTCTGAAGCTATTTTTTGGGCAAAATGATCAATGAGAAGTGGTATATCGTCCCGTCTATCGTTTAAAGCGGGCACCTGGATTAAAATAACTGCCAAACGGTGGTAAAGGTCTTCCCTGAAATTACCTTCTTCAATTTCTTTTTTGAGATTTTTGTTTGTCGCCGCCAATACCCGAACATCCACTTTAATGTCCTTATCCGTTCCTACACGGGAAATTTTATTTTCCTGAAGCGCCCGTAGTACTTTGGCCTGGGCCGAAAGACTCATGTCCCCTACTTCATCTAAGAAAATAGTACCCTTGTTCGCAGCTTCGAACTTGCCCGCCCTGTCTTTTACAGCAGAGGTAAATGCCCCTTTTACATGCCCGAAGAGCTCACTCTCTATCAATTCCGAAGGAATTGCGGCACAGTTGACTTCGATAAATGGAGCAGAGGAGCGTGGGCTTTTTTGATGCAACCAGTGGGCAACCAGTTCTTTTCCAGTACCATTGGGTCCAGTAATGAGCACACGGGCATCGGTGGGCGCCACTTTTTCTATTATCTCCTTTATGTTTTCGATTTCAGCACTTTCGCCAATCATCTCATAATTTTTGGAGACTTTTTTCTTCAGTATTTTATTCTCAACTACTAATTCTTTCCGGTCAACTGCATTGCGAACCGTGGTCAATAATCGATTTAAATCTGGTGGTTTTGAAATGTAATCAAAGGCGCCTAATCGCATGGTATTTACGGCAGTGTCCAAATCCCCATGACCAGAAATCATAATGAAAGGAATCTCCGGTTTTATTTTTTTTGTCGCTTCCAACACTTCCACCCCATCCATTTTGGGCATTTTAATATCGCACAGCACCAAATCAAAATCTTCTTTTTTTAGAGCTTCCATTCCCTTTAGACCATCTTCGGCTTCATGAACCTGGTACTTGTCGTTCTCTTCCGTCAAAATCTTAACCAAAACCCTTCTGATGGCCGATTCATCCTCTATTACCAAAATTTTAGACATACTGTGCTATTTAAAATATTCCTATTTTGAAACCGGTTCTAATATAAAAATTTGCCTCATCATTCAACAAAAAAACATTGGCCCGGTCATCGTTCCGCAATATTCCTCTTTGCTCAATGGAGCGTCCTGCCATGGCAAAAAAGGACATTCTTTTAGATATGTTATATTGATATCCTACGGTGGCCAGCAAGGCAGAAAGCGATATCTTCGAGGCCAACTGTCCATCGGGCAAACTAATATTGTCTTGGATATTTATAAAGTATCCATCCAAGAATAATGCCATTTCTAATGTATGCCTTTTACCCATGTGATATTTGAAGTTGGTCTTTGGTATACCCAAGGTGTACGACCATTTCGGATGGAACCTCTTGTAGTAGCTTACAATTGGCAACGGTATTGGGAGTCCCGTGGTACTGTTAAAAGACAATCCAAGTACTATTCGAAACGGTTTTTCGGCATTTGGGCTTTCCTTCCAGAATGAAGCAGTGGCATTGAGAAAAAAATCATCGGTCAATGTGCCGCTTGTAAAGTTGGAAGCCAATCTCGGAGTAAGAATTGTGACCAAATTCCAATTCTCGTTCCATTTTGTTATAAAACCAAGATTTAAATCGGCCACGTGAAACCGAATAAGCTCGCTTTTATCAAATTGAAAATCCCGGGAATATCCAATATCCAAGCGGTTGTATTCCATTCCAGCAACGAGATAATCTTTTTTTTGGTTCAACCTTATAGGGAGATTGAAAAGTATTTTGTAGCGCTGGGTTTTGATTCCTGTATCGTTTTCTGGAATGTTCAAATACTCAAATCTGAAAATATCGGTGCTCTGAGCCAATGTTGTAAAATGGTACAGAAACAGGAAGACAAAAAGCCAGCCCAGAGATTTATGATATGTTGCTTTTTTTATTTTTCTTGAATTTGTTGATGCTGAAAAAGATGGACATCGCGTTGCGGGAACGGGATTTTGATGTTATTCTCCTTGAATTTGGAATTTATTTTATATCGCAATTCACTTTTTATTTTGGGGTCCCCAAAACTGTCGTTGGTATAAAAATTGAGCGAAAAAACTAAAGCTGAGTCACCAAAATCGTCAAAGAGCACAAAGGGCTTTGGAGTTTTTAATACCTGCCTTTGCTCTTTGGCCACTTGCTCCAGTATCTGTGTCACCAACTCAACATCACTTCCATAGGCCACCCCCAAGGTCACTTTTTCCCTAGTGGTCTTGTGGTTTTGGGTATAGTTGTACATAATGTCGCTGATGAATTTGTGGTTGGGGATGATGATAATCTTGTCATCCCTGGTAATGGCCCTTGTGGTGCGTAGTTTTATCTGAAAAACCTTGCCCACTTTACCATCCACATCAACGACATCTCCTACTTGCAGCGATTTGTCCAATATAATGAAGATTCCTCCTAGAATATCCTTGAAAAACTCTTGCAGGGCCAATCCCAACCCCACGAACAAAGCTGCGGATGCTGTTATTATTAAAGTGATGTCTATTCCAGCAGCACTCAAGGAGACTAAGACAACCACCAAATAAATCATATAATTGATGAACTTAAAGACACTGGTGAACTTTTGTTTGTCCTCAGGCTCCATTTTTCGGGTAAACAAGTACCTCAACCATTGAAGCAAGAACTTGGTGACCACTATGGAAACAATCAACAAAAGCAACAAACCAATCGTCAAATGAATGGATTTTTCACCCTCTCCAATGTGAAACCCGGTATTCAAGAATTCCATTATGGAACCCCAGATGTCTTCTTTAATGATTTCTTTTATTTCATCTCCCTCTTTTTGCATATCTAGATCAATATCTTAACCATTTAAAGAGTTCTTTATAGGTTGGTCTTTTGCCGTACATTAAAATGCCCACTCTGTAAATTTTGGCCGCCAACGAAACTATACCCCAAAAAGTTACAACTAATAGTGCAATAGACAACAACAGTTGCCACAAAGGTACGCCGCCTTCACCAATGCCGCCCGGCAAACGCATCAACATAACTATGGGAGAGGTAAGCGGAAATAAAGAAAATCCGACAGCTATAGGTCCGTGAGGGTTATTAAACACTGAAAAGAAACCTACATAAATAGCCAACATCAACGGTAAAATTATAGGAAAAATGAATTGTTGGGTGTCGGTTTCATTATCAACGGCCGCCCCAATGGCTGCATAAATGGAGCTATAGATCAAATACCCCAAAATGAAATAAATCAAGAAAGAACCTATTAATAGTATCCAAGGTATATTGATGATTTCGCGGGTATACAAAATCATCTCCTTGCTCATGGTTCCGGAAAATTGCGAGACATTGCTTCCCATCCCCGGTGCCATGGATGTTTGTGCCGCGACTGCGCCCAAATCAATATCCAAAAACAACAGGACTAAAAGCAACAATATGGATGCTGAAAAAATCCATATGATAAATTGAGTGATTCCTGCCAGTGAGGTGCCTATAATTTTGCCCAACATCAGTTGA
The DNA here is from genome assembly GCF_009903685.1 of Flagellimonas ochracea. Lineage (GTDB taxonomy): Bacteria > Bacteroidota > Bacteroidia > Flavobacteriales > Flavobacteriaceae > Flagellimonas > Flagellimonas ochracea. Next base: position 44,540 of record NZ_JAAABI010000001.1, on the reverse strand, counting down.
AATGGTTTTACCGACGAGATGATGACCTCAATAATCCTGCTGGTCTTTTCCTCGATGACGCTTCGCATAACAAATCCTCCATAGATAATGATAAACATCATAATGGCATAGCCAAAAGCTCCTCCGATAAACGCTTTGATTTCGTTGATTCCCTTCACACTTTTTTCACCATCGAATGTGGCCAAATTGATTTCAAAAGGTCTCTCAACTTCCGAAAACTGCTCGGGCGATACACCCAACTGTACCAATCGGTTTTGGCGTAACTGCTGTTGAAAAACCCCTTCCAACGTTTGGGTGACATTGGTATTGGGATTTTCCTTGGTGTACAAATAAGCGGCTTGTGCAACTTCTTCCAAAGTCCCTCCCTTCGGGAGATACAGCAACCCATAGTATTCCAGAGCATTGGTGGAATCCTGGGCCTGTTCCAATGAAATACCATCAAAATGTACGTAGGACAATCCTTGGGAAGGTCGGAACTGTTCTTGGAAAAAACCACTCTCGTTCAAGACCGAAACCACCCTTGCTTCATTGTCATTTATTTTGGTGAGATAGGCAATCAATACAATCATCCCAACAATCAATAAAGGACTCAAAATGGTCATTACAATAAAAGACCTGTTGCGCACCTTGGCCAAATACTCACGTTTGATAATCAACGCCAACTTACCCGTCATGATCCTTGTCTTTTACCGTTTGAATAAATATGTCGTTGGCCGAGGGAATAGTTTCCTCAAAATGATTGATATTGGCGTGATCGGACAATTCTGCCAGCACTTCCGCCGTATGGCTGGACGGTAACTGTACCCTGAAGTCGAGTTGTTTTTCGGTTTTATCGTAATGGGATGAAAGTATGCTGAATTTGTCGTTCAACATATGCAATAGAGCATCACCATCTTCTTTTAGTTGCAATCCCACATTGAAAATGTTGTTTTTGTAGGCTTTCTTAATATCGGATAGCCTCCCATCCAAAATTTTTTCTGATTTATGGATTAAGGCAATGTATTCGCACAATTCTTCAACGGACTCCATTCGGTGTGTGGAAAATATAATTGACGTGCCCTGCTCTTTCAGTTGCAGTATTTCATCTTTGATGATATTGGCATTGATGGGGTCGAATCCGCTAAAGGGTTCATCAAATATGAGCAGTTTCGGTTGATGTAATATCGTTACGATGAATTGTATCTTTTGGGCCATTCCCTTGGAGAGTTCTTGGATTTTTTTGTTCCACCAGTCCCCAATATCCAAGCGTTCAAACCAATATTTAAGTCTTCTTTTTGCTTCCTGTTTGGAAAGACCCTTCAATTGGGCCAGGTAAAGTGCCTGCTCCCCCACTTTCATACTTTTATATAAACCACGTTCCTCGGGCAAATATCCAATTAGTGAAATATGCTTAGGTGCCAACGGTTCGCCGTTGAACCAAATTCTTCCTTCATCTTGGTAAGTAATCTGATTGATGATGCGAATAAACGTGGTCTTTCCGGCCCCGTTGGGGCCTAACAGCCCATAGATACAATTTCTGGGTATTTTTAGTGAAATGTTGCTTAGCGCAGTATAGTTCCCATACGTCTTGGAAACGTTCTCGGCAACAAGGATGTCGTCCATTCAAACTATTTTTTCAAAGATATGCAATTGCCCTAAAAAGTCCTCTGACTTTAAAAAACAAAACCCACCCTCAAAAAAAATTCAAGGATGGGAAAAAAATTGCTATGAAAAAGAAAATTAGATATTGGATATCCAACATCAATTTCAAATATACGTTTTTTATTTAAACAGAAAACTTTTTAGCTTCAAGAGAACATATCTTTTACCTTCTCGAAAAAGGATTTTTCCGATTTTTCAGGCTTTGGAACAAAGTTTTCATCATTGGCCATGCGTTCAAAAAAATCGCGCTGCTCCTTGTTCAACTCCTTGGGTGTCCACACATTCACATGTACCAGCAAATCACCGCTTCCGTATCCATTGATGCTTGCAATTCCCTTGCCACGTAAACGCAATATCTTTCCTGATTGAATCCCAGGTTCCAACTTTATCCGTACTTTGCCCCCTACTGCGTCAATTTCTTTGGAACTTCCTAAAACTGCCTCTGAAAAGCTGATATACAGATCATAATGCAAATTATCACCTTCTCTTTTCAAGGTTTCGTGCTCAACGGTCTCAATGGCCACCAAAAGGTCACCGGGAACCCCATTGCCAGGTGCCCCATTTCCTTTTCCGGACACTTTCAACTGCATTCCTTCTTCCACTCCGGGCGGAATTTTGATGGAAACTGTCTCTTCCTTAACAGTTAAGCCCTGTGCATCTGCTCCAACTGGTCTATTATCAATGATTTGTCCGGCTCCCCCACATGTGCTGCAGGTCGTGGAAGTTTGCATACGCCCCAGAATGGTGTTGGTAATTTTGGTCATTTGTCCGCTTCCGTTGCAAGTGGAACAGGTTTTATAGGTCACTCCATCGGCCTGTACCTTTCTTCTCACCTTCACCTTCTTTTCAACACCATTGGCCACTTCATCGAGGGTCAACCTAACCCGTATGCGTAGGTTGCTTCCCTTAACCCGACGCTGACCTCCACCACCAAATCCACCAAATCCGCTGAATCCACCTCCGAAAGCGCTACCAAAAATATCCCCAAACTGACTGAATATGTCATCCATGTTCATGCCACCACCGCCAAATCCACCACCTTCGAAGGCTGCATGGCCATACTGGTCATATTTGGCGCGCTTGTTTGGGTCACTCAGCACCTCATAGGCTTCGGCTGCCTTTTTGAACATTTCTTCGGCCTTGGCATCACCAGGATTTTTATCTGGATGAAATTCAATGGCCTTTTTTCGGTAAGCTTTTTTAATATCGGCTGCCGACGCCCCTTTGGAAACACCCAATATTTCGTAATAGTCTTCCTTCATAAACTCTTAGTTTCCAACAACCACCTTTGGATGTCGTATGATGCGATCTCCCAGTTTAAATCCTTTTTCAACCACATCAATGATTTTTCCTTTCAACTTTTTATTGGGAGCAGGTATTTGGGTTATGGCCTCATGTATTTCCGCATCAAAAACATCACCTTCTTTAACTTCAACTTGTTCCAAGCCTTTACTTTTGAGTGTCTCTCTAAATTTGATATTGATGAGTTCTACGCCTTTAAACATTTCCTTGTCCTCGGATTTGGAAAGTTCTTTAAGGGCACGATCAAAGTCGTCCATGATGGGCAATAGGGAAACCATTACCTCTTGACCCGCAGTTTTGAAAAGCTCCATCCGTTCTTTGGAAGTTCTTTTCTTAAAGTTTTCAAATTCTGCAAACAGTCTTAGAAATTTATCTTTTTCCTTGGCCAAATCTTCACGCAGTCGGTCTTCCATTGAAACTTCTTCATCTTCTTCAACTCCGTGGTCCGCACTTTCGTTTTTTTCGCTCAGTTCAGGGTTCTCGTTCGTGGGAACCCCATTGAGTTCCTCTTCCATTTCCTCAACCTTACTCTTTTTGCTCATAAACGTTTGTTTTATTTCTCTTTCTGAAGTGGCAAAAGTACTGCCAATTGTCCAAAAATGTCAAAATGTCATTATAAAACATAAAAAAATCCGCAGTAGCGGATTTTATCCATTCTATTAAAGGGTTTTGAGCTCTATACCAGCTCGTTCTTCATTGTCGTCGGCGACGTTTCTTTGTTATTGTTTTCAACATACAAATGCTCTAATGCCAAACTTAGGTTGGGATATAGAAAAATGAATCCTTGCTTTTCAATTTTTTTACTACTGACCCTTTGACTGGCAAACAATAGATAGGACATTTTTCCAAACACCGCCTTGAGCACAAATTTTGGGACATTTGGCAGCCAGAGTGGGCGGTTGAGTACCCGTGCCAATTCTTTGGTCATTTTAGTATTGGTCACAGGATTGGGCGAAACTCCATTGAAGACCCCGTGGAGCCTATTTTCCAAAACAAAAACGAACATTTGAGCCAAATCATCAATATGAACCCAAGATTGCCATTGCTCACCGCTTCCCACTGGGGCCCCGACAAAATTTTTGACGGGTGCTGCCATTCGCGGCAGTGCGCCTCCATCGGTAGCGAGTACGATTCCTATCCGAATTTTGGCCACATCAAGGCCAAGGTCTTCAAATTGGTCTGCGGAAGCTTCCCATTGTTTTACGACATCTCCTACAAAGCTATTATCCACCGCTGTTTCTTTTTCATCATAATAATGGGTCAAAGAATCAGGATATATTCCAATCGCTGATGCGGTTATAAACGATTTTATTCTAGCCGACTTGTCTGTGGCCAATGCGTTTCGCAGGGTGTCCAAGCTTTTGGTCCTGCTTTCCAAGATTTTTTGTTTGTGCTCCTTTGTCCATCGCTTTGCAATACTGGCTCCCGCTAAATTGATGACAGCATCCACTCCTTCCAGACAGGCCATGTCAATCTCACCATTGTTGGGGTTCCAATAAAATCCTTGAAAATCGGGAGAGTTTGTAATTTTCTCTTTGCTGGTGGTAAGGTAGTTCACCGAAATATTTCGTTGGTCCAGCACTTTAACAATAGCTTCACCTACCAATCCCGTAGCTCCTGTAATCAACACCTTCATACAATCATTTTGTTTCAAAGTTAGTAGTTTAAATGTCTGCTTTTCAGGTATTAATTTAGGTTTAACACAAATGTTTAAACTTTATGACAATTTATGATAGCAAATTTTCAGGGGTTAACATAACATTCAAACAACGTTAGGTTTTCGTGGCGCGCAGCATTTCTCTTTTTCCAGGCGGACCCGGCAATCGTTCCACTAAAAAACCAACAGTTTGCAATGCCCTACGTACACTACCCTTGGCCGAGTAGGTGATCAAAGTTCCATTTTTTTGGAGCGAACGATACATTTTCATAAAGATTTCCTCGGTCCATAATTCGGGTTGCACCCTAGGGCCAAAAGCATCAAAATAAATGAGGTTAAACAGGTTTTTGTCAGTTACATCCTTGAAATCTTTTTTTTGCTTTTGCAGAATAAATGTGTCGGTTAACTGTACGGATTCTTCCCAAGGGGCATCGTGCATTTTTTTCAACACTGTTTCGCAATCCTTGGCCCTGAAATGTTTACCGTAGTCTAGAGCGATAACTTCTGCCTGAGAAACGGGAAACGCCTCCACTCCCCTGTAATTAATGGTCAACTCCAGTTGTTCAGATTCTAAAAGTGTAATCAACGCGTTTAACCCTGTTCCAAAGCCAATTTCCAAAAGGTTGACCTCGGTTTTATGGAACAAGCACAATCCATGTTCAATAAAAACGTGATATGCTTCCTGAACCGCTCCATGTTTGGAATGATATTGTTCGCCCCAATCCTCTATTTGAATGGTTTTGGAACCATCTCCGGTTTCAATTATCCTGCGCTTCAATTTTCGTTGCGGATTAACACACCATCGGCCTCTAAACGCAATATTTTCTTGGGAGCCTTAATTTGAGCTATTTCTTCAGACGAGGCTCCTCTATCTCGTGCATAATGTTTTTGATCTTCGACCGACATCTCTTCCAAAAAAGCCATACCATTGACAACCACATCTTTACTGGCTGAATTTTTGGGCACAAAAAAACCATAGTCCTTAAATCTCACAAAAACTTCTTCACTGTTTTCCATAGTCACTTTCATCCAACATCCTTTTGCTTGGCACACTTCCTTAATTTTTCCCACCAATTGGGTTTGGACCGTGTCTTTTGGAAGAAGTTCCCGGTAAACACTTTGGATACCATACTGATTTTGCTGCACTTCGAAGACCTCACCATAAAAAACATCTGAATCTTCGTCCTGCGCTACGGCAAACTGTATAAAAAACATTGGTAAAACGGTAGCGAAAATGTTAAAAAACCTCATAATCAACAAGATTTGTGTTCTCTCTAAAAAAGAATAATAATTAGAATTCGGGTTAGGCCAAAACTAACAATAATTGGCTAATTTTAATGTCTAAATCATTAGGTCATGGAAGCAATGGTAAACAATATACCTGTGGAAAAAGCCAAGACTTCTAAAATTCATAATGTGGATTTTGACAATCTTGCCTTTGGGACCACGTATACCGATCATATGTTGGTCTCCGATTTTAACGATGGGGAATGGAGCGCCCCCAAGATTATTCCTTACCAACCCGTTACATTAGAACCTTCTTCTAAAATATTTCATTACGGGCAGTCCATTTTTGAAGGACTAAAAGCCTACAAAGATGAGCAAGGTAGTGTATGGCTCTTTAGGCCCATGGAAAATTTTAAACGATTGAACAAATCTGCAAAAAGATTGGCCATACCTGAACTTCCTGAAAGCCATTTTATAGATGGCCTGACGGCCCTGTTGCGATTGGAGCAAGATTGGGTTCCGCAAAATCCTGGGAGCTCATTGTATGTTAGACCTTTTATGTTTGCCTCTGGCACGGGCTTTCATGCGTCACCAGCGGATAAATACAAATTTATCATTGCCTTGGCACCCTCTGGAGCCTATTTTTCAGGCAAGGTCAAGGTTTTGATTGAAGAAAAGTATTCCCGGGCGGCCAATGGTGGTGTTGGGTATGCCAAGGCGGGAGGAAATTATGCGGGACAGTTCTATCCCACCCAGCTTGCTGCCGAAAAAGGATATCAACAAGTTATTTGGACAGATGACAACAACCATGAGTTCATTGAAGAGGCCGGGGCAATGAACGTTTTTGTGCGTATCAATGATACCCTGATCACTGCGCCCACCAACGATCGTATTTTGGATGGTATTACTCGAAAAAGTATTTTGGATATTGCCAAAGATGAAGGCATTGACACCGAAGTCCGAAAGGTATCGGTAAAAGAAGTGGTTGATGCCGCGAAAAATGGTTCATTGAAGGAAATGTTCGGAGCAGGCACTGCAGCGGTAGTTTCACCAATTGCTGCTTTTGGTTATAAAGATGTAGATTATGAGTTGCCGGAACTAGGCGACAGTTATGCGTCTAAGCTGAAGAAACGAATAACAGATATTCAATACAACCGCGCTGAAGATAAATTTGGATGGCGCTATAAAGTAGTATAATCGATAAAAGCACCATTTTGGTGCTTTTTTTATTTGTCCATAATTTCCTGAATATTAGGTTTGAAATAGTTCGGTCCCTTAAGCACTTTTCCATCCTCCCTATATATAGGCTTGCCATCTTTTCCCAACTTGCTCATATTGCTGCGCTGGATTTCTTCAAAAACCTCCTCAATCTTATATTGCATGCCATGCTCCAAAATGGTGCCACAAAGAATGTATAGCATATCGCCCAAAGCATCGGCGACCTCTATTAAGTCGCCATTATTGGCAGCCTCCAAATATTCTTTGTTCTCCTCGTCCATCAGATTGAACCTCAATCTATTCTTACCGAATCCCAAGTTGGCTGTTGGTTTTTGCGAAACGCCAAGGCCAAATGATTTATGGAACATTTCAACTGCCTTTATTTTACTTTTCATTGCTCGTTATTTGATTTAGCTTTGCGTAAAAATATAAAATATGTTCAGTACCGGACAGCTGGTTTTTGCCTTACTTTTTGTTATTGCCTTTATCGTACTCCTAGTTATTTCTTACCGCAAAGACAAAAAATTGCACCAAAGAAATTATAAAGGTGTAACATGGGTCTTAGTTTCCTTTGTGATTTTTGTAATCGTCCTATTCTTGATCAAACACTTTCTCAAAAATTAACAGCAACATTGCATATACCACAAAAAAGGAGGTCTTTACAACTTTTAATAAGGTTCTAAACGTATACTATAAGAAAAGGTGTACTTTTGTTTAACATTTATTTAGCAAATCCACTATGATTACATTTTTGGGAATCTTATTCGGCTTACTTGCTATAAACGCAGTCCTTTTGTTGTTCAGTGTTAATGGTACCACTGAAGTATTTGGAAGGTCAGCGCAGAAAAATGATAAGACTTCCGTTACCAAACTCTTCCCCCCGAAGTCTTCTGAAACTGAATACAAGAAAGCGGTTTAGTTTGTACCTTTAAGCTATGAAACATGCTCTTCTTGTTTTTCTTGGGGGCGGCTTTGGCAGTTTACTCCGCTTTGTTATTTCCAAATTCCTTAATCCCCAATTCCAGAATTTCTTTCTAGGTACTTTTTTGGTCAATGTTCTTGGTTGTCTATTAATAGGTGTAATACTCGGGCTATCTGAAAGGGGCAACCTTTTTTCTTTGAATACTTCACTTTTTTTGGCCACTGGCTTTTGTGGTGGGTTTACCACCTTTTCGGCATTCGCGTTTGAGCAGCACACATTTTTAAAGAATGGCGAGCTATTCAACTTCTCTTTTTATACTATTTCCAGTTTGGTGCTTGGTGTTTTGGCAGTTTCCCTTGGGTTCTGGCTTACCAGATTGGGCAACTAGTTACGTTTCTAACTTTTATGCTTCCTTTTTGTTTGTTTGATAACACATTTGTAATAAAAATCCTCATTACGTTCAAAATAAGCTCCCCGCTACCTTTTGTGTTATGAAAAAATCATTAAATGATTAAAAAAATGATTTGTATAATCATATACCCCTAAAATTATAGGGGTATTTTTTTTATAACAATAAAAATAGCATCCATACCCATATAAATTACATGGTCTAAACCGTATTAATCTATATTTGACCTCATCAATTAACATCTTAATTATGAAAAAAGTCGAGGCAATTATTAGAAAATCAAAATTTGATGAGGTGAAAAAAGCACTTCATGAAATTGAGGTGAACTTCTTCAGTTACTGGGATGTAACAGGAGTCGGAAACGAAAAACAAGGTCATGTTTACAGGGGTATCTCCTACAGTACATCAGATATTCAACGAAGGTATCTGGTTATAGTCGTGTCTGATGATTTTTTGGAAAAAACGGTCAACACATTATTGGATTCCGCTGCCACTGGAAATGTGGGAGATGGTAAAATATTCGTATCCGATGTGATTGAAGCGTATCGAATAAGAACCAAGGAGAACGGAAGCGCCGGAATAAACTAATTACAAACCAACTAACGACAATATTTAAAGATTATGGATTCAGGATTATTTACAGCAAATAACGTATGGATGATGGTATGTACCGGACTGGTGTTCTTTATGCACCTGGGGTTCTCCTTTTTGGAAATCGGTCTTACCAGACAAAAGAACACGGTGAACATTTTATTCAAAAATGTTTTCATTATATGTGTTGGAATTTTACTCTATTACATAGGAGGCTTTAATTTAATGTACCCTGGCTTTGAAGATGGGGATTTAGGTTTTCTCAAATTCGCAGGTTTCGGAATCGCTGCCCCAGAAAATGGTATGACACCGGAATATGCCGACGGTGGCTATACTTGGTGGACCGATTTCTTGTTCCAAGGCATGTTTGCGGCCACAGCGGCCACCATCGTATCTGGAGCGGTAGCAGAACGTATTAAATTGGGAAGCTTCATGGTATTTACCATAATATATGTAGGGCTTATCTATCCAATCGTAGGTTCGTGGCAGTGGGGAAGCGGATTCCTATCTTCCCTTTCTTTTGGTGAAGCCGAAGGATTCTACGATTTTGCAGGGTCTACATTGGTTCACTCCGTTGGAGGATGGGGCGCTTTAATGGCCATTTACCTTCTGGGAGCTAGAATCGGCAAATTTGGAGAGGATGGAAAAACAAAAGCCATTCCAGGGCATAACTTACCTTTGGCCGCAGCGGGTGTATTGATTCTATGGTTGGGCTGGTTCGGATTTAATGGGGGTTCCGTACTTTCCGCTGACCCAGAATTAACTTCCTTGGTATTGGTTACTACCTCACTGGCCGCAGCAGCCGGTGGAGTTTCCGCCTTTGTAACTTCATTCTTCGCTTACAAAAACTTTGACTTGACCATGTTCCTGAACGGAATCTTGGGCGGTCTTGTGGGTATTACCGCAGGAGCAGACCAAATGTCTCCCAATGAGGCGGTCATTATTGGTCTTTTGGCCGGTCTAATCATTGTTGCCGGAGTTGCCCTGATAGACAAACTAAAATTGGATGATCCTGTTGGCGCAGTGGCCGTTCACTTGATTTGCGGAATCTGGGGCACACTTGCCGTTGGAATTTTTGGACAATTGGCCGGTTTCGACCAATTTTTGGTGCAGTTGGCCGGAGTTGGAGCAGCAGCAACATTTTGCTCATTGACGGCTTTCATCATCCTGTTTGTGATCAAGAAAGTCTCTGGACTTAGGGTATCAGAAGAAGAAGAACTCGAAGGTCTTGATATCCACGAACACGGTATGGATGCCTATGCCGATTTTAGAATGAATCAACATTAAATTATAAAAAGGAAACGGAGCGTTCTGCCAAACGCTCCGTGGTATAACCTTTTCAACTTGAAACTCAAAAATTGAATTAAACGCTCCTCCAAGGAGGGCACTTAAACTATTTAAGATTATGAAAACGATTATAAATACAAAGTTCGCAAAAAAAATACTATTTGCAGCCCTTGCCATAGTATCGGTTCAAGGTTTTTCGCAAGAGGAAGAAGAGAAACCAAAATTCGAATTTACCGGGTCGGTGGATGCTTACTATAGGTCCAACATCACTGCGCCCAACGGAGAAGACGCGATTGCTCCCGAATCATCTTTTGCCAATCTTGATGGGTTCGCTTTGGGCATGGCCAACGTAATTGCTTCCTACGAAGGTGAAAAAGTAGGATTTGTAGGCGATTTGGTCTTTGGGCCTAGGGGAACAGATGCCATTTTTGCCTCCCCCATGTACTCTGCAACAGGGGATATTGTAAACCAATTGTACGTGTACTGGAATGTGAGCGACGCTGTTACCCTTACTTTTGGTAACTTCAATACCTTTTTAGGGTATGAAGTCATCTCACCTGTGGCAAACTTCAACTACAGTACCTCATACTTATTTTCTTATGGACCATTCAGTCATACCGGTTTGAAAGCTGATTTTGATTTGGGCAACGAATGGTCTGCCATGCTTGCCGTGATGAATCCAACCGACCTTACTGAGTTGAACGGCACTGGCGATTATGCAGTAGGAGCCCAATTGGGATATTCTGGTCAGTTCTTGAACCTACTTTATAGCCAAGGTGGATTTGAAATTGACTATACGGGTGGGTTTGATCTGTCCGAGGAATTCTTTTTGGGAATCAATGCTGCACACTTCAGCCAAGAGGATGATGGAGGTAGCTTTACTGGTGTAGCACTTTATCCACAATATAAAACCTCCGACACCTTTACCATTGGTTTGCGCGGGGAATACTTTATGACGGGTGACTTCTTTGGCGATATAGCCGGAATAGGTTCCGATGTTGATGGTGACGGAAGTGTATTGGCACTTACCTTAACCGGAAGTGCCACTATCGGAGATTTAATCCTAAAACCCGAAATTCGATTGGACAGTTCTTCGGAAGATGTCTTTATAGATAATGACAGGGAGGCTACAGGAAGCTTGGCGTCTGTTCTCTTTGCCGCTATCTACTCTTTTTAATCCACACAACCTGAGAATTTTGACAAAAAAGCCTTATTCCTCCGGGATTAAGGCTTTTTTTCAACCTTATAGTCTTTCACTCCTGCTCTCACACTAGTTCTCAAATAGTTTTGCCTTGGCACTAGAGGGCAGGAGTACTTTTTGTTATACACACAATAAGGATTGTAGGCCCTGTTGAAATCAATGACCAATGTATCCCCTTTGGGGATGGACAAATCAATATAACGTCCTCCCCCATAGGTTTCATCACCATTGGTTTCATCCAAAAAGGGTAAGAACAAGTAGTCTTCATATTCTTCTTGGTCCATCAAATCCAAACTCTGGTACACTTCCAATTGATGCATTGTACCATTCAAATTGAAATGGGCAATGCCATAAACCACCTCCAAGGATTTTCGGTCCGTGGTGGTAGGCATTTGAAAAGGCCCAGCATCTGGGGTGCGAACCAATTTTGCTTTTACCATATATGAAGTGTCCGGCTCAAAAAAATCCAATGTTTCAAAATCTTTGCGGTACTTATCGGGCAAGGGAGAGGTTTCGGGGTCACGAATACTCTCGTTAAGCTCCTCTTGAAAATCCACAATGGCTTTAAGTTTTTCAGATTTGTATTCTTTCCGTTCCGTTTGGTCGTGGTATTTTTTTCCACGCCCACAAGCCAAAACCAAAAGCATAAAAAAATAGAGGCGATGTTTCATTGAAACGAAATTTTGATGCAAAGGTATGGGAAAGCACAGTTTATGCTACCTTAGTTGCATGATGAAAAAACACCTCTCCATTTGTCTGCTTCTTGTCTTTTTTGGAGCTTGTGATCAGAAAAAAAAGCAGCAAAGTGCTACAAAACAATCGGAACGTACTCTACCCCATATAAATCCCGATTGGTACAACGTGGGTTTTTTGATTATGGATGGGGTCTACAATACCGAATTCACAGCACCGTATGATATTTTTCAGCATACCCAATACCGTAAAGGGATAAAGGCGATGAACACGTTTGCGATCGCCAACACGCTTAAGCCAATCACTTCGTTTGAGGGAGTTCGTATACTTCCTGATTTTGATTACACCCAAGATTCCATTCCGAGGATTGATATTTTAGTGGTACCCAGTGCTGAGCATCATTTGGATACTGACCTTCAGGATTCTACCATGATCAAGTTTGTCAAGAAGACAAGTCAACATGCATTGTTCGTCACTTCACACTGTGATGGAGCTTTTGTGTTGGCAAAGGCTGGGGTTTTGGACAGTGTGTTCTCGACCACATTTCCTTCTGATATTGAAAAGTACAAGATTATGTTCCCTAACCTCAAGGTTAAGGACAGCGTGCTTTTCGTACATGATGGAAAATTTGTTACTTCTGCGGGCGGAGCCAAAAGCTTTGAAGCCGCACTTTATCTCTGCGAACACCTCTATGGAAAGGAAATAGCAAAATCATTGGCGAAAGGTTTGGTGATTGATTGGGATTTAGAAAAAGTACCCAGTCTTATTCTTCAATGATATCATAGCGGGCGTCCTTTAAATATTTTGACACTACTTTGTTGAATTCTGGCGTAATGCGGAACAAGGCTGTATCTTCCAAATTATAAAGCTTATCCGTGTCTTTAAATCCTTTTTTCAATGCCTCTTCCAGATAAAACAACGCTGTCCCAAAATCCTCATTTTTGGAGCTCAAAGAAATAATGTTGAGATAATAATCAAAATTTTCGGGTTCAAGTACAGTTTTTAGCATATACAAAAAGGCAAGGGCATCCTCATCAATAATGGGTTCGGAGAGTTCAATATTTATGTTATCCACGGCCAGGGCGTTCACAAAATTCTGCAACCGATTACCCATTTGTTTTTCGTAGATGTCTGTGCCTGAGATAAACTTCTCCAGCTCCTGCATTTGGAAGTTCCACCATCCCAAATTGTTGAAATTATGGCTAAGGATATCCTCTTCCATATAATATTGATAGTCCTCTTTAAGTAGTGATTCTTTAAGAAATGCATTGTTCTCGCCACGGCGCATGGCCCTGTACAGTTTATCCCTGCGCAAATCTTTGAGCACGGCACGCAGTGAATCTAAATTCCTATGAGCCCCATAGATGGATGTCATTTCTCCCAAATACTGTTCGGCCAACAACAATTTTCGTCGCTGTATTAAACCGTTCACTTTTTTAACGTCTTCATTGAATGCGCTTTCAACATATGTGGAATCTTTTGGGACAACTCCCTTTGCCATGGCACCCAAAGTCAATAACTGCAAACTTTTTTTAAGATACTCAAGATCAGGCCAAGCTCCTTCTTTTTCGTGCAACAATATTTGGTTTGGAAATTTAAAACGATCTAAAATCTTCTCCACAGCTAACATCGATGTGTATTCAAAATTATTTTTTCCTACAATCCCCACAAAGTGAAAAGGTTGTTTCACGTTCAATAAATCGGTATTGGCAATAGTGGCCGCTATAGAAATGGCTCCACTAACGTTTTTGATGAAAATTGGAACAAGATTTGAAAATCGTGCTCCAGAATTCGCTCCTGCGGTATAAATTCTATTTTGCTGCACCGGAAGTAAGTTTGCAATGTGTTCAATAGTTTTACCGGTGGATACCATATTGGCCGACAGGGAAACAGTATCTGAAATATGTGGTGCAGCCAATAGGTAACCTTCCTGTTCCGCAGCTTGCAAAAACATGGAAAGTGTTCGTTTTTCTTCTCCATTCAAATCGAAGACCATTAATAAAGGCCATTTGCGGTCAGCATTGAATGTAGTCGGCAAATACAGCGAAAAAGTTTCTGGAATAGAATCGTGTATCGACAATCCTTCTAAAATGACCCCTTTCTTTAATGCAATCTGTTGGGAAAATATTCCTTGTACTATAAGAAACTGAAGAATGAACAGTAGGTGTATTTTTTTCATAGCATTTGTCCTTCAAAAATCCGGCCAAAGCAAATTACCTTCACCGTCTTCTTAAATTTACTCCAAATTATTTTATGTCCCTCGTTTTTTTAATCGGTGCATTTTCCACTACGTTGGACAGCACAATATGGGTCCTGCATTCCCCATAAACAATCAACTCATCTATAAATTTCTCCAAATGTGATTGATCCCGCAAAACTACTTCCATGATAATATTTTCGTTTCCAGTAATTCGGTAACAGTTTACCACTTCTTGAAATGATTTTACTTTTTCCAAAAAAGGCTTCAATTTTCCCATAAAAGCCCTCAACATGATAATGGCCTTTAATTGATGACCGACCAAGGTATAAGAAACTTGGGTGTTGTATCCTTTGATAATCCCAAAATCCTCCATCTTCTTTACCCGTTCTGCCACAGCCGGAGAAGTCAAGCCAATTTTGCGTCCAATATGAGCGAAGGACTCCCTGGCATTTTGTTGTAAATGTGCAAGGATTTGCCAATTGAGTGCATCTATTTTCATTTTTAAAGTGAAATGGTTAAACAAATTTACGATTAAAAAGCAAAATCAGCATATCACTTTAAAAAGTAAATCAAGAATAGTGCTGTCGTACGTAATTTTATAATAGAAAATTGCTTAAAGAAAATGGAGGGAAGTTCATTAAATTCTCTTGGTATATATCGCAAATCCTTGGCACTTCGTGATTTGAGCGAAGCCATTGCCATCTATTTTTCCAACAACAAAGAAGTACTGTCATTTCGAAAGGTGGAAAGCTTTCGAAATGATATCACAAAATCCATGTTGACGGATGCCATGCTCATCACCAAAGAAATTGAGCAGGTGACATTGAGTAATTCTTATTCGGTACGGATGAAAAGTTTGACTTTCATTAACATTATGACCCGTAATATTCTAGCCTACTGCAATGGACTCGAAAGGGACGGTGTAAAAGAGAAGGAATACCTCAATTTGCTTCGAAAAGAAATCAAGGTATTTAGATCTTCTTTTAAAAAATGGAGAAAATCAATTCTTAATAGAAACGATTAGACCACTTCTGCTTATTTACATATTTCTTCTATACTGTCCACCCACTTCAAATAAGGCATTGGTAATCTGCCCAAGAGAACAATATTTCGATACCTCCATCAGCTTCTCAAAAAGATTTTCATTCTGAATGGCGGTATTCTGCAAAGCTTCCAACTGGGCAATCGCTTCTTTTTCGTTGCGTTGATGCAAATTCTTCAAGGTCTGGATTTGGTTTTTCTTTTCCTCTTCGGTAGCCCGAATCACCTCGGCTGGAAGTATAGTGGGTGAGCCCTTGGAGCTTAAGAAAGTATTTACTCCAATAATGGGATACGCTCCAGAGTGCTTTAAGGTTTCATAGTGCAAGCTTTCTTCCTGTATTTTGGAACGTTGGTACATCGTCTCCATAGCGCCCAACACCCCACCGCGTTCTGTAATTCGGTCAAATTCCATCAGCACCGCTTCCTCTACCAAATCGGTAAGTTCCTCAATGATGAAGGAACCCTGCATGGGATTCTCGTTTTTAGCCAATCCCAATTCTTTATTGATGATCAGCTGAATGGCCATCGCCCTTCTGACCGATTCTTCCGTAGGGGTCGTAATGGCTTCATCGTAGGCATTGGTGTGCAGTGAGTTGCAATTATCGTAAATGGCGTATAAAGCCTGTAAGGTTGTGCGAATGTCGTTGAAGTCTATTTCTTGGGCGTGAAGACTCCTTCCCGAAGTTTGAATATGGTATTTCAACATTTGTGCCCTTGGATTCGCTCCATATTTTTCCTTCAAGGCCTTGGCCCATATTCTACGGGCCACTCGACCAATTACGGCATATTCTGGGTCAACGCCATTGGAAAAGAAAAAGGATAAATTGGGCCCAAACTTATTGATATCCATCCCACGGCTTAAGTAATATTCCACATAGGTAAAGCCGTTGGAAAGGGTAAAAGCCAATTGCGTTATCGGATTAGCCCCTGCCTCTGCAATGTGGTATCCCGAAATGGAAACAGAATAGAAATTGCGCACCTGGTGTTCAATAAAATATTCTTGAACATCCCCCATCAACCGAAGGGCAAACTCCGTAGAGAAAATGCATGTGTTCTGTGCCTGGTCTTCTTTAAGGATATCTGCCTGTACTGTACCACGAACCTGACTGAGGGTCTCCTTCTTGATTCTTTCATAAACTTCAGCTGGCAACACCTGATCTCCGGTTACACCTAAAAGCATCAGACCCAGGCCATTGTTGCCCTCTGGCAAATACCCCATATAGGCAGGCATTTCATTGCCTGCTTTTTTGAATATCTTCTTTATTTTTTGCTCTACTTCTTTCTCAAGTCCCTTCTGTTTGATGTACTTTTCACAATTTTGGTCGATGGCAGCATTCATGAAAAAGGCCAGTAGCATGGGTGCTGGCCCGTTGATGGTCATACTCACCGAAGTCATGGAGTCGCTAAGATCAAATCCAGAATACAATTTTTTGGCATCATCCAAACAGCAAATGGATACCCCAGCATTTCCGATTTTACCATAAATGTCAGGTCTGTGGTCGGGATCATGACCATACAGGGTAACAGAATCAAAGGCCGTGGATAGCCGCTTGGCCGGCATATCCAAACTTACATAATGAAACCGTCTGTTGGTTCTTTCAGGACCACCTTCCCCTGCAAACATTCTTGTGGGATCCTCCCCTTCCCTTTTAAACGGATACAATCCTGAAGTAAAAGGAAACGCTCCCGGCACATTCTCCTGCAAAATCCAATAAAGTATATCTCCCCACGCCTTATATTTAGGCAAGGCCACTTTAGGGATTTGACTATGTGATAAAGATTCCGTGTGGGTCTTGATTTTTACTTCTTTCCCTCTAACCTTAAAGGTGTAAATTTCAGATTTATATCGATTTATCTTTTCTCTCCATTGCAAAATAGATTCCCAATTGTGTGGATCCAAATCCATCTTTACCTTGTCAAATTCTTTAATCAACAGCGAGCAAAGTGTCTTATCCTGTTCTTCTTTGACCAGAGAAAAAATGGCCGATTCGTTCAATCCTGATTTATCCAAAAAGCGGTTTTCAGCGTTTTCAGCATTTTCATCGAAAAAGGAAGTAATGGTCAAGAAAATTCCATAAAGTCTTTGGGCAATTTTTGCCTGTTGTTCCACTTTATCGTCATAAGCCCTATTGGTCTCTGCAATTTCAGAAAGATAGCGTGTTCTTGCCGGGGGAATAACAAATATTTTCTCGCTCATTTCATTGCGCACCTCAAATTTTGAGCGCAAGGCTGGTCCTGCTTTCGCTGCCAAGATGTCCATCACAGCCACATAAAGCTTATTCATGCCAGGATCATTGAACTGGGAGGCAATGGTACCATAGATAGGCAAGTCTTCACTCTTCGCATTCCAAAGACCATGGTTCCTCTGATATTGTTTTTTCACATCGCGAAGTGCATCCAAGGAACCTCTTTTATCAAACTTGTTAATGGCTACGATATCGGCGAAGTCGAGCATATCAATTTTCTCCAACTGGGTGGCAGCTCCAAATTCAGGGGTCATCACATAGAGTGAGTTATCGCTATGTTCCAAAATTTCGGTATCAGATTGCCCTATTCCCGAAGTTTCCAAAATAATAAGGTCAAAATGAGCTGCTTTTAGCACCTGCACAGCTTCCGAAACATGTTTGGAAAGTGCCAAGTTGGATTGGCGTGTGGCCAAAGACCGCATATAAACCCTATTATCTTTGATGGCATTCATACGAATACGGTCGCCCAACAGTGCTCCTCCGGTTTTACGCTTGGAAGGGTCCACCGAGATAATGCCAATATGTTTTTCAGGAAAATCCAATATAAACCGACGTACCAGTTCATCCACCAAACTCGATTTTCCAGCGCCACCCGTTCCTGTAATGCCAAGCACCGGGGTTTTTCCCGATAGTCTTTCTATTTCTTTTTGATAGGTTTCATAGACATCATGCCTGTTTTCTGCCAAGGATATCAATCGGGCAATGGTGTTGGGATGCTTCTCTCCCAACAAATCGACGAAAGTGTAGTCTTTGGAAACCTGTAGGTCGGGGATTGCATTGTCACAGCGCTGCACCAAATCATTGATCATGCCCTGCAATCCCATCTCACGACCATCATCGGGAGCGTAAATGCGTTCAATGCCATAATCCATCAATTCCTTGATCTCTTCTGGAAGGATTACTCCACCACCGCCACCAAATATCTTGATATGCCCAGCATCTTTCTCCTGGAGCAAATCGTACATATACCGAAAATATTCATTATGACCGCCCTGATAAGAAGTCATGGCAATGGCATGGGCATCTTCTTGAATGGCACAGTTTACAACCTCAGCAACACTTCTATCATGCCCCAAATGGATGACCTCAACCCCAGTTGCTTGAATAATTCGACGCATAATGTTTATTGCAGCATCATGACCATCAAAAAGTGAGGCTGCTGTAACAATTCTGATCTTATGTTTGGGCTGATAGGGTTTGATTTGTTCCATTGACAATAAAACGTCTTTTTTAGCCCTGCAATTTACAGAAAATGCAACTGAAAATTGATTTTGTTTCGAATTTTACAAAAAAATAGCGACGGTTAGATTTCCTTTTTTGATTGTTCTAAATTTATCGGTCAACTTTTGACCATGAAACTCACAATACTCATCCATTGTCCCGACCAATCGGGAATCATACGAGCGGTAACCACTTTCATCTACGAACAAGATGGCAACGTGGTATATCTGGATCAGCATGTGGATAAGCAAGCGGGGGTCTTCTTCATGCGATTGGAATGTGAATTTGAACTGGAACAATCATTGGATAATTTCAGTAGGGAGTTTGAAAAAAAACTGGCGTTCAACTTCCAGATGGATTGGGATATTTACTCTGACGATTACAGACCTCGTATGGCTCTATTTGTTTCCAAGTACAAGCATTGCCTGTATGATTTATTGACCCGACACAGTGCTGGAGAGCTACAAGTCGACATCCCCATTGTTTTGAGCAATCACCCAGATTTGGAACCCATAGCCAATCAGTTTGCCATTCCTTACTATCATATTCCAGTAACAAAAGAAACCAAGGAAGGAGCAGAAGAAAAACAACTTCAACTGTTAAAAGAACATCAAGTGGACTTTATCGTATTGGCTCGATACATGCAGATTGTTTCTCCCACAATAATCAATGCCTTTCCACAAAAAATTATTAACATACACCATTCCTTTTTACCAGCCTTTGCGGGGGCCAAACCGTACCATGCCGCTTTTGAACGTGGCGTTAAAATCATTGGTGCGACCAGCCATTATGTTACTGAAGAACTGGATGCAGGACCCATTATCGAACAGGATGTGGCAAGGGTATCCCATTCCCACTCCATTCAGGATTTAATTGCCAAAGGGCGTGATTTGGAACGTCTTGTACTTTCCCGTGCGGTGCATTTTCATGTAGCACGAAAGACTATAGTGTATAACAACAAAACCGTTGTTTTTTCATAGAAATTCTTCAGGTAGAGTTGCTTTTTTATCGTTTAGCCTTAATTTGAGCACAAATTCTAAACGTTGAATCATGAAACGAATCTTACTTTGCTTTTTGGCATTTCAGTTTTTTGGCTGCACTGAGCTACAACAGGTCGTGAACCAATTGCCTCAGGGAGGACCAGGCATAGGGAATCCTGAAATTGCCCAAGGACTGAGAGAGGCACTTCAGATGGGCATTGACAAACAAGTGAACAAGTTGGCCCTAAAAGACGGTTTCTTTAAAAATGAATTAGTACGAATTCTACTTCCGGAAGAGTTAAAAAAAGTTGATAAGACTTTAAGGGATGTTGGTCTTGGAAATTTGGCAGACGAGGGTTTGCGTATAATCAACCGAGCTGCCGAAGATGCCGTTGGTGAAGCTACACCCATCTTTGTTCAAGCGGTCAAGGGCATCACCTTCTACGATGCCAAGCAAATACTTTTGGGATCGGACAACGCCGCAACGCAGTATTTGGAAAAGTCCACCAAAACCCAATTGTATGACAAATTCAATCCTGTTATTAAAAATTCGTTCCAAAAAGTAGGTGCTGACCAGATTTGGAGCAATATCATAAACAAATACAACAGTCTACCCCTAACCAACGATGTGAATCCAAACCTTACGGACTATACGACCAAAAAAGCCCTTGAAGGTGTTTACCAAATGATTGCCATAGAGGAAAAGGAAATTAGGACAAAAATTTCGTCAAGAACAACAGAATTGTTAAAAAGAGTGTTTGCTTTGCAGGATTAAGTGCTTTTTTTTCAGAATTATGCAATAACCTGAAAACTATGCCGTTATAAATTCAATAAAATGAGGCAATTATAACAAATTGCTAAAGTTAATTTAACCTTAGCCTGAAGGTTAAGGCGGAATTTTGTAACAGAAATTATCTGAGTTAGCATTTTTTTGAGTTAGTTAGTTTAAACCGGTGCGTGCACCGGTTTTTTTTTGTTTCATGTGCAACATATTGATTTTCAACTGTTTTTTTTAACCTTAAAAAATAATAGAATATTATAATAGAGAGGTAAACTATTATCGGGGTTTCCGTTTTTAAGATTTTTTTAACATTTCAAATTTGTTAAATAATTAACTTGAATAAGGCTAATTCGAACTCAAAAATGAGAACTTGGGGTTTTCTATTGATTATTTTATTGTTTTCTCGTACGTCTTTATCTGCTAAGTCGTTCGAGTTTCAAATTGCCAATACCGACAACTCAATCAATACCACCATACCGGATTCCCTTGCATGGGCCGATTATTATTTCAATATCCACAGGTACAAGAAGGCACTTCCTCTATATCAAAAAAATCTTGGCAACACAGAAGAGGAAAGGAAACATATCCTGAAAAAAATGGCTTTAAGTGAGGCCGCATTGGAAAATCCATCTAAATCCATTGAGTACATCTATGAATGTTTCAAGACCGATTTTAATCCCAATTTTTTGTTGAGCGAAGGTTTTGACCCTATTAGAAAAACTGAAGTGTTTCAAAGTATAACCACCAAGCTAATACCAAGGGCCACTCCATGGTCCCTAGTATTTCTTTTTGTGGCATTAATCGGTTTTTACGTTGTATTCATTATCGTTCTGAACAACAAAATTCATCCCACTTCCAGGGGTTTGATTGGTCTGTTTGTGTTCATTCATTCTCTTTTTATTTTGAATATAAGTGTCAACAGGGCAAATTATCTGTTTGAATATCCACATGCCTATTTGATGTCCACTTGGGCCTCCTTTCTGTATGGCCCCTTGTTATACTTCTACTTTAAAACCACTACACAGAAATATCGATTTAAGAAGAGGGATGTTTTACATTTAATACCCACTGTAATACTGCTTGCCTTTTTGGTGGTTGAGGTTTACTCAATGTCGGGAGAAGCGAAAATACGGCTTATGTTGGCAAGGGTTTTCAATGGCTTGAACCCAAGCGATTCCGATAAACTCTTGCTCTTGGTGCTATTAAAAATTGCTTCTCTGGCAATCTATGGATATTTGGTTTGGAAAGTATATCTGAAAAGCAGAATGTTGAAATTATTGAGTCACAAAAACCAAATATGGCAAAAGAACATATACCATATCCATATTTTTTATGTAATAACCTACTCAATCTATGGGATTGTAATTATTAATCAGTTCGATTCTGGGATTCTCTTTGACACCTCGGCAATCGCCATGGCTGCAATGGTGCTTTACGTGGGTTATTCAGCCAACATTCAGCCCGATGTTTTCAACGGGGCCTATTCTTATATAAATAGGTTGTTTCCGAAGTATCAGAAATCCGGACTTACCCCAAGCTTGTCCTTAGAGCTCAAAGAGAATTTGCTTGATCTTTTCGCCAACGAAAAAATTTATAAGGAAAACAATATAAGTTTGGATATGGTGGCCCTAAGACTCAATACTACCCGCCATAATGCTTCACAAATCATTAACGAGCATTTTAATGTCAGTTTTCACGAATTTGTGAACATCTACCGTATTAAAGAGGCCAAACAGCTTCTGCTAGATAAGAAGGCGCGAAGTCTCAACATAATCAATATAGCCTACGAAGTCGGCTACAATAACAAAGTAACTTTTAATAAAGCATTTAAAAAAGATACACAACTAACTCCATCCCAGTATCAAAAAAGTGTATTGAAATCGTAGTCGGATGAATACTAAATGGTAAAGGTTTATAAGATTTCGCCCGTGGTACCTGCCGGTTTCTTACTTTCATTTTGAACAGCCCAAGGGAATTGACCGAGATTGCACTCTCAGTTTTTGGGTAAATGGTTGAATTAGTCTTCAATATGACCCCGATGGGCTGTTTTTTTCATTTTAAGCCGAACAGACCCTACCTTTTATCAAACGGTTCATTTTTTATTTATAGAATGTTAATCCGAACGGCAAATGGGCTACAATTGTTAAATTTTAGACAAAGTGCTTGATTTTTAGATGAATACGCACATACCCGCTAAACTTTTCAGTGCTTTTCAACGTATCTTTGATATAACAAATCTTAAGTTATGAATAATCAGTATTGCAAGGTAGGGACTGTTACTCCGATAACCCACGGAAATCAAGCCATTGCCGCTTTGGAATTTAGGTATCGTGCTTTTTTGGAAAAAGCCAAGGATGCCACTTATGCAAACACCAAGTTGGGTGATTTTTTTAAACAAAAGGCTGAGGCATTCAAAAATATTCTGGATAGCTTAAGCTAAGCTATTAGGCTGGCCCTTTTCAATTCCACTTCCATATGCTGCTGCAAGGCTTTCGCTTGCCGCTGGGCCATTATTGCAAAATCTTCACCTTGGGAGGCATAAAGTATTCCCCGTGAAGAATTTATCAAAAGACCTATATCCTTGTTTAAACCGTGTTGGCAAACCTGCTCCAAGCTTCCTCCTTGTGCCCCCACTCCAGGAACCAAAAGAAAGCTATCCGGGATAATATTTCTGACATCTTTCAGATAATCAGCTTTGGTAGCCCCTACCACATACATGAGCCTGTTTGAATTTTTATAGGTTTTTGAAACTGTCAGGACTTCCTTGTACAATTCATGCGCTCCCACATTTTTGGTTTGAAAATCAAAAGCTCCCTTGTTCGATGTGAGTGCCAACAGAATGGTATGTTTATCTTCAAATTGCAAAAAGGGTTCCACCGAATCCCTACCCATATACGGCGCAATGGTTAGGGAATCAAAATTCAAGGTTTCAAAAAATGCTTTTGCATAGCGTGTAGAGGTATTGCCAATATCTCCTCTTTTCGCATCTGCAATGGTAAACAGTTCGGGGTGATTTGTATTTAAATACTCCATGGTGCGTTCCAAGGATCTCCACCCTTTTAACCCATAGGCTTCATAAAAAGCTATATTGGGTTTATAAGCCACACAATAAGGATGGGTAGCGTCGATAATCTCCTTATTGAAAGCGAAAATAGGGTCTTCCTCTTTAAGAAGATGCTTGGGTATCTTATCCAAATCAGTATCCAAGCCCACACAGAGAAAGGACTTCTTTTTACGTATCTGGGAAATTAAATGTTCTATTTTCATGGTTAGGGCCTAAAAAATCTCCGAGGCCTCTTTTAGCTTTTCGGTATTCTCCACCAACATCAACTCATCAATGATTTTTTGGATATCCCCATTAATAATGTTTTGCAAATCATATAGGGTAAGGCCTATTCTATGGTCTGTTACCCTACCTTGGGGATAATTGTAGGTCCTAATCTTGGCAGAACGATCGCCGCTGCTTACTTGGGAATTACGCTTTGCAGCATCTTCGGCCTGTTTTTTAGCCAATTCCATATCATACAATCTGGACCTTAACACCTTAAATGCCTTGTCCTTGTTCTTATGCTGTGATTTTTCATCCTGACATTGGGCGACCAATCCCGTGGGGATATGGGTTAACCGCACTGCAGAGTATGTGGTGTTTACCGATTGCCCTCCGGGGCCTGAGGAGCAGAAATAATCTATACGAACATCCTTTGGATCTATTTGAACATCAAAATCCTCCGCCTCTGGAATCACCATTACCGTTGCTGCACTGGTATGCACTCTTCCTTGGGTCTCCGTTTGCGGAACACGTTGCACTCGGTGCACACCGGCTTCAAACTTAAGTGTACCGTAAACATCTTCACCGCTAACTTCAAAATGGATTTCCTTGTAACCCCCGCTAGTACCTTCACTCAAATCAATAATGTTGGTTTTCCACCCTTTGGATTCACAATATTTGGCGTACATGCGATAAAGGTCACCAGCAAAAATGCTCGCTTCATCACCTCCGGTTCCCGCCCTGATTTCCATAACAACATCTTTTTCGTCCTCAGGGTCTTTGGGAATCAAAAGAAATTTAATCTCTTCCTCCAATTTGGGCATTGCGCTTTTCGCTTCCTCCAACTGCATTTTGGCCATTTCCAACATTTCGGCATCACTGCCATCTGAAATGATCTCCTCTGCCTCGTTGATATTGTTGACGAGTTCAATATACTGATCGCGTTTATCAGAAAGAATTTTCAGGTCCTTATATTCTTTATTCAGTTTTACATAGCGTTTTTGGTCCGAAATGATATCAGGCTGAATAATAAGGTCTGAAACCTCATCAAAACGTTGTTTTACAATATTGAGTTTGTCAAGCATAGATCAAGCTGCGTTAAGAACGCAAATTTACGATTTTTGGATGGATTGAAACCCGCAGGGAATCAATCAATTGCCCACAAAAGTGGTTCCCAATGTGATGATGTAAGCATTGAGTCCGTCACTACGATCATACTGGCTAAGACGCAGATCTATGGTTTTTAACCCAAAGTTGAAGATTTTAGCACTGGTAAAGATATCCTTGTACTGTATTCCCAAACCATATTGGTGTGCATCATATTTGGACAGGTCATAGTCCGAGGTATAAAACTCGAATGTGGACAGAGCTGTTTCCTTGGGATAGAAATAATCTGCTGCCGTCTGGGTATAGTACCTATATATTGGGTAGAGCGTAAACCTATCCGTTAATTTAAAAGGAATTTCTAAACTTGCCGTATGTGAAGTTATGCCCCAATCATCCCAATAGAAACGATAATAGGCACGCAAAATCACCAAATCATTTAGATAATAGTTCAATCGCCCTCCAAAGGGAATTTTAAATCTGCTATCGGGTAAATTTTCCACGTTGTCGGCCAATTGAAACTCATCGATGAAAAAATCTTCCAAGTCGGAAAAATATACCCGTTGAAAAGGCGTGCTCAACAAACCGCTCTGCGATACCACATCCATAAAAATAGCCCCCTGCAGTTTTTTACCCAAAATTTGTGATAAGCCCAACGAAAGGGAATAGGTATTTCTGTTTTCCTTGTCAAATTCACTGAAATTAGGAGAATACGTTCCATTTCCAACAATCCGATCATCAAAAAATCCTTCACGGAGTTCTATGGGGTATATAGCATTCCACTTATCCAAAAACACGCGTCCGCTCAAAGTGATTTCCGTGTTCTTTTCGTTGAACAACCTGGTATAACTACCCCCAAAACCAATGGAAAAGTAGTCGTACTCCGATGAAAAATAAGCATTTGCGCTCCAGATTGAGTTTCGGTCTTCCGAACTATGTTGGTAACTAGGATTAATATAGGCCAACATGTCTTTTCTGGATTCCCCTGAAGAGGCATCAAAAGGATTGGCGCCCAAACCTCCATCCAAAGGATTTACATTGCTGGAAGAGGCCGAAGTATATGCGGACAAACCCACATCAACCGTTAATATGTCATCTTCATTCATGGGCATGCGCAAGACTATGGTAGAAGTGGCATCCGTCAAAGCTTCCGTGCCCTCCCCTCCCGTTACGGCAGCATTTGAGCCATCTTGATCATAATAACTGAACAAAAGGTCAATCTCACTGGACTCCAATACCCTTTTTGTATAGGACACATCCGTCTGTTGGGCCCAGCCCAAGAAGATCGATAAAAAGAGGGCCATTGGAAAAAGGAACGACTTTAGACGGTACTGTTGGGCCCTTTGGACTTTGATTAACTCAGTATTAATTACACCCACAACCGCCTCCTATTTTACCTCCATTGGCTCCAGCGGAAGCCTCTCTGTAAATATGGAAATTGGTCTCAAAACGCTCACACATTTTTGCCCTCAAATCCATTTCGGGGTCATTGAGATAGACTTTCTCATATTCTCGTACAACGACACAAGAGCTCGCAAAAAGTATGATGAACATAAAAACTATCAACTTGGACATACGCCTAATTTACTGATTTGTATCAAACATAATCCCTGAACTCCTATGTATTTTGTTTTCCGAATCAACAACTACTACCTCTACCCCATCCATTTGGTTAACCAGGTGTATGCCGGTGTCCTTGCCCATAATGAACACAGCCGTGGCAAGTGCATCGCACAGTTCCGCCTGTTTTGCAAAAATGGTGACACTATTTATTCCGCTTGTGGGATATCCGGTTCTTGGATCAATGATATGGGAATATTTCCTTCCGTCGAACATGAGATATTTCTCATAATTTCCGGATGTGGCCACCGATGATTCCACTACTGGCAGCCAACTGAATACCTTGTCCTTGCTCAATGGATTTGCAATGCCCACCAACCATTTTTCTCCGGTGGCCTTGGTGCCCCAAGTGGTTAGGTCACCAGAGGCATTGATAATACCTCCCTTTACTTGTTTTGAAACTAAAAGCGCCTTTGCCATGTCAGCGGCATAGCCTTTTCCTATTGCTCCGAAACTGATGCGCATGTCACGTTCCATCAAAAAAACGGTTTGCTCCTTTGGATTAAGTATTATGTTTTCATGACCCACTTTGGCCACAGATGATCTAATCTGCTCTTCTGAAGGTATTTTATCCATAGTACCATCAAACTTCCAGATCTTATCCATGGAGGCATAGGAAATATCAAAGGCCCCGTCCGTTATTTCCGAAATCTTTTTTGAACGTTCTATCAATCCATAAAGTTCTGGACTAACCTTAACTGGGTTCAATCCAGCATTTTTATTGATTTGGGATGTCTCTGAATCATCATCCCATGATGAAATCATTTTTTCTATGCGCTCAATTTCAGAAACCGCTTCATCAATGTTGATGTACCCTATTTCCTCATTCGGCGCCACTACGGTAATCTCGAACCGGGTTCCCATCAACTTCAAGGTCTTCTTTACGGTAACGCTGCCTTCTTGTCCTCGGGACATTAAGCCAAAAAAACAACATAGAAGGACAGCTAGCGATTTCATTGTATAAAACTGTTTAGCAAAGAAATATATTTCTCGGGTGCCGGCTTAGCATAAAAATCAGCCGCGCCCAAGACCCGTTGTTCCTTATCCAAGACCACCACAAGTGGAAAATGGCCCCTAGGATTATATTTTTCTGCCAACGATTTGTTCACGCTCAATTTCTCCAATGGCAATTGATTCTTTTTTTTCCTTGGAAAATCTGCGTTGTACAATACATAATGGTCGGATGCGTAGCTCTTGAACTCTTCAGAATCTAGAATGTGCTTTTTCAATCGGATACAGGGTGCGCACCAATCTGATCCCGAGAAAACCAGCACAATGGGCTTGTTTTCATCCTTGGCTTGGTTCACGGCATCTTCAAAGCGTTCTTGCCATAGTTGAGCATGCAGCGCTCCTATGTAGAAAAAACAGAGTACGGGCAAGAACTTCTTCATAGTGCGCGGATTAAAGACTACTCAAATACCCTCAAAGTGGACCCTTCAAGCTCCAGATTATAAATTTTAATGGGTTTGGCGGGATTGCTGTCAACCTGATTCAAAGGGGTTCCATCTTGGGCAAATCTGGAGCCGTGCACATCGCAATAAAAAATTCCACCGTCTTGATCAACAAATCGGACCTGATCATAGGATTGATGGCTGCATACTTGGCTTGCTGCCACAAAATCCCCTTCCAGATTTTTAGCCACTACCACTAAATTTTTAAGGATAAAGCCTCCATTGGCATTTAGGGGCTGGGCCTCTTCCGAATTAAGGTCTATAGTGAAATCGACTCCTGTGGGTTCTTCCACAATATCGCCGTCTATTTCATCCTTGGAACAGCCCTGTAAACAAGGGAATGTAAGGGCAAAGGCTGCGCCTGCACCCAAACTTCTTAGGAATTCTTTTCTTTCCATAGCGTGAGGTTTAAATAAAGAACGATAAAATAAGGGGAATCGTATGCTAGTATTCAAACGTTCCGTACTCGCTTTGGATGGTCAATCTCTTATTTTCTGAGGATGCCACACGGCCAATGATTTGTGCATCCACATCAAAACTTTTAGAAATGGCGATAATATCTTCCACCACCTCCTTATCCACGTACAATTCCATACGGTGGCCACAATTGAAAACTTGGTACATTTCCTTCCAATCTGTTCCAGACTGTTCCTGTATCAACTTGAACAATGGAGGAATCTCGAACATATTGTCTTTGATAACGTGGAGGTGCTCCACAAAGTGTAGGATTTTGGTCTGGGCACCGCCACTGCAATGGACCATGCCATGAATTTCAGTAGCAGAATACTTTTCCAATACTTTTTTGATAATTGGAGCATAGGTCCGCGTTGGTGACAACACCAATTTCCCAGCATCCAAAGGCGAACCAGGAACGGCATCCGTCAATCTTGCGTTTCCAGAGTAAATCAATTCCTCAGGAACGGAAGCATCAAAACTTTCAGGATATTTCTTCGCCAAATAATTCCCAAAAACATCATGCCGGGCAGAGGTAAGTCCGTTACTGCCCATTCCGCCATTGTACTCAGTTTCATAGGTGGATTTTCCAAATGAGGCCAAACCAACAATCACATCACCAGCGTTAATGTTGGCATTGTCGATTACCTCAGCCCTTTTCATTCTTGCTGTTACTGTAGAGTCCACAATAATGGTTCGAACCAAATCGCCAACATCGGCAGTTTCACCTCCCGTGGAATGGATAAGGATACCGTGGTTCCTTAAATCGGAAATGAGCTCCTCCGTACCGTTGATAATGGCCGAAATCACTTCTCCTGGAATCAAGTTTTTATTCCGGCCAATGGTGGAGGACAACATTATGTTATCAGTGGCACCGACGCAAATCAAATCATCCACATTCATGATAAGCGCATCTTGCGCAATTCCTTTCCATACCGAGAGGTCACCAGTTTCTTTCCAATACATATAAGCCAATGAGGATTTGGTCCCTGCGCCATCGGCATGCATAACCAGACAATGTTCCTTGCTCCCTGTTAAATAATCGGGTACGATTTTGCAGAAAGCATTGGGAAATAATCCTTTATCAATGTTCTTTATGGCATTGTGCACGTCTTCCTTGGCGGCTGAAACCCCACGTTGTGCATATCTTTTACTGGTATTTGAAGACATAAAAGTGGTTTAGACAAAAATAGGGAAACTGGACACTATTCCCACCGTTTTATATAATACTTGTGGGTATAACACCGAGCCAATCTTTTTGCCAAATTTTTTGGGTAGTGGCCTGGTCCATGTTCCCTCCCGAAATGACAACGAGCACACGCTTTTTGGTTTTCTTTGTCCCCAGCCATCTTCTTACCGCTTCCATGCTCATGGCACAAGTTGGCTCAATTCTACATTTTAGGAGATGTGTTAACCACTGGGTCCAATAAACGATATGATGTTCTTCTATTTCAAAGAAATCATCAAGCTGTTTCAAGTATTCAAAGGTGATGTCTCCAACAGCCATGGTCATGGCACCATCGGCCAATGTATTCGGTACTGTCGACAAACGCTGAATGCTTCCCTTTCGTAAAGATTCAGCAGCATCATTCGCATTTAAGGGCTCAACGCCAATAACTTGTGTTTTTGGTGACAACCCTCTTGTCGCTATCAAGGATCCTGACAACAAACCTCCCCCTCCGCATGGTGCAAAGACGGCATCAACGTTCTCCAAGTCCCGCAGTGACTCATAAACCGCAGTACCTTGACCACAAATAACCTGGTTATGGTTGAAAGGAGGAATCCAATACACACTCTTTTCGGAGGCTGCCTCTTGCACCTTTTCATCTGTAATGATTCGTGTTTTGCTCAAAACAACCTCAGCACCGTAAGATTTGGTGGCCTGTATTTTTATTTTGGACGAATATTCGGGCATAAAAATGGTTACCGGAATGCCAAAGCTGCTTGCTGCATAAGCTACTGCCTGAGCATGGTTTCCTGAACTGTTTGCTACGATTTTACTGGGTCGATTTCCTTGTTCCTTTAGCCAAGCTATGGTATTGCATGCACCTCTGGCCTTGAATGCTCCTATCTTTTGAAAATTTTCTGCCTTGAAAAAAATCTCATGCCCCAACCACTGGTTTAAAAGTGATGAGGTTAGAATAGGTGTTTTATTGATATATGGTCCTATTCGGCTTCGGGCCTTTTTTATGTCATCCAGCTTTAAACTCACATGGCATTATTTTGCAAATAATAGTTCCCGGTATTTCGCAAACGGCCATAGGTCATCAGCGATGAGTTTTTCCAGCTTGTCGGAATGTGACCGTATGGAATCAAAATAAGGTTTTACATTGTTGCAATAAGCCTGCGCTTTTTTATTGATGGTCGCTAGACTGTTCGCACTTTTTCTGGCTTCGATCATTTCATCCGTTAATTTTTTGACCGCAACAACATGCTCTCCAATTTGCTCCAAAATGTTCAACTGGCTCTCCGCTACTTTCTTGTGGGCCGCTCCATATACCTCCTTTAGATTGTTAATGTTCTCAAGAAGCAAATTTTGATATCGAATCGCAGCCGGTAAGATATGGGTGTAAATCATTTCGCCCAATATTCTTCCTTCAATCTGAATATGCATCACATAAGCTGCAAGTTCCACCTCCTGATGTGCGCGAAGCTCCACTTCGTTCATCACATCCATCTCCTTGAAAAGTGCTACGCTTTCTTTTGATGTAAGCACTTGAAGTGCCTCTGGTGTATTTTTATTGTTGCTAAGTTTACGCCGGCGTGCTTCTTCCTGCCATTGCATTCCATAGCCGTCACCTTCAAACCGTATTCGTTTGGAGCTCTTGATGTATTCTCGCAAGATGTTGAAAACAGCTTCGTCCTTTTTTAGCTTTTTTTTATCGATGAGTGCATCAACTTCTTTCTTGAACTGCTTTAGCTGTTTGGCCACAATGGTGTTTAAGACCGTCATGGGTTTGGCACAGTTCATCTTGGCGCCCACTCCGCGCATTTCAAATTTGTTTCCCGTGAAAGCAAAAGGTGACGTCCTGTTCCTGTCGGTGTTATCCAGCAAAATTTCTGGGATTTTCCCAACTACATTGAGTTTTAATTCCGTTTTTTCTTCAGGGGACAACTTTCCTTTGGAAACCCCTTCCAATTCATCCAGTACATCACTCAATTGTTTACCAATAAATATGGAAAGAATGGAGGGAGGCGCCTCGTTGGCACCCAACCGATGATCATTACTGGCTGATGCAATGGAAGAGCGCAATAATTCTTCATAGGTGTCCACCGCCTTAATGGTATTGACAAAAAAGGTTAAAAACTGAAGGTTTTTCATGGGTGTGGAACCTGGACTTAGCAAATTCACCCCTGTATCGGTTGCCAAGGACCAGTTGTTGTGTTTTCCAGAACCATTGATTCCAGCAAAAGGTTTTTCATGGAAAAGCACCATAAAACTATGGCGGTCGGCAATCTCCTCCATAACATCCATCAACAAAAGGTTATGGTCTACCGATAGGTTGGCCTCCTCGAAAACGGGAGCCAGTTCAAATTGGTTTGGAGCCACTTCATTATGACGGGTCTTAACAGGAATTCCCAGTTTAACCGATTGCTTTTCCAGATCGCTCATAAAACTTAACACCCTTGGTGGGATAACTCCGAAGTAATGATCATCCAACTGTTGTCCTTTCGCAGCTGGATTTCCTACCAAAGTTCTTCCAGTCATCACCAAATCGGGCCGGGACCTTGCCAACTCTTTGTCGACTAGGAAGTATTCTTGCTCCCAACCTAAAGTAGCATGAACTTTCCTTACATTTTTGTCAAAATATTGGGCCACCCCAGTAGCTGCTTCGTCCATCGCATGCAAGGCTCTCAACAACGGTGCTTTGTTATCCAAAGCCTCTCCGGTATAGGCCACAAAAATGGTAGGTATGCACAATGTTGTTTTATAAATAAAAGCTGGTGAAGTAGGGTCCCATGCAGTGTATCCACGGGCTTCAAAGGTGTTTCGAATGCCCCCACTGGGAAAACTTGAAGCGTCTGGTTCTTGCTGAACCAATTGGGACCCGCCGAATTTTTCCATGGCACGCCCGTCTGAAATTATGTCAAAAAAAGCATCGTGCTTTTCGGCCGTTGCCCCGGTCAAAGGCTGAAACCAATGCGTATAATGGGTAGCTCCCATAGAAAGTGCCCAAGCTTTCATCCCTTCGGCCACTTGATCGGCAATCTTTCTATCTATCTTACTGCCTTGAAAACTAGCTGACTTCACATTATCAAAAGCCTCACGGGTTAAAAACTGAAGCATCTTTTCTTCATTGAAAACCTGCTGTCCAAACAGCTCAGAGCGTTTTCCCATTTCTTCAATTTGGGTATGTTCTCTTCGAAGGCTCTTTTTGAGGGCTTCAAATCTCATATTTGGCATAGTTGTCTATTTATTTTGCAAAAATACAATTAACAATTTAATAATATAATTGAGGAAAATTACTTTTTTTTCATCATACCCCTCTTTAAATAGGGGTTATATAAATATTCAACTATTAATTGAGAATTTGACCCTATAAATTTCAGATTATTACATTGAATAAACTATTTTTGTCAATCAAAAATTTGAGAACAAAATAACTACCTTAATTATGAGCAAATCTAAATTAGAGTACATCTGGTTGGACGGCTACACTCCCACCGCCAACATGAGAAGTAAAACAAAGATTGAAAAAGATTTTAGTGGCAAACTGGAAGACTGTCCTATCTGGTCTTTTGATGGAAGTTCCACACAACAAGCGGAAGGTGGTTCTTCTGACTGTCTGTTGAAGCCTGTTGCCATTTATCCCGATCCCGCAAGAAAGGAAGGGTACTTGGTGGTTGCGGAGGTTCTTAACTCCGATGGAACACCCCATGCAAGCAACTCCAGAGCTACCATTGACGATGAAAATGATGATTTCTGGTTTGGATTTGAGCAGGAATACTTCATCATGGACTCCCATACCCAGTTGCCTTTGGGCTTCCCAGTGGGAGGTTACCCTGGGCCCCAAGGCCTTTATTACTGTTCTGTGGGAGGTAGGAATACCCATGGCAGGGACATCGTAGAGCGACATGCCGATTTATGTTTGGAAGCAGGGTTAAACTTTGAAGGAATAAATCAAGAAGTGGCCTGCGGACAATGGGAATTCCAGATTTTTGCCAAAGGTGCCAAAAATGCGGGAGACCAAGTTTGGGTAGCGCGCTACTTATTGGATAGGTTGACCGAGGAATATGGGTATTATATTGAGTACCATCCCAAGCCTGTTAAAGGAGACTGGAACGGATCTGGTATGCATGCCAATTTCTCGAACAGCGTATTAAGAACTGCTGGAAACAAAGAGACCTATGAAAAAATATGTGAAGCTTTCAGGCCTGTCACCAAAGAGCACATTGCAGTCTACGGTGAATTCAATGATGAGCGTTTGACCGGCTTGCATGAGACCCAATCCATAAACGAATTCAGCTATGGAGTTTCTGACAGGGGAGCTTCTATCCGTATTCCAATTGCCACTGTGGAAAGTGGATGGAAAGGATGGTTGGAAGATAGAAGACCAGCTTCAAATGCAGATCCATACAAAGTTGCTGCTAGAATCATCAAGACGGTAAAATCCGCTGAGGTATAGAAACAACTAGATTAATTGTTGCTAAAATTAAAAACCGCCCAACTTAGGGGCGGTTTTTATTGTCGTATGGTTACGTAAATAAATCCAACGTAAAAGAGCAACAATATCACCCCATCGCGCCATCCCAATCGCAGCCCTTTTGGAATGAAGACCAAGGGTAATATTAAAAAAGAGATGCCCAGCATCCAGAATATATCATTGGAAAGCAGCCCTTGATCCACTACCGTTATCGGGGTGATTATGGATGTGATTCCCAAAACGGCCAATAGGTTGAAGATATTGGAACCGATAAGGTTTCCCAAGGAAATGGCCTTTTCCTTTTTCAAGATGGCGATTATAGAAGCCGCCAACTCAGGAATGCTGGTGCCTACAGAAACTACAGTTATTCCAATAACCCTGTCACTGACACCAAATGTAGAAGCCAGTCCAACAGCTCCATCAATCAAAAGTTCGGACCCCCCCCAAAGTGCCGTACCCCCAATACCCAAATACAGCACCGTTTTGTACCAGGGCAAAATTATGTCATCCTCAGGCATTTCATCCACAACCGCTGTTTTTTGAAATCTGAGAAGGTAAACCAAAAACAAGAACAGAAAGACAACCATGATGATTCCTTCGTAGCGCACCAACTGACCATCAAAATAGATAAATCCGAAGAAGAGCAGGGAAGCCACCATCATCACAGGCCAATCTGTGGAATAAAAGCTCTTTCGAACATCTATGCTTCCCAAAATTACCGTAATTGCCAAAACCAATCCTAAATTGGCAATATTGGACCCTACGACATTGCCCAAAGACAAGTCAGGAAAACCATCAAGAGCAGCCTTAATGCTCACTATTAGCTCAGGAGCCGAGGTGGCGAATGAAACCACCGTCATACCAATTACAATCTTTGGAATGGACAATCGAAGCGATAGGGCAACAGCAGCTTTCAAAAGCCAATTCCCGCCTGCTATCAGCAAAGCAAGTCCTATAATTATATATAATAGGTTTTCCAATTGATCAAATTTGCGCAAAGATAGCCGATGAATCCTTGGTATCTATCATAAATCATAAAAAGCATAGATGAAAATCTATACTATTTTCTCCAAAAAAATGCCTTTAAATATTACACCGGTTATCAAGAAGAGATGCTTCTATTGGAAACGAAAACCGAAAAATTGGCCATTTTTTTAACGAAATGCCCCTTGGTTTTCAGAAATCATCAAAAATGGCCTCTACAATTATAACAATTTCATATAAAATAAGAACTATTTTATTACATACCGTTACTTTTTTGTAGATCAATAGCTAAATTTTAAATATAATTTCATTTTAAACCCTACAATCCTGTATTCAATTGTATAGAAATCAATATAAAAATTTGGAAACCTGATTTTCATCATTTTATCTTAAAAAAGTAAAATAGCAACCAACGGTGCATTTCACCCTTAAAAACATTTATTTCAATGATTGTGATTGTAAAAATTTTAGTAGCCTTACTCATCGAACTTCTGACCATTTTCTTTGTATGATCCTTCCAGATTGCTCCCAAGAAAATGTCGCTATAACAATTCTTTTGTGCAAGCTTGTCAGCAATATATTGGTCGATGTCTCTTTTTAACATATTTGAACCCCAGTATTTGTTACTTTTAGCGGTCAACATCCAAAAACCTGTAGTGTGAAAAAAATAACGTATGTACTAATAGCCCTTGTTGCGATGAACTCATGTAAAGAAGAAATCAAAAAGGAGGACCCTATACAACCTAATAGGGAATTTGCTGCGCTATTGGACAGCTATTATGAAGATGGGCTGAAACTAAATCCCGTGAGTGCTACAATGGCTGGGGATAATAGATTCAATGATGAGTTTCCCAATTTTCTATCGGAAGAATACGAGGAAAAACTAAAGTCCCACTATGAAAATTACAAAAAGGAACTCTCTAAATTTCCTGACGATCGGTTGTCTGCCAGCGAGCAAATGAGCAAGTCTATTTTGGAGTGGCAGTGCAACATCAATTTGGCTGAATTTAATTTTAATGCTGATTTAAAACCCATTGACCAAATGTGGTCTGCCAATCTTTTTATAGGCCAATTGGCTAGTGGTTCTAGCGCACAACCATTCAAGACGGTGGAAGATTACGAAAAATGGATGAAACGAGTGGATGGCTATTTGGAATGGATGGCAAGCGCTGAAGAAAACATGAAAAAAGGCATGGAAACGGGCCATGTGCTTCCAAAATCCTTAATTGTTAAAGTACTGCCCCAGCTAGCATCTTTGACAACCAAAAATCTGGAGCAACATCTTTTCTATCAACCGATAAAAAAAATGCCTGCCGACTTTACTGAAGAAGAGAAAAAATCGTTGACGGATGCATACGGTGACATGGTCACTGAAAAGGTGATCCCCGCCTATGAAAAATTACATGCTTTTATGAGTGGTCCCTACCTCGAAGCTGGACGGGAGTCGAGTGGCATTCAAGGTGAACCCAATGGTGACGCCTACTATGCGCACCAAATAAAGAAGTACACGACCACCAACATGACCGCAAATGAGATTCACGAATTGGGCTTGAGCGAAGTGGCCCGAATCCGGTCCGAAATGGAAGAAATCAAAAAGCAGGTGGGCTTTGAAGGGGATTTGAAAGCCTTCTTTGATTTTGTCCGTGGCAACAAAGAGCTTATGCCCTACACAGAGCCTCAGCAGGTAATAGATCATTTCAACAAAATTCATGAACGGATGAAACCCCAATTGGAGAAATTGTTTGATATGAAGCCAAAAACTCCATTTGAAGTCCGCCGAACGGAAGCCTTCAGGGAAAAATCGGCCAGTGCCGAGTACAACCCGGGCTCGTTGGACGGCACGCGTCCCGGTATTTTCTATGTGCCCATTCTCAATGCGGAAGCTTACAATATTCATTCCGATGAGTCTTTGTTCCTTCATGAGGCCATACCAGGGCACCATTATCAAATATCCCTAACCCAAGAGAATGAGGATTTACCTAAATTCCGAAAAACATTGTGGTACAGTGGTTATGGTGAAGGT
Organism: Flagellimonas ochracea; assembly: GCF_009903685.1. Lineage (GTDB taxonomy): Bacteria > Bacteroidota > Bacteroidia > Flavobacteriales > Flavobacteriaceae > Flagellimonas > Flagellimonas ochracea. Next base: position 7,375 of record NZ_JAAABI010000001.1, on the reverse strand, counting down.
TGGGCACTGTATAGCGAATCTCTGGGCAAAGAACTTGGATTGTACACAGATCCCTATCAAGTTTTTGGCATGCTGGGTGCTGAAATGCACAGGGCAATCAGGTTGGTGGTCGATACCGGATTGCATGCAAAGGGATGGACCCGGGAGCAAGCCATTCAATATTCATTGGACAACGAAGCCGAACCAGAGGCAAGCATTATTTCAGAAATTGAACGCTATATGGCCAACCCAGGTCAGGCATTGTCCTATAAAATAGGACAGTTAAAAATTATTGAGCTTCGAAAAAAGGCTGAAGAGGCTCTAGGCGACGCATTCGACATACGACAATTCCATAATGAAGTCTTGGAAACCGGATGTGTTCCGTTGGCTCTGCTGGAAGACAAAATAAATAACTGGATTGAATCCAAGAGGTAACGATAAGAAGGGCTGCCGATGGCAGCCCTTCTTTCTGAAAATCAGTTATATATTGCGTATATTTGCGTCAGACAAACCAAGACCATGCTTTATAAAATATTGGCCAAAATAAACAAAGTCCTTTTGCCTTCGTATACCAAAAAAGGATTGGATTTGGCCAAGGCCTCCAAAATGCAATTGGCCATTATTGGGTGGCGATATTATGTGACCATAAGGGCATTGGGCTAATAAGTAAGCAGTGACCTAATTTGATGCCCATTTAGTTTATCCGCACCTTTCAAGAAGGTTAATTGTATCAAAAAATTGCACTGCACCACTTCCCCGCCCAACTTTTCAATCAACCGACATGCTGCACTGGCCGTACCACCGGTGGCCAATACGTCATCATGAATCAATACCTTTTCACCTTTTTGGATGGCATCCGTATGAATTTCCAAGATATCCGTACCATATTCCAAGTTGTAGGTTTCGCCAATTGTAGCAAAGGGTAGTTTCCCTTTCTTTCGAACAGGAACGAAACCTGCTCCAAGCTTATTTGCCAACATGGGTGCAAAGAAAAAACCGCGACTCTCCATGCCCACCACCTTATCAACGGCCTTGCCATTAACAAGGTTGAACAAGCCTTCAAATGCGGCATTCAAGGCTTTTGGGTTATTGAACATGGGAGTGATGTCCTTAAAAACGACGCCGGGTTCTGGAAAGTCCTGAATATCCCGTACAAAGGGGCGTAGATCCATTTATTTTGGGTGCTTCGGTTTTGCAGTAAAGGTAAAAAGAAATATATTTGCACCCCGTTTAAAAGGCCGCGTGGCGCAACTGAATAGCGCATCTGATTACGGCTCAGAAGGTTGCAGGTTTGAATCCTGCCGCGGTCACTCAGGATTTTTATCTTTATTCAAAAAGTCTGTGAATCAATGATTTACAGACTTTTTCATTTTGATCCAATCTATTTGATTTCATATAAAATCATACAATTCGGTGGACGATTCGGTGCCCTCTTTTTCATAATCCGTAAAAAGAATACCCGATGTGTGTTAAAGAACCGGAGCTTGGGTTTTTAAACAGAAAGTTATTTGAAATTAAATAACCTAAAGTTTGGAAAAAATGAAAGATTCCTTTTCTACCTTGTTTTACATTAGGGGCAGCAGAGTGGACAAAAATGGCATGACCCTGATCTATCTGAGAATTACCGTTAATGGAAAAAGATGTGAAATAAGCCTGCAAAGAAAGGTAAGGCCCGAGAGATGGGATTCTAAAAAAGGAAGGGTCAGGGGGACAATACATTCTACTCAGGAACTGAACCAGTTCCTTGATGGCATAGTATCAAGAGTCTATCAAATACAGGGAGAATTCATCTCTGAAGGGATTCCCTACAGCTCGGATATGATCCTAAATGCTTTTCAAGGAACGGGCAATAGACACAATACACTTTTATCGATTTACGGAGACCACAATGAGGAACTTTCAGAATTGGTTGGCAGGGAGTTCTCATCCGGGGCATATCAAAGACACCTAAGAACAGCAAGGCACTTAAAAGCTTTCATAAAGAAAGAATATGGTCATGAGGACATTAATGTAAGAAAGATCGACCTGAAATTCATCAACCGTTTTGAACATTTCCTAAAGACAAGTTTGAAAAACTGTGGGCAGAACACCGTAACAAAATATGTCACCAATCTCAAAAAGATCATGCGGATTTGTTATGCCAATGATTGGATTTCAAAAGACCCCTTCTATCATTGGAAGGCAAAATGGAAAAAGGTCGAACGTGACATTCTCAATGAAAGGGAACTTAAAACCATAATGGAAAAAGAACTCCCATCAAAAAGATTGGATCAAGTAAGGGACATCTTTGTTTTTTGCTGCTTTACTGGCCTATCCTACATTGACGTGCAAAAACTTTCAAATAATCATATCGTATTGGCGATGGACGGAAAAAAATGGATAAAGATAAAACGTACCAAGACTGATACTAAGAGCAGCGTTCCCCTGCTAATGGTTGCCGAAAAAATATTGGACAAATACAAGGTAAAGGGTCTGTTAAATAATACAGACAAACTTCTTCCTGTGATCAGTAATGAAAAATTGAACGTCTATTTAAAGGAAATAGCAAATCTATGCAATATAGAAAAAAGGCTCACTTTTCATCTATCGAGGCATACCTTCGCTACAACCGTTACCCTTGCCAATGGGGTTCCTATAGAATCTGTGAGTAAAATGCTGGGGCACTCCAGTTTGAAGACTACTCAGATTTACGCAAAGGTGCTTGACAAAAAACTCATGGAGGACATGGAACTAGTAAGGGCCAAATTCAAATTCAGCGGATGAATATTGTATGAAAAAAAGCGAGTGAAACAAAGTTTCACGCTGCAAGTCCCAATCTTACCAAAACAAACCTGCTGAGCGTGGCAGGGAGACCAATATCGTTCGTGAAGTATCTATAGGTTTCGAAGGGTCCGTTTGTAGTTTTCCAGCTCACCTTCCGTAATCTCCAGTTTCAGATAGGGCTTTCCGAATGAGGGTTTTACCAAAGTAATGTGGTCGACAACATATTGGCTTTCCCTTTTGAACATCCCCATTTTGTCCATCAACCGCTCATAGCGGATCTTGGGAACCGTTATCTCGATCTCCGGTTGTTCCTTGATTGTCCTCTGCTCAACCTTCATCGGTTTTTCATGCTTGATCTTTTGTTCGAGAAGTGCCTCCAGAATGGCATTGGTGGGCCTGGTCTGTGTAATCTCGATGTCACGGATAATGGCAATGGAGGCCTCGGTGCGTTTCCGGTTCTTAAGGATTTCCTGAAGGATGCTTTTTTCAAACCTTTCATTGGGAGTGAAGCCATGCCACTCAAAAAAGTCCATGATGCACGTCAACGTTTCGGTATGTGAGCTTGCAATCCTTTTCGAGAAGCGGCGAAATCTTTTTGCGACACTTGCCTTGATGCTGATGGCGGAAAACCCATATTCTTTTGCTCTCTGTACCATTTTACAGTAACTTTTTTCAATGTTTTAAGGTTTTCTGAGAGGGTTTACAGTAAATGGCGGATTCCGCGCCAACTTTCATTTCCTTTTTGCATCCTTTGTTCATGGGGCTTTGCGGAGCAAAATATGATTGTAGCATCGCCCTGGCGTGCTACCCTCTCGCTTCTCCGAATCTTTGACAAAGTCAAATTCGAAGAACTTTTTCTTAAGGTAAAGGCACTTTAAACAAAAAGATTGGATTGAATGGATTTTAAGGAACTGAATTGGGGGATTTTGCAAATAGTTTATGAGGGACTTACCATTCCTGAAAATTTACCAATCAAGGTTTGCCATCAATGATTTGATTTAAATCTATAACGAAAAGACTTTTATCCGAAACACTATAAAGCTTACTGCCAATTAATTTAGAATTCTTATTAACTGTGATTTTCGCGATTTTCTGACCTTCTCCATCAATTATTATAGTACCATTCTCTTTGGAGAGAAAATTGTAATCATTCCATTTAAGGTAATACAAATAAACATCATTCGTATCAATTTCATTTTCAGGCTTCAATTCCGAATCGAGGACAAGTATTTTATGTTTGTTTGTAAGTACGTAGTACTTTGTCAAATCTGTTTTTGGCAAACTTGTATATCTGGAGTTCTTTTCAATATAGACATGTTCACCAATGAAATTATTTAATCCTCCAAAAGCTACTTCACTGAATGATATACTTTCGATGAGTTGGCCGCTTTCCAAATCAAACTTTGATATCCGATTCGGAAATATTAATATAAGGTTATTTCCGTCTATGTCCATAGCATTTATATTGTCATCCTTTTTCTCGCCTACCTCTATCAAGTATTTTTGCCCCCCGGTTTCTCTGTCAAAGCAAGCTACGAAAGGTGTCCCAACATCAAGTTTTCGATATCCCAAATAGGCATATCCTTTGTTGACCACGAACAGTTCTTCTTCCTTTTTAAAGATTTGCGACTTACTGGTCTTATCATCAGGCAATTTTATTTGCCACTTAATGCTCCCTTTTTTATCCAATTTTGTAAAGTGTTCGTTTGAAGCAAAATAGAGATTCAAACTATCCTCTATAACATTTGAAGAAACATCTCTAACAAGGTCATGACCGGTTGATGCTGCATATGTTCCGGTCAAAAGCCCTGCAACTATTCCAAGGCCAGTACCAATAGTCGAGGAAGTATAGTCTTTCTTCCCAGTTTTGGTATAATAATCCCAACCCGTACCGTCATTTATATTCAATGTGTGGATGCCACCTGCAACTATCATAAGGTTAGACTCATCAATTCTGTATATATCATTCCATCCGTATTCACGAGTGATGAATCTTTCCCAAACAACATTTCCATTTCTAAGGTCAATCCCTTCCAATATTTCTGAGTCCTTATTAGAAGTGGCCAACCGATATCCCAGTGCAATTTTCTTTGTCTGGTCAACAAAAAGAATGGAATTCCTTACCTCCCATAGCTCCTCTGCGGTATCATTATCAATGCAGAAAGTTTTCCCTCCTTTGGTCCTAAGGGTAATACCCTCAAACTGTTCGATATTTTCCAATTGGTAGTTCACTTTTTCTGACCATAAAACTTTTTGCTTTACTGCATCGTACCGCAATGTGTAGCCTTTGTTCTTGAGCCACTTTCCATTATTGCTCAATCCTCTGATTTCTAAGGCAATATGGTTTGATAAAGTATCCATTTGAAAATCATTAACTCTTTCTGGAAAAACATATTCTGTGGCAAGAATTGGAACATGGGAAATTAGATTGGTGCCAATCTCTTTTTTATCATTCGTATAGACAGTTATATTTTTTTGGGAATTTACCTTAATACTTAGTACAAGTAAGGCTATAAGGGCAAGTTGGTTAGTTGTCATTGGCAATCCTTTTGAATAGGAAATTTGTTTAATCATTTTTTTGAACTTTTGCCTGATAGTCTAGTATAACACGTGATTTCTTATCCTGATATTTTCTTTCTAATAAACTTCGCAAATAAAACAATCCCTGTTGCTTGAATTAAGGTATTCAAAAAGAGTAATAACAAATTATCCAATGTCCAAAAATTAGTGTTTGATTGTATCAGTGGGAATCCATCCTTGAATTGACCAACTGGAAATCCGACAATGCTATTAACAATTCTATTAAGTTCCATTTGTTTATTATCGACATCATCTCCCATTGATAGGATTCCAAGGATAAAAGATAAAATCATCAGTCCTATTAGGATAAAAACCATTATTAAGATTATTTGGTAAATACTCTTTGTCTGAGCTTTCAAGTTATTTGAATTTAGTTTTCAATCCTTTATTTGAACTTTGGTAAAGGTCTCGGCTAGGAGTATTTGTGAAGCAATTACCTATAGCCAATGTTGTGATGCGAATTTAATTCATAAGTTTTATCATTGTTCCAAACTGCAATAACATAAATCCGCTTATTATCATCGTAAAAATTGCAATTTTTTTTATATCATTTAATTCTCTTCCCTCTTTCAAAATTAACCGCCTAAAACCAGCTGAAATCAAACTGAGTAGAGCAGTCAAAAATAAAAGTCCGACCGCTGCCAAGACTCCGTTACCAATTGGAAACCCATCCGTTTTTCCAAGAAAGAAAGGAATGAAATCAGTCAGAAATAGTAAATTCCAAACGACTATTGCACCAATCGCAAAACCCTTTTTTATTGGAGGTCCCCCTTTGGATTGTTTTTCAATTATTGTTTTGTCAATATGTTGATTTCGAACATTCTCCGAATTTAAGAACCCGGTTTCTCGAATTTGTCGAACCACTGAATTTGGATTTTTAAAAGTCCAAAATATTACCCTTTCTTTATATGATGAAACCCTATGATTAATCTTTATACTTTGTCCAATAATTGGAATCATTGTATAAGGCTCAATTGATATAATGTCTGAAGGTCGAAAAGAAAGATTGCCAACGATTGAAGCGTTTAATTCCAAAGAATCTTTGTTGACTCTAAGAGTAGCAAATGGAAATGTCGCATTAGCCATTCCAACCCTGGCTCCGCCTGTTAATTGTAATTCCTTCATTTATCTTCTAATCGTCTTTTTGAACTTTAGTTTACCTCTGACTTTTCAAATTGCAATGATTAATTCAAAAACAATAAAGGAATGTCAAACTCCACTTCCTTTTCACCCTTGTTAATTTCAAGTCCTTTAATCTGAATAAATGTCCTGCCATTTTTCTCCAGTTTTCCAATAGTGAACTTATAGTTTTTTGCAACCAAATTCTGAACATCCTTCAACATTTCACTATTTAATCCGTTAGGAAACTCAAATGCCCAGTTATGACCATTCCATCTGCTTTTAAATCCGTTTTCATCATTGTCAACTTTAACGGAACCGGAATATGACAATTTGATTTCCCCTATTTCAATCTCATTTTTGACTGAATTGATTTTAACCCTGTTCAGAATTTGAAGCCCGCCAAGGCTATTAAATGATATTGTTGAATCCGTTTTAATGATTTCAACATTTTCCTTTCCCGATGAAGTAATCTCAATATTTTTAATGAGCTCTTGAAGCTCATTATATTCATCTTTAGTAATTCCAAGATTTGGATGATATTCCATCGGCTTACCTGGAGTTGATTTTTCCATATATTCAACGAACCATTCATAATTATTTTGAATTCCTTGTTGAAATTTCATCGTCAATTCTTGTTGTTTTGGACTTTGAATGATTTTGTCCATAACATCAACGATGGATTCACCTTCTGTTAAAAAGTTGTCGATGTCAGATTGGACCTGCTTTGTTATATCCGATTTAGAATTATCCTTTTGAGAATAACTATTAATCATCAGGAAACAAACAGCAATTAATATTATAGATTTCCTCATCGTTTTTTTGAACTTTGATTTAACACATGGCCAGATTAGACTATGGATAGTTTTTATTCGTTTTTCACTTCTCCATTTTCGTCAAATAGAGTTCTTTTTGTCAAAACTCCATCTTTGTC
>NZ_JAAABI010000019.1 GCF_009903685.1 Flagellimonas ochracea | reverse complement strand
AATAACGGATAACTAATTATTATGCCACTTAAAAGTAAGGTGTCAATTCCCCTTGAATTTGTTTTAATAATATCAGGAATGCCCGGTGCAGGAAAAAGCACACTTGCTCTAAATTTGGTTAAAAAATACAGTGAATTTCGTTCTTTAAACCAAATGAACTTACTGAGATTTGCCACACGATATTTCAATCAAGACATATCAGGCGATGATAATACTGTACACATTGGATTGAGGTTTCGAACTTATGAGCAAGGAAAGGAGCATATGTCAAAACTTGTCCCACCAATTGCTGCATTCATCAAAAGGCAGCTAGAGAAGAAGATACCCACTATAATTGAAGGTGTTGATTTTTACCCTCCTTACTTAGCCCTATATAATAAGGAGGAAGCCTATTTCGATAATGTTTTGTTCATAAACCTATATTGCAGTAATGAAAAAATACATTATTCTAGGTTAGTAGAAAGGGAAAAGCAAAGACAACAAAATCCTTCAAGGGTCGACCTTTTCTTCAAGAACATCCGCGGAAAGAATGAGTTATTACATCAAGACATTTTAGAACAAGAAAATCCTCGTATGAAAAGTCTTGATGTTGCAGATTTAAATGAGAAAGAAGTACTAGAGGCTGTTGAACACATAATTTCTGAGATGTATAGTTGAAGATAGTTTCATCTTAAGGCATATCAGGGATAAAATACCTTTTCCTCATATAGTTCGTAAAATAAATCATTTGTTAACGGAACGGAGTTTTTCCAAACCTTTTCAAACTCTTTAACCAAATGATAACCTTTGTTTTCAGATGTAGTTTTACTTTTCAATGTAGAAAAAACATAAAATGGACGTTCGGTAAAGTAATTAAGTACACCCTTAGTATCATAAACTGGGCCTGAACTTAATAGTGAGTTATCGCTTCGCACGATTAAGCAATCACGAACGTTTTCATATAATCTGAAATATTTACTTGGTGTTAATCCCAAGTTTTTTAGATGTAATGCATATTCAATGGATTCCTGTAGTCCTAAATTGAACTTTCTTTCCTGACCTCTATCGGCTTTTTTTGCGCCCATACTGTTTGGCATTACCAAAAGACATCGAAAGTCCACCCCCATACCTCCTAATTTTTCCACTTCGGAGATATATTCAAAAAAACCCAAGTATTGGCGTTTTAGAATCTTACTTCCTTTTCGGCCATAATACCAAAAATATTTACCACCCTCTTCCTTTATATTATCAGTCAATATTTTGTACAGAGGGTCACTATGAAAACCTCTATGAAAAACTACTTGCCCTTCTTTAATTTCTGGACTATCAGGCGTAAAATAATTATCATTTTGATTTTTTAACTTATCTACCAGGTGTTTACACTCCAATGGAATACTTTGATTCTCTAATAACACCTGACTAGCTCTTTCCGAGAATGAGTCCCAATTTCTATCAAAATTCAGAGCTTTTATCCTTAACTGTTTTTCAATTGTGTGAATCAGTTTTAAGAAATCCTCTTTACCCTTATCATATTGAACAGGAACGTACCGAACCAATGGTTTATCTATCCATGAATGCCAATCTGGAATTTTTTCAAAAAGGATAGGGATAATGATTCCTCCAGCTCCAAACACAACACCAGATTCATACATTAACCATGGAGACTTAAGACTTTCACCGGTAATACATACTAGGCATACCTTGCTTTCCAAAAGTGATTCATGAATTCCAACATCAACCAAAGAACCCTTTTCCATACCTGATGAAATGAACATATTGACCCCCGTACCGAATAGGTTTTCAAAAAAGAGTTTAACCTCTTTTGCCAAGTTCTTACTTCTAGGTTTGGACCAACTCAAAAATATTTTATTACTCATTTTTGGTTATCCTTATCCTTTATGGAGATACTTTCTATCCAAACCATAATAATTAGTTATCCGTTATT
>NZ_JAAABI010000018.1 GCF_009903685.1 Flagellimonas ochracea | reverse complement strand
ATTAATCTGGATGAAATCAAACCAATAAAGGTGAAAGGTGAAATTGAAGATTCGGGAATTGAGCATGATTTAATAATGACCAATGCAAAAGTCATACAATAATTAAGAAAAGTTCAAATAAACGATTCGAATATTAGATGATCAAATACAACGATTATCTTCCGATTTGGGAGTATAGAAATGTATTTTACTTCCGTATAAACAAGTTGGAAACAACTTCAAAATAATCGAAATTGAAAAAAAACCTACTGATATTATTTTTAATTATTTCTTCTAATCTATTTGCTCAAAAAGAGCGTCTTTATTATTTTACACGAATGAAATAATTTACGGTAACATTTTTCGGCCTAGTCTCCTCTGCGCCATCTTCGTTTTCTCCGGTTTTTTCATCCTTGTGCGCTCTATAGGGATAGGCAGAGACATTAGGAGTTAGGGAATTTTTAGGGACGTCACGCAGAACTTTTGTTTGATGAGTATGCCTCTTAATAGCATCTTCTTGAAATTCTCCCAAATCCTTTTTTTCAGGATTACCTTTTATAGAATCTTGACCGTGGTTCTTACCCCTAAGGAAAACTCCCCGTAAATCTGGAATACTATCCCCTATATGGAGTCTGTATGGGGAATCTAACGGTGCTGGAGAGCCATCGGCTAACATCCAACCATCACCATATTCATCGTAAAACTGTGCCTTTGTCATCATACTCGCTACAATTTCACCAATACCTTTTTTTAGTTCAATTGCCTTCTTCGGCATAGGTATTTCCGGAAAAATAAAGGTTGAAGAGAATGAGGAGAATTGCAAGGTCAACCTTATTGGTTTGGCCAAAACATATCGTCCCTGGTCCGGATAAAATATCGAATCTTGCGGGTTAATATCTTTCCTTGAGGCATTTAATGTAAGCACTTCGTTCAACTTACCACCTTTTTTAGCTTGTTCCCATAGACTACCTGAGATTTGAATTTCGGTGGTGTCCACAAGAACAGAATTGATTTTCGGCCTTAGATTTATGTTATTTGATTTATACTGGGCCGTTATTGAAATGTTAGACATTTTTTCCCCATATGTATTTATTTTGAATGATACATTATTTTGGTTCCCCTGAACACAGGTTTTGTACAATTCCACAAAATTTGGGTCTATATAAGAACTTTCGTATGAATTGTCCTTAGTTATCTCTTTTATGTTAATATCTTCACTCCAATACAGCTTATAAACTTTCTCAATTTCCTCTCCACTATAACTTCCCTTACCTTTGAAAACTCCGGCATATTTGGCACTAGCCTTGCCCACATCTTTATCCATTTGATATGAATCATAGATATCTTTTACTGCTTGTTTTGTCTTCAGATAATCATTACTAAAGGTTTGGGTTTTGGAATATTCTCTTATCCCTTGCTTTATAATTTCGTTACAGTTTTCCTGAGGATAAACTATAACACATGTAAAAACAAGTATCCACATTAGAAGGAAACGACGTACCATAGATTTTCTTTTAATAGTTAACAGTATTCCAAATAGCTCAATGTAGGCGTGAGAGTACATAATTATTTCTACGCTGGAATTTTTATCCAAATAAGACTGAAATTCTATATTAAATTCTCTTACAGAACTTAAATGTTAAACATATTTATGGGGTAGAGAAGAAAAGTAAAAAATATATTGGAGAATTGATTGCTGAAAAACCCTAGTTTTTCTGTGGCTTTACCGTAATCCTTTTATTGAACTTTTTTATTTTCCTTACTTGCAAATGCATAACCGATGATAGCTCCAGCTACTACTGCAATAGTCGATACTGGCAAAATCTCCATAACAACTAAAACAATGAGTAGCGGAATTAAAACTGTCAAGCATGCAAACTGAATGGACCGAAGTCCTATTCCTTTTTTAAGTTTGTTTCTGTTGTAAAGAATACCTAATAAACTAATTCCACTTATAAGTGAACAAGTCCAAACCACTATTCGAATATTAGATGATCAAATACATCGATTTTATTCCGATTTGGGAGTATAGGAATGTATTTTACATCTCAAAAAAAAAGTTAGCAATAATTAAAATCTAATCGCAACATGACAAAGGCAGACCG
>NZ_JAAABI010000017.1 GCF_009903685.1 Flagellimonas ochracea | reverse complement strand
ATTCTGCAGAAAAACCGAGCGTGAGCGAAATTCATTTAGGAGAATTTGAAAATAGAAAAAATATTACTCCAACTTTATAGAATTAAAACTTTAATCAACAACGTTAACCAAAGTTCAAATAAACGATGGGCGCTATGAACGAGCAAACAAGTGAGGGTACGGGGAGAGATACTGGAAATACGGCGGAGTTATATAACTAAAATTATGTTCAGCAGCATTTAACATTTACTATAAAATAATTATTAATCAAATCAATTCAAAATGGAGTACAACGTAGCAGTATCAAACAACAGGGATCGACTGGTTGAAATGGTAAACACAAAAATTGGAGAAGGATGGGCTCCGAAAGGGGGCATATCCATGATCGAGGAAGAGGATGGGTCGAAGGCATATGCCCAAGCCATGATTAGACGTACCTAATGGAAAAGCTCCCCCACGGGGGAGTTTCCAAAACAACCAAAGTTCAAAAAAACGATTCCTTGTCAAAGAGATATTCTTATTGTAACATATTCTCGTTTTTCTCAACATATAATAAAGCTTATTTATGGGTGGAGAAGGCAGTATGCTGGGAGCCATTGTTAGTTTAAAGAACAATCGTTCACAGTTAAAAAAAAGAAAAATTCGAGAATTAAAAGATGTCCTGTATGAAGTGTCCGGCAAAACCGAATTGGAATTCAAACAGCTTTCCCATGAAGAAATTGAAGTCATTAAAGCCAATATTCGAGAACAATCAAGAAAAGATGCAAAATGGGAACTATTGGTATATTTATTAGCCCTAGCTTTTACCGTAGTTATTATTTGGTTTTTCATTTGGCTTTTTAGTTAAACCTTGGTGGAATGGGTTCATTTGAAAGAGGGCTGGGTGTCCTAATAGAATCATTTTCAGAGTTTCTTCAAAGACTTTTTGAGGGAAATGGCAACAATGAGCCTAATGAAAAAGAGTTGGAAAAAATATTGATGACGCAAGGTAATCTTTCCCTTAAGGAATCCATGGAACTGCCATTCTCAAAACTGCTCATTAAATTAAAGAACGTTGATACCAAGAATTTGGACCGGCTTGTGGTACATCTTTATGACAAAATGCTTGAAGCCAAAACTAAGAAACCGGAAAGACTAGAAAACACCATAATGAAATTGGTAAGTTATCTGGATGATGAAAGGGATGAGTTTTCACTTGATAGGAATAACATAAAAAATTCTTTACTTCACAAGAAGTGAGTAAAGTTCAAATAAAGGATGGTAGATATTAGAATCTTAAGATTTTTTGGAGGAATTGCTTTTTGGATAATTAATGGATTTAAAGGGAAGTTTTCCGGAATGATGGAAAAACAACATTCTCCAACTATTGGACTTGTGTTCGTAACCGTTGTGATATTGATACTAGTTCAGTTGTTGTAATTCAAAGTTCAATTAAACGATTGTGCGAGAACAATGGATTTACTTATAGAAAATCTCCAGGAGTCTGAAGGTTCATTTTATGAAAAACTGCATCAAGAGGGTTATTTTGACAATTCCTTATTTGCAGAATTGATACTTTACATTGATGGATTAAATTCTAGAGAATTGACAGAAATACAGCGATTGCGTTATTGTTCTCAAATCTGGGAGTTGGCCTACCGTATTCAATCGAGCATTGGATATAGTCATAATCAAAACGACTCATTTGAAATTACAAACATGGACGAAGAAAAACTGATTGAAATTGGACAAGTTCTAGAATATATATGCAAGTCATTTGCCGAAAACAGACAGTTGGACATGGATTTCATTAATGAGATGACCTAATAGAATGCCAATAATTAATGTAAAGTTCAAAAAAACGATTGCCTTGAGTCCACTAATTGCACTTCAAATTTATCTTAACTTAGTTCCACACATAAAAGATATATAGATCATATGATCTATATCCCTACGTTAGGTTTCATTAAATAAAATAGAATTCCACTATCATGAAAATATTCTTAACAGTTATCTCTTTGCTTACATTTCTTTTTACAGCTTCTGTCGATTCCACTAGAAATGAATATCAACCCAAAAACATGGACCTAAGAAAGAAATGGGACACGGAATTTATTGGACTTTGGGTCAATGAAAATAGTGAGAGACCAGGTATAACCAAATGTAAAATCAGCTTTGAGAATAATCGATATATTGTTCAAATGTGGGGCTCCTGTACTCCCCAAGATTGTGACTGGGGCAAAAACAAGACGGATGGAGTGGAAAAAGGAGCTAATAAATTCGAACTTCTTTGGGATTCAGGTTTTGCAGAAAGTACCGTTACCTATGAACTAGTTGAGGACAAACTAAAATTGACGAACAAAAGACATTTTAAGGATGATTCAGGCAGGCCAGATTATACGACAACCGAGTACTTCGTGAAAGAATAAAACGAAATCTAACATTGGCTATAATTCAGCTTTCCCTTGAACCGATCAAAAAACCATAACTTTAAATAACGGCTGGATTCCGAACTTGGAAAATCCTAGCGGATTTGCCAAGTCGAAATCATAGCCGAGACCGTTACCAAAGTTCAATAAAAGGATTATCGAATGCATCGATTTTATCCTATTTTGGGTGTATAGAGATGTATATTACATGTATATAAACAAGATGGAGTACATTCAGCCAAAGCTGACCCATGTTGCTATACTTTAAAAAAAAATGCAA
>NZ_JAAABI010000016.1 GCF_009903685.1 Flagellimonas ochracea | reverse complement strand
ACCGTTTTATTGAACTTTCATTGTAAAACGAGTTCACTGATTCTAAAGAGTTTACTTTTTCGGTACACTTAAATAGTTTACCTTATATACCCTTTTTTACACCTAAGATGAAGTTCGGTTATGCAAGAGTGAGCACAAAATCACAGAAACACGATTTACAGGTGGATGCCTTTTTAAAGGAAGGAATCAAACCCAAGAACATCTATGCCGATATTTCATCTGGAGCAAAAGCGGAAAGAAAGGGTCTTGATGAACTTTTATCCATTTTGCGTGAAGGTGACACTCTTGTGGTTTGGAAATTGGACAGAATTGCCAGAAGCCTATCACATCTGACCAAGCTCATCGAAGATTTTGAAAAGAAGGGAATCCACTTCAAAAGCATTCAGGAAAGTTTCATTGATACCACTTCCCCACACGGCAGGTTTATCTTCAACTTATTTGCATCTGTTGCCCAATTGGAAAGAGATATAATTATTGAACGTACACGGGCAGGAATGGAAAGCTCAAGAAGACGTGGATTGAAAATTGGTCGGAAACCTGGTCTTAGTAAACAAGCATTGAACAAGGCTATGTTGGCGGAAAGATACTATAGGGACAACAAACTGAGCATTGAGGAGATCATGAAACTCATTGATGTTGGTTCTAAAAAGACCCTCTATAAATATTTGGCGTACCAAGGCAGAAGAAAGTGTGTTGAGTGTGGAATTTTGTTTTGGGACAAGAAACAGGCTTTGGGTAAAGCTTATTGCAAAAAGCACAAGAAGAAAATCAAAACCGATTGACTGTTTTACTCCCCTTTCACCGAAAACCCAATTTTTGATTAATGGAAATTTCCTACATTTAAGACCAATACATTACGACCAACTAAACTAACCAATGGAAAAAACATTTTTCAAAAACCAAACATTTCAGATTTTTATAATAGCTCTACTTGGATTCTTCATTTGTTGGAATTTATATGCATTCATCACTACTAAGAGCCTTGTTTCCCTTATCCCCACTATTATTCAACTTATTGTGCTTTCATTGATATTAATGAAGCATAAGCATGCAAAAATGGGGATTAATCTCTGGTCCGTGTTACTTATGTTGGGGGGTGGACTGGTTATTCTAGGAAAACTTATGAAATTTTTTATAGGGGATGATATTACCGATGGTTTGGGCAAACTAGTTTTAAACATCTTAATATTATCCGCAGGAATTATAATCTACAATTTCAATCAGAAAACTGTAGAGGTAATACGTACAGATGAAAATTGAAATAAATTATAATAGGAGTTAAAATAAACGATTGTGACTGAACAAACCAAATACAATTTCAACTTAAAATAAGTCAGAATATTATAATAAAATGGAGGAACAAAAGAATAACTTTAAACTATCCAAAGTCAATTGGATTTTTGCAATAATAGTAATTGGAATCTCATCATTTGTTTTTCTCAAAAAGGATGGGTACTAAACCGAAAAAATATTGCAAAACTTAAGCATAGCCCTCCAATATGGTTGTATATGCATAAGAAAGTTCAGTATATAAACAAGTTGTAAAACATAATCATGAAAGTCAAAATCATAATATTTTATCTCTTAGTAGTCAGTCAGTCCGCTTACTGTCAGGACTCGCTGTATCTAGATTGGAGCAAATCAGTAGAATCCAATTTTAAACTAAAGCAAATGGCGGAGAACATTGCTAATTATTCAGTCTTATCTACCAACAATGGAAGTTTTCTTTCAACTGGAAGTCAAGATCCATTTACAAAAGGTCCAATTGTAACGCACTTTGACTGTAAAGGTGACACGATTTGGATGAAAAGTTATGGGTTTGAAGGTGAAGAAGATTTTATGTTTGGCATTGCTAAAATAAATGATAATAGATATTCCATTGTTGGCTACACCTCTAAAAATGAAATCTTCTCAGATCCAATTGATGGAATTATCTACGACATTGATACACTTGGTAATACCTTGGGATATAATACTTACGGCGGCTCAAAATTTGATGTTTTATATGCGACGGTAGCCCATAACGATCAAATCTATTCTTGTGGTGCTTCACAATCAAGTGATAATGATTTGAAAGAAAACAAAGGAAGTAATGATATGTGGGTAATTAAAACTGACTCGGAAGGAAGGTTGCTATGGTCTACAGCAATAGGTGGGTCAAAAGCAGAAAGTGCGTTTTCAATAGCTCTAACAACAGACAATCACATTGTAATAGCTGGTAATACTGGGTCAGATGACGGGGATATCAATGGCGCGATTGGAAATTCTGATGGCATTGTAGCGAAGTTAGACCTTGATGGAAACTTGGTTTGGACAAAGGTTCTTGGAGGATTAGGATTAGATGCCTTTGCAAAAGTTCTACCAACATCTGATGGTAATATTATTGCTACGGGATACACAATTCCAGACAATGGAAGAAGCGATATACTCACAGTCAAATTAGACCCAGATGGAAATACACTTTGGAGCAAAACCTATGGTGGGAGTGATTGGGAGGTTTCACAAGACATAATTGAACATAACAACGGCTACCTCATTGCTGGTAGCACCAATTCGACAGATATTTCCGGCATTGACATCAAAGGAGATTTTGATTTTTTATTCTTGAAATACGGTATTGATGGTGAGTTAAAATGGACAAATACCTACGGAGGAACCGAAGATGATCGTTCGGTTGGATTTGCAAAAATGAATGATGAAAGTATTGTCACTTATGGATATACAGAATCAATTGATGGCGATGTAAATGCCAATTCAGAAGAAGAGTTAAGAAGATATTGGTTGTTGAAACTAGCAAATGAACCTCGATTTATTCCAAAGATTAATTCAGTAGAAGTTGATTCTATTGGACTATCACTTGAGTGGACTGCTTCCGATAAGATTGAAAACTACCTTTTAGAGATAACCTCTGAAGACGAAGATTTTCAATTAATCAATTCAAATGAACCATTTAAGGAAGTTAATAACTTAACCCCCAGTACCTATTATACGGCTCGAGTTGGTTACAGCGGCTATTGCGATTACCTATATCAATCAAAAGATAGTGTTGTTCTGACGCTTCCCGTCGCACCAAAATCAATTCGAGATAGCCTTGATAATAATGGAGATTTTAAAGTGGATTGGAATGAGTCAAGAAACATTGATTTTTATGAAATAGAGATAGCCCATGATCCCGAGTTTGAGGAATTATTAGAGCCATACAATCCACTGGTTACTTCCGCGACTACTATTACCGTCGAAAACGCTGGGAACATTTTTTATTATAGAATTAGGGCAAAAAACAAATCAGGATACTCCGATTATTCTAGTACAAAAGTTTTGGTTGGGCCAACTGATTTGTCCATTAAGGTAATCGGGGAATCTTGTTTTAATAAGAATAATGGTCAAATAATCGTTACTGCGCCCAACACCTATGATTATATTGCCAATCTTGATGATATTAACTATAACTTCAATTCCAATTTGACCATTGACAATTTAAATGGAGGTGATTACACGTTGTGTATCAGATTAGCAGCAGAACCAGATTTCGAACAGTGTTACAATCTTAGAGTAGAGGCAGCACAGGAAATATCCGGCAAGTCAAAAACATCAAAAGTACACTCAAAATATTTAGAGAATATTGAAATTGTTTCTGGTAGCGCTCCATACACCGTTTCCGTTAATGGGAATCAAGTTTTAAAAACAATGTCATCCTCATTTTCGGTAGATGTCAAGGTCGGAGATTTTATAAGTGTTTCTTCTAAATTTCCTTGTGAAGGTATATTCAAAAAACAAATTCACCCTGAAACCCTTTCTTTATTATACCCAAACCCCACAAAAGATTGGGTACATATTATGGTTCCTGAAGAAAACGGAAAAGATGTTTTCGTTGAAATTTACAATAGCAATAACCAATTACTAAAAAAAGAGGTTTTTGTGGTTAGTGACAATTCAATTCTAGTGAGTCTGTTAGGTAGACCTAATGGAATTTACTTTTTAAAAATAGAAACGGAGAATCCTATTCTCTTCAAAGTTATCAAACAATGAAAAGGTTATTAATTTTACTTGTAGTAGTTTTCATTCATTCCTGTAGCAAATCAGAAAACAATCCTGATTCGCCGGTCGATGAGACCGAAAATACCGCACCGAGTGTTCCAGTGACTATCTATCCTACCAATGGACTTCTATGTATTGAGAACCCTATTGAATTTAGTTGGAACTCGGCTATAGATAAAGAAGGTGATGAAATTACCTATGAAATTGAAATAGCAAGTGATGAATCTTTTACAAATTTGATTGAAAAAACAACGGTTAACGAAACTAAAAAAACCTTTACACTGGAAAAGGGAATTGAACTCAATTGGAGGGTAAGAGCTAAGGACAATAAAAACAACGTCAGTGATTTTTCTACAAATTGGAAATTCTATACTGAAGGTGAAGGTATAGTCAACTACCTACCTTTTAAACCAACCCTATTAAACCCAATTTTAAATTCAACAGTAACCGGAAATTCTGTATCATTGGAATGGTCCTCTAGCGATGTTGATGGGGATGAGTTGGTTTATGACCTTTATTTTGGAAATAGTAATCCTCCGAGTCTATTCCAAGAAAACATAAGTGATAACACCTACTCCATAGGTATTATTGAAAATCAAATCTATTATTGGAAAATCATTGTTAAAGATGGAAATGGTGGAGAAGCAATCGGTAACGTTTGGAATTTTAAAAGTTGATTCATCTAACTGAAAGAATCACTGAGGTGAATGACGAATTAAAACCTTTTACAACACAACCTATAAACAATAAGGGCTTCAGGCTTATTCTAAAGGTTTGTGTGTTTTTGTGAAGTCCACAAAATCTTTTGGATTTTGCTCTGAATAGGAAAAAATAAATCAAAACAAAAAGATTTCGTTATGTGCGTGGCGGAAAGCAAACGTTAGTTTGCCCCCGAACTGTTCATAGCTCAACCGTTAAAGTTCAAATAAACGATTCG
>NZ_JAAABI010000015.1:0-2500 GCF_009903685.1 Flagellimonas ochracea | reverse complement strand
AGATGTTTCAGTTCAGCGGGTTAGCCCCCTTGCGGGTGACAGGCCTTCAACCTGCCGGGTTGCCCCATTCGGACACCCACGGATCAGCGCTCGTGTGCAGCTCCCCGTGGATTTTCGCAGCTTATCGCGTCCTTCGTCGCCTCTGAGAGCCTAGGCATCCCCCATACGCCCTTCTTTTGCTTGTCGCATCCCGCAACATACGTGCGGGACGCCCTCGTAATCCTTGTATTCTATTCTACTTCGTGTTTCTTCTTTGACTTCGCAGTGACAGCTTTGAAAAACCGCCACGCTCCGTCCCAATATGTCAATGAACGTTTTATCCCGGACTCGGTCCAGGATCTCCTTGCCAAGGTGGTCACACCCACAAAGAGGTGCCGAAACAAGTTCGGCACTTGGTGGAGAATACCGGAGTCGAACCGGTGACCTCCTGCGTGCAAGGCAGGCGCTCTAGCCAGCTGAGCTAATTCCCCTTTATCAGTTGTCAGTTAACGGTCAACAGTTAACAGTGCTATATAACGGTAACTCAACACCCAGAATTTCCTGTTCAATACTTTTCGATGAACTTCTCAAAAGCCGGCAAAGTGAACCTTCAACGTTCCACTCTCGGCCCTCCCAGTAGTCTCAGGCAGACTCGAACTGCCGACCTCTACATTATCAGTGTAGCGCTCTAACCAGCTGAGCTATGAGACTCTTTGGTGAACATATCATAAGACAGCATAAAAGAAAGGAAAAAAACCACCAGATGCAGGACCGGACACGTCCGGTCGCCGATCTCTAGAAAGGAGGTGTTCCAGCCGCACCTTCCGGTACGGCTACCTTGTTACGACTTAGCCCTAGTTACCGATTTTGCCCTAGGCCGCTCCTTGCGGTGACGGACTTCAGGCACTCCCGGCTTCCATGGCTTGACGGGCGGTGTGTACAAGGCCCGGGAACGTATTCACCGGATCATGGCTGATATCCGATTACTAGCGATTCCAGCTTCACGGGGTCGAGTTGCAGACCCCGATCCGAACTGTGACCGGTTTTGTAGATCCGCTCCCCCTCGCGGGGTGGCTTCCCTCTGTACCGGCCATTGTAGCACGTGTGTAGCCCAGGACGTAAGGGCCGTGATGATTTGACGTCGTCCCCACCTTCCTCACGGTTTGCACCGGCAGTCCCGTTAGAGTCCCCGACTTGACTCGCTGGCAACTAACGGTAGGGGTTGCGCTCGTTATAGGACTTAACCTGACACCTCACGGCACGAGCTGACGACAACCATGCAGCACCTTGCAGACGGTCCGAAGAAAAAGCTGTCTCCAGCTTATGCAGTCTGCATTTAAGCCCTGGTAAGGTTCCTCGCGTATCATCGAATTAAACCACATGCTCCACCGCTTGTGCGGGCCCCCGTCAATTCCTTTGAGTTTCATTCTTGCGAACGTACTCCCCAGGTGGGACACTTATCACTTTCGCTTGGCCACGGAGACCGAAGTCCCCACAGCTAGTGTCCATCGTTTACGGCGTGGACTACCGGGGTATCTAATCCCGTTCGCTACCCACGCTTTCGTCCATCAGCGTCAGTACGTTGTTGGTCACCTGCCTTCGCGATCGGTGTTCTATGTGATATCTATGCATTTCACCGCTACACCACATGTTCCGGCAACCCCACAACGACTCAAGACCGCCAGTATCAAAGGCAGTTCTACGGTTGAGCCGCAGACTTTCACCCCTGACTTAACGGCCCGCCTACGGACCCTTTAAACCCAATGATTCCGGATAACGCTCGGACCCTCCGTATTACCGCGGCTGCTGGCACGGAGTTAGCCGGTCCTTATTCTTACGGTACCGTCAGCTGTCCACACGTGGACAGGTTTCTTCCCGTATAAAAGCAGTTTACAACCCATAGGGCAGTCATCCTGCACGCGGCATGGCTGGATCAGTGTTCCCACCATTGTCCAATATTCCTCACTGCTGCCTCCCGTAGGAGTCTGGTCCGTGTCTCAGTACCAGTGTGGGGGATCCCCCTCTCAGGGCCCCTAACCATCGTTGCCTTGGTAAGCCGTTACCTTACCAACAAGCTAATGGTACGCATCGCCATCCCTGTCCGATAAATCTTTAACCCGACCGCCAGGAGGCGGTCGGGTGCCATGGGGCATTAATCCAAATTTCTCTGGGCTATTCCCCTGACAGGGGCAGGTTCGATACGCGTTCCGCACCCGTGCGCCGGTCGCCACCAGATTGCAAGCAATCCGTGCTGCCCCTCGACTTGCATGTGTTAGGCCTGCCGCTAGCGTTCATCCTGAGCCAGGATCAAACTCTTCATTGTAAAAAGTCAATATGTAAACGACTCCCAAACAAATCCAGGTCACTGACATCAAAATGGTTCTTCTCTTGTTTCTCTTTTACGCTGTCTATACAATATGTCAAATGAACTTCTTCCAGAATCAGAAAAAAACAACCCCTAAAAAGAGTCGATCCCCTCCAAAACTACCCAACCCTTATCGGTTAAGCGGGTGCAAATATA
>NZ_JAAABI010000014.1 GCF_009903685.1 Flagellimonas ochracea | reverse complement strand
AAATATGCCAATGTCATCGAAGAACTTGATTTTGAAGCTCCACGAACCGTCAAGGACGGGGGTACCGCAAACTATGTTTATGAAATCGTAACTGCAGATAATGCTCGCTTCAAGGCCAGAGCGGAGGCCATTACGGATTTTGATGGAGACGGTGTTCTTAATATTTGGGAAATAGATGAAAATGGGAATCCAAGACAAATCATGAAAGATTGAGTTACCTACTGTCAGTTTTAACCATTATGTGTTTAGGTCAAATTGCTTACCAAGATTTTAGGGAAAGACAGGCATATTGGTTCCTATTTCCTTTGGCCATGATTCTTTTTGGGTCACTGCATTATTCCAATTCAGTAGAAAGCTCTTTGTTCTTAAACTATGTCATGTTCAATATGTTGCTAGTTACGTTGATTGTTGTGGCACTTTACGCCTATACCCGATTTGTGGCAAAAAAAAGGTTTTTGAACCATAGTTTAGGGCTGGGTGACATACTCTTTTTTTTTGCTTTTGCCCTAGGATTTCCAACTATTACATTCATTATCCTTTTTGCCAATGCCATAGTATTCTCCCTTTTGACCTATTTGTTCTTAAAAAAGGTTTACTTGGGTGAAACGGTCCCCCTTGCCGGACTTATGGGACTCTTTCTTATTGCGGTCATTGGATATGGTATAATCTTCAAATCCCCATCGTTATATGCGTATTGAGGAAAAAACATTGTTGCTGCCCACTGAACTGGCCCATTGTATTTCGTCAGATCAGGCATACCATTATAGAATAGTTCCAAAGAAAAAAATCGGCGAGCAAATAGTCTTTTTAACGGATACGAACTCCATTGAAACACTGCTTTCCGAGCTATCCGTGGTATTTGATTTCCGACTGAGCTTGAAGTATGTGAAGACTTCGGTGCTGCAGGATTTTCTAACCGCTAATTATAGACAAGCTGAATTCCCAAAAAGCGGCGAACTTCACTATACCCCTGATTTTTTGGAGAAGATGCTGATCAGTGCCAAGGCCCTTGGCAGCAGTGACATCCATTTCGAACCCTATGAGACCAAATGTCGCGTGCGTTTCAGGCTGGACGGAAAATTGATCGAGCAGTTTAGCATACCCCTCAGCGAATACCCTACAATAATAAATAAAATTAAGATTAGGGCAGATTTGGACATCGCCGAAAAAAGGTTGCCACAAGATGGCAGGATCACCATAAAACAAACCAACTCAGAGTTTGATATCCGCGTATCCTCCCTCCCGACACTCTTTGGCGAAAAGATGGTGCTCAGGATTCTTAACAGGGATACCCATTCAATAGATTTAGATGACTTGGGCTTTAACAAAAAAGAGTTGCTGCTTTACAAAGAGAGTGTTCGAAAACCCAATGGCATCATATTGATATCAGGGCCTACGGGTTCAGGAAAAACTACGACACTTTACGCCACCCTGAAATTGCTCAACGATTCCAAGACCAATATTTTGACCATTGAGGATCCGATTGAATATACCTTGGAGGGAGTGAACCAAGTTCAGTTGAAGGAGGCCATCGGATTGGACTTCGCCAATGCACTGCGCACATTCTTACGTCAGGACCCGGACATCATTATGGTGGGGGAGATAAGGGATGTAAAAACGGCCAACATGGCCATAAGGGCTGCCCTAACCGGTCATCTGGTATTGTCCACCATACATACCAACTCAGCTTGGGGCACTGTTTCCAGGCTGATCGATATGGGCATCCCCCCCTTTTTAATTGCCAGCACCTTGAACGTGAGCGTTGCCCAGCGACTCATAAGACTGTTATGTACTGAATGCAAGCAAAGAGAAACTATTGGCCCCGGATTGTTCCCAAACGATTATCCTATTGGCAGTGACCTAGAATTTCATTATGTCCCCGCTGGTTGCAATTCATGTCACCATACTGGATATAATGGAAGAAAGGCGATTTACGAAATAATCCCGGTCACGAAGGAACTTACGCCTTATATAAAATCCAATTCCCTTGACATCAATGAATATATTGATTGCCATAATATACAATCACTTCAAGATAACGCGCTTCATCTTGTCCAAAGCGGTGTTACTTCAATAGAAGAGATCTATCCCTTGCTAACCAACTGAATCGATGAAAAAACTTCTATGTCCCACGTTACTTCTGTTCTTTGCACTTTCGTTGGCCCAGGAAGACGGCCGTATTCGAAATATTGAGAATAATTTGGATTTGCTTTCAGTGGACAATCCCGGGCTTTCCGAAAATCTGAAGTTGGAAATCAATGTGAGCAGTGTTTCCCTGTCCAATTTTTTATTGGCGGTATCCCAAGTACACAAAATCAACATCAACGTGGATCCAAGCCTACAAGGCATTGATATCGTAAACAGTTTTTCCGATGTCACCGTATCAGACCTGTTGATTTTTCTTTGCAAACAATATGAGCTGGACATTGATTTTACTGGAAACATTCTTTCTGTGAAAAAGTATATGCCGCCTCCAGTGATTGTACCCGAAAAAGAAGTCATTATCGGATATGATCCCCTCAATGATTTAATCACTATGGACTTGAGGAACGATACTTTGGAGAAGGTATTCCGAAAAATAATAGATGTTTCAGGGCAGAATCTCCTTTACAATGGTGGCATGGAAAACCTTCCGATGAACCTTTACATCAAGGATGTACCTTTTGATCTGGCCATGGAAAAGCTTGCCGAAACAAATGGATTGACCTATTCAAAGTCAAGGGAGGGTTTTTATTTGTTCGACAATAATCTAAAAACGGTTAACAATGATGGTGGAAATGCCGATCACAATAGATTGGGACATCGAGATTTTTACTATCAGGTACTGGATACCGTGCAGAGACTCCTGAATGTCGATTTCTCAAATGTGCCCATATCCGACATAATAAGCAATATCAGCCTTGATTTGAATTTGGATTTTTATATGGCCACTCCATTGAGCAAAGCCGGTAATGTCACCTTTAAGGCCAAGCAAATCTATTTTGATGACATGCTCACCAAAATATTCGAGAATAGGTCCTCCAATATCCAACCGTTGGCAGAAAGTCCAAACGGACCATCAATCAATCGAAACAATGCCAATCCAAACACCCTTTCCCAAACCAATGGTATGAACTTCACCTTCAAAAAGGAAAATGATCTTTATTTTTTTGGAACCGACGATCAACTCAGTGTAAGAAGACTGGAAATCGTTCAGATGATGTACCGATCGGTGGAACTTTTGGGCGACCCCATGCAATCTGCAGGATTTGGTCGTTCTGCAGGCAGAACGGTATCTGGGGGAATCAATTATTTGGGAAACAATGGCTTTCAGAATGGCACAAATGGATTTGGAAACGTTCAAGGAGGAAGTGCACTTGGACCAAGGAATAACCAGAATATAAATACTCAAAACAACAGGTTTGGCAATTATTCCTCCAATGCCGAAGCAATTGTGAACATTCTTCCAGATGAAGTGGTGGCGGATCTGGACATAAAAATCGATTTTGAGCTTAACAGTTTTCTGCTGAGCGGCCCTGCAGCAAGCATAAACCGTTTCAAAAAATTCATAAAAGAAATTGATAAGCCGGTCCCGGTAGTTTTGATCGAGGTCATGCTCATAGAGGTCCGTAGGTCTTCTACTATTGAGACCGGCATAAGTTGGGGCATTGGGGAGGACCCGGTAGAGACATTGGGTGGCATTTACCCGGAGACAGATCTCACGCTGGGTGCAAAAACCGTGAACAAAATCATAGGGGGGTTTGATGGTTTTGGGTCGTTCAACATAGGTAGGGTGGTCCCAGAGTTTTTTGCCACCATTAAGGCCATGGAGGCAAACGGGAACATTCGAATCAGGTCGACCCCAAAACTTTCCACACTAAATGGTCATAGGGCCAACTTATCCATCGGTGAGACCACCTATTATGTGGTCACCAGCCAGAGTTTCTTTGGTTCCCAAATTCCGAGCACCTCCGAAATAAGAAATTTCCAGCCCATCGATGCCGAACTGGCCGTTAGTATAAAACCTCTTGTTTCCGGAAACGGACAAGTTACCCTCGACATAAATGTCATCCAATCAGACTTCAGCGGTGATAGGATAGAAGAGGAGGCTCCTCCGGGATTGACTTCCAGAGAATTCAGTTCGATCATAAGAATGCAAAACCAGGATGTGGCCATTTTGGGTGGATTGGAGGAAAAGGTAAAGAACGATACGGGAAGTGGTGTTCCATTCTTGGCAAGAATCCCCATCATCAAGTGGTTGTTCAGCAAAAGGAAAAGGGAAGATTCCAAGCAAAAACTCACTATTTTAATAAAACCCACAGTCATCTACTAGTGATCGAAAGGATTAAACAATATTTTGGCCAAGGGAATTCTTTTTACGGATTGGAAATATTCCAATTTCAAGGGGAGGCCAATTACCATCTGATCCACGTTGTAAAAAAGGGAAAGGAACTGGAAATTACCGAAAGCCTGGAATTCAAGGATTTCAATTCACTTATGGGACACATTAAAACTTCGATGCCCATCCATGTATCTTTCAACCTGGATACTATAATAACAAGATTTATGGATGCTCAATCAAATCTTGACAAGAATGCAGCAATTGATAAGTTGTTTCCCGGGTTGAAACCCGAAAAATTCTACTTTCAGACTGTAGCGATAAAGGGCTGTTTGGCAATCAGTATCTGTAAAAAAAAGGAAATTGACATGTATTTGGAAAAATTTAAAAAACTCAATCTCGTAGGGCTGTCCCTAGGTACTGCGGGGCTTTATCCAATTATAGAACATGTAGACCAGAAAATTGTTTATTTCAATACCAAGAAAATAATTTGCGCAGGATCTGAAGGAATCCACACAATTATGGAGAATAAAGATAATGAAATTTATCGCTACAACATAAATGGGCTGGATCTCAATAGTTCTGATTTGTTGGGATTCTCCGGAGTTTTGGGGTTTTTGTCAGGTTTTGGGCCGAAGTATTCCAATCTGGAAAATACCATAGCTGAACTAAGGAGTTCCTTTGCGAACAACAGAACATTCAACTTGCTCCTACCTAATTTCATTTTTTTATTGTTCTTTGTTTTATTGATCAACTTCATCTTTTTCAACTTTTATAATGAAAAGATAAAATCACTTAAATCGGATATAACTTTCGATTTGGAAAACAAAGAAATGCTAGCCAAAACAAATAGAAGATTGGATGAAAAAGAAAAAAAAATAAGTGCCCTTACCTCTTTATCAAATAGCAAATCTTCCTATTTTATTGACAGACTGGCAACCATGGTGCCGGAAAGTGTTATGTTTACCGAGTTACAATATCAACCATTTCAAAAACCGGTCCAACCCAAAAAATCGATATCCGTATACGAAAATACGATATCACTTTCTGGAACAAGCTCAAAGAGTGTAGACTTTTCTGCCTGGGTGGGCGCAATTGAAGAGATTCCCTGGGTTAAATCTGTGGAGAATTTGCATTACGATTATATAAAAGGCAATGTTTCAGAATTTAAACTGAGTATATATGTCGAAGATATTAAAAAATAAGGTTACCCTGCTGATAAGTGGTTTTCTTTTATTGCTGTTCTTATGCCATAAGTTGGCCATATCCAAGACCATTGAAGCTAGAAAGGACTACTTAAGCTCTAAAAGTAACCGGTTTGCCTATGAGGATACTTATCAAAATTTATCCGCCTTGAACAAAAAAGAAGTTCATTTGGATTCCATTTTACGGAGACTTGACCATTCCGGTACTTCGATAGAGAATAACCTGTTGAGAGAGATAAACAAAGAAGCTGACAAAAATGGCTTGATGGTAATTGACTTTAATCCTGCACATGTTTTTAAAATTGATGATACCTCCTACAAAACCTTTAACTTCATTTTAAGAGGTGACTTTATCTCCATATTGAAATCAATTCATTACTTGGAGATGAAATCGAGTTTTGGTCAAATCATACATATGAACTTTGTGAAAAATAAAGACAATAGAACCTCAAAATTTTACTTGGAGGCCACTATATTCATTCAAACATTGGAATAAAGCAGCTAGCGACGCCAAGTTTCTAGCTGCAAACGTCCCAAATGCTTACCTCCCACTTTTGCGCATGGATCCTGTCGGGTTTTTGTAGCGTTCAGGTAGATAAGCGTAAAGCAAAAACCTGATAGGGCGCAACCTACTTTTTGATTTCAGTATCCCATGTCCTCGCCCGTGCCCCTAGCCTTATCGATTCCCCTTCCAAGGGCTTTTATGATCTTGGCCGCCATTTGGACTTTATTGGTCGGTATACTGGGAGCTTTGACCCCCATGGTTTTAAGAAGTTTAAAGGCCATGTCCTTTTCCTTGGTGGGCAGTCCCATTACCTTGGCAAAGAACTTTCCCGGTTCCTTGGCACGTGCCTTTCTCCCAACATAGGATTCCACATAGTTCCTTTTGAAGCCCGTTGTCCTATCAAAGGTCTTCTCCGCTGCTTGGTAAAAACTGTCCCTATCAAATCCTCTCTTGACCGTCTTTCCGTTCAGTTCCACTTCGGATGCCTTGTGCTTGGCCATTGGGGAAAGTGTAAAGGTGTTTGTTATATCCCTTCTGCTGACTATGATATGGATATGGGTCTGTGGCCCCTCCTTTTGCATTCCAGCGGCTACCAATTGCCCGTTCTGTTTGTGCGGGGCCAATCTTGTTTGCTCTTTGATCCTTTTTTCAAGCTCTTTGACATTACCGATGGATTCGCCCCTTTCCACTTTCCGTATCTCGTTCCTGAGCCTTGCTATCTCCCCTCGGTATGGCGCATTCTCCTGAACCTGTTTATCAAAGCCCCGATAGGTGCGTTCATGCTCTATCTTGGCATAATACTTCAAGTTCTCGGCCTTGACCTCTTGGTTCCTATGGAAACTCTTGGCATAGTCCTCCATGAGTTTCCTAGTGTATTCCCTTAATAAGTTCGGGTCATTTCCGATGACCTTCAGTTCCCTTTTATTGGGACTGACAACTATGGAATAGAATTTCGGGTCTTTCTGTCTCAGTTTGGCCGTATTGGCATCTATTTCATCGATGACCGTTTGCGGGCTTACGCTGTCGTTTTCTTGGTCAAAGAACTCCTCCCTTTGTTCGGGCGACCTTTCTTCGTTCTCCTTTTCCAGATAGTCCACATAGTTCCCCACACTGGAGTTGTAGGTACTTCCCATTTTCTGTGCTGAGATGGTAAGGTACATGAGCGTTATCTTAATTGATATTTCAGGCTTTCAAAATCCCCAATCCCCATCTTGATCTTTAGATACGGCTTTCCCATCATGGGCTCAACCTTCTCCACATTGTTGAGGATTTCATTGCAATGCTTTTTATAGCTTTCAAATTCTTTTAGCATTCTGTCTTCCTCTGTTTTCGGAACGGTATTTCTGGGCTCCAAAAAATCCATTCGCTCTTCCTGTAACTTAACGGGTTCAGGTTTCGGTTTCCTCCCATCCTTTACGTATGCCTCATAAAGTATCAGCATCATTTCATAGGTGGGCCGGATACTGGTCTTTTCCATGTTCTTTATAATGGCAATGAGCCTATCAAATTTTTTCATCATCTGACGCTCCAGTTTTTTGATACTATCAAGGATGATCTTTGCTCCCTCTCCAAAAGGGTCAAGGTTGTTCTCCTTGAAATATTGTATCATTCCATCCAATACCTCACTATGGGATTTATTGAACTTTTTGGAATAACTGCGAAAGCGTGTAGCCGTTTCTTTCTTTACGGTGATATTGGAATAACTACCGGTTCCTTTTTTTGTTCTGCCATTTGTAGATTGCTTTTCCATAGGTGCGATTTTGTTTTTTCGTCAAATTGCGCCAATTTTTTCGTCAAAAATTTCCAGTGTTTACAGGGCTTCCCAGAGGGTTTACTGTAGATTTCGCAAAAGTCTACTGTAGCTCCTGATTTTGTGCAGTATTCCAAAATCTGTTCAATTAACTGGTTTTCAACTTGTTGAAGACCTAAAAACAACCGTGATGGCGCAATTTGCGCATCACCCTCTTGCTATTCCTACGTCCCGCAAGCGGGACAGAATGAATACAGCCTTATTATCCTTCGGCTGCTTTTTTGGTCTGCATATGCTCTATAAGGTTTTGCATGTCCTCCCCTATCTTATGTTCCAATACTCTGGCATAAATTTGTGTGGTGGTCAATTTGGTATGGCCTAACATTTTGGAAACGGTTTCAATTGGAACGCCATTGGAGAGTGTTACCGTTGTGGCAAAAGTGTGCCTAGCCGTATGGAAGGAAATATTCTTATAGATTCCACAAGCCTTTGTAATTTCCTTTAAATAACTGTTGGTCTTTTGATTGCTCAATACAGGTAGCAACTTTCCGTGTACCAACCTTTCATTGCAGTTTTTATACTTATCCAAGATTTGTTTTGCTTTGGGAAGTAAGGGAACCTTGACCGCTTCATCAGTTTTTTCCCTTTTTGTATGGATCCATAGGTTACCATCAATCCCGGAACGCATATTATCTACATCCAGTGCCTTTACATCTCCATAGGCCAATCCTGTATAACATGAAAAAAGAAAGGTGTCCTTCACTCGTTCATACCCCCTTCCTGAAAATGTTGTTTCCTCAATGAGCCTTAGTTCCCTTTCGGTCAAAAAAGGGCGTTCACTCTTCTTATAATGCTTTTTATAGTTTACAAAGGGGTCTTTGTCCAACCATTCCAATCTCACGGCAAGGTTTACCATTTTCCTTAGACGCTCCAAATGTTTCATGGCCCCATTATTGGTACACTTCTTTCCCTTTTGCAGATCAGGCCCATTTATCAAATAGTTCTCAAAGTCGGTAATGAACTT
>NZ_JAAABI010000013.1 GCF_009903685.1 Flagellimonas ochracea | reverse complement strand
CGGTCTGCCTTTGTCATGTTGCGATTAGATTTTAATTATTGCTAACTTTTTTTTTGAGATGTAAAATACATTCCTATACTCCCAAATCGGAATAAAATCGATGTATTTGATCATCTAATATTCGAATCGTATTATTGAACTTTACACCTTGGTGTAAGTATTACTTTATTTTTCATTCCAAGATCCAGATTGATTCGTCAAAAAACAATCTTCTCTCGGATTCCTTTCCATTGAATAGTCCTTTCTCTGAAATGATTCCCTTTATTCTCTTTTTTCCTGGTGTAGAATATTCGATACCAAATTCAACAATATGATTTAGCTTCAGTCCTGAATCTGCTAACTTCGGATGTGATATTCCATCGTTTTTTAAACTATGCACAGTGTCAAGTTCTAAATCGAAAAAGTTTGAAAATTCTTCCTCCAAATCGCTTACTTCAACTGGTAGCAAAACGTAAACCTCAGAATCTTTACTTATTGCTGGTTGGGCGAGTTCAAACCTTATGCGAGTAACTTCTCCAAGTTTTGTGGTGTCATTTAGGTACATATTGAAGTAATTACCTCCCACTGTATCCCTTTCCTTGTTCACTAACCATATTTGATTGACATAATCTCGCCCGTTAATTTTTAGGAATTCAACAATGCTATCTTTAATAGACTCATTATTTACAGCATATTTCCAAATCCCCGTTCTTTCCAATGAGTCGGATGAAATACTATTTCCCGAATTATTGACAGTGCCATTTTTTTTATCTGTTCTACAAGAGACAACCAGGAGAATTAAAATTAGTGGAAAGAATACTCTCATTAAGTACTTCGTATTACTTACAACTTGTCTATATGGACGTAAAATACATAGAAATACCTCCAAATAGGAATAAATTCGATGGAATAGCAAAGGATACAATTTTGGAATAACAGGGTTCTGAGTTAATCCGATCATGGCCCATATAAATCAAAGGATTCCATTCTCAGAATTTTGAAGCCGATTTTGCTTTTCAATATGATTGAAAATCGCGTTGATTCAATAGTAGCGTATAATGATATTTTTGTTTCTTAGACTTAATTAACTCCATTAGTAAATTGGATGCCCCTGCAACCCATTACATATGAAAAAGATAATATTTGTTTTATCAGCATTATTTTTGAGCTGTAATCCGTTTGAAGGTCTACCTGAACCTTTACAGGGCTACTATAAAAGGCATCAAAAAGAAGCCAGTAGTTTTGAATTGATTTCAGTGACCAGGATAATAGTTCGGGAAGGCAGCTATTATAAGGATATTCCGATTTATGATTCTGACTATCATAAATATCAGGGTGCATTCAAAATACTTCTCGACACGGCTGTTGGGAGACGCATACTTAGAAATAACCCAGTCGCTCAAATAATACAAGTGGAGTACAAATCAAAAAACTACTTGGGAAGAATGGAATTGCAACAAGATTTTTGCGTGGTCGACAATGATAATCATATGTATGGCCGTTATGTAAGCGAAGAAGTAGCCGGTAAAGAAGTTTACTATAAAATCATCAAGTCAGATTATCGAAAGTTGAGGGATAGTATCGCTGAGTTTAGGAGTAAATTTAATATTTACGGGAAGCCCGAAAATCCATGATCAACTATGCAGTTTAG
Organism: Flagellimonas ochracea; assembly: GCF_009903685.1. GTDB lineage: Bacteria > Bacteroidota > Bacteroidia > Flavobacteriales > Flavobacteriaceae > Flagellimonas > Flagellimonas ochracea. The sequence goes on along the minus strand of NZ_JAAABI010000013.1, from coordinate 13,482 downwards.
TGTTGGAGAACAGATTTCCATCGAATTTAGTTTTGCAGATTCTTCCATAGCCTTAAGGTTTATGAGGAATTACCCCTGCTGAAGGCTTCCCCTTTTTCCTGACAGTTTGAAAATAGTTTATTTGAACTTTGTTTTGACACAGTTCTTTTTTGTGCTGCGTTTTATTCTCCAAAATCAGTTTCCATCAATTCAGGTACGGTCAGATAAACATTTCTTTTTTCCTGTTTTACATTTCCGTCATTCCATTGTCTCACAAAAGTGATTTGTACTTTTTTATAGTCCGAAGAATTGTTGATTTGCCTTAAAACAAATTCCGCAACTTCTTTTGCTAGTTCAGTTGCAGGTTTTAAAGTCCGATAATCAGTCAAACTTTTTGAATTCAAAAGAACAGCTTGCAACCACATTCGCTCATTAATTTGTTCTTTAGTTTCTTTATCATATCCGTGAACTTGATAAGTTCCGATTTTAGATTCTTCAGCAGAAAAAAGTTCTTTAAGTTTAAATTCAGCTGATTCTTTCGATTCGTTAAATTCTGGTTCAATCACATAACTATAATCTGGTGGCGGCATATTTTTCAATTCCTCAATTGCTTTATAAAGCTTCTGATTACAAGAAATTAAGGTCAGAAATAATATGCCTAAAAATGTTAGTTTAAACAGTTTCATCATCTATTTGAACTTTAATGTATTATGTTTTGAATTTATTGCAATCAGTTCTACAACATATTCTATTCCAGAGCCAGAAAAGTCCACAATCTTGCCTTAACAATTTCACCATTATATCTAGCGGGCTTAACGGATAAATTTTCAGCTGCAGATTGCACGATTTCATTTATGTCATTTGAGTTTGGGTAGGACGTTACATGGATATCCTCAATTTCAGCCTCTTTGTTCACTGTCAAATAGATATAAACTCGACCTTTATAATCAGACTCTAAGGTCATTTCATTTTTTAATAAGTCAGATAATCTGTCCTCGGCACAAATAATTCTTTTCTTTTCAGATTGTCTTTTGGGACAATTGTTTTCAAAAGGCAATTCAGATAAGATTGCATAATGATAGAGTCCTTCACTTTCTTGCTTGAATGGCTTTATTTCCAAATCTGAATCCAAAAAATGCCCTTTCGGAATTTGTGCAAGCCCTAAAAAAGGCAATAAGAGAGTAAGCATTAAAAATTTTAATTTGAGTATGTGCATTTAATCCTATTATTGAACTTTAGTTAGTGTAATTATTCCCCTTTGGCCACATTTTAAAGGGGGATCCGAACAATATTGTTGTAACGCTAGTTTTTCGGATACAAAAAGGATTATCTCCCCTTCTATATCGTTTCTAAAGGCATTTGGATTATCTGTCTTTCTAAAAAAATGTGGATAAGCGTTTAGATCTTTGTTATTTTTATAGAATAAACCGCTATCCACTTTTTGGATGGTAGCGAGAGACCCGTTCGCGCTGGTGAAAGGTTTTGGATTTCCTCTATACATCCCTTCTTCAACACGTCCGTATTGGGTCCACGTAGTGCTAGCTTCCAATTCTGCATATATGTAACCGTCTAGTTTATACCAATTTGGATATACTTGTGTAACTGCTAATAATGTACTAACGATACCTAAAAACAGTCCAAACAAAACATTTAATATTTTCCAGTTTATTTTCATCGTTTATTTGAACTTTATAATGACTATTGCAGTTATCAAAATAATAACAAAAATTGTTGCTAATACATACCTATACTTCGAATCCCTAAGAAAAAATTCTGTTATCAATTCCCGTAATTGCTCCAACATGGTATTGCACCTGTTTCGTATGCAACTTTTTTAAGTTTATCGTCGTCTCTTCCCGTAATGACCACGGTGGCACCTTCTTCAATTAATTTTTTGGCCGTTTCTTTCCCAATTCCAGAGCTTCCTCCCGTAATTAATATTTTCCTATCGTTCACGACTATTTTGATTTCATAGTATGTACTTAGCGGTATTCAAAACCAAATATTCTATTATTAAATATTAATGAGCAGTAGGGCTTTTTCCCTACTGCCCAATAGATTAAACCAATTTTTGATCGCCATCTATGGCTTTTAGTGCGTTGCGTATTTTAGTTTTTGGCAACAGTCAATAAATGCCCCATTTGCAATGTTTCTTTAATTAAAGAAGATTGGATGGGTTCTACTTTTTCATTGTAATCTCTAACACCGTAGTCAATACCTGCAACAACCCTTTCGCTTCTGGTACCTTTTTCTGCTTCTACAAGAGCCGCTATCTCATCAACAACTAATTGAGGACTTGGAGCGTCTTCACTAGCGTAAAAGCCTTCAAAGTTTTTCAACATGGCATGAGGTACTTCTTTATGGTCCCCGTAAGCATTGAATACCTCTTGATTTGCTTCTTTAGGTCCCGTGAAAAGTAGGTTGGTTCCAAACGGTCCAGGCTCGACAATGCTAACCTCAACACCAAAAGGAGCGACTTCGTATCTTAAGGATTGTGAATATGCTTCAACGGCATGCTTACTTGCACAATAGATTCCAAAATAGGGGAAGGCCAATCTTCCTGCCAGTGAGGTTACATTCACAATTAGCCCGTCTTCTTGCTTTCTCATGTGGGGTAATACAGCATTTGTGGTGCGTAAGATTCCAAAGAAATTGGTTTCAAATTGTTCCTTGGCTTGTTCTATGCTGTATGCTTCTGTTATCCCTACAAACATATACCCTGCATTGTTGATCAAGTGGTCGATTTTACCATCAACTTCAATAATGGATTGAATTGCTTTTGAAACAGATGCATCATCATTTACATCCATATCAATTACTGAAATCGCAAGGTTCTCTTCCATGGCAATATTGAACAACTCCTCTTTTTTTGAAGCGTTTTTGGTTCCGCTGTTCCTCATGGTAGCCCAAACTTTATAGCCTTTACGGGCTAAATCAAGAGTTGTTAAATAGCCAAACCCACTACTACTTCCGGTAATTACTACTGTTCTTTTGTTTTCTGATTTGTTCATTTTTATTTATTTAAAATTATTAAAATTAGACCAGTCTACTACACTAATTAAAAAAAATTATAAGATGTATTTGTCCAAAAAATGGATAAACGTTTTAATAGAATCAACACTTTTAGATGATTTCATTCGAAGTAAAGTGCCCTCCCAAGTTGTGAGTACCAGATCACTTAAAATCTTGGCAGATTCATCTGTTTTTATATACCCTTTTTCTTGTCCTTCCCGTATACAGTTTTCGAATGTTTCTTGCCAGTTAGAGAATTCGTTTGCCACCGAAGTACTAAAAGACTCTGAAAAATCAGATAGTTCGGCACTACAATTTCCTAATAGACATCCTTCCTTAAATTCATTGGATTCGAAATCATTTTGTCTATCCTCAAAAAAAGAAATAATTCTTTCCTTAGGATTTTTACTTTCGTCATTCAAATAACTGTTTAGAAGAAATAAGCTTTTTTTTGAATAATGTTCAATTACCTGTAAACCAAAATCTTCCTTGCTCTTAAAATAATAATAAAAGGAACCTTTAGGAATATTGGCTTCGCTCAAAATCTTATTCAGGCCAACGCTATGGTAGCCATGTTTGAGCATTAAGTTTGTGCCTATATCTAAAATACGTTCTATTGTTTCAGTTTTCATTTATGAATATTAGACCAGTCGGCTACAAAGATAATAATAGATTTGAAATCGCAAAGTTTTATTTGGATCTTTATTGTTGCCAATGGTTTTGTGTAAGTCAAATAACCTGTTCTTAATCACTAAATTTCAAACTTGATACAATAAAATGATCAAGTTTTGTAAAAATTTAAGTTGTTCAAAAATCAGGTCATTAAGTTTCTTTTCTTGTCAAAAGCAATCATTGCCTCTGCCGTAGCTTTGGAGGAGGCTGGATTTTGCCCTGTAACCAAATGATTATCGATAACAACATGGGAACTAAAATTATCTCCTTTGCTGTATAGGGCTCCCAACTCCCTTAACCTAGTCTCCAAAAGGAACGGCACAATCTCCTGTGCGTTGACCGCATTCTCCTCATCATCCGAAAACGCCGTCAGATTTTTTCCTTTTACCAGGGCTCTTCCTTTCGAATTTTGAAGATCCACCAGAGCAGCTACACCGTGGCAAATTGCTCCGATGACCTTACCTCGCCTGTAAAACTCGTACAAAATTTTTGTTAAGAGCTCATTTCCTATAAAGTCCCACATGGGGCCATGGCCGCCTGGGAGATATACTTGCAGATATTGATTTACATCCAATTCGTCCAATTTTAGACTTTTTTGCAATTGTTCCATCGCAACACGGTCGTTCTTAAATTTAATAGTGTCCGCTGTTTGCCATTCCTTAGTTTCGCTAATAGGATCAATAGGAATCTTACTACCCAAAATGGACGCTATCTCAACCTTGAACCCCGCTTCTTTAAAGATATAGTAAGGTGTTGCCACTTCTTCCAACCAAACTCCGGTTTTCATTCCAGAACTTCCAAAATCACTATGTGATGTGGTTATAAATAGAATCTTTTTTCTTTCCATTTTGTAGATTTTTAGAGCCAAAAAAATGGCGTCCTGATATTTATAGACTTTTTTTTGTTCAAAAGTTGAATCATTTTGCTGGCAACCTCTGTTGCGGAAGCAGGGTTTTGGCCAGTTACAAGATTGTCCTCCACTATTGAAAAGGCTTCAAATGGTTTGGTATGGCTAAAGATCGCCCCTTGTTTTGCCAATTCGTCCTCAAGCATGAAAGGAATGACATCACCAAGCATATGGTTGTCAAGAGCTTCTTCTTCCCTGGTAAAGGCATTTACTCTTTTTCCATACAGCAGATTGCTTCCATTGGACAAGGTCACATTTAACAGTGCCACTGGTCCATGGCACAGAGCTCCAATTGGACGTCCGCTTTCATAAAACATTTTTATTATTTCCTTTACAGTTGGATTGGACACCATATCCGTCATTGGACCAAGACCCCCCGGAAAAAATATGGCATCATAGGCATCAGCATTGATATCGGACAATTTATGGCTAAAGTTCAACCGTTTAAATCCGTTTCCGTTTCTGAATGTCTTGCTCTGTTCGTGGGTTTCGTCATAACCAACAAATGGCGGGGTCCCACCAAGAATGCTTGCAAAATCAACTGCAAAATCGTTATCCACAAATTTTAAATAAGGATCGGCCACTTCGGAAAACTCGTACCCCGCAGGATATTTGCCTATACCGGTCGTGTTAGTACTGGTAACAATAAATAGTATAGTTTTCATTTAATTATTGATTTATGGTAAATTGGAACCATGGCTGCTTTGAAAATTTGCACGTACCATGGTTCCAAACTGTTTATGTTCAATTACTGTTTTAAGGAGTACGCAAGGGTGATTAAGGCATCAGCCAGTTCCTTAGGTGCGGTTTCCAATGGGACGTGCCCACGTTCCAAGGTCACTGATTCACTAATGCCTAATTTTTCCTGTCCCAATCTTTGGGCCTTCAGTGAAATCACCTTATCCAAGGTAGTTTCAATGTAGGCTTTTGGGACCCTGCCAAAATTCGAATCGGTGGTTTTGACTTTCTCAAAGAAGGGCTTGGTTGCCTGCACGACAAGCTTGGGCAGTACCTGGTCGATTTGTTCTTCTGTGGCACCTGTAAATATGACCTCCAAAATGGTCTCCTTACTCATCGTTGCCGTACTTTTATCATCTGAGAAAATAAGGTTCTCCAGAAACTCGCTCCCCCCATCTTCTTCAAAGACTTCAACCGCTGTTTTTCCGTCATATGGAAGGGCCGAGGCAACGTATATCAATTTTTCGATACTATCTGGCATTTCCTCAGCCACTTGGGAAATAACAAAGCCGGCAAAACTGTGCCCGACAAGAATCACTGGCTTGCCTATCCTTACCAGTTCTTCTTTAACACGGCTGACGTACAACTCCAGATTAATCTCTGAAACGTCGGTTTGGTCATCACCATGTCCCGGTAAATCAATTGAGATAACTTTGTGACCTTCCTTCTCAAGGTGGTCTGTAGTCTGTTCCCATGACCATGCACCTTCCCATGCACCATGGATCAATAAAAATGTTTTGTTTGAATTTTTCATTGTTTATGTAATTAATAATTGTTTTAATCTGGGGACAAAGTTGGGTCATCAGGTTTCCCTAAAAGTTGTCAAATGACAACCTTTTGGGAATAATGCATTTTATTTGCCTGGAGACTAAGAACCTCCCAAGATTGTCACGTGGGATTCAAAAAAACACTCCACCCGAAGGATGGAGTGTTAAATAAATAAGGTCGAAAGGCAGTTTATCCCATGGAAATGGCACTGAGCAACTCTTCGTTGGTCATGGCAACACCATCTAGGTTCCAACCGCCGTCAACAGCGTGAACTACGTTTACATAGATGTTGTCCTTGGGCTGCACCTTGCCGGAGAGCTGAAAGATAATTTCAGTAACCTCTGCAAAATGCTTTTTGATGACGGCCTGGTCTGACAACGCGAACGACGGTACTTTCCATTCAGCCCATGCTCCCTTGAATTCCTTTCCGCCTGAAAAGGAGAGTCCTTTGGGCACTATGTGCACATTTGCGGTAACGTTGGGTGTCATTACGGTGTTTCCGGTTAAACCGTGGGTTCTCAATAAGGAATCGGTAATTTGCTTTACGGCTTCCTTCTCTGTTCCTGAGGGTAAAACGCCCTCCGTCAATGTTAATGTTAAAGGCATATTTATTGGTTTTAAGCTGTGAACTTCATTGTCCATCAACACTGCAAATATCCGCTGGCTTTACAGCCTGAAAGTTGTCCTATGACAACGCTTTTGAGAAATTTGAAGAGTCTTTTAAATCTCAAGGAAAGGTTGTTTTAGCCCAATTAAAATCCACCCCTAACAGAAAAGAGGTCAACAATAAGTGAAGAGTTTTTTACCGAAAAGAGGGCTATAGTTTGGCCCTAAGCTTGCTCAACGTAGAGTTGGTCATCCCCAAGTATGAGGCCACGGCCTTGCTTGAGATTCTGGTCAAAAGTTTGGGTTCATGTTCCATGACCCATCTGAGCTTGTCTATACCCTCCATACCCAAAAAACTATAAATCCGCATTTGTGAGTGGATGAATGCAAATTCTATGAACTGGTGGTACACTTTAGCGAAGGCTGGAACCGTATTTACCAGTTCGTAAAAATCCTTTCTGTTGATTGCCAACAATTCGGAAGGTTCTAGGGAAACCAAACAGTCACGTGATGGTTTTTGAAGCATAAAACTTGTGTTGGCCGAAATGATACTTTCCTCCAAAGCGAAGTAACCCGTTATTTCATTCCCTTTTTCATCAATCTCATAAAGTCTTAGGCAACCTCTCTTTATAAAATAAAAATGGTTGCAGACTTGACCAATGTTACAAAGCATTTCATTCCTTACGGTTTGAACGGGCTTAAAGCGACTTGTTATCTCATCAAGGGTTTTCTGGTCAACTGCATCTACTGATTTTATATAGTTTTCAAGTTCCGTAAACATTTTCCAAATCTTTTTATGGCCCAAAAATAAAAATATTGGGGAATGCAAATGTTGTCATATGACAACGATTACCATTGGATTTTTAAGAACATTTGTGGTGACCGTTACATGGGATTCAAGGGGGTGGCACCAAGACATTTTGTTGAGCCTCAACTATCTTAAGGGTGTTTGGCTATATCTGGCTAAACGGTAAAAATTTTTGCCTGTAACAAAAGGTATAGAACATCGTCTAAACTGAAATCAATCATCGAAACTATGAATACAAGAAAAAAAACAGCGAGGCTGGCAGGGCTTTATTATTTGTTCAATGTTGTTTTGAGTGTCCTTTACATGGAATATATTCCATCTTTAATTCCGGTTTGGAACAATCCTGAGAGCACCTTGGAAAACCTAATAAATCACGAAACCTTATTTAGGGTTGGAATTCTTCTGGGTATTGCGGTCCATATAAGTTTTATTTTGCTTCCCATCACCTTGCATAAATTGCTTGGACATATAAACAAGCACTTTGCATTGATGATGGTTGTGTTTGCTCTCATTAGTGTTCCCATTTCTTTTACTTTACTAATTGATCAATATGAGTTGCTCGGTATTTTTAAGGACTATGGTACCATGGACCTAATCGGACAAAGGGAAGCTGGTCTGGAGGTGCTAACCTTTTATGAAACACTCTATGATGGGTTCTTGCTATGTCAAACCTATTGGGGCCTTTGGTTGTTCCCTTTTGGTTATTTGGTATTTAAATCAGGTTTTCTGCCGAAATTCTTGGGCATCGCGTTGATGCTGGGGTGCATCACTTACATGATTGACATTATAGGCTCTACCTTGTTTGCCAATTACCATGAACATGTGGATACCATGACTCTTATTATTCCTGCAGCTATTGGGGAAATCGGGATATGTTTGTGGCTTTTAATTATTGGCACAAAGGATAATATCAAATTCTAATAAAGTAATTGATGCGTTTTTCGGTGAGTATTCAGCTCTTCAATTTACAAAACGCTGAAAATAAACCAAAATATAAGAATAGTTCAGTCCACTTTTAGTTGAAGATTTACACCTGGAAGGTGTGGAATAATAGAAAGTCACCAAGAAATTTAAACGAAAGTTTGAAGATGAAAATAATAGGAATGGATATCATCTATTATTCGAATCGTTTATTTGAACTTGTTGTAAGAAAGGTTGTTATTTTTCAAGATATTTAATTTTACGCCATTTTTCGTCAATAATTGTTTTCGCAACCTCAATGATCCTAGCTTTATTTTGGCCTTCGGTTGCAGAAGTACGATTTATTTGAGCATCTGCAAGACTTACTAGAAGAGTATTCATCTGTTTCAAGGATTCTGTATCTTGACCGTCTTCAAATAACAGCAGCATTAACTCGCTCAATAACTGTTTGTATCTATTAAGGTCTTGTTTAATTTCTCGGATACCATCCCTCAAAAATTGAGCGCTTTCTATAGATAAAAACTCTTGAGATAGCTTTTCTGGTAAGTCTGGTTGGTTATAATAACTTTTTTCATCCCAGTCAATTCGAGTCATAAGGGACATGAGTTCTGCAATCTTGTCACGAAACTCTTTTAGCCATTCCTTGCGTTTATCAGCAAGATGAACTCGTCGATTACGCCTATTTGATACCCCAGTAGATATGAGCACTGCTATGCCCAAAGCTAATGTGCCAATTCCTATTGCTAATTCACTGAATTCCAAAACCCATTCATATTCATGTGGACTCGAAAACATATTAACTCATTAATCGTTTTTTTGAACTTTGATAACAGTTTAGGCTATGGCCAGGTGTATTAAAGCGCAAACCATTCCAAGGATTATTAATTCAAATCTAATGTAGGAAAATAAACCAAGTATTTGCTGGCGATTGGCTATAGGCTTTGTTGTAGGTAGTTTTAATTGCCCCAATCAATAACGTAACTACTATTTTCTATTTCGCGGATAAAATCTAACTCAGGGGAAATTTGATTACCATTTTCATCAAAAAACTCCCATTTATTGGTCACAAAACCTGCCTTAATATAATCACCACCTTCACAACTCGTTTCAATTTTCTTTCTCCGGATCCTAAACTTTCCCTTGGCTTTTATTTGACCATTAGTGTGATAATAAATCCACTCGCCTACTTTATAACTATAGTTCATATCACAGGTTCCTCCGGTACAGCACTGAACGAAAAAGTCAGACTCGTATTTGCCTCTTGCTTTTATTTTTAGTTTTTCATAGAATTCTTCCCAAATGCCCATTCTCGCTCGATGGTAAGGTTCATATTCCGAATCATAACTACCCTGTTCTTTTATCCATCCAGAGTCATAGTTTATTATTCCCAAACTAATTTTTGGAGTTTCCGAATTTTGCCTTGAGGATTTGCAACTGATCAATAAAAGTATAGAAAGTAAGATGAGTCTTTTCTGCATTCTATTAAAATTACCTGCAACTTGTTTATATAAGCATAAAATACATCTGTATAGGCCCATTTCGGTTGGTGATCGATGTATTTGATCAACTATTATTCGAATCGTTTATTTGAACTTTAGTAACGGTCTCGTATAACCGTCAGTTACGGTTTTTAAGGTATTAATTTTTCGGTCAGGAAGGGGTTGTTGTGAGCCCCCCTGTTTATTTAACCAACTATCCCGTAATTGCGGTTATACATTGTTGTAGGGCGTTTTTATTCTCAATATATAGTGTCATCTGTTAGGTGAAATTGTTTTTTGTGGTCAAAACTAAAAGTTCGATGGATTTCGTGTTTTAAACTCAAGAAACTCAAATCCATTTCATCAAATACTTCTCTTATTTTTCTCTTACATTTTCTAACTTCTGATTTTTCTTCTAAGAAATGTTTAAGACCAAGTGAATTCTTCAACTTGGGTTTGTCGTATTTGGAAACTCGAATTTTTTTAATCTTTCCATTCTTGCCAAAAACTAATCGATAATCTTCAAAACAATCAATTTCAACAAGTTCAATGTCTAGGTTATCCAATCTAGACTTTAAATAATTGTCTACAGTGTCTTTAATTCCTTTTAGATAATCCCGCCTGGGCTTATCTTGATTCCAACCTGCAGATTCTTTATCCGTCAGTTTGTACATTAACCTATATCCATCTCGAGAGTAAGTTTTCCCTTTTGGTAGTTTATTTTGGAAGCTCGAGTAAAGCGAATCCAAGTGGAATACTTTTTTAAGTAATTGGTGATTATCTACTATTATAGATTTAAAGGATAACGAATCATCTTGACTCCAGGGACAGTAGTATTCTTGACTTTTGAATTTTTGATTAATTTTCTGTTGAATATGAATATAACTACAATGCAGAAAATTGTTATTCCAATTTGGGATTAAACTATCAGTGGGGAAGTTTAAGAGTTTGGAAGAATTTAAAGAGTCGATTACATACTTGACTTTTATTTTATCTAAATCGATTTTTTGAAAAACTTCTTGTCTTGCTACATTACTTTCATAGTCTTGCCCTTTAACTTTTTCCGAACCATATTCAGTGATTACGTTGGTAAGTACTCCCATATAATTTACTCCATCGGTCGAAAATAGGTCAATTAATTGTCCTGTTAGCGAAATGCGTAAGTGGATTTTCTTTTTTGAAGAGTTGATTGGTTCCAGACCATAATAGAAACTGTCTATTTGGGATTTGGTAGCAGTTCTCCAGGAATAGTTTTTGTTGGTTTTTTTGTATAATATTTCTTGGCTGTTAACTACAGGTGAAAGTATTATTGATAATATGAATACTAAACATCTTCTCATTTTAATTTATTACTGCCAAATGCCCTACAACTTGTTTATATAAGGAACTTTCTTGGGCATATACTTCCAATTAGGCCGGCTATACACAAGTTTCGGTTTATTTCATTGGGGTTATTCATCATCGTTTATCTGAACTTTATGATGACTATTGCAGTTATCAATATCACAACAAAAATTCCTGCAACAATATAACTCCACTTTGTATTCCCCTGGAAGAATTCCGCTATTAATTCAAATATATTCTCAATCATCGTTTTATTGAACTTTTGTTAAACTAATCGGGAACATAATAGCAAACTAGTCGACCATTGTTTTTTACCGCAACAAGCCCTAGACCCTTCTTATAATATCTAGTGTCTTTTTGTCCACTTCCATATGCCATTTCTATGACCAATAAATCCGTAAGTTTTCCTTTTGGGGTTTTTAAGGTGGCTCCCACCTTTCTCACTGTACCATTCGCAGTTGTTTCACCTTCAACAGGGTTTATACTGAAAAAGGGAACATGCGTCTTTTTAACCTCGTTAAAATAGTAAACGGTATCATTCGATTTACGATAGTACATGTTAATGGTCTCGTCAGGTGGAAAAATCTGAGCCGCCTGAGTATAGGTTTCACCCTCAAAAGTGATTGTATCCTTAATAACTTCTCGGTATTTATTCTTATACCATGTCAAAGTCTTACTTATTCCTTTTACTAGTGGAAAATAGCTGTCTTTTTCGGAGATACTGTTCTGACCAAAAGTTATTGTGCAAAACATTAATGCGGCACTTGTGAAAATGGTTTTTGTCATATCGTTTATTTGAACTTTGATTAAGCGCAGCTACAAATTATAGCCATTGTTGTACTGCGTTTTTAATTCCTTTGATATTTGAAATAATAGGTTAATTCTAAACCAATTCCGACACTCAATTCCGAAAAAGCGCTCACATTTCTGTATTTCACGAATGCATTTATTTTTTGGCCGAAGCTTTTTCTGACTTCTGTCTGAAAATCAATCAAATTCTTATAAAAACCAACTCTTCCTGAAACTAATAAATTTAAGGGGTTTGAAATCCAAGTTTGCGCGCCTAACTCTATTCCAGAATTTGATATGTGATCAGTGAATTCATTTCTTTTCAAGTCGATATGGCTATAACCTATTTTAAGGTTAAAATTATAAATTGGCCATGTGGTTTCGACTGCATAAGCCTTAAGGTCAAAACCATTACCTAATAGCGCTCTGCTATAATAAAAGTCGAAATCAGCTCCGTAACCTTTGTCATTAATTCTAACATGATGCAATCCTGTATTGACTTTCAAAAATTGATTTTCCTTAAAATTGGCCTGGTAGCCGATACTAGTTTTTAGTCCAACAGAACCGCCAAACACAGGCAAGGAAAAATCGAATTGCCCGCCAACAGGGTTATTAATTAGGCCACTTAGTAGATAAATGCCAATTTTTTGATCCCAAGCTTCATATATTACGAACTCTTTCATTACGATGTCAAGTGTAGTAAGTCCATTTGTAGGCAATTCTTGGTCTACAAATCCGATATAAGAAAAAGAAAGAACAGCGGTAGTATCATTAACTGTCAATTTATATAAGCCATCAAAGTCCGTCGTTGTTGAGTTTACAGTTCCTTTGACTTTTACCATCACACCTGGAATTGGGGTATTTTTTTGGTCAGTAACAGTCCCTTTGATTCTAATTTGACCCCAACTAAGAGTTGAACTCATTGTCAGGCTCAAAATCAGCAACAGGGTTTTAATCAAATTCAAAATATTTCTTTAAATGCAGTACAACGCAGGGCTAAACGGAGTTACGTTCAGCACGGAGCGTATTTAAATTTATTTAAATATAGTGAAGTGCGGGTGAACCTGGCCAAATTACTTTTAGCCTCTTGATGGCGTACGTTTATTCCACACGTACTGCGGTCAAAGCTGGTTGATTAGGTCTTCGCGCCGTAATCAAAGTGATTTGGTTTGGCCCTGCGATGGAGTACATTTCCCATGGGGCGGGGCTTTGCATTTTTTTTGCAAAGTATAGCAACATGGGTCAGCTTTGGCTGAATGTACTCCATCTTGTTTATATACATGTAATATACATCTCTATACACCCAAAATAGGATAAAATCGATGTATTCGATAATCGTTTATTTGAACTTTTCTTAATTATTGTATGACTTTTGCATTGGTCATTATTAAATCATGCTCAATTCCCGAATCTTCAATTTCACCTTTCACCTTTATTGGTTTGATTTCATCCAGATTAAT
>NZ_JAAABI010000012.1 GCF_009903685.1 Flagellimonas ochracea | reverse complement strand
TTACTATCTTATGATCTTGATCTGCTGCGATGTACTTTCGTAAATGTTTATGCGCTTCAGTATTCAAAATGGACGTCAAGCGCACTTTATCCAACAATTGCAAACGTAGGTATTTTGGTTTATAGGGAAGAGAATCATGGTACGGTACACTATTGATCTTTCCAGCCCTTTCCATGCGTTGTGCATAGTTTTCATAACTGGATTTGTTGAATGGAAGTTCTTCTGCATGAACATTTACTCTGGACCAGTCGGGGATACCAATTTGTTCGGAAGTTCGATGTCCAAAACCACCTTTTAACTTGACCAAAGATCCCAACTGCGGGAAATGTAATAGCGCCTCCTGCTTCTTTGATTTGTAGGTAGTGCATTGAATCAGGAACAGGCCTAGTAAAAGGCTAAGAAGTTGGTATTTCTTCATTACTTAAAAATAGGGAATACTATCGTAATTTTCATACTAAAAAGTAGGAAAAAAATTTATGAAAACATGATTAATTGATATCCAGTTGTATGAAGTCTATGACCTGAATAGATATTTCTTATCTGCAGGTATTCAGATATTATATGGAAGATATATAACCGTCAATCCTTGAAAGATGCATTATATTCCCGAACCCATTCCGCAAGATGGTCATCGATATCGTCTCTTTTGGTATCCGCTATGTTCCGTAAAAAAGTAGGGGATCCGCCGGGGAAGAACAGCTCGGGTTCTTTACGCACTTTTTTCTCTTTGGCATACAGAGCCTCCTTACCATTATCGATAAAATATTTGTGGTCTATCCAGACGGTAAATCCCGTGTTGGGCATATTACCGGTAAGACGAATGGAGTGGCGATATAGGTTGAGCGGAGTGCCTGCCTCCAACAACTGCATAAAACTCTTATGTCCTGTGGTAAAGGGAATCGCTCCATATACAATGGTGTCGTTGACCACAACTTTTTTGGTGGTTTCTGGATAAATCTTCATTTTTCTATCCCCCTTGCGAAGGGTAAAGCCACCCGTGATCAAATAACTGGAGTGGTAGTTCTTGATGTACCCGGTAATCTCAGAACCGCTTTCCGTGGTGACCACACATTTGGCCTGCTCCTGAGCACTTAGGGATACTGGGACGGCTGTAAGAAGCATAAGAAATATCCAATGGTTGATTCTCATAGTTATCTTTTTAAAAGCGATAGCCAAGGCCTACCTTGACCAAATTGACATTCCGTACGAAGTCCGAGTCGTCCAGGCTTCCAAACTCAGAAATCCGCAGGTAGTCGTATTGGCCCTTTACAAAGAGTCCCTTGAATACGTCAAAGGTAACCGCAGTGTTGATATTGGGACCATTGGTTCGGTCCCTTACCGTCTCGGTTTCACCCGGTTCCAAGGCATTTTGGGTGCTAAATGTGGCAAAGCCATAACCAACCCCCAGTTGAAACCTGAAAAACCCGGCAACTGCCTCGGCAAAGGCACGTGGTTGGATAAAGGTCGCATTGATATCGGGTTGGATGTTGAAATTCTCGTTCTCAAAGGAATAAAAACCCACGTTCAGCGATGCACCAAAGTTGATGACCTCGGTGGTCACTATGCGATATTGGGCTCCAATATCCACCGAACCCGTATAAAAATCATTGAAATAGTTGTCCCCAATTGGTATGGGGTGGGAGAGTTCGGCTGAGAGCTTTCCTTTTTGTCCAGCTACCATGTTAAAAAATAGCAAAGCAAAAATCAAAATCTTTGATATGAAATAATAAATACTGTTTTTCACCATCAGTTGATTCGTTTGAATAATTTTAAAATAAAGCATAATTTTTTTTGTAAAACTAGAGTCTAGAAGATTGAACCTTTCGATTTTCATTGTCATTTAAGGTCTTTTTTGGTTTTTATTCCAATTGGCCTAATATTTTGGTGCAACCTTCCAAACAAAATATATAAGTAAAAAAGGGAAGAATATCGATATCAATATCCAAAGTACTTTGTTTTCCCCTTTTATGTTTTTCTTTTTAGCAATGAAAAATATAGTTGTGATACTAAAGATTAAACTGATCAAAAAAAGAGCTACATCAATCATATTTCCATAATCTGCAGTTAACTTAATAAAGCTTTCGGTAAAATCATCAGAGAAAAAGTTCAATATTGAAAAAATAATTAGGGCCGTATAAAAAATGGTCAAAGAGACCTTATAAAAAGTGTTGTTCATAGATATTTATTGATTGTTAGTATTTTCAAAAGTAGGTACTGATCTACTTCCATTGAATCCGGCTGATAAGCCATGTCCTTTTAAATGGGTTTCCCATATTAAATTCATCGTTTGTGGGCTATCATAGCCCCTTAAGTGCAGATAGTGTATCGTTGCTCCAAATCCATTGGCATTTATAAGTCCGGTATTATCAAAGACATCCAACAGGTCACGTCCTTGAACATCTTGATAAAAAGTCATTTTTTGGGAATGGAATTTTGTGAATATCCCGGCATCTGTCGGACCAGCCGCAGCGCCTAAAGAAAAACCTGATGTAGATATTCTTTCTCTATCGAAACCTATTCTTAAATCCGAGTAATCAACCATTGCTGCATCAAAGTAAATTTTATATACGGTTTCAATATTATAGGTTTCCCCTGCTTTGAAAATAATAGGTGTCATAAAAGTTCTTGGCCCTAAAAAATTATTTGGTAGTGAGAATCCAAAATCCATCTGTGCAAAGCCCAACATTTCTGGTGACTTATCAATACCCGAAACAGTCACTTCGTTCAGGTTGATTCCCTCCGAATTTTCAACAGGGTCAACAAAACAATCATACCCTTCTGGACATCCTCCATCAGGGTCAACAATATTTGATGGATTATTGGCCATTCCAAGGTATGGGCTTGCATGAACCCTATAAGGGTCAATGGTCAACCACCTTGCTATGCGACTATCCCACAATCTCAATTGGAATGCTTCTTTGCCCGTTTCTGAATCTTTTTCCTGCCCTTGGTAGGCATAACGGTAGGTATTCGCATTGATACTGGTCCTGTTGGGCATCAACATCCCAAAGGGATAATAGTCGTTATGGTTTTCATTGGTGGTAGTACTGCCACTCTTTTGGAAAATGGCCCGGACGTTCCCAAGATGGTCGGTAAGCTGGTAAGTGGCCACATTACCAGGCCGGTTGTAGATGGCTATCCGTTGATTGCCGTATATGGGGTGTTCCTGTAGTGTACTTCCGCTATAAATCGCCATGGGGTTTCCGGCAACGTCCCGCACATAGTAAGTGTTGGCCACTGGCGATCCTCCGCTATAGGTTTCCTTGCGCACCCGGTGGTTGCGGTCGTTATAATAGAACTTTACAGCAGTAACGTAGTTCTTACGAATCTCATTTACCAAGCCACTTGCATTATAAAAATATTGTATGCCCTCTTGCACGTTTTCTCTCAATTGTCCCAGTTGGTTATAAAGATAGTTATTCCCACTTTGGTCGCCAATATCCTCGGCCCCGGAAACATCCCCTTCGGCGTCATCGACCCGTAGCAATTGGTTGGGACCGTTCTGGGGATCGCTTTTATAGGTGTAGGTCAGGTCGTCCATGGCATTGCCTCCACTGGCATCCTTATTTCGCTTGAGGCTCTGGATGTTGCCATTGGCATCATAGGTAATGCCCGTGACATCATAGTCCCCGTTGCCCACTTCGTTGAACCCACCAGCTACACGAGCAGTAAAATTGCTGCCACTTTGTGCATGGAACCCATTTTGCAGGGTCACACTGCTCCCGCCTTCCACGGTGGTAGTTGTGGTGCTCCCGTACACGGAGCTGTTGGTCACATTTTCCTGTGCTGGCTCAGCGCCGTTGTCCACCTGTCCAAAATCGGCTGCCGTGAGCCAGTTGTTGCGGTCGTAGGAAAACATATAGGTGCTCTGTTTGCCACTTACCGAAAAGGGATCGTTGTTCCAACGGATTCCCTTGATGTTACCGTTCAATTGGTCCACGCCATAACTCGGGGTGGTAATGTTGTTGGTCTGCTTGCGGGCATAATCGCTTTGGTGATAGTCCAACTGCATCCCAAACAGGTCATTGGTGTCCCCACCTGGATCATCAGTGGTACCCAAGCTGGGATGGTTGATGCTCTTCAATTGTCCAGTCAGGTTGTAGACATAATCGACACCTTGGGAGCCCCCTGCGAGTTCGGTGCGTTTGAGCGCCCCCGTCTCGTAGTATTCGTATTCCGCTTGGAGGGTATATGTGCTTCCGTTGGTGGAGGTTTCCACTTTGATCAATTGGTCCGCGCCGTTGTAGGTGTATCTGTGGTAAAAGCGTTCACTGGCAACCTCTTTCTGATAGATTACCTGGGTGACCAGCCCTGTGATCGGGTCGTATTCATAGTCAATGGTCTTTGCACCCAAGCCCGTTATGTTCTGAACCAACCAGTTCACTCGTCCATATACGTCATAACTGTAGTAGGAGGTGGACTGATCGTTCCAGGTCTTGGCCACATTACCGGCCAAAAAGGTGGGATCGTGATAATTGCTCCCCAAACCGGAAATACCGGAGAGTTCAGAAGTGTTAATCTGATCGTACTGGGTTTGGATCACATCGCGCTTGCTGTAGTTGCCAGAAGGATAACTTGGCTGGAGAAGATTGATGGTGGCATAAATTTGCCCCGATTCTATGGGTCTTGCCTGTTCATCGTAATCGGTATAGGCGACCCAATCGCTATAGGACGGGGGAGAGCCCAAATTTCCGGAGAACCGAATCTGGCCGTCCTCACGATAGACGAAATAGGTTTCGCCTTCATCGGGACTCTTGGTAAAGGTCAATTGCCCCAACGTATTGTATTCATAAATGCTCTTTGGTTTGGTGGCTTTCGTGGTACCCAAAGGTTGGTAGCTGGCAATGAGCCTTCCCGCCTTGTCGTATTCGTTCAAACTATAATCGTAATAATTTTCTTTATAGTGGACCGTAACGGGATTCGATGGGTCATAATTGTCCACATCGTTTACCGTTACACGATAAAAACCATTGGGCAGCCCAGTGGAGGGGCTCACCGTGGTCTCGGTAATCAGATTGTAAGCGGTGACGGCATTGCCGTTGGCAGTGACCGTGAAACCCATGCCACTGCCTTGGGGAACGTGGATGTCGACAAAGCCCTGTTCAAAAATGTCAATGCTCATGTCCCTTGCCGCACTGCCGCCACTTCGTGCCGCAGCCAATGTTTTTCCATCACTGTCCACGAAAACCGCGTTTTCATTCCCGTGGGTATCCCTACTAACCGTTTTGTGGATCTTGTAATCCGTAGCTGCATATTTTGTTTCCCCAAAGGCGACGCTCTGTGCCAGTTCCTGACCTGCACGCATGGTGAAGGAATAAGCCTGTGGCCACTGCCCATTGATCTTGTTCCCGCCAATGGCCTTGAGTGGGACACCGGGGTTCAGCGTACTGTAAATGGTTCTGGAAAACGGGTAGGAAGTAATGTCCATATAGCTGTTTCCCGGGTGGTCATTGTCATCGTTGTAGGTGCTGTAATAGTTTCCCAAGGTATTGGAAGCCGTACCCACGGTACTTGGATTTTCCGGGTTCGATTCGAAATCCGCCAAAGAATAGGTACTATTGCCGGAATCCCGTATAAAACTACCTTGGTACCCGAAGCTGCTGCCGACGGGGGCACTTAACGTCGAGAATGCCGCCCTGCCATGGTAATCGTAAAGTGTTTGGGAGACCCATATCTTTCCGGTCAGGATATCCTTGCTTTGTACTTGTTGGACCTTGCCGAGTTCGTCAAAGAAAGAGACACTCCTGCTCTTAACGGTACCGTTCACATCAAAAGTTTCCAGACTGCTCCAATTTCTGTTGGAGGGCAGGGCATCAAAATTGTCTTGGGACCATAAGTCCGCGCGTAACAGTGTAAATAATATACCCGCTATTGCAATTGTCGATAAGTTGATCTGTGGTCTATTTTTCATTTGATTTTCTTTAGAATGAACTGATACTTACACTGGTTGAAGTTGTTCCACACCCATGGGGCTTAGCGATGGTCAAGGAGGTGGTACCAGCCCCTCCTGCACTTGAGCTTATGCTCAATGTGCAGCTTACCGCACCAGAACTGGGAAACACTCCGGCATTCACGTTGTTTACAGAAGTGTTGCCGGCTGTTAGGGAGGAGTTTACGCCGTTGACAGAAACCGATCCCGAAAAACCCGAATTGGACCCTCCCAAAGAGGCCGAATAAATAATGGGGTCTCCGGGTGAGCCGTTCAGGGTGATTGTTTTATATCCGTTGCCATTATCATTGGCGCCAGAGAAACTTGGTGATGAGGTGATGGACACATTGGTGGTGAACGTTGCGGAACCGTTCAGTGTCAAAGTCACCGTTTTACTGCCCGTAGAACTATAGGAATGGGAAACTGAGCTCGGTGGGGTATTGCTGCCACTCTGGGAATTCCCGTCCCCAAAATTGACATTCCACGTGGTTACGCCCCCATAGCCCAGAAGATCAAAATCAATATTGCAACTAGTGGTGGCATTGGACTTGGATGTAGAAATGCCTCCTCCCAGATTACTGCAAAAGCCCAAGGTTCCATTCTTATACTGAAGTTGGTTTTTTGACACTATCTTAAACCCTCCGGAAACACCCGGCTGCCCCTGTATTTCAGCATAGACGCTGCACAATTGCCCACCTTCGTTATATACATATTGGGTACCCAGATTGTTCGGCCCCAGAATAAAAGTCAGCTCGTCCCATTCATTGTAGACATAAGAGGTCATGGAGGACTCCACCGGGTGTATCCTGAAATCATCAAAGTATACGGTTCCCGAGTTGGACCGCACATAAATGGTCTTGTTGGAGGAGGTCAAATCCACATAATGGTTCAACAAGACCCAGTTTCCCGCCCGGACCTCTTCGCCATTGAACTGTTTTAGGCCCGTACCGTCATAGATCCGCGCATTTGAGGAATTATCCTTGGAGGCCCAAACGGAAATCTTGTATTTTCCACTGCTATGACCGGTCATGGTGGTCTTGAACCCCTGCTCGGTCGTGACCTTTATGCCGTATCTTCCGGTATGGGACCGTTCTGTGGTACGCCCGACGTCATCAATGCCCCCATCGAAGGTATTGCCATCCAGATATTCGGCGCCACTGTAGTGCATTTCGGCATAGGGGGAATTGCCCGTTGCTATGATTTTGGTACTCTCGTCCCCCATCTTGGTGGCGGCTCTGTTACCGTTGATGTCCTCCACTTCCAATACCATGGAGTATGGATCATATTCGTTGATCTGGGAAACCAATTTCCAATCGGCGGGTTGGGAACTTGCGGATGTACTCCAGTTGAAATTGTCATAGTCTCCCGAGAAACTGGTAAAGAATCCATTGGAGTCGCTGGTGCCGTCCCAGACATAGGTTTTGTGTTTTCGCCACACCTTGGTGCTCGACCCACCATTGGTTGGGTTGTAGGTCGATGGCGACCATGTATTTATTCCCGATCCAATAAGCTTGAAGCTGCCATTGTCCTTCACATAAGTTTTGCTCATGGCCTCTTGGGTGATCATGTTCTTATTGTTGTAATTGACAATTTTACTGCCCATTTCCCCATACCGCGTGTAGGCTGGAATACTTTCGGTCTTGAATTCGGTTCCATCGCTTTGTACTGTAGTGGTTTCCAACAATTGCCCCGAATAGGGGTCATGCTGATCAAAATAGGTGGTACTGGTGAAGCCACCTTGTATGACCGTCGTGCTCAGCAGTGCGCTTGCATATCTTGTACGTGTAGAGCTGTTGACGTACCATTTGTCCGTAATGGCGCCACTGGCATAGTCCAATATCTTATATTGTTGATAGGATTCACTGACTTTTCCTTGCGGGGCGTTATCTGGGATGGCATAATTGTTTATCGTTTTGCTCATCAACTGCCCATAGCCGTTGTAACTCGCGGTGGATATCAACTGCCCAAGACTCGCGGTATTGTCCATAATGTTGAAACTTGCCACCGAAACCGATGCGTTCGCCCCCGAATTGGAAAAAGTGCTCTCGTCTTTGGAAATCTGGATCACATCGCCAAAATTGGCATTATAGCTTTTTGGCAATGTCTTGAATACGTATTGCGTGTATCCCAAAGAGGAGTTGTTGGATCCAAAGGCTGTGGTCTTTACATGGGAATACATGGGAATGGGCGGTGGCAATTCCATGCCATAGGGAAGTTCTTCATCGACATAGGGTCCGAACGGGATGTAGGAAACGATGCCGGAGCTTTCATTTGT
This sequence comes from Flagellimonas ochracea, assembly GCF_009903685.1. Taxonomy (GTDB): domain Bacteria; phylum Bacteroidota; class Bacteroidia; order Flavobacteriales; family Flavobacteriaceae; genus Flagellimonas; species Flagellimonas ochracea. Next base: position 7,439 of record NZ_JAAABI010000012.1, on the reverse strand, counting down.
CCCCGGAATGGTGTAATCGTATTCCGTTAGAAAGGATTGTACCCCATCCGTTGTGGTAAGGGATTTTACCCTGATCGAGGTGGAGTAGGCGGCATCGGAAACATTGATCCGGGTGTAATTGTTGCCAAAGGTGATTCCCGAACAATCCGTTCCATAAAACTGTGAACTGACCACTGAGGGATTTCCGTTGAGCTGCAGCCTTATTTTCTGGGGATTGATTACCTGGATGACCTTTGCGGTCCCGTCATAAACTTCCATAGTGTAGGAGTTGGTCGATTCGCTGCAACTGGTCACCTTCCGGTGTGAAGCGGGGACATTGTCATTGAGGTTAACCCCGAACTCATCAAAATCCACATTGGAGGTCACCTCAAATGTATTGTTGGAATCCAGGGCCCCGGTCGTGGTAAATGAGATGTTCTGGCCCAAGGCCGCGGAGAAAACGTCCGCCTCATAGTCCACGGTGATTTTACTTCCAGTGGGCATGGTGACCTCGCTCAAACTCCATTGGTCTGGATCAAACTTGTCGTAGCCCCACTCGTCCTTGTCCTGAAAGGTATACGGTTTGTTGATATAGGTAAAACTGTATGGGGGGATCAATTGGTTACCGCCCTTGGTCTTGAAAGCCACATTTTTCAAGGCCAGTCTTCCCGTAGCTGTAGTATATGGAGCCCCAGAGGCCAAACTATAGTCGTAGGCAAGGGAAACGATCTTGGATGATTTGTCCCTTAGGGCCGTCCAATTGTTGCCATCTTGGTCATCGAGGACATTGTTTTGTCGACTGCAGTTAATATTCTTGGTACCTCCGTCATCGGACAGGGAATCGAACCAATTGATCGAATAGTTTGTCAAGGCGGCCGGTGTCGAACTTAGATTCGTGGCATTGATCTTGGTGATGCTTCCCAAATCGGAATTCTTCACTAGGATGATTTCCTTTAGCCGTAATAGACTTTGTTCTTTAAGATCGAATGTTCGTACTGCCGTGTTCTTATCCTTCCGGTGTTTGTAGGTCACTTGTTTTCCCCTACCATCGTTTCGTTCTTCCTTGACGAACAGGGCGGTATGGGTCCTTGTGATCACCTTGTCCAAATAATATATTTCCTTGCGCCCCCACGAATAATTTTTGATTTCATCGTTCGGGCCGCTTTCCTCATATTCCTCCCCGTGGGGGTTGTACCAAATATATCCGTTGCTCCATTGGCCGTAATCGAAGGCGACCCAATAACCGTAATCCGCATCGTCTGGGATTTGGTTGTTGTTCATGTCCACATAATCGGGACCGGTAACGGCGGTCAATAACCAATGGGTGGCGAACTTTTTCAATTGGCGCTTTTCATAGAAGGCATCATCCTCATTTGGATATTGGGAATCCATGCCATATTGTCTACTGATTATCTCATGGTTGAAAACAGGGAGGGTATAGTGGTAGGTCTTTCCATCAGGGGCCACAACCTTAAAGGCTCCGATACCATCCGGTTCATAGGCGGAAGATCCATAGGCGTGAATGCTCGAGATTGTCTTCAGTAGACCCCGGTCAAACCCGATTCCTGCCGCGAGCTCTGCGAAGGTATAGTATTCCACATATCTTCCCGTAACCCTTCTCTGCAGGGATAGGGCCGAAGTGGAGGTCATATAATTGAAGATGGTAGAGCTGTTTGCCGAACTTCCGTTGAATTCCCTTTGGGTCTGCAACCACGAAGATGCATATTCATTGTCAAACTGGAAATCGGGCATCTGGGTAAAATCAGTGGAAGAGACGTAGCTCGTAAGCGCGCCCGGAAGCTCATGGCTCAGCTCATAACCTGCTATGGAACCGCTTGCCTCCACTTCTTTATTGAGTCCTATGAGTGCACCATTTTGGTGCAGTCTCGGGGAAATGGAGCCCCCTATACCTTGGCCCGTGACCCTGTAATTGTCGTAATTGGGATATACCCCGTTATTGGCTATCGTAGTGAATGTGGATGCAGTGCTTACCCCATAGATGTCTGAAGATACATGTACGTTGCTGCTGCTCTGGCCCAAAGCGGACCTGTTGTTCTTAAAATATAAGGGCCCGTTGACCACATTGTGTTCAAGGTTGTCCAAATAGACAGTTGTTCTTTGTCTCCCAAAACTGAAGGAAAGGATACCGCCGGGTACCGGTACGAAAAGGGGAATATTATAGCCGCTCTGCTTTACGCTCCAATCACTTGCCGATACCGAATGGGAAAAAGAAGATGCGCTTGCGCCGGTCCCGACACCTTGGATACCTGCGGATACGCCGATACCACGTGAAGAAAAATTGACACCAATACTGTTCTTTTTGTTTCCTTCGCCTGCCGAATAAGAGGCATTCGCGGAAATGTCCCCGCTCCAATTGGAATTCAAACCGACACTAATATTTCTATTTGTTTCAGCGTTTTGGTGGCCCGCGGTGAGTCCTATTCCATTGGTTCCAATGCTTGCACCTAATCCAAAGCCAGTATTGCCAATTGGTATGCCCGCATTTAAAGAGGCCCCCGAAGTGCCCACTGAAAATGAATTTCCACCATAATTCCCTATCGCTGAAACACCAGAGGTTCCTACGGACAATCCCACATTACCTATTGCATTTCCGGTTTCGCTTAAAATATTTGACCCTATGCTCACCGACCCCCCAAAGGCACGGCTATCGCCCCAAGAAAGGTTCAATCCCACCGAAGTACCTGCACCCGTGGGTGAAAATCCAATGCTTGCGGAATAATCGGTATAGGTGTTCCCCTTGTTGTAAAAATATTCCCTGAAGGTGCCCTGGTCCCAATCATCGGGATAGCCATTTACCGAGCGTGTGATAGCCCCTGGATTTACATTCCAACCCAAACCCGTCCAAGTGGCCTCTTGGTCTATGGCAATCCCTGCGTGGTAGGCCAAGCTGAGGGGATAGCCACCTTCGGGTGAAGGCACGTTCATCAGGGGCAGTACATAACTCAAGTCCCCTGTAGCCAGATTTACCATGTCCGTGGCATCCACAGGCTCGAAACTTGAGGCTTCCGGAGCCGTTGGGCCGTTGTTGGAGGCCATCAACATATTGACGGGCAACAAACTTGGTGAAAAGGCAACTGTAAGGCACAAGGCAATGATTCTATGTGAAATTTTGGTCTTTTTGCTCTTTGGTTTCTTGGAGGGCATCCTTTGGTGTTTCATTTTACAGGGTTTTTTTTAAATTCAATTTTGGTTCTTGATCCAGTTTGGAGGTGGGGATGTTAAACCCGACCTCACCAGTGGAAAATCCAAGGTCCTCGATGGTGAATCGGGCTTCGTTTTCTTCAAACAATCTTTGGTCCTTGGGATATACCAACAGTATATTGGTGCTGTTCGACATTCCGTACATTCTGGGATATGTATAGTCCAAGATGGGGATTGTATCCCTCCTTTTTGAGAGTAAGTGTACCTTTTCGGCCATACCAAAGGATAACTCGTTCACCAAATGCCCAAAAGCCATTCTATCGTTGGCCTTGGCACTGAGCAGTTCCTGTCGATTGGCACTCATGGTGAGATTGAAATAAAGGTACTTTCCATATTTTTTTCTCAAACTATCAATGGTTGCATTGGCCGTGTCTTCTTTCAATTCCTGTTTGACCTGTAAGTCCGTTGGACGGTATATGAGCGCATAATGTACTGGGCCAATCGTCTTTTCATGATAGTATCCGTTGGAAGGGTTTTTGACATATTCCCAGAGTTCCGCCTCGGAATCGAAGGTTTTTTGCCCGCAGGAAGCAACGGCCAAAAGCAGTGCTATGGTTATTCCGGATTGTAACGGATGAAAATAACGAAGGTTATGCTTGTATTTCATATCAATTGCCTTGATATTGGTCGTTAAGCCCTTCCAAAATGGTCTGTGTCAGATCCGAGGTATCCTCGGCATACATGATGTTCCCCCCTCCCTTGGCCCCAAAAATGATTCGGTAGCCATGGTTCTTACCATACTCCTTTACATAATCATTGATGTCATTAATCACGGTCTGGGTCATTTTTTGATCCTCGTCCTGAATCTGGTTCTGGATGGCCTGTTGGTAGTTGTTTATCTGTTGCTGCTTGTTCTGCAACAGCTGCTGTTTCAATTCCAGTTCTTTTGTGGTCATCGAGGCCCTTTCTTTTTCATAGGCTTTCAGCTCGTCCTGCCAATTGGTCATCAGGCTGTCGACATTGGCCTTGAGCACCTGGGTTTTTTTGTTGAAGGCCTCCCGTTCCACCTTGGTACGGTCATAGCCTTCCACCAATTGGTTGATGTCCACATAGACCAAGTCCATTTTGGAATTTGAATGGAAGAAACTTAAGGCGCCGGTTATCAAGGCCAGCAATGCTATGGGCAAGGCAAATTTTTGCATAGTGTTGGTTAATATTTTGAGATTACCGTTTTAATAGGTTTCTTTATAAAGAACTTCGGCTAAATCTTGTCATTTTTTGCAATCCTTACATACGGAAATTCAGGTTATTGGCTTGAATCCAAGCACTCCACTTTTTTGATCAGTTTTTGATTATTTTGGCGTCAAAAAAAAGTTCGAATTCCTGAGGTTCAAGAAAATCCACCAATAGTCTGAAATCTTCCAGTATGGTGGGATTTTCTGAAAGGATTTTCTTCAAATATTCTGAATCCCTAACTTTTGGATACTCTCTTGCAAGAATTGATTTTTGTTGTGATTCGGCACCACCATTTCGATCTGTCCCGGATCTTATCTTGTTTTCCAAATCATCAAATACGAGACGTTTTTCCCAATCATCAAAAACCTCTCGACATCTTCTCTGAAGTTCCCCCTTTCTCTTCAAAAACGCTTGGTTGGCCGTGGATTCCTGAATGGCTATCAAATCTTGGATTTCCTGTTCATTGAAGACGGATGAGTAAACGGACACTAAATTTTGATACAATTCATCATCGGAAGATTCCTTCCCTTCCATTTTAAGGTTTTCTGCTCTTGCAATTTCATTGAGGCCTCTTTTTCTTTGTGCGATTTCCTCGGAATGTAGAAGTTCTACAAGTTTCATTGCCTGAGCATTTACTTGCACAATTCCGCAGAGAGTTATTATGAAAATCAGTAATGTAGTAAGGATTGTTTTCATTTCTTTTTGTTTTTAGATTGTACCAATGCTTCCAATAGCAGTAACCTATGTTCTAATTCTTTGTTCTTTTGTTTTTGTTCGTCCAAGGCTTTTTGCTGGGCTATGGTGTACAGGGTGAGTTCTTCAATCTTTTTCAACAAGCGACTGTTCATATCACCGATCAAAAAGCCATTATCTCGCACATTTTTGGCGGATGGAATGTCTTTCAGATGTCCGTTTGTTTGGATATGTTTTTCAACTTCCGTTAAATCTGGAAGTTTATAGTCGTTTTCAAAAACATGATCGGGCCAATTGGCATAGGTCCGTACCCTCAGTTCTTCCGTGATGATTTTGTCCTTAACTGCCAAGGTGTAACCCAAAGGGATATTTATCGTGTTCAAACCGATTTGATCGGTGTCGAACTTTCCGTAGATAAGCGGTATCGTGGAGTCGCTGTTTTCAATATAGAGTTTATTGCTGGAAGTCTCCGAATATCCTGACTTGTATCCGATAAACACATTGTTGTTTCCCGAAACATTATTATGACCTGAATAACTCCCCAAAAAAAGGTTATAGCCCCCAAAATCGTTATTGTAACCTGAGCGACTTCCAAGAAAAGTGTTATATTGACCATATCTATTATAAGTTCCCGAATAAGCACCAATAAAGGTACTACCACCCCCAGTATCTCTGTCGCCGGCATAATACCCGACGAAGCTTGAATTACTACTATAGGGCCCACCTGCTGCCTCACCAAAAAAACTATTGAAATTACCGCTGATAGAAGCGTTCGTTCCATAACTTGTTACACCATATTGCGCAAAAGAGTATGTGGCAATGTTAAGCATTACTACAATTAGAAAGTTTTTCATTTTTTTATCGTTAAGTTTTTGATGGATTCTTCAAGAGAGCCTAACCGTTTTTCTAGTTCTTTATACTTTTTTTCTAAGTTCCAGTTCTTCTGCTTTTGTTCTTCCAGAGCTTTTTGTTGTGCTATAGTATAAAGGGTGAGTTCTTCGATTTTTTTCAACAAGCGAGTGTTCATATCGCCAATCAAAAAGCCATTTTTCCTTACTTCTTCTGCCGTGGGAATGTCTTTCAGGTGTCCTTTGGCTTGGATATATTTTTCAACCTCCGATAAATCGGGCATTTGGTAGCCATTTTCAAAAACATAATCGGGCCAATTGGCATAGGTCCGAATTTTGAGTTCTTCGGTGATGATTTTGTCCTTTACGGCCAGGGTATACCCAGTTGGAATATTTGTGGTGTTCAGACCGATCTGGTCGGTATCAAATTTTCCGTAGACTAGCGGTGTTGGGGAATCACTATTTTCTATGTAAAGCCTATTGCTTGCAGTTTCCGAGTACCCCGCCTTAAAACCTATGAATATGCTATTGCTACCTGTCAAATTATTATAACCAGCGGAAGACCCGAGGAAAACGTTTCGTTCCCCTGTGGTATTGTAATATCCGCTCGTTCGTCCGATAAAAGTATTGTCATACCCATTTGTATTATTTTGCCCTGAATTTGCACCTACAAATGTACCTCCCGAGGCATAATTTACATCTCCAGACCTATTTCCGAAGAAAGAGTTGCTGTAACCATAGGATCCAGCATCCTCACCAAAATAGCTACTATTATACGAAGCTGTAGCAACATTGTAACCATAATAGGTGATACCATATTGCCCGTAAAACAAAATAGGTAATATAAAAGCAATTAATACTTTAAAAAGTTTTGAATCCATAATTTGATGATTTATTATCCTTATTTTTTGTAAGAAATTTAATTATTATATTTTAACTTTTTTCATTTATTTTTGTAATCTTTAAAAGATTCCAAGAATTTTCAAAAGAACATTTTAGCTCCAATCAATTGATTATTATCAAATTAACGGTAAATCCGTGTTGTTGATAACTTTCTGAATTCTTACTCTTAAAATTTTTATCGAATATTCCATAGATATTTACAAGAAAAAAGTTACATTTCAGGTAAGACGCTTGAGTTTTAAAAAATGATAAAATCTTGAATCCTTGAAAATACCGTGATGAGTTCTTCCGTCAATTTAAAATTTCAAAAGGGAAATATACCTGCTATTAACCTCCAGGAAACATTGATAGTCCTCGCCATAATAGGAATATTGCTTCTTTTGGCGCTTCCCAATCTTATGCCCCTGATTTCAAAGGCAAAAAGTGTGGAGGCACAGGTACAACTAAAGGCCCTCTACAATGCCCAAACAACGTATCGATATATGCACAGTAAATATGCCAATGTCATCGAAGAACTTGATTTTGAAGCTCCACGAACCGTCAAGGACGGGGGTACCGCAAACTATGTTTATGAAATCGTAACTGCAGATAATGCTCGCTTCAAGGCCAGAGCGGAGG
>NZ_JAAABI010000011.1 GCF_009903685.1 Flagellimonas ochracea | reverse complement strand
TTGCATTTTTTTTTAAAGTATAGCAACATGGGTCAGCTTTGGCTGAATGTACTCCATCTTGTTTATATACATGTAATATACATCTCTATACACCCAAAATAGGATAAAATCGATGCATTCGATAATCGTTTATTTGAACTTTCTTTAACTTAGTTCTTTGTTGTACCTCAATTTTTCATTAGATATCGCTAGCTATGAATCTGAGAAGATTTATAATGTGGGATTTAGTATGAAACTCGAAGTCCACTTTTACAGTTGCTAATACGTCTTTTTCTTTTTTATGTTTTAGAGCATTAGTCAGGTCTTTTAGAATATCCGTTAAATCATCAATAGTATCACCTTTTATCAACTCGGTTCTTCCCAGATTATCTTTTATTTCTAAAACATCATTGTAATGTCCTAACTCACCAAAGTTTTTGTTCACAACTTCCCTTAATTCATTGTAGTTAGAACGTGTCTTTAGGTCTTTACCTTGCCTAATCTCGATTTTTAGACAAAAATCATATAGTTGGATTAAATAATTTTCCAGTCGATCTAGTTTGTTATCTCCGATTGGATTATTGACAAAGTCAACAAAATCTTTCAAAAAGTTTAGTCCTTCCAAAAAAATTATTTTAATGTGGCACAACCTATTTTTTTGATGCAAAAAATTTACCTAAATAACTCCAAAATAGCATAAAAATATTGTACTTGATTATATTTTTTTGGAATCGTTTATTTGAACTTTATTTACTTGGTTTGCTCTGTCGGTTATCCTTCATGGCGATGACCGTTACTACATCAGCATCAAAAATGTAATAGATTGTCGTGTTTTTGTGAATGACGGCCCTTCTTAATAATTTTTGATTTTGGGATTCAGGATATAGGGTGGGAAAATTTGATATGGTTAACTCAAATTGTCTTAAAAGTCCTTCAAATTTTAGCACCTCTTTTCTGCTGAACTTCCTCTTTAGGTAAGTTTTAATCTCCAGGGCATTTGAAAGTGACCTTGCGGTCCATTTAACCTCATGCTGTTTATCCATTGGCCAAGCCGTTCCAAAAGTCTTTTGAACTCATCGTAAGCCCCTGTTGGAAATCTCTAATGCCCGAAAGGATATTTACCCGGTCACTCTCCGTTAGCCCATCCCACCAGTCGCCTGATTTCCCCTCACTCGATAATTTGACCGAATTGAGTAGACTTACAATAGAATCATCTTTAAGGGATTCAATCCAATCTACGAGTTCCTTCTTGGTTGTATTCAATTCCGATGTGCTCATATTAATCCTTTAAAATAAAGTTACAAAAATCATGCAACTCTTTAAATTGAAGTTTCCAGTGAATCGTTTATTTGAACTTTATTCTTGTTTTGCCTTCAGATTTACCAAAAACCTTGCTAACCTTCCTAAATTGGAAAGAATAAGATACCCCGCCAATAAATTGACTCCAGAAATGAACCATCTAAAGTAATCCCAAAACTCGGAAAGACCTGGAGCCTCAAATGGACTTAACCCAGTCGCGGAAATTTCCTTTTTAAAACCTAGATAGCAATAATGAAGGAACTCAGGCAAATGGTCTAGAATCATAAACCCCCCAATAAAGATCAATGCAATTTTGACAATTTCAAGGCTTCCCAAATTTCCAAACTCTATTCTGTCATCATCGAACCCTTTATCTAGTTTAAGCACATCGATGACGGTATCAGATTTTCTGAGTAGAAATACAAACAAAAGAATCATCAACAAAGCTGAGCCAAGGATTATTAGAATTGGCCAAATGGCTAACTCATAGGTCAAATAACTTACGTTGGTGGGAATAAAATTAAATACAGTGAGTAATAATAAGTAAAGGGCAAACAGCCTAATGATAATTCTGAAAAAATCTCTTTTGGTCATTGGTTGGTTAGATTATTATTTACAAATCTCTAATTTGAACTTTTCAAATCTTGAAAAGTATGATGTTTTCATATAACATCATTGTTTGTTTCTCTTCGTTAAAATCATTCAAGTCTACCTTGAATGCCGCATTGTCAGGTATTTGTTTTTTTGGGAATCTGTAATAAGTGTAGCCATCTTGATTAATTACTCTTATACCTGGTACAGGTTCATAATTTATGCTGTCCGTGCCGAACCCTAGCCGTACAAGCCAATTTCGGTTTGGGTTTTGCTTATAAACAAAGTAATAATAGTTTTCATCTTCCTTTAAGCTTGGCTTATCCTCGAATCCAGTTAGAAACCACAATGGGTCAACGTACTGGGAATCATTGAACTCGTCTAAAGTCAATGGCTTGTCCAACAGTTGCCAATCACTGTCATTTGGAAAATGAGTTATTATTGCTTTTTCGGGTCTTATATCAAAATAATAATCTGGTACATTTGATACAAACTGATTCGCCCAAGTAGTATCAACAACTAACCATTCGCCTCCAATTTTGACTGCATTCCATGCATGACTAAAACCAGCATCACTTTCGGGTTCCACATAGGGGTTGGTGAAATGTCTGACATAACCATCAATTATGACCGTTTCAATATCGAGACTTTCCATGAACCACTTATAGAGTTCTGAATATCCTTGACAAACTGCCTTTTTCCTATTGAATATAATGGTTGGAGTTGTATTGTATAAGTTATCCTCCTCAGTATAAATCCCATTCTTATGTCTTTCTAAAACTTCATACTCATATTCTATATTTTGATTTATCCAATGGTAAAAAAACTTGGCCTTGTCATAATCATCAGAAAAGTGACTTTTTGCATATTCAGAAAGCTCAACCATGGATAAATCCATACCGGATGTCCTAATCGCTAGGTCCTTTGGTGAATCTTGTCCCCAAGTCTGTAAGAAAACAAGAAGGGTTATTAAAAGTACTAGGTTGGCTAACTTCATTTTTGGTTCATTTAAAACTATTCAGATGTAAACAATCGTTTATTTGAACTATATGTTAGTTAGCCCTGTAAGCTTTTTTCCATTCTTTGAATCCCACGACATCATCTCTAACTTCTTTTATCCATTTCTTACCATATTTATTTTGTAAATAGTCAAAGATGGTTTTATTGTACGCAATTAATATTTCGTTTTCGGGACCTGTACATCCAAATTCATAAAAATAGATTCCATATTCTTGCTCAAATTGAGGGTCGGTGGCTATTATAGTTGGTGCTACTCCACCCATTAAAAGAAGAAATGGAATTCCGTTTTTTAAATCCGATTTTGCCAAGTTTTTAGCTTCAGTTTCATCGATTGCAAAATTCAGCCTTGAAGCTCCCGAGCTATTTATTTGTTCATCACTCAGTTCTCCAATTTTTGTGAATATAACGGTTTGGTCATTATCTGTTTGAGCAATCATTAGCAACGGAAATGATGCGACCAAAAGTGTAATTACTAATTTCATATGCCAATATATTATATTGATTCAGCTCATCGTTAATTTAAACTATTAATAGAACTAATCAGGAACATAATAACAAACCAGTCGGCCATTATTTTTCACGGCTACCAATCCAAGCCCTTTCTTATAATATCTTGTGTCCTTTTGCCCACTTGCATACAACATCTCGATAACCAACAAATCGGCAAGTTTTCCTTTGGGTGTTTTCAAAGTCGCTCCGACTTTTCTTACGGTACCATTTGCGGTTGTTTCTCCTTCAACTGGGTTAATGCTGAAAAATGGCATGTCGGTCCTTTTTACCTCATTGAAATAGTAAATAGTGTCGTTCGAATTACGATAGTACATATTAATGGTTTCATCAGGTGGAAAAATCTGGGCCACTTGAGTATAGACTTCGCCTTCAAAAGTAATTGTATCCTTGATGACTTCTCTATACTTATTTTTATACCACGTCAAAGTTTTACTTATCCCTTTAGCAAGAGGAAAATAGCTATCCTTTTCGGTGATACTGTCCTGTCCAAAAGTTATTGTACAGTACAATAAGGTTGTAATAATGAAAATCAATTTTGTCATATCGTTTATTTGAACTTTACTCAAGACTTTTCAGCCCTTCTATTATTTCACCTGCCTTGGTTTTATCAAATATCATGGTCCTAGTACAACGGTTGGTCCATAATCGATTTCGATTTATTCCATTATTGTAATCCCCAAAAAATCTCTTTGATAGTCTTTCCGGGTGCAGGAAGACAATAAATTCTTTTCCCACCTCAAAACCAAAATAACCACATGACGGACCGTGCATGGAAGTATAAATTGTTAATCTAGTTCTGTCCATGTCTCCTTTATAAGAATCAATAATTTCTATTTCAACTTTGGTGACAGATTTACGTTGGAAAACATTAAGCATTTTAGGCTGGGATTCAAATTTATTTTCTAGGTACTGTAGCTCTTGTTCTGTAAAAATTTCTCCTTTGCTTACAAAATCAATTTTTAGAACTCTTGCATGCAAAATAGCCGTTGTGAATCTTAATTCTCTCTCTAAATCATATCCGCGGCACGTGCATGCAAAACTTTTGCTAGCTGATAATACCAATAATAAAAATAAAATCTTCCTCATCGTTTATTTGAACTTTATTTTAATCGGTTCTTTGCTGTACTTAGTTTTTTCAATTCCCTGTCCTCCACTGGATCAAATTCATTGGTTCTAGTACATCTATTTGTCCAAAGTCCATTGTAATGGCTTTTGTTCAGATTTGCTTTTTTAAACTGAAAGTTAAAATAGCATGTAGTAGATAGATAAATTTGATATTCTTTACCAGTTTCAAATGTTAAATATCCACAGGCTCCAGATGTTCTGGCAGTATATACTGAAATTCTTTTCGGAAGTTCTTGGCCCTTATAAGTTTCAATAACCTCTAATTCAACTTTTATTAGAAAGTCCTTATCCAAAAAGTCCAGTATCCCAATATCATTTTCATAGGATTCACAGACCAAGTCAAGACCTTTGGAAGTAAGCGAGTGTCCAAAATCAACAAATTCTTTACTTATTACCTTTCCATGAACGATAACCTCAGTAACCTCAAAATGAGCTTCAACATCATCTTTAACATCACATTTACATGCCAGTAGTGTATGATGGTTTAATCCAACTAGAATTAGTAATATAAGCGTTAGTCTCATCGTTTTATTGAACTTTATCTTATCAATTAGATTTCCAGTAATTGTTTATCGAACCAAACATCCTCGTAATTATTCCCATCTATTAAGAATCTGTACCCAGGAGGAAGTTCTAAATATTCTGAAATATTGTGCCCTAAATAATCTTCAACGTGTTCAACACAAACTGGAGAAAAGAAATCTTCTGACTCACTGTATTGCCTACACCAGATATACCATCCATTAGAATTTTCATTTTCTGGATGTCTTAAACCATAAATTATACCTTTCCCAATTGTTTTAATTGCCAACCCAACTATAGAATTAGGACTAGGTATTTCTGGAGAAACTTCCATCCATTCACAAACGGTTTGCTTTTTATTTATTTCCATGGATAATATTCTAGAGGCTCTAATCGTTTATTTGAACTTTTTAACTGTAGACAAGGTTTCTCATATAAACTATTTGTTTGATTTTTACCAAAGATGTGGTTTAGCAAAATACAACCATGTACACCAGAGAGTCCAGAAACAACTAAATAATAGTCCACTAATAAAAAAGAAAAGTCTAAAGCGTTTTATGTGCAATTTGTTTTTCAGGTAATACCAGTCAAAAAGCTCCGCCAAAATTCCCAAAGAATAGAGAATATTGGCCCCGATTCCCCACCAAATAATTCCCATTGTATCAGCCCTGGTCCACGAATATTCCATATTTGATGTAACTCCATCGTAGCTAGCATAAATGCCAAATAGTCCAACGGAAAGATTGAATATCCATCTTTTGGATTCCCACCACTTCATGTCCATTTTAAATTCATCCAGAGTCATTTATTCAAATTTTTATACAATTAGGGTTGTCGTTTATTTATACTTTCTAATTTTATCAATTGTCATTTGATCAATACCGGCAGACTCAACATAGATCTCCTCAAATTGTTTCAGGTGCGAAATTCCTATCCCACCCTTGGGTTTTAATTCTGAATTATCAGCAAGTAAAATTCTGTAGTTGAAATCATCGATATTGGAAATCCCTTTAGTCTCACATTGCTCGATAATTGCATGTTGGTACTCTTTGTACTTTTTATTTACAATTAATTGCCCACCAATACCGCCCATACTTTCATCGATAACAGAAAAAATTACTTCGCCTAATTTGTCATTACCAATGTAAATTGAAGCTTTCATAGGGAATCGTTTATTTGAACTTTTGTTTTCATCTTGAAAATAGAAAATATTTTACAGTTTGCCCGTAATAAGAATTTGCCAGGTGCTAGTACCTAATTCATACCCAAAACTTTACTGACCAGAAAGCTTTTTCCGTTTATTTATAATTCTAAAAGCAATTGATTATGAGACAAATTATTATAATCATTATCACTGTAATTTTCTCCATTGGAGAGGAGACTCTTTTAGCCCAGCAGAATGATTTCATCAAGGAATACCTGGAAAGATTTGAAAACTCAAGGAAATATCTCCTTGAAGTGGCAAATGCAATGCCAGAGGAAAAATTCAATTTTAGGCCCACAAAGGAGTCGTTGAGCTTTGCCGAAAATTTAATGCACATAGGATACGCGATGGATTGGCACGCTCAGTCATTACTGGGCGAAAGGGAATCTAGGGATTGGAATACCGATACAAGGTATAAAGTCGCCAATAAAACCAAAAAGGAAATAATTGAGGTGGTCAATGAGACATACCTGGAGACCATTATTTTTATTGAACAATTTGACATTGCTCAATTTGAGCAGGAGCTGGAGTATTTCGGTTTAAGTAGAACAAAGCGGCAGATATTCCTATTACTGGCTGATCATATAACACATCACAGAGGACAAATTCTTGTCCACCTAAGATTAAATGGATTGGTCCCGCCTAGATATGTCCTATATCAATAATCGTTTATTTTGAACTTTGTACTCAAGGATAGACCATATCAATCTTTATCCTCCTTCTGTTCAATTCTATCTTGGTTACCATGTATCGTTTTGTTTTCCTCAAAAATAGCGTTGGACATTCCAATCATAAATGCCGCTATAATTAAGACAATTTTTCTTTTTATCCATTGAAAAGGGCGCCTCTGTACCCCCGACCTTGGTCGATTGTTGCTTTTGTGTTTATACATTTTGATAATAACAAATGATTGGACCTTTGATTAATAATCACTTGCGATGGAGATTTCATAAGTATGGGCTTTTGGCCAACTTATGCTATGTATAAACTTGTAGATGTAATTTCGGAGGTGTTTGAAAGAATCGAACGGATATATCGAGCGGCAAACGAATCAATTTCGTCTGCAATGGGCTTTCGTATCTTAAAAACAACTTTTACGGAAGCGGAACAATTATCCTTAAGTTTTCTGCAGGCTCTGTTAGCTACTGATACGAATCTATTGTAAGCGAATTTCAGACCGTATCGGTATAGACACGTACATTGTGTTTTTGACTTGTTTCTGCGAAGGGTTATCGAGATTTTGTAATATACATGGGAATTTGAATGAGCATACGCACTGTATTCTGCAGTCTGCAAACCAAAGACCAGAAGAAGGGAAAACAGATATTTCGTAAACTTTGTCAACCTAATTAATTCAAATCCCTATCAGTACAAATATACTTTCTTATTACCGGGTATCATTTTTTTGAACTTTCCTTAAATCTGTGTTATGCTCGTTGTTTCTATTCTCTCCTTGAAATAAGAATCCCTATCCCGATTAGTAAAAAACCTAAAAATGTTAATACCCAAGCAATTGCCCAAACAGCTAAACCTCCCAATCCAGGTTCATTTGATGCTTCTTCAATTCTTTCCAGCCAGAAGAAATGTGAAACTCCGTAAATTATTGACCCCGCGCCAAGAGCAAAAAGTACTATTTGGATAATTTTTTTAGTCATTCAATTTATAACTAATCGCAATTGTGAGGAATTTAAGTGTATCTATACTACTTTGTCATCGTTTATTTGAACTTTTGTAATCTTCATGTGAACCAGCTAAATATTATAGCCACTGTTACCTGTAGTTTTTTTTGAATATGATTTTCAAGTCTGTATAGAGATAAACTCCAACAATTAATAGAACTCCCATAGCTAATAAATATTTTCCCTGTGGGATTGCCGTCCAAAAGCACATGGCAACCAGAAAAATGGACAGAGGATATGTAATTAGACGAACTAATATTTTTTTCCAGCCCCATTCTTTTTCTGGTTTTTCATTTTCAACTTCTATTTCTAAAATCTCGTAAATCTGTTTCAACTGGATTTTCTTTTCCATTCGATAGATTTTGAAACCTATTAAAAGGAAAATTCCAAGGAAGACGACCCAGCCAAAAATCTGAATCCAGTGTTTTGAGATGTCGAAATCCTCAAAGAGCCAATGAAGCCAAGGTATTGAGAATAAAGCACAGAAAAGAACATAAATGATTCGTCCAACGGGGTTAATTCTGTCCGAGATGTTTATTAAGTGTCCGTCCCTATTAAGTTTAAACGTAAAAATCGGGTAAAACATACTGTTCCAAATGTTTTGTCGCCAAACCCTGATTTCACGATTCCTTATTTCACCAGTTGGCCGACAATCCCATTTTAGCGCGGTCAAAAGGTGAGTTGTAAAACTGTCCGTTTGTTTTTCTTCGATTAGTTTAACTATGTCGGATTTAGTTATTTCCAATTAGCAATTTCAGAATTACGGGTAACTTGATTGTAAGGATGTAAAATACATCATTAGGCACCCATATTGGCATCAAATCGATGAATTTGATCATTTAATATTCGAATCGTTTTTTGGAACTTTCAATCTTTGGTGGCCTTAACTATATTTGTCAAAGGAGCCATTGGTGACAAATCTAATCTTATTTATGATTTACAAAATTGTCTAGTCCGATTTGAGTTCCGAATTCTTGGTGCGATTTCCAAATTGGAAAAGAATTGAATTCCTTTTTAATTCTATCAGCATTTCGTTGTTTTAAAATCAAACAGTCTACATTATCATTGTTGAATTTTTCAAACTCATTGGTGAATTTTGAAACGACATCCTCATATTTTACAATTCCGATTTCTTCTATTTTCTTGAATAGCTTTTTATAGTTCTTGACAAGAATAATAAAGTCAACTTTTGGTAAAATCAAAGGAATACTTTGACTCCAAACCACATAGGAAAAAACATCTTTAGTCTTTTGATTCATAATCATAAAAAGATTCGGAATGTAGATATCCTCGTCCATTTCATTTTCCAATGTGTCAATCATGCTTGTGTATTCCCAAATCTTATCAGATTTTTCTTTTGGATAGTATTTAAGCTCCAATTCCTCAAACTGTTGTCTTGAAACTTGCGCATTATGGTCAGTCCAATGTTCGACAAGTTCGGATGAAGTCCATTTTAATGGACGTTCTCTAGTTTCATCAAATTCTTGAGGATTAAAGATGTACAAGTCCAGTTTTTCGCAGATTGCTCCAATAATTGGAAAAATTTCACGTCCAAAATAATCTGCTCGTAGAAAATTAATTGAAGCGCTTATGTTTGTATTTTCAAATCCTTCGAAATTATCGAACAGTTCAATATCTTCTTGTTCTGTATTCGCTTCGTTAATATCAATTAAGAAATAAACTCCTGTCCGCTCATTCTCATAATGAATCTGAGTATCAACCTCACTAAGGTCAATTGGGATTAACTCTTTAAATTCCGAATAAATTTTTTCTTTCGAAATTGGATTGTCTTTTTTTCTATAGAAGTAAAGGTCGTAACTCATGCAAGCATATATGTCAAAGGTTTTGGCTATACTTATTTTAAACTTTAGATTATAACCCTAGGCTGTGTTGTTGTTGTTATCGTTAAGATCACGCCATTCTCGCATTATTCTTTGCTCCCGTTCTAATGCTCTCCTTCTATGTTGTTCATACTCTTCTTCTACATCTTTAATTGTTTGTTTTAATTGATTAATGATTTGATCTTTTGGACTTCTCTCGATTTCCCTTTGCTTAAAATTTGGATGATTACTTTCAATTATAGATGTTATTGAAAAGATAATCACGATCAGACCTATTACTATGGCTAGAACTGTAATGAGTGTCATTGATATATTCTTTTTATTCTATAGCTAACAGAAAAGCTAAATAGAAAAGTGATTATTCCCATGATTATGGATACGTATTTCAATTTAACGGTGTCAAGAGATGATGGTTCCTTAAGTTCATCAACTAATACTATTGTCAAAATAGCAGTAAAAAAACATATCAGTAAGACGGATAGCAGTATGACAGTTGCCTTCCATCGAATATTGTCGATTACTTTATTTTCCAATTCATGTATGTTCGCCAAGTTTAATACCAGCCCAAACACTATGAAATCTACCTCATTCAGCCAGTAGTTATAACTCGCATCCTTTGTGAATATAAAGACCAATAATCTTACTCCAAATGGTATCAACGCAACTATTACAGTATATGACAACCATTTATCTTTCATAATTATTTATCCTTTTATTGAACTTTTGTGTTGATTGCAATAATCTTATATTGGAAGTAATTCAACGCCTAATAATTCTATCAGGTATCAACGGAAAATCTGGAAGTTCGTGTTTGAAGAGCACGGTACCATCAAAATCCATAAAAACCAGGCCGATGGATTTTGGAGTATTTGCACCCGGATCAAATGTATAATAGCTAATGGCGAACCGCTCTGATGCCATGTCAAATTTGAACTGTTGAGGAATGATGACATCTGCTGTAAAGTCTATGGTATCGCGGTTGAAAAACGCAAAGTAAGGATCTCGATTCACATCTACGGTTTCGTTTTTTGCAATATCGTAGTATACGGGAACGAGTATAGCTTCCTCTCGTACTCCGGAAACCCTCCCGTCACTAATTGACTCTTTTGTGACCGAAGTTGTCCAATCTACCAAAAACGAATCTGTTGTTGCTGCATAGACCGGATTCCCTGTATTTAAATCAAGAATTTCAATAGTATTTGGCTGTGTAGCCACGAATAACAGGTCGTCATCAATTGAAATTTGTTTGGCTTGTGAGCCATTCAAGCTCAATACTTCTTCATAAGTGTTGGCATCGTAGATTACCAGACCATCTTTAATACTATTTATTGCCTCAGGACTTCTATCATCGTATTGAAGAACGAAGTATCGGTCTGTCAACAACATTCTATGCCCAGAATCTCCCGCGTAGGCATTTTCAATTAATGGGAAGACCTCAACTTCTCCAGATTCTATATCTCTCGCCCTTATTCTAATATTACCTTCATTAGAACATACGTCATTTTCAAATGTAAAAATCTTGTTTTCATTACATCCGATTTGATTAACATTCCAGAAGCATTCGTCGGAATCAGGAAAGAAATCCCTAAAAGAACCGGATTTTACTTCTTGTTTTGTTAGATTATAAGCCGAATAGGTTCTATCCTCAATATTTGAGACCGGATCAGTGTGAAGAAATAAGAGAATATCCTCTTTTCCATTGTCTGCCAGCGCCACATTTGAAGATAATCCAATGGATTGACTGATGTTAAACGGATCACGTGGTTTTTCTTCTCCCATGACAAAGTCCATAGTGTAATATTCCCCACCATTCAACGAACCATTGGAGGTTCTAAGAATCACTGAGATGCTAAACGGTATGTTTCCCATTTCTTCTTCCATGGGGTTTTCCACAATGGGAGCGTCTTCGTCTTCTATATTACTTTCAGGATTTGAGGTAGTATCTTCTTGTTGATCTAGATCTGGTTCAGGCGATTCGCCCTTGGAACAACCCAGAACAATGCTGGTAAGTAGGAGTATAAGTACTGTAGTTTTGATTTTCATGTTTGATTTTTAATGGCAAGCAATATAATAGAATTTTGTTCAATAAGAAAATTCCTTCTATTAAAGAAAGGTTTTAGTATGAAATATGGAAAGTTCATCGTTAATTTAAACCGTTAATAGAACTAATCAGGAACATAATAACAAACCAGTCGGCCATTATTTTTCACGGCTACCAATCCAAGCCCTTTCTTATAATATCTTGTGTCCTTTTGCCCACTTGCATACAACATCTCGATAACCAACAAATCGGCAAGTTTTCCTTTGGGTGTTTTCAAAGTCGCTCCGACTTTTCTTACGGTACCATTTGCGGTTGTTTCTCCTTCAACTGGGTTAATGCTGAAAAATGGCATGTCGGTCCTTTTTACCTCATTGAAATAGTAAATAGTGTCGTTCGAATTACGATAGTACATATTAATGGTTTCATCAGGTGGAAAAATCTGGGCCACTTGAGTATAGACTTCGCCTTCAAAAGTAATTGTATCCTTGATGACTTCTCTATACTTATTTTTATACCACGTCAAAGTTTTACTTATCCCTTTAGCAAGAGGAAAATAGCTATCCTTTTCGATGATACTGTCCTGTCCAAAAGTTATTGTACAGTACAATAAGGTTGCAATAATGAAAATCAATTTAGTCATATCCTTTATTTGAACTTTTATTTTGGTATGGCACAAAACCACAATGAATTATAGTCATTGTTGTAAAACATTTTCATTCCTCTGTTTTCGTGTCTATTCGTTTTACCTCCACCGTTTTTTGATTGAAATTATAGATTGCCAGTCCAGCTGAAAATATTATTACGTTCAGGATTAATTTTCCCAAACCGTCAGTAATATCATCCCCAATAGATAATTTCATAAGCTTTCCGAGAATCACAAGTCCACCACCTAACATGAGTATTACCGCCCAGACATTAATTCCCATTTTGGCGTGCTTATGTTTCATCAAAACCAAAGTGAGAACCACTACTTGAATAACTGTCGGGATCAGGGCAACAAGACTTTTAGAAATCAGGAATATGTATAAGTTCCAGCAGATTAAAAAGCCAAGTGCGAATATTATTAGAACATGAAATGTTTGATTTTTGAAAAAAGTTTTTTCCATTGGTTAGCTTTGATAAATGTGTTACAAAGATTTTTTATTTACAATATCTTTCGATTCTTTTTCGAACATTTTCATTTCCAAGTTCGATAGACTTTTTCCAATTTTCACAAGCCTTTTCGTTTTCAAAATTTAGTTTATAGGCATTTCCGAGGTTTGCATACACAATCGAGTATTCTGGATTGATTTCAATTGATTTCATGTAATCTTCTATAGCTTCCGAAGTTTTACCAATTGCCATTTTCGCAACTCCTCTATTCATATAAGCTTCATGGTCTTTTGGGTTAAATTCTAAGGATTTAGTATAGTCGACAATTACAAGTTCATTATCTCCGTTTATAGTTTGTCGAGAATAGGCCCTACTGTAATATGCTTCAGCGTCTTTTGGGTTTTTCTCAATTGCTTTGGTGAAATATTCTATTGCTTTTTCGTAGTTGCCATTCTTGGCATGAAAAGTCGCAATGTTGTAGTAGTCGTCACCACGACAACTGGCTATGAAAATTGAAATAAAAAGAATTGCTACTAATTTTCTAAGCATCTAATATTTGAATCGTTTATTTGAACTTTTTATATTCACTTAAGGTGTTGCCGTTTTTTAGGATGAGTTTTGTGGAGTCCAAAAAAATCAATTCCGAAATTCCATTATTTTCCAAATGAAAGTTTTTCAGTTTAATGGTTTTTCCTTGAACCACTTCCAAACGGATTTTGTCTGAAACAACAAATTCTAGTTTTCCATTTTGGAACTTTCCTATATTAAGATATAATAAATCATCCTGTTTTTGAACAAGATATTTTTCTCCATCCTGACCTGCTGGTGACTTTTCCCAATATCCAATCAAATCTATTTTTACTTGCTTTGTTATTTCGTCAGCACTTTTTTCCTGAGAGAAAGCAGCAATTGAAAACAATACACAAATGTGTAAAATGAGATTTTTCATAACCCAATCTAAATAAGATTTGGAAAAAAGATACAGCCTCATTCCCCGTTAAACTAATTTACTCGATGTAAAGGCACAATCGTTTAATTAGACTTTTGGGCATTCTTTTTTAACGGGGTAATGAGTTTCATATTTTTAGTTGGTATTATATAAGTTGCTATATCCTCACCTTTTTTAAACATGTAAATAAAGTCTTCATATATAATAAAATACTCGATTTCTTTATCGGTGACAGAGTTCAAATCCTCTGCTTTAAAAGCTACCCCGTATGGTGTATTAATTCGTTCATTATTTTTTTGATTGCAACTACCTAATTATAACAATTACTGCTAACCAATTGACCATTATATTTTTAACATTCTTCATCGTTCTATACCGTTATTTAGGTTATTTTAATTTAGAATTATGGCCTTAAAGTATCCAAGTGTTAATGATACCTTACAACCACTGGATCTTTTTCATTATTTAAATTCAATATAGCAACATGACCAAAATCTATAGATGCACCGTAATTTGCTCCTCTTTCAATTGGTTTATGGAGTTTTTTATCCCTTCGATTTTTTAGGTTATTTATATTTAATACTATAAATCTTTCTTTAAACCAATCTCTATGAACCTTGACTGCATAATCGTAATGTGATTCTTTGTTAAGAAGGTA
The DNA here is from genome assembly GCF_009903685.1 of Flagellimonas ochracea. Classification (GTDB taxonomy): domain Bacteria; phylum Bacteroidota; class Bacteroidia; order Flavobacteriales; family Flavobacteriaceae; genus Flagellimonas; species Flagellimonas ochracea. The sequence goes on along the minus strand of NZ_JAAABI010000011.1, from coordinate 6,779 downwards.
AAACCGTAGCCAATATGTCTTTTCCTTACTATTAATTAAATTTTTGAAATCCGATTCTTTAAAAGTCAAATTGCCAGGATGATATTGGGGGTAGATGGTAAAACTTGATTCTTCATTAACAACTTTAAAAGACAATCCAAGAGCGGCATTAATTACACTACCATCAACTAAAATAACAAAATCAATCTCCTTAGATTCTTGACAAAAGAATTGATTACAACAGATAATGGTTATGAAAAAATGAAAAACTAAAAATTTCATAATCGTTTAATTGAACTTTTATCACGTTTGATTTTAATAATTAGTGCTTCTTATCCCAATCATTTATTTTTTTCAGCAACTCTTCAATATCATTTCTCCCTTCATTATAATATTTCCTTAATTGCCAGTCGAGATATTCTAAGTGATATTGATAGGGACGATATTTTTCTATAGAATTTGTATGGTCTCTTTGTTTTTTTATATCCTTTTCATATAACCTCCAAAATTCCATAACACCCCTTCCAAAGGTTTCATATAAAGGTCTCACATCAACATAACCATGTTCAAGCAAGAAACCGAAATGGTTCAAAAAATGAGAGTACTCTCTTACTTTATCGAATTCCAGAATCTCTCCTTTCTTTTTTTCCTCATACATCTGATTCCGAATATCTGTCCATTTCTCACCTCGAAATTCATTAAAAAGATTTACCACAACCGAACTTCTGTTTGATTTTTCAAGTAATTCAATCTGCTCCAAAAGTGCTTTATAATTGTTATTAGCTTGCTTTCTTGTCTCTTTAATCTCATTGAACTGCATAAGAGTTGCAACTATAAGAATAGCAAAAGCCAACCCGGAAAATAAAGCATTCATAGCTCCGAAACTGTCTCCAAAAGTTCCGAGATTACATAAAATATCATTCGTAAATACTACATTAAGCAATACAATGCACAAAAAGATGGTAACCACTGCTATTAAAGCCCAGATAATCCAGGCTTTATAGTTATCGCTGTAAAGTTTTTTCTCTCCCATCGTTTATTTGAACTTTACGATTATGAATTTAATCTATTGTTAAGGAATTCCATGAAAACCCTTAGTAATCTATTCTCCTCAATTTTAATAAAATTCAATAGCCCAATAATTAGAATTGGAAACAAGAATAAGGCAATCAAGAAAACAGGGAATTCTATTCTTAGGAAACTTTGAAATATTAAAACTATGACTGGCAGAGCTATCATAAACACCAGAAGAAAAGACTTCTTTTTGGTTTTCAACTTGATTTCTGTTTTTGAATCCTCTATCTCGGCCAAATTCCCGTAAAAAATAATATCACTTTTGGTATTTGGATAGTTCGTGTCAAACAACAAATTAGTTCCAAAAGAAAAATTTAAACTTATCACGAAGCTGTTTTCAGAAAGCCATTCGAAATGAAACTTTTTGTGGTCGTCATCCAATAGTTTCTTCAGATCCAATAAACTGATTTTTATTCCCAGATTTTCCGTTCGGTTACTGAATAATGACTGAAGTTTCATCTTTTATTTGAACTTTGGTTTAACTCTGTTTCTTTTGTCATGGGCTATTTGACTCTAGAACAATCTCATCCAGCCAAAATAGTTGGCTAAGTCGTTGTATATTAAGACAATTCCAAACACGAGACAGAAAACCGATAAAATCCCATAACCCAAGTTGTCTAATTTTGCCATGTTTTCCCAGTGAGTTTTAGATGGGAGTAAGTCCTCTTCAGTATCATCCTCCATAGGTTCATAGGGGGACGAAATGTTTCTCGTGTGAAACAGCCACACAAAAAATAAAAGAATTAAAAATAGACCTCCTACCATGTGACCAATCAAAATCAGTCCCCAGCTACCTTTAATTTGACTAATTTACTCTGGATGTAAGCTGCAACTAAAATCAAAACTATCGCCAAAACAATAGATGCGATTAATGGCGAAGAAAAATTTTGAAAAATTGTCTTATGCCAGATAATTAGACCAGCTCCTATGCCACCACCAGTTGCACCTAGAACGCCAAGCAAGAATTTATCAGCTTCAAGAATTTTTTGGCAATTATCACATTTGAAACTGTTCTTCCTTCTTGACAGAAATCCAGTCTTTAATAAAGGAAGATTGATTTTGCAATTCGGACATTTTGCCATTAAATATGATTTAGGTTAATAATTTATTTAGACTTTGTTGTTTGATTATGGTCGTTAACTTTAGTTTTCATTTGTCCAGTAATCCAATTCTTTAAGGATATAATTTGCGATAGTTTGGCTCATCGAATCATAGTTACTTTTAAACGCTGGATTCTTACAACTTCTTATTTCATTTTTACCAATATAAAAACCTCCGTGGGTTCGTTTGTCTTCAGAATACCTGACCCAGTCATTTATCAAATATTCATGCTTAGCTATAAGTGATTCTAGTATTTCAGCTGTTAAGAAGGGTCTAATATTTTTGTACTTTGATTTTTTAATTGCCGTATCCAATGAAATACCTTTTTCACACATCGACACATCGTGACCAATTTTTATTATGCTCAATAAGCTTTTGTCATTAATATTCTTCATCGTTTTATTGAACTTTCGGTATAAAATATAAATCCTAACTCCTTAGTTTCCCTACTTAGAGTGTGGTTTAAGTTTAATTCCAGCATAAATATGAATTGGCAGGTCATTTTCTTTTGGTGGAATTGGGCATGAATATTTTGGGCTGTAAGCACAATAAGGATTATATGCTTTGTTAAAGTCAATTATGATGAAATCCTCTTTTGGAATTTCCAAATCGATAAATCTACCCCCTACATAAGTCTCGTCTCCATTGGTTAAGTCAGTGAAAGGTAAAAACAGATAGTCTTTGTATTCCTCGGTATCCCTTAGACTATGACTTTGGTAAATATTTAATTTAAGTTTTTGATTATTCAACTCGAAGGTCGCAACACCATAAATTTCATAAGTGGGCAATCTGTCCGTTGTTGTTTTCATTAGGAACGGGACGGCTTTGTCAACCCTCTTGAATTCTGCTTTCACCTTAAAATTTTCATCGATAGGGAAAAAATCATGTCCCTTGAATTTTTTGACATCACTCTTTTCAAGTGGCGATTTTTCAGAATCTTGATATTCGGCATTTAAGTGGGATTGAAATTCAAGGACTGAATCCTTGTACGATTGACCAATGATTGTGTTCATTTGAAGTAAAATGCCAATAAGCAATACTAGTCTCATATGCTTCGTTTATTATAATTATTGTCGACGTTGGAATTAACTGGTGTGGCATAATAGTTAATTTGAAATTTAACTATTCTAACCTATTACATTTTAGTCTTTTCTATATGAGTTGTTTGATCCATAACACTTTTTGTCTGTAATTCTATTGCGAAGACGTCCAACTCTGTTTTTAAATTCATCTCCATTTCAAGATAAAATTTTGTAAAAAACTGCTTTTCAATATCATAATAAATCTGCCCATCACCAGTACCATCCAACACCATTTCATAGTCTTTAGTTGCAGATTTAATAATGTAATCTTGATTTAAATCAAAATACCCAACCCCTTTATCAATTTTTCTCAGAGTGTATTTCGAGTTAATTTCCATTTCGATGGTGACATCTGCAATTGGCATTGAAATTGGGTTTTTCTGCTCAAAGGTTTCACCAACCTTTATCTTTCTATTTGGATATTTGATTTGATTCAGCATTGATTCCATTGCTTGAATTAGAACCTCTTTTTCATCTACCGCCATAACGGATGAATAAATTGAATCAATTTCGATTTCTCCATCAATGGTCTTTCCATAAAATTTGGTTCCACTTACTAAAGTTGGATTATTGGACTCCAATAATTCTATTTCAACAGGAAATTCATTTCCAATTTGTTTTCCTGTCTTAGAAATACTTTTGAGTAAACTCGTATCCTTTGATTTGGTAGGATTTTCAATTCCATTATTCTCAAGTCTTTGTAAAATCTCATCTGAGGCGATGTATTTCACATTGTTTTCTAAAATCTGTTTTTGTTTTAAAATGTAATTGAAGTTTGGCAAATAGCCAACTTTAAAATTAATTTCTTCTTGACACATTACCTTAACGTAGAAAAACGTCAATAAAATAAGTAGGGTTGTTTTTTTCATGAGGATGTTTCGAATGTATTGGCAATCGTTTTGTTGAACTTTTAATTTGGTTTGGCCCATTAAACACAATGAATTATAGCTATTGTTGTGCTTAGTTTTTTAATTCCGTTATTGTTGGATTGTCATAAGCTATAACATCTATTATTTCGGTTGTGGCTAGTAACCTATAATGTTTTCCCTTTGAATTCTCAGCTGAGTAGAAAGGAAAATGCTCTGTTACAAAATCCATATATCTAGACTTACTAAATATTTGAATATTGTCTTTCCCATCTCTTATTTCGTATTCGTCCCAACTACAATATGATTCGTCCGCAACTTGATAGAAAACCGCTTCTCTGAACTCGACCTTGAATTGTCTGCTTTCAGAGGTTGATTTTACTGGATTTAAGTCCTTTATTATTTTTCCACCACCTAAATTTAAGTCAGTTTTTGAATCAGAGAGAATAAGTTCGGTCAGCTTAATGGTCAGACAGCCTTCATTCCTATAATTCAAGTTATTGAGAATAACTCCATGACATTTATCCAGAATAGACTTCATTCAATTAAATTAAGCACAACTTGTTTACAGCGATAAAAAATATATTTCTATGCTCCCAAACCAGAATAAAATCGATGTATCTAATCATCTAATATTCGAATCGTTTATTTGAACTTTAGTAACGGTCTCGGCTATGGCAAGTAGGGCAGTAAATAAACTTTTTCGTTTCCATCTGCGCCCATTGCCAGAGCTTTTATGTTGGTTTTTATCTTTTCATTTTAAAAGGCAAATCCAAAAGATTTGGCGGACTTTGCAAATACGTATAAGCCTTTAAATACTGTGCTTAATGCCCTATTCGCCATAACCAATGTTAGCAATAGTTATTTCTCCATTAGTGGCTTAATCTTTTGTTCCACGAATAGTTTTTCAAAGTCTTCCAAGGTCATTTGTTTTACGAAATTTACATCATCTTCGTCAACTCCGCCAGAGAGGATGAATGTACTGCCTTCAACATAATAGTTAAGAATGCTATCAAGTTTAATGTCCAAAATACCTTTATCTTTTTCCTTAATTATTAAAGACAGTTCTATTTCTGCATTTTTCTCCGGAATTTCTAACATTGAAATATACTTGTCATCGTCTAAAGAGAAATATATCAGTCCAGCAGCTCGAGCCTTATTTAAATCCGATTCTACTTCAATTTGATAATTTGATTTTAAATCAAGAGCACCTTCTTTATTCGGTACAGAAGTGGCCACAAAGGCAAAACAACAAATACCGATTATCAAGGGTTTAAGAAACTTTTTTGGTTGAATAAATTGTTGAAATTCTGAATTCCAATATACGTATGAAATTGGGAGAATTAGCAAAGAAACTAAGTCCGTGTAATCTATCGTTCGGTCGATTCCAATTCCGTAAGAGTGGACAAAATCAAAAAAGGGCTGCGAATATTCCGATTTCCAGATTATGAATAAAACCCCACTAAAAATGTATATGGGCTTTATCTTTTTTGGAAAGAAACAACTTAGGAAATATGGAAAGGCAAAAAGTCCAGCGAAGTCAGATAGTTTACCCGTAAGATAATTGTGATATTCGTATTTAAGGTACAAGTCATTAATCAACAGTAGAAAAACTGATGACAGAAATAAAATCCGAAATAAGGGTTTTTCCTTAGTCACAATTTCTTTTTCATCGTTTATTTGATCTTTAATCTCCTGAGGTTAAAATAACTATTAAGAACCCTATTAGAACAACCGCCCAAGTAAATAATCGGAAATTACGTATTGCAACAGCTTTAAGTTCCTTAAACTCCTTTGCTTTTTCTATTTCACCAAAACGTTCAAATTCCTGTGTTTTTTTGATGAATTCCTTATCAAGCCGTTTATAAAAGGTCCAACTACTGCCCGTCACAAAAACATAATAAGGCATGGTGTAAGCCTCCAACCTTTCTTTAAAGTTTAACAACTTGATTCGATTGAGTTTCGGCATCGTTAATCTGAACTTTAAATTCTGTTATACTTCTTACACAGCAATTTTTACTCCATATTTATTTTTTGCAACCCAAAAGGAGTTTCTTTAAATAACGAGTCTTTAAAGGCTTGAAAAAGTATTTCACTGTCATTTCTATTCATTCTCAGTAAATAGCTTTTTATGCCAATAGTTTTGATTTGAACACGAAGCTTTTTGCTAAGAAACAGTTTCTTATAAGAGATTTTAAGTATTTTTTCTTTTTTCAACTTTACAACTTGACCTTCCCAATCAAATTCAATCCCATTTTCAAATAAATGAAAATCCGTTTCTGTCCATTTTTTAATATCCGATACTTTTAAGCCAATCCATCCTAAGACCAAAGAACCTGAGAAAAAGAAATAAACATGTTGAGGGATAATTGTACCATAGTAGAAAATGGACGCATCAATTGGAAGGTTTTTTCCAGTTCCAAGAATATACAGTGTAATCACAAATATCACCATGGCTACCAATATCAAAAGAAGACCAGTTTTTGCTAGCCAATTATCTGTTCCATATTCTATGCTTACAGTTTCCTCCAAATATATTACTTGATTGTCCGAATCGTTTATTTGAACTTTAACGGTTGAGCTATGAACAGTTCGGGGGCAAACTAACGTTTGCTTTCCGCCACGCACATAACGAAATCTTTTTGTTTTGATTTATTTTTTCCTATTCAGAGCAAAA
>NZ_JAAABI010000010.1 GCF_009903685.1 Flagellimonas ochracea | reverse complement strand
CCTCCGCTCTGGCCTTGAAGCGAGCATTATCTGCAGTTACGATTTCATAAACATAGTTTGCGGTACCCCCGTCCTTGACGGTTCGTGGAGCTTCAAAATCAAGTTCTTCGATGACATTGGCATATTTGCTGTGCATATATCGATACGTGGTTTGGGCATTGTAGAGGGCCTTTAGCTGCACCTGCGCCTCCACACTTTTGGCCTTTGAAATCAGGGGCATAAGATTGGGAAGCGCCAACAGAAGCAATATTCCTATTATGGCAAGGACTATCAATGTTTCCTGGAGGTTTATGGCAGGTATCTTTCCCTTTGCAAACTTTAAGTTGACGGAAGAACTCATTAGGATATTTTTCAAAGATTCAGAGTTTATTGTTTTTGTCTGATTCAAGTGTCTTACCTGAAATGTAACTTTTTTCTTGTACATATCTATGGAATATTCGATAAAAATTTTCAGAGTAGGAATTCGAAAAGTTATCAACAATACGGTTTTAACAATAAATATTTAGTAATCAATGGATTGGAATAAAAAAGGATTTTTGGACGCTTCAAATTTCTAATGGGCCACAAAAAAAAAGGAAAAAGTTTTAAAAATAAACATTAAATTTCTTACAAAAGAACATGAAATTATAGCTTCATATTGATTTCTATGTCTGCAAACTCAACCAAACCAGTTACCGACAAACCAGTTCCTGATACTGCGATTTTATGCAGTAGTCCATGGTCATCCTCGTCAATTCTTGAAGTATCAAAACACCTTTCTATAAACCATTGGATATACTGTCATTTGATTGGGATTCATATCAATTTCTCTGCTCATGGTATTCTGGATATGGTCAGTTGCCTGTATCTGAAAGTGAAAAAACTATTTATCGGATCATGAAAATAAAAAGAAACTTATTGTATTGTTTTATGCTTTTTCTGGGAATATTCTCATTTGGGCAGACCTCCACTTTTGACAACTTAAATGCCAACCCCCTTACTGGAAAGGCGATAACATGGACATCTTCCAATTATGGCAATGGTTTCGGTCATAGAATTGTTAACTCTGACCCAGGCTATTTTACTTTGCTAAATATCCAAGGGCGGCATAATTCAACCACTTGGACTGATATGTTGAGTATTACAACACTAGGTAATATTGGAATAGGCACTTCATCTCCTACCAGTCTATTGCATGTGACATCAGGCACTTCTGGTGACGCAATTTTAAGAATTGAGTCTGATACGGACAACAACAATGAATTTGACAATCCATTGATTGAATTTAGCCAGGATGGTGATGTGGTGGGTGCCTTTGTCGGGTTTTCAGAAAACTTCGGCGAAAATCTATTTGGAATTGGCACAAAATATCCCAATACTGTGGGATTGAGATGGGACTCGTTCATCATCAACCCAGTGAATGGCTATGTTGGCATAGGCTCTTCTGCTCCTGACTCCAAGCTCACGGTAAAGGGCAACATCCACGCGGAGGAGGTCAAAGTTGATCTCTCCGTTCCCGGTCCAGACTATGTCTTTAAAGATGGCTATAAACTCAAAAGCCTAGAAGAAGTCCATAGCTATATCAAAGAACATGGCCACCTGTCCAATATCCCCTCTGCAAAGGAAATGGAGGCCAATGGCATTGATCTTGGGGAAATGAATATGAAGCTCTTGGAGAAAATCGAAGAGTTGACGTTATATCTCTTAATACAACAAAAACAGCTAAAAAGGTTACAAAGTGAAGTTCAAAATTTAAATAGATGAAGAAATGAGAAAAAAAATATTCGTAGTTGCTTTATATTTTTTGTGCACGGCTCCAATTATATATGGACAGTGGTCTCCTCCCGCTGCGGAAACCAATTTCATTACTACAACACATAGCAATGCGCTTCAGGATTTTGGTTTTGATTTAGAAAGCTCAGGAGGTAACTATAGATATCTAATTGAAAACAATATCAATGGAGCAAATCAACAAGCGCTATATTTTGGACATTCCAATGGCTCAAAAAACATTTTTGGGATAAGTTCATCTTCCGATAGCGGTACAACATGGAATCCTAGATTTACGATTAACCAAAATGGATATGTTGGATTCAATACCAACAGTCCAATTACAGACTTTCACGTTAATGGACGGGTGACACTTAACCCTGGGCTAACCAATGATAACTATGTGAACTTCTTAAGTAATACGAGCACCCAAATCAATATGGTATTTTACAGCCAAAATGATGCAAAGTGGAACTTTTATACCTCCTCAGACGGTAAATTTTATTTCCGTAAAACGGATAACAACCCGGGGGGCGGGGTTAAAATGACATTGGATGGGGGCAATGTGGGAATAGGAACCACTTCCCCGCAAGAAAAATTACAAGTACATGGCAGTGCGCTTATTGCAAGCGATAAGGGAGCTTCAGGAATAACCGACGTATCCAACTATGGCAGTGCTTCTGGACTATTTTTTGGAAATGCAGGGTCCATATTGGATAATGACAACAACACGCTAAATATTGTTTCCAGGGCTAACATGGAATTTGTGGTGGATGAACTATCCGGTAGTTCTACCAAGGCCATGTATATAAAAACCAATGGGCATGTGGGCATAGGAACATCGAATCCAGATTCAGAACTGGCAGTAAATGGAATCATTCATTCTAAAGAAGTCAAAGTAGACCTAGTGGGGTGGCCAGATTATGTCTTCGATAACGACCATATTCTTCCTACTCTGGAGGAAGTGGAAAAACACATTAAAGAAAAAGGTCACCTCATGAACATTCCTTCTGCCAAGGAAGTGGAGGAAAATGGTATTCAATTAGGTGAGATGAACAAACTTTTGTTGGAGAAAATAGAGGAGCTGACCCTCCATCTGCTAGCACAGGAAAAACGACTTAAAAAAATTGAACAACTTTTAAGAATTGACTAATGCTCAAGACGATACTTACATCAATATTATTGGTTTACTCCATTACCATTTGGGCACAGGTTACAAACACATTTCCAGATAATGGCCATGCTGGTATCGGAACCATAAATCCCTCAACTGAACTTGAAGCAAGGTCAGCCTTGGGGAATGGCGCCGAGATTCACCTCAATGCGGGCACTGATAACGATCATTCGGTCATAAGGTTCCAGGACGCTGGAACCAACACCTGGGGATTACTTGCAAATTATCCGGTCGCAGGCAAATTCAGTCTGTATAATTATCAAAACACTTCTGTCAGCCTGACCGTAAATGAGATTGGAAACCTTGGTATTGGCACATCCAATCCAACTTCCAAATTCGATGTCATTGGGATTATTAAATCCCGCCATGCCAATGGTCATAACATAGCAATGTTCTCCTCTGGAGATGGAAACAGCTATTTGAATTTTACCGGGGGTTCTAGTTCTTCAAGAATTGGATTTCAATTTGATGGGTCAAGTAAGATGTCAATCTATAAAAATGGCGGTGTATCAATTGGGCCCGGAATTCCCGGTTCGTACAAATTGGCCCTAAAAGGAAAAATCCGAGCCGAAGAAATCAAGGTTGAAACAGGTTGGGCCGATTATGTCTTTAAAGAAGACTATGGCCTTCCCACTTTGGATGAAGTGGAGAATTACATAAAAGAAAAAGGGCATCTCAATAACATCCCCTCGGCCAAGGAAGTAGAGGAAAACGGCATCCAACTCGGCGAGATGAACAGGTTGCTACTCGAGAAAATCGAGGAACTGACGCTGTACATCATAGAATTGAAAAAAGGACAGGAAACTCTTGAGAATCAATATAAAGAACTGGAGCAACGATTCAAAAACCAGAATGAATTATGAAAAAAATACTACTTATCACATGTCTTGGAATTTTTGTAAACGGCATCAACGGGCAATGGACAGATAGCGGAAGCAGCATTACGACCTTGGACAATGTTGGCATAGGCACCAGTTTGCCCGATTCTAAACTTACTGTCGAAGGGCATGTGAACGTAGGGGGCAGTGGGAACTACCATTTAAAAGTTAGGCACATAGATGGTAAAGATTTTGACAGTAATTATCTTAGTGATCTCTATTTGAATTATGATAATGGTAAGAATGTCCGTATAGGATTCGGTAATAATAACCCACAATCAAATCTTTACCTGTCAGGTCGATTGGGAATAGGCATTACCAATCCATCTTATCATATTGATGTTCGTAATGATATCAGTCCCACAGAGGCCTTTATGCGTTTCCGCGTAAGTGACTCACCAGATGATTACTTCAGTGTGGTCAACGCCACAGGTGCACCAGGTCAATTCATACCAAGGATGATAGGGTATCGCACAAGCGACAATAGGTATTCCATACAGTTTTCAGGTGTGACCTCAACACAAAATGATACGGGGAACAACGCTTTGGTGAATTTTGATGCAAGGATTAGCAGTGGTCCGATTCAAAATAGACCGTTGTTTGTATGGACCACCTATTCAACAAAGATGATGACCATGCTGGCCAATGGTAATTTGGGCATTGGTACAGCGAACCCAGATTCAAGACTTGCTGTAAATGGAAACATCCATGCCCAAGAAGTTAAAGTTGACTTGGTGGGCTGGCCCGATTATGTCTTTAAAGAGGACTATGACCTCCCCACTTTGGACGAAGTGGAAAAACACATTAAAGAAAAAGGTCACCTCATGAACATTCCTTCTGCCAAGGAAGTGGAGGAAAATGGTATTCAATTAGGTGAGATGAACAAACTTTTGTTGGAGAAAATCGAGGAGCTCACCATATACCTGATTCAACAGCAATTCACCTTGGACAAACAAAACATTCGCATTAAGCATCTAGAAGAGATTTTAACCCAAACAAATACAACCAATAACAATTCTAAAAAATGAAAGGTACATCTTTTATCGCCCTCTTGTTTTGTTTAGGAACTGCCCACGCACAAGACCGCATTGAGCTAAATCCTGGAGGTGCCGCTTCAGGAGACCTAATGGGGCTAAAAGCAACTGAAACCGGTAACAATACAACCCTATTTCATATTTTCAAGAATTTCACCAATCAAACCAGTGATGAGGATTTACTGACCATTGACCGGTTTGGTAACACAGAACTTTATGGGACATCAAAATTACATTGGAACCCTCAAGGAGGGGCACCTGGAGATCGTTTTGGTATAAAGGTGACCGAATCTGGGAATAATACCACCAAGCTTCATTTTTTCCGAAACTTCACCGGTGATTCGCAAGATTTAGACGCGTTGGTTATCGATGCAAACCGTAAAGTAGGAATAGGAACAGCCTCACCCACTTCCGAACTTGAAATAAAATCTCCACTGAACAATCATGCTGAACTGCATATCAATTCAAGTAGTGATGATGGCGTTTCCATAATAAGATTTCAGGATGCAGGAACATCAACATGGGGATTCCTCGCGAACTATCCAGGTTCAGGAAAGTTCAGTCTGTATAATTACCAATTGACCAGTAACGCATTTGTATTTGACTCCAATGGGAATATGGGTATTGGTACAGCGAACCCAGGCGCTTACAGGCTTGCCGTTAACGGATCTATTAGGGCCAAAGAAATAAAGGTTGAAACAGGTTGGGCCGATTATGTATTTAAAGAAGGCTATGACCTTCCCACTTTGGAAGAAGTGGAAAAACACATTAAAGAAAAAGGTCACCTCATGAACATTCCTTCTGCCAAGGAAGTGGAAGAGAACGGCATACAATTAGGTGAGATGAACAGACTGCTCTTGGAAAAAATCGAAGAATTGACATTATATCTGATAACACAGGATAAAGCGATTAAAACCCTTCAAGAAGAAAACCAGGTGTTAAAAGATTTAGTAAAAGAAATAAAGCTCATCAAACCGCAATTCATAAACTATGATACAAATTAAAAAAACAACTTTAGTGCTATTCCTACTAACGTTTGGTGTTGGCAAATCTCAACAGGGAATAATTTATTTCAATGATGCTCCTACTGCCGGTATTAATTCCATTGGCCCTCACGATTCCAATAAAAGCATAAGAATCAACGCTGAGAAAAATGTAGACATTGTAATTGACGAAGAAAGTCAATATCTCGACGGGGCTTTTAACATTTTCAGGGATGGCCCATCAGCCAATCCACTTTTTAAGGTCACTAGGGACGGAAATGTAGGCATTGGCACTACCAATCCACAGTATAAACTTGAGGTTGATGGCTCTGTTAGTGGTATTCTAAGGCACAAGAGCAATTATTTTTCCATGTTTCCGTACAATGCTAGTTATGATGATGGTTCCTACGCAAAGACCTTTTATGACGGTAACAGAAAACAGATTAGGTTTTGGAATTCCGATACGGGAACAGCCTTCACAAGATTGGAGACCGGTGGGCTAAGTATTGGATCTTCAAATCCAGTAAGCTCTACCAATGGTTTTGAAAATAGGATAGAATTTATCAATGGAGGAAACGGGGCCATTGTTTTTCACCCAGGGGCTTCGGATGAGCTTATGTTCGGGATGCACCAAAACGGTAAATTCTATTGGGGAAGGGGCCGCTCCCATGCCCAAAATCCCAGTGATTATTCTATGTTCCTGAATGGAATTAATGGGAATTTAGGAATTCGAGGAAAATTAACGGCCAATGAGGTAAAGGTGAAGTTAGGGGGCTGGGCCGATTATGTCTTTGAAGAAGACCACGACCTACCTACACTTGAAGAAGTCGAAAAATACATCCAAGAAAAAGGACATCTCATCAATATTCCCTCTGCCAAAGAAGTGGAAGAAAATGGAATTCACCTAGGTGAGATGAACAAACTTCTTTTAGAGAAGGTTGAGGAACTAACACTTTATGTGATTAACCTAAAAAAGGAAAATCAACGAATTGAAAGAGAAGCTTCAGAAAAGACTAGAAAGTTGGAAGCAAAAATAAATGATGTCAAAAAACTTAAACAATGGGGATGAAAAAAGCAGCTGTATTTTTAATCTTTTTGAACGTAATCGTGACAAATGGCCAAAACAATTTGTTAGATACTTCTTCGTGGACAGTGGGAAGTGGTTCGGTTACCGGATTTACGCAGAATGGGACAACCTCTGAAAACATAAGAGAGCTTGATATAACACCTTTCGGAAACCAAGATGTTATTTGGAAAGGTTCTCCTGATGGAGTAACTCCCAACACCAATGGAGGATGGAGCACGACTAATATCCCCATAGACCACACAAAGACCTACCGATATTCCGTTTGGATAAAAAAGACGAACTCTTTTGATGGCAGTGAAGTCTTCGGTGTAGCGATGAGTGATTCAGGATTTCAAAATGCTCTTTTAAGATTAGACGGATCTAATGGAGGTAATGGAATTATAGTTTCTGGTAATGTGCCCCAACTCAATAAGTGGTATTTGTATGTTGGGTTTGTTTACAACAGCGGCCATACTGGAACCACTAGTCATGGAGGCGTGTATGATCCAGTTACTGGAAACAAGGTATTGAACGGTTTGGACCACAAGTCAAGTCCCTTAGCGGTCTCAACCAAGCATAAGGCTTATTTGTGGGCCGGAGAAAATCCTTCTGATATCATTCACTTCTATGGCCCTACAATATATGAAGTAAATGGACAAGAGCCCACTTTGCAGGAATTGTTGGATGGTCCTAATAGCTCTGATACGGAACCGCCGACAGCACCTATACTTACTAGTATCGGAAGTTCACAGACCACTGTAGACCTTTCTTGGACGGTTGCCACGGACAACGTCGGCGTAACAGGATATCATGTCTATCGTAATGGGGTTATTATTGCAAACAACATTTCTTCAACTTCCTATCAGGATACTGGACTTAGCCCTTCCACAACCTATAATTTCTCAGTAAGGGCACTTGATGCCACGGGTAATGTGAGCATTGATAGCAACATAGTATCGGCTACCACCGACAATACCTCAGATACTCAAGCCCCAACGGCACCGACCCTCTCCAGTATTGGCCAAACCGATACCACGGTAGACCTATCTTGGAATAATGCTACAGACAACGTTGGTATTACTGGGTATAAGATATTTAGAGGTAGTACGTTAGAGATTACTTTGAGCGACGTAAATACCTATCAGGTGACAGGTCTTACTTCAGATACCTCCTATAGCTTTACGGTCATGGCCTTAGATGCTGCAGGCAATGAAAGCGCCGGAAGCAATATTGTCACAGTTACCACAAATTCTAGTTCAGGGAGCGGTAATGGACAACCGATTGAATATTATGAAGGAAAATTAAGCTTTGGAAATTCTTCCGTGGGATGGTATAAGCTAGCCACTTTTGACCTGGCCGGAAATGGCTCCCATAATTCCATTATTGTAGATGCCAACATAAATTATGTACGTACTAGTGAGGCAGGGTATGCAGCATCGGCTAAACTGTTTATCCGTGAAGGTGCTACCCAAGGTGGCAGATGGAGTTATTCGATAACCGGCACGCAAATAGGGGACTATATCAAATATAAAAAGGTAAATGACACGACATATGAGTTGTTTGGATACTCTCCTGGTAACTATGGACATATATCCATTCGTTTGGCCTTAACCAGTGAGGCGGCATTGATTGTTACCGTGCCTACCACTAAAGTTTTGGTACCTAACCCAGATGTGTATTTGGATGTTCCAAAGATTAGTAAGGCATCAATATTTGTTGACAATCTTGGAATTGGAACTTTCAATACGAGTTCCTACAAATTAGCTGTAAATGGAAAAATCCGTGCCAACGAAATCAAAGTTGAAACAGGGTGGGCAGATTATGTTTTCGCTAATGAATATTCTCTCCCCACCTTGCTGGAAGTTGAACAACATATTAAGGAAAAAGGACATCTTATCAATATTCCCTCGGCTGAAGAAGTCGAACAAAATGGCATTCACCTAGGTGAGATGAACAAGTTGCTCTTGGAAAAAATTGAGGAGTTGACCTTATATGCCATTCAGCAACAAAAAGAATTGCAAGAGCTACAGGAAGTAAATCGGAAGTTGGAAGAGCGACTGCAAAAGCTCGAGGAGCCCTTAACAATAACTACCACAAGAAAATGGAAAAATAAGAAGAACCAAACAAATACGAACTAAAACATGAACAAACTTACTTTGCCCATAGCACTATTGGCTCTATTGGCCAGCGTTGCAAACTTCTTTTATTCACAGTCAAAATCAGAATTGGTCTATGTGGACATCAACCAATTGGTGGAAGGGTATGAACGGACCAAGGTAGAACGGGAGGCCTTCAACAAAAAGACCCAAGTGCTCAAGGCCAATGTCGACAGCCTGATGACCAATTGGCAGGACGAGCTGAAAGCCTATGAAAAAGAAAGGGCCTCGATGACCGCAAAAGAACTGGAATTGAAACAGCAACTGCTGCAAAACAAACAGCAACAGATAAACAACTACCAACAGGCCATCCAAAAACAGATCCAGGATGAGGATCAAAAAATGACCCAGACCGTCATCAATGATATCAACGATTATGTAAAGGAATATGGCAAGAACCGAGGTTACCGTATCATTTTCGGGGCCAAGGGAGGGGGGAACATCATGTATGCCGAGGAAGCCTCGGATCTGACCCAGACCATTCTGGAAGGGCTGAACAACCAATACCAAGGAGATTGACATGAAACATCGAAATACCTTTAGGCCCTTCCGTCTATTACAATCCGGAATGCTCATAGCATTGCTTTTTGCCGTGGTATCCTGTGGGCAAAAAACCTTCGATTCCGAGGCGCAACTTTTGGAGTACATCAGGACCCCGGACAACGGTTACCATTATGAGAAGACGGTGGGCAACGTACAGTATGCGCTGACGTACCGTCCCACAGATATCCTGGTCAAACAGGAACTGCACCAAGATCTTGATAAAAGAAACATTGATAGTTTGAGAGGGAAATATGGAAAATATCTCTATTTCAATCTGGGGATGAGCGTGAACGACCAAGAATTGCTCAGTTCCAAGGCCCACGATAGGGACGCCTTTGGCCTTCTGGTGAACCAACTGTCCTTTGACATGGGTGAAAAGGTTCACTTGATAAGCGATAAAAGGGACACCATACCCCTATTGGACTATGTATACCCCAGGATGTACAGTATGTCAAACAGTACCAATATGCTACTGGTGTATCCCAAGAACAAAGGACTGTTGGAAGGCGACCAGGCCCTATTTACCATTGAGGACCTGGGATTTTCCACCGGGGAAGTCTCCTTCAAAATCCCCTTGGAAAGAATACGGAAAGAACCAAAATTGAGTCTGGAGCTATGAACAAAGGAAAAAAGTTTTACATGGTCTTCGCCATGGTCCTTTTAATGGCCACCCCGGTCCTGGCACAGAAAAGCGCTATGGTATTGACTTTTACCGATGGCCGGGTCTTGAAAGGCTATGGAAAATTGAGAAAACAGGAGGTAAAATACCGGGCTGGAAAGCAATCCAAACCGGAATATTTCCCCATAGCCGATTTGGCTATGATCAGGATAAAATTGAAAGAGGATTGGAGGGAATACCATAAGGTCCAAATTCGGGACAGGGACGATTCCCTTATGCTCGAGTTGGTCGAACAAGGAAGGGTAACCCTATACCGGAATTCCTCCCAAGGATATATGCCCACCGGAGCGGCAGGGGTGGGCAGTGTCGGTGGTGCAGGAATCAGTGGCGGACAGTTTTATTCGGTACACCAATATTACCTCAAAAAAGCCGAGGAAGCCGAGGCCATCCACATCGGGTCGAACCAACTTTTCGAAAAGAACTTCAAAGAGGCGGCCAGCACCTATTTTGCCGAATGTAATACAGTGGTACAAAAAATCAATTCCGGAAAATATAAAAAGAAAGACATCAAAGAGATAGTCGCCCAATACAATAACGAATGCAAATAATCAATCCCATGAACAAGACGAACAAGACCAAGGTTTCCCACAGAATCATCGCACTATTGCTGACCCTCACCTTTCTGCCCAGTCTGGTCCCGGTCAATATGCTCCTAGCGTCCAACAATGGGCCAACCACACCGGAGGCAGCCAGTTTTGAGCCCGTGGATGCAACTGATATGGTAAACCTGTCCACCGGTAGTGTGAGCTATGTACTGCCCCTAATGAATGTTCCCTCCCCCGAGGGCGGTTATCCCTTGGCTTTGGCTTACCATGCCGGAATCGCAATGGACCAAGAGGCCTCATGGGTCGGACTGGGCTGGAACCTCAATCCGGGGGCCATAAACCGATCGGTGAACGGGTATGCGGATGATTACAACGCCGCGCAATTGACGGAATATTTTTACGATGAAGGTGGCAGTCAGGAGGTATACTCACTATCCCTTGGATTTACATCAAACGCCGGGGCTTCCGTGGGACTTGGCCTATCCTGGGGCAGCAATTTGAGCTTGGGGGGGACCGTGAGCATTGGATACGGTTACGACATTGCAAGTGGGGGAAGTGTGGGCGGAAGCCTTGCCGTTGGCAGGAACAGCGGATTGAGTATCGGCGGTACAACGGCTGGTGGATTGTCACTCGGCGCCAGTATCTCCGGCAGTGGGCTGAATGGCTCCGTGGGCATCCAAAACGACGCCGGCTTCAAGATCGGGGCCTCGTCATCGGGAAATCTAAACCTTGGATACAGTGGGGAGACAGGAAATGGAAACAAATTTTCAACGGGCCTAAACCTTTCCTCCTCCGGGGTCGGGATTCAGGCCGGGGTTACGAATATCTCCAATAGCGAAGTCGTTGGCGGGATGGGTGCAGGGCTCCAAGTTGCCTTTGCGAACACCGCTAAAATGGGGGACTATGTGACCAAGTCGACGGGCTATAATATCCCTTTGGTAGTGCCCACTCCCATTGGTTTTTTCAGTCTATCCTTTGGCAAACAGAAGTTTAGGTACTTCCTTGGCAAAAAGGAAGAAAACTATGTCAATGGCCCATTGCATTTCAACAATGGCACCTTCGACGACCTAAGGTACTACGTCCACTGTTACCAGTTTGGAGCAGCGTACCAAATCGTAAACTGCTATGAGGACATTGTGGATACAGCGGCAGAGCGGGACCAGATATTTCAACAGTACAGCCATTGCAATTGCTATGACAGTGAATTGACCGATGAATCGTTCATGGATATCAACGAGTTTTCAATTGACAGTGAGTTGATCGCCTCCTCGACCGATGTCGCCTTCAACAATCCCGCTTTTCCAAATTATGACTATTACAATGTGCAGGCCCAAGGCCTTTCGGGCGGTATGTCCTCGAGATTGTACGAGTATGGGGCCCTGTTCGGTCTGTCCAATAAAGGCAATAGTCAAAATTTTTCACTGGATTATGGAATCAATGGTTCAAGTACTGCGCCCCCTGCCCATACGCTGTTCTCGGAGACCCCAAATTTTTACTTCGACAATGAGATAAGCACCTATCTTTCGGTTTCCGAGCCTACCTTCGATACTTCCACATCAGGCAATACGGTAATAACCGACTATTATGCCGGGTCTACCACTGAACCTCAAAGACCAAGGAGAAGGACGGGAAATTACATTGAATATTATACCAACGAGGAAATCCTGAACAACTATAGTACATTGAAAAACTTGGGATATCTGGAACCTTCGGTCACTGGTTTTGACAGGGGTAACAAGCCCTTACAGGGTGTAGGTGCCTTCAAGATCACGGCCTCCGACGGTAAGACCTATCATTATTCCCTACCGGTGTACAACCATGAGACCGTTACAAGGACATTCGGTGTCATCAAACACAACAACAACGCCCCCAAAACGGAAAGCGAATCCTATTTTGAAAAGCGCCAACTTGAACCGTATGCCACCCATTGGCTGTTGACCGCCGTCACGGGACCCGACTACATAGACAAAAACACCAATGGTTTTGCGGACAAAGGGGACTATGGATATTGGGTAAACTTTGATTATGGAAAATGGTCGGACGCATTTATTTGGCAGTCCCCTTTCGGAGAGGACCATTTGACCAGTCCCGATGATGAGGACATCAAAACATGGATACGGGGAAGAAAGGAAATGTATTACCTGGACAAGGTGGAAACCCGGACGCACACGGCACTTTTTGTCAAGGAAGAGCGATTGGACGGCAGGTCCATAGCATGGACCTACACTTCGGTGGACCATATTGATGACCTAGATCAGGACAGTGGTGATTTCGTAAACAGATTTACCATCCCGGCCCAAAATCCTTTGCGCCTGAAAAAGGTAATTTTGGTCAATGAGGAGGATGACAGTGCCAGCAAGACCTACGGCCCCTCCCCGTCCCAAGGTTATTCCATA
Organism: Flagellimonas ochracea; assembly: GCF_009903685.1. Taxonomy (GTDB): domain Bacteria; phylum Bacteroidota; class Bacteroidia; order Flavobacteriales; family Flavobacteriaceae; genus Flagellimonas; species Flagellimonas ochracea. The sequence continues at coordinate 12,780 of NZ_JAAABI010000010.1, read as the reverse complement.
GTCTACAATGATTCACAAAAACCCGGTGAGACGGTCTACATCAACCAAAAGGACAATGTCTTGGATACGGGAGACAATATTTCGAGCCTGCAGAACAAGATTGTCAAAAGCGTGGAGCTCAACTATGACAACAGTTTGGTTTCGGGCACGCCGAATGCCATAGGCGGATTTGGCAGGAGTACATTGCTCGGGGTTAATTTCAAGGGGAAACAGGATATCCAATTGCTCCCGCCCTATACCTTTGAATATGAAGCAAAGGATTTGGACTATAATGGTGAGCGCAGGGACAACTACGGCTATTATGACAATCTGAACGAGGCCTGGTCCCTGAGGAAGATAAACACCCCAGATGGCGGACAACTTGAAATCGAGTACGAGACCAACAAATTCAAGAGCATTACCAATCGGGTCGAGTTTACGGATTCTGGACAGTACATCTCCGAATTTGATTCCAACAATTTCAGCATAACCGATATAAGGCTCATCAACAATACCACGGACGATTTGGGCGTATTGGTGAATGATAAGGTCAACATAAAATATTCCAGATATGATTGTGTCGACGCGAACAATACCTATGAATACTCCTACGAGGGATTGGGGACGGTCGATCAGATTTTGGGCACCGGCGTATATTTGGTCACCCCGGATGGCACCCAATCAGTACAGCAGATACCAGGTCCCTGTTGGTTCACGGGCTATAGTCTCAACAATTCCCTGGAAGTCACCTATTATCCGAGAACTTCAACGCTTTATGAACAGGGAGGCGTCCGGGCCAAATCCATCACGGCCTCCGACGGTTCCAATAGTTTCAAGACCACCTATTCCTACGGCGAGAACAAAAATGGCTGGGGCTATGTCAGCTATCTGCCCTTCAAGGCAGATCAGCAGTTGGAAATCCCCTACAGTGCCGAATTGCCGGCCCCAAGGGTAATGTACGAATACGTTTCCGTGGCCACGGAGGCCAATGGCCTACCCCCGTTGACCGAGTCGGTCTATAAGTTCAATGTGATGAAGGAAAAGTCGCAGACCGCCATCAAATATGGGGACTTTTATGAGGTCACCACCACACGGGACAATACCTACACCGATGGCTCCGGAAGGGAAATCGATATCAAGGGCTATACCATAAAGGACAACCTTGCATCCATTGGGCAGTTATTGGAGGTCAAGACCCTGAACTTCCAATCCCAGCTCATGGGAAAAATGGTGAACGAATATTATACCACACAAAATGTACCCGTCTGGCAAGGAAAGGAATCCTATCAGTCCTACAAGGAGGTTGATTACAATACGGGAACGGACAAATGGATGATAAACGGCTCCTCAAGGATCAGGTACCCCAATATGTTGAAGTCCACCACAGAGTATCGCAATGGGTTCTCCCACACCACGGAATTTTTGGATCTGGATGCCATAACGGGCCAAGCGACAAGGATAAGGACAACATCGGCCAAGGGCGAGGAAATGAATGCGGTGAGCATTCCAGCATATACCATACCATCCTACGGCGAAATGGGAAGCAAGGTGGACGGCGCACAAAACAAAAATATGCTGGTGCAATCGGCCATGAGCAAAACCTATTACAACGGTACATCGGATGTGGTGTCCGTCGGGGTGACGACATGGAAGCCCTTTCAATACACGACTTCCGAATTGGTCGGTACGCCACCCAACCAAACCACGCTCAACAAGACGCACAATATCTGGAGGAAGCACAAAAACTATACTTGGCAGGGCACCTCGGACAGCCAAGGAATTTTTACCGGCTATAATGATGGAAACGATGATGGGTTTGATTGGTCGCTGGAGGTAAACGACCAAGATGTGGCGCAGAGCACGGAATGGAAACAGCTTTCGGAGGTCACGGCCTATAATCCGTTTTCAAATCCGTTGGAGGTCATGGATGTCGGAGGCAATTTGACTTCAACGAAAATGGGGGATGGCGACTCCAAGGTATTCGCTTCCGCAGCCACAGCCTCTGCAAAATTCTTTTATTCTGGAGCTGAGGATTTACAGGGCAGCAATTTCTCGGGAGGGGTACAAAAGGGCACAGCCTCCTTGACCACCAATTCACATACCGGGTCCAGTGCCCTTCAAGTCGATCCAGGGGAGTCCGCATTCCGGGTCACGGTTGAAAATGGTACGGGCTCTGCGAGAAAGTACAAGGCATCCCTATGGACCCTGACAGGCAACTATTCGAACGTGCGGGTGAATGTCGGGGGGACCAATGTTACCCACAATGCCGATGAGGTAATCCCATCGGGAAGCTGGACACAACTCAACTTTTATTTTGATATACAGAATTCAAAGGTCATTTATGTGACCACGGCGGGAAGCTCGATCACCGTTGACGATTTCAGGGTACACCCGGTTGAAGTGGACATGACCTCCTATGTATACAACCAATGGGACGAATTATCCGCAATTCTGGGAAGGAGCAATATGGCCACCACATTCGAATATGATGAGATGGGCAGACTTCTCAGCACCTTTGCCGAGGTAGCCGACGCCCCATCATTTACCGGTGGAATCAAAAAGGTCAGCGAGAACAAGTACAACTACAAAGTAGCTTTTGAACTTGACACCAACTCCAATGGGGTCATCGACGGCAATGAGGGCTACAGTGATCTTGATGTGGATCAAGACGCATCCAACGGGTATTCAAATACCGGTACTTTGACCACTCTGCCCAGTGGCGGGTCCGGCAATTACCGCTACAGCTATGCCAAAGGTACTGTGACATCCTTGGCCGGGGTCCAGGCCCTGAACAATTATGGAAGTGAATCCACGAACAATCAATTTACGGTAAGTGTGACTATTCCGTGCTCGGGAGGATCTTACGGCTGGAATGCCTATGCAGTAAAGACCAAGGTTCGAGATGTCGGAAGTGGAGAAACCAAGGTGACTATTGCATATTATAACAAAAGCTGTCCAGATGGTGGAGGCGGTGGTGGAGGAACCCCGGTTCAATAATCCGTGGTAACGATAAAAATCTATTTAACTATTAAAATTTAAAAAATGAACAAAGTACTGACCTTGACACTGACCTCCTTCTTCATATGTATGGCATCCACATATGCACAGGAGGATTGTACAAACTGTTTTGATGACGGGCCTGCCGGATGTGGAAAACTGGGATATTATGACGGGGACGGTGATGGTTTCGGTTCCGGGCCCCAAGTCTGTTTTTTTGGAAGCAATCCCAGCAATTATGCCACGAAAGGAAACGATTGTAACGACAGTAGTGCCTCAGTGTACCCCAGAAAATTCTACGTGGATAGCGACGGTGACGGATATGGTAGTAGCCTTAGTGTCTATATTTGTCAAGGCACTTCCACACCTCCTTCAGGCTACTCCAGTAACAGCGGTGACTGCGATATCAATAATCCAAATTACAACTTGAGCAGGAACTGGTACCAAGATGCCGATAATGATGGCTTTGGGCTTTCATCTACAGCCACTTACGGATGTGCTCCGCCTACTGGTATGATAAATCCTGTCGCAAGGGGCGGTGATTTTGATGATACGGATGACGAGATTACCAACATCCAACCTAGAACGTTTTACTATGACAACGACGGTGATGAATACGGTGTCAATACAAATACGGTATACAAAAGCTTCGCTCCCACGGGCTATGTGGAGGACTGGGGTGACTGCAACGACAACGATAGTTCCATAAACCCTGAAACACTGTGGTACTTGGATGCCGATGGCGATGGCCTAGGGGCCTCCTCGCCCCATACCAAGGTAAGTTGTACACAACCGCCTGGGGATTCCAATGGAAGCTACGTTTTGAACAGCAATGACCTTTGCCCCTCAGTGAGCGGGCCACAGGCCAATAGTGGGTGCACCACACAAAACCCATTGGTGGTCAACGATCTGAACAGGAACTGGGTCTGGTCCATAGCCTTTGATGCCGATGGCAACATCAAGGGAAATGGCATCAATTATTTTGACCAATTGGGCAAGGCCACCCAAACCCAAAGCTTGGATATCAAGACCGGCCAGATTTGGACCACACAGACCATGTACGATTCCTATGGAAGGCCCGCCCTAAGCACTTTAGGGGCCCCGATCGGAATCAATGGCAGCTTTCAATACGAAAACGATTTTATCCTCGACAGCGGAGGCAATCCCTTTGATAACAATGATTTCGAAAGCAACCCTGAGAATCCCTCCACGGTGAACGGACAAAGCAATACACTGGGTTGGTATTACAGTGAGAACAACAGCAGGGAACCCTATCAGGATATTACCCTATACCCCTATGCAAGGACCATATACAGTACACTCAATCCCGGTACGCCTCTAAAATCGGTTGGGGGCAACAAAATCAATGGGGAATGGCCCCAAGGGCACACCTTCACCATGAAAGCGGGCGATGAATTGTCACAATCCGTGGCTTTTGGCGATTTGAATTATACCGCAGGCAATTACAACATATTCAAAACAATCAGTAGAGACCTTCATGGCAATGAAAATGTGGTATTTACCGATGCCGATGGCAAAACCTTGGCAGCTGCACGAAGCGGGGGCACAATTTCACGGACCTCAACTGTGGCCATTGGCGACTTGGGGTATGTGGATGTCCATGTGCCCGCTGGCAGCAATATGGGATTTACTGTGGGCACCAATGGATATTCCGTAACCGCGCACGACCTGATTTCAGAAAGTACGGTTTCCCCGTCCAATAGTCTGCCAAATGGATTTTATCGGGTCTCGGTCAATGACCCCGACAGCTATGATCCAACAAGTCCAGTGACCATTGCCTATCATGAAAACTACTATGACTATGCCCTGAACGAATATGACAATGCCGGTCGACTGGTGTTTTCCTACCAACCTGTCCAAGGCTCGGATAGTGCAAGGAGAACGGAATATCGGTACAACAGTTTGGGGCAGTTGACCTATACCAAAAGTCCCGACGAGGGCGAAGTGGAGTTCCGTTATCGAGGTGACGGCCAGATACGTTTTTCCCAGAATGAGGTACAAGCGGCGGCTAATGAGTTTTCGTATACCGATTACGATGCCTTTGGAAGGCCCATCGAAAGTGGGGTCCTACAAAGTACCGCCTTCGCAACGGCCAACGTGGACGATCCACTGCCCACGGGCACAAAAAAGGAAGTGGTGACCACTTTTTATGACACCTTTCCCTCCCAGTTCAATACCGGGACCTACAGTGGAAGGACCAACCCAACCTTCTTATCGGGCAACGTGTCCGCTACACAAAATGATCAATGCACAACGCTTTATAGTTATGACGTATACGGGCGATTGGTATGGCTGGTCCAAAATATCACTGGTGTTGGCTCCATAAAGACCCTGGACTACGAATATGACGCCATCACAGGCCTTGTTAACCGTGTAATATATCAAAAAGATGCTCCTGATGAGTTTATCCATAGATATACCTATAACAATGCCGACGAGCTCATCAAGGTGGAAACCTCGACCGACGATATCAGTTACATGACCCAGGCAGAGTACTCCTACTACGAATCTGGTGGACTCAAACGGGTGGAGCTTGCCAATGGGGTGCAGGGTGTGGACTACGTCTACAATATGGCCGGACAGTTGAAGGGAATCAACCATCCCACTCTGGGCAACGCCAGCTTGGACCCGGGTGGCGACACCAATGACCTTTTTGGCATGCAGGTGGACTACCACAATGCGGATTACCAAAGGGCCTTGGAGAACATAGAGGCGGCAACCTATGGTACCGACCAGTTGAACGGCAACATCAAGGGCATCCGCTGGAACAACGATCCGGGCACCATGGCGACCGGGGAGCAACGCGCGTACAGTTACAGCTATGACCGGAACAATTGGCTGACCCAGGCAAAATACGGGGCCTTTCTGGATGCCACAAGCACTACGGCACAACCGACCATTACCGATAACAACATCTATACCAGTAGTAGTGGAAACATTGATTTGGAGGCTACACAGAGCATTACGCTATCCCCGAATTTCCATGCACAGGCAGGCAGTGATTTCCACGCAAAGATTGCACCTACGGACGTGTTTGTGGAAAACAGCAATGGGGACTATGACGTAACGGGCATTGAATATGATGCCAATGGAAACATCCAGCGTCTTGTCCGAAAAAAGCATACCGAGAGCAGCACCAATGCCATGGATGACCTTACCTACAACTACGATGTCTCAAAGCCCAACCGGTTGACCCATGTGGATGATGGCAGCGGCGATGTTGCGGGTGCCGATGACATCGGTGACCATGCCGCCAACAATTATACCTACAACGCCATAGGCCAACTGATAGGCAATACGGCCGAGGGGGTAACCTATTCCTACAATGTGCAAGGGCTGGTGACCGAGGTGAAGATCAATGGAAACACCAGGGCAAGGTTTCATTATGGCGATAGGGGATACCGTGTGCGAAAGGAAACCTATACCGCCGGGGGGCAGTTGTCAGGAACCACCTACTATGTAAGGGACTTCACGGGCAACCCCATAGGCATCTATTACCGTCCCAATGGGAGTGGCATTACCCTTCAAGAACAGCCGATATACGGAAACCAGCGTCTTGGAATGCGCTATGAAGCGGACAACAGCTATGTCTATGAACTTACGGATCATTTGGGCAATGTGCGTACCCTATTTAAAAAGAACGGCAGTAGCCCAAACATACAGGGGTTTACGGACTATTATCCCTTTGGGATGACCCTGCCGGGCTTGAATACGCTTGCCAATTCCTACCGCTATACCTTTCAAGGGCAAGAGAAAGACCAAGAAACGGGCAAAGAGGCTTTTCAACTGCGTTTATGGGATGCACGGATTGGCCGATGGTTGAGTCCCGATCCATATAATCAATTTGATTCTCCGTATCTTGGTATGGGAAACAATCCAACAAATGCTATTGACCCCGATGGAGGACGTGCTTGTATCGATGAGGAAACAGGTCAGGTGATTGATTGTCCGGATGGTTATGAAAAATATGGGATTCCCTCTAAGTATGATGCATATTTCGATAAGGAATTGAATTTGGTTGCATTTGGGCAAATCTTGGATGAAGTAGTTGTTAGTTCCAATTTAATACCTGAAAGCTCTAGACAAAATCCAGCTGATATGGGAAGCCTTTTGTCATCATTGGTAGCAAGCTTTAATGTCGGGCAGTTGAAACGAAATGGAGAATTTAGAATTTATCAAAACGTATCAGTTTCTAAGTTTAGAGGAAGCCAACACGTAAAACTTTATAATACAGGTAGGCTAGGAAAAATAGGAGGAGGTATTTTTGATGCGATTGAAATAACAGGCGATGCTTATGATGTACTTGTAACGGAAGGTGAAGAAAGAGAACAGGAAGCTTATGGATTGCTATGGACTTCTGGAGGTGTAGCCGTTGGAAGAATACACCCTGTTTTAGGTATAATTATAACTAGTGGTGATATAATTGGAAATACTGAATGGTACTATCAACAGGAACTAATTGTTAGGGAAAGACAAATTCAGGAAAGATTAGACAACGGCGAATTTGGTTTGACTCTACCTTGGGATTCCAATGCAACATTTAGACAAGCTAGACAATAACCCAAAATCATGATTACAAAGTTTTACGACTTATTATTTTATCGTATATACAAGGTTACCTATAGGACTAATAAATCTATAACGGAATGGTCTACAATTATTTGGTTATCTGTATTGATATCATTGAATATTATTTCGCTCCTTATTTATTTCGATTTACCAGTCCTCAAATTAAATAGAGTTGGATTTATGGCTATACCTTTGACTATAATTACCATAAATTATTTATACTTTTTACATCGGAACCGATATTTGCAAATTTTGAAAAAATTTGACTCAACATCTAAAAGTTATTGGAGCGTTGACGTTTTTTCTTTTCTATATGGAGTGGTTTCTTTTATCTTTTTTTATAAAATGTTGGAACTCCCAAATAAATTTGTGTGGATAATCATTCTTGTGTTAATAGTGGTTTTTGCATCATCCTATATTTTTGGAAAAGATTAAAGAATTGACAATTAAAGAACTATAAATGTTTCATTTGGAGGTTTTTAGAAATTTAAATTAATATGAGATTAGCAACAAATAGAATATTATTGTCATTTTTACTATCAGGGATTGCTTTTAGTTTAAATGCACAACTGGATAACAAAAAAATCCATTTTGGGGTCAATTACCCTTCGGCAGTAGGGGACAATGCCTTTAAAGAAGTTCAAGATGCCACCATAGATTTGGAGGCCGGTTTTGATTTTGTAACCGTTGGACCTGTCAAATTTGGCTTTTCCATAAACGTCATGTTTAGCGATGGGGACCCCAATGACCTTGGGGAGCCCACGCCTTTTAGAAAGAGTCGATCCACCTTGGTGCAACCGCGATTCAATGCCACTTTGGATACAAAAGTCTTGCCAAAGCTACACCCAAGTTTGGGCTTGGGGTATACTTTTCAATCCGTGAGCAACGACCTCAAACTGGGGCGCGAGGATATGGGATTTGATGAAAACCCCAGTTTTGATGGAATCAATGTCAACTTTGGGCTTCGGTACGATTTGATCAGTATCCTTTACATCAAGGCCCAGTATGATTACATTCGGTTGTCCACTGAACAGGGGTTTGTGGACTCGGATTTTTTCCGCAACATCGGTTTACTCAAGTTCGGTGTCGGTGCAAGATTCTAGTAAAGGTAGTATGGCCCCGGGTCACGAGTGAAGTTCCATGAAAATCATGCCCATTTTTATAAAAAGGCAACTTGACAAACAGGAAACCCGTAATGGATAAAAAGTATTTAAGGAATGAAAAAAGCTTGGGTTTTGATATGGTTGCTTTTGACCTCTGTTTCGGCCTTGTCCCAAAAACAGGCTGCCATCTGGTATTTTGGACGCAATGCCGGACTGGATTTTAATTCAGGGACCCTTGTTACCTTGACCGATGGGGCCCTTTCCACCCAGGAGGGTTGTGCCACCATTTCGGATGCCACGGGAAATCTTTTGTTCTACACGGATGGGATCACCGTCTGGAACCGAAACCATAGTCCCATGCCCAACGGGACGGGCTTGTCGGGGCATCCCTCCAGCACCCAATCCGGGATAATCGTTCCCTTTCCCGGCAATCCCAATCTGTACTTTGTCTTCACGGTCGACGAGGCCGGTTTGGGGAATGGCCTGCAATACAATATGGTCGACATGTCCCTGGATGGGGGCCTGGGTGACTTGACTCTTAAAAATACGGCCTTGGCCACACCGGTGATGGAAAAATTGACCGCGGTGGAACATGCCAACGGGTCCGATATTTGGGTGTTGTGCCATGGCTATGGCAACAATGAATTTTTGGCCTATTTGGTCACTTCCACTGGATTGAACACCACGCCTGTGGTATCGGCAACAGGTCTTGACCATCCCATATTGTACAATGGGCAGGGGGTTCGCGGCTATATGAAAGTTTCCCCCAATGGGGAATTTCTGGCCAGTATGGCTTCGGGCACGGACCATGCCGAATTGTTCCGGTTTGATCCAAGTTCGGGCCAGGTGAGCGACCCGATCCTATTGGATAGCTATTTCCCCCTGCCCGCTCCTTCAGGCGTCCAAAGTCCCTATGGTGTGGAGTTTTCACCAGATAGTAGAAAGTTGTATGTTGGTTATACGGAATATGGCTTTCCGTATTCGATTTCCAGTGCCATACATCAATTTGACCTTTCGGTTTACGATCAGGCAACGATAATAGCCTCTGGACTTGAAATTTCAGCGACGAAAACCTCGGAAATCGGGGCGCTGCAACTGGCCATCGATGGAAAAATCTATGTGACCATCATCGATGAGTCCAGTCTATCGGCCATCAACAATCCCAACGGACCGGGCCTGACATGTGACTATCAGGACAATGTGATCTCTCTGGGCACCGGGGAGAGTAGTTTGGGGCTGCCGCCATTCATACAGTCTTTTTTCGTGGTGGGCCTGACAGCGGAGAACTTTTGTCTTGGGGACGGTACGGAATTCTCGGTGACCAGTAGTGAGCCCATATTGAACATTGCTTGGGATTTTGGGGATGGAAATACATCCCTACTGGAAAACCCGACCCATAGCTATGCCACAACGGGCAATTACACCGTACAGGTTACCGTGACCACCGCTGTTGAGACCAGAACCGAGACCAAGGAAATTACGATTTCGGAAGTTCCCATGGCCAATCCTGTCGCCAATGTTGAAATATGCCACAAAGGGCCCGCCTACGGCCTTGACCTAACCACACTCGACGCAGAGATCTTGGGTACGCAAACCGCCTCGGAGGTCAACATATCCTACTTTTCCTCGCAGACCGATGCCGACGGCAACATGAACGCCTTGCCTGCCACATCAACTTTTGACCAGGGAACCACAACGGTGTTCGCACGAATAGCGAACAAACAGAATAATCTTTGTTATGCGACTACCAATTTTGACATTGTGGTCAAGGCATCCGTGGAAGTCGGGGTGGTAACGGATTGGACGGTCTGTGACGATGATACGGATGGCATATATGATTTTGACCTCTCCCAAAAGGATACCGAGATCTTGGGCGGTCAGGAAGCCGGTACATTTGCCATTTCCTATCATGGCTCACAAATTGACGCCGACAACGGCACAAATCCGATCGGCCCGAATTATGAGAATACGTTGCCCACGGAAACCCTTTACTTTCGTATAGAGAACCGAACATATCCCGAATGTTTCGAGACAGGCGATTTTGAAATCCGGGTCCTTGGTCAGGTCATCGCCAATACCCCCAACGATTTGGAGGTCTGCGATGATGATAAGGACGGCTCCGCCATTTTTGACCTTTCGCTGGTGGAATTGGAGGTTATAGGGGGCCAAGACCCCGCGACCCTTTCAATCAGTTACCACGGTTCACAAGCGGATGCCGTTACGAACACCGACCCTTTGCCGCTGGTTGTGACGAGTACCCAATACCAGAGGCCCATATACATCCGTGTATCCCATGTCTCGGATGATGCCTGTTATGATACGACAACATTCCAATTGACCATTTTTGATACGCCCATGGCACCTCCGGTCACCGATTGGCGGGTCTGCGATATGGACAACGATGGACGCTATCTGTTTGATTTGAACCAGAAGACCGATGAGATTCTGATGGATGTCCAAAACACCACGTTGAGCTTTCATACCTCACAGTCCGATGCGGCGCTTTCCCAAAACCCCATTTCGGGAAATTATGAAAATACCGCCAACCCACAGACCATCTTTTTTCGATTGGAAAACACAGACCGACCGGATTGCCATGATGTGGGGCAATTTGAGCTTCAGGTCCTCGACACTCCGGTCGCCCATGTCCCCGATGATATCATAGCTTGCGATATTGATGGACCTGGCGCTAACACTTTTCAACTGGGCGAAAAAGATGTGGAAGTCTTGAATGGACAGGACCCCATGCTCTATTCGGTCACCTATTATACCACGGAACTGGATGCCCTGAACCAGCGTAATGCGATCTCGAGGGAAAACTATCAAAACAGCTCCTTGGAAGAAACTATATATGTCAGAGTAGAGCACAGGGCGCTTGCCTCTTGCTTTGATATTTCGGATTTCGACCTCAAAGTCAACGCACTTCCCAATCTGGAGCTATCGGAAACCTATGTCATCTGTCCGGACAATCCTAATTTGAGCCTTGATGCCGGATTGTTCGATAGTTACTCATGGTGGGATGCGGATGGGAACCTCATTGGCAATTCACAGACCCTGGATATTACAGCCTTGGGCAACTATCAGGTAAGGGTCTCAGAGACCTCCAATGGAATCACATGTGGAAAAACGGTCTCCTTTGAGGTGGTATCCTCGGGGGCACCCGAAAGTTTTACGGTGATCAGGGAGGGGTTTTCGGATAAGGTGGTCCTGAACATTGAGGCCATCGGCATTGGCGAATTTGAATATTCCCTTGATGGAACGGTCTTTCAAGGGGATGCCCGGTTCGAGGTATTTCCCGGCACCTATACCGTTTATGTCCGGGACCCCTATGGTTGCCGAACCTTATCCAAGGAAATAACGGCCGTCGGCTATCAACGCTTCTTTTCGCCCAATGGGGATGGAATCCATGAAAGTTGGAACATCATAGGGGCCCAAGAATTCCCGGGGTCCAAGCTATCCATTTACGATCGCTACGGCAAGCTGCTCAAACAGTTGTCACCACAGGGACCGGGCTGGGACGGCACCTATATGGGCAGGCCCTTACCGGCATCGGACTATTGGTTCAAATTTGAATATGGAATGGGAGAAACGATCACCGGACATTTTGCGTTAAAAAGATAAATTTATAGGAATTGACAGTACTAAAAAAGCGTAATTTCTGTATTTTTAGCATGAATTGTATTTTGGATGACCTACCTTAAAAACAGCTTACTTCTTTTGTGCTTGGCTTCATTACTGATTTGCTGTGCCTCTTATCGATCCCAAAGACAGGAATCGCTCCTGCACTTTCCTGAATTGGGATCTCTGGTCAAGTTAAAAGGTAATTTTGGATATCGAACTTCCGAACAAATTGGTATTCCCGACTGGTCCAAAGTAAATGTTCATGCAGAAGAACTTCCATTCAACAAATCCAGTTATGAAAACTATGCACAGCACATGGAAAGGGCTGGAAAGATCAACAGTGTCCCATATAATGATTCCCTGCCCTATAAACCAAAATACCTACGTTTGCAATTGTTGGATAAAGTGCGCTTGACGTCCATTTTGAATACTGAAGCGCATAAACATTTACGAAAGTACATCGCAGCAGATCAAGATCATAAGATAGTAA